>CAVRKG010000007.1:0-16274 GCA_963721955.1 uncultured Thermoleophilia bacterium | reverse complement strand
TGCGGGGTCGGCTCATCGGACCTGCTCTCTCCGGCGCAGGAGCCAGTCGGCGAGCTCGAGATCGAACGGCGTGTCGATGTCGATCGAGTCGGCCGCGGACATCTCGTAGGCGCGGGTGTCAGGGCCGTAGAGGACACCCTGCCGGATGACCTCGGGGCGGCAGATCAGCACGGCCGGTCCGTTGCGCGCATACACGACCGCTTTCGTCTGTCTCCGGGGAGCTGTCTCGGCGGCTCCCGCGGGCTCCGCCCTCCCGTCCACGACACGAAGAAGCGACGCCGGGACGAAGTTGTGCGGAACGCGGACGACGCTGACGACCGAATCGGCGCCGGAATCCACGAACAGGCGAATCGCCTCGTCGATGTGCTCCGCTGTGCGCAGAGGGGAGGTCGGCTGCAGCAACACGATGCCATCGGGGTCCCCGAGCTCGTCGAGCGCGTGAACGAGAACGTCGATCATCGGCGTCTCGTCCTGGGCGAGGGCAGCCGGGCGCAGGAAGGGCACTTCGATCCCGAGCGACTCTGCTGCTGCAGCGATCTCAGGCGAGTCCGTCGAGACGATGCAGCGCGTGAGTCGCGGGCAGCCACGTGCCGCGGCACACGTCCACTCGAGCAGCGGCGCTCCCGCGAGGGGAGCGAGGTTCTTGCCCGGAACTCCCTTCGACCCCTCCCGTGCCGGGATGAGACCGAGGAGCTCCATCAGTAGGTGATCCGCTTCTGGATCGAAGGGGTCACGTCGACGAGGATCTCGGCAATGCGCTCCCCGGCTCGTCCATCGCCGTAGATCGGCTCGGACCGGAAGCGGCCGTGCGCAACCTGTCGGCTGATGGCGGCGGAGATCTCGCCCGTGCCGTGGCCGACGTCGAGCACGTTGTCGCCGCGCTGGCGCCCGACCTGCCTCGTGCCGATATTGACCGCCGGGGTTCCGATGAATGCCCCCTCCCTGATCGCCGAGCTCGAGTTTCCGATCACGCAGGCGGCTCGGTCCATCAGCCGGATATAGGTCTCCGTCGGCAGGTTCTTGAAGAAGTGCATGCCCCGGTCGAGATCGCGTTCGCGCAGCTTCCGGATCCCACGCGCGATCTCCTCGGAGCCGGCGTCCGCGTTCGGCCAGAGGACGATTGCGGGCATGTCGACTTCCCGCACCGCCGTGAGGGTCTCCGTGATCTGATGCTCACCCTCTCCGTACTCGGTCGTCACAGGATGCTGCGAAACGAGGACGAACGGCTGCTCGATGTCCAGTACCTCGCCGACGCCCGCTGCGAAGAGGTCGCCGAGTCCGTCACCGGGCTCCGACAGGACATCCGCTACGAGATCGATTCTCGGGCAGCCGACGTTGAACACCATCTCCGGAATCTCGCCGAGACGGATGATCCGCTCGGCGGCGTCCGAGCAGGCGGGGAAGTGAATGTGGGCGAACTTCGTGACGGCGTGCCGAATGCTCTCGTCGATCGTGCCCGAGACCTCTCCTCCCATCGTGTGTGCGAGCGGGATGTTCATGTAGGCGGCCGCCAACGCGGTCGCCATCGTCTCGAATCGATCGCCGACCGTGATCACGATGTCCGGGCGTAGCCGCTCGAAGGCGGTCGGAAGCTCGAGCAGCCCGAGACCCGTGGACTTGGCCATCGTGCTCGGCGTCTCGCCCTCGATCAGCATGAAGACGCGCTCGGCGGGCTCGAACCCGTCACGCTCGATCACATCCACGGAGGACCCGTAGCGGTCGAGAAGCGCGGAGGCTCCGACGACGAGCTGGAGCTCGAGCTCCGAGTGGTCGTCGATCGCCCGCATCGCCGACTTGATGCTCGAGTAGTTGGCGCGCGAGCCGACGACGACGCAGACCTTCCTCACGCCGGCGGCGCTTCCCAGTCGATGTCGGCCTCGGTGAGCACCGCGTCTGCGGCGATCGCGCGCCGCGAGACGCGACCTACGACCTCGGTGAGGCGCGCGGCCGGGATCCCCGTGCCGGGCTTCTTGACCGCGACCATCTCGCGCCCGATCACCCGACCCGCCTCGATCGGAAGCGTCGAGACGACGCTCTTCTCGAAGATCCGCTTCATCTCCGCCAGGTGGGTCACGTCGTTCTTGTCGACCTCCGCGCCGAGCATCTCCTCCACGTCGCGGACATCCTGGACGAGTCGCGCGAGATCGGACGGCTCGAGCGACATCGCCGCATCGGGGCCGTACATCTCCCTGGAGAGGGTGAAGTGCTTCTCGACCACCGCCGCGCCGAGCGCCGCGGCGGCCACGCAGGCGGCCGTACCGAGTGTGTGGTCGGAGAGCCCGACGGGGAGCCCGTAGCGATCTCGCATCTGGAGCATCACGTTCAGGCCGACCCGATCAGGAGGGCAGGGGTATTCCGACGTGCATTGGAGGACGGACAACTCGACCGAGCGCAGGATCTCGACCGCGCGGTCGAGCTCGTCCCACGAGCTCATCCCGGAGGACAGGATCACGGGAACTCCGGTTGCTGCCAGCCGCTCGAGCAGGGGCGTGTTCGTCACCTCGCCGGAGCCGACCTTGTACCGATCGACGCCTATCCTCTCGAGCCGTTCGACCGCCTCGACGGAGAACGGCGAGCAGACGAACGCGATCCCCTTCTCGTGACAACGCTCCCTCAGGCTGCGCCACTCGTCGTCGGCGAACGCCGTCCGCTCGAAGTAGCTGTAGCGTGGTTCGGCGCCGAAGTAGGGCGGTGTCGGTGCGTCCGGAATCGTCTCGGCCGCCGCGTCGTGGAGCTGGAACTTGATCCCGTCTGCTCCGCAGGCGGCAGCCACGTCGACGAGCCTCCCCGCGTTGCCGATGCTGCCATCGTGATTCATGCCTGCCTCGGCGAGAACGAAGACGCGTTCGGTCATGGCGTCAGAGTAGTTGCTGAGCCGACCGGCGCAACATTCGGGCATGCTTGCGCCCGTGACGCCCGACGGAAAGATGGGACGGGACGGAGAGCTCGCTGGCGGCCTCCCGTTTCTCGCCTTGCAGGCCGAGTGCGGACCCGCCCGCAAGCGCTGCGACACTGCGATCGTCGGCTAGATCGCGATGCCGCGACGGCTGCTCAGGGGCGTCATCCGCGGGAGCTCTCGCGCCGACGCAAGACTGAGCTCTCGGGCTACGACCTACCTCGCGAGCTCTGTCGTCACGACGCTGCTCTCGTTCGTGACGCTACCGCTCGCGACGCGCATTCTCGGCCCGGCGAACTACGGGGTCTTCGCCCTCGGCGCGACGGTGGCGGGGTTCGGCTCGATCCTGGGAACGCTCGGCACGACCTTCTTCATCTCGAATTCCTTCGTCGGCGCCGATGAGCCCGCGCGTCGCGAGCTGGTCAGCACGCTCGTAGCTCGCGCCGTGTTGATCGCGGCCTTCTGGGGCGCGGTGATCCTCACCGCCGCTTTCGTTGTCCGCGGCCATGCCGGCCTCCTCGACGAAGTCCCCCTTCGTGGCCTTGCCCTCGTGCTCGTCGGGGCGATCCTCGCAGCGCCGTGGGCGATCACCGTGGACGTGCTGACCGTGGAAGGAAGGGCATCCTGGTTCTCCTTCTCGCTGGTCCTGCAGGCTCTGATGACCTCTGTCGTCCTGCTGGTCTCGTTGTACGTCTTCGATCTCGGAGGAATCGCACTCTTCGTCGGGAGCCTGGCCGGGAGCCTGACGGCGTTGGCGACGAGCCTGATCGTGCTCTCTCCGTACCTCGCGCTCCATCGCGGCATCGTTCGAGCCAATCTGGGTCAGAGGCACTTCCTCGCTCCACAGGCTCTCGAAGCAGTGCAGCCCCTCGTCGAGCGGATGCTTCTCGCGAGCTACACGGGGTTCACGCAGCTGGGCACCTATGCGCACTCGATCGCCTACCGGAGCTTGATTCAGCAGGGTCTGAACGCGGTCAACCGGGCGACGTGGCCCGTCACGCTGGCCGAGGCGAAGGAGGGGGCCAGCTTCCCGGTGACGGGTCGTGTGTGGTCGGCGATGCATCTGGCGACCGCGATGGTGGCAGTGCCGTTCATCCTGTTCGGCGAGCAGCTGATCTCCACGCTGACGAACAACAAGCTGACGGGCGCATGGGTGTTCCTCGCGCCGTGGTTCCTGCTCGTCCTGCTGCAGAGCTCCGGCAAGGCGGCGACCGGAGTCCTGTACGCGACCGGAGTGTCGTCGACGGTGGCCAAGCTCGGAGTGCTCACGAATGCGGTGGCGATAGGTTCGCTGTTCGTCTTCGTGCCGCTGTTCGGAGCCGCCGGCGCTGCGACGGCACTCCTGCTCCAGGCGCTCGTGTTTCGTGTCGTCGTCCAGGTGATTGCGCGACGCAGCGCGGCAACGCCGTTCCAGGACCTGAGTGTGGTGCTCGCGGGCGCATTCATCACGGCACTCTTCTTCGTGCGCCGCTACGCGGTGGAGTCGCCGGAAGCACTGCTGGTCGTGTTGGTCGCGGCGGAGCTGCTCTGTGGCTTCGTGGGCGCCCGGGTGATCCTCGCCGTCGTGCCGATGCTGCGGCGGACTCGAAGCCGTCCGGCAGAGGACGGGTAGCGACCTCTCGGGTGCTCGTCGTCGTCCGATTCACCGGGCGACCGGTTTGGAGATCCCGGCGAGAGTCCTCTCGATCACCCCTCCCGCGGCGGCGAGTGAGAACGATCGGTCGTGAGTGGACCGTGCCCCGCTTTCGATCCGGCGCCGGAGCGGCTCATCCCCCAGTGCACGCACGATCGCTCGCGCCAGTCCTGACCCGCTCGACGCGATGAGAGCATTCTGATCATGCTCGAGCTCGGGAATCCCGAGCCGATTCGCCGCATGCGTGACGATGCAGCACCCGAAGGACAGGCCGGTCAGGATCCTGACGCGCATGCCGAGCTCGATCGAGTTCGGGACGAGGAGCAGGTCGGCGGTGAGGAACTCCTCCTCCACGGAGCCGAGGTGTCCGAGGAACTTCACGTTCGGGCGCGTGAGCGAGGCCCGCAGCTCCATCGGAGCCTCGTACCCCCCGACAATGCGCACCTCGAACCCGTCGACTCCCAGTTCCCGTTCGAGCACCGGGAGGGTATCGCGAGCGAACAGCGTCAGACCCTCGAGAGTCACCACGCCCCGGAGATGTCCGACCAGCAGGATCCGGGGCGGGCCGTCTGTGCGCGCGCGGTCCCGGAGAGCTCGCCAGCCGTCGCCGACCGGGTCGGGCATCGGTGTGCGCAGATAGGTGCAGTGGGGAGCTCCATGCGTGCGAAACCACTCGGCATGGTGAGCGGCCCCGGCGCCGGCGGCCTCGCATTCCGCGAGGAACCGCCCCATCAGCCCCGGCTGCCTCCGCAGCTGTGCCTGGAGCGCCAGGAGTCGGCTGATGCTCGACCGGCTGACCCTCTTGCGCTCGAGACGGAACCGATACAGGGCGGGAAGGTGGGCGGGGTCGCCGACGGCAGCCAGGCGCGGGACGGCGATCCCGCGGCTCGCGGCCAGCGCCTCCCAGTGGTAGACGAACGCCACGTCGGGCCGCGCCGCGGCGACTGCCGCCTGGAACCGAGGCTGTTCGAGGAGGGTCGGGAACACGTCCTCCGGCGTGGGCGCCAGCAACCGCCGTAGCCGCCCAGCCTGGTTGGCGCGACTCTCGGTCTCGACCGTGGTGACCTCCGCGCCGAGCGCTTCGAGGTCCGCTTGCCGCTGGGCCAGCGTGACCCCCGCGGGATCCGCATACGCAGGATCGACGAGACAGACCGCGGTTACCTCGTGTCCTCGGCTGAGGAGATCGGCCGCAACCGTCCACGTGGTGAGGGCACCGCCGGCGCTCGTCGCGTTCGGGATCCCGCTGACGAGAAGAGCGACCCTCACGGTCGCATCGAACCCGGAAACCGCCCTGCGCGAGACCCGGAGTGGTCCGTGGCGGTCATCGGGCAGCTTCCCGGTAGACGTCGAGATAGGCGCGAGCCTGGTGCTCGAGCGTCAGAGAGGCGAGGATGTCGCGGCGCGCCTGTGTGCCCAGGCGGGTGGCGAGCTCCGGGGAGGCCAGTGCCGTTCCGACGGCCTCCCCCAGGTGGGCACCGTCCACCTCGCGCACGAGCCCATTGACCCCGTCGGCGATCACGTCCGGAATCCCACCGACGTTCGTCGCGACCACGGGTGTGCCGCAGGACATGGCCTCCAGCACCGTGTTGGGAAGGTTGTCGAACCGCGTCGGCAGCAGGTAGACGTCGGCAGCCGCGTACGCGTCACGCATCGTGACCTCGTCGACGGGGCCGAGCACCTTGACGGGGAAGCCTCGCGGTGGCTCGGCGTTCGCAGTGCCGCCCACCACGAGCAGCGTCACGGATCTCCCGAGTGCGGCGGCGGCGGCGGCCATCGTTGCCCCCACGAGCTCCGATCCCTTCCTCGGCTCCAGGCCGACGACGAGGACGATCGGCTCACCCTCGGCCAGACCGAGGCGGTCTCTGGCGGCGCGTCGGTCGATCGGGACAAAGAGCTCCGCATCGACGCCGTACGGAATCACATGAACCGGGAACCGCGCCAGCAACGGGCTTTGACGCGCAAGGCCTCCAAGCCATTGGCTGGGGGCGACGATCGTGAGTGCAAGCCGGGAATAGACATGCTTCTTGAGCTTCCAGCTCACGCGGGTGCCGTCTCGTCGTACCGGCGGGTACGACGCGAGATCCGGGCACGCGCCGCAGCCCGTGAGCCAGCGGTCGCAGCCGTGGGAGTACCCGCAGTGACCGGTGAACGACCACATGTCGTGGATGCACCAGACGAGGCGCTTCTCCCGAACGAGGCGTGGGAGTGACGTGTAGCCGAAGAAGCCACCGTGCACGTTCGCGAGCTGGATGACGTCTGCCTCACGCCACCAGGGGTTGCGCCCGAGGGCTCTCATCGAGGGGAGGTAGGGGTATTGCACCCCCAGCTCGTAGCCCATGCGGTTCAGCACGCGATCGGCGGTCGTCGGCCCGATCTCGGCAACGTCCGGGTCGTTTCCGGACCGGTTGCCGACGAGCATCCTGGAGACGACGCCGAGTCGTCGAAGGCCCTCGTGGAGGCGGTGGGCCGAACGAGCAGCGCCGCCGTACTCGTCGAAATGGCTGATGTGCAGTACCTTCGGCAACTCCTGTTCCGCTTCCGCTCGCAGCCCGTCGGGTGGCGCGTCGCGAAGGGTGCCCGGCATCCGGCGAACCCTATACTCGCCGGATGCGCACGACCCTTCGGATCGAGCGGCGGCCCGACGCGTCGCCTGCCGGGAGGGGATGAGCCGCAGAGCCCGTATCCTGGCTGCCCGGCATGCGGCGGCCCGCCTTCGCCGTGGCCTCCGGAATCCCCGCTTGCTCCGGGCCGAGCTGGACATACGCGCCGACGCGCGACGGTTCCGGAACGACCATCCCTTCCTTCGTCGCGCCGGGACCCGGGAGGGACCGCCGGCTCTGGTCGTGAGCCTCACCGACTGGCCCTACCAGCTCAAGATCGAGGGCATGCTCCTCAAGGCACTCGAAGGTCAGGGGCTCCGGCCCTACGTGTTGACGAGCGCCGCAATCCGTCGTCGGGCACGACGGTATCTCGACACCTTCGGCTTCGAGGAGCTGATCGACCTCGAACGGTTCTCGGCCGATGCACAGAGCGATGAGATCGCCACAGCCGTCGACGCGTTCATGGCCGATCGAGTCACCGTCCAGCGGCTCAAGAATCTCCGCTTCCGCGAGACCTACGTCGGACGCCAGGTGCTTTCGTCGCTGTCACGCTCGCTGCTCACCGGGTCGGTAGACCTCTCCGATCCCGAAGCGCGGTCGCTGCTGACGAAGCTTCTTCCTCAGGCCATGGCCCTCTGCGTCGCGGCCGAGTCGATGCTCGAGGAGATCGACCCGGCGATCATGATCTTCAACGAGGCCCGCTACGCGGGGTACGGCCCGATCTTCGAGACCGCCCTCCGGCAGCGGCGCAACGTGATCCAGTTCGTGCACGGCTTCTCCGACGACACCCTCGTGCTGAAGCGGTACACGGGGGAGACGAGCCGGTTCCACCCGCGCTCACTGGGGGAGGCTGCCTGGAACGACGTGGCGCGCGAGCCCTGGACATCGTCGCTGGAGGAGGAGCTGGCGAGCCAGTTCGAGCAGCGGTATGCAGGCAAGGACTTGCTGAGCCGTCGTCTCCACCGGGGCACGCGGGCGCGTGGGCGCGATGCGCTCCTGGACGAGCTCGCTCTCGATCCGCAGCGACCGGTGGCAGTCGTCTTCTCCCACGTCCTCTGGGACGCCAATCTCTTCTACGGGGACGATCTCTTCGAGGATCAGGAGGAATGGCTGGTCGAGACCGTGCGCGAAGCCGCTGCCAACCCATCCCTCAACTGGATCGTGAAGCTCCACCCGGCGAACGTCTGGAAGCTCAAGGCCGAATCGCAGCGGGGAGAGCTCAACGAGGTGAAGGCGATCCGTGCGGCCGTCGGCGAGCTACCACAGCATGTCAAGCTGCTGCTTCCCGACACGGACATCAGTACGGTCTCCCTCTTCGGGGCAGCGGACTACGCGCTGACGATCCGAGGCACGATCGGGATCGAGGCGCCCTGCTACGGGGTTCCGGTGGTGACGGCCGGCACGAGTCACTACTCGGGTCGCGGCTTCACGCTCGACTCTCCGACGGTCGACGCCTACCGTCGACTCCTCCGCGGGTTGCAGGACGTCCCGCCGCTCACCGACGAGCAGGTGCAGCTCGCCAAGAAGCACGCCCACGCGCTCTTCTGCCGGCGGCCCCTCAGGTTCACGAGCTTCGAGACGACGATGGAGCCGGTCGAGCGCATGGGCCATCCACTCGATCACAACGTCGAGTTGCTGCTGCGATCGTGGGACGACCTCGTCGCTGCCCCCGATCTGCGGGCGTTCGCCGAGTGGGCGGTGGATCGAACGAGAGACGACTACCTCTCACCTCTCGCTGCCGCGGTTGTAGAGCGCTGATCCCCGCACGATCCGGATGCGCAGTCATCCGGCCCGGGTGAAGTGCGCCCGCAGCGCCGACGGAGTCGTCGCGAACGCCGCGAGCGAAAGCTTGCCGCTCGGCTCGATCACTCGCTCGATCGCGAGTACTTCGAGACCCGCGCGCCGCAGTGCCTCGTCCAGGCTACGAACGCTGTAGAGATGCCGGTGCAGCGCGCCGAGGATGTTGTCGGACGGCGCACGATGGAACAGGGTGGCCTTGTCCGGGACTTCGACGTACATGAGCCCTCCCGGCGTGTCGAGGGCGGTCGCCACTCCGGACAGGAACGCGACCGGATCGGCGACGTGCTCCACCACCTTGTTGAGGGTGACGAGGTCGAACCCACCGCGGCGTCGATCGGGGGCGTAGGTCGATTCTTCGACGTCGAAGGCGCCGAGGCTGCGGAGATGAGCAGCCGCGATCGGATCGGGCTCGACGGCGAGCGCCGACCAGGCTCCGGCGGGCGAGCCTTCCCTCAGGAAGAGGGACAGGAAGACGCCGGTGCCGGCACCGATGTCGATCACCCGACGGGCGACGGCGTCGCGCGAGCCCCACGTTTCGAGGAAGGAGAGGATGCGGCTGACGCGACCGGCATTGTCCGACTCTTCCGGCGGCAACGACATCACCTTCCTGTACTTGTCGCCGATGTTCGCCCCCTGGAGATCGACTTCGTAGTACCCCGAGCGGTTCAGGTCCTCGAGTCGCTCGAGAACATCGTCCCCGATGATGTTCGCGGCCACGCCGCACCCACTGCATTCGACCCAGCGGCGGAGGTAGCCCTCGGCAGAGACGCCGACATGCCGCTCGAACCGGTCCGGGGTCTCGATGCGCAACAGCTCCGGCCCCGCCTCGCCGCCGCAGATCGCACACGCTTCGGCCCGTCCGCTGCTGCTCATGAGAGTGCGGCCCGCACCGTGACTAGAGCCTCCGCCGGATCGCTGCGGTGAAGGCGGTGTCCTGGGCGGCGCGTTGCTCGGGGGACGCAAACGCCTTCTCTCGCCGGGCGGCGCTCGCGGCAGGCACGAACACGACGTTGGCCTGCGCGAGCGTGCCGTCGAGCGGGCGGTCGAGCAGGTCGAGGATGTCGTAGACGACGAAGCCCCGCTCGCTCATCACGCGGATCAGCTCGTGAGCGAGGCTTCCGCCCTGGAAGAACTCGAGAAACGAGACCTCGAGGACGACGGCTTCGGCCTCTCCGAGGATGCGCTCGGCGCCGCGTAGCACCTCGAGCTCGGCGCCCTGGACGTCGACCTTGAGCAGATAGGGGCCGGATGCTCGTGTGTCCGAAGCGAGCGTGTCGAGCGACACGGCCGAGACGGTGCGCGGCTCTCCGTCCACGCCGCCGCCCTCGGACTCGCGATAGAGGGAGCTCCCGACGAGGTCGGCATGGACATGGAAGCTCACGTCGCTGTTGGTGGCCGCGGCGGCCGCGGGAACGTGCTCGGCGGCGCTCAGCGACCCGACGACCCTGGCCAGAGCTGCCGAGAACTCGTCGAGCGGCTCCACCAGGATGTACCGCGCGTCGGGGAAGGTCCGGGCGCACTCGAGCGACCAGTCCCCGAGGGCTGCACCGACGTCGATCACCGTGGCGACGGTGATCCCTGCCCTCCGGAGCCTTGCCAGAGGCGGCGTGCGAGCCGGCGTCACCTCGTAGCCTGCGGTGGAGGCGATCAGCGAGGCCACGCGTCGCGCGATTCGGGCTCGGAGGGGTCGCACTTCGATCGCGATCGTACAGGCGGCCAGGATCGGCGCTCGATCGTTGGCGCGGTAGGCTCGCCTCGTGCTGACGCTGTTTTCGATCCCCAAGCCGTTCGTCGGGCACGCGGAAGACATCCAGCTGAACGCGATCCGGAGCTGGGTCGAGCTGGTGCAGGACGTGCAGGTGATCCTTGTCGGTGACGAGCCGGGGACGGCGGCTGCCGCGGCTCGCTTTGGCGTCGAGCACCTGACCGGGATCGCCACAAACGACCACGGGACCCCGAGACTGGACGACGCCTTTCGGCGAGTCGACCTCGTCGCAGCTCACCCGCTTCGCTGTCTCGTCAACGCCGACATCATCCTCTTCGACGACTTCCTCCCGGCTGTCACCGCTGCAGCGTCTGCCGGGTCGCGACTGCTGATGATCGGCGAGACGCTCGACCTCGCGGTCGTCGGCTCGAGTGGCGCCGAGCACCACGAGCTCGACCCCGGCCTACGGGACCGGGCGCTCGCGAGTGGCAGGTCGCGCGGGGCGACCGCAATCGACTACTTCGTCTTCACGGCAGGACTGTTCGACCCGTTGCCCCCGTTCGTGATCGGGCGCGCTCGGTTCGACAACTGGCTCGTCTGGTGCGGCCGTCAGCGCGGCGTCGTCGTCGACGCGTCGGCTGCCGTCGTCGCGGTGCATCAGACTCACGACTACGGCCACGTCCCGGGCGGGCACGACGGGGCGCACCTCGGCGAGGAGGCCCTGGCGAACTATGCGCTCACCGGTGGAGGCAAGACGATGTACACGATCCACGACGCGAGTCACCGGCTGACCGCACGGGGATCGGTGCGTCGCAACCTCGGCTCGGTGCTCCGCCTGCGCGAGACCGCTCGCAAGGCCGCCTGGAAGCTCCGTAGGAGCTGAGCAGGCATGCGCGTCCTCCAGGTCACGCCGTATTTCCCGCCGGCCTGGGCCTATGGAGGACCGCCCAGGGTGATGTACGAGTTCGCCGCCGGCCTGGCGGGGCGCGGCCACCACGTCACCGTCCTGACCACCGACGTGCTGGACGACGAGACTCGTGCGACACCCCGCCACGAGGTCGTCGACGGCGTGTCCGTCACCCGCTATCCCAACCTGAGCAACGGGCTGGCCTGGCGCACCAAGAAGTACCTGCCGCGAGGGCTGGTGACGGGACTCCTGCGCGAGGCGGGGCGTCACGACGTCATCCATGTCACCGACACGCGAACGTATCTCACCGCAGCCGCGTTCTCGGCTTCGGTCGTCCGGCGCGTGCCGCTCTGCCTCTCCGCGCACGGGTCGCTGCCCGCGTCGGCCGGCGTTCGGGGGGCCGTGAAATCGGTCTACGACAGAGCTCTCGTCCGTCCGATGTTGCGACGCTCGCCGCTGCTCCTCGCCCAAACCGACCACGAGGCGCGCCTCTACCGGAGCTTCGGTGGCAGCGAGGAGGCGGTGCGGTTGCTGCCGCTCCCCCTCTCCGCGATGGAGGTCGGCGCCGAGGACGACGGCGGCGAGTTTCGCGCGCTCCTCGGTGTCGACCGGTCGGTCAGGATCCTGCTCTTCCTCGGGCGCATCAATCGACTCAAGGGGCTCGACATCCTGATCGAGGCCGTCGAGCCCTTGCTCGGCGACGACGTCGTCCTGGCCGTGGTCGGCCGCGACGACGGCCACTTGGACGAGATCCGAACGCGATTCGCGCCGCTCTTTCTCGATGGGCGCGTCCGCTTCGTCGGGCCACTCTACGGCGACGATCGGTTCGCGGCCTACCGCGCCGCCGACGTCTTCTGTCTCACCCCACCCCACTGGGAGGAGACCTCCCTGGCTGCGCTCGAGGCGGCGGCGCTCGCCACCGCGGTCGTCGTCACCGAACAGACAGACATCCCCGGGATCGCCGAGGCGGGCGGAGGATTCGTCGTGCCGCTCTCCGGCACACAGATCCGGGACGCCGTCGAGACTGCCCTGGAGCAGAGTGCCGCGATGGGCCTGCGCGCGCAGGCACACGTCACCCGCCAGCACGGTCGCGAAGCGGTCGTGTCGCGTCTCGAGGAGTACCTCGAAGCAGCAATCGCGAGGTCGGCTTGAAGATCACGGTGCGGAGGGTGTACGACTTCGGCCAGGACGCAGGCGCGATCGGGCCCGACCTGCTCACGCCGGAGGGATGGGATGCCGCACGGGCGACGACAGGGCCGTTCGGCCTCGCCGCGTCGCGACCAGAGTGGGAACGCGCCGGGTCAGCACCGGCCAACGTCGAGCGAGCCCGCGAGGTCGTCGAGGTGGCGAAAGAGCTCGGTGCGCGGAGTCTCTGCTCCTACGGCGTCGGCGGGGCGCTGCTCGAGCAGCAGATCCATCGGCTCGAGCCGGGACTTCGCCTCGTCTGCGCCGAGTTCGCGCCGGCGACGGTGGAGCGGCTCCACCGTCTCTTTCCCGAAGTCGAGATCGTCAGCCACGACCTCGCGGTCGACGGTCCGCTCGCAGCAGACCTCCACCTGATGCACCGCATCGACGCGGAGCTGAGCAGCGAGCAGTGGCAGTCCGTGTTCGAGCGTGTCGAGACTCCGGTGCTCTTCGTCCCCTCGACGGTCCTCTCGCCCGGTGACGCGGTGAAGGAGATCGTCCGCCGGCTCTCCCGGCCGCGGGCCACGTTTGCGGGGTGGTTCCGGAACGAAGCTGCGCTCCGCTCGCTCTGGGTGGCGTCGTTCGACGACCGGCCGATCGTCATCGGAGGTCTGCGGGGCTTCCTGCTGCTGCCCCGGAACGGGCGCTGAGGCGCAGGATCAGCTCCGCCGTCTCCTGGATCTCGGCGTCGGTGTGCTCCGCCGACAACGGCAGGCTGAGAATCCGGGGGCAGAGAGCCTCTGCGACCGGGAACCCTCCGGGGACGTCGAGGTCGAGGTAGGCAGGCTGCCGGTGGACCGGGACCGGATAGTGGATCGCCGTGCCGACGCCGTGGTCGGCCAGTGTCGCTCGCAACTCGTCCCTCGCCTCGCTCTGGACGACGTAGAGGTGGTAGGCATGGAGGCGCTCGGCTCGCTCGGCCGGCGGGAGGACCGGCGAGCCTCTCAACATCGCCGTGTACGCCGATGCCAGCTCTCGCCGTCGGCTGTTCGCGTCGTCGAGCAACGGGAGGCGAGCACGGAGCACGGCAGCCTGGAGCTCGTCGAGGCGGCTGTTCAGCCCCCGCAGCACATGGTTGAAGCGCCCCTGCTCCCCGTAGTTGCGGAGAAGTCGCGCGCGCTCGGCGATCTCGTCGTTGCTCGTCGTCAGCGCCCCGCCGTCCCCGAGAGCACCGAGGTTCTTGGTCGGGTAGAAGCTGAACGCCGCTGCGTCGCCGATCGATCCGACCCTTCTACCCTCATACGCCGCGCCGTGGGCCTGCGCGCAGTCCTCGATCACGAGCAGGTTGCTCTCCCGGGCGAGCTCGACGAGCGCGCCCAAGTCTGCGGGCTGGCCGTAGAGATGCACCGGCACGATGGCGCGGGTGCGCGGGGTCAGCCGGCGCGCGACCTCGCGTGGATCGAGCGTGTAGGTGGTCGCGTCGACGTCGGCCAGCACGGGGACGCCACCTGCCCGCTCGATCCCGACGATCGTCGGAATGCAGGTGTTCGGCGCGGTGATCACCTCGTCGCCCGGCTCGAGGCCGGCCGCCAGCAGCGCGATCGTGATCGCGTCCGTGCCCGACGCCACGCCAACGGCGTGCCCGGCCCCGCAGTAGGCGGCGAACGACTCCTCGAACTGCGCGACCTCGTCGGCCAGGATGAACGCGCCCCGGTCGAGGACGCGGTCGAGCGCGGCGTCGACCGCGTCACGCGGCTGCCGGCGGAGGTCGAGGAACGGGATCCTCACTCGGCGCCCCAGTACCACTCTGCGTGCTCGCGGTAGAAGTCGAGCGTCCGCGCCAGGCCATCCGCGAGTGGAGTCGTCGGCGCCCAGCCGAGATCGGCGCCGATGCGGGAGAAGTCCGCGTAGAAGTCGCCGATGTCGATCGCCTTGCGATCGGGTGGGAACGGGATCGTGCGCACCCGACCTGCGCCCGCCAGTTCGACGACCATCTCGGCGAGCTCGAGCAGCGAGACATGCCCCTCGCCACCGAGGTTGTAGATCCCGCCGAGCGCTCGCTCGTCCGAGCCGGCCAGCAGGAACGCGGTGACGGCGTCGTCGACGAACGTGAGGTCCCTCCGCTGCGACCCGTCTCCGTAGACGACGATCTCGCCGTCCTCGAGGGCAGCGCGGAGCCAGATCCCCAGGAAGGTCTGGCGCGCGTCGCGCACCCGCATCCGGGGGCCGTACGTGTTCGTCAGCCTGAGCGAGCACGTCCGGAGGCCGTAGACGTCGCGGTACAGGCGGTGGTACCACTCCCCGGCGGTCTTGTTGACGCCGTTCACGTCGACCGGGACGATCGGATGCTCCTCGTCGACCGGGAGGTACCGCGGCTTGCCGTAGATCTGGCGCGTGCTCGCGAAGACGATCATCGCGGCCGGGTTCTCGTGGCGGCACGCCTCCAGGATCGAGAGCTGGCTGCGGCAGTTGATCTCGAGATCGGTGTACGGATCCGTCATCGAATCGAGGTGGCTCGTCTGTCCGGCCAGGTTGAACACGACGTCCTGGTCGCGGACGAGGAAGCGGAGGCTGTGCTCGTCCCGCACGTCGCTGACGTTGATCGTCAGGCGATCCTCGAGGCCGGCGACGTTGTGGAGCAGGCCGCCGTACTCGGGGATCAGCGAATCGACCAACACGACCCTTGCGTTCGCCGCCACGAGCGCGCGGGCGAGGTTCGAGCCGATGAAGCCCAGCCCGCCCGTGATCAACACGCGCTTGCCGTCGTACCACGTCATCGTGTCGGAGACGCTCAAGGTGCGTGCCTCGCGAGGATCTCGGTGAGCTCGGCCATGCGGACAGCGTAAGTGTGATCGCGCAAGGTTCGCGTCTGGCCGGCGGCCGCCACAGATGGCTCGCTGGTCCTCGTGGTCGAGGAAGTACCTCGCCTTGTCGACGAGGTCGGCGACACCCTCGTACGCGATGACCTCCCGGTCGATCTCGAAGAGGTCGGACAGATTGGCCTTCGCGTCCGTCAGCAGAAGAGACCCGACGCCCGTTGCCTCGAAGAGCCGCATGTTGTTCGCGTACTGCCCGGCTTCGCTGATGTGGCGATTGAGCACGATCCGGGCGCTCGCGAGGACCGCATACATCTGTAGCCCCCATGCTTCGCCCTGGTAGCGGCGCCTGATCGGAGACCAGGGCGGGCGGCCTCTGAGGTCGTAGCCCCAGAATTCGATCGGAAGGTGCCGGGCCGCTCGGGCGAGCGCCCGGTTGCCGGCGCGATGGCGGAGCGCGTTCAGCGCTCCCACGAAGACGATGTCCCGGGTGCCTGTCGGCGCGCCGAGTGCGTCGAGAACGCGAGCGTCGAATGCGATCCGGAGGTACTCCGAGCGGACGCCCTGACGCCGGAACTCGTCGACGAAGTGCGGGAACGAGGTCAGGACGAGATCGAACTTCCGGAGCCGATCGAGGGGCGGCGCGGCGCTCGCGATCTGCCCGACGACGTATCCGCAGGTCTCGCGCAACTCGGCGAGCGTGCCATCGGAGAGCAGGTGAAGATTCTGGACATAGACGACGTCCGGCTCGAAGGCACGGGCCTGACGGACGAGGACGGTCTCGTTGCCGAC
>CAVRKG010000006.1:0-35524 GCA_963721955.1 uncultured Thermoleophilia bacterium | reverse complement strand
GACCCGCTTGAGGAGGCGCGGCAGCGCCCACGCCATCCGGGCTACCTGCGACGCCGTGGAGAGCTCGATCGCGTCGACTCCTGCGGGCACGAGATCCGGCCGCCGCGTCACAGCGGCGATGCCGACACCTGCAGCTTCCGCGAGCGGCGGGAGCTCGCGAAGGATGTTTCGGACATACGTCTCGTCCCCGGTACGTCGGCGGCCGAGCACGTCTGCGTCCACGACGACCAACGCGCGCTTCGTGGAGCGCGCCCGCGCCTTCACGTGGCGCGGGCGCGAAGCCAGATCTGCGCCCAGAACGGCGCGAAGACCCGGTACACGAGGGGCTCGACGAGATGTTGGGCAATGTCCACGGGGCCGTTGCCGTACAGCATTGGCCGGCCCTGGAAGCGAATGCGGCGATTGCTGTGGAAGCGCCGCACATCGACGAACCCCTCCGCACGGAGGGCCCGCTTGAGGTGTCGGGTCGAGTAGCCGTTCTCCGTCGTTCCGAACCGACTCGTTGCATCGCGACCGAAATATCTGTGTGCCCAGTTGGGCTCCACGAGGAGCAGCCGGCCACCCGGCCGAAGCGCCCGGCGAGCCGTCCGCAGGACGAGCTCGGGCCGGTGGCTGTGGTGGAGGGCCTCGTACACGAGGCAGAGATCGAAGCGACGTTCGAGGTCGAGTGACTCGTAGTCGCCGACCTCGAACGTTGCGTCGAGGCCCTGCTCGGCGGCGTTGTCGCGAGCGATCTCGATCATCCCCGGCGAGATGTCGTAGCCCTCGACCGTCGCCCCGCACCGCGCGGCGAACAGCGTCAACCAGCCGGTTCCGCAGCCAAGATGACAGAGCGATCGCCCTTCGGCGATCTCGAGCAACGAGACGACCGAGGAGACGTCGAGAAGGTGCCGGGCGGCCGCCTCGGGTGGGCCGAGAAACGGCTTCGTCCGAAGCCACGTGCGGCCCTCCTCATCGAGATGCTCGGGGTACTCGACCTCGGCGAGCTTTCGTTCGTCCATGAGGGCGCCATCGTAACGGCTCATCCGATCGCCTTTCGGTACGCCGCTTCGGCGCAATCGGCGGCGCGCGCCCATGTGTAGAGCCGTGCTCGCTCGAGACCGAGCGAGCGCAACTCTCCGACGCGTCGAACGGCCTCCTCCATGCCCGCTGCGATCGACCTTGCGTCCTCGGGATCGACGAGAACTGCGGCGTCCCCGGCGACGTCGGCCATGGCGCTGTCGCGGCTCGTCACGACGGGTGTCCCGCAGGCCATCGCCTCGGCGACCGGGATGCCGAACCCCTCGTAGAGAGATGGGTAGACGAGACAGGATGCGCCGCGGTAGAGGGCTGCCAACTCGTCGTCCTCCACCCTGCCGAGCCAGACGACCGAGCCGTCGTCCACCCGCACATCTCCCCAACCGCGCGCCCCGACCACACGGAGCTCGATGCCCGACAGCCTCGCTGCCTCGGCCGCGCGCGGCAGATTCTTGCGGGGCTCCACCGTGCCGACGGCGAGCGCGTAGGAGCCGGCGGCGCGAGGGCCGTCGGGCACGAAGACGGGGTCGACCGCGTTCGGAACGACGTCGATCCGATCGAGGTCGACATCGCACAACTCGGCGACCTCTCGCCTCGAGAACTCCGAAACGGCGATCACGCGCGTCGCCGCGCGAATCGTGCGCCGAAGTCCCGTCCGGCCGTACAGGCGCGTCCACGAGGTCATGACCTCGGGATGCCTGAGCACGGCGAGATCGTGCACCGTGACCACCACTGGAATGCGCGAGCGCCTTGGAGCGCGGTAGATCGTGCAGTGGAGGACGTCGACCTGGGCGTTGCGCGCCTGTCGGGGCAGCAGGAACGGATACCAGAGGACGTCGCGCGCGACTGCTGTCCATCGTCCCGGCCCGCCCCAGCCGAGCCGTGTGACCGTGATGTCCTGGCGCCGCTCGAGCTCGCCGAGCAGGCCACGGATCCAGCGCGCTGTGCCGGCGGCGTCCTGCACGAGCGGAGCTACGTCGACGCCGACCCTCACAGCCGTGCCTCGTATGCGCGCAGCATCGTCTCCCCGGTCGTGAGCCAGCTGAAGGTGCGCGCGTGCGCGAGCCCCGCGCTCACGAGCTCCTCGCGACGGCTCATCGCATCGACGATGCCGGAGGCAATCGCATGAGGATCGAGTGGGTCGACGCGAACGGCCGCCTCCCCGGACGCCTCGTCCATCGAGGGATGAGCCGACGCGACAACGGGGACGCCACACGCCATCGCTTCGACGATCGGCATCCCGAATCCCTCGAACAGCGACGGGTAGACGTACACGGCGGCTCCTCGATACAACCTCGCAACCTCCTCGTCGGGGACGTATCCGAGCTTGATGATGCCGGGGTCGTCGAGTCCGTCCCCAGCACCCCATCCTGCTCCACCCGCGAGAGCGAGGACCGGTCTCGCCTCGAGCGAGCGCCAGGCCTCGACGAGTCGGGCCAGATTCTTGCGCGGCTCGAGCGTCCCGAGCGCGAGAACGTACGGTCGACCGAGCTCGGCGACCGGCCCGTCGGCCACGTGCCAGCGCTCGAGGCCGGGGCGCGCGACGACGACGCGCTCGGGTTGGATCCCGAGCGTCGCCGACACGTCAGCCGCCGTGTACGACGAGTTGGTGAAGATCACATCGCAGGTGCGGGCCGCGTTCTCGTACTTCCGCGTGTGCATCGAGAGCGTGCGCGCCGTGACGAGCTCGGGATGGTGCAGCGGCACTAGATCGTGGATCACCGTCGACCTCAGCCCGGCGCGTTGCGGTGGATACATCCAGTCGGTGAACTGCAGTGCGTCGAACCGTCCCAGGAGGCGCTCCGCGACCGGATGTCCCATCCGACTCCAGGCGGTGCGGACCGCGTGGGACGCAGGCAGGGGCCACAGGCGCGGGCGCACGGGCGTGCCGTCGAGTGCCTCCCGGATACGTTGCGGCCCCTTCAGGCTGGTGGGCGCGAATGCGACGATCTCGTGCGAACCGGCCGCCGCCTCTGCCATGCCTGCGAGTGACCCACGGATGTAGTTCCCGATCCCGGTGCGTGGGTGGGAGAGTGGCGAAACGTCGACGACGATTCTCATGAGGGCTCGAGCGCGAACGCATTGAAGTGAGCGCCGAGCACGCGGTCGTCGTTGCTGCCGGGAACAACGTCCGCGGGTACCGCAGTGGGCGCCACGTCATACCGGACGACGCACATTCCGTCGGCATTCGGTGCGACGGGGATCCGCAGAACGGCGTTGCCCGTCGGCTCGAGCAGCAGAGAGGTGACGGTCTCCCGGCCGGCAACCGTGGTCGTCGCCGTAATGCGTTGAGGCCTCGTGAAGAGACTCGGGTCGCTCGTCAACTGGACGGCCACCGCCCCCGGTCGGCACTGCCTGCGCGTGTACGTGACGGTACGACCCGACCACGTGTCGCCGGGGTAGAGGCCGGCGATCTTGGTGGTCGAGACGAGCGGCCCACGCAGCCGCCACAGCGTCACGCCGAGGAGCGTGTCCTTCGCGATCGCCGTGCCGTCGGGCTCGATCGTCCCGTCCAGCATGACGTAGCGGTCGGTGACAGCAGAGTCATCGGCCTTGACGACGAGTCCGTCGCTCGCCCGGACACGCACCTCTGTCTCGGCCAGGCCGCCGGGCGTCGACCCGCCGATGAAGTACACGGCGCCCAGGTCCCGGTTGAAGAACTCGTTCTCGTTGATCGTGAACCTGTCCGTGCGGCCCGACCAGACCGCTGCAGCCGTCGCACCCGCAGGGAGAGCAGCGTCGATCCAGTCGCGCTTGGCCCCACGGATCCCCTGGAAGAGCGCTCCCGCTCCCGCCTGCTGGAACCCGTGCGGCCCCTTCCAGATCGGACGCGAGACGAGGGCGAAATAGCAGAGAACGACGATCGGGACGATGACCGCGAACCGCGCCGGCACGAGTGCGAACACGGCGCACATGGCGGCCACTCCGACTCCGACACTCAGCACGATCGAGTCGTTCAAGAGATTGCCGTAGGCGGTCCAGATAGGCAGCAGGGCGAGCGTGTCGGAGATCGCTCCCGTTTCGATGAACCGCGTGTACGGAAAAACGAGGGGCAGAAGTGCCGCCACTCCGATCGCCCCGGCGGTCACCGCGAGCGGCCGCCGCGCGCCGTTGCGAGCCCAGACGAGGAGCGCCACGAGGAGGAGCGGTGCGACGTAGAAGAGGTTCCGTTCCTGGATCCGGTTCGCGAACTGCGACGCGAACACCGCCACGATGAGACTGAGCCAGAAGACGAGCGACACCGTCACGGCGAGGAACGCCTGAACAGGCCGAGGCTGCGACCGTACCAGCGCCAGCAAGACGATCAATGCGGCGACTGGCGCAACACCAACGTAGAGGTCGAGCTCCTCGATGTGCCACAACCAGAACCGCAAGACCCGGCCGAGGTCGTAGCTCGTCTCACCTGTGATCGCATACGCGCCGAGCAGCTCCCTGGGCGATCGCCCCTGGACGACCTTGGCGAGGAGGGTCACCGCCGCGATGCCGCCGGTGACCGCGTAGAGGGGTACGTACTCGAGGAGTGCCCTCGCCCGGCCGCGCCGGAAGAGCACCAGCAGGAGAGGCGTTGTGACGATCGCGGCAACGATTGCGACCGCCTGGACTCTCGTCGCGAGTGCGACACCGACCACGACGTAGAGACCGACTGCACCCCACCACGTCGGGCGCTCGACGACCCGAAGCAGCGCCCAGGCCGCGAGGAGAAAGAGCGGGTAGAAGAGGTTCTCGGTCATGACGGTCGTCGTGTAGACGAGCGACGGCAGCGCGAGCGCAAGAACAGCTGCGAGGAGGGCCCACGCAGTGGGCACGACCCGCCGAGCGAGCATGAATGCGGGGAACGCGGCCAGCGACATCGCAAGCGAGTTGATCGTCTTCACGGCCGCGTACGCATCCGGCACCCGGTCGAAGAGCACATACGCCGGGCTGATGAGCACCGGGTAGAGCAGGCCGTAGCCGGACGTGGGAACGTCACGGACGAAGAAGTGACCCGACGCGGCGAAGCTCTTTGCGAGCTCGGAGTAGATGAGCTCGTCGACCATGATGAACGGCCCGGCCATCCCACGGGCGACCCAGGCCCGGAGGGCGAACGAGGCGATGACGAGAGCGAGGAGCCAGCCCCAGGCCGGGATCCCCCGGACCCGCTCAGTCACCGAGCCGAACCTCGGCAAGCCGCGCCGCGATCTCGCGCGCCTCGGCCGAGCCGGGCGTGATGCCGACCGCTGCAGCTGCCTCGCTGACATCCTGGAGCACCGCGTCGGCAACCGCTTGCCCGCCGCCGGACTCCTCGAAGGCTGCGACGTAGAGATCGGCGACCCGGTCGAGACCGTGCGTCCGATCCGCAAGCTCGAGCGCAGCCGCGCCCATCGCGTCGCGGACGTCGGGGCGCGCCGCGAGCAGTTCGAGCGCGGCCACGAGCGTCTCGACCTCTCGCTCGTCCGCCGGCACCTTCAGCGCGACGTCGTCCGGCAACTCGGAGAACCAGCCGACATCGCTCACGACGAGCGGCTTTCCGAGAGCCAGCGCGCGCACCGCCGTACCCGACGTCTCTCCCATTGTCGGTGACCGGAGACTGACGTGCACGTCGCAGGCCTTCATCAAGGCCCACAGCCGATCCTCCGAGACGTATCCCTCCCGCGAGACGCCGCCTGCCTCGAGGCCGAGGCGCTGCAGGCGGCGATCGAGGTCGAATCCCGGGGACGTGGCACCGACGAGCAGCATGCCCGCGTCGGGCCGGCCGCGCCGAACGCGCGCGAACGCCTCGAGTAGTTGCGGAACCCGCTTGCTGTCGTTGACGTTGCCGAACGTTCCGAACAGGGGATCGGCTGCGAGCTCGGCGGCTGCACCGGGTGGAACGGGAAAGGCGGGATGCGGGATCACCCAGATCGGCCGCGAGAAACCTGCTTCCCGGGCTCGGTCGCGCACGTGCGCCGAGTGCGCGACGAGCCCGGTGGCCAGATCGAGCACCTCGCCGGCGAGATGAAAGTCCTGCGGCCGGTTCTCCCACAGCGGCGGTATGCGCTTGTCGAGCACGGCGTGCCCGAGCAGGCGGCCGACGACGCCGCCTTCCCGCTCCATCGCGTCCAGATAGCCGTGACCGTCGCGGCGCCCGATCGTCAGTCCGGCGACGAGGTGGTGGAGGACGAAGTCGTGCAAGACGACGAGGCCCGGCGTCCGTCGCAGTGCTTCCACGATCCAGCCGTGCGCCTCGGGGTTGTTGCCGACGTGGTAGACGCAGAGATCGGTCCCGCGCGGCGGCCGCTTCCGGCCTCGCCGTACGATTTCGACGTCGCAGCGCTCGCTGAGTGCGGGGAGCAACAGGGCCGAGTAATCGGCGATGCCGGAGCGCTCCGGCGGCATCGGGCTGAAGATCGCGATCTTCACGGGGACACCACGGAAACGCTCACGAGAGCAGCCTCGCGATCGCGCGTTCCCAGGTCACAGCGTCCGCAATCGCCTTGCCTGCACGTCCGTACGCCCGTGCTTCGTCCGGGTGCTCGCGCAGCCAGACGGCGGCGCTGCCCACCTCGGTGGGGTCGGGGGCGACGACCCGCCCGGTGGTGCCGTCGTGGACGATCTCGAGAGGGCCGCCTGCGTCGGTCGCCGTGATCACCGGCTTCCCGGAGAGAAACGACTCGTACGGGCCCAGACCGAAGTCCTCGTCGACAGGGGCGTAGAACGTCGCGAAGCAGGTCGCGTACAGATCCGCGAGCTCCTCCGCGGAGACGCGCCCGGCAAAGCGCACGCGCCCGTCGACGCCTCGCTCGCGCCCGATCTGTTCGAGGCGCTCACGATCCGGCCCTTCACCCGCCACGACCACGCGAAGCGTCGGCTCCGCCGCGGCCGCTTCGATCAGCAGATCGATGCGCTTCGACCGGTCGAGCCGGTTCACGGAGAGGACGAAGTCGCCGGGGCCGTCGTCGCGAAAGTCGAGCGCCTGCGCCGGATGGGGCAGGACCTCGGCGGTGAGGCCCGTCGACCGTTGCAGCCGTCCCGCCACGTTCTGCGATGTCGCGAACAGTTTCGTCGCCTCGCCGAGCGCCATCCGGTCGAGCCGCTGCACCTGTCGACGCAGCGCGCGATCCTCGGGCGACTCGTCGAACTGACCGAGTTCCGTGCGGTCGAGCTCGTATGCCTGCCGGAACTGATGGATCAGCCAGACACGCTTCTCGCGGTGCCGAACGACGTACGACGGAAACTTCGTCGCCACGACCATGTCGATCGTCTTCCCGTCCGCCTCGTCGAGATCGAGCATGCGCCAGGTGAATGCCTGCGTGAGAACACGCGCCCCGGGATACCACTTGAACGGCACCGTGACGATGTCCGCCTCGTGTCCGCGGGCGCGCAACGCATCGACGAGAGCGTCGGTGAAGATCTCCGCTCCCCCTCGTGCGAACGGAACCTGGGGCCTGCAGACGGCGATCCTCATCGAGCGCTCAGCGCTTCGACTGGCGAAGAGCCGACACCTCGTCCTGAAGCCGGTCGACCTGCTCCTGGAGATCGTCGATCAGGCGGAGCGCCGCCGCGTTGAACGACCGCTGGTCGTAGGCGACAGGCTCGACATACCAGCGCATTGCCTTCCGCAGGACCGCTTTGATCGGTGTGCCGATCCCACCTCGGATCCCGGGCCGAAGTCGCAGGGCACGGTCTGCGGACACGGGCCAGAGCCTCTCCGCTTCGGCGCGCGCCGCCCGCCGATCGGCCGGATCGCCGGATCCGCCACCGGGATCGGCGCCGGAGCGCCTGACCTCGTCGCGAAGCGACTCGAACAGCGCGGCCACGTCAACCGGTTCGGGCGCTCCTCCAGCCGCCTCGGGGGCGGAGGTCTCCACCGTCGAAACGCCTGCAACCGCGGGCGTTTCCTCACTCACGTCGGCCATCGGGCCATTCTAGCCCTCACGATAGGATGCCTCCCCGTGCGCGTCGGCCTCTCCCTGCTCACGCTGGTCCCTGGGATCTCTGGCGGGAGCGAGACCTACGTGCGCGAGTTGGCACGGTCACTGGCACGGGTCGGAGCGCACGACTACCTCGCGCTGCTACCTCCACTCGCCCCGAATGCCGGTGACGGACTGCCTGCAATCGTCGCCGAGAGCTACGGGAGCGAGACGAAGACGGCAGGCCGTCTGGCAGCGATGGGATCGGCGGCGTTCAGGCCGGCGCGCCTTCGCGCGTTGCTCGCGGGCGTCGACATCGTCCACTTCCCGTTGACGGTTCCGGTGCCGCCCACGGATCATCCCCGCGTCGTCACGTTGCACGATGTCCAGCACATCGATCTACCGGCGTTGCAGTCGCGCTCCGAGCGCCTGTTCCGGAAGGTCGCGTACGATCGCGCCTCTCGCAAGGCGGACGAGGTCATCGTGGTCAGCGACTTCGTGCGGGGCCGGGCGATCGAGACGCTCGGGCTCGCTCCGGAGCACGTGCATACCGTGAGACTCGGGGTGGACCACGAACGATTCACTCCTGATCCCACGATCGAGCGCGAACCGCTGCTCCTGTATCCCGCGCGCCCGTGGCCGCACAAGAACCACGCTCGGCTGTTCGACGCGTTCACGCAGATTCGCCGCAGCCGTCCGGAGCTGCGGCTCCTCCTGACGGGAGTCGGCCACGATCCGCGGTCGCTGCCGGACGGGGTCGAGGCGCGCGCCGTCTCGGAGGTGGAGCTCGTCGATCTCTACCGTCGGGCGGCCTGCGTCGTCTTTCCGAGCCTCTACGAGGGATTCGGCCTTCCGCTCCTCGAGGCGATGGCGTGTGGCTGCCCCGTGGCAGCTGCTCGGGCGGGGTCGATACCCGAGGTCTGCGGCGATGCCGCAGTGCTGTTCGATCCGCGCCACGCCGACGCGATCGCCGCCGGCGTCGACGAGGCGCTTCGGCGCTCGACCGACCTGCGCGAGCGGGGCGTCCGGCGAGCTGCGGCGTTCACCTGGGACGAGGCTGCGCGCGGCCACGACCGGATCTACGCGCTGCTCGCCTGAGGACGCGGACCGAGCCCATCGACCGCATGGGCCTACGGCCCGTTGAGGACGCGCTGATATGCCGCGGCAAGGCGCACGGCAGCGGCTGCCGTCGAGTACCGCTCGACGATCTCCGCCGGATACGAGGCAGCGGCTCCGGAGCCCGGTGACCGAAGCTGTTCGGCAAGGCGGGCAGCGAGCGTCGGCCAGTCCCCGGGGGTGAAGAGCTGCGCGCCCGAACCCGCGAGCACCTCGGGGATCGCGCCCGAGGAGCTCGCGATGACGGGCACGCCGGCGGCCATGGCCTCGGCGAGGACCATGCCGAACTGTTCCTCCCAGAAGGGGATCGCGAGGCTCCCGAGCACGACGCACGATGCGGCCGCGAAGACGGCCGGCATCCCCTCGTACGGAACGGCCTCGATCGTCACGCGGTCTGCAAGGCCGAGCTCGGACGCGTACCGAAGCAGCCGGTCGCGCTCCGGGCCTGCCCCGACGATGAGCAGCCGCGCGTCCACGTCGGCCGCCGCGAGCGCCCGTAAGACGTCGAAATGCCCTTTCTCCCACACGAGCCGGCCCGGCGACACAACGAGCGGCGGCGGCGCCGCGGCCGGCCGCGGCGCGGTGCGAAACCGCTCCACGTCGATTCCCGGCGGCGAGACGACGATCCGGTTCGGGTCCACCCCCTCGAGCTCGAGGCAGCGTCGGGCACGGTCGGTCGCCGCCAGCAGAAGATCGGCCTCGTCGATCGCAACCCGCCGATAGCGCCGCCCCCTCTGGCGCCGATACGTATCGAGAAACGGGATCGTCTCCCAGACCGTGAGCACGAGCTTGTATCCGAGCCTGCGGCGGAGCTCCGCCGGCTGGCCGCTGAACCAGACCCCGAGCTCGGCGCCGTGCACGATGTCGGCGCCTTCGAGGACCTGCTCGAGGTTCACGTAGCGGTCCCCGACCACGAGCGTCGCGAAATCGCCGACCCGTCCTCGCGGCAGCCGGTCGCGCATCGCACGGATGGGCGCTCGCGGTAGCCGGAGCGAGGAGACGTCGTACCGATTCGACCCGGTCACGGCGACCGTGACGTCGAACCGGTCAGCGAGCAGCTCCCAGGTCCCGAGCTCCCACGGGTTCGCCAGGTGGCCACGCAGGACGACGACGCGCGGGAGCGTCACAGCCGCGCCCTCCCACCGGGGTTTCGATGGCGGAGTGCCTCGAACACCTCGCCGGGGACGGCGCGGGCGAGGAGTGCGACGACGGCGAAGGCGGCGACGGCGAGCACCCCGGAGACGACGGAACCGAACCCGATGAGGAGCGGCACGGCACCGGCGGCCAGCGCGAGGCCCGGCCGCCAGATGAAGCGGAAATGCGGTGCCACCTCACGGGCGTTTCGGAAGAGCAGAAGGAACAGCATGACGCACAGAGACGCCTCGGCCACGAACCCGGCACCCGCGGCGCCCTTGCCACCGTACGCCGAGATGAGAGCGAATCCGACGACCAGGACGACCACGACCGTGACCGCATTCCCGAGAGCGAGGGCCTTCTGCCGATGCAGCGCCACGAGCGCGATACTGAGGACCTGCCCGACGAACAGCGGAATCAGCGCCCAGGCCTGGATCTGCAGCATCGGCACCGCGGAGGAGAACTCCGAGCCGAAGAGCACCGGCAGCGCCGGCGCAACGGCAACCGTGACCACCGAAAGGCCGACGGCCGTGACGACCGCGAGCTCGAGCGTCCGCTGCAGGCCGTACCGGAGGCGTTCCATGTTCTCGGCACCGGCGACGGCGAGCAGTGGCAGCGCCACCGAGAGCACCAGCGTCGGAAGCCCGATCAACACCTCGAAGACGCGAAACGCCGTCACGTAGTAGCCCGTCTCGGTGGAATCGTCGATCAGCGAGACCATGATCACCAGCAACCTCAGGTAGAGGACGTTCATGACGATCGCAATCGCCACCGGCAGTGCTTGCCTGAGGAGCGGGAACGCCGTCGCGCGATCGAGTTGCGGGAGCATCGCGCGCACGCCGCCGACCAGGCGCGGAGTGAGGACGAGCACGATCGCGCCGACGACGATCTGGAGGGCGAAGTACGGGAGCAGCGACGCGCCCGCGAGAGCGAGAGCCGCGATGCCGGCAAGGGTCAACACCTGCTTTCCCAGCTCGAACAGCGTCACCGCCCCGAGGCGCAGGCCGACGGCGAGCGGCATCATCGTCGTCGCCTGCGCGTTGACGAGCACGACTCCGAGCCCCCCGAGCAGCGTCCCGAGGACCATCGTCCGGTCGTACCCGACGGCAGCAGCGAACCCGACCGCGAGAAGGACGGCGAAGAAGCTGACGACGAGACGGAGGCCGACGAGTTGCCGCAGCAAGCGCTCTCGCTGGACACCGTGAGGAAGGACTGCGAGCTCGCGACTGCCCACGGCCGTGAGGCCGGCATCGGTCACGGTGGAAACGATCGCGAGCAAGGCCGCGATCGTCCCGTAGCGGCCGAAGTCGACGACGCCCAATGACCGCGTCAGGACGACCGCGGTCAGAGCACCGACGACGACGCCGACGGCGTACCCGGCGCTCCGGAGGGCGCCTCCTCGAATGACCTTCCCGCCGGCCTCAGGTGTCCTGAGGACGTCCACAGGGGGATGATCGGCAGACACAGTAAGGTCACACGCTAGTGAACGCCGCTGTCGTCATCCCGACTTTCGACGCAAGCGACCTGCTCGGTCGGGCACTGGAGAGCCTCGAGCGCCAGACCGTGCCGATCGACATCGTCGTCGTGGACAACGCCTCGCACGACGACACTCGCTCGATGGTGGGGCGCCGTTTCCCGAACGCCAAGGTGGTCGTGAACGAGGAGAATCTCGGGTTCGGCCGCGCGATCAACATCGGAGTCGCCGAGGCTCCGACGGCAGACGTGATCGTGCTCGTCAACAACGACGCTGTGTGCGAACCGACCTTCGTCGAACGTATCCTCGAGCCATTCTCCGACCCGGAGATCGGCATGGTCGCCGGCGTACTCCTCCAGGGCTCGGCACCCGATCTCGTCGACTCGGCAGGCATCGAACTCGACAGGACGCTGCGCTCGTGGGACATGCTCTGGAACCGCCCCGCCACGCTCGTCGCCAGGGCGCCTCAGCCGGTCGGGCCGTGTGGGGGAGCTGCCGCGTACCGGGCGGCCGCCTTCCGCGCTGCCGGCGGGTTCGACGAGAACCTGTTCGCCTATTGGGAGGACGTCGACCTCGCCCTCCGCCTGCGGCTCGCCGGCTGGCGTTGTGCTCGAGCTGACGGCGCAGTGGCCGTTCACGCCCACGGCGCCACTCTCGGCGCCGCTTCGCCCGCCCAGCGGCGGCTCGAGGCGTTCGGCCGCGGCTACGTCCTGCAGAAGTACCGTGTCCCCTCGCGTGGTGTCCTCACGCGACTGCAGATCATGCTTCTCGACTGGCCCGTCCTCCTCGTGCATCTCGTCGTGCGCCGCGAGGTCGGCCCGATTCGCTCGCGCTTCCGTGGCGCTCGCGCGGGGAGCGGACAGGCGAGATTGCGAGCGCCGGTCGAGCTCGCGACGGTCGGCCTGCTTGCCGCGCTGCAGCGTCAATACGGGCTGCTGCTCCTCCGCCTCACCGGTCGGCTTCCGAAGCACTTTCACGAGCACGCGCCACTGCGCTGACGGTGGGTGAGGAAGTCCGGGTGGAACCCGGCTAGGCTAACGCCCGATATGAGCACGAGCCCGATCTGGAGCCGACAATCACTGGACGACCTGCGCCGGGAGTTCGGCGACGCCTACCGCGGACGCACGGTTCTCGTCACCGGCGCCGACGGTTTCATGGGCTCCCACCTCACGGATGCGCTCGTCGAGCTCGGCGCCGACGTGCACGCATTCGTACGAGCGACGTCCAGCGGCGCGCTGAACAACATTGGATACCTCCGGAGTCGCTTGAAGGTGCACTTCGCCGACCTCACCGACAAGACATCGATCGACTATCTGATGCGTGAGCTCAAGAGCGCGCCGGACAAACCGTATGTCTTCCACCTCGGGGCCCAGGCCCACGTAGGCGAATCATGGCACCGCCCGTACGAAACCATGATGGCGAACACGATCGGCACACTCAATCTCCTGCAGTCGATCGTCGACACCGGCCTCGAAGTGGAAAAGTTCGATACGGCTGGAACGTCGGAGGAGTACGGCAACGTCCGAGACGATGTCTCTCATCACCACGACTTCGACGCCGAGGGCAGCCTGATCTTGCATGAACGTTCGCCGATCAACCCGAAGTCGATCTATGCGACGGCCAAGGTCGCAGCCGATTTCTTGACGATGAACTACTTCGACGCGTTCGGCCTGCCCGGCGTCGTCACGAGGATGTTCAACAACTACGGGCCGCGTCAAAACCCCCGGTACGTGACGGGAACCATCATCACGCAGGCGCTCACCCGCGACACGGTCGAACTCGGAAACCTCGAACCGCTGCGCGACTTTTGCTTCTGCACGGATGGCGTCCGCGGGCACCTCACGGTCGCGGCGCAGGGAAAGCCCGGCGACGTCTATGTCTACGGGCAGGGCGAGAACATCTCGATGGAGGGATGGGTCGACCTCATCTTCAGAATCGGGGAGGAGAACGGTTTCTGGCCGGCCGGCCGGACGGTGACGACGACGCCGAAGCGGTATCGGCCCGGCGCGAGCGACGTCATGGCGCTCCGCGTCGGCCACGAGAAGTTGACGGCGGAGACCGGCTGGATGCCGAAGGTTTCGTGGGAAGAGGGAGTGCTGCAGACGATTCGCTGGTATGCCGAGAATCGCGACAGGTGGATCGGTCGCGTCGACTGGATGCCGGAAAGCTAGCCGCCCCCGTGCGCGTACTCGTCACAGGTGGTAGTGGGTTCCTCGGCTCCCACCTCGTCGATCGGCTGGTCGAGGAGGGCCACGACGTCGTCGTGCCCCGCAGCGACGACACCGATCTCACCGACATGACGGCGACGGCTCGGCTGTTCGATTCGGCAGCGCCCGAGCTCGTCTTCCACCTCGCCGCTGAGGTCGGCGGAATCGGTGCGAACCGCGCAAATCCGGGGCGGTACTGGTACGCCAACTTGATGATGGGTGCCAACGTGCTCGAGCAGGTCCGCCTGCATGCCACGCCGAAGCTCGTGATCGCCGGAACGATCTGCGCCTACCCGAAGTTCGCACCTGTGCCGTTTCGAGAGGACGACCTCTGGAACGGCTACCCCGAGGAGACGAATGCTCCTTACGGTGTCGCGAAGAAGGCCATCCTCGTCGGCGCGCAGTCCTATCGTGAGCAATACGGCACCGATGCGATCTACCTCCTGCCCGTCAACCTTTACGGCCCTCGCGACAACTTCGACCTGGAGACGTCACATGTGATCCCGGCGCTGATCCGGAAGATGGAGGAGGCGCGGGACAGGGACGATGCCACGATCACACTCTGGGGCGACGGGTCTCCGACGCGTGAGTTCCTCTACGTCGACGACTGTGTGGAGGGACTCGTGCGCGCTGCCGAGCGTTACGACGGCGCAGAGCCTGTCAACCTCGGCACCGGCGAGGAAATCGCGATAGCGGATCTCGCGATCCTGATCGCCGAGCTGACCGGCTACGGCGGGGCGATCCACTGGGACACGACAAAGCCGAACGGGCAACCCCGCCGCAAGCTCGACACGACCCGAGCGGAGGACCGCTTCGGATTTCGCGCCGCCGTGCCTCTTCGCGAAGGGCTCGTTCGGACGATCGCCTGGTACCGGAGCGCTATTACCGATGCGAGGCGCTAGCCCAGCGCCTCACCGGTCGCCTCCGGAGCCTTGCTCACGAGTACGCGCCAGTATCGACCACTGATACACGAGCAGCTCCGCCGTCAAACCGCGGGTGAGGCGCTCGGCGAGGGTCGACAGCGGCCGCAACGGGCCGTGGTCGATCCGCTCGACGGTCCAGCCGCTGTCCGCGAGCAGTCGCGCCATGTCGGACCGTGTGAACCACATCAGGTGCGTCCGGTCGCGATGGCCCCAGTCCGTGTAGCCGAAAGTTCCGCGCAGCGCGAGGTCGCGCAGCAGCGTCCAGTGTCGTGCGTTCGGGATCGAGATGTGGGCGCGCGCGCCCGGCACGACGAGGCGGCTGAGATCCCGGAGAACGGCTCCAGGACGCGGGAGATGCTCCAGCACGTCATACAGAAGCACGGTGTCGAACGGAGGCGTCAGCTGATCGAGTACCTCCTCGACGCGACCCGTCACGACCTCGTCGTAGACGAGAGCCGCACGCGCCGCCGACGGCGCGTGGAGCTCGACGCCGGCCAGCCACGTGGCGCCGGCATCGCGAAGGGGGCGTCCGGCCCCTCCCTCGCCGCAGCCGACGTCGAGAACGCGACCGAGAGGCCGCGGCAGCCTGGCAACCAGATCCGCTCGCTCTTGGGAGTAGTAGGCGCCGGGCTTCTCGTCCGGCCCGTTGTGCTCGTCCATGTCGGCTGACGCTACCCGAGGGCAGAGGAACGCGGCGCGCCGGGTGGGCCGGAGACTGCGCGACGCCGGGTGGGCCGACGCAGTAGCCTTCCGCCGATGAGTGCACTCGTCATCGCCAATCGTGCCTGTCTCTTCTCGCGACGATTCCGCGACGCACGGCACGACGATCGGCGGCGATCCGTTGCCACGGCCTGATCGTCTCTTCGTCGCAACGGTCGGCGTCCAGTGGATCGTGACGGTGGGCGTCGCGCTCTCAGCCACCCGAACCGGCTCCCTCTACGGCGACCCGGCCACCGCAAGCGCAGCCGTCGCTGCGGCACAAAGCGTGACCGACGGCGCGTTGCCCGCGACGGCCGGGCCGTTGTTCCCGCTCCTGCTCGCTCCGCTCACAGGGGTGACGTCGAACCTCGACACCGTGGCGTCGGTCGTCACCACCCTCAGCGTGCTCCTCCTCGCCCCCGTCGCGAGCTACTGCCTGCTCGACGTCGCCCGACGGATCGCCGGGTGGCCCTTCGCGGCCGCCGCGGCGGCGGTCTGGCTCCTCGGGCCGATCCTGGTCGTACCGCTCTTCGTCTCGAAGTACAGGGAGACGTACGTCGACGCCGTCCTCCCGGCGCTCTACGGGCTCACGATCCAGCCCGCCTTTCTGGCGATGGTGCTGTCGCTCGTCGCCGCCGCGTTCTGCCTTCGCGCAGTTGCAGGATCAAAGCGTGCCGGGCTCGTCGCCGGGCTCGCGGCGGCGGCAGCGATCGCGTGCGTCCCCGTCGCGGCAGGGATCGGAGCAGGAGTCGTCATCGCCCTCGCCGTTGCGCGACGCTGGCGCGGGTTGGCCGAGGCCTCCGTGGGGCTCGCCACTGCCGTGTTCTCCACGCTCGCCTGGCGGCACCGCATCCCAGGTGTGCCGACCTTCACCCTCGGCGATCCCTCGTGGACGGGCTTCCAGAGCTCGATGGCTGGCGTGCGCGAGTTCTTCTGGTCGAACCGATTGCTGCAGTGGGCGACTGTGGCCGGCGCGGCGGGGATGTACAGAGTCGCGCCCCCGGCAGCGGCTCTCGCCGCCAGCTGGGCAGCCGTGGCCACGCTCTTGGGGGTGGCCACCGCGCCGACATTCGACCGTGGCGCGATCTTCTTGGATCTGATTCCCGCCTGGCCGGCATTCGCGCTCCTCGTGGCGGCAATTCCCTCCCTTGTCCCGACCCTCGTTCGCAGATTCAGATCACATCTCGCCGCAGACGCCTCGCGCACCTCGATCCCGCGGAGCGCTGCCGCCGCTGCGTTCGTGATCGCAGCGCTCGTCCCGGCTGCGCTCGTCCTTCTCGTGGGTCGGTAACGCTCTAGTCCGGTTGACGAGTGGCTCGCTCGTCGTCGACCCTGTCGAGACGGCTCTTGAGCAGAGAGAGCTCCTGCGCGAGCATCGCGTTCTGGTCGACGAGTCGCGAGAGCACCGTCGAGTAGTAGAGAAGCACGACGATCACGAACAATGTGGCGACCGCGAAGAGGATCGCAGGTGGATAGGTCGAGATCCCGAGCCAGCCGGCGATCGTGTTGAGCCCGCCCCGCCACGCCGACAGGACGAGCAGCACGATTCCCGTCGCGAGCCACAGTAGGGCGTATCGCTCCTTCAGCCTCCGGCCCCGGATGAGCTCGAACACGATGAGCAGGAGCAGGACAGAGGCGACGGAGGCGGCGATCGAGATCGATACGGGTGTCAACGGCCTGCCGCCTCCTCTTCGGGAACCGTGTAGCGGCGCAGCATGGCCACCGAGAGCGCCAGCGTCACCTTGAACATGTAATACACGGAGCGGAGGAACGTGATCGAGGACTGTCCGTGCTCGCGCTCGCGCATGCGCACGGGCACTTCGACCAATCGCAGCCGGTGCTTGGAAACGAGAACCACGGCCTCGACCTCGGGATAGTCGTTGGGATAGTCGCGAGCGAAGAGGGCGATCCCATGGGAGTTGAGCGCCTGGAATCCCGAGGTCGGGTCGGTCACCCGCTGCCGCGTCAACAGGGAGACGATCCGGGCGAACCAGATGATCCCGATGCGACGGGCGAGTGGCGGGCGATACTCGCCGGTGCTGTCGATGAATCGGGACCCTGTGACGATGTCCGCCTCGCGGCTCTCGAGCGGTCCGAGGAGTTTTTGCAGTTCACCGGGATCGTGCTGGCCGTCTCCGTCGAGGCGCACCGCGGTCTCGTAACCACGCTCGAGGGCGTACTTGAAGCCCGTCTGGACGGCGCCGCCGATGCCGATGTTGTACGGCAGGGTCACCACCGCTGCGCCGTGCGCGCGCGCGATCACGGCGGTGCCGTCGTGGGAGCCGTCGTCGACGACGACGATGTCGAACCGGTCGCTCGTGGCCCGAATCTCATCGACGACGCCGCCGATCGCTCGCGCCTCGTTGTAGGCGGGGACGATCGCAGCGATTCGGCCGCCCGTCACGCCGGAACCGCGGTCGAGAGGCCGAGGAGGTCGAGCACTCGGCGCGCCCGGTGGGCATACGTGTGCTCGTCCAGCACACGCTCGCGTGCGCGGGCGCCCATCGAGACTGCCTCGGCAGGGTCGGCGAGCAGTTCGCGATAGGCGGCGAGTGCCTGGGTCCCGTCCTCGACGAGGACGATCTCGCTGCCGGGCTCGAACCACTGCTCGATTCCCGCATGCGGATTGGAGACGATCGCGGCACCGGCGGAAGCGAGCTCGAAGGGCCTGCACGTCGACGAGAGCGGCACCGTCGCGTGCGACCGGCGGGTCACATTGAGGTTGATCCGCGCGGACGAAATCGCTCGCGCGAAGACGTTGAATGGCACGTCGCCGAGCCTTCTCGCGTTCCCCGTGTCGCCACGGAAGTCACTCCCCCCGAGTGCGAAGTCGATCTCGGGAGCCGAACGACTCGGTTCGCCGATCATCGCGGCCGTCCACTCCTGCCGGAACTTGTCGCCGTAGCCGTAGAAGAAGACATCCATCTCCTTCGCGACCGGTAGTGGCGCGAAGAACTCCGGGTCGGCTCCCCAGAAGACAGCTTCGGCACGCTGAGCCCCGAGCTCGAGCAGCCGCGACAGGCCCCCTTCCGAGTTCGAGAGCACGAGGTCGTACTCCGACGGGTCGGCGCCGTGGTAGTAGTTGAAGCCGGTATCCATGCCGCCGAACTCGGGCAGGCTCATCGGCACATCGCCGTCATAGAAGACCATCGGAATCCCGAATCGTTCGCGCAGCGTGGTCGGAATACCGCGAAAGTGCGCCATCGGCACGGTGAAGAAGACCACGGCGTCAGGGTGCTCCTGCTCGACGAGGCGCTCGAGGTGCCGTCGCCAACGCGGCGTCACGACGCGCCGGATCGTCTCGCGCGTGACACGGTCGAAGACGCTCTCCTCCGGAGAGTCCTCACCGCGACGCAGGTAGCGGTCTCCCTTCAGACGAGCGATCCCGTCGCGCACTGCCGCGTACGATTCGCCTTCCCGGTAGGTCGGGTTGGGTGCGGAGCGCCACCAGGGCGACTCGACCGGGCGGCCCCTGTACGGCGTCACCACGAGGTCCACGCCGGACTCGTACATCCCTTTCCACAGCTGCCACCAGGCGGGCGTGCAGCCGTAGCGGAAGTCGAGGTCGACGGCGGAGGCGACGGCGATGATCTTGGGTGCCTTCACGACGCGATTGTACGGAGGACGGAGGGCGCCCCCCGGTTCCGTGGCTCAATATGCGCCACGACCCGAGATCACCGCGGGGACGGTCTTCGCGATGATCGAGATGTCGAGCCAGATCGACCAGTTGTCGAGGTACGTGAAGTCGAGCCGCACGAGATCGTCGAACGCGAGCCCCGAGCGGCCCGAGATCTGCCACAGGCCGGTCATCCCGGGTAGCACGAGGTACCGCGCTCGATGCCAGTCTTCGAGCAGCTCGTAGTCGCGAAGCGGTAAGGGGCGTGGACCGACGAGGCTCATCTCGCCACGAGCGACATTGACGAGCTGGGGCATCTCGTCGATGGAGAATCGCCGAAGGATGCGTCCGGCGCGCGTGACGCGCGGATCGTTCCGGATCTTGAACAGGGCTCCTGTGGCCTCGTTCTCGCGCTCGAGCTCGACCTGGTGCTCGGCTGCCCCGGCGATCATGGTGCGAAACTTGAGCATTCCGAACTCGCGTTCACCGACGCCGACCCGGCGGTCGACGTAGAAGACCGGGCCACGCGAGTCGAGTTTGATCGCAAGAGCGATCAGGAGCCACAGTGGGAGGCCGACCACGATGAGCAACGCGCTGATCGTGATGTCGAAGGCGCGCTTCAACGCCCAGTCCCACCCCACGAGTATCGGCGGACGAAGGTCGAACAACGGCACACCGGAACCGGGGACGTACTCGCCCTCACGCACGAGCAACTCGGTCGTATTCGGGGCGAGGCGTACACGCACGCCGTGCCGATGTGCCAGCTCGACGATCCCGAGGACGGCGCGCTCGTCGAAGTCGGCCTCCGCGAGGATGACCTCGTCGGCTCGGACCGTGTCGAGGATCGCCGGGAGGTCGTCGATCGAGCGCCCGAGCAGTGGCAGATCCGGCTCGCCTTCGGGGGCCAGTGCTCCGAGGACCTCATAGCCGACGCCGCGTCGGGTCGCCGAGAGCTCGCGCTGGAGCCTGTGCAGGCCCTCGCCTGCACCAACGAGAACGATGCGCCTCCTCGCACCGAAGGCCTTGAGGAGCTCGAGCGCAGCCGAATCGTACGCCGCGCGCAGGAGTCCGATCGCGACCGCGCACGTCACGACGGCGGTCGGGATCAGCCCGCTGGAGGTGAAGTCGTAACTCGTGCCGATGCCGAACGCGAGGACGATCAGCGCCACGAGCACGAGCGACGAGACGATGCGTCCTGCTCCCGACCGCCGTTCGCGGGGCGCGTAGAGACCCGCCTGCAGGAACACGAGCACCGTGATCGGCGCGAGGAACGGCAGCCACTCGGCCGCGCCGGCAGACCAGAGGATCGACCAGAAGACGGGGCTGCCGTAGACGATCGTGCGGATCACGAGCGCCGCCATGAGGCCGAGCGCCAGCCCGGCGATGTCGAGTCCGATCAGCACCGCGACTCCTACGAGGCGGCGACCGGCCCGTGCGAGCGAGGCGCGCGTGAGCAACCGGGGCCTCGAGGATCGGATATCACGTGGCTCCCGCGCGGGGGGCGGGGGCGCCACCGGGGGCGGAGCCGGCGGGACCGCGTTTGCTGTCACGGTCAGATCGTACTCCGGCGCCGGCGGGGCCTCCGCCCGGCCGTCTCGAGCTCGCGAATCACGGCATCCGCCCAGGATTCGACCGAGTGCCCTGCCTCGACGCGTTTGCGGAGCTCCCGGCCGACCTCCGCCCGCAGTACGGGGCCTGCCGCGGCGACCTCGCAGAGTGCGCGGGCAAGGTCGTCCGCGTCGCGTCGGGCGAAGCGCAGACGGAGGGGCAACCCTGCGAGGAACTCGTCGAGCGCAACGTTGCTCGAAAGGACGGGCACCCCCATGGCACTCGCCTCGTAGACGACCTTGTCGAGCGTCTCGCTGCCGTCCGGCTGGGTGGCGCTGAGCAAGACGTCCGCATCGCGGAGGATGCCCGGCACGGCATCTCGGGAAACCGGCTGCTCGAGGACGACACGCTCGCGGAGGGCTTCACTCGCGGAGACGATCCGCTCGAGCTCGGCCCGGTGCTCGAGCTCCGCAGGAGTCAGCGCAGGACCTCGGATCTCGAGCGTCGCGTCCAGACCCTGTCGCGTCGCGAGCTCGAGAGCGGTCAGCATCGTCGTGTACCCCTTCCACGGAGTCATCCGGCCGAGCGCGAGCAGGCGCAGCGGCCCACCGCGGTCCACCGCTTCGTGAGGCGCCGGAAAGCGGGTCAGGTCGATCGCGTGCCCGATACCTCTCACCTTCGGGCTCGCGAGCGGGAACGACCGCGTGTCGACGCTCAAGACGACGTCGGCGAGGCGCGTCGCCCGCCGGAGTGACCGGTCGGCGTTCCAGTGCGTGTACCAGAGACCGAGCGGAATCCGGAGCGGCTTGCACAGCGGGGCCGAGAGCGTGAGGAAGGTGGGGACCATGTGTGCGAGCAGCGCGTCGGGCCGGGGCCTGCTTCTCGCGATCTCGCCGGCGAGGGCCAACGCGAAGCCGAATCCTCTTCCCAGCCGGGACGAGGAGCCGAAGGTGCGGATGCGCACGTTGACCGGCGATTCGTATCGCCCGACGTGATCGCAGATGACCACGACTTCGTCGCAGCGACGGGCGAGAGCATCGACGATGTCGATCGTCTGGCCGAGTGCCGGATGATCCGCGTCGAGAACCTGGGTGACGAAAACTAGGCGGCGCACTCGATCAACTCGAAGCGCGCCCGAGGGTCACGTCGACGAGATCGCGGAGCTGGCGCGCGAATTCCGGGGCAGTCGAATGCCAGTCGGCATAACGAGCGTGGGCTGCTTCCCCGAGTCGGACGGCGAGGGCGCGATCGGAGAGCACGCGGGCCAGCTCGTGGGCAAGCGCGTCCGTGTCGGCGCGCGGGACCAGGATGCCCTGAACACCGTCGTCGACCAGATCGAGGATGCCACCGGCGGCCGTGGCGATCACACCCCTCCCCCGCGCGAACGCTTCGATCACGACCCGCCCGAGGCCTTCCGGCCACGACGGCAGCACGAGCACCGTCGCTGCGTCGAACTGCGCAGCAACGTCCGAGGGCGTGAGCTCGGGATGATGCTCCACCTGACCCGGGAGATCCCGGACGAGGTCGTCGATGACGCGCTGCTTGCGGCCCTTGCCGACGATCACGAGGCGTGCGTCGGGAAGGCCTGCGGCGACGCGCCTCCAGGCACTCGCGAGGCCATCGACGTTCTTGTAGGCCTCAAGCGCTCCGACGAACAGCGCGACCGGCGCCTCGGGAACGGGTTTGACGGGCTCGGCCACGAACGCCGAGAGGTCGCTGTAGGTCGGAAACACGGCTGTCGCAGACTCGCCGCGGACGCCCTCGATCAACCCCGACGTGAAGCCCGAGAGCGCTCGTGTCGCATCCGCGCGTCTGAGGACGGATTCGGCGATGTGGTCGGAGGCCGGAGCGAGCAGGCGTCGAGCCGGGGAGCCGTAGAGTCGAGTAAACGTCCGCCAATCGCCATGGACCTCGACGATAATCGGCGTCCGCGATCCTGCCAGTCGGCGGGCGGTAAGCGCCGCGGCACCGATGAACGGATCCGCCGCGATGATCACCTCCGGTACGAACTCGTCGATCTGGCGCCTGATCCAGAACGGGAGTCGGAGATACATGAGGGCACCGTCGAGCACCTTCGGGCGGCCGGGCGGCTGCAACCGAAAACGGTCGCTCCTCGTTTCGCCGCCTGCTGCGGCAGCCCCGAAGACGCGGTAGTCGATCAGCTCCTCGATCGCATCCCACTTCTTCGCGAGCCATGCCGGCAGCGGCAACCGGTAGCGGCTGCCGCCGAGGAAGAGGACGCGCGGGTTCCGGCTAGCCATCGGCCACGTCGGCGAGGATCGCCTCGAGCCGCCCGTAAACCCGCGTTGCCGAAAGGCTCTCGACGGATGCCCGCGATGCAGCTGCGAGCCGCGTGCGGAGGTCGTTCTCGCTTGTGATTCGGACGAGAGCGCGGGCAACGGCGTCGACATCGCCGATCGGAACGAGCAGTCCGTTCAGTTCGTCGCGAACGATCTCCGGCACTCCTCCCACGGCCGTCGAGATTACCGGCACGCCGGCGGCGAGGGCCTCGACGACCGAGTGCGGGAAGTTCTCCCAGGCGCTCGTGAGCAGAGCCGCTTCCGACCGGGCGACGGCAGCCAGCGCCTCGGCACGAGAGAGCGAGCCACGGAAGACGATGCGATCGGGCGCAGCAGACGACGCCGCAAGCTCTTCGAGGCGCCCGCGGTCGGGCCCGTCGCCGATCACGATCAATCGCGTCCCGTCGACCCGTCCGATCGCCTCGATCGCGACACCAAGGTCCTTCTGCTCCGTGAGGCGACCAACGAAGACGAACGTGCCCTGCTCCGGAGCGACCGGGTCGGGGACGGAGGCGGGAGCAGGATTCGGAAGAACCGACAGTCTCGCTGCATCGAGCCCCCAGCCGCCGGCGATCGCCGCGAGATACGCGCTCGGCACGACGATCGCCCGGGCGCGGCGTAACGATGCCGAGCGAGCCCGCTTCAGTGCCTCCACCCTCATCGTGCCGGGCTGCTGGAAATCCTCGAGCGTTCCGGCGGCGAACCCGTAGCGGCGAGCACGCTCGTACGCGGGATCGGAGACGAGCTTGACGGCGAGCGGCGTGCGTGAGATGCCCGAAGCGACCCGAGCCGCAGCATACGTCGCTGTCGCATAGATCACGTCTGCCGTTCTCGCACGCCGTGTGGCGACTGCAGCGACGCGCCCGTAGCGGACGGGGAACGGTGACGACCGGGAAACGACGACGACCTCGCAGGGCTCGACCGACGGTCGTCCGTCCCCCATCGTGACGACGACGACTTCGTGTCCGCGTTCGGCGAGGAAGTGGGCGAACTCCGGCCCGTGGGTCGCAGGGCCGCCGACGTCAGGCGGCCAGATGCCCGTGAGAAAGACGATGCGCATGAGCAGGAGCCGACCGGGCAGAGGAGCTACGCCGTCGGGCGCACTATCATAGGCTTTCGCGATGAACGACCTCCGGCAAAGCGTCACGAGGGAGGTCCGTGATGCTCGCTTTGCGCTGCTTCTCGCCGCGATAGCCACCTCTTTGATCAAGGGAGTCGATCAACCGGGATTCAGTCTCGACTTCGCGGGGACGTCCGCGCGGATCGTTGTGAGCGATCTTCTCCTCGTCGCGCTCACCGTGACGATCGCGCTCCGCGTCGTCCGTTCGCACGCCTATCCGCGCGCCGGCATTGCTCTCACACTCGTGGCAATCGCATTCGCCGCGCTCATCCTGGCAACAAGTATCGCGAACGGCGGCACTGCTTTCGTGGCCGCCGGAAAGCTCGTGACGCTCAGCGCATTGCTCGTCGGGAGTATCGTCCTGATCGACTCGACCGATCGAGTGTGGGTCGTGACCCTCCTCATCGTCATCGTCACCTCAGCGGCCGTAGCCTGGGCCGTGGTCGGTTTTGCCCGGGAACCCGGCCGTAGGCAGGCTTCGTTCGTCGGCGAGCACGATCTCGCAGCCCTCGCAACTGCCTGCCTCGTCGTCGCACTGGCCGCGCTGCACAGCCGTCACCGACTCCGTTGGCTACCGCTCCTGGCAGGAGTTGTCGGCTGCCTCGGGATCGTTCTCGGGGCTGCGCTCGCAAGCCTCCTCGGGCTGTACATAGCGTCGGCGGTGTTGATCGTCATCGCTGCAGTCCGTCGTTCCCTGCGCCTTCGTGCCGTCGTGATCAGCGGACTGGTAGCGCTCACCTTGACGGGCGCGGTCTATTCGCTGAGAGCGAGCGACCTCGGTTTCCTCAAGAAGTGGTTCGCGCCAGTCGAAAACGCCGATCCGAGCAGGTACGCCGGAGGCTGGAACCAACGGTTGATATTCGCCTACATCGGTGGGCGTGTGTTCATCGAGCACCCCGTTCTAGGGACGGGCTGGTGGGGCGAGCTTCCCCCGCCCGAATATGCGCGATTCCTCCCCGACGCACATGCGCGCTTCCGCGGTCAGCCGGCGAACTATTTCCCGACTGCAGACGGCACCTTCGTTCCGCAACAGACGTTCGACCAGGTTGCCTTCGAGCTCGGCATCGTCGGCGTCGCGCTGTTCCTCGCCCTTGTCGTGACTGCAGCCCGCGACTCACGCCGGGCAGCGAGGCGCTGGCCACGTGGTGCGCGAGACGAGCTTGCTGCGTATCTGGGAGCGGCGTGGCTGGCATCGCTACTCGGCGCGATCGCCGGATCGGCTCTTTTCGGCGGCACGCCGATGGCGGCGCTCTTCTGGCTCACCTTCGGCCTTGTCGGCGCATTGTCGATCCTGAGCCGGCAAGCCTGCGAGTCGGGCCGGCAACCGACATGACGAACGATGAGGCTGCAGGCCAGCCGCTGTCCATCGTTCATGCGATCGCCCGGCTCAATGTCGGCGGCGCAGCGCTCCACGTGATGGAGCTCGCCGCCCGGCAACGAGCCCGCGGCCACGAAGTCGTCGTGGTGGCCGGGGTGCTCGCGGAAGGTGAGGCGTCGATGGAGTATCTGGCTCGTGAACTCGACCTTCCCATCGTCCACGTCCCGGCGCTTCAGAGGGAGCTGTCACCCCTGCAGGACGCCAAGGCCATACGCGATCTGAGGCGCATCGTGAAGCGGCAACGTGTCGACATACTCCACACCCACACCGCGAAAGCGGGCGCGACCGGACGAATCGCCGCGATGTTCACGCCCGGGGGCCGACCGCGCTCGACGGTTCACACCTTCCACGGCCACGTACTGGCGGGATACTTTGGCGCCCGCCGAGAAACGCTGTTCATCCGCATCGAGCGCCTGCTCGCCCGAAAGACCGGGGCGATCGTGGCGGTCAGCGACGAGGTGAGAGACGACCTCGTCGAGCTCGGCGTCGCGCCGGCCGACAAGATCGCCGTCATTCCGTACGGCTTCGACCTCACCGGGTTCCTGCGACCGGACGACGACGAGCGAGCTGCGCGCCGAGCTTCGATCGACATACCTGACGCGGCCTTTGTCGTCGGCTGGGCGGGACGGTTGACCGCGATCAAACGCCCCCACGACCTCGTCCGCACACTGGCCGAGCTCGAGGCCGTCGGAACCGAGGGGTTTCTCGTCCTCGCCGGGGACGGCCCCGAACGCGCTGGGGTCGAGCGTCTCGCTGCGGAGCTCGGCGTTGGCCAGCGCTGCCGCTTTCTCGGCTATCGCCGAGACCTGGGGCGCCTCTACGGTGCGCTCGATGCCTTCCTGCTGACGTCGGAGAACGAGGGCACACCGGTCGTCGCGATCGAGGCGCTCGCAAGTGAATGCCCCGTTGTCGCAACGAATGCGGGCGGTACGGTCACCGTGGTGCGCGAAGGCGAAACCGGCTACCTGGCTCCCATCGGCGACACGCGCGCGCTCGCCGCGCGCCTGCACGAACTCGCCGTGTCTCCCGAGCTCGCGCGAACGCTCGGCGCGGCGGGTGCGAGCGATGTCAGACGTCGCTTCGACCTCGAGACGATGACGGATGCGGTCGATTCTCTCTACCGGGGGCTTCTCGAAGCGTGAGGGTGCTCCACCTCCACAAGATCGCAGGGATCAGCGGCTCCGAGCGACATCTGTTGACGCTGCTCCCCGCGCTGCGCGAACGCGGCATCGATGCGCGCTTCCTCGGGCTGGACGTCCCGCAGAGCGATGCAGCCCGTTTCTACGTCGAGCTGAGCGCGGTCGGCGTGCCGTTCGACAGGGTGCGGTGCACCGCCGATGTCAACCCTCGCATGGCGGCCTCGGTTGTCTCGGCCGTTCGCCGGAGCCGGCCGGATCTGCTCCATACACACCTCGTCCACGCGGACGTCTACGGATCGATCGCATCCCATCTGACGCGCGTCCCGTTCGTGTCGTCGCGCCACAACGACGACAGATACCTCCTGGGACCCTTTCGCTACATCGACCGTTTGTTCGCTCGCAGGGCAGGACGAATCATCGCGATCTCGGATGCGGTTCGCTCGTTTCTCGAGCGCGCCCGGCTCCCTCCGGAGAAGCTCGTCACGGTTCGGTACGGACTGGACACCCTGCCGACGACGCCGTCGGCGCCGGGGCCGTCGGAGCTCGGCATTCCCCCGGCGGCTCCTCTCGTGCTCGCCATCGGTCGACTGATCGCGCAGAAGGATCATGCGACGCTCATTCGCGCGTTCGCGGGGGTCCACATCGAACATCCCGACGCCATCCTGGTGATCCTCGGCTCAGGGCCGCTCGAGGACGAGATCCGCGGACTCGTCGGCCAGCTCGGCCTGGAACGGGTCGTGCTCCTTCCGGGGCGGCTCGAGATCCGCGACTGGCTCGACCGTGCCGACGTCTTCGCCCATACGGCCCGCTGGGAGGGCTTTGGCATCGTCCTGCTCGAAGCGATGCTCTCTCGCCTACCAATCGTCGCGACGCGCGTCAGCGCCGTGCCGGAGGTGGTCGTGGACGGAGAGACGGGCCTCCTCTTCGAGCCGGGTGACGTCGCAGGAATCGGATCGTCGCTGACGGCATTGCTGTCGGACGCCGACGGAGCCGCGGCGCTCGGGGCGGCCGGACTCGATCGAGCTCACTCGCAGTTCTCCGTCGCACGCATGGTCGATGAGACGATCGCCGTGTACGCCTCCCTCGGTTTCTAGCGACCAGACGGGCGCACGACGAGCGGGATCGGGTCTCGGTCCGATATCCGCGACGGTGGTGCCGTAGTCTGGTGCGCGATGCGGACCACCTCACGCAATCTCGCGTCGAACTACTTCGCCTACGGGGTCTCGATCGTCTCGGGTCTGATCCTCACCCCGGTCATCCTCGGGGCGATCGGCAAGGAGGCGTACGGGGCCTGGGCGTTCATCATTTCGCTGACGACGATTCTCCGGCTGCTCGACTTCGGCGTCACACCGACGATCATTCGCTTCACGGCGCTCCACCGAGGCCGACAGGCGCACGAGGACATCAACCGACTCGCCTCTGCCGGCCTGGCCGTCTACCTCGTCGCGGCAGCGATCTCGGTGGCCGCCGGCCTCGTGCTCGCGTGGTTCCTGCCGAGCATGATCGAGCTCAGCCCGTCGCTGCAGCGTCCAGCTCAGGTCGCCGTTCTCATCGCCGTGATCGACCTCGGCACGCAGGTGCCGCTCGGGCTCTTCGGCAGCCTGCTGAAGGGAGTCCAGCGCTTCGACCTCCTGAACACCGGAGCCGTGATCTCGATCGTCGTGTATTCGCTTCTCGTCGTCGTCGTCCTGACCGGAGAGCCCCACATCGAGGTGCTCGCGGTGATCGCGTTCTTCGCGACGCTGATCCGTTTGGGATTTCCGATTTTCTTCGTACGGCGTGAACTGCCAGGACTCAAGGTCTCGCGCACACTCGTCGCGGGGCGCGACGTTCGGTCGCTCCTTGGCTACTCGTGGCTCGCGTTCATGGGGCATGCGGCGAACAAGGTCGTGTACTCGTCCGACGTCATCGTCATCGGTCTCTTCCTCGGCGCGAAACAGGTGGCGTTCTACGCGGTGGCGACCAGGCTCTTCGGACTCGCGTCGCGCATGGCCCAGATCGGAACCGACCTCCTGCTTCCCATGCAGAGCGAACTCGAAGGCCGCGAGGAGCACGAACGCCAACGGGGACTCGTGATCAGCGGCGTCCGCGCATCCATGTGCGCCGCGGTCCTGCTCGCTCTCCCTCTCGTCATCCTGCCCTCGTGGATCCTGGCCGCATGGCTCGGTTCGGGCTTCGGGTCGAGCGTGGCCCCCCTCGCGCTCCTCGGCCTCGCGGTGTTCTTCACCCAGCCCAACGCGGTGTTGTCCCAGTACCTCTTCGCGCGCGGCTTTCCCGGGCAGCTCGCGGTCGCGCAGTCCGGTCTGGCCGTTGCGAATCTTGCGCTGACAGTGGGGCTCCTGCTCGTCGTCGGCGAGATCTGGGTTGCGGCGCTCGCCACACTCGTCGTCGAGGGGATCGGCGCCGTTTTCGTGCTGCCGGCGCTGGTGCGTCGACGTGGGATCTCGCTCCGTCGTCTGCTTGCCGGGTGGCTGCAACCGCTCGCCGCCGGCGGCGTCGCCGCGCTTCCGACACTCGTCCTCGGTCTCGTCGTCACGAGCACGGATTCGCTCCTGCTCCTGTTTGCCGTCGGCGTTGCCTGGACCGTCGTGTTCAGCGGCACCGCTTGGCGCCTCGGACTCACCGACGCGGAGCGCAAGCTCGTTCGCTCGCTGCTCGAGGTTCGCCGGCGGCCATCTTTCGAGCCCGGCCTGCCGGAGGCGCACGATTGATACCGTCAGGGAAGGAGCGACACGTCGTTACGACCAGCCTGTTGACGGAGATCGCGGCGTCAGGCTCCGCCACGCGGCACGCAGTCGAAATCACGAATGGGAGGCACCGATGACCCACCGCTTTAGCAGCCTCGCAGAGCTTGGAGAGGGTCCTGGTTTCCGGAAGATCCGTCAGCCGCTCGGCGTGACCGCGTTCGGCGTGAACGCGATCGTGTATCCGCCCGGCGTCGAGGGCTTCCTCCACTTCCACGACGTGCAGGACGAACTGTACTTCGTCCACGCCGGGACAGCGCGCTTCGAGGTCGACGGCGAGAGTCGGGAGGTCGGACCGGGTGGCCTCTGCCACGTCTCGTCCACCACCCCGAGGAAGGTGTCGAACGCAGGCGCGGACGACCTCGTGCTGCTCGTGGTCGGCGGCAAGGACGGCTACGTTCCCCGCGATGGCAAGCTTGTCGACGCGGCTGACGCGGAGCGTCGAGCCTCGTTCGGCGGCTGATCGTGTCTGCACGCGGACCGAACACGGCGCGATGAGCATCCCCAGCGCAGTCGACATCCTGCCTGCTGCAGACACGTCTGCGATCCGCGTGCCACGATTCGTCGTCTCGCTCGATTTCGAGCTGATGTGGGGTGTTCGGGACGATTGGTCGATCAAGCGGTACGGCGCGAACATCCTCGGTGCGCGCGCGGCAATCCCAAGGCTTCTCACCCTGTTTCGGGAGTACGACGTGAAGGCGACGTGGGCGACGGTCGGGATGTTGCTGTTCGACGACAAGAAGGACCTCCTGGACGCACTGCCGGAGCTTCGACCGTCGTACACCAGTCCTGGGCTCGGCCCATACACCCACCTTGACTCGGTCGGAGCCAACGAGCGATCGGACCCGCTCCATTTCGGGTTGAGCTTGGCGCGCACCATCGCAGACTGCGAGGGGATGGAGCTCGGGAGCCACTCGTTTAGCCACTACTACGCTCTCGAGCCAGGTCAGACCCGTGAGCAATTCGCCGCCGACATCGAGGCTTCCGCGCGGACGATCGCAGGTGTCGCCGGACACCCGAAGTCCTTCGTGTTCCCACGGAACCAGGTGAACCCCGACTATTTCGATATCTGTCGCCGCGCCGGCTTCGAGTCCTTCCGTGGGACCGAAGGCGGGTGGATCTACCGCGCAGGGGATCGCCGCAGCAACTCTCGTGTCAAACGGGCGGGCCGGCTCGTCGATGCCTACCTGAGTCTGACGGGAAGCAATACGGCCGAGCCTCGCCGACGAGACGGCATGATCGACGTCCCGTCGAGCCGATTCCTGAGGCCGTACTCCTCACTCGTCCGACCGTTCGAGCGGCTACGTATACGAAGGATAACGTCTGCGATGGAAACCGCGGCACAGACGAACACGACCTTCCATCTGTGGTGGCATCCCCACAACTTCGGTGTTGCGACGGACAAGAACCTCGAGATGTTGCGGGTCATTCTGGACTGCTACCGCGACCTCAGTCACCGCTACGGCATGCGAAGCCAGACGATGACCGAGGCGGCTCGCGAGGCCTGCGGGCAATGACGGTCGTCGTCCTCGGGCGGGCCGACGATTCGACGTGGATCATTTACAACGCGCTGCGGGAGCGGTTCGAGATCTCGGCCGTTATCGTCGAAGAGGCACCAGCCGCCGTCGAGATACTCCGTCGGCGGGCACGGACGTTGGGCTGGCCGACGGTTATCGGCCAAGCTGCATTCATCTTCTTCGCACGGCTGAGCATGCGCCTCTCGAAGGCTCGCCTCGAACAGATTTTCCACGATCAGGCGTTGTCCAACACCCCTGCGGCGGCCGTCACGAGAGTCGAGAGCGCGAACTCGGTTGCAGCGATCGAGCTACTTCGATCGCTGCGGCCAAACGCTGTCGTGGTCAGCGGCACAAGGATCCTCTCGGAGGAAGTCCTCGCGTGCATCAACGCTCCGTTCGTGAACCTCCACGCAGGCATCACCCCGATGTACCGAGGCGTACACGGATGCTACTGGGCACTCGCGAACCGCGACTCGTCCCACGCGGGCGTGACCGTCCACGTGGTGGACCGTGGTGTCGACACCGGCCCTGTGATCGCACAGGCGACGGTGCAGCCGACCCGAGCGGACTCGTACAACACCTACCCCACCCTTCAGATCGCCACCGGACTCCCGCTGCTCGTACAGGCGGTCGAGGATGCGATCGAGGGGCAACTGGCGACCGTCGAGGTCGGCGGCGAGTCGCGACTCTACTACCACCCGACGATCTGGCGCTACCTCGTCAACCGGGTTCGTCTCGGGGTTCGCTAGCTCGAACGCCGCGGAGCTCCAGAGCGCCTCGTCGGAACTGTCCGCGCGAAGTGCTAACGCGTGGCCTTGACGAACGCGGCGAAGCTGGGCTTCTTGGCCCCGCGAGCGGTCATCAGGCCCGATTGCCAACCTCCGAACGAGCTCTCGTCCTTGAGGAGAAACCAGAGGAACATGTCGATCCGCCGGTCTTTGCGCGCGATCGCGATGGCCTGCTTGAGGTAGGCGGCCTGCTTCGCCCAGGTGACGCCGAACAGCGGGTCGGGAGGATTGGTCTGGTAGCCGTACTCGGTGATCCACACCCGCATATTCCCGTACAAACGCGAAAGCTCTTTCTCGAGGACGTTGAGGTTTCCGAGCGTGACCGCGGTCGGAGCCTGTCCGCGCGATCCCAGTGGCGGCTTCGACGTCGGCGTCTGGCTCGCCGAGCCTGCGTACGGGTGGTGCGCGTACGCGTCGAACCGCTTGGCACCGAACTTCTTCATTGCACGCAGGAACACCACCGGTGAGACGGATGGCCGGCTCGTGGTCGGGTTGTTGTTGCCGCGCGGCGCGGTCACGCCGCACGCGACCTTTCCGCCCTTCATCGAGTGGATCCCCTGGACGACGGCGTTGCAGATGCCCGCGTAGTCCTTGGCGCTCCTGATGACCCACTTTCGGCCGGACCGCACGTACTGGGTCTTGAGGAAGACCGGGTTGTTCGGCTCGTTCCACGCAGTCCAACTGCTCACTCGCGGGAGAATGCTTCCGTCGGGCCCCTTGAACGTGCCCGAGTAGCGCTTCGCGGCCGCCATGGAGAACAGCCTCAGATCGGAGAACTTCGTCGGCGGCGCGTTCCAGCCCTTGCCCGCGTTGGCCCACTGCGGTGTCCCGATGATGGTGAACAGCACCTTCATACCATTGTTGGCTGCGAACGTCACCGCCCGGTCGTACGTCGACCAGTTGTAGGACGGATCGGCCGGGTCGACGGCCCGCTTCGGCCGGGTCGTCGAGACACTGATGGCAGGACCCGACCACCACATCGTCACCCTGATCACACGCGAGCCGGTCGACTTCAGGAGCGGGAACACTTGCTCCGGCGTGCCGTAGAGAACGTGTGCGTCGTCGCCGATGCCGATCTGCAGGTACCTCGACGCCGACGCGTTCGAGGCAAGCGTCGACAGCGCGACGACAAACGCCGCCGCGACAATGAGGGATGCCCTACGCAACGACGGGTTCCCGGCCGAGCGAGACGAGTGTCTTGCGCAACCCCTCGTCGAGATCGATCTCGGGCGCCCATCCAAGCAATTGCTGCGCGCGCGTGATGTCCGGCTGCCGCACCTGCGGATCGTCGACGGGCAACGCCTCGTAGACGATCGGGCTCGCCGAGCCGGAGACGCGGATGACCGCTTCTGCCAGCTGCAGCAACGTCATCTCGGTGGGGTTGCCGATATTGACGGGGAGGTGCTCTCCTGACTCTGCCAGCAGAATGAGTCCTCGAACGAGGTCGTCCACGTAACAGAAGCTCCGCGTCTGCGTGCCGTCCCCGAAAACCGTGAGCGGCTTCTCCTCGAGCGCCTGCCGGACGAACGTCGGGATCGCGCGGCCGTCGTGCGGGCGCATTCGAGGCCCGTAGGTGTTGAAGATGCGGACGATCGCCGTATCCACTCCCTGCTGGCGGTGATACGCCATCGTCAGTGCTTCCGCGTACCGCTTGGCCTCGTCGTACACCCCGCGCGGCCCGATCGGGTTGACGTGACCCCAGTACGTCTCCGGCTGCGGGTGCACCTGCGGGTCGCCGTACACCTCGCTCGTCGACGCGAGGAGGAAGCGTGCGCGTTTCGTCTTGGCGAGCCCGAGCGCGTTGTGGGTGCCATGCGACCCGACCTTCAGCGTCTGCAACGGCAAGCGCAGGTAGTCGATCGGACTGGCCGGACTCGCGAGGTGGTACACGAAGTCGACGGGTTCATCGATCTCGACGTGTTGGGTGAGATCGTGGGGTCGGAAGACGAAATCGTCATCCCGAAGATGTTCGATGTTGGCGAGCGAACCGGTCTCGAGGTTGTCCACGCAGACTGTCCTGTGTCCCCTAGCCAGGAGTGCTTGGCAGAGGTGGGAGCCCAAAAAGCCCGCGCCGCCGGTTACGACCGAGGTTGGCATCGCCGAATACTATCCGGCGCCCGAGACGTGCTTACAGAACCCGAACCTGGGTCGAACGTCGCGCCGTACCGGTGAGCCCGTAGGATCGTCGGCGTGCGGCGGTCCCTCGAGCCTCTTCTCCTCGCCGTGATCGCCGTCGCCCAGATCGCGCTGTTCACGCGGTTGCTGGAGAGCGCCTACGACTTCGACGAGGGCGTGTATCTGCTCAGCCTCGAGGCGCTCCGCTCGGGCCAGCACCTGGGCACGGACGTCTTTGCCGCCCAGCCGCCCGCGTTCTACTGGTTGCTGAGGGGGATCGCTGCGACGATCGGTGACACGGGCGAGCGCGTTCGCCTCGGGATCGCGCTGTTCTCCCTCGTCGGGACCGGGGGCGCGTGGTACCTCGCGCGACGGCTGGCCGGCCCCGCGGCGGGCCTGCTCGCCGCCTCACTGCTGACGATTTCTCCGCCGATCCCGTTGTTTGTCTTCCGCGTCCTTGCCGACCTTCCGTCGCTGTGGCTCGCGCTCGCCGCGCTCGCCGTCGGCGCCTTCGCGAGCCGTCGCGCGTCGAACTTCGCCGCAGGGCTTGCCGGGGCGATCGCTGTCCTTGCCGTGGCGACGAAGCTGTCGGCGATCTTCGCGATTCCCGTTCTCGCAGTCGTGCTGATGCAGGGCGATGGTCGAGCCACGAAGCGCCTGCCATGGGCCGGTGTCGGCGTGGGCGCGATGACGCTCACGATCCTGGCTGCCAATGCGCGCGCGCTCGACGATCTTTGGGGCAGCGTCGTGACCTACCACCGGCAGGCGGGATCGACGCCGGCCGTGATCGACCGGTGGGCCTCGATCGGTGACCTCTTCAATCCGCGCACGCCCGCCTTCTGGCTCGTGGCCGGCGGGGCCGCCGTCTTCGTCTGGCGCGCCTTCGCCCGGCATGCGGGTGCGGGTGAAATCGCACTGTGGGCATGGGCCGCCGTGTCGTTTGCGTTCCTCGCCCGGCACTCGCCGCTCCACTACAACCACCTTGTGGCGCTGCCCGTCCCCCTCGCCGTCGCGGCTGCAGCATCCATCGGTGGCCAAGCGGCGACGGCGACTTCCCGCCGCCGAACCATCGTCGTCGCCGTGCTGATCGTGGCTTTCGCGGCCGGCTACCTGCAGCAATGGCGACGAACCGGGATCGCCGACGAACCCCAATCGCAGGCCGAACTCACCGCCGCTGCGACCCTCGCCCGGGTAGCACGTCCCGGCGACTTCGTCGTGTCCGATCTACCCGTCAGCGCAGTGCTCGCCGATCGGCCGGTTCCCGGCCCGCTCGTGGACGCGGCGTTCCTCCGGTTCGAAACGGGATCGCTTACACCGGAGAGTGCACTCGCGGACATCGACCGCTGGTGCGTCACAGCGGTCGTTGCGGGGAGGTCGTTCACACGACAGCCTGAACTACTCCGCGGACTCACCGAACGGTTCGCGGACGCGACGAACGAGTCGGGGACGACGGTGTACTCGAAGCGTCGTCGACCCTGCACACCCGCGCGCTAAGAGCCCCCGGCGACCTCCGCAGTCACGTGGAAGTTCGCGAGCAGCGCCCCTGGGATCGGGTCCCGTAGCATGCCGACGCGCCGATCGAGAATCGCTCCGGTCCGGTTCAGCACCCATACCGGCCCTGCCGCGAGACGTGCCACGTGGGCCCGCTTCATGGCTATCTCGACGTACGTCGCGAGCAGCATCCCCATGGTGGAAGCCGTTCCGGCAGCTGCTTCGACGCGGACGCTCTCCCAGTCGCCGTTGTCGGCGAACAGCTTCGCGAGCCCCTCGTGCGTCCACCGCCAGTAGTCGTGTGGTGACGGGTGGTAGACCTGCACGCC
>CAVRKG010000005.1:0-2389490 GCA_963721955.1 uncultured Thermoleophilia bacterium | reverse complement strand
GCCTGCGCCAGCGTTCGGGAATGTCACCCGAGTGGACTAGTCTGCGGTTGTGCCTCCGGGTTGTCGCAAGAAGGCGCATTCGTGTTCTCGCCTCATTCCGCGGGTCAAGTTCCTCGTGCTCGTTGCTGCCGTATTCGTTGTTACTCCAGGTTGCGGGACGGCCGATACACCCAGCACCGCTCGGCCGTACGAGCTCACGATCGAAAAGACTGCAGCGGACGCTGCCCAGCGAGCGGGTTTCGATCTCGAGCTGCTGTTGACGCGGGCTGCGAACAGGGTGTTCGAGTTGCTGCCTCACCGGGAGCAGATCAAAATCAACGTGCGGCTTGACCCGAAGAACACGGTGCCCGAGATCGGTGTTGGCTCGATCCCTGACCCCGGAACCGGCGAGGTGTACGTCACGCTGGACGAGCGCCCAAAAATCGGGTTCCGGAAGAGCCTCACCACCTGGCTCCCGGCAAGCCTCGCCCGTGTGCTCTTCCTCAGCAGCAGAATCAGGACTGGGCCGGGCTACGGCATTACACTCGGCGAGGCGCTCGTCAGCGAGGGCCTGTCCGACCACTTCGTCGCCGAGGCCTTCCCGAAGACGCCTCCCCAACCGTGGGATCACAGACCGATGACGGCCCGGCAGGAGTCCGGCCTCTGGAAGCGCGCCAGGCGCGACCTCGATATCCCGGGCGCGTACGACCACCCGCTCTGGTTCTTTGGCGCGGGTGGAAAGAACGCCCTCCCCCGTTGGTCGGGATACACGCTCGCCTACAGGATCGTCGGTCCCTACCTCTCAAAGAATCGGTCTCCGTCGAGAGCCGTGAGGACGGACGCAGGAACCGTCTACAAATCGTACGCAACGGCCCACAAGACAACCGGCTAGGCGTCCGTCGCCTGCGCCAGTGTTCAGCAATGTCGCCCGAATCTCCCGACACCCCGCGCGATGGTCGCAGAGTTCGAACAGGACGGCCGCTGGTTGTCCCATCGCCGAAGGGCCGATGATCAACGGTGTCGAGCGCCGAATGAACCCGACGCGTTCCGCAACCCGTTGCGACGGCGTGTTCTCGGGGTGTCGTTGTCGGTCGCAGGCGAGTTACGCCGTGCTGATCTCGCGCCCGTCGAACGACCGCGCGGAGGGCGAGCGTCATTGCGGGCGCGCGCGAGGAGGCTTCCCGTTCGCGTCTCCTTCGGCGCAGGATCAGCCCGATCGCGGTGAGCACCAGAGAGACGGGGATCCCTAACAGCAGTCCGCCCCAGGCGAACGAGAGGTAGAGCGCCGCGATCACCGCGATAAACGCCGCGGACGCAAAGGGCGGCGGTCCCCACCGTATTCTCTTCGTCATCGTTACGCGAATTCCGGTGAGGAGGAACACAGCTCCACCGGCCGCCATCCCGACACCCGAGACAACGCCTCCTGCGTCACCTGCAGTCCAGAGCCAATAACCTCCCACGGCGACTCCCAAGACGCCTACCGCAAGACCGAACACGAGATCCGCACCAAGGACCTCACGCGCTACGGGCTCGGGATTTGGGTGCCGATCGCCAGCCATTCTCCGCGATGGCAACCGTACTCCAGTAGTCACCGCCGCGCCAACAACTGCCGTCCGCCTTCCCGCGCGGGAAGCCCATCAAGGGGTAGACCGTTACGTGGGCCAGCGTTAGGGAATGTTCCCTGAGCGGCACCGGGGCAAGTACGCCGCCGGATCGCAACAGCGAGGCAGGCGCGCGAGTTCGCGTCGAGGGTAGAGCCTAGGGCGTGGAACGGGCGCTGGCCGCTGCCATGTCTTCGCGGCCGAGTGCTCGGCGAAGCTCGATTCCCTCGGCACGAAGGCCGTCCTCACCACCCTGGTCGCGATCGATGGCACAGACCACTGTGTCGACGGACGCACCAGCATCGCGGAGCGCGAGGCAGCCACGGATGAGAGCACCGCCGGTTGTGACGACGTCCTCGATGCCGACGACGCGAAGGCCGTCGACCGCGACGCCTTCGGCGATCTTTCGCGTGCCGTAGCCCTTCGCTTCCTTCCGAACGAACACGGCGGGGAGTCCCGTCAGCTGCGACATCACGGTCGCGATTGGGATTCCGCCCATCTCCATTCCAGCAAGCACATCGCAAGGAGGCAGCAACGGGACCATCGCCTGTGCGACTTCGCGCAGAAGCGCGGGCTGACTCTCGAAAAGGTACTTGTCGAAATACTCCTCACTCACCTGCCCGGATCGCAGCGTGAACGAGCCTCTCAGGTGGCAGCTTCGGTAGACGCGCTCGGCCAACGTGCTCAACGGACACCCCGATCGGCGCTCTGCAGCACATGCGAGTGGCTATAAGCAAGTCGCCACTGACCCACAAACGGTTCCAGTCTGTACGGCATCCATCTAGCGTAACGCGGCTCCCGTGGGCGAGTGTTCGGGAATGACGCCAGACGGTCCCCGTCCCTCAGCCGCGTACGAGAACGACGAACGTGAGCGCCGCGAGGCCGACGCTTCCCGTCACTCGCCAGCAGCCCTCGGTCGGGAAGATGATCGCCGACGCCTGAAAGCCGCTATCGCCGTAGCCAGAGGGAACCCGCGCCCTAAGCGGCGGAGCCGAACCGTCAATGCGACGGCCTCGGATGGAAAGATTGCCGCTTACGCCTCGCCACCACGGAAACTTCTCGGCAATCGAGCCGTCCGGTTGTCGGTTCCTCGACGTGACCGGGAGGGTCGGGTAATAGAGAACTGTCCAAAGGCTTCCGTTGCCATGGTGTCTCGGGCCTGGTGTCTCTCCTGTAGGCGTCTTTCCGTTGGGCTTCGTGACCGGGCACCCTTCCACGGTCGCCGCTTCTTGTGCCGGGTCTGCGGTAGTCGTCCCGCTCTGTCCAGCGGTATCCGAGCTGGAGCAGCCAAGCGTGGACAGAACGAGGAGAAGCGCGGCCACTCGCATCGCCATGTCATCAGTACACCACCGAAGAGCGTGACGTTCCACTAAGGCCCAGGCCCTAGGCTGCCGTGTCAGGAAGGATAGGTCGCCTGCGCGAGCGTGCGGGAATGTCACATGAGATCGCGGTAACGTCAGTCGTGGCGTGGCGGATGCGACCATTCACCAGTTCGTCCGTGGCGCCGTAGACGTGGCAGCGCTCGAACCGCTCGGGATCGCGGTCGCGTTCGAGGGCGGTGGAATGACGCTGCGGGACAACTCTCAGCCCGATCTGGTGGTGCGACCATCCGTCGCTGACGTCGCTTCTGGGTACGTCGCGTCCTGGGCGCGCGGCACCGATGCGCTTCAGCGATGGGCGCAAGTCATGCTCGGCCTTACTCCAGTCGATCTCAGCGCACTTGAGGACTCTCCAGACGGCGATGCTCTCCTGGAGGCCATATGGGACGCATCAGCGGGAGCACCGTCCGGTATCGACCTAGCAAGCCGCCTCGCGGACGGTTAGGAGGGCGAGGAGAGCCGCGTGCGCCAGTATTCACGAATGTCACCCGGACGGCAGTAGCTGCACCGTCTGCTCGGGTCGTTCACCGATACCGTGTGATCATGCACGGTCTGGTAGGTCGAGCGATAGTCGTGTGTGGACTCGTCGCCACGTCGCTGATGCTGGCTGCAGGGTGTGGCAGTTCGAAGACGTACGATGTAGCCGATGTCCAGCGTGCTTTTGACACGGCCGGGATCCGGCTGATCGTGCTGCAAGATTTTCAGGAGGTCGCCGCGAACACCGCGGATGACCGCTTTGACGATGCGGCTAGGCACGCGCCTAAGGTGCTCGGCCGCGTCGACGGGGTGACCAATGACATCGCCTTGTTCGTCTACCCAAGCGCGAGGGAAGCGGAGATCTATGAGCGACAGCTAGCGCGTAACATCGCCATGATCCGCGCACATCCCGACCGCTACAAGAACACCGACGTACCCGATACCGGGATCACCCGAAGCGGGAACGTCGTGGTCGGCTGGAACAAGTCGAAGCCTGACCTATCGCGCCGGGTCACGGCGGGTATCGCAGAACTCCGCTGACCGTTCGGCCTTGGCTGAGGTGCCCGCCCGCTGATCCTGTGGCGAGTCGGGGGTTGGCCCCGAGGCTCGTCGCGTCCGAGCGGGGTATGCTCGGACGTGATGAGTGGGCCTTCCCCCGAGGTCAGTGGGTGGGCACCGCCGTTCTGTGATGCGCTTCCGCTCGTCGGCCGGTTCGCTGGCCGGGCGCGTAGCGCCCGGCTTCTTTTCTTGTATTAGCAACGAAACTCGTAATGGGTCTTTGTGCCGCCGCCGGCGCCGGCCTCCCCCCGGTTTGGGCCCGGCGTGGGGGCCCGGCGCGGCGCCGCAGGCGCGCGACGGGGCCGGGCGCAAACCGTGAGGCGGCGGCGGCCCGCGACGCCGTCCGACGCGGGCTGTAGCGTGGTGGTGCGGTCGGAGCACTCCGGACGCCATTCGCTTTCTTTTCGTGCCGGTTCAAGAGCGAGGTGGCGCGGTGGTGTTCTCAGGGGGCAATGGAGGTTCCGCAGCGGTTCGGCGGCCGGGGCTGCGTTCGTTCTGGCGGCTGTCCCTGTATCCAGCCGCGGCCGAGGCGGGAGGCTGTCTGTACTCTCCGCGACGGTCGGACGGGGGAGCCTACCGAGAGCCCGAGCCGGGGCGGGCCGGTCTGGAGGCGGCGCGGCGGGCGCAGGGAAAGATTCGTCGCTACTGCGCGGCGAACCGGCTAAACCGGCTTGGGACGCTGACGTATGCGGGCGAGGGCTGCCACGATCCGGTTCAGCTGCGCGAGCACGTGGCTGTTTTCTTTCGTGACCTGCGCCGTGATCTGGGCGGTGAGAGGATCCCGTATCTGTGGGTGCCGGAGTGGCATCCCGGCGGCCATGGGCTGCATGTCCATTTCGCGGTCGGGCGCTACATCGGGCAGCCTCTGATCCGCCGCACCTGGGGGCGCGGCCATGTGCATATCAAGCTTCTCGGTGATCTGCCTGTCGGTTCGGGGGCGCTCGAGGAGGCACGGTTGGCTGCCCGCTACCTCGCGAAGTACGCGAGCAAGGCGATCGACGAGCGCCGACCTGCTGGCTTGCACCGCTACGAGGTCGGGCAGGGCTTTCAACCGAAGTCGGTCTACATCAGCGGCGGCTCGACGGAGCACGTGATCGGGCAGGCGTCCGCTCGGATGGGCAGGCAACCGTCGTATCTGTGGCACTCGACGGGGCAGGAAGGCTGGCGGGGGCCGCCGGCCTGCTGGGTGTCCTGGAATGACTGATCCCTTCATCGTTGCCGAGTGGGTGCGGCTGTCGTGCGCTTCGCAGGGGCTGCCGCTTCGGGTCAGCGATCCTGGCGTCCTGAGCGACGTGGCCGGCCTGCTCGGCGCGGCGCCCGGCGGAGGCCGGGTGGCGGCCCGCAGGCCGGCCCCGGGGTCAGGCGCGCCAGATGGGCGTGAACCGACCGGGGTCGAAGCGGTTGTAGCCGCGTCGGGCGGGAGCGACGACCAGGTGGTCGATGACGGCGGCGACGATCGCGTGCTGGCGGGTCAAGGGCAGTGACCCCCAGCGCTCGTCGTAGCTCGGTCGCGTTGCCGATCTGGCCGGCCAAGGCGGTGGTGCGCGTGAGCCGGCCAAGCTGCTTCTTCGCGTCGGTCACCCGTCGTTCGATCGGTGAGCGGGCCGCTTGCCATTCGGCCATCCCGATCTCGCGGCGCCCGTACATCCCCGCCAGCTCCTCCAACTGGCCGCGGGATTGGTCGATCTCTGCCTGCCAGCGTTCGGCGTCGGGGTCGCCGGGTTGGCCGCTCATCGCCTCGGCGAGCTCGGGCGAGTCGAGCCGGTAGAGGACGGCCTCGACCACGAACTCCTCCAGCGGGTCTGCCTTGACCGAGATCCGGCCGCAGCCCGAGAAGCCGGGGCCTTTGACACACTGGTAGGCGCGCACGCCGCCCTGCTTTGGTCGCGAGACGAGCGTCTCTCCGCAATGGCCGCAGCGCAGCAGCCGTACCAAGAGGTAGCGGCGGGCGACCTTGTTCGTACGGCGGTCCGGGTCGGAGAGAAGCGCGCGGATGCGGGTCGATTCGGCTGGGCTGATGATCGCGGGCCACTTCGCCTCGGCCACGATCTCGCCCTTGTGCTCCCGCTGCCCCGCGATCCGAGCGGACTTCAACAGTCGACTGAGCGTCTGTGCCTGCCACTGTCCGCCGGTCGAGGTCGGCACGCCACGATCGTTCAGGCCAGCGCAGAGCGACCGCAGCGCTTCCCCAGCAAGGAGCTTCGCGGCGCACTCGCGGATCACCACCGCTTCGGACTCACGGATCGTGAGCTTGTCGTCCTCGTAGCCGTAGGGTCGCGAGCCGCCCCCGGCGACCTTCCCCGCCTGGGCGTCGGCTTCCTTCTTGCGCCGGATCCGGCGGCTCTTGTCGTCGCTCTCCTTGGCAGCCACAGCCCCGAGGATACGAGCAAGGAACTGACCATCGTGGGTCGAGAGGTCGACATCGCCGCTGACCGAGGCGAGCTTCGACACGTTGGCGGCTTTGCAGAGGTCGAAGAACTCCTCTAGCTCGCGGGGCTGCCGGTGCAGCCGGTCGAGGTCCCAGACCACCACCGCGTCCAAGTACCCGCCGCGGAGGTCATCGAGCATCCGCCGGTAGGCGGGTCGTGGCTTGCCGCTATAGGCGCTCACATCGTCATCGACGTAGCGCTCCTCGACCTGCCAGCCCTGCCGGGCTACCAGCCGCTCGCAGTCCTCGACCTGGCGGCCGACACCGAGCTGTGCTCCCGTCCCTGTCAGACGAGATCCGAGCGTAGATAGCAGCACGAACCACTCATGCAACATACACGAACACTCGCATGGGCCAGCGTCATCTCGCACGACGGCGTGTTCGGTCGTGCGGGAGAGGGAGGCGGCAAACCCGCCTCCCTCTCCGTTGACGAGATCGCCTAGCGGCGGCTGCGCTCGCGACCGCCGCGGTCCTCGCGCGGTGGGCGCGGCTCACGGGCCGGGGCGTTCTTCGCCCGCTCGATCAGAACGTCGGGCATGACGAGGCCGCTGTCCTCGTGCTTGGCGACGAGCTTGAGGCCGATCCGGCCTCGCTCCTTGTCGACCTCCTGCACGATCACGTCGACGGTGTCGCCGCGCGACATCACGTCCTCGATGTGAGCGACGCGGCCGGGACCCACGTTGGAGACGTGGAGCAGCCCGTCCGTTCCCTTCTTCAACTCGACGAAGGCGCCGAACTCGGTCGTCTTGACGACCTTCCCGGTGTAGGTGTCCCCCACCTCCGGCGACTTCGTGAGCGCGTTGATCGCCGCAACGGCAGCGTCACCCTTCGTGCCCTCCGTCGCGTAGACGAGGATCGTCCCGTCCTCCTCGATATCGATCTGGACGTCGAAGTCGGACTCGAGGCCGCGGATCGTCTCGCCGCCCTTGCCGATGACCATGCCGATGAACTCGGGGTTGATCTGGATCGTCGAGATCCTCGGTGCGTGCTCGGCCAGCTCGGCGCGCGGCTCGGAGATCGCCTCGGCCATCTTCGCGAGGATCTCCGTGCGTGCCCGCTTCGCCTGCTCGAGCGCGTTGCTCATGATCTCGTGCGTGACGCCCGTGATCTTGATGTCCATCTGGAGGGCCGTGATGCCGGCTTCGGTGCCCGCCACCTTGAAGTCCATGTCACCGAGGTGATCCTCGGCGCCCTGGATGTCGGTGAGGATGACGTAGTCGTCGCCTTCCTTGACGAGACCCATCGCGATGCCCGACACCGGCGCCTTGATCGGCACGCCGGCATCCATCATCGACATCGTCGAACCGCAGACGGAGCCCATCGACGACGAGCCGTTCGACTCGAGCGTCTCCGAGACGAGCCGGATCGTGTACGGGAACTCCTCCGTGCTCGGAATGACAGCCTCGAGCGCCCTCTGCGCGAGCGCGCCGTGACCGATGTCGCGCCGCTTGGGCCCCCGCATGAACCCGGTCTCGCCGACCGAGAAGGGCGGGAAGTTGTAGTGATGCATGTAGCGGCGATCCTGCTCGAGTGAGAGGTCGTCGATCCGCTGCCCTTCCTTGGCGGTGCCGAGGGTGCAGAGCGTCAGGATCTGCGTCTCGCCGCGCGTGAACAGACCGGAGCCGTGCGTGCGCGGCGAGAACCCGACCTCGACGCTGATCGGCCGGATCTCCTCCGTCCCGCGGCCGTCCGGTCGGCGCTTGTCGACGGCGATCTTCTTCCGGACGATGTCCTTGTACACGGCGTCGGCCGCCTTCTTGACCCACGCCTTGGTCGTATCGTCCTTCCCCTCGGTGTCGGCGCTTCCGTCCGGGAACGGCAGCGAGACGCCCTCGACGATGCGGTTGTACAGCATGCTCCGCTTGCGCGACTTCAGGTACTTGCTGTCCTGCTCTGCGTCCGTCAGCTCGCGCAAGTCACTCTCGAACTGCTCACGTACCGGCCCTTCGACGGCCACGAGTCGCTGCTTGTCGAGAACGAGGGCCAGACCAGCCTTGGTCTGCATCTCCTTCACCATGTCGTCCTCGGTCGAATCGAGGGTGACGTCCGGGCAGACCTCCTCGACGATCTCGTCGACGATCGATCCGGCAGCCTTGAGGCCCTGCTCCTGAATCCGCCGCCAGATGGCGTCGCCGTGCGTGGCCTCGAGCTCGGCGGTCAGGGCCGGGTCGACCCACTTCGGCTTGCCGACCTGCGCGCGCAGGTCCTCGATCACGTCGCAGATTCGCTTGATCTCCGTGTGGGCGAGCTCGAACGCCGCCAACATCGTCTCCTCCGGCACCTGGTCGGCCCCGGCCTCGATCATCGTGAGAGCGTCGCGTGTGCCCACCACGATCAGGTCGAGGTCGGATTCGTCGTTCGCCTCCTGCAACGTCGGGTTGACGACGAGCTCGCCGCCGATGCGGGCGACACGCACTGCGCCGACCGGGCCGAGGAACGGCAGCGACGAGATCGCGAGCGCCGCCGAGGCGCCGTTGATGCAGAACACGTCGTGGCCGTGGATCAAGTCCGCGGACAGCACCGTGCAGATCACCTGTACCTCGTTGCGGAAGCCCTTCGGCCACAGCGGGCGGATCGGGCGGTCGATCATGCGCGCGGTGAGCGTCGCGCGCTCGGACGCCTTGCCTTCTCGCTTGAAAAAGCCGCCCGGGATCTTCCCGGCGGCGTACATCTTTTCCTCGACGTCGACGGTCAACGGGAAGAAGTCCGCGTCAGGGCGGGCCTCCTGCCGGCCGACGGCCGTGGCGAGGATCATCGTGTCGCCGGAGCGGACGACGACTGCGCCGTCGGCCTGCTTGGCGAGCTTGCCGGTCTCGAACGTGATCTCCCGACCACCGATCTCGACCGACACCGCGGCGTGACGCCCGGTTGCGATGCTCATATGTGTCTTCCCTTCACTCTTCCTTCTGAGTTCGGAAGGTGGAGGTTTGAGCCAATCGCGTCACGCGCGATTCGATCAAACACCCACCTTCCGCCGGTGGGACGTGCGCCTAGTGGCTCGAAACCATCAGCGGCGCAGGCCCAGTTCCTTGATGAGGGCGCGATAGCCCTCGAGGTCGTGCTTCTGCATGTACGTGAGGAACCGACGACGACGGCCGACGAGCTTCAGCAGACCGCGCCTCGAGTTGTGATCCTTCGAGTGCGCCCGCAAGTGCTCGGTGAGATCGTTGATGCGCTTTGTCAGCATCGCTATCTGCACCTCCGGCGAGCCGGTGTCGGTCGATGCGCGGCCATGCTTGTCGATCAGCTCCTGCTTGACTTCCTTGGTGAGGGCCATTTCTCCTCCTTGCTCGACGTCCCCCGACTCTCCGCGCGGCGTGAAGGAAGACACGGCCGGCCGGGAGTGGGTCGGGCAGAATCGTAGCATCCATGCGCGATTTCCCGGTTTCGCGCCCCTCGTGGTCGCCCGCTAGGGTCGGATCGTGCGCGTCGTCGTGATGGAGGACTACCAACGGGCGGTCGAGCGCCTCCGGTGCTTCGGCCTCGTCACCGGACACGACGTCGTCGTCCATTCGGCGCGACCCGACAGCGCGGAGGAGCGGGCTGTCCAGATCGGCGACGCTGAAGCGTTGGTGCTGATCCGGGAGCGAACACCGATCGACGAACGGCTGCTCGAACGTCTGCCCCGGCTACAGGTGATCTGCCAGACGGGCCGTGGCATGCCCCACGTGGACGTCGAAGCATGCACGCGTCTCGGAATCGTCGTCTGCGTCGGATCGGGGTCGCCGTACGCCCCCGCGGAGCTGACGGTGGCGCTGATGCTCGCCTCGACGCGGTGTCTCGTCGAGGACGTCCATGCGCTCCGGTCGGGTCGATGGCAGACGACGATCGGGCGGGAGCTCCACGGCCGAACGCTCGGGATCGTGGGCTACGGGACGATCGGAGCGCTCGTAGCGCGCTCGGGGGCGGCGCTCGGCATGCGCGTCGTCGGCTGGGGCCGTAGGCCGTCCCTCGAGCGCGCCCTGGCCGACGGGTACGAGGCCGAGGCCGATCTCGGCGCCGTCTGCTCCACCGCGGACGTCATCAGCCTTCACCTCACGCTCGCCCCCGCGACCCGGGGGATCGTCACCGCGCAGCACCTCGCGCGGATGAAGCACGACGCGCTCATCGTCAACACGGCCCGCGCCGGCCTGATCGAGCCGGGTGCGCTCGCAGCCGCACTCGCCGAGGGCCGGCCGGGTGGGGCCGCTGTAGACGTCTTCGACGAGGAGCCGGCGATCGACGATCCCCTCGTGCAGAGCGCCGCGGTGCTTGCGACACCCCATCTCGGCTACGTGACGTGGGAGACGTACGAGAGCTACTTCTCGCTCGCCTTCGAGCAGGTGAACGCCTTTGCCGCCGGCGCTCCGATCGGCGTCGCGAACGCGGACGTGCTGGCGTCGCCGCAGCTTCGCCTGGGTCGGATGTAGACGCCGGCAGTCGTGGCGACTGCGCAGGGCGGACTTCAGCCGTGCCCGAGAGGGTGCACGGCGGCGCGCGTCGCGTCCACATCGCGACCGATCTGTGCCACGAGCTCGGCCTCGCTCGCGAACGCCGCCTCGTCCCGCAGCCGCTGCCACACCTCGACGACGAGCCGCCTGCCGTAGAGGTCGCCCTCGAAGTCGAGCAGGTAGGGCTCGATGCGCCGCTCGGTTCCCCCGTAGTGCGGATTGGTGCCGATCGAGATCGCAGCCCGATGCCCGAGTGCCTCACCCGCGTAGATGCCGTAGCCGGGACACGCGAGTTGCGGGTCGAGCGCAAGGTTCGCTGTCGGATACCCGAGCGTGCCGCCTCGTTGGTCGCCGGCGACGACGACGCCGTCGAGCTCGTACGGACGGCCGAGCATCCCTGCCGCCGCGACGACGTCACCCTCCTGGAGCGCGTGTCGAACCGAGGAGGACGACACACCCGGCACCATTTCGACCTCGAGAATCCTGAAGCCGAGTCGATCGAGCAGGCCGAGGTCGCCGCGCCGCTTCGCCCCGAAGCGGAAGTCGATGCCGGCGGCAATGGCCTCCGCACCGATCGCCGCCAGATATCGAGCTGCGAAGTCCTCTGGCTCGAGGGCCATCAGCCTGGTCGTGAACGGGACGACCAGCGTCGTCTCCACGCCGGCCTCAGCGAGAAGCTCGAGGCGCCGCTCGAGGGTCGAGATCAACTCGACGTTGTTCCCGAGTGCGATGCGTGGATGGGGATCGAACGTGATCACCGTCGGCGCCAGGGCGGTCTCCGTCGCCGCACGGATCACGCTCCGGTGGCCGCGGTGAACCCCGTCGAACGTGCCGATCGCGATCGCCCGCGGCCCCGGCGCGACCTCGTCCGGTGAGAGCGCGACCTTCATCGTCCGTCGGATCCAGACGTTCGTGCCTTCCCCGCGCGGGCCTCGTCCGGCGTCAGCCCGATACGGCCGAGCGCCTCCTCGACCGAGAGAACGTGTTCGTCGTCTGCCTCCGAAACGGAGAACGGCCCGATCTCCGTTCGCCTGAGGGCGACGCAATGTCCCCCGAGCGCATCAGCGATCGCGCGGACATACGTTCCCGAACTCACGCTCAGATCGAGGGTGGCGATTCCCTCCGTATACGCGATGACGTCGAGCGCGTCGACCGTTGAGGTCCGCACCGGCATCTGGACGGCGATCCCTTGCCGGTGGAGACGGTAGGCACGCTCACCGCCGATCTTGACGGCCGACGCGGCCGGGATCGGCAGCTCGATCTGGCCGCGGAGGCCCGCGAGGGCCGCCTCGAGCGCGACGCCGGTCGGAGGGTCGTGGCGCTCGAGTCGTTCGCCCTCGGTGTCGCCCGTGGTCGAGCGCCGGGAGAGATCGACGTCCGTGAGATAGCGCTTCGAGAGCCCGACAAAGCATGATGCAAGTGTAGTTGCCCTTCCGGACAACAAGAGCAGGAGGCCGGTTGCGAACGGGTCGAGCGTGCCTGCGTGCCCCGTCTTCGCACCGGTGCGCGACCGGATGCGAGCGAGGACGGCGAACGAGGACGGTCCCGCCGGCTTGTCGACGAGGATCACCCCGGTTGGCTCGAGCCCTCTGGGTATCGCCACGTCGCTCGGTTCGGCGTCAGCCGGTCGGGTCGGGGATGGCCGCGAACTCGTCCACGATGAAGCGGGTGATCTCCTCGGTCGAGCGATCGCTCGAGAATCCGGCCGCCTGCCGATGTCCTCCGCCCTCCGACTTGCGCGCGATCGCCGAAACGTCGACGCGGTCGGTGGAGGAGCGAAGCGAGACCTTTCTCGTCGCGCCCCCCTCCCGCGGTGGCTCGCGGATCAAGGCGGCGAGCTCCGCTCCCTCGATCGCTCGGAGGACGTCGATGATGCCCTCGGAGTACGGCTCCTCCGCTCCAACCTCGTTGAAGTCGGCGAGGACCAGGTGCGAGACGACGACGCGGCCTCCCTCGTAGAGCGTGGCACGCTCGAGTGCCCGCGCCAGGAGCTTCACCTTCGCGAACTGCATCGACTCGTAGACGCCCTGGAAGATCCGCTTGAGATCCGCGCCGGCCTCGAGGAGCTCAGCAGCGAGCCGAAGCGACCTGGGTGTGGTGTTCGAATACTGAAACCGACCGGTATCGGTGACGAGTCCTGTGTAGAGCGCTTCGGCGATCGCCGGCGTCAGGACGACACCGAGTTCGGAAAACACATCGGCCAGGACTTCCGCCGTCGAGGATGCCTCGGCGACGACGAGATTGTGGGTGCCGAACCGCGTGTTGTCGTGGTGGTGGTCGACGTTGACGACCACCGCGGCCTCGAGGAGGCGAGGATCGGTGAGCCGCGTCTCCTGCGCGCAGTCGACCGCGACGAGGACTCTGTCGATGGCATCCGCGGGCGTCGCGCGAAGCAGGCCGTGTGCGTCGAGATCGAGAAATCCGTACTCCGCCGGCAGTGCAGTCGCGCCGGCGATGACCATGACGCTGTCCTTGCCGAGTTCCGTCAGTGCCAGATGTGTGCCCAGAAGCGAGCCGAGTGCGTCGCCGTCGGGGTTCTCGTGCGAGGTGACGAGAAAGTGCGTCCCGGACCGGAGTGCGTCGACGACGGAGATCGTGTCATTCGTCTGGGTCATCGCTCGTCTCTTCGGGGCCGGGATCGAGATCGTCGATCAGCTTCGTCATCCGGACGCCGTGCTCGACGGACTGATCGTATGCGAAGAGGAGTTGCGGTGTTCGACGGAGGTGGAGCTGGCTGTTGATCCGGCTCTGGAGCAGGCCCGCAGCGCTCTCGAGCGCCGCCAGCGTCGCCCGTCGCTGCTTCTCCCCGCCGTACACGCTCAACCAGACGGTCGCCTGCGCGAGGTCGGACGTCGTGACCACGCCCGTTACGGTGACGAACCCGATCCGTGGATCCTTGAGGCTCGGGATCGCCTCGGAGACGACAGCCTTGATCGACTCGTCGACACGTCGCATGCGCGGCGTCCGCTTGGTGCTCCTAGTCATCGAGTGTCACGAGTTCCCGCTCGTGGCCGAGCAACTCGAACTCCTGCGAGGACAACCATCGTTCCGCCGTGTCGAGCAGACGATCGGCCTCGCCGGCTTCGCGTGCGACGCATGCGAGCGTGAGGCGTGACCGCTGCCAGACGTCGTGATGGTCGACCTCAGCGATGGAGCACGACACGCGGTTCGCCAGCTGCGCCTTCACCGATCGAAGATGCATCCGCTTCTCCTTGAGCGAGTGGCTCTCGGGAAAATGGAGCTCGAAGGAGTAAATGCCGATGAAGCCCGTCGCCATATGAGGCATTGAAGCGGTCCTGGCACCCGCCCGGATTTCACGCCCGGCGGATCGACTAGTATGGGCGGCGCCTTGCGGACGGTTTGGGTCAGCTTCGACGTCATCGGCCGCGAGTGCCTCGAGGCCGCAGCAGCCTCCGGTGCGGACGTGGTGGGAGTGGTGACGCTGCCCGGGCCAGTCGTCGCCGACCGTTCGGGCCAGTGCTCGTTCGAGGAACCGGCCGAGCGCCTCGGGGCGAGGCTGATCGAAGCGGCCGACATCAACGCGCCGGAGACGGTCAGCGCCGTCGGCTCGCTCGAGCCCGAGGCGACCTTCGTGGTCGGATGGTCGCAACTCGTGAGAGAGTCGTTTCTCGCCGCCGCAGGTCGCGGTGTCTACGGCATGCATCCGACGCTCCTTCCACGACACCGCGGCCGAGCGCCGATCCCGTGGGCCATCCTCAGCGGGCTCGCCAAGACCGGCGTCACCCTCTTCGAGATCACCGACCCCACGGCCGACTCGGGACCGATCCTCGATCGGATCGATGTCCCCATCGCCCCTGACGAGACAGCGGCGACTCTCTACGAGCGCCTCGCCTCGGCCCACATCGAGCTCGTCCGGCGTTGCGTTCCCCTGATCGTTGCCGGCACGGCCCTGAGAACGCCACAAGACGACCGTCGCGCAAGCGCGTGGCCGAAGCGCACGCCGCTGGACGGGATCATCGACTGGGAGACGAGAGCCCCGTACCTCTACGACTGGGTCCGGGCGCAGACACGCCCCTATCCCGGTGCGTTTACGTGGCACGAGGACGAGAAGGTCGTGATCTGGCGTGCTCTCCCCGTCTCTCTCGACACGCAAGCGCCGGCCGGCACCGTGGTCGAGCGGCGCGCGGACGGCCCCGTGGTGGCGTGCGGCGAAGGTGGCCTTCTTCTCCAGGAGTTCGAGGCGAGTGAACCGATCGACGTCGGTACGGTGCTGGGATGACCCGCGTCCTCGTTCTCGCGGCGCATCCGGATGACGAGGTGCTCGGCATGGGCGGCACGATCGGCAAGCACGCCGTCGTCAACTCCGACGACGTACGGATCGTGTGCGTGACCGATGGAAGCTCGACGCAGTATCCAGGCGACGCCGCAATCCGGGCACAGAAAGAAGGAGAGGCTCGCGCAGCCGCCGCCGAGCTCGGGGTCACCGACTACGTCCACCTCGATCAGCCGGACATGCGGCTCGACACGCTCGCCCATGTCGACGTCAACCGGATCATCGAGGAGCAGATTCAGGACTTCGGACCGGAGATCGTCTACACCGTGCACCCGGATGTGAACCGAGACCACCGCGTTCTGTTCGACTCCGTCGCCGTCGCGACACGACCGGTTCCCGGCCAGCCGGTTCGCCGCGTGCTCACCTACGCCCCGACCTCGAGTACGGAGTGGACGCCGGCCGGCCTCAACTGGTTCGTGCCGAACTGGTTCGTCGACATCACGAAAACGCTCGACCGTAAGCTCGCGTCGTTCGGGTGCTATCGCACCGAACAGCGCGACTACCCGCACCCTCGGAGCGAGCGTGCGATTCGGGCCGCGGCGGAGTACTTCGGGGCGAGCTGCGGCTGTGCAGCCGCCGAACCGTTCGTCCTCGTGCGCAACCTCGCTCCGTAGCGGACGGCGTCGCGCGGAAGCGTTACTCCTCGGCGTCGGCCTCGGAGGGAGCCAGAACCTCCTCGCGCGGAGGCGCAACCGCCTCGGCGAGATCCGTTCGCTCGACCTGGCGCGTTTCGTACGCCTCGAGGATGTCTCCCTCTTTCAGGTCGTTGTAGCCCTCGAGCAGGATTCCGCACTCGAAGCCCTCGGCGACTTCCCGCGCGTCATCTTTGAAGCGCTTGAGCTGCGCGATCGACGTGTCGTAGATCTCCGTCCCGTCGCGCACGACGCGGACCTGTGCGTTCCGCCGAATGATGCCGGTCGTGACCATGCAGCCCGCGATCGTCCCGAGTCGGGAAACCTTGAACAGCGCTCTCACCTCGGCTTCACCCAGCGTCTCCTCGGTCTGGACCGGGGACAGCATCCCGACGAGAGCCTGCTGGATCTCATCGGTCAGCTGGTAGATGACGCGGTACGTGCGGATGTCCACACCCTCGCGCTCGGCGAGCACCCGTGCCTCGGCGCTTGGGCGCACGTTGAAGCCGATCACGAGCGCATTCGAGGCCGATGCGAGGTTGACGTCGTTCTCCGTGATCGCTCCGACACCCGTATGGATGACGTTGAGACGCACCTCCGAGTGCCGAATCTTGCCGAGTTCGCCGACGAGCGCCTCGATCGATCCCTGAACATCACCCTTGAGGACGATGTTGAGATCCTGGACAACACCTTCCTGCAGCTGGGTGAAGAGGGTTTCGAGCGACACCCCGCGCTTGGACCGCTGCGCGAGCTGCTCGCGGCGAAGTCTCCCTGCGCGCTTCTGAGCGAGATCCTTCGCTTGGCGTTCGTGCTCGACGACCCTCGCCAGCTCTCCGGCGGGCGGCGGTCGATCGAAACCGAGAATCTCGACGGGCTCGCCGGGACGTGCCTCCTTGACCTTCTCACCCTTGTAGTCGTACAGCGCGCGCACCTTGCCGGAGGCGTCGCCCGCCACGATCGCGTCGCCGACCCGAAGCGTACCGCGGTGCACCAGCATCGTCGCGACGGGTCCTCTGCCGACGTCGAGGCGCGACTCGATGATCGGGCCGGACGCGTCGGCGACCGGGTTGGCGCGGAGATCGAGCTCGGCATCGGCGACGAGAAGCAGCTTCTCGAGCAGTTCACCGAGATTGAGTTTCTGCTTGGCGGAGACCTCGGCGAACTGCGTCGACCCACCCCACTCCTCCGGCTGCAGCCCCTCGGTTGCCAGTTCCGAACGAACACGATCGAGATTTGCGTTCGGGACGTCGATCTTGTTGACGGCCACCACGATCGGGATCTCAGCCGCGCGGGCATGCGAGATCGACTCACGTGTCTGCGGCATGACGCCGTCATCGGCCGCGACGACGAGGATCGCGATGTCTGTGACCTTCGCGCCGCGCGCGCGCATCGCCGTGAAGGCCTCGTGGCCCGGCGTATCGAGAAACGTGATCTTTCGGCCGTCGAGAACGGCCTGGTACGCGCCGATGTGTTGCGTGATCCCGCCTGCCTCGGTGTCGACGACCGACGTCTCGCGGATCGCATCGAGCAGTGTCGTCTTGCCATGGTCGACGTGACCCATGATCGTCACGACCGGCGGGCGTGCCACGAGGTCGTCCTCGGAGTCCTCGAATACCTCTGGCTCGAGATCGTCGTCTGCGGCGTGCTTGATGATGATCTCGCGCTCGACTTCGGCGGCGACGAGCTCGATCGACTCGTCGCTCAGCGATTGCGTGATCGTGACCATCTCGCCGAGCCCCATCATGATCTTGATGATCTGGGCGACAGTGATCCCCAGTGCCGCCGAAAGGTCCTTCACACTCACGCCCGACGGAACCGTGACGGGCCCGGTCGGCGCGACCACCGCCTGCTGCCGCGGCTGGACGCTCGCGGTCGCTCCCCGATCGCGCGCCTGTCGGCCGTCGCGGCCGCGCGTGCTGCCACCATCGATCACGACGCGGCGTTTACGCCCCGAGGGGCCTCCGCGCGGTCGAATCGGACGATTCGGCTTGTTGGGTTCGTCAGCCATCAGGCGTCAGTGTAGTGGCGCGAGAGCGCCGGATCGACTATCACGGTCCGGCGCAGCACCCGGTTGAAGCCGCGGGCTGCTCGCGCTCGCTCGAAGCAGGCGAGCCGCCTGCACGTATACGCTCCGCGGCCGACGAGCGCTCGTCCGAGCATCAGCCGCCCATCGACGACGCCGAAGCGCACGAGATCCGCCTGCGGCGCCTTGCGACCGCATCCCACGCAGGTTCTCTCGGGCGACGCGGTCACGCCTCAGAGGGCTCGTCCTCCTCGATGCCGGCGCCGACGCTCTCGACGACCTCGGCTCCGCCGAAGTCTGCGTCGGGCGCTGCGGCCCCGTCCTCGAGCCCACCTTCCTGGGCCACCACGGCGCTTGCTGTCGTGAGGGCCGCCTCCGCGTCCACGTCGACCGCGACGTCGTCCGGAGTCGCCTCTGGCGCGACTTCGCCCGACCCGTTGTCGTTGCCGTCGCCTCCCGGTGCAGCAGCCACCGGCTCGGTGCCGTGCAACGCCTGGTGCGCCGGCACGCCGCAGTAGTGTGACCCCGGCAGCGCGGCGTTCGGGCAGCGCTTCCCGTTCGTCAGCATGGCTGCGCACCGTCCAGAGAACTCCTGCGTGTCGTCCTCGCCGGCATAGGCGGCTTCCGCCTCTGCCTGCGCGAACTCCGTATCGGACTGGATGTCGACCTTCCATCCCGTCAACCTCGCTGCGAGCCGCGCGTTCAGGCCGTCCTTGCCGATCGCCAGGGCGAGCTGGTCGTCGGGCACGACAACCGTCGCCTCACGCGTGTCGTCGTCGATATACACCTCGCGCACACGGGCCGGCGAGAGCGCCTTGGCCACGAAACGTGCCGGCTCGGTGTTCCACGGGATGATGTCGATCTTTTCGCCACGCAACTCCGACACCACCATGCGCACGCGGGATCCACGTGGCCCGACGCATGCGCCGACCGGGTCGACGCCCTGCGTGTGCGACTCGACTGCAATCTTCGAGCGGTAGCCCGGCTCCCGCGCGACACCGCGAATCTCGACGAGACCGTCCGCGATCTCCGGGACCTCGAGTTCGAACAGCGTCTTGATCAGCTCGGGATCTCGGCGCGACAGAATCACCTGCGGTCCCTTCGTACCGGACCGTACCTCGGTGATGACCGCCTTGATTCGCGATCCCTGTTCGTAGCGCTCACCGTCGACCTGTTCGGAGCGCGGAAGCAGCGCCTCCACCCTGCCGAGGTCCACGAGGACGTTGTTGCGGTCGCCGGCCTGCTGGACGATCCCGGTCACGACCTCGCCCTGCCTATCGATGTACTCGTCGTACATCATGGCCCGCTCGGCCTCACGGATCCGCTGCTGGATGACCTGCTTGGCCGTCATCGCCGCGATGCGTCCGAAACCGTCGGGTGTCACGTCGGCGCGCCTCATCAGATGCTCGGGAACCTGCGCCCAATCCAGCTCCAGATCGACATCGTTGACGAGCGTGTGCTGCCGCTCGCCGGTCTCTTCCTCGATCCGCTCGAGCTCATCGATCGCCAGCTCTCGCGCCTCTTCGATGAGCCTCTCCTCGAGGTCGGCGGGGATCTCGATCGAGAAGACGCGGAATTCTCCCTCGTCGTCGAGGATGACTTCGGCGTGACGGGAGGCGTCGGGCGTCTTCTTGTAGGCGGCGAGCAGCGCGTCCTCGAGCGCCGCGACGAGCGTGCCGGTCTCGATGCCCTTCTCGCGTTCGATCGTGCGAATGCCTTCCATGATTTCCTGGCTCATGTCGTCACCTATCCCTCGTCGATCAGGTTGCCCCGCACGATTGTCTCGTACGGAATGTCGAGCTCGTGACCGCCGACTGCGATCCGTGCGCTCTGCTCGGTTGCGGCGACCACCGTTCCCCGAAATCGTTTCTTGCCCGCGATGTCGTCGGCGGTGCGAAGCCGGACGTCTCTACCCACGGCGGCGCGAAAATGTTCCCGACGGCGCACGGGGCGCTCGAGCCCGGGCGACGAGACGTCTACCGTGTACGAGCCTCGATAGTCACCGAGCACCTCCGTGACCCGCGCGCACAGGGAATGGTCGACGCCCTCGGGATGGTCGACGAAGACACAGAACCGACTGGGCGACTGAAGCTCGACCGCCAACACCTCGACACCTGGGACGGACCGCTCGACCGCGGGGACGATGTCCCGGGCAAGTGTCCGTTCGGTTGCGATCAAGTCGGCCAACGGGTTCTCCTCGCGCTCCCGATGCGTCGTCTCAACAAAAATGGGCGCCTCGCGCCCATTTCGTCAAGCCGGTGAAATGTGGTGCGTTCAGGATAGCACCCAGGCGCCCGCCCGACGACGGCCTCAACCCAGGATGATGGTCACAGGGCCGTCGTTCACGAGCTCGACCTGCATCCGCGCGCCGAAGACACCCGTTGCAACCACGAGCCCCTGGCCCTCGAGCGAGGCGCAGAACCGGTCGTAGAGAGGCCGCGCGATGGGCGCCGGGGCGGCGTCCGAAAAGCTCGGCCGGTTCCCGCGCGACAGCTCGGCCAGAAGCGTGAACTGGCTGACGACGAGCGCCCGCCCTCCGCTCTCGAGAATCGACAGGTCCAGCGCCCCGTCCCCGGACTCGAAGATGCGGAGCCGTGAGATCTTGCGCGCCAGCCGATCGGCGTCGTCCGCTCCGTCCGTGGCGGCGACACCGAGCAGGATGAGCAGGCCCGGGCCGATCTCTCCCGACACGCTTTCACCGACGATGACCTTGGCGGAGAGGACACGCTGCACGACTGCACGCATCTGGACAGTTTCCCCCTTTTTCGGGCTATTTCGCCGAAAATGACCCCTCAACCGCAGGGCGGTGTCTGCCGATAGGCAGGACATGGAGGCGGCGCGCAACCCGAAATCACAGTATCCCGCGCTCGGAACACTGCTCGTTCGTGACGGCATCGTCACGGAGGAGGACATCGAGCGGGTCCTCGCGACCAAGGATCAACGGCCGGGCGTCCGCCTCGGACAGTTGCTCGTCGAAGCAGGGCTGGCGACGCCTGCTGCGATCTCCCGTGTCCTCGCCGAGCAGCACGAGCTCGACTTCCTGGAGCTCGACATGCGGAGGATCGAGACCGAGGCGGCGCTCCTGCTCTCCGAGTCCCTCGCTCGCAAGTACCACGCCATTCCGGTGCGTTTCCTCGACGAGGGAGCGCTCCTCGTAGCAGTCGCCGACCCGACGAACGTGATGTTCTCGGACGAGCTCAGGCTCGCCGTGGGTATGCCGGTTCGCATCTGTGTCGCCTCTCCCGAGGCGATCGACATGGCGATCCTGCGGCTCCACAACGAGGCCGGGGCGGTGATGGAGGAGGTCGAAACCGACGCAGAGGAAACGGACGACAAAGCCAGCGTGCTCGACCTCAACCATGACACGCCGTCCGTCGTCTTCATCAACCGTGCCATCTCGAAGGCGCTCGATCTCGGCGCGTCGGACATCCACTTCACGCCGCAGGCGCGACGCCTCTTCGTACGGATCCGCGTCGACGGCGTCATGCGCGAGCTCTCCTCGATTCCGGGCTCGCAGGCAGGCGCGATCTCGACCCGACTCAAGATCATGGGCGGCCTCGACATCGCCGAGCGCAGGGCTCCGCAGGACGGGCGCGTCGCCATCAAGCGCGGTGCCGAGTCGCTTGACGTGCGTATGGCGATCCTGCCGACGACGTGGGGCGAGAAGGCCACGCTCCGCATCCTGTCGCAGGGTGAGGCACCTTCATCGCTCGACGAGCTCGGAATGTCCGACACGAGCCGTGGGGCCCTCGAGCGCGCCGTCAATCAGCCGTTCGGCTCCGTCGTGGTCGTCGGCCCCACCGGATCCGGTAAGACGACGACGCTCTTCACCTGCCTCCAGATGCTGAATACGCCGGACCGCCAGCTGACGACGATCGAGGATCCGGTCGAGTACCGCATCGATGGTCTCGACCAGATCGAGGTGAACGTGCGGGCCGGCCTGACATTCGCGAACGGCCTGCGTACCGTTCTCCGCTCGGACCCCGACGTCCTGCTGGTCGGCGAGGTTCGCGACGAGGAGACCGCACAGATCGCGTTTCGCGCTGCCATGACCGGCCACCTCGTCCTCACGACGTTGCATGCCCAGACGGCTGCGGCTGCACTGCAGCGGCTCACGGACATGAACATCGAGCGCAGCATTCTCGCGACATCGATCAATGCCATCGTCGGCCAGCGACTCGCCCGACGTGCGTGTCGGGACTGCAGTGAGCCGGTCGACATCGATTCGACGAGCTTCGACGGCCTGCCCACGCCCGAGAACCCCGAGAGCTGGAAGTTCGTCAAGGCTGTCGGCTGTGCGGAGTGTGCGGACACGGGATACCGGGGCCGGGTCCCGCTCTTCGAGGTGATGACGATGAGCGACGAGATCGCGATGCTCGTCGGTGCGCCGACACGCGAGATCGAGACGATGGCGGTCTCACAGGGCATGGCAACCCTCCGCGAGGACGGGGTCCGGCTGGCAGCGGCCGGGATCACGACACTCGAGGAAGTCCGACGTGTCGCCGGCGACGCCCTGAGCTGAACGGGCAGCGATCCGCCGCAGGCAAGGCTGCTGCCGCGTCGCGACAATCGACCTAGTCGCCCGGCAGGAAGCCTCCGGGGTAACGCGTCGCACGAGCTCCTGCAAAGCGGGCTTCAGCGATGCTCAGGTCCTGCGTTTCTTCCGGGGATGACGCGCCATAGCGAGCGGCCGTCTCGTCGACGCAGTAGAAGCCCCACGGGCCGTCCTTCTGGAACTGCCGTGAGCTCGCGCAGAGCAGCACACACGGGCCGTCGCCGACGCCGGCGAACGCATGGCGGGTCTGCGGCGGGCAGTGCACGAAGTCCCATTGCTGCAGCCGTCGTTCTTGGCCTTCGACGATCAGCACTGCCTCACCCGCGAGCACCAGAAAGCACTCCTGTTCGGTCTCCCAGTGATAGGTCGTGCTCGGCTCGCCCGGTTGCATGACACGGATCGACATCCCGAGCATCGGGAAGAACGTCTCCGCCTCGTACTCGTCGAGGCCCGTCAACGGCAGGCTGAATCCTTGGCCCGGCTTCTCCCGCCAGCGCGCTTCGCGCACGTTCAGCACGAACCAACCAGGTGTCGAAGGTACGAGGCCCGAAGCGGTCTCCTCCAACGTCGCCTCGGGAACCATTGCGTCATCATACGAACGTGCAGCAGGAGAGTGACCGCAGCTCTCCGCGCGGCCGTGGAACCTCGTGAACGTCAAACGCCCACGTCCTTACCGGTGTCCGAAGTGGTGGGCGCGTGGCAGCGCCGCCCCGACATCGAGTTCCGCAACTCGGCGCGCAAGTGCTCCCAGGGTCTCGATCGAGGTGACCAGGATGTTGCGGTTCTCCCCCACCCGCTCGTAGCGGCCATGAGCGAGCAGCAGAGGCTCGTTGCGGACGATCCCCCGGTGACGCTCGTACACGTTCGCCGGGACGATCAGGTTCACCTGGCCGCACTCGTCCTCGAGCAGCATGAAGACGATTCCGTTCGCCGTGGACGGCCGCTGCCGTGCGATCGCGAGACCAGCGTAGGCGACGGTCGAGCCGTGCGATGAGCAATGGAGCTTGTCACTGCGGAGCGCCGGCTGTGGGAGATGCGGACGCAGCAACTCGAGCGGATGGGTGCCGACCGACAGGCCGGTGCGGCGATAGTCGGCCGCCATCTGCTCCCAGGGCGTGAGCTCACGGAGCGGCGGCGTCGCTGCAGTGGGGTCGAATGAGAGCGTCAACTGCTTCTCTGCCCCCCGTGTGCCGACAACGGAAACCGGCCGAGCCGCGAGTCCGAGCTCCCAGAGCAGATCCCGGCGCCTCGCCCTCGCCTGGCCGGCCTTTGCCACCTCGATGTCCAATCCGTCGCAGGCTCCGCCTTCGACGAGCGCAACGAGGCCGTCCTTCGAGACCGGAACGCGACGCGCGAGATCACCGACGTTGCGGTAGAGCCCGTTCGCCTCACGTTCCGCCACGAGGGCAGCGGCATCGTCCTCGCCCACCGACTGGACGTACGCGAGACCGATGCGGACCGCCTGAGGAGCCTCGGCCGACAAGGCGAGTTCCTCGCCTGCGGGGCCGAGCGAGCACCACGCCTCACTCAGGTTCACATCGGGAGGCAGTACCTCCACCCCGCGCCTCTGAGCATCGCGGACGAGACTGGCGGGCGGATAGAAGCCCATCGGCTGCGCGTTCAGGAGCGAGCAGAGGAACTCGGCCGGGTAGTGGTGTCGCAACCACTGGGACTGGTAGGCGAGCAACCCGAACGCGGCGGCATGCGACTTCGGGAAGCCGAAGCCGGAGAAGCCGACGAGCTTGTCGTAGACGAGATCGGCGACCTTCTCGTCGACTCCGTTCCTCACGGCACCTTCGATGAACCGCAGCCGGTGAGACTCGAGCGCGGCCCGGCTGCGCTTGCGGCTCATCGCCCGCCGCAGACCCTCTGCCTCACCCACTGTGAAACCCGCGAGCGCGATCGCCACGTCGAGGACCTGATCCTGGAAGACGACCACGCCGAGCGTCGACCGCAACGGCTCACGCAACGACTCGTGGTCGACCGGGTAGACGAACGCTGGATCGTTCCGCAGCCGCCGCCGGTGCTCGATGTACGGATGCACGGCCTTGCCCTGGATCGGCCCCGGTCGCACGAGCGCGACCTGCACGGTGAGGTCATCGATGTTCTCAGGCTTCGTGCGCAGCAGGCTCTGCATCTGAGCCCTGCTCTCGATCTGGAAGGTGCCAACCGTGTCGGCCCGCTGAATCTCGGCAAAGACTTCCGCGTCGTCGAGTGGGATCCGCGAGAGGTCGATCGGTGCGCCGTAGATCTCTGCGATCTTCTCCACACAGTCCTCGACCGCGGAGAGCATCCCCAGTCCGAGTAGATCGATCTTGAGGAATCCCGCGTCGGCGCAGGAATCCTTGTCCCACTGACAGAGCTGCCGTCCCGGCATCGCAGCGGGCTGTACCGGAACGAGATCGATCAGTGGCCGGGACGAGATCACCATGCCACCCGGGTGCTGGGAGATATGTCGCGGCAGGCGGGAGATCTCTGCCGTGAGGAACTGGAATGCGCGCCACCGCTTCGAGACCAGCTTGCGCTCGGCGTCCGGTAGTCCCTCCACCTCCTCGGCGATGCGTGAGGCATCCCAGCCGTCTGAGTGCCGGGCCAGGCGTTCGAGCTCTGCCTGCGGTAGCCCGAGCGCCTTGCCGACATCACGGATCGCGCCGCGCGAGCGGTAGGTGGCGAAGCTCGCGACGAGTGAAGCATGCTCGTTGCCGTATCTCTCCGTGACGGCGACGATCAGCTTCTCGCGGATGTCGCGGGGAAAATCGAGATCGATGTCCGGCACCGAGGCCAGCTCGTGGTTGAGGAAACGCCCGAGCGAGAGCTCGTTGGCAACGGGATCGACGTGCGAGAGGCCGGTCAGGTAACAGACGATCGAGCCGACCGAGCTGCCGCGGCCGCGGCCCGGCGGCAGGAAGCGGCGGGGCGAGTCTCGGCCGCGCACCTGCAGTGCGCACTCTCGGGCGAGCTCGAGCACCTCCCAGTGGAGCAGGAAGAACCCGGCGAGACCGAGCTCGTCGATGAGCGCGAGCTCGGTCTCGAGTCGATCGCGCGCCCGGCCGAGCAGCATGGTGTCACTCGGTGGGTAGCGATCGGCAAAGGCGTCGTTGCAGATCTCCGCCAGCTGCCGGATTGCCGGTTCGGCGCCGTCGGAGAAGTCGGGATAGCGATAGCCGAGCTCCTCGGTGAGGTCGAACTGCAACCGCTGCGCGATCTCGACGCTGCGCGCGGCAGCGGCAGGATCGGTGCCTGCAAAACGCTCGGCTGCCTCTGCGGGGCCACGCAGAATGCTCTCGCGATTGCCGCGCCGCTCCTGCTCGCAGCCGTCGAGCGATGTACGACAGCGGATCGCGACGAGCGTGTCCTGGAGAAGCGTGCGCCGCGCGGAGTGTGCGTGCACGTTGCCGGTGGCGACGGTGTTCACCCCGAGATGCTCGGCGAGGTCGCGGAGGCCGATGTTGCGACGGACGTCGCCGCGCGCATAGGGACGCTGCAGTTCGACGTAGAAGCGTTCGTGGCCGAAGGCGTGTGCGAGCCGGGCGGCTGCGTTCGGCGCGTGTACGGCGAGGCCGTCGCTCGCGCAGCCGGAGAGGCAGACGAGTCCTTCCGCATGCTCCTCCACGAATGACTGGCTCACGGACGGCGCGAGCGACCCGCGGTCTTCGCGGCCTTCCAGGCGCGTGCCTGCATGTGCTTCGGTGAGGATGCGACAGAGGTTCGCGTATCCCTTGCTCGACTCGACGAGCAGCGTGATGTGCGGGCCATCGTGGCCGCGCGCTCCTCCGTCCGGCAACTCCGTCGGACAACGTGTGAGCGTCACCTCGGCCCCGGTGATCGGCCGGACACCGAGGGCCTTCGCGGCATGGGCGAACTCGAGCGAGCCGTAGACCCCGTCGTGATCGGTGAGGGCGAGCGCCGGATACCCGAGCTCGGCGGCCCGAGCGGCAAGCTCTTCCGGCAGGGATGCGCCGTCGAGGAACGAGTAGGACGAATGACAATGGAGCTCGACGTAGCTCATGCTCATCGCAGCGCCGGCCGGAAACCGGGCGTCCGTCGTCGTATCGTTGTCCCATGACCGCCGGCGATCGGGCTCGAGCACGCTTCGACGACATCGTCGACGCGATCTGCGCCTGGCACGAGGACGCCCGCGCGTCCAAGGTCTTCGGGATGCCGTGTGTGAAGCGCGGCGGGAAGGTCGTGTTCGGCTTCTCCCGCACCGGGATGGTGTTCAAGTTGACCGATCCCGAGGCGCACCGGCGCGCGCTGGCGGTGCCGGGTGCGCACCTCTTCGACCCGTCCGGCCGCGGGGAGATGTTCCGGCAGTGGGTCGTGGTGCCGCCCGCGCAGGCCGACGAGTGGGAGGCGCTCGCCTACGAGGCGCTCGGCCAGGATCACGGCGTGCCGCCGGCGGAACGTTGACCAACGAACCGATGGACACACGCAGGCCGGCGAAGCCCCGCCTCTTCAGGGATCGTGCGTTGATCTGCAGGCAGGACCCGGCTCATCCTCTCTGCGTGAACCAGCAGCCACGCTCCCGGTCGCGATAGACGCACACGTTCTGCCCCGACTCGAGCACGACCTCGTAGTAGTGGCGATCGAGCGGCTCCTCCGTCCACCAGCGATCGACCACGCGCCACTCCTCGCGCACGACCGAGACCTGCTGGCGATTCACCACGCGAGGGGCTCCGTCGACCCCGGCTTCCACGAGCGCGGGGCGAGGAGTGTTCAGCTGCCCCGCGGTCGAACGTGACAACGCATGCGACCGGCTGGCCCAGGAGCCGCCCACCGCGCTCACGACCCGCCGCCGGAAGGTGCTGCTCCGCACCCCTCTCCCGGGACGACAACCCTGGCGTCCGGCTGAAGCCGGACACCCACCGCCCCGCACACCCCCACCACCGCCCCGCACGCGAGCCCGAGCCCTCCGCGCCTCTCGCCTGCGGCGTCGGCTTCACATGTCGCGGGGCACGACGAGTGCCCGCGTTTCCGGGATACGCGACCACGGCGCCACCTCCACGACGGCGCACACCGAACCCGAGCCGGTGCTGGCCCGCACCTGCCTCAATCCTTCGCGCAGCCGTCCGCTCATCTCCGCCCCTTCCGGTGGCACGAGCGCGAGCTGGTTGCCGACGTGGTCGGCGAGCTCCACCGCCTCCAGCCGCAGCTCGGTCACCGGGGCGGGAATCTCCAACAGCTTCGGCCCGAGGGCCGCTCGCAACCGGCCGCGGTCCGCGGTCGCCTCACGCAAGGTCGTCGACCGTCGCCAGGAGCCGCCGCCCACGAGCCGGGCCGATACCGCCACCTTGCGCAACGGCCGCCCTGCGCGCTCCGGGCGGGCGAGCAGCCGATCGAGCAGTGCACCGAATGCCCGTCGCAAGGTCAGCTCGTTCGCAACCGCCTCGGGGAAGGAGAGTGCCTCCGCCAGCTCTGCCGCAGGCGATCGCCCGCGCACGCGGGGTTGCGCATTCTGACGCTCCCCGCCTGCGAGGCTCCACGCCCGCTTCCCCTCCGGCCCGAGCCGCTCCTCGACAGCGCCGCCGGGAAGCGACGCCAGCTCGCCGAGCCGGCGCACCCCGAGCCCTTCGAGCTCGGCGTACCGGTTCGGCGGGAGCGGCAGCAGCGAGAGGGGGAGCGGCTCCAGGAAGCCCTGCTCCTCCTTCCCCTCGACGATCACGGCCTGCCCGGGTCGGGCCACGCTTGCCGCCGCGAGCGCGACGAAGCGTCTCCCACCCGCACCCGCACGCGGGTCCCAAGCAGATCCGACGGCGGCGAGGGCCTTTGCGAGCGCCGCCTCCACCCCTCCGTAGAGCCGCTCGACACCGTCGGTCTCGAACGTGACCACACCCGGCTCGGACGACTCCACGGCGAAACCGGCGCCTTCGAGGCGGCGGAGTACTCCCTCCCACTCCTGCTCGACCGCGGCCGGATCCTGTTCGATCAGCACGAGCTCGGGGCAGGTTGCGAGCGCCTCGCCCATCCTCATGCCCGCCTGCACGCCCGCCGCTTCGGCGGCCGCCGTGACGGGCCCGACGAGCGCCTCCCTGCCGGGCTCCGGAGCGAGGGCTGCCGGCACGAGCGCGAGCCTCGGCCGGGAGCGCAAGGCAGCCCGTAGCGCAAATCCCGGGATGAGAAGACAGGCGATCACTGGTCTCCTAGTTCTACACGAACATACGTTCGCCTGTCAAGATGGCCGTTCGAGACAGGGCGGGTGTCGTCCTATCGCTCGCGCCCCGGCCGGAGCGCACCGTCGGCGGAGCGCCGAATCGCTGCAACGACGACCTCCACGCACGACCGCACCTGCCGCTCGATGTCGTCCCACCGTTCCTCCTCGTCACCGAGGTAGATCGCGCGGGCACGTGCGAGCGGCAGCCGCTCCTCCTCGGGGAGCCGGGCGAGCGCCCACTCCGCTGCTGCGTCCTTCGAGCGGATCACACCGGTGACGACGGTGCTCCAGACGCGGGCCAGGGTCAGGATCACGTTCCGCGTATCGCCATCGGCGAGCTCGGCAGCGACGTCGTCGAGGTACCCCACCGTCGCAGCGAGAAGATCCTCGTGCGGAACGGGATCGATGAGCTCGGCGGGGGGCGGCCCGACGAGCGGCAGATCTGCCTGCAGCGTCATCGTGAGAAGGGGAGCCAGATCGGGGTTCTCTCCGGGCGCCCAGGCTGCCGCATCGTTTCGCTCGAACGCACCACGCAGCCAGTCGCCGTACTGGAGGTCCATGCGCGGTGGGTAGCGCCAGGGACGGATCTCCGACGCGACGACGACCGTCACCTCGACGCGGCGGCGGCGGCCCGTCGGCTCCGACCGGCCCGAGCTCGCGGCCAGCCTCTCGACGAGAAGCTCCTTCTCCTCCTGCGTCATGCGGCGGCTCGCGACCACGAGCACATCGAGGTCGCTCTCCGGTTTGAGCCCCCCGAGAGCGGCCGAGCCGAAGAGGTACGCACCGAGCACCTCGCGCCCGAGCACGCCCCGCACGATCTCGACGACGCTGTCCAGTTGCTCCCGGTCCGGGCCCTTCAGCGTGGACACGGCCCAGAGTCCCAGCCGGCGCTGTCGGAGGACACGAACAGGAGCGCGGCCATGCGCCACAGGCTACTGCGGGCAGCCCGCGCAGCCCGCGGCGAGACATGGTTCCCCGCCGGACACGGAGCGCTCTGCCTTCGAAAACAAAAGACAGAACAACCCTCGATCGAGGTACGACCGAAGGGGAATCCCGCGTCGATACCTGCGACATGAAGAACGTCAAGCAGGACCGGGCGCGTGATCTGTTGCTCGTGCTGGGTGCCTGCGCCATGACAGCGGCCGCGATCGCCGTCGTGGTCTCGCTGCACGTGCGCGCCGACCGGGCGAGGCAGGCCCAGGTGAGCCTCGGGCACATCAATACCGACGCCGGTCTCCTGGCGACGGTTCCCCTCGTCGCCCTCTACGAGAGCCCGAAGCAGGGGGCACAGCTCTTGGCGGATGCCCGTTCGGCGATCGACCAGCAGCTTCTGCGGCTCGAGGCGAGCGGATCAACCGATGAGCTGGAGAGGATTCGGGCGACGACTCGCGTCTTCGCGGCTGACATCGAGAGCATCCTCCCGCTGCTGACGCTCTTCGTACAGCAGGGTGGCAACCAGGTCGCCTCGCTTCCAGACCCGCGCAGCGTTGCCGGCTACAGCGAAATCCAGACACGGTTCATTCGCGAACATGACGCTCAGAAGGAGGCGATCCGTTCGGCCGCCGACTCATACGATCGCGCTGCCAACCGCGCCAACGTCGAGGCGTACATCGGCTCAGCCCTCACCGTCCTGCTCGCGTGTCTCGGCTTCTCGGCCCTCCTGCGGTCGCTCTCCCGGTCGCGCGAGCAGGCGCGGACGCTGGCAGACGAGAACGCGCGCCTCCTGGGCCGGGCTCGTGTCGAGTCGGAGACGGACGCGCTCACGGGATTGGCGAACCGCCGCAAGTTGATGATGGATCTCGAACAGGCCGTCGCGGGCGAGGATGGAGCGACGGCCGTCGTCGTGACGATCTTCGACCTCGACGGTTTCAAGTACTACAACGACACGTTCGGTCACCCTGCCGGGGACCGCCTGCTGGCCCGCCTCGGCGCGGAGCTCGCGAACGCGGCCGGCCCGGAAGCGACCGCCTACCGGATGGGCGGGGACGAGTTCTGTCTCGTCAGCGCTGACGACGGCTCCGACCAGTCTCTGCTCCTGCAACGAGCCTCCCGGGCGCTGTCCGACGACGGCGGTGGGTTCTCGATCACGGCGTCGCTCGGGAGCGCGCGGGTCCCCCGCGAGGTGCTGACGGTCGAGCAGGCGCTGAACCTCGCCGACCAGCGGCTCTACGCCGACAAGCCACTGTCGCCCCTGCGAGGGACGCGCCAGGCTCGCGACGTCCTCCTGCAGGCGCAGTGCGAACGCGATCCGGACCTCGAGCCACATCTCAATCGCGTCGCCCTTCTCGCGGAGAGGGTCGCTCGCCGGTGTGGCCTCAACGACCGGAAAGTCACCCAGATCCGGCTCGCCGCCGAGCTCCACGACATCGGCAAGGTCGCCATACCCGACGCCGTGCTCGACAAGACCGAACCCCTGAGCGACGAGGACTGGTTGATGATCAGGCAGCACACTCTGATCGGCGAGCGGATCGTCGGCGCCGCGGGCGACCTTCGTGAGGTGGCACGACTCGTCCGGTCGAGCCATGAGCGGGTCGACGGCAACGGCTACCCGGATCGACTCGTCGGAGACGAGATTCCGCTCGGATCGCGGATCATCAACGTCTGCGACGCCTACGACGCGATCATCGGCGACCGTCCCTATCGGCCGGCGCGCACGAGTCAGGAGGCCCTCGAGGAGCTCGCCCGCTGTGCAGGACACCAGTTCGACCCGGTGCTGGTCGCCCTCGTCATCGATGAAGTCAACGCCAACACCCTGAGGATGTGATCGCCGCATGACGACGACGAAGAACCTGCTCCCCCGCTCGATCGCGCTGATCCTACTGGCGGCCGCCTGCTGCGCCGGTTGGGCTCCGCGTGCCGAGGCGGGCCGCGCTGCCCAGAAGCCTGCGTACACCGTCTCGCTGGCGCGGGTGCCGAGCCGTGCCGAGGCGAGCTCGCTCCACAAGATGGTCGTGCTCCAGACACGCGGCACCGGCCTGAAGGCCGTGATCAAGATGGACACGCCGAGTCGATATCAGGTGTTGCTCCGCGGCTTCCGCACGAAGGCGGAGGCGCTGGCAGCAATCAAGCAGGCGCGCGCGTACCTCCCCGGTGCCAAGCTCGTACTGGGCTGACGAACGTCATCACACGTGGTGCGCACGAGGAAGACGCACGGCGCGGAAGCACTCGGTCACGTAGGGCAGGTCGAGCGCGCCCTCGACGGCGTAGTCGGCGAAGAGCTGCTCGACCTGTGCCAGGATCGGCCTGCGCTCTTCGGTCGTGCGCACGGCCATGTAGCTGCGTGAGAGCACGAGCTCGATGAGGCTCTCGCGGTCGAGCTGCTGGATGTGCTCGAACGACGCGCGCTCGACCGGTTCGAACAGACCACTCTGCTCGACCGGGGCGGCTGCGTCCCGTTCTTCGAACCCCTCGCTCCCGAGGACGTCCTCGCTCAACCGCGCCACCCAGGGCTCCCTGTCGTCCCGGGTGTTCCAGACGAGCGAGACCCGGCCGCCGGGCCGCAGCACCCGTGCGATCTCCCGCAAGGCCGAACCATGCTCGAACCAGTGGAACGCCTGCGCCACGGTGACCACGTCGGCACTCGCGTCGGGGAGCGGGATCGCCTCGGCCCCAGCCTCGACCGTCGTGACAGCGGGCAGAACCGCGCGGAGGTGGCCGATCATCTCCGGCAGGGGTTCGACTGCCGTGACGCGGTGCCCGAGCGCCACGAGCGAGCGGGTCAGCTTCCCCGTGCCCGCACCGAGATCGACGACGTCACACTGCTCGTCCCCCACGAGCCAACGCACGGCTTCCTCGGGGTAGCCGGGCCGCGATCGCTCGTACGCAGCGGCGACGGCCCCGAACGAGGTGGCGCGATCGCGGCGTTCGTCCCGGTTGGCGTTCACGCGCTCAGGCTAGTCATCGTGCCACCCCGCGACCCCCATATTCGACGTACGCCTGGCAGGGAGCAGCTGCGTCTCGCCGTCACGCGGCGGCCAGCCCGCGGCGCCGTCGGAACGCCTCGACCGCCTCGGCGTGGTCGACGATCGGGCGCGGATACGACGGCGCCAGCGACCCCGGCTCCGCCAGCTTGCGCGACGGCACCTCTGCGAGCTCCGGGACGTACCGACGGACGTACTCCCCGTCGGGGTCGAGCTTCTTCAGCTGCGCGGTCGGGTTGTAGATGCGGTTCGGCCGCGTGTCGACGCCGGTGCCGGCGACCCACTGCCAGTTGCCGATGTTCTGGGCCACGTCACCGTCGAGCAACAGGTCGAAGAAATGCCGCGCGCCGACGCGCCAGTCGATCCCGAGGTCCTTGACGAGAAACGAGGCGGTCACCATCCGAGCCCGGTTGTGCATCCACCCTTCCTCCCGCAGCTGCCGCATGCCTGCGTCGACGAGCGGGTATCCCGTCAGGCCCTCCTTCCACGCCGCGAGCGCGTCGGGATCGTGGCGCCAGCGGTCGCCGCGCGGCCGGAGATCGTCGACCTGCATCTGCGGTCGGGCGAAGAGAAGCTGCGCGTAGAAGTCGCGCCAGCAGAGCTGCCGCACGAACGCATCGCCGGCGAGCTCTTGCGCGCGGACGGCGAGCGATCGCGGTGAGACGCAGCCGAAGTGGAGGTACGGGGACAGCCGCGAGGTGGAGTCTGCGCCGAGCGCGTCGTGCCCGCCCGAGCCGTACTCGTCGAGCTGCGACCGAAGCCACGCGGCCGCGCGCGCGACACCGGCACTCTCGCCGCCACGCAGTGCTGCAGTCCCCTCGGGCACGGGTGCGGCGCCCGGTGCGGCACCGGGCGGCAGGCGGATCGCGGTCGGCGCCTGCTCGGGTAACCCCATCGGTACCTGCGCCCAGGCCCGGTGGTAGGGCGAGAAGACCTGGTAGTGGTCGCTGCCCTGCGGCGTGACCTCGCCCGCCGGGACGACGAAGCTCCCGTTCACGAGGCGCAGGTCGAGCTCGCGCCCGAGTCTGCGCTCCCGCTCGACGGCGTAGGGGCTCACGTCGGCACTCGCGAAGACTGCGCTCGCCCCGACCTCGCGCGCCGCGCGCACGGTCTCGGCGACGACGTCCCCGCGTCTGACGTCGAGCGCGCCGCCCAGCGCTCCGGAGCGAGGTGTCGAGGTCTGCGAGCGACTCCGCGAGGAATCTGCGGCGATTGGCGGCCGCGCCGTAGCGCGTCCCACCGATCCCGTCGTCGAGGACGAAGAGCGGGAGAACGGTCTCGGCCGCATCGATGGCCGCCGCGAGCGCCGGGTTGTCGTGCACCCGCAGGTCCCTCGTGAAGAGGACGACGGCGACCTGCACGACGGGCTCAGACCCGGATCTCGGCTGCCACGCCGTTCATGCCGGTCAGCCTCGGTACCACGTCGAGCACGCTCTCCTTGGCGCAGTACGCGATGTCCGCCTCGAGCTCCGGGCCGCCGTTGATCAGGTTGCGACCGCTGCGCGAGGCGCGAAACGCCTCCTCGGCCGTCGGATACGAGGCAGCCAGCCGTACCGCCGCCTCCGCGGCATCGCTGCGATCACCACCGAGGAGCTCGGCGATCCTGCCGGCGACGTAGCTGTCGTCGAGGGCGAACGACCCCTTGACCCCGGCGCAGAAGACGGCGACGTCCTGCTCGAGGGCGAGCGCCACGTTCGTGACCGCCTCGAGGTTCAGCAACGAGGCGATCAGGACGCGCTCACACCGCTCCGCCGCCGTCACGATCGCGCGCGTGCCGTTGGTCGTGGACATCGCCAGGATCGGAGTACGCGCCGTCAGGTACTCGGTCGGCGAGTTGCCGAGGTCGAACCCCTCGATCCGCACACCGACCCGCTCGCCGCCGAGTGTGACGCCCTCCGCCGCGAGCGCGCGCGCGTCTTCGACCTCGGCTGCGCACCAGACCCGCTCGTAGCCCGACGCGAGCGCCTGGCAGATGGTGGAGGTGGCCCGGATGACGTCGATCACGACCCCGGTCGGGGCCGCCGCCGCCTCGTCGGGAGTGAATGCGACGTGAACGTGCACGCCGGTACGCTAGCCGTCCATGGAGGACACGCCCCACTGCTACCGCCACCCGAAGCGCGAGACGCTCGTCTCGTGCTCGGAGTGTGGGCGCCCGATCTGCGAGGAGTGCATGTCGTTCGCACCGGTCGGGATCCGGTGTCCCGATCATGCCAACATCGGAGCCGTCAAGACCTCGCCGGCGCGCACCGTCCAGACACTCCAGCGCCGCACACGCGGCCTCGCCGCGCCGGCGACGATGGCACTGATCGCCGTCAACGTGATCGTCTACATGATCACGGCCTCTCAGGGAGGGGGCGTCAATCTGCCAGGCGGGAAGCTCTTCTCGGATTGGGCGCTGCAGGGACTCGCGGTGTCCGACGGCGACTGGTGGCGGCTCGTCACGGCGATGTTCCTGCACGGCAGCATGCTCCACATCGGGTTCAACATGCTCGCCCTCTACTGGATCGGCAGCATCGTCGAGCAGGCGCTCGGAACGCCGCGATTCCTGCTGACGTACTTCGTATCGGGTCTCGCCGGCTCTGCGGGAGCGCTGTGGTTCAGCTCCGAGGTCGCGGTCACCGTCGGCGCCTCCGGTGGGATCTTCGGCCTGATCGGTGCCCTGCTGATCCTCGAATATCTCTCCACCGGGTCGTTGATGGGGCAGGCGATGGTCCTCATCCTCGTCAACCTCGCCCTCACCTTCGCCGTGCCGGGAATCTCGATCGGCGGCCACGTCGGAGGGCTCACCGGCGGGATCGTCGCTACGACGGTCCTCATGCGGTACCGGTTCCCACCGAACCGCGCGCTCGGCATCGGCCTCGCCGCCTGTGTCGGGATCATCAGCCTGCTGCTCGCGTACGCCCGCGTCCGCGGGTACCCCGTCTAGCTAGCCGCCGATCGCGACTGCCGTCACGCCGGCATCGGCGAGCGCTGCCTGTGCCGCTGCAAGGCGCGCGAGCGGCACCCGGTAGGGCGAACAACTGACGTAGTCGAGCCCGAGGCCGTGGCAGAAGGCGACGGAGCGCGGCTCGCCGCCGTGCTCCCCGCAGATCCCCAGCTTGAGCTCGGGCTTGCGGCCGCGGCCGCGTTCGACGGCGATCCGCATGAGATCGCCGACGCCTTCCTGGTCGAGCACCTCGAACGGGTTGCGTTCGAGGATTCCGTGGTCGATGTAATAGGTGAGGAACTTGCCCTCGGCGTCGTCGCGCGAAAAGCCGAGAGCCGTCTGGGTGAGATCGTTCGTGCCGAACGAGCAGAAGTCGGCCACCTCCGCGATCTCGTCCGCCCGCACGCAGGCGCGCGGGAGCTCGATCATCGTGCCGCAGCGATACTCGACGGACGGCACCTCCGCCGCGATGCGGTCGGTCAACTCGCGCAGCCTGGCCAACTCCTCGCGGAAGCCGACGAGCGGATGCATGATCTCGACGATCGGCGCCTCGCCGGTGCGCTCCTCGACCGCAGCGGCTGCGCGCACGATCGCGCGCACCTGCATCTCGTAGATCTCCGGCCACTGCAGGCCCAGCCGACACCCTCGGGTCCCGAGCATCGGGTTCGACTCGTGCAGCTCCGAGATCCGCGCCCGCATCGCGTCGGAGGTCGCGTCCTCGAGCGCGGGCAGGAACTCGTGCAGGGGCGGATCGAGCAGGCGGATCGTGACCGGAAAACCGGCCATGACCTCGAAGATCGCCTCGAAGTCCGACTGCTGAACCGGGAGGAGCTTCTCGAGCGCGGCGCGGCGCGCCGGCTCGTCGCTCGCCATGATCATCTCCTGCACGATCGGCAGCCGGTCGACGGACATGAACATGTGCTCGGTGCGGCAGAGACCGATGCCTTCGGCGCCGAACTCCCGCGCTTTCGCCGCATCCTCGGGCGTGTCCGCGTTGGCACGCACCCGCAGGCGACGCAGCGCGTCGGCCCAGTCCAGAATCGTGCCGAAGTTCTCGTCGATCGCAGGCGGGACGAGCCGGCACCGGCCCGACGATCACGCGGCCGGTTCCTCCGTCGATCGTGATCACGTCGCCCTCGCGCAGCGTATGACTGCCGATCGTCACGGTGCCGGCGCGAGCATCGATCGAGAGCCCGTCGCATCCCGCGACACACGGCTTGCCCATGCCTCGCGCGACGACCGCGGCGTGCGAGGTCATCCCCCCGTGCGCGGTGAGGACGCCGCGCGCCTGGATGAGCCCGTGGATGTCGTCAGGCGTCGTCTCCCAGCGCACGAGGATCACATCGTCGCCTGCCTTGCCGCGCGCCGCGGCCGTGTCCGCGTCGAGGACGATCTCGCCCGACGCCGCGCCGGGCGACGCGTTCAGACCCTGGGCCGCGACCTCGACCGCGGCGTTCGGGTCGAGCATCGGATGCAGGAGCTGGTCGAGCTGGGCCGGATCGATCCGCGCAACCGCCTCCTCGCGGGAGATCATCCCCTCGTCGGCCATCTCGACGGCGATGCGCAACGCGGCCGTGGCCGTGCGCTTGCCGGTGCGCGTCTGGAGGATGTAGAGCTTGCCCTCCTCCACGGTGAACTCGATGTCCTGCATGTCACGGTAGTGAGCCTCGAGCCGGTCGAGGGTCGCCGTCAGTTCCCCGAACGCTTCCGGCATCCGGTCGTCCATCGCCGAGATCGGCTCCGGCGTCCGAATCCCCGCCACCACGTCCTCACCCTGGGCGTTGACGAGAAACTCGCCGTACACGACCGACTCGCCCGTCGACGGGTCACGGGTGAAGCAGACGCCGGTGCCGGAGCTGTCGCCCCTGTTCCCGAACACCATCTGCACCACGTTCACGGCCGTGCCGATGTCGTCCGAGATCTCGTACGTGCGCCGGTAGACCTGCGCCCGGGGCGCATCCCAGGAATCGAAGACCGCCCGGTAGGAGCGCTGCAACTGGTCCCGAGGATCCTGCGGGAACTCGGAGCCCACCTCATCCGCGTACAGCGCCTTGAACGTCGCTATCAACGCGCGCAGGTCGTCCGCGTCGAGCTCGAGGTCGTTCGCCACCCCTCGTGCGGCCTTGAGGTCCGCGATCGCTCCTTCGAAGCGCTCGCCGCCGACACCCTCCACGACCTCCCCGTACATCTGGATCAGCCGCCGGTAGGAGTCGTACGCAAAGCGCGGATTCCCGGTCGACGCGGCCTGACCCTCGACAGCGACGTCGTTGAGCCCGAGGTTGAGGATCGTGTCCATCATCCCGGGCATCGAGATCGCGGCGCCGGAGCGCACCGACACGAGCAGAGGGTCGGAGGGGTCGCCGAACCGCTTCCCCGATCGCTCCTCGAGCGCAGCGATGTGGGCGCCGACCTCGTCGTCGAGCCCCTTCGGGACCTGCTTTCCGGCGGCCATGTAGGCGCGGCAGGCATCGGTCGTGATCGTGAATCCCGCCGGCACGGGCACGCCCAGGGCGGTCATCTCCGCCAGGCCGACACCTTTCCCGCCGAGGAGCTCGCGCCCACCGGGCGCCTGCTCGTCGAAGTCGTAGACGTACCGCATGGCCTGATCCTCGCACACAACGGCCGCGCGCCAAACCGATGTCACACACAGACGGGGTGCGGGGTTCCCGCAGGCGCAGCTGCGAGTATTGACCCGTGCCCGGTCATGTCGTCGCGATGGGAGGCGGTGGGTTCCTCGGGGGAGATGCGGCTTCGCCCCTGGACGATCTCCTGCTCGAGCTCGGAGGGGTTTCCGACCCCCGCGTCGTCTTCCTGCCGACGGCGACGGGCGACGCCGAGGATGCGATCGAGGCCTTCCACAGCGCGTGGGGCCGACGTCCGTGCAGGGTGGAGGTCGCCACCACGTTCGGCGTGCCCGAGCGCCCCGCGGCGGAGCGGGTCGCCGCGGCCGACGTCGTGGTCGTGGCGGGCGGCAACACGGCGAACATGCTGGCCGTCTGGCGTGTGCACGGCGTCGACCGCGCGCTGCGCGACGCGTGGGAGCGCGGCGCCGCCGTCGGCGGCGTTTCCGCGGGAGCGAACTGCTGGTTCGAGGCCTGCGTGACGGATTCGTTCTCGGTCGAGTTGGCCGGCCTCGCCGACGGCCTCGGCTTCATCGGAGGGAGCTTCTGTCCCCACTTCGACGGCGAGGAGCGCCGCCGCCCCGTCTACACGCGACTCGTCGCTGAGGGCTTCCCCGCCGGGATCGCGTGCGACGACGGCGCGGCTGCCGTCTATCGCGGCAGCGAACTCCTGGAGGTCGTCGCGGACCGGCCCGGCGCTCGCGGCTATCGCGTGTCCGTCGACGGAATCGCCCCGATCGAGACGCGTCTCCTCCGGTGAGGAAGGTTGCCGTCATCTCGTCCGCATCGGGCAGCGGGAAGACGACCGTCGGCCGGCAGCTGGCGTCGATCCTGGACGTCCAGTTCGTGGAGCTCGATGCCCTCGTGCACGGCCCGAACTGGACGGAGACGTCGGACGAGGAGCTGCGGGCCCTGCTCGAGCCGATCCTGGCGGACGACGGCTGGGTGATCGACGGGAACTACAGCTCGAAGCTCGGCGACCTCGTCCTGGAGCGTGCGGAAACGGTCGTGTGGCTCGACTTGCCGGTGCACGTGTGGCTGCCGCGGCTGACGCGGCGAACGGTGGCGCGAGTGCTGCGGCGCGAGGAGCTCTGGAACGGGAACCGCGAGTCACTCAGGGCTGCGGTCTGGGGTCGTGACGCTCTGATCCCGTTCGCGCTCCGGATGCACCGGCAGCGTCGGCGCACCTACCCGGCCAGGCTGGCCCCGTTTCCGACCGTGCGACTCCGCACGACAGTCGACGTCGAGCTGTTCCTCAGCGGCGCCGGCGAGCGTTGAACTCCGCCAGCCAGGCGAGCGCCCGGAGCCCCATCCAGATGGGCGTGAGGACGACGTAGAACACGACCACCGCGACGGCGAGCGAGACCGACCACAGCGTCCAGTACCGAAGCGGGGCCCAGCCCTTGTCCTCGAGCCCCCGCCCCTCGGCCCGCCACAGGCTACGAGAGCTCACGACGGCAGGCGCTTGCGTTGCCTGTCGGCGACGAGTTTGATCACGCGGAGCGCGGTCTCCTCGACCGAGAAGTCGGAGACGTCGAGGACCGGACAGCCGAGCCGCCGGTGGATCGCAGCCGCCTGGTCGAGCTCCTCGTACACGTCCAGGAGACCCGCGTAGCGCTTCTTCGGGCCGCCCATCGTGGCGACGCGGTTCGAGCGGATCTCCGCCAGCCGCTCGGCCTCGATCGTCAGGCCGACGATCTTGGTCGGGTCGATCTCGAACAGCGCCGGCGGCGGCTCGATCCCCTTCACGATGGGCACATTCGCTGCCTTGTGCCCGAGGTAGCCGAGGTAGATGGAGAGCGGCGTCTTCGAGGTGCGCGAGACGCCCACGAGCACGACGTCGGCCTCGTCCAGACCCGTGCCCGCACCGTCGTCGTACTTGACCGCGTACTCGATCGCCTCGATGCGCTTGAAGTACGTCTGGTCGAGCGGCGGCCTCGCGCCGGGTGTCATCCGCGCCGCGACGCCGGACACGCGTGCGATCGAGTCGATCGGATGCCCGAGGAGATCGCAGTAGTGCACCCTGGCACGACGGCAGAGCTGGCGCATCGCCTCGCGCAGGTCCGGCTCGACGAGCGTGTAGACCATGACGGCCGGACGGCCGCGGGCGCTTGCGACCGCCATCTGGAGATCGTCGACAGACTCGACCCGCGGATGGCGGATCTCGGCGAACGCCTGCTCCGGGAACTGCGCCTCGAGAGCGAGGACGAGCCGTGCGGCGGTCTCGCCGGTCGAGTCCGAGACGATGTGGAGCTCGACGGGCGCGTTCTCGGTCGTCACGTCCGGGAGGGTATAGACAGGCGCTCGTTAGGATCGGCGACGTGACGGCGAGGGACCAGCAACGGCGACCGTCGGGACCCGGCTCTCCGTCGGAGCTTCCCGTCTCGCTCGCCGACGTCGAGGCGGCCGCTCGGCGGCTCGACGGCGTCGCGGTTCGAACCCCGCTGCTGCGGCTCCCGCTCGACGGCGACGTCTACATCAAGGCGGAGAACTTGCAGCGCACCGGCTCGTTCAAGTTCCGCGGCGCCTTCAACGCACTGGCTGCGACACCGTTCGCAGCGATCGAGCGCGGTGTGGTGGCGGATTCGAGCGGCAACCATGCCCAGGGTGTCGCCGCGGCCGCCTCGCTCCACCGGGTGCCCGCGACGATCGTGATGCCCGAGAACGCGGCCCCGGTCAAGGTCGACCGTACGGCGGCCTGGGGCGCGACGATCGTGCGGTGCGCGAACTCGAGCGACGAGCGGCGGCGGGTCGCGGCCGAGCTCCGGGATGCGCGCGGGCTCGAGTACATCCCGCCCTTCGACGACGTCCGCATCATCGCCGGCCAGGGGACCGTCGGCCTGGAGGTGGTCGAGGCACTCCCCGACGTCGGGACGATCGTGGTCTGCGTCGGCGGTGGCGGGCTCATCTCGGGGATCGCGACGGCAGTGAAGGCGCTCGCCCCGCGGGCGCGGGTGATCGGCGTCGAGCCGGAGCTCGCCGCAGACGCCCGGCAGTCCTTCCGGGAAGGACGGATCGTCACCTGGCCGGCAGCCGACGTGACGAGAACGATCTGCGACGGAGTGCGCACGCAGGCGCTCGGTGAGCTGACGTTCGCGACGATTTCGGCGCTCGTCGACGACATCGTGACCGTGTCGGAGGAGGCCGTGCTGGACGCGATGCGTTGGCTCGCGCTCGAAGGAAAGATCGTCGTCGAGCCAACGGGTGCGCTCGCGCTCGCGGCGCTGCGGGCGGGTGCGATCGCCGAGGCGGGGCCGACCGTCCTCGTCGTGTCGGGAGGCAACGTCGATCCCGATCTCGTAGCGCGGGTCATGCAGCGAGCCGACTCGACCGCTCGTGGTTGACGCCGGTCACGTCGCACCTGCGATCCGCCGCGCCGTCCCTCCCGTGAGCACGAGGAGATCTTCGGGGGCGAGCTCGATCTCGAGACCACGCCGACCGGCGCTGACGCAGATCGTCTCGAACGCCAGGGCCGACTCGTCGATCACGGTCCGAAGCCGCTTGCGCTGGCCCAGCGGGCTGATGCCGCCTGCGACGTAGCCGGTCGTGCGCTCCGCGAGCTTCGCGTCGGCCATCGTCGCTCGTTTCCCGAGTGCCTTGAGATCGAGCTGGGCCGCCACCGGCACGATGGCGATCGTGAGCGTCCCGTCGACATCGGCGACGAGTGTCTTGAACACGCGAGCGGGATCGACTCCCAACCTCTCTGCCGCCTCGAGTCCGTAGGCAGCGGCGCCCGGTTCGTGAGCGTACTCGTGCAGGGTGTACGCGATCCCGGCCCGCTCGGCAGCGACGGTCGCCGGCGTACCCCTGCCCGCCACGGCGCGCTACCGGAGAACGTCGAGGGCCGTGCGGGCGAAGACGGCGATGCCGTCGCGCAAGGCGGCCTCGTCGATATCGAACCGCGGATGATGGTGGGGATACATCGTCCCGAGCTCTGCATTGCCGGTGCCGACCCAGAAGAAGACCGCGGGCGCGACCTCGCCGTAGGCGGAGAAGTCCTCGCCGCCCATCACCGGCGAGACCTCGACCAGCGCCTCTGCGCCGAGTTCGGCCTCGATCGCGCGCCGTACGATCGCAGCCGCGTCGCGGTCGTTGACGACAGGGTCGTACCCGACCTCGTAGTCGAACCGATACTCGGCCCGATGGGCCGCGGTGACTCCTGCTATCACCCGCTCCATCGCGTCTCGCACGTCCGCACGGCGGGCGGTCGACAGCGTCCGCACCGTCCCACCGATGGTCGCCGAGCCCGGGATGACGTTCCGCGCCGTCCCCGCAGAGAGCGTCGTCACCGACACGACGACGGAGTCGAAGGGGTCGGTCTCGCGGGCAACGAGGTGCTGGAGATTCACGATCACCTGGGCCGCGACGGCGACCGGGTCCACGGTCTCGTGGGGATTGGCGCCGTGCCCCCCGCGGCCGTGGATCTCGAGGGTGAAGAGATCTGCAGCCGCCATGACCGGACCGGGGACGGCCGACACGTGACCCGTTTCGAGCGTGGAGAGGAGATGAACGCCTGCCACGAGGTCCGCGCCGTCGAGGACGCCCGCGTCGACGATCTCCCGTGCCCCGCCGGGTGGCACCTCCTCGGCGTGCTGGAAGACGAACCGGACCTCGCCGGCGAGCTCGTCGCGGCGCCGAACGAGAACGTCGGCCGCGCCCAGAAGCATCGCCGTATGGCCGTCGTGGCCGCAGGCGTGCATGACACCACGGCGCGTCGAGACGTGCGGGATCACGTTCTCCTCGACGATCGGGAGGGCATCGATGTCGGCGCGCAGCACGACGACCCCGCCGGGCCGGGCGCCGCGCAGCCTCGCGACGACCGCAGTCGCGGCAGGTCGCTCGATCTCGAGCCCGCCGAACGAACGAAGTGTCTGCTCGACGAACGCAGCCGTCTCATGCTCCTCGAACGACAGCTCCGGGTAAGCGTGCAGGTGCCGGCGCCACGCGATCGCTCGCGCTTCGAGTTCGTCCGAGACGAGCCGTGCACCCGGCATCGTGGTCGCCATCGGCTGGCACGCTACCGGTACCAGCGGCCGTCGCGCGTGGGTTAGGGTCAGGACATGTCGGAGGCCGTCACGATGGACAAGATCGTCTCGCTGTGCAAGCGGCGGGGCTTCGTGTTTCCGTCGTCGGAGATCTACGGCGGGCTCGGCTCGTCCTACGACTATGGCCACTACGGCGTTCTGCTGAAGGACAACATCAAGCAGCGCTGGCTCGCCGCGATGGTGCAGGAGCGCGACGATATCGTCGCGCTCGATTCGTCGATCATCCTCCACCCCCAGGTCTGGCAGGCCTCCGGGCACGTCGGCGGGTTCACCGATCCGCTCGTCGACTGCAAGTTCTGCAAGAAGCGCTTCCGGGCCGATCACCTCGAGGACTCGCAGTGCGGGCAGCGCCCGAGCAAGCGACCCGGTGAGACGACCGACTGCGACCTCACGGAGGCACGCCATTTCAACCTCATGTTCGAGACGCGCGTCGGTGCGATGGAGGAAACCGGGGTTCCGGTCTATCTCCGCCCCGAGACGGCGCAGGGCATCTTCATCAACTTCAAGAACGTCGCGCAGATCGCGCGCCGCAAGCCACCGTTCGGGATCGCCCAGGTCGGCAAGTCGTTTCGCAACGAGATCACGCCGGGCAACTTCATCTTCCGCACGCTCGAGTTCGAGCAGATGGAGATGGAGTTCTTCGTTCCGCCCGACGCGGCCGACGAGTGGTATCGCTACTGGGTGGACGAGCGCCATGCCTGGCACCGTCGCTACGGCATCCGGGCGAGCCACCTGCGCATCCGCCCCCACGACGACGACGAGCTCTCCCACTACTCGAGTGCGACGAGCGACATCGAGTACCTCTTCCCGATCGGCTGGTCCGAGCTCGAGGGTGTCGCGAACCGCGGCGACTTCGACCTGAACGCGCACACGAACGCCTCCGGGACGAAGCTCGAATGGGTCGAGCAGGACGGCAGTCGCTACACGCCGCACGTCATCGAACCGGCACTCGGGGTGAACCGCTCGATGCTCGCGTTCCTCGTCGACGCGTACGACGAGGAGGTCGTCGCAGATCGCGATCGGACGGTGCTTCGTCTGCACCCACAGCTCGCGCCGGTCAAGGCCGCGGTGTTGCCGCTGATCGCGAAGAGCGACGACATGACCGGCCGTGCGCGCAAGCTCTACGAGGAGCTGCGCGAGGTCGTCTCGACGGAATACGACGACGGAGGGCAGATCGGCCGGCGGTACCGCCGGCAGGACGAGATCGGCACGCCGTATGCTCTCACGATCGACGAGCAGACCCTCGAAGACGACACGATCACGATCCGGGACCGCGACTCGCTCGCGCAGGAACGGATCTCGATCGGGCGCGCCCGCGAGCACCTGCTCGATCGGCTGGCTGCGGCCTGGACGTCACCGAAGGCCGATGACTAGGACGCGAACCTCGACCCTCTCCCCCGGTCTCGCGGCCCGGATGGCGATCGTCCTCGTTATCGCGCTTCCCCTCGCCGTCGCCGACCTCTCCTTGAAAGCGCTCGAACCGACTCCGGAGTGGGCCTACCACGAGCGATCGTACGCATGGCTGGCTCTCTCGATCGCGCTCTTCCTCACGATGCTCGTCGTCGCGCGGATTCCCTCGATCCTCGTTCCGCCGGCCGCCGGCATCCTCGCGGGCGGCATCCTCGGCAACAGCCTGTCCGCGGCGTGGAACAACATGGTCGTTCCCAACCCGCTCGTGATCACGGGCCAGAATGCGCTGTTCGCCTTCAATCTCGCCGACATCTGGGCCATCGTCGGCATCGCACTGCTCGTCTGTGGGATCGCCACCTGGCTGATCAGGAGCCGCGACCTGATCCCGGCTCCGGGCGAGCTCGCCTCGTCCCGCGGCAGGGCCTTCCGGCGCCTGCTCGACGAGCGGGTGCCTCCCGATTAGACAAAACTTTGACGACAGCTGACCCGGCCGCTAAGGTGGCTGTCATGTCAGAAGCGGCAGAGCCCCAGTTCCTCCCAGCGCTCGCCTCACTCGACAACCTCGTTCCGCACGAGGGGATCCTCTCCCCCGCCGAGCTCGAGCGCGTCGCTCGCGACCTCGCGGCGCGGGAAGACCTGTGGCAGCCGCTCGTCCACGCCGACCCGACGCGGCGCCGTTACGAGCTCGTCTACGAGGACGGGCGGATGGACGCGTGGGTGCTCTGCTGGATGCCCGGCCAGGGCACCGGTTTTCACGACCACTACATCTCTGGTGTCGGTGTCTGCGTCGCGAGCGGCCGCGTGCGTGAGGACCTGCTGACCTACGGCGGCGAGCCGCGGACGCGGGAGCTCGGGCCGGGCGAGGCCCGCCGAGGCGGCCCCGGCTACATCCACCGTGTCAACCACCACGAAGGCGCCCCCGCCGTCACCGTTCACGTCTACTCGCCCCGACTGGACTGGGTGGGCCAGTACCGGCTGGCGGAGGACGGTGTCGTGCGGCGAGAGGTTCGACCCGGGCGCCAGGAACTGACCGAGCAGCTGATCGCCGACGGCGCACTCCAGCACGTCCTCGAGCGCTTCTAGCCCCCACGCCTCAGGCGGCGCCCCGGCGCCACATCCGGTCTCGCTCAGGCCGAGAGTGTCCTGAGCCGGAAGCCTCCGTGGTGCTCGTACGATGCGGTTACGACGGCGAGTGCGTCGCGCTGTGCCCGCTCACCGAGACCGGCCCCCGAGGCGGCCGCGATCGGCGAGTGCAGCAGCACGCGCATCCCGTGCACGCCCTCGGGCGAAAGCGGGATGCCGCCGGGATCGCAGGCGCTGCACGCGCCGCCGCCCGCCGCGGGAAGGAACGCGACGAGCGGTTCGGCGGCACCGCATTCGACGCACGTCGCGAGATGTGGCATGTACCCCGAGACCCACAGGAGCTTGAGCTGGAACGAGAGCACGGCGGCATCGAGCGCTGCGCGCGACCCCGCGCGCGGCGAAGCGTCGTCGAGAGCATCGAGGAACCGCGTCAGCGCGGTGAATGCCTTCTCGTTCGCCTCCTGCTCGGTGAACAGCCGCAACATCGCCTCCAGCCCGATCATCCCGACCTGCAGTCGATAGGGCTCCGATCGGATCCGGTCGTGCGAAGCAAGCAGCGATGCTCCCGTCACGGTCTCGAGCTCCCCCCGGCCCTGGTGCAACACGAGCTCGACGTGGGAGAACGGCTCCAGCCGGGCGCCGAACCGGGACTTCGTCTTCCGGACGCCCTTGGCGACGGCGCCGACGCGGCCACGTTCGCGCGTGTACAGGTGCAGGATCCGGTCGGCCTCGCCGAGACGAAACGAGCGGAGGACGACCGCATCGGTGGTGCTGGAGCGGGCCATGGCTGCAGTGTAGGAGGAGGCATGGCTGGAAGAGGCATGCCTGCTGGGGACGGGGAATAGCTGCGTCTGTGCAGGCGTTTATGACCCCGGTGCCCTCGATCCTCCTCTACACCACGCGGTGGTGCGGTTACTGCGTCCGGGCGAAGGCACTGCTCGAGGCTCGTGGCCTCGCCTACGAGGACGTCGCGCTCGACGACGACCCCGCCTTCCGGCAGCGCGTCTTCGAGCTCGGCCGGCGGTGGACGGTGCCGCTCGTCATGATCGACGGCGAGCCGATCGGCGGCTACGACGAGCTGGCAGCGCTCGACCGCGCCGGTCTCCTGCCCGCCCGCGTCGCGGCCTAGGAACCGACGCCCACCAGCGGCTCGGGCCTGACGCGTCCCGTCGCGGTCGGCCCGAGGGCCAGCGACAACGCTGCCGGTCGAGCCGGCCACGCTCTGCTTCCGCGCCTCCACGCGCATCCGGTCGAGCACCCGATCGGTACCCGATCACCTAGGGCGTTCGGCCCTCCTGGCAGTGGGGGCAGAAGGTCGTCGCCCGCCCGCCGACGACGATGCGTACGAGAGGCGTCCCGCACCGGTGGCAGGGCTCGCCGCCCCGCCCGTATGCCCTGAACGCGTCCTGCATCGTCCCGTAGGCGCCGTCGGGAAGTGCGTAGTCGCGGAGCGTCGACCCCTGGCGCGCGATCGCCTTGCGCAGGACGGCGCGAATCGCGCGATGCAGGGCGCCGAGCTCTCCCTCATCCAGGCTGCCCGCCGGCCGCAGCGGATGCAGGCGGCTGTACCAGAGCGCCTCGTCCACGTAGATGTTGCCGAGCCCCGCAATCGTCCGCTGGTCGAGCAGTGCCGACTTGAGCGGTGCACGACGACCCTGGAGACGCACGCCGAGGCGGACCGCAGAGAGCGGGCCGAGAGGCTCCGGCCCAAGTCGGGCTGCCAGGTACTCCTCCACCTCGCCACGCTCGAAGAGCTCCCAGGTACCGAAGCGCCTGACGTCGCGGTAGGCGACGTCCGATCCATTGTCCAATCTGACAACGGCGCGTGTGTGCGGGTCGGCAGTCAGTGCCCCGCGCGACGCGGACCGAAACGACCCCGTCATCCGGAGGTGCACGAGAAGAGCGCGCCCAGACTCGAACAGGACAACGACATACTTGCCACGGCGCCCGACCTCGGCCACGCGCTCGCCGACGAGTGCGGCGGCAACGATGGCCGGGTCGAACGGTCGCACGAGTCGGGAGTCGCGGATCTCGACGTGCTCGAAGCGCGCCCCCTCGAGCACGGGGGCGATCGCGCGCCGGAGCGTCTCGACCTCCGGGAGTTCGGGCACCGAGCGCCGCCCCTAGACCATGACGTCGAGGATGATGCCGTGCTCCGGCGGACGCGTCCGCTCCGATCGTGTACGCGGCGAGCACCGCTTGCGCAGCCGCGGCCGCCGACGATTCGTCACGCGCGTGTATCTCCGCGAGTTCGTCGCCCTCGAGGACGGGATCGCCCCGCTTGGCAAAGCACTGGACACCGACCGCATGGTCGATCGTGTCCGCCTTGGTGCGCCGTCCGGCACCGAGCTCGAGCGCCGCGACACCCACGGCGAGCGCGCTCACGCGTGAAACGACGCCCTCGCTCGGCGCGGGCACCGTCAGTTGCACCGCGGCCTCTGGGAGGGCTGACGGGTTCGGATCGCCACCCTGCGCCCGGATCCAACGCTCGTAGGTGTCGTACGCCGTCCCGTCCGCGACCGCCGCTTCGGCTCGGTGACGCCCCTCGGCGAGATCGATCCCGAGGTCGGAGTACGCGAGCAGGCGGGCACATGCGTCGAGTACGAGCTCTGTGAAGTCGGGCGGCCCCTCGCCACGAACCGTGTCGCGTGCCTCACGGATCTCGAGCGCGTTGCCGACGGCGCGCCCGAGCGGCTGATCCATGTCGGTCAGCAGGCACGTGACCTCCTTGCCGGCGCGGCGGCCGAGCTCGAGCATCTCCGCGGCCAGCGCGCGCGCGTCGTCGAGCGTCTTCATGAAGGCGCCGTCGCCGACCTTGACGTCGAGCACGATCGCGTCGGCGCCGGCGGCGAGCTTCTTGGACATGATCGACGAGGCGATCAGCGGCACGATGTCGACGGTGGCAGTCACGTCCCGGAGCGCATACAGCTTCTTGTCGGCCGGGACGAGTCGATCCGTCTGGCCCACGATGGCGACGCCGACGTCACGGAGCTGGGCGACCATCTCGTCCGTCGTCAGCTCGACGCGAAAACCCGGGATCGCCTCGAGCTTGTCGAGCGTTCCGCCCGTGTGACCGAGGCCGCGGCCGCTCATCTTCCCGAGCGGGACGCCGCAGGCAGCGACGATCGGGCCGACCGCGATCGACGTCTTGTCCCCCACGCCGCCGGTCGAATGCTTGTCGACCACCTTGCGTCCCAACGCACCGGCGACGTCGAGTGTGTCGCCCGACTGGATCATCGCGTCCGTCAGCGCAAACGTCTCGGCGGCGGTCAGGCCGTTGAAGTAGACGGCCATGCACCACGCCGCCATCTGGTAGTCCGGGACCTCGTCGCGGGCGTAGGCGAGGACCAGCTCGGTGAGATCGGCGATGTCGTGCTCGCCGCCGTTCCGCTTCTGCTCGATCAGCCACGCCGCCCTGGTCATCGCTCCCTTGTAACAGACCACCGCGCGGCCGCGCGGCCCTATCGTCGCGCGCGATCTCGCGTACAATTGTTCGCACCGTGGACGTGCGGATCAGAAACAACATCCGGGAGTCGGGGCAACCGGACGGTACCCCGATGCTCTTTGCCCACGGATTCGGCTGCGATCAGTCGATGTGGGCGGACGTCGCCGCATCCTTCGCGCCGGTCTTCCGGATCGTGCTCTTCGACCAGGTAGGGGCGGGGCGCTCAGACCTGTCTGCCTACGACTCGAGCCGATACGCGACGCTCGACGGCTATGCGAAGGACGTGATCGAGATCTGTCGGGAGCTCGGCCTCGAGCGGACGATCTTCGTAGGGCACTCGGTCGCGGCGATGATCGGCCTCCTCGCGGCCAACCAAGCGCCCGAGCTGTTCGACAAGCTCATCCTCGTCGGCCCGTCGCCGCGGTACACGAACGACGGCGACTACATCGGCGGGTTCACCGAACGGGACATCGCGGAGCTTCTCGACTCGCTCGACGACAATTACCTCGGCTGGTCGGAAGCGATGGCACCGGTCATCATGGGCAACGCCGAACGACCGGAGCTCGGCAGTCGGCTGACGGAGTCGTTCTGTCGCACCGATCCCGACATCGCCGCCGAGTTCGCCCGGGTCACGTTCCTCTCGGACAATCGCGACGATCTCTCTCGCGTCTCGATCCCGACGCTGGTGCTCCAGTGCTCCGACGATCCCATCGCTCCCGACTCGGTCGGTGAGTACGTCCACGCGCGGATTCCGGGCAGCTCTTTCGTCCACCTTCGAGCAACCGGCCATTGCCCGAACGTCAGCGCGCCCGAGGAGACCGCCGAAGCGATTCGAGAGTTCGTATGACCCTCCCCGGCGCCGGCGAGGAGACACTCGCCGACCATCTCGACGATTACGAGAGCGCCCCGATAGGCCTCTTGACGATGACCGCGGACAGCGTGATCGAAAACGCGAACACGACGTTCCTCGAGATGACAGGGTACGACCGGAACGACCTTTTCGGCCGTCGCTTCGACGAACTTCTCACGCCCGCCGGCAGGATCTACCACGAGACGCACTTCAGGCCCCTCCTCCGATTGCAGGGGCATCTCCGCGAGTTGGCGATCGAGTTGACGTGTGGGGACGGCAGGCGGCTCCCAGTTCTCATCAATGCAGTGCTCCGTGAGCGAGGCGACGGCACGCGCCTGGTGCAGATCAGCGTCTTCGACGCCACCGAGCGTCGCTCCTATGAGCGCGATCTTCTCGTCGCGAAGCGACGCATGGAACGGCTGCAGCGCATCACGGGAACGTTCGGCTCGCTGCTCCGCCCCGAAGAGGTCGCCCGCGCGGCGTTCAAGGAGCTCGTCGACGGAGTGAAGGCCGACCACGGGGTCGCTGTGCTCGTGAATGCCTCGGCGTCCGGGTTCACCGTCGCCGACGTTTTCGCGTCCGCTGGGACGCCCGAAGAACGGTGGCGCGAGCTCGATCTCGCCACCGTCGGGCCGATCGCCCGCGCCCTGACATCGGGGCAGTACGTCTTCATCGAAGGAGGCGACGGCCATCCCGAAGGGGTGCCGCTGCTCACTGCCGCGGGCCCCGCGACGCGGCTCGCGATCCTGCCGCTCGCGTCCGAAGCAGAGGTGCACGGCGTCATCTGCCTCGCCTCGCTCTCCTCGAGCACCTTCCAACCCGACGAACGACTGTTCCTCACCTCGTTCACCCGCATCTGCGCGCAGGCCCTGGAGAGGGGACGGCTCGCGGAAGCCACCGCCGAGGCTGCCAGGCGCGCGGGGTTCCTTGCTGCCCTCAGTCGTACGCTGGACGAGGACATCGGTGTCGTGGCGCGCGCCGAGCGCGTCGTCGACATGCTCGTCCCAGAGGTCGCAGACTTCGCGACCGTGGAGATCCCCGCGATGGGCTCGCGGCCGACCGCGGCTCGACATGTCGACCCGGCTCTTCGCGAGCCACTGCTCGAACTTCGCGAGCTGACGAACGTCGCCGAGAGCAAACCTCACTCCATGGCACGAGCGAGAGCAACCGGCGAGGCACAGTTCCTGGCCGAGATCCCCGAGTCGATGTACGAGGACTACGTCGACAGCGATATCCAGCGCACATTGCTGCGGCGCCTCGCGCCACGGTCGTATGCCGGCCTGCCGCTCGTCTCACGCGGTCAGGTCGTGGGGTCGCTCCTACTGGCCATGTCGGACTCGCAGCGGCGATTCGACGAGAGCGACCTCCCCTTCTTGATGGACGTCGCCGGGCGCGCCGCGACAGCGATCGACAACGCGCGACTCTTGGAGCACCAGCAGACGGTGGCCCAGCGCCTCCAGCTGAGCTTCCTGCCCGAATCGCTTCCGACCGACGAGCGATTCCGGGTCCAGGCGTGGTACTCGCCGAGTGCGGAGCTGATGGAAATCGGTGGCGACTGGTACGACGCCTTCATGCTTCCCGGTGACCGACTGGGACTCGTGGTGGGCGACGTCGCCGGTCACCAGATGGACGCGGTGATGGCGATGGGCCAGCTGCGGACGGCGCTCAGAGCGTTCGCACTCGCCGACCAACGACCGTCAGCGGTGATTCAGCGCCTGTCGGATTTCGCGCTGTCGGTTCGAGGCGGGCTGTGTGCGACGGCCATCTACGGAGAACTCGATCTTCGGACACGGACGCTGACGTTCTCGTGCGCCGGGCACCTCCCTCCGGTCGTCGTCTGCCCGAGCACCGGCCCCCGCCTGATCTGGGAGGGCCGCTCGCCGCCACTCGGCGCGATCCCCACGGGCGACATCGCCGAGGCAACCGTCGAACTGGCCGCGGGAGGTGCCTTGTTCTTCTTCACCGACGGCCTGGTCGAGCGTCGCCGCGAGTCGATCGACGAGGGGCTGCGCGGGTTGGTGGCGAAGATCGCCGAGGATTTCGAGTGGCGATCACCGACAGCGCTCGACGACCTCGCGGCCTCTCTCCTCGCAGGCTCCGAGCAGGCCGACGATGTCTGCATGCTCACGGTCCTCCTCGAAGACCGATAGAGGCTCCGGCGGACCCTCCACCGTGATCCGGGGCGTCTGGGCCGGCACGCCGCCGGCGCTCGGCGACCCACCGGTGCACGACCTCCGGTTGTCCGGATTACGGCTCGATGATGGGGGTTCCGGGAGCACCCTTCCCCGGATGCTTCGCACCGAGCCAGGCGCAGACAGTCGCGCCCACGTCGCCGAACTCGCCGTCCACGTGGATCTTCCCGGCCGCGTTGCGACCCGCCGCATAGGCGAGCAGCAGCGCGTACTCCCGAGAATGGTCGGTGGACGGCGTCGTCGGGTCGCAGCCGTGATCGGACGTCAGGATCAGCAGGTCCCCGTCACGCAGCGCCTCGAGGATGTCCGGCAGGCGCCGGTCGAAGTCCTGGAGGCAGCGATGGAAGTTGACCGGGTCGTTCCGGTGGCCCCAGAGCTGATCCGTCTCGACGAGGTTGACGAACACGAATCCGGCGTCGATGTTCTCCAACAGCTCGATCGTGCGGGTGATCCCCTCGACGTTCGACTTCGTCGGGAACGACTCGTCGATGTCGCAACCCGCGAAGATATCCCCGATCTTGCCGACGCCGTACGTCGTATGACCGCCGTCGCGGATCGCGGTCAGGTAGTTCGGCCGGCGGGGCTCCAGCGAGAAGTCGTGTCGATTCGGGGTGCGCTCGTAGCTGCCGGGTGTTCCGAGGAACGGCCGGGCGATCACGCGCCCGACGGCATGCTTGCCCGTCAGGATCTCGCGGGCGGCCCGGCAGGCGTCGTACAGTTCCTCGAGCGGGATCGTCTCCTCGTGTGCAGCGATCTGGAAGACCGAGTCGCCCGACGTGTACACGATCCACTTCCCGGTCTTCTGGTGCTCCTCGCCGTATTCCTGGATCACCTCGGTCCCGGACGCGGGCTTGTTGCAGAGAACACCGCGTCCCGTACGGTTCATGAACGGATCGATCACCTCGTCGGGAAATCCGTACGGGTAGGTCGGGAACGCGACTGAGGTCACGACACCCATCAGCTCCCAGTGCCCGGCGGTCGTGTCCTTGCCCTTCGAGCGCTCCAGCAACCTCCCGGCGACGGCAGGGGCCCCGGGCTGAGGCGGACACCCTTCGAGCGGCTCGACGTTCCCGAGTCCGAGTGCCTCGAGATTGGGCAGGTCGAGGCCTCCGACGGCGCGGGCGACGTTTCCCAGCGTGTCCGAGCCCTCATCCCCCCACTCGGCAGCGTCCGGCAACTCACCTGCGCCGACGGCGTCGAGCACGATCACGCACGCCCGCGGCATGAAGGTAGTCTACGTGCGCGATGACCACCGTCCTCGGCCTTCTGGAGCTGGCGCTCTACGTCGTTTCCATCCTCGCGCTGTCCGCGGCCATCACCTTCGTGGTCGTCAAGATCTCGCCCGCCAAGTCGGCGAAGCGGCAGGCCGACAAGGCCTAGATCGCGTCGACGAGCGGCGTGTACGGCAGCCCGTGGGCCTGTGCGACCGCTTCGTACGTGACCTTCCCCCGGACGACATTGACGCCCCGTGACAGGGCGAGGTTCTCGGTCATCGCCGCCTGGACGCCCAGGTCCGCGATCACCTCGACGTAGGGAAGCGTGACGTTCGTGAGCGCCTTCGTCGACGTCACCGGGACGGCACCCGGCATGTTCGCAACGCAGTAGTGGACGATCCCGTCGACCTCGAACACGGGGTCGTCATGGGTCGTGGCGTGCGACGTCTCGAAGCAGCCACCCTGATCGATCGCCACATCGACGAGTACGGCTCCGGGTCGCATCAGACCGAGCATCTCGCGCGTCACGAGCTTCGGAGCGACGGCCCCCGGGACGAGCACCGCGCCGATCACCATGTCGGCGTCGACGAGGATCTCCTCGATCTGGAGCCGATTCGACATCGCGAGCGTGACGCGCCCGTCGAGTGCGATCTCGAGCTCGCGCATGCGTTCCACCGACTTGTCGAGCAGCCACACGTTCGCTTGCATGCCGAGGGCGATGATGGCCGCGTTCAGTCCGACGACCCCGCCGCCGAGAATCACGACCTTGGCGGGCGGGACGCCGGGCACGCCTCCGAGGAGGATTCCCCGCCCCCCGTGCGCCTTCTCGAGCGACCAGGCGCCCATCTGCGGCGCCAGTCGGCCGGCGACCTCGCTCATCGGCGCGAGCAGCGGCAGGTGGCGAGCAGGTGTCTCGACCGTTTCGTAGGCGATGGCCGTCACCCCCGAGTCGACAAGCGCGCGCGTCAGCGGCTCGTCCGCTGCGATGTGGAGATACGTGAACAGCGTCAACCCTTCACGGAGCCGCCCGTATTCCTCCGCGATCGGTTCCTTCACCTTGAGCAGCAACTCGGCGGCGCTCCACACCTCGTCCGCGGGAGCAATGCGCGCTCCGACAGTCGTGTACACGGAGTCGGCGAACCCTGATCCGATTCCGGCACCTGTCTCGACGATCACCTCGTGGCCGCGCTGGACGAGCTCGAGCGCACCGGCGGGCGTGAGAGCCACACGATACTCGCGCTGCTTGATTTCCCTGGCAACTCCGATCCGCATCGCGGCGGCACGATACAGGAACATCGCTCCCATCCCGAGACGGACTCGGTGGCGACGCGCGACAGCCTGTCAGCTGATGATCGCGCGGGCGCGCCGACCCGCAGCGAACGCACAGGCGAAGAACCAGGGATCGTCAGCGGGTCGGCGGCCCATATGCTCGAGCGGCAGATTCGCGCACGCCTCCTCCCAGCCGTCCACGTCGACGTCCACGACGCCGACGAGCTCGGAGGGACGATCGAGGCCGCTGGGCCACGGGATCTCGTGCGGCCCGAGCACGAGTCTCAGCGCAGCCCGCGTGTGGTGCGAAACGCCCCGATGCCGCTCACGTGCGTCCGAACCGGAATATCGGACCGCCACGATCGGGCGGCCGCCGAGAGCCGCTGCGGTATTTGCCGCCTCCGCCACCGAGAGACCGCCGTGACCGAACAGCGAGCCCGTGCCGACGATGCCCGGTCCGATCCCACAGACGACGACGTCGAAGCCCTTCGTCCTTGCCCACCCGAGGGCGGATGCCGTGGTGACCGCCTGAACGTCTCCGTCGATGCACGGCGAGACGGCGATGGCCGTATCGAGGAGTCGCCGTGTTCTGAGGAGGCGCACAACGTCCGACAACGCGACCGGGAGTGCGCCGCCACCCAGTTGGGCATAGGCGACGCGAACGCCGGTGCCGATGCCGGCGACGACAGGAGCGAGCTGGCTATGGAGGCCACAACAGACGACGGGAAGACCGTCCAGGTCGTCGGACAGGAGATCCTGCTCCTCCACGAATCGCACCGCGGCCTGGCCGGGCGTATATGGCAGTGCCATCACGTGGGCGAAGCGCAGCGGGTCCAGCCCGAGCCCGCGCGTGAGGTTCGCGTACATGATGTCGAAGCCACCCGAGTCGAGCTCGAGATCTCGGCCCTGCGTGTTGACGATCACCGTATCTCCCACTTCGACAGGACCCGTCTGCCGTGGATACGCGATGCACGCAGCTTCGTCGACTTCGCAGCGGATCAACTCGTCGAGCCGCTGTGTGATCGATGTCACCGTGCCCCAGCGAAGTGTCATCGGCATCTCGTCACCCCCGTGCGCCTGCGACGATCTCCAGGGTCACAGCGACCATTCCCTCGAGGTCGGCAACCGAAATGTGCTCGTCCGCCGTGTGGATCTCGGCCATGCCGTTGGCGAGATTCACACACGGGACTCCTCGTTCGTTGAAGACGTTCGCGTCCGCGCCGCCGCCCGAGTAGGCCGTCGAAGGCTCGTAGCCGGCGCGCCGCAGCGCGTCGGCCGCGATTCGTACCGCTTTCTCGCTCTCGTCGAACGAGTACCCGTGATAGGTGTTCTCGATTTCGGTTTCGGCGGTGCAGTCCGAGGTGCTCGCGGCGAAACCGATGGCGTCGAGCATCTCCTGCACCAGGCCAGCGAGCTTCTTCGGGTCGCGCGAGCGAGCCTCTCCGTCGAACGAGCACCACTCGGGAACGATGTTGCGAGCGATCCCGCCGCTGATCGTGCCGACGTTCGCGCTCGATTCGTCGTCGATGCGTCCGAGGCGCATGTCGGCAATGGCACGGGCGGCAGCAACCACGGCCGAACGCCCATCTTCCGGGTACATCCCCGCATGCGAGGCTCGCCCGTGGAACCGGGCCTTGATCCCCTTCTGCGACGGGGCACCGAGGATGATCTCGCCGATCGGCGCAGCCTGGTCGTACACGTACCCGAGCTCCGCCTCGAGCCGCGTGTGGTCGAACGCGTACGCACCCAGCAGTCCGACCTCCTCCTTGGGCGTGAAGAGGAGCTCCACGCCTGCGTGAGGTCGCTTCTCCTCGACGATGCGGCGCGTCGCCTCGAGCATCACCGCGACCGCCGCCTTGTCGTCCGCGCCGAGAATCGTTCCGGCGGCGTTGCGAACGATGCCGTCTTCGACGGTCGGCACGAGCTGCCCGTCAGGCGGAACCGTGTCGAGGTGCGCGCAGAAGAAGATCGGCGTCCCCTGTCGGTCACTGCCGGGGACGCGGCAGAGAATGTTCCCCATCGTCGAGCCGACTGCTGCGCCCGCCCCGTCCTCGTCCCATTCGAGTCCGAGGTCGTCGAGCTCTCGAAGGACGCGGTCGGCGACGGCGCGCTCGTCGCCCGGCGGACTCGGGATCGTGACGAGCTCCAGAAACAGCCCGAGGAGCTTGCTCAGCGTGAGGCCTCGACGGGGACGACGGATCGCGCTCGCGCCCGCTCGAGCGCCGCGGCCACGAACCCCTGGAAGAGCGGCGCCGGACGCGTCGGGCGTGACTTGAACTCCGGATGGAACTGACTGGCGACGAACCATGGGTGCTCCTGCAACTCGATGATCTCCACGAGCCGCCCTTCCTGAAAGGTCCCCGAGACCACGAGGCCGCCGCGAACGAGTGCATCGCGGTACTGGTTGTTCACCTCGTAGCGATGTCGGTGGCGCTCGTGGATCGTCGCCTCACCGTAGATCTCGCGCGTCCGCGTTCGCTCAGCCAGCTCGACGGCCTGAGCACCGAGTCGCATGGTGCCGCCGAGGTCCTCGATCTCCTTCTGCTCGGGCAGCAGATCGATGACGGGGTACGGCGTCTCCGGATCCATCTCCGTCGAGTTCGCGCCCTCGAGCCCGCAGACGTGACGGGCGAACTCCGACACTGCGACGTGCATCCCCAGGCAGATGCCGAGATACGGGATGCCCTGCTCTCGGGCCACGCGGCAGGCGAGGATCTTCCCTTCCCAGCCGCGGGATCCGAAGCCGCCGGGCACGAGCACACCGTCGGCCGTCTCCAGTTCGTCGACCGCCTCCTCGTAGGTCATGTTCTCGGAGTCGAACCAGCGCACGTGCACCTTCGCGCCCTGATGCATGCCCGCGTGCTTGAGCGCTTCGTGCACCGAGAGATAGGCATCGTGCAGCTTCACGTACTTCCCGACGAGAGCGATCTCGACGTTTTCGCGCCGCTGAACGATGAGGTCCGTCAGCTCCTTCCACTCCCCGAGCGCGACGGGCGGCGCGTCGAGCCCGAGCCGCTCACAGACGAGCTCGTCGAGGCCTTCGCGCTGGAGGCGCTCCGGAACGAGATACACGTCGGGCACGTCGGGCGATCCGATCACGGCCTTCGCATCGACGTCGGCGAACAGCGCGATCTTCTCGCGAATATCCGCCGAGAGGACTTCATGGGAACGGCAGACGATGATGTCCGGGTGGATACCGATGCGTCGCAACTCGTTCACGGAGTGCTGCGTGGGTTTCGTCTTGAGCTCCCCGGCCGCCTCGATGAACGGCACGAGGGTCACGTGGAGATAGAGCACGTTCTCCTGGCCGACCTCCCGCCGGAACTGGCGGATCGCCTCGAGGAACGGAAGTGACTCGATGTCACCCACCGTCCCGCCGATCTCTGAGATGACGACATCGGTGGGCTGAGCGATCGCGCCGCGAAGGATCCGAGCTTTGATCTCGTTGGTGATGTGCGGGATGACCTGCACGGTCGCGCCGAGAAAGTCACCCTTGCGCTCCTTGCGCAACACGGTCTCCCAGACGGCTCCGGCGCTGTGGCTCGAATTTCGGGAAAGGTTCTCGTCGATGAACCGCTCGTAGTGGCCCAGATCCAGGTCGGTCTCGGCGCCGTCCTCCGTGACGAACACCTCGCCGTGTTGAAACGGGCTCATGGTGCCCGGATCGACGTTGAGGTACGGATCGAACTTCTGCGCCTGGACTCGCAGCCCGCGGGACTTCAGCAATCGGCCGAGTGAAGCGGCGACGATGCCCTTCCCCAGGGCGGAGACGACACCCCCGGTGACGAAGACGTACTTCGTCTGGCGATCCGTCACGGGATCCTGCCGAGGCGGTCGACGTCGCGAAGGACGGGCGTCGCCTCGATCACGGCGCCGAGGGAGCGGCGTTCACCTGCGACGGTCAGAAGGGTCAGCGCTGCGATGGCGCCCAACCTCCTGCTTCCCGCGAACCGCTTCACGGAAGATAAACCTAGCATGGCACCGAGCACGTTCGAGCCCCCATCTCCCAGCATGACCCTCTCCCGGAGATCGTAGGGAGCCAGCAGGACGGCCGTCGCGACGCCTCGCCCGGGAATGCCGCCGACCAGCAACGTCCCGAGAGCGAACGCCTTCAGCGCCCGCCCCGGGCGCGTGTCGAGCTGATTGACGGCGTTCGCGGCCAGCCCGACGAGCAGTGCACCTGAGAGCGACCGCGTTCGCACGAGCGCGAAGAGCGGGATGCCGACGAGCTTGAGTGTTCCGGTCGTCGCCCCCGCAGCGAGGTGGGCCCGGACGCCGCGTTCGGGCCCGCTCCAGACGTCGTCGACGACGCCGAGCACGGCGACCGGTGCCATGGAAGGCACCGCTATGCCCAGGGCCGCTCCGACGAGTGGCAACCGCAGGCCGCGATGGTTCAGCCCCTGCGGACCGCACGCGAGAACCAGCTCGACGAGCTGCCGGCCCCGGTGGGCGAAGCCCGCGAGATCTCTGCCCGTTGCGCGGTGCTCGAGGTCGAGCCCGACCTCCTCGATCTCGAGCCCGGCACGGACGGCGTCGATCGTCATCCTCGTCTCGACCCCGAAGCCCATCGCGACCGGAAACACCGTCGCGCGGGCTCGCGAGGAGAGCCACCGCTGCCCTGAGAGCGGCTCGGTCACGGTCCTTCCCGTTCGCAGGCGAATCAGCGCACGAGCCGCTCGTTTCGCGAGGCCGAAGCCGCCCCCCTCCCGACGGTCGAACACCGCGATCGCCACATCGGCACCCGTCCGCGTCAGCGGCCGGAGATCGCCGCGAAGATCGGCATCGGACAGCAGGAGCGGCCCCGGCCCGACGAGCTGTTCGGCCAGGGTCAGCGCCTGGCCCTTCCCTCGTCGTGCGAGTCGTACGACCTGCGCGCCCGCGTCCTCGGCCACAGCGGCCGTCCGGTCGGTCGAGCCGTCGTCCGCGACGACGATCGCGGAATCGGGAAACTGTGCGCGGAGAGCGACGACGGTCTCTCCGATCCGCTCCTCCTCGTCCCTGGCAGCGATGAGGACGGTCAGTGCCTCGCTCATCCGCCGGGCGCCGGGATGACCGCCGGGAGCACGCCGTCTGCCGCGTTCGGCCCGACGCCGTAGTTCCCCGACTCGGCCCCGGCGAGGAGCAGGACGAGCGCCAGACGTCCGGCGGAGGTGTCGACGGGCTCCACGGTCGAGAGACCGGCACGAGAGAACGGCGGCACCGGGCTCGGCGAGGCTCGCGACGCCTCCGCGCCGACGGCAGGCACGCCAGACCGTGCGAGCCCGGCGTAGACGCCTTCGAGAAACGCCTTCGAGTCGCCGCGCTGAGGATCTGCGGAGCGCACGATCACGACCGCATCGGCCGGCGGAGCGAAGGTTCCCTGGCTCTCCTGGACGATGATCTCGCCCAGTGCGTCCCACAGTGGCGTCTTCCCCCCGGCGGCGAACTCCTCCGCGAGCGCCTCGCCGAGGTCGTGGAGCCGATCGGGGCCGACGAGGCGCCGGAATGCCGGCTGCCCCTGGAGCGCGCTCTCCACCGCCTTGACGTCGATCGGAACCCCGATGGACGTGGTCCGGACGACTCTCCCCCCGGCGTCGCGCACCGCAGTGCCGATCGCCAACGAGGGTCTCGAGTCGATCGGCCCGGCGAAGAGCACCGCGATCCTGCTTTTGGGGAGCCGGCCGGGCGCGACCGCCGGGTAGACGGCATCCGAGAACTCCTTCAACGCCCTTGCACCGAGGCTCGCGGAGTCCAGAGCTGCCTGCGCTGCATTGCGCTCGTTTCGCAAGTCGTCGATCTGGCGCGTCAGGTTGGCGCGCTCTGCGTCGTTCACGAACCCTTTCCCGGACAGGCCGACACCGACGAGGACACCGATGACGAGCGCCACGAAGACCGCCGTGAGCGAAGCGACGTGGTACCGGAGGTCGAACACAGGGGCAGTCTAGGCGCGCCGCCGCTCCGGCTCAGAGGCCGATCGAACGGCCGAGCGCCTGAACCACGTTCCGGAGGGCGGGTGAGACGAGAATCGCGACGACGATCGCGCTGATACCCGCCGAAACAAATGTCACAAGGGGCCAGACGCCGACACGAGGTGAGACGAGTCGTGACACGCCCTTCGCGTCCACGAGTGACTCCCCGACCTTGAGCCGGGTGACGAACGTCGACGCCATGCCGTCTCGGTTCCGTTCCATGAACTCGACGAGGTTGAAGTGCGTACCGACCGCGACGATCAGTTCGGCACCCCGCTCGTGGGCGAGCAGGAGGGCGATGTCCTCGCTGATCCCAGGCGCCGAGACGGTCACGAACGGCAGGCCCATCCCCGCCAGCCGGTCCGCACCCGGAGCGCGACCGTCGGCGTACGCGTGGACGAGGAGCTCGGCACCGCTCCCGAGCGCCGCATCCGAGACGGAGTCGAAGTCACCGACGATCACGTGGGGCTTCAACCCGATCTCGAGCAATGCATCGGCACCTCCGTCGACCGCGACGAGAATCGGTTTGAAGTTCCTGATGTACGACCGGACGATCCGGAGGTCGCGTTTGTATCCCGGCCCACGGGCGACGACGATCGCGTGGCGGTCGCGGAACCGGGTCTCCAGGGCCGGAAAGTCGATCGACCCGGCGAGGACGCGACTCTCCTCGCGAAGGTGACGCAGCGTATTGTCGGCGAACGCCTCGAGGGCGTCGGTGACCCGGCTCTGCTGGTCGACGAGGGCACCCGCGAGCATCCGTTCCGTGAGCAGGACGCCGTCGGCGAGCCGCGTCCCGTTCCGCCAGAGTGAACCGTCCCGGACGGTCAGCGTTTCACCGTCCGAGACCGTGTCGAAGAGATCGGAGCCCGGCGCGTCGACGAGACAGACGCCGGCTCGAACGAGCTCGAGGGGACCCGGATTCGGGAACCGACCCGTGGTCGACGCCGAGACGTTGACGACGGCGCGAACGCCGGCGGCAGCCAGTTCCTCGGCCGAGACGCGATCGAGGTCGACATGGTCGATGATCGCGAGGTCGCCGGGCCTCAGCCGCTTGACGAGGTCCTTCGTGCGTCGGCCGAGCCGCGCGGTGCCGACGAGGTCCGTCATGATCGCTGCTCGGCCGCGATCGTGGCAAGGAACTCCTCGCCTCCGAGCATGCGCTCGAGCTCGGCGCGGCGCTCCTCCGGCGACAACGCGGCGATCCGCGTGTGGGTCGGATCGCCGGGAATCTTCTCCACGCTGAAGTGGCGCGCCGCCACGCTCGCGATCTGCGGCAGGTGGGTGATCGAGATCACCTGCGCCCGCTCCGCCAGACGCGCCATCGTCTCCGCCACGCGGTGCGCCGTCACGCCTCCGATGCCCGCGTCGATCTCGTCGAAGACGAGTGTCTCGCCGCCCGCCACGGCCGCGAGGGCAAGACCGACGCGCGAGAGCTCGCCCCCCGAGGCCTGCTCGGTCACGGGGCCGTACGGCATCCCCGGATTCGGTCGAATCAGGAACACCGCCTCGTCACGGCCCGTCGATCCCGCGTCCCTCTCCCGGAGCTCTGCTCGGAAGTCGCCGTCACCCATGCCGACGTCCTTCAGATGTTCGGCCACGGCATCGGCAAAGGCGTCGGCCGCCGCAGCCCTCGCGGCGCGCAGCGCCGATGCCGTGCGCTCGTACTGCTCTTCGGCACGGGCGAGATCCGCAGCCGCTGCCGCAACCGGATCGAGACCTCCTTCGTGCGCCCCGAGATCCTGCGCTGCTTCGTCGCGTCGATCGAGTAGCTCCTCCAGCGTCTGGGCCTGGAACCGCCGTCGGAGCTCTGCGATCAGGTCGAGACGTTCCTCCACCACCTCGACGCGGGCCGGATCCGCCTCGAGTGTGGTCGCAACCCGGTGGAGCTCGCTACCGATCTCGCTCAACCGCACGGTCAGCTCGCGCATCTCCGCAGACATCGCTGAGAGCTCGGGAGCCAGCCGTGCCAGCGGCGCCAGAACCTGCTCCGCAGCCGCTGTGAGAGACGCCGCACCGTCACCGTCATCCGGAGCTACGGCCTGCGCGGCGCGCCCGACCCCCTCGACGAGCTCGACTGCGTGGCGCATGCGCTCGCGTTCGGAACGTAACGCCTCCTCCTCCCCCCGCTCGAGACCCTGGGTTCGTTCGACGAGGTCCCGCAACGCGTCGATGCGTGCCGCCGCCGCGCCCGCGTCGCTCGCCACCTCGTCACTGCGCCGGCGCGCTGCCGCGAGGGCACGCCAGTCGGCGCGCACCTGCGTCCTCAGGACCGCCTGCTCCTCGCCCACGAAGGCGTCGAGAACGTCGAGTTGGTAGGACGGGCGAGCGAGGCGGCGCTGCTCGAATTGCCCCGACATCGCGATCAACCGCTCGGTCGCGGCCGCGAGATCCTCGCGCGCGATCGCGCGGCCCCACGCGTAGGCTCTCGTGCGGCCGTCGGCGAAGACGCGACGGGCGAGCACGAGGCCCGCCTCGTCCTCGGGTCTCAGTTCGGAGAGCGATTCGAGCTCGCCGTCGTCGAAGAAGCCGTCGGGAACCTCCAGCTCGGCCTCGACGTACGCCTCGGCGGCGGCGGGACCGACGGCAGCCGCATCGCCTTTGACTCCGAGGAGTAGCCCGATCGCCTGGGCGAAGATGGTCTTTCCGGCGCCCGTCTCCCCGCTGAGGACATTGAGGCCCGGGCCGAACTCCAGCACGGCCTCGCGGATGAGGATCAGGTTCTCGATCCGGAGGCGTCGCAGCATCGAGTGGATCGTAGACCGGACGCGCCCGTGCCACAGCTGTCAGGAGCGGACAACGGCGAAAGAGCTGCCCTTGGCGGCACCACTCAGGAGCTCGAGAACCCCTGGCGATAGCGGCGGACGAACGTCGCTTCGGGCAGCGTGCCGAGGAGCGAGTGCTGCTCGCCGAGCCGGATCGAGACCTGCTCGCCGGGGCCGGCGTCACCGACGCGGTGCCCGTCGACGAGAACGGCACATCCGATGTTGGACGTCCGGTTCCAAACCCTGAGGTCATGCCCCCGTGGAACCACGAACGGACGAGCGCGAAGGTCATGGGGCGCCACGAACGTGAGCGCCATCGCGTCGAGGCCCCACATGAGTACGGGGCCGCCGTTCGAGAGGTTGTAGGCCGTCGAGCCCGTGGGCGTCGAACAGATCAGCCCGTCGCACGGGACGCGGCCGAAGTCCTGAGAACCGATCGACCACTCGAGCTCGACCATTCTCCCGAGCTCGCCGCTCGTGACGACGGCGTCGTTCACCGCCACGAAGCGCTCACCCCCGGCGTCCACGTCCAGCGTCGCCAGCTCGACGGGCTCGAGATCGCCCGCGAACACCCGCCTGACGCCGCTCTCGAGTTCTTCCTGCGGAATCGCACTCAGGAACCCGACGCGGCCGTAGTTGACGCCGATGACAGGGATTCCCGTGCCGAGGAAGCGGTGCAACGCACGAAGCATCGTCCCATCGCCACCGAGCACGACCGCGACCTGGACGTCCTGCGGCAACGGCTCGCCCGTATCGCCGGCCGCGACGAGCGCGACGCCCTCCTCTCTCGCCACCTCCTCGAGGCGCGCCAGCGCCGAGCCAAGCGCCTGCGGGCGGCCGTGGAGGACATACGCCGCGCGCTCGACGCGGCTAGCCGACGGCATTGTCGATCCAACGGACGAGGTCATCGGGATCTGCGGGCTCCGGGCTGTCGATCAGGTGGACGAGGAACTCCCGGTTCCCTTTCGGCCCGGGGAGACCCGAGTCTACGACTCCGGCGACCTTCGAGCGCCAACCCGCGGCGGCGGTGCACACGTCGGCGATCACCCGCCGGTGCACCTCCGCGTCGCGCACGACACCCTTCGGTGCATGGGCTCGTCCTGCCTCGAACTGCGGTTTGACGAGCACGAGCGCCTCCCAGCCCGGGGCTGCGAGCCGCAGGAGCGGCGGCAGCACCGTGGTGACCGAGATGAACGAGACGTCGCAAACCACGAACTCGGGCGCGAACGGCAGGCTCGTGACCCCACGCGCGTTCACGCGCTCGAGCACGACGACTCGATCGTCGGAGCGAAGCCTGGGATGGAGCTGCCCGTAGCCGACATCGAGGGCGATCACGCGGGCGGCGCCCGCCTGCAGGAGGCAGTCCGTGAATCCGCCCGTCGACGCCCCGATGTCGAGGCAATCCTTGTCCGCGGGGTCGGCCCCGAGCACCTCGAGCGCATGCGCGAGCTTCTCCCCGCCACGGGAGACGAAGCGGGGCGAACGCTCGACGGCGAGGCTGACCGACTCGTCGAGCTGCGTTCCCGGCTTGTCGTAGCCGGGCACGAGGCCGGCGATCACGAGCGCCTGCGCCTGGCTGCGTGTCTCCGCCAGGCCCCGCTCGACGAGGAGGACGTCCAATCGCTTCTTCACAGCTGGAGAGTAGAGGGCAGGCGCGTGATAGGACTGCCGCCGTGGAGCGACAAGGGGGCAGAATCGTCGTCCGGATGCTGTTGCGATGAGCTCGCCTCGTGCAGACGAGATCGAGGAGCGCATCGTGCTCGGCGAGTTCTCGGTCGTTCTCCGGAGGCCCGCCGCACCTGACGCTCTGATCGACGAGCGCCGCTTCGACGAGGACGAGTTCATGCCGTACTGGGCCGAGTTGTGGCCGAGCGGTGTCGCACTCGCGCGAGACGTGGCCGAGCTCGACCTCGGCGGACGGACAGTCCTCGAGCTCGGCTGCGGCCTCGCGCTGCCGTCCCTCGCGGCAGTTCACGCCGGAGCCGCGGACGTTCTCGCAACGGATTGGTCACCGGAGGCGCTCGCGCTCGTGTCGACCAACGCCGCCGCCAACGGTCTGAGCCTCCGGACCGGATTCCTCGACTGGCGTGCACCGCCCGAGGGCCTCGGCACGGAACGGTTCGACGTGGTCCTCGCGGCGGACGTCCTCTACGAGGCGCGACAACGCGGAACCTCTCCTTCGGCTGCTCGCTGCCGTCGTCGCCAGGGGCGGTGAAGCGCGGGTGGCAGATCCGGGCCGGCGTCACGCCTCGCCATTCTTTGCTGCAGCCGAAGCGACGGGGTGGGAGCTCGCGGCGCACGGTTCGGATGATCTCCCGTCCGGTGCGATCGGCGTTCTGCGGCGCCGCGGTTAGAGCCGATCAGGCGGTGCGCTCGGCCAGCTCTCCGACGATCGTCCGCAGCACCGACGTGTCGGCCTCGATCGCGTCGAGGGCGCGGAACGACCGCGCGGCGGCAGCACGCGCAAGCTCGCGTGCTGCGTCCGCACCGAATCGAGCGGCGTACCCGTCACCGTCGAGGACGTCGTCGACGACCTGGAACAGCAGTCCCAGCTCGTCGCCGAACGCGCGCCACGGTCCCTGCCCGGCCGCCGGCACGTCGGCGGCCTGCAGAGCGAGCCCGACCGATGCGGCAAAGAGACGGCCCGTCTTGAGACGGTGGAGCTCTGCGAGGTCCGCGTCCGCGCCGGTGATGTCGAGATACTGGCCGCCGATCATCCCGAGGGCCGCCTCGGCGAGCTCGCGGGCGGGGCCGGTGGTCGGGTAGACGAGGACGAGTCGAAATGCCTCGACGAGCAGAGCGTCTCCCGCGAGGAGCGCAACGCCTTCACCGAAGGCGAGATGCGCGCTCGCCCGTCCTCGTCGTTCGTCGTCGTCGTCGAGAGCGGGCAGATCGTCGTGAACGAGCGAGAAAGCGTGTACGAGCTCTATCGCCGCGGCAGCGGGGAGCGCCGTCTCCGGCTCCGCCCCGGCAGCCTCGGCGGTCGCGAGGCAGATGACGGCGCGGATACGCTTTCCCCCCTGGAGCGCATACCGCATCGACTCCCTCTGGGCGCCGAGCTCGGATGCCAACTCGAGGTCGGCGAGATACGCTTCCGCGAGCCGAGCGAGCGCGTCAGGCGCCCGCATCCGCGCTCGCGCGTGCCCGCTGAACCTCGGCCTCGATCTGTTTCGCGAGCTCGGCGATCTCGGCCAGGTCGTCGACAGCGGCGTCGACATCGCCGGCATCGGCGCGCTGCTCGAGATCGTCGATCTTGGACCTGAGTCGCTCGAACAGTTCCTGCGCGCGCCCGAGACTCTCATTCGCGCTCATGCCGCCGCCTCCCGTTGCACGCGGCCGAGAATACCGTTGACGAGACGCGCCGCATCCTCGGTCGCATACCGCTTTGCCAGCACCACCGCTTCGTTGATCGCCACCTCGGCAGGCACGGTTCCCTCCTCCAATTCGTAGAGCCCGATGCGCAGGACGTTGCGCTCGAGCGTACCGAGCCGGTCGGCGCTCCAGGCATCGGAGGCAGCGGTGATCCGCTCGTCGAGCCTCGGCGCCCGCTCGGCGATCGCTTCCGCGAGTCCGAGCGCGAAGTCGTCGGGTGTTCCGTCGTAGAGGGACGCCAGCGGCTGACCGGTCAGGTCCCACTGGTAGAGAAGGAACAACGCCGTGCGCCGTGATTGCCGCCTGCCCACCCTGGCGACGGTCACACCGTTTCCGCCGACATCGAGGGCAGGCGTCCTTCCATCTCGCCAAGGTAGCTGGTCGAGTACGAGCCACCCCGGAACTCCTCCGAACGCAAGATGTCGATCGCGAGGTCGCGGGTCGTCGGGATCCCGACGACCTCGAGCTCCTCGAGCGCTCTGATACCGCGGGCGATCGCGGCATCACGCGTGTCGTCGTGGACGATCACCTTGGCGATCATCGAGTCGTAGAACGGAGGAATCGCAGCTCCCTCGATGACGGCCGTGTCGACGCGGACTCCGGGGCCGAGAGGCGGCCGGAACCGCGTGATCGTCCCCGCCGCCGGAGCGAAATCACGGCGCGGATCCTCGGCGTTGATCCTGATCTCGATCGCGTGCCCGCCGCGAGGTGCCCGACCGGTGAGTGTCAGTCGCTCGCCCGCGGCGATTCGGAGTTGCTCACGCACGATGTCGATCCCGGTCGTCATCTCGGTCACGGGATGCTCGACCTGGAGGCGGCAGTTCACCTCGATGAACGAAGGTTCCCCGTCCGGTCCGAGCAGGAACTCGAACGTGCCCGCGTTGACGTACCCGAGCTGGCGGCAGGCGCGTTCGACCGAGGCTTCCATCGCCTCCCGTGTCTCGGGCGTCAGCGCGGGAGAGGGTGACTCCTCGATCAGCTTTTGATGCCGGCGCTGAATCGAGCATTCGCGCTCACCGAGCGTGAGGACGCCCCCGGAGGCGTCACAGAGCACCTGGATCTCGACGTGGCGCGCGGGCACGAGAGCCCGCTCGAGGTACAGCGATCCGTCACCGAACGCCGCCTCGGCCTCCGCACTCGCCGCCCCGTACGCCGCCTCGAGCTCGGCGGGTGAGGTGACGACGCGCATTCCCTTCCCGCCTCCGCCGGCGGTCGCCTTGAGCAACACCGGAAAACCGAGCTCGACTGCGGCGATCTTGGTGTCGGCAAGGCTCGCGACGCCATCCGTTCCGGGGACGAGCGGTACACCTGCCGCGCGCATTTCGACTTTCGCGCGGGCTTTGTCGCCGGTCTTTTCCATGACGTCGGCAGGAGGCCCGACGAAGACGAGACCGCTCTCCGTGCATGCGCGCACGAACGCCGGGTTCTCCGAGAGGAAGCCGAAGCCCGGGTGGACTGCGTCGCAGTCGGTCGTCTCGGCGGCGGCGATCACATTCGGGATATGGAGGTAACTGTTCGTCGCCGCGGGTGGGCCGATGCACACGGCCTCATCGGCCATGCGGACGTGAAGCGCCTCACGCTCGGCCGTCGAGTACACGGCCACGGCTTCGACGTCGAGCTCATGGAGAGCACGGATCACACGCACCGCGACCTCACCCCGGTTTGCGACGAGGACGCGGGAGAACATCGTCAGACGATCGGCTGGGTGCCGACCGGCCCGAGCTCGAAGAGCAGCTGACCGAACTCCACCGGCTGTCCGGTCTCGACGTGGATCGCCCGCACGACCCCGTCCCGTTCGGACTTGAGCTCATTGAAGAGCTTCATTGCCTCGAGCAGGCACAACGTCTGGCCGGCGGTGACGACGTCACCGATCTCGACGAACGCAGCGCTCCCAGGCGACGCCGAGCGGTAGAAGACGCCCACCATGGGCGACTCGACGCGGAATCCGGACGACGGCGACGCGTCGCCCGACTCTGCCAGGGCCTCGACCGCGACGGCCGCGACGGGCGACGCCACGCCGACCTCGTCCGCCCTCCTGACCGAGACGCGCATGCCGTCGTCCTCGATCTCGATCTCCCCGACGCCGGACTCTTGGACGATCTTGACCAGTTCGCGGATGCGCTCTCCGCGAGTGGCGTCGACGTCGCCGACGAGGAGGGACGTCCCACGGGCATGCCGCTTGCGGATCGACTGCAGAAGTGTTTCCGCCTCGCTGCCGAACATCGCGAGCAGGACCAGGTCCTCCTCGCTCGCCGCGAGACCCTCGGCGGCCTCGCGAACGTCTTCTGCACTCGGGGGGTCCTGGTCGAGACCTCCGCCGCTTCCTGACACGAGCGCAATGGCTCGCGAGACCGACTCCTCGATCGGCGCCGGCGTCGAACCGTAGGCGCCTTCCACGAGCATCCGAAACTCGTCCAGGACTGTTCCATATCGTCGCGCGGAGAGGATGTTGAGCAGCGCCTGCGAGGCCAGGATCTGCCCGATCGGCGACGCAAGTGGCGGCCACCCCGATTCGGCCCGAATCCGCGAGACTTCGCTCAGCGTGTCGAGCAGGCGGTCGCCCGCAGCGTGTGCGCGCAGGTGCACATCGAGCGCCGCCACGAGGCCCGCCGGGAGGTCGTACTCTGCGGCACGGACAGCGATTCGCGGTGCGACGGGAGCGACCGGCTCGTCTCCGATGTGCTCGTCGATGAGATCGGAGGCCTCCCAGAGCGGTGCGGTATCGACGCCGGTGTCGCGGCCCAGTCCATGGAGGGCGTCGACCAGCGACTCACCAGAGACGCGGTGGAGCGTCAACGCGAGTGGGTAGACGGCGGTCGCTATGAGGTCGGCGCCGACGCGCGTGGCAACGACCGCATTCAACAGACCAGTCCCGGCCGCGCCCTGAACGAACAGCCCGACGGGGAGCCCTGTCGCCTCGCCGATCCGTTGCACGAGTTCCTCGGTCAGGTGAGGAAGCAGTGCATCCGTCGGGTCATTGACGATGACGCGCGTCGCCCCGATCGAGGGGATCTGCTTCGATCGCTCGACGAGCGCGTCGATCTCCCCGGCACGGCCGGCGCTGTAGACGAGGCCGACATGGAACTCCTTGCCGGCGGCAGCGATCGCCTCTCCTGCCTCCACGAGGTTCGAGACGTCGTTCAACGGGTCGTGGAGCCTGAAGATGTCGATCCCGTTCTCGGCCGCGCACGCGACGAAGCGGCGCACGATGTCCTCGGAGACGGGCCTCGAGCCGACGAGGAAGCGGCCGCGAAGGGCAAGGCCGAGCGGGGTGGTCGTCCGTGCATCGATGGCGCGGATCCGCTCCCATGGGCTCTCGACGGCACGTCGCACCGCCGAGTCGAAGACACCGCCGCCCGAGACCTCGAGGTACGCGAATCCGGCAGTGTCGAGGATCTCGGCGATCCGCAGCACCTCGCCCGTCGGCAGCTTGCCGGCGAGTGGGTCCTGCGAGAGCAGGCGGATCGTGGTGTCGACGATCTGTGGCATGTCGAAGGAAGACCTTAGCGCGGCCGTCGACAGCGGGCCGAGGCTGTCAGGCCCGCGAGATGTAGCGGGCTTCGCCCGGATCGACCTTGATGCGGTCACCGACGTTGACGAACAACGGCACCTGGACCACTGCCCCGGTCTCGAGTGTCGCGGGCTTCGTCACGTTCGAGACCGTGTCGCCCTTCACCCCTGGCTCGGTCTCGCTGACGGTCAACTCGACCGACGACGGCATCTGGATGCCCGACGGCTTGCCGTTGACGGCGAGGACCTGGACGACCGAGGAGGGCAGGATGTACGACAACTCCTCTTCGACCTCCCCGCGTGGAAGCGCGAACTGCTCATAGGTCTGCTCATCCATGAAGTGCGCCTCGTTCCCGTCGTCGTACAGGAACTGAACGTTCTTCGTCTCCGTATGGACGCGGGCGAACTTCTCACCGGCCCGGAAGGTGTCGTCGACCACCGCGCCGGTGTCGAGGTTTTTCAGCTTCGTACGGACGAAAGCCCCACCCTTGCCCGGTTTGACGTGCTGGAAGTCGACGATGCGCCACATCCCGCCCCGGTGCTCGATGTGCATGCCCGTCTTGAACTGGTTGGTGCTGACGATGTCGGCCATGACCGGCGGGAGGGTACCTGTCTCGGTGGTTCAATGGGCTGATGGGGCACCCGGACGCAATCGAGGTGACGGCGGACGCGGCGCGCCGCATCGCCGTGCGCGCCCAGGCCCTGGACGGATCGGCCGCGGGCGTTCTCGATACCGTGAGGCGCCTCGGGTTCCTCCAGATCGACCCGATCTCGGTCGTCGCTCCACCACAGGAACTCGTTCTCTGGAGCCGCCTCGGGTCATACGCTCGTTCGGAACTGGATCGCCTCCTCTGGGAGGAACGATCGCTGTTCGAATGGAACGCCTACATCTGGCCGGTCGAGTCGCTACCGCTCGTCCGCGGCTTGATGCGCCGCTTCCGAACATCGAAGCGCTATGCCCATGAGCGCTGGCGACACGAGTTCGTGACAACGAATGGGCCGTTCAGGCGCTATCTCCTGCGTGAGTTCGACCGGCGCGGTCCGCTCCTCTCTCGGGAGCTCGACGACCGGGCTGCGGGGCCGCCGCGTAACCATCGCTGGTACGGGTCACGTCGGGTCGCCCTGATGCTCGAGACGCTCCACCTGCGCGGCGAGATCGCTGTTGTCGGGCGGCGCGGCAAGCAGCGGGTGTGGGATCTTGCCGACCGATGGTATCCCGACTCGGAGGTCCTTCCAGTCGCCGAGGCTTCTCGCGTTCTGGCGGCCGAGCGGTTCCGCGCGCAGGGGGTGCGCAGCGAGAACGGGCGTTGGTTCGCGCACGAGGTTACAGCCGACGCAGCCGACGTTCCGGTCCCGGACCGAGCCACGCTGCTCTCCCCGTTCGACCGCCTCATCCACGATCGCGCCCGGGCCGAGTCGCTGTTCGGGTTCCATTACCGGCTCGAGATGTACGTCACACCCGAGAAGCGACAATACGGGTATTACGTCCTGCCCCTGCTGGTCGGAGACCGCCTGGTCGGGCGCGCCGAGCCGGCTGTCGATCGTGAGACGGGGACCTTGCGGCTTCTCGGCGCCTGGGGCGACACCGATCGCCTCGGTGAGACTCTGGCCTCGCTGGCGGCGTTCCTCGGGGTCGAGCGCGACGCCTAGGCGGCGACGAGCAACTCCTTCGTGAAGCGGGTCAGGATCTCACACTCGTCGTTCGTGACGACGACGAGGTCCTCGATCCGGCAACCGCCGACGCCCGGGCGGTAGAGCCCGGGCTCGACCGAGACGACGTTGCCGGCGGCGAGTACATCGGTCGACTCGGGGCGCATCGTCGGTGCCTCGTGAACCTCGAGCCCGACTCCGTGGCCGAGTCCGTGGCCGTACAGTTCGGACATTCCGGCCTCGGCGATCGCAACGCGTGATGCAGCGTCGGCGTCGCTCCCGCGTTCGCCGGCGCGGACGGCAGCAAGCCCGTCGACCTGCGCGCGGGCGACGAGCTCGTAGATCTCGGCGAGCTCCGTCGGCAGATCGCCGGTGGCGAAGGTGCGGGTGCAATCCGAGCAGTACCCGTCGACCACGCAACCCATGTCGACCGTGACCAGCGTGCCCTCACCGATCACGGCCGCCCCTGGATCGGCATGGGGCCGGGCACCGTTCTCACCCGAGGCGACGATGGAGTCGAACGCCAGAGCGTCGGCACCGTGGTCGCGGAAGGCGCGCTCGATCCACAAGGCGACCTCCGACTCGGTGCGCCCGGCCAGCCGCTCCTGCGCCAGCGCCGCGTAGACGACATCGGAGATCGCGGCAGCCTTCCGGATCGCGTCGAGCTCAGCGTCGTCCTTCACAGCCCGAAGCGATTCCACGAGGCCTCGCGTCGGGACGAGCTCGGCACCCCCGGCCCCGATCGTCTCCCAGTGGGCGTATGAGATCCGCGCAGCCTCGAACCCGACGCGCTTTCCGGCCAGCAGCTCGGCGAGCGCGCTCGCGACATCCCGGCGGGTCTGGACGACCTCGACCGCGGCGACGTCCCTCGCGGCCTCGAGATAGCGGAAATCCGTGTAGAGCGTCGTCGTGCCCTCCGGCTCGACGAGGAGCGCGCAGTTCGAGCTCGCGAACCCCGTCAGGTAACGGACGTTGACGCCGTCGGTGACGAGAAGCGGCCCGTCGAGCATCGCCGCGAGTCGCGCGACGCGGTTCACGACGGACGCCGCTCCGCGAGCAGGTTGAGCGCTTCGCGGTACCCGTCGAAGCCCTTGCCGACGACGCGCATCCCACCGAGACCCGCGAGCACCGAGTGGCGGCGCCATTCCTCTCGCTCATCCACATTCGAAAGATGCACCTCGACGAACGGTATCTTGAACGGTTCAAGCGCATCGTGGATCGCCCACGAGTAGTGCGTCCAGGCACCGGGGTTGACGATCAATCCGTCGGCGGTTCCGAGCGCCTGGTGCAGAAACCCGACGTACTCGCCCTCGTGGTTCGTCTGTCGGCAGCGGACCTGGAGATCGAGCTGGCGGGCCCAGGCGTAGATCTGGGTCTCGAGGTCCTGGATCGACTGGTCACCGTAGACCGCCTGGTCGCGCCGGCCGAGGAGGCTGAGGTTGACCCCGTTGAGGACGTCGATGCGCACGAGGCGACTCTAGCCCGCAATGAGGCTGTCGAGCGCCGCCCGCACGTCGGCCGCAGCGACCTCGTTGCCCCAGGTCGGTTCTCCGGCACGCTCGAGGAGGACGAGTCGGGGCGCGCCGCCGACGTTCTTCTTGTCGCGGGTGAGTGCCGTCCAAGCCGTTTCGCGGTCGACGCGGACCGGTTGCGGATCGAGCTCCTCGCGGACGACGGCCAGGGCAGCCTCGTTCCCCGAGAGTGTGAGTGCTGCGACCATCCCGAGCGCGACGGCTTGCCCGTGCGGCAAGGCGTACCCCGCCGCCGCTTCGAGCGCGTGTCCGAATGTATGCCCGAGATTGAGCTGGTTTCTCGAACCGCGATCGAAGGGATCGGAGAGGCAGACGCCCGCCTTGAACGCCGCGCAGCGCCGCACGAGCTCTGCGCGTGGGAGCTGCCAGACGGGATTGTCCATCAGGAGGCCGGTCTTCACGACCTCCGCCCGCCCGTTCTGCAGCTCGGCGTCCGGCAACGTCTCGAGCGTGGCGGGGTCGATGACGACCCGGGTCGGCCAGTGGAACGCGCCGACGAGGTTCTTTCCTCCCGGTAGATCGACGCCGGTCTTGCCGCCGATCGCAGCGTCGACCTGGCCCACCAGAGTCGTCGGGACCGCGACCCAGGGGACACCGCGCATGTAGGTCGCTGCCGCGAAGCCCGCGAGGTCTGTCGTGCAGCCGCCTCCGAGACCGACGATCGTCCCGTCGCGGCCGATCCGGAAGTCCCGCCAGAGGCGCTCGAGCACCGCGATCGACTTCGCCGCCTCGCCGGGCGGCACGTCGTGTGACGCGGCATCGCGGCTGCCGAGCGCGAGCTGCGCTGTCACACCGTGGATACCCGAGACGTTTGCGTCGGCGACGATCTCCACGGCGCCGACGCCGGGCACGAGTTCCTCGAGCAGATCGAGTGCCCCGATGCGAACGTCGATTCCGGCGGCCGCGAGAATGACGCCGTCGACGTCGTCGGCATACGCGTCACAGACGTCCTGGTACACCGGTGCGCGTGAGGCGTAGAGAGCTCGGAATGCCTCCTCGTCGACGGCGAGCGGCCGTCCTCCCCTGCTCGCGCGGTTCCACGCCGTGTCTGGATCGACCTCGAGCAAAACGGTGAACGCGCGGCGCGACAACAGGTCGCGCGTTCGGGGCGAGAGAACGCTGCCACCCCCGAGAGCGATGACCGCCGGCTCGGCTGCGTCGAGCACCGATGCTGCGACCGTCTCCTCGATCGCTCGGAAGGCGTCCTCGCCGTCGCGCGCGAACAGCTCCGCGACGGTCGCGCCCGTCGTCCGCTCGATCTCGACGTCGAGATCGACGAAGCGCCGCTGCAAGCGTCTCCCGACCTCCTTCCCGCGCGTGCTCTTGCCCGCGCCCATGAAGCCGGCCAGCGCGAGGTGCCGATTCAGTGCGTTCGCGGCCACTGGATGCGGTCGAGATAGGCGCGATGCGCGCCGACGAAGTCGATGATCGCGTCACCGCCGAACTTGTCCTTGGCGCTGCGGGCAAGCTCCCAGGCAACCGCAGCCTCGGCGACGACGGCCAACGCCTCGACAGCCTGGACATCACTGCGTTCGACGAGAGCCTGTGCGGCTTCGCCGGTGCCGAGGTCGACCGAGTCGAGCGGTTTCATCAGGGTCGGGAGCGGCTTCATCGCAGCGCGGACGACCAGCTGTTCGCCGTTCGTGATGCCGGCCTCGAGCCCGCCGGCACGGTTGGTGCGGCGCGAGAGGCCGGGCTCGATCTCGTCGTGAGCCTCGGAACCCCGCACGCGTGCGAGCGCGAACCCATCACCGACCTCCACACCCTTCACCGCCTGGATCCCCATCAACGCGAAAGCGAGGCGTGCGTCGAGCCGATCGGCCTTCTCCGCATAGGAGCCGAGCCCCGGTGGGCATCCATCCGCGACGACCTCGACGACGCCACCGAGCGTGTCGCGATCCTTCCGCGCTGCGTCCGTCGCCGTGCGCATGCCCTCGTCGCCCGCGGCGCCGCCGACCTCGAGCGGTCGACCGACGACGGTGATCCCGATCGTCTCCAACAGCGCCTTGGCAACCGCCCCGGCGGCGACGTGGGTTGCGGTGTGTCGGGCGCTCGCCCGCTCGAGCGAGTTGCGCACGTCGTCGTGCCCGTACTTGAGAACGCCTGCGAGGTCGGCGTGCCCCGGGCGAGGCAGCGTGACCGGCTTCGTTCCCTTTCCCTGTGCCTCACCCTCCGGCTCCCACGGGCTCATCCCCCAGAGCCAGTTCTTGTGGTCGAGATTGCGGACGAGCAGCGTCAACGGCGTGCCGAGGGTACGAGCGTGACGAAGTCCGGACAGCACCTCGACCGTGTCCGTCTCGAGCTGTTGGCGCGGACTGCGCCCGTACCCGAGTTGGCGGCGACGCAGGTCGGCATCGATCCGGTCGCGATCGAGGGCGAGCCCCGCCGGCAGTCCGGTGAGGACTGGCTACGAGCGCCGGACCGTGCGACTCCCCTGCGGTGACGAGGCCGAGTGCCATGCCGCAAGCCTAGACGCCGCGGTCGGCAGAGGTTGTGGACCGGCGAGCCGCTCCGGTCGGCGACTCGCCGGTCCGCGAAGCTGGTGGCTACGGAACGATGTTGTGGTTGAGGCGGAAGACGTTGTCCGGGTCGTAGCGGCGCTTGACCTCGACCAGCCGGTCGTAGTTCGGGCCGTAGGCTGCTCGGATCGCGTCGTCGGCCTGATCGTCTCCCAGGTAGTTGAGCCAGCGCCCGCTTCCGAGATGGGGTTTGACCGCTGCGAAGGTCTCCCGGGTCCAGGCCACGTTCGCGGCAGTGTCGCTCGGGTCCGTCCACACGGACGGGAGCAGCAGGTTCCATCCCTTCTCCCGGTGCGGTACTGCGGTGTCGGTGACGCCGACCCGCGTCACGGCACCGTGGAAATGCTCGAGGATGATTGCGCTCATCGGTGATGGCACGCTCTCGAAGCGCTCGACGACGGTGGAAATCAGCTCGTCGGGGAGACCGCGGGTGAAGCTCGACATCCAGTAGTTGAGCGATCCTGCCGGGAAGCCCTCGTCGAGCAGCGTGTTCATGACGGGGTACGGCATCGGCCCGACTTCGACCATCAGCGGCGATCCCCACGTCTTGAACGGCTCGAGCTCCGCCTCTGCCGCTGCCGGATCGCCGGTGTGGCAGACGATCATCGCCGCGAGCTTCGTCCCCGAGCCGTCGGGCGCGTGGACGAGGCCGGCGAAGACCGTCAGGTCGTCGGAGCACGCCGTCGCGGCGTCGCGGTAGAAGCGGAGCATCTCGGGCGCCGCCTCGATCGGATGGGCGATCAGACCGCCCACGACCATCTGCAGGGGATGCAGTCGATAGGTGAGAGCGGTGGCGACGCCGAAATTTCCACCGCCGCCACGTAGACCCCAGAAGAGATCCGGGTGTGAGTCGGCTTGGACGTCCAACACCTCACCGTCGGCGGTGACGAGCTCGACGCCGACGAGATTGTCCGCAGCGAGACCGAACTTCGCCATCAGCCAGCCGAGGCCGCCTCCCAGCGTGAGTCCGGCGATGCCCGTGCTGGAGATGGCGCCGCCCGTAACGACGAGTCCGTGCTCGGCAGTGGCGTCGTTCAGCTCCGACCACAGCACTCCACCACCGGCTCGCACGGTTTGCGCACTCGGGTCGACGTCGATTCCTCTTCATCTCGGCGAGGTCGATCATCACGCCGCCGTGGGAGACGGCACGTCCCGCGACGTTGTGGCCCCCGCCACGAACCGACACCTCCACCCCGGCCTTTCGGGCGGCTGCCAGCGCCGCGACGACATCACTTGCCTGGCGGCAGCGCACGATCACGGCGGGACGGCGATCGATGAGGCCGTTGTGGACCTTCCGGGCTTCGTCGTAGCCCGGGGAGTCCGGAGCGAGGACGGGACCAGAGACCTGCGCGGCGAGGTCGCTGACGAGGGCGGGGTCGACGGCGACGGTCATGCTTACCTCCCGGTTGGGAAAGCGGATCTTGTCGACGTCAGGATACGACTGTTGTGCCTCCTGCCACAAGATGGTCCGCCGGCACGTTCAGTCTCCGTTCAGGCCCGATGCCTCCCCCGCCTGACCGCTGCTCACATCCGATCGACCATCGCCCGGCCGAAGGCGGAGCACGAGATCTCGGTGGCCCCCTCCAGCAGGCGTGCGAAGTCGTAGGTGACCTGCTTGTCCCCGATCGCGGCCTCCAGGGAGGAGATGACGAGCTCGGCGGCTTCCTTCCAGCCGAGGTGGCGCAGCATCATCTCGGCCGAGAGGATGAGCGAGCCGGGGTTGACCTTGTCCTGTCCTGCGTACTTCGGCGCCGTTCCGTGCGTGGCCTCGAACAGCGCCACCTCGTCGGACAGGTTCGCCCCCGGGGCGATGCCGATCCCGCCCACCTGTGCCGCAAGGGCGTCCGAGATGTAGTCGCCGTTCAGGTTCATGGTCGCGATGACGTCGTACTCGCCCGGGCGAAGGAGGATCTGCTGCAGGAATGCATCTGCAATCGCATCCTTGACGACGATCTCCCGGCCGGTCGTGGGATTCGCGAAGCTCAGCCAAGGACCGCCGTCGATCGGCTTGGCGCCGAACTCGCGTGCCGCAAGCGCATAGCCCCAGTCGCGGAACGCGCCCTCGGTGAACTTCATGATGTTGCCCTTGTGCGTCAGGGTGACCGAACGTCTGTCGTTTGCGACCGCATAGGTGAGCGCCTGCCGGACGAGCCGCTCGGTTCCCTCGCGGGAGATCGGCTTGATGCCGATGCCGGATGTCTCCGGAAACCGGATCTTCCGGGTGCCCATCTCATTTTCGAGGAACGCGATCACCTTGCGGGCGCCGTCGGACTCGGCCTCCCACTCGATCCCGGCGTAGATGTCCTCCGTGTTCTCTCGGAAGATCACCATGTCCGTCTGCGACGGATCCTTGAGCGGGCTCGGTACGCCTCTGAAGTAGCGCACCGGCCGCAGGCACACGTAGAGGTCGAGCTCCTGACGCAAAGCAACGTTGAGCGAGCGGATGCCACCGCCGACCGGAGTCGTCATCGGCCCCTTGATCGAGACCGAGTACTCGCGCATGACGTCGAGCGTCTCCGGCGGCAGCCACACGTCGGCGCCGTAGAGACGCGTCGCCTTCTCGCCGGCGTACACCTCCATCCAGTGGATCGAACGCGACCCGCCGTACGCCTTCTCCACTGCTGCGTCGACGACGCTCTGCATCACCGGAGTGATGTCCACACCGATGCCGTCGCCCTCGATGAACGGGATGATGGGGTTGTCCGGAACGGGCATACCCGGGGCGATCCTGGTGCCTCCCTCAGGTACGTCGATGAGCGAGGTGGAGGTCATGTTCATGCTCCTTGCTGGCTTCGGTCTGGGGCGTCTACCCCCAAAGCTAGTCCACGGCGCGACGCTCCGTCCGCCTCTACGCTCCGCTGACCGTGACCGGCGACGAGCCAATTCGAGCGGATGAGACGGCGCGACGGATCGCAGCCGTGATGATCGAGGGCTTCGACCGCCACTACAGCCTGTTCCGGGAGACGAGCGCGGCGGCGAAGCGGCGTTTCGAGGACGCCGCGTGGACTCGTGCCCAGGAGGCAGTGCGCGAGCGCATCCGCTTCTACGACGACCGCGTGAGGGAGTGCGTCGCGCGCCTACGCACGGAACTCGACGCCGGCTCACTGGATGACGACACCTGGCGCGGTGCGAAGCTGCTCTACATCGGACTGCTCGTCGACCACCGGCGTCCAGAGCTCGCGGAGACGTTCTTCAACTCGGTCGTCACCCGGGTTCTGCAGCGCACGTATGTCCACAACGACTTCGCGTTCGTCCGTGCTGCTGTGTCGACCGAGTACATCGCGTCCGACCCTCCGATCTACCGCAGCTACTACCCTGCCGGACGCGGACTACGAGCGCAGCTCCCCGAGATCTTCGCGGACTTCGGCTGGAGCCGGCCGTTCGCCGATCTCGACCGCGACGCGGGCCACGTGCACGAGGCCCTGCTGGAGCATTTCGGCGGCGCGTGGCCCGCCCGCGAGCCGAACTACCAGGTGCAAGTGCTCGACTCGGCCTTCTACCGCAACAAAGCCGCATACGTGATCGGCAAGATCGTGAACGGCAACGACGAGACGCCGTTCGCGGTTCCGGTGCTCCATGACGCGAACGGTGCCCTGGAGATCGATACGGTCCTGCTCGACTCGGAGAGCATCTCGGTGCTCTTCTCGCTCTCGAGGGCCTATTTCATGGTCGACATGGACGTGCCGTCCGGGTACGTGGAGTTTCTCCAGTCGCTCATGCCGACGAAGCCACGGTCGGAGCTCTACACGGCCGTCGGTCTCGCGAAACAGGGCAAGACGCTCTTCTACCGCGACCTGCTCCACCACCTGCATCACTCCAACGACCTCTTCGTCGAGGCGCCCGGGACCCGCGGTCTCGTCATGCACGTCTTCACGCTGCCTTCATACCCCTACGTGCTCAAGGTGATCAGGGACGAATTCGGCCACTCGAAGCACATCGACCGCGAGACCGTGAAGCAGAAGTTCCTGATGGTGAAGGAGATCGACCGCGTCGGGCGCATGGCCGACACGCTCGAGTTCAAGAACCTCGCTCTGCCACGATCCCGTTTCGCACCCGAGTTGCTCGAGCAGTTGCTCGAGCTCGCCTCGTCGACGATCGCGGTGGACGGCGAGAGCGTGAACGTCGGACACTGCTACGTCGAACGGAGGATGACGCCTCTCAACCTGTACCTCGAGTCGGCGACAGCCGTCGAGGTCGAACACGTCGTGCGCGAATACGGTGACACGATTCGCGATCTCGCCATCGCGAACGTCTTCGCCGGAGACATGCTCTGGCGCAATTTTGGTGTCAACCGCCACGGCCGAGTCGTCTTCTACGACTACGACGAGATCGAATACCTGACCGATTGCGCGTTCCGCGCGATTCCTCCTCCGCCGAATCCCGAGGCGGAGATGTCGAACGAGCCGTGGTACCCGGTTGGGCCGCTCGACGTGTTCCCGGAGGAGTTCGAGACATTCCTACTCGGCAACCCGCAGGTACGCGAGGCCTTCATGCGCCACCACGCGGAGCTGTTACGCCCCGCGTTCTGGCAGGGCTGCCAGGAGCAGGTCGGACGCGGCGAGCTCGTCGACTTCTTCCCCTACTCGGAGGCGGTCCGCTTCGTCGCCCGTCGAGCGGAGAGCTGACGACACCCGCTCAGTCCTCTGCGCGCGTACCTCGCAGCGCGGCGCTCATCGCGACGAGCGGCGCCGGCAGGCCCGTCCAGCGCTCGAACGAGGCGACCCCCTGGACGAGCAGCACGTCGAGCCCGTCCACGACGGTCTCGCAGCCCGCCGCCCTGGCTGCCGCGACGAGCGCCGTGTCACGTCCGTCGGGGAGGTACGCCAGGTCGACGACCTGCATCTCGGCGTGCGGGGTCACGATGAGCTCGTCCTTGACGGGAGTCGCGTTCACGAGGATGTCGAAGCCATCGGGCGAGGGCGGCCAGCCCTCGTCGCGCCGACCCGCGACCGTCACGTGTGCTCCCGCGCGGTCCAGCGCCTCGACGACCGCGAGGGAGGCTCCGCCGGTGCCGAGTACGAGAACCGTGCGTCCACCTGCCTCGATCTGGCTCGTCACGGCGTCGCCGTCGGTGGACGAGCCGAGGATGCGGCCTTCGGCGACGACGAGCGTGTTGACCGAGCGCGCCGCCCGTGCGACGTCGTCGAGTTCGTCGCAGAGGTCGAGAGCCGCACGCTTGTGGGGGATGGTCACGTTCGCTCCCGCGAACCCGGTCGCGCGAAGGCCGCGCACCGCGTCGGCGAGGAGCTCAGGTGGGGTCGGCAGCGGCACGTAGGCCCAGTCGAGGCCAAGCGCCTCGAAGCCGGCGTTGTGCATCCGCGGCGAGAGCGAGTGGGACGTCGGCCAGCCGAGCAGGCCGACGAGCGTCGTTGAACCGTGGATCTCGGTCACGACCGGAGTATCGCGGCGATCAGCTGCAGGCGTAGCCGAACTCGCACACCTTGCGCAGGAAGGCGCTCTCACTCGACGTGAAGAAGTGTCGCTTCGTTCCCGGAATGCGGACGTAGTAGAGGAAGTCGACGGCCGCCGGCCGCGCCGCGGCCTTCAACGACGCAAGGCCCGGATTGGCGATCGGCGTCGGCGGCAGGCCGGGGAACCGCCGGCTGTTGTACGGACTGTCGCTCGCCAGCGCAACCTTTGTCAGCGACTCGGTGCCAGGAATGTTCAAGCCGTAGCGAATCGTGGCGTCGATTCCGAGCGGCATTCGGTTGCGGAGACGGTTATAGATCACGGCCGCGACGAGCGCCCTCTCGTTCGGTGCCACGGTCTCCTTCTCGATCATCGACGCGATCTTCAGGACGTCGTACGCGGTGAGGTTCTTCGAGCGGGCGAATGCGAGATTCACGGTTGCGAACGTCTTCCGAAACGCGTCCAGTTGGGCGGCGACGAGTTCGTCTCCGGTCGTGAACTTCGTGAATTCGTAGAGCGCCGGAAAGAGAAAGCCCTCCATGTCGCCGCGTTTCCAGTCGGCGAGGAACGGCTTGGGAGGTTGGGCCCGGGCGACCGCCGCGAGATAGCGGGCGCGGGTCAGCCTCGGTGTCACGCGCCGCTTGTCGATCGCGATCTTCCGGACCGCCGCCACACGCTCCCCCATCTCGCGCACGTTCTGCCCCTCGGGGAAGATGATCTTGAGCTTCTCGAGAGCCGGTGCGGCGGAGGTGGTCGCGGCCGTCGTCGCCGCTGACCCCCCGCAGCCGGCGGCGAGAAGGCTCGTGGCGACCACCAGAAGTGCGAACCGGGTCACGTGCGTGCCTCCTGGTCGAGCCAGCTCTGCAACAGATGTGCTGCGGCGACGGCGTCCTCCGGCGCCTTGCCACCGAAGCGCTGCGCAAGAGCAGTGGTGAACCGCTCGTCGGCGGTCTCGACGGGAACCGAGACGAGGGCGCGCAGAGCGGCGACGAACACCTCGGTCTCGACCGCCTGCTTTCCGTGCTCGCCGCGTAGCGTCAGCGGCATCCCGACGACGACGCGCTCAGCCGCGTGCTCGACGACGAGCTGCGCGACCTCGGCCAGCCCCTTCTCGGAACCCGCCTTCGAGACGATGCAGACAGGGCGTGCGAGCGTCCCGCTGGCGTCGGAGACGGCGACGCCGGTGCGGGCGGATCCATAGTCGAGAGCGAGGGTTCGCATGCCTAGATCACCATTGACGAGAAGGAATCAGAAGCTCCGGGATCAGATCGCGGCGAGGATCAGGCGCTCTGCTTCCGCGAGCGCCTCGGGAAGCCGTTCGGGCTGCTTGCCTCCGGCGCGGGCCATCGTACGACGGCCGCCGCCACCACCGCCCACGAGCGCAGACGCGCCCTTGATCACGTCCGAGGCGCTGATCCGCTCGGCGACCGCGTCGTCGAAGTTCGCAATCAGGGTCACCTTGCCGTCCTCGACGCCCCCGAGGACGACCGCGGCGGGGCTGTGCCGCTGCTTGAAACGATCGGAGAGGTCGAGCAGCGCGTCGCCGTCGAGGCCTTCCACGGCCTGGACGATGAGGTTGAAGCCGTCGCCGGCGCGCACGACGGCCTCGACGTCGCCGCCGCCGTCACCGTGCGCCGGCTTCCGTTTCAGCTCCTTGCGCGTGCTCTCGAGCTCGACGCGTAGGGCATCCAGCTCACGCGAGCGGCCGTGGAGGAGCGCCCACGCCTCCCCGGAGGTGACTGCTTCGATCCGGCGGACACCGGAGCCGACCGACCCCTCGGAGAGGATCGCGAATGAGCCGATCTCGGCCGTCGAGCGCACATGCGTGCCGCCGCAGAGCTCGCGCGAGACTCCCTCGATCTCGACGACGCGAACGATGTCGCCGTACTTCTCGCCGAACAACATCATGGCGCCGAGCTTGCGCGCTTCCTCGATCGGTGTCTCGAAGACGTGCAGAGGATGATTCTCGAAGATGGCGCGGTTTATCCGCTCTTCGATCCGATCCCGCTCCTCCGCGCTCAACTGCTGCCCGTGCGTGAAGTCGAAGCGCAACTTGTCGGGTCGGACGGCCGAGCCGGCCTGCTTGACATGCTCGCCGAGCACCTCGCGCAGCGCCTCCTGCAGGAGATGCGTTGCAGTGTGATTGGCCATCGTCGGGAAACGGATGCTCCACGGCACGGTCGCGCGCACGCGGCTCCCGGCGACGAACCCGGCGCCACGTAGTACGAGCACCTGATCTTCCCCGACGCGATGCACTTGCACGATTTCGGCGCGGACGGCCGGGTCGGCGTCGAGTTCGACCACGCCCTGATCCGAGACCTGGCCGCCGCCGGCGGGATAGAACGGCGACTCGCGCAGTTTGGCGAGAAACGTCCCGTCACCGAGGTCCTCATGGGCGTGCAGCTCGGTGAGCACGTCGGTCTTGTGATAGCCGACGAACGACGTCGGGGCCGATTCACGAGCGAAGTCGGCAGCGCGCTGGGTGTCGGACTCTCCGCCCGCTCGCGAGATGGTGCGGTGCTCTGCCATGCGAAGGTGGTAGCCGTCGACATCGACTGGTTGGCCCCGCTCCTCGGCGAGCTCGATCGTCAACTCGAGCGGGAACCCGTACGTGGCAGCGAGCGTGAATGCATCCTCACCGGAGATCGCCTCTTGACCCGCGAGGTCACCGAAGACCTTCAATCCTCGTTCGAGCGTCTCGCCAAAGCGCTCCTCCTCGGCCTTGACGACCCGTTCGATCTCGTCGGCGTGCTCGAGCAACGCTGGGAAGGCACCTGCGACCTGCTCGATCACGATTGCGGGAAGCCGATGGACGTCCGTCAGACCGATCCGGTTTCCCTGCTGCACCGCGCGGCGGATGAGCCGTCGGACGATGTAGCCGCGACCTTCGTTCGACGGCGTGATCCCCTCCGAGATCAGGAAGACCATCGCGCGCCCGTGGTCCGCGAGCACACGATGAGCCTTCGTCGCCTGCTCGGAATCGCCGTACGCGACGCCCGACTCCTCGGCCACCCAGCGCATGATCGCCTGATACCCGTCGGTATCGAAGATCGAGCCGACGTCCTGCAGGAGCATCGCCCCGCGCTCGAGGCCGAGGCCGGTGTCGATGTTCTGCTGCGGCAGCGGGGTGAGCGTGCCGTCGGCAGCGAGGTCGTACTCCATGAATACGAGGTTCCAGAACTCGAGGTACCGCTCGCAGCGTTCGCAGTTCGGGCCGCACGAAGGGTCGCCGCATCCGTGCTGCTCCCCTCGGTCGTAGAAGATCTCGGAACAGGGGCCGCACGGACCCGTGTCGGCTGCTTGCCAGAAGTTCTCGGAGCGAGGCTGCCCGACGATGCGCTCTCGCGGCAGGCCCACGTCGAGCCAGCCCCGAACCGCGACATCGTCCTCACCGAGGCCGAGCTCCGGGTCACCCGCGAAGACCGTCGCCCAGAGCCGGTCGGGATCGAATCCCATGTGCTCGGTCACGAACTCCCACCCGTAGCGGATTGCCTCGCTCTTGAAGTAATCGCCGAACGAGAAGTTGCCGAGCATTTCGAAGAACGACGCGTGACGCGCCGTCGAGCCGACATCGTCGAGATCTGCGTGCTTCCCTCCCGCGCGCATCACCTTCTGCGAGGTGACGATGCGCTCCGCGGGCGGCGCCTCGGCGCCCAGGAACCAGCGTTTCATCGGCTGCATGCCGGCGACGATGAACAGCGTCGATGGATCGTCCGCAGGCGGGATCAGGGGCGCAGACGGACGCCGCAGATGTCCCTGTGATTCGAAGTAGGAGAGGAACCCCTCGCGGAGTTCGGCGGTCGTGCGCATCACGCGATCGTAGCGGCGCGCCCGGAGTCCGAGAGAACGGCGACGTGCTAGGAGGCGGAGGCTGCGTCGGGCGTCTCGGGTACCGCTTCGGGCCTCGGGACCGGCGCCGGCCGTGGCCACGATTCCGGCTTCTGCTGCGCCGCGGGCCGAGGCTCCGCTGCGGGACGTTCGGTCTCCATCGGTGTCCTGCCGGCGCTCCGCAGGTCTTCGTGCAGATCGGCTTGCCGTCGCCGTGCCGCCTCCCGCGCTGCCGCCGTCGCTTCCCCGACGTTCTTCGACTTGCGGAACTCCGAGAAGCCGTGCGCGACACCTGCGGCGAGTCCCGACACCTTCTCGACGGGTGCCGCGATCACGGTCGAGATCGCGCGTACGGCGGTGTCGGCGCTGTCGGCCATCGAGACGGCGCTGTCGGTGACGGTGTCCGCCTTGTCGAGCTGGTAGTTCACGCGGTCGACGGTCGCCCCCGCCTTCACGATCACCGGGAGCAGATCCCGCTCCGTGCCTTTGACGAAGGACGAGACGCGCTGAAAGGTCTCTCCAAGCCGGAAAAGCATGTATGCCGCGCCGAGACCGATCGCGACGAGGAAGATGGCGAGACCCCAATACGCAGCGTCGCCTGCTGTCGATGCGACTGTCATGACGTTGATCCTACCCGGTCGCCGCGACGATGACGCCGGCCCCGACGATTGCGTCACGGTCGTAGAGCACGGCCACCTGCCCCGGCGCGACGGCGGTTACCGGCTCGTCGAGCCGGAGCGAGAATCCCAGTTCCGTGGCCTCGATCTCGGCGCACACGGGGTTCGAGCGGTACCGGAGCTTCACCTCGGCCCGCCGGATGGGCAGGTAGAGACGGCCCCGCACGCTCACATCCAGCACGTCGAGCGCGCGACGCGGTCCGACGGTGAGCGTGTTCGTCGTCGCGTCGGAGCGGACCGCATACAGCGGGGCTGCAGCGGCGAGACCGATCCCGCGGCGCTGGCCAGGCGTGTAACGCCAGATACCGTCGTGGCGGCCGAGCTCGACGCCATCCTCGTCGACGATCGCCCCCTCCCGTCTCTCGAGTCCCTGCCGCTCGAGGAACGGGCGGTAGTTGCCGCCCGCGAGGAAGCAGGCTTCCTGGCTCTCGGATCGATCGGCGACGGGGAGCCCTGCCGCGGCGGCCTCAGCCCGCGTCGCAGCCTTCCCTTGCGAACCGAGCGGGAACGCCACGCGATCGAGCAATGTCGGGTCGACCGTGGCGAGCATGTACGACTGGTCCTTGTCGGCATCGTCACCCCGGGCGATAAGTCGTAATCCCTCGCGCTCGACGATACGTGCGTAGTGACCTGTCCAGAGAACGTCGGCGCCGGCGCGCTCCGCGAACGCGACGAGCGCGTCGAAGCGGAACTCGCCGTTACAGCGAATACACGGATTGGGCGTCGACCCCTGGGCGTACGCCTCGACGAAGGGCCGAACGACCGCAGAGCGAAAGGCGTCGCGCAGATCGAGCGTGACATGCGGAAGGCCCAGGCGATGACAGGTTTCGCGGGCAGCGATGACTGCGTCGGGCGAGCAGCACGCACGCTCCGCGCTCGGACCGGCCGGATCGAGCCAGAGACGCAGGGTGACACCGACGGCATTCGGAGCGGCTCGGAGGAGCGCGACGGCACTGTCGACGCCACCGCTCATGGCGACGGCGATCCGTCCAGGAGCGTGCGGTGCACTGAACACGGGCGCGAGTGCGTTTGCGAGGGCGTCCGCTGCAAGCGTTTCTCCGGGCACCGCCGCAGCCTCGAGCAAGGACAATCCGACGAGCGGACGCTCGAGACCCGGCGCGTCGGCAGCGACGATGCGGTCACCGTCGACGCGCAGCCGCACGGCGGCGTACTGCTCGCCACGCGCGGAATCGCCGATGAGTTCGCGATCAGTCCTGGGCACGATGTGAGGCTACCGGCACGATCGGCCGCGAACGATCTGCTCCTCCAACCACCCCCAGGGGCACCCCCGTGCCCTGATGACACGGTATCGGGTCTTTCGTGCCCGCCGAGCGCCATGTCTGTGCCGTCTGTGTGCAGGGGCCGTGGAGCGAAGAACGCCTTCTCGGGTTCACGTGCCCGCGCCGTCAGATCCCACCGGCGCGGGAGTGGGTGCCGAAGAGTCGGCGACGAGCTCGAGCCTGTTGCCCCACGGGTCGTTCACGTGCAACCGCCGCTGGCCGGGGATCTCGGCGTCGTCCGCCCAGCGTACGTCGGCGCCTGTCGTCGAGAGCGACGATGCCAGCGCCTCCAGCGCCGCGGCGGACTCGACGCGCAGCGCAGGATGTGCCTTCATCGCAGGCTGGAATGAGTCCTCGACGCCTATGTGCAGCTCGCCCGCCCCGGTGTCGAACCAGCACCCCCCACGAGCGGCGAGCAGCGGTGGCTTGTCGATCTCGCGAAGGCCGAGCAACCCGCCGTAGAACGCGCGCGCCTCGCGCTCACAATCCGGCGGAGCCGCCACTTGAACGTGATGGAGCCCGACGACTCCTGTCACAGCGACGCGCGGCCGTCGTACTCGGATTGCGGTTTGGCGGCGACCACGACAAACGCGATGCCGTCAGCCCCTGCGACCACCTTGCGCACGGCATCGGGATCGACCCGGAGATAGTCGCCGCTCGCGACATCCACGGAGGCACCGTCGATCGAGAACCTTCCGTCGCCCTCGACGACGATGTAGACCTCCTCGTGCCCCGTCTCGACCTCATCGTGTTCGAGCCCCTCTGCGCCCGCGGCCAATCGCACCTCGTTGATGCCGAGCGCCGTCGTTCCGAGCGCGCGGCGGATCTTGAAGAAGACGTCACGAAAGGACTCGACAGTCGGGTCGTCGCGATTGACGAGGGTGTAGCCCACGGGTCTAGCCTATCCGGGCGTGGGCGCCTGTCGAACCCAGCCGCTCGGAACGAGATCGTTAGCGCCCCACCCTGCCGATGATGCCCGGAGCCAATTGAGAACCTGGCGAGCCAGGTGGGTGCGCTGCCGGCCTCTGGCAAAGCCTCCGCCGAACACACGCTCCCTTGATGAGTCTTGGTTCACGTTGAAACTCCGGGCCACGTACAGCGTCGAGCACGGCTCATTCTAGATCATCCTGCTGGAAGGTACATCCCCCTAGCCGTCCGTCCGGGCGGCGAATCGCCAGTCGACCTCCTGCGTCCCGTCGATCCCGAGGTCGGCCGCAAGTCGCACGGTGAGCTCGAACTGCCGCCCCGTGCTCTCCAGCTTGTTGTCGATCACTTCTGTCAGCACCGTGGTGCCGCCGAAGCGCAACAGCACCTTTGCGCCGCACGGGAGCACTGGATGAGTCACGCCGAGCGATCTATCCGTGAGGATCAGCCCGCACGACGTGCGCTGCGCGTCACCAGCCGGTCCCCGCGACGCGGCGAGCGCCGAATACCAACCGCCACCGGGCGCGACCGCTCCGGTCGGCGATGCCGCTGCGCCCGCGGAATCACCGCGACGCTCGATCACCGCCAGCGCACCAAGCCCAGCAAGAAGTGCGACAGCCGCGAGCACGAGGAGCCTCTGAACGATCGTCGACCCCATCTGCGCTACTCGGCCGCCTTCGGCGGCACCACGACTCGCAGGCCGAGCTCGGCCAGCTGCGTGTCGCTGATCGGCGACGGAGCCCCGCTCATGGGGTCGAGGCCGGCCTGGTTCTTCGGGAATGCGATGACGTCTCGCAAATTCGGCTCGCCCGCGAGCACCATCGTCGTCCGGTCGATACCGAGGGCGATCCCACCGTGGGGCGGCGCGCCCATGGCGAGCGCATCGAGGAGGAACCCGAACTTCGCGCGCTGATCCTCGGGGCTCATCGCGAGGAGGTCGAAGACCTTGGCCTGGATCTCGGGCTCGTGGATTCGAAACGAGCCGCCGCCGAGCTCGTTGCCGTTCACGATCAGGTCGTATGCATAGGCGAGCGCCTTGCCGGGCTCGTCCGCGAACGTCGACGTCCATTCGTCAGTCGGACGGGTGAACGGATGGTGGACAGCCGTCCAGCGGCTCTCGTCGTCGTCCCACTCGAACATCGGGAAGTCCGTCACCCAGAGGAACGTGAACGCGTCCTCGTCGATAAGGCCGAGCTCACTCCCGACTTGGAGGCGGAGAGCGCCGAGCACACGGGAAGTCATGGGCGTTGTGTCCGCGGCGAAGAGCAGCGTCTCGCCCGCGGCGGGCGCCAGCGTCGCCAGCTCTCGCTCCGAAAGGAACTTCGCGATCGGCGAGCGGATCTCGCCTTCCGCATCACGAATCACGTACGCCAGCCCCTTGGCTCCGAGCTCCTTTGCCCGCTCCTCGAGCGTCGTGATTTCGGAACGCGAGAACACCTTCGACACACGCAAGAACCGGACCGTGTCTGCCCCGGCGAAGACCCCGAACTCCGAGCCCCGGGTCGCCTCGGTCGCATCTTCGATCTCGAGCCCGAAGCGGGTATCGGGTCTGTCCGAGCCGAAGCGCCGATCGGCCTCCGCGTACGTCATGTGCGGGAACGGCCTCGGAATTGCGACGCCGAGGCACTCCTGCCAGACCGCCGCGAAGATCTCCTCCATCAACGCGAACAACTCGTCGCGGTCGGGAAAGGACATCTCGACGTCGAGCTGGGTGATCTCCTGCACGCGGTCGGCACGCAGATCCTCGTCGCGGAAGCAGATCGCGATCTGGTAGTAGCGGTCGAATCCGGCGATCATCGTCAGCTGCTTCAACAGCTGAGGGCTCTGCGGCAGCGCGAAGAACGATCCCTTGTGCAATCGGCTCGGAACGACGAAGTCGCGTGCCCCCTCGGGTGTCGACTTGTAGAGGAGGGGCGTCTGGATGTCGAGGAATCCCGCCGCCTCCATGTGCCGACGGATGATTCCGATCATCTGCGCCCGCAGTCGGATGTTGCGCTGGAGCTTGTCGCGGCGAAGGTCGAGCCAGCGATAACGCAAGCGCAGCGTCTCGTCGACATTCTCCTCGTCGAGCTGGAACGGAAGCGGGGTCGACCGCGAAACGATCGCGAGCGTCTCGACCTGTAGCTCGACGGCACCTGTGGGAAGGTTCGGGTTGACGCTGTCGGCGGCGCGCGCGGCGACATGACCCGTCGCTTGGAGGACGAACTCGTTGCGGACTTCCTTCACGAGGTCCGCCGCCTCCGGGGCTTGCTCCGGGTTGATCACGAGCTGCGTGATGCCGGTGCGATCGCGAAGGTCGACGAAGACGAGCCCGCCGTGGTCGCGGCGTCGTGCCACCCAGCCGGCAAGAGTCTTCTTGGTTCCGACGTGCTCCTCCCGAAGCTCGCCGCACATGATGTTGCGCCAGCTCACCCGGACAGTCTGCCGACGACGTCGGCATGAGCGATCGGTTCGTCCGGCCGGCCGACGCGGCGCAGGAGCGCGGCATCCTTGCCGACGACGACGATCGCCGACGCGCCGAGGCGTGCCGCCTGGGTGAGCTGCCCCTTCACCGAGCGACCCGCGTACTCCGTATCGGCCGCGACTCCGTTCCCTCGCAGATCGGCGAGCCATTTCGTGACTTCTTGTCGTGGAGCCCCCTCCTCGAGCGCGAAGAAGACGTCGATCGAGGGCTGCACTGCCGAGACGCCGGCGTCCTCCATCGCGATGAGCAGCCGCTCGAGACCCGCCCCGAAACCGACCCCCGGAGTCGGGGAGCCACCGATCTCCGCGATCAGGCCGTCATAGCGACCACCGCCGGAGATGGACGAGTTCTCGTTCTCCATCGGGCCGATGAACTCCCATGTCGTTCGCGTGTAGTAGTCGAGCCCGCGTACCAGTGTCGGCACGAGCGTGTACGCGACCCCGGTCGCATCGAGGTCGGCCCGCACCGCTGCGAAGTGGGCGACGCAGTCCTCGCAGAGTGACTCGCCGATCTTCGGAGCCTCGTCGAGGGCCGCACGAACCGCTTCGGGTTTCGCGAGAAGGTTGTCGAACACACGCAGAGGGCTCGACACGATCTTCGCGCGCGTGTCGGCATCGAGCCGCGCCTCGTTCGCCGAGAGCCAGGTGCGGAGCACCGCGAGATACGCCGGCCGGCAGCTTCGACAGCCGATCGAGTTGAGCTCCAGGTGGTAGGCCGTTACGTCCAGCCGACGCAGCAAGGTGTCGTACAACTGGAGGAGCTCTGCATCGATCGCCGGGTCGTCAGAGCCGAGCGCCTCGACCGACGCCTGCCAGTGCTCGCGATAACGGCCCTTGCCGGGAGCGCCGTAGCGGTACATCGGAGCGATCGTGAACATCTTCACGGGTTGTGGATCCCGATGCATTCCGTGCTCGACGTAGGCGCGGCAGATCGGTGCCGTGCCTTCGGGCCGCAGCGTCAACGACCGATCGGAGCGGTCCGAGAAGGTGTACATCTCCTTCTGCACGACGTCCGAGCCCTGCCCAGCTGTGCGAGCGAAGAGCGCCGTGTCCTCGAAGACGGGCGTGATCACCTTGCGGTAGCCGTAGAGCGCGCAGAGCCGCTCCACCTCCCCGGTGACCCGCTGCCAGAGCGGCATCTCCGACGGAAGGACGTCGTGCGTGCCGCGTGGGCGCTCGATCCTCTCGCTCATCACGCCGTCCGACGGGCGCGAAGATCGGCGAGGAACGGGTTCTGCGCGAGCTCGTCCCCCAGTGTCGTTTCGGGGCCGTGCCCGGGGTGGACGACCGTCTCGGAGGGATACGCGTCGAGGAGCACCGCGATCGACCTCTGCAACGTGCCCCAGTCGCTCCCGGGAAAATCCGTCCGCCCCACCGAGCCGGCGAACAGGACGTCGCCGGAGAACAGCTCTCCTTCCGCGAAATAGGCGAGGTGAGCCGGTGAATGTCCGGGCACGGACGTGACGGCGAACGAGATCCCACCCGCGCTGAGGGTCTCTCCTCCCTCGAGCCAGACGTCGGCCGTCGCTCCACGGATGGCGAGTTCCGGGGGCGTGAACGTGGCCGGATCCTCGATCAGAAACCGCTCGCCTTCGGGCGCGTACACCGTCGCACCGGTCCGCTCGGCGAGATCCGCAAGACTGACGATGTGGTCGAAGTGGCCGTGGGTGACGAGAATCGTGGTGCAGCGGGTCTCGGCGGCTGCAAGCCATTCCTGGATCGTCGAGGCGTCCCCACTCGGGTCGACGACGACGGCGACATCCGCCGAGGGAGATGTCCGCACGATGTACGTGTTGGTTCCGATTGGCCCGAGCTCGAGCCGGCCGACCTCGAGGCTCATCGAGTGCCTACTACGTGTCCCGGGCGAGGCGCTTCTGCTGCTGTCGCCACACGACCCGATCCATGAAGTAGCTGAAGGGGATGAAGACGGCGATCAACAACAACGTCTGCACGAGGGCTGCCGCGATTGTCATCTTGCCTCCCCCGAGCAGCAGGACGGTCGCGAAGAAGATAGGCCCGAAAATGGCGCCTCGCTTCATCACCTTGCGCCACGACGGAGGCGGGACATCGCGGCCACGACGGCGACCCCTGCCCGAGGGCGGGCTCTTCTGACTCGCCTTCGCGCTCGAGCCCTTCCCGATCCGGCTCGGCGGCTTTCTGGGGTTTTCCTCGCGTTCGACGGGCTGCTCGACACCGTCCTCGTCGATGTAGACGAGCTCGTACTCGTGTCGTTTCTCCTTCGCACGCCGCCGGCGTTGTTTCTGAGTGGCCATCGCAGGGATTATGCCGTCCGCCGGAACGCCACGGCTCCGCCTTCGATCACGGTGTGAACGACGTCCCCACCGAGGTGGTAGGCGAGGTGACGCCAGTCCCGCGCGTCGAGCAGCACGATATCGGCGGCGAAGCCGGTCTGAAGACGGCCGATCCGATCGGCTCGACCGAGGACGTGTGCGGCATTGACGGTCGCTGCGACGAGCGCCTCCTCGGGCGAGAGCCCCATCTGGGTGCACGCGAGAGACAGGACGAGTGGGAGGCTGTCGCAGTAGGCGCTGCCCGGGTTGAAGTCGGTCGCGAGAGCGATGAGGGCACCAGCATCGGCGAGTGCTCGAGCAGGTGGCATCGGTCGGCCGAGAAAGAGTGCGCTCGCGGGCAAGAGCACTCCGACGACCCCACTCGCTGCAAGTGCCGTGACCCCCGCGGGGCCGGTTGCCTCGAGATGGTCGACGGAACGCGCTTCGAGTTCGATCGCCAGGTCGACCGCGCCCGCTTCGGTGAACTGGTCCCCGTGCAGGCGTAACGCTAGGCCGGCATCGCGACAGGCTTCCAGGTAGCGCCGGGCCTGGCGGGCATCGAACGAGCCACGCTCGAGGAAGACGTCGGCAGCTTCGGCCAGCGCCGCGGCTTCAGGGAGGACCTCGGCGAGGAGGAAGTCGAGATACGCATCGGCGCCGGCGAACTCGGGCGGCACAGTGTGCGCGCCGAGCCAGGTTGCAATGCCGCCCGCAGCACGGACGGCTCGGAGCTGCGCGAGCTCGGTGTCCCGATCGAGCCCGTAGCCGGACTTCGCCTCGAAGGTCGTCGTCCCGTGCGCTCGCATCCAGCGCCTGTGCCGACGGGTGATGTCGAAGAGCTCCTCCTCGCCCGCCGCCCGCGTCGCACGAACCGTCGACAGGATTCCACCTCCCGCGGCATGGAGCTCCTCGTACGAGGCGCCACCGGCGCGGAGTGAGAACTCGTTGACGCGATCGCCACCGAAGCAGGCGTGCGTGTGGCAATCGACCAGGCCCGGAACGGCGGCGAGGCCCCGTCCGTCGATCTCCTCGACGCCGTCGCGGCCGGCCGGAACGTCTCGCATGGGACCAACGGCATCGATGCGGCCGTCCCGGCAGAGAACGAACGCGTCCTCGATGATGCGAACGTCGGAGAGCGCTGCGCCGCGAAGCGGGCCGCCGCGCCCCGCAGGGGTCACAGCCTGCGCAAGATCGTGGATGAGGAGCCCGGTCACGGTTCGGAGGCCGATTCGGACGCCGACCCCGCGACCGGCCCCCGGCGCCCGGATGCTGGTCGCCCGAGGCTCGGCAGATCGAGATGGGCGTCCTGAGCCGTCGCGAGCGCATCCTCGTAACCCGCGTCTGCGTGCCGCATCACGCCTGTACCTGGGTCGGCCGAGAGCACGCGTTCGAGGCGCTCGCCTGCATCGGGCGTCCCGTCGGCGAGTACGACCATCCCCGCGTGGATGGAGTTGCCGATTCCGACGCCGCCACCATGGTGCACGCTGACCCACGTCGCCCCGGCGGCGGTGTTGACGAGCGCGTTCAGGATCGGCCAATCCGCGATCGCGTCCGAGCCGTCCCGCATGTCCTCGGTCTCTCGGTACGGCGACGCGACCGACCCCGAGTCGAGGTGGTCGCGCCCGATCACCACGGGCGCGGACACGCGCCCGGTGCGAACGAGCTCGTTGATCGCGGCCCCTGCGCGCGCACGGTCGCCGTAGCCGAGCCAGCAGATCCGAGCGGGCAGACCCTGGAATGCAACCTTCTCGGGTGCCATCGAGAGCCAGCGCTGCAGGAGCCTGTCATCGGGAAACAGCGCTTGCAATTCCCGGTCGATGACCTCGATGTCTGCGGGGTCCCCGGAAAGCACCACCCACCTGAACGGGCCGATACCTCGGCAGAAGAGCGGCCGAATATAGGCCGGGACGAAGCCCGGATATGAGAAAGCGTTGCTCAGGCCTCCGGCATGGGCCTCCCCTCGCAGGTTGTTGCCATAATCGAAAACATAACACCCCATCCGGACGAACTCACACATCGCTCGCACGTGCGTGACGATCGACTGGGAGGCCAGCTCGAGATAGCGCCCCGGATCCCGAGCCCGCAGGCCTGCCGCCTCCTCGAACGGCACCTCGGCGGGCACGTAGCCGGTGAGTGGGTCGTGCGCGGCCGTCTGGTCAGTGACCAGGTCGAACCGCTCCCCGCGGGCGACGAGCTCGGGGAACACGTCGGCTGCGTTACCGAGCAGCGCCACCGAAAGCGGCGTGCCGGCTGCGGCGGCGTCCCTGACCCGTCGTACAGCGTCGTCGAGCGAGTCGGCCTGCTCGTCCACGTAACGCGTCGCGAGTCGCCGGTCGATCGAACGCTGGTCGACATCGACGCAGAGAATGGCCGCTCCGGCCATCGTCGCTGCGAGCGGCTGAGCGCCCCCCATGCCCCCGAGGCCCGCAGTCAGGATGGTGCGCCCGGCGAGGTCGGCGGAACCGAAGTGCGCCTCGCCCGCGGCACAGAACGTCTGATATGTCCCCTGAAGGATGCCCTGCGTGCCGATGTAGATCCACGACCCGGCAGTCATCTGCCCGAACATCGTCAGACCCTCCGCTTCGAGCCGACGAAACTCGTCCCAGGTCGCCCACTTCGGGACGAGGAGCGAATTGGCGATCAGCACCCGCGGCGCTCCGTCGTGCGTCCGGAAGACGCCGACTGGCTTACCGGACTGGATCAGCAGCGTTTCGTCATCTCTCAGCCGAAGGAGCGTGCGCACGATGTCGCGCAGCGCATCGTGAGACCTCGCCGCTCGGCCGGAGCCACCGTAGACGATGAGCTCCTCGGGGTGCTCGGCCACTTCCGGGTCCAAGTTGTTCAGGAGCATGCGCAACGGCGCCTCCGTCTGCCAGGTCAGCGCGTTCAGCTCAGGCCCGCGCGGTGCGGCCACAGCGGAGAGGTCACCGCAGAGCGCCTCGACCCGGGCGTCGACATCCACGTCGCTCATCGCGGCGGTGCGCCCCCGTTGCCACTGACCTTCCCGACGGCGTTCTCCTCAGCAGCGCTCTCCAGGAGCCTCGCGTCGCGCTGTCGGATCCGCTCGCGGAAGGTACGACTCGTCCATGCGGTTGCAATCACGAAGACGAAGGCCCCGACGATGATCGATCGAACGACGTCTCCGCCTGTCACCCACGTGATCACGACGAGGAGAATCGCCATGGCCCCGTAGACGACAGCTGTATCGCGGTAGGGGTGGGCGGGGATGGGCCGCTCACGGTCGCGCGTCACTCGGGCCATCTCAGGTGATGCCTCCGCAGGCGCTCTCCACAGCAGCGAGCATACTTCCGTCCCGGATCGACACCGCGACGCGCTCGATGTCGGCTGACAGCGACCGGTCTTCGCGGAGCCGATCGGACAGTGTCCGGACGTGCCGGCGGGCGGCCTCGACGCCGCGACCGGGCTCGAGCGGAGCAAGGAACTCGACCGCCTGCGCGCCTGCGAGGAGCTCGATGGCGAGCGCTCGCTCGCTGTTGGCGATGACCTGAAGTGCCTTGAGGCCGGCCGCGTTCCCCATCGAGACGTGATCCTCCTGACCCGCGCTCGTCGGGATCGAGTCGACGCTCGCCGGATGCGCAAGCACCTTGTTCTCGGAGACGAGCGCAGCCGAGACGTATTGAAGGATCATCATCCCTGAGTTGATCCCACCTTCGCGAGTGAGAAACGCCGGTAGTCCGTCGGACAAGCTCGGATTGACCATCCGTTCGACTCTTCGCTCTGAGATGCTCGCCAGCTCGGCCATCGCGATCGCGAGGCAGTCGAGAGCGAAAGCCACCGGCTGGCCGTGGAAGTTGCCGTTCGAAACCACCTCTCGCTCCTCGAGTAGTACGAGCGGATTGTCGGTCGCGGCGTTGATCTCGATCGCGACCGTGCTTTCCACGTAGTCGAGCAAGTCACGGCTCGCTCCGTGAACCTGTGCAGCGCAACGAAGCGAGTAGGCGTCCTGGACCTTGTCGCACCAGCGATGCGACTCGAGAATGGCAGACCCAGCGAGCAGCGCACGAACGTTCGCGGCGGACGCGACTTGGCCCGCGTGCGGGCGAGCGGCGTGGATCGCGGGATGGAAGCTCGTCAGCGACCCCTGCAGCGCTTCGAGCGACATCGAACACGCGACGTCGGCCGTCTTGACGAGCCGCCGAGCCCGCGTCAGCCCGAGAGAAGCCATCGCGGCCATGAACTGCGTCCCGTTGATCAGCGACAGCCCTTCCTTCGCCTGCAACTGCACCGGCGCGAGCCCCGCCGCGGCGAGGGCTTCGGCGCCCGGCATGCGCGTCCCTTCGAACGCTGCTTCGCCTTCACCCACAAGCGGAAGCGCGAGATGAGCGAGCGGGGCCAGGTCGCCGCTCGCGCCAACCGAGCCACGCGCCGGCACGTACGGGACGATCCCGCTCCGGAGCATCGCCAGCAGCAACTCCACCGTTTCCACTCGCGCGCCCGAGTACCCCTTCGCGATCGCGTTGGCGCGCAACACCATCGCCGCGCGAACGACGTCGTCCGGGTACGGCTCACCAACACCGCAGGCGTGGCTTCGAAGCAGCCGCAGCTGCAGTTCCTCGGCCTGCTCGGCCGGGATCGATTCGGACACGAACCGCCCAAATCCGGTGTTGACCCCGTACGTGTGCTCCGCGCGCGAATCGTCCAGCACCTCGCGCGACCGCGTCATCCGCACGACGGCGCTGTCGGCGAGCACCGCCGACCGGCGCCCGACCGCAACGTCCCACACGTCGTCGACGGTGAGATCGTCCCCGGTCAGCAGCAGTGCCTCGGTCACCGCACGCGAGTGTAGTCAGGCCGTCCTGGTTCGGTCGCTTGCATCGCCGCGAGCGACGCGGGACCGCGCCTCTTCCGGACCTCCGTCATCGAGGCCCCCATGGGGGGTGCGAGCCCCCTTCGGGAACGCTACCGCCGAAGGTGTGACGTGTTCGTGCCGCTTCAGGCACGAGACGGTGCTGCTCGACGCCCCTCGTTCGTGCCCGACGCACGCGCTCTGCGTGCACGGCTGGCTCCCGCCCTCGTCCTGCTCCGGCCCTCGTTCCGCCGATCGAGCGCTAAGCGCCGGCGACCTCGCTCGAGCTCCTCCGACGGAGCGCGAGGCGCCGCTCGAGCACGCGGTCGTCGGGTAACGCGTCGAGCCCGAGAAGGCGCGGCTCGACGACGGAGCGCTCGGGGAGCAGGCCGACGAGTTCGCTCGAGCCGAGCGCAACGGACCGTTCGGCCGCGAGTTCCCGCACACGCTCGACGACGTCTGCGAGTGGCGCGGCCTCCACGTCGATCACGTTGAGCGACACCTGTATGCGACCCGCTCCCGGCAGACGTAATCCGAGTGCCTGCACGCCTCGCATCCCCCCGCTCGATTCGCGAATCGACTCTGCGATCGCCTGCGCGTCGGCGAGGTCGCCCGTCTCGAGATCCACGTTGAACGCGATCAGGAGCGGACGAGCGCCGATGAGCACCGCTCCCACGCGAGGATCGAGCCGCGACGGGCCGTACGCGGGTTGCAACTCGCCGCTGTCGAGTCGGCGTTGCAACTCCTCGGGACCGCCACGCCGAAAGAACGCGGGCCTCCTTCCCGGCGGCCGCCTCGCCGTAGAAGAAGACGGGCAGCCCGAGGTCGTCGCCGACACGCCGTCCGAGCGCGACCGAGACGGCAACGGCATGCTCCATCTCCTCGCCGCTGAGGGGCACGATCGGCACGACATCGGCCAGTCCGACGCGTGGGTGGATGCCATCGTGCGCGCGGAGATCGAGGTGCTCGACCGCCACTGCGATTCCGCCGACGAGCGCCTCGATCAAACCGTGCTCGTCTCCGGCGATGGTGTAGACGGACCGGTGGTGGTCGAGGTCGGTGTGTACGTCGAGGAGGTCTGCGTACTCGGAAAGCGCCGCCCCGATCGCAGCGATGATTTCCGGGTCACGCCCCTCGGAGAAGTTCGGCACGGATTCGAGGAGCGCCACGGATCTACTCTACGCTCCGACCATCGTGATCTCCGAGCCGCGAGGGTGACGCACATTTCGGCGCCGAGTCATTCGTCGATCAGCACGCTGCAACGCGACCTCAGGCTCTGTCGTCGCTGTGCCGACGCGGGCTTTCCGATCGAGTCGACCCCGGTCGTTCACGGGAGCGCGGACAGACGTGCGTACCTGTACGGGCAGGCGCCAGGAATCGTCGAAGGCACCGAGGGTGCTCCGTGGCGCGGGCGGGCGGGACGAACGCTGAGAAGCTGGCTCGAACTCGACGAGGAGGCGTTCTACGACACGTTCTACTGTGCGTCGATCACGCGGTGCTATCCCGGCCGCGTCGGCGCGCGCGGCGACAGGACGCCGACGCTCGCGGAGCAGCGTCTCTGTAGCTCGTGGCGAGACGAGGAGCTGCGCCTCCTCCGCCCTGTGCTCGTGATCACCGTCGGCGCGCTGGCGGCGCGTGCCATCATCGGCGCCGCGACGCTGGGAGACTGCATCGGCAAGAGCTTCCTCGTCGACGGTGCGGTGACGATACCGCTGCCGCACCCATCGGGCGCGAGCTCGTGGCTGAACGACTCGTCGAACCGCGCTCGTCTCGGCAAGGCCCTCACGCACACGAGGCGCGAGATCTCCCGTCTCCGTGAAACGCGTGAGAGAGGCTGAGAACCGGCGGCGCCGGCCGTGCAGTCGGTATGCGAGGATGCTGGGGTGCGTGCGTCGCAGAGACCCCTCACGTGAGCCCGATGACGCCGAGCGATCCCGAGATCGAGCAGCACGTCGACGGGCCTGTCTCCGCGGAAGCGGTTCGCGAGACTCGACTAGCCCCGGCCGATGCAATCGCGGGGATGCGCATTCGCGTCCCGGAACGTGGTAACCGCAAGCTGAGGAAGGTACTGGACCGAGCGAATGACGATGCTCAGCTCAAGGGGTGGTGGCACGTGTCGAACGTCAACGCCGTCGCGCGCCTGCAGATCAACGACCACTCGTGGGTGCATATCCAGATCGTCGTCAACATCGCACTGAAACTCCTCCGTCAGCTCACAAAGCATGGTGTCGAGCCGTCGGCAGTTCGCGACTACGCGATGACGAACGAGGACGCGGAAGTCATCGTCGCGCTCGCCGCGCTGATGCACTGCGTCGGTATGTCCGTTCACCGACGAGGTCATGAGGATTTCAGCCTGTTCCTCTCCGAGCCAAAAATGCGTGAGCTCCTCGACGGCATCTACGACGAGCCGGAGCGAACCGTCGTCATCTCCGAGGTCCTGCAGGCGATCACGAGCCACCGGGCGGACGGCGAGCCACTCGCCCTCGAAGCGGGAATCCTCCGCGTCGCGGACGCGCTCGACATGGCAAAGGGACGATCGCGTATTCCGTTCGAGTCGGGCTCGGTGACGATGCACTCGCTGTCCGCTGCTGCGATCGAGGAAGTGACGATCGGAGACGGCGACAACAAGCCCGTCAAGATCGAGATTCTCATGAACAACTCGTCCGGGTTGTTCCAGGTGGACGGGCTGCTGAAGGCGAAGCTCCGAGGATCCGGGTTGGAGCCGTATGTCGAAGTCATCGCACACATCGACGCCGAGAGCGAGAAGCGGCTCGTTTCCGTGTACCACCTCGAGCCCTGACGCGACCGGCGGCACGGCCCCCTCGACGGGGCACAGCGGGCGAGGTTGCTACGATCCCGCCCGAGCTCTGCGGGATCGTCTAATGGTAGGACGCCGGATTCTGGTTCCGGAAGTTGGGGTTCGAGTCCCTGTCCCGCAGCATCCCGCCGAAACACCTGCAAGCGCCCCTGTTTTTTGGTTCGGCAACGCTTGTGACAGCGAATCCAATGAGTTTGTAAGGATCGCCCGGCCTCTTTGTGCACCGTCGCTACGGTGACCGGAACGAGAGACACGAGCGGCCCGAGTTCCCGTCCGGCGCCGTGAGCCCTGTCCCCGAGCCGGAGGTCAGACCTGAAGTTCCTAGTGATAGGTGTGTGCGCCGTATGCGTGCTCGTCCTTCCGGCGGCAGCGCAATCGCATTCGGATGCGAGCCTGAAGGCGGAGTTGAAAGCGCAGCTGAGCACGCTGAAGAAGGACAAACGAGCCGTGCGGTTCCTCAGGACGCACGACTGGTTGCTCACCCACCCCCAGCTCGCGCCGTTCGCCAAGCGTCAGCTGAAGCTCCGCATCAGGAGCCTCGCCGCGACCCAGAAGAAGGCCGTCGCAGCCAAGGCAGCCCGTGTGCGCAACGCGAGGACTCGCACCCTCGCCGCACTCGAGAAGGCAAAGCCGCAGACCGTCATCTGCCGTATCTTCGGCGCCTATTGCCGTCAGGCGCTCGTCGTCTCACATTGCGAGTCGCGATTCCGAACGACGGCGCAGAACGGCCAGTACGAGGGGCTGTTCCAGATGGGCTCGAGCGAACGCCATCTCTACGGACACGGCGACTCAGCGGTCGACCAGGTCGTCGCGGCCCATCGCTACTTCGTCGCCTCGGGACGTGACTGGAGCCCCTGGTCCTGCAAGCCGTGAGAGGCTCGGACGAGGTTTCCTCTGCAAAGTGCGTAACCCCACCCGCTGCCGGGGGTTCCCAGGGGGCGAAGAACCTGGTAGGGGTCCTACATGGCATGGCTTCGAAGCGGCGGCGGACGCCTTCGGCCCCTCGACGAGGCTGCCGCCTACGCGCGGTGTCACGGCGATCGTGACGACTCGGTCCGTGTCGTGAAGCTGCCCTCGAAGCGAGCCCGCTACGACACGCTCCTCGCAACGGGAGAGGAGATCCGCCGCGGGCTCGAGGCTCGCATCGACGGGCGCGAGATCGATCCCGCCCCGATCACGGCGCCGTAGTCGGTCCAGATCACGACGGCCCCGGGGCTCGGCGACTGCCGTGCGTGCCCGGCCTCCTCGTTTCCGTCGTTCGCTACACTCCCTCGCCGCACGGCCCATTCGTCTAGTGGCCTAGGACACCGCCCTCTCACGGCGGCGGCACGGGTTCGAATCCCGTATGGGCCTTAGGGCGACACACTCTGGAAAGACCGCAAACCCGCTGGCTCGGCGGGTTTTCGCTTGAATAGGGCCATTGCGGCCCTTTCGGCGACGTGCTCAGGTGTCCCGCGGATGTCGCGATTGCTCGCGGCGTGCTCCCCCGGTGCTCCCCCGCAGCGGTCGGGAGTGCAGCGACTCCCTAAGTGCCCCGAAGCGCACCTTCAGCCGCTCCCGCCCGCCCATCGTCGTCTTGCTCTTGCAGCAACGTTCCTTAACTACCGAACGCCCGCCAGCACGCCCATCACCTTCTGGAGCTGTGCCGTATCGGTGAACTGCTGGAAGCTCGTCACCTTGCCGTCCTTGAACTTGAAGACATGGCAGAACTGGGAATCGAGGTCATCTCCCGTCGCCAGGTGCTTCCCCGAATAGCGGCCCTCGACAACAACCGTGTCTCCCGCGTCGTGGTACTGGCCGGGATGGACAGAGAAGCCGTCCCACTCCGACACGAGCTTCATGAACAGGTTCTCCACGATTGCGTCCGGCCCAACCCATGCGGCACCGCTCGGCTGATACGGGTTCCCCTCAGCCTCACGCCACTCAATGTTCGCGTCCATGCCCCCGACAACTGTTGGAACGTCTCCCTTGGCAAACGCTCCGTACAAGCCTCGCACTATCTCGACGCTGCCCATATCGAACACCTCCATGTTGGGGAGGTCAACCCTATCGCGCTGCTCGTTTGCGCGCCACGCCCTACCGAACTCCCGCTGCCAGCACTCGTCCCCAACTAACTGGCCAGTAGCTGATGGCCCCGCAACGATCAGCCGATGCCTTAGGGTCGCCCGGCAGTTCGTCATGCAGCTCGGAAGGTAGGGAGGCAAGCAGCATGCGTAGACTCGCGCTGTTCGTAGTGGCCGCTGCGCTCGTGGCAACGGCGCCGGCCCTCGCAAGTACCGACGATGGTGGCGAGGCGCCTGGAAACGGGCCACACCGCCACGCCTGCGATGGGCTCCGTAACGCGCTCGAGGCGTCCGGGAACGTCAAGCTCAAGGGGCTTTTCCAGGACGCTTGCAGGAAGGAGCCACCGCCCGCACCTCCTAGGTAGTCACGTTCCTTTCTGCTCACTGGAGCGGGGCTCCGGAGCCCCGCTCCAGGCGCTTTTAGGTTGGAAGAGTCGGCGCGGCCCCCAGGGAGGGCAGTCGAATCGACCCTCACCCGCACAGCCTCGTCGCCGAAGCGAGATCGACTACGGCGAGCTGCTCGAACCTGTGCGAGCGGTGATCCCTCAGTGATCCCTCGGCGCACTCAAGTGCCGCTGTGAGCAGGGGTGTGTTCTAGCCGCGTATGACCTCAGGGTCGTACGGCAGAAATCTCAAACGCTGCTGGAAGGGGCGGGGTCTACCACCCGACAGGACGACGCGGCGGATGCCGCCACGCACGACCTACGGGCGAGTAGCCTGACCGCTCCATGAGCGACACCAGCGTCCTCGACGGCCTCCCGATCCGTCGCAACACGATCCTGCTTGCATCCGCGATGGCCGTGCTGTCGGCCACGCTCCAGCTCATCGCTGCGGTCTCGTCACTGACGTTCGTTCTCGTCAGCGGCATCGCCGGACTGCTCGGGCTCGGGCCGGCGATCTTCCTCGCCAGCACCGGGCTCTCGGCGCAGGTCGCGGGTCGACTGATGGACCGTTACGGACGGCGCCCAGTGATCGCCGCCGGGTTCGTCGTGGGCGCGGCTGGAACGGCGGTGACGGCGCTCGGAGCCCGCACCGTCTCCACCGTCGCCGTCATCGCGGGCTTCATGATCGTCGGCGCGGGCGCCGGCGCGGTGACGCTCGTGCGTACTGCCGGAGGCGACATGTACCCGCCGGAGAAGCGGGCCCGCGGCATCGCCTACGTGCTCAGCGGCGCCGTCTTCGGGGCCGTGCTCGGGCCGGCGGTCTTCGGCCCCATCTTCGCGGGACGCCATCTCGCGCCCCAGGAGCTGATGGTGCCGTGGCTCGCTGCCGGCGGCTTGATGCTGATCGGACTCGTGCTCGTGCTCGCAGTCCGGCCGGACCCGCTGGAGATCGCGAAGTTGATGGCGCCGCCACGTGCCGCCGATGCCCCGGTCGAGCGGGCCGCACCGCTGCGCGAGCTCGTCAAACGGCCCGGCGTGCTCGCCGCGCTGCTCGCGGCGGTCGCGAGCTACGCCGTCATGGCCTCGGTGATGAACCTCACCGGGTTCGTCGTCGTCAACCACCACCACCACCATCAGCAGGACGTGTTCCCGATCATCGGTGCCCACGTGCTCGGCATGTACGCCCTCGTGCTCGTGATCGGGACGCTGATCGACCGCATCGGCCGACCGCCGGCGCTCGTAGGAGGACTGCTCGTGATGGGTGCCTCGTGCGCGCTTCTGTTCGCCGTCGACAGCGTGTGGGGCACAGCCGTGCTGCTCTTCGGCGTCGGGGTCGGCTGGAACCTATCTTTTGTCGCCGCGAGCGCAGAACTCGTCGACCGCACCCGGCCGATCGAGCGCGGCAAGCTGCTCGGCTTCAGCGAGTTCCTGTCGGCGATGGGTGCCGCGTCGCTCGCCCTGATCGGCGGCGTCGCCCTCAACGAATTCGGCGTCACCGCCCTCGCCTTCGGCGCCGCGTTCCTCGCGGTTGTCCCGATCGTGCTGATCTTCCGCATCGCGCGGCGTCCGGCGCTGCCGCTTGCGGTCGACGCCGACGCCTGAAAGCGCGCATCCCCCCGCGCTCAGCCACGGCCGACGCGGAACGGCGAGCGGCCACGAGGACGATCGCTTGTTCGATCAGTGTTCCGGGATCCTCGCCGTGTTAGGGGGTCGGGAAAGGCACCGGAGAGCATTCGAGCCGAGCGCTCTCCGGCGCCCGAACAACGGCCCGGCGGCGCAGCGGCGCTGACAGCGTCACGTCGAGCAGCCAAACGCGCTGAAACAGCTGGTTTGCGAGGCGTCTAGGTTCGGGTGACCGCACATGACCGCCGCGCCCAGTCGAGCATCCCGCGTCGGTATCGCGCTCGTCGCACGACGCGCCCATGCAACAATCGATCAGGTAACGGTCGACGGAATCAGGAGGCGCGACATGAAACTCAAGACGAAGTTCTATACGGCGCTCGGATTCATGACCTTCAAGCTGGGCAAGAAGGCAGCGAAACGGAAGGCGCGCAAAGCGATCGGTCGCTAGGCCCTCCCCAGCCGGCCGCGGGACGGGCCGGCGGCGGGCACGCCGCGCCCGCCTTCGACGACGCGATCGCACCACCGCACGCAGCACGAGGCAAACGTCCGCGGCCGCACGCCGCTGCCTCGTCAGCCTCCCTTGACGCAATTGCCACGAATCCGTAGTCTGCCCGGCAGCGGGTCGAGTCGCGCCCAAACGCCCTCCCGAGGCAGCACCACGATCCGGGCCACGGTGACGCCAAGCCCTCTCTCTCCCGCTCCAGAGGCGGTCCTCTACACGACGCGTGGAGTGAAGGGAGGTCGGTCATGCGCAAGCCCCTCGTGCTGGCAATCGCGCTCGTGGCATGTGCGGCAACACCTGTCCAGGCTCAGGCTACGACGCAGGGCTCGACGGTCTGTCATCGCAAGGCCGGGAAGATCGTGCACAAGCCGGGCGAGCGCTGCATCGAGCTCCGCCGTACGAAGATGCTCGTCACCGTGCTCGACAGGCGTCGCTGACGGCCGAAAGCCCGCCGCTCGGCAGGCCGTCGCGCTCCCCCGCGACTCCCGCGTCGGCCGGAAGTCCTCGCGTGGTGTCGCCGGCGCCGGGCCGCGTCGACGTTCTCACCGCGGCGTTCGCGCTCCGGGTCAGAGACCCCGATGGGAGGGAGTCTCGGCGAGCAGTGCAACGACATCGTCGTCACCCACCTGGGTGAACACCTCGTACCAGAAGCCGACCGCCCCGAACCGTCGCTCCTCGTGGGGACAGACGACGTCGTCCGCGTCAGCGCGGAGAGCGCGCGCGCCGTCGGCGGCTGCGACCGGCACGGCGACGACGACTCGCGCGGCGCGCTGCCGGCGCGCCCAGCGCACGGCGGCCACCATCGTTGCCCCTGTCGCAAGGCCGTCGTCGACGAGAACCACGGTCTTGCCGTGGAGCGGGAGCGCGGAGCGATGTTCGTGGAGGACGGCGTCCAGTGTGGCCGCCTCTGACCGTGCGTGCTCGATCGCCCTCTGGAGCTCCGCCTCACCGACCTCCTCGTCGGAGCGCAGATACGCCTCGGTGTCCCCCGGTGTCACGGCGCCGATCGCGTACTCCGGCTGCAGCGGGTGGCCGATCTTCCGCACCGCGAGCGCGTCGAGAGGGAGGCCCAGACATTGCGCGACCTCCGCGGCGACGACAACGCCGCCGCGGGCGAGGCCGACGACGACAGCATCGTCGAGCCGCTCACGCGCGAGGGTCTCGGCCAGCTTGCGGCCGGCATCGACGCGGTCGCGAAAGAGAACGTCCATACCACGATCATTGCATCGCCGCGCAGCGTCGACAGCCGGCGAGATCCTGATCCAAACCCACCGTTGCTAGGATCGACGGGGCCCCGACGGGTCTCCGCGAGCCTCCCTCGACGCAGCCATGGCCAACGATCCCGACGCGCTCTTCCCCTCCGGCCCGACAACGCGGCGAGGCCTGTTCACAGCCTTCGGCCGCCGCGCCGCCGAAGCCATGCCCGCCTCACCCCCGGCGGCCGGGGCACTCCCGCCTCGCGAGACGGACGACGACCTCTTCTACGAGGAGCTTCCCGCCTGGATCGATCCTGTCCTTTCCGGCGAGGCGTTGATCGACGACGTCCGAGCAACCGAGCATTTGCCCGGGATGCACATCTGGTGGCTCGGACAGAGCGGATTCCTGGTGCGCTTCCCGGGTGAGACCGTCCTCGTCGACCCCTACCTCTCGGAGACGATGACGGAGAAGTACGCGGGTACGAGCACCCCGCACGATCGGCGCACGGGACTCGCGGTCGACCCGGCGCTTCTCTCCTTCGTCGACGTCGTGCTCGCGACCAATGCGCACCTCGACCACCTCGACCCGGGCACGCTTCCGCACGTCCTTGCGGGCAACGCGGCCTACGTGTGCCCCGCGGGCAGCGAGGACATCGCGACGGAGCGTGCCGGCCGCCCGCCCGACGAAACGCTCGCCGCCGGCTACAGCGCCGCGTTCGGCGGCTTCTGGATCGAGGGCGTGCCGGCCCACCACGCCGACGCGCCGGAGGCCGTCGGGTACGTCGTCCGCAACGGCGCCTACGCCTTCTACCACGCTGGTGACAGCCGTCGGGTCGAGGGGATGGCCGAGGCGGTGGCGCTCAGCGACGTCGACGCGGCGTTCCTACCGATCAACGGCACCGACGGCAACATGAACGGCACCGACGCCGCCCGGCTCGCGTACGAGGCGTCGGCGCACGTGGCAATCCCATGCCACCATCAGATGTTCCGCTGCGAGGAGATCGGGACGGCTCGTTTCGTCGCGGAGTGCGCTCGGCTCCGTCAGCAGTACCGCCTCCCACGCGTCGGAGAGCGCATCACGATCGATTTCGCCTGACCCCGCGGTCGGTCAAGCGAACACACGGGTTCCAGCGGTCAAGGGCCTCCGCGAACGTAGATCACCTGGCCGCTCACGTACCCGGCGTCCTCGGAACAGAGGAAGGCGACCACGCCCGCGATGTCGTCGGGCTGGCCGACTCGACGCGCCGGCGTCTGACTCGCGACCAACTCCGCGAACTCCTCGAACGACATGCCCTGCCGCTCGGCAGTCTGCCGGGTCATCGCCGTTGCGATGAAGCCGGGTGCAACACAGTTCACCCTGATCCCGAACGGGCCGAGTTCGATTGCGATCGTCTTCGCGAAAGCCTCGATTCCCGCCTTCGCAGCCGCATAGTTCGCCTGTCCGCGGTTCCCGAGCGCCGAGATCGACGACAGCACGACGATAGAACCGCTGCGCTGCTCCACCATCTGCCGCTGCGCCACCTGTGCCGAGAGGAACGTGCCGCGCAGGTGCGTCGCGATCACCGACTCCCAGTCGTCGTCGGTCATCTTGTAAATGAGATTGTCGCGAAGGATCCCCGCGCAGGTAACGAGAATGTCCAGCCGCCCGTGTGGCTCGACGGCGGCGGCAACCGCCGCCTCGACGTCATCGCGTGATGTCACATCGCAGCGCACGGCGCGACCCCCGATCGCCTCGGCCGTCTCTTCCGCCGCCGCGAGGTCGAAGTCGGCGAGGACGACATCAGCGCCCTCGCGGGCAAGTCGCGCTCCCGTGGCTGCTCCGATTCCTCGTGCCCCTCCTGTGACGAGTGCGGTCATACCCGCGAAGCGGCCCGGCGCGGTCAACGCAGCATCCTCAGCACGATCTCGGCGACACACACGGGTTTGTCGCCTCCTTCCCGCTCGACCGTGGTGACGAGGACGGCCTGCTCGCCTCCTGGCACGTCTTCGACGGATGCGACCGTGATGCGCGCACGGATGCGCGAGTCGGCGGGAACCGGCGCCGGAAACCGGACCCGATTCGTGCCGTAGTTGATCGTGGCTCGGTACCCCGTCAACTCCGACAGCGCTTCGAAGAGGAGCGGAGCGCAGAGCGAGAGCGTCAGATACCCGTGCGCGATCGTCGTCCCGAACTGCCCCTCGGCAGCACGCTCGGGATCGACATGGATCCACTGCCTGTCCTCGGTCGCGTCGGCGAAAGCATCGATTCGCGCCTGGGGGACGTCGACCCAGCTCGTCGGCCCCAAGTCCTTTCCGATCAGGTCGCGGAGATCACTCATGCGGGCGCCATCGTATCTGCGTGCTCTCGGCGCGGCCGGCGTTGCTGCTCATGTGGGCACACCCTCGAGGAGCTCGGAGATGGCGTCCGTCAAGACGCGCGCCCCCGGACCGAACATGAACGTGAGGTGGTTGCCGAGTCCGTCGACGAGCCTGCAGTCGCCCATCAGCGCGACGGTCCGCTCGGCTGCCACGCAGGAGGGGATGGGCAACAGCGACCGGACGACCCTGGAAACGATCCCGGCGCGCGGGAGGGAAGACGCCGGCCGGGACGGGAGTGAGCCCTGCGGATCCAGAGGGAGCCGGATTCGAGCGCTCCGGGCCCGCCCTACGCCGCGAGCTCGCCGGCGCTGCGCAGCCGTGCGAGCGAAACGTCCCGCCCGAGCACTTCGAGGCTCTCGTACAGGCCAGGCGAGATGCGCGAGCCGGTGACCGCGACGCGAATCGGCAGGTACACCGCCTTCGGCTTCGCCTGCAGGCGCTCGCACAGCGCCTTCAGGGCGAGCTCGATGGCGGCGGCGTCCCAGGAGTCGAGAGAATCGAGCTCAGCGGCCGCTTCGGCGAGGACGGTCGCGTCGAGCAACGACGGGTCGGGGGAAACGTCCTCGAACAGAAAGCCCGCGAAGTCCGGGAATTCGCCCAGGCGGCCGATCTTCTCCTGCACGATCGGCGCCGCCGCACGAATCCGGGCCTCCTCCCACCCGCTGCCCTGCTCGCGCAGGAAGGCGACGAGCGTGTCTGCATAGGTATCGATGTCCAGGGCACGCAGGTACTGACCGTTCATCCAGTCCAGCTTCGCGTAGTCGAACGTGGCCGGGCTCGACGCCGACCCGCTCGAGCGTGAATCGTTCGACCAGCTCGTCGGGCGACATGATCGTGGTCTCGCCGTCGGGCGCCCAGCCGAGCAGGGCGAGGAAGTTCATCAGCGCCGGCGCGATATAGCCCTCGGTGCGGAACTCGTCGACCGAGACGGCGCCGTGGCGCTTGGAGAGCTTCTTGCCGTCCTCGCCGAAGACGTTCGGAACGTGGGCGTACGTCGGCAGATCGGCGCCGAGCGCCGTTAGCACGACGAGTTGCTTCGGTGTATTCGAAACGTGGTCGTCGCCGCGGATCACGTGCGTGATCCCGTCGACCCAGTCGTCCACCGGCGAGGCGTAGTTGTAGACCGGCCTGCCGTCGGAGCGCAGGATGACCATGTCCTCCAACTCCGCGGCGGGGAACTCGATCCGGCCCTTGACCGCGTCCTCCCAGGCGATGACGCCCTCGTTCGGCATGCGGATCCGGATCGCGCCGTCGTCCTCGTAGGCCTTGCCCTCGTCGACGAGCCGCGCAGCCTCGGCTCGGCAGCGCTCCGCCCCGTCGAGCTGAAACCGAGTCTGCGCCGTCCCACTCGATCCCGAGCCAGCGCAACGAGCGCTCGATCTGCTCGACCGACTCGGCCACCTCACGACCGGTGTCGGTGTTCTCGATCCGCAGCAGGCACTCGCCTCCCTGGCCGCGCGCGAACAGCCAGTTGAAGAGAAACGTCCGCACCCCTCCGATGTGGAGGAAGCCGGTCGGGCTCGGTGCCATGCGGACGCGGACGGACATCAGGCGGGCATTGTAGGTGCGACGGGCGACCGACCGGCGGCGCTCGCAGCGCCCAGACGGAGGGCAGCGAGAGGATCAGCGCCCATGTCGTCAGCATCACGCCGAGCGAGAGCCACAACGTCTCGTCGACCCCGATCGCGTCGGCGAGCGGCGCCGACGACCGCGAATCCGATCGGCATCAGCACGAACGAGCCCAGAGCGTCGTACGAGCTGACGCGCGACTGCATGTTCTCCGGGATCTCGCGCTGGAACAGCGTGAACCACAGCGTCAGGTGCACGGCGATCCCGGCTCCCGCGAAGAACGCGGCGATCGAGAGCAACCAGACGGACGGCGCCACGGCGAGCACGAGCGACCTGGCCGCGCGAGCGGTACCGCCGCGAGCGTGCAGGCGACGAGTGGGCGCTTCGGGCGCACCCGCATCGCGATCAGGCTGCCGACAACGGCGCCGACCCCTCCGATCGCGAGCACGATGCCCCAGGCGCCGGCGCCGCCGAGATCCTCCTTCGCGATCACGGGACCGAGCACGATCCACGCGCAGAACCCGAGATTCCCGATCCCGAAGAGCATCACGGACGCCCACAGCCACGTCCGCGCGGTGAACTCCTGCCAGCCTTCGCGCAGCTCGCTGGAGGAAGCCCTTGGACGCGGCGTTCTTCCGGCGCGGCGCAATCCGTGATCCGCTGCAGGATGCACCGCGCAGACGAGAAAGCTGACTGCGTCGATCCCGAGTGCCACCCCGGGGCTGCCGACGGCGACGAGCACGCCGCCGATCGCCGGGCCGAGGACGCCTGTCAGATTGCGACTCAGTCCCTGCAGCGCGTTCGCCTGCTGCAGCCGTGCCGCGCTCACCGTCTGGGGCACGAGCCCGACCTCGGCCGGTACGACGAGCCCGCCACCGATGCCGTAGAGCGCCTGGAAGGCAACGATCGCGGCGATCGAGCCGAACCCGCCGAGCACGACCGCCGCGGTCGCGGCCTGCGCGGCGCACTGGATCAGCGACGCACCGACCAAGACGATATTCCGCGGCAGGCGGTCGGAGATCACGCCGCCGAAGACGAGAACGAGAGCCTCGGCGATCTGACGCGCCGCGAACACGATGCCCGAGGTCGGTCGCCGAGCCGATGTCGAGAACGGCGAAGGCGAGCGCGATTCCCGCGACCCGGTCGCCGACCGTCGTGATCGACGGTGCCGCTGAACAGGAGGCGGAAGTCGCGCTCCTCGAGCGCGCCGAGCTTGTCTCGCAGTGACAGAGCCATACGCGGCCGATGGTAGTTCGACGGCCACGACGATCGCGGGTAGCGTTGGACGATGCTCTTCGGCGCCCACGTCTCGTCGTCCGGAGGGATCTGGAAGGCGATCGACCGGGCCGAAGCGATCGGGTGCGACGCGGTGCAGGTGTTCACCCAGAGCCCGCGGATGTGGCGGCCCACGAACCACACGGACGAGGCGGTGGCGCGCTTCCGCGAGCGGCGCGAGGAAGCCGGTATCGGGAGCGTCGTCTGCCACGCCCTCTACCTCGTCAACCTCGCCTCACCGGACCCCGTCATCTACGAGAAGTCGATCGCGGCGATGCGCACGACGCTCGAGACGGCCGCGGCGATCGGCGCTGACGGCGTCATCTTCCATGTCGGCTCGCACCTCGGCGCCGGCTTCGAGGGGTGCCTCGAGCAGGTCGTTCGTGCCCTGCGAGGGCTCCTCGAGCTGACGAGCGAGGATCTCTGGCTCCTGATGGAGAACTCTGCCGGCGCCGGCGGCACGATCGGCCGCTCGACGAGCGAGTTGGCCGCGATCTACCACGCGCTCGACCGCCATCCGCGACTGGGGGTCTGCATCGACTCCTGCCACTGGTACGTCTCCGGCGTCGACGTGACGGACGAAGCGGTGCTGGCCGGGGCTGTCGCCGAACTCGACACCACCATCGGACTCGACCGGCTGCGCTGCCTCCACGTCAACGACACGAAAGCGGCGGTCGGTTCGAACCTCGACCGCCACGACTCGATCGGGGCGGGCCTGATGGGCGAGGGCCTGCGCACGTTCCTCGGCCACCCTGCGTTCCAGGGGCTTCCGGCGATCCTCGAGACGCCCGGGCCCGACGGGCATGGGCCGGACGCGGCCGAGGTCTCCCGGCTGCGCGCGCTACACGGCGGGTAGCGACCGCTACTCGGCTGGATCGAGCTGCGCGAACACCCGGAAGCTCGGGCTCGCGAACGGCATCTCGTGGAACTCCGGGTTCCGGCAGCCGACCTCGTCCGCCCGTTGCTCGTAACAGGACTCCACTTCCGCGTGACACATCGGCAGCGGGGCTCGACGTGCCACGACCGCGCCGAACCCATCGCGCCGACGTGCCGAGGCACGCAGAAGGTCGAGATCGATCTCGACATCGAACACGCGCTGCATGCAACCCATGTACGTGTGGCCGAATGCTTCGTAGGAATAGACGAACGCGCAGTCCCGCTCGAGGCACGAACCGGGATAGACCACCTTGTCGCAGTGCACCTCACAGCGGCGGCACTCGACCTCGTCCTGCGGACGAAGAGGCAGTTCGGCCGGTGCGGTTGGCGCAAGACGATCTGTCATCCACCTGATCGTGACAGCACTGATCCGCTCACCGCAAGACTTGACAAAGCGGATGATTTCGGGTTGTACCCGCGCAGCGCGCGCATTTCACGAGCCTTCGAGCCGGTTCCGAGCCTTGGACTCGCATCGATGTGGCGGCGCTAGGGTAGTCCGGAACCATGATCCGACGAATTCTTTTCAGCGGCCTCGCCCTCGGGCCGGCCGCCATCGCCCTCCACACCTTCCACTGGGTCGGCGACACGGCGCTCTTCGTCCTCGCGGCGCTGGCCCTGATTCCGCTCGCCTGGCTGATCGGAGAGGCGACCGAGCACGCGGCCGAGCACACGGGCCCTGGGATCGGCGGGTTCCTCAACGCGACCTTCGGCAACGCGCCGGAGCTGATCATCGCCCTGATCGCGGTCCACGAGGGGCTGACGGAAGTCGTCCGCGGCTCGCTCGCCGGCTCGGTCGTCGGGAACCTCCTGCTCGTGCTCGGCTTCTCGCTCCTCGCCGGCGGGACCGGCGACGATCGAGCGCTGGTCGAGCTTCCTCTCCTTCGGGATCATCGCGCTCGCGATCGGTCTCTTCCTGATCCCGGCCATCCCGAGTTGGGGCACCGACCCGGATGCCCAGCGCATCGTCGACCTGTCGGTCGCCGATCGCGATCGCGCTGCTCGTCGTCTACCTGATCGTCACGGTCTACACGCTCCGGCGTCATCGCCTCGTTCACGTGTCGAGCGATGAGGCGATCAAGGCCTGGTCGCTCAAAGCCTCGCTGGTGGTCCTCGCCGTCGCCACCGTGGTGACCGCGCTCGTGGCCGAGGCACTCGTCGGCTCACTCGAGGTGTTCGCCGAGCGGGCCGGGCTGTCGAACTTCTTCGTCGCCGCGGTGATCGTCGCGATCGTCGGCAACGCCGCGGAGCACGGCGGCGCCGTGATCGTCGCCTACCGAGGCAAGATCAAGCTCGCCGCCGAGATCGCGCTCTCCTCCGCCGCGCAGGTGGCGGTGTTCCTGATCCCGGCCGTCGTACTGCTGTCCTGGCTGATCGACCCGCTCGCGCTCGGCTTCCGCAAGGTCGAGATCGCCGGGCTCGTCCTGTCGCTCGCCGTCGTCATGGTGACGATCTGGGGCGGCGTCTCGTCGCGCGCTACGAGGCGCGATCCTCGTCGCTCGCGTACGTCGGCGTCGCCGTGATGTTCTTCGTCGCGGGCGACCGCTAGTCGCTCAGCCGAAGGTCGCGGAGCCCGCGTGAGCGGATAGGTGGCGAAGTACAGCTTCGTCACCGCACCGTCGGCGCCGCGGACGGCACGCAGGATCTCGCCGCACTCCCGGCCCTCGACGACGCGCCAGCGGTCGACGCCGTCGGCCTCGAACCACGAGATGTCTCGACCCGGCGTGCCGCGGGCGACCTGCGCCCGGAAGCGTCCTTCCCGCAACGAGAGGACGATCTCCTCGCCCTCGGTCCACCAGGAGCCGAGGATCCCCTCCAACTCCGACGGCATCGGCCCGCCCGGCGTCCAGGGCGTCGGCAGCCGAGGCATCCCCTCGAGCGTCGCGACCGAGAGATCGAGCGCCAGGGCCTCCACACCCGCCTCCGAGCCGGTGTTCGTGAGCACGACGGCGCCGGTGCGGTCGCGACGGCTCACGACGAGCCCGGCCAGAAATCCCGGCATCGCGCCGCCGTGACCGGCGAAGACCCGGTCATCCGCGCCGGTACAGCTCGAGGCCCAACCCCCATCCCAGCGTCCAGCGCTCCTCGTCGACCATCGCCCGCACGCGCGCCATGCGGTCGAGTGTCGCCTTCGGCAGCACCGCCTCGTCTCCGTCGGCGAGAAACGTGCCCCAGCGCGCGAGATCCGCCGCCGTCGACCACAACCATCCGGCAGCACTCGTCGATTCCGTCGCGGGCGGGTCGGGCTCGTCCCGCACCGCGTCGGTGTAGGGGTCGACGTAGTAGGGGCTCGCCTTCGGCCCGGCGGGATCGAGGCCGGTACGCGAGAGACCGAGAGGGTCGAGGATGCGCGTCTGCAGGAGATCGGCGTACGGAGCCGCGCCCACACGCGTCACGATCTCGCCGAGCAGCGCGAACACGAGGTTCGAGTAGTGCCACTGCTCCCCCGGCCGCAGAACGAGCTCGGCATCCTCGAGGCCGGCGATCAGCTCCTCGCGCGAAGGCGGCTCCATCGACTCCCAGATCTCACCCGGGGGCTCGCGCTGGAAGCCGGTGAGATGGCTGAGGGCCATCCTGATCGTCGGGCCGACGGGGGCCTCCGGCAGGTAGGTGCGCAGCGGCGCCTCGAGCTGGAGCCGACCCTCATCGACGAGCTGCATCACGAGGACCGCGGTGAACGTCTTCGTGATCGAGCCGATTCGGTAGACGTCGTCGGTCGTCGCCGCACGGGCGCTCGCGACGTCGGCGAGGCCGTGCACGCGCTCCCAGACGATCTCCCCGTCACGGAAGACGCACGCCGAAACCGACGGCATGCGCTGCTCGGCCTGAGCCGTCGCGACGAGACGGTCGAGCTCGACGGTGAGCGACTCAGGCGCCGGCATGGGCTCCCACGAGTGCCTCCGGCACGAGCTCGAGGGCACGATCGATGTCGTCGTCGTCGAGGTCGAGGTGGGTGACGGCGCGGATGTGCGAGTCGCCGAACGTCGGTGAGAGCGCCACACCCGCCGCGCGGAGGGAATCGAGCGCCTCGCTGCGCGACAGCTCCAGCTGCGAGGTGTCGATCTGGACGAAATTCGTCTCCACGCGGTCGAGCTCGACCGGGACGCCTTCGGCCGCCCATCCCTTGGCGAGGCGCCGCGCCCGCTCGTGGTCGGTCGCGAGTCGATCGACGTGGTGGTCGAGGGCGTACATCGCGGCCGCAGCGATCATGCCGGCCTGGCGCATTGCGCCGCCAAAGAGGAACTTCTGACGCCAGGCGACGGCCATCAGCTCCTCGGGGCCGGCGAGGATCGCTCCGAGCGGGCAACCGAGCCCCTTCGAGAGACACAGGGTGACGGTGTCGACACGTGAGCCGATCGCCGCAGCACCCACCCCGAGGGCAGCCGCTGCGTTCATCAGTCGGGCACCGTCCATGTGCACACCGACTCCAGCGGCACGCGCAACCGCGACGACCTCGTCGAGCTCCTCGAGCGGCCAGACGCGGCCGCCCGCGACGTTGTGCGTGTTCTCGACGACCAGCACAGCCGGGCGCTGGTCGACGGCGTCGTCGACCGTGGAGGTCGCCTCCCTCACCTGGGTCGCGGTCAGGCGCCCGCCGGTGCCGGCAATTCCGACCGTGAGGAGCCCGGCATGCGCCGCGGCACCGCCGAACTCGTACACGAGAACATGTGAGTGCCGCTCCGCGACGAGCACGTCACCGGGACGGCCGTGGAGCTTGAGGGCGATCTGGTTGGCCATCGTCGCCGTGGGCAGAAAGAGCGCCCGCTCCTGCCCGAGCAGGACGGCGGCGCGATCCTGCAGCTCGTTGACGGTCGGATCCTCCCGCATCTGCTCGTCACCGACTGCCGCCGACGCGATCGCAGCGCGCATCTCGGGCGTCGGACGCGTCACGGTGTCGGAGCGAAGATCGATCACGGCCGTTCATTCTGCACGCCGGAGGCAGCAGTGGTACGTTCGACCGATGATCGTGATCGGCGTGGACGATTCCGATACTGCTCGAGCGGCGTTGCAGTACGGCCTGCACGAGGCGTCCATCAGAGGATCGCGCGTTCGCGCCGTGCACGCGTGGATGCCGGCGAACCTCGTCCCGACGACCGGGCTCGGCCTCGGTGCCGTGACGCCGATCGACATCGAGCCGTGGCACGAGCACGCAGTGGAGTTTCTCGCGGCGACCGTGGAGGCGATCGCCGGCGAGGGCGCGGAGAAGATCGAGCGGGTCGTCGTCGAGGCTCCGGCGGGTGAGGCGATCATCGCCAACTCCAGTGACGCCGAGCTGATCGTCGTCGGCAACCGGGGACGGGGCGCCCTCAGCTCCCTCGTACTCGGCTCGGTCAGCACGTACGTCGTTCAGCACGCTCACTGTCCCGTGCTCGTCGTTCCGCTGCAGAGCTGAACCCCTGCAACGGACGATCTGCCGGCGCTGACCCTGCTCGAATGAGCTGTGGGCGCCGATTCTCGACGCTGGCAGACGCGCCCTCCCAGGAACGGGGCAGCCCGTACCTACACTGGCCTGATGGACATCGAGCTCCTCGAGTCGACGATGGCGGAGCGCGGGGAGCCCGCCTACCGCAGCCGCCAGGTGTGGGAGTGGGCTGCGCGCGGGGCCGAGGGATACGAGGCGATGACGAATGTCCCCGCGCCATTGCGGTCGGTCCTCGACGCGGCGGTCCCGTTCTCGACACTCACAGTCGCCGAGGAGCAGCAGGCCCGCGACGGGACCGTGAAGACGCTCTTCCGGACGCACGACGGCCACCCGGTCGAAGCGGTGTTGATGCGCTACCGGGACGGCCGCCGCACCATCTGCATCTCCTCCCAGTCGGGCTGCCCGCTGACGTGCACGTTCTGTGCGACCGGCGCGATGAAGTTCGGGCGCAACCTGACGCCGTCCGAGATCCTCGACCAGGCGCTCCACTTTCGGCGCCTCGAGGAGATCGACAACTGCGTCTTCATGGGAATGGGCGAACCGTTCATCAACTTCGACAACGTGATCGCCGCCGCGCGACGGCTGCCGGACGTCGGGATCACGCCTCGCCGCACCACGATCTCGACGGTCGGCTGGATCCCCGGCCTGACACGGTTCATCGACGAGGTCGACGAGCCGATCCGGCTCGCCCTGTCGCTGCACGCGGCGAGCCCCGGCTTGCGAACGGGGTTGATGCCCGTGAACGACCGCTACCCACTGCCGGATGTCCTGGCCGAGTGCAGGCGGTATGTCGAGCTCCGGGGCCGGAAGGTGTACATCGAGTACGTGATGCTCGAAGGCGTCAACGACACGCCGCGTCACGCTGCTGAGCTGGCGGCGATCCTCGACCCGAAGATGTTCAAGGTGAACCTGATCCCCTACAACCCGACCGGGATGTACAACGGCTCCTCGCGCACGGCGATCGCAGCCTTCAAGCACGTGCTCGACCGGGCTCGGATCCCGGCCACGATCCGCCTCACCCGTGGTCGCGAGATCGCCGCCGCGTGCGGACAACTCGCAGCCACGCGCTGACGGGCGCCCGGTCTCCTCGCGATCCGGCCGGCACGGGTATCGCATTCTCCCACCCGACCTGATGTCAATCGGGCCTGCGGACGTCGGTCGGAGCCGCCGCGCAGGGCGGCGCTACGAGGGCGGGAGTTCGGATCGTGGCCGCGCGGCAGACCGAGGTTCGAGGGGGCTCGGAGTCGTTCGCAACGCCGTTGCCGCCCACGCCGGCAGCCACCAGTTCCAGCGGCCGAGGAGTTGCATCGACGACGGCACGAGCAGGAGTCGGATCAGCGTCGCGTCGATGATCACACCGGCTGCCAGACCGATGCCGAACTGCTTGATATCGAGGCCGGGCCCGGTCGAGAGCGCGAAGAACGCGAACATGAGAACGCCCGCGCCGCTCGTCACGAGCTTGCCGGTGCGGGCGAGTCCGAGCGAGATCGCCTTGCTCGTGTCGCGCGTCTCGTCGTAGGACTCGCGGATCCGCGTGATCATGAACACTTCGTAGTCCATCGAGATGCCGTAGAGGAACGCAAAGATCATCAGCGGGATCCAGGAGATGACCACCCCCGTCGGCTGCACGTTCCAGACCGCCTCGCTGCCATGCCCCTCCTGAAAGATGAACACGACGATGCCGAACGCGCAACCGAGCGAGATCAGGTTGAGGATCACCGCCTTCAAAGGCAGCACGATCGAGCGGAATGCGCGCGTGAGCAGGATAAAGGTGAGGATCACGACGAACAGCAGCACCCACGGGAAGTTTCCGTACACGGCGTGAACGAAGTCGCGCTCCTCGGGGGCAGCGCCCCCGAGGGTGACCGCGACGCCGGCCCCGGCGGCCGCCGCTGCGGCCGGCAGCACGTTGTCCTGCAGGTTGGAGATGACCTTGCGACTGTCCTTCGATGACCCGTCTGTGGTCGAGAACGCCTCGAGTAACGCTATATCGCCGCTGCGCCAGCCGGTGCCCGCCGGATCCGTTGCACCCGCGATGCCCGGTGCGGCCCGTACGGCAGCAGTGATCGCCGCAAGCTTCGCCGGGTCAGTCGTTCCCTCGACGAGCACGTTGAACGGCTTGTATGCGCCGGCGGTGAGCCCCGCGTCGGTCATGGCCTCGCGTCCTTCCGCAGCGTCGGCGGCTGCAGGCTGCTTCGCGATCTCGGCGTCAGCGGGGTTCAGCTGGGAAGCGGGGATCAGGAGCAGGACGACAGCCGCCATTCCGACGAGAAAGATCAGGAGCGGACGTCGCGCGACGACACGCGCCCAGCGCATCCAGAAACCGGCCTCGACGTCGTCCGGCGTCAGCAGGCGCTTCGGCATGACGCGCCAACGGTTGATCTTCGGCCCGAGCAGATGCAGCAGCGCCGGCGTCAACGTGATCGAGGAGAGCACGCACACGAGCGGGATCAGCATCCCGCCGATCCCGATCGAGCGGATGAACGGAAGCGGCAGGAGCAGCATGCTGACGAGGCCGATCGCGACCGTCGAGCCGGAGACGATGACCGATCTGCCGGCATGCTGCATCGTCTCGACGATCGCGTCGTCGACGGCGAGACCCTTGGCTATCTCCTCCCGGAATCGGAAGATCATCAAGAGCGAGTAGTCGATCGCGATCCCGAGCCCGACGAGGGCGACCAGGAACTGGACGACCACGGAGACGTCGGTGACGTACGTCAGGCCGAGGACGCACAGAAACGTCGTCAGGATCGACGAGACCGCGACGAGCAAAGGCATCAAGACGGCCGGCAACGTCCCGAACACGAACAACAGGATGAGCAGGGCACCGGTACCGCCGAGCAGCGTTTCCGCGAGCACACTCGGCCCGGTCGCTTCCCCCTGGGACTGGAAGATCGCGTCGAGTCCCGTGACGTTCGCGCTCACACCGGCCGGCGCGCTCGCCTTCACCGCGGTGCGCGTTTCGGCCACCGGGAGCAACGACGAAAAGCTCGGCTCGCCGGCGGCGTAGATCTCCGCGAACATCGTCCTGCCGTCGGCGGACACGAACGCCGGATCCCTGGTCGAGAACCACGAGCTCGTCCGCGAGCCGTCGTTGACAGCCGCGCCGGCGGCTATCGCCTGTTCGATACCCGGCTGCTCACGGATGTCGCCACTCTCGACGTGGAAGACGATCACCATCGGGTACTGCCGACCGGTACCGAACCTCTCCAGCGTGCGCTGGTTGGCCTCGTACGCGCTGTAGCCGGGGATCGAGAACTGCTCGAACCAGCGGTCGGTGAGCTTGCCCGCGGCCATCGCACCGGCGACGGTCAGGAGCAGCCAGAGGACGACGATGATCCAACGGCCGCGAATCGTGGCACGAGCGAGGGTCTGCACGGTCGGCGGGACTCTACAGAGCGGAACCCGCCCCTCGCCGCGCTTGCGGCGGCTCAGCCGCCCGCGATCGTGGCGTGCCTGCGGACGATCTGCCAGCGGCCCTCTCGACGGATCCAGACGTCGGTCACGTTCAGGCGATGCGAGAGGTCGCGGCCCTCGAGTCGGCCGTTCTGCCGATACCGCGAGACGACCACCGCCGTATCACCGTACAGCTCGGGGTCGATCTCCTCGTAGGCCCAGTCGTCGATCTCGTACGGCCCCGCGGCCGCCTCGAGAAACGCCGCGCGGTCGAGTTCGCCGGCCGCTCCGTTGAGCGTGAACTCGTCCGCGAGCAGCTGCTCGAGCCGGTCGAGATCGTGCTCGTGGACGGCCTGGACGAGCTCGTTGGAAAGGGCGATGAGCTCCCGGTAGAGCGGCATCCCGCCTAGACCTCCGCCTCCACCCGCGCGCGATCGCCGAACGCATGCTTGACGATCGGTTCCTTGGCCGCCTTCACCTCGTCCAGCCTCCGAACCGGACGTTTCTGGGGCGCATCCTTCAGCACGTCCGGCGTCTCGGCTGCCTCCTGCGCGATCGCCTTCATCACCTCGATGAAGGCGTCGAGCCGCTCCTTCGGCTCGGTCTCCGTCGGCTCGATCATCAGCGCCTCGGGGACGACGAGCGGGAAGTAGATCGTCGGGGGATGGATGCCGTAGTCCATCAGGCGCTTGGCGACGTCCAGCGCCGTGATGCCGTGGTCCCGCTTCAGCCTGCGCGCGGACAGAACGAACTCGTGCATGCACAACCGGTCGTACGGCAACTCGTAGGTGTCGCGCAACCCGGCGAGCACGTAGTTGGCGTTGAGCACCGCCGTTTCGGACATCGCCCGGAGGTCGGTCCCGTACGCCCGCATGTAGGCATACGAGCGGACGAACACGCCGAACGGCCCGGCGAAGCCGCGGACCCGGCCGATCGACTTGGGGCGGTCTCGATCGAGGCGGAACATCTCGCCGTCACGGACGACCTGCGGCGACGGCAGGAACGGCTCGAGCTCCGCGCGTACGGCGACCGGGCCGCCACCCGGGCCACCGCCGCCGTGCGGCTGCGAGAAGGTCTTGTGGAGGTTGTAGTGGACGATGTCGAAGCCCATGTCCCCCGGCCGTGACTTGCCGACGACCGCGTTCAGGTTCGCCCCGTCGTAGTACAGGAGTGCTCCGCTCGAATGGAAGATCTCCGCGACCTGCACGATGTCCTCGTCGAAGAGCCCGAGCGTCGACGGGTTCGTCAGCATCAAGCCGGCCGTGCGTTCGTTCACCTTCGCCCGGAGGTCGACGAGGTCGAGGTTTCCCCGCTCCGTCGTCGCCACCTTCTCGAGCTTGTAGCCGGCCATCGTCACGCTCGCCGGGTTCGTGCCGTGGGCCGTGTCGGCGGTGATGATCGTGTCGCGCTGGTCTCCCTCGCCGCGATCGGCGAAATACGCGCGCATGAGCATGAGGCCCGTGAGCTCACCCTGCGAGCCGGCGGCCGGCTGCAGGGTGACGGCGGGAAGGCCTGCGACCTCGGCGAGGATCCGCTGCAGCTCCCACATCAGCTCGAGCGCGCCCTGCGCACCTTCGTCCTCCTGATGAGGGTGGAGATTCGCGAACCCCGGAAGCGCGACGACTCTCTCGTTGACCCGCGGGTTGTACTTCATCGTGCAGGAGCCGAGCGGATAGAAGCCCGTATCGATCCCGAAGTTCCGGTCGGCGAGGTTCGTGAAGTGGCGGACGATCTCGTTCTCGGCCAACTCGGGGAGCCGCGGAGGCTCCGTTCGCGCGAGCGCCGCCGGCACTTCGGGAACGGGCAAGCCGTAGTTCGGCACACGCCCCGCCCGGCGGCCCGGCTGGCTCTTCTCGTAGATCAGCTCCATCAGCCGCACACCTCGGCCAGGACGTCGGCGAGCCGATCGATGTCGGCCGGGCTCCGCTTCTCGGTCAGCGCGACGAGAAGCACGTCGTCCAACCCTTCGTAGTCCCGCCCCAAGGCGTAACCGGGATGGACGCCGAGTGACCGCGCCTCTCGGATGACGTCGCGCGCGGGTCGGGGCGTGCGGAACGCCTGCTCCTTGAAGACCGGTTGCTCGAAGGCGACCGGCAGAGGGATGCGATCACGAGCGTAGGCGGCGAGCGACATGCACGTCTCCCCCAGCTCGCGCAGCCCCTGCGGGCCGAGCCACGCGAGTGTGACGAGGCCACCGAGCGCAAGGAGTGTCTGATTCGTCGTCATGTTCGAGGTCGCCTTTTCGCGGCGGATGTGCTGCTCGCGCGTCTGGAGCGTCAGCACGAAGCCGCGCTCGCCGTTGAGGTCGTTGGTCTGCCCAACGATCCGACCCGGAAGCCGGCGGATGAACTCCGTGCGCGAGGCGAGGAACCCGTAGTGCGGTCCGCCGTAGCTCTGTGCGTTGCCGATCCCCTGGCCCTCGCCGATCGCCATGTCGCAGCCGTACACTCCGGGCGCCTCGAGCACGCCGAGCGACGTCAGATCGACGTGCGCGACGGCGAGCGCTCCTGCCTCCCGCGCCGCGGCAGCAAGCGCCGGCGCATCCTCGAGGCAGCCGAAGAAGTTCGGCTGCGGGAACAGGACTGCAGCGGCGCCTTCGGCAGCGCTCGCGACGCGCGCCGGATCGGTGACACCGTCCTCGTGGCCGATCTCGACGATCTCCAGCCCGAAGCCCGGCGCGTACGTCTTGACGACTTCGCGCACCTGTGGATTCAGCGTCTCGGCGAGGACGATGCGAGTGCGACCGGTCGCGTGCTTCGCGATGTAGCACGCGTCGGCTGCAACCGTGAACCCGTCGTACCCGGAGGCGTTCGACACGTCCATCCCGGTGAGCTCACAGATCGCCGTCTGGTACTCGAAGATCGCCTGCAGTACGCCCTGGCTCATCTCCGGCTGGTACGGCGTGTACGCCGTCAGGAACTCCCCGCGCTGGAGAATCGTGTCCACGATCGCGGGCACGTAATGGTCGTAGATGCCGGCGCCGAGGAACGAGAGCTCCACCCCGGTGTGCGCGTTCTTCGCCGCGAGCTCTTCGAAATGCCGAACGAGCTCCGCCTCGCTGAGCGCGGGAGGTACGTCGAGGTCGCCCGTGAATCGGACTTCTTCGGGTATCTGCTCGAAGAGGTCGTCGATCGCTGCCACCCCGATCGCGGCCAGCATCTCCTCGCGATCGCGATCCGTGAGCGAGAGGTACCCGTCCGTCATTGCTCCGCCACGACCGCCTGGTACGCCTCGACGTCGAGCAACTCGTCGATCTCCGTCGGATCGGTGAGGCGGATCTTGATCAGCCAGCCCTCGCCGTAGGGATCGTCGTTGATCGATTCGGGTTCGTCGACTGCCTTGTCGTTCACCTCGAGGATCTCACCCGACAGCGGCGAGATCACATCGGATACCGCTTTGACCGACTCGACCTCGCCGTACGCCTCGTCCTTCACCGTGAGGCCGCCGACCGCAGGTGCCTCGAAGTGGACGAGCTCGCCGAGGGCGTCCTGCGCCCACCACGTGATCCCGAGCACCGCCACGTCGCCGTCGATCCGGGCCCAGTCGTGCTCGGGGTGGTACTTCAGGTCTTCGGGGTAGCTCTCTGCACCTGCCACCTAGCTCTCCTCCTTGACGTAGATCGGCTTCTTGACGACATGCGCGCCCTTGGGCCGCCCGCGGATGTCGATGACGAGATCCGTCCCCGGGGCGGCAGACGCGCTCGGTACATATCCCATCCCGATGCCGACATCGAGCATGGGCGAGTGCGTTCCCGACGTGACCTCGCCGCCGCCGGCGATCGGCATTCCCTGCCGCGGCACCGCCTTCTCGTCCATCACGAAGGCGACGAGCTTGCTCACGGGGCCGGCTTCCTTGATCTTTCGCAGCGCGGTGGCGCCGCTGAACTCCTTGTCGAGCGCACACGTCCAGCCGAGCCCGGCCGAGATCGCATCCGTGGCGGTGGTGATGTCATTGCCGTGCAACGGATAACACACCTCGAGCCGAAGCGTGTCGCGCGCGCCGAGACCGCAGGGCGCGGCCCCACTCCCGACGACCGCGTCCCAGAGCTCGACCGCGTCTTCCGCGGCGCACATCAGCTCGACGCCCTCCTCTCCCGTGTAACCCGTGCGGCAGATCATCACCTCGACGCCGTGCACGTCGCCCATCGCATGCGTGAAGGCCGGCGCCGGCGGGAGCTCGAGCGAGCGGATCGCGGTCGGCCCCTGCACTGCGAGGAGTGCGTACTCGTCGGAGGCGTCGCGCACCTCGGAGCCGCGAATCTCGCGCTCCTTGAGCCACGTGTACGCCGCCTCTCGGTTCCCGGCGTTCACGACGAGCAGGGTGTGGAACGGCCCGATGCGATACGCGATCAGATCGTCGATGATGCCGCCCGTCTCGTTCGTGAGCAGGGTGTACTGCGCCTCCCCGTCGGCCAGCCGCGAGAGGTCGTTCGAGAGGAGGCCCTGAAGCAGCTCCGCCTGCGCCGGGCCTTCGACGTGGATCTGACCCATGTGCGACACGTCGAAGACACCGTGGTTTCGCCTGACGGCGAGATGCTCGGGGATGACCCCGTCGTACTGCACGGGCATCTCCCAGCCGGCGAAGGGAACCATGCTGGCGCCGAGCGCGACATGGCGGTCGTGCAGCGGGGTGACGTTGAGACCGGCGGCCTTCACGGCTCGACTCTAGCGCCGTCGGGAGCGCCGGCGTCGGGGTGCACGACGGCCGTTTCTGCCGAAGCTCACGCCCACGGAGCGAGGATCGCCGTGATCCGGGAACCCCACCGTGGGATCCTCGGAGGTACGGAAGGAATCAGTCCTCGCGGAGGAAGCTCGGGATCTCGATCTCGGTCTCGGTTGCGCGCGGGCGCTCGAGACGGCGCTCGCCCGCGGACGGCGTGGTCGTGCCGGGCGCCTCGACGCGACGACGGCGCGCCCTGCCGCCGAAACCCGTCGCGATCACCGTCACCCGCACCGTGTCTCCGAGGGACTCGTCGATGACGGCGCCGAAAATCACGTTGGCGTTCGGGTCGGCGTGACCCGTTACGACCTCGGCCGCCTCGTTGACCTCGAACAGGCCGAGACTCGACCCGCCGGTGATGTTGAGCAGCACTCCGGTCGCCCCGTCGAGCGTCGTCTCGAGGAGCGGCGACGAAACAGCCGCATTCGCAGCATCCGCAGCCCTCGTGTCACCCGCGGCGCTGCCGATCCCCATCAGAGCCGACCCGGCGTCGCGCATGATCGTGCGGACGTCGGCGAAGTCGAGATTGACGAGGCCGGGCACGGTGATCAGGTCCGTGATCCCCTGCACGCCCTGCCGCAGGATGTCGTCGGCGATCCCGAAGGCCTCGGTCACCGGTGTCTTCTTCTCCACGACCTGGAGGAGCCGGTCGTTCTCGATCACGATGAGCGTGTCGACGCGGTCGCGCAGATTCGCGATGCCCACCTCGGCCTGGTCGGCACGGCGGCGGCCCTCGAAACCGAACGGGCGGGTGACGACGCCGACCGTGAGTGCGTCGAGCTCGCGCCCGAGCTCCGCGACGATCGGGGCAGCGCCCGTCCCCGTGCCGCCGCCCTCGCCGGCGGTGACGAAGATCATGTCGGCGCCCTTCAGCGCTTCCTTCAGCTCGTCGCGCGTCTCCTGTGCGGCGGCGAGCCCGACGGCGGGGTCGGCACCCGCGCCGAGTCCACGCGTCGCCTTCGAGCCGATGTGGATCTTCACGTCGGCATCCGTCATCAGCAACGCCTGCGCGTCGGTGTTGACCGCGATGAACTCGACGCCGCTGAGGCCGGACTCGACCATGCGGTTGACCGCGTTCGTCCCGCCGCCGCCGACACCGACGACCTTGATCACCGCGAGATAGTTGCCGCCTTGTGTGTTCATGGATCATGTTCTCACCTCGACCTGCCTGGACGTCAAGCTCTCATCGAGCCATGGAGTGTGCTGCACCCCGCATTCGGAGCCAGCGTACGGACTCCTTGTCGGCATTGTCAACGGGAACCTCAAGGTATCGTCGAGAGTGGAGTCTCAACCTCTACCTGAGAGTTGAGGGTTCCGGAGACCGGGCGCTCTGGCACGGTGACGTCCAGGTACACGGTTTCGGGCTCGAGCAGCGGGATCACCCGCGCCGCCACCGCGAGCTTGAGCGACACGTCGGCCGGCTCGCCGAGGTGGAGGTCGAGACCCGACCGGAGGCGCAGCGTGAGAACGTCCTGCGCGGCCGTCACGGACGCGACCGGCCCCGGGAAGGAGCTGCCGACCAGTGGAGCGACGGTGTCGATCGCCGTTGCAAGCTCGCCGTCGGACTGAGCCCCGACGTGGAGCTGGAGCCTCCGCGGCGCCCAGATGCGTGCGAGTGCCGGACGCGAGTGACGGTCGACGGCGGCGATGACCCTCCCGCTCGCGGCGACGAGATAGGAGTCGGCTCCCTGACGAACGACGGCGACGGGTCGCTCCGGCACGACGACGACGCGGAGGGTGTGCGGATACGAGCGATCGAACCTGGCGCTCGCAACCATGGGCAGCGCCTGCAGCGCGAGAAGCGACGCACCGAGGTCGACCTTGAGGAGGCTCGTGCCGACGGTCGGCGCAAGAGCCCTCCGAACCTCGGCCGCGACCGGCGCCGGCGCGCCGGCGACGTCGATCGTGCGCACGGCGAAGACACCGGTCTCGCGCGCGCCGACCCAGGTACCGATCGCGCCGAGTGTGATCAGCAGCGCGACCGCGAGCGAGCGGCCCGATGGGATGAAGCGGTGGAGCTCGACACGCCGCCCCGACGGGGCGCGCGGAATCGGGGCGACCGCGCTCGTCGAGCGCGTCCTCGTCCCCGATCGGCTCGGTACTCCCCCATTGGCCACCCGTCCCCATTCGCCGTCGGGCCCGAAACCCCTGGAACCGCGGAGTTCGCGCTCGGGGCTACGGGATCACGATGTCGCCGAGCAGCACGACCTCGTGCTCGAGCTCGACGCCGTACGCCTCGCGCGACCGGCGGCGCGCCTCGGCCATCAGGGCGAGGCAGTCCGCCGTGGTCGCCCCGCCGGCGTTCTCGATGAAGTTCGCGTGCATGGGCGAGATGATCGCTCCGCCGATCTTGAACCCCTTCAGATCGCACAGCTCGAGCATCCGCCCGGCCCCGATCTCGCCCGGGGGGTTCTTGAAGACCGATCCGAAGGTACGCCGCGTGGTGGGTTGCGTGGCTTTGCGCCGCGCCACGAGCTCGCGGATCTGCGCTCGGATCTCCGCCGTCTCGCGCAGCATCAGCTGGTACTCGACAGCCGCCACCACCTGACCGTGGCCGAGGCTCGATTCCCGATACGAGAACCCGAGCTCGGCGGGACTGAGCCAGCCGGTTCCCTCTGCCGTCGCCACGAGCGCGCGGACGACGATCATGCTCCAGTCGCTCCCGTACGCTCCCGCGTTCATCCGCACCCCGCCACCGGCCGTGCCCGGAATGGCGCACGCGAACTCGAGCCCGCCGAGCCCGGCGTCACGGGCACGATGCAGGCACACCGCGTTCGTCGCGCCACCGCCGGCGACGAGGATCGTTCCTTCGACGCGCGCAGCCGCGAGATCTCCTGCCAGGCGCACGACGAACAGGTCGACGCCGGCGTCGTCGCCGAGCACGTTGGAGCCGAGACCGATTGTGGCCACCTCGAGGCCCCGCTCGCGGGCCGCCGCCAGTACGAGCTCGAGCTCGGAGATCGTCCGAGGCTCGGCGTAGGCGCGCACGCGCCCGCCCGTGCCGATCGTCGTCAGGCGCGACAGCTGAACGTCGTCACTGATGAGCGGGGCGGGAGGCGTCACGTGGGCAACCCGTCGACGATGGCGCGGGCGATTTTCCACGGCTCACCCACTCCGAACGTGATCACGAGGTCGCCGGGCCGCGCCCAGGCGAGCGCGAGGCCGGCGGCGTCGTCGAGTGAGGGCGCCCATCCGGCCCTGACGTGCGGAGGAAGCGAGTCCACGACGAGCTTCCCGGACACGCCGGGGCGAGGATCGTCGCGCGCTCCGATGATGTCGGTCACGATGGCAGCGTCCGCAAGACCGAGGGCCTCACCGAGCTCGGCGTGGAGTCGGCGGGTTCGCTCGACGACGTGGGGCTGATACACGGCGAGCACGTTTCCGCGCGTCATCGACTTCGCCGTCCGCAACGTCGCGGCCAATTCGGTCGGGTTGTGGCCGTAGTCGTCATAGACCGTGACGCCTCCCCTGGTGCCGACGAGTTCGAGCCGGCGACCCACGCCCCGGAAGCCGGCGATCGCCGCCTCCGCCTCGGCCCGAGGCACACCGGCCAGCTCGAGGGCCGAGAGAGCGGCAGCTGCATTCTGGCGGTTGTGATCGCCGGGGACACCGAGTTCTACGTCGGCCGGCACGAGCTCCCAGCCGCGAACGACGTGCGGCACGGTCAGGAGCCAGTCGTCGAAGAACGTCCGCAGCTCGGCCTCGGAGGCGTAGGCCGCGTGATGGTCGAGCTCGATGTTCGTGACGACCGCGATACGCGCAGCGAGCGCTCCGATCGAGCGGTCGGACTCGTCCCCCTCCACGACGAGCCACCCGGCACCGACCCCGGCGTTGCCACCGAGTTGTGGCACGAGTCCGCCGATGATCCACGCTGGGTCGCGACCGGTCTCTCGAAGCACGAACGCGATCATCGCCGCCGTCGTCGTCTTTCCGTGTGCACCTCCGACGACGATCGCGGGTTGCGCGGCGACGAGCTCCGCCAGGAAGTCGGCACGACTGATGCCGTCGATGCGATGGCGGTGAGCGGTTGAGACCACGGGCTGCCATCCGTCCGGCGGGCTGGGCTCGTCGCCGAAATCGACGTCAATACCTTCGAGCGATTCGCTGAAGATCGTCTCACGGATATCCCACCCGCGGACGTCCGCCCCCAGTGCCTTCGCCATGTTCGCGTAGGCCGACATGCCCGACCCCCCGATTCCGACGAAGTAGAGACGCCGTCCCTCGAAGCTCGGTGGCGACACCCGGTCGTCGTCAGCGGCGGGCAAGGGCGATCATCCCTTCCGCGATCCGCTCGGCAGCATCGACGCGAGCCATGGACCGCATCGCAGCGCTCATCGTGGCGCGACGCGCCGCGTCCGCGAGTAGGTCGGCGACCAGCTGCGGGACGACACCGATCTCCTCGTCCGCGACGACGATCGCACCACCCCCGCGCTCGAAGTGGCGCGCATTGAGCGTCTGGTGGTCGGCGGTCGCGTGCGGATACGGGACGAGGACGGACGGTGTCCCGGCGGCGGCCAGCTCCCAGAGCGTGCCACCGGCTCGCGAGACCGCGACGTCGGCCGCGGCGAGGACATCGCCGAAATGATCCGTGACCGGCATCAGGTGATACGCGGCGCGACGGACGCGAGGGCGCAGCGAATCGTAATCGCGCTCCCCGGAGACGTGGAGGACGGCCGGGCCATCGTCGCCCCAGGCTCTCACCGCCATCTCGTTGAGCGAGGTCGCGCCTGCGAGGGCGCCGAAGACGGCCACCACGGGCTCGTCCCGGGTGAGGCCGAAGCGCGCCCGAGCGTCCTCGCGGCCCACACCGAGGTGGGCAACGGGAATCGGGCGGCCGACGACCTCGACCTTCTTGCCCTTCCGCCCGGGGATGTCGTATGCGAGGAACACCTTCGAGGCGAACGGTGCCGCCAGCCGGTTCGCGAGGCCGAGATGCGCGTCCGCCTCGGTGAGGGCAGCGGGAATCCCCGCGAGGCGCGCGGCGAGCACCATCGGCCCCGCGACGTACCCGCCGCCACCGAGAACGACATCGGGTCGGCGTCGGCGGAGAATCGCGCGGCACGCAAGCGGTGCCTTCGTGGCCCGCCAGATGGCTCGGAGAAGCGCGAGCGACGGTCGCCGTGGAAAGCCGCTGATCTCGAACGTGTCGAGCTCGAAGCCTGCCTCAGGAACCAGCCGCGACTCGACGCGGTCGGGACTGCCGGCGAACGTCACGGTCGCGCCGCGCGCGCGCAGCGCCTCCCCGACTGCGAGAGCCGGCCTGATGTGACCGGCGGTTCCGCCCGCTGCGATCACGACTACGAGCTTCGAGAACTCGGTCATTCACGGCGATGTTAAGGAGAACGCCGACGGAACCGAGCAGGACGATCAACGAGGAGCCTCCGTAGGAGACGAACGGGAGGGGGATCCCGGTGAGTGGAGCGATGCCGAGAACCGCGCACAGGTTGATCGCCGCCTGCGCGCACACGAGGGTCGTAATCCCTGCTGCAAGCCGTTTGCCGAACGGGTCGCGGCAGCGCAGGGCGATGCGAAAGCCCGCCCAGGCGAACACTGCGAAGGCGCCGATCACCGCGGTCGAACCGATCAAACCGAGCTCTTCCCCGACGATCGCGAAGATCATGTCCGTATGCGCCTCGGGGAGGTAGAACACCTTCGAGATCCCGCGGCCGAGGCCCTCGCCTGTCAGACCACCGGAGCCCATGCCGATGATCGCCTGCACCGTCTGGAACCCTGCGCCCTGCGGGTCCTGCCAGGGATCGATGAAGCTGAGGAACCGCGTGCGCCGATAGGGCTCCATGTAGATCGCTGCTGCGCCGAGAACGACGGCGATCGAGCCGCTGAGCGCGAGGAGCCGCAACGGCACCTCGGAGACGAGCAGGATCCCGGCGACCATGACCACGAGCGTGATCGTGGTCCCGAGGTCGGGCTCGAGCAGGATCAGGAGCGAGAACAGGCCGACGACGATGCCGAGCGGCTTCATCAAGTCGTTCATCGTTCGCGGGGCGGGCCGCCGGGCGAGCAGAGCACAGACCCACACGCAGACGGCGATCTTCGCAACCTCTGAAGGCTGCACGCTGATCGGCCCGAGCAGGAACCACCTGCGCGCGCCGTTGATGGGAGGCGCGACGACCAGGACTGCGAGACACAGCACGAAGGCACCGACGAGCAGCATCGGAGCCAGCATTCGCAGTCGGTGATAGTCGAATCGTGACGCGAGCGCGAGGAGCACCAACCCGACGAGGGCATACGCACCCTGCTTGACGAGAAACGTCATCGGATCGCCGGCACCGATCGCCGCGGACGCGGACGTGGCGCTGAAGACCATCACCAGCCCGAAGGCGACGAGCCCGAGCGTGACGAGGACGAGCAGTCGCTGCTCGAGATTACCGGCGGGTCTGGGCGTCACCCTTGGAGCTTCTGCACCAACTTCCCGAACTCCTCCCCACGTTCCTCGTAGCTCGTGAACTGGTCGTAGCTCGCGCAGGCCGGAGAGAGCAGGACGATGTCGCCCGCATGGGCCTCCGCGGCTGCGGCCGTGAGAGCGGTGGCGAGGTCACCACAGCGCTCGACGGGGACCCCCGCCGCCTCGAGGGCCGAGGCGATCTCGTCCGCCGCCTCGCCGATCACATAGGCCCGGTCGCCCGACTCGAAGGTGTCGGCGAGCGTCGCGTACGGCTCGGCCTTCCCCCGGCCACCGAGGATGACGAGCTTTCGTGCTCCCGGAAACGATGCGAGCGCGCGCAGCGTCGCGGCCACATTCGTCGCCTTCGAGTCGTTGACATAGGCAACGCCCGCGACCGTGGCCACGTGCTCGATGCGATGCTCGACGCCGGCGAACGTGCGCAAAGCCTCCGCGATCGCGGCTTCCGGAATCCCCGCGACGCGCGCGGCCGCCGTCGCAGCGGCGGCGTTCTCGCGGTTATGGGCGCCGGGAATGCGAGGCTCGGCCGGAAGCGGGTCGTCGCCTCCGAACTCGACCCGCTGCGCGTTGCCGGTCTCCGGTGGAAAGCCCCGTGGGACGACGGCGACGTCGGTGGCGACTTGATTCGCGAAGAGACGGAGCTTGGCGTCGCGATACGCCTCGAAGCTGCCGTGGCGGTCGAGATGGTCGGGCTCGAGATTCAACAGGACCGCAATTCGAGGGCGCATCGTGTCGACGTCCTCGAGCTGGAAGCTCGAGAGCTCGCACACCACCCAGGTCTCGGAATCGGCGACCCCGACGAGCCCCGTCAACGGCCTGCCGATGTTGCCCACGACCTCACACGGCACGTGAGCGGCAGCGAACATCGCCCCGAGCAGGGCCGTCGTCGTCGTCTTCCCGTTGGTGCCCGTGATGCCGATGATCGGGTTGTCGAGCAAGCGGGCGCCGAGCTCGATCTCCGAGATGACCGGCACGGCGCGGGCGCGGGCAGCCGCGACGGGCTGCGCGTCGGTCGGAACGCCGGGACTCTTGACGACGAGGCCGACCCCCTCGAGATTCGCGTCGTCCCACTCCCCGAGGACGAGCTCACCCGGGATGTCGGAAGGATCGAACCCGTCGCGCGAAGCGATTTCTCGATCCGCGTCGTACGCGACGACCGTCGATCCGGTCGCCGCAAGTGCCGCCGCGGCTGCGCGGCCCGACCGCGCGAGCCCGACGACGAGTACGCGATCGGGGATCGTCGGCATGCGCGAAGCGTAGTGCTTCACGCGCGCTGCGCGATCACGATTCCCACGACGACCAGAGCGCCACCGACGGCGATGGGAGGGTTCACCTTCTCACTCAGTACGACCGCGGCCAGGACAACGCCCGACACCGGCTGCAGGAACTGCATTGTCGCGATCCTGGAAATGCCTCCCCGGTCGAGCGCCCAGTACCAGCCGAGATACCCGAGAATGGATGTGACGACGGCAAGGAAGAGCACGGCGCCCCATGCGGTCGCTCCGGCGTGCGGCACGCCGTCCCGCGCCAGCAGGCCGACCGACAGCGGCAACAGGACGACTGTGCCGAGGAGCACACCCCAGAGTGTCGTCGCGAGGCTCGAGAGTCCCCGGGGCGGGAGCATCGCGCCGGCGACATACCCTGCGGAAACGCACAGCGCTGCCGCGAGAACGAGGAGGTCGCCACCCAGGGTTGCATCGTTCGCCGATGCATTCCGCCCGGCGATCAGCACGACCTCGCCGGTCAACGCGACGGCGCACCCGACGAGCCAACGTCGCGGCGGAACCCTGCGTGCGACGAGAGCGGCGTAGAGGCCGGTGAAGATCGGTAGCGCGGCGAGGATCATCACCCCATGCAGGGCCGACGTGCGCTGCTGGCCGATCGTATAGACGACGGGGAACACGACAAAGCCCGCGCCGGCGGAGATCCCGAGCAATATCCGCGAGCGGGGCCTTGCAGGCAACTGCTGGCGCATCGCCGTGAGGAGCGGGATCGCGACCAGGCCCGCGACGACGGTGCGGAGGCTCGCGACGACGAGCGGCTCGAGGTCGTCGAGCGCAAGCCGCGTCAAGATCGGAGTTGCACCCCAGACCACCATGACGGCAAGCGCGACACCGAGTGGTAGAAGCGCGACTCGCGCAGACGGTGACCGCGGCGGCACTACAGGCCGAAGCGGAGGTAGTAACGGTAGAAGAGAGCGAAACCGATCATGCTCAAGATCGCGCCCACGATCCAGAACCGGACCATGATCTTCGTCTCGGACCACGCCTTCATCTCGAAGTGATGGTGGATCGGCGCCATCAGGAACACACGTCTGCCGGTGCGCTTGAAGCTCGCGACCTGGATCATCACCGACAGCGCCTCGACGAGATAGATGCCGCCGATGAAGATGAGCAGCACTTCTGTCTGCGTCAACACTGCGAGACCGGCGATCGCGCCGCCGACCGCCATCGACCCTGTGTCGCCCATGAACACCTCGGCGGGAAACGCGTTGAACCAGAGGAACCCGATCACTCCACCCACGAGTGCGGCAGCGAGGATCGCGATGTCGAGGTAGTTGCTGCTCCGGTCGCCGACGGACCCGGAACGGATCCACGTGATCGCAGCGATGGCGAGGAGCGTCAGCAGCGAGATCGCACCCGTGCCCGCAGCCAGGCCGTCGATACCGTCGGTCAGGTTGACGCCGTTGGCAGTGCCGGCGATCACGACGAAGAGGAACGGGAAGTAGAGCCAGTGCAGATCGAGGCTGCCGATCGCCGGGAAGTAGATCTCGGTGTCGAGATACCCGACCTGCGTCACGACCCAGCCGACGCCGATCGTGATGAGCACGAGCCCGAGCATCTTCCATCGTCCCGACAGGCCCAGCGAATGGCGCTTGCGGACCTTGAGGTAGTCGTCGGTGAATCCGATCAGGCCACACCCGAGTGTGAGGAACAGGAGCGCCATTCCCGGCATCGTGTAGAGCGAGAGCACGAGGAACGGTGCAGCCGCCGTCGCGACGATCAACAGGCCACCCATCGTCGGCGTCCCCTGCTTGACGATGTGTCGCGCCGGGCCCTCTTCCCGGATCTGCTGGCCGACCCCGGTGCGCTTCAGCCACTCGATGAATGCGGGGCCGATCACGATGGCGAGCACCATCGCGACCAGGCCGGCGATCAGGACTCGGACCATGCCCTTGCCCGTTTCTCGATCGAGGCCGAGATGCCTTCGAGGCCCACCGCTCTCGACGCCTTGACGAGGATGGCGTCGCCCGGACGGAGGAGGTCGGCGATCTGGCCGAACGCGCCCGCATCCGGAATGAAATGACGACCCGCCATCGCTCCGGCACGCAGATACGGGCGGGCCGGTTCACCGACGGCGACGACGAGCTCGATACCGAGCTCGTCGAGCAGCTCTCCGGCCTCGTCGTGATACCGGACCGACTCGCCCCCGAGCTCTGCCATCTCTCCCAGGATCGCGACGCGCCGGCGATCTCCGGCCCGGATGACGAGGTCGAGGATCGAAGCCCGCATCGACGTCGGGTTGGCGTTGTACGCGTCGTTGACGACGATGCCGCCGCCGGGTAGCGGTCGTGCTTCGCCGCGCCAACGGGACAGCTCGATCGCGCCCGCGCCTTCGTGCACCCGGTCGAGCGGAAGGCCGAGGGCGTCGTAGGCCACGAGCGCGGCCAACGTGTTCTCCGCCATGTGGCGCGACGTAAACGGAAGCGTCAGCGCAATGACACGCTCGCCGAGCGGGAATTCCCACGCATTCCCCTCACCGCGGACCGCGTGCCGGTCGAAGCGACGAAACTCGATGTCGGTGCGGGTCAGGTGCGGCTCGAGCTCCGGCGCATCCGCCGGCACCACAGCCGTCCCACCGGCCGGAAGCGATGCGATCGCCTCCGCATTGGCCTCTGCGACGCGCTCGACGGTCCCGACGAGCTCGAGATGCTCGGGGCCGATAGACGTGACGAGAACGACGTCGGGCCGTGCGACCTCGCAGAGGGCGGCGATCTGGCCGAGCCCGCGCATGCCCATCTCCGCGACGAGCACGGCCGTATCGGGCTCGAGCCTGCAGACCGTCAGCGGGAGTCCGATTTCGTTGTTCTGACTCTCGTGTGCCCAGACCGCGGGACAGACGGCGTTACAGAGTGCTCCCAGGATGTCCTTGGTCGAGGTCTTCCCGGTCGAGCCGACGACGGCGACGACTCGTGCTGCGCTCTTCGTGCGAACGAGGGACGCGAGTGCCGCCAGCGCGGCTTCCTGATCCCGCGGGACGAGCGTCGCCGCACCCCTCGCGGCTGCCGCGGAGACGTGGTCGACGCCGGTGTTGAGCGCGACGAAGAGGTCTCCCGGCCCGACGAGGCGAGAATCGCCCTTGACGCCCGTGATGTGCGCGCACGGCCCACTCGGCGGCTGCTCGAGAACACCGAGATCGAGGTCGGCGATCTCCTCCCAAGAGACCGGGATCACGACAGGACGAATCCTGCTTCACGCAGTGCCTCGCGTGCGACGAGCCTGTCGTCGAACGGAGCAATCACACCCGCAGTCTCCTGCCCTTGCTCGTGCCCCTTACCTGCGATCACGACGACGTCACCCGGTTTCGCGACGGCGATCGCACGGTCGATCGCGCTTCGGCGGTCGGGATCGATCTCCACGCCCGTGCCGGCTCCCTGGAGGACGTCCTGGATGATCGCGAGCGGATCTTCGCTCCGCGGATTGTCCGACGTGACGATGACCCGGTCGGCACGACTGGCGGCAACCGCTCCCATCACCGGTCGTTTGCTCCGGTCGCGGTCGCCGCCCGCACCGAAGACGCAGATCAACTCGCCGTCACTGAGACGCCGCGCTGCGTCGAGCGCTGTGTCGAGAGAGTCGGGCGTGTGGGCATAGTCGACGATGACGGTGAACGGCTGCCCTTCGTCGACGACCTCGAACCGTCCTGGGACGGCGGTCATCGCTCGGATTCCCTCCGCCAACGCATCTTCGTCGATGTCGAGAAGGATGCCTGCGGCGACGACGCCGAGGACGTTCTCGACGTTGAATGCCCCGCGCAGCGGGGTCTCGATCTCGATCCCAGCAGCGACGAAGCGGCTTCCGTGTGCCCCGACCTCGAGGCCTTCCGGGTGGATCTCGGCTGCGTCGGTCAACCCGAAGGTGACGAGCGGGGCACGAGCGGCTTCGACGAGTTCGAGCGCGAGCCGGCGGCCGTGCTCGTCCCCGACGTTCACCGCCGCAGGGGGCGGCTGCGCACCCGAGAAGAGGCGGCGCTTGGCCTGGTAGTAGTCCTCCATCGTGCCGTGCAGATCGAGGTGGTCCTGCGTGAGGTTCGTGAAGATCAGGACGTCGAACCTGACCCGATCGAGGCGGTGCAGCGTCGAGCCGTGCGACGACGCCTCGACGGCGACGCTCCGATCGCCTGCGTCGAGCATCTCACGGAAGAGTCGCTGCAGCTCGATCGCCTCCGGCGTCGTGTGCGGCGCCGGGCGCACCTTTCCACCGACAACCCACTCGATCGTGCCGACGAGCCCCGGCGACCGGTCGGCTGCGTCCAGAACCGAGCGGAGCAGAAACGCCGACGTCGTCTTCCCGTTCGTTCCCGTCACCCCTGCGACCTCGAGCGTGCGGGTGGGCTCGCCGAAGAATGCATCCGCTGCGACCGCCATCGCGATCCGGGCGTCCTCGACGAGCAACTGGGGCACGTCGAGGTCGAGCGGACGCTCGACGACCAACGCTGCGGCACCGGCTGCGAGAGCGCGAGGGGCGAACTCGTGCCCGTCCGCGCGCGAACCGGGCACGCAGAAGAACAGCGTCCCGGGAGCTGCGACGTCGGCATCGTGGGCGAGATCGGAGATCTCGACGGCTTCGCGGTGCCCAATCTCGCTCGCGGCGAGCACGCGCGTCAGGTCGTCGAGTTTCACGGAACACCATTCTAGGCACCCTGCCGTCGACCACCGACGGGCGCCGCGCGACCTGCGGAGAGCGCCGGCGATCGGCTACTGGTTGGTGGGGCCCGGAACGGCCGACAGCGTCGATCTCGTCCCGGGAGCATCGGGCGGCACTTCCAGGTACTGGAGCGCGAATCGTGCGATATCCCGGAACGCGGGTGCCGCCACGACGCCGCCGTAGATGTCCCCGTGAGGCTCGTCCACCATGACGAGGATCGCCAGCCGGGGGTTCTTCGCGGGGACGAGGCCGACGAACGACGCCACGTACTTCTTGACGTACTCGCCGTTCTCGGCCTTCTGGGCCGTGCCCGTCTTCCCCGCGACCGTGTAGCCCGGGATCGCGGCCTCGGCGCCGGTGCCTTCGAGCACGACGTCGCGGAACATCGACATCATGCGCTCGGCAGTGTGCGCCGAAACGACGCGCGTCGTCTTCGTACTGGCGACGCGCTTCGAGCCCACCTTTTCGACGAGGTGCGGCGTCACGCGCACGCCACGGTTTCCGATCGTCGCGTACGCGGACACCATCTGGAGCGGCGTGACTGCAATCCCCTGCCCGATCGGCACCGTGCCGATGGTCGAGCCCGACCACTTCTCGAGCGGAAGCACGAGGCCGGAGCTCTCACCCGGGTAGTCGATCCCCGTCCTGCGCCCGAACCCGAAGCGATCGATCCAGCCGGCCAACTCCCCCGAGCCGAGTCGCTCCGCGACCGTGATCGTGCCGACGTTCGACGACTCGGAGAGAATCTGCTTGACCGTCATCACTTCGGTGCCGCGAATGTGCGCCTCGTGGATGACACGATCCGCCACCTGGATCGTCGGAGCGAGCGTGAACGTGGTGGAAGGTGAGACCACGTTGTCCTCGAGAGCACCTGCGATCGTCACGATCTTGAACGTGGAACCAGGCTCGTACGCATCCGTCACGGCGCGATTGCGGCGGGCGTCGGGTGGCGCCAGCGAGAAGGCGTTGGCGTTGAACGTCGGGGAGTTCGCCATCGCGAGAATCGCACCCGTTCGGCGATCCATCACGATCGCGGCGGCACCGCGGGCCCCGAATCGCTCGACCGTCTCGGCGAGGACCCGCTCTGCGTTCGACTGGATCTGGTGGTCGATCGTGAGGGTCACGTTCCTCCCGGGCCGCTCCGCCCGCGAGGTCACGACGTCGATCGGTCGTCCGAACGGATCCTTGACGATCGTCTCGAACCCGGATCGACCGGACAGGGTCTTGTCGAGCGAGCGCTCGAGTCCGTCGAGCCCGTGATTGTCCGTGCCCGCAAACCCGAGCACGTGAGCCGCCACCGTCCCCTGCGGGTACGTCCGCAACTCTTCGGGATAGAAGCCGAAACCGGGAATCTCGCGATCGCTGAGCGCCTGCGCCTTGACGGGGCTCGCCTTGCGGTCGACGTAGACGAACCCCTTCGACCTGTCCTTGAGCGTCGGGTAGAGGATATTTGCGTCGAGCCCGAGCGTCTTGCCGGCGATGAGCGCCGCACGCTGCGCGTCGACGATGTTCCGTGGATCCGCGTACACGGTGGTCGCCTGCTCACCGATGGCCAGAGGCTCACCCGTCCGATCGAAGATCGTGCCGCGCCCGGCGGGAATCTCGATCGTCTCCAGGTGCTGCGTCACCGCCATTTTCGCGAAGCGGTCGTGCTGGGGGCCCTGCACCCAGGCTGCCCGGCCGATCGCGACGACGAAGAGGAGCGCGAAGAGCCCGAACAGAAGGCGAATCCGGCGATTCGCACGCCGGTCCTTCACTTGCCCGCGATCCTGACGTACGTGGTCGTCATCGGATCGGCCGCCTCGAGGCCGAGCCTCGCAGTCGCTGCCTGCTCGATCCTCACGCTGGCGGAGGCGCTCGAGAGTTGCGACCGCAGGAGTGCGTTGTCCGCCTTCAACTGCGCTCGCTCCCTACTCAGGTCGTCGAGCTGCATATTGAGCTGAAGCACGAACACGTTGACGGCGACGATCCCGGCCAGGAACGCGCCGACGACGACGATCAACGCGACGCCGCCCAGGAACGGCGTTCCCGCCCGCGCTGTCTTGGCCTTGACCCGGCGCTCCTTGCGAGCGACGACTCCCTCGACGAACGTCGACACCGGCGTCAGGCCTTGACCGCGGCGCGCAGCCGCGCTGACGCGCACCGCGGATTGAGGTCGAGTTCGGTCGCAGATGGTCGGACGGGCTTGCGCGTCAGCAGCCTCAGCTCGGGTTCCTTGCCGCAGGCGCAGACGGGGAAGTCCGGCGGGCAGGTGCAGCCCTTCGCCCGCGCGACCATGAACTGCTTCACGATCCGATCCTCCAACGAATGGAAGCTGATCACCGCGAGGCGCCCTCCGGGTCGGAGCATCGAGACAGCGGCGGGCAGGGCAGCTTCGAGCTGGCCGAGCTCGTCGTTGACGGCTATCCGCAGCGCCTGGAAGACCCGTTTGGCAGGGTGCCCGTCTCCGAAGCGCGCGGGCGTCGGGATCGACTTCTTGATCACGTCCACCAGGTCGCCGGTGCGGAAGAACGCCTGGTCGGTGCGACGCCGCGTGATCGCCCTGGCGATCTGGTTGGAATAGCGTTCCTCACCGAGACGGCGGAACGCGGTGGCGAGCTCTCGTTCGTCCCAGGTATTGACGATCGTCGCAGCGCTCACCTCGCTGGAGGGATCCATGCGCATGTCGAGCGGCGCGTCGATCGCGTACGAGAAGCCTCGCTCCGGTCGGTCGATCTGCATCGACGAAACGCCGACATCGAGCAGGATCGCGTCGGCCTTGACATCGTTCGTGGCGAGTTGCCCGAGGACGACCGCGAAGTCGCCGCGCAAGAAGCGGGCATCGACGCCCGCGTTCGCCTTGAAGCGGTCGAAATACTGCTTCGCGCTCGGGTCGCGATCGACGGCGACGAGCTTGCCGCTTCCCTGCATGTCCTGCGCGAGCAGCCGAGCGTGTCCGCCGGCACCGAACGTCGCGTCGACCACCGTCTCGCCCGGCTGCACGTCGAGCAGGCGGCGTACCTCGTCCGCCAGGACAGGCGTGTGGTCAGTGGTGCTGTTTGGCAAGACGTTGGGCTGCATTGTCCGCGCTCCCTTCGATCCCGTCCAGGCGCTCGGCCCACGCCGAGCGGTCCCAGATCTCGAGGTGATCGTTGTTGCCGATCACCGTGACGTCCTTCGTCAGCTTTGCGTGGCGCAGCAGCGGCGCCGGTAGGTGGACACGCCCCTGCTTGTCGGGCACATCCTCCGACGCGCCCCCGAAGAAGTGGCGCTGGAGAAGCCGTGTATCGGGGAGCAACGGGTCGAGCTCGCCGATCCGCGCGACGACCTTCACCTCCCACGTCTCCCGCGGATAGACGTCGACGCTGCCGTCGAGGCCCTTGGCGAGGAAGACGCCGTCCGCGAGGGCGGCGCGGAACCGAGCCGGCAGGGTGAGCCGGTTCTTGTCGTCGATCGCGTGCTCGTACTCGCCGAAGAACATCGTCGCAGCTCCCGGGTCGTTCCCACGAATCCCCACTCTAAACCACAATCACCCACTTTGCAACCCCTTCGAACCACGGGCCTCCGCCCCACTGCCCAACGCCTGGTCGCCACGGCTCGGCTCGCCTGCCGGTCAGCGGCGTGGTAGCGTCGCCCGTCGGGTCCCACCGGCCCACCACGTCGTCTTGGGCGAGAGGAGACACTTCCCATGACCCTCTGCACCGCACGCATCCTTCGCCGCCTTACGTTCGCGTTCGCGCTCGTCGCGCTGACGGCACCGACCGTCGCCCTTGCCGACAACTACGTCGCGCTCGGAGACAGCTACTCGGCGGGGGTCGGGACGAACAGCTACACCCTGAGCAGCTCGTGCCTGCGAAGCACGTACGCATACCCGTACCTCGTAGCGCAGCAACGACCCGGTACATCGCTCACGTTCGTCGCCTGTTCGGGCGCGACGACGGACATGGTGCTGTCGAGCCAGATTCAGGCCCTCAACGCGTCCACCAACCTGGTCACGATCACGGTCGGCGGGAACGACCTCAGGTTCGCGGACCTGATCTTCGTCTGCACGATCGCGGACTGCTCGGGCTTGCTCGACGGTATCCGGTCCGCGGCCCAGATCTTCCTGACCCCCCGACTGAACACCGTGTACGCCGCGATTCGCGCCGCAGCGCCGTCTGCGAAGGTTGTCGTCCTCGGCTACCCGCGGCTGTTCGCGGGACCCGCCTGCTTCGGCACCTTCGGAATCAGCGCGCTCGAACGCGCACGGGCAAATGCCCTCGCAGACGTGGTCGATACGACGATCGCGGCCGCCGCGGCCCAGCACGGCTTCGTCTACCAGAGTGCGATCGGCCCATTTACAGGGCATGGGGTCTGCTCGGCAAGCGAGTGGGTGAACGGTCTCAACATCTTCAACCTGACCGAGAGCTACCACCCGAGTCGGAGCGGCCAGGCCGCCGGGTACGCGCCGCTCGTCCTCTCCGCCCTGAACTGAGCCTCCGGCGCGTGCCGATCACGGGCGGCGCCCGTGATCGGCACGTCCGGCGCGGTGAGAACGTCCTGTCCGAGCGCCGGCACCCCTTCGGTGACCGCCGCGGGGACAGCTAGGGTTGGAGACGGCTGGCGGTACCGGCCACTCGATCCGGCTTCGACGCCGGCAAATCGTGTCCCGAGCACTGATGCCCGGGGATCGGCTACGCCGCCGCCCATGAACACAGCGAAAGGACACACCATGGAGCAGTCGTCTACGACCGTGGACGCCTATCACCTCAGGGTGATGGTCGAACGCATGCAGCGCGAGGGGCGAACCGAGCGAGAGATCGTCAGAGCCGTGGAGGAAGCCGACGACGGGACATCGACCCCTTCTGCCGGGTCGACCCGCCGTTGGCCCGCCAGGCTCGTGCGGGCACGCACGCTCGGGTAGGTGGATCCGGCACGCCGGGAACGAGGCCGCAGTCTCGTTCCCGGCGTGCTCAGAGCCCGACCCGCTGCGGCGCCACCCCGCGCCCCGTGAGGGCGGCGGCGCCGCAGCGAGCGGCAAACGCGACGGCTTCGTGGGCGTCACGCCCCGCGCCGAGAGCGAATGTGAGTCCCGCCATGAACGAGTCGCCGCAGCCATAGGCGTCCTCACGTGCGCCGGGGATCGGCGCCGCCGTGTAGGGCCCACCCGGCTGCATCCAGCCGCCGAGCGCTCCCGACGTCGTCACGACGAGCGCGGGCTCGGGATCGAGATCGCCCGCGTGATAGCGCTCCGCCTCGTCCTCCCCGCTTCCGATCAGTGCGTCGAGTGAAACGCCGCTGCGCCGGAGCGTTTCGAGGTCCCGCGCCGTGGCCGTGAGAACGCGCGCGCGGCGCGCGAAGCGGAGTGCCTCGACGTCGCCTGCGATGTAGAGCACCGCGTCCATCTCCGCGAGTTCGTGCCAGGGAAGTGCTCCGTCGCTCCCGCTCGGACGCAGCTTGGGACCGACGGTCGTGATCGTCCGTTCGCCGACACCGTCTATCTGGGTGAAGGCCCACCGTTGCGGCCGCGGATCCTTCTCCGCGTGGACGAGGACGCCTCGGTGCTCGAGCTCCGCGCGCGCCGATCTGCCGAGCTCGTCCCCGCCGAAGCGCGTGAAGAGATGCGCCTCGTCGGCGAGCAGTGCGAGCTGGATCGCCGCGACAGCCCCCCCGCCACCCGCCTGTTCCCAATCTGCCGTCGAGTGGATGATCTCGCCCGCAGCAGGGTGGTGGTCGACCCTCGCGAACCGGATCCACTCGACGTGCCCGACGACGGCGACTCGCACCCCGCAAGTGTCCCAGATCCGTCAACCGGCCCGTCGACCGGGAGGTTCCGGCGCGCCGCGGCGGACGGGTCGGCTCACGCCGCCTCACAGTTCCGGGTGCTCCGCCGTTTGACGGATGATGGGCCTCGTGACGATCCCGCCGTTCGAGACGTTCTACGTCCAGCACTGTGCCGAGGTGCTCGGTCTGCTTCGCCGCGAGCTCGGGCGCGATCGCGCAGACGACGCGTTCCAGGAGACGTTCCTGCGCGCGCTCCGCGCGTATGAACGGCTCGAACACGGCGAGCACCTCCGCGCGTGGGTCATGACGATCGCCTCGCGCGTCGCGATCGATGTCCACCGGCGGACGAAGCCCGTCGCGGAGATGCCGGAGCTCGCGCACGAGGACCGCCGCCCCGCCTACGAGGACCTCGGCGAGCTCACCGACGGACTCCCGCCGACGGAGCGCGCCGCTGTCGTGCTCCGGTACGGCTACGACCTCACCTACGACCAGATCGCTGCAGCGCTCGACTCGAGCCCGGAGGCGGCCCGTCAGGCCGCGTCGACCGGTGTCCGCAGGCTACGGAAGGAGAGAAGCGCATGACCATCCCAGCAGACCTCGACCGGCGCTTCCGCGAGTCGGCGGCTCGCAGCGGCATGCTCGACGCCGGGTACGACCTCGTCGAGAGCCCGGTGGGCGAGCTGCTCGTGGCTGCAGGAGATCGGGGCATCCTCCGCATCTCGTTCCACGCCGATGTCGACGAGCACCTCGAATGGCTCTCACGCCTGGCGGGCCGTAACGTGCTCCGCTCGCCGCGACACGTCGCGGGGGTGAAGCGCGAGCTCGACCAATACTTCGGGGGACGGCGCCGGGCGTTCGACCTCCCGGTCGATCTCCGCGGGATCACCCCGTTCACCGAGCGCGTGCTGACGGAACTGGCTCGGGTCCCATTCGGTGAGACGACCACCTACGCCGAGCTCGCGGCCTCGGCCGGGAACCCCAGGGCGGCCCGGGCCGTTGGAATGACGATGAACCGGAACCGGATCCCGATCGTGCTCCCCTGCCATCGCGTGATCGGGGCGAACGGCAGCCTTGTCGGCTATGCGGGCGGACTCGACGTCAAGGTTTCCTTGCTCAGGCTCGAAGGCGTGCTCCTCTGAGTCCCCTGGTTCGAGACGCCGGCCGGATCTATTCCAGCAACCGGTAGCCGCGACCCCAGACGTTGATCACGTAGGGGATCTCGGCGCCGGCCGCGCGCAGCTTACGACGCAACCGAGAGGCATGGGAGTCGACCGTCCGCGTGACGAGCCGGCCGCGGTAGCCCCAGACGTCACGCAGCAGCTCGTCCTTGGAGAAGACGCGCCGCGGATCACTCGCGAGCCGAACTGCGAGATCGAACTCCCGACCCGCGAGCGACACGGAGACCCCGTGCACCCGCAGCTGGCGCGCCCGGCGGTCGATGACGATCTCCCCGACCTCGAGGAGATCGGCGGGACCGGACGCCGCACGACGCAAGACGGCCCTGATCCGCGCGACGAGCTCGGGATAGAGGTCGCGTTGCACGACGTCGTCCGCGCCCCGCTCGAATGCCCGCACCCGCTCCACCGGATCGGCGTCCGCCCCTGTGAGCACGATCACCGGGATGTTTCGATCCCAGCGTCGCCCGGGCTCGCCTTCTCGCAGTCGCGCACAGAGCTCGGCCTCACCGGCGAGCACGATGTCGGGTCGGGTCCGCTCGGCGAGGTCGAGCGCCTGCGCGCTCCAGCCTGCCGCGACGACGTCGAAGCCGTCCGAGCTCAGATTGCGCTCGAGATACCCCGGCTCCTGCGGGTCTGGATCGGCGAGGAGAAGCGCAGCACGCATGATCGCCAAGGCTAGAGCGGAGGACGAGCGCCGACCAGTTGTCCATTCGGTCGAATCTGTGACGATCGCTCCCCAATCGTCCGCAAGCGGCTAGGACGTCTCGCGCAACAGCGCCTCCACCCAGACCTGCACCGTCTTGGCTCGTCGGTAGTAACGGTGGACGCCGCCCTCGAGTGCGAAGCCCACGGCACCGTGCACCTGCTGCACGTGAACAGTCACCTCGCGACAGGCGCCTCCGGCCCACGCGAGCGAGTCCGCCGGGAACCCCGCGTCCGGTTCAGCCGCGGCCCAGGCCACGAGGACGAGGCTGTCTCGGGCGAGTGCGGCGTCGGCCAATCGAGCCTGTACCGCCGGCAACGCAGCGAGCGGGGCGCCGAACTGCTCGCGCGACCTCGCATGGGCGAGCGCCTTCTCCAACGCGCCGTCGGCCAACCCGGCGAGATACGCAAGCGTCACGATGCCCCATGCGCGCAGGCGCTCCGGTTCCGGCGGCGCGGCAGCCTCGGGGCCGCGCACCGTCCCCGTCCCGTCGAGCGTGGGCTCGCGCACCCCACCCGTGACGCGGCCCTCTCCGTGACGGACCCGGCCGCCGACGGCGAGCGGGGCGCCGAGGGTGGCCTCGTCGACGAGACTGAGCGGGGCAACGACGCGACCGAGCTCGATCCCGCCGGCGACGGCCGGGTGAAGCAGGGCGGGATCGCCCCAGAGCTCGGCCCAGCCGGCGGCCGCAAGACGGGTGGCGAGATCGTCGTCGCGGTCGTCCTGCCATTCGCCGAAGACCGGCTGGAGCGGCGCCTCCCAGCCTGCGAGCGCGGCGCGAACGGACTCGGCGAAGAGATCCAGCTCGGGATCGACCGTGAATCTCACCCTTCGACCTCCTTCAGCACCGCGTCGGTGTCGGCTCCGAGGACGGGCGCCGGGCGAATCGGCGCGGGATCCTCGGTCGCGAGCCGGAACACGCCCCCGAGCATCGTCACCCGCCCGAGGCCCGGCTGCTCCACGTCCTGGATGAGCCCGTTGGCGCGCGCCTGCGCGTCTGCGTGCACCGTCTCCCGAGCGAGGACCGGGCCGGCCGGAATCCCGGCTGCCCGAAGGCGCGCGAGCCACTCCGCCACCGGCTGGGCTGCGATCGCCCGCTCGATCGCCGCCGTCAGGAGCTGTTTCGCGGCGAGCGTCGAAGCATCGTCGGGCACCACGTCCGGTGCCTCGATCGTGGCGTCGTCGAGGTCGAAGAACGCGAGAAACGCCTCTCTCTGCGCGAGATTCAGACACGCGAGCGCGAGGAAGCCGTCGGCTGCTTCGTAGCAGCGATAGTAGGGGTTCATCGCCAGCCCACCTGCGATCTCGTCGGCTCGCGCAGCGAGATCGTCGCGCGTCGCGGGCGTGGCCGGGCCGTCGGCTTCTCCCTCGAGCCAGACGAGATCCTGGATCTGGACGGCCATCGCGGCACCGAGCAGCGACACCTCGACGAGCTGGCCCTCTTGCGCGGTGCGTGCGCGGACGAGTGCGGCCAGCACGCCCGACGCAAGCAGGTGCCCCGCCGTGAGGTCCGCCATCGGAATGCCGCCGGCGCGAACGGGAACGCTGTCGCCGTGCGACGCGTGCGACGTGAGCAGACCGGAACGTCCCTGCGCGACGAGATCGTATGCAGGCGTCCCGGCCAGCGGACCTTCCGACCCGAACGACGTGACGACGCCGACTACCAGCGCCGGGTGCGCTGCATGCAGTGCGCTCCACGCGAGCCCGAATCGCTCGGCACGCTCTACGGGTGCGTTGTGAAGAACGATGTCTGCAGTGGCGACGAGCTTCGAGAGCGCCACGCGGCCGTCGGCGGACTTGAGATCGAGCACGACCGAGCGCTTGCCGCGATTGAGAGGTACGAAGTACCGGCCGATTCCCGGCGCGACGGGCATCACGTATCGATAGGCGTCGCCGCCGGGCGGTTCCACCTTGATCACATCGGCTCCGAGCTCGCAGAGCAGGGAGCCTGCAAGCGGTCCGGCCACGTACTGCGCCACCTCGATGACGCGCACCCCGTCGAGCGGCAGAGTCATCGCAGTCCCAGCCCGCGTCGGGCGATCACGAGCTGCTGCACCTCGGCCGTGCCTCCGGCAATCGTCGACCCGACCGACGCGCGGTAGAGCGCGGCGGCGCGGCCCCGGATCGCCGCGCCCGGCGAGGCATCCCCGAGACCCTCGAGCCCGAGCAGGTCGACGCACGCGTCGCCGACCGTCTGCATGAGTCGCGCGCCCGCAAGCTTCGCCATCGCGGAGGTGGCGCTGCCCGGCAGGCCTCGGTCGAGCACGTCCGCGGCGCGAAGGGACAGGAGACGAGCCGCTTCGAGCTCGCCTCGTAGCCGCGCCAGCCGTTCACGTGCCGGCCCGTCGAGCCGGCCGGTCTCGAGCAGACGTTCCTCGACGGCATCGAGCAGCCAGGCAGCCCCGCCGACCTTCTCTGCGGTCACGCGCTCGAAGTCGAGTGTGTACATGAGTACGTCCCAACCCCCGTTCACCTCGCCGACGAGGTTCTCGGCCGGGATCTCGACGCCGTCGAGAAACGTTTCGCAGAGGACGCCGCCGCCGAGCGTCGGGAACGTGCGCACCTCGATGCCCGGCGTGTCGACGGGACAGACGAGCACCGAGATGCCTCGGTGCTTCGCATCGCGATCGGTGCGGACGGCGAGGTAGATCCAGTCGGCAAGCTGAGCACTCGACGTCCAGATCTTGTGCCCCGTCACCACGTAGGTATCGCCGCGGAGCTCCGCGCGCGTCGTGAGTGAGCCGAGATCGCTGCCCGCACCCGGCTCGGAGAACCCCTGGCAGAAGACGAGCTCGCCCCGCGCGATGGCGGGCAGGAACCGTTCCACGAGGGCAGGTTTCGCGAAGCGCTCGATCGCGGCGCCGATCGTCTTGTACGAGAGAAGGTACGACGAGAGCGGCAGCCAGTGATACCCGAACACCTCCTCGACGAGGGTCGCGGTCAGCCGCGAGAGACCGCGCCCCCCGAGCTCAGGCGGGCCACGACATGCCGATCCACCCCGCCTCGCCGAGAGCACGGTTGACCGCCACGGAGTCGCCGTCCGAAAGCATTCCCTGACGACACCACTCCGGGTCGCTCTCGAGCTCGGGACGGAGCCGTGCGCAAAACGCAGCGGCTTCGGCCCGGAGGGCGGTCTGCTCGGCTGTCGGTCGCAGGCGCAACGCTGCTCGACCCTACCTGGGAGGATTGCGCGATGGAGCACCGCCGCGCCTTCGTCACCGTCGAGGACGGAACGCGACTGGCGGTTCAACTCTGGCTGCCCGACGAACTGCCCGCACCCGTCGTGCTCGAGGCGCTTCCGTACCGGATGGACGACCTCACCTCGTCGTACACAGCGGAGTACGAGCGGCTCTGCACGGAGGGAGGGCTGGCCGTCTGTCGACTCGACATTCGCGGTACCGGGTCGTCGACCGGGCTCGCGATCGACGAGTACACGGCTGCCGAGCTCGACGACATCTGCCAGGTGATCGCCTGGCTCGCGGAGCAGGAGTGGTCGAACGGACGTGTCGGCATGTACGGCACGTCGTGGTCGGGGTTCAACTCGCTCCAGGTCGCGTGCCTACGTCCGCCCGCGCTCGGGGCGATCGCCCCGATCTACGCCTCGGACGACCGGTATCGCGACGACGTCCACTACATGGGCGGAGCACTCAAGGCGATCGACCTCGTCGACTGGGTCATCTACATGGTCGCGTGCAACGCGCTGCCGCCTGTGCCCGCCGTGTTCGGTGACGGCTGGCGCGAGGAATGGGTGCGGCGGGTGGACGAGGTCGAACCGTGGCTGTTCCGCTGGTTCGAGGAACAGATCGACGGCCCGTACTGGCGACACGGCTCCGTCCGGCCAGACTACGACCGCATCGCGTGCCCGACGCTGATCGTCGCGGGCTGGGCCGACGGGTACACGAACATCGCGCTGCGCGGCTTCGAGGCTCTCTCCTGCCCCACGAGGGTGATCCTCGGACCGTGGGGTCACAGCTCCACGGCCACGGCGTTGCCGGGCCCGCACATCGACCTCGTTCCCGAGCTGATCCGCTGGTTTCGCCGCTGGCTCACCGACGAGGAGAACGGCATCGACACGGAGCCCCCGATCGCCGTGTTCGCGCGGCGCTCCACCCGACCCGCTCCCGATCTCGCCGAGATGCGTGGTGAGTGGCGCAGCGAATCGACGTGGCCGCCCGAGCGCCTCGTCGAGCGTGCGCTTCGGCCCGCCGGCTCGGGATCCGACACGATCGTCGTGCGAGGTGACGTCGGCCGCGCAGCGTGGATCTCGTGCGCCGGCAAGCTGCCGTGGGGACTGCCCGGCGACCAGCGCCTCGACGATGCCCTGTCACTCACGTACGACTGGGAGCCGCTCGAGACCGACCTCGACGTGATGGGACATCCTCGTGTGCGACTCACCGTCACGTCGTCCGTACCCGTCGCGTACCTCTCCGCGAGGCTCTGCGACGTGTTCCCGGACGGCTCGTCCGCGCTCGCCGGCCGCGGCATCCTCAACCTCACGCATCGCAACGGCCATGACAACCCCGTCGCGCTCGAGCCCGGCGTACCGACCGAGATCGAGATCGAGTTGGAGGCGACGTCGTGGGTGTTCGAGGCGGGCCACAAGGTGCGACTCGCTCTTGCCGGCGCGGATTGGCCGAACACGTGGCCGCCGCCGAGCGGAGCACCGCTGCACGTCGAACGCGAGAGCGTCGAGCTCGTGCTGCCGCTGCTGGAGGGACCGTCTCCGCTCGCGCCGCCCGTGCTACCCCCGACAAGCGGCATCGATACGCATGCGCCGCAGACCGACCACCCGCAGCCCGTCGTCGTGTGGCGATTCGAAGACGACCAGATCGGCCGCGAGGCGCGCGCCGTGACGAGCTCCGGCAGCGATTACGAGGCACCCTTCGGTGCCCGCGTCGAGGAGCGCTACGAGGGAAGTGTCGGAGTTTCGCACGACGATCCGGCATCGGCGTGGGCGCGGGGACACACGACGTATCGCATTTCGTGGCCGGAGGCCGACGTCCGTACCCAGGCCAGGCTCACGGTCGATTCGGACGCCGCGGCGTACCACGTCGTCGTCGAGCTCGTCGCGGAGGAGCTCGGAGGAGACGGCGCGTCGAGCACGTTTCACCGCGAGCACCGTTTCGAGCGCACGATTTCACGGCGGCTGCAGTGAAAACGTGACGTGCAGAAGGCCCGGCGGATGGTCGTGATACGTTCGCACGGCATCGAACATCTGACACCACGCCACCTACCGGGAGGAATGCTCATGACACGCAAGACCGCACTCGTTGCCCTTCTCGCGGCCCTCGCAGTCGCGATGTCCGTCGGCGGCGCCTCAGCAGGCTCGACGGCCGGAGGCAGTGGGATCTTGCGTATCGGGACGACGAACTACATCGACTCGTTGAATCCCTTCAATTACATCGAGAGTCAGTCGTACAACGCATTCATCATGATCTTCCCCCAACTCGTGCAGTACGCATACAGCCCCGCTCGGGGGTACACGTTCGAGGGGGACTGGGCGCGCTCGTGGTCGACGTCGAAGGACGGGAAGACGTGGACCTTCAAGCTGCGCCCGAACACCCGCTGGTCGGACGGCAAGGCCATGACCGCCGCCGACGCCGCGTGGTCGATCAACACGATTCTCAAGTATGCGAACGGAGCGACCGCAGTCGCCGCTCCCGCCCTGAACCACGTCAAGCGTGCGACAGCGGTCAACCCGACGACACTCGTGATCCGATACGCGTCTCCGGTCGGGAACGTCCTCGCACAGCTCGAGCAGTTCTTCGTCGTCCCGCGACACGTCTACGAGCCGCTCGAGAAGGATCAGAAGGCCGGCAAGGCCCTCAAGACGTTCCACCCAGAGCAGAAGCTGCCGATGGTGACCGGTGGCGCGTACACGGTGAAGCAGTACGAGAAGAAGGGAACGACCGCCTTCATTCCCGATCCGAACTTCTGGGGCCCGAAGTCGAACGCGGACGCCGTTGCGCTCACGTACTACACGAACTCCGACTCGATGATCGCCGACCTCAAGCGCGGCAACGTCGACTGGGTCGACCAGGTTCCGTTCAACGCCGTCAACGTGCTCTCGAAGGAGAATGGCATCAAGGTCAACACGGTTCCGGGCGCCGAGACGACGAACATCACGTGGAACTCGAACCCAAGGAAGCCGAAGAACCGCGAATTGCTCGACCCCCGAGTGAAGAAGGCAGTCTCGATGTGCGTCGACCGCAAGAAGCTGATCCAGGTCGTCTTCCTGGGTCACGCGGAGACGGTCGAGAGCCTCGTCGGTCACATCTCACCGCTCGAGAACCCGAACCTCGGGCCTCTGAAGTACGACTGCGCAGCCGCAAACGCCACCCTCGACAAACTGGGCTACAAGCGCGGCGCAGACGGTATCCGCGTCGCTCCGGCGACGAGCGGCAAGTACGCGCAGTCGTCGCATCCGATGGCGTACGAGATCGTCACGCCGACCTCCGCCGACTTCAACATCAATCGGTCGTTCGACATCGTCAAGGAAGGCTTCGCCAAGGCCGGCGTCAAGGTCACCCAGAAGGTCGGCGGAGACGCAACGGCGACGTACGCGCTGGAGACCGACGCGAACTGCGACGCGGCGAAGAACATCGGCTATTCGAAGTTCGACATCGCGATGTGGGACTGGGTCGGCTACATCGACCCCGACTTCATGCTCTCCGTGGTCACCAAGGGACAGTGGTGCTCGTGGAGCGACACCGGCTGGGACAACCCCGCCTACGACGCGCTGTACAACAAGCAGGGCACGGCGGTCAACCCCGCCGCGAGGAAGAAGATCGTCTGGAAGATGCAGAAGATGATCTACGACAACTTCGTCTACACCCAGCTCACCAACCACGAGTACATCGACGCCTACTCGACGAAGTGGACCGGGTTTTCGACGCAGCTCAACGCCTACTCCAAGCGCTACTACACAAGCCCACGCAAAGCAGGCTGAAGACCGCGGACAGCGGTCGCGACGGCGGCTGAGAAGATGCAAGGAACCGATTTCGTCGCTAAGCGGATCGTCTTCGCCGTCGCGACCGTGTTCGTCGCGGTCACGCTGAACTTCGTCCTCTTCAGAGCGGTCTCGGGAGATGCGGTCTCCGCGCTGCGCTGCCGGCAGTGCACGGCGCAGTTCAAGGAGTACCAGCGCCAACAGCTCGGACTCGACAAGTCGAAGTGGCAGCAATACACGATCTACCTCGGCGACCTCGCCCACGGAGACCTCGGGCGTTCGTTGCGGACGGAGCGGCCCGTGAGCGGCGAGCTCTGGGAGCCGCTCAGGAACACACTTCCGATGGTCGCGCTCGGCACGCTTTTCTCGATCGTGCTGGGACTCATCACCGGCGTCGTCTCCGCGTGGCGTCGCGGAACCTGGGTGGACAAGTCCGGCCTCTGGGGCAGTCTCAGCTTCTACTCGATGCCCCCGCAGTGGCTCGGGCTGCTGATCGTCCTCTTCGCCGCCGGCTGGCTCGGGTTACCCACCTCCGGAATCAAGGATCCGACGCTCGGCATCCTCAGCGACGCATCCACGTGGGCCGTCGTGGTCGACCGGCTCGAACACATGGTGCTCCCGGCGGCGACGCTCGGACTCGTTCTCTACGGCGAGTACACGCTGATCGTGCGATCCGCGATGCTCGAGACACTCGGTGAGGACTATGTGCTCACGGCACGCGCCAAGGGTCTCTCCAACTGGGCGACGGTCTGGAAGCACGGCCTGCGCAACGCGATGCTGCCCGTGATCACACTTGTCGCACTCTCGCTCGGGTTCATCATCGGCGGGTCGATCACGATCGAGTACGTCTTCTCCTACCCCGGCATCGGCCTCGCGATCGTCGAGGCGATCGACCAACGTGACTACCCGATCCTCCAGGGAGCGTTCCTCCTACTCACACTGTCGGTCATCTTCTTCAATCTCGTCGCCGACCTCCTCTACTTCAAGCTCGACCCGCGGGTGCAGGAGTGAGCCACGCAGCCCCGTTCATCCCGCTCGACGAGAGCGCCGCCCCGGCGCAGTCCCGCGCACGCCGGATCCTGTCCTCCGGAATCCTTTCCAACCGCCAGGCGCTCGTCGGGCTCGGCATCGTCGCGCTGTTCGTCGGCATCGCGATCTTCGGCCCGCTCTTCATCGACGGTGACGCCAAGACCAAGGTCGGTGACGTGTTCGAGCGCCCGAGCCGCGATCATCTACTCGGCACGGACGGTGGCGGCGCGGACATGATCGCGCTCCTCGTCTCGGGGGCGCGCGTCTCACTCCTCGTCGGCTTCGCCGCGGCGGCGGTGTCGGCGGTGATCGGCGGAGCGGTGGGGTTGGTCTCGGGTTTCTTCGGCGGCAAGGTGGACATCGTGCTGATGCGGATCACCGACTACTTCCTCGTGATTCCGGACATCCCCTTGATGATCGTCGTCGCCGCGCTCTTCGGTCGGAGCCTCACGAACATCATCCTGATCATCGGAGTCATCTACTGGACCTCGACCGCCCGGCTGCTTCGTGCGCAGACCAAGAGCGTCCGTGAACGGGTGTACGTCAAGCGGGCCCGGGCGCTCGGTGCCGGAAACACGCGCCTCATGATCCGGCATGTACTTCCCCAGGTGACGCCGCTGCTGATCGCGAACACCGTCCTCCTGATCGCATATGCGATCTTCGCCGAGACGTTCATCACGTTCCTCGGCCTCGGTGACCCCAGTGTCATCTCATGGGGGCGCCTGATCGAGAACGCCTTCTCGGACGACGCCATCCTCAACAACGCGTGGTGGGCGATCGTGCCGCCGGGACTCGCCGTGACGATCGTGGTCCTCGCCTGCACGATGACGGGCCAGGCGATGGAGGACTCGCTCAATCCGCGCCTGCGCTCGGGCCACCTGTCGGTGCGGCGTTTCCGGATGCGACCGCGACCGGTGCAGGACGAACGATGAGTACGCCGTTGCTCCAGGTCGAGGATCTTCACGTCTGGTTCGACCTGCCGCGGCAGCGTGAGCTGCACGCGGTCCAGGGCGTGTCGTTCTCGATCGACAGAGGAGGGCGCCTCGGGCTGGTCGGCGAGTCCGGAAGCGGCAAGACGACGACGATCCTCGCCCTCATGGGCCTCCTGCCTCCGACCGCGAGCGCGTCCGGTCGCGTCCTCCTCGACGGCGAGGACATCCTCGCCGAGGGCGAGCGCACCGTCGCACCGCACCGCTGGAACGACGTGGCGATGGTCTTCCAGGGAGCGATGAACGCCTTCAACCCTGTCAAGCGCATCGGCGAGCAGATCGCGGAGCCGATGGAGCTCCACGGGAAAGCAACGGGATCCGAGGCGTCGAAGCGTGTCGGCGAACTGCTCGACCTCGTCGGGATCGCCCCCGCGCGGGCGCGGAGCTTCCCGCACGAGTTCTCGGGCGGCATGAGGCAACGAGCCGCAATTGCGATGGCCCTCGCCTGCACGCCGAAGCTCCTGCTCGCCGACGAACCGACGACCGCCCTCGACGTGATGGTGCAGGCGCAGATCCTCGAGCTGCTCAAGGATCTCTCGGTCGAGTTCGGCCTCGCCCTCGTCCTCGTCACACACGACCTGCCGGTGGTCGCCCAGACATGCACCGAGGCCGCCGTCATGTACGCAGGCAAGATCGTCGAGAAGGGCCCGACTGACGCTCTCTATCACGCACCGCGGCATCCATATACCCGACTCCTCTTCGGAGCCACGCCCGACCTCGAGTCACGCGACGACGTCATCTCGATCCCCGGGGTGCCTCCTCGCCTCGATGCGCCGATCGCCGGCTGCCCCTTCCAGCCCCGCTGCGACAGCGCCTTCGGCCCATGCGACTCCGTGGCCCCGGAGCTCGTCAGAGTCGGCGACGACCACGCCGCGGCGTGTCACCTGAATACCACCGCCCGGGAGCCGGTCGCATGAACGCGGATGGGCAGCGGCTCCTCGAGGTCGACGATCTCGTCGTGCGCTACCCGCTTCCCCGCGGGTTGGCCGGGGCGGTACTGCGACGACCCGTGAGGCACGTGCACGCTGTGTCGGGGGTTTCGTTCGGGGTCGGGCGCGGAGAGATGGTCGCGCTCGTCGGTGAGTCGGGCTGCGGCAAGACGACGACGGCGCAGGCGCTCCTGCGGCTCGTCCCTTCCGACTCCGGCACCGTCACATTCGACGGCGTCGACGTCACCGCGCTGACAGCGAGCGAGCTCCGGACCATGAGGAGACGGATGCAGATCATCTATCAGGATCCGTACGAGTCGCTCGATCCTCGCTTCCGGGTGCGGTCGACCGTCGAGGAGCCGCTGACGATTCACAACATCGGCACGAAGAGCGAACGGCGGGAGGCGGTCGACAAGGCACTCGAGCTCGCGGGACTCTCCCCCGCCGGGCTCTTCATCGACCGCTATCCCCACGAGCTCTCGGGTGGACAGCGGCAACGGGTCGCGATCGCCGCAAGCCTCGTTCTCGGCCCCGACCTGCTCGTCGCCGACGAGCCCGTCTCGATGCTGGACGTCTCGGTGCGCGCCGGGATTCTCGCGATCCTCGACGACCTCCGCAAGCGCGGGCTCGGCGTGCTCATGATCACGCATGATCTCTCGACGGCGGCGCGCTTCGCCGACCGCATCTGCGTGATGTACCTCGGGCGCATCGTCGAGGAGGGACCGGCGCGCGAGGTGATCGACAACCCCCAGCACCCGTACACAAAGGCGCTCCTGTCGGTCGTGCCGAGACGTGATCCCCGTCGTCGCGTCGAAGCCCAGGTCCTTCAGGGCGAGACCCCGAACCCGGTCGACGTGCCGAGCGGATGCAGGTTCCATCCTCGCTGTCCCGTGGCGATCGACGAGTGCCGCAGCACCGATCCGGGGCTCGAGGGTCCGCCCGGAGCGGCGTCTGCTCCGCACCAGGCGGCGTGCCTGCTCGCCTGGCGCTGACGCGGCTACATCAGATACCAGTCGAGGAAGCGCTCCAGCCGGCGGTAGAAGTGCAGCTGGGGGCCGACGCGAAGAAGACCGTGCGCCTCGGTCGGATAGGTGACGTACTCGAAGGACTTGTCGCCGAGTCGACGCAGCTCTTGCACGAGCTCCTCGGACTGCTTGGGGCTGACGCGCACGTCGAGCTCACCGTGGGCGATCAGCAGCGGCACCTTGACGTTCTCGAGCCGGTGCACCGGTGAACCTGCCCGGTAGGCATCTCGCGCGAGGGACGGGTGCGCCATCATCCGGCCCATGTCCTGCACGCCCTCGCGGTCGCCCTGCGCCCAGGACGTGAGAATGTCGCAGTCGCCGTACTTCGCGACCGCGCAACGGAACCGCTGCTCGGGGTCGTCGGTGACCGCGAGCAGGGCGAGGTACGAACCGTAGCTCGCGCCGAAGATGCCGAGTCGATCGCGGTCGACCCAACCGAGCGTGCGAAGGAAATCCGCCGCGGCGAGACAGTCCTTCGTGTCCCCGACCCCCCAGTCGCCGTGGTTGAGCCGCTCGAACTCGCGTCCGTAACCGGTCGACCCACGAAAGTTGATCGCGAGCCACGCGTAGCCCTTGTCGACGAAGTACTGGGCGTGACCGTCCCACTCGTCGCCGTAGTAGCTCGTCGGTCCTCCGTGCGGGTAGACGACCGCCGGTGCCGGCCGCTCCGGCGAAGCACCGGCGGGCCGGAAGAGAAACGCCGGAATCTCGACGCCGTCGAACGATGTGAAGGTGACTTCCTCCGGATGCACGTGCGGCGCCGCGCGGATCGCGAGAGGCGCGGGATCGTGCACGGTGACCGGCACGTCGCCGTGGCGCACGAGCCTGATCTGTGCCGGTGTCGCGACATCCTCGTAGGTCGCGAGGATCGAGCCGTCCTCCGTCCACGCCGGCGCTCCCCACGCTCCGCCTTCGGCGATCACGGCGACGTCGCCGCTCGCCGCGTCCACCGTGACGAGATCGAAATGGTTGCCGCGACAGCGGACCGCGGCCAGTCGACTTCCGTCGGGGTGCCATGCGTGCTGACTGACGTCGGCCGAGCCGGCGGTCAGCTGCCGGTCGCCCGATGCCGTCCGGGCTCACGACGTGCAGCTCGTACCAGCCGGTCCGCTCGGAGGTGAAGGCGAGCGAGCGAGCCGTCCGGCGACCAGGCAGGAGACTTGTCGGCGAGGCGCTCGGCGCTCCGGTCAGTGCGCGACGTCTCACCCGTCGACCGCATCGGCGACCCGGATCTCGTTGCGGAGGAGGTCGTGTCGCGGCGTAGAAGACGAACGCGACGTCGTTGCCGTCGGGTGAGACGGCCGCGCCCCACTCGTCGCCGTAGACCTCGAGCGAGTCGCTGTGCGTGCGAGTCCCCGCGGCCACGGGTCGGCGACGTCGAGCAGGGCGAGTCGCGAGGTGTCGTCCCGCTCGACGGAGACGACGAGCCGATCGTTCCCGAGCCAGACCGGGCTGCCCGCCGCCGCGAGCTTGCGCGGCGGCCCGCCGGCTGAGGGGACGACCCAGACGTGACCGTCGTCGGCGTAGGCGACCATCGTCCCGTCGGGTGAGAGCCGCGGCTCGGTGTCCTCCCAGTACGGCATCGGGGCCCGGCCGGTCGTCAGCCGGCGTGGCACCGCCGCGGCGGCGTCGGCGAGCTCGAGGAGCCAGACGTCGGACGTGTCGCGATCCTGGATGAAGACGGCGGCACGGCCGTCGGCGCCGAGGGTGAGTGAGCGCGGGCGCTCCGTCGCCGCGACCGCCTCGAGTCGCCAGTGCGGCGGCGGCTTCAGGTCCTTGCGCTGCTGGGAGCGGGACGCCCTCTCGCCTCGTCCTTGCCGACCCAGATGTCGAGCGGTTCCGGCATACGGCTGTTACGCCTCCTCCATTCCCTGCAACGTCGCGAGCACGAGCGCTCCGATCGAGGCGAGATCGTACCCGCCCTCCTGCACGACGACGCACGGCAGCCCGTGGCCGGCGACGATCCGCCCCGCCTCCCGATAGCCCGCCTCGGACACCTGCAGTGGGCTCTCCGGGTCGTCCGCCGCGGCGTCGACGCCGAGCGCGAGCACGAGCGCCTCGGCGCCGTGGTTCCGCGCTGCCTGTGCGATCTCGGCGACGCCGCGGAGCCAGTCGGCGTCGCCCGTCCCGGGTGGCAGCGGCACGTTGAGGTTGGCGCCGCGGCCGTCGCTGTCGCCGCGTTCCGCGGCGGTGCCGAGGAAGTGCGGGAAACCAGCCGGTCTCCGGGTCGACGTGAACCGAGCCGGTGAACACGTCGGCGCGATCCCAGAAGATCGACTGCGCCCCGTTCCCGTGGTGGGCGTCGATGTCGACGATGCCGACGCGCGCCGCCCCGAGCTCTCGCAGCCGCGCGGCCGCAAGGGCGGCGTTGTTCAGATAGCAGGAGCCGCCGTAGGCCGTGCGCGTCACGTGGTGGCCGGGCGGGCGACAGCAGGCGTAGGCGGCGCGCTGCCCCGCGGCGACGAGATCGGCGGCCGTGAGCGCGGCGTCGGCGGCGCCACGGGCGGCGGCCCACGTGCCCGGGCCGATCAGCGTCATCGTGTCGAAGCAGTACGCGCCCGGGCGCGCCCAGGTCGCCCGCGGCAGGAGCGGCTCCAGATCGCCGAGAAGACCCGGGTGCGGGAAGATGTACGGGACGACGCCGTCCTGGCCCGGGTCGTCGGGCAGCCCTGCGGCGGCCCAGTCCTCCCAGGCGGTCGCGAGGAACGCGAGCAGCGCCCGCGTCGTGCACGGTCTCGAGCAGTGCATCGTCGTGCGCGATCGGCGGGAACGATCGCGTGCCCCGCCGGTTCGAGAACGCCGCGGATCGCCTCGGCACGTGCGGGAACCTCTGCGGCCGGCGTTCGCACGCCGACCCAGATCTCGGCCGCCGGCTCGTGGAGCCGGTGGTCGTCCGACCACACGAGCGGGATCGTCGGTGCCATGGCGGCGACCCTACGCGGTAGGCTCCGCGCGTGAGCAACGACGCTACGCGACCACGGTCTCCGGATCGGAGCGCTCGAGGCGGGCGCCGCGAACGCGATCACCGACGTCGAGGGCGTGCAGGGTCGGTCACGTCACGGTTCAGCGTGACGAGCCCGCGCCGCCCGCCGGGCGCGGCATCGCCGCACCGGCGTGACGGCGATCCTCCCGGGCTCGTCCGATCCGTTTCGGTTTCCGCCGCCGGCGGGGATCGCGGTCCTCAACGGCGCCGGCGAGCTGACCGGGCTCGCTCCAGGTCTCCGAATGGGGCCTGATCGAGACGCCGATCTACCTCACGTCGACGATGGCGGTCGGACGCATCTTCGACGGCGCCGTCGCGGTCGCGTGCGAGATGGACGCAGCAGTCGGCGTCGACGACGTCGTGATCCCGATCGTCGGGGAATGCGACGACAGCTGGCTGAACGACGCACGCACGGTCCAGGTGGAGGCGGAGGACGCGGGCCGGGCCGTCGCGAACGCCGCGCGCCGGCGCTGTCGAGCAGGGTGCCGTCGGCGCCGGCACCGGGATGATCGCCTTCGACTGGAAAGGCGGGATCGGCTCCTCGAGTCGGCTCGTCCCCGAGGTCGAAGCGACCGTCGGCGTGCTCGTGCTCGCGAACTTCGGCTCGGCGCGCGACCTGCGCATCGACGGTGTGCGCGGTGCACGCAGGTCGTCGGCGACGGCCTCTCGACGCGTCCTCCGGCCGGCAGCTGCATCGCGATCATCGCCACCGACGCCCCGCTGCAGCCGGCGCAGCTCGTCAGCGATCGCGCGAAGAGCCGGTCTCGGCCTCGCGCGAACGGGCTCGGTCGCCCACCACGGGAGCGGTGAGATCTTTCTCGCGTTCTCGACGGCCGCAGTCGAGCGAGACGAGCAGCCGCCGACGCGGGTCGACCGCAGGACGGTTGCCGACGGCCTTCTCGATCCTCTCTTCGCGGCCGCAGTCGACGCGACCGAGGAGGCTGTCCTGAACGCGCTCTGGGCCGCCGTCGACACGACGGGGCGCGAAGGTCGCGTCGGTGCGCGCCCTCCCCCACGAGCCCGTGCTCGAGCTGCTTCGCGGTCACGGACGGCTGTGCGTAGCGGCGTCTACAGCCTCCCCGACCGGGCGATCCCCCAGACGAGCCAGACGGCGAACGCGCCGGAGAGCATGAACCCGAGGAACGACAGCGACGTGCAGCCCGACGATATGCGGGCCACTCTTCGCGAGAACACCGACGATGGACGATCCGACCAGGCCGCCGAGCACGATCAGCGCCACGGCGATCCGGTTCAGCGAGTGGTCGATGTGGTAGGTGATGTCGTCGAAGCCTGGGTTGCGGATCTGGATCTCGAGCTTCCCCTGGCGCGTCTGTTCCATCACGTCGCGAACCTGGTAGGGCAGCTCCCGGGCGACGCCCGCGAGCTCCCGCGCTTCGGCCTGCGCCCGCAGCGAGATGCGTCTGGGTGAGAAGCGATCGGCGAGCAGACCGCGCGCGTACGGGCGTGCGACCTCGAAGACGTTGAAGTCGGGGTAGAGCTCGATCCCCACCGATCCGAGCGTCGCGATCGCCTTGTCGAGGATCACGAAGCGCGTCGGCAGCCGAAGGTTGAGCGAGTAGATGAGGGCGAGGCCCTCACGGATCACCTCGATCGGGTCGATGCTCGAGACGCTCGTGCCGTAGTAGCGGTAGAACAGCTCCTCGAGCGCCGCCTGCAGTTCCGGCCTCACGCTCCTTGGGGTACTGCAGCCCCAACTCGGAGAGGCGCCGCGGCAGGGCCTGGACGTTTTCCGTGGCAGCGTCGATGAACAGTCGCGTCAGGCGGGACATGTCCTCGGCGGTGAGGCGCCCCGCCAGGCCGAAGTCGACCAGTCCGATGCGCCCGTCGTCGAGGAGCAGGATGTTGGCCGGATGCGGGTCGCCGTGGAAGAAACCGTGACGGAAGATCATCGTCATCCAGGCGTCGGTCATGCGATACGCAAGCTCACGCCTCTGCTCGGGTGAGCGCGACTCGAGATCGAGATCTGCGAACTGGGTCCCCTCGAGGAATTCGAGCGTGAGGACACGCGCCGACGAGTACCGCCAGATCACCTTGGGCACCGCGACCTCGGTCGAATCGCCGAAGTTCCGCCTGAACGTCTCGGCGTTGCGAGCCTCGTGCTGATAGTCGAGCTCCTGCCGGATCGAGCGACCGAACTCGTCAACGAGTGCCTCGGCGTCGATGAAGTCGAGCGCGCGCACGCGCTCGCGGACGACACGGGCCGCGGAGCGCATCAGTTGCAGGTCCGACTCGATCTGGCGGGGGGCATCGGGACGCTGCACCTTGACGACGACGTCGTCGCCCGTCGGGAGCGTCGCACGGTGCACCTGGCCGATCGACGCAGCCGCGACCGGCTTCTCGTCGAACGTGAGGAACGCCTGCTCGAGCTCGAGCCCCATCTCCTGCTCGACGACGCGCCGGACCTCGGCGAACGCAAACGGGGTGACGTCGTCCTGGAGCGACCGAAGCTCGGCGATGACGTCCGGTGGCATCACGTCGGGCCGCGTGGAGAGCAGCTGACCGAACTTGACGAACGTCGGCCCGAGCTCGTCGAGCATCTCCCGCAGTCGTCGACCGCGGTCCGAGAGGTGCGTCTCGTCGTTGCCGCGGCGACGATCGATCATGTATCCGAAGCCGTGGCGCGTGGCGACGCGACCGATCTCCGAGAGCCGGCCGATTCGTCGTTGGGGTTTTGCCGTCTCCATCAGCCCATTGTGGACGCGGCGGCCCGCCGCGGCTAGGGGTTACTCGGACGGCTTCTCGAGCAGCCGTACGCGGTGCTCGAGCTGGGCGATCCGGAGCGCCATGTCGTCGGCTTCCTCACGTCGGACGAGGCCGAGGCGGCGCAACGCCTTCTCGGAGGCCTCGGAGGGAAGCGAGCCGACGTGTTCGGCCTCTCTCCGCCAGCTCGTAATCGTGTCACGGACGGCACCGCGCATCGCGTCGCGATCGACGCCGACCCGTCGCGCGAGGTCATCGGCGACGTCGTCCGCAGCCTCGGCCGTGAGCGAGAGCCAGCCGAGCCCGGCGAGGAGAAGTTGTTCGAGGCCGCGAGCCTCCCTCGTGCCGTTTCCGTCCATGAGGGAAGTGTACGCGGCCGAACCGCGTCCGCGTGCCCGTGCGGGACTAGCGGGCGCGCCCGTGGGGGCGGCTCGAGCGCCGGGCCCGACGCCGGTCGCGGCCGGACGATCCTGCGGGAGCGGGCGCCGCGGGCGCAGGGGTCGGAACGACGGGAGGTGCGACCGTGCCCTCGCCCCCACCCGCTGCAGGGGTGGGCGTGGAGGCAGCGACCACGGTGCCTCCGACGGACTGCAACTCGCCCTCCTGGTGGACGCGGGCAGCGTACTCGGGCTCACGCTCCTTGATCCAGGCGAGCAATGGTGCCGCCACGAAGATCGACGAGTAGGCGCCGGACCCGATCCCGATGAGCAACGCGAACGCGAAGTCGCTCAGCGTCGCACCGCCGAAGGCGAGCAGGGCGGCGATCGGCAGCAGCGTGATGAATGTCGTCGCCAGCGATCGGGGGATCGTCTCCCACAACGAGACGTTCGTGATCTGCCGGAACGAGCCGCGCTTCATCAGCGGAATGTTCTCCCTGATCCGGTCGAAGATGATGATCGTGTCGTAGATCGAGTACCCGAGCACGGTCAGCACCGCGGCGACCGTCGCGGTCGTCACCTCCCGCCCGAGCAAGGCGTACACGCCGATGGTGATGAGGACGTCGTGGACGAGCGCGATGATCACGGGGAGCGCAAACTGCCATTGGAACCGCATCGAGATGTAGCCGACGATCAGGAGAAGCGAGACGAAGATTGCGAGAATCGCGCCTCTCGCAATCTGGCGGCCGAAGCTCGCAGAGACGTTCTTGACGCCGAACGACTCCGCCTTCACCGAGGCTGCGAGATCCCTTTGGAGCGAGGACGACTCCTGGGTCGTCAGGGCCTCGGTCCGGATCTGGAAGCTCGTGTAGTTCCCGTTCGTCGAGGGCCCACGACCCTGGATGACGGCGTTCGACTGGCCGACGCGCGCGGCCTGCGCGCGGACCGCCTCGAGCGACGTCGGCGCCGGCGTCGTGAACGCCACCTGGGTGCCGCCCTTGAAGTCGATCCCGAGGTTGAGCCCTCGAACACCGAGCGCGAGAATCGAGAGTGCGATCAGCGTTCCGGCGATCCCGAACCACAAGCGTCGGTACCGGATGAAGTCGACCTTCAGCCAGGACTTGATGCCGCCGCCCGAGGTACCGATGACCCGCGGATTGTCGAGGATCTTCGAGCCTGCGAGCAGCGACAGGAGCGCGCGCGTCGCAAGGACGGCGGTGAGCATCGAGATCGCCGTACCGATCAGAAGCATGAGCGCGAAGCCGCGTACCGAGGAGGTCGCGACGCCGAAGAGAACGAACGCGGTGATCGCGGTGACCACGTTGGCGTCGATGATCGTTGCGAAGCCCTTCGTGTACCCGGTCTGGATCGCGGCTCTGGCACTACGTCCGGCGCGGGCCTCTTCCTTGATGCGTTCGAAGATGACGACGTTCGCGTCGGCCGCGACCCCGAGCGTGAGTACGAGACCTGCAAAGCCAGGCAGCGTCAGAGTGACGTTGAACGCGAGGATCGCCGCGTAGAGGAAGGCCGCGTAGATTCCGAGACCGACGACGGCCACGAGGCCGAGGAAGCGGTAGAAGACGAGCAGGAAGATCGCGACGAGGAGCAACCCGACGAGCGCCGCCTTCTTGGCTTCGTTCAGCGAGTCCTTACCGAGCGTGGCGGAGATCTCCGTCTGGTCGAGCGTGACGAACTCGACCGGCAGTGCACCGGTCTGAAGAACGAGCGCGAGCTCCTTTGCCTCGCTGATGTCACCGATCCCGGTGATCTGGGCGCCGTTCGAGCCCGAAATTCCGCCGGGGTACTCCTTCCAGTCGATCGACGGCCAGGACTTGATCTCCCGGTCGAGCACGATCGCGAAGTGCTGGTCGATCTGCTGACCCTGTCCGATCGTGTTGGAGAGCAACTTGCCTCGCTGCGCCTCTCTGCGAGTGATCTCGGCGAACTTCTTGGCGCCGCTCTTCGTGAACTCCATGCTCACGATCGGCTGCTGCGTCGTCGTGTCGAAGTCCTGCCGCGTGCCTGAGAGCTTGAGGTCGGCGCCCGTCATCTCCGGAATCGTCGGTGGCTCGAACTTGAAGAGGTAGTAGCTGTTCGTGGTCGGGTTCACCTCCTGAACACCGGGACACACGACCTCTCCGATGCCGCACGAAACGACCACGGTTCCCGGTGGGACGGCGAACAGCTTGAAACCGGCCGGCACCTTGCCGTCGAACTTTCGGAGAGCGGCCGCCTCGTTCGCCACGGGACCAACGACGAGCTTCTTCGTCTTGTCGAAGAGCCAGTACTGCTCAGGCGTTCCCTGGTCCGCCAGTGCCTGCTGCCCCGCGAGAAGGTCGTAGACGGAGCTCTTAGCGACCGGGAAGCGGCTCGCGTCGATCGAGGGTGGCGCCAAATTCGCTTCGAGATCGTAGAGCTCCAACGACGCCGTCTTGCCGATGATCTTGGCGGCCGACTCCGGATCCTTGACCCCGGGGAGCTGAATCGTGATCTGGTCGCTGCCCTGCGTACGAATCTCCGGCTCGGTGACGCCGAGGCGATCGACGCGGTCCCGCATGATCGAGACCGAACGCTCGAGGTCTTCCTTGGTGAGTTCGCGTCCTTTCGGCGGAACCGCCTGCTTCGTGATCTCGAGGCCGCCCTGGAGGTCGAGCCCGAGTGTCGGCGTTTTGTGGATCGGCGACGACGGCACGATCATCAGGGCGACGCCGACGAGTGCGGCGACGACCAGGGCAACGACGACAATGGCTTGGCGACGGGACATAGTGCGGCGGGAAGGCTAGCTGCGCTCCGGGGTGGTTGGGTCGTCGGCGGGGGGCGAACTCACGGTTTCTTCTTCGCTCTTAACCTCCACTACCCCTGCCGACGGCTCGCCCGCCTCATCGACGTCCCCCTCCGCCTCATCGACGTCCCCCTCCGCCTCATCGTCGTCCTCGCTCTCGTCGTCGTCGTCGGGCTTCACGACCGTTGCGAGAGAACGGCGCGCGATGCGGACATGGATCCCCTCGGCGATCTCGACGACGAGGTCTCCCCCCTCCTCCTCCGGCTCGAGTTCCTGCACGATGCCGTAGAGACCGCCGACCGTGAGGATCTCGTCACCCGGCTCGACGGCAGCGATCATGCGCTGCTGTTGCTGGGCCTTCGCCCGTTGCGGCCGGATCATGAGGAACCACATGAGGCCGAACAGCGCAACGATGATCAAGAGTCCTGACACGTGTCCTCCTGGGAGCCGCGGTCGAGGCGGGAGAGAGCTTCCGCGCGAAACTCGGCGAACGAGCCGCGGACGATCGCATCCCGCGCGCCCGCGGTGAGTCGATGAATGAGCCATAGATTATGCAGAGAGAGGAGTCTCAGCCCGAGAATCTCCTCCTGATTGATCAGATGGCGGATGAAAGCGCGGGAGAAACCGGTGCACGCGGGGCAGCCACATCCCGCCTCGAGCGGCCTCGGATCGCGCGTGTAGCGGGCGTTTCGGAGGTTCATCCGCCCGGTGGCCGTGAGCGCCGAGCCGGTTCGCGCAGTCCGCGTCGGCAGCACGCAGTCGAACATGTCGATCCCGGCGGCGACGACGCCGAGGATGCCTTCGATGTCACCGAGCCCCATGAAGTACCGGGGCCGCTCGGCCGGCAGGAGCGGCGCCGCCCAGCCGACCGCGTCCAGCATCTCCTCCCGGCTCTCACCGACGGCCAGGCCGCCGAGCGCGTGACCGTCGAAGCCGAGGGCGACGATTTCCTCGATCGACCGGCGCCGCAACTCCGGGTCGGTGCCTCCCTGCGCGATCCCGAAGCGAAGCTGATCCGGAGCACGGGGCGCGCCGACCTGCTTCGTCGCCCACAGCGTCGTGCGGCGAACCGCCTCCTCGTGCTCGGCTCGTGAGGCGTCCGCGGGGGGACAGATGTCGAGGCACATCGCAATGTCGGACCCGAGTCGCCGCTGGATCTCCGCGACGGACTCGGGCGTGAACCGCTCCGCCGCCCCGTCGTACACCGAGCGGAACGTGACGCCTTCATCGTCGACCGCAAGCAGTGTGTCGCGGAGCGAGAAGACCTGAAACCCGCCCGAGTCGGTCAGGATCGGCCCACTCCAGCCCGAGAACGCATGCAAGCCACCGAGCTCCTCGATGACGTCTTCGCCGGGCCGGAAGTGCAAGTGGTAGGTGTTGCCGAGGATCACGGATGCACCCATCGCGCGCACCTCATCGGGGTGCAACGTCTTGACGGTTGCCTTGGTTCCGACCGGCATGAACGCCGGGGTCGGGATGTCGCCGTGAGCAGTGTGGACGATTCCAGCGCGAGCCGCGCCGTCCGCCGCCTCCAACGTGAAGCAGGTCACAGAATCAGCATTGCATCACCGAAGGAGTAGAACCGGTAGCGCTCCTCGATCGCGGTCCGGTACAGATCGCGGACGACGTCGACTCCGGCGAAGGCCATCACGAGCGCGAGGAGCGTCGAGCGCGGGAGATGGAAGTTCGTCAGCAGCGCGTCGACGCGCCTGAACTCGAAGCCCGGCAGCACGTACAGGGTCGTCCGCCCCTCCAGACCGGCTCCACGGGCCAACGTCTCGAGGACACGCACGGTGGTGGTGCCGACGGCAAGCACCCGCTGCGCCGCCTCGATGCGCGCCCAGGACTCGGCCGCGACGCGGTAGCGCTCGCCGTGCAGCTCGTGATCCTCGAGTTCCTCGACGGCCAACGGCCGGAACGTGTCGAGCCCGACGTGGAGCGTGACCCGCTCGACGTCGAGCCGGCCGAGAACCTCGGGGGTGAAGTGGAGCCCCGCCGTCGGCGCTGCGGCGGAGCCCGGATCGGCCGCGTAGACGGTCTGGTAGCGACCCGGCTCAGCGAGCGGCTCACGGATGTACGGAGGCAGGGGCGCCTCGCCGGCGGGCTCGCCGTCGAGGAGCACGCGCCAACGCCCCTCGCCGAGAGGCTCGATCAACTCGACGGGCCCGAGCCGCTCACCGGCCCGCAGTCGTCGCGACGGACGGGCGAGCGCCTCCCACATCCCCGACCCGAGCGCCTCGACGAGAAGCACCTCCGCGTCCCCGCCCGTAGCGCGCTTCAGATGCAATCGTGCGGGCACGACCTTCGTGTCGTTGACGACCGTGAGAGCTGGACCGAGCGCGTCGGGGAGGTCGGCGAACCTCTCGTGCGAGACGCGGCCGGTGGCGCGGTCGTACACGAGCAGGCGAGAAGCGTCGCGTTGTGCGGCCGGGTGCTGGGCGATCAGCTCGGGCGGCAGCGTGTAGTCGAGCTCCTCCGATCTCATCCGACGGCCAGAGTAGCCTTGCGGGAATGGACGAACAGGCACTGGAACGGGCGAAGCAGCGCATCGCCGAGGCGCGGGCGGGACGGAACGAAGAGGGGCGTTTCGAGGCTGCCCTGCGCCGATCGCGTGAGCAGGTCGAGGCGCTCGGCACTGCCGCACTCGCGCTCGAGGCGACGATGCCGGAGAAGATCGGCGACGCCGTTCAGGAGGGCCTTCGTCGCGAAGTGCTCCCGGTCGCGCGGAACCTCGGCGAGATCAAGGGACTGCTCAACAACGCGATCGGCCGCCTCGAACGGCTGGAACAGGAGTTGATCGCAGAGCGCAACGCTCGCCTCGACGACCTCACACTCCTCGTCGACCTCGTCTCGTCCGGTTGGCAGGGCGTCGAAGGGCGCTTGGAGCGGATCGAGCGCGCGGGGAATGCCGAGATCGTGTCGCTTCACGGCCACCGCGCCGCGGCCTCGTAGCGCAGCCGGCTCACGTAACGAGGATCGCCGCACACGACGCGGCCCAGGCGGCGACCGCGATCAGGATCGGCGGGTCGCCGAGCAGGACGTTCTCGGGCTCCTCGCCCGCGGCGTGGCGATGGAGCAGGTGCAGGTAGCGCGAAACGCCGAAGGCGACGAACGGGACCGTCGCGACGAGGGCGATCGAGTCGCGCGCGGTGACCGTGTACAGGGTGTACGCGATGACGGTGACAGCCGCAACGGCCACCAGCAGCCGGTCGACGAAGGTGAGCGAGTAGCCCTCGAGCACGGCGCGGCCGGGTGCGCGCTCGGCACCGACGAGCACGAGCTCGGCACGCCGCTTCCCGAGCGCGAGGAAGAGCGCCAGCAAGGCGGTACACGCAAGCAGCCACGGTGAGATCCTGACGGCGACGGCGACGGCTCCGGCGGCCGCGCGAACGACGAACAGCGCTGCAATGACGAGGACGTCGACGAGAACGATGTGCTTGAGCCCGAGCGTGTACACGGCCTGAAGGGCCGCGAAGCACAGCAGCAGGGCGAGTGAGCCCGAACCGAGGACGGCGGCGAGAGCGAGGGCGACGGCCGAGAGCGCCGCCGCGAGGGTGGCAGCCGCCCGCGGGGACAGCGCGCCGGCCGCAATCGGCCGTCCCCGTTTGACCGGATGCAGCCGGTCCGCGTCGATGTCTCGAAGATCGTTCGCGAGGTACGCCGCGCTGGAGGCGCAGCAGTACGCCACGAACGCCGTCCCGGCCTCGAGCCAGCGCGTTGCGTCACCGATCTTCGCGGCGAAGATGATCCCGGCGAGGAGGAGCAGGTTCTTGAGCCACTGTCTCGGGCGCAGAGATCGGATCGCGGCCCGGACCGACTGTCGGCTCGGAGCGAGCCGTGGAATCCACGCGCCGCGCCCGGGCTCTGCCGTCGGCTGATCGTCGTCCGGCGTCCGGGGCTCGACGAGGCCGGGCGGCGATCCGCCGCTCACTGCGGGCCAGGGCGATGCAGCGGCAGCACGAGGCGGAAGCGACTGCCCTCACCGACGGTCGAGTCGAGCTCGAGTGACCCTGCGAGCGCATGCGCCAGCTCACGAGCGATGGGAAGACCGAGGCCGGTGCCGTAGTTGTCGAGGGAGATGAACGGCGTGAAGATCCGTTCGCGCTCGGCCGGCTGGATCCCCGGGCCGGTATCGGCCACGTCGATCCGGACGAGACCGTCGACGGTCTCCGTGGCGAGCGAGACCGTCCCTCCGTCGGGCGTCCACCGGAACGCGTTGGCGAGAAGATTCGTGATCACCTGCAGAACGCGATCGCCGTCGGTCACGATCGTGGGCGCGTCCGATTCGCCCTCGAGCCGGAACTCGATGCCGCGCCGTCTCGCCTCCTCGCCGAAGCTCGCGTGAGCGCTTTCGACGAGCGCGCCGATGTCGACCTCTTCCACCTGCACGGTGAACCGGTGGGCGTTGAGCTTTGCCAGGTCGAGCACGTCCCCCACGAGCCGCTCGAGCCGGACGGTCTCTCCGGCCACCACGTCGAGGGACGCGCGTTCGAGTTCCGGGTCGTCGACCAGGCCGTCGCGGATCGCGTCGACGTGACCCTTGATCGCCGTCAGCGGTGTTCGCAGCTCATGGGAGACCGACATCAGGAACTGTCGCTCCCGTTCCTCGGTCGCCCCGAGGCGTGCTGCCATCTCGTTGAACCGCTCGGAGAGGTGGCTGATCTCGTCGGAGCCGCCACGGCTGGGGACCCGGATGGCGTAGTTTCCCGCCGCGATCTCGTCCGCCGCGTTCGAGAGTGCCGTCACCGGTCCCGTGATCCTGCGCGACAGCCACCACGACAACATGCCGGCCAGGACCACCCCGACCCCGACCGCCGCGGCAAGCCGCAGCACGAGCGGCAACCACTGGTCGCGGAGCTCGGTGCGCGGCTTGGCGACGATGATCGCACCCAGAGCTTCGCTGTCGGGCTCGAGCCGGACCGGCTCGGATGCGGCGAGGTACAGCCTCGAGCTTCCCGGCGGCGTGAACTCGAAGGTGAACGGGCCGGTCAACTCTCCGACCTGCCGAGGGACGGACACCTCGGCGAGCCTCGTCAACCCGGAGTCCTGCCCCGGGAAGAGCGGCGCCCCGACGTAGAAGATCCGATCGCCGGTTGCGAGCTCGAGTTTCGAAGCGGCGAAGTCGATCGAGCCTGACCCCTCGTCCACCGCCCTCAGCGCAGCATCGGCGTACAACTGCGCGAGACCGGACGCCTCACGCTGCAACTCCTGGACGGATTGGCTGCGGGTGTACGTCTGGAAGAGGCGTAGCGAGATCAGCGCGGCGACGACGCCGGCGAGCACGATTCCGAGAAGGAAGAGTGCCGGCAGGCGTGAACGCAGCGACCCGAGCACGAGGAGAAGTCTAGGTCGCGGGTCGGCTCTCGGGCCGACCGGGAGGCACGATCAGGCGGTCGTGGCGGGAGTTCGATCCTGTGCGACCTTGTAGCCGACACCCCAGACGGTCACGATGGGTGACGCGTCCTCGAGCTTGCGCCTGATCTGGCGCACGTGGACATCGACCGTGCGCGTGTCGCCTGCAAACGTGTAGCCCCAGACCCGTTCGAGCAGCTGATCACGGGTGAGGACGAGCCCACGGTGGTCGAGGAGCTCCCACAGCAGATCGAACTCCTTTGGCGCCAGCTGGATCTCGCGGTCGCCGACCATCGCCTCGCGACGACCGGCGTTGATGACGAGGTCACCGTGACGGATCTCGGCACCTTCGTCACGACGCCGCTCGGTCGAGGAGCGCCGCAGGACGCTCTTCACTCGGGCGACGAGCTCGCGAGGATTGAACGGCTTCGTCAGATAGTCGTCCGCGCCGACTTCGAGCCCGATGATCTTGTCGACGTCCTCATCACGCGCAGTCAGCATCAGAATCGGGACGTCCGACCCTTTCCGCACGCGGCGACAGATATCGAGTCCGTCCATGTCGGGGAGATTGAGGTCGAGGATGATGAGCGCGGGCGGCTCGGCGGCGATCGCGTTCAGGGCGGCCCCGCCTGTGCCGACGGCCTTCACGTGATAGCCGGCGTTCTTCAGGTAGAGCGCGACGAAGGACGCGATGGCGGTCTCGTCCTCGATCACGAGAATCGTCTGGGGCGCGGTCATGGCTGCATCTTTGCTGATTGGGACCCCGTCGCACCGGAACTGGAGACGCTGGCCCCGAAGAGCGTCCGAGTGAGATCGACCGGGAGCGGCACCGTCTCGTCGTCACCGACCGCGTAGCGACCCGTGTACCCGACCGTGTCCGCGTCGCCCTTGAGACCGACCGTCCCGGTGCCGCGGGCAGAGATCGAGATCCCCGTTCCGCGCGCGACGAGACGGTAGCGCCCACCGGGCACGTAGAAGGAGACGTTCTTCCCGCGGAGCGTCACGGTCGTCCCGCGGGGGACACCGCCGACGCGGGGGCTCCACTGGTCTGCCGGGCTCAGGTCGATGATCTTCAGCGACCCCTTGTCCATTCGACCGACGAGGACTCCCCTGCCCGTGAGCTGCACGACGCCACGGCCGTCTTCGATCAGCAGCGAACCGCTGGGCGCCTGGGCGGCACCCGTTGCGACGCCGCCGAACAGTCCGAGGCCGAGCAGGGTCAATGCGGCAAGGCGCATACGACAGTCAGTATCTGCTCCGCGGATGATCCGCCGGTGAGACGTGGGTAAGGAATCTGTTAGCGGAACGCGTAGAGTCGCCGCAATGGACGTCGGGTTCGCAGAGGCATTGCTGCTCATCGGGGTGCTGCTGTTCGGTGCTGCGGCCCTGTCCGGCTGGCTCCACGGAGCGGTGCTCTCGATCTCCGTTCTGTCGGTCGCTGCGGGCATCGTCCTCTCGGAGCTCGGCGTCATCACCGCCGATCCGACCTCCAAGACGGTCCTGTACGTGATCGAGATCGCACTCGTCCTGACGCTCTTCTCGGACGGATTGCAGGTCGAGCGAGAGTTGTTGCGGCACCACTGGGGACCGCCCGCACTGGCGCTCGTGATCGCAATGCCCATCACGCTCGTACTGCTCGCCGGAGCGGCACACGTCCTGTTCCCGAGGCTCTCGTGGCAAGAGGCGTTCCTGCTCGGAGCAGTCCTGTCACCGACCGACCCGGTCGTCACCTCCGCGGTCGTCACCTCCGAACGCATACCCGAGACGGTCAGACACACGCTGAATCTCGAGTCGGGGCTGAACGACGGTCTGGCTCTCCCGTTCGTCCTCTTCTTCATCGCGCTCGCGACAGGGGCAGCGAGCCCCGGCAACGAGGCGGCGGGCCTCGCCGGCGAAGCGTTCTTCGGCGCGGCCGTTGGTGTCGCGCTCGCCCTGGCGGGAGCGAGACTGATCACGCGACTTCCGCGCGGCGTAGAGGAGAAGTACGAGGGGATCTACGCGTTCTCGATCGCCTGTCTCTCCTACGGGATTGCCGACCTGACCTGGGGTAACGGGCTCATCGCGGCGTTCGTCTGCGGCATCGCACTCGCGGTCGCCCGCCACGAGATGCCCGACCTGTTCACCGAATTCAACGAGAGCGTGAGCGCCCTGCTCCAGGTGATCACCTTCACGGTCTTCGGCGCCCTGATCGTGGCAACGGGCTGGGACGGCAACACGTTCCGCCTCGTCGCGTTCATTGCATTCGCACTCTTCGTCGCCCGCCCAGCGGCCGTGATGATCTCGTTCGTGCGCGTGAAGGAGACGTTGCCGAACAAGCTCTTCATCGCCTGGTTCGGCCCGAAGGGCGTTGCGTCGATGCTCTTCGCGCTGCTCGTGCTCAGCTCCGCGGATGCGAACCGCTCGCTCGTGTTCGACGTCGCCTCGTTCACCGTCCTCGCATCGATCGCCGCGCATGGGCTCACGGACACGGTGGGGGCGAGCTGGCTCCAGGGTCGGCTCGAGCAGCGCGAGCCGGACGATCAGCCGAGACCGATGACGACGACGTAAGCGAAGAGATACGCGCCCATGCACGCAGCGGCGCTCTTCCAATCGTGCCGACGACGCCAGACGAGAATCGAGCCGACGAAGAGGACGGCAGCCAGGGAGTAGAGCGAGCCGACGACGGCGAGTCGAGCCGTCACCGACGCGGGCGCCACGAGGGGCCCGACTCCGATCGAGAGAGTCGCGTCTGCGAGGGAGCTCCCGAGCGCGTCGCCGAGCGCGAGCCCCGGGGCGCCACGTGCGAGCGCCGTCAGGACGACGGCGATTTCGGGCGCTGACGTTCCGAGCGAGGCGCCGAAGAAGGCGAGGACGAACTCTGGGACGCCGAGGTCATTCGCGATCTTGACGAGCGCTCGTACCGCGAACGTCGCGCCGACCCCAACGGCGACCAGCCCGCCGAGCACGATCATGACCTGCTTCCCCACCCCGGCGAAGCGGACAGCTGGTGGGTCGTCGATCTCGCCTCCTCCGGCGAACTTCGTGACGACCGCGATCGCCACGGCCCACGCTGCGACCATCAGCATGCCGTCGAGCCGGGAGAGGTACCCGTCGGCGGCCAGCACCGCCGCCAGCCCGAGTCCTCCCGCGGTCAGCAGGGTCACCACGCCCACCTGGTGCCGCGTGATCGCGATCGCGGCGACGATCAGTGGAAAGAGACCGAGAACGAACGTGTACTGCGTCAGCGTCGAGCCCACCGAATCCCCGACGTTCACGTCTGCCTCGTTCTGCAGGTGCGCGGCCACCGAGTTCGCGATCTCGGGTAGATCGGTGCCGATCGACACGAGTACGACGCCAACGAGGAACGTGGGCGCACCGAGCGACGCCGCAATTGTCCGCGTGTAGCCCACGACGATGTCGCTGCCAACGATGGCCACCGTGAGGCCCGTGGCGAGGATGATGAGCTGGATGACGATGTTCATGTCCCTCGCACAACCGCGTCGCGTTCCGCGGCTCTGCGGGAGGCGTTCGTCAATCCTAGTCGGTGCCGCTCCCCTGGGAGCCCGGCACACATGTTCTCTAAGCTCACGAGGTGGACGTCCTCGCAGTTGCCATCTTCGCCGCGGCGCTCGTGATGATCGCGCTCGACTGGTCACATCGGACGAAGGTCGCCCTCGGTGGTGCCGTGCTCATGGTCGTGCTCGGGATTCTCGATCAGGAGCAGGCGATCGAATCGATCGACTGGGCGACACTCGGGTTGCTCGCGGGCATGATGGTGATCGTGGCGCTCGTCGAGCCGACGGGCGTGTTCACGTTCCTCGCTCTGAAAGCTGCGCAGGTATCGCGAGGAAAGCCGGTGGCCCTCCTGTTCCTGCTTGCGGGCATGACAGGGCTACTCTCGGCGTTCCTGGACAACCTGACAGCCATCCTGATCGTCGTCCCGATCACGCTGTTGTTGGCCGACATCCTCCGGATCTCTGCGATACCGCTCGTGCTCACCGAAGTGATCGCGAGCAACATCGGCGGCACGGCAACACTGATCGGCGACCCCCCGAACATCCTGATCGGGACTCACGTCAAGGAGCTCTCGTTCAACGATTTCATCGTCAATCTCGCCCCGGTGGCGTTCGTCACACTCGTCACCGTGACCGGGATCCTCGCGCTTGTCTTCCGGCGCTCACTCGTCATCGATCCGGAGCGCGTCGCTGAGATACGAAAGCTCGACCCGGCGAGCGATCTCCGCCGGGCCACGCGCGTCAAGCGGACGATCGCGGTGCTCCTCGGCACGATCGTTGCGTTCTTCCTCCACACACCCCTCCACGTCGAGCCCGCGGTGGTCGCACTCGCAGGTGCGACCGTCATGCTCTTCGTCGCGGCCGACGACGTCGAGGCGGCGCTCGAGCGCGTGGAGTGGGCGACGCTCTTCTTCTTCCTGGGCCTGTTCGTCATGGTCGGGGGGCTCGTCCAGCAGGGAATCGTCGACGGGATCGCGGAGTGGCTCGCCGACATCACCGGCGGGTCGAGAGTGGCGGAGGGCATGGTGATCCTCTGGGGCTCCGCGGCAGGCTCCGCGCTCGTCGACAACATCCCGTTCACCACGGCGATGATCCCGGTCGTCGACCGGATCCAGGGGGAAGGCATCGACGCCGGCCTCTGGTGGTCGCTCTCGCTCGGAGCGTGCTTCGGGGGCAACGCGACGATGATCGCGGCTGCGGCCAACGTCGCTGCAACGGGAATCCTCGATCGAACCGGCCGAAAAGTCTCGTTTCTCCGCTTCCTCGCGATCGGACTGCCCGTGACGGTAGTGTCACTGGTGATCGCCTCCGCCTACCTCCTCCTCTTCCAGCTCTGATGCACATTCGCGACCTTCCTCTCGCCGATGCGTGGGTGCCGGACTCGGCGACGGTCGCCGAAGCGGTCGCCGCGCTCTTCGCATCCCAGGCGCCGGCAGTCGCAGTGATCGATGGTGACCGGAAGCTCGTGGGCATGCTGGCGGAGAGCGATGTTCTGAAGGCGGTGTTCCCTCGGTATCTCGCCGAACTCCGTCACACCTCGTTCCTCCCTGACGACCTGCTCGACCTCGACGAGCACGCCAGGCAGGCGCGCAACGAACCCGCGACGAGTCACGCGCGACCGGTCGAGGCACTCGACGGCGACGAGAGTCAGGCACATGCAGCCGAACGCTTCATGCATACGGGCGAGCAGGCGCTGCCCGTCGTCGAGGGTGGTCGGTTCACGGGGATCCTCTCGATCTCCGCGCTCTGCCACGCACGCCTCGACCGAGCCGCCGACGGATGATCCCGCTGGCCGCTGCGGCCGGCGTCGCCGACGCGCTGCTGGCCCTCTTCCTGATTCTGCTCGCGACGAAGATCGGGGACGAGGTCTTCAAGCGCCTCGGGCAGCCGACCTTGATCGGCGAGATTCTGGCGGGCTTGATCGTCGGCCCGGCCGTTCTCGGGATCGTCGAGCCCAGCCAGGTGATCGACGTCTTCGCCGAGCTCGGCGTCGTCTTGATCCTCTTCTGGGTCGGGCTGGAAACCCGCATCCACGAGCTGTTGAGCGTCGGTCGGTCGGCGACGCTCGTCGGGATTCTCGGGGTCATCGTCCCGTTCGCCGGCGGCTATGGGTTCGCGATCGCGCGCGGCGAGGGGACGGAGACGGCGCTCTTCTTCGCGGCGGCGCTCGTCGCCACGAGCGTGGGGATCACATCGGCGGTCCTGATCGGGGTCGGGGCTCTCGAGTCCCGTGCCGGGAGGACGATCCTTGGCGCCGCGGTCGTCGACGACATCCTCGCGATGCTCATCGTCGCGGTCGCCAGCGCCGTCGCTGTCGGAGGTGGCACGAGCGTCGTCGAGCTCGCCGTGGTGGCCGTCATGGCGCTCCTCTTCGTCGGCTTCTTCGCCTTCGGCGGCACGGGGTTCATGCGCCGGTATCCAGGCGTCCTCGACGTGCCCCGTTTCTCCGAGTCGCCTCTCCTCCCCGCCGTGATCCTCTGCCTCGGGCTCGCCGCCCTGGCTGCCGAAATCGGCCTCGCAGCGATCATCGGCGCCTTCCTCGCCGGGATGATGGTCGCGGAAACGAAGGAACAGCACCCGGTCGAGGAGGAAGTTGCGCCGCTGTATGCCTTCTTCGCGCCGTTCTTCTTCGCGTCGATCGGGCTCCAGCTCGACCTCGGTGTCTACAAGAGCGCCACCGTGATCGGCGTCGTCCTGCTCGTGACCGTGATCGCGATCGCGACGAAGGCCCTCGGCGCCTACGCCGGCGCGCGCGGCCTGACGCGCTCGGAAGCGCTCTTCGTGGCTGCCGGCATGGTCCCACGAGGTGAGGTCGGGATCATCGTCGCGGGCATCGGCATCGACGCGGGGGCGCTGACGGGCGAGTCGTTCGCGATCATCGTCGGCATGGCGCTCCTGACGACGATCCTCGTGCCGCCGGTCCTACGCTCGTGGGCCGAGCGCCTGCCCGAGAAGGCCTCGGGCGCCGCCGGTCAGCCCTCGTAGGAGTAGAAGCCACGCCCGGTCTTGCGGCCGAGCAGGCCTGCGTTCTTCATCGCGACGAGACGCGGAGGCGGTGCCATTCGCGGCTCTCGGAGCTTCTCGTAGAGCGCCTCCGAGGCGTGCACGTGCACGTCGATGCCGACGAGGTCGACGAGCGTGCACGGACCCATGGGCCAACCGGCACCGTTCTTCATCGCGACGTCGAGTGCCTCGGGCGTGATGCGTGCCTCGTCGAGGACGCGGAGGCAGTCGTTCAGCAGCGGGATCAGGACGCGGTTGACGACGAACCCCGGGGTGTCGTGACACCGCACGACTTCCTTGCCGAGCCGTGTGCCCACCGCCGCGGCGGTCTCGACCGTCTCGTCGGAGGTGAGCTCCGCCCGGACGATCTCGACGAGCGGCATCAGCGGCGCGGGGTTGAAGAAGTGCATCCCGACGACGCGTTCCGGACGTACCGTCGCAGCCGCTATCTCGGTCACCGACAGAGCCGAGGTGTTCGAGGCGAGAATCGCGTCCGGGCGGCAGAGCCGCTCGAGCTCCGCGAGGAGCGCGCGCTTCGGCTCGAGCTCCTCGACGATCGCCTCGATCACGAGGTCGCACCCGGCGAGCGCGGCGAGATCGTCGGTGACGGTCAGCCGTGCCACAGCGGCATCGCGGTCGGTCCGATCGAGTTGGCCCTTGTCGACCTTGCGGGTGAGGAAGTGCGAGATCCGATCGGCCGCGGCATTGCCGAGATCGACGGTGACCTCTCGACCGATCGTCTCGTAGCCGGCCTCGACGGCGAGTTGGGCGATCCCGCCTCCCATCGCCCCGAGACCGACGACACCGATGGAGCGGATCTCGGGCACGCGCGAGATCCTAGCCGGGTGGCCGAGCCACGGGCGTCAGCCGTCGCAGCGCGTGGGCGGCGAGCGTCTAGCCGCGGTACGAGCGCCGACGGGCGTTCTCGTCGATCCGCGAGTCGGTGCCGACCAAGACCGCGCCGATACCGACGAGGACGATGAAGACGAGGAGTGCGATTGCCATGAACGTATGGTGGCTGAGCAGGTACTATTAACACAAGTCGGAGATTTCATGACTTCCATTACCAGAGCTGATCAAACCCAGGACGCCTGGCTCGGCGTCGAGGTCAGGCATCTCGCCGCCCTGGAGGCGGTCGCGCGCGCCGGCTCGTTCGGGCGCGCCGCGGCCGAGCTCGGCTACACCCAGTCGGCCGTGAGTCAGCAGATCGCGGCGCTCGAGCGGATCGTCGGCGAAAAACTCGTCGAGCGCCCCGGTGGGCCGCGGGCGGTCTCGATGACCGAGGCCGGCGAACTGCTCCTCCGGCACGCCGAGGCGATCGTCAACCGGCTCGACGCAGCACGGGCCGACATGGCCGCGCTCCGGGCGGGCGAGACGGGGACGCTGCGCGTCGCGACCTACCAGTCGATCAGCGCCCGCGTCCTGCCGACGGTGATGAGACGGTTCCTCGGCGCCTGGCCGGGAATCGCACTCGAGCTCTCGGAGCCTTCGAGCGACGAGATCCTCTACCAGGGGATCGAGAACGGAACGATCGACCTCAGTTTCTGCAGCCTCCCCGTGCCCGATGGGCCGTTCGACGCAACCGAGCTGCTCACCGACCCGCACGTGCTTCTGGTCCCGAGCGACAGTCCCCTGGCCGCCGGGCCGCGGGTCTCCCTCGCCGACCTCGGCGACGTCGCGCTGATCGGCTCGAACCTCTGCGCGAGCGGGACACTGGTCGAGGCGGCGCTTCGTGACCACGGGATCCCGCTCGACTACGCGTTCCGTTCCGACGACAACACGACGCTGCAGGGGCTCGTCGCGGCCCGATTCGGCGTCGCGCTCGTACCGTTGCTCGCAGTTCAGCGCGGTGACGATCGCGTCTCCGTCGTCGCTCTCGACCCTCCCGTCCCGCGCCGACGCCTCGCTGTCGTCTGGCACCGCGACCGGCACCGCTCGCCGGCGGCGCGCGCGTTCATCGACATCGCTATCGAGGTGAGCGCAGAAGTCCAGGACGAGCTCGTCGAACCGTAATGCCGGAGCCTCGCGCGCTTTCCGCCGGCGTCGAGCCGGTATACGCTGCAGCTCCCTCCCCGGCATTCGGACCGGGCAGACCCGAAGGAGACACATGCCGACCGTCATCGCGCACCACAACGTCAAGGACGCGGATCACTGGCTCGCCTCACCGCGGCGCGAGGAGTTCTTCGGGCCCCTCGGCGTCACGAACATCCGAACCTTCGTCGACCCGCAGGACTCGAGTCGGGTCGCCGTGATGATGGACGTCGCCGACATGGACGCGGTCATGGCCGCGATGGAGACACCCGCTGCCGGTGAGGCGATGGAACACGACGGCGTCCTTCCCGAGAGCCTCGTCATCCTCGTCGAGCGATAGAGAGCCTGCAATGCCGTCGCTCGAGCAGATCATCGCTGCCTACAACGACGCCTGGAATCGCCACGACCTCGACGCGATCTGCGGCTTCCACGCGACGAACATGGTGTTCGAGAACCACAGCGCCGGCGAGCGGGCCGAGGGTGAAGCGGTTCGCGCCCACCTGGCCTCGATCTTCGAGAACTGGCCCGATCTGCGCTTCGAGGGGCGGGCGACGTACGTCGGCGCCGATTTCGTCGTCCAGGAGTGGACGGCGCTCGCAACACACCCGAGCGGCACCCCTCTCACCTGGGAGGGAATCGACATCTTCCCGTTTGAAGACGGGAAGATCCTCCGCAAGGACGTGTACTCGAATGCGGGGCGTCGCGTCGCCGAGCAACTCGCACAGACCTGACCAAGGAGGAGATCGAATGGACGGCTACGTGATCGCGCATCGTGACGACATGGAACGCAACGGTACGTGGGCGCTCTGTCGCCGTTCGCTCGGGTTGCAGTCGCTCGGAATGGGCCTCGTCGAGATACCCGCCGGTGGCTCGATTCCGGAGCACGACGAGACGGACCGCGACCAGGAGGAGGTCTTCTTCGTCGTCTCGGGCTCACCGACGCTCGTGATCGACGGCGAGGAGCACGCCGCGCCCGAGGGGACGTTCGCGCGCGTCGACCCGCCTCACAGGCGGACGATCGTCAACAAAGGCAGCGATCCCGCGAGCGTTCTCATCATCTCGGCCCCGACGACGAGCGGCTACGAGCCGATGGACTGGAACTAGCGCCCTAGATTCGCTCGATCACAGCCGCGATCGCCTGCCCCTGGCCGATACACATGCAGGCAAGCCCGTAGCGAGCGTCACGTCGGTCGAGCTCGGCGAGCAGCGTCGCGGTGATGCGGGCTCCCGTGGCTCCGAGCGGGTGGCCGAGTGAGATACCGCCGCCGTTCGGATTGACGTCACCTGCCTCCCAGCGTGCGTGCTGTCCCGTGTCGGCGAGCGTCTGCAAGACGACCGACGCGAACGCCTCGTTGATCTCGATCACCGCGATGTCTTCCCAGCCGAGGCCCGCCCGCCGGAGTGCCTGCCCGCACGCGGCGGGGTTGCCGTGCAACATCCGGAACGGATCGACGCCTGCAATTCCGAACGAGACGAACCGGGCCCGCGGGGTCAGCCCCAGGTCGCTCGCGGCCGCTTCGCTGACCACGAGCATTGCGGCGGCGCCGTCGACGATCTGACTCGAGTTGCCCGCCGTCACACGTCCTTCCTCGATGAAAGCGGGCTTGAGTGATGCGAGTTTCTCGGCGGAGGTGTCGCGACGGGGCGTCTCATCGACGGTGAACGACTCGCCGTTTCCGAGGTCGACGGGCACGATCTCCCGGTCGAAGAGTCCGCCGTCGATCGCAGCCACCGCTCTGCGATGCGACTCGAGTGCGAAGGCGTCGAGCTCCTCCCGCGAGATGTCCCACTCCTTGGCGATCTCCTCTGCGGAGATGCCCTGCGGCACGATCGGCCACCGCTCGGCGAGCTTCGGGTTCAGCCCACCCCACCCCTCGGCACCGAGATTCGACCCCATCGGAACGCGTGACATCGATTCGACCCCGGCTGCGACGACGACGTCCAGGTGGCCGGCCTGGATCGCCGCGGCGGCGTTGAAGGCCGCCTGCAGCGACGATCCACATTGACGATCGACGGTCGTCGCGGCCACCGTCTCGGGCCAGCCGGCGACGAGGGCGGCGACGCGACCGACGTTCAGGGCCTGTTCGTCGATCTGCGTGACACAGCCCATCTGCACGTCCTCGACGGTCGCGGGGTCGAGTCCGACGCGACCGATGAGGGCATTGAGCACGCCCGCAGCGAGGTCGTCGGCCCGAACGGATGCGAGCGTGCCGTTCCGGCGCCCGATCGGCGTCCGGACGGCGTCGATGATGAAGGCCTCGGCCACGGCACAAGCCTATCCGCACATCCCGCTCAACGGCGGTCATCGTCTAGCCTGTCGGGAGACGACCTCGGACAAGGAGACTGAACGTGGCTACAGCGGCGACCGGAGTCGAGGAACGACTCCTCATTGGCGGCGAATGGGTGGAGGCCGGAGCCGGCGGGCGATTCGACGTCACCGACCCGGCGACCGGCGAGCTCGTCGGCTCGATGCCGGACGCCGACGAGAACGACGTCAAGGCCGCAATCGACGCGGCCGCGGCCGCTCTCGAGGAATGGAAGGCGCAGCCGGCGCTCCAGCGCGCGCGCGTCCTGCGCCGCGCCGCCGACCTGATTCGCGAGCGCCGCGACACGATCGCGCTCGTCATGACCTCCGAGCAGGGCAAGCCCCTGGCCGAGGCAGCCGGTGAGGTGGACTATGCGGCCAGCTTCCTCGAGTGGTTCGGCGGCGAGGCCGAGCGCGTCTACGGGCAGATCGTGCCCCCGATGAACCCGACCAGTCGGATCCTCGTCCTCCGCCAGGCCGTCGGCGTCACCGCCGCGATCACGCCGTGGAACTTCCCCGCAGCCATGATGACGCGGAAGCTCGGGCCTGCCATGGCTGCGGGCTGCACGAGCGTGGTCAAGCCGGCAAGTGCGACGCCTCTGACCGCCGCGCTCATCCTCCGCGCGATCGAGGACGCAGGCTCGCCGCCCGGAGTCGTGAACCTGATCACGTCGCGATCGTCGTCGATGGTCGCGAAGCAGCTCTTCTCGGATGCGCGCGTTCGCAAGATCTCGTTCACCGGCTCGACCGAGGTGGGCAAGGAACTGATTCGCGCCTCTGCCGACCAGGTGAAACGACTGTCGCTCGAACTGGGCGGTCACGCGCCCTACGTGATCTTCGACGACGCCGACCTCGAGGAGGCAGTCGACGGACTGATCGCTTCGAAGTTCCGAAATGCCGGACAGACGTGCGTCTGCGCGAACCGCACCTACGTCCAGAGCGGCATCTACGACAGCTTCGTCAAGCTTCTCGCCGACAAGGTCGCACGGATGGTCGTCGGCCACGGAACGCAGGATGGCGTGACGATCGGGCCGCTCATCGACGAGCGCGCAGTCGACAAGGCGGACGAGCACGTCCATGATGCCATCGCCCACGGCGCGCAGTTGATCGTCGGCGGGGAGCGCCTCAGCGACGGCGAGTACGCCGGCGGCTCGTTCTACGCACCCACGGTGCTGGACGGTGTGACCCCGGAGATGCTGATCTCGACCGAGGAGACGTTCGGCCCCGTCGCCGGGATCACGAAGTTCGAGACGGAGGAAGAAGCGATCCGGGTGGCGAACGACTCCGTCTACGGCCTCGCTGCGTACTTCCACACACGCGACTATGCACGGCTGATGCGCGTCGCCGAGAAGCTCGAGTACGGGATCATCGGTGCCAATTCGGGGATCATCAGCGCGGCGAACGCCCCGTTCGGAGGTGTCAAGGAATCCGGCTACGGACGTGAGGGCGGTGCGTTCGGCATCGACGAATACGTCGACGTCAAGTACGTCCACGTCGGCGGCGTCGGTACGTAGCAGGGTGGCGTTCTTCTCCGCCAAATCTGCGACGCCCGCTGCGAGTGATCTCCGCCGCGAGCGACGGGCCCTCCTGCTCCTCCGGGAGGACCGGCTGCGTGAGCTCGGCGGCCTCACGCTCGAGATGTACCGCCGGGATCACTTCAACGAGAGCCTGATCATCGAGCGCTGCGCCGAGCTCGTCGCGATCGAGGCGCGTGCAAGCGAAATCAACGCCCTGCTCCAGGGAGCGCGGGGGCTCAGGCGCCGCGCGGGCGCCATCTGCTCCTGCGGCGCACCCCTGCTGATGGGAGCGCGGTTCTGCCCGAGTTGCGGGCGCTCGCAGATCGACGAGGCGGCAGAGGTCGGCGGGTGAGTGCCTGCCCGCGCTGCGGCGGGGCCGTCGCGGCGAGCCAGGAGTACTGCCTCGGCTGCGGGCTCCGTCTCCCCGGGACGGCGCGGCTCGCGGCGCCGCCTCTGACCGCACGTCAGTTCGCCCTCCCGCTCATCGTCGCCGCCGTGATCACGGTCGGAGGCGGCCTGACGGCCATCCTCCTGACCCGGGGAACCGCAGCGGCGACGCCCATCCTGACCGCCACGGGAGGCAGCGAGCCCGTTCCGGCCGCGAAGGTGGCGGCCTCGAGCCTGGCCGAGTGGCCCGCGGCGACGAGTGCCTGGACGAACATCCTCATCTCCATTCCCAAGGTCGAAGGCCGGGACGCCGCGATCGCCAGGGCGGAGCAGGCGCGGCGGCAAGGGCTCACTCCCGTCGGCGTACTCGACTCGTCCCGCTATGCGAGCCTCCACCCCGGCTACTGGATGGTGTTCGCGGGCGTCTACCCCAGTGAGCCCGAGGCGACGAGCCGGCTGCGAGAGGCAAAAGCCGTGCAAAGAGGGGCCAGAACGGAACGGGTCAGTCCCTAGTCCGTTCTCTGTTCTGACAATTCGGGCGTCGAGTTTGTAACACGGACCCAAAGCCGGTAGACTGCCTCCCGAAAGCCCGATTTCCCCGCTATTTCCGCCTACAAACCCTATTTTCGAGGGAGTGAGATCCGTCTCATGGAAGAGCATGTGGCCTATTTGCAGTCCTGCATGTATCAATACTCACGGGCGATCTACCGGTCGATCAAGGATCTGATCGACCCGTACACCGATCAGCAGACGCGGCTCGAATCTCGTCGCAACGTGCTCGAGGAGTGCGAGCTGACCATGTCGCGACTGGCGGCCGATCCGCAGTACTTCGCGCGCCCCGATCGTGCGCTCTTCCAGGACATTCGGCGGTATTTCCCGATCACGGCGCAGGCGCGTGTTGCCTGGGCGGTACGCGAGGGCGTCGGTGCAGCGATTGCGTTCATCGAGCAGCAGATCGAGGCCGGAGCCTTCGACGGCGGGATCGCCCGCTGCAAGGCGACGACACGAAAGGGCAAGGCGTGCCAGCGCACACCGCTTCCGAACCGCGACTACTGCCCGTCGCATCAGCATCTCGAAGCACGCACGTCGATCGCTGCGTAGACCCGCACGTGCACCTCGGAGGGATGCCTCCACGAGCGGACGAGGATGCAGTGAGCGACCGAGGCGCGTTTGTTCCGTTGCGTGAGCGGTAAGCTCGGACACACGATGTCGCACGACACCGACAAGCTCATCCGCCAACTCTCGCTCGTCGCCTTCTTGATGGCCGAGCGGCGTCCGCTGACCGCACGTGACGTCAAGGGCAACGTCGAGGGCTATTCGGAGATGTCCGACGAGGCGTTCGCGCGCCGTTTCTACTCCGACCGCGCCGAGCTGACGGCTCTCGGCGTTCCGCTGCACTCGCAGCGAGACGAGTTCACGGGTGAAGAGTTGTACACGCTCCGTTCGGAGAACTACTTCCTCGACCGGCTTCATCTGAAGGACGACGAGCTCGCTGCACTGCAGACGGCGCTCTTCTACCTCGACGGTAAGTTCGCCTATGCGGAACCGCTGCGGCTCGCGCTCCAAAACCTCGCGCTCGGCAGACCTGGGTTCCATGCCACGCGGACGGACACCGCTGAGCGGGTGCGCGTGAGCGCTCCCGACTACTCGCCGGAGATCGCCGGCCGCCTGTCCAAGCTCGAGGCCGCAATCTCGAAGCAGAGGACGATCAAGTTCGACTACTGGTCGCCCCAGCGAGACAAGGCGACCGAGCGCACCATCAATCCCTACGCGCTGCGGATGGACGAAGGCGTCTGGTACGTGGTCGGTCACGACCTGGGCCGCTCCGCCGTGCGCACGTTTCGGGTGTCGCGCATCCGCAGCGACATCCGCTTCGCAACCCGCCGCGAGCGAGACTTCCGCCTGCCGCCCGACTTCGACATCGAAGCGCATCGTGTGCCGCGCCCCTGGCAGATCGGCGAGATCGTCGGCAAGGCCCGGATCGCCGTTCAGGGTGACACGGCCTGGTGGGTCCATCGCACCCTGTCCGACGCGGGTGTTCTCGAGGACGGTGTCTTCGAAACACCGTTCGCGCGGATCGAGCCCCTCGCGGGATGGGTCCTGCGGCAGAACGGGCGCGCGGTTCCGCTCGAGCCGAAAGAGCTTCGCGACACCGTCTCCGACGGGCTCGCCCGACTCCGCAAGGGCCACACCGGGGCAATCCCGGCCGTGGCGCGCGAGCGACGCGTCGCACCCATCGACGCCCGAGGCGACCGGCCCGTCGGCCCGATCGCGACCGAGCGGTTCGGCGTGCTGCAGGCGTTGCTCGCCCACGTGCTCTCCGCTTGCGGCGAACAGCGTGAGGCTCGACTCGACGCCGATGATCTCGCGAACCGGTTCTCGATTCCACGGGAAGAGCTGCAGGACACGCTGTCGCTGCTCAACCTCGTCAACTTCGGCGGCGGGTGCTACACGGTCTACGCGGAGGTCGACGAGGACGCGGGTGTCGTGCGTGTCGACAAGGAGCTCTATGGTGACGTCTTCCGCAAGCCTCCCAAGCTGACGCCACTCGAGGCGCGCGCGATCAGCCTTGCCATCGACTACGTCGGCCCCACGATCGCAGCCGAGGCACACACCCCGCTCGATCGCGTTCGGCGCAAGCTCGAGGAGACGTTTGGGCAATTCAACATGCCGCACACTCCGACCGGTAACGCGGGCGACGCCGAGGAGGAACTCGTGCGCACGCTTTCGGAGGCGGTCGAGAAACGCCGTGTCGTGGAGATCGAGTATCTCAAGGAGGGCGAGGAGAAGCCGACGACACGGTCGGTCGAGCCGTACTCGTTCGAGCGCGAGCTCCCGGTCTGGCGCGTTCACACCTACGATCGGACGGCGAACGGCCCGCGCACCTACCGCCTCGACCGCATGCGGTCAGCTCGGCTCACCGACGAGAAGTTCGAGCCGCGAGAGGGGTTCGATCCGCTCTATCTCAACGAGCCCCGAATCGCGAGACTCTGGCACTCCCCTGCCGTCGCCCGCTGGAAGCTCGAGCATGGTGCGCGCCTCCTGACGGACAAGGCCGGGCTGACGGAGAAGGAGTTCAAGACAGAGGAGTGGTTGCTCTCCGAGGTTCTCGCCGACGCCGGGGAGACGATCGTGCTCGAGCCCACGGACATGCGTGCCGACATTGCCGCGCGGGCGCGCGCGCTCCAGTCCGAACTCGGTCTCACTCCTCGTCGGAAGCGGCCGGCAGCACGAGCCTGAAGCTCGAGCCGAGGCCGGGCGTCGAATCCACCTCGACGTCGCCGTCGTGGGCGCGCGCGATCGCGAGGACGAGCGCCAGCCCGAGCCCCGAGCCCTCACGCTCCGTCGTGAGCCGCACCCCCGGCTCGAAGACGCGCGGGATGTCCTCCTGCGCAATCCCCTCGCCATCGTCCGTCACGGCGATTGCGACGGAGAGACCCTGTCGTTTCGCCGTGACCATGACCACGCCTCCCACCGGGGAATGCCCCACCGCGTTCCCGATCAGGTTGTCGAGAGCCTGGCGCAGCCGGTCGCGGTCGCCGAGCACGTAGAGGCCCGGCTGGGCTTCGGCGACGACGAGCGCGCCACCGACAGCGGCGGTGTCCGCCGCTTCGCGTGCGAGGCGGCCAACGTCGACGCGCTCGGACCGCAGAGACGTCATCGCGGTATCGGCCAGCAGCCGCTCGAGACTCGCCGCCGCCGCGCCCGCGAGCTCTCGCAGCCGTTGTCGGCGGTCGGCGTTGGCCGAGGGATACGCCTCGGTGATCGCCACGATCGCCGCCACCGGGCTGCGGATCTCGTGCGCGAGCACCCTCAAGCGCCTCTCCGGGAGCTCGGTGTCCTCCGGTGTCACGCCGATCGCTCCACGATCCGCGCGCCCGCCCAGCGAGCCGCGTCGGCGAGCACGGGATCGTCGCTCGAGCGCCAACGCTCGACGAGTGGGAGATCCGCGACGCTGCCGGTGTTGCCGAGCGCATGGAGCGCATTGCGCCGCAGCCAGCGGTCATCGTTCCGCGGCACGTAGAGCCGATCGAACTCGGAGAGGAGGTCGGTACCGTCGCGCGTGAGCCAGTCGGCGAGGGTGACGTTGGCGACGGCATCGTCGGCGAGTTGCACACCCCGGCGGCGCTTCTCGATCCCTCGGTTCCACGGGCAGACGTCCTGGCAGATATCGCAACCGTACACCGACGCGCCGAGCTCCTCCCGATAGGCAACGGGTACAGGCTCCGGCGCCTGTGTCCAGTACGACAGACAGCGGTTCGCGTCGAGAACGCCGGGCTCGTCGAGCGCGCCGGTCGGGCAGGCATCGATGCAGAGGCGACACCGTCCGCAGTCGAGGTCGAGCGGAGGGCTCGCCTCGATCTCGACGTCGGTGACGAGTGTTCCGAGGACGACCCATGAACCGTGCTCGCGCGTGATCAGCATCGTGTTCTTGCCGTAGAAGCCGACGCCCGCCCGCCTGGCCCCCTCGCGATCGACGTGCTGGTTCTCGTCGACGAGGACGCGGTAGCGGCCGCCGAGACCGCTCCCGAGCCGCTCGAGGCTGGAGCGGAGCACCGCGTAGTGATCGCGCCAGGCGTACCGAGGCAGCCGGCCTTCACCGTCGCCCGGATCCGGCGCGTCGCCCCAGTAACAGAGCGCCGCCGAAACCACGGTACGGGCGGTTCCATCGAGCATGAGCTCGGGATGACAGGAAACCTCGGGTTGGGCCATCGTGAACTTCATGTCTGCGAAGAGACCGCGCGAACGCCGCTCGTTGATGGTCTCCTCGGTTTCGTCATACGCGTTCGCCGGCGCCGCTCCCACGACGTCGAGACCGACCTCGGATGCGCGGCGGGAGAGCTCGGCGGCCGTCATGTAATGATTCTGCCGACCCCGGTTCGAAAACGCAGGATTGGGACGTCGCACAACGTAGACGGGAAGATGCGCGACCCCGTCTCCCGCTGTCTCGCACTCGCCGCACTCGGAGTCGCAGCTCTCGGCTTCACCGGTGTCGGAGAGGCAGTCCGCGATGCAGTGCTCCCGCCCGGAAGCGTCGGCACCCCCCAGTTGCGCGACAACGCGGTCACGGCCAGGAAGATCCGCTCCGGCTCGGTGACGGGCGCCGACATCAAGAACGGATCGGTCAAGGCTGCCGACCTGGCGCCGGGGACGATCCCGCGCGGCCTCGCGTTCGTCGTTCGGCGTCAGACCAAGGACCTCACCGCCCTCGGCGAGTACCAGCTCCTGATCCCGTGCGACGCGGGCGAAGTGCCTGTCGGCGGCGGCGGTGGGTTCCTGTCGGCGACGACGACGGACTACACCGGCAACGACTTCTACGGCAGCCTGATCAACTCGGCGCCGGGTGATGGCACGAACGCGGTCGACGATCGGGCTCAGCCGTCCGGCTGGGTGATCACGGCGCGAAGCTCCGGCGGGAAGAAGCGCCTCGCCGGGTACGTCATCTGCGCGTACACGCCCGCACCTGCGAAGAAGCCGAAGCCCTCGACGCCACAACCACCGGGCTGAGTGCCGGGCCGCTTCTCGCGGCCCGGCACCAGCCCGAACATCGTTCCTACGTGGCGGGGATCCCGTTGTCGGGCTTGAAGTTCCCCTTGCCCTTCTTGCCGTTGATGATCGTCGTGCTCATGCCGAAGCTGAGCGTCGCAGTCGCGATCGCGTCGGCGTTGACGTTGAGCGCGTAGTTGTTGTTGTTCGCGTACGTGTCGCACGCCAGGTGGTAGCACGGGTCGTACTGCTGCCCGGCGGTGCCGCCCCAGAGCGAGGCTTCCTGCGCGGTCTTGATGCCTTCGGCACCGGTGAAGAGGCCGCCGGCGGGCACGCCCGCGGCGATGAACGGGCCGTAGTCGGAGCGGCCGCTGAAGTCGGTGCCCTTGAACGGGATGCCCCGGTCGTTGTAGAAGGCCTCGAACGCCTTCTCGATCTGAGCCGAGCCTGCCGGTCCCGGCCCCGCGCCGACGGCGTCGGAGTCGTCGCCGTCGTAGACGAAGAAGACGTGGTTCGGCGAGCCGACCATGTCGAAGTTGAGGTACAGGGCGATCTTGTCCAGCTCCGCCTGCGTGAGGTTCGCCACGTAATCGGTCGAGCCGACGAGGCCCGCCTCCTCCGCGCCCCACCAGGCGAAGCGGAGCTTGTTGCGCGGCTTCACCTTGGCCATCTGCAGCGCCGTCTCGAGAATCGCGGCACTGCCCGAGCCGTTGTCGTTGATGCCCGGGCCGCGCGGCGACCGAGTCGAGATGCGCGCCGGCCATCACGACGTTGTTCGGGTCGCCGCCCTTCGACTCGGCGATGACGTTGTAGACGGTGATGTTCTGCGGCGGGTCGATCCTCACGGAGGCCGACGAACCCGCCTGGGCGAGCGCCGCGCCGTCGGCGAAGGATGCCCCAACGACCGGGATAGCGGCCGTAGAAGGCGCAAGCGTGCCGATGATGAGATCTTCGCGCAGGGGCGTGTCTCCCTGGTTGAAGATGATCACGGCCAAAGCACCCGCAGCCTCCGCGTTCAGGGCCTTGACCGCGAAGGCGCAGGTTCCCCGCTGGATCAGCGCGATGTTGCCGGCCGGGAAGCCTGCGAAATCAGCGGCCTCGCACCCGCTCGTGCTGGCCCGCGGAGGCACGAGGTTGATGTCGACGGGCGTCACGGCCGCGGAGACGTTCCCGAAGCCTGTACCCGTGAAGGCGCCGGTCTCGTAGGTGGCGACAATCGGGGCGGTCTGCTTCAGCACCGCGGGCGGGATGAACAGAAAGGGAAAGCCGTCGAGCGTCACGTTGTAGCCTGCCGCTGTCATCTTCTCGGCGACGTACTCGACGCTCCGGTCGTAACCGGGAGTGCCGGCCAGCCGAGTCCCGCCGTTGGTGTCCGCGATCGCCTGGAACGCGGCCTGGTGCGCGCGCACGCCTTCCAGCGTCACGCACTCGGTGAGCTTTGCGAACGTGTTGTTGACGCGGTTCGCGCACGCGGGTGACCCCGCGCCGGCGGCGCCGGTGAACGCGGTTACCGAGAGTGCCACGATGGCAATCCCGAGTACGAGAAGACGTCTCGTCGTTGTACTCAAGTCGAATCCCTCCCTTTTGCTGGTGTGCCGGGGGCGGCTGCGCCGGAGCCGAGCGAGTCCGGACGAATGCGTCCCCGGATCGAATGGGCAATCCTGCCTTCCCCCGAGGCGCGGCCCGTAAACACCGGATCGGCAGTGTGGGCCGAATGCCCGGAGACCGAGGCGCGGTCGCCGCGAGCGGCCGGGAGTCTCTCTACCCGAAGCCGAGGATGAACTTGGCGTCCTCGGACATCCGGTCGGGTGTCCACGGCGGATCGAACGTGAGCTCCACCTCGACGCTCTCGACTCCCGGCAACGCAGCGACGGCATCGTGGATGCCTTCCTGGATCATCGGGCCGGCAGGACACCCCATCGAGGTCAGCGAGTGGATGATCTTCACGCTGGGGCCGTCGATCTGCGCCTCGTAGAAGAGCCCGATCTCGACGATGTCCATGCCGAGCTCTGGATCCTCGACTCCGTGCAGTGCCTCGACGACGTCGTTCTCCGTGACCATGAACCGAGTCTAGCTGGCACGCGCGCGGAGCGATCTCCGCTCAGACGCGGGCAAGGCGTTCGGCGGCGGTGAGCACGAGATCGAGGACCTCACCGACCGTGTCGTCGAGGTTCGTATTCTCGATCACGGGCACGTCGAACCGGCGCGCGCGTTCGAGCAGGACGTCCTGGATCATGCGGATCTCCGCCATCCCCTCGAGATACTTCTCGAGCGGGCGCAGGCCGTCGGTCGCTCCATCACGCACCCAGAAGTGGCTGCGGTGCGTGTCCTCGTCGGTGATCGCGACGATGCATTGCACGACGAGCGCATCTGACCGTTCGACCGAGATCATCCCGGGAACGATGTGCACGCCTTCGAGCACCATCGACCATCCCTCGGTCAGCGAGCGGTCGATCGCGGCCTCCACACCGACGAGCACGTTCCGGGCCTGGTCGAGGAACCCGATCAACGCGGCATCTCCGGCGATGTCCTCGTCTGCATGGGTCAGGCCGAGTTCGGCTTCGAAGCTGGAGTAGTGGACGGACGGCATGAACTCGCGGGAGAAGAACGCGCGAATCGTCTGCCTGATGAAGTCGGTCGACGTGACTCGCGTGATCCCGAGCCGATGCGCGGTCTCCGTGGCAAGCGTCGACTTCCCGGTCCCGGTGGCGCCTCCCACCAGCAGGAGGACGGGCAGATCGAGCGTGTGGAGCGCCTGGAGCCGGCGCAATCGCCTCATCGTCCGGTCGGCCTCCCGCTCACTGAGCACGTCGACGGCGAGCTCGGACAACCGATCCAGGTCCAGCTCGACCTGCCCGCGCTCGACCAGGTCTGCGTCTGCGCGTCGCGCGAGCTCGTACGCCCGCGTCGGTGACAGCCCGGTAGCGGCGAGCGCGCGGGCCATCAGACCCTTCGACCACGGCGGATCGTTGGCCCCTCCGAGGGGAAGGGGCACGAGATAGCGGCGCTCTCTCACACGCTCACGACCGCGTTCGTGATCGCCTCCCTACCGAGACGGACGATCGTGGCGTCGAGGTCGGGCTCGCCGGCGAGCGGAACGACGTCGTTGCCCGCAAGGACGACCGGGATGCCGAGGCCTGAGGCTTCCTCGGCGACGACGTCGATCGCCGCTGCCTTGATCTCGATGACCACGGCCTCGGCGTCGAGGCGGGACAGCTCCTCACGGAGCGCCGCTCGGTCGGCGAGGTTCCCGGAGACCTGCGTGACGACGGCACCGTGCACCGACTCGAGATGCGCCGCGATGCGCTCGTGCTGCGCGGCCGGGGCGGTGCCGAAGAAGGCGACCCTGCGCCCGGTCACGTCGTCCAGGGGTCGCGGTCGCAGGACGGTGCGAACGACAGGAACGCCGGGCCGCGTCAGGCCGGCGAACGAGGTCGAGAGGGCCTCGTGCTCCACGCCGTCCTCCGCCATCGTCACGACGACGAGGTCGGCGAGCAGCGCCCGATACGGGTTGAGGTAGCCGGTCGACACTGCCGGGTCCTGGTCGGCGCCGACGACGAGAACGCTGCGACCCGCGGAAATGGGCGGAATCGCGGCGCCGCTCCCATCGAGGACGATCAACTCCGGGCGGAGCGCTTCGGCGAGTCTCACGCCCGCGCCGACGTTGGACGTTCCGACCGCTCCGGCGAGACCGCCGCCGCAGCGGCGACAGCCGACGGTCGTCAACCCTGTCAGTGCCGCCAACTCGAGATGATCCGAGGCGCCGTGACGACCCGAACGGGAGAGCTCGAGGAGGTGTTCGACTGTCGGTGGAGTCGAGACGACCTCCGGCTCCGCCGGCCCCCCACGCCCCATCGCCACGACGACGAGCCGTCTGTCCCGGGCGAGCAGGCGGGCCACGTGTCCGGCGACCGCCGTCTTGCCGACGCGCTTGCCGGTGCCGATCACGGCCAGCGTCGGCGTCTCGACCGATTCGAACGACGGAGGCTCGAAGCGGAAGTCTGCACCTTCGTAGGGCACGCCGAGCGCCAGGGCACGCGCCACCAGCCGGAGCCGCGCAGGCGGTCCGAGCACCGGCTCGTCCGAGAGGTCGATCACGACTTCGGCGTCGTGGGCGAGCACCGCCTCCTCGAGCGATGCGGCGAGGGGCACGCCGTAGTCCTCCCCGCCGCGCAATTTCTCCGTTCCCCCGACGAGGACGCAGGCGACGATGTCGTAGGACGACTCCGCGAGCGCGTCGACGACGACGGGGGCGTAGTGCTCCCCGTCGATGATCGCCACCGCCCTCACGAGCGCGACGTCACCTCGGACTCGATCCGGCCCGTGTACTTCTCGTATTCGTAGGTGTCGGTCGAGAACTGGATGATGCGCTCCTGCCCATGGAACGGATGCCGACGCCAGATGTCGACGTGGGTGCCGGAAACCTCGACCACGTTGTAACAGGGTCGCGTGTTACCTCGTAGGCGCAACGACGAGACGGTGCCGGTGTTGACGACGAAGAGATTTTCGAGCCGCCACGCATACGGCACGTGCTTGTGACCGCACAGGACGAGTTGGACCCCTGCGCGAAGCAGGCACTCGATCACGTCGCCGGCGTCGTAGACGACGTTTCGCTCGCGGCCCGTGCCGGGCACCGGCAGCAGATGGTGGTGGAGCACGAACACACGCAGGTCGGCGGGCTCGGCGACGAACTCCTGCTCGATCCAGGCGTAACGGCCGCGGCCGATCTGCCCGTGGTCGAGGTCCGGCTCGGTCGAGTCGACCGCCACCACGGTCACTCCGCCCTTCCGCAAGACGCTGTTTCGCTCCCCGAACATCTCCTCGTAGTGCACGTAGCCGACATTGCGAGAGTCGTGGTTCCCGGGGATGACGACGAGTGACTCGCATGCGATCTTGTCGAGGTACTGGCGCGCCAACTGGTACTCGTGCTTGAAACCGAGCGTCGTGAGGTCGCCGGAGCAGATGACGATGTCCGGCTCCAACTCGTTGATCTCGACGATGGCCCGATCGAGCAGGCTCGGCTCGAAGTACTGCTCACCACAATGCAGGTCCGAGAGGTGCGCGATCCGGAAGGTGCCGCCGCCGTTCGCCATCCACCCAGTCTACGGCGAGACCAGGTGCCGGTCGAGAGGGTCGTCCGGGAGCTTCAGTACCGTGGGGATCCGTGCGGTCGGAATCCCACCGGTTCCAGGCCTATCGCGGTGCTGAGCCGCCGCGGTTCGCCAACCGGATCGAACTCGAATGCGCCCGAATCCTCGACTTCTACGGGATTCCATGGGAGTACGAGCCAACCTCGTTCGTCCTCGAGCACGATGCCGAGGGGCGCGTGACGAGTGCGTTCACCCCGGACTTCTTCCTTCCGGAGGAGAACCTGTACATCGAGGTGACCGTCATGAAGCAGTCGCTCGTGACCAGGAAGAACCGGAAGCTGCGTGAGCTTCGGAGGCAATACCCCGAGATCAACGTCAAGCTGTTCTACCGCCGTGACCTCGAGCGGCTCGCACAGCGCTACCGGCTGAGGCTCGCGTCATAACTGCTTCCGTCGGCGACGTCTATCTCTCGGCATCCGAGATACGCGCACGCGTGCGCGAACTCGGGACCGAGATCGCGGCCGACTACGACGGGCTCGAGCCACTGCTCGTAGCGCCGCTCAAGTCGAGCGCAGTCTTCCTCGCCGACTTGTGCCGGGCCTTGCCCATCCTGCACGCGATCGACGTGATCGAGCTCGCGGCGTACACGGACGGGCGCAGCGGCGGGGTTCGGCTGCTGAAGGACCTCGACGTACCCATTGCCGGCAGGGACGTCATTCTCGTCGAGCACGTCGTCGACACGGGTCTCACTCTGGCGTTCCTGACCCGCACCCTCGCGCAGCGCAATCCGGCCAGCATCGCCGCTGTGACGCTGCTCGACCGCCCGTACCGTCGGCTGGTCGAGAACATCGGACTCCGGTACATCGGGTTCACCGTGCCGGACGAGTTGTTCGCCGGCTACGGGCTCGGCCTCGACGAGCGCTGGCGCTCCCTACCCGACATCCATTACATCCCCACCGAGTCCCTCCCCGCCGCCGCGACCGACGCCGCCTGATCGAAGCACGACAGTGGTTCAGAGATAGCCGAGCGGATCCACGGGGGCGCCGTTGAGGCGAACCTCGAAGTGGACATGTGGCCCGGTCGAGTGGCCGGTGCTGCCGGACAGCGCTACGACGAATCCCTTCCCGACCGAGTCCCCCATCCCGACGACGAGCTCGGAGTTGTGCGCGTAGGCCGTCGAGAGGCCGTTCCCGTGGTCGATCACGACGAGGTAGCCGTAACCGGACATCCACTCCGCGTAGATGACCGTGCCGCCGGCGGCCGCGTGGACGGGTGTCCCGGTTCCGGCGGCGATGTCGATGCCTTCGTGCATGTGGCCCCAGCGCATGCCGAACCCGCTCGTGACGGAGCCCGCGACGGGCCACCCGAGCGCGCCACTCGAGCCCTCCGCCCCGGCCGGAGGGGAGCTCGTCGACGCACGCTGCGCAGCCGCGATCTGCGCGCCGAGGGCTGCACTCTGCGCGGCGAGACTCTCGGCCTCGGCGACGAAGGTTGCGCGATCCTCCCTCGTCGAGGCGAGTGCTCTCGCCTTTTCCTGCTCCGCCGCTGCAAGGTCGTTCCGGTTCGCCACCATGCGGTCGCGCACGAGACGTTGCGCTTCGACGCGCGAAGCGATCAACGCCTCGGATCGTGCTGCGCTCTGTCGCGCGCGGTTCGTCGCAGCGCGCGCCTGTCCGAGCTCTGTCTGGACGCGCTCCAGGGACGAAGCGATCTGCGCGTCCTGGCTCCCGATCCGGTTCATCATCTCGATGTTGTCGACCAGATCCGAGTACGACGTCGTCCCGAGTGCGAGCGCGATGAGATCCGGCGTGTCCGACTCGTAGATCGCACGGAGGTGCTGCTCGAGCACCGCCAGGGCTTTCGCGTACTGCTGCTCGAGAACGACGAGCCGTGCCGTCTGGACCCTGATCTCTTCCTCGAGTGCCGCGAGTCGCACGCGCTCGGAGGAGAGAAGCGCCTCGAGTTCTGTCAGCTCCGCCTGCTCGGTCGCGACAACTGCCTCCGCACCTCGCACCCGGGCTGCAACGTGGCTGAGGTCGGTCGTCAGCACTCCCTCCGTGCGGGCTGCTTCGAGCGCCCGCGACTCGAGGTCGCCGATCCGGGCGTCGATCCTCGCCTTCTCGCTGCCGGGGTCGCCCGTGGCGGTTCCAGCGAGCAGCGACGTCGTCACGAGCGCAACGGCAAGCGCCGTCCATCGACTCATGAGAGCGATCTTCGCCTGCGGAGCGGCTACACCTTCCCGGCCCGATCGAGACCCCGGAGAGCCGCAGCCGCCTCGCGCCGGAGCGGCCCGATCGAGGCGCGATAGTCCTCGTCGTTGATCCGCTTGGCGCGGTGGTCGGCCTCGAGCTCCTTGAGAGCCGCGAGCGCCCGGTCGCGCTCTTCGGCGAGAGCCAGCCGGCGGCGGCGCTCCGGTGTCAACTCTTCGAGCTCGTCCGACGGCGGGTCGGGCTCGCGGAGAAACGGGAGCGCGACCAGGACGACGCAAACGATCGCCAGCAGGCCTCCGAGCAGGATGGCGAGGTTCACCGGCCTCGAACGGGACTACCGGCCTCGTCGTACCGAACGGCAAGCCGACGCTGCTCGCGGGCGTCGGGCCAGAGCGCCACGACGGAGCCGAGGAGGAAGACGAGGCCGGAGAGCCAGATGAGGTTGACGAGCGGCTTGACGAAGATGCGGAAGTACACGGTGCCGTCGTCGTTCACCTGCTCGGGGATCACGAACAGGTCTTCACCCGTCAGGTAGTCGGAGCGAACGCCCACCTCCGACGAGACCTGCGGGTCAGGGCCCGCGATCTTGTACGAGTTCTTCCCTGCTTCGAGAGTGCCGAGCTCGTTGCCGTCACGACTGACTGCGAGTTCCGCTCGTACCTCCGCCGCGTGCGGAGTGTCACGCTCCGTCAACTTCTGGAACGTCACGACGTATCCGGACACGGCGAGCGATTGACCCGGAGCGAGCTTCCCCTCGACGACGGAGTCGTACGCGCTCGAACCGGCGATTCCGATCGCGAGCAGGACGATCGCGACGTGAACGATGTAGCCGCCGTACCGACGGCGGTTTCGGCCCACGAGCGAACCGAAGGCGACGACCCACGCTTCGTTCGAGAGCGCACGACGGGCGCGTGTCCCCCTCACGAACTCGAGCCCGATGGCGGCGAGCACGAACGCGGCGAAGGTATAGGCGATCAGGCCGGGAATCGACGAGCCGGCGCCGAGGAGGATCAGGACGACCCCGGCCGTGACCGAGATGACGGCCGGCCAGAGAAATGTTCGCCCGAGGCCTCGAAGGGAGGATCGGCGCCAGGCGATCAGCGGCCCGATCCCCATCAGCAGCAACAGCGGCAGGCCGAAGATCCGCAAGAAGAAGTCGTAATAGGGTCGACCGACGACGACGGTCGAGCCTCGGACCGCCTCGGAGAGGATCGGCCAGGTGACGCCCCAGAGAATCGTCAGGCACAGCGCCACGAGCAGGAGGTTGTTGTAGAGGAAGACGGCCTCCCGAGAAACGAGCGACTCGAGCCTCGTCGCCGAGCGCAGCAGGGGAAGCCTCCAGACGATCAGCGCCGTCGAGAAGATGACGGCGACGACGATGAAGGCGAGAAACCACGGGCCGATATCACTCTGCGTGAACGAATGAATGGAGTTGACGACGCCGGATCGCGTCAGGAAGGTGCCGAAGATCGAGAGACAGAATGCGAGCGCGACGAGGACGACGTTCCAGAGCTTCAACATCCCGCGCTTCTCCTGGATCATCACCGAGTGGAGGAACGCGGTCGCGGCCAGAAACGGCATCAGGGCTGCGTTCTCGACCGGGTCCCACGCGTAGTAGCCGCCCCAGCCGACCTCGACGTATGCCCAATGGGCGCCGAGCAACTGGCCGATGCCGAGTGCGGTCCACGCGATCAGCGTCCATCGCCTCGTGGCGACGATCCACCGTTCGTCGGTGCGCCCGGACAGCAGCGCGCCCATCGCGAACGCGAACGGCACCGCCAGCCCGACGTAGCCGAGGTAGAGGAACGGTGGATGGGCGATCATGTACGGGTTCTGAAGGCTCGGGTTGAGCCCCGCCCCGTCCGGCGGAGCCGCCTGGAGCACGAAGGGGCTCGCCACGACGACGAGCAGGAACGAGAACCCGACGCAGATGCCCGCGAGCACCGGGGTCACCCAGACGACCAGGTCGCGGGCGCGGTTGCGATTCACCCACACCGCGAGCGCCGCATAGCCGGTGAGGATCACGAGCCACAGGAGCAGTGAGCCCTCCTGCCCACCCCAGACCGCAGAAAGCTTGTAGCCACCCGAGAGCGTGCGGTTCGAGTGCTCTGCGACGTAGGTCAACGAAAAATCGTTGCGCAGGAACCCCGCCACGAGGACGCCGGCGGCGACCAGTGTCGAGCCGAAGGCAGCGATGAGCGCGTTCCGCGCCGAGTGCGCGAGTCTCCGTCGTCTCCTCGCGGCCGCGTAGGAACCCGCAACGGTTGCGAACACGCACAGGCCGAGCGTGACGACGAGCGCCGCGCGGCCCAGTTCAGCCATTTACTCGGGAGACGACGGGGTAGCCGAGTACTTCGACGGGCACTTGGTCACCATCGAGCCGGGAGTGGCGACGAACGTGCCGTTCTGGAGCTTTCCGTCGACGACGATATCGCGGCCCGTCGCGAAAAGGTCGGGGACGCTCCCCGTGTAGACGACAGGCACGGCCACGCTCGCCGGATCCTTCACGTCGCGAACCCGGAACCGGAGCCCGCCGTCGTGTGCATCTCCCGTCGGTTTGCCGACCACCTGGCCGACGAGCGAGACGGTCCCGGTCTGCCCCTGTAACTCGCTCGGTCTGACGGAAGGGGTTCCGCCCCCCGCGATCGAGGTGTAGAGGAGAAAGACTGCGAGCACCGCCGCGATCGAGAGGGCGATGACGAGTCGCGCCGGAGAGCGCTTCCTGGTCACAGGGTCAAGAATAGCCTCGGGGCAGGTCCGGCGTACCGTTCGAGCGGTCAGGCGGCGCGAACGGAGCGCTGACGGTCGGGGACCTGGTAGCCGTGATCGTGGCAGAGGGCACCCGGCAAGTCCTCGGTGAAAGCGTCGCAGTAGCCCTTGCCGTACGCGGCGCGCATGAAGGCCGACACGACCTCGAGGTTCCACTCCGTCACGCCGGCGGCCTCCCGCCAGAGATCGGCGAGACGCAGGTCGATGTCGAGCTCGAGAAGATCGATGCGGGTGGGCTGCTCCATCTGGGTGAAGCGTACGAACACCGTCGGACGGCATAGAATACCCGCAAATGGGGCGTATTCGTGTCGGGCTCCCGGGCATCCCCGTTCGGGACGACCCGCGGCGGGCGATCGAGATCCTGCGGGAGCGCGGCTACGACGCGTGCGAGATCGATTTCGAGGGCGGGTTCTGGATGGATTACCCCTGGGCGGAGGGCTTGGGTGCTGCGGCACGCGAGGCCGACGTTGCCCTCTCGGTCCACGCACCGCTGTTCGGATTCATGGGACACCTCGAGGCGAGCGGCCGGAAGTTCTCCTCCGCCGTCGGCGCGCTCGACCGAAGTGCCGGCATCGCCGCCGCGTGCGGCGCCGCGGTCGTCGTCTTCCATCCGGGGTTCCTGCTCGGCCGATCGCATGAGGATGCGATCACTTCCGTCGTCGAGCAGCTCGGGACGTTGCGCGAGCGCCTCGAGGGGAAGGGCCGGGCGGTGCCGTTCGGGATCGAGGTGATGGGCAGGGTGCGCGATCTCGGGTCACTCGACGACGTCCTCGCGATCTCGCGCCGGCTCGACTGGGTGCGACCGGTGCTCGACTTCGCACACATGCACGCGACGAGCGACGGGGCCTACCTCACGACGGGCCTGTTCGCAGAGGCGCTGGAGGCGGCGGACGCCGTGCTCGAGCCCGAGGCTCCGTTCCACATCCACTTTTCCGACATCGCGTATGCGAACCGCAACGAGAAGCACCACCTCCCCTATGGAGAGGGAACGCTTCGTGCCGACCCGCTCCGGGAGGCGCTCGATCGGTTCGAGCGGTCCGCAACGGTGATCTCCGAGTCCCCGGACGAGGCGTCCAGCCAGGCGATCAGGGAGATCCTCGCGGCGACCTGACGAGCGCGTTCCGGCGACCGGGGATCAGGCGCGCTGCGGAGCAACCGGGACGCGAAGCAGCGCTTCGAGTACCCCGTCGACGTCTCGAGCCTCGACGTCGCGTCCGCGCGAGCGCAGAAACTCGGCGAGCGACTCGAGCGGAGCAATCCGGTGGCGCCTGAAATCCCGTCGGCGTGATGATCTCGTCCGCCTTCCGAAGGAGGTCCTCGGCCTCCTCGTCCCGGCCCTGCGCGGCGCGAACGAGGCCGACCGCAAGACGTGTCGTCGAGCTCGACGAGACGTCTGCGGCCCCTACCGTCTCGAGCGACTCGAGCGCGAACCGTTCGGCCTCGTCGAGTCGCCCCTGCTGGAGCAGGACCTGGGCGAGAAGCCGTTGGCTCTCGACGATCGAGCCACGATCCTGGATCGGCTTGAGAATTCGGATCGCCTCGCGGAGAAGCTCTTCCGCCCGGGAGAGGTCGCCCCCCTCCCACACGACGAGCGCGAGTGCGTTCAGCGTCCGGGCGAGCGTCAAGGCGGCACCGCTCTCGGCGAAGAGCACGCGCGCCTGCTCGAGCAGGGACTCGGCCTCCCCGAGCCTCCCCTCCAGCGCGGCCTGGCGTCCCGTGGCGCGGAGGATCCATCCTCGGATCGTCGGGCTACCGCTCGTGCCGGCGAGCTCGACCGCACGTGCCAGCGGCTCATGCGCACGATCTGGCTCGAGCCGAGCGTTGAAGATGTCGTTGAGCTCGAGGAGCACGCCGCTCAGGAGATCCGGACGCCCGATCCGTTCGGCGATCACGAGCCTCTCGTTGGCGAGCCGTTCGGCCTCGTCCAGGTCGCCTTCCCAGTAACTGACCGTGCCGAGCACGTCGAGCGCGTCGAACCGCCCCACGTCGTCCGTCTCCTCCACGACCGCGAGTGCACGTCCGGCGAGCTCACGCGCGCAGTCGGTGTCAGCGTCCCGGAACAGGGCCACGCGCGCGAGAGCGGTGAGCGCCCGCCCTTCGACCCGTGGCTCGCCGGCCGCATGGGCTGCTTCGCTCACCTCGAGCATCTCCACGGAGACGGTCGGGAGGTCGGTCATCCGCCACGCGGCCTGGGCGGCCAGATACCGCCGCTGCAGCGTCGTCTCGAGCTCGATCGCACGGGAGAACAACCTGCGCGCAACAGCGTTCGCCTCCCGGGCGAGCGCCCGCCGGCCCGCCTGCTCGAGCGCCGCGGCGGTCTCGACGGCGAGCTCCGGGGAGACACGGCCCTCGAGCTCCGCCTCCAGCTTGGCCGACTCGTCGAGATGGTAGGCACGGATCTCGACGAGCTCCTCGGCGACCGGCCTCCCCGCCAGCCAGTGCGCCATCTGCCGGTGGAGGAGAGCCCGCGACGACTTCGACAAGCCCGCGTACGCGACGTCCCGGATCAGCACGTGCTTGAAGCGGTAGGCCTCTTCACCGCTGATCGTCGACCGGGGCTCACGGATCAGGAAGTCACGCGCGACGAGCGCGGGCAGTTCCCCGCCCTCGAGCTCGGTGTCGCCGAGCTCGTCGATCGCTCCCGACCAGAAGACACGGCCGGCCACGGAGGCGCGGCGGAGCACGGTACGCTCGGACAGGGACAGGCGGTCGATGCGCGCGGCGATCATCGCCTGCACGGTGTGCGGGATCCCGTCGGACTCGCCGCCCGACTCGAGCAGCATCCGAACCGTCTCCTCGATGAAGAGCGGGTTCCCCTCGGTCGTCCCGAGCACCGTCTCACGCTGCGCCGCGGAGAGCCCATCCGCTTCGTCGTCGATGAGCGCTTCGATGAGCTTCGCACTGTCCTCGCGCGGAAGGGCCTCGAGCTCGATCGCCGTCGCGCGGACGTGCCCGCCGGCCCACGTGGGCCGCTCGTCGAGGAGATCCGCGCGCGCGAGGCAGAGGATCAGGAGCGGGACCTCCCGGACGGAGACGGCGAGATGCTCGACCAGGTCGAGCATCGGCTCCTCGCCCAGGTGGATGTCCTCGAACACGAGCACGAGCGGCTGCACGTCGGCAAGCTCGGCCGCCCACGCCTGCGCGGCCCAGGCGATCTCCGACGCCGCACGCTCACCGCCGACGGCATCGAGGACGCCCGTCGCCAGTGCGAGGAGGTCGGCGACGGCTCCGTCACCGCAGCACTGCCTGAGTTTTTCGGATGCGGCGTCGACGGAATCGTCGTCTGTGATGCCGGCTGCGGTTTTCACCATCTCGGCGATCGCCCAGTAGGTGACCCCCTCTCCGTACGGGAGGGAACGCCCCGCGAGGATCGTCGATCGCTCGACGCCGGCGACGAACTCCCGTGCGAGCCTCGACTTGCCGACCCCGGCTGCGCCGTACACGGTCACGAGGTGCGCGCGTTGGTCCCTGACGGCACGTGCGAACGTGTTGTGCAGCAGCTCGAGCTCTTCCTCTCGGCCGACGAAGGGTGCCGAGACGAGGAGTCGCCTGCCTACCTCGTCCGAGACCGACACGACGCTCCACGCCTCGACTCCGGCCGGGAATCCGCGGGCGGTCTGCGCGCCGCACGCAGTCGTAACGACCGTCTGACGTGTCAACCGCTCGACGCCGGGGCCGAGGAGAATCTCCCCGGGCTCGGCCGCCTGCTGTAGCCGGGCGGCAGCGTTGATCGCCAGCCCGGTCGCGAACGTGTCCTCTGTCTCGTCGTAGACGATCTGGCCCGACTCGACGCCGATGCGGACCTCGAGGTCGAGCCCACGCACGGCAGCAACGATCGCGAGGGCCGCCCTCACGGCGCGCTCGGGATCATCCTCGTGCGCGACCGGAACGCCGAACGCCGCCATGACCGCATCTCCTGCGAACTTCTCGACGGTGCCGCCGTGCGCGGTGATACACCGCGAGACGTGCTCGAAGAACCCGTTCAGGCGTGAGCGTACGACTTCGGGGTCGGCGCTCGCGACGAGCTGCGTCGAGCCGACAAGATCGACGAAGAGCACGGTTGCGAGCTTTCGCTCCATCGTCTGAAGGATACGGGCACGGGTCGGCCAGGCGGTGGTCGGCGCCGGCGGACCGTGCCTCGCCAAGCCCGCCGGCGCGCTCGTTCGCGGACTCGCCTACGATGGCGACGTGCTCGACCGGGCGATCTTCAAGGCGTACGACATCCGTGGCCTGTACGGCTCCGAGCTCGACGAAGAGGGGGCGTACGCAATCGGGCGCGCCTATGTCGAGCACTTCGAGCCGCGCTCGATCGCGGTCGGCCGCGACATGCGACTGTCCGCGCCGACAATGGCGGCCGCGGTGATGGACGGCGCCGCAGACGGGGGCGCGGACGTCCGAGACCTCGGCATGGTGGGAACGGAGATGGTCTACTACGCGGTCGGCGAGCTCGGGCTCGAAGGTGGGATCTGCGTGACCGCCTCGCACAATCCGAAGGAGTACACCGGGATGAAGATCGTCCGTCGCGGTGCACTTCCCGTTGGAGGGGACTCGGGCCTGGACGACGTCCGCATCGGCGCCGAGGCCGGATTCGGCGCGGTGGGACAACGTGGTGAGATCAGCAGCCTCGACGTGTGGCCCGGGTTCGTCGAGAAGGTGTTCTCCTTCATCGACGTGGATGCGATCGCGCCACTACGAATCGTCGTCGACGCCGCGAACGGCATGGCGGGGGCGATGCTGCCGCCCGTACTCGCGCAACTGCCCCAGATCGAGGTCGTGCGCTGCTACTTCGAGCCGGACGGATCCTTTCCGAACCACGAGCCGAATCCGTTGCTCGAGGAGAACCGGGAGTTCATCGTCGCGAAGACGCGCGAGGAAGGGGCGGCGCTCGGCGTCGCGTACGACGGTGACGCCGACCGGTGCTTCTTCGTCGACGACACCGGCGAGTTCGTACCCGGCGATTTCGTGACTGCGCTGCTCGCCGAGGTGATGCTCGAGAAGAGCCCCGGCGGGACCGTGCTCTACGACGTGCGCGCGAGCTGGGCCGTGCCGCGCACGATTGCCGCGGCCGGCGGTACCGCGCTCGTCAACCGCGTCGGGCACGCGTTCATCAAGCACAGGATGCGCAAGGAGGGGGCCGTCTTCGCAGGTGAGGTCTCTGCGCACTACTACTTCCGCGACTTCACACAGGCCGACAGCGGTGTCGTCCCGTTCCTCCTCATGCTCGAGCTGATCTCCAAGCGCGGCATGAAGCTCTCGGAGATCCTGCGGCCGTTTCGCGAGCGATACTTCATCACCGGCGAGATCAACACTCCCGTTGCAGATGTCCCGCTCAAGCTGCAAGAGATCAAGGAGCGCTACGAGATGCAAGGCGGCCGCGTCTCGCATCTCGACGGAATCTCCGTCGACTTCGACACATGGCATTTCAACGTGCGACCGTCGAACACCGAGCCGCTGTTGCGACTGAACCTCGAGGCGATGTCCGAGGGGGAGATGACCGCCCGCCGTGACGAGCTCGTCACACTGATCGAGAGCTGAGCGCGTGTCCGATCCTCTCGAACTGGGCCGGGTCACGCAGCGACGACCGCCGTTTCGCTACTCCGCTCTCACCCGGGTCTGGTTCTCGGACACGGATGCTCAGGGCGTCGTCTACTACGGCCGGTACCTGCCGTATTTCGACCACGCTCGCACCGAGTACCACCGGCACCTTGGCTCACTGGGTATCGAAGGCGCCGAGTTCGTGATGCGCGCCCTACACGTCGAATACCACGCACCGGCCCGCTTCGACGATCTGATCGAGTGCTTCGTACGGGTCAGCAGGCTCGGTCGAACGAGTGTGACCTACGAGGTCGCGGCGGTCAGGCTGCCGGACGACGAGTTGATGGTGACGGGCTCGCAGACGGTCGTCCTGATCGACCGGGACACGCGCCGGCCGATTCCCGTCCCGGAGCATGCGATCGAGACGGTGAGAGCGTTCGAGGGATCGAGCCTGGGAGAGTGAGTACCGACGTCGTCGCGGAGATCGACCGACTGATCGGCGGCGGCGCAGAGGCGGACGACGTCTTGCGCGCGGTCGTGGCGATGCTCGCTGCCGCGCCGGGCGTCCTGTGGGCCGGCATCTATTTCCTCGACCGGGGCACGCTCGTCCTCGGTCCCGAGGCCGGAACGGCCGATCCGCTGCAGCGGATCGGAATTCCCGTCTCCTACGACGGAGTCACCGTCGGCGAGCTCGCGATCGACGGAACCGTCGACGCCACCACAGCCGAGGAGATCGCGGGGCGGATCTCGGCTCATGTCCTCCTCGGCTGGGACACGGGCGGCGTCCCCTGGGAGCCGTAGAGGTTTCCCGCCGCGTGGCCGCCCGGGCGAACCGGACGGCCATCGCGGCGTGACCCCTCTCCCCACCCCACATCTGTAAGTACGCGGTCGGGGGATGCAATCCCTCGTTTGAGGGGATTCCCTCGCCCGCCCGGGGTACGCCGCCGAGGGGAGCGGGCGTCCCTCGCCCGAGGGACGCCTTGCTACGTTCTGATCCGTGGCTGAGCCGTTCAGCGTCGTCAGGATCCCCGAGATCGAGCCGATCCCGGTGGCCGGCGTGCAGTGGAAACCGCTGCGGCGGCCGCTCGGAATCGACGCCTTCGGGATCAACGCCTACACCGCTCTCGCCGCCGGCGACCACGTCGTCGAGGAGCACACAGAGGAGAGACTGGGTCACCAGGAAGCGTACGTCGTCCTCAACGGCCGGGCCACGTTCACGCTCGACAGCGAGGCCGTCGACGCGCCGGCGGGCACCGTCGTCTTCGTCCGGGATCCGGCGGTTCGCCGGCACGCGATCGCAGCCGAGGCGGGAACGACCGTGCTCGCGATCGGCGGTGTGCCCGGCGTTCACACCCCCTCGGCGTGGGAGTGGTATTTCGAGGCGGAGCGGTATCGGGCGAGCGGCGAGCACGAAGCGGCGCTCGAACTGCTGGCCGAGGCGAAGGAGCGGCATCCCGACAACGCCGGCGTGCTCTACTCGACCGCCTGCTGGCAGGCACTGGGCGGCGACACCGCCGCTGCGATCACGTCCCTGAAGGCTGCGATCGCCCTCGAACCGAAGTGCGCGGACTGGGCGCAGAACGACTCCGACCTCGACAGCATCCGCGGGCTGGAGTCCTTGCTCGCAGATCAGGAATCCCGTAGCCGGGATCCTGATCGCGCAAACCCTGACGTTGGAACCACGGTTCCTGGGGAACCTCCCTCTAAGGCTGAGGACGAGCCGTCTCTCGGCTCAGACGCCCGGGCCAGGCCCAGCCCGAAGCCTCCGTCCGCGGTCAGTCCACCAGAAGGGAGGGTCGCAGGGAACCGTAGGTTCCCCCTTTAGGGGTGTCGCGAGTGGGAATTCGCGCTAGCGAATTCCCACTCTGCGGAAAAACCTGCTCAGCCCGGCGTCATCCGGTAGGCGTCGAAGACGGCCTCGAGCTGGCGCAGCGCCGAGAGGAGCGAGCGCAGGTCGTTGACGTCGCCGAGCTCGGCGGTGTACCAGTTCTTCGCCATTCCGTCCTCGACCGTGCCGCCGTAGGCGACGATGTTCGCGCCGTGCTCGGAGAATGTCCTCGCGACGTCCTCCAGGAGTCGCGTGCGGTCCCAGGCGTCGACGGAGATCTGCACCCTGAAGCTCGCTTTCGCGTTCCCCTCCCACTCGACGGGGGTGAAGCGCTCGGGGTTGCGCATCAGCGCCTTCACGTTCGGGCAGTCGACGCGGTGGATCGTGATTCCGCGACCGAGCGAGATGTACCCCTTGATCTCGTCGCCGGGTACGGGGGTGCAGCATTTCGCCAGACGGATGAGCACGTCCTGGACGCCTTGGACGACGATGCCGAGGCTGTCCCCTGCAACGGTCGAGCGCGCCTTCGGTGCCTTCAGCGTGATCGCCGGCTCCTCCGCCACCTCGTCGGTCTTCAGCCGTTGCAGCAACTTGTTGACCACCTGGCCGGTGCCGAGCTTGCCCGAGCCGACCGCGAGGTAGAAGTCCTCCGCCTTCTTGAACCCGAGCTCGCGGATCACCTGAGCGAGGACGGGAGAGCTCTGCAACTTGCGGTACGGCAGGCTCTGGGCCTTGAGTGCGTTGTCGAGTGATTCGCGTCCCCGAGCCTCGGTTTCTCCCTTCGTCTCACGCTGGAACCACTGGCGGATGCGGTTCCTGGCGCGGGACGAGGCGGCGAGCGACATCCAGTCGCGCGAGGGTCCCCGCCCGGACTTCGAGGTGAGGATCTCGACGAAGTCTCCGTTCTTCAGCTTGTAGTGGAGGGGAACGATGCGGCCGTTGACCTTTGCTCCGACGGTCTTGTGTCCGACGTCGGTGTGGACGGCATATGCGAAATCGATGGGTGTCGCTCCGGCGGGCAAGGTCTTCACCTCGCCCCTCGGTGTGAAGACGTACACCTCGTCGTCGAACAGATCGGTGCGCAGGGTGCTCATGTACTCCGCGGCGTCCTGATCGTCGCCCTGCCAGTCCATCAGTGTCTTGACCCAGGTCACCCATTCGTCGTCGCCCTTCGACATGCGGCCCTTCTTGTAGATCCAGTGCGCGGCGACGCCGTACTCGGCCTCTTCGTGCATCTCGCGGGTGCGCACCTGGATCTCGAGCGGCGTGCCGTTCGGCCCGATCACCGTCGTGTGGAGCGAGCGGTAGCGGTTCAGCTTCGGCATCGCGATGAAGTCCTTGAACCGGCCGGGCATCGGCTTCCAGAGCGCGTGGATGATGCCGAGTGCGGCGTAGCAATCGCGTGTTCCCTCGTGCCCCGCGCGTTCGATCAGCACGCGCATCGCCGTGAGGTCGTAGATCTCGTTGAACTCGCGCCCCTTCTTCGCCATCTTGTCGTAGATCGAGTAGAAGTGCTTCGCACGCCCGGAGATGTCGGCTGGGATGTCCGCCTCGTCGAGATCGCCCTGCAACTGCTTGGCCGCCATCTCGACCTGGGCTTCGCGGTCGGCTCGGCGATCCGCGACCATCGCCTTGATCTCCGAGTACTTTCGTGGATGGAGAATCTGGAACGACAGGTCTTCGAGCTCCCACTTGACGGCGTGGATGCCGAGCCGGTGTGCGAGCGGCGCGTAGACCTCGAGCGTCTCCTTCGCCTTCTGCACCTGCTTCTGCTTGCCGAGGTACTCGATCGTGCGCATGTTGTGGAGGCGGTCGGCCAGCTTGATCAGGATGACGCGCCAATCCTGCGCCATCGCCACGATCATCTTGCGGTAGTTCTCGGCCTCCGCCTGCTCGCGGCTCTTGAAGCTGATGCGCGTCAGTTTCGTGACACCCTCGACGAGTTGTGCGATGTCGGCCCCGAACGACGCACGGAGGGCATCGAGGTCGGTCTCGGTGTCCTCGATGACGTCGTGGAGGAGCGCGGCTGCGATCGTCTGCTCGTCGAGACGAAGCTGCGCGCAGATGAGCGCCACCCCCAGCGGATGGTTGATGAAAGGCTCACCGGAGCGGCGCACCTGGCCGCGGTGGGCGCGCTCGGCTTCGTCGAAGGCACCCCGGATCAGCTCCCTGTCGAGGCCCGGGTTGTACGTCTCGACAGTCGCGATCAACTCGTTGACGAGATCGTTTTGATGACGCTCGGCATCGACGACAGCCATCTCCCCATTCTACTTGTGGCCATTCCGGTCACAGGATCCCGCCAGGGGCCGCCGAAGATCGTCTGTCATGGGCCTGTTGCGCAGGTACATCGAGCGCCGTCGCGTGCTGCGGCTGCTCGCCGAGCTCGACCGCTCGTTCGGCGTCCGGAAGACGCCCGCCCGCCCGCTGGGACGACGCCCGTCTCTCCCCGGCCTCGGCGTCGCCGCGCGTGGGTCGGGCAGAGCACGTCCCACACGGGACTGAACGCCCGCGACCGGGCGGTGAGCCGCTCCGCGGCTACGCAGCCTGCGGCAGCGTCAGCGGCCGGCCGTGCTCGAGCAGGCCGCGGAACGTCGGCGACTCGAGCAGCTGCCTCTTCCTGCCGTCGTCGCCGATCGCGAGTTCGTCGAAGATTCGTCGCGCCTCGGGCGTCCAGGACGGCTCACCCGCTCGCCAGAGCTCGGCGAGCCACGCCCGCAGCTCCTCGTAGCTGTCAGACGTGTCGAAGACACGTCTGACGACGAGCTGCGGAGCGACGGTGCCGTTCCAGCGGTTCTGTTTGAGGCGGAAGGCAACGTCGAAGCGCCCCTCGGCTCGCAGCCGCTCGAGCTGCCCGCCGAGGCCGAATGCGATTGCGGAGCCGGCGTCACGCCCGTGCTGGCGGACGCGGAACCGGAGGTGCTTCCCCTCGCCGACGGTGGCCGCGCCGACGGCCTCACAGCCGGCCACGAGGAGCGTAACGTCGGGGTTGCCGAGGCCGAACGGGGCCAATTGCTCGAGCTCGCGGGCCAGGTCGAGCGTCAACGCCTCGGCCGGGACCACGGCGTCGATGCGCGTCGAGGGAGCGATGTCCTCGTCGCCCAACTCGCCGTCCGCGTACGCCTCGAACGCGGCCGCGAAGCTCTCGAGCCGATCGGTGCCGATCGTGAGCCCGGCAGCGGCCCGGTGGCCGCCGAATCGCTCGAGATGGTCGGCACACGCGGCCAGGCCGGCGTGGAGATCGAAGGAGGGGACGGACCGGCCGGAGCCCTTCCAGCGCTCGCCCTCGCCGGCGATCAGCACGACGGGACGGCCGAAGCGCTCGACGAGCCGCGAGGCGACGATTCCGATCACCCCTTCGTGCCAGCCTTCACCCCACACGACATAGGCGCGGTGCCTGCGTTTCTCGGGCGGCCACGCAGCGACGACCGCAGCGGCCTCCCGGTGGATGCGCTCCTCGACCGCCTGCCGATCGCGGTTGAGTGTCTCGAGTTCGTTGGCGAGGATGTCGGCCTCGCGCTCGTCCTCGGTGAGTACGAGGTGGAGGGCGACGTCGGGTCGTCCCAGCCGACCCGCCGCGTTGAGGCGCGGGGCGAGGCGGAACGCGACGGCCGTGGCGTCGATGGTGGCCGGATCCACGCCCGAGACGCGCATCAGCGCCTGTAGACCCGGCTTCTGGGTCCGGGACAGACCGCGCAACCCGGTTGCCGCGAGGGCACGGTTCTCGTCGACGAGTGGGACGACGTCCGCGATCGTCGCCAGCGCGACGAGGTCGGCGTGACGCGCAATCGCGGGATGGTCGACGCCGAGGAGCGCCTGGGCGAGCTTGATCACCACCCCCGTGCCGCACAGCTCGGGAAACGGGTAGTCGGACGGCCGCGTTGCAACGATGGGACAGTCGGGGAGCGTCTCGCCCGGCCGGTGATGGTCGGTGATCAGCATGTCGACGCCGAGCCGCCGGGCCTCCGCGACCTCGGCGACGGCCGTGATGCCGCAGTCGACCGTGACGATGAGCCCGACGCCGTCTTCGGCGAGTCGAGTGATCGTCGCAGCCGAAACGCCGTAGCCCTCTTCGAACCGGCTCGGAAGGTGCCAGACGACATCTGCACCGAGCTCCTTCAGCGTCAGCGTGGCGAGTGCGGTGGCGCAGACGCCGTCGACGTCGTAGTCGCCGTGAACGCAGATCTTCTGACCACGCTCGACGGCCGTCCGAATCCGTGCGACGGCTGCCGCCATGTCACCGAGGAGCAGTGGGTCGTGCGTGATTCCCTCGGGCTCGAGGAAGGCGCGAGCTGCCTCGGGATCGCCCAGCCCACGCCGCACGAGGACGGTCGCGACGGTCTCCGAGACGCCGAGGGCGTCGACGAGAGCGCGGACGTGCGCGAACGAGACGGGCTCCAGGTTCCAGCTTTCGACCATGGATCCACGATAGGTCCCGGCCCGGACGTCAACCGGAAACGATGCCAGAAGTCAGCGGCCGTCCGAGGCATCGGCGCGTGGGGCACGCCGGGTGCGCCTCGATTCGCGGATCACCTTGACCCACAGCATCACGATGCCGATCGTCGCGCCGACCACCACGACCGCGACCGGCGCGAGATACGCCATCTGCTCGAGCGAATACTTCGTGACGGCGGCGCCAACGACCCAGATCACGAGAACGACGAAGATCATCGGGATCGCGACGCGGCGGTTCACGTCGTGAGGGTAGCTTTCCTGCCGTGACACAGGGTGAGGTCAACAACTACGTGTCGGGTGAGGATTACGTCCTCGAGTTCCTCGGCTACCGATACACCTTCGGGGCGGACGACTTTCGCGAGCGTGTGACTGCTGCCGCCGTCAAGCTCGAGCTCATCGCCGACAACGACCTCGACGACGACGAGTCCGGCGATCTGGTGGAGCTCACGGCCGACGGGCAGATCGCGGGACCGCGAAGCACTCTCGGTCACTATCTGGTGCGCCACTGGGAGCGGCTCTCGTGTCACGGTGACGAGTCACTCGTCTATTGGCTGCGTAAGCTCGTCTTCCGCGGCGCGTACCTCGATCACCGCGTCAAGGAGGACCTCCTCCAGGTGAACTTCGACGACGCCACAGGCGACTTCGGCTATGCCGAGCCGGAAGGGGGGCGAACGCTCCTCGAGCTCGCGCCTTCGCCGAGTTGGCGCGCCTTCCAGTTCAAGCGCTAGGAACGGCGAAGCCGAGCCGCGGCTCGTCCTCCACGATGCTGATCCGGATCTCCTTGATCGCGCCGACCGGCACGATCAGCTCCTCGGGCTCGCCGGAGTCACAGTGGGGGCAGAGGGTCATGAACCCGAACCCCGGGTCGGCCGACAGCGAGGCGAGGCGATGGAGCGAGCCGTCGAAGAGCTCGACGCTGACTCCTGCCCGCTCGAGCTCGTGCTCGACGCGGAACTGCTCGATGCGCCGCGTGATGCGCGCGACGAGCTCCTCGACCGGCGCGGTCGTCCCTGGAGTCCACAGCTCGGGCACTAGTGGGTCGCCTCCGGCATTAGAACAGGCTCCCGTCGACGCGCACCGCGCCGACGTGCTTGCGTCCGAGCTCGGTGATCACCCTTCCGCGCGGGGTGCGCTGGAGGAAGCCGAGCTGGAGCAGGTACGGCTCGTAGACGTCCTCGATCGTGTCCGTCTCCTCGCCGAGCGCGACGGCAAGCGTCGAGAGACCGACGGGGCCGCCGCCGAACTTCTCCGCCACCGCAGACAGCAATTCGCGGTCGACCCGCTCCAGGCCGACTCCGTCGACCTCGAGCAGTTCGAGCGCCTCTCGGGCGATCTCGTTCGTGATCTTTCCGGCGTGGCGCACCTCGGCGACGTCGCGCACGCGTCTGAGGATGCGATTCGCGATCCGCGGCGTACCGCGCGAGCGACTCGCGATCTCGTCGGCCGCATCGTCCTCGATCGCGACGGCGAGGATGCCCGCGGAGCGGCGGACGATGGTGCCGAGCTGGCCGGCCTCGTAGTAGCCGAGCCGGAACGTCATCCCGAACCGATCGCGAAGTGGTGTCGTCAGCAGTCCGGTGCGCGTGGTGGCACCGACGAGCGTGAAGGGCGGGAGGTCGATCGTGAGCGTGCGGGCCGCCGCCCCTTGCCCGAAGATGATGTCGAGCCGGAAGTCCTCGAGTGCGGGATAGAGAATCTCCTCGGCGGCACGGTTCAGGCGGTGGATCTCGTCGATGAAGAGGACGTCGCGCGGCTCGATCGCGGTGAGGACCGCGGCGATGTCCTTCTTCTCGAGCGCGGGGCCTGCGACGGTGCGAATGCCGACGCCGAGCTCTTCCCGCACGATCTGGGCCAGCGTCGTCTTCCCGAGCCCCGGGGGTCCGGCGAGCAGGACGTGATCGAGAGCCTCACCGCGGCCCTTGGCCGCGTCGAGCGCGATGCCGAGCTGCTCCTTGATCCGCTCCTGGCCGACGAAATCGTCGAGCCGGCGCGGCCGCAGCGAGCGCTCGACCTCCTCTTCCTCGGGGTCCAGCACCGGAGTCGTGACGCCGTCGCTCACGCAGACAGCCTAGATGATCGATTCCGGACAGCCGCACTCGCGGCTTCGGCCCGACGACCCGCCTGGCGGCCGTCTCGATCAGCCCCAGGGCCGGCAATCCCGGTCGCCTACGCGGCGCGCAGCGCCAGCCGAACGCGCTCTGCCGGCGGCAGCTCCGGATCGACCTCGGCGAGCCGCTGCTCCGCTTCGAGCACGGAGTAGCCGAGTTCGACGAGCGCGTCGCGCGCGACGAGGTGGGTCGGCGCCTCGTCCACGGCCGCCGGCGGCGTCGGCGATGAGGGACACCTTCTCCTTCAGTTCGAGCACGATCCGCTCCGCCGTCTTCTTCCCGATCCCGGGTATCGCCTGGAAGCGCGCGTGATCCCCGAGCGCGATCGCACGACGGAGCTCGGAGGCGGGCGATCCGGAAACGACCGCGAGGGCGACCTTCGGGCCGATGCCGCTGACGGTGAGGAGCTGGACGAACAGCTCTCGTTCGGACGCGTCGACGAAGCCGTAGAGCTGAAGCGCGTCCTCGCGGACGTGGAGAAAGGTCTCGACGACGATCTCGCCTCCGCCTTCTGCCCGGCGCACCACCCCGGGCGTCGCGGCGACGAGATACCCGACGCCGTTGACGTCGAGCACGAGACCGTCGGCACTCCTGCCGGCCGGCGTCCCGCGGAGACGCGAGATCATGAGGCCATTCGGGCGAGTGGCGGCATCAGCGCGTGGCAGATGGCGACGGCGAGGGCATCGGCCTCGTGGGACGTTGCCGGCAGGGCGTCGAGCGACAGGAGCATCTTGACCATCCGCTGCACCTGCTGCTTGTCCGCGTGCCCATGCCCGCACACGGATTGCTTGACGCGGTTCGGGGCGTACTCGGTGCACTCAACGCCGGCGGTGGCGGCGGCGACCATCGCGGCGCCGCGTGCCTGGCCGACGAAGAGTGCGATGCGCGCGTCGGCTCCCACGTACGACTCCTCGAGTGCGACGGCGTCCGGTGCGTGCTCCTCGATGAGGTCCTGCACACCTTCGAAGATCACCCGGAGCCGAAGCTCGGGACGCTCTCGGGCGCCCGTCCTCCAGCACCCTGACGCGAGTGACGTGACCCGCCCGCCGCTTTCGTGGACGATCCCGTAGCCGCACGCAGCCGTCCCTGGATCGATTCCGAGAACCTTCACGAACGCAGGGTAGGCACCGAAGCGGACGTGACGCGCAGCGGACGGCCGTCGGCACGACCCACTGGCGGGCCGACGGTCGTCCGCACGTCTACGGCGTCGTGGTGCAGTTCGCCGTCACCCACGCCTGGATCGCGGTGGTCGCCTTCTGGACCTTCTCCGTCGCGAACGCCTGACCGACTTGCACCAGTTCGGCGATCTGTGCCGCGCTCGGTGCTTCTCCGGGCTTGAGATCCAGATCCTTCAGCGCCTTCGCGTACTCGGAGATCACGTCCGCGAGCGCCTCGAAGTCGTCCTTCAGCTCGTCCGGAGCCCTCGCCACGATCGCGTCGAACGCCTTCTCCGTCTCGTCCAGGTTGCCGTCGACGCCCGTGGCACTTCCAGCGGCGTCCGCGAACGTCGAGCTCGCCTCGGCGAGGTCCTTGCACGCGCCGCTCAGACCGGCCGTGGACGACGTCGTGTCGGCCTCCGAGGTGTCCGTCATCGTGGTGTCGGCCTCGGTGGTGTCGGCGACGGTAATCGCCGTCGTGTCGATCGCCGCCGCGTTCGTCGTGTCGCCACCGGCATCGTTCGAGCCGCCGCATCCCGAAACGGCGAATGCGAGCAGTGCGACCACGGCGCCCACCCGAATCCATCTCATGGTGAGCCTCCTCCCGCGCCGCTACCGGCGCCTTGCGTTGGTTGAACCCCCGTGCAAGCGATTCTAGTACGGCTGCGAGATCACGATGCAACAGCCTCGAGCAGCGCCTCGGGGATGTCGAAATTCGCGTAGACGTCCTGAACGTCGTCGTTGTCCTCGAGCCCCTCCACGAGGCGGACGACCTTCTTTGCCGTCGGCTCGTCACCGATCTCGACCGTCACCTTCGGCACCATCGGGAGCTCGGCGGATTCGACCGTGTACCCCGCGGCCTCGACCGCGGTCCGCACGGCGGCGAGCTGGTCGGGCGCGCTCGAGACCTGGAAGACCGACCCGTCCCGGTCGACGTCGTCCGCCCCGGCTTCGGCGACCACGAGGAACAGCTCCTCCTCGTCGACTCCGTCCGCGGCCACCAGCACGACTCCCCGGCGCTCGAACTGCCAGGCCACCGCCCCGGTCGCGCCGAGGTTCCCGCCGTGCTTCGTGAACATGTGCCGAACGTCGGCGGCGGTACGGTTGCGGTTGTCCGTGAGCGCCTCGACCAGCACGGCCACCCCTTCCGGACCGTACCCCTCGTAGACGACCGTCTCGAACATGGCGCCGTCCGTGCCCTCGCCCGATCCCTTGGCGACCGCCCGGTCGATGTTGTCCTTCGGCATCGAGTACGACCGCGCCTTCTCGATCGCGTTCGACAGGGCCATGTTGGTGGCCGGGTCGGGACCGCCCTCTTTCGCGGCCACCATGATCGACCGCGAGAGCTTCGAGAACAGCTTGCCGCGCTTGGCGTCGGCTGCGCCCTTCTTGTGCTTGATCGTCGACCACTTGCTATGCCCTGACACCCTGCTCCTCCCGGACGAGCTGTAGGAACGCTTCGTGCAGCCTCGTGTCGTCGGTGAGCTCCGGGTGGAACGACGCGACGAGGATCCGCCCCTCGCGCGCCAGCACCGGGTGCCCGCCGACCTCGGCGAGGACGGTGACGCCGGGACCGGCGTCGGCCACCCAGGGGGCGCGGATGAAGACGCCGGGGAACGGCTCGTCCTCTCCATCGATCCGGACCGGTGCCTCGAAGCTCGCCACCTGGCGCCCGAACGCGTTCCGCTCGACGGCGAGATCGATCAGACCGAGGCGCTCGCGGTCGAGCACGATCATGCCGGCGCAGGTGCCGAAGATCGGCTCGGAGAACGATCGGATCGCCTCGTCGAGCCCGTAGATCTCCATCAGCCGCATCATCGTCGTCGATTCGCCGCCGGGAATGATGAGACCGTCGAGTCCCTCGAGCTGCTCCGGCAACCGCACCTCGACGGCCTCGACGCCGAGTCGCCGGAGCGCGACGGCGTGCTCGCGGAAAGCACCCTGCAGTGCCAGAACACCGATCGTCATGGGTAAGAGTCTAGGCGTGCGGGCAACCCCGGCGTCCGGCTGAAGCCGGACACCGCGCCACATGCCCGGCTTCAGCCGGCGCGTGGGTTGACCGTGCAGTGCCAGAACACCGATCTCATCCGTACGCGTCACGAGCGCGCGGGCAGGCGGACACCCCGGCATCCGGCTGAAGCCGAACACCGCGCCCGTGCCCGGCTTCAGCCGGGCGCGTGGGTTTCGTCCCTCACCAGCCGCGGACTTCGAGCCGCTCGCCGTCGGCGAGCGACGCGGACGAGATGCCGACCATCGGTTCGCCGAGCCCGGTCGACACCTCGGCCAGGATCTTGGCGTCACGGTAGTGCGTCGTCGCCTCGACGATCGCCTTGGCCCGCAGGTCCGGGTCGCCGGACTTGAAGATGCCCGAGCCGACGAAGACCCCATCGGCGCCGAGCTGCATGCAGAGCGACGCGTCCGCCGGTGTCGCGATTCCGCCGGCCGTGAACGTGACCACCGGGAGCCTCCCGTTCTCCGCCACCCAACGGACGAGCTCGTACGGCGCCTGGAGGTTCTTCGCCTCCGCGTAGAGCTCCTCGCCGCGCAGTGATTGCAGTCGGCGGATACCTCCGAACACGGCGCGCATATGCGTGACGGCATTGACGATGTCACCCGTTCCGGCCTCGCCCTTGGTGCGGATCATCGCCGCCCCCTCACCGACCCGCCGGAGGGCCTCGCCGAGGTTCGTCGCACCGCAGACGAACGGGATCGTGAAGCCCCACTTGTCGACGTGATGCTCGACGTCGGCCGGAGTCAACACCTCCGATTCGTCGATGTAGTCGACCTCGAGCGCCTGCAGGATCTGCGCCTCGGCGAAATGGCCGATGCGGCACTTCGCCATCACGGGGATCGTGACGGCGGCCTGGATCTCGCGGATCATCCCGGGATCGGACATGCGCGCGACGCCGCCGTCGCGGCGGATGTCGGCCGGCACTCGTTCGAGCGCCATCACGGCCACGGCGCCGGCGTTCTCCGCGATCACGGCCTGCTCGGCATTGACCACGTCCATGATGACGCCGCCCTTGAGCATCTCGGCGAGGCCGCTCTTGACGCGCATCGTGCCGAATTCGCTCATGACGCCGAGTGTACCGGGCCGCATCGGCCAATTGCCTCGCGACGATGCGGCCCGCGGCGCGCGGTTCACGAGGCTCGAGGCGGGTCGTCCGACGACGGTTCGGACGGAGCCTGAGCGGGAGCGTCGGGCGTCGAGTCGGTCGTCCCCTTCGAGTCCGAGTCGGTGGCCGAGCGGGCAGCCGCGGCGGCACCCGATGCCGCACTCGTCACCGTGGACTTGACGTCCGAAAACGACTCACCGGCACCCTTCATCTCGATCCAGGCACCCGCTCCGATCACGAGCGTGAGCAGGAGTCCGATCCACGCCCAGAACGTCCGGAACTCGTTGTCGGCCAGGACCTTCAGGAGCGTCAAGAGGATGAGAAGCGCGGCGAGCAGGACCGTGACGATCGTCGCCGAGACGGAGAGTGACGGCCTGACGCCGAAGGCGGCGCTCAACTCCCACGCGAGGAGCACGAGCAGAACGATCCCCGCGAGCGTGCCCCATCCGTGCCACTCGTTGCGTGAGAACGTGAGCCCGTTGACCGGCTCGACGCTCTGCCAGTGGAGGAACGAGACGACGAGCGCCAGAATCCCTCCGCCGAGAACGAGCTTGGTGCCGTTACTGAGTTTCGAGATGTCCATTTTGCGGTGTTTTCCTTTCGGCTGGATGGGCAAACCCTCGCAATCATCGTCTCAATATGAGACAGATACAACCGCTTCGGCGTGACTCCTCTCCCCACAGGTGGGAAACCGCCTGCCCCCCCGGGGTTGCGTCGTTGGGGTGAGGAGCCCGTTCGCGGGCTCCTCACCATCTACGCCTGCCTACCCTCGTGGCCTTCCGAACCCGCCCTAGACTTTCGTCTAGGCAGGCGCCATACTGGTCGGTGCGCCGAGGCAACCCTTTGCGGGGCTCCCTGGCGCGCCCCCCCGGGACCGGGGGCACGGCGATGCGACGGCCGAGCCTCCGGTCTCCCCCTCCCCCCGGTTCTGACGATCCCGGAGACGTGCGCGTCGCCCGAGCGGCGCCCCTCCGAGGTCGGCTCGCCTGCCTACGGCCGCGTCAGGGCCGCGAACTGCGCCAGCCCGAGAGACCCCGACTGCGGACCGGGAACCGTCCGGGCAGACGGCTCGTCGAGGAAGCGCAGGAATCGGCGGCAGAGTGATCGGAGCATGGGGAACACTGATACGACGTATCGGCCCCAACCCCTGCCACGGCCATCCCTCGCCGTGGTGACGCCGCGGGTCAGGCAGGCGGGCAGCGCGGGGCGGCCACGGTTTCGTCGGCCAGGCTGGACGGAGCGCAGCAAGACGCCGGCCGGCCTGTCGGTTTCCCCCGTCAGCGGGGCTCGCGTACGGATCCCGGTAGACGTCCGACACGGCCGGCGTCGCGATCTCGACGTCCGTGAAACCACCGGGCGGAACACACACCGGACGAAGTCGGTCGAGTGTCCCCGAGAGCGCGATCGCTCCACGCCAGTCGGCGAGATTCGTCCGGATCGTCAACGGCCAGGGCGACACCGTGTTGGGTGCCCCGACCGACACGGTCACGAAGCGGGTGAGAGGCTGCGTCTGGTCCGGGCTTCGCGTAGACGCGAATCCTGGCCGGGACGTGCGGTCGTGTCCACCCGTCGCCGTAGATCCCGTCCGTGACCCAGTCGGCCCTCCACGGCGTTCTCCGGTTCGAACACGTACGCGCCGCGCTCGAACGCGACCTGCGGGCCGGCGATCCGGAAGCGGACATCGGCCCCGCGACGAGCACGTATCGGGTCGACCCCGATTCCATCATGGCTCCGGTGGCCGGATCGAACGCGGGCAGCCACGCGAGGTCGTTCGACCGCGTCGTCACGAACTGCGCCGAGTCGACGACGATCTCGTTCCAGAACTCGACGTCCCACCAGTAGGCGACGCCCGCCCAGTAGTCGGCGCTGTTGACGGGGTACGGGATCATCGTCACACGCGCGTCTGCGCCGAGGTTCCGATCGACCCAGCCGAAGACTCCCCCCTGGTCGAGTGTGACCGGAAGCCCGTTGGTGCCGTCGACGGCAAACAGCCGGTCGAACGCATACACGGCGCCCCCCGGCAGGGCAAGAGTTACGAGTGCCGCGACGAGCGCCGCCCCCGCGCGCGTCGAGAACCACGTCACGACCGTGTACAGGAGCCCAAGAGCGACGAGCACGGCCAAGGGAAGCAGGACGTGGGCCCAGCCGAGCGAGGTCGACAGCCGGAGGATCTGGTTGTTGTAGATCGCAGCGGGCGAGTCGACGTTGAGCTTCTCGTAGGTCGGAAGCCGAACGAGCGTCAGCCCCACGAGCACGACCGCGGACGGCAGGAGCCACGCCCACCACGCGGGCCACGTCAGCTGCGAGACAACCGCTCCCATCCCGACGAGGGCAAGCGGGAGGACATAGAAGAAATAGCGATCCTTGATCTCGCCGGCCCCGAAGCGCTGGTCGAAGGACGCAACCTCGAGTGCGAAGAGCACCATCGTGACGCAGCCCACCACCGCCAGAGCCCGCTCGGGGGCTCGTGCGGCGGGGCGCAGGCGGTCGACCAACCATGTCAGCCCGAGAAGGACGGGGAGGAACCCGGTCGCCAGGGCGAGAACGGCGACGTTCCGCCCGGCGAGTGACAGCAGCTCGCCGTCGACCCTGATCCCCTGCGCCGTGACCGCATACCGCCCGAGCGCTTCGGTCGCGTGGCCGGTCACCACGCCGACGAGGAACAAGAACGTCAGAGCCGCGTAGACCGAGACGAGCAGCACACGGGCTCGGGCAGCAACGCGGAGGCGATGCGCGAGTGTGCGCCCGTTCGATTCGGCAGTTCGTCGGGTCCCCAGTTCTTCGAGTAGTGCCTGGATCACGACAGCGACGGGGAACGCGAGCAGCAGGATCGCGAACTGGGTGCGCGCGAGCAGGGCGACTGCGATCGAGAGGAACGCGAGCCCATCCCAGAGGTTCGACTTGCGATGGGTGGCGATCACGAGTGCAAGGATCGCCCAGCACGCTGCCGGGTACGCGACGGACTCCGTCATCAGGAACGACGAGAGGACGCACCACGGAGTGGCAACGGCGAGGGCGGCCACCCAGAGGCTCACGATCCTCCCCGATCCCACGTGGCGGGCGAGGATGAAGACGGGGATCGCGGCGGACGCCATCAGGAACGCGTTCAGACGATGCGCGCCCGAGAGGCTCTGGGCGACGTCTCCGGCCCCGAAGAGTGGAGAGATGACGATCGGGTAGAGCTGACTGAAACTCCCGACGCCCTCGCCGCGGAACCGCGGCACGATCGAGCCGGTCTGCGCGATCGAGATCGCGAGACGCTCGTAATGCAGCTCGTCGGTCATCACGAACCAGTTGACGACGCGCGTCGTCCCGAGCGAGAGGAGCCAGCCGAGCAAGGCCACGAGCCCATAGACGGGAAGCACGGTCGCGGCCGCGATCTTCAGTCCGTGGCTCGACAGGCGGGTCTCGCGACTGCCTCACGGTCGCAGCATTATCGTGCCCGCGGTGTTAGGCGTCTGTGAGGTCGGTCGCGGATCGGATCGCGCCTCGAGGTGGTCGATCACGCACCTCGGGCGGTCTGACCCTGCCGCCACACGCTCCGCCGCCGCCGTCTCGCGACCCGCGAGGAGCCTCGCGGACGAGCCTCCGTGCGTCGTCGTGACCGCCCGGAATGCGAGGTTGCGAGCGCACCCCACGCGAGCCGGTGCGGCGTCCACGGGTCGTGGCACCGGGCGCTCCGGCAGCCCCTGCCGTCACCGCGTCAGGCGGATCCGAGCGCTCCGTCGCTGCGATTCGCCCGCCTGAACTCGACCCATCGCGCCATCGCTCGTTTCTGGTCGTCAGGGCGGTAGCACCGGTGGAGCACGCCCGGACACTCACTGCGCGGCAACCCGATAATCCGTGGAGTCACCGGGCACACGTTCATGAAGCCGACGACGTGCGGGCATGCGCCTGCCGCAGATTCGGAAGCCACGGCAGTCGAGCCAGGCAGTAGGACGGCTCAGAGACTCGGGCGAGGCGGCATCCCGATGGATGAGGCTGCGATCCTGCACGTCGAGAGCGCTCGAGGAGTGGTTCGATCGACGAAGCACCTGGGCCTTCACGGCAATCCTCAGCGCTGGACCGGCGTCGTGCTCACGCATCCTGAGGGCGAGCTTCGTCGCCTTGACGCATCCCGCGCAGCCGACGGCGCCGCGTGCGCGATTTCCTGCACAACGGCTTCCCGTCGCCAGCCTTGACGATCCCCCTGCTGACGTTGCCGCGGAGGAAGAACTAGACGCCTACGTTCTTACGGTCGCCCAGCACGCCCAAGCGCCCTCGTGGATGCGAGAAACTGCAAGGACACGGCATCGGTACCGCCATCGCCTTGGCCGCACTCAAAAAGGCGGTTACCGCTCGGAGGAGGCAAGGCACCGCGCTGAGACCCGCTTGGGACTCGCAATACTCCCGAGCGGATCACTACAGCGGCGAGCCGCCGTGCTCCCGCCGCAGGAACGCGCCTGCCACACATCGACTTTGATCGCCGGATTGACAACTCTTAGCGCGAGGTCGTAAGGTCGCGCTCACAGCGGGTTGACCCGCTGATGTTGTGCCCCCAGGGGAGGCAAGAGCCGGATGGAGCGGAGTCCTTCGCCACGAAGTTCAGACGGGTCACGACACCGGTCATCGTCGCAAGAGGAGGGGATGGGAATGAGTCGTTTCAAGCTGTTCGTCGCGTTGGCAGTGGTGCTCGCAGTCGCCGTGGGCGTTTCGCCTCTGGGTGCGATCACGAACGGGCACCCGGACGGCAACGGCCACCCGTACGTTGGCGTTCTCGTCGACGACTACGAGACACCCGGCTACTACCAGCGTTTCTGCACGGGGACGCTCGTCGCACCGACGCTCGTCGTCACCGCGGCGCACTGTCTCCTGGCGATGGTCGACGACCAAGTCTGGCTGAGCTTCGACCCCATCTATCAGCCAGGCGTCTCGACGCTGATTCACGGCACCGGGTACGCCGCCGTCGATCCCACGATCTTCCGCGGAACGAACGGGGCAGGTACCAAGTACGGACATTCCGATCTCGCAAACGACATCGCGGTTGTCCATCTCGACTCCCCCGCGCCTGTGACGACGTTCGGCGAACTCCCCACGGCTGGACAGCTTTCCACGCTGAACCTCAAGGGTACGACCTTCACCGCTGTCGGCTACGGGCGAACACGCGTGGACAAGAAAAAGGGGCCGAACAACATCGAGGCGAACTTCGACCCGGACTACCGTAACGCCGCGACCATCGGCTTCAGAAACCTTCTGAACGCTGTACTCGACACCGACGAGAATCCGGCGAAAGGCTACGGCGGCACCTGCACCGGAGACTCGGGCGGCCCTATCTTTCTCGGGAACGTGATTGGTCCCGTGGGTCGCAATCACGATCACAGGTGACACGCCCTGCCGCGCAGCGGGTCGGCACTACCGACTCGACGCGCCGTTCGCGCGGGCCTTTCTCGAGTCACAGGGCGTGACGCTGCCCTAGCGACTGGCGGAAACCGCATCACAAGGAAGGCCCGCTCCAGCGGGCCTTCCTACTCAGATCCCGAACTCCCGCCCCCGAAGCCCGGCCGCCACCACTCCAGGCGGAATACGTCCGGCGTGGAGGGCCACACGGGGCACGCCCTCATTGGATTTCCCGGTGGTAGCACCGGTGGTAGCACGCTGTGCGCCTTGCCGGCGTCTCCGGCGTACCTGACCTAACGCTTCAAGCGGTTCCCGGTTGGCTAGTGCGATCCAATGGGCCCGCCTGGACTCGAACCAGGGACCTACCGATTATGAGTCGGCTGCTCTAACCAGCTGAGCTACGGGCCCGCCGCCTGCGAGCCTAGACGATCGCCCCGGCGGGTTCCCCCGCGGCGGCGGCTCGGCGTACTGACACAATGCCTCCATGAGCGCGGCGACGGTCACGACGGTCGAGAGACGGGCTCGGCCGTGAGGACGTTCCAGCGCGAGGTGCAGTTGCGCACCGCGGGTGGCCTGACGGTGACCGACATCACCGAGGAGGTGCGGGACGCGGTCCGCGAGAGCGGGATCCAGGCCGGGATCTGCTGCGTCTACTCGCCGCACACGACCTGCTCGGTGCGCATCAACGAGTGGGAGCGCGGCTTCCTCGAGGACTTCGCCGTCATGCTGAAACGCCTCGTGCCGACCGAGCACTACTACGCGCACGACGACTGGGACCGGCGGACGGAGAACGTGGACGGGGACGAGCAGGAGTTCGGCAACGGCCACTCCCATTGCATGTCGATGCTGCTCGGCCCGGCGGGGGAGTCGGTCCCTGTGCGCGAAGGCGATCTGTGCCTCGGCACCTGGCAGCGGATCCTCTTTCTCGAGCTCGACCGCGAGCGCGACCGCCGCTGGCTCGTCCAGGTCGTCGGGCAGTAGCACGGCGGTTCAGGCTTCAGCCGGACGCCGGGTCGACGCGTCACCACCCTGCAGCAGCACGCCGGATGTCCGGCTTCAGCCGGACGTCCGGGTCTCTCCGACCGCCAAACCCACGCGCCCGGCTGAAGCCAGGCGCGAGCGCCACACGCACGCCGACGTCCGGCTTCAGCCGGACGTCAGGGTTCCCCCTCCGCACCGCCAAACCCACGCGCCCGGCTGAAGCCAGGCACGAGCCACACCACGCCGATGTCCGACTTCAGCGGACGTCAGCGCGCGCCAACGGCCAAACCCACGCGCCCGGCTGAAGCCGGGCACGAACCGGCATCGGAGAACGAGGCAGGGAACCGTTGGTTTCCGGCTTCAGGATCCGCGCGAAGCGCGGCAGCAAACTCAGCCTGAGAGGCCTCCCAGGGCGCGTGCGCTCCCCCGCACGCCTGGCAGGCCCTACTCAGGCGTCACGTAGGCGGCCGTGAGGCCGCCGTCGACGAGGAACGACGTGCCGTTGACGTACGACGACTCGTCGCTCGCGAGGAAGAGCGCACCGTTGACCACCTCGCGCGGCTTGGCGAGCCGCCCCATCGGCCAGTGGATCCTGCGCCGCTCGAGGGCCGCGGGGTCGTCGCCGAAGATGCGAAGCAGCAGGGGCGTCTCGACGGGCCCCGGGCAGAGCGAGTTCACCCTGATGCCCTGGCGCGCGAACTGCACGGCGAGCTCGCGGCTCATCGACAGCACGGCGCCCTTCGAGGCGCTGTAGGAGATCTGCGACGTGGCGGCGCCGAGGATCGCGACGAACGACGCAACGTTGATGACCGACCCGCCGCCGCGCTCGAGCAGGTACGGGATCCCGTGCTTGCAGCAGAAGTAGACGCCCTTCGTGTTGACGTCCTGGACGCGATCCCAGGCGTCGGCTTCGGTGACGAGGATCGAGTCGTCGTCCGCAGGCGAGATGCCGGCGTTGTTGTAGAGCACGTCGATGCCGCCGAAACGCTCGGCGGTCGCGGCGAACATCGCCTTGACGTCGTCCTCGATCGCCACGTTCGCGCGCACGGCGAACGCCGACCCGGAGGGGCAGAGCCCGACCGTCTCCTCGGCGAGCCCCAGGTCGACGTCGGCGACGCACACCTTCGCCCCCTCGCCCGTGAACACGATCGCGCCTTCGCGGCCCATCCCGCCACCGGCTCCCGTGATCACGCAGACCTTGCCTTCGAGCCTTCCCGCCATGGTGTCAGCCTTCCGTCGAGATGAACACGTTCTTGATGTCGGTGTAGCCGTCGAGAGCCGCCATCCCGAGCTCGCGGCCGAAGCCGGACTGCTTCATGCCGCCGAACGGTGTGTGGACGCGCACCGAGCTGTTCGAGTTGACCGAGAGGACGCCCGCCGAGAGACCTCGCGCGACGCGTAGCGCCCGCGCTCCGTCACGCGTCCAGATCGATCCGGACAACCCGTAGGGCGTGTCGTTGGCGATCCTGAGCGCATCCTCCTCGTCCACGAAGGGGATCACGGCCGCGACGGGGCCGAAGACCTCCTCGCGCGCGACGCGGTCGTCGTTCGACGCTTCGACGAGCGTGCACGGAAACCAGAATCCCGGGCCCGACGGCGACTCGCCGCGGAAGAGCGGCTCGCCCTCGACGAACGAGGCCACGGTGTCACGGTGCGCCGCCGAGATCAACGGTCCCATCTCGGTCGCCTCGTCCTCGGGATCGCCGACCCTGACCCCGCGGGTCGCGTCGACGAGCAACGCCACGAACCGGTCGTAGACGGACCTCTCCACGAGGATGCGTGAGCGCGCACAGCAGTCCTGGCCGGCGTTGTCGAAGACGGAGTAGGGCGCCGAGGCCGCGGCCCGTTCCAGATCCGCGTCGGCGAAGACGACGTTGGCGGACTTGCCTCCGAGCTCGAGCGTGACGCGCTTGATCGTGGCCGCAGCGCCTTCCATCACACGCTGCCCCACCTCGGTCGAGCCGGTGAAACCGATCTTCGCGACGTCCGGGTGCTCGACGAGCCGCTGCCCGACGACGGAGCCCTTTCCGACGACGACGTTGAGCACGCCCTCGGGGATGCCCGCGGCGAGCGCCAACTCGCCGAGTCGCAGCGTCGTCAACGGCGTCAGCTCGGCCGGCTTGATCACGATCGTGTTCCCGGTCGCGAGCGCGGGGCCGATCTTCCAGCTCGCGATGTTGAGCGGGAAGTTCCACGGCGTGATCAGGCCCACGACACCGAGCGGCTCACGGAAGGTGACGTCGACACCGCCGGCGACGGGGATCGTCTCGCCGTAGTGCTTGTCGACGGCGCCGGCGTAGAAGTGGAACACCTGCGCGACCATCGCCACCTCCGCGCGGGCGCCCGAGATCGGCTTGCCCGCATTCGCGGACTCGAGCCGCGAGAGGTTCTCGTGCTCGTCCTCGACGAGCACGGCCAGACGCCGCAGGAGGCGCGCCCGGTCGGCCGGGGCGACGGAGCGCCAGGCGGGGAAGGCAGCACGCGCCCGCGCGACCGCAGCGTCCGTCTCCGCCACGTCCGCCGACGCGACCTCGGCGATCGGCTGCTCCGTCGCGGGGTTGACCACGGTCGTCGGCATCGCCCGGATTCAACACGATCGAGTCGCCGACCGCTTCGGCTTCGGGCGAACATGCGTCCTCCCCCTTTGTAGGGTGGTCGGCCCTCTCGATCGGGCCGATGCAAGTCGTGGCGATGAAACGTGTCACCCTCTTGCTCGTGGTCGTGCTCTCGGTTGCAGGCGCCTTGACGGGCGTCGCCGAGGCGGCCCGCTCCTCCAAAACGGCGATCGTGCGCCAACCGGACCTCGACAGAGAGATCCTCGACCGCATCAACGCCGTCCGCGAATCCCACGGCCTCCGCGAGCTCAAGATGTCGACCGACCTGCGGAACGCGGCCACCTATCACTCGCTCTCGATGCTCGAGGAGGGCTACTTCGAGCACGATTCGAAGGACGGCACCCCCTTCGTCGTGCGGCTCAAGCGCTTCTACAGCGCAGCCGGGTACGACTCGTGGATGGCGGGCGAGAATCTCGTCTACAACAGCGCCGCCATGACTGCCGCCGACGCGGTCCGGGCGTGGCTCGGGTCACCTGCCCATCGCGAGAACATGCTCGACCCGGCCTGGCGTGAGACGGGTATCGCCTCGGCGCACGCGAGCTCGGCCGGAGGGACGTTCCGCGGAGATCCCACCTGGGTCGTCACGATGGACTTCGGCGCCCGGTCGGGCAAGACGACGACGTTGGCGAAGCCACGTGCCGCGGAGAAGAAACGCCCCGCCGCCGCACCCGAGCGCACCAAGCCCGTGAAGAAACCGAAGGAGCGCAAGCCCGCACCGCCGCAGGACGCCGTCATCCGTCAGATTCCGGTTCCGGCGCTCCCGGATGCCGTCGAACAGTCCATCAACGACACCGATCCTCCGGTGGACGACCCGAACGGCGCGTCCGGCACCCCGGTGCCGGACGAGGAGCAGGCAGCGGGCTCGGAGGACACCGGCGGCGAGGACGACGTGCCGGCGGACGACAGCGGCGACGTCGACGACATCGCGTTCAATCCTCGTTTCGCGCGCTGAGTCAGGCTGCTTCGACGATGCCGTAGGGCATCGCCTGCGGATCGATGGTGAGCGTCAGTCCACGCTCCCATTCGACGACGACACCGTCGGGCGTGATGTCCCTGACGACGCCGCGATCTCCGGCGCACAGGCCGGAGTTCTCGTCGTCCTGTTCGAGGATGATCGTCGTCCCGACTCTGGCGCGGGCACGGAGCCGGGAAGCGAGGTATCGGGCGCCGAGAGTGTCCATGCCCAGATCTTGCGGCAGGTCCAGGACGGCGGCACCCCCCGGATGGGGGGACATCCCTCCCTCGATCGGGTGTCTTCGTCCCTCCAATGAGGGAGGAGTTCCCCGTTCGGCCGTCGAATCGCGGGGGTACGTCGGCGGTCTGGTTCCAAATTCGACGGCTTAGGACGAAGGCCGCCGACGACTAATTCTTGGAGGCGTCACATGCTTGGACATCCGCGGGAGCAACGTGAGTGGGATCCCTTGCCGCTCGCCAGAACAACGGACGACGGGATCCGTCACAAGCTGAAAGCGCTCTTCTCGCCCACGGACGGCGACGAACCCCCGGAGACGGTCGTCGAGGAGCGCGCGCGCGAAGTCGAGGAACAGGCGCAGCAGCTCCAGGTGACGATCGACGATCTCGAGCGACGCGAGGAGCAGGCCGCCAAGCTCCGGGCCGCGGTGGAGGAGATGCTCCGGCACGGCTCGACCGAGCTCGACGAGCGTCATACCGAGCTGACCGCGCTCGCACTCGACCTCAGGGCCCGGGAGGACGAGATCCGAAAGCAGGAGCGAGATCTCGCCGTGCGCACGCAGGAGCTCGGTGCCGTCGAGTTGAGGCGCGCTGCGGTCGAGCGGCGCGAGGAGGCGGTCACGGCGCGTGAGGCAGCGCTCGAGCAGGCCATCCACGTGGAGCCGCCCGTCGAGTCGGTGCCGGTCGTCGTCGGATACCCGGCGCTCCGCCCGGTCGAGGACGAGCCCGAGATCTCTGCTCACGTGCTCTGGGTGGTCGAGGACGGCTACCGGATCGTGGCGAGAGACGGACGCGCGCCCGACGTCGACGAGACCGTCGACGTCGACGGACGTTCCTTCGTCGTCACCCGCGTCGGGCGCTCCACCCTGCCCGACGACACACGCGTCTGCGCGTTTCTCGAGCCGACTCGCGACGCTCTCTGAGCCGTCGAGCTACGACCGAGCGCCGCCGGCGGGCGAGCCGGTCGTCAGGAGACTGGCTTCTCGATGAGCGATTCGAGCCGGCGGCCGGCCTGACAGACGAGGAACGCGAACACCGCTTCCTCCTCCTCGGTGAACCGCCGAAGTCGCATGTCGTAGACCTCCACGAGACCCCACGATCTGCCGTGGGCGACGAGGGGAGCGAGCACGACCGCGTTCATCTGCAGTTCGCGCAGGACGAACGCCTCGGCGGCGTCGATATCCGCGTCGAGGAAGGAGATCGACCTGACGCATTGCTTGTCGAGCACCTCCTGGGTCAGCGGGAAGCTCGCGATCTCGTAGAACTGTTCCTCGCCGAGCGAGATGTCGCGCATCGAATGCTTGGCCGTGTCGATCAAACGCGCGCCCTCGACGCGCGAGACGACGATCCCGGTCGCGCCGACGACGAAGGGAACCGCCTTGCTGAGACGGTCGAGCAGGCTTTCGATCGTGTCTTCGTTGCCGATCGCAGCCGAGACCTCCATCGCGCGCCGCAGCATCGACGCCCCGCTCGACGTTGCGCGTCCCCCCTCGTTGTTCCCGCCACCTGCAGTGGTGGCCGTAGACGCGCGCGAGATCTCACTGAATGCGGTGACCCGGTTCTTGCCCGTCGCCTTCGAGCGGAAGAGCGCCTGGTCGGCGGCGCGCAGCAACTGCGTCGCGGCAGCGCCGTCGAATGGATAGGTCGCCACCCCCGCGCTCATGTGCAATGGAAAGCCTGCGGCCTCGAGCCCCGCTTCGAGCTGGGCTCGAATCCTCTCCGTTTCCTCGAGTGCTGCGTCGGCGTCAGTCGCCGGAAGCATGACGACGAATTCGTCGCCGCCGAGGCGGGCGGCCGCACCGCCTTCGGGGCAGGCCCGGTCGAGAACGAGACCCACCTCGCGCAGCAGCGCATCGCCGAACTCATGCCCCGCGCGATCGTTCACGTCCTTGAAGTCGTCCCAGTCGAAGACGACGAGGCTGAGGATTTGCCGAAGTCCGTGCGCATCCGCCAGCTCGCGCTCGAGCCGTTCGCTCAGTCCGCGGCGGTTGAGCAGTCCCGTCAGCGCATCCGTGTGGGCACTCCGGCGCTCACGATCAAGGGCGATTGCGGCGTCGAGCGAGGCCGCGATGTGCGCGGCGAGAAGCGACGCCAGCTCGACCTGCTCGCGATCGAACTCCTTGGCAAATCGGCTCGTGGCGACGAGTAGGCCGACGTCGACGGCGTTGGCTCGCAGGGGCATGAGAGCGACCGAGCTCAGTCGCTGCCCCGCGAGCTCGGGGGTCGAGGGCGATCGGGGATCGAAGACGTCGATGATCGCCGAGTTGTCCATCCGGGCGCGAAGGGCGGCGACCACCTCGCCGGGCAAGGGCGTCCACTCGCTGCCCGCTGCACACCAATGGGCCGACTCCACGAGCTGCCCGTCCTCGCCGACGATCAGGAGCTGACTCATCTCGATGGGAAGCACGTCGCCGAGCGACGCGACCGCGATCTCTGCAATCGCGCTGGGCTCACGGAGAGAACTGATCTGCACGAACAGACGCGCGAGTGACGATAGATCGAGCGTGCGTACGGCGCGGCGGGTCTCCTGGCGGCTCGGCCGCATCGTACGGCCGCGCTTCTCGGATCGGGTGAGCCGGCTCTGTCATCCAGTACGGAAATCGGTATCGACGAACCGCACCTTGATCAGAACCGGGCCTCACGACCCCTCGTTCGAGGGCTACGGTACCCCGAAAAGATCGCTCTGAGCGGACATCAGGGCGTCGAGGGAGCTCTGGAGCGCCGAATCGGCCTCCTCACCGTCCTCGATCGCACCGATCGCCTCGTCGAGTCGATCGATCGCCGTCCGCTCGGTCGCTGCGATCGCGGCGAGGTCGGCGTCGCACGGAGGATGGAGATCGAGATAGGTGGACAGGGCCCTGCGCGCCCGCCGGAGGTCGAGCAACAGCGTCGCCGGGTCACCTGCTCCGCCGAGCGCGTTCGCGATGACGGCCTGGGTCACGTACAGCTCTTCGTCCTGGCCCCGAAAGGCAGCGTCGTCGCACGGCACGGGTGCGACGTTCTCGTCGCCGCCGCATCCCGCGAGCAGGAGCAGGGAGGCCGAGACGAGGGCGGCGAGCGGCCTACCCAAGCCACCAGTCCAGGATCGCGTCGCCGAAGAACAGGGCGATCACGCCACCGGCGGCGAGGAACGGCGCGAACGGGATTCCCAGCTTGCGGGCAGCCTTACCGCGCTTGGCGAGGATCGCGACCGCGGGCACGAGCGCGATGAGGGAGGCCAGAAAGAGCGCGACCCCGACGGGCCACCCGAGCCAGGCGCCCAGGAACGTGGCGAGCTTGACGTCCCCCATTCCGAGGCCCGCCGGATAGACGAGCGCGGCTGCGAAGTAGAAGCCGCCGGCGGCGAGCGACGCCACGATCCATTCGACCGACGGATCACGGATCGTCTGCACGATCAACGCGGCGACGAGAGCCGGAACGACGATCCGTTGGGCACGATGCGGCGCTCGAGGTCGGTGACGGTGACCGCCACCAACACGCCGCAACCGAGCGCGGCGACGATCGCCTCGACCGTGAAGCCGAACGTCACGAAGCACGCCGCGACGAGCGCGACGGCGACGATCGTGGCGATCTGTCGCAAGCGTGACATTCGGATCTCCCTTCCGCTCACGCGTCCTCGATCCTGCCCAGGTGATGCGTTCACTCGTTCGAGTGACTCCGAACCCTCGAACGGGTGGTGATCGAGAAACCCGTGCCGCCTACGGTAAGCGCACGAAAAAGCACGGCGAGCCGACCGAGGACAACCAGAGAGCAGGAATGAGCAACCTTTCGTCATCGAGCAACGACAATCGCGGTCGTCGCCGCGGTCGCGGGCGCGTCGGCTGCCGCGCTCGCCGTGTTGGCCGGTGCCGCTGCGACGCGCGAGGCGAGCACACTGGGACTGGTCATCGCTCTCGGTATCGCGATCGTCGTGGCCGTGGCGCTCGCGGTGCGCCTCGCCCATCGGGCGGGAGTCGCCGAGTCGCGCGCGCTCCGAGATCCGCTCACCGGACTGCCGAACCGCACGCTGCTCAACGACCGTCTCGAGCAGGCACTGCAATTCGCGCGCCGCACCGACGACTCGTTCGCGGTGATGGTCATCGATCTCGACGGGTTCAAGGAAGTGAACGACGTCCGCGGGCACGAGGCAGGCGACCAGGTCCTCCAGAGCATCGCTCGCCGACTCGACTCCGTCGCCCGCGCCAGCGACACCGTCGCCCGCGTCGGAGGCGACGAGTTCGTCGATCCTCTCGCTCGGAACGCGAACCCGGGACGAGGCCGAAGGCGCCGTCGCGCGGTTTCGCCAGGCACTGCGGCGGCCCTACCGCGTCGACGGCAGCACGGTCGAGATCGACGCCTCGATCGGCTGGGCGATCTTCCCCGCGGACGGTGCCTCTCCCGAGCAGCTCCTCGAGCACGCCGACGGCAAGATGTTCGCCACCAAGCGCAAGACGGACGACACCTCCGAGGCGTGGCGCCGCGGCTCTCTCGACGCAGGCATCGTGCGGGAGTTCGAGGTCGCGCTCTCGCGTGGCGAGATCATCGTTCACTACCAGCCGATGCTCGAGCTTCGCAGCGGCGAGCTCCGCGGAGTCGAGGCGCTCGTACGGCGCCGACATCCGCAGCGCGGGCTTCTCGGCCCGTCGGAGTTCGTCCCCCACGTCGAGCGCACACCGATGATCCGGGCGCTGACCCTGCACGTCACCGCCGAGGCGCTCGCCGCGGCGCGCGGCTGGCGCTCGCAGGTCGGTCGGATCGGGGTGTCGGTCAACGTCCCGGGCCGGATCATCGACGATCCCGGGCTCGTCGACGGCCTGCTCGAACTGCACGACGCGACGGGCTCGGGCTCCGGGCTCCTGACGCTCGAGGTGATTCCCTCGGGCGGCGGGGCCGGGCGCGAGATCAACCGAGAGGTCGTCGAACGGCTGACGGCGGCGGGCATCCGCCTCTCCCTCGACGACTTCGGCCGCTCGTCCTCACTGGTTGCGCTACGCGCGCTCCCGCTGACCGAGGTCAAGATCGACGAGCGTTTCGTTCGTGGCGTCGCACGGGGCGGCACCGACCGCGCGGTCGCCCGGAATCTCATCAACCTCGCCCACGACCTCGGGCTCGAGACCGTGGCCAAGGGAGTCGAGACCCGCGACGTGTGGGACACGCTCGCCGCTCTCGGTTGCGAAGCCGTGCAGGGCTTCTACATCCAGCCCGCCCTCGCGGCAGACGACGTGGCCGAGTGGCTCACGCACAGCTGGCCGGCAGTCGCCGTCGCGGGCTGAGTCGCGCGGCTACCGCGACGCGCCCGGCTTCCAGAGCGGCTCGTCCGTACCGGCGAGCGCGTTGGCGGCTCGCGCGAGGATGAAGAGCAGATCCGACAGGCGGTTGAGATAGACGGCGACGAGCGGATTGACGTCGTGCTCGCCTGCTGCAACGAGCGTCTCGCGCTCCGCGCGCCGACAGACCGTGCGTGCGACGTGCAGTGCGGCCGCCGCCGCCGTGCCGCCCGGGAGAACGAAGCTCGTCAGCTCGGGCAAGGCCTCGTTGAACGAGTCGCACAGCTCCTCCAGCCGGTCGATGAGAGGCTGTTCGACGCGCAGCCGGTCCTCGACGCCGAACGGCACGCACAGATCGGCGCCGACGTCGAACAACTCGTTCTGGATGCGTCCCAGCGGCTCACGGAGCTCCGCGGGGCACTCGCCCGCGAGAACGACCCCGAGCTGGGAGTTGAGCTCGTCGGTGGTGCCGTACGCCGCGATCCGCGAGTCGAGTTTCGGCACGCGCGAGCCGTCACCGAGCGAGGTCTCCCCCGCATCGCCTCCACGGGTGTAGATGCGCGTCAGGCGGACGGGCTCGTCGGCGGCGCGTGACATGCAGCCAGCCTACCCTCCGGTTCCCGCATCGCTCGCGTGCGCAAGGATGTCGCGCGCGATCACGAGACGCTGGATCTCGCTCGTCCCTTCGTAGATCTCCGTGATCTTCGCGTCCCGGTAGAAGCGCTCGACCGGGAACTCCTTCGTGTAGCCGTACCCGCCGAGTACCTGGATCGCCTCGCCCGTCTGCCGACGCGCGACCGACGACGCGAAGAGCTTCGCCTGGGCCCCCTCCACCGTGTGCGGCTGCCCCTCCTGCTTGAGCCACGCTGCACGGTAGGTGAGCCAGCGGGCTGCGGCGATCTCCGTCGCCATGTCGGCGAGCTTGAACTGGATCGCCTGGAAGTCGGCGATCCGGCTCCCGAACTGCTTCCGCTCGAGCGCGTACGCGCGCGCCACGTCGTAGGCCGCCTGCGCGATGCCGACGGCCTGGGCGGCGATGCCGATCCGCCCGCCGTCGAGTGTGGCCATCGCAACCTGAAAGCCGCGGTTCTCCGCGTGGAGCATGCGATCGCTCTCGACGTGCACTCCGTCGAAGCGGATGTCGACGGTCGACGACGAGTTCAGCCCGAGCTTCTCCTCGACGCGAGTCACTTCGACGTGGTCGCTGTCGAGCAGGAAGGCGCTGATGCCGCGACTGCCGGCGATCGACTGGTCGGTGCGGAAGAACGCGAGGAACGTTCCCGCGTGGCTGCCGTTCGTGATCCACTGCTTGGCGCCGTCGAGCTTCCACCCGTTCCCGTCGCGTAGAGCGACCGACCTGAGCGACCCCGCGTCGGAGCCGGCCTCGGCCTCGGTCAGCGCGAACGAGCCGAGCGTGCGGCCGCTCGCGAGGTTCGGAACGAATCGTCGCGCTGCTCCTCGGTGCCGAATGCGACGATCGGGAGCGTGACCGCACTCGTGTGGACGGCGACGGTCACGCCCACGCCGGCATCCGCACGCGAGAGCTCCTCGAGCACGAGGATGTACGAGAAGAAGTCGGCGCCGGCGCCGCCCAGCTCCTCGGGGATGCACACGCCCATCAGTCCGAGCTCGCCGAGCTTCGCGAAGAGCTCGTATGGGAACGTGTGGTCCCGATCCCAGGCGGCTGCGTTCGGCAAGATCTCGGCTTCCGCGACCTCCCGTGCGAGCGACTGGATCGCCTGGTGCTCGGGGGTGAGCGAGAAGTCCATCCCGCGCGAGTATAGGTCGAGGGTTGGGAGCCGCCGCCGGGCCTACGCCCCGCGGAGTCTCCGGTACGACGGCCCGAGGCGGCGACGTGCCGTCCGGCGGATCCCGTCCGGCGACACGAGCCGCCTCAGGCGCCTGGGGCTGAGGTCGGCGCAGAGCACCGCCGACGCCGCCGGCCCGCGGGTGCCGTACAGGACGCCGGTGGGATCGAACGTCGGCGCCGCCCGCCACCCCTCCTCCCCGAGCTCGTATGCCTCCTGCTCCTCGACGAAGAACCCGGCCCCGGTGAAGAGTCGCGTCCAGCCGCCGACGTCCTCCTGCCTGAACCAGCCGTGATCGCCGGGCTCGCCGAGCGGCACCGTGACGAGCAGGCTTCCCGACGGCTTCAGGACGCGGCGGAGCTCGCGCAGGGCGACGTCACGCCCGGCTTCGTCCGACGCCCCCTCGACCCCGTAGACGTCGTTGTCGGCGCCGATGTGCTCGAGCGTCGAGACGAGCAGCACCTGGTCGAACGACGCGTCGGGGAACGGGAGCTCTCTCGCGTCGGCGACCACGGTCTCGAACCCGGGCACCTCCGCCTCGGCGAGATCGACGCCGACGAGCTCGCCGGGCGCAGCCGCGACGAGTGCGGCGATGTACGCAGGCTCGGCGAACGCGTAGCCGACCTCGAGCACGCGCCCGGACGCAAGCCGCGCGAGCACCCAGGGGACCTCGACGAGGCGCTCGTCCGTCCCCGGCGGCGCCTGCAGGTGTCGCGGCCTCTCGCCCCGCTCGCGGCATCCACGCGCGAAGGCGATGACGTCGTCGAGCTGCCTGATCCGTTCGAACTCCGGCGCGGTGACGAGCTCGTGCAGCAGCGTCGCGCGTGACAGTGTCCCCTCGACGAGCTTCGCGAGCGTCCGCTCGCGTGCCTCGTCGTCGGGTGGCCGTCGCAGGACGAGTGCGAACGCCCCGTCGACGAACTCCTCGTCGGGAGGCTCGCCAACCGCCAGATGCTCCCGCAGCCGCGGATCGACCTCGCGCATCACCGGAGGTTAGACGAGGGATCGCGGCGCCTCACCCGCCGGACCGAGTACGCGAGGACACCCGCGAGGATGATCACTCCGAAGAGGAGCTTGACCGCGTTCCCCCTCGGCGTGTCGACATCGGCGAGTACGGCACCGGGATCGGTGATGCCGCAACGTGTGGTGAACCACTCACCGTTGACGCGATTCATCAGAATCGCCGCGGCGGTGTCGCGTGGGATCACCTGGCCGCCGTTCTCCGGCCTCACCGGGATGCGAACGCTGACCGTCGCGCCGACGTCGCCCTTGACCCGCTGGTCGACGTCGAAGCGGTAGAGCCGCTGCGGCACTCCTTCGCCCGCGACGGCGGTGAAGCCGGTCGAGCGCCCGACGAAGACGGCGTCCGCCTGCGCGATCCGCTCTGCCAGCGGTGTCGACGGGCACGTGAAGGCCTGCGCCGAGCCCGTGAGCGCGAGCGCGGCCAACCCGATGAGGGCGAACCGCGTCAGACCTCGACCAGCAAGGCGTCGCCTTGCCCGCCGCCCGAGCAGATCGCGGCGAGACCGAGGCCGCCGCCCGAGCGGCGCAGCTCGTGGACGAGCGTCGTCACGATCCGGCCGCCCGAGGCGCCGATCGGATGCCCGAGCGCGATCGCACCGCCGTTGACGTTCACGATCTCCTCGTCGACATCGAGGAGCCGGGTCGAATTGCTCGCGACGGACGCGAACGCCTCGTTGATCTCGACGCGCGAGACGTCGGCCTTCGACCGGCCCGCCGCTTCGAGTGCGAGCGCGCCCGCCTTCGCGGGAGTGCGCGCGAGATAGGCGAACTCGTCCGCGACCGTCGCGTGCCCGATGATCGTGGCCAGCACCTCCAGTCCGTGCGAGCGGGCGTACGCGTCGGAGCAGACGACGACGCACGAGGCGCCGTCGTTGACGCCCGGAGCGTTGCCCGCTGTCGTCGTCCCCTCGGGATCGAAGACCGGCTGGAGGGCTGCGAGCTTCTCGATCGTCGTGTCGCGCCGAATCCCCTCGTCGCGTTCCAGGTCGCCCGCCGGGACGATCTCCTCGCCGAGCCGTCCCTCGTCCTCGGCTGCGGCGGCGCGCCCGTGCGACCGTGCCGCCCACGCATCCTGCGCTTCCCGCGTGATCCCGAGCTCGCGCGCGACACGGGATGCCTGCACGACCATGTGGTCGCCGTCGAACGTCGACGTGAGCCCGTCGAAGACCATGTGATCGAGCAGCGCACCGTGCCCGAGCCGGTAGCCGAAGCGTGCCTTCGGAAGCAGGTAGGGCGCGTTCGACATCGACTCCATCCCGCCCGTCACGACGACGTCGCATTGGCCGGTTCTGACCATCAGGTCGGCCAGCTCGATCGCGCGGATCGACGACGCGCAGACCTTGTTGATCGTGTCGGCCGGCACCTCTTTCGGGATCCCCGCCCCGATCGCCGCCTGGCGCGCCGGTGCCTGGCCGGCACCCGCCTGGAGCACCTGGCCCATCACGACGTAGCCGACCTCTGCCGGATCGACCTTGGAACGTTCGAGCCCGGCCGCGATCGCGATCGCGCCGAGCTCGGTGGCGGGAAGCTTGGCCAGCCCACCGCCGAGCCGCCCGAAGGGCGTCCTCACGGCGGCGACGATCACGGAGCGAGTCATGACGTCAGCCTAGCGCCGCGCCGCCCGGTGCCCGGTGGCCCCGGTGCCCGGCTTCAGCCGGGCGCCAGAGTTCCACGCGCGATCCCAAAGTGAACCCAGGCGTCCGACTGAAGTCGGACACCCCCCTCCCCTCCGACCGCCGCCCCGGTGCGTCCCGTCCGTCCACCGCCCCGGTGCGTCCCGTCCGACCGCACCACCCGGTGCACCCCGTCCGACCGCCGCCCGTTGCTCGGGAGCGCAGGAACGAGCCCGCCCTACGCCGCAGCGACCTCGGCGAGGTAGGCCTCGGCCTTGCCCGGCTCCATGAACCAGTCGTAGTAGTCGGGCGGATTGTCGAAGCCGTTCGCGAACCGGTATGCGACCGCCGGGAACTGGCCCGCCGCACCGAGCACCTCGAGCACGTGCGGCGGCGGCGGCAGCAGAAGTGCGTTCGTCCAGCCGACGACCTTCTCCGCGTACGACCACGACCGCTCGAACGTCTCCCGCATCCAGTCCGCGTCGAACGGCCCCTCCCCGCGCTCGAGGATCGACTGCAGGTAGCTCGCCGCCGCCTTCGACGCATTGTTCGAGCCCTGGCCGGTGATCGGGTCGCTGAGCACCACGGCATCGGCCAGCCCGAGCACCGGGCGCCCGGAGGGAAGCAGCCCGACGGGCTTGCGGATCGTCGGGGGGAAGCGCCCCGCCAGGATGCCGAGATCGTCCGTCAACTCGACCGCCGTGCAGCGCTCCGCTTCCCACGGCAGGAACGTCTCGAGGATCCACTTCGACTTCGCGAGGTGCTCCGCGGGAGTAGAGACGTCGGCCCAGCAGTCCATCGGCCCGCCGGGGACTCCCTCGAAGACCATGATCTCGCAGTCGCCGCTCGTCGTCAGCGCCGGGAAGACGAAGTACTCCCCCACTCCCGGGATCAGGTTGAAGCAGACGGCCGAGAACTCGGGGCGCGGCGTCATCCCGGTCACATAGGTGAGCGCCAGGGCGCGCATCGGCTGGTCGAACTGCGACCGCTCGGCGTCGCGCTCGAAGACCCGCGCGATGTCGCCCTTGCCTGCTGCGACGACGACCAGGTCGCTGTCGGCGGCGTATCCCTCGAGATCGGCCATGGTCGCCTCGTGCAGAACGAGGTTGCCGCCGCTCGAGGCGAAGTGCTCCATGAAGCGCGGGAACTTGACGCGCTGGTCGACGGACTGGGCGACGCGGTCGAGGCGGGCGGCCCAGTCGATCACCTTCTCACCCGGGATCTCCGGATGCGGAACGGCGAGACCGATCCCTTCCACCGGAGGGCAGGTGTCTTCCCAGAAGTCGATCCCGAGCGCGCGCTCGTTGTCGAGCGAGCTCGCAAACATGCACTGACTCGATGTCACTCGGCCATCGCGGATCTGCTCCGGTGAGCGGTCGGACACGACGGTTACGTCATAGCCGTTCTGCAACAGGCCGATGCCGAGCTGGAGCCCGGCCTGGCCTCCTCCGATGATCGTGATCTTCGCCATGGTCGCTCCTTGGTCCGTTAGTCCATCAGTTGAGGAATGGCCGGCACTGCGCCCTCGGGGCCCATCGCGGAGTAGCCGCCGTCGACGGCCCATTCGGCCCCCGTCACGAAACTCGCGTCGGTCGAGAGGAGAAACGCCACGACCCGCGCCACCTCCTCGGGATCGCCGACGCGGCCGAGAAGATGGAACGGCGCCGCGACGCGATCGGTCTTGGCGCGATCGCCGCCCGCCAGCTCGACCATCACGTTCGACCACGTCCACCCCGGTGCGACGGCATTCACACGGATGCCGTCGGGTGCGAGATCCATCGCCATGTTGCGGGTCAGTTGCACGATCGCAGCCTTGCTGACGGGATAGAGCCAGCGTCCGGTCTGCGCCACGTTGGCGGAGATCGACGCGAAGTTGACGATCGCACCCGATTCGCTCACCTTGAGATGGGGATGGACGGCCTGAGCCATCGCGACGGCGCTCACGACGTTGACGTCGAGGGCCGCGAGCCAATCGGCGCGCGGGGACGCGAAGCCCTCGTCGAGGTACGTGCACGCGAGGTTGACGAGCGCGTCGACGCCGCCGAAACGTGCGACCGTCTCATCGACGAAGGCAGCGATGTCGTCGTCCTTCGTGATGTCCGTGTGCCTGAACAGCGCACGCTCCCCGAGCTCCGCGGCGAGCGCCTCGCCCGGGCCATCGTCGATGTCCGCGATCGCAACGGACATGCCGTGTCCGTGCAGCTCGCGCACCAACACCTGGCCGATGAGCGTCGAGCCTCCCGTGACGACCGCGGTGTTCCCTGCCAGACCGTTCATCAGTGCCTCCGAGCGAGCAGTGGTTGCACAGTGACTCTACGGCGTCGTCGGCGCGCCCGTGACGACACCGCTAGGAAGTCGCCCGCCAACCTCCTAGACTCCACGCATGCAGCTCGTCTCCGACCTGATGGCGGCCGATCTGTTCACCGTCGAGGCGGCCGAGCCCCTCATCGACGCAGTGCGCGAGATGGACGAGCGCCGCGTCGGGGCCGCGCTCGTGCTGGACGGCGAGCGGCTCGTGGGCGTGTTCACCGAGCGTGACGTTCTGCGCGCGGTCGCCCGCGGACACGATGCCGCGGCCACGGTGGGCGACTGGATGACCGCCGGCCCGGAGACGATCGAGCCCGACGACACGACGGAGCACGCGGCCGTGCTGATGATCCACGGCGGGTTCCGCCACCTACCGGTGGTCGAGGCCGGCAAGGTGCTCGGCATCCTCTCGATCAGGGATCTCGTCCGCGCCGTGCTCGATGACGCCGCACCGCGTGGCGTGTAGGCTTTGACGATGACGAACGCACCTTCCTCGATCTGGTGGCACCACGGGCGAGGCGGGAGCGTGCGCTAGAGCGCGACGACAACCCGACCTCGCCACCGAAGACCTCCGCGGAGGTCTTTTTCGTTTCCGGAGAGAACCACGACGGAGCACTGATGACGACGACGATCAACACCGACCTCCTGACGCCCCTCGGCGCCTACCTGCGCCTCCGCGACGCCGGGGCCGCGAGCTTCATCCTCGAGTCGGTCGAGCGCGGCCGGCTGGGCCGGTTCTCGTGGATGGGCGCCGGCTCGCGCCTCGTCGACTTCGACGAGGCGGACGGGCTCGGGCTGCCGATCGTCGGCTATCTCGCCTACGACCACGCCGCCCGGCTCGAGCCGACCGTGCCACTTCCCGAGGACGGTCGCGGCTTCCCCGAGAGCCGCCTCGTCGTCTGCGACACCCTGGTGCGGTTCGACCACGGCGCAGGGACGGCCGAGGTCTTGGCCGGGGACGCGGACGAGATCGCCGGTCGGCTCGACGCCGGCATCGCCTGGCGCCGCGAGCCGCGGGGGCAGGCTGCCGCGCTTCGGCGCGCGCCCGATCGCGCGCGCTACATCGAGATGGTCGAGTCCGTGAAGGAGCACATCGTCGCGGGCGACGTCTTCCAGTGCGTGCCGTCGCAGCGCGCCGAACGGCCGACGTCGGCTTCGCCGCTCGAGATCTACCGGGCGCTTCGGCGCGTCAACCCGTCGCCGTATCTGTTCCTGCTCGAGCTCGACGGCGTCGCGCTCGTCGGCTCCTCGCCCGAGCGGCTCGTCGCCTGCGAGAACGGGCGCGCCAGCCTGTGCCCGATCGCCGGCACGACCGAGCCGACCGAGGGTGACGTCGAGCGGCTCCTGTCCTCCGAGAAGGACCGCGCCGAGCACGTGATGCTCGTCGACCTCGGCCGCAACGACCTTTCCCGGGTGTGCAAGGCCGGCACCGTCCACGTCGCCCGCGACATGGAGGTCGAGCGCTTCTCGCACGTGTCGCACCTCGTCTCTGAGGTGGTGGGCGAGCTGCGCGACGGCGTGACGCCGTTCGAGGTCCTGCGCGCCTGCTTCCCGGCCGGCACCGTCAGCGGCGCCCCGAAGGTGCGCGCGATGCAGCTGATCTCCGAGCTCGAGGGCTTCCGGCGCGGCCCCTACGGCGGCGCCGTGCTGTACTCCCTTCCTGATGGGACGATGGACGCCTGTATCGCGCTGCGCACGATGGTGATCGCCGACGGTGTCGCCCACCTGCAGGCGGGCGCGGGCGTCGTCGCCGACTCCGACCCCGCCGCCGAGCACGAGGAGTGCCTCAAGAAGCTCGCCGCGCTCGAAGCAGCGATCGACCTCGCGGAGGTGGAGTTCGCGTGAAGGTCTTGATGCTCGACAACTACGACTCGTTCACCTACAACCTCGTGCACCTGTTCGAGGAGCTCGGGGCCGAGGTGGTGACGGTGCGGAACGACGCGATCACGGTGGACGACGCGCGCGCGGGTGGGTTCGACCGGCTGGTCGTCTCCCCCGGTCCCGGCCGCCCCGAGAACGCAGGCGTGTCGATCGAGCTGATCCGCGCGCTCGGTCCGACGATGCCGACGCTCGGCGTCTGCCTCGGTCACCAGGCGATCGTCGAGGCGTTCGGCGGCACCGTCGGCCAGGCGAAGGCGCTCCTGCACGGCAAGTCGAGCACGATCTCGCACGACGGTCTCGGTGTCTACGACGGCTTGCCCGCCGACGTCGAGGTCGGGCGCTACCACTCACTCGCCGCGATCACCGTTCCCGACGAGCTCGTCGTGACGTCGCACACGCCCGACGGCGAGGTGATGGGCGTGCGTCATCACACGTTGCCCCTCGAGGGCGTGCAGTTCCACCCCGAGAGCGTCCTCACGCCGCTCGGCCCGGCGATGGCGAGGAACTTCCTCTCGTGATCGTCGGACCCGCCATCCAGCTGCTGCTCGACGGGCACCATCTCTCGCGCGCCGACGCGCGCGAGTTGATGGGCTCGATCATGGAGGGTGAGGCGACGCCGGCGCAGATCGCCGGGTTCCTCGTCGCGCTGCGCACGAAGGGCGAGACCGCCGACGAGATCGCCGGGTTCGCGGAGGCGATGCGCGAGCACGTCGTCCCCGTCACGCCGCAGCGTTCCCCCGTCGTCGACATCGTCGGCACCGGCGGAGACGGTGCGAACACGTTCAACATCTCGACCGCCGCGGCACTCGTCGCAGCAGCGGCGGGCGCGGCCGTCGCGAAGCACGGCAACCGCGCCGCGAGCTCGGCCGCCGGATCGGCGGACGTGCTCGAGGAGCTCGGGATCGTGCTCGAGCAATCGCCGGAGCGCATCGCGCGCTCGGTCGACGAGCTCGGCTTCGGTTTCATGTTCGCGCGCGCGCATCATCCCGCCATGCGCCACGTCGCGCCGGTGCGGCAGGAGATCGGCATTCGCACCGTGTTCAACGTCCTCGGTCCGCTCGCCAACCCCGCCGGTGCACGCGACGGCGTCTTCGGCGTCTACTCGGCGACGCTCGCCGTCACCTACGCCGACGCGCTCGCCGAGCTGGGCGCACGGCGTGCGTTCGTCGTGCACGGCGAGGGCGGCATCGACGAGCTCTCGCCGCTCGGCCCGAGCCTCGTGCTCGAGATCGTCGACGGCGACGTGCGCGAGTGGGAGCTCGATCCGCGCGACCTCGGCATCGAGCCCGCCGCTCCCGAGGGGCTGCGCGGCGGATCGGCGGCCGAGAACGCGGCGATCATCCGTGCCGTGCTCGCGGGCGAGCAGGGCGTGCGCCGCGACGCGGTGTTGCTGAACGCGGCGGCGGGTCTCGTCGCCGCCGGGCTGGCCGACGACTTCGTCGAGGGGCTCGCGCTCGGCGCGGAGACGATCGACTCCGGCGCGGCGACGAGCCGACTCGCCGCTCTCGTCGCCTTCTCGGGAGAGCACGACTGATGGGGCGCTTCGACGATGCGCTCTCCGCGCCCGGCCTCGGCGCGATCGCCGAGATCAAGCGGCGCTCGCCCTCGGCGGGCGACCTGCGCCCGGACGCCGACCCGGCCCTGATCGCGCCGGCCTATGCGGCGGCCGGGGCGGCGGCGATCTCGGTCCTCGTCGACGAGCGATTCGGCGGCACGTGGGACGACCTCCGAGCCGCGCGGGCGGCCACCTCGGCGCCGTTGCTGGCCAAGGGCTTCTTCTCGACCGACGAGCATCTCCGCACGGCGAAGGAGGCGGGCGCCGACGCTGTTCTTCTCCTCCTGCGCGATCTCGACGACGGTGAGACAGCGCGACTGCTGGGCGTTGCGGCGAGCCTCGGCCTCGACACGCTCGTCGAGGCGCACGACGGCGACGAGCTCGACCGCGGGATCGCGCTCGGCGCGCGCGTGCTCGGCGTCAACGCGCGCGACCTCTCGACGTTCGCGATCGACCGCGCGGCGCAGCTCGAGCTCGTCGCACGCATTCCCGCCGATCGGATCGTGATCGCCGAGAGCGGCATCGAGACGCGCGCGCAGGGCGCGGCGGCCGAGGTCGCGGGAGCGGACGCCGTGCTCGTCGGCTCGACGCTGATGCGCGCGACCGACCCCGGCGCCAAGCTCGCCGAACTGCTCTCGCGGCCGCTCGTCAAGGTGTGCGGGCTCACGCGCGAGGAGGACGTCGCCGCCGCTGCCGAGGCCGGCGCCGATCTGGCGGGCTTCATCCTCGTCCCCGAGAGCCCGCGCGCCGCCGTCGACGTCCTGCCCGTGCCGGACGGGATGCTGTCGGTCGCCGTCTGGGTCGGCGAGGCGGGCGAGAGCGGCGCCGACCTCGATCAGGTGCACACGAGAGAGGAAGGAAAGGTGCGTGGGCGCGAGGCGGCGCTCCTGCGCGACGGCGTCGAGGTGGCGCGCCTGCTCGACCTCCCCTGGGACGGCACCGACCCCGACCACTGGCGCACCGCGGCGGGCGCGGAAGGGAGAATCGTCCTGGCGGGAAAGCTCGGGCCGGACAACGTGCGCGAGGCGATCGCTGCCGTCCGCCCCTGGGCGGTCGACGCGGCCTCGTCGCTCGAGTCGGCGCCGGGGATCAAGGATCACGACAAGGTACGGCGATACGTGGAGGCAGCCCGAGAGTGATGCGCGAAATCACCACCACAGATTCCTCGTGTTCCTGGGACGCCGCTCGCGGCGCCGGGCCGGCGGAGAGCACAGTATGAGTACTACGGGCCCGGAGCGAGCGTCAGGCAGCGGCGGAGCCGCTGCCGGCCAGGACACGACGAGACCTACGGCCCCTACGGCGGGCGCTACGTCCCCGAGACGCTCATCCCGGCGCTGGACGAGCTCACCGCGGCCTGGGCGGAGGCGCTCGCCGATCCCGCCTACCTCGCCGAGGTGGAGGAGCTCGGGCGCACCTACACGGGTCGTCCGTCGCCGATCACGCTCGCGCCCCGCTTCGCTCCCGGCAAGCGGCTCTATCTCAAGCGCGAGGATCTCAACCACACCGGCGCGCACAAGATCAACAACGCGCTCGGCCAGGTCGTGCTCGCGCGACGGCTCGGCAAGACGCGCATCATCGCCGAGACCGGCGCCGGGCAGCACGGCGTCGCGACCGCCACCGCGTGCGCGCGCTTCGGGCTCGAGTGCGTCGTCTTCATGGGCTCCGAGGACATGCGGCGGCAGGCGCCGAACGTCGAGCGCATGCACCTGATGGGTGCGACGGTCGTTCCCGTCGAGTTCGGCACGCGCACGCTGAAGGAGGCGACGAGCGAGGCGATCCGCGACTGGATCACGAACGTCGAGACGACGCACTACGTGATCGGCTCCTGTGTCGGCCCGGCGCCGTACCCGGAGATCGTGCGGGAGCTGCAGGCCGTGATCGGGCGCGAGTCGCGCGAGCAGCTGCTCGAGGCCGAGGGCGCGTTGCCCGAGGCCGTCGTCGCCTGCGTCGGCGGTGGCTCGAATGCGATCGGCATGTTCGCCGGCTTCATCGACGACGCCGACGTGCGGCTGATCGGCGTCGAGGCGGCCGGGGCGGCGTCGCTCGGCGGCGGCCGCACCGGCGTGCTGCACGGCTCGCGTTCGTCGATCCTCGCCGACGACGACGGGCAGATCGCGGATGCGCATTCGATCTCGGCCGGGCTCGACTACCCGGGCGTCGGCCCCGAGCACGCGTTCCTGCGCGACACCGGCCGCGCGGAGTACCTCCCGTGCACCGACGACGAGGCGCTGGAGGCGTTCCAGCGGCTCTCGCGCACGGAGGGGATCATCCCCGCGCTCGAGTCGTCGCATGCGCTCGCGGTCGTCGACCGGATCGACGCGGAGTACATCGCGGTCTGCCTCTCGGGCCGCGGCGACAAGGATCTCGCCGAGGTGCTGGCGGCGCTCGGGAAGAACGCGTGACGCCGCCGGAACGTCAACCCGGGCGTCCGGCTGAAGCCAGACGCCACGCACGGCACCAAGCGCGCCGCTTCCGGCACGCCGCGCCGCCCGGTGCCCGGCTTCAGCCGGGCGCCAGGGTTTCTCCCACCGCACCGCCCGGTGCCCGGCACCAAGAGCCCCGCCGTCCGTCCGCCACCCGCCAACCCAGGCGTCCGGCTGAAGCCGGACACCACGCACGGCACCAAGCGCGCCGCTTCCGGCACGCCGCACCGCCCGGTGCCCGGCTTCAGCCGGGCGCTCCCACCGCACCGCCCGTTGCCAGCGTTCCTCCACGGCAGCCGCCCGGTGCCCGGCTTCAGCCGGGCGCCAGGGTTTCCACCGCGCCGCCGTGCCCGCACCAGGCGTCCGGCTGAAGCCGGACACCACGGCGACCACGCCGCGCCGCTTCCGTGCGACGCCCGCAACCCAGGCGTCCGGCTGAAGCCGGACACCACGCCGGCGCCAAGCGCGCCTGCTTCCGCCGCCGCGCGCCGGCTTCAGCCGCCCGCGCCGGCTGAGCGCACGCACGGAGCCCGCGATGAGCAAGACCCTCGTCGTCTACCTGATGGCCGGCACCGAGACGCCGGCCCTCGCCGCCGCCGCGGTCGCAGGCGGCGCCGACATCGTCGAGATCGGCTTCCCGTTCTCCGACCCGCTCGCCGACGGGCCCGTCATCCGCGCCGCGGCCGAGAAGGCGCTCGCCGCCGGGATGCGCACGGCGCGCTGCCTCGAGTGCCTGGCGCAGACCCGCGCCCTCGTCGGCGACACGCCCCTGATCCCGATGACGTACGCGTCGCTGCTCGAGGCCTACGGCTGGGAGCGCTTCGAGAGCGACGCGCGCGCGGCCGGCGCGACGAGCTTCATCATCGCCGACACCGCCGCCGGCTCGCGGCGCGAGCTGAAGCGGATCCAGCTCGTCGCCCCCACCTCGACCGACGTGCGCATCGCCCTCGCCGCGGCGGAGACCGACGGCTGGCTCTACCTCGTCACGCTCACCGGCACGACGGGCGCGCGCACGGAGCTCTCCGACGCGCTCGCGGGCCTCGCGGCCCGCGCGCGCGCCCTCACCGACGTCCCGCTGTACGCGGGCTTCGGCATCTCCACGCCCGAGCAGGCGCGCGCGGCCGCCGATCTCACCGACGGCATCGTCGTCGGCTCCCGCGCCGTGCAGGTGGCCGAGGAAGGGCCTGACGCGCTCCGCTCGTACGTCGCCTCGCTCCGCGCCGCAATCGACGCACCCTGAGGCTCGCCGGAGCGACCGGCACAATGGCACGGTGAACTCCCTCCGCGGACAGCTCCTCGTCGCCGGCCCCGACCTGCTCGACCCGAACTTCCGCCGCAGCGTCCTCCTCATCGGCGAGCACGGCGAGGAGGGCGCGATGGGAGTCGTCCTCAACCGGCCCTCCGCCGTCTCCGTCGCCGACGCGGTGCCGCCGCTCGCGGAGCTCGTCGACGAGACGGAGCTCGTGTACGTCGGTGGCCCCGTGCAGCCGCAGGCGATCGTCGTCCTCGGCGACTTCCGCGACCCGACCGAGGCCGGCACGCTCGTCCTCGACTCGATCGGGTTCCTGCCGGGCGAGATCGAGAGCGCGGCGGAGGTCGGGAGCCTGATGCGCGCCCGGGTCTTCGCGGGCTACGCGGGCTGGGGCCCCGGCCAGCTCGAGAGCGAGATCGCCGACGAGGCCTGGTTCGTCGAGGGCGCGACGCCGGAGGACGTCTTCACCGAGAAGCCCGATCACCTCTGGAGCTACGTGCTGGCGCGCAAGGGCGGCGCGTTCGCCGTGCTCGCGCAGATGCCGCCCGACCCGAGCAGCAACTAGCGAGCGCCTCACGCCATGCGGCGGACGTGCAGCACGTCGAGGATGCCGAAGCGACCCTCGAGGCACTCCGGGCAGCACGGATGGAGCGCCCCGAGGTCGTCGGCGTAGTACGCCCACCCGGCAACCTCCGCACTCTCTTCCTCGATCATCCCCGTGCCGCACCAGGCGCACTTCTCGAGAATCCGGACGAGCCGCAGCAGGTGCGCGCACGGCCGGCAGTAGACGCCGCCGTTCCCGATCACGCCCGTGTCGCTCACCCAGCCGTGCTCGAGCATGCCGCAGTCCTCCGCGTCGTGGCCGCAGCAGTCGCACGCGTCCGGCGTCAGTCTTCCCTGTCCTGCCCCCATGCAGCACACTCTACGAAGGGTGAGGAAATGCGCCAGACGGGGGACGCAGGTTCACCCGAACGGGTGATGACGGGCGCCGAGGACCGCGCCTCGCATCGTGTCGAACGTGCGAAATAACGCAGTCATCGTATCTCGACAGCCGCCGATACACTCAGTACTGTCCGTCGGAGGGGAGGGTCGCCAATGTGGCGCATGACGAGCGCCGGCGAGTGCAGCGAAGCGCGGCCGAAACACAGATGAGCGCGATACCGAATCCCAGCGACGCCTCCGCGGTCGCGTCCGACGTGCCCTCACCCGGGGCGCGCGCACGCGGCTTCGCTGCGAGCGCCGTCGCGGGCTCGGCGGGCGCGTGGCTGTTCGCGTTCGCGATCGTCTTCCTGCTCGCCGTCAACGGCGGCGGCTACCGGCCGACGGCCTGGAACTGGACCGCCCTCGCGGTGCTTGTTCCTCGCGGCGCTGATCCTGGCCGTGAGGTCCGAGGTGCCGCTCGGGCCGCTTCGAACTCGTCGTACCGGTGGCGCTCCTGTCCCTGACCCTCTGGGGCTTCGCATCCGCGATCTGGGGATCGTCCGCGACCCAGCCGTTCCTCCAGAGCCAGCGCACGCTGATGTACGCGGGCGGCGGCCTTCGCGGCGCTCCTCGTCGTGCGTGGGGCCGCCTACCGGCCGCTCCTCGCGGGAACGTGGATGGGGATCACGATCACGTGCTCGTACAGCCTCCTCACCCGGCTCTTCCCGCGGTCGTTCGGCGTCGAGGACGACTTCGGCGCCTACCGGCTCGCGTCGCCGCTCGGGTACTGGAACGCGCTCGGTGTCTTCGCGGTGATCGGGATGCTGCTCGCGCTCGGCTTCGCCGCCCGCAGCCGGAGCATCGCCGTGCGGGCGCTCGCGGCGGCGTCGATCGTCGTTCTCGCGACGACGCTGTACTTCACCTACAGCCGCGGCTCCTGGGTCGCGCTGGCCGTCGCCCTCGTCGTGCTCGTCCTCCTCGACGCACGCCGGCTGCAGCTCGTGACAGCCTTCGCAGTGGTGGCACCCTGGTCGGCGTTCGCCGTCTGGCACGCCTCCGGCATCGGCCAGCTCACGCGCACCGACCACACGCTGGCGGGCGCCGCGGCCGACGGGCGCCGCTTCGCGTTCGACCTCGTCGCGCTCATGATCGTCGCCGCCGCGGCCGCGGTCGCCTACGCGATCGCGGAGCGCCGCGTGCGGGTGCCGCGGAACGTCCGGCTCGCCTACGTGGCCGTGCTCGCCCTCCTCGTCGTCGCCGCCTGCGGCGCCGCGATCGACCGCTACGGCTCCCCGCCCACGATGGCCCGCGACGGCTACAACGCCCTCCTCGGCGCGAACAAGCACGACGACGAGCGCCGATCTCAACAGCCGCCTCTTCGACCTCGGGCTCAACGGCCGCACGCTCCACTGGCGGGTCGCCTGGGACGAGTACGCCGCCCATCCCTGGCTCGGCACGGGCGCGGGCAGCTACGAGCGCTACTGGAACCAGTACCGCACCGTGAACTTCAAGGTGATCAACGCGCACAACCTCTACCTCGAGACGCTGGCCGAACTGGGGCCGGTCGGCCTCGGGCTCCTCGTGCTCGCGCTCGGAGCACCGCTCGTCGCCGCGGTCCGCGCCCGCAAGCGCGCGACTCGTGCCCGCCGCGGCGGCGGCGTACGTCGCCTTCCTCGTGCACGCGATCGTCGACTGGGACTGGCAGATCCCGGCCCTCACGGTCGCGGCCCTGCTCTGCGGCGTCGGACTGCTCGTCGCCGCCCGGCGCGAGCCGTTGCCCGTCCTCCCGTTCGGCACCGTCGGGCAGCGCGCTGGCGCTCGCGGTCGTCGTCGTGCTCGCCGCCGCCGCCTTCGTCGGTCTCCGCGGCAACCAGGCGATCGCTGCGAGCGAGCGAGCGACCGAGGTGGGCAACTGGGATCGCGGCATCGCGCAGGCGCGCTCGGCGCGCACGTGGGCGCCGTGGTCGGCGCAGCCGTGGCAACTGCTCGGCGAGGCGCAGTTCCAGTCGGGCGACACGGCGGCGGCCCGGGCGAGCTTCGAGCAGGCGGTCGCGAAGGATCCCGCCGACTGGGGCAACTGGCTCAGTCTCGCGATCGCGAGCAGCGGCGCCGAGCAAGCGCCGCGCCGGCCTCGAGGCGCTGGAGCTCAATCCTCTCAGCCCGGCGATCGCGTCGTGGCTGCCGGAGCTCGCGGGAGGTGCGGCGAATGCGGGGTCGTGATCCGCTCGCCAATCCGGCGCCGCTGATCCGGCGCGTCTACTCCTACGTCGCCTACCGGATCGGCGACGGCCCGGACGCGCAGGACGTCACGAGCGAGACGATGGAGCGCGCCCTCCGCGGGCGCGACAGCTACGACCGCGCCAAGGGCACGCCCAGAGGTGTGGTTGATCGGGATCGCGCGCCGCTGCATCGCCGACGCGATGGCTGCGCGGCTGCACACGGTGGACGGAGGTACCCGACGTGGCGAGCCGAACGGACGTCGAGAACGAGTCGATCCAGCGGCTGACGCTGTCGGCGGCGATCGCGCTGCTCGACGAGCGCGAGCAGGATCTGCTCGCCCTGCGCTTCGGCGGCGACCTCACCGCGAAGCGGATCGGCGAGATCCTGGGCCTGCAGACGAACGCGGTCGAGGTGGCGCTCCACCGGGCGCTCGGGCGGCTTCGCAGCCTGCTGGACGAGGAGAGGCCGCGGACAGCCGCCTCCGGGTCGCCCGGCAGCTCCAAGGCGTTCGCCGCCGACCTGTAAGGGTCCGGCCCCTTTTCGCCGTATACGTGGCGACAAGGCCAATTTTGCGCGAACGGAGGCAGGGGAGACATGAGGAATTTCTGGAAGCGCGAGCAGGACGATCTGGAGGGCCGGCTCCGCGCGCGGCGCTCCGAGGCGCCCGAGACGTTCGTTCGCTCGCTCGCCCACCGGGTCGGCGGCACGACACTCAAGTTCCGTCCCCAGGCGCGCTACGTCCTCGTGGGCGCCATCGTCGTCGCGTTCTTCGCCGCCAGCGCCTCTGCCGGCGGTTGGGGCGAGGCCGCGAAGGAAGTGCAGAAGTTCGCGCAGGTCGTCACCCAGCAGTCGACCAAGTCGGATTCGAGCGACAACAGGTCGTCCGATTCGAACCGCGGCGACAAGAACGACGACAAGGGCGACAAGGCCACGGCGACGACAAGGGCGACAAGGGCGGCGGCCGTGGCGACCGCGACGACGACGATTCGTCGGCCCACGACCAGTACAAGTACGACTGCGGCGGCCTGAAGCGCGAGAAGTGCGAGGTCGAGATCAAGTCGAAGGACTGTCAAGGAAGGCGAGACGGCTCGAGTTCAGGCTGAAGCTCGAGGGCGGGAAGAAGAACCAGGCGCCTCGTGGTCGTCAACTACGCGACCGGCGGCGGCAGCGCAACCGGCGGCATCAGCCTGCCGGCCCGGCGGCGTCGACTACATCTCGGCGAGCGGCACCGTCACCTTCGCGGCCGGCGAGAAGGAGAAGACGTCGATAACCGTCCAGACCTGCACCGACACGGCGCAACGAGGGCGACGAGTGGTTCACGACGACGTTCACCGCGGCGACACCGAACGTCGAGGTCGACGATTCGAGTGTTACGACCAAGATCAACGACGATTACAAGAAGAAGGACGACAAGCGACGACAGGTCAAGAAGGACAAGGACAAGAAGGACAAGGACAAGAAGGACAAGGACAAGAAGAACAACAAGAAGGGCTGGGGCAACAACGACGACTAGGTCGGCACTCCGGCATCTGACGCGACCAAGGGGCCTGCCGGTAACGGCGGGCCCTTTCTTCCTCCGGCTTCCCGTGCTCAGCGGCGCAGTCGTCCGAGCAGCCCACGCCGTAGCGGCACGAGCGGCCGAGCGGGAAGCTGCTCCCCGGCGAGCAGCGCGGCGGGCACCGACTCGGTGAGCCAGCGCCCGAGCTCGCCGCTCCCGGCCGCGGCGGCCGCGGCCGTCAGACCGGTCTCCCGCGTCGCGGGACCGTGAGCGTCGCTCGCGATGCAGTGCGCGAGCTCGAGCTCGAGCAGTCGCCGCGCACACGCCGCGGGCGCCTTGCCGAGCCGGCCGTCGACCGACGCGGCGGTGAGCTGCACGAATCCACCCGGCCGCCACGACGTCCGCCAGCAGCTCCGGTCGTTCCTGCACCTCGGCGTTCCGCTCGGGGTGCGCGATCAGCGCCACGATTCCGTCGGCCGCCAGGTCCTGCACGGTCGCCACGAGGCCGATCGGCCAGCCGTAGTAGGGGAACTCGAGCAGCAGCAGGCGCGGGTTGCCCCCGAGCCCGAAGCGCGCCCCGCTCGTCCGCGGACAAGGCGGGCAAGGCGTCGAGCGCCAGCTCTCCCCCGCCCCGGATCTCGAGCGCCACCCCGGCTGCCGCGACGGCCTCCCGCACCGCGGCCAGCGCGGCCTCCATCGCCGCCGGCGAGGTCGGATAGTCGTCCCGGACGTGCGGCGTCGCGCACGCGAGCCGCACCCCGTCGTCGGCCAGCGACCGCGCCATCGCGACGGCGTCGTCGAGATCGCGCGCACCGTCGTCGAGCCCCGGGAGCAGGTGAGTGTGGACGTCAATCACGCTCGTAGCGTACGTCGAAGCCGAAAACCCCCACGACGGGTAGCTGGATCGAGGGATTGCGGGTCTTGCCGGTCGCTACTATGGTCTGGCGCGGGGGAGTCGATAGTGCGGTTGAGGGGAAACCATCCTGAGGAAGGGGAGATCGCCGTGGGCGAAACTGAAGCGCACCATCATGAGGGCTCGTCGCTCGCTGCCTACCTGACGGTGGCGCGCCAGCGCAAGTGGATCATCCTTGCGTGCGCGATCCTCGTTCCGGCGGCGGCGCTGTTCTTCTCGCTCCGCCAGCCGGCGCAGTACGCGGCCTCGGCGGACGTGCTGATCTCGCGCCAGAATCTCGCCAACGCGCTCACCGGCACGACCGACGTGACGGCCAACAGCCAGACGTTGATGGGGACGCAGGCCGCGCTGGCGCACACCCCCGACATCGCGCGGGCGGCGCTCGAGCTTGCGAAGAACACCGAGCTGACGTCGAAAGAGCTGCTCGACAGCTCGACCGTCAGCCAGCGGGGCGACACCGACATCCTCGTCTTCCGCGTCACGAACGCGACGCCCGACCAGGCGGAAGTGCTCGCCACGTCGTTTGCCCGCGCGTTCGTCTCGTACCGGGAGAACCTCGACACGAAGTCGCTCGCGAAGGCGCGCGCGGAGGTCTCGGCGAGGCTGGACCGGCTGCAGGCGCAGGGCGCCGTCGTGTCGGACCTGTTCGCCTCGCTGGAGCAGACCGAACAGCAACTCCAGACGCTGCTGACGCTGCAGACCTCGCAGGCGAACCTCACCCGCCAGGCGGGCGACGCCGAGAAGGTGGCGCCGACGCCGTTGCGCAACGCGATCCTCGGCCTCGCGCTCGGCCTCGTTCTTGGCGTGGGTCTCGCCTTCGGCTTCGACGCGCTCGACACGCGGGTGCGCACGGCCCACGAGATCGGCGAGCGGCTCGGCCTGCCGCTGTTGGCGCGCGTCCCGCCGCCTCCGAAAGACCTTGCCGCGGAAGACCGGCTGGTGATGGTGGCGGAGCCGACCGCGATCGGCGCCGAGGCGTTCCGGATGCTGCGCACGAACCTCGAGTTCGCGCGCCTGGAGCACGAGGACGCCAAGGTGATCCTCGTCACGAGCGCGGTCGAGCAGGAGGGCAAGTCGACGACTGCCGCGAACCTTGCTGTCTCGCTGGCGCGAGCGGGCCGCCGCGTCTGCCTGGTCGACCTCGATCTACGCCGACCCTATGTCGACCGCTTCTTCGCGCTTCCGACCGCGGAGGGGATAACCACCGTCGCGCTCGGGACGGTGCCGCTGGACGACGCGCTGCACCACATCGACGTCTCGACCGGACGCCCGCCCGTGTACCCCATAGGTCAGGCCGCGTCGAACGGCCGGCCAGGCCCGCACGGGCACGCCGAGCCGGGCTCGCTCGACGTCCTCGCGTCCGGCCCGCTGCCGCCCGATCCCGGCGAGTTCGTGGGCACGAAGAGGCTGGCGGAGATCATCGCGCAACTGCGAACGAAGTACGACCTCGTCATCGTGGACACGCCACCTGTGCTTCGGGTCGGCGACACGCTGACGCTCTCGTCGGTGGCGGACGCGATCATCGTGGTCGCGCGACTCAACACAGTGCGCCGCCCGATGCTGCGAGACGTGCATCGCGTACTCGAGACGGCGCGGCTGCTGAACCTCGGCTACGTCGTGACCGGCTCGGGCGATGCCGCCGCGGGATACGGATACGGCTACGGGTATGGCTACGGATACGGCTATGCGCAGCGGCCGTCCGATCCCACACCCGGCCCAGCGGCGAACGATGCCGCCCCGCAACCGCAGCCGGCGGCGGCCACGGAGTCCCGCGGAGCATGAGCGTCGATGGGGCACTCGATCGTCGCCTCCGGGTCCGGGGTCGAGAGCGCCCGAGTGCGGAATCCGTCGGTCGAGGGCCTGGTCAGCGAGCGGACACGGGAACTCCTCGCGAAGCGGCGCACCGGAAAGCGTCACCACCGTCGCGGCTGGCTCGTGCGCCGCGCGCTCGCGGGTGCAGACGTCGTCGGCCTGCTGCTGGCGTTCGCGATCGCACAGATCCTGGCCGGTGGTGTAACCACCGGCGCTCCCGACCGCGTTCCGTCGTGGCTCGAGATCCTCGCGTTCGCCGTCACGATTCCGGGCTGGATCCTGCTCGCCCGTGCATATCACCTGTACGATCGCGACGAGGAGCGCACCGACCATTCGACGGTCGACGACATGGTCGGAGTGTTCAACATGGTCACCGTCGGCGCGTGGTGCTTCTTCGGCATCTCGACGCTCACGGGCGTCGCGGATCCGAGCTTCAGGAAGCTGTTCGTCTTCTGGACGAGCGCGGTCGTCCTGGTCGCGATCCGCGCGTCGTCGCACGGGCCGCGTGCCGCCGTTCGGACATCTACATCCAGAACACGCTCGTCGTCGGCGCCGGCCACGTCGGTCAGCGCGTCGCACGGAAGCTGATGCAGCACCCGGAGTACGGCATCAACCTCGTCGGGTTCATCGACGAGACCCCGCGCGAGCGCGGCGAGGGGCTCGGCGAGCTGACCGTGCTCGGGTCGGTGGATCAGCTGCCGTCGATCGTCGGGAGCTCGACGTCGAGCGGGTGGTGCTCGCCTTCTCCAAGGAATCGGACGAGCAATCGCTCGAGCTGGTCCGCACGCTCAACGACCTCGACGTGCAGGTCGACATCGTGCCGCGGCTCTTCGAGGTGATCGGCCCGAACGCGACGTTGCACGCGGCCGAGGGACTGCCGCTGCTCGGGCTGCCGCCGGCGCGGCTGTCGCGCTCGAGCCTGCTGCTCAAGCGGGCGATGGATCGTCGCGCTGTCAGCCGTCGCGCTGGTCGTGCTGGCGCCCGTTCTCGCAGTGATCGCGGTGGCGATCAAGCTCGACTCGCCCGGCCCCGTGTTCTTCCGGCAGGTGCGGATGGGCAGAGGAGACCGAACGTTCCGCATCTGGAAGTTCCGCACGATGACGGCCGACGCCGAGCTGCGCAAGGCCGAGCTCGCGCACCTCAACAAGCACGCCGACGGCGACGACCGCATGTTCAAGATTCCCGACGACCCGCGCGTGACGCGCGTCGGCCGCTTCCTGCGGAGAACGTCGATCGACGAGCTGCCGCAGCTGCTCAACGTGCTCGCCGGCGAGATGAGCCTCGTCGGGCCGCGACCGATCATCCTCGACGAGCACCGCCACGTCGAGGGATGGGCGACGCGTCGCCTCGACCTCAGGCCGGGCGTGACCGGGCTGTGGCAGGTGCTCGGCCGCGACGACATCCCGTTCGGGGAGATGGTCGAGCTCGACTACCAGTACGTGACGAGCTGGTCGTTGTGAGCGACCTCAAGCTGATGCTTCGGACGATTCCTGCCCTTGTCCGAACCACCCGTACGGATTGAGGCGGGTGAGATGAAGATCGCCCTCATCGGAACTCGAGGCGTTCCCGCAAGATACGGCGGATTCGAGACTGCGGTTGAGGAGGTCGGCCTACGTCTCGCCAAATGGGGTCACGACGTGACCGTCTACTCGCGAGGCACGCTTGGTACGTCGCAGTATCTCGGAATGGAAGTTGTCTCTCTACCGACGATCCGGCTCAAGGTGACGGACACATTGGTTCACACAGCGCTGTCCGTCGGACACTCATTAACCCGACGGTATGATGCAGTGTTGGTCTTCAACGCTGCCAACGCCCCTATAGCGACACTGTTGAAGCTCCGACGTGTTCCATATGCCGTTCACCTTGACGGACTCGAATCGAAACGCTTGAAGTGGGGTTACCTTGGTCGCCGCTACTACCTTTGGGCCGAAAGAGTCGCAGCTAGGAGCGCCACAGCACTGATTGCAGATGCGCGGGCCATCCAGGATTACCATCGCCATGCGCATTCCGCGGAAGCGCTCTACATCGCTTATGGAGCACCCACGCCCTCGCCAAACGGCGGCGGAAAGATCGCGCAACTCGGGCTGAGTCGTGGACAGTACCACCTTCTCGTGGCGCGGTTCGAACCCGAGAACTACGTCGATCTAATAGTCGAGAGTTACAGAGCAAGCCTCGCGCGACTGCCACTCGTCGTCGTAGGCGCCGCACCGTACAACACGGCCTATGCGCAACGCATCCAAATCGCAGCTGCGGGCGATTCGCGCATCCGCTTCCTCGGGAGCGTTTGGGATCAGGAACTTCTCGATGATCTGTACCTAGGATGCGCGTCGTACGCCCACGGACACTCGGTTGGAGGCACGAATCCGTCGCTGCTGCGCGCCATGGGAATGGGGGCTCCGGTTCTTGCCCGGGATGTGATCTTCAATCGGGAGGTTCTCGGAGAGTACGGCCGCTTCTTTTCGTCGGCGCGCGAACTCGCGTTGCTCTTCGAATGGGTCGAGCAGCACGTAGAAGAAGCGAGCGAGCTCGCCGGTCAGGCTCAGAACCGCGCCCGTGCACTATACGACTGGGATGATGTCGCACGACGCTACGAGAGACTCTGCGCATGCTTGGCGGACGGTGGCGTCAGAGCGCGCGTCAACGACCGCGACCTTATCGCAGCTCCCGCAATGCACCGAACCAACGCCAAGATGCGCACTCCCGAGGCAGGCTCGGAAAACCTGAAGCGTACGTGACAATGGCGAACCCCAAGAGCATTTGGCGCCATGGCGGCGCCTCGCACGCGACTGCGATTGGTGTGGCGGCAACTGGAAGTGGGTTTCTCCTTGCTGAGTCCTCGTGGCTCGCGCTAGCACCCATCGCGGCGCTCGGGTTCGTCGGTCTAGCCGTCGCGTCTGTCGATGTCCTGTTGCTCGTGGTAATTGGTGTGCGGAATTTCACCGACCCCGCAGCAGAATCCGGTTACCCGGGCGTCATGTCCGGACTCAACCTCTCAGGTCTCATCGGTCTCGCTGTTCTCGCCCTCGCGATTGTCCGGATGTGCCTTCGCCGAAATGCGATTCCACGGCCCGTCGTCTGGCTGACAATCGGCCTCGCCACTTGGTATTTCATTGCGGTCTATTACTACGGCAGCCAGTCTTTCTTCACGAAGGAGATCGTCAGACTCTTCTCCATTGTGGCAATCGGATTGATTGCAGCGCTCTTGAGGCAGCAGGACGCGTTCGTCCGCGTCGCCAATGTCGTATTGATGGCGACTGCGATCCCCCGCCGCGGTCGCGGTGTGGCAAGCACTGGCCCACCTCACCCGGATCGACCAGGGGACCTGGCGATCAGCCGGCACGTTCGCTCATCCGAACGTTGCTTCTATTGCGTTTGCGATTTGTGCGGTACTCAGCTTTTGGCTGGCGGGCCAAGAGAGACGCCTTCGATATCGCGCCGCGCTCGTCCTTTTCGCGATTGCGCTCATGTCGACTGCAAGCATTGGCGGATATGTCCAAGCCACGGTCTCATTCCTCTTGCTTGCAGCCGCGAGCCGCAGACGGACGCCGCGGGTTAAGTGGGCGCTTCCACTAGCGGTTGTGCTCTTGGTGGCATTCTTCGCCACACCGGTAGGTACGGACCGCTTGTCGCAGCTCGGGACCACCAGGGTCCTTGGGATCTCAAGTAGCAGTGGATACACGAATTCTCTGGACTGGCGATTTACCAACTGGGCGGGGTTAATTCGAGTCTGGGAGCAGCGGCCGCTTTTTGGAACTGGCCTCGGAACGACCACCAACATCATCACGGTTTCCTGGGATAAGGCTCCTCACAGCGACCTGGTGAGACTTCTCGTGGAGACCGGCATCGCCGGAACTCTGCTGTTTGGCACACTCGGCGTGTTCGTCCTGCGGGCTCTCCGGAGGCTGCGGCGTTCTGGAGGCAGGGCAGCCAGTGAGGCTTCGGTGCTGTACGCAATCGTACTCGGGACGGCCAGATTAGCGCTTCTTGCCGAGAACACGTTGGCAGCAACCGCACCCATGTATCTCGTCGCAGCCCTTGGCGGTGCCTTCTGCGCGAGTCTTGGCGCAAGGACATCCGATACCGATGCTAAGCAGGGTGGGTCGTGACCGAGGTCATCATCCACCAGTTCGACCCATTTCGGCCGGTGATCGGCGGTACCGATGGATTCATTTATGACATGGTGCTAAACGCTCCGGCCGACATAGAGTCCGGGTACTCGGAGTAGCCGGCCGAGGTTTGGGCGCCGACCTCGGCTCCTGGATGGAGCTCGGACTCGGTAGCAGACGCATCTTATTCATGGCGCTCGCCCACATCGACCTGAGGAGCGACCGCACGCTGCCGCATTCAGCCCGCCTCGTCGCTGGCCTCCTCCGATATCGGCCATCATTAGACGGGGCTCAGATCCACGTCCATCGTCCAGACATCGGCCTGATTGCGTCGCTCCTCTATCCGAAGTCCTCGCGAATCCAGTTCATACATCAGAACGGCAGAGAGGCCTTCAGGCAGCGTCACGAATCATATTGGCGGTTTCTCCCGAGGACGCACGACTTCATCGAACGTCTCGCGGTAGCCCGAGCGCGCGAAACCGTGGTCATGAGCTACGAGTCGAGCGAGCGACTCCAGCAGTCCTCGCAGCACGTCACGTATGGAAGCAACTGGTTCGACGGACAGGTTTTCAATCCGGGGACAGAGGACAGCACGGCAAGCTGCATCGGCTGGGTCGGCAGACTCGAGGAGGCGAAAGACCCCTCGCTCGCTGTGGCGACTTTCAGCGAACTGAAGAAGGCCGGGCACAGTTTCAAGGCTTGGATGGCTGGCAGTGGCAGCCTCGAAGAGGACATAGTCCAACAGCTCGACCAGAACTGCCTGGCAGAAAACGTTGACTCGTCGGACTACCGAGCCAAGGAGCTAGCAGACCGATTGCGGCAAAGCAGCGCACTGCTGATCACGTCAAGGACGGAGGGCATGCCGCGCGCGGCCCTCGAAGCCTTGGCGTGTGGAACACCGGTCGTCACTACGCGATGCGGCGATCTCAGTCGCGTTATCTCGTCAGCGAACGGCCGGCTGGTGTCGTCGCGCGACGAAGCGGAACTCGCGCGGCAGATAGTCGACGTCGAGGGATCCATACCTCGTTCGAAGGTCGCAAGCTCGGTGCGGGACTACGAAATGCGCGAGGTTCTTAACCGCCTGTTCGGTCTCCTTGAGGGGCAGCGCCAATAACGAGTAACCTGGTTCGCTTGGTCTCGTCCGTTGTCGACAGACCCGGACGGGCTCCGGCGGTATACAGCGGGTTCGGGCTCGCCTCTTCGACAGCTCCCAGGCTTCCTCTCTGCAGGAGCGTGCTTCGCTTGGGTGCGATTCGAGTGCCTCTGCGGTCCCCTTCACCTCGGAAGGACGCAAGCGGCGGCCGCACTCAACCCTCGATCAGTGTCGTGGGAAGGCAGCCAAAGCGACCTCCCGTGATTACCAGTGACAAGTACCTCCGATGACCAGCAATCCGCGTCGGTGAATCGTCCGCGATTGGTCATAGTCCACCGGATCGAACGGCCGCCGGGGCCGAGGGCTCGTCGCGCTGCTGCACTCGAGAGTGGGTTGGCTGTTGGGTGGGATGTCGAGCGTTTTCCTTCTCTCGCGGAGACAGGACAGCCTGGTTCGCCGAGAGCTTCTGCCTTGATCCGCGACGGGGCTACGATCCCTTCACTCCGTGCGCTTGCCGGGCCGCTACGCCAATACGTCCTCATCGATCGTGACGAAATCTGGAGCAAACTTCGCCTCGCCCACTTCGCTCCAAGAGCGGACTTGGCACTTCTTATCGGTTTTCCGTTCACGCCTGTTCTCTCTGCGGCCAAACGATTACGTCGAGTCGGTATCCCCTATGTCGTCGATCTCGGCGACCCCCTGACGCTCTCCCCGGGACCACAGTGGGAATGTTCCCTCCGAGGCCTGGCCCGTTTTCGAGCCGCAAGGAGCGAACGAATACTCTGGGAGGGAGCAGCTGGCGCCATTGTCACCACTCAAACATTCGCGCACACGCTCGCCGAAGCGTTCCCGCAACTGCCAGTTCTCGTGCGACCCAACGGATATGAAGCCGTGTCCTCCGAAGTCGCGAATCTCGAGCGAGCGCCCGACCGCACGTTACGTCTGGCTCACTTCGGTTCGCTGTACGAGCCAAGAATCGACGTACGTCCCTTTCTCAGCGCGCTGGTGGCTTCTCGGCTTTGGGATCACATCGTCCTTGACCAGTACGGCAATGTCTGGAACGTCAACATCGAGACGGTCGGAGTGCAGATACGCGTGCATGATGAGTTGCCCTGGGAGCAAGTAGTGGGCAACGCCGGTCGCTACGATGCAGCCCTGGTGGTTGGGAACCGGAGCGGGTTACGGACCTCCAAGCAAGGTTCTCTCATACATGACATTGGGGCTACCTCGCGTCGCGCTGGTTTCTAACGCCTCGACCGATGAGACGGCGGACTACGTGCGATCGTTTGGTGGATGGCTCGTAATCGAGTCGTGCGACCCGCTCGGGCCTACTCAGCTCGCTAATCACGTCGAGCGGCGCTGGACCCGTGCCGAACTCGCGCCTCCCCCTAGCGAGAGTTGGCCGGCAGTCGTTACTGAGGTTGAACCAGTTCCTTTGTGAAGTCAGCGGTCGACCGGACTCGCCGTAGTTACATAAACGATCTCACACCTTGCACAAAGGACGCGTTCACGGCCAAGGAAGGCGAAGCGGAAAAGCAGGTAGCAGAATCGCGCTAGCGAGCGCCAATCACATCTAGTTTGGTTCTATCGATCGCGCGGCCACGAAATAACGAAGTCGCCGAAACGCAACCAGCCAGTACACAACGTACAAAGCAGCCATCGTCAGACTCAAGGTGAGAATCGCGTATGTCGCAGACGCGCCAAGTCTGTGTGGAATCACGATTGCCCCGACCACAGATATCGCGCGAGTTGCATCGAGCACAAACATTCTGACCTGCTCCTCCAAGACCGAAAAAATCTGCGAGAGCGGACTGACCACGAACTGTCCCAAAAGCCCAAAAGATAGGAGTGCAAGGTATCTGCCCGAATTCTCCCAGTTGCTCCCAAAAACTGACGAAAATAGCGTTAACGCTGCTACAGAAAACATGAGTATACCAACGTGCCGGCCGCGGACAGGGACCGGCTCAACCTCACGTATACGGCAGAAGACAATTGAGGAGGAGCATCGCGGGCCAACGAGGCTGCTCGTGAGAAAAACGTTTGGCCGATTGCAAGACCTAGCAGGTTCAATGGAGCCTTTACCCACCCGGTCTGCCAATGCGAACCACCCAGCCACCGGTGTCCCATAAAGCGACAACAGCAGTATAGATGGCGCGAGCAGTCCAAACGCGTTTAAGACCGAGGCAGGGGACCCGTAAATCGGAAAACGTCTGTGCTTACATGCTAGACGAAAGATCCTAACAATAGAGATGGAACAGGGAGCAACCAATTTTCCAGAGTGAAATAGCGAGTGAGCTCCCACCGGCAGCCTGACCGAAGACGCTCCCGGCCAGCAACCCACCAGGGCCACTAGTTATCGCGCCCAGCCCCGATTGAAGTGAAGCGGAGCCCACCGCCTGCACGATCCGTGTCTTCGCGATGAGTCGGAAGCTTGCTTCGCGAATCGCCCAATAGTTCAACGCCTGATATATGCCAATGAGGAACACACCAATCGGGACCAAGGAGAGATACGGTTTGAGGCTCGATGCCCCAGCGTGATCCAAAATAGATTCTCCAAGACCCAATGCTACGATCGCTCCCCACAGCAACGCGGAAACCCCGACGAGAAGAATAGATAACGTGAGAATATTGAGCGCGCCGGTCTCGTCCTCGGCTAAAGGAACGGCGATTTCGTATCGGAAGCTAGCGGTCACGGAAAGTATGCCAACGACCGACGCGTATCCCGCCAAGACACCAAAATCAGCGGGAGAATACAGGCGCGTGAGGAGCGGAGAAACGAGTATTGCGAGGGACTGCCCGAACGCTACGCCCCCGGCCAGGACGGCCGTGGATCGAGCAAAACGGTTCCTCCGGATCAGCTGAAGTCGTGAGCTCGATCTCATCGAGTCAGCCACTGAATAGGGTGAATGCGGGTTTTCCCTCGCGGGTAACTCGAGAGCAGACAAGGGTCACGACGGACGAACTCTACCCGCGAAGTCCGGCACTCGAGCACCTCCTCGATCTAACGATCTCTGCGTCCGGGCGACCGAATCATCAGCGTTATCTCGCTGAGACACGATCGAGGATTCTCCGCCTCGTCCGCCGCACACGCCGGACATGGGGGTCGCCGGCGCCCACCCTGCGCGAGCGAAGAGGCCGGATCCTGCTTTGCCGCGTCCCCACGAACCGCTACACACCCGGGGAGACTCAACCGTAGGGGGCTACGCGGACATTCTCATATCAGCCGCTTTACGTCTACGTCGCCTGCGGATGACGGGGACTGCTTCACGGGCCACCTGATGTCGGTGGGGCGTGACAACGCCGGGTGGCCCCTTGCGATCGAAAGGTACTCCTGCGATTATCCATGGATGGACGGAACGTCGCAGCAGGCCAGAGTCCGTTCATTCTTGGGTGACTCGCGCGGGTTTCTTGTGTGGCGTGGATTCACGTGGACACTGGAAGCCAGCGAATGAAGCTGCGGGAACGGCTTCGCTATTACGAGCGCGCCTTGGTTCGCCACGATAGGAACGTCTCCGCACCCAGCGAGAAGGGAGCGGAGTGGTACAGAGACGAAGTCTATTCGACGAGCGCGGCGTACCAGGGCGACTATCGAGGTTCCTTCTACCTGCCGGTTTGGAAAACGATCGTCGCCCGGCTCCGAACTGCCAATGTGGGATCCATCTTAGATCTGGGGTGCGGACCGGGCCAGTTCGCCGCGCTCCTCAGGGAGGAGGGGTTCGAGCGCTATGTGGGTATTGATTTTTCCGCCACAGCCATCGCCCTCGCCAGGGAGCGCTGCCCGGAGTTCACGTTTTGCGTCGCCGACCTCAACGCGTTCGAGTTTCAGACTCTCCCGCGATCCGACGCGGTGGTCGCCACCGAGGTGCTCGAACACATCAAGCAGGATCTCGACGTCCTTCGACGCTTACCGCCCGGCACATTGTTCGTGGGATCGGTGCCTGCGTTTGACTGGGAGAGCCATGTCAGGTACTTCCCTACTCGCCAGGACGTGGTCCAGTAGGTATGAATCGCTCTTCGATGACTTTAATGTCGACGCCACCGATACATCGCACGGCGCGACCCTATATGTGATTCAGGGAGTTCGAGCCTGAACGCGTGCCGGAGCCGCCACAATCACATCGCAGATCGTGTCCGCGCTCAATCGTCTGTCCGCGCTCCGACCACAGACGCTCAACATCTCCTCGGAGCGTGAAGGCGGGTTCAGGTCTTAGTTCCGCCGAGTCCCCCTTTTCGCGGCACTGTGACGGGTTATGTAGATCGATACACGCCGATCGTTGCCTTCGATGTCTCGAACACTGACGCGTCCCCGGCGGGCCCTCGGCTCACCGCGTCTTCACGAACCGCTGAACCGCGCCCAGCAACTCCGCCGTCTTCGCGTCCGCAGCCTCCGTATCCCCCGACGCGATCGCGTCCTTCACGCAGTGAAGCAGGGGTCAGGTCTTCTTCGTTTCACATGGTTCCCTGCCGCGTCATTGTGACGGGATCGTGCCGATCGATCCACACGCCCGCTTGTTGCCTGTTTAGACGATAGGCTGTTGCGGTGGCGCGCCTCCGCGAATCGAGCATGCCGGCGGCGTCTTCATCTCGTCGCGCGCGGCAACAAGCGGGCGCTGGTGTTTCGGGATGATCGTGACCGGGAGCGGTTCCTCGAGATCCTCGGCGAGACGGCGCTCCGGTACCGCTGGCGGGGGTGAAGCCGGGGTCAGGTCTTCTTCGTTCCACCGGCCTCCCTGCCGCCTCGGGTGTGATGGGATCGTGAATCCAGGGTCAGGTCTTCTTCGTTCCACCCGGGTTCTCGGCCGCCTCCCTTGTGAACTCGGGGTCAGGTCTTCTTCGTTCCACCCGGGTTCTCGGCCGCCTCGCTTGTGACGGGATCGTGTCGATCGCCCCACACCCAGGTTCTGTTGTCTATTTAGACGATAGACTGATGCGGTGGCGCGTCCTCCGCGGATCGAGCATGCCGGCGGCGTCTTTCATCTCGTCGCGCGCGGCAACGAGCGGGCGCTGGTGTTTCGGGATGATCGTGACCGGGAGCGGTTCCTCGAGATCCTCGGCGAGACGGCGCTCCGGTACCGCTGGCGGGTGCTCGCCTACTGTCTGATGGGAAATCACTTCCATCTGCTCGTGATGACGTTGGAACCGACGCTCGCGCGTGGGATGAGGCAGCTGAACGGGGTGTACGCGCAATGGTTCAACCGGCGCCATCGTCGGGTCGGACACTTGTTCCAGGGCCGCTACAAGGCGGTATCCGTCCAGACGGATACGCATCTGCGTCGCACAGTCCGGTACGTGATCAGAAACCCGATCCGCGCCGGTCTCACAAGCCGTCCGGAGCAGTGGCGCTGGACAAGCCACCACGAGACCGTCGGCACGACCGCGCAGGGGGTCGTCGCCGTCACGGACCTGCTTGCCTGCTTCGCCGACGACAGCGCGGAGGCCGTCCGAGGCTACCGGGAGATGGTCGAAACGCTCGATGAGCCTCCACCGGCACGACATCCGCTCGTTTCCGGCGACGATGTCTTCGTCGCAGAGCGGCTCGCGTGCGTGCCCCGGGATCCCGAGTTCACCCAGGCGATGGTGCGGCCACCCAGACCACCACTCGCCGCCCTCATCGGCGCGAGCGACGACTGCACCGGGATCGCGAACGCGCACATACGTCACGCCTACAGCCTGCGCCAGATCGCCACCCACCTCGGCTGCTCGGTCACGACTGTCCACCGCCGCGTCCACGCCACCAACGCCGGCCGCAGGAACCCGCCGGCGCCGACCACGCGCGGAACGAAGAAGACCTGACGCCCTAGCATCGACGATCAGACCCAGCGATCGACGTTCTCATCAAAGACCTCCTGGGTTATTCGTTCGATGTCGTAATCCTGCGTCCAAGAGGGGTAGTCTGACCGGAAGCGCGTCATGTCTGAGATCCACCAGATGTGATCGCCGGTGCGGCTGGTTGGTTCGTATGCCCATTCGAGCTCCTTCCCAGCGATCTCCTGACACATAGCGATCGCCTCGAGAACAGAAACGTTGCTCTGCCGACCGCCGCCCAAGTTGTAGACCGCCCCGGGGCGAGGAGCGGACACGAATTTGTCGATCGCGCTGAGGACGTCTCGGCTGTGGATGACATCCCTGACCTGCTTGCCTTGGTACCCGAACACGGTGTACGGGTGGCCTGTCATCGTGCAGCGCATCACGTACGCGAGAAAGCCGTGGAGCTGGGTGGCCGAATGACGTGATCCGGTGAGCGTGCCGCCGCGGAAGCAGACGGTCGCCATGCCGAAGTATCGCCCATACTCCTGTACGAGAACGTCGGCAGCGAGTTTCGATGCTCCGAACAGACTGTGAAGCGACTCGTCGACCGACATGTCCTCTCGGATCCCGTCGTGATACGGGTGTGAAGGATCAATCTCGTACCGAGTCTCATGCTCAAGCAGGGGCAGACTGTTTGGAGTATCGCCGTAGACCTTGTTTGTCGATGTGAAGACGAAGGCCGCGTTCTCCGAGTGCTTCCGGGTAGATTCGAGCAGATTAAGAGTGCCGACGGCGTTCACCCCGAAGTCGACATGAGGCTCCTTGGCCGCCCAGTCGTGGGACGGCTGTGCAGCGGCGTGAATAACAACCGAAATTTCAGTGCCAAAGCGCGCGAAGACGCGATCCACCTCGGCCATATCGCGGATATCGAGGTCGAAATGCTCGTACGAAGATCCCAAGGAGCGCACGAGTCTCTCCCGGTTCCAGCGAGTTGACGCCTCATCTCCAAAGAACACGCGGCGCATGTCATTGTCAATGCCAACAACATGCAAGCCCTTGCCGACAAAGTGCTCAGCCGCTTCCGACCCGATCAGGCCAGCAGAGCCCGTTATGACTGCAACACTCATGACTTCACGACCATCGGCACTCTAACGCTAGCGCGTTAGCGCGGAGAAGTGAGACGGCGATGCGGATATTGCATCCTAGGCCCGGCAGAGTTCACCGCGTCTTCACGAACCGCTGCACCGCGCCGAGCAGCTCCGCCGTCTTCGCATCGGCCGCTTTCGCGTCGCCCGACGCGATCGCGTCCTTCACGCAATGCGTGACGTGATCCTCCAGCAGCCGGGCGCCGACCTGCTCGAGCGCCGTCTTCACGGCCGCGATCTGGGTGAGGATGTCGATGCAGTAGCGATCCTCCTCGACCATCCGCTCGATCCCGCGCACCTGGCCCTCGATCCGGTGCAGGCGCTTGACGAGCAGACCCTTGTTCTCGGCATATCCGTGCATCAGACGTCCTCTCGGAGGCTTTTGAAGCGCCGCAGGCGCAGGCTGTTGGTGACGACGAAGACGCTCGAGAACGCCATCGCCCCCGCCGCGATGATCGGGCTCAGGAGCCCCGCGACGGCGAGCGGGATCGCGGCCACGTTGTAGGCGAACGCCCAGAAGAGATTGCCCTTGATCGTGCGCAGCGTCCGGCGGGCAAGGCGGATCGCGTCGGCCGCCGCGAGCAGGTCGCCCGAGACGAGCGTGAGGTCGCTCGCCTCGATCGCGACGTCGGTGCCGGTGCCGATCGCGAGCCCGAGGTCGGCCTGCGCGAGCGCCGGCGCGTCGTTGACGCCGTCGCCGACCACCGCCACCATCTCGCCCTCGCGCTGCAGGCGCGAGACGACGGCGCTCTTCTCCTCCGGCAGCACCTCGGCGATCACCTGCTCGATCCCGGCCTCCGCCGCGATCGCGTTCGCGGCGCGCTCGTTGTCGCCCGTCAGCAGCACGGGCGTGAGCCCGAGCGCGCGCAGCTCGGCGACCGCCCTCGCGGAGGTCGGCTTGATCCGGTCGGCGACGACGAACACGCCCGCGACGGCACCGTCGACCGCAGCCGCGACGACGGTCCTCCCCCGCTCCTCCTCGTCGCGGACGACGTCCTCGAGAGCGGCCGACAGCGCGAGCCCGCGCTCGGCGAGCAGCGCCGGTCGGCCGACCGAGACGTCGTGACCGTCGACGACGGCGTCGATCCCGAGGCCGCTGCGGTTCTCGAAGCTCTCGACCGGTGCGAGCGCGGCTCCCTCGTCACGCGCGAACGACGGCCACCGCCTGCGCGATCGGGTGCTCGCTCGCGTCCTCCGCCGAGCCTGCGAGCCGGACGAGCGCGGCGCGGTCGACGCCGTCCTCGGGCACGACGCCCGTCGACCCACATCTTCCCCTCGGTCACCGTGCCCGTCTTGTCGAGCACGATCGTCGAGATCCGGCGCGTCTGCTCGAGGACTTCGGGGCCCTTGATCAGGATGCCGAGCTGCGCGCCGCGGCCGGTGCCGACCATCAGCGCCGTCGGCGTCGCGAGCCCGAGCGCACACGGGCAGGCGATGATCAGCACCGCCACGGCCGCCGTGAAGGCGGCGGAGGAATCGCCGCTGAGAACGAGCCAGCCGACCAGCGTCGCGAGCGAGATCACGATCACGAGCGGGACGAACACGGCCGAGACGCGGTCGGCGAGGCGTTGCACGTCGGCCTTGCCGGCCTGCGCCTCGGCGACGAGGTGCGCGATCTGCGCGAGGGCGGTGTCGGCTCCCACCTTCGTCGCCTCGACGACGAGGCGGCCGGTGGTGTTGATCGTCGCGCCCGCGACGGCTGCCCCGGGCTCGACGTCGACGGGAACCGGCTCGCCGGTGAGCATCGACTGGTCGATCGCCGATCGCCCCTCGGCGACGACGCCGTCGGTCGCGATCTTCTCTCCCGGACGCACGACGAACCGGTCGCCCACCACGAGCTCGTCGATCGGCACGAGCACCTCCACCCCGTCCCGCAGCACGCGTGCATCCTTCGCCCCCAGTTCGAGCAGCGCGCGGATCGCCTCGCCGGAGCGGCGAGCCGCGCGGGCCTCGAGATAGCGGCCGAGCAGGATCAGCGTCGTGATCACGGCGCCGGCCTCGAAGTAGGTGTCGGCGCTCGAGCCCGTGAGGAGGACGACGGTCGACCAGCCGAAGGCGGCGAGCGTGCCGACGGAGACGAGCGTGTCCATCGTCGCCGCGGCGTGACGGGCGTTGACGAGCGCCGCTCGGTGGAACGGCCAGCCCGCCCAGAGCACGACCGGCGCCGAGAGCGCGAGCGCGACCCACTCCCAGCCGTCGAACTGGAACGCCATCACCATCGAGAGCAGCGCGAGCGGCGCGCTCAACGATGCCGCGACGACGAACCGGCGCCTGACCGGCGCGACCCCGTCGGCCGCTTCCGCGTGAATGTCCTCGAGGGCCGCGTGGTAGCCGGCCGCCTCGACGGTGGCGACGAGGTCGTCGACGCGAAACGAGCGCGCGGGTCGAACGACACCGCAGCCTGGTCGGTCGCGTAGTTGACGGTCGCCGCGACGCCGTCGAGCTTGTTCAGCTTCCGCTCGATGCGGGCCGCGCACGACGCGCACGTCATCCCCTCGACGTCGAGGCGGACGCGCTCGGATGCCGGAGCTGCCGCCTCGGCGGGGCGCTCGCGGGTGCTCGTCGCGCTCATGCCGCCTCGTACCCCGCTTCCTCGATCGCGGCGCGGATCGCCGCGTCGTCGAGCGCCTCTCCGCGCACCTCGACGCGCTTGGTCTCGAGGTCGACCGCCACCGCGGCCACGCCCGCGAGGGCGGACAGCTCACCCTCGACGGCCGCCACGCAGTGGGCGCAACTCATGCCGGGGACGCTGTACATCGCCGTCTCCACGTGCAGTCCTTTCGTGGACTGCTGGATACCCCCATAGGGTATCAAAAGGACGAGGTCGTAGGGCGGGCAACCCTGGCGCCCGGCTGAAGCCGGGCACCGGCGCGCGTCGCGATGTGCCGAGACCGGGTGTCCGGCTTTGACCGGACGCCTGGGGTTAGCTCACCGCGCGGCGAGGCGTGCCGGGACCGGGTGTCCGGCTTCAGCCGGACGCCTGGGTTTGGCTCGTGTGGCGGCCATGGCCGGAGGAAAACCCTGGCGCCCGGCTGAAGCCGGGCACCGGGCGCGGCGAGGTGCGCCGAGGCCGGTCGGGTGTCCGGCTTCAGCCGGACGCCTGGGGTTGGCTCGTGTGGCGGCCATGGCCGGAGGGAAACCCTGGCGCCCGGCTGAAGCCGGGCACCGGCGCGCGTCGCGGTGTGCCGAGGCCGGGTGCCCGGCTTTAGCCGGACGCCTGGGTTTGGCTGGTGCGCCGCCGGTGACGGGCGCAACCCTGGCGCCCGGCTGAAGCCGGGCACCGGCGCGCGGAGCGGCGTGCCGAGGCCAGGTGTCCGGCCTTAGCCGAACGCCTGGGGTTGGCTCGTGTGGCGGCCAACCCCGCAGGGAAACCCTGGCGCCCGGCTGAAGCCGGGCACCGGCGCGCGGAGCGGCGGCTGCGGCACGGAGGCGGGCTCAGACGTCGAGCGAGCGGGTCTGCTTCGCGGCGGCCCGCTTCTCGCTGCGACGCTCCTTGAGCGTCTTCTGCGCCACCTTCTTGCCCGTCTTCTTGGGCTTCTGTGCTCCCTTCACCGTCGACTCCTCCCTGCCGCCCGTGCGGCGTCGGTACGACCAGTGGACGGAGTCAGTGTGACACAGCGGCGCGACGAGGGCCACGGACCGTCACGCGCTGGAGGCGATGGCGAGACGTGCGGGCACCCCCCGGTTCGACCGTCGCAGCCGTGGCGACTCGCCAAGAAGCCCCGGAATCGCCGGTTTTCCTTCACGCGATCTTCACACGAGCTTCGCGCACGCTTCGCCGATTTCGCAGCGGGCTCACAGCGTCTGCTGCTTGATTGTCTGGCATCAAACGAGAACCGACGAAAGGGACGCGACGATGAGCACGCCCGAAACCACGAAACCAGTCACTGAACCCACGACACGCGCGCGGCGACGCATCCTCTGGCTCGCGGCGCCCCTCGTCGCCGGCGCAGCGATCGGCGTCGGCGGCTACGCCGGGCTGACCGGCGGCGACTCGGCGACGCCTGCGACGAGCACCGCGGCGCCCGTCGTGTCCACCTCGACCAACGTCGCCTCGACGGCCGCGCAGTTCGACGCCGCGACGATCTACGAGATGGACAGCCCCGGCGTCGTCGACATCGAGGTCACCCAGACGTCGCAGGGGACCGGACAGGGCCTCTCGCCGTTCGCGCCGGGAGGCTCGCAGGCGACCGCCCAGGGAACGGGCTACGTCTACGACAAGGCCGGCAACATCATCACCGCCGAGCACGTCGTCAGCGGCGCGTCCAAGATCTCGGTGCGCTTCCAGGACGGGACGATCGCGACGGCGAAGCTCGTCGGCACCGACCCGTCGACCGACACCGCCGTGATCAACGTCTCGGTGCCGGCGGCGAAGCTGAAGCCTCTCGCCCTCGCCAACAGCGAGGCCGTCGTGCCGGGTGAAGGCGTCGTCGCGATCGGCAGCCCGTTCGGGTACTCCGGAAGCATCACCGCCGGCATCGTCAGCGCCATCGACCGCAACATCCAGGCGCCGAACGGCTTCTCGATCCCGAACACGATCCAGACCGACGCGGCGATCAACCACGGCAACTCCGGCGGCCCGCTGATCGACGCGAGCGGCAAGGTGATCGGCACCAACGTGCAGATCGCGCTCGACACCCAGTCGTCGGGGAACAGCGACAACGCCGGTGTCGGTTTCGCCGTCCCCTCCAACACGGTCAAGTCCGTCGCGGACGCTCTCATCGCGGGCAAGACCGTGCAGCACGCCTACCTCGGCGTCTCCGTCGGCGACTCGCCGTCGGGGAGCGGAGCACTCATCGGCACCGTTCGAGCCGGCGGCCCCGCCGCGACGGGTGGCCTCAAGGCCGGAGACACCGTGACGGCGATCGACGGAGCCGCGATCGTGGACTCCAACGGGTTGACGGCCTCGGTCGCGGGTCACAAGCCCGGCGACAAGATCGCGCTCAAGGTCACGCGTGACGGATCGACGCTCGATCTCACCGTCACGCTCGGCACTCGGCCCGCCAGCACCACGGCCTGAGCCGAGGGCACGCGCGGGCGGGAGAACCTGAGACTCCCGCCCGCCGCCAGCCCCCGTCTAGGACGAGCCGGCGAGCACCGAGGCGAACACCTGCCAGGCGAGGAGCGCCTTCGCGGTGAGGCTGAGGAGGATGTAGGCCTTCTCGCCGAAGACGTAGTCCCGCCAGGGCCCGATCTGCCGGTACTGCAGCCACATGTTGACCGCGAAGACGTTGAAGAGCACGAAGAGGCTGACGATGATCCCGTACACGAAGCCCGGCGGGTTCGCCCCTTCGAGCCCCGGGCTCCACACGTAGATCACGACCACGATCCACGGGATGATCCCGGCGAACGATCCGAACCAGAACGAGAGCCAGTTCGGGATCCCGGGAGCCTCGTACTTCTCCATCAACAGGCCGAAGAGGATCATGCACGCGTTGAGGCCGAAGATCGCGAGCAGCGCCGCGATGTCGCTGACGCCGGTGATCATCGCGATGAGCACGATCATGATCGACGCGCTGACGGCGTACTCGATCCAGCGTCCGTAGTTGCGCTGCCGTTGCAGGTTGCGCACGTACCACTCGAAGACGCCGGGCGAGGCGATCGTGAGCAGAGCGACGGCGGAGACGGCGAGGAACGCGAAGACGCCCCAGCCGAGCGGGAGGTCGAACAGGAGGTCGAGCTCGGCCGGTGTGCCCGGCGGGCCGTCCATGAACGTCGACGTCACGGGCAGGCTGAAGTCGTTCGTGAGCAGCGCGACGGCAACCGCCTGCGCGGCGAGGATCAGGCCGACGACGACGTTCCACAGGCGCAGGCGTCGCAGCTGTACAGGATCGGTGAGGCTGTCGGTCATCTCGATGCCCTTCCGGGTCGCGGCCCGTCGATTGCGGCGGCTCGGGTCAGGGTAGTGGCCGGGGTGCGCCTGCCGGTGCACCGGCGTCTCGTCCAGGCGCCGCGGTGCGCCCGGCGCCGGCCGGTGCCCGGTGCCCGGCTTCAGCCGGGCGCCAGGGTTGCGCCCCGTCGCTGGCGGCGGACCAGCCAAACCCAGGCGTCCGGCTAAAGCCGGACACCACGCGCTCCACCCCTCCGCCAACGCCGCCCGGTCCCGGCGCCGGTGCCCTGCGCCCGGTGCCCGGCTTCAGCCGGGCGCCTGGGTTGCGCCCGTCCGCACCCCCGCACAAACCGAGCCGAGGCGTCCGGCCGAAGCCGGACGCCCGGGTTCTCCTTCGGTGCGTCAGTGACCGACGCCGACCGCGACCTCACCCCGCGCCGCAGGCGGCTCGTGCGCCCCGGTGTCCAGCCGAAACGGTGGATACTCGGGTGTCATCAGCGCTGCGTACGCGCCGACCCTGAATGCCCACCGGTTGAAGCCGAGGGCGAGGTCGAAGACGCTGCGCGGGTAGCTGCCGCGGAAGAGCAGGATCACGCCGGCGACGAGCACGAGGACGCCGATCACTCCTGCCCCGGCCAGATCCCAGCGGCCGAAGCCGAGCCCCGCACCACCGGCGAAGAGGCTCGCGATCGCGTACTGCGGAATGCCGAGCAGCCACCAGCCGATCAGCGCGAAGCCCTTCCGCTGGTGCTCGGGGTAGTCGACCTCGAGCCGGGCGGGATAGTCCGGCACGTCGGCCTTCGTGAACGGCGGATAGCGATCCGTTCCGAGGGCGCTGTACGCGTAGAACTCGACCCGCCACGTCCAGCGCATCACGCCGACGTTGAAGTCGAAGATCCGGCGCGGGTAGCGCCCGGTGAACAGGATCGGGAAGAACGCGATCACGGAGAGCAGCACGAACGCGATCCACAGGAAGACGAGGCAGATGAGGTGCGGGATCAGGAGCAGCCACTTCACGAGCCACAGCCAGCGGCTGAGCGGCTCGTCGAGCTGTCCTTCGATTCGGATCGGATACACGGATTCGGTCATCAGGCTCCTCCTTGAAGATTCGAGCCCAGACTTGCATCACGAGCCCGCGGATACATCGGGTCGGATCCGGATCGCGATACCGGAAAACCCTGAGAGCGCCGCCCATGCGCGCTCCGGCTGCGGCTCGACCGTACCACGCCGAAACCCAGGCGCCCGGCTGAAGCCGGGCACCAGCCACCGCACCCCGCCAAACCCGCGCAGCACACAGCGCGAAACCCAGGCGCCCGGCTGAAGCCGGGCACCACGCACCACGCCCCCAGCGCCAACCCGCGCAGAACACAGCGCGAAACCCTGGCGCCCGGCTGAAGCCGGGCACCACGCACCACGCACCACACAGCGCCAACCCGCGCGCACGCGCGAACCCGGGCACCCGCACCACGCACCACACAGCGCCAACCCGCGCGCACACAGCGCGAAACCCAGGCGCCCGGCTGAAGCCGGGCACCGCGCACCACACAGCGCCAATCCACGCACGCGCGACACCCGGGCACCGGCACCTGGCCACCAGGGCGGACCGCGAGTGATGTCCGACTTCAGTCGGACGTCAGGGTTTCGGCGGCAGAGCCGCGGGAGCTACGAGAGCCGCTCGACGACGAGCGTGAAGATCTTCTCCGCCGTCACCTGGTCGCGCTTGCGTGGGGCCGCGTTCGCGAGGTCGACGACGAGCGTTGCGATCTCGGTGGAATCGACCAGGAAGAACACGCTCGAGACGGGTGCGTTCGGCGTCGTCAGAGCGAACGCGCCGTTCCCGAACTCGGGACGAAGCGAGACGCTCGGCCGGGTCGCGAGCTTGCCGCGAACGTCGAGGTAGTAGCGGTAGAGCGCGCGAAGGTCGGCGGCACCACCCGGCTCGAACGTCAGGAACACCTGCGGGCTGACGAGCCCGGAGCCGGTGCCCTTGCTCACCGCCGAGAACGCGCACTGGGTGGAGGCGTCACCGTCGGGGCTGCCGAGGTTCGCGCGCTGCAGTTGCTTGCCCGTGAGCGCACTCAGCTCGCCTGCCGTGACCGGGCAGACGACGCCTCCGTCCCCCAACGTCTTCGGCCGAACCGCGCCGGCCGGGCCTGCGAGAGCGGAGAGCACGAGCGCGGCGAGAAACCCTGAGGCGAGGAGCCCGAGGATGCCTCGACGTCGCCGAGCTGCGTTTCGAACCATGGACACCTCACAATACTCATTTGCAGCGCTTTTTCCAGCCCTGGGCCGAGCATCGGAGCGGGGCTCGAGGGATGCGGGCATCACACTCCGGATATCGGCAGTTCGGGGCCGCTCCTGGAGACCCTCCGGCGTCGGTTCGGCCACGACCGTGGTTTGGATACCGCTCGGAGCGGGTATCCCTGCGGCGTCGGGGAATCAACGAAAGGAACTCCTTCAATGGGCATCTCAGTCAGCCTGATACTCATCGCAGTCGGCGCAGTACTGACCTGGGCCGTCACGGCCACCGCATCGGGCATCGATCTCAACGTGGTCGGCGTGATCCTGATGATCGTCGGCGCTGCAGGACTCGTCCTCTCGATGCTGTTCTGGTCGAGCTGGGGCGGCTTCGGCGGCGCGCGTCGCGACACGGTCGTACGCGAAGACGTCATCTCACGCTAGACCGCTCGACCTCAGGGGAACGCTGAACCGCGACGGGGCCGGCTACGACAGCCGGCCTCGTCGCGTTACGTGCGTGTCGTACGTGAGCGACACAAACAGAGAGGCCCGCACTCTGCGGGCCTCTCTCATAGCGGGGGCAGGATTTGAACCTGCGACCTCCGGGTTATGAGCCCGGCGAGCTACCTGACTGCTCCACCCCGCGACGCGGCAAACATGGTAGCACCGCCCGGTTCGGCGGTCGAGGCTGTTAGCGTTCCACCCATGGCCGTCTGGATCGCTGTCATCGTGCTGCTTGCCTCGCTCGCGGGCGGGATCGCGTATGCCGTGATCCGCGGGCTGCAACTGAAGCGCGACATCAAGCGCAGCGGCGCGGCGATCATGGCGGAGACGGACCGGATCAGCGAGGTGTCGGCGCAGATCGAGCGCCACACGGCGGCGGCCGCGGCCGCCGCGGAGCGCCTGCAGCAGGCGACCGGGCGACTGGCAGCGTCGCGGGCGAAGCTCGACGTCCAGCGTGCGGCGATCCGGGAGGCGCGCTTGCAGGTTCGACGCGTGTTCTGGTTCGTGCCGGGAATCTGACGCGCACGCGGTCGCTAGCCTGACGCCATGCGCGTCGGAGCGGTCGACCTCGGCACGAATTCGACGCGGCTCCTCGTCGCGGACGTCGACGACGGCGCGCTCGTCGAGGTCGCACGCCGGCTCGCGATCACGCGGCTCGGCGAGGGGGTGGACACGAGCCACGCGCTGCGCGCGGAAGCAATCGCGCGCGTCCATGCCGTCCTCGACGGATACGCAGCCGAGGCGGAGGAACTCGGTGTCGAGCATGTGCTCGCGGTCGCGACGAGCGCGGCGCGCGACGCCTCGAACGGCCGCGACTTCCTGGACGGTCTCGCGTCGCGTTACGGCTGGGAGACGCGGCTCCTCGGCGGCCAAGAGGAAGGCGAGCTGATGGTTCGCGGCGTCACCTCCGATCGCGCCGTCGGCGCGGGGACGCTGATCGTCGACATCGGCGGCGGCTCGACCGAGCTGATCGTCGGCGGCCCAGCCGGGATCTCGTTCCTGACGAGCCTGCAGGCCGGGTGCGTCCGGCTGACGGAGCGTTTCCTCGCGAGCGACCCTCCTGCCATGGAGGAGCTCGAGGAGGCTGCAGCGTTCGTCGCAGGACTCCTCCCCGCGCTCGCGGTCGACGCCGCGATCGGCGTCGCCGGAACGGTGACGACCGTGGCGGCGATCGACCTCGGGCTCGAGTCGTACGACCCGGTGCGCATCCACGGGCACCGGATCGGCCGGGCGGCCGTCGACCGCGTGCTGGCCGACCTCGCCGCGCTCCCGCTCGCCGAGCGCGAGCGCGTGCGCGGGCTCGAGCCCGCGCGGGCGCCCGTGATCGTCGGCGGCCTCGTGGTGCTGCGGGAGGTGATGGTGCGCTACGACCTCGGGGAGATCGAGGCAAGCGAACGCGACATCCTGCACGGAGTCGCGCTGGCGGCTGCCGGAACCCAGGCGCCCGGCTGAAGCCGGGCACCACGGCACCACCACCCCACAACGCCACCACTGCAACCACGCCACATCGCAACGGCCGCGGCTGCCGGAACCCAGGCGCCCGGCTGAAGCCGGGCACCACGGCACCACGGCGCCACGGCACCAGGCACCACGGCACCACGGCACCACGCACCACGGCACCACAACGCCACCGCGCCACCCCACCGGCCCGGCGCCGCCGGCGCCCGGCTCCGCCCCGGCGCCACGACGCGCGGTGTCCGGCTTCAGCCGGACGCCAGGGTCGCCCCGGCGCTACGCTCGCGCCATGGCTCGCCTCCCGATCATCCAGGTCGGCCACCCGACCCTGCGCGCGGCGCTCGAGGTGACGGCCGACGAGCTCGGCACCCCCGACCTGCGCCGGATCTGCGACGACCTCGTCGAGACGATGCGGGCCGCACAGGGGCGGGCCTCGCGGCACCGCAGGTCGACATCCCGCTGCGGATCTTCGCGGTCGAGGTCGGCGACAATCCCCGCTACCCGTACAAGCCCCGCCTGGGGCTCCGCGTCCTCGTCAACCCCGTCGTCCGCCCGGTCGGGACGGAGACCTACGCGAGCTACGAGGGCTGCCTCAGCATCCCCGACCTCCGGGGCCTCCTACCGCGGCACACCGAGGTCGAGGTGACCTACCTCGACCCGGACGGGGGCAGGCACGTGGAGCGCTTCGGCGGGCTCAGCGCCGGCACGATGCAGCACGAGCTCGACCACCTCGACGGCGTCCTCTTCCCCGACCGGGTCGAGGATCCGGCGACCCTCTGCACGTGGGAGACGTTCCGTGCCGACCGCGAGGCGGCGTGGCTCGAGAGCATCCAGCCCCTGCTCGACCGCTTCCCCGGGGAGAGCCCTCAGGCCGAGTCCTGAGCCGGCCGGGCGAGCACCCACACGCTCATGCACGCGAACGTCACCCAGAGGAGCAGCCATTCCCAGGTCGAGGGATCGTTCACGGGAACGACGAGCAGGACGACCGGCGCGAGCCAGAGCGCATCGAAGCGCGGACGCATCACCCCGATCGCGAGCACGAGAAACGTGAGGCTGTGGAGCCAGACGTTCGGCGCGAACATCGTGATCGCCAGTGCGGCCGCCGCGAACGAGCGCCGGTCGTCCCCGCCTCGGGCAAAACGAAACGAGGCCGCGCACAGGGCGAGCGTGAGAACGGCGACGGCCGCCATCCCCACCTCGCGCGGCAACCCGAGCCCGGATGCGATGTCGATAGCGCCGTAGCTCGGGGTCGCATCGTTTCCGGGCAAGCCCTTCACGTTGCTCGCAAGCTCCGTGCTGCCGGCAATGAGCGCCAGCAACCCCACCGTGACCCCGACGGCGAGCGCCACGGCCGCAACAGCGGCCCGAAGCCTCCGCGTCGCTGCCAGCCAGACGACGAGTGGCGCGGTGATGAGCTTTGCGGCGATGGAGAGACCCAGCGCCGCGCCGGCGGGCAGCGGACGGTCGCGCCAGCGCCACGCGAGTGCGCACGCGAGCGCGAGCGGCAACGTGAGGTTCGACGTCTGGATCGCCGAGATCACAGGTGCCCAGAGGAAGACAGCCCCGTAGCAGCGCCAATCGCGAATGCCGAGGGCGAACAGCACGGCCGGGACGGCGGCGACCATGAGGATCGTCAGCAGAACCTCCGGCCGCGGGATTTCGGTGAACGGAACGAACAGGCTGAAGCCGAGCGGCGGATAGTTCCCCGCGGGATAGGGCGACTCGCCGTCGAGCAGCCTGCGCGCCAGGGGCAGATATCCGGTTCGCGCGTCGTAGGCCAGCAGCCCGCGATCTGCCGCGGCCGCGAGGAACGACCCGAGAACGACCGCCGGGACGAGGCCGAGAGCGACGAGAGGCAGCGCGGGCGACGACGAGCGGAAGCGCGGGCGCTTGCCGACGCCGCCCGCGTCTCCCGGGCTGATCACGTCCATCGGGGCGGCGAGATTGGCAGCGAGCGAGGCACGGGCACGTAAATCACCGTTGCGAGCCTACCGTTGGCCGTGATCGCTCACGGGCAGGCGCCCCTCTGTAACACTGCCGGTCATGCGCGTAGTCATTGCAGACGACCACCGGCTGATGCTGGACGGGATTCGCAAAGCTCTCGGGGCAGATGCCGATTTCGAGATCGTCGGTGAGACGCAGGACGGAGCCCAGGTGCTCTCGATCGTCAAGGACACCAAACCCGACCTCGTGCTCCTCGACGTGCGGATCCCGAACAAGGACGGTCTCGCATGCCTCGACGAGATCGTGAAGCGGTACCCCGACATCAAGGTCGTGATGCTGTCCGCGTCGACGTCGCCTGAGCTCGTCGCGGCGGCACTGAAGCGCGGGGCCGCCGGCTACATCGGCAAGAGCGTCGAGCCCTCGGACCTGTCGTCGACGTTGCGTCAGGTACTCGACGGGAACGTGTGGACGACCCTGGAGACGAAGCCCGAGACCGAGGGGGCGAAGTCGCTCGGGTTGACCGAGCGTGAGACCGCGATCCTCAAAGCCCTGGCGCGGGGGCTCGCGAACGAGGAGATCGCCAAGGAGCTCTGGGTCACCCAACAGACCGTGAAGTTCCACCTGACGAACATCTATCGCAAGCTCGGAGCCAAGAACCGCACTCAGGCAACCCGCATCGCCCAGCAGCACGGGCTCGTCGACAGCCCCTTGCTCGGCGACGACGAATAAGCAGCCCGGATCGGCGGGAGACGTTGTCGCATTCCCCGACCCCGATCGACCGTGGCCGTCGTTCCACCCGGGAGGTGCTGCACCGGACGATCGAGGCGGCGCTGACCGACAACCTGCTCGTCGTCGCGATGCTCGCGCTCGCCCTCTTCCTCAACGTGATCGCGCACGCGCTCCTCGGCGTCGACAGCTGGCTCACGCTCGCCGCCGGACGGGAGGTCGCGGACAACGGCCTCCCCCACCACGAGGTGCTGACGACGATTCCGGCCGGACGCACGTGGACCGACCAGCAATGGCTCGCGCAGCTCGCGTTCTACGGGCTCGACCGCGTCGGCGGCCTCGGGCTCGCCGTCCTCGTCCACACGCTCCTCGTCACCGCCGCCGTGGCCGCCTGCGCCGTCACCGCCCGGCTCCGGGGCGCGTCGTCCCGGATGACCCTCGCCGCGGCCGTCGTGTGCCTCGTCGTCGCACCGTGGTCGTGGCAGCTGCGCGCGCAGTCGGTGGCGCTCCCCCTCTTCGCGCTCACGCTCGCGCTCGTGTCGATGGATCCGCGGCTGGCAGCGCGCCGCACCCTGCTCGTCTTCCCGGTTCTCGTCCTCTGGGCCAACGTCCACGGCTCGGTCACGCTCGGGGCGTTGATCGTCTCCCTGGCGGCCGGGCTGACACTCGCCACGCGCGCGCGCGGCACCCTGCCGGCCTCTCCCGTGTGGCGCCCGACGCTCTACCTCGTCGCGCCGTGGGCCTGCCTGCTCGCGTCGCCCTACGGGACGGAGCTCGTCGACTACTACCGGCTGCTCCTCCTCGACAGCCCCGTCCGGGCGTACGTGACGGAATGGCAGGCCCCACGCCCGCACGGATACTTCCTGGTCTTCTTCGCGGTCGCGGCGATGACCGTCGTGATCGCGATCTGGCAGCGACGCCGGTTCCGCGCGTTCGACCTCGCCGTACTCGCGATCACGCTCGCCGGCGCTCTGTGGAGCGTCAGGGCGGTCGTCTGGTTCTCGCTGGCGCTCGCGATGCTGATGCCGCTCGCGCTCGACGGGATCGTGCCGTCGGGCACCGACCGTCCCGTGCATCGGCGCCTCGCGGCGGCCCTGATGGGCCTCACCGCCGCAGCCGTGGTGGCGGCCTCGGTCTTCACGTTGGCGCGGGGAGACGCCTCGCTCGAGCGGAGCTGGTCGAGGGAGGGCGCCGCCGCGGCGGTCCGGGCGCTCGACGCGGCCGGCGAGGGAGCCGCCCTCTGGTCGAGCGGCACCTACGCCGACTGGCTGCTGTGGAAGGAGCCGACCCTCCGCGGCCGGGTTGCCTGGGATGCCCGCTTCGAGCTGCTGACCCGGCCCGAGCTGCGCCGAATCGTCCTCTTCAACTCCCACGAGCCGGGCTGGATGGCCCCCGCCCTCGGCTACCCCGTGCTCGTCCTCGACCGGCACGACCACGCCGACCAGCTCCGCGACCTTCGCCGCCGGCCGGGCACCGTCGTCGAGTACGCCGACGCGTCGGTCGCCGTGCTCTCCCGCCCGCCGGGCTGACGCCGTGAGGGCCGGTCAACCGACTGGACCATCAGCTAGTTGACACTCCCCACGCCCGGAAGGACACTCTCAGCAGGAGTTTCTGCACCTCCGCCGAGGCATGACGGAGGTGCGAGGAGCTCTCAACGACCACCGAGCGGACGCCGAGAGTCCGAGCGAAAGGCATGCAGAATGGAATGTTTGAACCCGCTGGCCGTACGCCTCCAGAACGCCTGGTTCGCCGCACGGGACGAGGAGGGTGGACAGACGCTCGTCGAGTATGCGCTGATCCTCGCACTCGTCGCGATCGCGTCGATCGCCGCCGTGGGCTTCTTCAGCGGGAAACTCAGCGGACTCTTCTCGGATGTCGGCAGCTCCGTCGGGAACACAATCAAATAGGGATGCCAACCAGAAGCGCGGCAATCCCGGCTAGTGCCGAACTGGACAAACGTCTAGTTGAATGATCGTGGTGGCTGGGGCACGATAGTCCAGCCGTTAGTCGTAGTGCCGGGGGGCACGACCAACAAGAGGGAGACCCAAGATGCAGGTGTTCACAGCAATCGTGGTGCGGGCTCAGAACGCGTATTTCTCCGCCCGTGAAGGGGAGCAGGGACAGACGCTCGTCGAGTACGCACTGATCATCGCGCTCGTGGCGATCGCCACGGTCGCTGCGATCGGATTCCTCAGCGGGAAGATTCAGTCCATCTTCTCCAAGGCAGGCAGCTCGATCGAAAACGCCTCGTAGGCTCGTGGTGCAGGGGCGACGCGCCCCGCACCCGGCACGAACGCGACGAAGGGCTGTGCCAGGGTGGTGCAGCCCTTCGTCGTTCACCACCGGCGCCCGGCCAGAGGCGGGTGCTCGGCCTTTCCATCGGGCCCCCGCCAGGGCTCCAGATGGGCGTCGAGCCGACCGGGCAAGTCCCCGGTGCGAAGAAATAGGAGAAAGAGGGCCGAAGGACGAAGTACCCTGTACAACGTGGATGCCGAGCACGATGATGTGATTCAAGGTCATGAGAGGCGTCGAAACGCCGACAACGGAAGGAACGCCGCCAGATGGCTAACAGCCTGATCGATAAATTGACCACGTCCCGCGGAGGCGCGATCGCCGTCGGCGTCGCCGTGGCCGTGATCGCAGCAATCCTGCTGATCGTCTATGTCACGCGGTACAAGGACAGCGTCGATTCAACGGCTGCAGCCGTCCCGGTTCTCGTCGCCAAGAGCCTGATCCCGAAAGGCACGCCGGGAGCGGCCGTGGCGACCAAGGGCCTCTACCAGAGCACCTCCGTGCCCGCCGACAAGGTGCAGCCGGGCTCGATCAGCGACCCGGCCGCCCTCACGGGACGCCGGGCGGTCGAGAACGTGTACCCGGGAGCCCAGATCACCCTCAACAACTTCACGGCGGAGGCGTCGGCGGCGCTCAACGCCCAGCTGGTCGGCAAGGAGCGCGCGATCACGCTCGCGATCGACCCGGTGCGCGGGAGCCTCGCGAACGTCGCCCCCGGCGACCACGTCGACATCTACACCCAGGTCACGCGTGAGGGTCGGCTCGTGATCCAGCTCTTCCGCCCGAACGTGACCGTTCTCCAGGCGCCCGGTGAGGCAGGCGGCAACGTCGTCCTCAAGCTGAACACATCCGACGCCTCGAACGTCCTCTTCGCGTCGACGCAGACGCCCCTGTACTTCGTCATCCGCCCGGCCTCCGGTGCCGCACCGACCGCCAAGACGCTCGCCGACCTCTCGACGGTCATCGCCAGCAGCAAGGCCGGCTAGCGGAGATGGCGGACACGTTGCGCACGCTGGTCGCGGTCGACATCGGCCTCGACACGCACGATCTCGCGAACACCGTCGCGAACGACTCGATCATCTCCGTCGTCGGCGTCGTCGAGGGCATGGACGAGGCCTGGCGGACGCTGCAGGACAGCTCGTGCGATGTTCTCGTCGTCGCCTGCCAGGGGTACTCGGAGCGGGCACTCGCGCTGATCGACGGCTCCGTCAAGCAGGATCCGGGCCGGCCGGTGCTCGTGCTCGGGCAGAACGTCCCGGGAGGGTTCGTCCGCCGCGTGTTCGAGGCCGGTGCCGACGACATCCTGATGCTGCCGCAGAGCCGCGAGCAGGTGGGCTTCGCGATTCAGAAGCTGGTGGCGCGCAAGGGCCAGAACGGCGGCGCGGAACGCGGCCGCCAGGGCCGTCTCATCTGTGTGCTCGGGCCGAAGGGCGGCTCGGGCAAGACGCTCGTCGCCGCGAATCTCGGCGTCGCCCTGGCGGGGGTCGGCGAACGAGTCGCGATCGTCGATCTCGATCTCCAGTTCGGCGACCTGGCGCTCTGCCTCGGGCTCGGGCCGGATCGAACCTTCTACGACCTCGCGCTCGCAGGCGGCACTCTGGACGCCCAGAAGCTCGACGCCTACCTGATGATGCACCCCTCCGGGATCCGGGCCTTGCTCGCCCCGACCCGGCCGGACCAGGCGAGCTCGATCACGGTCGAGCTGATCCGCGACGTCTACGCCGTGCTCCGCAGCGTCTTCGACGTCGTCATCGTCGACACCCCGCCCGGATTCACCGCCGAGGTGATCGCGACGATCGACGCCGCCAGCGACCTCATCGTCGTCGGCATGCTCGACGCCCTCTCGCTCAAGAACACCAAGCTCGGGCTCGAGACCCTCGAGCTGATGGGATGCGAGCCGGACATGATCACGATGGTCCTGAACCGGGCGCAGAGCCAGGTCGGCATCTCACAGAGCGACGTTGCGAACGTCCTCGGCCGCGAGCCGGACATCTTCGTTCCCAGTGATCGGGAGATCCCTCGCGCGGTCAACGAGGGTGTTCCGATCACCCTCTCGAAGCCATCCTCCGAGACCGCGGCCGTCTTCGGCCAACTCGCGGCTCGCTTTTCTGCGGCCGGTCTGCTCGATCACGCCGCCGACCAGAACGGCTATGACGCCCCCCGCGGGCGCCGGCGCCTCTTCGGAAAGAAGGTCTGATGGAACTCCACGAGCGTCTCACAACCAGTCGTACCAACGCTCCGCAGGGTGCTCGCGAGCCGTTCGCGGAGCTGAAGACCCAGATCCACCTGGCCGTGATCGGCGACCTGGGACCGCAGCTGTTCAACGTCTCGATGGATCCGGCCGCGCTCCGGGAACGCGTCGTCGTGGACATCCGCAGGCACCTGTCGGCGGAGACGACGCTCTCGCGCGACGATCGCGAGCGCCTCAGCAAGGAGATCGCGGACGACATTCTCGGCTACGGACCGCTCGAGCGGCTGCTCTCGGACGACTCGATCTCCGAGATCATGGTCAACGGGCCCGGAGACATCTGGATCGAACGCCAGGGCCGGTTGTACGAGACGACGGTGCGCTTCAACGACGAGTCGCACCTCCGGCGCATCATCAACAAGATGGTCGCTCAGGTCGGGCGCCGCGTCGACGAATCCTCGCCGATGGTGGACGCACGGCTCCCCGACGGCAGCCGCGTCAACGTGATCATCCCGCCCCTCTCGCTCTCGGGCCCGCTCGTCACGATCCGGAAGTTCTCGAAGAAGCGGCTGACGCTCGACGACATGGTCAACCTCGGCACGATCTCCGAGGAGGCGGTCGGGTTCCTGCGGCTGTGCGTCGAGGCCGAGCTCAACATCCTCATCTCGGGTGGTACGGGCACCGGCAAGACGACGCTCCTGAACGCCCTCTCGGCCGCAGTGCCGGAGTCGGACCGGATCGTCACGATCGAGGATGCCGCAGAGCTGCAGCTGCACCAGGAGCACGTTCTGCGGCTCGAGGCGCGCCCGAAGAACATCGAGGGTGAAGGTGAGATCTCGATTCGCGAGCTCGTCCGCAACTCGCTGCGCATGCGCCCCGACCGGATCATCGTCGGAGAGGTGCGCGGAGCCGAGTCGCTCGACATGCTCCAGGCGATGAACACGGGCCACGACGGCTCGATGTCGACGGTCCACGCCAACGCGCCGCGCGATGCCCTCCACCGCGTCGAGACGATGGTGCTCATGTCGGGATACGACCTTCCCATTCGCGCGATCCGGCAGCAGGTCTCGTCGGCGCTCGATCTGATCGTCCACCTCGACCGCTTCGAGGACGGCTCGCGCCGGGTCTCACAGATCACCGAGGTCCAGCGGATGGAGTCCGACGTGATCACGTTGCAGGACCTGTTCGAGTTCAAGCTCGAGTCGATCGCCGCCGACCGGACGATCACGGGTGGCGTCCTCCCGACCGGCCTCCGCCCCATGTTCCTCCACAAGTTCGAGAAGCACGGGATCGAGCTGCCGGCCAGGTACTTCGCCGAGCCGCACACCGGGCTGTCGGACGTCGCACGGGGCAAGCGGTGACAGGAGGGCGAGTACGTGCGCTAGCGGCGCTCGCCACCGCCGCGCTCACGGCCGCCGTCGCGAGCGTCGCGTTCGGAGCGGAGCCCGCCACGGGGATCCGCCTCGCGGAGGCAACGGGCTCCAACTTCCCCGACATGGCGTTCGTCCTCTCCCTGCCGGAGCAGCGGCAGTTGGACGCAGCCGACATCCGCGTGAGGGAGAACGGCGCGCCGGTCCAGGACGTCACGGTCGTGAAGCCCGGCGCCGAGGATCTCGCCGTCGTCCTCGTGATCGACGCCTCGAACAGCATGAAGGGTGCGCCGATCGAAGGCGCGATGGCTGCGGCCAGGGCGTTCGCCGAGCGCCGGACGCCGGGCCAGCCGCTGTCCCTGATCACGTTCAACAGTTCCGTCGACGTCGTCGTGCCGCTCACGAACGACGGAGTGCTGATCCGCGAGGCGCTTGCGAAGGCGCCGCCCCTCGCAGACAAGACCCACATCTACGACGCGCTCGACAAGGCGCGGTCGGTCCTCGCCGACTCGGGCATCTCGGCGGGGTCGATCGTCCTCCTCTCCGACGGCGCCGACGTGGGCAGCAAGCTCGACCAGGCCGCAACGATCGCCGACCTGAAGGAGGCGAGAGTCCGCGTCTTCACGGTTGGTCTCAGCTCGCAGCAGTACAACCCGGAAACGCTCGAGAGGATTGCGAGCGAGACCGCCGGAACGTACGCCGAGGCGTCCGGTGCCGACACGCTGAAGCGGATCTACTCCCAGCTCGGCTTCACGCTCGCGAACGAGTACCTCCTCCGCTACCGGTCGCTCGCAGGGCCGAGCGAGAAACTCAACGTCTCGGTGACGATCAACGACGTGGCCGGCACGGGGATCGCGTCCTACCAGACGCCCGCTCTGCCCCAGGCCAGCGTCGCGCCAGGGCCGTCGACGTGGGATCGCATCATCCGCTCGTCGATCACGCTGTACGCGATCATCCTCGTCGTCGTCTACCTGCTCGGATACGGGGTCTTCCGCATCGTCTACCGGCCCGACCGGCAGCTCATGCGCCGGATCGGGCAGTTCGTCAACCTGCCCGAGGAGGAGCGGGCGAAGCAGCGGCAGGAAGAGGTGGCTGCGACGCTCGCGAGTGACAGCCGCAGGCCGTCCGACGGTTTCTGGCAACGCCTCGAGCGCGACATGTCGATAGCCGGGATCGAGACGCCTCCCCGCACGATGGCGATCCTGACGGGCATCGCCGGGCTTGCGATCGGCGTCGTCGTCTCGCTTGCGATCGGCTCGCCGATCGGCCTCCTCGCGATCGTTGCCGCGCCGCTCATTCCCAGGGCTGTCGTGTCGAGGCGCCTGAACGCGACCCGTCGCCTGTTCGGAGACCAGCTGCCGGACAACCTCGACGTGATCACGTCAGGGCTGCGCTCGGGTCACAGCTTCACCGGCGCTCTCGCGGTGTGCATCGAGGACGCCGCCGAGCCGTCGAAGAGCGAGTTCCGCCGCGTCGTCGCCGACGATCAACTCGGGGTGCCGATCGACGAAGCGCTCCACGTCACGGCGCGGCGCATGGCCAACCGCGACCTCGTCCAGATCGCCCTCGTCGCGAAACTCCAGCAGCAGGCGGGGACGAACGCCGCCGACGTGCTCGACCAGGTCTCCGAGAACGTTCGCGCCCGCCTCGAGCTCAGGCGGCTGATCACGACCCTGACGGCTCAGGGGCGCATGGCGCGCTGGATCGTCTCGCTGTTGCCGGTCGTCCTGTTCATCGCGATCTACCTTCTCAACCGGACCTATCTTTCCCCGCTGTGGAACGAGGCGCTGGGCATCGCCGCCCTGATCGTCGCCATCATCATGGTCATCCTCGGGTCACTCGTCATCAAGCGCATCATCGAGATCGAGGTGTAGCCGTGAACACGTTCATTCTCATATCGGGTGTGCTGCTGCTGGGTTTCGCCGCGATGCTCATCGTGCAGGCGATCGTCACCGGCCGCGCGAACAAGAGCGAGTTCGTCGACCAGATCGGCGCCTACGGGTTCCGCGGGTTCGTCTCGCGGGAGGAAACCCGCGACAGAGGCCAGCGGATCTCGATCTCGGAAGTGCCGACGGCAGTCGGACAGTGGCTCGGCCGCCGTTTCGGCAGCCGGGGCGAGGAGGAGGTGCGCCGACGCCTCATCGCGGGCGGCTGGTACACGACGACACCGGATGCGCTCGCGGGCTACCGGCTGATCGCGTCGATCGCCGTCACGTTCTTCTTCCTGGTTCTCGGTGCCGCGGTGGGGATGGACACCGTTCTCTACGTCTTCGGCATCGTCATCAGCGCCCTGTTCGGCTGGTATCTCCCGTCGATGATCCTGAACCGCCGGACGCAACAGCGCCACCACCAGATCGACCTCGAGCTGCCGGAGCTCATCGACCTTCTCGTCGTCACCGTCGAGGCGGGCATCGGCTTCAACGGAGCCCTGAGGCTCGCAGCGCAGGAACTCGACGGCCCGCTGGCGCAGGAGCTTCGTCTCACGCTCCAGGAGCAGAGCATGGGTCTCGCCACGACCGAGGCGCTCGACAACCTGGCCTACCGTGTCGACGCCCCGGGGATCCGATCGTTCGTGCGGGCGATCAGCCAGGGAGAGACGCTCGGCGTCTCGATCAGCCAGATCCTGCGCAACCTCGCGTCGGAGATGCGCAAGAAGCGCAAGGCTGCCGCGGAGGAGCTCGCGCAGAAGGCGCCGGTGAAGATGCTCTTCCCGCTGATCTTCCTCATCTTCCCCGCCATGTTCGTCGTACTGCTCCTCCCCGCGCTGATCCAGATTTCGCGGGAACTCGGAAGCTGAGCCGATGTTCAGGCGGCGAGCCGCCCTCACTCTCCGCCGGGAAGATGGTCGCGTCGTCTGCGACTCGGTGACCGTGGCCGACACGACGATGCGCCGCCTGCGCGGGCTCCTCGGCCGCGGTTCGTTGCCGCCGGGCCAGGGAATGGTCCTCCGGCCGGCGTGGTCGATCCACACGGCGTTCATGCGCTTCCCCATCGACGTCGTCTTCCTCGACGGAGAACAGGTCGTGATGCGGATCGACGATCACGTCCGGCCATTCAGCACCGCGTCGTGCCGCGGCGCCCGCGAGATCGTGGAACTCGCCGCCGGTGAGTGCGAGCGCCGAGGGCTCGCCCAGGGAGACCGGATCGCGTGGGCGTCGCGCAACGTCGTCAACGACATCGCCGTGCGGGAAAGCCCGACGCTGCAGGGAGAGTTGCGAGCCACCGTGCTCGTCGCGAGCGCCGACCAGCGGTTCGTCAAGCTCATCCGCTTCCTGCTCGAGGCCCGCGGGATTGCGGTCGGAGAGCAGCGGCCGGAGGCGCTTCCGGGCTCCCTCGAGGACGCCGGCGTCGATGCTGTCCTGATCGACGCCGGAACGAGTGTCGGCGGCGGCCTGCGAGCGCTCAATATCGCGCGTGCCCAACGCCCCGAGCTGCCGATCATCGTGGTCGCCGAGGATCCCGGCGAGCGTCCGCTCGAGAGCGTCCGCGTGTACGACAAGTGGCAGGAGACCGAAGCTGCGATCGACGCCCTCGCGGATCTCGTGCTCGAGAACGTCGGCGACTGACTCCCGACCCCCTATCGTCCCGGCCCGAATTCGGCGATACTGAGGCGGATTCGGGTGTGGCCGGCGGCAGGGGAAGCCCGGCCGGAGATGAACGAAGGGGCATCGATGCCAGCGCCGACTGAGGACGTCTAGGTGGCACCGCTCGCCGGAAACACGCCGGGAGCAGACCCTGTCGTCGCGCTCGCACGGCTCGCGACGGCTCGGGCGGCGGAGAACCGGCTCGCCCGTGTGCACGCGTTCCTCGGCGACGGCCTCTCCGAGCACCTGCTGCCCGTCCTCGAGGCCGCCCACCGGCGGGCCGGCCGGATCGCCGCGGCCGCCGGGGAGAACGCCGCGAGCGACGCCGTCGCCACGCACGTCTACGCGGGCGACGTCCTCGCGGGTCTCGCCGCCGAAGGCGAGCTCGATCGCAACGATGCGTCGATCACGGCGGGCGCGCTCGCCGAAACGTGCGGCGTGCCGCTGGCGGTCGCCACGTTCGACCTCTTCCTCCGCGCCGTCGCGAGCCCGGTGCTGCTCGAGTTGCCGCCGCTCGCGGCAGCCGAGATCCAACTTCGCCTCCTCGTCGACCTGGACGTCGTGGCCGAGGTCTCGCTCTGGCGGCGTGGCCAGACGAACGAACCCGAGTGCATCGTCTCGATCGGAGCCGACCCGACCGACCGGCAGATCCGCCTCGAAGCACGCGGCGCCCTCCGCGGCCGTGAGGGCATCCGGCTCGTGGGACGTTCGCCCTATGTGACCGCAGACGTGTGGGGCTTCGGAGCGCGTCGCGCGGCGGTCGTCGCACGTGTCCCAGGCGATCCAGGGCGCGACTCGGGCGCCTTCCTCGACACGGTCGCGCTGGCCCTCTCGCCGCTGCTCGAGCGCGAGCAGCTGCTCGACCGCAACGCCGCCCGTGAGCGTTCACTCGTCGGCGCTGCCGAGAACCGACTGACGCGGATCGGCTTCGACCTCCACGACGGGCCGATCCAGGAGGTGCTCGTCCTCGGTGGCGAGACGCAGCAGCTCCGCGACGATCTCTACCCCTTCGTGCTGGACAGCCATCGCGAGCTGGCGGCAGGACGGTTCGACGACCTGATCGCCCGCCTGGCGGAGATCGACCGGCAACTCCGCGAGACGGCCCATTCACTCGAATCGAAGAGCATCGTCTCGAGGCCGCTCGGGGAAATCCTTCACCGCGAGATCGACGCGTTCACGGAACGCACCGGGATCGACGGCGCCCTCACCGTCCACGGCGACCACGAATCGCTCGGGGCGCAGCAGCGCGTGGCGCTGTTTCGGGCCATCCAGGAGTCACTCTCGAACGTCCGCGAGCACAGCGGCGCCTCGTCTGTCGACATTCGGCTCAGGGTGCGTCGCAGCACGGTGGACGTTCGCATCGTCGACGATGGCCAGGGCTTCGAAGTGAACCGATCGCTCGCGTTGGCCGCCCAACGGGGGCGTCTCGGCCTCGTCGGTATCGGCGAGCGGATGAGCATGCTCGGCGGCACGTTCTCCGTCGACAGCCGCCCTGGCGGCCCCACCACGCTCAGGTTCTCCCTGCCGCGCTGGGAGCCCTTCGAGCCGATCGGCAACGTCCGCGGCTAGAGCGGTGCTCGGCGTCGGATCCGGCCCCCCGCGGATCCGACGACCGAAACGGCGGAAGGCGGAGCGCGCTCCGCCTCCCCTCCCCCCGGGCCCTGGGTGCTGACCCCGCCGTGCGCATCGAACCTGTTCGATGCCCCACGCGTACATTCGCCGATCAGCCCTTCGCGGCCAATGGTCGAAGGTCTAGTCTCGCCCCACCCCTCGGTCGCAACCGCGGTCACACCGCGCGCGACAGCCGTCGCCGGTCGGGTTCAGGAACGCTGTTCGAGCTCGAGCTGCGCGGTCCGAAGGCGGAGAATCTCGGCGTGGAGATAACTCCGGCGCGCCGAGAGGTTCTCCTCGGTGACCCTGTAACTCTGCAGCCGCAGCGCTGCGTCCGGCTTGACGTTGTCGAGCCCCTCGAGCAGCTCGATGCTCTCGTGGAGCCGGTTCAGGCGCTCCGAGACGACCCCGTGCTCCGCCTCGAGGGTCGCCAGACGATCTGCGGGCGGTGCACCTAGCTCCGCCCCCGTTGCGTTTCGCGCCGCCTCCGCGAGATCTTGAGTCAGTGACCTACGCCGCATCTCGTTCCTCCCCGCTCCCGTCGCTCCTCTGAAGTCCCCAGCGCCGTCGAGAACGAAAGCCAGGCCGTCCCCCCGACACCCAGCGATACGATCGCTCATGGCGGTCTCCGCGTCAAGGGCGACCTAGTACCGGCGCAGGCGCTCGCGTGCTTCGTCGTACTCGGACTCGCTGATCGCGCCCGTTTCGCGCTCCCGGCGAAGCCGTTCGAGCCCTTCGGCGACCTCTTCCGGGCCGAGTACCTCTGGAGCCTCGGGGGAGCCCGCCGTAGGCCCTCCGGCGTCTCCCAGCCGGTCCGGGTCGACTCCGAGCCGCCGGAGCCGTTCCCGCATCTGCTGGATGCCGATGCCCCGGGAGGGGAAGCGGCGCGCTTCGGGCCCGGACAGCGGGCGGCGCTGCACGAAGCGGCGATACCCGGCCACGATCGCGATCGCGGCGCCGATCTCGAGCAGCAGCGTCACGAAGGCGCTGTTCGAGGTGTCGAACGTCCGCCCGGCGCCGTAGATCGCCCCCGCGATCCCCCCGCCGGCGACGGCGCCCGCCATGCCGACGATCACCGTCAGCCAGAACGGCATCGGGTCCGGGCCTGGGAGCGCCAGTCTGGCGAGCGCTCCGATCAGGAAGCCGGAGGCAATGACGGAGAGGATCGCACCGAGCATGTCCGGACAGTGTGCCCGCTCCGTCGCCACCCACGACGATCCGTGTGTCCGGGAGCAGGTACTACGGCTTCTTCGTCGCCGCGAGGACCTTTGCCGACTCCGTCCTGACCGTCGTGACCTTCGTCAACCGGTTGTTCTTCGGCTTCGAATCGTTGAGCGCCGACGCGACCGCGGCTGCATTCTTGTAGACGCCGGCCCCGGAGACGAGGAGGACGATCTTCACCTTCTTGGTGCGCTTCGGCGCGATCGCTCCGAGCGTGCACACGATGTACTTGCGCGGCTTGCAGAACTTCGGCCTGAAGACCAGCGTGGCCTTGCCTTTGACGAGACGCGTCGAAAGCGCCACCCCGGTCGCCTTCGTCGTCCCCTTGTTGGTGACCTTGAAGACATACGTGAGCTCCTCGTACGGCAGGCGGAACTTCGGCGCGGCTACCTTGAGCACGAGGTCGGTCGACCCGTTCTTGGCGTTCGCCGTCGGAGGCGTCAAAGGCGCAGTCGGCGACGAGGGCGACTTGGCTGACCCGGAGGCGCCGCCGCCACCCGTGATAGCGAACGTCTTGCTGTCGGTGCTGCTGGCAAGCGTGGCGCTCCCGACATAGGTGTAGAACGCGGTTGCCACCCCGGCGCTGATGTTGTTCAGATACACCGCGTCCGCCGTCAGGTTGAGCCCTGGGCCCGTCACCTTCACGGTGCACGGCGTCAGAGGGAGACCCGTGTACGCGGCGCTCGCCGGGCAGGTCACAACCGTGGTCGTGGCCGACTTTCCTGAGCCTCCGCCACCGATGATGCCGCCGCCGCCACCGCCGCCGCCGCCACCGCCGCCACCGGTGGCGTCGACGATGAGGAAGCCGAACCCTCCGCTGCTGCCGGTGTGGTTCGGGTCACCCGTGAAGGTGTAGGTCGCCGTCGCAGTTCCGACGTCTCTGTTGTTCAGGTAGACCGGAATCGGGCTCTCGTTCAGTCCGCCGACGCCCTTCACCGACACGGTGCACGGCGTAACCGGTGAGCCTGTCCACGGCACGGTCGCCGGGCACGTCACCGTCGTCGTCGAAGGCGCTTTCGCGATCGTCACGAACGCCGTCGCGGAGGTGACGAACGTGTAGTTGTCGGCGCTGCCGCCGGAGCAGCTGATCAACTGCGGTGAGTTGGCAAAGGTCGTAATCGTGTAGCCCGACGTGCAGGTCGGCGCGAGATAGCCTGTTGCCGTCGCAGTCCGTCTCGCCGTTCACGAAGCCCGTGATCGCAAACGTGTAGGCGGGGACCGGGTCGGTGTAGACGACCGCCTTCGCGTCCGGCGTCACCGTGAGGGCCTTCTTCGTGGCCGTCGTCGTGCTCGCGACCTGCGGAGCGGCGGTGTAGTTGCCGTTCCCGGGCTGGTTGTACTGCACCCCGCAGGAGGCGGTGCTGCTCGTCATCGTGATCGTGGCCGAGCCGGTGGCCGACCCGCCCGAGCAACCACCGGTGGTGGTGATGGTGACGGGGAGGCCCGAACTCGCCCCCGCGGCAACGTCGAAACTCACCCCGTACGCTGCCGTGGGCGGCGCAGGTGTCGTGACGTTGATCGTCTGGCTTCCGGTCGAGATCGTGAAGGTCGCCCCGGCGTTCGTGATCGTGTAGTTGCCGAGCGCACCGTTCGCCGAGGTCAGGGTGGCGGTGATCGGGTAGGTGACCCGACGACCCTCCCCGCCGGTCGAGCGTAGGTGGCGGAGACGCCGTCGGCGGGAAGGAATAGAGGGCCGCTCCCCGTCGTCAGCGGGCTCGGCTCAGCTCGCGCCGAAGATCTTGCCATTGGGATTCGTCGTCCACGTCGCCGCCTTCTTCTGGATCGTCACGTTCGAGATCGCGGAGGTGACGAACGAGTAGTTGTCGGCGCTGCCGCCGGAACAGCTGATCGTCCGTGTTGGGGGCACAACCCCGGTCGTGCTCGTGTAATTCGACGCGCAGGTCGGCGCTACGTAGCCGGCAGCCGTCAGCGCCGTCTCGCTGTTCACAAATCCCGTCACACCGAACGTGTAGGTCGGCGCTGCATCACCGTAGGTGACCGTCTTCGCATCCGGCGTCACGGTCAGCGTCGCCCGACTGGCTGTCCTCGTCTGCGTGATCGACGGAGCCGCGTTGTACGACCCGTCACCGGCCTGTGTGTAGAGCACCTCGCACGAGCCGGTGCCGCTCGTCACCGCGATCGTCGCCGTGCCCGTAGCGCTGCTGCCCGCGCAGCTTCCTGACGCTGTGATCGACACTGTCAAGCCCGAGCTTGCCGTCGCTGAGACACCGAAAGCTCGATCCATACACCGGCGTGGCCGGAGCCGAGGTCGTGACGTTGATCGTCTGGCCGCCGCTCGTGATCGTGAAATCCGCACCATCGTTAGTGATCTCGTAGTTGCCAAGCGCACCAGCCGTCGAACTCAACGCAGCCGTGATCTGGTACGGACTACCGGCAACGCTCTCGCCCGCCCCACGACTGTAAGAAGCCGTGACCCCATCACCACCAAGGAACCCAACACCGCTACCCGTCGTCAACGGCGAAGGATCAGCAGCACCAAACGACTTCCCGCTCGCGACCGTCGTCCACGTCGCCGCCCTCTTCAACGCCGACGTCGGGCTCGTGACCTCCGGAGCCGCGCTGTAGGAGCCGTTACCCGCCTGGTTGTAACGCACCACACACGAAACCGTGCCGCTCGTCATCGTGATCGTCGCCGAACCATCCGTATCACCACCCGAACAACCACCAGTCGTCGAGATCGTCACAGGAAGACCCGAACTCGCCGACGCAGCCACACCGAAGCTCGCCCCATACTCCGCCGAACCCGGCGCCGCCGTCGTCACACCGATCGTCTGGCCGCCGCTCGAGATCGTGAAATCCGCACCATCGTTAGTGATCTCGTAATTGCCAAGCGCACCAGCCGTCGAACTCAACGCAGCCGTGATCTGGTACGGACTACCAGCAACGCTCTCGCCCGCCCCACGACTGTAAGAAGCCGTGACCCCATCACCACCAAGGAACCCAACACCGCTACCCGTCGTCAACGGCGAAGGATCAGCAGCACCAAACGACTTCCCGCTCGCGACCGTCGTCCACGTCGCCGCCCTCTTCAACGCCGACGTCGGGCTCGTGACCTCCGGAGCCGCGCTGTAGGAGCCGTTACCCGCCTGGTTGTAACGCACCACACACGAAACCGTGCCGCTCGTCATCGTGATCGTCGCCGAACCATCCGTATCACCACCCGAACAACCACCAGTCGTCGAGATCGTCACAGGAAGACCCGAACTCGCCGACGCAGCCACACCGAAGCTCGCCCCATACTCCGCCGAACCCGGCGCCGCCGTCGTCACACCGATCGTCTGGCCGCCGCTCGAGATCGTGAAATCCGCACCATCGTTAGTGATCTCGTAATTGCCAAGCGCACCAGCCGTCGAACTCAACGCAGCCGTGATCTGGTACGGACTACCAGCAACGCTCTCGCCCGCCTCACGACTGTAAGAAGCCGTGACCCCATCACCACCAAGGAACCCAACACCGCTACCCGTCGTCAACGGCGAAGGATCAGCAGCACCAAACGACTTCCCGCTCGCGACCGTCGTCCACGTCGCCGCCCTCTTCAACGCCGACGTCGGGCTCGTGACCTCCGGAGCCGCGCTGTAGGAGCCGTTACCCGCCTGGTTGTAACGCACCACACACGAAACCGTGCCGCTCGTCATCGTGATCGTCGCCGAACCATCCGTATCACCACCCGAACAACCACCAGTCGTCGAGATCGTCACAGGAAGACCCGAACTCGCCGACGCAGCGACACCGAAGCTCGCCCCATACTCCGCCGAACCCGGCGCCGCCGTCGTCACACCGATCGTCTGGCCGCCGCTCGAGATCGTGAAATCCGCACCATCGTTAGTGATCTCGTAATTGCCAAGCGCACCAGCCGTCGAACTCAACGCAGCCGTGATCTGGTACGGACTACCAGCAACGCTCTCGCCCGCCCCACGACTGTAAGAAGCCGTGACCCCATCACCACCAAGGAACCCAACACCGCTCACCCGTCGTCAACGGCGAAGGATCAGCAGCACCAAACGACTTCCCGCTCGCGACCGTCGTCCACGTCGCCGCCCTCTTCAACGCCGACGTCGGGCTCGTGACCTCCGGAGCCGCGCTGTAGGAGCCGTTACCCGCCTGGTTGTAACGCACCACACACGAAACCGTGCCGCTCGTCATCGTGATCGTCGCCGAACCATCCGTATCACCACCCGAACAACCACCAGTCGTCGAGATCGTCACAGGAAGACCCGAACTCGCCGACGCAGCCACACCGAAGCTCGCCCCATACTCCGCCGAACCCGGCGCCGCCGTCGTCACACCGATCGTCTGGCCGCCGCTCGAGATCGTGAAATCCGCACCATCGTTAGTGATCTCGTAATTGCCAAGCGCACCAGCCGTCGAACTCAACGCAGCCGTGATCTGGTACGGACTACCAGCAACGCTCTCGCCCGCCTCACGACTGTAAGAAGCCGTGACCCCATCACCACCAAGGAACCCAACACCGCTACCCGTCGTCAACGGCGAAGGATCAGCAGCACCAAACGACTTCCCACTCGCGACCGTCGTCCACGTCGCCGCCCTCTTCAACGCCGACGTCGGGCTCGTGACCTCCGGAGCCGCGCTGTAGGAGCCGTTACCCGCCTGGTTGTAACGCACCACACACGAAACCGTGCCGCTCGTCATCGTGATCGTCGCCGAACCATCCGTATCACCACCCGAACAACCACCAGTCGTCGAGATCGTCACAGGAAGACCCGAACTCGCCGACGCAGCCACACCGAAGCTCGCCCCATACTCCGCCGAACCCGGCGCCGCCGTCGTCACACCGATCGTCTGGCCGCCGCTCGAGATCGTGAAATCCGCACCATCGTTAGTGATCTCGTAATTGCCAAGCGCACCAGCCGTCGAACTCAACGCAGCCGTGATCTGGTACGGACTACCAGCAACGCTCTCGCCCGCCTCACGACTGTAAGAAGCCGTGACCCCATCACCACCAAGGAACCCAACACCGCTACCCGTCGTCAACGGCGAAGGATCAGCAGCACCAAACGACTTCCCGCTCGCGACCGTCGTCCACGTCGCCGCCCTCTTCAACGCCGACGTCGGGCTCGTGACCTCCGGAGCCGCGCTGTAGGAGCCGTTACCCGCCTGGTTGTAACGCACCACACACGAAACCGTGCCGCTCGTCATCGTGATCGTCGCCGAACCATCCGTATCACCACCCGAACAACCACCAGTCGTCGAGATCGTCACAGGAAGACCCGAACTCGCCGACGCAGCCACACCGAAGCTCGCCCCATACTCCGCCGAACCCGGCGCCGCCGTCGTCACACCGATCGTCTGGCCGCCGCTCGAGATCGTGAAATCCGCACCATCGTTAGTGATCTCGTAATTGCCAAGCGCACCAGCCGTCGAACTCAACGCAGCCGTGATCTGGTACGGACTACCAGCAACGCTCTCGCCCGCCTCACGACTGTAAGAAGCCGTGACCCCATCACCACCAAGGAACCCAACACCGCTACCCGTCGTCAACGGCGAAGGATCAGCAGCACCAAACGACTTCCCACTCGCGACCGTCGTCCACGTCGCCGCCAACTTCGTGATCTCACCCGTCGTGTCCGCTTCGAACGTGACCGAGTAGTTGTCGCCGCCATTCCCATCGAGGACCACGCCCGCCGGATTCAGCGTCTTCCCCGTGCCGGCAGCAGCCGTCCCATACGACTCCGTGAAGCTCGCGGTGTCGCCAAAAACCAGCGAGCCCGCCGTGATCGTCGGCACCGCAGCCGCGCTCGTCGTACCGTCGTACGGCTTGCTGTTCGTCGCTGCCGTCACCGTAATCGGGCGCGGGGTGGCCGTTGGCGACTCGGAGTCCGAGGCTGAGCTGAACGTATCGTCGCCGGGTTGGTAGTAGTCCACCACGCAGGCGTCGGTACCACTCGTCATCTCAATGAGGGCGGAATTGGTACCGCCACCCGAGCAGCCACCGCTTGCCGTGATGGTCACGTCGAGGGCCGAAGTGGCAGTCGCAGAAACGGTAAACGACGACCCGTACACCGCTGAAGTCGGAGCAGGTGCCGTGATCAGAATTGTCTGGGGAGTGCTGCCGACCGCGAAGCTCTGCTGCGCGCCAACCGCCAGGAGCACGAGCGCGATCACGGCGGCGAGCAGCGTCGCTCGCCGCAGGCGGCGCCCATGGGTCCGAATCCGCGAAACCTTCATAGCCGTCTCCCCGAGTAGGTCGTTGGACCCGTGCCCCATAGCTCCCACGCAGTATTCCCCTGGCCGGGAAGCTACCTTCGCCCCCCGTCCGATAAACCTAAGCATGTATCGTCGCACGGCGGACGTCAACCGTGGCGAGATCGCCCTAGCCTATCAGCTAGTTTTCGGCTATCAGCTGCTTTTTCTTGCCCCCCAGGAGGCAGTTTCGACTAGAGCTCGTCGGCCGCTTCCGGCTCCTCGTCCTCCGCGAGCCGCCTCTGCAGCACGCTCCGCGAGAGGACGCCGACGAGCCGCCCGCGCTCGAGCACGGGCACGCGCTCGGCGTCGTGCTCCTCGAGGAAATGAAACGCCTCGTCGAGGGGGGCGTCGGCGTCGATCGTGTAGTACGGCTGCTCCGCGAGCGCCCCGATCCGGGTCTGGCGCGGATCGAGCCCCGCCGCCACGACCTTTGCGACGAGCGTCTTCCGGGTCAGCACGCCCGTGAGGCCCCCATCGGCATCGACGACGTAGACGGCCCGCACCTCCGGCGGGGTCAGCACCTCCCCGGCCTCCTGGGCCGACGCCGTCCCGGGCAGCGAGCGGGGATCCGAGATCATCGCGTCTCGCACGAGATCCGAGTTCGTCACGGGTAGAGCCCCCGTGCCTCGAGCGCCGCCCCGACGTCGCGGATGCCTCCCACGAGCGCCGACGTCCGCAGGGTCAGCTGCTTCTCGGTCGAGATCTCCCACACCCGATCGAATGCGTCGTTGAGCTTCTCGGCCAGCTTCGCGCGGATCTCGTCGGCGCCCCAGAAGAGCCGGCCGAGATCCTGCACCCATTCGAAGTACGACACGGTGACGCCACCGGCGTTCGTGAGGATGTCGGGCAGGATGGGGATCTCGCGGTCGCTCAGGATCGCGTCGGCCTCGAGCGAGACCGGTCCGTTCGCTCCCTCGGCGATCAGGCGGCACTGAAGCCGTCCCGCGTTCGCGAGCGTCACCTGGTTCTCGCGCGCTGCGAGCACCAGGATGTCGCACTCGAGCTCGAGCAGCTCGTCGTTCGTGACCCTCGTGCCCGTCGCCCAACCCTCCAACGACCCGAGTTCCTTCGCGTACCCGGACATCGCCGCGATATCGAGGCCGGCGGGGTCGTAGACACCACCGGAGACGTCCGAGACACCGATGACCGTGGCCCCGCGTTCGACGAGCTCGAGCGAGGCGATCCCACCGACGTTCCCGAACCCCTGCACCACGCAGCGCTGCTCGTTCAACTTCCAACCCAGCCGTTCGCACGCGCGCGCGATCGTCATCACCACACCGGCGCCGGTCGCCTCGTGCCGGAAGACCGAGCCGCCGATCGAGATCGGCTTGCCCGTCACGATCTCCGGGACCGCGTGGCCCCTCTGCATCGAGTAGGTATCCATCATCCAGGCCATCGTCTGCTCGTTCGTCGCCATGTCGGGGGCGGGGATGTCCTCCTGCGGGCCGATGATCGGGAGCAGTTCCGACGTGAACCGACGCGTCAGCCGTTCGAGCTCACCCTGCGACATCTCGCGGGGACTGCAGCGCACGCCGCCCTTCGCGCCCCCGTACGGCAGCCGCAGCAGCGCGCACTTCCACGTCATCCACGCCGCGAGCGCCGTGCACTCGCCGAGCGTCACGTCGGAGTCGTAGCGAATCCCACCCTTCGTCGGCCCGAGCACGCTCGAATGCTGAACCCGGTAGCCCGCGAAGACGACCCGCCTGCCGGTGTCGAGGCGCACCGGGCAACTGACGATGAACGCGCGCTCCGGATAGCGAAGCCGCTCGGCCACGTCGGGGTCGATGTCCGCATGTGGAACGGCCTGGTCGAACTGGGCAACCGCGGTGCGGTAGAGCGGCGAGTCCCACTCGAGCGGCGCGTGAAGGTCGGCTTCGAAGGTGCTCGCCATGGGGGGCGCAGTCTACAGCGGCCGCCCACGGTTCCGGCCCTCGCAATCGGCTCGCCGCGATCGCTCTCCTCCGCCGCGGCGCCCGCAGCCGAGGCAGCGGCGGCGTCCGGAACGGGCCGGCGGGCCGGCCCCCTTCAGGATCACGCGAAGCGTGCAAGAAAATGCATCGCGGGAGGCGCGGTACCGTCCTCCACCGCGGCTTCCCGGCGGCGTCCGGACGGGGCCGGCGGGCCGGCCCCCTTCAGGATCACGCGAAGCGTGCAAGAACAATGCATCGCGGGAGGCGCGGTACCGTCCTCCACCGCGGCTTCCCGGCGGCGTCCGGGACGGGCCGGCGGGCCGGCCCCCTTCAGGATCACGCGAAGCGTGCAAGAAAATGCATCGCGGGAAGGCGCGGTAACCGTCCTCCACCGCGGCTTCCCGCCGGCGGCGTCCGGAACGGGCCGGCGGGCCGGCCCCCTTCAGGATCACGCGAAGCGTGCAAGAAAATGCATCGCGGGAAGGCGCGGTACCGTCCTCCCGCTACCGCGACGGGGCCGTTCTCCCGGCGGCGTCCGGAACGGCCGCCGGCGGGCCGGCCCCCCTCCAGGATCACGCGAAGCGTGCAGAAAAATGCATCGCGGGAAGGCGCGGTACCGTCCTCCACCGCGGCCTTCCCGGCGGCGTCCGAAACGGGCCGGCGGGCCGGCCCCCTTCAGGATCACGCGAAGCGTGCAGAAAAATGCATCGCGGCACGCCGCGGTAAACGTCAACCACCGCGGCGTGCCGCGATGCCGGGGCTGGGAGTCGAACCCAGACGGCCCGAAGGCCACCCGATTTTAAGTCGGGCGCGTATGACCAGTTTCGCCACCCCGGCTGCGCCCGAGTGTAGAGCCTTGTTGCCGGCCTGGCGCCCTACGCACCAGGCCCGAGGCGGCTCTTCGGGAAGCGCTCCGGGCCCTTGAACTGGAAGGCGCTGAGGAACGCGGCATAGGCTGCTTCGTCGAACGTCTCGCATTTCGCGAGGTACGCGGTGCCCTCGTCCGGCGAGGATGCACTGGGTGTCGTCCAGGCGCCCAGGGCGATCTTCGAGCCGAGGCTCGGGAGCGGGGCCAGGAGCGTTCCGGCCTGATGTTCGCTCGTAGAAGGCCCGCAGGCTGTCGACCGTCGCCTGCGGCACATCCTTTCCGTACTGGACGAACGATGCCGCCATGCTCGAGGTTGTGGACGACCTGCGCCTGGTTCAGCGGCGTCGTGTACGCGCCGAAGATGGCCGGGGTCGAGTTGTGAGGCCCACTGGTCGGGGGCGAGGTATTCCATTTCGGCGATGTGTCCGTCGGGTTCGTGAGGGTGTGGTTGTTCGAGGGGAGTGCTTCGACCGACTGGAGCGTGCAACCGGCCGCCTCGAGGAGCTTCGACGCGTCGCTGGCGCTGGCACCGCCGCTCCCCCCGCCGAAGAGCACGTAGCCGAGGCCCAACGCGACGAGCACGACCCCGGCGGCGCCGGCCAACGTGGTCAGAACCCGACGGTCGGAGCGGGCACTCGCGGTCGCGGGAGCCTTGACGACCGCTTTCTTCTTCGGGGGCTTGCGCGGGCGTGGCTTGGGCGGCATAGGGCGGATCCTAGCCAGTGGTGCGGTGCCGTCCGGGCGGAGGACTAGCGTATGTCGCCCTCATGGTCATCGCCGCACTCCTGATCGGGCTCGTCGTCGGCGCCGTCGGCGTCTACCTCGTCGCGCTGCGCGGGGCACTCGGCGACCGTGACAAGGCCGCTCACGCCTCACGCGAGGCACAACGCGCGCTCGCGGAGACCGAGGGCGCGCTGGCCGCCGAGCGAGGCTCGTTCGACGTGCGCGTCGAGACGGCGATCAAGGCCCTGTCGACCGAGGCGCTCAGACAGAACGCGAACGCGTTCACGGAGCAGGCGATGGGACGGCTCGGACAGTACGTCGAGCCGCTGAAGCTATCGCTCGAGAAGGTCGAGACCAACGTCGCCCTCCTCGAGCAACAGCGTCAGCGGGCCTATGGCGAGATCCACAAAGAACTCGAGATCGTCCGCCTCAGTCACGAGGGGCTGCGCACCCAGACGGGGAACCTCGTCAACGCGCTGCGCGGCGAATCGCACACGCGAGGCCGTTGGGGCGAGATCCAGCTCAAGCGCGTGATCGAGATGGCAGGAATGCTCGCCTACTGCGATTTCGACGAGCAGCACACCGTGGCCGGCGACGAGGGCCGCATCCTTCGCCCCGACGTGATCGTGAAGCTACCGGGCGGGAAGTCGATCGTGATCGATTCGAAGGTCTCGCTCGTGGGCTACCTTCGCGCACACGAAGAGGGCGCTGATGCGGCAACGCGGCAAGCCGGCATGGCAGACCACGCTCGTCAGGTGCGCGACCACATCCAGAAGCTCGGGCAGAAGGCATATTGGCGCCAGCTCCCGGCCACACCCGAATTCGTCGTCATGTTCCTCCACGACGAGTCCTCCTGGCTCGCCGCCCTCGACGTCGACCCCGGGCTCCACGAGCTCGCGCTGTCGAACAACGTCATTCCGGCCTCGCCCACCAACCTGATCGGCCTGCTTCGCGCCGTCCACTACGGGTGGCAGCAGGAGACGATCGCGGAAGGAGCACGCCAGATCAGCGACCTCGGCCGCGAGCTCTACAAGCGCCTCTCGACGATGGGTGCGCACGTCTCGAAGCTCGGCCGCGCGCTCGACGGCGCCGTCAAGTCGTACAACGAGACCGTGGGCTCGCTCGAACGGCAGGTGCTGCCCCAGGCGCGCCGGTTCGAGCAGCACGGGATCAGCGGGATCGCGCCGCCGGAGCTGACCACCGTCGACCGCCAGACACGCGCCCTGAGCGCTCAGGAACTCGTCGCCGACGCCCAGCCGGGGGAGCCGATCCCTCTCGAGATCAGGGCAACGGACGCGAGCGCTGCCTGAGGGACGACGCAGGCGAGCGGTCGAGCCGCCGGCAGGTGCGGGACGGCCCGACCGAGGAACAGTCCCGGCACCCCGTTCGTTGTCTACCGTAGAGGCTGAAATCGAGCCCACCCAATCGCAATGAGGAGCTGACACGACCAGTGAGCGACGTACGCAACGTGATCATCATCGGAGGCGGCCCGGCCGGCTACACCGCCGCCCTGTACTCGGCCCGCGCCAACCTCAATCCACTCGTGATCGAGGGCTTCAACTGGGGCGGACAGCTGATGATCACGTCCGACGTCGAGAACTACCCGGGCTACGCCGACGGCGTGATGGGGCCGCAGATGATGCAGGACTTCCGCCGCCAGGCGGAGCGGTTCGGTGCGGAGTTCATCACCGACGACGTCACGCGGGTCGACTTTTCCGAGCGACCCTTCCGCGTCTTCATCGGCAGCGACGAGTACCTCGCCGACAGCGTCATCGTGACCACCGGGGCGAGCGCGCGTCAGCTGGGGCTCGAGTCCGAGCAACGGCTCCAGGGACGCGGCGTTTCGTACTGCGCCACCTGCGACGCCTCGTTCTTCCGCGACAAGGTCGTCACCGTGGTCGGTGGCGGCGACTCCGCGCTCGAGGAGGCCACGTTCATCTCGCGCTTCGCGAGCAAGGTGTATCTCGTCCACCGTCGCGAGGAGTTCCGGGCTTCGCCGATCATGGTCGACCGAGGCCGCGCCGACGAGAAGATCGAGTTCGTGCTCAACAAGACGGTGGACGAAGTGCTCGGGGACGAGAAGGTCACGGGCGTACGGCTGCGCGACACGGTCACGGGCGAGACGAGCGAGCTCGACACCGACGGGTTCTTCGTCGCGATCGGCCACGACCCCAACACGGCGCTCTTCCTCGACCAGCTCGACCACGAGGCCGACTCCGGCTATCTCGTCACAAAGGGCAAGACGACCGAGACGAACATCGCCGGCGTGTTCGCTGCCGGTGACGTCCAGGATCACACCTACCGGCAGGCCGTGACGGCCGCCGGCTCGGGATGTGCTGCTGCCCTCGACGCCGAGCGCTTCCTCAGCGAGAAGCGCCACGCGGCGCTCGCTGCCTCGAGCAGCTGACGCACAGCGCTGCGACGCGGCCGGGGGCGCCTGTAGCCTCGACCCGTGACCGAGGTCGCCGCCGGGAGCTCGCCAACCGCCGTCCAGGAGGGTGATCGGTCCACTCCGCTTCACTGGCGGCTGGCGCCGGTCGGCGTCGCCCTCGGTTCCCTGGCAGTTGGGCTCATCGCAAGCGGGAACCGATCGCTGACGACGGACGAAGCGGTGGCGTACACCCAGGCCCGCGAGCCGCTCGGAACCGTTCTCTCGACGATCGTCCATCACGAGCCGGGCCAAGCCGGCGAACTACTCCTGCTCAAGCTGGCGACGACATTCGGCTTGGACGAGGGGTCGCTCAGGGCGCCCTCGGCGGTCGCGGTCGCCATCGCCGCCGGGCTCCTCGTCGCCCTCGGCACCATGCTCGTGGGACGCGTCGGCGGCCTCATCGCCGGGGTTGCGCTCGCTGCGAACGCAGGCGTCGTCGAGGTCTCACGCGAGGCTCGGCCCTACGCCCTCGGAATCCTCGGGATCGTCGTGGCGACCGCCCTCTTCGCGTTTGCACTCGAGCGCGGCGGCGGCTGGCGCTGGGTGCCGTACGCGATTGCTGCCGCGGCGCTGCCGCTGACCCATCCGGTCGCCGCGTCGGTGCTCGCAGCGCACGGCGTGGCGTTGCTCGCGATGCGCGATCGCACCGACCTGAGGCGTGCCGTCGCGGCGCTCGGTGCAGGAGGAGTCGCTGCGGGGCTGCTGCTCGCCGCAGCGGTCGTCGACCGGCTCGAGGCGCCCGACGGTGCCCGCTCCGTCGATCTCGCTCAGGTGGGCCGAGGCCTCGCGCAGATGGCCGGCTGGAGCCCCGTGCTCGTCGTCGCCGCCACAGCGGGGCTGTTCGCCTTCTTCAGCGGGCGCGCAGGCGTCGACGGCCGCCGTCGTGGCGCGCTCGTTGCGTTGCTCATCGCCGCGCCGATCGCCGCGACCCTGCTCACGAATCTCGCGTTCCCCGTCTTCACGGGGCCGCTCGTGCTCGGCGCTCCCGGGATCGCGCTCGCCGCGGGCGCGGCGGCTCCGCTTCTGCCACAGACGCGCGAGCGGCTCTGGACCGGGGTCGGCATCCTTCTGCTCGCCTCCGGCAGTCGCGGTCGCAGTCCGGCTGAGCTCGTCGCCCAGCGAGGACTGGCGGGCACTCGCGGCGGCCGTCAGGAACGTTCGTGCCTTCCGGGAGGTCGTCGTCGTGATCCCGGAGCGATCGCGACCCGCCTTCACGTACTACGCCCGCTACGTGCCGATCCTGCAGAGTGCGCACGGCTCGGGTACATGGTTGGCCGTCGTTGCGAGCACACCCGCCGAAGCTGTCGAACGCGCGCGGCCATCGGTCAGTACGCCGCGCTACGCGCTCCTGCGGCAAGTCCGCTACGGCAGCGAGCTCCGGCTGCAGCACTGGGTGCGTCCGTAGAGCAGGTCGTAGGCCGCGATGCCATCGGCTCGCCTGGCCGCACGCGGAGCGGCGGCAGCCTTCCCGCCCCACGGATTTCGCTTGCGACACAACGCGGCGGCGCCCCCTTGTCGGGGGCGCCGCCGCACGCTGGAGGTTGGTTCCCTTACTAGCCGGTGACCGGCGGCTCGTAGGAGCCGACGACGCCGACCCGCTGCGAGGCACACGCCTTGTTGCCGAGGATCGCGACCTTGATGATGCCCGCCTTGGTCGCCTGCACCTTCGCGACGACCCAACCCTTCTTGCCGGACTTCACCGTCTTCTTGATCCCAGCGCCTGTGATCTGGAGCTTCGTCCCCGCGACTCCCTTGCTGCCCTTGGTGACCCTGATCCGAAGCGTCTGAAGCTTTCCGTTCGCCTTCAGCATCTTCGGAGCCACCGTCACCGCGCGGCAGATCTTCGCGAGCGGCTTCGGCTTGGAGTTCACGGTCGCGGGCCGCAACGTGCCGATGACGACGGTGCGCGCAGATGCATTGTTGTTCGCGCCGTTGGACTCGGGCGTCGAGGTCGTCACGAACGCCGTGTTCGTGACCGTTCCCGTCGCCGTCGCGATCGCGTTCACCGAGATGCCCAGCGATGACCCCGCCGTCATCGTGCCGAACGAGCAGTTCAGCATCGTCCCCGCGGACTGGATGACGCAGGAGTTCGGGGCCGGCTGAAGCGTGACCGCTGAGAACGTCACGCCCCGCGGAGCGACGTCGACGAGCACCACTCCGGCCGCGTCAGCGGGGCCGTTGTTCTGCACTCTCAGGCTGTAGATGATCGTCGCCTTCCCGTTCGAGCCGAGCCGAACACGTGCGGTCGCGAGCTTCTGCACCGCCACATCGGCGACTGCCGGCGGAGGCGGAGGCGGAGGCGGCGACGACGGTGGTGGGTTCGACGGCGGCGGCGGCGACGACTTCTTGTCGTCGTTGTTGTTGATCGTGCAGGTGACATCCTTGCCCGAGCCGACGACGACCTTGTTGCTCGACACCGCAACCGACGTCGAGGTGCCGGTCAGCACGCAGCTCCACGGACCCGCCGTGTAGCCCGACGGGCCACCGGTCTGGGCGAGCGTGTAGGTGTCGGCCTTGAAACCGGCCCCACTGTCAACCGGCGTCTTGCCCGACAGATTCGTCGGCGAACCACCGGCGCCCGTCGCCGACAGCGTCCACGCCGTCGGAACGGCCGTGCCGCCATCGTCATTCGTCACCGTGTTGCGCAGGTGCAAGGCCTGCACCGGCACAGGAGGATTGTCGTCGTTGTTGATCGTGCAGGTGACATCCTGCCCCGAACCGACGACGACCTGGTTGCTCGACACCGCAACCGACCGTCGAGGTGCCGGTCAGCACGCAGCTCCACGGACCCGCCGTGTAGCCCGACGGGCCACCGGTCTGGGCGAGCGTGTAGGTGTCGGCCTTGAAACCGGCGCCACTGTCAACGGGCGTCTTGCCCGACAGATTCGTCGGCGAACCACCGGCGCCCGTCGCCGACAGCGTCCACGCCGTCGGAACAGCCGTGCCGCCGTTGTTGTTCGTCACCGTGTTGCGCAGGTGCAAGGCCTGAACGACAGGTGGGATCGTGCACTTGCCGTCGAGCGTGACGTATCGCTTCCACGTCTGCTTCTCGTTGTTCGTGAACTTGATCACGACGGTCACGGACTTCGTCCCGCTCGTGTTGCCAGCGAAAGAGCTGGGACTGATGCTGTAGAGCGTGGCGGGGTACTTCGGGTTCTGCACGATCGTCGCAGTCACGACGTACGTCCCGGTCTTGGTGTCGCAGTTCGCGGCGACGATCACGTCGTTGGCGTGCCACGCGAAGGCGCTGGATACGACCCCGAGCGCAACAGCGATCGCGCCGACGAGAATGGACAGACGTTTCATTTGGAGCAACCTCCGGCGTTGTGATTATCCGAGCGATGCGGACCGACCGGTCCCCACGCTTCGATCACAGCGTGTGACCCTTCTGGTGGACTGGCAAGCCCTCATTCGAGGGATTGGCACCCCCGGATGAGGCGACTCGCCGGCGGCTCAGCTCGAGGTCGAGCGTGCCGACGGGCAGAGAGTCCGCGAGCACGCAGACCTCGCAGCGCGGCCGTCGGGCATCACAGATGCGACGTCCGTGCCAGATCAGAAGGTGCGGAAATCGGTGCCAGTCCGCTCGTGGCACGATCTTGACGAGATCGCGCTCGATCTTGACGGGATCCTCCTGGCGCGTGAGCCCGAGGCGTTGCGAGAGCCGCCGCACGTGCGTGTCGACCACGATGCCCTGCGCCTCCCCCAGTTCTGCGGCGACCACGTTCGCCGTCTTGCGAGCGACCCCGGGCAGCCTCAGCAGCTCGGGGATCGTCCGCGGCACGGTGCCGTCGAACTCCTCGAGCAGCACGCGCATCGCACCACGGATCGCTTTCGCCTTCTGGCGATAGAAGCCGGTCTGGAAGACGTCCTGCTCGAGCTCCTCCTGCAGCACCGCGAGGTAGTCCTCCGGGCGCCGGTACTTGACGAACAGCCGCTCCGTGACCCGGTTGACGTTCACGTCGGTCGTCTGGGCCGAGAGCATGACGGAGATGAGGAGCTCGACATCGCTGCCGAACCGGAGCGCGATCTCTGCATCCGCATGTTCCGTTGCGAGTTGCTCGATGATCGGCCCGATCCGCTCCCGCCTCGACCCGAGGCCGCGGATCCGCGCCTCGGAGACGTACGAGCGCGCCAACCGCTACTCCGCCGCCGCGTACGCCGGCTCGGGGGCCACGGGGCCGATGCCGAGGCGAGGGCCGGCACAGACGACGTCGAGCGCAGGGCATCCGGCGCACGCAAAGGGGCTCGGAGTCGGCATGAAGGATCCCTCACGGATGCGCGCGATCGACGCAGAGAGGCGCTGCTCCAGGGGCTCGAGATCGTCGCGTGTGAAGATGCGCGAAACGACGGCCTCGGAGTCCTCGAGGAAGTGGTAGACGACCTCGACGTCCTCCGCACCCGCGCGCAGGCAGGCGACCGCGTAGACGACCTGCTGGGTCAGGTATTCGTCCTCGACGATCTCCGCCGGGTCGCGGCCGAGGAGAGCGTTCGTCTTGTAATCGAGCACGAGTGCATGAGCTCCGTCGAACCACAGCACGTCGAGTCGACCGTTCAGCAAGACACCGTCGAGCTCGAATGCGAACGGTCTCTCGGGCCTGACGCCCGAGAGACGCGCGATCCGGGCAGCGAGCTCGGAGCCGGTGTACGACTGTACGAGCCGACGGATGCGCGCCAACTCCTCATCCGAAACGGCCGGATACCAGGAGCGCGCGAGCGCCTCCAGCTCGGCGGGCACGGAGGGCGCTGCCAGATCGACGAGCTCGAGCAGCCGGTGGACGATGTCGCCGATCTCCGTCGGGTGAAGGCCGCGCTGCGTCTCCGCCGCCGATTCCGGCTCCCAGGGCGCCGGCTGCATACCGACGATTCGCTCGGCGTAGTAGCGGTACCCGCAGCGGTCGAAGAGGGCAATGGCGCTGTAGGACAGGCGAGAGATCCGGGCGAGGGCCGGCTCGGGGACGGCGACGAGCTCGCGCAGCCGGGGAGCCGGCGGCGGAATCTCTTCTCCCGCACCTTCGAAGAGCACCAGCTGGCCCTCGGTGTCGCCGACGAGCGTGGCCGGCTCGACAGGTGACGCAGGTACGTCGGATGTGAACCGGTCGACGCGCAGGACGACGCCCGCGTTGCCGCGCTCGACCTCGACGGGACCGGATGCGTCCACGCGGTCGAGCTCCTCCCCGAGCAGCAGCCGCTCGAGTACCCAGCCGATCGGCGTCCGATCGTCCTTGCCGCCCGACCGGTCGACCGAGCCGGAGACGATGAGCCTCTCCATCGCGCGCGTCATGGCGACGTAGTACAACCGCAGGCGTTCGGCGTCCTCCTTCTCGTCCTGGGTCTCCTTGACCGCCTTGTACGACGTCGTGCTCACACGCGATCCCGTGCCCGGATGTGCAACCTTGAAGCCGAAACGCCCGTCCGAGAGACAGAGGATCTCGTCGGTCGCCGTCCGGTCGCGACCCAGCATCTGCGACCACGACGACCTTGAACTCGAGCCCCTTCGCCGCGTGGATGGTGAGGAGGCGGACGGCATCGGCTCCTTCTTCCTCCGAGACTGCGTCGCGCTCGGGGGCCCCGACCGCCTCCTGTTCCGCGACGAAGCGGATGAACCCCTCGATGTCGGGACCGCGGAGCTCCTCGTACGAGCGCGCGAGGCGTGCGAGCTTGCGCAGGTTGGCATAACGACGCTGACCGTCGCGCCGCGTGAGAACGGCCAGGTCATAGTCGTGCTCGACCAGGATGCGCTCGCAGAGGAGCTCGAGAGAGAGCTTGGTGGAGGCGTCGACGAGCCGCTCGTACCGCTGCAGAAACGCCCGGACGAGCCTTCTGTCGTCCTCAGCGAGATCCGCCGGCAGCGTCCTCTCGAGGCCCTTGAAGATCGGGCGCCGCTCGGCGGTGGCGCGAATGAGAACGAGCGCGTCGTTCGAGACGCCGACGAAGGGCGAGGCGAGAACGGTCAAGAGCGCCTCGTCGTCGTAGCGGTTCTGGAGCAGCCGCAGGTAGTGGAGCAGGTCGACGACCTGCTGCTGGCCGAAGTATCGGCGCCCCGTCATCCGGATCGTCGGCAGGTCGACGGCCCGAAGCTCCTCCTCGAACCACTCCGCGTCCGTCCCTGCGGCAAACAGGAGCACGATCTCGCCCGGGGTGGCGACGCCCGTATCGACGAGTTCCCGCACCCGTCTCGCGACATGACGTGCCTCTGCTCGACGCCAGTGGAGCCCCGACGCCGCATACGACGCCTTGTCGGTGACGAGCAGCTCGAACGGTGTCCCGAATGCCGCGTCCCCGTAGCCCTCGGCCGGGGTCAACGCCTGGAAGCTGTCGCCGAACTCCTCTCCGAACAACTCGTTGACGGCGGCGAGGACCTCGGGGCGTGAGCGGTAGTTCAAGGTGAGGGGCAAGACCTGTGGCGCTGCCTCGCGCCGCTCCCGAAACACGGCCACGTCTGCATGGCGAAAGCCGTAGATCGACTGGAACTCGTCGCCGACGAAGAACAGCTCCTTCGGAGCTCCAGCGCACAACAGGTCGATCAAGTCCGTCTGAAGGCTGTTCGTGTCCTGGAACTCGTCGACCATGATCGAACGGAATCGAAGCTGCTCCACCTCTCTGATCTCGTCGTCGTCCTGGAGCAACTTGCGCGCGCGCAGCTGCAGGTCTTCGAAGTCGAGCGCCGATTCACGATCCTTGGCGGCCGCGTAGGCGGTCGCGAATCCCGTCAGCAGCTCCTGCAGCAACTCTCGGTCGCGGGCGGCGAGCTCCTCCAGCGCGAGCGAGCGCACCTCGTTCCGCGCGTCGTTGAACGCCGCCGCCCGTGCTCCGCGCGCGCTCGCGTTCGCCAGTTCGAGCAGTCGCTCGGGCAGGCGGGTCGTCTGCAGCAGGTCGATCACGTCACGAGCCGCTGCCCGCTGCAGATCCGTGGCCTTCCCGTCGGCGGCGAGCGACTCCGCTTCGGCGAGCAGGTCGACGACCGCGTCGTCGAGGCTCTCGGGCACGCCGGGCTCGAGCTTGAGCTCGCGTCCCGCCGAGCGCAGCGTGTCGTAGACGCTGACCAGCATCTTGCGGAGGCCACCGGCGCGGTAGGTCGCGAGGAGTTGCCAACGGTCCGGCTCATCGGCAGCGCAGAACTGCTCCAGGGCCGCATTGAACGCCTCGCCCTGCAGAACCCGAGCCTGGGACTCGTCCAGCACTCGGAAGCGCGGGTCGATCCCCGCCGCCAGCGGATACGCCGTCAACAGCCGACGGCAGAACCCATGAATCGTCGAGATCCAGGCGCCGTCGAGGTCGCGCGCGAGGTCCGGACGGTCGAGCTCGAGCAGGCGCGCTCGGATCCGTGCGCGCAGCTCCCCGGCGGCACGATCCGTGTAGGTGATGACGAGCAGCGAATCGACGTCGAGGCCCTCCTTCGCGACCGCATTTGCAAACCTCTCCACGAGCACGGTCGTCTTTCCGGTCCCGGCGCCGGCCGAGACGAAGGTCGAACCGCGCGCATCGATCGCTGCACGTTGCTGGGCGTTCGGTGACGTGCTCACGTCGCCGCCGACCCCGGCGCCCGGCTGAAGCCGGGCACCGCCCTTCCCCGCGCCCACGCGGATCGGCGACGCACCGACACGAACGACGGTGTGGTCACGGACGTTCCTTGCGGCACATGCGCCAGAGGTCGCACCAGCTCGGACAGTCCCCACCGCGGGGGTCGTGCAGGACGTCGCCGGTTCGGATGCGCTCGGCGAGCGCGATCGCAGCGTCGCGAGCATGCTCGATCTCCGCCTCGAACTCCGGCCCGGCGAGGTAGTCGGCGGAGGCGAAGCCCGGCACCTGATCGTCGCCCGCCCGAAGCATGCCGCGGGGCCGGCGGCCACCGCCGAGCGGCATGTACACACCGCCCATCGGCTCGAGGCCGAGCTGGTCGCGCAAGACGAGCAGGTAGAGCGGGATCTGAAGGCGCGCCTCGTCGCGGATCTGGGCCGCCGAGGGCGCAGCCCCGGACTTGTAGTCGACGATGATCCCACGGGCGCTGACCGGGTCGGCGTCGACGCGATCGATCTTGCCGCTCACGGCCACACCGGGCGCGAGCTCGTACGCCTTGAACGAGACCTCGAGCTTCTTCGGCGTGAACGTAGAGCTCGCGGACGCCTCGGCCCGAACGAGTTGCTCGAGATCGCGCTGCAGACTCTGACCGAGCTCGCGGCGCTGCAGATCGTCGGCATCGATCCGCAGGCCGGAGTCGAGGGCGCCGTCGACGCACCGGTGCATCAACTCGACCGCAGCCTCGACGTTCTCGGGTGTCACGCGCTCCGCTCCCGGGAGCGCGGACGGGAGCTGCGAGTAGAAGCGCTGCAAGGCGACGTGCGCGATCGAACCCCTCATCTTCGGATCGATCGCCTGGTCGATACCGCCGGGCCGGAGATAGCGCTCCACGAACCACGCCGACGAGCAGCCGGCCATCCGCTCGAGATCGGTGACCCGGAACGTCTCTCGGCTCGCGAGGAGAGCGACGGCCCGCGGATGACTGATCGTCGTGGGACGTGAGAACGCACGCCGGGCGCGGCTGAGCTTGCGCTGCCATCCATTGGCGAAGGCGAGAGCGTCTGCTTCCCGCGGATCGGCCGCCGACAGTCGCGCGAGAGCGCGAAGTCGCTCTCGCTCCGTCGGCGCGAACTCGATCGGCCACGTCAGTTGGGCGAGCGGACGACGACTGGTGTTTCGGCGCACGTCGTCCGGGTCGAACAGCTCGCTGACCGCCTCCCAGAACGGACTTGCTTCACGTGGGGATCCGTCGTCGGTCGCCGCTTCCCGCACGAGCGTGAGCACTCGTCTCGGTCGCGTACACGCGGTGTAGAAGAGATAACGGTCGCGGCTCGCTGCGTCAGGGCGCTGCAGGCGGGCACCGCGCCTTCCGTCGAGCTCCTTGCGTGTGTCGTCGTCGAAGAACGGCGACGTCGGAGCGCGGCGCGGCAGTGATCCCTGTTCGAGCCCGATCACGAAGACGGCGTCGAACCTCCGTGTTCGCACGCGGGTCAGATCGAGTACGGCGACCCGGCCCGGCTCGCCGGCGGCGTCTCCGCGCGTCGTTGCCCGTTCGAGCGCGACGAGTACGTCGTCGGCGTGGATCGCCACGCCCGCGTCGCGCAGCCGTTCCAGGTCATCGATGATCCTGTTCGCCGCGTCGGCGGCGCGAAGATCGCGCTTGGCGACCTGCGATGAAGGAGGCGCACCGAGCCCGTACGCGTTGCGCAGCATCGCTGCCACGACCGCCCGCGTGGCGGCAACGGGGTCGGCGTCGGCGCCAACGAGCTCGAGGACCGGCAGCGGCCGCCCGGTGCGAAGCTTCGTGGTCTCCTCGACCGTCCGGTCGGCCCGGAGCACGGCTCGTCCGCGCAGTCTTCCCTCGAGGAAATCGACGTCGCTGCGCCCGAGCCCGCCGTACGGAGTGCGCAGGAACGTGAAGAGCTCGCGGCGCGTCCCGTTGCTCCATGAAAACCGGAGCAGAGAGAGCAGCGCCTGCCCGAAGGGGGTCGCGGCGAGCCGCGGCCGACCCTCGACGGCGACCGGGACTCCGAGCGCGCTGAACGCGGTTTCGATCGAGGCACGCGTTCGCTCGAGGGATGGGCAGACGATCGCGATCTCCTCCGGTGAGACCCCTTCCCCGACGAGGCCGATGACGGCCTCGGCGACCAACTCGAGCGTCGCGCGTCGACCGGCTCCCTCGAGGAAACGGACTGATCCGTCGAGTGCCGCCGGCTTCGGATCGTCGTCGAACAGGTGGCGCTCCACGTGCGCGAGCCCGTTCGGCAGGTAGGCCCCCGACGCCGCCGGGAGCTCGACGATGTCGCCGCCTGCGAGCCCAGCGAGGTCCGCGGCGGTGTGCGAGAGCGAGGCGAACGCCGCCCGGCCGGGCTCGTACGGCAGCGAGACGTGGACGTCGCCTCTGGCGGCGAGTGCCTCGATCAGCTGCCATTCGGCCGCCGTCAGATCCTCGAAGCCGTACGCGTAGACCGGGGCTCCGTCCCACGCGCCGAGGTCGCTCGTCAGCCGCTCGACTGCTCGACGTCGGACCATGCCTCGGTCCTGAACCCCGAGCCGATCCAGTTCCGCGCGGTACGCCCTGGTCAGCTCGGCTAGATCGGAGTCCAGATCGTCCGGATCGAGCAGGCTCGCCTCGATCTCGCCGAGCGCTCCCCCGAGCGAGTCGGTGAAGCCGGCGAACCGGGACGATGCGCCGAGCAGGCCGAGCCGGGCGCTGTCGACGACGCGCCGGAGGACAATGGTGCGCTCGGCCTCCGCGAGAACCCTGGGGCCGGCCGGGCCGGCGAGGTGAGAGAACAGCGTGTCGAACGTTCCCACGGTGCCCGCGAGAAGCGCGCCACTGCGCTCCGCGAGCTCACGCTCGACACGGTCGACATCGACGCGGTTGGGAACGATCAGCCAGGGGTCACGGGCGAGCGTGCCGACGAACCGGTCGAGGAGGAGCGCGACCTTGCCGGCGTGCGCCGGTCCGACGACGAGCGAGAGCCCCATCTAGCCATCGTAGTCGCGGCCCTTGCACGTCCTTCTTACGCGCGCTGGGCGTCCTCGCAAAGTGCGCCAAGCGGTGCCGGAGGGGGCGGCACGATCGCCGCTCTTCCCTACGACTCGGACGACGATTTCGGCTTGCGGCCGCGTCGCGCGACGGCGTGTCCCGGCATCGTGCCGGCGCACCCGTCACACAGATCGGCGGCCTTCGCACCGCGCCGGGCGTCGGTGAAGGTGACGCGCATCATTGCGCCGCGCCCCTCTTCGACCTCCGACCCGCACTTGTCACACACGAGAATTGTCCGTCGCGCCACGCTAATTCCTCTCCGCCGATACGCCGTCAAATACGCGCCGGCAAGTTCTTATTCTGCCAGTATTTCCACTCCGCATTTTACGCATCCATTCCGCTGATCGTCAACCGCGGTGTGGATCGCGGACGTAACTAGAATCGCCCGCTATGGACGCACGCACGATCGTCGTACTCGAGGGCGACCAGACGGGCCAGGAGCTGCTCGAGGCCTCTCTCCGGCTCCTGACGCCGGAGGTGATCGGCTTCGAGGTCGCCCTTCCACGCTACGACCTCTCGCTCGAGAATCGACGGGCCACGAGCAACGGTGTCGTCCACGAGGCCGCGCGCGCGATCCGCGATAAGGGCCTCGGGCTCAAGGCGGCCACGGTGACGCCGGAGACGAAGGACGACGTCGGTTCGCCGAACCGGATCCTGCGGGAGGAGATCGGCGGCAAGGTGATCGTCCGCACGGGCCGCAGGATCCCGGGCGTCGTCCCGCTCGGCGGCGTGCACTCCCCCATCTCGGTCGTCCGCATGGCCGTCGGTGACGCCTACGGTGCCAAGGAGTGGCGCGAGGGCGAGGGGAACGACGAAGTGGCGTTCCGGACCGAGCGGATCGAACGGAGCATCTGTACGGCAGTGGCGGAATTCGCGTTCCGGCAGGCAGAGCGCATGGGAGCGAAGGTGTTCGGAGGACCGAAGTACACCGTCAGCCCGATCTACGAGGGCATGTTGAAGGAAGAGATGGATGCCGCTGCGGCACGCCATCCCGACGTGCCGTATGAGCCGCAGCTGATCGACGCAACCTTCGCGCTCCTGATCTCATCGAGTGGCTCGCCGATGGTGATTCCGGCGCTCAACCGCGACGGAGACATTCTCTCCGACCTCGTTCTCCCGCTGTTCGGTTCGATCGCTGGTTCGGAGTCGCTGCTCGTCGCCTTCGGCGAGGACTACGTTCCTTCGGCGCTCATGGCCGAGGCTGCGCACGGCACGGCCCCGTCACTCGAGGGCAAGAACGTCGCCAACCCGATGGCAATGATCCTCGCCTGCGCCGCGCTTCTCGATCACGCCGACGACGAGATGGGACAACGGGCCGGGCGCTCGATTCGCGAAAGCTGCCTCGAAGCCGTCGCGGCAGGCATCCGCACGTCGGATCTCGGGGGCGACGCCGGCACGATCGAATTCACCGACGAAGTCATCCAGCGCACGCGAGCGAAGCTCGACGCGTGGGAGGCGCGCTAGAGCTCTGCTCAGACTGCGACGGGCAACGACTCGATGGCGACGATCTCGCCGGCCCCGTACGCATCGATGAGGGCTCCGGCGACTCCGGGATCGAACTGCGAGCCCGCGCAGCGTTCGACCTCGGCGACGGCATCGTCGAGCGCACGTGCATCGCGGTACGGGCGTAGCGAGGTCATCGCGTCGAAGGCGTCGGCGACCGCCAGCACGCGTCCCTCGAGCGGAATCGCTGTACCGGCCCGCCGGGTCGGGTACCCGTCGCCGTCCCACCGTTCGTGGTGGAAGAGGACGTACGGGAGAGCCGGTGCGAACGACGGAATACCCGCGATCAGCCAGGCGCCTTCGACCGGGTGCGCGCGCACCTCGGCGATCTCCGCGTCGTCGAGGGGGCCGGGCTTGTTGAGCACGCCGGGCCGGACGTTCATCTTGCCGACATCGTGCAGCGCAGCCCCGAGGCGCAGCTCCTCGAGCGTGGGCTCGGCCCAGCCCAACCGGCGAGCAACGGCCTCGGCCACGTCCCCGACGCGCGAGGCGTGGGCCTCGAGCGAAGGGTCACAAATACTCATCGCGGTAGTGAAGACGGGAAGTCGGCTCACGAGATTCGAGGTTCCCGCTACGAGACGAAATCCCTTCCCGTAGATTCAGGGTGTGCGCGTGGTTGTACCCCGTGAGGCTGCTCCCGGCGAAGGCCGAGTGGCTCTCGTTCCCGAAACGACCGGCCGGCTGGTGACAGCAGGCTTCGAGGTCGTGGTCGAACGTGGTGCGGGCGCGACCGCCGGGTTTCCGGACGCCGATTACGTCGCGACGGGAGCGTCGGTGCAGGACGCGGGCGCCCTGCTCGAGGGTGTGGACGCGGTCGTGCGAGTCTCTCCGCCCACGGCAGACGAGGTCGCGGCGACGCCGGCTGGGACGCTGCTGATCTCGTTTCTGGCGCCGCTCACGGATACCGAGGGCATCGAGCTGCTGCGACAGCAGGGAATCGTCGCCTTCGCGATGGAGTCCATTCCCCGGATCACGAGGGCCCAGTCGATGGATGCGCTGTCCTCGCAGGCGACGGTCGCGGGCTATAAGGCGGTGCTGGTCGCCGCCGACCGGGTGCCGAAGCTCTTCCCGATGCTGATGACCGCCGCCGGGACGATCGCGCCCGCAAAGGTACTCGTGATGGGGGCGGGCGTTGCCGGCCTGCAGGCGATCGCCACGGCACGGCGACTCGGCGCGGTTGTGTCGGCGTTCGACGTCCGTCCCGCCGTCAAGGAGCAGGTGGAATCACTCGGTGCAAGGTTCCTCGAGCTCGGCGTCCACGGCGAGGAGACCGAAGGCGGATACGCGAAGGAGCTGACGCCCGAGCAGCAGGCCGCGCAGCAGGCCGCCCTCGAGGAGCGGCTGCCGGAGTTCGACGTCGTCATCACGACGGCTCTCGTGCCGGGGCGCCCCGCCCCGAAGCTGATTCCTGCGTCAGCGGTCGCGAACATGCGGCCGGGGAGCTGCATCGTCGACCTCGCCGCGGAGGCGGGCGGCAACTGTGAGCTCACGCAACCTGGAACGGAGACCGTGCGCGAGGGCGTCACGATCGTCGGCTTCACCAACCTGCCGTCACGGATGGCGTTCCACGCCAGCCAGCTCTACTCACGCAACGTTTCGGCTCTCCTCCAGCACCTCGCACCCGGCGGAGAGCTGGCGCTCGACTTCGACGACGAGATCACGGCAGGCGCGTGCGTTTCCCGGCCCAAGGAGGGAGCGGCGTGAACCTCACTCTCGTGATCGAGTTGACGATCCTCGTTCTCGCCATCTTCCTCGGGTTCGAAGTCATCTCGAAGGTGCCCGCGATGCTGCACACGCCGTTGATGTCGGGCACGAACTTCATCCACGGGATCGTCATCGTCGGAGCGATCATCGTGCTCGGCGGAGCCGACGACACGTTCCTGAAAGTGGTCGGATTCGCAGCCATGGTGCTCGCCACCGCCAACGTCGTCGGCGGCTGGTTCGTGACCGACCGCATGCTCGAGATGTTCAAGAAGCGCCCGGAGCCGAAGCAGGAGCCGGCCGACAAGTGATCTCCGAGTCCTCGAACCTGATCGGGCTGCTCTACCTCGTCACGATCATCTGCTTCATCTTCGCGCTGCGCTTCCTCTCGTCACCGAAGCACGCGCGACGCGGGAACTGGATCGGCGGGGTCGGCATGATCATCGCGATCGCGAGCACGCTCATGCTCGACGGCATCGGCAACTGGGCGCTGATCGTGATCGGTGCGGCGCTCGGCACCGTCGTCGGCGTCGTGGGAGCGCGCAAGGTCAAGATGACGGCGATGCCGCAGATGGTGGCGCTCTTCAACGGCGTCGGCGGCGGCGCTGCCGCGCTCGTCGCGCTGGCGGAGTTTCACCTCGTCCCGGAGGGGCTTGCCACCACGGCATCGGTGTCGACGGTGCTCTCCGCACTGATCGGCTCGGTTTCGTTCGCAGGGTCACTCGTCGCATTCGCGAAGCTGCAGGAGCTCGTCAGCGGCCGGCCGATCACGTTCCCGGGCCAGAACGTCTTCAACATCGCGGTCCTGGGCGGGACGGTCGCGCTCGGGGTCGCCGTCGTTGCCGGCGCACACGACCAATGGGTTCTCTGGCTGCTCGCCGGGCTCGCGCTCCTCTTCGGCGTGCTCTTCGTGCTGCCGATCGGCGGCGCCGACATGCCTGTCGTGATCGCCTTGTTGAACGCGTTCACGGGGCTGGCGGCCTCCGCGACCGGGTTCGTCCTCTCCAACACCGTCCTGATCGTCGCCGGCATGCTCGTCGGCGCCTCGGGAACGATGCTCACCCTCCTGATGGCGAAGGCGATGAATCGCTCCGTCACGAACGTCCTGTTCGGCGCGTTCGGACAGGTACAGGCCGGTGCCGGCTCGGGCATGCGCGCGGACGACGGGCGTACGGTTCGGGCGACGACCCCAGAGGACGTCGCCGTGCAGCTGTCCTTTGCGCGCAAGGTCGTCGTCGTTCCCGGCTACGGAATGGCCGTCGCGCAGGCACAACACGACGTCCGCCAACTCGCCGAGTTGCTCGAGGAGAAGGGCGTCGACGTGCTGTACGCGATCCACCCCGTGGCAGGACGCATGCCGGGACACATGAACGTGCTCCTCGCCGAGGCGAACGTGCCGTACGACGTCCTCAAGGAGATGGACGAGATCAATCCCGAGTTCCCGCAGACCGATGTCGCGCTCGTGATCGGTGCGAACGACGTCACGAACCCCGCGGCCCGTCACGACACGTCGAGCCCGATCTACGGCATGCCGATCCTCGACGTCGACAAGGCTGCAAGCGTGATCGTCATGAAGCGATCGATGAACCCCGGCTTCGCCGGCATCGACAACGAGCTCTACCTCGAGCCGCAGACGACCATGCTCTTCGGCGACGCGAAGGATTCCGTCGTGAAGCTCATCGCAGCGGTCAAGGCAACGTAGCGCAGGCTCTGCTGCGCCTCACAGGGTGCGCCGCCGAGCCGACGTTCACGATGCCGCCTTCGGTCCCGAGCGTGAGATCGTGAAGGACCGTTGCTCCGCCGCGATCGACGCCTAGCCCCGCTCTTTCGATCGCTGCAGCCACGGACGGGTCCAATCACGCCCGAGTACGCTGTGCCGCGTGACGGTCCCGTTCTTCTCGGGCTCCGACGTGGAGCGCGCCGTGTCACCCCGCGAGGCTCACGACGCCGTCAGGGCGGCGTTCATCGCCCATGCCCGGGGCGAATGGACGATGCAACCGAAGCTCTATGTGACGAACTACCCTGCCGGCGATTTCCGTGCCATGCCGGCCCTGGGCGGCGGGCACGCGCTGTTGAAGTGGGTGACGTCGTTCCCCGGGAATCCCGCCCGGGGGCTGCCCACCGTCGGCGGGCTCGTGCTTCTCTCCAACGCGGAGACCGGGCAGCTCGAGGCGATCCTCGACGCCGCCGCCGTGACGGCGCTCCGCACCGCTGCAGCGGGTGTGCTCGCCGCCGAGGCGCTGGCCCGGTCGGATGCCGAGTCGGTCGCGGTCGTGGGCTGCGGTGTCAACGGCGCCGAGACGGCGCGGATGTTCCTGGCGCTCGGCTCGTCCAACGTGATGCTCTGGGACATCGACGACGCGAGGACGGCCGCAGTCGCCGAACGACTCGGCGCAACGGTCGCCGCCTCCCGGGAAGCAGCACTCGCGGCCGACATCGTGGTCACCGTCACCCCCGGGCGCGACATCCTGTTCCCCGCCGGCTCGCTCCGAAGCGGGCAACACGTGTCACTGATCGGCGCAGACGGCCCTGGGAAGGCCGAGGTGGCCGTCGAGGAACTCGGGCGCGCGCGGCTGTTCTGTGACGACTGGGAGCAGGCAAGCCACGGGGGCGAACTGGCGGCCGGCGTCGAGGCCGGTGTCGTCAGCCACGACCAGGTCACCGAGCTCGGACGCGTGCTCACGGGCGAGGCCGACGGACGGCGCTCGCCGACGGAGATCACGCTGTTCGACTCGACGGGCCTCGCGATCCAGGATCTGGCGATTGCCAAGGTTGCGGCACAGAGAGCGGATGAGCTCGACCTCCCGCGCCTTTCGATCTGACCCGAGGATGAACGGCTAGCCTGGAGGAATGCGGCGTCTCCTGCCACTCGCCGGACTCGCCGCCCTGGCGATTACCGCCTCCCGCCTGCTCGTCCGGGGCGCGCTCACGCTCGACATCGGTGTCGGTCGCACCGTTCGGCCGCTCGGTCCCGTCGAATTCGAGATCGCCGCCCCGCCCGAGGCCGTCTTCGACGTGATCGCGGCGCCGTACCTCGGGAAGACTCCGAGGGCGATGAAGGAAAAACTCGAGGTGTGGGAGCGCGGCAGCGACATGGTGCTGGCAGCCCACCACACGACCGTTCGTGGGCGGGTGACGACGACGCTCGAGACCGTGCAGTTCCAGCGTCCCGAACAGATCGACTTCCGCCTCGTTCGCGGGCCCGTCCCGCACGTCAGGGAGACGTTCGCGCTTCGTCCGGGCGAGGCCGAGGCGACGACCGTGCTCACCTGGAGTGGCGAGTTGGGAACCGACTTCTGGGGCGTCGGACGGCGGTTCGGCGACGCCGTCGCCGAACAATGGGAGCACGCCGTGCGAACGTCTCTCGCTGCGATCGGCGCCGAAGCCGCGCGTCGCGCGAGCTGAACTGGGCCACGGTCGAACGTCCGCAGCCCGATGCTCGCTCAGTCGTCGAGGTTGAGCAGACGCGACGGCTCGAAGAGCGGCACGAGCGCATCGTCCTCGCCCGTGACGGCACGAGCGACGAGCTCGCCGCACGCGAAACCGAGGACGTTGCCGTGCCCGGAGTACCCGCCGGCGACCCAGACGTCGTCGAGGCCCGGGACCCGCCCGACGACCGGAAGAAAATCCATCACCATCCCGAAGATTCCCGACCACGCGTAATCCACGCGGAGCTCACGGCCGAGCAGGCTGTTGACGAACGCCTGCAGTGCGCGCTGAACCGGCTCGGTGAGCTGCTCCTCGGCCGTGAATTCCGAGTCGAACGAGACGTCGCGGAAGCCGCCTGCCACGATCCGCCCGTCCTCCGCCCTGTGCCAGTAGTCGAAGCCGTGCCGCCCGTAGTGAGGCACCTCGAAGACGTGTTCCGGAACCGGCTCCGTCGCGATCACCTGACCGCGGGTGGGGATGATCAGACCCTCGATCGGCCCGAGGAGTCCACTCGGATAGCCGTCCGTGCATACGACGACGGTGGCACCGTCGAGATCGTCGAGCGAGGCCACTCGGGCGTGCTCACGGATCTCCACACCCGCCTGCGCGGCCAGACCGGCAAGCTGCCTCACCCACCGGGCGGGCTGCAAGACGCCGTCGGGGACGTGACGCAGACCCGCCGTGAAGCGGTTCTCGAACGGCGGCTCGAACCCGTCGACCCACTCGGCAGCGAATCCCGCCGCGACGAGAGCGTCGTACTCGGCCCGTAACTCCTCCCGCTCCTCCTCGTCGACGGCAATGCGGAGCGAGCCGACCCGGCGGAACGCATCCCCCGCGAGCACCTCGATCGTGTCGAGCGCACTCTCGGTCCACGACATGAGCGCGCGCGCGTTCTCCTCGCCGACCGAAGCGGCGCTGACATCGAACGGAGCGGCCGTGCCGCGTAACGCGAAGCCGCCGTTGCGCCCGCTTGCCCCCTCCGCGACGCCGCGCTCGTCGAGCAGCCGCACTTTCAGACCGGCCTGCGCCAGGCGCAGCGCCGCGGTGCAACCCGTCACGCCTGCTCCGACGACAACCACGTCCGGGTCGTCGACGACGGGAGCCTCGCGGATCGGGGCGGGTTCGCTCAGCCAGTACGACGTCACGCATTGATCCTACGGTCCGGCGGAGGGCAGGTCGCGCCGTGGACTCGGTCGCATCTCTAGGATGCTCCAGAGGCGGATGCCTCGTAGCGCATGACCGAGATCTCATCCTCCCCGCGAGAGATCCCCCGCGAGGCAATAGCCGCCGCGGGCGTCGCCGCCGGCCTGGCTGCCGCCCTTGCGTGGCTCGGGCCGCCGGGAAGCGATTTTGCGGCACACCTGTACCAGAGCGGACTCTTCGAGAATTACGGGTTCGGCATCTGGAACAACTTCTGGTACGCGGGCCGCTACAGCTTCGTCACCTACAGCATCATCTACTACCCTCTCGCCGCTGCCTTCGGCATCAAGCTGCTCGCCGTTGCAAGCATCGCAACGGCAGCTCTCGCCTTCGGTGTCGTCGCGGCGCGGGAATGGGGGCCGGCATCGCGATGGTCGAATCGCTCCTTCGCAGTCGTCTGGGCCGGCGTCGTGCTCTCCGGCGCGTTCCCGTTTGCACTCGGAACGGCGCTCGCGCTGCTCGCACTCTGGGCCTTGCAGGCCGGGCGCAGGGCACGCTTCGCGATTCTCACCATGCTCGCTCTGGCAGCGAGCCCGGTCGCGTTCGTTCTCCTCGTCGTGATCCTCGCCGGTATCGGCCTCTCGCGGGCGCCCCGCCGATCGGAGCTCGTGCTTCCGCTCGTCACGCTCGGTGTTGCGATCTCGGTCGAGCTCCTTCTCCTGCGACTGTTCCCGTTGGGCGGCCGCTTTCCGTTCTCGCTCGCCGAGTTCTCCGCGGCATGCGTGTTCTGCGGCCTCGGCATCCTGCTGACGTGGCGCGTCGCTGCTGCGGGCGTGCTCCGATGGATCTACGTCGTGTACCTCGTGGCGTGCACTGCCACCTACCTCGTCCCCACCGGCCTCGGTGAGAACATAGCCCGCCTGCGATATGCGGCGATCCCGATCGCGATTCTCACACTTTCCCTCCGCCGTTGGCGGCCACTGCCGGTGGCGCTGCTGGCGCTCGGGCTCGCCGTCTCCTGGAACCTCACGCCGCTCGCGGGGAGTTATCTGAAGACCAGCACGGATCCGGCCGCCGAACCTGCCTACTGGGCACCGGCGATCACCTTCCTCACCGAGCACCTGTCACCCTCATACCGCGTCGAGGCGGTCGACACGGTCGGCCATTGGCCAGCTGCCTACCTGCCGGCCGCGGGCATCCCGATCGTGCGTGGCTGGTACCGACAGAACGACTTTCCACGCAACGATCTTCTGTACGAGGACCTCCACCCCGCGGGCTATCGAGCCTGGCTGAGATCGCTCGGCGTCCGCTACGTCGTTCTACCCGACGCGCCGCTCGACTACAGCGCGCGGAAGGAAGGCGCGTTGCTCGCCGGCGGGACCTCGGGGCTCGAGGTGGTCTTCCGATCGGAGCACACGACCATCTACGCAGTCCCGAAGCCGCAGGCGATCGTGACAGGACCGGGACGGGCGCGCGTGCTCCAGTTCGGACAGAGCAGCCTCACCGTCACGCTCGGACGCCCCGGGAAGTATCGGATCGCAGCGAACTGGTCGCCGTTCTGGCGCACCACGACGGGGTGCCTGACGAAAGGCGCCGACAACATGATCCGGCTGACGACGCCGGCCGCCGGTGTCGTGCGACTCAAGCTGGCCGTCACTGCGCGGAGGGCTCTCGATGCTCTCGAAGGAGACTCCGGCCCCAACTGCGCACGCTGAGCACCCTCGACTCGTCCCACACGGTGAGAGCAAGACAGCCCAGAGCCCCGTAGCCGAGGACGTCGACGGGCGTGTCGTTGACGGCGAGCGATACGCCGATTGCGACGAGCATCGACATGATCACGGGTCTCCCCCATCCGCGCACCCCGAGCCAAACGAGGCCGCCGAGCGAAAGCACGCAGAGCAGCGCGACGTGGGCGGCCGAGGTCGCCCCGGCCCAGGAGATCTCCACTCGCCGGGTGACGTCGTCGAAGAGTGTCGCCGGCCCCCCGCCGACCGCGTCGGTCACGTGGCTCGAGCCCCCGACGAGTGCGTCGATGCCTACGGCCGCCAGGCCGATCGCGACGACCGCCGCTGCGCCTCCGACGAGCCGAATCGTCGTCATCCGTACCTGCGCAAGCCGGGTGAGAAGCGCGGCATAGCCGGAGAGAACGACGAGCAGGCCGCCGCCGTCGGCGCCTGCTTTGCTCCACGCCACGGTCACGACGAGCACGACGCCGATCGCCGCTGCACCCGCGATGCCGACCACGGCCGACGCGGCCAGTGCGGGTGCGAGCAGAAGCGTTTCGACCTGGTTCGTGATTCCGTAGAACCGTCCGCCGCCGTCGGGGTGTGGGCCGATCACGGCGAGGGCGTTGACCTCGGGCCAGCCGGCGAGGATGACGAGAAACGCCGCGAGGAACCCGACGACCGCTGGTACGAGGAACGCCGGCCGGAGCCCGAGCAGGAGCGCGCCTGCGCCGGTGACGATCGCGAGCGTGACGACGACGACGGCCAGGTCGTCGATGCCGAATGCGCTGAGTGCGAGGGCCGTCCCGAGCGCGACGGGTGCCACGAGCACGGCGGCCCGGGCCGCGAGCGGTACGCGAGCGAGCATGCCGAGCGCGGCGAACAACACCAGCCAGCCCACGAGCACGAGCGTCGCACCCGTACGCGCATCGTGTGCCTTGGCCAAACGTGTATCGAGCTGCGCGAGCGTGCGAACGGCCTGCGGATCCGCGCGGGAACGGATCGGCGGCGTCTCCCCTGCCGCGATCGCCTTCGCCGTCGAAGCGACGTCGGCGAGTGAGACCAGCCCGTCGAGCCGGGTCGAACCAGAGCTGAGCAGCCCACGGTATCCGGGGCCGACGATGGCGATCGGGTAGCGGACGACGTTGTGGTGCGATCCCGGCGGCGGCAGCGCCAGGTAGATCGTCGTCTCGGCCGGATGATGCGCGACAACGTGATCACCGGTGCGCCGTCGTGGTCGACGAGCGACGAGACGACGCGCCCGCGGACGAGCGACACCAGCGCCCGTTCGCGCGATACGGTCGACCCCGCGCCGGGGACGAACAGTCCCACTGCCCCCTTGTCGGCGTAGGAGGCGGGCGCGAACACCGGGACGACGATGACGGCGACGGAACCGCCGGCCGCAAACGCGTGCTGGGGCGCGACGAACGCGGCGACGACTGCGCCGAGGAACACGACCGTCGCGAGACGCGCACGGGCGCGTGTGACGACGCGCGAGGTCGCGGTCTGGTCTTCGTGCTGCACCGGCCGATCGTAGTCACCGTTTTCGAGCTCACGGGCGCACCGCCGCCCGGTACACCCCGTCCGCCTCGCTGACCCACCCGGCGAGCTCGAGCTCGATCAGGACTGCGGAGACCTCGCCCGAAGCGGCCCCCGAGGCGCGAGCGAGCTCGTCGATACTCGCTGCGGACTCGACCAGGTGGGCGAGGACGACTCCTGCAAGGCCGACGGGCGGGTCGGATTTCTGCTCTCGCGGCTCGATTCCGAAGAACTCGAGGACGTCGGCGGCTGCTGTCACCGGCGTCGCGCCGAGGCGCAGCAATTGCGTTCGACCCGGCGGACACGGCCGAGGTGATCTCGCCCGGTACGACCATGACCTCGCGCCCGTCCTCCAGCGCGAAATCGCAGGTGATGAGAGCGCCCGAGCGTTCTCGAGCTTCGATGACGACGGTTGCGGCGCAGAGCCCCGCGATGATCCGGTTCCGCGCCGGGAATCGCCATGGAGCCGGCTCGATCCCCGGCTCGTACTCGGACACGATCAGGCCATGCCGCGTGATCCGGCGCGCGAGCTCGCGGTGCGCGGCAGGGTAGTCGCGGTCGATTCCGCAGCCGAGCACCGCTACCGTTACCCCGTCGGCATCGAGTGCTCCTCTGTGCGCTTCACCGTCGATCCCGCGCGCGAGCCCGCTGACGACGACGAGCCCCGCCGCCGCGAGCTCTCGCCCGAGCGACCGAGCGACTGCACGACCGTAGGACGAGCACGCGCGGGCTCCGACGATCGCAACGGAAGGGAGGGCAAGGATGTCCGGCGAAGAGCCTCCGCGCAGCCAGAGTATTCGCGGCGGGTCGGGAACCTGCCGAAGAAGCGGCGGATAGGCGCCGTCGCGCAGACGGAGCGTGCGATACGTCACGGGGCGGCGATCCCCACGGGAGAGCGGTAGGAGAGTGCCTCTGCAAGGTGCTCGGGAAGCACTGCCTCGGCACCGGCCAGTGCCGCGACCGTGCGGGCAACTCTTGCCACGCGAGCACGTCCTCGACCCGAGAGCGGTACCCGTTCGACTGCGCGGTCGAGCAGTGCGGAGGCAGCTTCGGTCCGCCGGAGGACGTCGCCGTCACGCAATCGCGCGCGGGCTGCGACGACGCGCTCCCGTACCGCCGCCGACGCCTCCCCCGGAGGCGCTGAAAGCTGCTCCGCCCTCGGTCGAGGCATCGCCACCACGAGATCGAACCGATCGAGGAGAGCCCGTGAGACCTTCTCGCGATACGCAGAGATTCGTTGCGCGCTACAGGCACAGTCCGCCGCCGGATCGCCGCGTCCACCGCACGGACAGAGGTTCATCGTCGCGACGAGCCGGAAACGGGCCGGGAACAGGGCATGTCCGCCGACCCTCGCGACCGAGACGACCCCATCCTCGAGCGGCTGCCGCAGCGATTCGAGTACCGGGCGCGGGAACTCCGGTAGCTCGTCGAGCAGGAGAACGCCACGGTGAGCGAGGCTCGCCTCGCCCGGCCGAGGTGCCACGCCGCCCCCGACGATGGCAGCCGCCGAGGCGCCGTGGTGTGGCGCCCGAAATGGTGGCGTGAGGATCATCGGCCGCCCCGGCTGCAGCGTTCCGGCAACGGAGTGGATTCTCGTCACCTCGAGCGCCTCGTCCCGCGTGAGCGGCGGCAGGATTCCGGGTAGGCGCCGTCCGAGCATCGTCTTGCCGGTCCCCGGCGGGCCGGCGAGTAGGACGTTGTGCTCGCCGGCCGCGGCGATCTCGATGGCGCGCCTCCCTCGTTCCTGACCGCGGACCTCCGCGAGGTCGGGAAGGAACGGCTCCTCGAGCTCGTCGCGTCCCGGCGGTGTCGCAAACGCGATCTCCTCTTCACCGCGCAGGTACGCGACTGCCTGGGCGAGATGCCGTACCGGAACGACGTCGATCCCCGCGAGCGCTGCCTCCGAGGCGGACTCGGCGGCGCAGAGGAGCCGCGGCAGGCCCGCCCGGCGGGCACCCTCCGCCACGGCGATGGTGCCGGTGACGGGACGGACCCTGCCGTCGAGCGACAGTTCTCCGACGCATGCGTGCTCGAGGAGGCGCTCGGGCGGCAGCTGGTGCGAGCCCGCGAGGAGCGCGAGCGCGATCGGCAAGTCGAACCCGGATCCCTCCTTCCGCAACGCGGCAGGTGCAAGGTTGACGGTGATCCGCTCACGCCCCGGCCACGGAAGCATCGCGTTGACGATGCCGCTGTGCACGCGGTGCTTCGCCTCCTGACAGGCCCGGTCGGCAAGGCCGACGATCGAGAAGGCGGGCAGATCCGCAGTGACCAGGTGCGCCTCGACCTCGACCTGGCGCGGCTCGAGACCGACGACGGCGGATGTGAGGGCGCGCGCGAGCACGCGTCGGACGCTACGGCCGAATCTCGTACGCGGGTGTGCCTTGTCTCAGCCCGGTCCGTGCCAAAGCGCTGCGAGGAGATGCGACCACGCCGAGTCGGTTGCGGACATTCCTATTCGAAGACGGTGTCGGGCGCGTCGATGGCGTGGTCGAGTTGGAGGAGTTGGTGGTGTTGGACGTAGCCCGGGCCGGCGGGCGTCGCGATGGGTGTCCAGGTTTGGTGGTTGTGTTTGCGGGGGCGGCCGGTCGACCAGATGGGGGCTTCGTCGTGGCGGAGGCGGTAGAGGGGTTTGCCGTCGGGTTCGTCGTAGACCGTGAGCGTGTCGGTGCGGCGGATGCCGTTGGCAAGGAAGGGGCGGCGGCCGCGGAAGACCGCGAGGGTGGTGATGAGGAGGAGGCACCAGAGCCCGGCGGGCCCGAGGAGGCGGACGGGGGTGTCGAGTCCTTGGACGGTTTGGAGGAGGGCGGTGGCGATGACGAGGAAGCCGGTGTTGAGGGCGCGGGAGGGTTGGACGAGCGTCTTGCGGGTTTGGTCGTCGGAGGTGGAGCTCCGCCGAGCGCCGCGCCGGTGAGCCAGGAGCCGTTGTCGGTGCGATCGCGATCGTGATCGTGACGGTGGCGCTGCTTTGGCCGTGTGGCTCCGCTGATCGTGTAGCTGGAAGCTGTCCGTCGCCGCGGTAGCCGGCGGCGGGGGTGTAGGCGATCGTGTTGTCGTTCAGGACCCGGATGCTGCCGTGGCCCGGGTTGGCCGGCGGTGAGGCCGAGCTGAGTCGCCGGCGGCGACGGGTCGTTGGCGAGCACGTCGATGACGAGTCTGCCCGGGTGCGGTCGCAGTGGGCGCTGTCGTCGCGCGCCTGGGCGGGTTGCGATGGCAGCGGCTGTGGGCCGTCGGCTCCGGGGTGTGGGCTGCGGCTAGCCGGAGCCGCCTCGGCCGTGATCGTGACCTTCTGCCGGTCGCTGAGGTCGGGTGTGCCGTTGTCGTTGACGACGATCTCGAGGGTGTAGACGGCGGGCGGCGCTGGGTGTCCAGTCGAACGCTCCCGGTCGTCGCGTCGATCACGGCGCCGCCGGGTGCTCCCCCGATGGAGTAGCGGAGCTCGACGCCGTCGATGTCGGTCGCGGTCGGCCGTGAAGCGTGACGGTGTTGCCTGTCGTCGCGCGGATGTTCTTGAGTGGCTTGCAGGACGGGGGGGTCGTTGACTCGGACGGACGAGGATCGTGCCGCTTGCTGGAATCTGTGAGCGCAGTGCCTGCTGGGGTCGGTTACGTCGAGTGTGAGGTCGACGGGGCCGGATGCGTCCGGTGCTGGGTGTGTAGAGGAGGCGTTCGAGTGCGGTCGTTGACGTCGGCGACGCTGCCGTTGAGGGTGAGGGTGGAGTCTGGGTCGTTGCCGGGGGGGAGGTGAGGCCGTCTCGTCGGGGGAGTGCCGAGGGTGCCCTGTGAGACCGAGAGTTTGACCCGGACGTCGCTGTCTTTGCCGTCGGGGTCACGGAGCGTGATCGTGCGGCCACCCTCGCCACGGACGACGGCGGCGGTGTCCTCGTCGGTGGAGATGGCGGTCGGGATCTGCCCTTGCGGGGGTTCGTTGAGGTTGCGGATGTGGACGTGGAGGGTTTGGTTGTCGGTGAGGGAGCCGTCTGTTGCGGTGATCTCGATCTCGTAGGCGTTGTTGTTGTCGGCGTCGTTGGGGTGCTCGTAGTCGGGTGCGGTGGTGAACGCGAGCGCGCCTGTTGCGGGATCGAGTGTGAAGAGGTGCGCGTCGGTGCCGCCGCTGATCGCGTAGGCGATCGGCCGGTTTTCGGGGTCTGTGGCGTGGATGGTGGTCACCTGGCGTGTGTTCTCGTCGATCGTGATGCTGGCGTCTGCGCCGCCGCCGTCGGAGGTGATCTCCGGCGGCAGGTTCGCGGGTGTTTCGTCGGTGTCGGTGACGGTGACGGTGAGGTCCTGGCTATCGGTCTCGAGTCCGTCGGAGACCTGCACGGTGACCTCGTAGACGTTGTCGGCGTTCGGTGTCGGCGGGGTTCTCGTAGTCGGGGGCGGCGGCGAATGAGAGGACGCCGCTGCTCGAGTCGATCGTGAACAGGGCCTGGTCGGCGCCGCCTGTGAGCGAGTAGGTGAGCGTGTCAGCGCAGATCGATGTCGGTCGCGTCGATGTCGGTGACGGCGGTCGTGTTCTCGACGACGCTGACCGCGGCGGTGGGGCCGCCGCCGCCGGAGCTGATCACGGGGGCGTGGTTCTCGTAGACGTCCGTGACCGTGACGGTCAGGTCCTGGCTGTCTGGGAGGGCGCCGTCTGTGACGACGACGGTGAGGTCGTAGACGTTGTCTGCGTTTGCGTCTGCGGCGGTCTCGTAGTCGGGTGGCGCGACGAACGAGAGCATCCCGCTGGCGCTGTCGATCGTGAAGAACGCGGAGTCGCCACCCGCCTGCAGCGAGTAGGTGAGCGTGTCACCGCTGTCGGGGTCGGCCGCGTTCACGTCGGTGACCGCGGTCGTGTTCTCGGCCACAACAGGTCGGCCGTGTCGCCACCACCGTCAGAGGTGATCACGGGTGGGTCGTTGGCCGAGGAGACATCGATCGTGAACGTCCGCGTCGCCGAGGTCTTGGCTCCATCACAGCCCGGGCCGGCGGCGCCGCAGTTGTCCGGGTCACCACGATCGCTGACCCTGTAGGTGAACGACGTCGTCCCGTTGAAGTTGGCCGCAGGCGTGAACGTGAAGGTTCCGTTCGCTGCAGAGGCGACCAGCACGCCCTCCGCGGGCGCCGGGCCCGCCACGATCTGGTAGTCGAGGTTCGCGTCGGTCGTCTCGACGTCCGCGACGAGCGGCCGCAGGTCGACCGCGAGCGGCGGCCCGTCCTCGGCCATCGACCCGACCCATCCGCCGCGCGGGTCGTTGCCCGGGTCGACCGTGATCGTGAACGTCCGCGTCACAGACGTCTCCGCCGCCGTCCCGGCCAACGACGCCGCAGTTGTCCGGATCCCCACGATCGCTGACGTTGTAGGTGAACGACGCCGCCCCGTTGAAGTCAGCCGCCGGCGTGAACGTGAACGTCCCGTTCGGCGCCGAGGCGACCAACGCCCCCTCCGCGGCGCCGGCCCCGCCACGATCACATAGTCAGGTTCGCGTCCGTCGTCTCCACATCCAGACAAGCGGCCAATCGACCGCCAGCGGCGGCCCGTCCTCCACCATCGAACCAGACCCAGCCGCCGCCACCGGCACATCGTTGTCCGGGTGACGGTGATCGTGGCGTTGACGGGGCTGCCGCCCAGTCCGGCCGTCGGGCGGAAGTGAACGTGCGTTGCCGTTGAAGTTCGCGGTCGGGTGAACTTGAGGCCGGCGTTGCCCTGCGCAAACGTGATGAAGTCGTTGTCCGTTGATCTGGGTGGCGCCGTCGTTCTGGAACAGGGTGCCGTTGGCGATCGCGGTGATCTTGAAGTGCGTCACCTCGGTGCCGTCTGCGACGTTGCGGCTGATCACGAGGCCCGAGGTCGATCTGGGTGTCCTCGGCGGTCGTGGCCGGGTCACCGACGGCGTGTCCGCCGACTGCGGCGACGGGGATCGTGGTGCTGACGGGGCTGCCGCCGAGCCCGCCGTCGTTCGCGGCGGTCGAGGCCTGGATCGTGAAAGAGGCGTTGCCGAAGAAGTTCGCCGCCGGCGTGAACCTCAAACCCGCACTCGCCTGCGCAAACGTGATGAAATCATTCACGTTGACCTGGGTGGCACCGTCGTTCTGAGTACAGCGCTCCCGTTGCTGACCGCGGTCACCTTGAAGTGCGACACCTCCGCCCCATCAGCCGCATTACGCGAAACCACGAGTCCACCCGTCGTCTGGGTGTCCTCCGCCACCGGGTTCGGCGAGGCCGCCGAGATCGACGGCGTATCCGCCACCGCCGTCACCGTGATCGTCGCGTTGACCGGACTCCCGCCCAGACCCACCGTCATTACCCGCCGTCGAGGCCTGCACCGTGAACGTCGCATTCCCGTGGAAGTTCGCCGCCGGCGTGAACTTCAAACCCGCGTTCCCCTGCGCAAACGTGATGAAGTCATTCGTCGTTGATCTGGGTGGTGCCGTCGTTCTGATACAGCGTCCCATTGCCGATCGCGGTCCGTATCTTGAAGTGCGTCACCTCCGCCCCATCCGCAGCGTTCCGCGAGATCACGAGGCCTGACGTCGACTGGGTGTCCTCGGGTGTCGTGGCCGGGGTCACCGACGGCGTATCCGCCACCGCAGACACCGTGATATCACTACTCGCAGTCGCGGCGCTGAACGCCGAGCTGCCCCCGTTGTCGGTCGTGTCGTAGGTGTCACCGCTGTCGCCACGGCTCCGATCCCACGCCCTGAACGTGAGGCCACCGACGAGGGTGCCGTTCCAGTCGGCGTTCGGAACGAAGCGCAGACGGGTGGGGCCGCTGTCGTCGAGCAGTCGGGCGACGGATGGGCTCGGCGACCCGAGCGGAAGCCAGTTGGAGCCACCGTTGAGGGAGTACTCCCACGAGCCGTTGCCGGTCGCAGCCCCGGTGACGGCGATGCCGGACCCTGTGATGGGGTCGTCGTCCGTCACCATGCCGGCGATGAGCGCCGACACGGCGGTGCCGGAATCGTTCGTCGGGGGGTCCTCGGCGATCGTCGTCAGGTTGTTTGCGCCCGTGAGCACGGGAGCGCTGTTGACGAGGAAGTTGGCGGAGAACTCGGAGGTGTTGCCCGAGGTGTCCGTCGCGGTCGCGGTCAGGTACGTGCCGTAACTGACACCCGAGGGCGTCGGGATCGTGAACGAGAACCGGTTCGTGGTGTCCGTGCCCTGGCTGACTCCATGCACCGTGCCCGGCCCGTAGCTGTTACCCGTCGCTGGATCGCCGTCGAGCACGCCCTCCGTGAAGCTCGCGAGGTACGTCTTCCCCTCCCCGAAGCCGCTCGTGCTGTCGGAGAGAAACACCTCGATCACGCTGCCCGGCTTCGACCAGCCCGTCAGGGTCAGATTCCCGCCCACCACGGTCGCCGTGTCGATGACCGGGAAGTTCATCAGGTTGTTGCCGCCCGTCCGAGCGCCCGCGGCGTTGAGCGTCACGAACGGCGATGTCCCGCGCGCCGTCCCGTCGGACGGCGTCAGCAGGTCGATCCCGATCTGGCCGCTGACGAGGCCGTTGTCGTAGATCGAGTTGCGGCTGACGGTGAGGCCGGTCACCGCGCTTGCGATCTGCACACCGGCACCCACGTTCGTCGCCACGATGTTCTTCTCCACCAGCCCACCCGAGCCACCACCCACGCGGATCCCGGCCGTGTAGTTGGCCGGGACGCCGAGACCGTTTCCGGTGACCGTGTTGTTGCGGATCAAGTCGGTGGCGGCAACGGCGCCGATGTTGATTCCAGGACCGTTGTGGCCCGTGATCAGGTTCCCCGTAACCGTCTGGCCTGCGCCGCCGTCGATCTCGATGCCCCCGGTGAAATAGACCGTACCCTGGACGTTCGACCGGATCTCGTTCCCCGTGATCGTCCACCCCGTCGAGGACGCGGTGTAGCTCCAGATCCCCTGTCCGCTCGAGAAGCCGATCACGTTGTTCTGCACCGTGCCGTTGACGGATTGGTCGAAGAGGACGTTCGCGCCGTCGGTTCGAGCCGCGGCGCCGGGATCGGTGAACGCCCCCGCGCCTGAGCCGATGACGTTGTTCTCTATCAGCGTGCCCGAGAATCCCGGCCTGATGCCGATGTTTGCGAAGTTGTTGTTCCAGAGACCCTTGCCGAACCCGTAGATCGAGATCCGACGGATCGTCGCGGTATTCGCATTCACTTCAAGGCCGGTCGAAACGATCGAGGTCGCGGGCACCACGGTGCGGTCACCCTGGATCTCGAGCTCGGGCTTCTCCACCTTGGGGAGCGCAACTGCGTCGGTGCCGACCGTCCCACCTGCGCCCAGCTGGCCCGTATTGGTGTCTCTGATCGTGGAGCCGTCCGCCGCTGAGTACGCGCGCCCGTCGATCGTCGTGGACGCATCGGTGATCTGCGGCAGCGCATTCGAGACGAGAACCCGCCACCAACTATCCGCACCGCTCGTCACATTCGCCGCCTGCACCGGAACGAAGCGCATCGCGTTCGCGCCCGTTATCGCATCCGCGTTCTGGATGAACTGCCGCAGCGAACCCTGAACCGTACGGTTGGCCCCGCCGTCGTCGTCGGCGGCGTCGCCACCACGGATCGTGGTGACGACGTTGAAGCTGAAAGCCGAATTCACTCCCGTGGCCGCCCCTCCCGTCGTCACGACCCGGGTCACGTGCTCCGAGCCCGCAAGGGTGGACGCATCGTCCGAGACGCCGCCGCGCATCCCACCGAAGAAGCTGCCAGCCGAGGAGCTGAACGTGTAGCTGCCGCTGTAGCCGACGCTGCCGGCAGAGCCATACGTCTGCTCCGCCCAGACATCGCCCTGACCGAAGCCTCCCCTCAAGCCCGCGCTCGGCTGAATCGTCTTCGAATCGACTGCGACCCAATACGTGGCGTCCGTAAGGGCAGAGAAGGTGTAGTTGCCAGCCGACGTCGTCGTCGTCCCGACGAGCGTGTCGCCGGCACCCGGTGCGCCGTCGCCGTTGTCCCGGAAGAGACGAACAGTGACATTGCTCGAGGTCACTGCGCCCGCGAGGCTGCCGATCCCGGTTACGTCCTCGTAGACAGTGCCCGCGATCGATCCTGTCCCGACCGCGACGACATTCTGTGCGAACTCCGACGTGTCGGTGAAAGCCGTGAAGCCGACATTGCTCTTGGTCGCGGTGGCGCCGACGAACTCGCCGACCGCCACGGTGGCCGCCAGCGTGGTGCTGATCGTCGCGTTGCCCGAGCCGTCGGTGGTTGCATTGAACGACCCGAGGTAGCGCTGGCCCTCGCCGTAGCCGGTGCCGTCCTGCGCGGTGCTCGCAAAGAACTCGACGCGGAACTGCGTATTGGGGGTGCTGTTGAGCGTTCCGGTGACGTCGACTTGCGCGCCGTTGGTCATGGCGAGCGTGAGCACGGGGAAGTTCTGCAGGTTGTTGGCACCCGAGTCGGGATCGCCCGGGTCGTTGTCTGTCACGCCAACCGCGCCGAGATCGATCCCGAGCAGCCCGTTGGCGAAGATGCTGTTGCGGAGGATCGAGTTGCCGCCGCCGGTCGTTGTGACGGAGACGCCGGCCCCGAGATTGTTCGCCACGGTATTTGCCTCGGCGGCATCGTTCGTCCCATCGTTGTTCGTGCCGATGATGTTGTCGGGGGCGTCCCCGTACAGAGCGATGCCGTGCCTGACATTCGGGCGGGCCGCCGACGCGGCCGCGTTCAGCCCCACGATGTTGCCGGCGATCCAGTTGCCGCTGCTGCCCGTGTTGCGGACGACGATGCCGTCCTTGCCGTTGCTCCCGACGACGTTGTTGCGGACGACGTTGTTATCGGCGTCTTCCGAGACGAGGATGCCGTCGTCCAGGTTGCCCGCAGCCGCACCGGTCGGCGTCAGTCCGACCCAGTTTTGCTCGAGGAGGTTGCCATCGCCGAATCCGGTCGAGCCGTCGACTTCGAGGCCGTCGTCCGGGAAGCCTGTGACGGAGAGCCCGCGGATCGTGCTGTTGTTCGTTCTCAAGGCGATGCCTGCCGTCGAGCCCGTCGCGCCGGCGCCATCGAGGCGGATCAGCGGCGACCCCGAATATCCAGGCTGCGTGGTTGCGTCGATGACGACCGGATCGACGACGTAGTCGAAGCCAGCACCGCTCGGATTCGGGCCGCCGGGCCCGTTCACGACGATCGTGTGCGCCCCGGCACCGGCGACGTTGAAGGTGATACGGTCGGCGGAGGCGCCGTTGGCGGTGTTGTTGGCCGCAAGGATCGCCTCGCGCAGCGAGACGAATCCGTCGCCGCCCTTGTTGGCGAGCAGAGTGGACAGGCTCGTGGTGTCGCCGTCCCACGTATCGCTCGACGTGTCGACCGTGATCGTCCCCTGCGCGCTCGACACCGCAGCAACGTTGCGCGCGAACTCCGACGTGTCGGTGAAAGCCGTGAAGCCGACATTGCTCTTGGTCGCGGTGGCGCTGACGAACTCGCCGACCGCCACGGTGGCCGCCAGCGTGGTGCTGATCGTCGCGTTGCCCGAGCCGTCGGTGGTTGCATTGAACGACCCGAGGTAGCGCTGGCCCTCGCCGTAGCCGGTGCCGTCCTGCGCCGTGCCGCAAAGAACTCGACGCGGAACTGCGTGGTTGCAGTCGAGTTCAGCGAACCGGTGAGAATCAGCTGGCCCGCACCGTCTGTGCGCGCGACCGTGAGGACAGGGAAGTTCTGCAAGTTGTTCGCACCCGGGTCGGGATCGCCCGGGTCGTTGGCGGTGACGCCGGTCGTCCCTAGATCGATGCCCAGGTCGGTATTGGAGTGGATCGAGTTGCCGAGAATCGAGTTGCCGGTCCCCGCCGAGACGTAGACGCCGTCGCCGGCGTTGAAGGCGATCGTGTTCTCCTGCCCCGAGACCGTCCCGCCGATGGACGTGGACACGGCGCCGTTCGACACGAGGATGCCGTGCGCACCGTTGCCCACGGCGCTTGCACCCGAGGCATCCGTGCCGATCAGGTTGGCGCGGATCGTGTTGCCGGTCGCCCCGACGGCGTCCACCACCACGCCGTAGTAGGTATTGCCCGAAATCAGGTTGCCCGCCCCCGACTGGCCGATCGTGTTGTTGGCCGACCCGTCGATCCAGACGCCGTCCAGGTTGGGGCGTGCGGCCGTCCCCGCAGCGTTGGTCCCGACGTAGTTGTTCAGTACGCTGCTGCCGGACGTCGTCGAGGCGAAGTACACGCCGAAGCCGCCGCTACCCGAGATCACGTTTCGCATCACGGCGGCCGCCCCGCCGACCGTCACGCCGCCGGCGTTGTTGACGACAGCGATGCCATGGCTCGTGTTTGCGACCACGGTATTGCCGTCGGCAGCCAGGCCGACGAAGTTGCCGAAGACGAGCGTCCCTGTCGTGCCGGCATCCGTGACATACACCCCGTACGTGTTGCCGGAAATGATGTTGCGTTCGTTGGGGTCGTTGGTGCCGTTGGCGTCGGTTCCGATCAGCGTGTTCGCCGAGCCGTTCTCGACTATGACACCGTAGTTGCCGTTGCCTATCGAGGCGACGCCGTTCGCTCCCACCCCGATGTAGTTCCCCTGGATGGTGGCCGCCGTCGATCCGTTCCCCACCAGCACGCCGCGGGTGCCGTTCCCCGCGATAACGTTGCCGGCGCCCGAGCTGCCGCCGCCGAAGACATTGCCGGTGCCGGCGCCCCAGAACGACGCACCACCATTCGAGTTGCCGAGTGCGACCAGCCCGGTGGCGTCGGTACCGATGTAGTTTCCCTACAGCTGGTTGTTCCGCGTCGTCCCGCCCAGCACCTCGAAGCCGTAGTGGTTGTTGCCCGAGATCACATTGCGTGCACCGGGGGTGGTGCCGCCGATGACGTTTCCGGTGGAGCCGTTGATCACATATACACCCGACTGCGGGGTGAACTGCGCGGCGCCGTTGACGTCACCGGTGCCGGCGGCATCGGTGCCGATGTAGTTGCCAGAAATGACGCTCGTGTTGACAGCGTCGAAATAGATGCCCTGACGCGTGTTGCCCGAGATGACGTTGCGTTCCGCCGCGGTGGTGCCGCCAATCAGATTGCCGCTGCTGGACCAGGCATAGATCCCGTTGACCGCGTTCGCCGACGCTGCGGTGCCCGCGTTGTTCAGGCCGATCCAGTTGCCCTGGATCGTGTGGCTGCCGGAGCTACTGATCTCGATGCCCGTACCCGTGAAACGATTGACGATGAGACCCCGGATCGTGCTGCCGTCGCTGCCGGCGCCGAGCGTCAGGCCCTTGAGCAGGGTGCCGGCGTTGTTCCCGTTGAGCTCGATCACCGGGGTCCCGCTGTAGCCCGGTTGGCTCCAGCCGTCGATCAGGACGTTGCCGGTGATCGTCGGCAGCGCGGTAGTTCCGCCGAGCGTGATCGTGTGGATACCGCCACCGGGGATGTTGAACACGATCGTGTCCGCGCCGGGGTTTGCATTGGCGTCGATGATGGCCTGTCGCAACGACCCCGCTCCCGAATCGTTCGTGTTCGTCACCCCGTACGTCGAGCCGGACGCGGTCGAGCCCGCGACGAGTACCCCGAGGAGTACGGCGGCCAGTGCCGCGATGAGGCGCCGGGCCGGACGACCGTATCCCGATGCGACCACCATCCGGAGCGGGCGGCCGCGGCGTGGGGCTGAACGAAGGCGGCCTTCACCGCAGGAGCGCGCAGCTCCTGAGAGCCCAGTCGAACTCCTGCGGTTCGGCCTTCATGTGATCACCAACTGTGGGGACGCCTTATTACCCATGGGCATCGGCAGATCGAGCACCCGGTCTGAATGGCGTATCCGCCCCGTGCCCAGCGACAAGAGCGCCTCGAATCCCCCGTTCAGGGGTCAGGTCAGCTCAGAACGGGGTCGGGTGCGTGTGGCATGGTTGCGTTGGAGGAAGGAGTGGGCGCTGTGCCTGCGGCGGCGTCCGCTGGATAGGGCGGGCTTCGTGCTGGCGGTGTTCGCGTTCCAACCGGCCGCGCTCGACAGTTCGACGCCGACTCCTCGGTGGCCGCGACGAGGGTGCTGCGCACGGTGCCACTTCCGTCGTTCGGCTCTCGCGACACGCCAACCTGGTCGGCGGTGTCGATCCCCTTGCAGCGGTCTCAGAACTGGATCGCGCCCGAGCTCAGCGAGCGGCGGCGACGAGGATCGACTCGTAGTACTCGCCCGCCCGGCGACCGGTGCGGCGATTCACGTGTCGTTCGTGGCGATCGACGAGCCGCAGCCCCGCGCGCTGGAGGATCGTCGGGTAGAGGTCGCGCCGGTCGTTGACGACGATGCAGATGCGCCCGCCGAGCACGAGCGACGAGCGTGCGTTCGCGAGCACGTCCGCCACGCCGTCGACGTACTCCGCGATCGCGGCCCGGCCCGTGCCCCGTGCGGGTCGGCCGAGTTCGAGGTCGCGCCTCTGGTCGAGACCGAGCAGCTCGTAGGCGTAACGGTGCTGCTCGTGATAGTCGATCAAGCCTGGATACGGCGGCGAGGTGACGACGCCGTCGAAGGGACCGCCGAGCTCGATCGTCCGCGCATCGCCGTGGAGCACTCTGGCGATGTGGGACTCCACACGAGCGGCCGCGAATGTCTCGATCCGCTCGAGCGTGTCGAGTGTGTAGCGCAGCAGGAACTTGCGCGCCGCCTCGACCGGCCGGCACTCGCGTCGATGCTTGAAACACCAGTACGGTTCGCGCTGCGGCTGCCGCGGGAACTCGAGATCGAAGTGCGCCGTCCGCCGGGCGGAGCGGGCAGAGCGAGCGAGGACGATGCGCAGCACGTCCGACGAGCCGACCTGCTCGATGAGCGAACGGAAGTGGAGGAGCTCCTCAGCCGCGACGGGGGCGTACCACGCTCGCACGTACGCGCGATGCCTCGCGGGGATACTTCCCGCGCGGCTCGAATGTCTCCATCTCGGCGTGCGCCCACAGGAGGTCACGACGCAAGGCGTCGAGGTTGTACGGTCGCGTCTTGACCCGCGACAGCAGCGCATTGAACCCGGCGATGTCGACGCCGGTCGCGTCGTAGCCGGACTCGAGCGCCTGGACGAGTGTCGTCCCGGAGCCGGCGAACGGGTCGAGGACACGGCCGCCCACCGGCACGTGACGATGGAGGAGCGTCTCGACGAGCTGAGGGATGAACTTGCCGAGGTACGGGTGGAGCCGATGAACGTGCTTCGTCCGCTCGCGCTCGGGTAGCGTCGCCTCCGACCAGGAGAGCTCGAGATCGTGCTCCTGGTAGAGCGCTTCCTGGGTCGCGGCCACACCGGTCGGTTCGCCGCGACCGGGTCGTTTCCTCGGCTCAGTCGTCGCTCAGCGCGCGTCGGGATGCGGGTGAGGCGACCCTGTTCGACCGTGACGACCTCGAATCCGATCCGGACGTGCTCGGCCTGCGGGTTGCGGGAGAGCCAGACCTGGGCGGCCCGGCGGACCCGGCGTCGCTTTTCGGCGTCGACGGCGCCGACGGCGCCGCCGAAGCCGCTGCCGGCGCGCTGCTTGACCTCGACGAAGAGGAGGTTGCGACCTCGCCGGACGATCAGGTCGAGCTCGTTGCGGCCGGCGCGAACGTTCGTCGCCGAGGATCCGGTAGCCGCGCAGCCGGTAGTGCCACCAGCGCCCTCCGCTCCCCGCTGTTCACGCCGCAGCGGGCTCGAGCTCGCACCTCCGACGCCCGTAACACTTCGCGGCGTACGACAGCCGATGCTGCTCGCAGGGCACCGTGCGCGCGCACGGCGGCCGAGTGCGCCGGCGTGATGTAGCCGACATGCCGCGAGAAGCCGTAGCGCGGGTGCAGCGCGTCGAGCCGGCGCATGATGCGGTCGCGCGTCACCTTCGCGACGATCGAGGCCGCCGCGATCGCGGCACTCCGCGTGTCCCCGTCGACGACGGCGCGGTGCGGTCGGCGCGAGCGGGCCGAGCCGGAACCCGTCGACGAGCGCAGATCTCGGCGCGCGGCGCGAGATCGGCCGAGGACGGCGCGCAGGCCCCCAGAGGTTCGAGCGATGCAGCCCGTGTCGATCGATGTCACCGGCCGGGATGATGCGGACCGACACCTGTGTCGCCGAGCGGAGCACGGCGCGGAAGAGCACCTCGCGCGCGTCCGGATCGACCTGCTTCGAATCGTTGAGCAGTGCGAGCGGCCTGGTTCGATGGCCGTGCAGCGACGGCGTAGTCGCAGCAGGACGCCGGCGACGACGAGCGGTCCTGCGAGTGACCCTCGACCCGCCTCGTCCGCGCCGGCGACGAACCGGACGCCGAGGCGCCGGTCGTAGCGAAGAAGCCGCTGTCCGGTCGGGGAACCCATCGCGCCGAGGATATCGTCCGACCCGGAACGAGATCGGTGCCGGCTCCGTGCCACCTTCGTGCCGGCGGTTCCCCCGGGCCGGTCAGAACGGGAGGACGCACCCGGCGTTGCGGCGCTCGACGGAGACGGCCCAGCCGGCGTTCTTCAGCGTGGCGCGATACCAGTCGCAATCGCCGTCCAGCCGCCGTGCGGCGCAGATGAAGACAGTGGTCTCCCGCTCGACGAACCACGGCGAGGGGTTGTCGGTGCAGCGTGTTCGGTCACGGTCGTACGCCGAAGCCGAGAGCGATCTCCTCGACTGCAACACGTGCTCCGGCCTGCGTTCGGAGCCTCTGTGCCGCAGCCCGTGAGAGCGAACGCGACGGCGGAGACCAACGACCACCCGGACGAAGCGCACGCGCGCCACGCTCGGCGTCGTTACTGCTGGCGGAGCTCGCGGATGCGCGCCTTCTTGCCGACGCGGCCGCGGAGGTAGTAGAGCTTCGCGCGATTGACGTCGCCGATCATCGCGACCTCGAGCTTCTCGATCTTCGGCGAGTGCAGCGGGAACGTGCGCTCGACACCGACGCCGAACGACTGCTTGCGGACGGTGAACGTCTCACGAACACCCGAGCCCTGGCGCTTGATCACGACGCCCTCGAACACCTGCACCCGCTGGCGCGTACCCTCGATCACCTTGAAGTGGACGCGAACCGTGTCGCCGGCCTTGAAGACCGGGACCTCGCGCAACTGCGCCTGCTCGATGCTCTGGATGATGGTGCTCATGGGAAAGGGCGGCCGTCGACCGGCTGTGGAGTGTAGCGAAACCCGCCCACGAGCCATGAGAGCCAACCGCGGCCGCTTGGTGATCGTGAGCATCACCGGCGAGTCCCGTGCCACAGCCGCGCCCACGAGCCAGCCCGCTCGCATCTGTCCGGATCGACCCCCTGAAGGGAGGGTCGCAGGGAACCGTAGGTTCCCCCTTTAGGGGTGTCGCGATCGGAAATCCCAGCTATGGGATTTCCGATCTGCAGAAAAGTGAAGGGAGGTTCCCCGGGAACCGTAGGTTCCAACTTCAGGGACTCTCGCGATCAGGAATCCCGGCTACGGGATTCCTGACCTGCGGAACAATTCAGTGCAGGCTGATGCGATTCGGGGGCCAGTAGGTGGCGAAGACCTTTCCGATCAGGTTCGCCCGTGGAACGGTGCCCCACATGCGCGAGTCGCACGACTGCGCGCGGTTGTCGCCCATCATGAAGTACTGACCAGGCGCCACCTTGACCGACTTGAGAGTCTGGCTGCCACGTCGGGCCTTCTCGATATACGGCTCCTCGAGTTGCTTGCCGTTGATGAAGACGTACGCGTTCCCGTCGCGGAGCTTGCACCTGCAGGGTATCGCCGGGGAGTCCGATCAGGCGCTTCACGAACGTCCCGCCTGCGCCGCATTGCACCTGCGCCGCTGGGGGGTGTCTTGAAGACGATGATCTCGCCGCGCCGCGGGTCACGGAGGTGGTAGAGGAACCGGTTCGCGAGGACGCGGTCCGAGAAACCGCGACTCGCATCCCGCGGCCGGCCGTGCGCAGTGGAGCGTCGGTTCCATCGACGACGACGGGATGCGGTACGGGTTGACGACGTACGCCTTCACGAGAAGTACGATCGCGATCGCGCCGACGATCGTGACGATCCAGTCGATCGTGACCCGGAGAGGATGCGGCAGGGAGCGCGTCAGCCGGTCGACGGGGTTGCTGGAGTGTCGGCGCTCGGCGCGCCGGGCGGGATCGACGGCGCGGGGGTTCCGGGCGAGCCGTACGCGGGCGGTTGTGGCGGCGAGGCGAACTCTGGCCGCGGTGCAGCCGGCGCGGGCGGAGTGGATTCCGGCGCCACCGGCGACCCGGCGGCCTCCGAGGGTGCGATCGATCCGGGCGCTGAGGGCGCGCGGGAAGGTGCCGTAGGATCGCGAGGCGCCGCGGGCGAAGACGGTGCCGGGCGCTCGGAAGGTGCCTCCGGCTCGGAAGGTGCCTCCGGCTCGGACGGCCAACCGTAATCGCCAACGCCGTCGTCCGAGCGAGCCGGAGGCAGCGGCGGCCACCCGGGTCGAGCCGGAGGCTGCCCGCGGCTCGGCGGCGCCTCGGGATCGTCGGGGTGATCGTCGATGTCGGTCACACGACGCTCCGCGGTCGCGTCTGCGCGTCTCGCCAACCGTCGATCTCGGCGTGATTGCCGGAGAGCAGCACATCGGGCACATCCCAGCCGCGAAACGACGCGGGCCGCGTGTAGTGCGGGTACTCGAGACCGCCCAGTCGAGGGCGGCGCTGAAGCTCTCGTTCTCTCCCGAGCCTTCTGCGAGCGCGCCGGGAAGCCGGCGCGCAATCGCATCGACGAGCACCATCGCCGGCAGCTCACCGCCCGAGAGCACGTACGGGCCGATCGAGATTGCATCCGTACAGAGATGGTCGACGATGCGTGCGTCGAACCCCTCGAACCGGGACGAGAGCACCGCGATCCCGGGCTCGGTCGCGAGCTGTTCGACGAGTTCCTGGTCGAGCGGGCGTCCCGTCGGTGTCAGGGCTATCACCCGGGCGGGGGGCGACCCACCGTACGCTGCTTCGAGGGCCGCCGCGACGACATCCACGCGTAGGACCATTCCAGCCCCACCGCCGTATGGCGCGTCGTCCACCTGACCGGCACGCAGCGGCGTGGTATCGCGGTAATTGAAGAGCCTCAACTCGAGCTCCGTGCCGAGGACGGTCGCGAGAGGCTTCTGCTCGGTCAGCCAGCCGAAGGCGTGTGGAATCTGGGTGAAGACGTCGAGGCGCACCGGGGCAGGGTATCGGTCAATCAATGAAGCCCGGGTTGAGAAGGACGATCCCCTCCGCGGGGTCGATCGATGCGATCGCATCCTCGATCATCGGCACGAGTGTTCCATCCTCGAGCTCGAGGTTGTCGTTGGCCGGCCCGGGGAGCACGTCGCGTACCGTGGCGGAGCGTGCGACCCCCGACCTCCTCGACCCGAAGGCCGATGATCTCGAACGTGTAGAACTCGCCATCCGGCAGTGCGGGGAGGGACGAGCGCGGAACGCCGAGCGCGTCGCCTCGCTCGACGGAACGGTCGAGCCGGATCGCTCGCCTGCCGCGGCCGACCGCCCGCGAGATCGCCACGGTCGCGGGAACGCCGTTGACATAGACGACGGCACCGACCTCGTACCTGGTCGCGTCGTCGCTCCCGTGCTCGACGACGAACGCTCCGTCGAGGCCGTGCGGCCGGCCGACGCGGCCGACCGGAACGAGCGGATCGTCGGCGGTCAGTCGGCGATCTCCAGCATCACGCGCCGGTCATCGTGCGCACCGCTCGCCCGCACGACGGTCCGCAAGGCGCGAACGATCCGGCCCTGGCGGCCGATCACCTTGCCGACATCGTCGGGCGCGACATGCAGCCGCAGGACGGTCGCGTCGTCGCGCTCGAACGTTTCGACGGTGACGGCTGCAGGATCGTCGACGAGTTGCCGCGCAATCCAGGCGAGCAACTCGGCCATCGTTAGCGGGAAATGCCGGCTGCCTTGATCAGCTTCGCGACGGGGTCGCTCGGCTGGGCACCCTTCGACAGCCAGTCCTTGACCTTGGCCTCGTCGAGTTCGATCGTCGACGGGTCGGTCTGGGGGTTGTATCGGCCCACGATCTCGATGAAGCGGCCGTCGCGCGGTGAGCGCGAATCGGCGGCGACGACACGGTAGATCGGGTTCTTCTTCGAACCGATCCGTGTCAACCTCAAGCGAACAGCCATTCTCCTCCTTCGTGCGTTGTCGGTCGGATAGGGATTGTGCCGATCATCGGCGAGGCTTGCCGCCGGTCAGCTCGGGTGGCAGCGTCGGCAGCTTCCCCTTGCCGAACTGCTTCATCATCTTCTGCATCTGTTTTCGGGCGGACAGGAGCTTGTTGACCTCTTCGATCGAGGTGCCGCTGCCGGCAGCGATTCGCCGGCGGCGCGGCCCGTTGATCAGGTGCGGCACGCGGCGCTCGTTCGGGGTCATCGAGAGGACGATCGCTTCGACCCTTGCCATCTGCTTCTCGTCGATGTCGAGTCCGTCGAGCTGCTGGCCCATCCCGGGCACGAGCTTGAGCACCCCTTTGACGGGTCCCATCCGCCGCAGCATGCGGTAGCTCTGGAGGAAATCGTCGAAGGTGAACTCGCCGCTCCGCATCCGGCGTTCCATCTCCTCCTGCTCGTCCTCCTCGACGGCAGCCTCCGCCTTCTCGATGAGCGTCAGCACGTCGCCCATGCCGAGGATCCGCGACGCCATCCGATCGGGATGGAACACCTCGAGCTGGTCGAGCTTCTCTCCGACCGAGGCGAACTTGACCGGCTTGCCGGTGATCGCCTTGACGGAGAGGGCGGCGCCGCCACGTGCATCGCCGTCGAGCTTCGTGAGCACGACGCCGTCGAAGGCGATGTGCTCCTGGAACGCCTCGGCGACGTTCACCGCCTCCTGTCCCGTCATCGCATCGAGCACGAGAAGAACGTTCAACGGCTTGACCGCGTCCCGGACGTTCGCGAGTTCCTCCATCAGCGCCGCGTCGACGTTGAGCCGGCCGGCGGTATCGACGATGACGACGTCGAGCCCAGCCTCCCGGGCCCGCTCGAGACCCTTGGTGGCGGCGACGACCGGGTCGTCCGTGTCGGTGCGGTAGACGGGGATGGAGATCTGCTTCCCGAGTTGCTCGAGCTGGTCGATCGCTGCCGGCCGCTGGAGGTCGGCGGCGACGAGGCCCGGCTGTTTCCCCTGCCGGCGGAGATGAAGAGCGAGCTTGGCGGACGTCGTCGTCTTGCCGGAGCCCTGCAGCCCGGTCATCAGGATCACGGTCGGCGGACGCCCGAACGCGAGCTGTGAGTCCCCCGAGCCCATCAGCTCCGTGAGCCGGTCGTGCACGAGCTTGACGACCTGCTGTCCCGCGTCGAGACCCTTCAGGATGTCGTCCCCGAGGGCCTGCGCCTTGACGCCCGCCACGAAGTCCTTGACGACCTGGAAGTTGACGTCGGCTTCGAGCAGCGCGAGCCGGATCTCGCGCATTGCCTTGTTGACGGCGTCCTCGTCCAGCCGCCTGGCACGGCCGAGGTCGCCCAGTGTCGCCTGGAGCCGATCGGAGAGAGCGTCGAACACGGCCCTCCAGTGTACGGGCGAGCGCCCGGCGCGCCGGAGGGGCTAGTTGGCGACCCGCGTCCGAGCCGCCCCGTCGGGGACGGAGTGGGCGCCGATCCGGCCGATTGTGTCCAGATCCGGCGCGAAGAGGTTGTGAAGATCCTCGATCCGGTACGAAAGCGGCTCCTCCACCCCCTGACGCCTGAGCGCCTCGCGAAGGCGCCGCTCGACGAAGCTCTCTGCCGCCTGAGCCGTCAGCCAGACCTCACAGACGTTGATGCTCCCGAGTCGCTCGGACGCAATGTGGACGAGGGCGCCCGCCGGCGGGCTCGCATCGAGCGCGAGCTCGGCCATCATGCGGTCGTATCCCTCCATCGTCAGTTCTGGGATCCGCGTGTACAGCACCACAGCCATCTCGTACCTCCCGTACCAAGCCCTGGGAACGCTCTGCGTACAATACGCCCCCGGGAGGCCGTGTGCCGGCTAGCTCGCAACGAGCGCGCGAGCGAATTCGCGGGGGTCGAACGGGCGCAGATCGTCGAGCCCTTCCCCCACTCCGACGAGCTTCACCGGAAGCCCGAGCTCGTAGGCGATCGCCACGGCGATGCCCCCGCGCGCGGAGCCGTCCAGCTTGGTCAGGGCGACGCCGGTCACACCGGCGGCCTCGCCGAACAGGCGGGCCTGCTGGAGCCCGTTCTGCCCCGTCGTGGCGTCGACGACGAGCAGCGTCTCGTGGGGGGCGCCGTCGATCCTGCCCTCGATCACGCGGCGGACCTTTGCCAGCTCGTCCATCAGGTTGGTCTGCGTATGAAGGCGGCCCGCCGTGTCGATGATGACGACGTCGCGCCCGCGGGCACGACCCGCCTCGACCGCATCGAAGGCGACGGCGGCGGGATCTCCTCCGGCCGGTGCGCCGACGAAGTCGGCTCCCGCCCGCTGGGCCCAGATCTCGAGCTGCTCCTCGGCCGCCGCTCGGAACGTGTCGCCCGCTCCCACGAGCACGCTGCGATCGTGCTCGCGAAGTTTCTGCGCAAGCTTGCCGACCGTCGTCGTCTTTCCCGTGCCGTTGACGCCGACGACGAGGATCACGGTCGGCTTGGCGACGAGGTCGAGCACGGGCGCCGGCCCGAACATCTCCTCGATCTCCTCGGCAAGCGCATCACCGAGGCCGGCCACCTCACCACGGGCCTCGAGTCGCCGGACGATCTCGGCCGTCGCCCGAACGCCGACATCACCGTGGATGAGCGCCTCTTCGAGACGTTCCCAGGCTGCCTCGTCCGCAGCGTCGAAGGCTCCTGCGACGATCTCCGCCGTGAGAGCGCGGCGGCTCTTGGCGAGAGAATCGCGGAGACGCCCGAAGAACCCGGTTCGCTCGAGTTCGTCGTCGTCGGTCGGATCGTCGCCGAAGAGCTCGGCCCAGGTTCTCGACACGGTGAGCGAACGCTACCCGCGAAACCGATACGGGTCAGGCAGACGCAAGAGCATGGTCGGTCTCGTGCTGCGGCAACCGCCGGGAGATCACCTGCGAGATGCCGTCGCCTCCCATCGTGACGCCGTAGAGCACGTCGGCGGCCTCCATCGTCCGCTTCTGGTGCGTGATCACGATGAACTGGGCGCGATCCGAGTACCGCCGCAAGAGCTCGACGAAGCGGGTGACGTTCGTGTCGTCGAGCGCAGCCTCCACCTCGTCGAGGAGGTAGAACGGGCACGGCTTGGCGAGGAACAAGCGCGAAGAGGAACGAGATCGCTCCCAGCGCCTTCTCGCCTCCCGATAGGAGTGTCAGACGCGTGATCTTCTTCCCCGCGGGGCGCAACTCGACCTCGACTCCCGCCTCGAGCGCGCCGTCCTCGCCTTCCTCACCGAGCTCGACGAGCCGAAGCCGCCCTTCTCCGCCCGGGAAGAGTGTCGCCGCCACCTCTTCGAAATTGCGGGCCACGGTCTCGAAGGTCTCGTCGAATCGCTTCTGCACCGTCTCCGCAAGCTCGTCCCTGAGCTTCGCGATCTCGGCGAGCGAGGCCTCCAGGTCCTTCCGCTGCGTCGTGAGCTCCTCGAGGCGACCCTTCTCGGCGTCGTATTCCTCCTTGGCGAGCGGGTTGACCCTCCCGAGCGCCTCGCGGCGGTTGTCGAGCCGTTCCGCGCGCGCCGCCAACTCGTCGCGGTCGTCGCCCTCAGCGGGCTCCGCCGCACCGGCCTCGTCGAGCCGGCGTGTTGCCTCCTCGGCCTCCGCCTCGAGCCGCGCGAGTTCCACCTGGACGAGCGTCGCCCGCTCCGTCTCATCGTCGGTCCGCTGCCGGAGCTCGACCTCGGCGGCGCCGAGCCGACGTAGCTCCTCTCCGAGACTGGCGGAGCGCTCTGCGCCCGCATCGACGCGGGCACGGACCGGCGTCTCCAGGCGCGCAGCAAGCTGCCCGGCGCGCTCGAGCCCTGTGCCGAGACCCGCAACGGCATCGAGGAGCCGTGCCAGCATGTCGCGGTCGAGCGAGGAGCGCCGCGGAACGCGTTCGAGCAGCGCGGCGTCGGCGTCGCGCGCAGTGTCAGCGGCCGCGACCGATTCCGCGGCGGCCGCCTCGGCCGCTGCGAGCAGCAACCCGGCTTCCGCGACGAGCTCGTCACGCGACCCCGACTCGGTCGGAGGGAGACCGGCAAGAGTCCCTCCCATACGCGCCACGACGACCTCTGCGGCTTGCGCCCGCGCTACCGCATCGGCCGCGTCGTGCGCAGCCTGCGCCTCGAGGCTCGAGAGGCGCCGCAGCTCCGCGCCGAGCTCCCCTGCTCGCTGCGCGCCGATCGTGAGGCCGGCCGCGAGAGGTTCCTCGAGCCGAGTCGCGACCGCGACAGCGCGTACGAGGCCGGTCTGCAGCCCGGTCGCGATCTCGCCGAGGCGCGCGAGCAGCGCGGGATCGACGATCCGATCGCGAAGGTGCGCGACGGCCGCGAAAGCCTCCTCCGCGGCGACCGACGCCTGCGCCGCCTCGTCCGCGGCCTGCGCTGCCGTCGACGCGCGTCCTTCGAGCTCGGCGGCCTCGTCGGCGAGAACACGCCGCCGGGCTTCCATCTCGAGAAGCACGGCCTCCGGCGTCTCACCCGCAAACCACAGTTCGCCGCGGACGACGTCGTACCCGTGGCCCTCGCTCGTGATCACCGTTCCGTGGGTCGCGTCGAGCAGACGCTCGACCGGCACGAGCCACATGCCGTCGAGGAGGCGAAGCGCGGCCGGGTCACCGGTGGCCAGCTCGCGCAGGGGCCGTGCGCCCTCGACCGGCGGTGCCGTGACAGCTCCTGCGTCACGATCGACCACGACGCTGAGGCTGCCGAGGCCCTCGCGGCTCGCGCGCTCCAGCAGCTCGAGACCCCGTCGCGAGTCTCGGGCCAACACTGCCGATGCGCGCCAGGCGAGCGCGGCTGCGACAGCGCGCTCCAGACCCGGCTCGGCTTCGAGAGCCGAGACGGCGAGCGTCTCTCCCGCAGCCGCGAGCGCACGCGCAGCCGGCGGAATCCCTTCCCGTTCGGCGATCGCGCGCTCGAGCGCCTGCAACCGGTCTCGCGTCGAGCGCGCTCGCTCGACGACGTCGTCTCGCTCCGTCGAGGCAGCCCGTGCCGCGCTTGCCGCCTCGTTGGCGCGCGACTCGAGCTCTGCCGGCGAGGGGGCGCCGCTGCGCACGATCGCGCGCGCCTCCTCGAGCTCACCCGCCAACCGCTCGGCGAGTGATGCAGCCGACTCCCGACGCAGGCCGAGGCGCTCACGGGCCGCACCGAGGGCGACGAGGCGACGGTTGACTCCTTCGTGGCCGCCTGCCGCGTCGGCGATCGAGGCTTCGACCTGCGCCCGGTCGCGACGAAGATCGGCGAGCGTCGACTCGGCACCGGCCGCGAGGCGGCGTTCATGGTTTGCAAGGCGGGCGTGCGCAAGACGTGCCCGCTCAGCCGCCTGACCGTGGGCCTCGGCCGCGTCGCGGGCGGCAGCGGCTGCAACCTGCGCAGCTGCCTCGAGCCGCGCTACGGCTTCGTCGCTGCGGTCGAGCGCAGACCTCTCGGCCTCGGTGAGATCACCGCGGAGCCGCTCCTCGAGCCCTGCGGCCGACTCGCGTCGCAGCTGCAGACGCTCGCTCGCGCCCTGGAGGCGATAGAGCGCCGCCAGAGCCGCCTCTCGGCCGCCCGCTGCGTCGGAAAGCTCGTCCTCCGCCTGCTGGCGCTCCGCAAGGAGTGCGGTCAGAGACGCCTGCGCCGCGCTGCGTGCCGCCGCGACTGCGTCGCGACGTGCTTCCGCCCCGGCACGCCTCTCCGCGACCGAGGCGAGATCGAGCTGCGCAATCCTCGCCCGCAGGCCCGCCAACTCGACGGCCAGCTTCTCGGCGCGCTCGGCAGCGGTCGCCTGCAGCGCCAGTGGGCGAAGCCGCTTGCGCACCTCTTCCTCGACGTCCTTCGCGCGCTCGACCTGCGTGGCGACGCGCGCCAGCTTGAGCTCGGCGCGATGCTTACGGCGCTTGAACTTGCCGAGTCCCGCCGCCTCCTCGACGAGGTGGCGTCGATCCTCGGGCCGGGACGCGAGCACCGCGTCGACCTTGCCCTGGGAGACGATCGAGTGCATCGAACCGCCGAGTCCGACATCGGCAAGGAGCTCCACGAGGTCGGTGCGGCGTACGGCTGCCTTGTTGACGAGGTACTGCCCCTCGCCGCCACGCACGAGGCGGCGAGTGATCGCGATCTCGCTGAAGTCGACCTCGTCGCCGAAACCGCCGTCCTCGTTGTCGAACACGAGCTCGACTTCGCAATGGTCGGCGGCCGGCCGGGTCGACGAACCGCCGAAGAGCACGTCGTCGGGTTTTTCTGCCCGGAGTTCGGACGGCGTCAGCGAGCCGGCGGCCCAGACGATCGCGTCGGCAACGTTCGACTTGCCGGACCCGTTCGGGCCGACGACGACCGCGACGCCCGGCTCGAGCGTCAGCTCGATCGGATCGACGAACGACTTGAAGCCGCGCAGGCGGATGGTGCGCAGATGCACGGGTGCAGTCTGCCCATCACGCCGGACGTCCGGGAGGGGATCCGCGGCCGGCGACGGGTAGAAACGGCGCCGATCGCGTCCTCCTCTCCCGTACGTCTCGCGTCCTCTGCCACTGCGGACGGCGCTGAATGCCGCTCTGGGGCGAACGCGAGGGCTACAGTCGTTCGATGATCAACTCCCCCTGGGTTCTCCTGCTCGTCGGCGCCGCCGGCGCGAGCGTGATGATGACCGGGGTCTGGCTGGTCGCGATCCGCATCCGCAACGCGAGCTATGTCGACGTCGCCTGGGCACTCGGTATCGCCGGCACCGCCGTCGCGTACGCAGTCCTCGCCGACGGCTCCGCGCTCCACCGCGCCCTCGTCGCCGGTCTCGGGACGATCTGGGGCGTCCGTCTCGGGACGTATCTCCTCTCACGCCTCGCAGGCAAGGAAGAGGACGGCCGGTACCAGGAGCTACGGCGGCGTTGGGCGCCCAACGCGAACCGTGCGTTCTTCGTCTTCTACCAGGCGCAGGCGTCGTTCGTCCTCATCTTTTCGCTCCCGTTCGCCTTCGTCGCCGCCGACGCCGGAAACGTGAGCTGGCTCGCGTGGGCCGGTGCCGCCCTCGCGCTTGCCGCGATCGCCGGCGAGGTGACCGCCGACACGCAACTCGCGGTCTGGAAGGGGAACCCCGCGAACAAGGGCAAGACCGCGCGGAGCGGTCTCTGGGGCTGGTCCCGCCACCCCAACTACTTCTTCGAGTGGCTGCACTGGGTCGCCTGGGCGTTGATCGCGGTCTCGTCACCGTACGGGTGGGTCGCGATCTTCGTGCCCGTGTTCCTGTTCACGTTGCTCTTCAAGGTGACGGGAATCCCCGAGACCGAAGCGCAGTCTCTCAGAAGCCGCGGTGACGACTACCGCCGCTACCAGGAGGAAGTCTCCGTGTTCGTCCCGCTACCCCCCAAGCGGAGCCGCGCCACCACGTGATCGCCGACAGGATCGTCTCGAGCGGCCTGCTTCCCGACCCGCTGTTGCGCGCCGTCATCACCGCGAGCTGTCGCCGCCGACTCGGCGTCGAGCGCCGACGCGGCCTCGACGCATTCGAGGCCACCGTTGCGGCCATGTCGCAGGGGCCGATCGCCGTCGAGACCACTGCGGCCAACGACCAGCACTACGCCCTCCCGGCCGCCTTCTTCGCACTCGTCCTCGGGCCGCGGCGGAAGTACTCCGGCTGCTTCTGGCCCGAGGGCGTCACGACCCTCGCTGACGCCGAGGAGACGATGCTCGCGCTCACCTGCGCTCGTGCCGGCATCGAGGACGGCATGACCGTGCTCGACCTCGGCTGCGGCTGGGGCTCGCTGACCGGCTTCATCTCGGAGCGCTACCCGTCGTGCCGCATCCTTGCTCTCTCCAACTCCGCGCAGCAGAAGGAGTTCATCGACTCGCTCGGGTATGCGAACGTCGAGGTCGTCACCTCCGACATCAACTCGTTCGAAACGCAACGCCGCTTCGACCGCATCGTCTCGGTCGAGATGTTCGAGCACATGCGCAACTGGCGCCGCTTGTTGCAGGAGTCCGCGGGCTTGCTCGAGCGTGACGGGAAGCTCTTCGTCCACGTCTTCTCCCATCTTCGTTACGCGTACGCGTTCGACCGCTCGTGGATGGGCCGTCGGTTCTTCACCGGCGGGGTGATGCCGTCAGACGACCTCCTGCTTCGTTTCGTCGACGACCTCGTCGTCTCCGACCACTGGCGCGTCGACGGTCGCCACTACGCCTCGACCGCGGAAGCGTGGCTCCAGAACCTCGACACCAATCGTGACGAGGCGCGCGCGATCCTGGGCTCCGACGGCGCGCTCAACGAGTGGAGGGCGTTCTTCCTCTCGTGCGCTCAGCTTTTCGGATATGCGCGCGGGAGCGAGTGGCTCGTCAGCCACTACCTTCTCGAGCGCCGCTAGTCACGGCTGGGGCGTCGCAAGACCCAGCGACTCGAGCGCTTCGAGCGCAGCCTGCTGCTCCGCCGCCTTCTTGGTCGTACCCCTACCGATTCCGACGCGCTTGCCCGCGACGACGACGACGCACACGAAGCTGCGCTCGTGAGGTGGCCCCTCGACATCGAGCACCTCGTATTGGACCGATGTCCCGGTCCGGGCGAGCGCTTCCTGCAGCTCGGTCTTGTTGTCCACTCGCCCGGTGCGGGCGAACTCGATCCTCTCGTCGAACGCCTCGACCACCGCCGGTGCGACCTGCTCGAAGCCGTGCTCCAGATAGACGGCGGCAATCGCCGCCTCGAGGAGCGCTGCGAGCACGTTCCGGCTCGTGGAGATCCTGCCGAGCTCCGCACCGGGGACCTCCTGGGCCTGCTCGAGGAGGAAGCGCACGAGATCGAGGTCCTTCGCGACCGCCGCGCAGCTGTGGCGCGAGACGACATGGGCTCTGATCTTCGCGAGACGGCCCTCCGACGCATCGGGAAACCGGTCGTACAGCGCACGCGCGACTGCGAGTTCGAGGACGGAATCGCCCAGGAACTCGAGCCGCTCGTACGATGCTGCCCGGTCAGGTGCCCACGACGTGTGCGTGAACACCTGATCGCGCCGTTCGGGAGGCAGAGATTCGATCAGGCGCGCGAGCGCGCGCCCACCCCCCGCGGGCTCGCTGCTACTGATGCCCGACGACGTAGTCGACGGCCTGGCCGACGGTCGTGATCTTCTGCGCGTCGTCATCCGAGATCTTGATCCCGAACTGATCCTCCAGCTCCATGATCAACTCGACGAGGTCGAGTGAGTCGGCGTCGAGATCCTCCTGGAACGAGGCTTCCTCGGAAAGCTCGCCCTCGTCGACCCCGAGTTGCTCGCTGAGGACGGACTTGACGCGCTCGGCTACTTCATCACGGGACAATGCCACTGTTTTCAACCTCTCGTTGTGCCGGACGGATTTGTGGAGCGCGACTTTACCACGCCCTCCGGGAGAGTTTGCCGCAAGCGCCCGACGACGTCCCGCTCGACCCCCCGCGCAGCCAGCGCGATCGCGCTCGTGATGGCGAGGCGTGAACTCGAGCCGTGTGCGATCACGACGATCCCCCGCAGCCCGAGGAGGTAGCCGCCCCCCGTCGTGTCGGGGTCGAGCCGCGCCCTGAGCCGCCTCGCGGCCGGTCTGATGAGTAGGCCGCCGAGCTTTCCGCGCGCGCTCGCCTCGAGCTCGCTGCGAAGATCGCCGAGGATGGTTCGAATCGTCCCCTCGAGTGTCTTGAGAGCCACGTTGCCCGTGAAGCCGTCACAGACGACGACGTCCGTCTCGCCGGCGAGAAGCCCGCGTCCCTCGACGTTGCCCTCGAATCGCAGCGTGCTCGCCGCGAGGAGCGCGTGGGCGTCGAGTGTCAACTGGTTCCCCTTCTCCGGCTCCTCGCCGATCGAGAGGAGGCCGACTCGGGGACGGACGACACCCAGCACCTCCTCGGCGAAGATCGACCCCATGTGGCCGAACTGGAGCAGATGCTCGGGCCGCGCATCGGCGCCGGCGCCCGCGTCGATGAGGACCGACGGCCCCTTTGCCGTGGGGATGACGATCGCGATGCCGGGCCGGAACACGCCTTCGAGGCGACGAACGTGCAGCAGGCTCGCGGCGAGTGCCGCACCGGTATTCCCGGCCGACACGACCGCGTCCGCCTCACCGTCGGCTACCGCTTTGACCGCTCGGACGAGTGAGGAGTCGGGCTTTCCACGGACCGCCGCGGCCGGCTTGTCGACCATCTCGACGGCGGAATTGCCCGTGACGACGTGCTCGAGACCACCTGTGTCGAGACCGGCCGGCCCGTAGATCACCGGGGCGATCTCGTCGCTCGCAGCGGCGCGGGCACCGGCGACGATCTCGTTCGGGGTTCGATCGCCTCCGAGGGCGTCGACGGCGACCCGGACGCGCACGGGCGCTACGGCGCGGGCGTTCCGAGCGGCTGGATGTCGCGGCCCCTGTACGTCTTGCAGGTGGGGCAGGCGTGATGCGCCCGGGTCGGCGCACCACAGTTCGAGCAGACGCTCACTCTCGGCGCCTCGATGCCGTGCTGGGCGCGACGCTTGTCGCGGCGAGCTTTCGACGTTTTTCGCTTCGGGACAGCCATGAGCGGACGCGGAGTGTACCGAAAGGCCGGTTGCAGCGGGACCGGCCCGTCCCGTGCCGCGGTTCAGGGCGTCAGGAGGGCGCCCAACGCCCGCGGACGGACGTCGAGCGACGGGAGCTCCTCGAGCGGAACCCAGACCGGCTCGTGCGTGCCGCTCTTCTCCCGCTCGCGAGCGGTCAGGAGCGCATGGTCGGGCCAGCTCCCGGTGCCGAAGTCGCCGCCCACGATCCACGCGTCGTAGTAGAGGAAGATCGTTCCTCCGAAGGACTCCTGGTGCACGAGCGGGCCGAGCTCGACCTCGACGCCCAGCTCCTCGACGGCCTCACGACGCGCAGCCTCCTCGGGCGTCTCGCCGTCCTCCACGCCACCGCCCGGGAAGAGGTAGTACGTGTGCCGCTCGCGGACACGCCGGATGAGAGCAACGCGCCCGTTCTCGACCAGCACGATCCGGGCGCGTGGGGACAGCGGCGCTCATTCGTCGCGCAGCGCCTCGAGCGCGGCCCAGCGGGGATCGGGGACGGTCTCCTCGTGCTCGTGCGGTTGGTCGTTCAGGTCCTTGCCGCACGTCGAACAGAGGCCGGCGCAGTCGGGTCGGCAGAGAACCTGGGTCGGGAGTCCGGTCGCGATCGCGTCACGGGCCCACTGCGAGAGCTCGACCTCGCCGTCGACGACGTACTCGGAGCGAAGATCGTCGGGAGCATCGTCGGCGGTGGCGTGGTACTCCCTCGCGTCGACCGCGACGTCGACGAACGCGTCCTTGAGGCAGCGCATGCATGGTCCGTGGAGTCGGGCTCTCGAAGACCAGCCTGAACACGTCGCCGCTCGTCGCCTTCTGGACCTCGAACATCGCCTCGGCTTCGGCCGGCACCGGGAGATACCGCTCTCCGCCGAGGTCGAACGGCTGCAGCGCGACCGAGATCGTTTCCCGGTGCTCGTCGCCGAGCCGCAGCCGGAGACGCCGAAGAGGATACGTTGTCACGAGCCTATGACCGCTGGAGGAAAGGCGTCGCTCTAGACGTACGAGTCGTCTTCGGCCGACACCGGGTCGATCGGGCCGATCCCGGACATGACCGTCTCCTGCGAGCGCTCGTGCAACCGCTCGCGACCGCGGCGAACCGCGACGAGGAACTTGTCGAGATTGACCTCGAGACTCGAAAGAATCCCGTCCGCCCAGTCCTCCATCTCGAGCCGGGTTTCGCGGGCCTGCCGCCGCGCGTCGTCGACGATGTCCTGCGCCTGACGCTCGGCGATCTTGACGATCTCCGTCTGGGACGCTTCGCGCACCGCCTGCTCGCGCGCCTCACCGATGAGCCGGTCGCATTCGCGCTTCGCCTCGGCCAGCATCTCCTGCCGTTCCTTGACGATCCACCGGGCCTGCTTGATCTCCTCCGGGATCGTGGCACGCATCTGATCCAGGATGTCGTAGATCTCCTCACGGTCGATCCGCACCTGGTCGGTGAGAGGCACCGCCTTGGCGTTGTGGACCAGATCGTCCAGCTTGTCGATGAGTACGAGAACGTCCATAGCCGGATCTTACTGGTGGAAAGTCACTCCTGGGGACTGAGGGGGGCTCCAGGCCGCCCATTCGGGAACAGTTCTCTGAAGCGCTGGGCGACGGCCGGGGGCACGAGTTCGTCCACCTTTCCGCCGAAGGATGCGATTTCCTTCACACCGCTCGAGGAGATGAAGCTGTACTGGGGACTCGACATCACGTACATCGTCTCGATTTCGGGCGCCAGGAGGTGGTTGAGCCGGTTCATCTGGAACTCCCACTCGAAATCGGCGATCACGCGCAACCCCTTGACCATCGTCCGCGCGTCGTGCTTGCGGGCGAAATCGACGACGAGTTCGTGGAACACGTCGACCGTCACGTTGGTCAGGTCGGCAAGCGCCTCCTCGAGGAACGAGACCCGCTCCTCGACCGTGAACAACGTCGCCTTGTGATGTGGCTCACGAACGACGCCGACGACGACGCGATCGAACGTGGAGGCGGCACGGCCGATCACATCGAGGTGGCCGAGCGTGACCGGGTCGTACGAGCCTGGGCAGATGGCGGTGATCATCGGGAGAACAGCGTAATGCGTGCCGAACCGTAGCGACGGCTCGTGACCACCGTGAGTGGAAGATCCGGTTCGATCCGCGCCGAGGTCTCGACGACGATCATCCCGTCGGACGAGAGGACGGCCGGCAAGGCCTGTGCCAGACGCGGCTCGTGGTCGGGCCAGGTGCCATACGGCGGGTCGACGAGAACGAGGTCGTAGGTACGGCCCGCTCCGACCTCCTCCCGCAGCGCCTGGTAGGCGTCCTTGCACAGTACGAGCGCGCCCGTGAAGCGGAGTTTCTCGAGGTTGTCGTTGATCACGGCGCACGCTGCGCGTTCGGACTCGACGAACACGCAGCGCCGCGCGCCGCGGGAGAGCGCCTCGAGCCCCATCGCACCCGAACCGGCGAACAGATCGAGGACGGCGGTGTCGTCGAGCGGCCCGATCAGGTTGTAGGCCGCCTCGCGCACGCGGTCGCCTGTCGGCCTCGTCTTGTCGCCTTTGGGCGCGGCGATCCGCGCGCCGCGGCGCTCACCGGCGATGATCCTCACGACGCCCCGAGGTGGTCGGCCTCGAGAAGGCTCTCGACGGCGTCATCCAGGAGCCCCTCGCTCGGCAGCACCGCGGCCGCTTCGCGGGCGCGTTCGAGCAAGCCGGTGTCCTGGCGCAACCGCGTGAAGCGGAGGTCGGAGAGGCCCGACTGGCGGGCACCGAGCAGCTGCCCCTCGCCGCGGATCTCGAGGTCGCGCTCGGCGAGCTCGAAGCCGTCGCTCGTCGCCACCATCGCCTCCAGCCGTTCGCGCGCCACGTCGGTGAGCTCCTCCTTCGGTCCCGACACGAGCAGGCAGTACGACTGCTCCGCCCCACGCCCGACGCGGCCCCGCAGCTGGTGCAACTGCGCGAGGCCGAACCGATCGGCCTCCTGCACGATCATGATCGTCGCGTTCGGGACGTCGACACCGACCTCGATCACGGTGGTGGCGACGAGAACGTCGATCTCGCCGTTCTTGAACGCCGCCATGATCGCGCGCCGCTCCGCAGGCTTCAACCGGCCGTGCATGCAACCGACGCGGAATCCCTTCAGCTCGGCCCGGCGCAGCCGCTCCGCCTCGTCCTCGGCCGCGCGGGCCACCGTCGTCTCCGAGGCCGAGATGAGCGGGCAGACGACGTACGCCTGGCGCCCGTCGACGAGATGCCTCGTCAGCCGCTCATAGGCCTCGGAGCTTCGGTCGTCGGTGACCCACGCGGTCACGATCGGCTTCCGGTTCGCAGGAGGAGCCGTGATCTCGGAGACGGAGAGGTCGCCGTACACCGTGAGTGCGAGCGTGCGTGGGATCGGCGTCGCCGTCATGTGCAGCACGTGCGGGCTGCGACCCTCGGCGAGCGCCGAGCGTTGCTCGACGCCGAAGCGATGCTGCTCGTCCACGACCGCGACCGCGAGATCGCGAAAGCCGACCTCCTTCTGGATCAGCGCGTGTGTACCGACGGCGATCTGCACGTCTCCGGAGGCGATGAGCTGCCGGACATTTGCGTGCTCCTTCGCCGTCAGCGCGCTCGTGAGCAGCGCCACGCGCACGCCGAGCTCCGCGCAGATGCCCTCGATCGTGAGGAAGTGCTGCTCCGCAAGCACCTCCGTGGGCGCCATCAGCGCCCCCTGGCGATCCGCCTCCACGGCGCGGAGGAGTGTTGCGAGCGCGACGACGGTCTTGCCCGAGCCGACGTCACCCTGGAGCAGCCGTTGCATCGGCGTCGTGCGCGCGAGGTCTCGGTCGATCTCGGCGATCGCCCGCTCCTGCGCGTCCGTGAGTGTGAACGGCAGCACGTCGCGGTACTGCCGCAGGAGCGTCGCCTGCGTCCGGGAGCGCGTCGGCGACGAGCTGTTCCCGCTCGGCAGTACGGCGGGCGAGCGCGAGCTGGAGCACGAGCAACTCGTCGAAGGCGAGCCGGCGGCGGCCTTCCTCGGCCTCCTCGCGGCGCGCGCGGGCCGGTGCAACGCCACGAGGGCGTCGGCTCGGAGCGGCAGGCGTTCGTCGGTGGCGAGCGTCGCCGGCAGGGGATCACCGTCGGCCCGCGCGTGCTCGAGCGCGGCGCCGACGATCGCGCGCAGCTGCTTCTGCGCCAGCGCCTCGCTGGCCGGGTAGACGGGGGCGTAGTCCGCCGTCTCCGTGACCTCGCCGAGGTCGTAGGTCGCGACCTGGAACCCGTAGCGGCTCGGCTTCCCGCGCAGCCGCACGCGCGTCCCGGGCGTGAGTTGCGCCTCGAGCCACGGCTGGTTGAACCACGTCGCCTTGATCTCGCCCGTGTCGTCGGCGACACGAGCGGTGAGGATGCGGAGCCTCCCTCGGCCACGCCTCGTCGTCGTGCCGAGCACGACGCCTTCGATCACAGCCTCCTCCTCACCGAAGAGATCGCTGATCGCCTTCTCGTCGATCGGTCGCTCGTACCGACGCGGCCGGTGCGACAGCAGATCACCGACCGTGTGGAGACCGAGCTTCGCGAGGCGGCTTCGGACTGCCGGGCCGACCTTGGGGAGCGTCTCGACGCCCGCGAGCAGGACGCCGGGCCGCGGAGCGCTGCGCGGCCGCGGCCAGCGCGAGGGCGGCTCCCGGCCGGCGAAGCCGACCGGCAGGCGGAGCTCTGTGACGGCGGTTGGCACCGGGACCGAGTATAGGACCGGGACCGGCGCGGTTGGACGCGCGGCTAGTCCTGGAACCAGAAGAAGCCGACCGCGCCGGGACCGGCATGGGTCCCGACGACGGCGCCCAGGCCCTCCACGAGCTCGATCTGAGCCTGCGGTCGTGCCTTCGCCACGATGTCCGTCAGCACGTCGATCCACTCCGGCGCGTCCGCATGCGCGATCGCGACACGCAGCCCGGGGACGTCGTCCGTCTCCGCCCTGAAGACGCGCGCAAACTCCTGGAGTGCCTTCTGCCGGCCGCGCACCTTCCCGATCGGGTGGATCACACCGTCGTCGACCGACAGGATCGGCCTGACGTTCAGCAGGTTCCCGGCAAGGGCCTGCGCGCGACCGATCCGTCCGCCCTTCTGGAGGTACGCGAGCGTGCTGACCGTGAAGACGACGCCGTTCTCCGCCTTGAAGGTCTCGATCAGCGCTCTGATCTCCTCATCCGTCGTTCCCCGCGCGAGGCGCCTCTGGATCGCCAGTGCGAGAAGCCCGACGGCGAGAGACGCGGTCTCGCGTATCGACCACCCGAACGCGGTCGCCGCCCACCTCCGCGGCTGCGGCCGTCGCCGACTGGAACGTCCCCGACAAGCGCGGAGGAGAGCTGCAGCGAAAAGATCCGCTCGTACGCGCCCAACTCCTCGAACACCTCGAGGAAGTCCTGCGGCGTCGGCTGGGAGGTCGTCGGCAGCGCCGGAGCCGCCTTCAGGCGCCGGTAGAACTCGTCGGGGGTGATGTCGACGAGATCCTTGAAGCTCTCCGACCCGAAGTTGACGTAGAGCGGAACGATGCGCATGTTCGGGAAACGCGTCACGGCGCCGGGGAAGTCCGAGGTCGAGTCGAGCACGATCGCAGTGTTGTCCGAGGTCAGATTCACGGTGCTGACTCCTTGCGGTGCGTCGCCGCCTCACGGATCGCCAGGACCAGATCCTCGATCGGTAGGCCTTTCTCCACGAGCGCCGACGCGCCCGCCGCGAGCACGGCGTCCCGGTCGGCGTCCGTCGCCTCGGCGGTCAGGCAGAGAATTGCGGCCTCGGGGGCGGCGACGCGCACCTCGGCCGTCGCTTCGGCGCCGTCGAGTCCCGGAAGGCGGAAGTCCATCAGCACGACGGCAGGGTCGAGCTCGACCGCGGCTGCCGCTGCCTCGCCCCCGTCGCCGATCGAGCCGACGATCTCGATGTCGTCGCGGCCGTCGAGCAACAGCTCGAGCGTCGAGCGGTAGACCTCGTTGTCCTCGACGAGCAGCACGCGAATCGCCCATTGTCACTCCGCCGCGAGGAGGAGGGGGTAATGAGGTTGGCCGCCTTCGTGGACCTCGATCTCGACATCGGGATGTTGCGCGCCGATCGCACCGACGAGCTTCTCCAGCTCCGGCTCGTCCGCCCCGGTCAGAAGCGTGAGGATCTCGCGGCCGCCGTCGAGTAGGCGTTCCGCGACTGCGTGAGCGACGGTGTCGAAGCTCTGCCCGCTCGCGACCGCGGATCCATCGGCGAGACCGAGCCAGGCACCCTTCCGCACCTCGATGCCGTCGAGGACGACGTCGCGTGAGGCGATCGTGACCTCGCCGGTGGCGATCCCCTCGAGCGCGCGGGTCATCGCGATGGCGTTCTCGGCGGCACCGCGCCCGGGTTCGTAGGCGATCATCGCGGCAAGGCCTTCCTGGACCGAACGCGTCGCGACGATGCGCATCGGCTTGTTCGCGAGGCCGACCGCCTGCTCGGCGCTGAGGATGACATTCGCGTTGTTCGGCAGCACGATCACCTCGGTCGCCGGCGTCGCATCGACGGCCGCGACGATTTCCTCCGTGGACGGATTCATCGTCTGTCCGCCTTCTATCACCCTGGTCGCGCTCAGGCTGTCGAACAGTCGACGGTTCCCTTCCCCGGGAGCGACGGCGACGACGCCGGTCTCGAGCGTCGGAAGCTCGCCGAGCGACGCGGGGGCCAGCCGCCCTTCGCGCTCGATCGTCTGCCGGTGCATGTCGGCGATCTCGACTCCGTCGATCGTGCCGCGAGCCGTGCCGAGGCTGAGTGCTGCTCCCGGGTCGTCCGTGTGGACGTGCACCTTGAGCGCGGTCGAGTCGCCGACGACGAGAAGCGAGTCCCCGAGCGATTCCAGCGTCCGCTCGAGCACCTCCGCGTCGAGACCGTCGCCCTCGATCACGAAGACCGTGCAGTAGCGGAACTCCGACAGGTCGTGGTGCAACGACTCCACGGGCACGGCGACGGAGTTCGTCGGCGCCGACGGCACCGCCTCGCCGGCGACCGCGGCCCGAACACCTCGGATGATCTCGAGCAGACCGGCTCCGCCCGCGTCCACGACTCCGGCCTCCTTGAGAACGGCGAGGAGCTCGGGCGTGCGCGCGAGCGACTCCTCCCCGCGCGCGACGATGAAGCTCAGCAGCGCGTCCCGCTCGAGCCCACGCGCCTCCGGTGATTCGGCGGCCTCGGCCATCTCGCGGATCACGGTGAGCATCGTGCCCTCGACCGGGCGTCGGACCGCGCGGTACGCGGCGTCACTCGCGGAGCGAAACGCTCGAGCGATCATGGGGTCGTCGATCGGGTCGCGCTCGCCGAGCACGTCGGCAAAGCCCCGCACGATCTGACTGAAGATGACACCGGAGTTGCCGCGGGCACCCATCAGCGCGGCACGCGACAATTCCTTCGCGACAGCCTCGGCGCCCTCGGCATCCGAACGCTCGAGCGCTTCGACGATCGCGCGTACGGTGAGCGTGAGGTTCGTGCCGGTGTCCCCGTCCGGAACCGGGTAGACGTTGAGGTCGTCGATCCGCTGCTGGTTCACCTCGAGGTTGCCGAGGGCGAGACGAGCGATCTCGCGGGCACGGTCGAGATTCACGACGTCCGCCTGACGTCGTCGATGCTGACGTCGACGGCCGCGACCGAGAGGCCCGACTGGCGTTCCACCTCGTAGGCGACGCGCGAGCGGACGGCCGAGGCGACTTCGGCGAGCTTGAGACCGTACTCGACGACGACGTGAAGGTCGATCTCGAGGCCGGACTCTCGCGCGCGCACCTCGATTCCGTCGGTCACCCTCGCCCGGCCCGGAAGCCGGGGGAAGCGCCGGCCGGCCATGCCGACGATGCCGTAGCTCTCGGCGGCGACGTGACCGACGATCTGCACGATCGCCTCCGACGAGACGGAGATCCGGCCGAGCTCGGTGCGGCGAGTGAGGTGGGCGCTCCTGTCCAAACCGCGAGGTTAGACGACCGCGGGCGCTCAGGGGTTGCGTTCGAGGAAATTCGAGGCGGTCGGCAGAGCCGGCCGCCGGCGTCGCTAGACGGCTTTGGTGACCTTGCCGGCCTTGAGGCAGCGGGTGCACACGTAGGCCCGCGTGGCCTTGCCGTTCAGCAGCATGCGGACGCGCTGCAGGTTCGGGTTGAAGCGGCGCTTGGTGGCGACCATCGAGTGGCTCCGGTTGTTGCCGAAGCCGGGCTTCTTCCCACAGAGTGCGCAGATCTTGGACATGCGGCTGCGGATGGTAGCGGATTCGTACCGCCGCGACGACCGGGAGACACACCCTCGAAGAGAGGTTCCGCGGGGCCCGCGGCTACGACCCTCAGGGGTTGTACGCGTTCCCGCATCCCACTCGGGGTGCCGGACCGCGGGAGCCTACCGCGAGGCGGCTGCGCGCAGGTTCGCGAAGAGATCGGCCATCTCGAGCCCGGTGCGGACCGCCTCGGCACCCTTGCCGACGCGGCTCTCTGCCTGGTCGGCGCGATCGAGGGTGAGCACGCCGAACGCGACCGGGACGCCCGTCTCGATCGCGGCGAGCTGAAGCCCGCTCGCTGCCTCGCTCGAGACGTAGTCGAAGTGCGGAGTGTCGCCGCGAATGACGCACCCGAGCGCGACGATGCATGCGAAGCGCCGCGTCTTGGCGAGTGCCATCGCCGCCAGCGGCAGCTCGAACGCTCCGGGCACAGGCATCACCGTGACGGCATCGCGCGCGACGCCGCGGGCCTCGAGCTCGTCGAGCGCGGACTCGAGGAGAGCCGTCGTCGCGTCGCCGTTGAACCGGGCGACGACGACGCCGACCGCACGGCGCTCCCCGGTCGGCTCGCCTTCGAGCACCGAGTAGCCCGGCGGCACCGTCAGCTCGCCCGGCGCATGCTCCATCGTCGCCGAGACGTGGTCTGCGAGTGCAGGCCCGGAGGGCGGCACATCGTCCGCCGCAGGCGCATCGGGCGCCTCGACGTCGGGCGAGATCTCCGGCGCGGCGACGTCGTCGCTCGCGAGATCGGCCGCGGCCCACGACTCGAGGACGTTCTCGCTCGAGACATCGAGATCAGAGTCCTCGTTCGGCCCCGCCTCTGCTCCGGCGGGCTGCTCGGGCGCCGTCTCCGGTGCCGGGGGAGTCTCCTGCGCGGGCTCGTAGCGCCGACCGAGCTCCTCGGGCTCGTCGTCCCAGCGCGGGGTCTCGTAGCGGTCGCTCATGACCGCAGCCTAGCCACGAGTCAGGAGCTCTCGGGGTCGAACCGCACGTGCTGGTGCTGGTCGAATTCGCCGATCGTGTGCCCCAGCTTGTCGCGTTTCGAGTCGAGATAGTCCCGGTTCTCGGCGTTGGGCTCGATCTCGATCGGCTCCTGGGAGACGACGGAAAGTCCGAAACCGGAGATGCCGGTGATCTTCTTCGGATTGTTCGTGAGCACACGGATCGTGGTCAGCCCGAGGTCGGCGAGGATCTGCGAGCCGATTCCGTACTCGCGGACATCGGCCGCGAAGCCGAGCCTGAGATTTGCCTCGACCGTATCGAGTCCCTCCTCCTGGAGCTCGTAGGCGCGAAGCTTGTTGAGCAGCCCGATCCCCCGGCCTTCCTGGGCGAGGTAGAGGAGGACGCCGAGGCCCTCCATCTCGATGCGCCGCAGCGCCCGATCGAGTTGCTCGCCGCAGTCGCAGCGCTGCGAGTGGAAGACATCGCCGGTGAGGCACTCCGAGTGGACGCGCACGAGGACGTTCTCGGCGCCGTCGACGTCTCCCTTGACGAGGGCGACGTGATGCTTGCCGGTCAGCACCTCCTCGTAGGCGACCGCCTGGAACAGCCCCACCGACGTGGGCAGCCGGACCGATGCGACCCGCGCGACGAGCTTCTCCGTCTCGGCGGCGATACTCGATCAGGTCGGCGACCGTCACCATCTTGAGGGCGTGGCGCTCGCAGTAGCCGACGAGGTCGGACATCCGCGCCATCGTGCCGTCGTCGTTCATGATCTCGCAGACGACGCCTGCAGGGACGAGGCCGGCGAGACGCGCGAGGTCGACGGCCGCCTCTGTCTGGCCCGATCGCTTCAGGACGCCGCCCGTGCGGGCGCGCAGCGGAAAGACGTGGCCCGGCTGGACGAGATCCTGCGGTGTCGAGGTCGGGTCGATCGCGACCTGGATCGTCCGGGCGCGGTCGTGGGCGGAAATCCCGGTCGAGACGCCCTCTCTCGCCTCGATCGAGACGGTGAACGCCGTCCGGAACGGGGTCTCGTTCTGGTCGGTCATCTGGCGCAGCCCGAGCTGCTCGCACCGCTCGGGTGTCAGGCAGAGACAGATCAGCCCGCGCGCATGCGTGGCCATGAAGTTGACCGCTTCCGGCGTCACGAACTGCGCGGCGATCGTGAGGTCGCCCTCGTTCTCGCGGTCCTCGTCGTCGACGACGACGACGAAGCGCCCCGCGCGAATCTCCTCGATCGCTGCTTCGACCGACGCGAACACCGTGTTCGGAGCCTCAGTGCTCATGAGCGCATCGTACCCCCCGACGGCGCCCGGCTCCTACGGCAACGGGGGACGGGAGTCGAGCATGCGCTCGACGTACTTGGCGAGAACGTCGACCTCGAGATTGACTCGCTGTCCCGGCGCAAGCGACGCCAACGTCGTCTCGGCGATCGTGTGCGGGATGAGGGCGACGCCGAACGCGTCGTCGTGGATCTCGGCGATCGTCAGCGATACGCCTTCGACGGTGATCGATCCCTTCTCGACGCAGTAGCGCAGCGTCTCGGGTGGCGCCGCCACGAAGACGCGCAACCCCTCGCCTTCCGCTTCGACCGACTGCACCGTGCCGACCCCGTCGACGTGCCCCTGCACGATGTGACCGCCCATCGGCTCGCCGGCCCGCAGTGCGGGCTCGAGGTTGACGAGAGAACCGGCGTCCGAGAGCGCCGAGCGTCGTGCGTGAGAGCGTCTCCGGGACGGCATGAACGGTCAGGCGGCCCGGCCCGACGCTGCTCGGCGGTCAGGCAGACCCCGTTGACGGCAACGGAACCGCCGACCTCGACGAGCGGCGCCGTGGCCGGCGCGTCGAGCTCGAGCCGAACGCCCCGATCCCCGCCCGCGACGGCGGCCACGGTCCCGATCTCGCGGACGATCCCGGTGAACATGAGTGGAGGCTAGCGCCCTACGGTTCGCGGAGGTAGGCCTCGACGAGCACGTCGCCGCCGAGAGGCTGCGTCGAGACGTGGACGAGGGACAGCGGCAGAGCGAGGTCGCCGACGAAGTGCGGGCCGTCTCCGGAGAGCAGGGGGGCAACGAACACGAGCAGCTTGTCGACGAGGTTTGCGCGCAGGAAGGAGGTCGCGAGCCGTGGCCCTCCTTCGAGCAAGAGCGACTGCACCCCGTCCCTCGCGAGCGCGTGGAGCTCGTCGGCGAGATCGCCGGATCGCAGCTCGAGCTCCGACGTCTCGGGCAGAGGCCCGCGCCCGAACGCGAGCCTTCGCGGCTGCCGCTCGACCGGAACATCCCTTGCGTCGAGGCGAGGCGCATCGGCCAGGACGGTGCCCATGCCCACGGCGACCGCATCGGACGCGGCGCGGAGTTCGTGCACGCGCCGGCGGGACATCTCACCCGTCACCCACCGGACGCCCGGCACGGTGACGCGACCGTCGAGGCTGGTCGCGACCTTGTAGGTCACGAACGGGCGGCCGGCGGACTTCCACGTTCGCCACGCCTCGTTCTGGCGACGCGCCTCGAAGCGGTCGTCGAGCTCCACCTCGATTCCTGCCGCTGCGCAACCGCTCGAGGCCGCCGGCCGCTTCCGGGTTCGGGTCGAGGCAGCCGGCGACGACGCGGGCCACGCCGGCGGCGACGATCGCATCGACGCACGGCGGCGTCGTGCCGTGATGCGCGCACGGCTCCATCGTCACGTAGAGGGTCGCGCCGAGCGCCCGCGCACCTGCGGCCTCGAGGGCGACGATCTCGCCGTGCCTGCCCCCGTACGCCTCGGTGACGCCCTCCCCGACGACGACATCCCCGGCAACGACACGGCGCCCACGGTGGGATTCGGGTAGGCGGTCCCGGTGGCGGCCGCAGCGAGCTCGAGCGCGCGGTCGAGGCTCATGCCGGGGTGGCGAGGCGGGCGTACGCGGCGGCCGGATCGGCGTCGGCGAAGACCGCACTTCCGGCGACGAGCAGCGTCGCACCTGCCTCGCGGACGGCCTGCACGTTCGCCTCGCCGACGCCGCCGTCCACCTGGATGGGGATGCCGACGATGCCTGCGAGCTCCTCGATCCGGCCGAAGGCCGACTCCATGAACGGTTGCCCCGAGTATCCGGGCTCGATGCTCATGCAGAGCACGATCTCGGCACCCGCCTCCGCAGCGAAGGCGGCCGCAGCGACCGGCTCGGTCGCGGGGTTGAAGGCGACGCCGACGGCGAGGCCGAGCGCCCGTGCCGCAGAGCCGACGCCCCCCGGGTCATCGGTCGCCTCGACATGGAACGTGACCGAGTCGGCTCCGGAGCCGGCGAACTCGTCGAAGTGATGCGCAGGATCGTCGACCATCAGGTGGCAGTCGATGATGCCGCCGGCGTCGTGAATCATCGGTGCAATCGAGCGGAGGACGACAGGGCCGATCGTCACCGGCGGGACGAAGTGTCCGTCACCGACGTCGAAGTGGAAGATCCGACAGCCGGCGTCGAGCAGCGCCTGGATCTGCTCGCCGAGCCGCGTGAAGTCTGCAGCGTAGAGCGACGGCTCGATCTCGCTCTGACCCCGAATCCACGTCGACCATCCCATCCTGCGATCCTACGGCCGCAGCACGCGGAGGCGCGCGATGAAGAACCCGCTCGTCCCGTGCACGTGCGGCAGTGTCTGGAGGAACTCCGGCCGCGTCCGGTGCCGGAACGGCGGCCACTCGTCGCCGAGAGCGGCATCGATCTCGAGGGGCCCGGCCGCGATCGCGGCATCGACGACGGTCTCGGCCTCGTCGGCGTTGACGGTGCACACCGAGTAGGTGACGATCCCTCCCGGGCGGGTGCGGGCGGCCGCAGCCAGGAGGAGTTCGAGCTGGAGCTCGGGCAAGGGCTGTGAGCGCCAGCGGAGGTCCGGGCGCGCAGCGAGGACCCCGAGACCCGAGCACGGTGCATCGACGAGAACGCGGTCGAAACCGGACAGATCGGCGGGAAGGTCGCGGCCGTCGGCACACACGACGCGGACATTGCTCGCACCGAGGCGGCGCACGTTTTCCTCGAGCTCTCGCGCGCGCGCAGCGTTTGCCTCGACGGCGACGACGTCGCCTGCGAGCATCGTCGCCTTGCCCCCGGGCGCAGCGCACACGTCGAGCACACGTTCACCCGGCAGCGAGCCGACCGCGAGGCCGGCGAGTTGCGAGCCGGCACTCTGCGGCCACACCCGGCCCTCGGAGACTGCGCGTTCGTCGACGCGGTCCAGCCGCCACGCTCCCCTGACGTGCGGATCCGGCACGCCGTCGACCTCGCCGCGCACGAGGCGGACGACGGTCGGGGGGGCTTCGTTCTGTGCCTGCATGAGCGCGCGGGCATCGGTCGCTCCGAGATCGCGCCACCACACTTCGGCCACCCAGTCGGGATAGGAGTGAGCGACCGCAGCTTCCTGCCAGGTCGTATCGGGCAGCGCCTTCACCAGCGCTCGGCCATCGTCCGCGAGCCGACGAAGCACGGCATTCGTGAACGGGACGGCGCGTTCGAGTCGGGCCCGGCGGACGAGCTCGACCGATTCGTTGACGGCCGCGTACCGCGGCACCCCGTCCAGGAAGACGAGCTGGAACGCGCCGAGCCGGAGAGCGGCGCGCACAGGAGGGTCGAGGCGGCGGACGGGACGCCGGCCGATCACCTCGATGGCGTGATCGAGCGTGCGCGCACGCTGGACGGTGCCGTATGCGAGCTGACGGGCGAGTGCCCGGTCGCGGTCGTCGAGGCCGGCGACGGCTCCGCGCAACGCACGGTCTGCGTACGCCTCCTCCTCGAAGACGCGTTGGATCACCTGAAATGCAGCCGAACGAGACGGCGAGATGCTCGGTGTCACCTGCGCAGGCCCCGAAGCCACGCGGCCGCGTCCATACGCTTGCCGCCGTCCGGCTGCACCTCGAGCGGTTCGAAGGCGCCGTTGGCCCCCACGCGCGCGCGCCATACGGTCACGGGGCGGCCGTGCACGTCGGCGCGTGCGCCGATGTGGGGCGACAGGGCACGCACTTTTCGCACGAGTTCCTCGGCAGGGAGACCGAGGTCGAGCACGCGGTCGGCAGGCTCGATCTTGTCGGCGTACGTGACGCCTTCCTCACCCTGCGCCTCGAAGGTGGGGCTCGGATCGGCGAGAACGCCGTTGAGGAGACGCACCGCGACCCCCGCCGCCCGGTCGAAGACGGCGCCGGCATCATCGTCGTCGGCGATCGGGAACCGCTCCTGGGCGGCGATCGGACCGGCGTCGAGCTCCTTCACCGTCTCGTGGATCGTGACTCCGGTCTCCTCGTCCCCGGCCAGGATCGCGCGCTCGACGGGGGCCGCGCCACGCCAGCGCGGAAGCAGCGAAGGATGGACATTGAGCCAATGGCCTTCGGCCAACAGCTCGTCGGGAATGATGAGGCCGTAGGCGCAGACGACGACCGTGGCTGCGCCGAGCTCGAGCCCGGCTCCCGGGCGGTCGGGCTGCAGGACCGGCAGCCCGAGACGTTCCGCGACGACCTTGGCCGGTGGTGCCGCGAGCTTCCTGCCCCGACCCTGCGGCGCGTCCGGGCGTGTGAGCACTGCGGAGATCTCGTTGCGCTCCGCAAGTCGTTCGAGCACGTCCGCACCGAACGGCGCCGTCGCGGCGACGGCGATCAGCGCCACGACTACCTCGTCAGCACGAGTCTCGGCCGCAGCTGCGCCATCGCCTCGCGACGCGAGTCGGGGTCGGTGCGGTCGATGATGAGCTTGCCGTCGAGATGATCGAGCTCGTGCTGCACGACGCGTGCCGGGAGCCCTTCCAGCTCGAGGTGAACGGGAGCACCCGACGCGTCGAACCCGTCGAGGGTCACGGCGAGTACGCGTTCGACCGGCATTCGCACCGGCCCGAGTGAAAGGCATCCCTCCTCGTCGACTTCGGACTCGGAGCCCGTCACCGTCAACTCGGGGTTGACGACGACCCTGTCCTCACCCTCGGAATGGAAGACGAAGACGCGGCGCAGTACTCCGACCTGGGTGGCGGCGAGGCCGACGCCGTCAGCGTCGTGCATCAGCAAGATCATCCGCTCCGCGAGACGCGTCAGCTCCTCGTCGAACGCCGCGACTTCCTGGGCGCGCATCCGCAGCACGGGGTCGCCGTACTGGCGCACCTGCGACAGCGCGATCTGTCGGCGCGCCAGCTGCTGTTCGCGCTCCTCGTCGTGCTCGTGATCGCCGTGATCGTGGGCGTCTTCGCCGTGATCGTGATCCGAGTGCTCGTGGTCTGCGTGACCGTCGTCGGTGGTGCTCATGCCGGCGAGTCTAGCCACGCTCACAGCGATTGCGGGTCGACGTCGACGACGGCCGTCAGCCGGCGGCGACGCAGCTCGGGACTCGCGGCGGCGAGGAGCGCCGCGGCCCGGCGGGCGAGCGCCCGCGGCTCCTGGGTCTTGGCGACGAGCTGGGCGCGGTGGCGACCACGAAGGCGCAGGAGAGGAGCCGGGCCGAGGAGGACGCCGTCCACACCCTCGAGCCCATCGCGCACCTCGCGGAGCACCTGTGCCACACCGGCCGCATCGGGACCGGACGCGACAACGGTGACGAGGTGACTGACGGGCGGGTACCCGAGCGCTCTGCGCCGCTCGAGCTCCTCGGCGAGAAAACCGGCGACATCGTGCCGCTGCGCGAACTGGAACGGCGTCGCGTCGGGCTGGAACGTCTGCACGAGCACGAGGCCGGGTGCGTCGCGCCCACTGCGCCCGGCGAGCTGCGTGACGAGCTGGAACGTGCGCTCCTCGGCGCGAAAGTCGGGGATGGCGAGCCCCGTATCGGCATCGACCACCGCGGCGAGATCGACGCCGGGGAAGTGGTGCCCCTTCGCGACCATCTGGGTGCCGATGAGGACGGCGCGGTCGGCGTCGCGGAATCGTTCGAGTGTTTCCCGCAAGGCCCCGGGGCGAGCGGCGGTGTCTGCATCGAGCCGGATCCGCTCGAGCTCGGGGACGTTGCGTTCGAGCTCCCGCTCGAGGCGTTGCGTGCCTGCTCCGATATGCGCGAGCTCGACGGAGCCGCAGGCAGGACACGACTCGGGAAGTGGCTCGCGGTGCCCGCAGTGATGACAGTGGAGCCCGTCGCCTCCGTGGAGCGTCAGCGCGACGTCGCAGTTGCCGCACCGGCGCGAGAGCCCGCAGGCGCGACAGTGGATCGCGGGCGTGACGCCGCGCCGGTTCAGCAGCAAGATCGCCTTGCCGCCGTGCTCCGCGATCCGGCCGAGCTCTGCGAGAAGCGGCGCGGAGAGTGGGTAACCGCTCTCGCGCCGGAGATCGACGACTCGCACCCTCGGCATCGGCGCCCCGATCCTGGCACCGAGCTCGACGTGCTCGAGCGTGGCCCAACTCTCCGGCCGGGGCGTCGCGCTCCCGTAGACCGCGACGGCGCCCTCGAGAGCGGCTCTCTTCGCGGCCACCGTCCGTGCGTCGTAGCGCGGGTCCGACTCCTGCTTGTAGGACGAGTCGTGCTCCTCGTCCACGATCACGAGACCGAGGTCGCGCATCGGCGCGAAGATCGCGGACCGCGCCCCGACGACGACCCTCGCCTCGCCCCGGGCGATGCGGTCGCGTTCATCACGCCGCTCGGCCTGCCCGAGCGCCGGAGTGGAGGATCGCCACGGTATCGCCGTAGCGCTCGCGGAACCGACCGACGGTCTGCGGCGCGAGCGCGATCTCCGGCACGAGCACGATCGTGCCCAGCCCACGCGCGAGGGCAGCCTCGCACGCCTGGAGGTAGACCTCGGTCTTCCCGCTCCCCGTCGGGCCGACGAGGAGGAGATGCCCGGCGCTCCGCTCACCGAGGCCGGCGACGATGCGCGCGACGGCTGCCGTCTGCTCCGTGGTGAGCGCCGCGGGGGCGACTTCCCCCGGGAGCGACTCGCGCGCGGCGGGTGACGGTCTCTCGCCGCGGGGCGTCCGGCGTATCGGCGCCACGAGCTCGAGGGCGCGGGCCGGTGTCGTGCCGTAGTACTCGGAGATCCACAGCGCGAGATCGACCAGGCTGGCGGGGATCTCGTCGAGCACCTTTCCGATCGACGCGAGCTTGATCCCGGCCGGCGCCTCGACGCCGACCTCGACGACCACCCCGCGCGTCGTACTGCGCCCGAGTCGCACCTGCACGATCGAGCCCTTGTCGACGTCGTCCGGGACCTCGTACGTGAACATCCGCGCGACCGCGCGCGAGGAGACGAGCGGGTAGACGGAGGCGAGGCGCACGGCTCGAGCCTATCCTCGAGCCGGATCGGCCCAATTCCGACGCCCGGAGGGGCAAATCCCCTGTAAGGTTCTCCTTACATGGATTGCTCGATGATCGCGCTCGAGGGTGTGGGACGGAGCTTCGGGGATGTCGAGGCCGTCACCGCGACCTCGCTCTGTGTGGAGCGCGGCGAGGTCGTCGCGCTGCTCGGCCCGTCGGGCTGTGGCAAGACGACCCTGCTGCGGTTGATCGCGGGCTTCGAGACGCCCGATGCCGGCACCGTGACAGTGGCCGGAAGGCCCGTCGCAGGCTCGGGAGCGTGGGTTCCGCCGGAGCGGCGGCGGGTCGGGATGGTCTTCCAGGACTACGCCCTCTTCCCACACCTGTCGGTGACGGAGAACGTTGCCTTCGGAATCCCGCGCAAGGACCGTGCCGTGCGGGTCCCGATGCTGCTCGCACTCGTCGATCTCTGCGGGCTCGGTGGCCGCTACCCGCACGAGCTCTCGGGCGGCCAGCAGCAGCGCGTCGCGCTCGCCCGCGCCCTCGCACCTGCGCCGCAGGTGATTCTGCTCGACGAGCCATGGTCGAATGTCGACCCCCACCTGCGCGGCGAGTTGCGCGACGAGGTAGCCGCCATCCTGCGGCCTCTCGGCGTCACCGTCGTGCTCGTGACACACGACCGGGAGGAGGCGTTCTCGCTCGCCGATCGGATCGCACTCATGCGCGACGGCACGATCGTCCAGGAAGGGACACCCGAGCAGCTGTACCAGGCGCCGGCGTCCCGGTGGGCGGCCGAGTTCGTGGGCGCGGCGAACTTCGTGCCGGGAACCGTCTCGAACGGCCTCGTCACCACCTCGCTCGGGTCATTCCCGGCAAACGGTGCCTCCAGCGCAGCCACGGTGGACGTGCTCGTTCGTCCGGAGCTCCTCGAGCTCGCCCCCGACCCGGCGGGCGCGGCCGAGGTCGTCTCGCGCGAGTTCCGGGGCCACGACGTCTTCTACCGCGTGCTGCTCGACGGTGTCGAGCTCGTGTCACAGCGCCCGTCCACCGAGGTCGTCCCGCTGGGCTCGCGGGTCTCGATCAGGCTGCACGACGGCACCGTGCCCGTCTTCCACTGAGCGGGTTGTAAGGCTAGCCTTACAACTATTCTGTAAGGTGCGCCTGACATCCATCGTCGCGCTCACCCGGAGGATACGAATGAAGGCTCTACTGGCTCTGTCAGCGCTCCTCGCGATGCTCGCACTCGCGGGCTGCGGAGGCTCGGAGAGTGACACGCTCACGGTCTATTCCGGCCGCGAGGAGGAGCTCGTGCAGCCTCTCATCGACGCGTTCGAAGAGACGTCGGGGATCACCGTCGATGTGCGCTATGGAGAGAGCGCCGAGCTCGCCGCCACCATCGCGGAGGAAGGGGGCAACTCCCCCGCCGACGTGTTCTTCTCGCAGGACCCGGGCTCGCTCGGAGCGATCGGTGACGCGCTGGCGCAGTTGCCGCAGGCGACGCTCGACCGAGTCGACGAGCGATTCCGCGCTGCCGACGGCCGCTGGGTCGGCACGTCCGGGCGCACGCGCGTGCTCGCCTACAACACGGACGCGCTCACCGAAGACGAGGTGCCGGACTCCGTCTTCGACCTCACCGACCCAACCTGGAAGGGCAAGGTGGGTATCGCGCCGACGAACGCATCGTTCCAGGCGTTCGTCACCGCCATGCGGCTCTCGGTCGGCGACGAGAGGACGAAGCAGTGGCTGACCGACCTCAAGCAGAACGACGCGAAGACGTACGAGAAGAACACGCCCATCGTCGAGGCTCTCGCAGCCGGGGAGATCGAGCTCGGGCTCGTCAACCACTACTACCTGTACCTCGTCAAGGCGGAACAGCCGAACGCGCCGATTGCGAATCACTTCCTCGGCAAGGGTGATCCCGGAGCGCTCGTGAGCGTTGCCGGAGCCGGAGTGCTCGCGGACGCGGGCAACGCCGCGGGTGGCCGGCAGTTCGTCGACTACCTGCTGTCGGACGAGGGACAGGCGTTCTACACCGACTCCGCCGAGGAGGCGGAGTACCCGCTCGTCCCCGGCATCCCGGTCAAGGACGGCCTCCCGCCACTCGACAGCCTCGACGGGCCGAACGTCGATCTGAGCACGTTCGGAGCCGAGCTCGAGTCGACGCTCGAGATGCTGCGCGAGACCGGCTACCTGTCATGAGCCGCCGAGCGGGAGGCAGACGCCCCCCGCTCCTGCTCGTCCTCGCGGCGGGCGTCGTCGTCTGTCTGCTCCTGCTGCCACTCGCCTACCTGGTGATCCGGGTGGCGAGCGGCAGCGGACGAGCGCTCGACCTCCTGTGGGATCCGCAGACGTTGCGACTCGTGTTTCGCACCGTCCTGCTCGTCATCGGCGTCGTGACCGCGACGATCCTCGTCGCGGTGCCGTTTGCGTGGCTCGTCGTCAGAACCGACCTCCCCGGCCGCCGCATCTGGGCGACGGCAGCGGCTCTCCCGCTCGTGATCCCGAGCTACGTCGCAGCTCTCTGCCTGCTCGGCTTCTTCGGAGAGAAGGGCCTGCTCCAGCAGGCTCTCGGCGTGGAGCGCCTACCCGATCCCACCGGGTACTGGGGTGCTCTGGCGGCGCTGACTCTCTCCACGTACCCGTACGTGTTCCTGCTCACGCAGGCGGCTCTCCGGGATCTCGACCCGGGGCCTGAAGAGGCCGCGCGCAGCCTCGGCGCCTCCCGGGCCCGGGTGCTGTTCAGGGTGACGCTGCCCTCGGTGCGGCCCGCGATCTCGCTCGGCTCGCTGCTCGTCGCGCTCTACACGCTCTCCGACTTCGGCGTCGTCTCGCTGATGCGGTACGACGCCCTCACGCGCGCCATCTATCTGCAGTATCGAAGCCTGTTCGATCGCACGCCGGCCGCGGTGCTCGCTCTCGTCCTCGTCGGCCTCACGGCCGTCGCCCTGTGGCTCGAGTCCCGCGCGCGCACTCGGGGCCGCAACTACCGCACGAATCCGGGCGCGGCGCGCCGCGTCAAGCCGATGCCGCTCGGTCGGTGGCGCGTGCCGGCGCTCGCCTGGTGCGGCGTCGTGGTGACGGTGTTTCTTCTCCTCCCCGCCTTCGTCCTCGGGTACTGGTTGGAGCGGGCCATCGTCAACGACCGGGCGCTCGAGGCTCCGTGGAACGCGGCGCTCTCGTCGCTCGGCGTCTCGAGCCTCGCCGCCGTCTGCGCTGTCGCAGCAGCGCTTCCGGTCGCGCTCCTGGCGCTGCGCTATCCCTCGCGACGGTCACGCCTGCTGGAGCGGCTTTCGTTCGCGGGCAACGCGCTGCCGGGGATCGTGATCGCGCTCGCGCTCGTCTTCTTCGCGGCGCGGTATGCCTCGCCGCTCTACCAGACCCTCGCACTGCTGGTCTTCGCCTACGTCGTCCGCTTCTTCCCGCTCGCGCTCACAGGGGTCGAGTCGGCGATCGGTCGCGTGAACCCTCGAGTCGAGGAGGCGGCGCGCGGACTGGGGCGCGGGACGCTCGGCCACGCTCGTCACGGTCACCGCGCCGCTCGCCCGCAGTGGCGTGCTTGCGGGCGCCGCTCTCGTCTTTCTCTCGCGCGATGAAGGAGCTGCCTGCGACGTTGCTTCTGCGACCGATCGGGTTCGAGACGCTCGCAACGGACATCTGGAAGCTGACCCAGGTCGGCGCCTACTCACGGGCCTCCGTACCTGCGCTGATGCTGATCGTCGTGTCTGCGCCCGTCCTCTACCTTGTCTCGGCCGATCGCAGACCGCAGGGGGGCGGCGCCAACTAGAGGCTCGTGTGAGCGCGGTGAGGTGGTCCAACGACGATCCACTAGAGTGGTCCCATGGCGCATGGACACGGACATTCGGTCGACGAATACCTGGAGACGATCTACTTCCTCGCCTTCCCGATCGGCGAGTACCGCCCGGCCACGGCCTCGAACGCGATCGCGTCGCGGGTGGCCGAGATGCTCGGCGTCTCACGCGCCTCGGCGGGCGAAATGCTGAAGCGGCTGGAGGCGGAGGGGCTCGTGGAGCGTGGCGAGCAGAAGGAGGCGATCCTGACGCCGTCGGGAATCGTGCGCGCCGAGCGCGTCGTCCGGAAGCATCGGCTGATCGAGCGCTTCCTGACGGATTTCATGGGCTACACGGCCGCCGAGTCTCACGTCCATGCCGACGAGCTCGGGGACACGTTCTCGGACGACATGGTCGAGCGGATCAACGAGCGCCTAGGGCGTCCCGACCGCTGCCCGCACGGGTGGCCGATCCAGACCGATGTCGAGCAGGCGGAGAACGCCGAGCTCGTCTCCCTGGTAGAGCTCGACCCTGGTGCCGAGGCCGAGATCGTCCGGCTTGCGGAGCACGACGGCGACCTGCTGGAGTGGTTCTACGACAACGGGTTCGCGCCGGGCGTCACCGTGCGCCGGACGTCGTCGGACGCCGAGGGCCCGCTCGCCGTCGAACTCGACGGTGAGGCGCGTGCGATCGAGGAGAAGTTCGCGCAGGGTCTGTACGTCCGCCCCGCCGCCTAGCACCACCGCGGACAGGGAGCCTGCTGTTACACCGAGGCGGGGGCTCCGAGACTTGCGGCGGCGCGGAGGGCGTCGGCCTTGTCCGTCAACTCCCAGGTGAAGCCTGCGTCCTCACGGCCGAAATGACCGTACGTGGCGGTCTTCTGGTAGATCGGCCGGCGCAGGTCGAGATCACGGATGATCGCGCCCGGCCGCAGGTCGAAGTGCTCGTGGATCAGCGTCTCGATCGTCTCCTGCGACACGACGTTCGTACCGAAGCAGTCGACGAGCACGCTGAGCGGATGCGCCACCCCGATCGCGTACGCGACCTGGATCTGACAGCGATCCGCGAGTCCCGCAGCGACGACGTTCTTCGCCACGTAGCGCGCCGCATACGCCGCCGAGCGGTCGACCTTCGTCGGATCCTTGCCGGAGAACGCACCGCCCCCGTGCGGAGCGGCGCCGCCGTAGGTGTCCACGATGATCTTGCGCCCCGTGAGACCGGCGTCGCCCATCGGCCCACCGATCACGAACTTCCCCGTCGGGTTGACGTAGACGAAGTCGCGCTCGTCGTAGCGGTGCTCGTCGACGAGGTCGTGGGGCAGGATCGGTCGCAGCACATGGTCGATCAGATCCGGTTTGATCAGCGTCTCCGCATCGAGACCGTCGCGGTGCTGCGTCGAGATGAGGACGCGCTCGATCTCGACCGGGCGCTGGTGACCGGCCTTGTCGACCTCGTAGCGCACCGTCACCTGCGCCTTGCCGTCGGGGCGCAGGTACGGCAGCACGTCGGCCTTCCGCACCTCCGACAACCGATGCGTGATGCGATGCGCGAGCTGAATCGGCAGAGGCATCAGCTCGGGCGTCTCGTTGGAGGCGTACCCGAACATCATCCCCTGGTCACCGGCACCGATCTGGTCGATCGGGTCGCGGTCGCCGTGCTGCACCTCGAATGACGCGTCGACCCCCTGCGCGATATCGGGCGACTGCTCGTCGAGCGCCACGATGACACCGCATGTCTCGGCGTCGAAGCCGTACTTCGCCCGCGTGTAACCGATGTCGGTGACCGTCTTGCGGACGAGACGTGGAATATCGACGTACGTCGTCGTGGTGATCTCGCCCGCGACGACGACGAGACCGGTCGTGATCAGGGTCTCGCAGGCAACTCGACCGTTGGGGTCGTCCGTGAGGACGGCGTCGAGGACGGCGTCGGAGATCTGATCCGCGATCTTGTCCGGATGCCCCTCGGTGACGGACTCCGAGCTGAAGCTGAACGAGCGGGTGCTCACGCGCGAAAGTGTAGTCGAGGGCGTGGCGACCGGCCGCGGCAGATCCGCCGACGCTCTCCCCCTCGCCCACCAACCCGGGCCACCGCCGGAGCCGACACCGGCACGCTCGGGCGCCTGCCAGGCGGCGCCCCGTGGGCATCGGTCGGACACTTCCTCGCGTGGCAGCCCCGGCGACCGGCGACGCGGCCGCCGCCCTGGACCTGAACCAAGGCGCGCAGCTACTCCGACGTCGGCTCCCGTTGCATCAGCGAGCCGACAAGCGTGCCGAGCGGGAGCCCTTCGAGCACGCTGCAGACACCTTCGGTGATCGGCATCTCGACGCCGCGTGCGCGCGAGACGTCCCGCAGCACCGGTGCAGTCGTCAGGCCCTCGACAACCATGCCGATCTCGGCCACCGCCTCGGGGGGCGTTGCACCACGCGCGATCAACTCGCCCGCGCGGCGGTTCCGGCCGGATTTCGCCCAGCACGTGACGATGAGGTCGCCCATCCCCGCGAGCCCGGCGAACGTCTCGGGTCTCGCGCCCGATTCCTCCGCGAAGCGCCCCATTTCGGCAAGTCCACGCGTGACGAGCGCAGCCTTGGCGTTGTCACCGAGACCGAGGCCGTCCGCGGCGCCGGCCGCGAGAGCGATCACGTTCTTCGCGGCCGCGCACAGTTCGACGCCGGCGACGTCGTCGTTCACGTAGACCCGAAACAACGGCGATGTGATCGCGAGCTGGAGTTGCACGGCGAGCGCGTGGTCCTCGCAGGCGATCACGGCTGCGGCGGGCAGACCGCGTGAGATCTCCTCGGCGATGTTCGGCCCGGACAGCACCGCGACCGGACGGCCGTCGCACGAGAGTGGACAGTCGATTGCCCGTCGCCGGATCGAGGCCCTTCGTCAGGCTGAGGACGGGGCAGGTTCCCGGAAGTGCCGCGACGGTCGCGGCAAAGGCGGCGCTCGGGACGGCGACGACGACCAGGTTGGCCTCAGCGACGGGTGCCTCGGCGATCGTGGTCGCGGCGATACCACGCGAGATCGACGTGCTGCAGGTAGCGCGGATTGCGTCCCGTGGCGGCGATCTCGGTCGCCTGCACCGGGTCGCGGCAGGCGAGCGTCACGTCGTGGTCGAGCTCGCGCAGGAGCATCGAGAACGCTGTCCCCCACGAACCGCCGCCGACCACCGTTACGCGCATCAGGCCCCCCGAGGGCGGCGGTGCCCGGCCTCAGCCCGTCGTCCGGGTTGCGGCCCGGCCGCAGACCCAGGCGCCCGGCTGAAGCCGGGCAGCCACGCCCCTGGACGAACCCCCGGCCGGAGTCCTGCTTCAGCCCGGACGACAGGCGTTCCATGGCGCCGATCCTGCGGCTCAGGCGCCGGCTCGAAGCCAGGCGCTCGCGCGATCTCTCGCGCAACCGGCCGGCCACGCTCCCTCTACTCGCTCTTCAGGAAATCGATCGACACCGGCACGCCCTCGAGCTCGAACCGCTTGCGCAGCTCGTTCTCGACCCAGTAGCCGTAGTCGCGGGTGACGAGGCTCGGCGCATTCACGTAGATCCGGAAACGCGGCGGACGTGTGCCCACCTGCGTCCCGTACATCAGCCTCAGACGTCTCCCCCGCTCTCCCTGTGGCCCCGGACGCGCCTCCTTGAGCTCACCGAGCACGCGGTTCAGCTCCCCCGTCGTGATCTTGCCCGTGTGCTTCGCGAAGAGCTCCTCGACCTTGTCGAGCACGCGGTTGACGCCCCGCCCCGTCTTGGCCGAGACGGCGATCACCGGCGGCCGCTGGCGCAGCCTGCGGGTGAGATGCCCCTGCGCTTCGACGATGTCGAGATCCGTCACGTCCCACTTCGACAGCACCGCGAGCGTCGAACAGCCGGCTTTGCGCGCGATGTCGGCGATCGCGAGATCCTGCTCGACGATCCCCTCCGAGGCATCGAACAACACGAGAGCGACGTCGGCTCGATCGGCGGCCTGGAGGGCGCGCAGCTCGGAGTAGTACTCGATGCCCTGCCGCTGCTTGCGATGCCGGCGCAGCCCCGCCGTATCGACGAGCACGAACGTCGTCTCGCCGCGCTGTAGCACCGTGTCGATCGCGTCTCGCGTCGTCCCCGGGATCTCCGAGACGATCACCCGCTCGCGGCCGACCAACCGGTTGAGCAGCGACGACTTACCGACGTTGGGTCGGCCGAGAATCGCCACTCTGATCGCCTCCGTGCCGATCGCAAGCTCCTCGGATCCGGGGAGGCGCGAGACGATCTCGTCGAGCAGGTCGCCCGTTCCATGGCCGTGAAGCCCGGACAACGGCCACGGATCGCCGAGACCGAGGCGATAGAAGATCGCCGAGTCGCTGTCGCGGCGCGGGTCGTCGATCTTGTTCGCGAGCACGATCACGGGCCGTTTCGCCGCGCGGAGAATGACCGCGAGCTCCTCGTCGCCCGGCGTGATCCCCGCCCGCGCATCGACGACGAACAGCACCAGATCGGCGTCGCCGATCGCGGCTTTCGCCTGCTCTGCGATCTTCGTGCCGAACGGGCCACCCTCGACCTCGTCGACTCCCCCGGTGTCGATCAGTCGGAACCACATTCCGTTCCACTCGCAGAGCAGCTCCTTGCGGTCGCGCGTGACGCCTGGCGTCTCGTGCACGACGGCCTGGCGGCTCTGGGTGAGGCGGTTGATGAGCGTCGACTTGCCGACGTTCGGGAAGCCGACGATCGCGACGGTGCCGGCCAGCTGCCGCGGCGCCTCGGCCTCGTCGGTGAGCTCGCGGTCGCTCATCGCGGGGGCACCGCGTCGGGCCGCCCGATCGCGTGCATCTCGACCAGGAAGTCGAAGAGCTCGCGGATCTTCGCCTGGAGCAGCGCAGACGCTTCCTTGTACCCCTTGCCGCCCTTCGGGCAGCCCTTCGAAGCGAACCGGCTCACCCCAGGCGAGCGAGATCGGGTGGAAATTCCCCGGCTTCCACGTCTGCGAGCCGTGGATCGCAACGGGAATCACCGGGACGTCCTCCTGCAGCGCGACCATCGCTGCGCCGGGCTGCAACTCGCCGGGAACGCCGCTGCGCTGACGTGTGCCTTCGGCGAAGAGGCCGAGCGCGAGGCCGTCGCGAACCACGGTTCTCATCGTTCTCACGGCGTCGCGGTCGGATTCACCGCGCCGCACGGGGAACGTGCCGAATGCGCGGATGAACGCCCCGACCCCGGGGATCCCGTGTGCCTCGACCTTTGCCATGAAGTAGATCGTGCGTGGACACGCAGCGCCGAGCGCGGGCGGGTCGATCCAGTGGAAGTGGTTGCAGGCGATCACGAGACCGCCGGTCATCGGCACTCGCTCCTTCCCGTAGACCTTGAGGCGACTGGCCAGCTTCACCGTCGTGCCGACGGTGGGACGGCCGACGGCCCACACCCTGTCTGCGGTGGTGGTCACGAGAGCGTCCCGAGAACGGGAAACCCTGGCGTCCGGCTGAAGCCGGACACCTCTCCCGGCAGCAGACCCGCCTTCCGCCCGAAGCCGGACACCACGTGTGGCGGCAGGTCCGCCGTGACTGCGAAGCGGGACGTCACTGGCCGCCTCACGCGACCCGCTCCTGCACGAGCCGTTCGATCTGCTCGATCACCTCCTGGAGACCGAGGCGCGTCGTGTCGACCTCGACCGCGTCAGGCGCACGGTGCGTGTTGAGGGCGTCACGCTCGTCTCGTCGCCGCATCTCGTCGGCGAGCTCCGCCGCCTCGAATCCGTCGCGCTCGAGGTGCCGCCGCGCGGCGCGTACCTCGGGGTCGGCGACGAGCCAGACCTTCAGGTCCGCCTGTGGCGCGACGACGACACCGATGTCCCGCCCCTCGATCACGCAGTCTCCCTGCTCGCCGAGCGCACGCTGCCGCTCCCGCATCACCGCCCGTACCTCCTGGTGCTGCGCGACGGTCGGCACCGAGGAGTCGATCGCAGGCGCCCGGATCTCGACCGTCACGTCGTGGCCGGCGATCGCGACGACTCCGCCGTCGCCGAACTCGACCGGATACTCCTCCGCGAGCGCGACGAGAGCGGTGACGTCACCGAGGTCGACGCCGTTTCGGAGCGCGAGCCAGGTGAGCGCCCGGTACATGGCGCCGGTGTCGAGGTGGCGGAAGCCCAACCGGACCGCGAGGGCGCGTGCGACCGAGCTCTTGCCTGCGCCCGCAGGCCCGTCGATCGCGATGATCATGCGGCGGCCTCCGTCCGAAGCGAGTCGAGAAGGTCGAAGAAGCCCGGAAAGCTTACTGCGACGCACTCGGCGTCCTCGATCTCGACGCCCTCCTGCGAATCGAGGGCGGCGATCGCACCGAGCATCGCGATTCGGTGGTCGCCCCGGGTGTCGATCCTCCCGCCTCGCGGCCTCGTCGGAACGCCGCGGATCCGGAAGCCGTCCTCCGTCGCGCTGACGTGCTGCCCGATCGCGCGCAACGCCTCCACGGTCGACTCGACCCGGTCGGATTCCTTTGCGCGCAGCTCCTCGGCGCCGCGTAGCCGGCTGTTGCCGTGGGCACAAGAGGCCGCCAGCGCGAAGAGGGGAAGCTCGTCGACGGCGATCGGCACCTCGGGCCCGAGCACCGCGGTGGCGACGAGCTCGGCCGAGCGCACCTCGATGTCGCCCCCACGCTCGCCGCCGATGCGCCTGCGGTTGTAGACCGTGACCCGCGCACCCATGCGCTCGAGGATCGTGAGCAGACCGGTCCGTCGCGGGTTGAGGTTGACGCCGTGGATGTGGAGCTCGGAGCCGGGAACGAGCGTCGCGGCGACGATGAAGGGAGCGGCCGAGGAGAAATCGCCCGGAACCTCGATCTCGCCGAGCGCGAGTCGCTCCGCCGGCCGCACGGTGACCGAGTTCTCGCGCCGGGTGATCGCCACCCCTGCGGCTTCGAGCATCAGCTCGGTGTGGTCGCGGGTGGGTACCGGCTCGACGACGGTCGTCTCGCCCTTCGCGTACAGACCGGCGAGCAGGATCGCCGACTTGACCTGCGCGCTGGCGACGGGCAGCTCGTATGTGATCGATCGCAACGCCCGCCCCTCGACGCGAAGCGGCAGATGGCCGTCCTGCGTCTCGACATCTGCTCCCATCCGCGCGAGTGGCTCCGTCACGCGCTTCATCGGGCGTGAGCTGAGCGACGCGTCGCCCACCAGCTCGAACTGCTGCCCCTCCTGCCCGGCGAGGATGCCCGTGAGCAGCCGGACGAGCGTGCCCGCGTTCGCGCAGTCGATCGCGTGGCCGGGCGCGACGAGGCCCCGCAGGCCCTGTCCGACGACAACGTGCAGCGTGTCGTCGCTCTCTTCCTCGACCGTGATCCCGAGCGCGCGCACCGCTTCGATCGTCGCCTCGGTGTCCGCCGAGCGGCCGAACCCGGTGATGCGGGTTTCCCCGTCGCACAGCGCGCCGAGGAGCACCGAGCGATGGGAGATCGACTTGTCACCGGGCACCGCGATGTGGCCGACGAGACGCGTGATCGGCTCGATCCTCATTCGTCGATCACGGGCGCCACGACGACGCCGTATCCCTGCGCCTCGAGAATGCCGGCGGCACGGTCGGCCTCGCCTCTCCGGCGACGATCGACCGTGAGCGTGCCGCCCCGGTCGGTGGAGAGGTGATCCATCTCGAAGTCCTCGACGTTGATGCGCTCGGCGCCGAGCGCCTGGAAGATGCCTGCGAGCACGCCGGGTCGGTCCGGGAGGTGGATGCGAAGTCGTTGCAGCTCGCCGGGATCGCCGTGCGCCGTCGCGAGCATGCGGCGCCGGTTCCCTGCCGCCTCGGCGATCCAGCGCGCGAGCTGGCCGCCGTCCTGCGCCGCCAGCGCCGCCTCGAGCTGCTCGATGCGCTGCCGGTGCTCGGCGAGCGCCGCGACGACCGCCTCGCGGTTGTCGAGGAAGATGTCGACCCAGATTCGGGGATTGGCGCCGGCGATCCGCGTCATGTCGCGGAGGGAGCCGCCCGCAGCCTGCAACGGGTCGTGACCGTCGACGCGCGTCGCACCCGCCTGGTTGAGCAGGACATTCGCGAGCGCGTGGGGCAGGTGGCTCGTGACCGCGACGAGCCGGTCGTGCGCCCCTGCGTCGATCGCGATCGGGCGCGCCCCGATGCGAGGTCACGAACCCGTGCACGATCGCGCAGCAACTCGGGCCCGGTGCCGGCCGTCGGCGTGAGAAACCACGTCGCGCCCTCGAAGAGCTCGGCGTTCGCGCGTTCCGGACCGCGTGTCTCGGCGCCACAGATCGGATGCCCTCCGACGAAGCGGCCGTCGCCGGCGGCGGCGGCGCAGACGGCGCTCTTCGTCGAGCCGACATCGGTGACGACCGATCCCTCGGGCGCGAGTGCGAGCACCTCGCGGACGACGTGGGGAAGCTCGGCGACCGGTGCCGCGATCACGACGAGCGCGGCGCCGCTCACCGCGTCCGCGAGCGTTGCGGCGGGATCGACGGCTCCTCGCTCGTGCGCGACGCGCAGCACGTCCGGGTCGGGATCCCAACCACGGACGGACGCGCCCTCGCGCCGAGCGGCAAGTGCAGCGGACGCGCCGATCAGGCCCGTTCCGACGACGGCGACATTGTCGAGCACGGCCGCTATCCCCGCATCAGCTCGGCGACCCGGAACGCCAGATCGAGAGACTGGCGCGCGTTCAGGCGGGGGTCGCAGAGCGATTCGTACCGCGTATCGAGTTGCTCCTCCAGGACAGCCTCCGAACCACCGAGGCATTCGGTCACGTTCTCGCCGGTGATCTCGAGATGCACGCCTCCCGGCCAGGTTCCCACTTCGCGGTGCGCTGCGAAGAAGCCCTCGATCTCGCTGAGCACGTCGTCCAGGCGGCGCGTCTTGTGGCCCGACTCGGTCACGAAACCATTCGCGTGCATCGGATCGCAGACCCACAGCACCGGAACCTCGGCCTCCTGCACCGCGCGCAGGAGCGGCGGCAGGAGCTCCTCGACACGGCCCGCGCCGAGACGCGTGATGAGCGTCAGTCGTCCGTACGAACGATCCGGGTTCAGCCGTTCTGCGAGTGCGACGATCTCGTCGGGCGTCGTCGCTGGCCCGATCTTGGCTCCGACGGGGTTGTGCAGCCCCGAGAGGAACTCCACGTGAGCGCCGTCGAGCTGACGGGTTCGTTCGCCGACCCACAAGAAGTGGCCCGAGCATGCGTACCAGTCGCCTGTCGTCGAATCCTTGCGCACGAGCGGCTCCTCGTAGTCGAGCAGGAGCCCCTCATGGCTCGTCCAGACGTCGACCTCGTGGATCGAGCGCTCGTCGCCGAGATCGATGCCGATTGCCTGCATGAAGCGGAGAGCCCGCCCGATCTCGTTCGCGATGATCTCGTAGCGGCGCCCCTCGAGCGAGCTCGCGACGAACTCCTGGTTCCAGGTGTGCACCTGTGTCAGATCGGCGAAGCCGCCCTTCGTAAAGGCGCGGAGGAGGTTGAGCGAGGAAACCGCCTGGTAATAGGCTTGCACGAGCCGTTCGGGGTCGGGCGTCCGCGCTTCGACCGTCGGCACGTCGGAATGCACCGCGTGGCCGCGGAACGACGGCAGCTCGACGCCGTCGACGACCTCCTTCTGCGCCGACCTGGGCTTTGCGAACTGGCCGGCCATGCGACCGACCTTGATCACCGGGAGCGTTGCGCCGTAGGTCAGCACGGCGGACATCTGGAGGAGCAGCTTCAGCCGCTCGCGCACCGCGATCACCGAGAGCTCGTGGAACGACTCCGCGCAGTCACCCGCCTGGAGGAGGAAGGCGCGACCCTGCGCCGCCTCGCCGAGGTGATGCCGGAGCGCGCGCGCCTCGCCGGCGAAGATCAGGGACGGCAGCAGGCTCAGTCGCTCGCGCACGGACTCGAGGGCAGCCGGGTCCGGCCACTGCGGCTGCTGGAGCGCTGGGAAGGCGTGCCAGGAGGCAGGGCAGTCCACGTGGGATCGGTCACTGCCATTGGGCGCAGTGTAGATGGGGTCGGTTTTGACGATGCAGGTCGGAACGGCTAAGAAGGATGCGCCATGCGCATCTTCTCGGGCATCCAACCAACGGGTGAGAAACACCTCGGCAACCTGATCGGTGGCTTTCGTCAGTACGCCGCGACCCAGGAGCAGGGCGATGCGTTCTTCTGCATCGTCGACCTCCACTCGATCACGACCGACTACGAGCCCGCCGACCTCCACGCACGCACGCTCGACCTCTACGCGATGCTGATCGCGACAGGCCTCGACCCCGAGCGCTCGACGATCTTCGCGCAGAGCCACGTGACGGCCCACGCCGAGGCGGCGTGGCTGCTCTCCGCGGTGACGAGCTACGGCCAGTTGGGCCGCATGACACAGTTCAAGGACAAGTCCGACCAGACGGACTTCGTCTCGTCGGGGCTCTTCACCTACCCGGTGCTGATGGCCGGCGACATCCTGCTCTACCAGGCCGACATCGTCCCGATCGGCGACGACCAGCGGCAGCACCTCGAGTTCACCCGCGACGTCGCCGAGCGGTTCAACACCCGTTTCGGCGAGACGTTCACCGTTCCCCGCGGGGTCTACCCCGAGGTCGGCGCCCGGATCATGGATCTCCAGGAGCCGACGCGGAAGATGTCCACGACCGGCGGGACCGCCCAGGGAACGATCGGGATGCTCGACGAGCCCGACGCGATCCGGAAGAAGTTCCGCTCCGCCGTGACCGACTCGGGCCGAGACGTCAAGCGTGCCGAGGACAAACCCGGCGTCTCGAACCTGATCGACATCCTCTCCGTCGCGTCCGGCCGCTCCCCCGAGGAGATCGAGGCGCAGTACGGCGACGAGGGCTACGGGCAGTTCAAGCAGGACGTCGGCGAGGCCGTCGTCGAGCTCCTCGTCCCCGTTCAGGAGCGGTACGCAGAGCTCCGCGCGGACGAGTCCGAGCTCCTGCGCCTGCTCCGCGTCGGAGCGGACAAGGCGCGCGACGCCTCGGCCGCCGACGCTCGAGCGGATGTACGAGAAGATGGGCTTCGTCCGCCTCTAGGCGCCGACCGACCGTCGGCTAGAGACCGACGAGCCGGCGCAGCGCGTCCACCTCGTCGCGTGTCAGCGGCCGCGACGCACCCACCTCGACGCCCGAGGCGTCGAGGCCGGCGTACCCCGTGCGGCGCAGCCGGACGACCGGGTAGCCGACCGCCTCGCACATCCGCCGCACCTGCCGGTTGCGGCCCTCGTGCAGCACGAGCTCGACGCGCGAGCGGCCGAGTTGGCGCACGCGCGCCGGAGCAGTCGGGCCGTCGTCGAGCTCGACTCCGGCGCCGAGAGCGTCGAGGGCGGCGCGCGACAGATCCCCCTCGACGTCGGCGACGTAGGTCTTCTCGACCACGTAGCGCGGATGCGCGAGCCGGTGGGCGAGGTCTCCGTCGTTCGTGAGCATGAGAACGCCGCTCGTGTCGATGTCGAGCCGCCCGACGGGAACGACCCGCGACTCGTGTCCGACGAGGTCCACCACCGTCGGCCTGCCCTCCGGGTCGCGAGCCGTCGTCACCACACCGAGTGGCTTGTTGAGGAGGACATACGCGAGGTCCTGCTTGCCGACGCGTTCGCCGTCGACCTCGACGACATCGCGCGCCGCGACGAACGTGTTCAGCTCCCCGCGCGTCCCGTTGACGGTGACGCGGCCGGCCTTGATCAGTTCGTCGGCCGCCCGGCGCGACGCGACACCGGCCCGCGCGAGGTAGCGGTTGAGGCGCACGGTGCCATTGTCGCTAGTCTCACGCGCGGTGCGCGACTACTCCGAACTCACCCGCAGGTTGGCCGACCTGATCGTCGGGTTCGGCGCCAATGTCCAGCCCGGTCAGCTCGTCGGGGTCACGTCGCTACATCGGCAAGGAAGACCTGACGCGCGAAGTCGTCCGTGCCTCCTACGAACGCGGCGCGCACTACGTCGACGTCGTCTACTGGGATCACCTGGTGAAGCGGCAGCGGCTGCTGCACGCCGATCCGGACACGCTGGCCTACATCCCCCCGTGGCTCGTCGATCGCCTCCGGTACCTCTCCGACCAGCACGCCGCGCGGATCTCGCTCAGCGGCCCGCAAGCCCCGCACGCGTCCGACGGGATCCCCGCCGACCGGCTCGGCCTCGACCTCCTGCCGTATCTGCCGGAGACGGGGGCGATCGTGAATGCGCTCACCACCAATTGGTGTGCTGCGCCGGGGCCGACGCAGGAGTGGGCGAAGACGGTGTACCCGGAGGCCGAGCCGGCGGAGGCGTACGACCTCCTCTGGGACGCAATCGCGCACGTCTGTCGGCTCGACGAACCCGACCCGGCGGCCGCGTGGACGGAGCGCATGGGAACGCTCAAACGCGGTGCGACTGCACTGACCGAGCGCGGCTTCGACGCGATCCGATTGCACGGCCCCGGCACCGATCTCACGGTCGGTCTCTTCGCATCGTCCGTGTGGAACGCGGCCGACTTCACGACCGTCGACGGGCTGTCCCATTTCCCGAACCTGCCGAGCGAGGAGACGTTCACGACGCCGGACCCCGTCCGGGTCGACGGACACGTGACCGCGACGATGCCGCGAGAGCTCTACGGCTCCATGATCAGCGGCCTCCGGATCGAGTTCGTAGGCGGCCGCGCCGTCAAGATCGATGCGGACGAGAATGTCGAGGCGCTTCGATCGGCGTGCGAGAAGGACGACGGCGCCTCACGGCTCGGCGAAATCGCACTCGTCGACGGCGGCGGCCGGATCGGGCCGCTCGAGACGGTGTTCTTCGACACGCTGCTCGACGAGAACGCCGCGAGTCACATCGCGCTCGGGTCCGGTTACACGCTGGGCGTGACCGACGAGTCGGAGAAGGAGCGCGTCAACCGGAGCCAGATCCACGTCGACTTCATGATCGGCAGCCCGGAGATCGACGTCGACGGGATCACGCACGCCGGCGAGCACGTGCCGGTGCTCCGAAACGGCGCCTGGCAGATCTAGCGCGCCCGCGCGGTGTGTGGTGTGTGGTGTGTGGTGTCCGGCTTCAGCCGGACGCCAGGGTTTCTCCCCGGCGGCCAACCCGGGCGCCCGGCTGAAGCCAGGCGCCTCGCCCTTGCCGACCCCGTTGGTTCCGCCGTGTCGAGCTACGACGCCCGCGCCGACGCGACCTCGAGCAGTCGGTCGCGGATCGCGTCCTGATCCTCGCCGATGTCGTCGAGTCGCGGCAGGGCGGCAAGGGATTCGAGCCCGAAGACGCGCTCGAAGAGCGGTGTGACGCGGTAGCGCACGGCCCCGCCGGGGCCGCTCTCACGACCTGCTTCGGCGATCAGGCCGCGCTCGATGAGCGACGTCACGGCCGAGTCGGCCGCCACGCCGCGGATGCGGGCGATCTCGGGACGGGAGACGGGGCCGAGATACGCGACGATCGCGACCGTCTCGAGCGCGGCCTGCGACAGGCCACGCTCGACCGGCCGCTCGAAGAGGCGCGCACACGCCTCGGCTGCGGAGCGGGCGGCGCCGAACGCATACCCACCCGCGACGTGCTGGAGGACGATGCCGCTGCGGTCCTCGGCGTAGCGGTCGCGTAGGAGCCCGATGGCCGTCTCGACCCGCTCGACGTCGTCGGCGGTCGCCTCGGCGAGCTCGTCGAGCGTCAGCGGCTGGGAGGCGACGACGAGCAGGGCCTCGATCGTCCGGGCGAGGTCGTCGACGGGGTTGGAGGAGATCAGGCGGAGCGGGCGGTCCACTGCAACATCCTTTCGTCGTCGACACGAGAAATCCTGATCGGGGCGAAGGGCGCGGCCTGAGACAGTGCGATCTCGCCCTCCTTCCGGAGTTCGAGCAAGGCGAGGAAGGCCACTGCCTGCTCGACACGCGACAGGCCCTGCACCTCGGCGTCGAAGTCGAAGAGCCGGCGGCGCCGCAGCACGGCCCGGAAGCGCTCGACGAACTGGGCCACGGGCGGGAACCGGAGCGCGAGGTGCGAGAGCGAGACGTGGGGCGGCTCGGCGGCGAGCGTCTGCATCGCCTCGACGAGGCGAAGCGGAGACTGCGGCGCGAGCTGGCGCTCCGGCGCCGGGGCGAGTGGTGCCGGGCCGATCCGGAAGAAGCGCCCACGCTGCTCGTCGAGGCGTTCGCGCAACCACCCGGCTGCGTGCTTCATCCGGCGGTACTCGGCGAGGCGCCGGGCAAGCTCCTCGGCAGCCTCTTCCGGCTCGAGGTCCGCCAGTTCGGCCTCCTCTTCCGGGAACAGGTGCCGCGCCTTCAGCTCGAGCAGAGCGGCGATGAGGACGAGAAACTCGCCGCACGCGTCCAGGTCGAGCTCGTCGCGGAGTGCGAGGCGTTCGACGAAGGCGACGACGATGCCTGCCATGTCGATCTCCGACGTCGGGATCGCATCCTTGAGGAGGAGGGTGAGCAGCAGGTCGAACGGTCCCTCGAAAGCATCGAGGTCCAGCTCGAGGTCACGGACGGCACTGGCCACAGGTTGACCTTATCCGCCGGAGCGGACGCGCCCTTTCGGGACGCTCATCTTCGGCCCGGCCTGTGGTTCGGTGTTCTTGCGGAACCCGCGCCGCAGGCGCGGCTTTCGCGGCTCGCGAGGCTCACTCCGGCGCTGCGAGAGCACGAACCAGGTGAGGCCGGCGGTGAACGTGAGCGCGGAGACCCAGGTGTTCACGCGTTGACCGAGGACCTGGTTCGCGGGGTCGACCCTGACGAGCTCGATCCAGAAGCGACCGAACGAGTAGATGGCGATGTAGAGGGCGAAGAGCCCGGGCGGCCGTGGCCGGAAGCGCCGCTCGATCAGGTAGACGAGCAGCGCGGCCGCGAACAGGTCCCAGACGAGCTCGTACAGGAACGTGGGGTGATACGTGGCCCGATCGAGGGTTGCGAGCGGGCGATGGACGGCGCTGATCTCGAGCCCCCACGGCAGGTCGGTCGGCTTCCCGAAGAGCTCCTGATTCCACCAGTTGCCCAGTCGTCCCACCGCCTGGGCGACGAGCAGACCGGGCGCGAGGCAGTCCGCCAGAACCCAGACGTCGACTCCCGCCCGCCTGGCGATGAAGCCGCCGACGAGGCATCCCGCGGCGATCCCGCCCCAGACGCCGAGCCCGCCCTTCCAGATCGCGAGCGGGCCCCACCACTCCTCCGGGACCTCGTTCCAGCTCGTTGCGAGGTGGTACAGCCGTGCGCCGACGATGCCGGCTCCCACACCCCACACGGCGAGGCGGAAGATGAGATCCCAGTCGCCTCCGCGGTTCACCCAGCGGACGCCGGTGATCCAGATGCAGAACGCGATCGCCACGAGCAGCGTCAGCCCGTACATGTGCACGGTCAGCGGCCCGAGGTCGACGGCACCGCTCGAGGGCGAGGGGATCGACGCGAACAGGCTCATGCGCTCCGTATTCTTGCCGTCCCGAGAGACGCCTGCATCACGAACGAGTGACGCCCGGCGGTCGGCCGGGCGTCAGATGCGGGTCGTGCGACGCTTACAGGAGGATCTGGAGCGCGGTATCGACGGGGCAGCCGTGCTCGACGAGGCTCGTTGCTTGATGCAGGTCGACCTCGTGCGTGGCCGCGAGGACGACGGCCGACTCGAAGTCGTATCCCACCCGCAAGAGCGACTCGACGCGCCACTGCTCGACCAGTTCGAGTTCGACGTCCGGTCGTTCTTGGAGCTCTGCCGCAGACATGATCGCCTCTTTCGACGGTGGACAGGACTCTCATTATTCGGCCGAGAGCCCCAACTGGATCTCCCCTTTCTAGGGCAACTATGCGAGGGAATTGAGGTAATCCTTTTGGGGATTCGTAAACAGGTGCAATCCCCCGCTGTGGGGGATTCCCCCGCACCTTGGCTACTTCTCGAGCCAGGCGAGGAACTCCCAGAACGGGTCGCTTGCAGGGGGAACGTACGGGGGGCGTCGGCGCCGGGTGCCACGTTGCGCCCACGTTACGTACGACCGCAGACGGGCTCCGATCCTGTGGCGGGTGGCGTCGGTCGGGGGAACGAGCGAGGCCGAGAGCGCGAATCGCCAGGCGGCCGCCTCACTCTCGAGGCGGCGCCCGGCACGGCCGGGGCCGACCAGGTGCCCGATCTCGTGCAACGCGACGAAGTAGGTCACCTGACCACGAACCGTGGGAACGCGGATCTCGAGCTTGCGTTCCGTGCGCCCGTCGTGATGGCGGATCCGGGTGACCACCGCCCGACCGCTGCCGTCGACGCGCGTGATCCCGTGCTTGGCGCACAGGTCGTCGACGTGCCGGTCGAGGGTCAGGGGGTGCATGGACGGTGACGCTACAGGGGAGGGTGGCTGGAACCCCCAGCGCGTCAGCGCCTCAGGAGAGGTCGATCCGGTCCTCGCGCAGCTGTTCGAGCCGCCGCGCCTGTTCCGCGGTCAGGAACGACTCCATCGTCTCGCGCATCGTCGTGCCCTCGTAGACCCAGATCTCCGGGTGGATGCTGAGGTGGATCCATTCGAGCTCACCGCGCTCGAGCTCCCCGTGGGGGCACAGGCCCGGTCGCCCGCGGAAGCCCCAGTTCTGGTTCGAGTCGGAGCGGAAGTGCTGCTCGTCGAACCACGGGGCGCTCATCACGTTGACGGCGCCGTCGATCGGATCCCGCTGATACTGGAGATCGGGGTTGTGCCAGGCGACGACCGGCGTGAACCGTTCGTCGAGGTCGATCTGCGGCCAGACGGCATGGTGGGCGATCCGGCCGCCGAGCTCCGTCAGGCGTGCGAGCGTCCGACGACCTTCCTTCGAAGCAAGGTTGTAGAACACCGACCGCGTCATCAGGCACCAGGTCGACCAGACCCCGACCTCTGCTTCGACCTCCGCCATCGCTACCGCCGCATCGAGCGAGATGTCCACGTCGTGCCGCATGATCAGGTCGCCGGGCTCGGGGGGCCGGTCGAAGCCGGCGAAGCTGTAGCCGCCTGCCTTCGCCGCTTCGAGCAGCACGCGGTAGTGCCCGAGCGAGAAATCGCACGGCGACTCGGCGGCCGAAGTCACGAGACGCTCTCCACGTCGATCTGGAACAGCAGCGCGGCCGCCTCCGCGCGGGCGAGTGCCTCCTCCCTCGTCTCTCCGGAGGCGATCACCCAGCCGCGCCGGTCCGAGATGACCATCACCGGGCGGATGATCTCACCCTCCTCCGCGTACACCTCGGCCGCCACGACGCCCGGCGCGGCGAGCACGTCGTCGAGCGGGCCGACTCGTGTCACCTGCCCGGTCCGCAACGGCCCCGGCTCCGCCGTCAGGAAGCGGACCGCCACGGGGCGGTCGAAGCGCGGCTGGACGAGCTCGTCGGGAACGCCCTCGCCGAGTGCGATGCGAAGTTGGATTTCCAGCAGGTCGATCCCGCGGGCGTGCAGGACGTGCTCGGCCATCAGCCCACCGATCCGGGCCGCGCACTCGACGACGACGACACGACCGTCCGTCGTCGCGATCAGCTGCGGGAACCCGATCCCGGTCACGAGCCCGAGCGCGCGAACGGCATCGGCCGCGACGCGTTGCGCCTCGTCGAGGCGGAGCCCCTCCACGCTCGGCGGATAGAGGTGGATCCAGCTGACACCGAAGCTCGCCCCCTCGGGCCGCAGCCTGTCGCAGAGGGTGACCGAGCGCACCTCGCCTCCGTCGACGATCACGATCCCGTTCATCTCCGTGCCGTCGACGAACTCCTCGAGCAGCGCCTCTCCACTCGGGGAGACACCGAGAGCGTCCGGGAGCCGCGCGAGGACGTCCTCGACCGAGTCGACGCGAAAGACGCCGTGTTGCCCGGCGGAGTCGACCGGCTTCACGACCGCGGGGAATCCGACGACCTCGGCCGCTCCCACGACGTCTTCCGTCGTCCGCACCGAAGCGAAGCGCGGCTGCGGCACACCTGCCTCCTGGAGCCTCGTGCGCATCGCCTGCTTGTTCGTCATCCGACGCGCGGTGTCGACGCCGATCCCGTAGACCCCGAGCGCGTCGGCGAGCCGGGCGATGATCGGCACCGCCCGCTCCGCCTGCACCGTGGTGACTCCGTCGATCCCCAGGTCGCGAACGGCGGCCTCGAGCGCGTCGGCGTCCGCGAAGTCGACGACGCACGGCACGTCCACGTCAGGGAATCCCGTCGCGTCCGGGTTGCGGTCGGCGGCGACGACGCGCAGCCCGAGCTCCTTCGCCCGGCGGATCACGGCCCGCTGGTAGCGGCCCGCTCCGACGATCAGGATCGTCTTCACGGCACCACGCTATCTACGCAGACGGCGGTGTCCGCGGGCTCAGATCAGCAGGTCGTCGATCTGACCGACGGCGAGTGTCATACCTTCCTCCATGCCCATCGTGATCAGCTCCTCCATCGCCTCGAGCGAGGGGAAGGTCGTCACGATCGCCATGGTCGTGCCTCCGCCCTCGAGCTCCTCCAGAGAGACCCGAACGGTCATCGTTGGCATGTTCGGGTTGGGCTCGCCGGCGCTGTCGGCGAAACCGTCCTCGAACTCCAGGTGGTGCGGCGACTCGACAGCGAGCATTCGCCACCAGCCTCCGTGCTGGTCGCCGTCGGGGCCTGTCATGCGGTACGTGACGCGGCCACCAGGCGTCAACTCGTGATCGAGGACGGTCGCCGGGTACGTCGGTGGACCCCACCAGCGCTCGAGCTTCCGCGGGTCGGCCCAGACGGACCAGACCTGTTCGATCGAGGCGTCGAATGTCGCCGTGATGGACATGGTCAGGGTCTCGGGATTTTTCTTGACGCTGGTGACGCTCATCGCGGTGCTCCTTCCTGTGGCTCGGCGAGGACATCGCCGAAGCGATCGATCCGTTCCCGCCAGTCGACCTCGAGGCGGTCGAGCATGCTGTGCGCGCGCCGGATCGTGTCGGGGTTGCCGCGCACGAGCTGTTCCCGTCCGCGCCGGTGCTTGGTCACGAGCTCGGCCCGCTCCAGGACTGCCACGTGCTTCTGGATGGCCGCGAAGCTCATGGGGTAGCGGTGTGCGAGGTCGGACACGCTCTGCTCGTCGTGCAGCACGATCGCCACGATGTCGCGGCGCGTTGCATCGGCCAACGCGCGGAACAGGCGGTCGGTGCGGTTCCGTTCCGGCGAATCTACAACCATCTGGTTATATGTTATCAGGTTCGTGCGATATGACGCGGCGCCGCAGACCCGTGCGCCGCTCGGGTGGGCATCTCGTCCGCACCGTGCTTACCACGTTGATTACCGCCTGCCGCGATGGGGCATGATCGAAGCGAGCACCGGGGGCCGGGGGCCCGGCCGGGCGATCAAGCCGCTGAACCAAGGAGGACGAATGCCTGTCGAGGAAGCACGCTCGGAAGACACGCCGTACGGCCGCAATGTCACGTCGGAGGGCTGGTTCGTCCTCAACGTCACGGAGGCGCTCGCGGTGCGCAACGACGAAAAGGGTGGCGCGCTCTACCCGCTCCAGGCACGAGAGGCGCCGTTCCGCGACTTCGGCGTCAACGTGCGCGTCCTGGCGCCGGGCGATCCGAACGCGCTCTACCACGCCGAGAACGCACAGGAAGGGTTCCTCGTGCTCTCCGGCGAGTGCACGCTGATCGTCGAGGAGGAGGAACGGACGCTGACGCAGTGGGACTACTTTCACTGCCCCTCCGAGACCCGCCACGTCGTCGTCGGTGGCGGCGACGCGCCATGCGTGGTCCTGATGATCGGCGCGCGGCCCGAGGTCGAGACCTTGCACTATCCGATGAGCGAGGTCGCGGCGAAGTACGGCGCGTCGGCCTCGAAGGACACGAACGACCCGGACGAAGCCTACGCCGACTGGCCCGGCGACTACGAGCCGGTTCGCCTCCCCTGGCCTCTCGCTACGGGCACCGGCCTTCGTGGCTAGAGGCGCTGGTCCGTGGAGAATGTTCGGGAACGCACATCCCGTGGATCAGAGAGGAGTTCGGCTGCCATGAGCTATCGAGTTGCGACCGTCGAGGAACTGCAGGACATCGCCTACCGTCAGGACACGCACATGCGCCCCGTGCGCCATCACCTCGGGATCACGGCGTTCGGTACCAATGCGTGGACGGCCGCCGGCGTCGGCGACCGGCTCATGCCCGAGCACGAAGAGGACGAGGGCAACGAGGAGCTCTACGTCGTCGTGCACGGCCGGGCGCGGTTCGAGATCGACGGCGATACCGTGGACGCGCCGCAGGGCACGCTCGTGTTCGTCCAACCCGAGACCAACCGGACGGCGTTCGCAGAGGAGGCCGGAACGACGGTCCTCGCGGTCGGCGCCACGGTGGGACAGCCGTTCGAGGTCGGCGGCTGGGAGGTCTGGGCGGAGTTCCATCCGGCCTACGAAGCCGGCGACTACGAGGCGGTGATCGACCACGCCCGGACGACGCTCGAAGCGAGCGGGTACGCGACGCCGCTCTACAACCTCGCCTGCTGCGAGGCACTGACCGGCCGCAAGGAGGACGCGATCGGCCACCTGCGTATCGCGTTCGAGCGGCGGCCGAGTCTCCGCGATCTCGCCAAGGACGACACGGATCTCGACGCGCTCCGAGACGACGCTGCGTTTCGTGAGCTCATAGCCTAGGACGAACCGCTATCGCATCGCGCGCCGCGCCGTGTGCGTCGGCATCACCGATCACCACCAGGGCGACGGTGTCACCTGGGGCTAGCCCACGCGTGAGAAGGCGCGTGTCATGTACAGCGCATACTGGAAGACCTTGTCCGGGATCCCCGCGTATGGCGGCTCTGTCGTCTTGAGCCAGCGAAGGGTCAGCTTGCGCCCCGTCACGGACCACCGCAGCGTGGTGAACCCGGTCGCGTGGATCTTGTCGAGCGTGCGGCCCTTCACGACCACCTTCGCGTTGTAGTCGATCTCCACGCGCGCTTTCCCCTTCGGTTTCCCGTACAGGTCCCATTCCTTCGGCGTGACGACCAGAGTGAGCGACATCGGCTCCGCAAAGGGCGTCTGACGGCGGAACGGCGCGATCCACTTCGACAGCCCATGCCGGCGGAGGGTCACCTCGACGTCGGCCTGCGAGATGATGCCTGTGCGCCAGGTCCCGACAAACGGGTACTTGGTCTCCGACAACGCGGCGGATGCTCCCGCCGTGAGAACGGAAGCGATGACACCTGCCATGAGTGCGAGCCGGACCGCGACCACGGGAGACCACCTCCTGGCGCGACTCTAGTAATCACGCCCGCCAGAAGCAAACCCGTGCCGCAATGGCTCGCGCTGCAGGTCTCGCGCCGTCCTCGTGGTCGGGGCCCGACCAGAACGGGTCGTAAACTCGTGCGCCTTGCGGGCGACGCTCCCGGACAGGCTGCGTTGTACGATGCTCGGCCGGGATGGCGAACACGGTCAGATTCGGCGACAGCACTGCTGCCTCTGTCTGGGCGCCGCTTCTCGCTCTCAGCGCGGTGGCGTGGTTCTTCGTCGTCGGTGAGGAGGGCGCCGCGGCGGGCCTCATGGGCCTGTCGCCCGCGCAGTACGGGGTCGGCTGGCTCGTGATGACGACGGCGATGATGCTGCCGCCGCTGGCCTGGTTCGGATCGATCTACGTTCGAGGGATCGAACGCCAGACGACGGGTGTCGCACGGTCAGCGCGTGTTGCCTCTCTTGCGGTTGGATACGTCCTCGTCTGGTCGTCTACGGCAGTGGTGGCTCTCGTCCTTGCGTCTGTTCTCGATTGGGCTGCTGGGCGGCACGCGGGCGCGCTTCCGTGGATCGGCGGGGCCGTCTTGGTGGTGGCAGGCATGTATCAGCTCAGCCCGCTCAAGTACCGGTGCCTCGCGCGTTGCCGTTCGCCGCTCTCCTTCGCGCTCGCCGCTTCACGCCACTCCGGCAAGGCTCGGGATCTGAAGGTGGGCCTGGAGCACGGCGCCTTCTGCGTCGGTTGCTGTTGGGCTCTCATGGTTGCTCTCGTAGCCGTCGGCACGATGTCGCTTGCCTGGATGGCTGCCATCGCAGCTGTCGTCCTTCTCGAGCGATCCCTGGGCCGAGGCGAGACCCTCGCACGCGGCGTGGGCATCGGCCTCGTGCTCGCGGGTCTCTTGGTCCCGTTCGTCGAATGGTTGGCTCCGGCGCTGCACGGCGGTGGCATGCCGATGGAGTCGATGTGACGGTTCCTCGCGTATGGGCCGTCGCAGGACCCTATTTCGAAGCCTGCTCCTGTGATGCCATCTGCCCGTGCAGGCGGGTCGGGGGCACTCCGGGCGGTCGGTCGACCTACGGCGTCTGCGACTTTGCGCTTGGCTGGACGATCGAGCGCGGGAACGCGGACGGGACCGACCTGGCCGGGCTCGAGGTCGTGATGGCGGGCTCCTACGACGACGACGAATCTGGATCGCCCTGGCGGGTGATCCTGTATGTCGACGAGACCGCTACCGACGCTCAACACGAGGCCCTCGAGGCGATTTACCTCGGTCGTGCCGGCGGCACGACGCTGGAGAACTTCGCCCGGCTGATCGGCGAGGTTCACGCTGTGCATCGCGCGGCGATCTCGATCGAGCACACACCCGACCGTCGGAGCATCGCAGCAGGCGGTTGGGTGACGGTACGCGAACGTGCTCCCTTCGAGACAACCGAGATTGTGTCGTGCGGCATCCCGGGGCACGACCAACCAGGCACCGAGGTGGTGGCCGAGACGCTGGCAGTCAACGACGGGCCGCTCCACTTCGACGTCAGCGGCCGGTGCGGGTTCGCCGCCAGGTTCGCCTACTCGTCGGCTCCCTGACACTCGCCTGCGCCCGTTGTCGGTACGTCACCCGACGCGAAGAGCACACCGCGTGGTCGGATGGCCGTTCTCGGTGGCGCTCGTCACCGAGGGGTAGACGCGCGTTGCTCATACTTCAGTCGTGACTCAACTCGATCAACCAAAGGAGTCGGCTCATGGGCGAGCTCGATCGACCCGTCTTTGCTCTGAACCTGTTCGACATCAGTGACCGTGACGAGTACCTGGCCTATTCGCGTCGTTCCCCCGATGCTGTCGCGAAGCACGGCGGCCGCGTCGTTGCGCTCGGCAGGCTGCGCGAGAGCGTGGCTGGCGACATTGCGCCTCGCCAGGTGCTGATACTCGTCGAGTGGGAGTCCCAGGCGGCATTCGAGAGCTATCGGAACGACCCGGCGCTCGCCGATCTCCATCCGCACCGCGAGCGCGGTACCAGCGGCTATGTCTGGCAGCTGTTCGAACGGCTCGACGATCTCCGCCCCCTGCTCACCGATCGTGCGGAGCACTGACGCGACGAACCCGGACGCGCCGAGGGCTGTTCACAGCCCAGACGTGCCTGTGCGATCGGCTGACGGATGTGTCGCATGGGCGAAGGTCTACGTGACACCCTGCGCGACCTCTGCAGCCTCGCCGGCGCGGCGGGAGGGCGCTGTCCAGCGCGATTCACGCGTCCCGTGCGGTGCCATTAGGATCGCGTCATGCCATTCACGCTCAGGAACATCAAGGAGGATCTCGAGGACATCGGCTCGAGGTTCGACGGTGCGCCGGACCTGGAGTTCCGCGCGGCGACCAAGGCACTCGAACTGGAGAGCTCCGCGTTGAGCTATCAGCGCGTGCCTGCGGGCTATCGCTTCCCGTACGGCCACACGCACGAGAAGCAGGAGGAGGTGTACGTCGTCCTGAGCGGGAGCGGGCGGATGAAGATCGACGACACGATCGTCGACATCGGGCAATGGGACGCCGTGCGCGTCCCGCCCGGCTCGTGGCGAGGCTACGAGGCCGGACCGGACGGCCTCGAGATGCTCGTCGTCGGGGCGCCCAACCTCGGCGAGGATCCGCGCGAGGACGTCGATGGCCAGCGCGACTGGTGGGCTGACTAGAGCTGTCCGGGAGTATCGATCGTTCTTCCGCGAGCGGAGGTCGGGCTGCGGTCGGCGAGCGTGCTCGGACGGGGTCGAGTTCGTCGCGAGGACGCCAGGGGTGGTGGTTGCTGTTGCCACTCGATATCTATATGTGTAGACTTACGGGATGACTCGGACTCGCGCTCATTCGCGGCAGACACGCGCCGTTCTCGACGAGTTGCTCGCCGATCCCGCTGTCGAGCGATACGGGTTCGAGTTGGCACGGGCGACGGGCCTCGCGAGCGGCACGCTGTACCCGATTCTGATGCGACTCGAGGAGCGCGGCCTGCTCACGGCGCGCTGGGAGTTCTCAGAGGGTCGCCCCCGCCACGTCTACCGGCTGACCGCCGAAGGACTCGTAAGCGCCAGGAGCCACCAGGTGGCCCGCTCGACATCGGTCACCGGCGAACAGGCACTCGCATGAGGCGCCGCGAGTGGCTGAAAGCGATGCGCAGCGAACTCGACGAGGCGCACGGCGCCACGCGGCTGCGCTGGCTGCTCGGAATGGCGTGGGTCGCAGCGCTCGGCCTCGCCCCACCACTCGTCGCGGCCGGCGTCATCGTCGGCATCCTGGGCGGAACGTTCGGAAACCACGAGGTGTTCCTCGAGGTCTACCGCGGCGGCAGCAACTCGTGGATCGGCGCGCTCGCCCTCACGCTGCCAACCGCACTCGTCGGACTCGTCGCAGCGGTGCTCGTACTTCGTCGCCACAGAACGGCGCTCGCCGCCGCCTACGCGTTCGCCGCGCTCGTCGCTGCCAGCTCCGTCATCTCGATCACCAATCTGACGCCCGTCCGCCCATTCCTCGAAGACTGGCAACGCGTAACGACCGACGCGCAAGCGGCACACCACGCAAACGAACGACGAGTCAACAGCGCGCTCGGCGCGATGATCGCAGCCACGGCGCTGCTCCTCGTCGCTCGACACCGACGCCCCCGAACACACACCCATCACCACCCGTCCGCATAAGGCGTCCATCGAGGAAGCCATCGTTGCGTCGGCACCCGGGACATCGTCGAGAGTGGCCAGCATTCGTAGAAACACCCGAACGGGCAGCTACTCCCGTCAGCCGTGGAGGTCGCGTTCGTACACGAACATGACCGGCCCCTGAGCGCCTCCCACACGGTTCGTGAACCCGAGGCTCTCGTAGAGATGGCGCGCGGCGAGGTCGGGTTCGTCGACGCCGATCTCGATCCTGTCGGCACCACGGTTCCGAGCCTCTTCGAGCGCAGCCTCCATCAGGGCGCGCCCGAGTCCCTTCCCGCGGCGAACGGGTTTGACGTAGAGCTCGGCCAGGTAGCACTCGAGACCACTGCTCCAGAGAGCAGGGCGGAAGCGGAGAACTGCCAGTCGCATCGGGATCGTCGCCGACGAGCAACACAACCGTATCGTCACCCGCGAGCAGGTACGCGATCCGCTCGGCCAGGTCCGCCACCGGCGGCGTTGGCTCGTCGAACTCACGGTTGAAGTCGCGGAGCAGCGTCGCGACGGTTCGAGCCTCCTCGACCCGGGCCCGTCGCACCATGGGAACGTCCGCGCCGCCCATCGTGGCGAGAGTATCTGCGGAGGCGGCCGACTCGGGCGGCGCATCCTGCGCACGAGGCCCATGGCGGTCAGCTGCGCCGGCGTCCGGGCTGGAGCGAGCGGAGTGGTGGCGGTCCCCGCCGTCACGGAGATGGTCACCGTCAGCGCCCGGCACGTTGGACGAAGGCCTCGAGGTCGCGGGTGAAACGTTGTGGGTCCTCCCAGCGCGGGGTATGTCCGACGCCGGGGTAGATGAGGAGATCGACATCGCGTATCGCGCGTACGAGGTGGTCCTGCATGTCGCGGGAAACCAGGGGATCGGCGTCTCCCCAAACGAGGAGCGTCGGAGCCTCTATCAACGCGAGTTCGGCGATGTCGTCGTACTGGACGAGCCCCGCGAACATCTCCTTCCAGACGCGCGCCGGGAGCTCGAGCAGTTCCGCCACGAGCATGTCGACGAGATCCGGCGCGACGTTTCCGGACGACGTATCAGCGACGAACGACCGCGCGAAAGCCGGGCTGATCGGATCGCTCAGCTTGGAGACGACGGATTCGATGAAACCGCACAGCTTCGCGTCGTCACGAAGCGTTGCGGGAGACGCTTCCAGGATCAAACCCGCAACCCGATCCGGGTGTTCGATCGCAACCCTACGGGCAGTGAAACACGAACCCGAGTGGCCGGCCAGGACTGCCCGCTCGACGCCGAGGGCATCGAGCAGTGCGACGACGTCGGCGGCGAAGTCCTCGACGCCGTACCCCCCACCTGGCTTGTCGGACTCACCGTGGCCACGCTGGGACACGGAGATGGCGCGCAGCTTCTGCGGGAGGAGATCCAGGACGGGCTGGAACGAGCGCCACGAGTCGGTCGGGCCCGGGAGCAACAACACGGTCGAGTCGGACGAAGCATCACCCCAGTCCACGCAGGACAGCGTCAGCCCCGACGCGAGCCTGACCCTCGACATGCCGGAACTCTATGTGCGCCCCGTCCCGCGACGAGCTGAACGGCCTGCGCGAGCGTCCGGACCGTCACCTGAGTCTCGCTCCGCTGACTGCGAGCGCGATGCGTCGCGGGGCTCGCACGGGCGCGCCCCTGTCGCGAACCGTTGTCAGCCGGCGGGGCACTCCCCGCCCGCGGGCTTGCGGACGACGAGGCCGAGTTGCGTCGCGGTGTTGAAGCTGTCGATCCCGATGTACCACTTCGTCCCGCGCTTCACGACCGCGATCCCGAAGCCACCCTTACTGCGGTCTTTGTTCTCGGCGACGATCGCAGTGAAGCCGTTCTTGCTGAACTTCGCCGCCCGGACGACCCAGTTTCTGCCTTTCGAGATGCCGTCGTCGACCTGCGAGCGGTACTTCCCGGTTCGACAGAAGGTCATGTCCACCGAGAGACTGTCGCCGCGGGCACCGACGTAACGCCCGTTGGAAATCGACTTCCTCGCCTGCGCGTCGAGCGCCAATTGCTGCTTCGGACTCACGGCGGCGCCGGCGCCACGACGGTACCGATGGCTTGCGAGAAGCCGCAGCCGAGCTACGACTCGTCGGGTTTGTCGATCACGCAGAAGCGGTTGCCGTCAGGGTCTACGAGGACGACGAAGTCGTCGTTGGGTCCAACCTCACGCTCGTAGCGGGTGGCACCAAGGTCGAGTAGCCGCTCGACCTCCGCGGCCTGATCAGAGGTGTAGAGGTCGAGGTGGACTCGGCTGAGGTCGCCAAGTGGCGGTAGCCGGTCCTCGGCAACCCGGTCGAGCGAGATGTTCGGACCTGCTCCGCTCGGGTCCGCGAGCACCACCCAGCCGTCTCCCGGTGGCTCGCGCGGGACGTAACCGAGCGCTGCCTGCCAGAACGCGACCACCTCGTCCCACCGGACACAGCGAATCAGGATCGAGCCGACCCTGACATGTTCCCGGTGGCGCGCCTCAAACGATATGTCTGTGGTCACAGAGCGAGCGTACCCGGTCGTCACACGCGTCAGTCCCTCGCGTGGTCTGGGTGCACCGCATCCGCCCAGGTTTCTCGTCAGCCCTCGTGATCGCCAACAGGAGGTCTCACGGCCGCTTGCGCCAGGGTTCAGGAATGTTGCATGACGAGTGGGTCCGGGGCTTGGAGATTCCGATCCAGTGCAAGGAGGCTGATCCCGAACACGATCCAGCCCAGGCCGAAGAGGACATTCGCCACGATGCCGTAGATCCGGTAGCCATCGATCCGATCGAGAACATCCAGCGGCACCGCCAGCGTCCAGAGGAAGGCGAAGAGCTGCGTCATTCCGAGTCCCACTAGGACCAGTCGGCTCACCCTCGGCAACGTCGATCGGACTCGGCTACCAACTGCGACCAGGATCAGCCCAACCGCGAGCACCGGGGAAAAGAGCGGGGCCATGACTGCGAGGACTGCAATGTCCACGAGACCGGGTATCACCAGTCCGATCATGATGAGTACGAATCCGACCCGACCCATCCGACCGGTGCCGCCAGTCAGCAGGGTGTATGACCCGCCCAGTCCAAGCGCGACCAACAAGCTCGACGGGCCTTCCATCATGCTTCCCCAGAACAACGAATCCATCCCGAGCATCTGACCACTCTCGTTCACAGAAGTCGGCCCGTGAAGCCTCGTGAAGAACGGCCAGAGAGCGACCATCAGGACACCACCGACAACAATCGCAAGACCGGGCCGTAACGCGGGCGAGGGGGCCGAGCGGCAACGCGGTGCATGCGACATGACGCGCGACGCTACCTCACGGTAGTCCCGGCTGCCCAGAACACGATTCTGGCCCGGACCAGTGATCACGACTGACGCCTGAGAGCGTGACGCACGTGCCTCGTGGGACCGATGAGGCAGGGGGAATGAAGAAGCACCGCATTCCGGAATGTCCCGCGAGGCCGGATAGGCATTGGGATCGGCCATCTCCGCCCGACGACACCGAGAAGACTGGGCTCGCGATTCACACGGCTTATCGGGAATGCTCGGCGGGTGCGAATTCGTGCTCGACCCGGTCGACGAGTTCGAGGTGCAGGTCCAGGTAGCGCCGCAGGAACTCGTTCACGAGGAGGAGGTACGTGCTTCGGTGCGGGAGCGACCGCGCCGCCTCATCGCCTTCGTCAAGTCGTTTCATCAGGTCGGCGATGTCCTCCCGAAGCGTCGTGAGGCTGGCGCGGGTGACCGGCTCTCCGACGAGATCGCAGAGGAGGAGCCGTAGGAGCGTGTCGCTCTTGAGCGGCGTGAATCGCACGGATGTCTCCGCGTACTCGCGGAGGGCTTCGAGGCCGCGATCCGTGAGCGTGTACACGGTGCGTTCGCGGGTCTTGCCGGGTTCGCGTCGAGCCTCGAGGTAGCCGAGCTTCGCAAGCCTCTTCGGCTCGACGTAGTACTGGCTCTCGCCGGCCCAGGCGAGTATGCGGCCGCGCTGCGCCATCCGGAGCAGGTCGTGAGCCCCCGCACCTCCGCGACCCACGAGGCCGAGGATCTCGTACGAAAAGAGAGTGAGATCAGGGTTTGACATTGCTACGTTCCATAGTGTATATACCTATGATTCATAGTTAACTGGAGGTGGAGCAATGACGTCTGCGACGCAATCCCTGGGAAGCGCCGAGCGGTGGGGTCCTCTGTGGGGCTCCCGGCCGGACGATTGGGCGCTCAGTGAGGATCAGCAACGTCCGAGCTACGAAGCGGCGCTCGACCGTGTTCCGCTCGAACCCGGTCAGCGTGTCCTCGACGTGGGATGTGGCGTCGGCGCGTTTCTGCGCCTCGTTGCGAACCGCCACGCCGAACCCTTCGGTCTCGACGCATCCGAAGCCCTCATCGACGTGGCCCGACGGCGGGTGCCGGAAGCGCACCTGTGCGTCGGCGACATGGAAGCGTTGCCCTACGACGCCAACACGTTCGATCTCGTGACCGGCTTCACGTCGTTCTTCTTCGCAAACGACATGGTCGCAGCGCTGCGGGAGGCCGGCCGGGTAGCGAAGCCAGGCTCGCCGATCGTGATCCAGGTGTGGGGCGCACACGAACGATGTTCCCTCGAAGCGATGAAGGAAATCGCGAGACCGTTCTTCCCGCCGCGTCCTCTCGATGCACCACCGGACCCCGATCTGTCCCAACCCGGAGCACTGGAGGCACTCGCGGTCGAAGCAGGGCTCGAGCCCGAAACCACGTTCCAAGCATCATGGGCCTACGAATACCCCGATGCGGAGACACTTGGCCGGGCGCTCGTCGCTCCCGCAGGAGTTGCCGTCCTGGTCGGGCCCGAGCGGGAGGAAGCGATCAAAGCCGCGATCGTCGAGGGTCTCGCAGAGCACCGCACCCCCGAAGGCGTATACCGCCTCAGCAACGAGTACCACTACCTGATCGCTCGCTCCTGAGCTTCGTCCTCACCTGGCAGGAACCGATGACGTTCGTTGGGCCTGCCGGTCTCCAGGACGGAGACCCGCGCAGCGTTCGGGATGTCCCCCGAGCGGGGGCCGGACACCGCCGCCGACTATCGTCCGGGAATGCTCTCCGACGCGGAGGCGAATCATCGATCCTGGTTTGGTCGCGGTCGGCGCCGAGTGGACGTCGATGGCGTCAGCGTCTACCTGGGTGACGCCGACGCCATCCTGGCTTTCCCCGAGTCGACCGGAGATCTCGTCGGAGCAGTCGAGCTGGCACGCGAAGCGGGAGTGCGCGAGGTTGGCTGCTGGGCACTCCGTTCCGACGATGCGCTCGGAGCGAAGCTGAAAGGACTCGGGTTCCAGGACGGCTGGCGGCCGCACTGGATGGGATTCGACCTTGGCCAGACGGTCGTCGAGCAGGGCCGCGCTGTCGAGGAGACGGCCGCATGCTCTCGGGTGCTTCCGTACTGGTCGGCATGGCACGAGTCAACTCTTGGCGACGACGTCCACCACTTCGTTGTCCGCGAAGGGCAGGCGATGGCCGGGCACGCCGTGCTCAACGTCGACACCGAGACGGCGACCGGCGGGATCTACGACATGGGTGTCACAGCGGGATCTCGGCGCCGCGGTCACGGCCGGGCGCTCGCGCTCGCTGCCCTCACCCGGGCCGGTGAGCGGGGCTGCGCCGGCGTCACGCTCAACGCGACTGCCGACGGAGAGCCGCTCTACCGAAGCGTCGGCTTCGCGTCACTCGGGCTCGGAACGACGTGGTGGCTCTTCCCGTAACCGGTGATCGGCCTCTGGTGTGTGCGAGCATTGGGACTGTGCCTTGGCGGTTTCTCGTACCGATTGCACCTGGTGCTCGCGCCGCATGCATGTAAGGCTCCGGATCGAGGCACGCGAAGGAGGCGAAGTGAGCGACGATAGCCGGGAGTATCGCGGTTGGATGTCTCGCGCGCGAACTTCACCGCGGCAAGGTTGCGCGATCCCCGATTGCGGACCGCAGCGGTCAGAAGCAGGAGGGGCATCGTGACCTTGACGCAGTACTACACAGCGACCACACTCGACGGCTTCATCGCAGATCCGGACAACTCTCTGGATTGGCTGTTGTCCCGGAGGCAGGAGGAGAACGGCTTCCTGAATTACGGCACGTTCATCGCCGATGTGGGTGCGATCGCGATGGGCTCGACGACGTACGAATGGATCCTCGATCACGAGTTCTCCGGTAAGGAGATTGCGGACTGGAAGTGGCCATACGACGTCCCAGGCTGGGTCTTCACGAACCGGCAGCTGGCAGTCGTTCCCGGTTCGAACATCGAGTTCGTGCGGGGAGACGTCGCACCGGTGCACGAGAAGCTGGTCGCGGCGGCCCGTGGCCGGAACGTGTGGATCGTCGGCGGGGGAGACCTGGTGGGCCAGTTCGCCGACGTCGGACTGCTGGACGAGGTGATCGTGTCGATCGCCCCGGTCGTCCTCGGCGCGGGCGCGCCGTTGCTACCGCGAAGGATCGAGCTGCAGCTCGAGGAGCTCGGCCGGAACGGTGAGTTCGCCTGCGCGCGCTACACCGTCGTCCGCGGCCGACGGCCTGACCTCGAGGGACCCGCTGAGGGTTTCCCGGACGCGCCACCCGTCCACTGACGGCCCGACGGCATGTGGCGATGATCGCCAACGCCCACATTCGGGAACGCGCCTGTGTAGCGTCCGCGGTGTGACTCGGTTCGTCGTCGACTGCGAGACGCTGCTCAGCATTGCGGCCGGTGAAATCGAGGTCGCCGCCGAACACACACTCGTCGCTCCGACACTCGTCCGCTCGCAGGCGCTGTCGGCCCTGTACGAAGCGGCAGGGCGCGGTGAGATCTCCGCCGCTCAGGGAATCGAGCGAGTCACACGGATCAACTCGCTGAAGATTCGATTCCTCGGCGACAAGGTGCTCCAGCGAACGGCGTGGAAGGTCGCGGACCAGCTGGGGTGGGAGACAACGTACGACGCTGAGTTCGTGGCACTGACCCAGCTACAGGCGGACATCTTCGTTACGTCCGACCGCGGGCTGGCGAGAGCAGTCTCCGGCCTCGTCGAGACGGCGACGATCGACGCGCTGCGCGACGCCTGAACGGCGAGCGGGAAGCAGGGCACCTCGCGTGCGCGCCAGCCCGTTTTGGGAACCCGAGGAAAGCCGTGCGGGGCGGCCGCACCCGGTCGATCTCCCCGCGTACAAGGGCTGATCAGAACGAGAGGGCGACCTCCCCTGCTGTCGTCTGTGGCGGAGCAGCCGCGAGAGACGGGAGGTTGTCCCGCACCCACTCCGCAGCGGCGGCGTTCGATGCATCCGTCCCGGACGCGTCATCGTAGACACTGATCGAAACAGCGCCACCATCTGGTGTTCGCAGGATGTAGTAGGCACGGAAACCCTCGATGCTGCCGAGGAGATCGCGAACCTCGTCCTGGTTGGCAACGAGGGCGTCGACGAGCCCTCCGTCGGACGCATAGCTTCGTACGGTCGCGTGCACGTTGCTCTCCTTCTCGAGCCCGCCCACAACGTCGCGGGATCCGGCGAGTCTCGCAACTCCAACCCCACCTGTCGAGGGGCTTTCGGCTGCGAGACCGTTCAAGGAATGTTGCTCGTGCCTGTGACGCTCAACTCCCGCGTTCAGGAGTCACCGAGCGCGAGTCTGTAAAGGACGTGCGTCCGGAGCACGTGGCCGGACGGGAGGTTCGGGTGCTCGAACTCACCGGAGTACCTCATCCCCAAGCGCTCCATCGTCGCGATAGACCGACGGTTGGCTGGCACCGTGAAGGAAACGATCTCCCCCAGACCCGCCTCTTCGAAGCCGAACACGAGTGCGGCACGCGCGGCCTCGGTCGCGTAGCCGCGACCCCAGTAGGGAACGGCGAGACGCCAGCCGATCTCGACGCACGGCGTGAAGTGAGCGTCGAAGTTGGGTGCCTGCAAGCCCACGAACCCAATGAACGGCGAGACGCCGGGAACCTCCACCGCCCACAAGCCATAGCCACGTTCCGCAAACTGTGCCGCAATCCGCTCGTGCACCATGGCGTCGGACTCGGCGCGCGTCAGTGGCGCCGGGAAATGCTCCATGACGCGTGGGTCGGCGTTCAGTGCTGCGAATGGCTCGAGGTCTTGCATTCGCCAGCCGCGCAACAGGACCCGACCTGCCCGCAACACGGGCACCTCATCGCCGCTGTTCACGAGAGCACGCTAGTGCATCCGAGCACCAGACGCCTGGGCTGCGCGAGCGTTCGTGAGTGTCACATGAGCGTCGGGCGTGCGTTCCGCCGGTCGGATCTGAGCGCCTCCAGTGTAGCCGTCTGATGCGGATGCCTGGTCTTCGTCCTCACGTCCTGTGCGATAGCCGCTACACGGGGCCGAACTGGCGCGGTGGGCACCCACGGACCTTCGATCTGGGTCGCCTCCGCGTCGCCCGGCCAAGGCGGCATCGTGATGCACAGAAACCGCAGCGCCTCCGCCCCGGTGCAGCGGTACTGGAAGGCAGTACCGACCGGGATGTCGATGGAGATACCCGGCGTCAGAACGGTCACTTCTTCCCCGCTCTCGTCCCGGCGCCAAATTTCCCCCCGGCCGAACAGGACGTGCCAGAACTCGCTCACCGTGGCGTGGACCGTCGCTCGGTTCACCTGCCCTGGCGGGACCGTGGAATGGATCATGTCGCCGGTTGTGCCACCCAGCAAGTAGCGGACCTCCGCCCCGGCGGGAGAGCGGGCACCGGCGGTCTCGGGAAACGAGCGGGTCTGCATGGGCACTCCTTCGTGGACTCGTCCACAGCCTAGGCGGTCACCGTTCTGATGCGCCAGCGTTCGGGAACTCACCCGACGCTGTCGCCCCGACGCCGACGAGAAGGCGATGGTTAGCAGCCAGGGGGCGCGAATCGCTGCTTGAACGTGAACGCTTCGGGCGTCGGACCGTGGTCGGCCAGTATCTGCAGGCGTCGGAAGGCATCGTCGATCGTCGGGGTTGCTCCGGTCGGTTGCCACCACAGCACGACGCTCGGCCCTTCCCAGCGCTCGAACCACTCGAATCGCCGAGCAAAAACGGCCCGGTGATCGGAGCGGTACGTGAACGCGAAGAGGTCGTCCGTCGACTCCCAGACCGTCAGGTTGACGATCAGCAACGGATCACCCTCGACCCTCACGTCGGTCGAATTCCCACTCTCACCCTGCATCCTCCAGACGAACCCCTGACTCCTCTCGGCAAGCACGTTCACCTCATCGAGGAGCGCCATGAACCCGGCCAAACGCGGGTCGTCGAGCGGGGCCACGGCACGCGCGACGTTCAACTGCGCTATCTGATGCCCGCTCACGCCGGAACTCATACCACTTCGCGCTCCAGGAGAACGCAAGGCGGAGAGCGCCGGCTGGCAAACCGAAGCGGCCGCTGCGCGGGCCGCATCCAGACGATGCCGCGATGGGCTGGGCCAGTGTTCGGCGACGTGACCCGAGCCTGCGTGGGCGCCAGCTCACCGCGGCGGAAGCAGAGGCGGTGGCGTGGGCCGGGAAGACCGACCCACGCCGACTGGGTGCTCTACGCGGCGGAGACCCCGAGCGCCGTACTGAATGCGACCTCGGCGTACTCGACAGATCCGAGGAGACTGATCTCGCTCATGTTCTCGGCGACCCATGAGGCAACTGCTGCGCTACCACTCTCGGCTTCGGCACGGCTGTCCCATGCACTGGACGAGAACACCTTGTCCTCGCTGATTGCGACCGCGTAGCTCCTGAATCCGGGCTGCACCTTGAGGACGGGCAAGATCCCCGCTTCGGCGCGCTCACCCAACTCCTGCGCATCGCCTGAATAGGTGTACGTCGCGATCCTTGCCACCATGAACGGCTCCTTTCCGTGCGCGCCGGCCCTGAAACGCAAAGCGCTCCCATCGACGGGCGACTCGGACGGCAATTCTGACAGATGAGAGCCGCTGCGTCGCATGCGCCAATGTTCGGGAACGTCACCCGAGATGGACTGCTTTGAAGTCGTAGAGTTACGAGAGTGGGATCATTGATCGTGACCGGGCCGCCAGGTGCGGGAAAGACAACCGTCGCCCGGCTGTTGGCAGACGCGCAGCCATCATGTGTGCATCTCGATTCGGATGTGTTCTGGCGCATGATCCAGAGCGGATACGTCGCGCCCTGGCTGCCGGAGAGCGATCACCAGAACGGGATCGTGATCGACGCCATCGCCAATGCGGCGCTCGCGTTCGACCGGGGCGGCTACGACGTTTTCATCGACGGCATCATCGGCCCCTGGCACGTAGGGCGGTTTAAGTCCATCTACCAAGCATCGGGGCGCCCGCTGGACTACGTCGTGCTGCAAGTCAACCAGACGACGGCAGTCGACCGGGTCGCCGCGCGGGAGGGCCAGGAGGACATTGAACGACAGGCCGTCACCGCCATGCACGACGCCTTCGCTCGCCTCGACGGCTGGCAATCCCACGTCGTAGAGACCGACCACATCGAGCCGCCAGCTATAGCCGAGACGATCACTGCACTCCGACGAACCGGCGAACTCAAACTCTAGGGCACTGACCTGCGCCAGCGTTTGGGAATGTCGCTTGAGCCTTACTCGCCGAAGAGCTCGCGTGCCCGCTCTGCGAACGTCTCTACCTCGTGCGGAGGCGGCGTCACGTTCGCGTTGAACATCGCGACCTGAAGAGATGGACCCCCTCCGTGCGCGAGTCGCTGCTCTCTGGTCACTGGCTGGAGCACGAAGTGGATGTGACCGGGCATGTCGCCGGACGGCCCTCCGGCGTGTGACCAGAGGCAGACGTATACCTGGTCGGGCTCCGTCAGGGACTTAACGATCCTGGTCGCTCGTCGGAGCAGAGCCCCCAACTCAGCCGCCTCCACTTCATTCAAGTCCGAGACATGCAAGACGTGCCGCCGTGGCTTCACGATGAGCGTTCCGACTCCGAGTGGCCCGAGACAATGCTCGACGACCCAGAGCTTGGACCCGTGAATAGTCCCGCCCGGCAGTTCCAGGCTTCCGTCCATCAGCTCGCACGCAATGCATGACATCGCCCGAGCATATGCCTTGCCGGATGCGCCTCGACGGGCCTGCACGGGCAATTCGCTGCGGCCACGCAATCGTCGGCGCTGTCCGGACTGTCGGTCTCGACGTCCGGGTCGGCATCCACGTCGGCGAGTGCGCGTTGCACGAGGGGAAGGTGACCGGCGTCGCTGTCAACGTCGGCGCACGCGTGGCGGCGCTCGCGGCCCCTGGGGAGGTTCTCGTCTCGGGAACCGTCAAGGATCTAACAGCAGGATCAGATCTCGCTTATCAAGACCGGGGCGTGCAGACGCTCAAGGGTATCCCTGGGGCATGGCCTCTCCACTCCGCAGTCGTGTACCGATGAGGACCCGCGCTCGCTACCCACCCCCAGCCGTCACCGAGCCTGTGCCTGACGTGCGATCAGCTGCTCTCAGCCTTCGATCTGGCGGGCCGACATCGAGTTCGCTCCCGTCCCATCAGACGACATCCGAGCGTAGAGGGCAACACGAACCACTCATTTGAGACAAACGAGCACTCGCATGCGCCAGCGTTAGGGAATGTTGCGTGAGCCGCAGTCGCGCCTTCTACCCCGAAAGCAGCCGTCAATCGTCCCACGGAGATTCGTCGTACTGCGGGAGGTCGTCGACGATTTCATGCCACGAAGCCTTCGAGCCGACATAAATGTGCGCCGACGGCTTGAGCGCAGGCTCGTCGATCAGTGCCCCGTACGGCAGACGGATCTTGCCTTCGTAGCCCGTGTAATACAGAAGCGAGAAACACTCCTCGCAGTGCACGGCATGACGGCCGTCCGGATCGCCGATCACCAGCAACGAATCCGCCCCCTCGGTCACCATCATCGTCTTGGGGTCGATCTCCCCCCACGGAAAGAAGGCGGAACCCGTCCGCGCACGGCAGTTCGAGCAATGGCAGTTGTACGCCTCGACGAATTCGTCAGAGATCTCAAACGCAACGACACGGCACGCACATCGCCCCCTGAGCACACCAGCACTCATGCCGCGCAGCGTAACAAGGCATTCCTCTGCCAGCGTTCGGGAATGTCACCCGACGGGTGCAGCATTCGATTCAGATTGCCACGCGTCGCCGTTCACTCCGACCGTGAGCCGGGATAGCCTCTGCGGGTGATCATCTGGATCAACGGCGGCTTTGGCTCCGGCAAGACGACGCTCGCTGAGGAGCTGCACCGGCGTCTTCCGGATGCGGTCGTGTACGACCCGGAGGACGTCGGCCAGATGCTCTGGAAGTGGCTGCCCCGCGACGGCGACTTTCAACACCTGCCGAGCTGGCGGGAACTGGTGGTCGCGACGGCGCTGTCACTGCGCCGACACCAGGCGGACACGCTCATCGTCCCGATGTCGTTGGTTCGCGACGGTTACCGGGACGAGATTCTTGGCGGCCTCAACGAGGCGGGCGAAGATGTCCTGCACGTCTTCTTGGAGGTCGATGCCTTGGTACTCCGGGAGCGGTTGAATGCTCGCGTGACTCACCCCGATGGAGGGGAGTGGGACGCATTCGCTCGCGAGCTCGGCATGACCGGCCTGGACGAGATCGTGGCTGCCGCGGCGCGTCAACCTGCCGGGACGCTGATCCTGCGCTCCGACCGACTGACCCCGGGCGAACTGGCTGACGAGGTGCTCGAAGCCGTCGCCGAGCTTCGCCACCGATAACACCCGTCGCAGCTCATGGCGTGCGCCCGTGTTCGGGAATGTCACCCGAACAACGGTCGGCTTGCCAGGACTCGGGATTGGCCCTAGCATCGGCCGAATGAGCCGCGTTGAGGCCCGGCTGGAAGAGCTCGGACTCGTGCTTCCGGCGCCGATGAATCCGCCTGGCAGCTTTCGGCTGGTCAACGTGCACGGCGGTCTCGCCTACATTGCTGGTCATCCCGCGATCGACGGCTCGACCATTCTCGTCGAGGGCGTCGTCGGTGACGATCTAACCCTTGAGGAGGGCTACCTGGCCGCCCGGCTAGCGGGCCTTGCCATCATCGCGTCCTTGAGGGAGGAGCTTGACGACCTTGACAGGGTGACGAAGTGGCTGCGGGCCGTCGGCTACGTTCAGACGGCGCCAGGCTTCCATGACAACGCCAAGGTCGTGAACGGCTTCAGCGACTTGATCGTCGAGATCTGGGGCGATGCGGGTCGTCACGCTCGCTCGGCGCCGGGCCAAGGCCCATCACCACTCAACGTCCCAGTCATCGTCGATGCGATCGTCGCGGTCTCGGGGTAGGCGCGTGAGTGCTTTCGACGAGCTGTATGCGATCGCACCGCAGATGCTCGCGGACGGGTATCTCGCCCGCGTCGTCCACGGTGAGCGACTGACGTTCGCAGTAGTCGAGGCCGAACCGGGCGCGAGGCTACCAGAACATCGACACGACAACGAGCAGTTCGGGATGGTGATCGAAGGCTCGGTCATCTTCCGCGTCGGCGACGAGGAGCAGAGGCTCACCGCGGGCGGGATCTGGCGGATCCCATCCGGCACACCGCACACGGTCACCGCCGGTGAGGCCGGAGCCGTTGTCATCGACATCTTCTCGCCGCCACGAACAGACTGGACGGCGCACGCGCCCCTCGCGCCACGTCAACCGTCCTGGCCTTAAGACTCACTCACGTCCGACGGTTCAGCGAATCTTGCTGGGCAGCGAATGAACGGAGCATCCACGGTCAGCTAGCTCGCCTGCGCCAGCGTTCGCGAATGTCACTCGAGGTTGAGGCTCACCACGATCTCGTTGTCCACGAGTTCCCCGGTCTCGCCGAACCCGCGGCCTTCGTAGAGCGCCCTCGCAACACCGTTCTCGGCGTCGTAGCTCAGTTTCACCTCGCGCGCCCCGGATGCTTGCGCCATCGCGATCAGCGCCTCCATCGCTGCGCGGCCGTGCCCACGTCTCTGGTGGGCGCGATCGATCAGGAAGCCGCCAATCCAGCAGGCGTCGTCACTCGGGTCGTGCGCCCACATCGCGAACCCGACCGTTTCGCCGTCAGCAAGAATCGCGAGTGGTGCCCATCCCTCCTCACCCAGATGCGTCAGCGAGAGGTATCCGGTGGTCGGCCCGACGAACCGCCGCTGATCCTCCGCCACGTCGAGATCGGCTACTGCGCGCCAGTTGGCGTGACCAACAGGGACGATGCGAACTCCCACCCGACCGACACTCGCCCACGCCACCGCCCACGTCAAGGCTAAACGGGTGTGTCTCCCACCCATGCAGAAACCGAACAGCTGGACGTGAGCCTCAACGATCGGCTCGCTTGGGCCGGTCACGCGCTGCCGGGTCGTTCGAAAGCACCACTGGAAACCGGCCGGCGATGCAACGGAGACGAGGGCCTTCCAACACCCCTGATGAATGACAGATCGGTGGTGTGCGCCAGCCAGCTGATGTGGGGCGAAGGGCGAGCTGGCCGCTACGCGACCGACGCCTCGCCGAGGAGCGCCTTCGCCTCGGCGATGAAGTCCGAGTCCGGCTGCACGCGGTAGCCGGGCCCGAGAGCGAGCGTCCGTGCGCCGAGCGAGGTCTCGAGCGCGACGTACACCGGCGACTCGCCCGGATACTCCTTGACGAGGCGTGCGAGCTCCGCGATCACGCCGGCGGCGGCCTGGCGCGCATCGAGCTTGAAGCGCACATCGCGCCGCTCGGGGACGGCGTCGAACGACGTCAGCTCGAGCGCGATCAGCTTCGTCTCCCCCGCCTGCTTGTGGTCGACGCGACCCTTGACGATCAGGATCCGGTCGACGACACACAGCTCGCGGACCGAGGCGTACGTGGCGGAGAAGACGACGAGCTCGGCGGAGCCGGTGGGGTCCTCGAGCTGGAGGAACACCATCGCCTCGCCCTTCTTCGTCGTCAGATGCTTGAGCGCCGACACGATCCCGCCGACGGTGACGACCTCGCCGTCACGGCGGCGTTCGATCTCGCCGAGCGTGGCGTCCGTCTTGCGGCGCAGCTGATCGCGCACCGCGCTGAGCGGATGCTCGGAGACGTAGAGGCCGAGCGTCTCCTTCTCGAGACGCAGCAGCTCAGCCTTGTCGAACTCGTTCGCCGCGATCGGCGGGTGGTGCTTGCGCGCGACCTCCTCCTCGAGCTCGGGGCCGCCGAAACCGAGATCGAAGATCGATGCCTGGCCGGCAAGACGGTCGGCGGCCAGCTTCTGACCATACGCCAGCGCCTGTTCGAGCACGCCGAGCATGCCCATGCGCGAGGCGCCCGTCGAGTCGAGCGCGCCACACTTGACGAGCGACTCGAGCGCGCGCTTGTTCACCATCTGCGGGTCGACGCGTTCGGTGAAATCCCAGATGGACGCGAACGGGCCGCCCTCCTTCCTGGCGGCGATGATCGCGCGCGCCGCGTTGTCACCGACGTTCTTGACGGCGTTGAGGCCGAAGCGAATCTTCCCGTCCACGACCGCGAAGTCCGTCGCCGACTCGTTCACATCGGGCGGCAACACGTCGATGCCCATCTCGTCGCACGCGTTGACGTAGATGGGCACGCGGTCCTTCGTGTTCATCACGGAGGAGATCAGCGCCGCCATGTACTCGCACGGGTAGTTCGCCTTCAACCAGGCGGTGCGGTAGGCGATGAGCGCATAACACGCCGAGTGCGCCTTGTTGAAGGAGTAGTCCTGCGACGACTCCATGTCCTTCCAGAGCTGGGTCGCGACGGACGGCGTCACGTCGTTCGCCGCGCAACCGTCGAGGAACTTCCCCTTGAGTGACGCCATCAACTCATGGATCTTCTTGCCGATCGCGCGACGCAGCGTCTCCGCCTCGGCCGGCGAGAAACCGGCCATCAGTTTCGCGATCTGCATGTACTGCTCCTGATAGATGCAGATGCCCTGCGAGTCGCTCGTGATCGGCCGCAGGCGCTCGTCGATGAACGTGATCGCCTCGCGACCGTTCTTCCGTGCCGCGTAGCTCGGGATGTACTGCATCGGCCCGGGGCGGTAGAGAGCGACGAGCGCGATCAGGTCCTCGAACTCGGTCGGCTTGACCTGCCGGAGAGCGTCGCGCATGCCCGACGACTCGAACTGGAAGACCCCTGCCGAATCGGCGCGGGCGAGCATCTCGTACGTCTTGCGATCGTCCATCGCGATCTTCCCGATGTCGAGACCGTCGCCGATCAGGCTCACGGCCTTGTCGATCACATCGAGGTTCCGGAGACCGAGGAAGTCCATCTTCAGGAGCCCCAGAGACTCGACGTTCTTCATCGAGACCTGGGTCACGACCTCCTGGTCGGCACCCTTCTGTTGCAGCGGCACGACCTCGATCAGAGGCTGGGCGCCGATGACGACGCCGGCCGCGTGGATCGAGTCGGCCCTGGTCAGGCCCTCGAGCGGGCGGGCGAGATCGACGATCTCCTTCGCCACGGGATCGTCCTTGACCGCCGCGGCGAGCTCGCCGCCCGGCTTGAGCGCCTCGGCGAGCGTCTGCCCCGGCCCCTCGGGGATGAGCTTCGCGATCCGGTCGACGGTGCCGTACGGGATCTCGAGGACGCGGCCGGCGTCGCGGACGGCCGCACGCGCCGCCATCGTCGAGAACGTGATGATCTGCGCCACCCGGTCGCGCCCGTACTTCTCGGCCACGTAGTTGATCACGCGCTCCCGGCCCTCGACCGCGAAGTCGATGTCCATGTCGGGCATGTCCTTGCGGGCGGGATTGAGGAACCGCTCGAAGAGCAGGCCGTAGCGCATCGGATCGATGTCGGTGATCTCGAGGCAGTACGCGGCGAGCGAACCCGCCGCACTGCCGCGGCCCGGGCCGACCGAGACGCCGTTGTGCTTCGCGAACCCGATGAAGTCGGCGACGATGAGGAAGTAGTCGGCGAAGCCCATCTCGCGCACCGTCTTCAGCTCGAACTGCAGCCGCTCGGTCAACTCCGGCGTCACGCGCTCGTAGCGCTTCGCCAGCCCGGTCTCGCACAGCTCGACGAGGTAGTCGAACGCGTCGCGCCCGCCCGGCGTCGGGAACGTCGGCAGCAGGATCCGGTCGAGCGCGATCTCGACGTTGCAGCGATCGGCGATCTCGAGCGTGCGGCGCATCGCGTCCTCGTGCCCGGGGAAATCGAGCGCCATCTCCTCGGCCGACTTGAAGTAGAACTCGTTCGTGCCGAACTTCCAGTGGTTGGGGTTCTTGAGCGAGTCGCCGGACTGGATGCAGAGGAGCGCCTCGTGCGGATACGCATCGGTCGCGTCGAGGTAGTGGACGTCACCGGTCGCGACGAGCGGCAGGCCGCGCTTGGCGGCGAGACCGGGCAGCGCCTCGAACACCGACTGCTGGACGTCGAGGTGTGCGTTCTGAAGCTCGACGTACGTGTTGTCGCGCCCGAAGATCTGCTCCAGCCGGTCGAGCTCCATCTCGGCGTCGCCCATCCGCGCTTCGCTGATCGCCTTCGAGACCCGGCCGGAGAGGCAGCCGGAGAGCGCGATCAGCCCCGGCGCATACTGCGCGAGCAGCTCCCAGTCGACGCGTGGGCGGTAGTAGTACCCCTCGAGATAGCCGAGCGACGAGAGCTTGATCAGATTGGCGTACCCCGCTGTCGTCTCGGCGAGAAGCGTCAGATGCGCGGTGCCCTTGGTCTGCACGCGACGGTCGTCGGTCACGTACACCTCGCACCCGAGGATCGGCTTCACGCCCTGCGCGCGTGCGGCCTTGTACAGGTCGATCGCGCCGGCGAGGGAGCCGTGGTCGGTGAGCGAGACGGCGGGCATCTCGAGCCGCGCGGCCTTGTCGACGAGCGCCGGGATCCTGCACGCCCCGTCGAGGATCGAGAACTCGGAGTGGACGTGCAGGTGGACAAACGGAGAGCTCATCGGGATGGCCATCGTACTGCCCCGACGGGACGGTATCCGATTGTGCGATTTGTCACGTTTACCGCCTGTGGCGACATCGCGGAGGGCGCACGGACGGGCCGTCGGGGCCGGCGTTTCGTCCTCGATCGCAGAGGGGCATACACTGTGTGGTGACGAACAAAGGAGTCTCGATGACAACTCCCGCGCACGATCCGGACGGCACCGACCTCATCCTGCAGGAGCTCCGCGAAGAGGTCGGCCACCTCGTCACCCATCCGATCGAAGAGCTCAAGCGGCTCGAACACGTTGCAGCCGACGGCGACAGCCCGACGACGCCTCTCCTCAGCATCACCGGCATCGCGATCGCGATCGCCGCGCTCTTCGCACTCGTGCTCGGGTTGACGCTGCTGATCGTCTGGCTCGCCGGCTAGGCCACGTCGACGCTCTACAGGCCGAGCTCGCTCAGCGCGGCGCGTAGCGCTGCAACCTCGGCTTCGAGCGCGCTGACCCGCTCCTCGAGAGGGTCGCGTGCGAGCACGGGTCGGGCGCGTTCTCGCGACGTCCGGGTCGTCGCCGCGCCGCCGAGCAGCTGCACGTATCGCTCCTCCTTCTGACCGGGGCGGCGGTCGAGCCGTCGCACGAGCTCACGGGCCGTCAGCCGTGCGAGGGTTTCGTCGAGCTTCGGCCGGCGACGCGAAGGGGTGAAGGCGCTCCGTCCGCTGCTTGAGCTCCCCCGCCGTCTGCGGCCCGCGCAGCATGAGCACGGCGAGGACCGAGACCTCGTCGTCGGCCAGGCCGAGCGTGTCCTGGACGAGCTGCCGGTACTTCACGGCGCGGCTGCTCTGCCCCGATGCGAGCCTGGCCCACTCCTTCCTCCAGAGCCGCTGCAATCCGTCGCGGATCGTGTCCTCGTCGTAGTCGACGACCGGGTCGCGATTCGTCGCCTGGTTGCACGCCAGGCGCAAGGCGTTGAGCGTGAGTGGGTACGTGTCGGGCGTCGTCCGTTGCTTCTCGATCAGGCAGCCGAGGATCCGGATCTCGACGGCGTCCGCTTCCATGAGCTGGAGCTTAGAGCGTGCACGCGAACCGCAGTTCGAGCAGCCGACGCGACGCCGCGTTAGCGTTCGTCCGATCGCATGAGCCGTGATCCCGATCGAAACGTCGTCGGCGGAGAGTTGCTGCCGTGTTCGACCGACCCCGTGACCGGGTTCTTCCGCGACGGGTGCTGCTCGACCGGTCCCGAGGACGTCGGCAGCCACACGGTGTGCGCCGTGATGACCGCCGAGTTCCTCGCCTTCAGCGCGCAGGCCGGGAACGACCTCTCGACGCCGCGACCCGAATGGGGGTTCGCTGGTCTCCAGCCGGGCGACCGCTGGTGTGTCTGTGCCTCGCGGTGGCTCGAGGCGCATCGGGCAGGCGTGATCGCCCCGGTGGTGCTCGGGGCGACCCACGAGCGTGCGCTCGACGCGGTGCCGATCGAGGCGCTCCTCGACAGCGTCGAAGCTCCCTAGACCTCCAGGCGGCTCTCCCCCATCGGCGCTCAAGCCGCGTCCGCGAGACGCCGATGAGGGTCGAATGGCGACTCGTGAGACCGACGCCGGCGTCCGCCGAGTGATCGAGACGCCCCGGCTGCGCCTCGAGCGCTGGGACGACTCGCATTTCGAGGACTTCGCACGCGTCATGCGTGACCCCGCCGTGACGCAATACATCCGGGCTGAGCCTCTCGCCCATGCGCAGGCCGTGGAGCAGCACGAGCGCTCGCTCGAGGAGTGGGATCTGCTCGGCTTCGGAAAGCGCGCCGTGATCGAAGCCGACACCGATCGCTGGGTCGGATTCGTCGAGCTGTCGCAGGTCGGCCCGGGCAAGGGGACACGCGACGACGACGTCGAGATCGGCTACTTCATCGAACCGGCCCGCTGGGGTGAAGGGATCGCGACCGAGTCGGCGCTCGCGACCCGTGACGAGGCCTTCGACCACCGGGTCGACGAGCTGATCGGGCGCTGTCGGATCGAGAACCTCGCCTCGGCGGCAGTCCTCGCAAAGGTCGGCTTTCGCCGCCTGCGCCTCTTCGAGCTCGAGGACGGCGTCGTCATCGCGATCCACCGGCTCGAGCGCGCCGACTGGACCGGCCCCGCGAAGCGCCGCTCGCCGTCCAGCCCGAGTCTCAGGCCCCCCGGATCGGAGTACCGTGAATCCGGCTAGCCGCTTCACCGTCGTCGACCCGAGCGCTGAGGCCGTGGCGGCGAGCGTCGAACCCGAAGGCGTCGTCTACGACGTGCTCCTGCTCGCGGGGAGTCCGCGGCAGGTCACCGTGACCCTCGGCCCGGATGTGGCGGAAGGGTCGCAGGTCGAGGTCGACGGCGAGGAGTGGACGGTTGCCGACGTCCGCGCGGACGACGGCGTGCGGCCCCGCCTCATCTGCATCTACGCCGCCTAGAGGAGCTCTCCCCTACGCCGCGAGTGACCCGACCAGCGGACCGAGTCGGTAACGTGGACCGGTCACCGCTCCTCCTGGCGCGGTGGCGGCCAGGACGCCGATTCGGTGAGGAGGGACATGAGTACGACCGGGACACCATCGTTCACCGACCTGCTCGCGGGCGCGCGGGTGCTGCTCGCGGACGGCGCGACGGGTACGAACTATCAGACGATGGGTATGGAGCCCGGCCTCGCCCCCGAGGAGTGGCTGTTCCAGGCACCCGAGCGTGTGGTCGAGCTCCATCGCCGCTTCGTCGACGCGGGCGCCGACATCGTCCTCACCTGCACGTTCGGCGCGACGCCGCTCCGTCTCACGGAAGGCTCGCTCGTCGGGCGCACCCGAGACGTCAACCTCCGGGCAGCCGAACTCGCGCGCGAGGCGGCCGGCCCCGACCGGTTCGTCGCGGGGTCGCTCGGTCCGACCGGACAGCTGATAGAGCCGTACGGGCTGTTGGATCGCGACGCGGCGATGGCGGCGTACTCCGAGCAGGCCGCCGCACTCGCCGAGGGCGGCGTCGACCTGCTCGTCCTCGAGACGATCTTCGCCGTCGAAGAGGCGGTCTGGGCCGTCGAGGGCATTCAGAGCGCCACCGACCTGCCGCTCGTCGTGTCGTTCTCCTTCGACATGGGGACGCGCACGATGATGGGCTTGAGCCCGACCGACGCCGTCGCGGCCGTCATTCCCCTCGGCATCGCAGCCGTCGGCTCGAACTGCGGCCGATCGCTCGAAGGACGCCGACATCGTCGTCACGGAGATGCTGGCAGCGGCGGGCGAGACACCGGTCTGGGTGAAGCCGAACGCGGGTGTCCCGAAGATCGTCGGCGCCGAGGTCGTGTACGAGGCGGGGCCCGAGATGCTGGCGGAGCACGTGGCGCGATACGCGGCCCAGGGCGCGCGCATCGTGGGGGGATGTTGCGGCTCGACGCCGGAACACGTGGCAGCAATCGCACGCGCACTCGGACGCTGACGGCTTGCCACTGCACGGACGACGCACGAGCGGCGTGCTTCTGCACGTCACCTCCCTCCCGTCCGGGAGGCTGGACGAGGAGGCCTACCGCTTCGTCGACTGGCTCGTCGAGGCGGGACAGTCGTGGTGGCAGCTGCTGCCGCTGCACATTCCCGACGAGCTCGGCTCGCCGTACGCGTCACGCTCAGCGTTCGCGGGGTACGTGGGCCTCCTGGCGGCCCCGGGGTCGAGACACCACGACAGCGGCGAGGGCGAGGAGATGGCACCGCGCGGTGCGTGGCTCGAGGAATGGATCGCCTTCGCTGGAGAGAGCGAGCGGACGGCACAGACGCGATTCCAGCGCGAGTGGCTCGCGCTGAAGCGCTATGCGAACGAGCGCGGAATCCGGCTGATCGGGGACATCCCTCTCTATGTCGCGGGGGATTCGTGCGATGCGCTGTCGCACCCTGATCTCTTCGATCGCACGGTCGTCGCCGGAGCGGCCCCGTCGCTCAACCACCCCGAGGGTCAACGCTGGGGTATGCCCGTCTTCGACTGGCCGGCGCACGCCGCGCAGGGCTACGCTTGGTGGCTGGCACGGCTGGAACGGGAGCTCGAGCTGTTCGACCTGCTGCGGATCGACCACTTCAGGGGGTTGGTGCACTACTGGCGCCTTGCCCCCGACGAGCCCGACCCGTCGAAGGGGTCCTGGGGCGAGGGACCGGGAATGCCGTTCTTCGACGCCGCACGCGAACGGCTCGGCGGGCTCCCGCTGATCCTCGAGGATCTCGGCCACATCACCCCCGACGTGACCGTACTGCGCGAGGCGCTCGACCTGCCGGGGATGAACGTGGTCTCGCGCGTGTCGGACACCGACTGGCGGACCGACTCGGTGCTCTACACGTCGACCCACGACTCGGACACGCTCGCCGGCTGGTGGCAACGCTGGGGCAGGGACAACAGGCCGGAGCTCGCGAAGGGAGCAGGGTCACGGGAAGGCGAGCACAGAGCACTGCTGCGGAACGTGCTGGCCGTCGAGAACGAGCTCGTCATCATTCCCGCGCAGGATCTCCTCGGTCTCGGCAGCGAGGCGCGGATGAACCGACCCGGGACGGTCGACCCCGCGAACTGGAACTGGAAGCTCGAGCGAGCGCTGACGAGCGAACAGGCACAGCGGCTCCGGGAGTGGACGGCCGCTGCCGGACGCGAGAGCGCCAGCCCGGCTCACGCGACCGCGACCGGCACCTGACGACTCGTCGGCCGCCGCCTCTCAGCGGCGGATCAGATTCCGGGCGATGAAGAGGACGTTCGCGGGCCGCTCCGCCAGGCGCCGCATCAGGTAGCGATACCAGTCAGGCCCGTACGGTGTCGCGACGAGCACGTCGAACCCCTGCCGGACGAGCTCGAGCTGCAGGCGCGCACGCACGCCGTAGAGCATCTGGAACTGGAATCGGGACCGTGGGATGTCGTTGTCCTCCGCGTACGCGATCACATGAGCGATCAGCGCCTCGTCGTGCGTCGCCACCGCGGTGAAGCCGCCCTCCCTCAACGAGCGCTCGACGAGCCGGGCGTACGCGACATCGACGTCCTTCTTGTCCGGGTACGCGACGGCTTCGGGCTCGAGATAGGCCCCCTTGACGAAGCGGAGGTTCGGGGCGAGATCGAGGAGCGACTCGAGGTCGGCAGGCGTCCGGTAGAGGTACGACTGGAGGACGGTGCCGACGTTCTCGTGGCCGGCCTCGCGGAGTGATCTGAAGATCCGGAGCGTCGCGTCGACGAAGGTCGATTCCTCCATGTCGAGGCGGATGAAATTGCCGGCGGCATCTGCGTGAGCCACCAGCTCGGTGATGTTCGCGCGTGCCAACTCCTCGTCGAGGGCCAGCCCGAGGTGCGTCAGCTTGAGTGCGACGTTGACGCGAAGCTGCTCCGCCGCGATGCGATCGAGGATCGCCTTGTAGTCGGTGACGACGGCGCGCGTCTCGGCCTCGACGGTCACTCCCTCACCGAGAAGCGTCGTGTTGGCGCGCAGTCCCTTCGCGTTGAGACGCCTGAGCACGACAACTGCCGAGTCGAGCGTTTCTCCCGCCACGAACCTGCTCGCGCCGAGCCGCATGCCGTGACGCCTGACCACCCGTTGCAGACGGGGGCTCTCGGCCGCGGCGAGAATCGCCTTCCTCAGCACCGAGCGGCCCCTCCCGCGCGCCGTGGGCAGGTGATCCGATCCGTGCCGGGGGTCACGGCCCCGGACTCTACGTCACCCACGCGACCGCGAGCGCGACCCCGCGGGTGCGGCGCAGGCGCAGACGAGCCCTGCGACAATGAGGGTATGGAGTTCTCTGTCCGCGCCGTCCAGTACTTCTACGTCAACACCCACGACGCGGCGGGTGCGGCCTACCACGTTCTCTCCACCTTTGCCGAGCGCGGCGTCAATCTCCTCGCGTTCACCGCGGTGCCGAGCGGCGACGCACGAGCGCAGTTCGCCCTCTTCCCCGAAGATCCGCACCAGTTCACGGCGGAGGCGCACAGCGCCCAGATCGAGTTCGAAGGCCCCCACGATGCGCTGCTCGTGCAAGGCGACGACGAACTCGGGCGCCTGGCGGGGGTGCACGAGCGCCTCTTCAAGGCCGGCGTCGACGTCTACGCGTCGTCCGGCGTCGGTGACGGCCGCGGCGCTTTCGGCTATGTCGTCTACGTCCGCGAGGATCAGTTCGACCGGGCGGTCGAAGCGCTCGAGATCTGACCGAACCCACCGTGCAGCCCACCCGCCGTCCCCCTGGACATTGCTGCGGGAACCGCGATGATGCGACGTCGGGGGTGCGACACATTGGGGGGCGAGGAACAACCAGAGGGGCTCGAGCGTGATCCGCGGGAGAGCCCGTTCGAATTACCGCCGGTCGAGTGCGGTCCGTTCGCCGACGGGGCCAGGAAGGCCGAGGTGTTCCGAACCGTGATCGAGCAGGCCGAGCACGAGCGCGGAGCGACGGAGAAGCTGCGCGAGCGCGAGCCCGAGCCCGAGGCGTAGACCTGGAGCCGGCCGCAGCCGGCTACGTGCGTCGTCTACCGGAGCCGGTAGACGATGCGGCCGCGGTCGAGATCGTATGGAGACAGCTCGACCCGCACACGATCGCCGGGGAGCATTCGGATCCGGTAGCGCTTCATCCGGCCGGCCGTGTACCCGATCATCTCGTGGCCGTTGTCGAGCTTGAGCCGGAACATCCGGTTGCGGAGGGCCTCGGTGATCTCGCCCTCCATCTCGATCTTCTCTTCCTTGACGGCGATAGCGTCCTCCTTCATCGACTGGGATGTGACGGTGCGGCGCCCGTGGCCGCCGACGGCGACCACGGGCATCCAGCGCCCGAACTACGAGACGACGACGACGTTCGTCGCTTCCGGCCCCTTCGCGCCCTCGCGAGCCTCGAACGTGACCTTCGCTCCCTCGGGGAGCGACTTGAAGCCGTCACCGGCGATGTTGCTGTGATGCACGAACAGATCCTTCGATCCCTCGGCGGGCTCGATGAACCCGAACCCCTTTGCATCGTTGAACCACTTAACGGTTCCTTCTGCCATATGAAATACACCTCCCACCATTTACTCACGAACGCATTGGGAAGGCGCACTTCGCGCAGACCGAACTCGCTCTAACTGCCCACAACCATAGCAGGCGGCCCGCAATGCGTCTGTTCAAGCGGATTGGCGCCGTCCCGCATCCCGCTCGCCCGGAGCCGCCGGTTCGCCTCGCGCCGAACGAGCACGCTCGATGCGTAGCGGGCGAGCTGGCGCGCAGCGAGCGCGCCGCACCACCGGTCGTCGCGCGCCAGCGTCGTGCACCCTGCGGCGATCGTGCGGCTCGCGGTCGGGAATTCGGCGATGGGAAGTTGCCGTTCGATCCGATCGACGGCCTCTCGCAGCCGTGCGACGTGGGTACGCCCCACCCGCTCACCCGCCGCGCGCTCGAGCGCGGCGAACCGGCCGGGCGTGAACTCGAGTCCGGCCGGAACGCATGCGCGTGCCGTCAGCGCGTCCTCGATCGACCAGATCGTCGGCGGCCGCAGGAGCAGGGTGAGCGCCGCCGCGGGCGCATGCCGGAACAGCCCTCCCTCGTAGACGGCCAGCTCGTCGGGGGCGACCCGCAGCCATTCGAGCAGCGCGCCTCTCGTCCTCGAATCCGCGCCGATCGGTCCGATCTCCACGTCGCACCCTTCGTCGACGACGATCGTGCTGCCCGATCTACTTCGGTACGTGCGCCAGCCGTCGATGATGCGCCGCCGAGCGGCCGGGTCGAGCACCTCGAGCCCTTCCGAGACGATCCACGCGGAGACGGAGGCGTGCGGTTCGAGCTCCCAGCTGCGGCGGGAGGCGCTGTGCCCGCCGGTGTGGTCGCAGGGTCGCAGCCCCGGAAAGAGCGGCGCGACACCGGCCGTCCGGGCCCGGCGCGGCTCGGGGACGGGGTGGCGCCGCTCGCGCGGACGCGGCGGACCTCCATCCGTGGCGCGACGGCGGAGGCGGTTCGGAGGGAGAGGTTCGAGCGCGAGAGTCGCCATGGGACGACGCTAGAGCCGGCCCGAGCGCCGCGCAAGACGCTCTTCAGGACATGTCTCCCCCGGGGCAGAGGCGCTAGCGGCTGCCGAGATGCGCGCGCAGGAGCGGGAGGACGTCGTCGGGATCCGGGTAGCGCCCGAGCATCGACTTGGTGAACACGAGCTCGCCGTCGACGTGCACGTCGAAGATGCCGCCCTTCCCGGTCACGACGTCGACCCCGGCGATGGCGGCTTCGAACTCCTCGAGGATCCGCGCCGCCAGACCGGCGGCGTTCGGTCGCGCGCTTCAGGGGACGCAGTACTCGATCCGGATGTGAGGGCGGGCCGCCATGCAGCGATTCAATCATGACCCCGCCACCGGTGCCGCGCCGCAGCTCACCGCCCTGAAGGCGGCAGGCCTTGACGCGGACGTGCCGGGTCTGCAGGATCGGCTCTACATGCGAAGGAGGCGAAGGTGAAGACGCTCTACCTGGCGACTGCGGGAACCGCGGATCCGACTCGCGCGTCGATTCCCTTCCACCTGGCCGTCAACGGGTCGGCCGAAGTCGGCCACGAGACGGCGATCGTCCTGCTCGGTGACGCGGCCGAGCTGCTGTCGGCGGAGACGGCCGAACAGCTGGAGGGCGTCGGACTGCCGCCGCTGCGGGAGCTCCTCGCGAAGCTCGTCGAGCACGACGTCCCGGTCTTCGTCTGAAAGGGCTGCGCCGTCGCCCGTGGGGCGACCGACGAGGACCTCGCGCCGCTGCGGGGGACGTGGGCGACGCCACCGGACGTGGCGCGGCTCATCGAGCAGTACGACCGCGTCGTGTCGATCTAGCGATCGTTCCCCAGCCGCGCGTGCGGCTTCGAGGTCGATCCCCTATGCGACGTGCTCGGCCCAGTCGCCGTAGAGGCCGGTGTACACACCGCCGCGAGCCATGAGCTCGGCGTGCGTGCCCTGTTCGACGATCTGGCCGTTCGCGAGCACGACGATCAGGTCCGCCCCACGGATCGTCGAGAGCCGATGCGCGATCACGAACGCCGTCCGGCCGGCGAGCAGTCGGTGCAGCGCGCGCTCGATCACGCGCTCCGTGCCGATGTCCACCGACGAGGTTGCCTCGTCGAGGATGAGGATCCTCGGGTCGGCGAGAAGGGCGCGGGCGAACGCGACGAGTTGGCGCTGGCCGAGCGAGAGCCTGAAGCCACGCTCACCGAGCTGGGTGTCGTACCCGTCCTCGAGCTCCCTGATCCACCCGTCAGCACCGACTGCTGCCGCGGCCTGGTGGACCTCTTCGCGCGTCGCGTCAGGCCGGGCGAAGGCGATGTTCTCGGCGACGGTGCCGGCGAACAGGAATCCCTCTTGTGGCACGACGCCGAGCTGACGGCGGAGTGAGCCCTGCCGGACCTCGCGCACGTCGTGGCCGTCGATCGTGATGCGTCCCTCGCGGACGTCGTAGAAGCGCGCGATCAGCTTCGCAATCGTCGACTTGCCGGCGCCCGTCTGACCGACGAGCGCCACCGCGGTCCCCGCCGGGACGTCGAGGTCGATGCCGTGCAACACCTCGGGGAGCAGCCCGTAGCCGAAGCGGACACCCTCGAACCGCACGTGCCCATCGATCCGCGGCAGATCGAGCGCAGCGGGGGCATCGATGATCTCCGGCTCCTCGTCGAGCACCTCGATGATCTTGTCGAGGGCCGCGGTCGCGGAGAGGAACGTGTTGTAGAGCTGCGACAGCTGTTGCACCGGATCGAAGAAGTTCGCCAGGTAGAGGAAGAACGCGAGCAGCGTTCCGACCGAGACCTGGTCGTCGAGAAGCAGGTAGCCGCCGTACCCGAGCACGATCGCCGTGGCGAGTGACGAGAGAAAATCGACGGCGGGAAAGTAGAGCCCGTTCAGCACGATCGTCTCGTAGTTCGCACCACGGTAAAGGGTGTTGATGCCGCGGAAGCTGACCTGGTTGCGCGGTTCCCGCGCATACGACTGAACGACCCGCATCCCGGAGATGTCCTCCGCCAGTGTCGCCGTCACGAGTCCGATGCGCTCACGCACGCGGCGATACGCGCGGTTGGAGCGGATCCGGAACCACACGGTCAAGATCGCCATCACCGGGAACACGGAAAGCGTCGCGAGGGCGAGCCGCCAGTCGAGCACGAACAGCACGGCCGCGGTACCGACGAGCAGCATCAGGTTCTGCACGAGCGACGTCACGCCGTCGGTGATGAGCGTGTCGAGCGCCTCCACGTCGTTCGTGATCCGACTGACGATCGCTCCGGTCCGGTTGCGCTCGAAGTAGCCGAGCGAGAGGCGCTGCAGGTGCGAGAAGAGCCTGATCCGGAGGTCCGCGAGGGCCCGCTCGCCGACCCAGCCCGTCAAGTAGGTCTGCAGCGCCGAGAGGCCGAACGCCGCGAGCCCCGCGGCGACGAACGCAGCGACGATCCAGGCGAGATTCCCCAGGTCGCCCGTCTTGATGCCGTGGTCGACGGCGAGCTTGGCGAGGAGCGGCGGCGCCAGCGCGACGAGCGTGAAGCCGAGGAGCGACACGACCGCTCCGATCGCACGAACTCGATACGGCAGAGCGAGCCCGACGAGGATGGCGAGACGGCGCCGTGTCTGGCGCCACGACCAGTCACCCACGGTCCCACCGCGCTCCTCCGTGAGGTGAGCCCCGGCCTGCCAGATCTTCACGCCGACACCCCGATCTCCTGAAGCAGTCCGTGGTCGTGGATCTCGCGGAAGACCGCACTCGTTTCGAGCAGCTCGCTCTGCGTGCCCCGGGCGACGATCCGGCCGTGCTCGAGGACGACGATCGTGTCCGCGAGCGCGATCGTCGAGAGTCGGTGCGCGATCACGATCGTCGTCCTTCCGCGCATCGCCTCACGCAGGCCGGATCGGATGAGCGACTCCGTGGTCGCGTCGACCGAGGCCGTCGCATCGTCGAGGATGAGGATGCGGGGATCGATGACGAGCGCGCGGGCAATCGCGAGCCGTTGGCGCTGACCGCCCGAGAGGGTGATCCCGCGCTCGCCGATCACGGTGTCGTATCCGTCGGGCAACTCCTCGATGAAGGCGTGGGCCTGCGCGGCCCTCGCCGCGGCTTCGACGAGCTCGCCCGTCACGTCGGGCACACCGAACGCGATGTTGTCCCGAACGCTCGTCGAGAAGAGGAAGGGATCCTGCGAGATCACGCCGACCTCGCGCCGCAGCGACCGCCTCGTGACGTCGCGCACGTCGACCCCGTCGACGAGCACGCGACCCTCACCGGCGTCGTAGAACCGCGGCACGAGCGACGCGAGCGTCGACTTGCCCGACCCGGACGCGCCGATCAGCGCCACGGTGCTGCCGGCTTCGATCTCGAGGTCGATTCCGGCCAACACCGGCCGCCCCGCGTCGTAGCCGAACCCGACGCCCGCGAAGACGATCCGCCCGGGCCCGGCGGGAAGCTCTCCGGCGTCCGGGGCATCTGCCACTTCCTCGGGCTCGTCGATCACCTCGAAGAACCGCTCGCCCGATGCGGTAGCACGCTGGGCCTGGCCGATCCACGTCCCGAGCATGCGCACCGGCAGCACGAGCATCGTCAGCAGCAGGTTGAACGCGACGAAGCCGCCGATCGAGAGCTCACCACGAACGACGAAGTGGCCCGCTGCCAGCAACACTCCCGCCTGCGCGAGCATCGGCAGGAACGTCAGCAGTGGCACGTAGAGGGAGCGCTGCGCGTTCGCACGGACCGTCGCGCGGAAGACACTGTCCGAGGCACGGCCGAATCGCTCTTCGACCTGCCCCTCCTGCGCGAACGACTTGACGATGTGGACGCCGACGATGGACTCCTCCGACACCGTCGCCACATCCGCGAGTCGCTGCTGGACGTCCCTGAGCACCGGGTGCGAGACACGGCTGTAGCGGTAGGCGACGACGACGAGCAACGGCGTGATCGCGAGGGCGATGAACGCGAGGCGCCACTCGTAGAAGAAGAGGACGACCGTGACGAACAGGATCGTCGTCACGTACTGCGCGAAGAAGATGAGCCCGTAGCCCAGGAAGAAGCGGATCGTCTGGAGATCGACCGTCGCGCGCGACATCAGCTGTCCGGTCTGATGCCGGTCGTAATAGCCGAACGAGAGCCGCAGCAGTCGCGCGTACAGCGCGTCACGCATGTCCCATTCCACTCCGAGCGCCTGGTTGCCCGAGATGAAACGCCGCCCGAGCATGAGCAACGACCGCACGATGCCGGAGAGGAGGATCGCGCCGATCAGGAACGTCAGCCGGCGGCTGTCCTGCCCGCCTCGGAGCTCGTCGATGACGCGGCCGGTGAGGACGAGCACGACGATCGCGGCGCCCTGCGACAGGACCGCGAGGACCGTCGAGACGATCAGTGAGGCCCGGTACGGCCGGAGGAACTGCAGCAGGCGGAGAAAGGTGCGGGCGTTCGACGCGGCGATCGAGTCATGGTAGGCGCCCGCTGTCAGAGTCGCGAGCCCGGCCGACTACACGTGGAGGGCTGCGTCGAAGTCAGACGGGCCGGTGACCCGAGCAGGCTAGACGCATCGCCACGATTTCGCCGCCTGCGACCTCGGCGTATGCCGTCTGCTCGTAGACGTTCAGCCCTTCGTCGGGGTCGACGCCCTTGACGGTCCAGCGCAGGCGAAGCAGGTCGGCGAAGGACGTCACGTCGCTCTCGACGATCTCGTAGTCGTCGATCGCTCCGGTCCAGATGCGAAACCGCTCGACGATCGCCTCGCGACCGTCGGGGTCGCGGAACCCAGAGGGAACGATCCCCCGCAGCGTCCCGTCTGCCGCGAAGCAGGCACCGAGCGCTTCGTAGTCGCGGCTCGCGATCGCCTCGAGGAAACGAGATCCGACCTCATTGCCGATCGCGGTCTGACTCACGACGGAAGCGTAGCGCTATCCGGTCGCCACGGCCAGCTCGGCGGCGCGGGTCGCGATCAGCGCCTCCAGAGCGTCGTACACGTCCTGCGCCTGGGCGCGAGTGAGCCCATCGACATCCGCGCCGTCGGTCACGGTCGCGACGAGGGCCGCCACCTGCTCACGATCGGTGCTCCCATCCGCCAGCACGTAGCCGGCCGAGCGGGCCATGCCGAACACGCGGCGAATCTGCGGCTCGGAGGCGGGGCGCGTGTCCCCACGGGAGCGAAGCCGCATGTACGCGGATTCGTCGAGTTCGACCGTCTCCGGCGCAATCCCCTCGCCGAACAAGATCCGCAGCAGTGCCGCAGTCGCGAGCACGTCGCTCATCGCCTCGTGCGCGTCCGTGAGCACGATCGAGCGACGGGCGCAGATCGACTGCAGGCGATGGTTGTCCGCCAAGGGCTCGAGGAGCCGAAACGCCGCGAGCGTGCATGCGACCGCGTCCGGGGAATAGTCGATCGACTCGCGTGCGAACGCCTGGGTCAGCATGCCGAGGTCGAAGCTCGCGTTGTGCGCGACGAACACCGCGCCCTGGAGAAGCGCGAGAAGTTCATCTGCGACATCCGCGAACAGCGGCGCGCCGGCGACGTCCTCGTCGGTGATGCCGTGCACCGCCGTTGCCCCGGCCGGGATCCGCCGCGAGGGCCTGACGAGCGTCGTGAACCTCGTCGTCTCGACACCGTCCGGGTCGAGGCGGATCAGCGCGAGCGAGACGATCTCGTCGTCGGTCGTGCTCGTCCCGGTCGTCTCGCAGTCGAAGACCGCGTACGCGATCGGGAGGGGGGCGTCAGAGCGCTCGGCCACCCGGCCGGGCAGCCCCTCCCGGGCGGGCCGCGGCGGTGGGGCGAAGAGGTCGAAGACGAGCTGCGCGGGCATACCTCGAGGATGTCCGCCGGATCGGACGTCGTACTTACGGTGAGGCGTCCGTCCTGCTCGCGCGCCTCACAGCCCGCAGCCAGCGCCGCCTGATCAGGGCCGAGAACGGCCCCACGACGAGCCAGTAGCTCCGAAACGCGCGCCTGGCACGCGCGTCGACTGCCTGCACCCTCGTCTCGGTCGAGAGCGCACAGCCGCCCGGGACGGGAACCGCCCGGATGTCGGCCGCGATGCGCACCGTGCCCGGATCGCGCGTTGCGAAGGGCCGGAGCCTTCCTGACGGCCGCCACGGCATCCCGGAGGCGGCGACGACGACCTCCGTCGGGGTGCGCGCGAGCGTCTCGAAGCCCATGCGGGCGAAGAGCTCGTCGATCGTCGCATCCGACGGAAGGCCGCGGACTCGGAGCAGCACCGCGACCAGGCGCTCCGGCGCGGCCGGCGCGCTCAGAGCGAGCTCGACGGCGCGTTCCGCGCTGCAGGTCAGCGAGATCGAATGCACCTCGTTGACATCGAACCGCGGCAAGGCACCGTCGAGCGCGCGTGCCGACACGCAGCTCTACCCCTCTCGCTGCATCGCGGCGTCGAACGCGACGGCGGACGGCGCGAAGTCGGTGCGCCTCACGAACGCAAGTGCGTCCTGTGCCCCCCACTCGCGATCCATCCCCGAGTCCTCCCACTCGATCGACAGAGGGCCGGCGTACCCGATCCGGTTCAGCGACCGGAAGAACGACTCGAAGTCGACGTCCCCGTGACCCGGTGAGACGAAATCCCAGCCGCGCTGCGGCTCGCCGAAGTTGAGATGGCCGCCGAGGATCGAGCTGCGCCCGTCGAGGAAGCGGCGGGAGTCCTTGACGTGTACGTGGTAGATCCGGTCCGCGAACTCGATCGCGAAGGCAGCGGTGTCGAGGAACTGATGGGCGAAGTGGCTCGGATCGAGGTTGATCCCGAAGCCGGGGCGACGGCCGATCGCCTCGAGCGTCTTGCGGGTCGTGACGAAATCGTACGCGATCTCGGTCGGGTGGACCTCGAGCCCGAACCTGACGCCCTCGGCGTCGAACACGTCGATGATCGGCCCCCAGCGCTCCGCGAACTCCTCGTACCCACGCTGGATGGCGTCGAAGTCGTTCGGAGGGAACGAGTAGAGCATGTGCCAGACCGGAGACCCGGTGAACCCGTTGACGACCGTGACCCCGAAGGCAGCGGCCGCTCGCGCTGTGTCCTTCATCCGCTCGGCCGCCCGCAGGCGCACGCCCTCCGGGTCGCCGTCGCCCCACACCTCAGGGGGAAGGATCGCCTGGTGGCGCGCGTCGATCGGGTCGGCGACCGCCTGCCCGACGAGGTGGGCGCCGATCGCCCAGGCACCGAGCCCGTGTTGCTCGAGCAGCGCGCGCTTCGCCTTCGGGTAGCCGGAGTCGGCGATCGCCCGGTCGACCTCGAAATGGTCACCCCAGCATGCGAGCTCGACGCCGTCGAAGCCCCAGGCCCCGAGCTTCGCGGCGAGATCTGCGAGCGGGAGGTCGGCCCATTGGCCGGTGAACAGGGTGACGGGTCGTGCCATCTCAGCCTCCTCGGTGGACGCGACGGGTTGACGCGGATGTTCGCACAGTCGTGTCGCCGGCGGAGACCGTTCCCTCGTGTGAACCCGCGAGCACGACCTCGATCGGATGCGCCTCGGCCGGTCGTCCGGTCGGGAGCCACGGCCGCCCCGGCCGGCAGAGGATCAGCGTCCGCGCCTTCGCCCCAACGAATGCGAGCGCCCGCTCTCCGTCCACCGAACCGTCCCACAGCTCGAGCCCGAGCTCACGCCCGAGCTCCTCGGCGAAGACGGGCGGGTCGCACACGAGGCCGACCTCGGAGATGCCCACGAGCTCGCCGGGGACGAACGGGCCGGACGCGCCCGTCGCTCCCGTGTCGCGGTGCGCGATCAGCTCGACGATGTTGCCGGCCGGATCGTGGAAGTACGACGCCTGCGCGTCCCAGAACCGGAAGTCGAAGACGACGTCATCGGAATCGTCCGCAGCGAGGAGCTCGACCCGTTGTCGCGACCAGGCGAGCGCAGCGTCGAAGCGGTCGCCGGGCAGGAGCAGCGCCACGTGGTAGAACGGCGTCCCCGAACCGGCACGGAACTCGAGCACGCTCTCCCCGACCGCGACGACGACGCGCTCGCGGTCCTGTTCGAGGTCGAATCCGAGGCGATCTCCGTAGAACGCCACCAGGTCTGCCAACAGCTCCGCCGACGCGTCGAGACGGACGTGGACGAGTTCCGTGGCCATCCGGTTCAGCGCACCAGAGCGCGGAGGACCCGCGCCGCTTCGTCGTCGGCGCCGAGGTAGGCACCACGGATCAGCGCCCAGCACCGCATCCTGTCCTCGTTCAAGCCTGCAGCCGCGAAGGCGCTGAGCCGGCGTTCGGCCACGTCGCGTTCGATCCCGAGCGGGATCGGATTCCAGAGGAACGGCGCCACGTCGAACTCCGGCTCCCCGAGCATCGCCTTGGCGTCGATCGCGACGTACCTGTCGCCCGCCCGAAGGATGTTGTGGTGATGAAGGTCTCCGTGGACGAGGACGGTTCGACCGATGTCGAGGGAGTCGTAGAGCTCCCGCGCGAGCGGAACCAGTTCGCTTCCACGGTCGCCCGAGCGCTCTCGTTCGTCGAGCCAAGCCGGTACATGGTCACCGATCCACCGAAACGGCTCGCCCGCCGGACGCCAGAGCCGCTGCCCGACCTCGACGGCGACCGCTGTCGCCTCGTCCTCGGGCAGGCTCGAGATGTCCGTTCCCGGCCGCGCCCGTTCGAGCAGCATCGCGCGGCGCTCCCGGTCGTACCGGAGGAGGCGTACGGCCCCGTGCCCGTCCCAGAACGCGAGCGCATCTGCCTCCTCGTCCGATTCGTCGTCCCCGGGCGGCGTCACCTTGAGGACGGCGCCGTCGCCGGCAGGAGCGACGTACGAGTGGCGCGACAGCGCGAACGGCGACCCGAGCTCGATCCCCCATTCAACCGCGAGGTCGTTCGCGACGCGCTCCAGCGAACCGAGGTCGACCGAGCTCATGACGCGAACCCTACCCCCGTCCCTCCCCGCTCCGGCCGCCCGCCGGCGCCCGGCTAGGATCGCGCCATGAGACTCCATCACCAGCCTCGCACCCGGTCGACGCGCGTCCTCTGGCTCCTCGAGGAACTCGGCGTGCCCTTCGACCTCACCGTCATGTCCCGTGAGGTGAAGCAGTCGCCCGAGTACCGCGCACTTCATCCACTCGGCCGCTCACCCGTACTGGAAGAAGAAGGCGGCCCGGTGTTCGAGTCCGCCGCGCTCGTCCTCCACCTCGCCGACCAGCATCCCGAGGCCGGGCTGATCGCACCCGTCGGCTCGCACGATCGCGCACTGCAGTACCAGTGGTGCTTCTTCGCCATGACCGATATGGAAAGTGCGCTCGTCGATATCGCACGCCAGTTGTGGAACGACTCCGCCGAGCCCGACACCGGCGTCATCGATCGGGCGACAGCGCGATTCGTGGCGACGGCCGGCGTGGTCGAGAACGCGCTCGGCGACGAGGAGTTTCTCGTCGGTGAGCGGTTCTCAGTGGCGGACGTCGTGGTGGGGTCGGTGCTCGCGTTCGCCCGTACGGGCGAGCTGACCGAGCTTCCAGCGGGCGTCGTCCCGTACGTCGACCGGCTGGAAGCCCGGCCTGCACGGCAGCGCGCCGTGGCCGTCGCGGTTCCGGCCTGAGGGCGACCTTTGGGCCTCCGACGCGCCGCGATCCGCGCGATGGGACGCGCCCATCTCGCGGTCTACCGACTCAGCCGTGGCCGGTTGCTCCGTCGTGTGGCGGGCATGCCGGTCCTGCTCCTGACGACGACCGGCCGCCGCTCGGGTCGGCGCAGAACGGCGCCGCTGACCTACTTCGAGGAAGGCGACTCGATCGTGATCGTCGCATCGAACGGCGGCGAGAGCAGGCCGCCGGCGTGGTGGCTCAATCTCGTCGCCGATCCCATCGCGACGGTCACGGTCGGCGTCCGTGCCGAGACGGTGACGGCCCGCGAGGCGACCGAGGTGGAACGGGCGCGGCTGTGGCCGAGGATCATCGCGACACATGCCGGGTATGCGGACTACGCGCGACGCACAGATCGCCGGATTCCGATCGTCGTCCTCGCTCGGACCAAAGAAAATGCACCGAATCGGTAGTGCCTTCGTCCAGCTACCCGACCAACCGTCGCTTGCGCTTCAGTCGCTCGGGAGGCCTTCATCCTCCGGCGCCCCGTGCTCGGTGCACTGGTGACACTAGGGATCCTGGCGCGGCGGGACAAGTGGCATGCGAGCACGAAGCGTGCAATTTGCGGAGAGATCCTGCAGCCAAGTCACGCGGGGAGCCGCGTCCTGCCGAGCGGAGCCGAGGCCGTCAGCTCGAGGCGATGTCGATCACGATGCGTGCCGGGTCATCGAGGCGGGTGACGCGGAACGGGCGTTTGTCGTCCACCCCGATCGCCCACGCGAGGACTGCCTCGAATCCCCCGGTGCGCACCAGTTCGACGACCGCCGCGGTCTCGGGCGAGAGGCGCGTCGGGCCCGTGTAGGTGCGAGGCGCCGACTCCTGCGTGAGATCGCTGTCGAGAGCGGGCTCCATTCGCACCACGAGCACGGCGCGTCCGTCGATCGGGACCTCGTCGCCGGAGCCGTCCGCAACGATCGGCCGTGCCCGGTAGCCGACCTCGAACCCCGGGATTCCGTTCTCGAACTCGAACACGACCCGATCGTGCCCCGGCTCGGCCGTGGCGCGGACATCCGAGAGCAGCGCCACCCCGGCGTCGGCGTCTCTCCAGATGACAGGCTCCGTCGACGCTGCTGCCGGCGTCGGACCCGAACCCGTGCGCGGCCCATCGTCATCGCCGCTGCACCCGGCGAGCAGCACCGCCACGATCGTGAGCAGGGCCACGCGGACGACCATGCGGGGAACCTACCTCGGAACCGACGGCCGACGACGAGGCGTTCGCGCGTGCCCTGGTCGGAGGGGTGTAGGTTCCCACGGGTGACGGCTCCCGCTCACTACGCGGTTGGTGAGGGCCTTCTGGCCGGAGCCTATCCCGGTAGCGCCGAAGCAGCGCGGGCGCTCGAGAACGAAGGCGTCACGTTGTTCGTCGATCTCACCCACCCGTCGGATCCGCTCGACGGCTACAGCCGGCTCCTGCGCCGCGCGTCTCGGCTCGCATTCCCGATCCCAGACATGGGCACGCCGAGTGTCGGGCTGGTCATGCGCGTCCTCGACGCGATCGACGACGCGCGCGCTCTCGGCGGCACGGCGTACGTGCACTGCTGGGGAGGCGTCGGCCGGACCGGGACCGTGATCGGGTGCTGGCTCGTCCGCCACGATCTCGATGCGGGGGACGCCGTCGCCCGAATCGCAGAGCTCCGACGCGAGCTCCCGGGTAGCCGCCCCTCGCCGGAGACGGCGGGACAGGTCGCCCTCGTCCGAGGTTGGAGGCCGGGAAGGTGAAGCGGCTCTGGCTCCTCCGGCATGCCAAGTCGAGCCACGAGGACCCGTACCTCGCCGATCATGTCCGGCCGCTCGCTCCCCGTGGACGCAAGGCCGCCAAGCGGGTCGGGCGCTGGGCGCTCGAGAACGGCGTCCGGCCCGATCTCACGCTGTGCTCGACGGCGACCCGGGCGCGGTCGACACTCGACCTCTTCGCCGTCGACCTCGCCCTCGCGTCGGTGTCGACCGAGGCGGGCCTGTACTACGCCTCGGCGCCGGATCTGCTCGCGCGGCTCCGGACGGTGCCCTCCGAGCTGAGCGAGGTTCTCGTCGTCGGCCACAACCCGGCCCTCCACGACCTCCTGCGGGTCCTCGCTCCGCCCGGCACGGACGCGTTGCCGACCGGAGCGCTGGCCGAGCTCCGCCTCGCAATCGACGCGTGGATCGACGTGCGGCCTGGTTGCGCCGAGCTGGGAGCCTTCGTCCTCCCGCGTGCGCTTCCGCCCTAGCCGGGAGTCAGCTGGGAGTCAGCGGGGAACGGACGCCGCCAGTCCTACCGCCGCGTTCAGAAGGACGTTGGCCCCGTTGACGCAGTGCTCCCACGCCGTGCTCTCCGAGGGGTCGTGGCTGATCCCGCCCCTCGACGGCACGAACACCATTCCGCTCGGAGTGACGGCAGCGAGCGACTGGGCGTCGTGGCCTGCTCCGGAGGGGAGCTCGGCCGTCGACAATCCGAGCTCGGCGGCCGCGGTGGCGAAGACGGCGCGCACGTGATCGTCCGTGTACTCAGGTTCCGCGCGCCCCACGGGCTCGACCGCCACATCGAGGCGAAACGCAGCCGCCTCCGCGTGAACCCGGTCGACGAGCGCGCGCTCGAGGGCGACGAGCTCCTTCGAGTCGGGCGCGCGGCACTCGAGCTTGACCGTCGCGCGACCCGGGACGACGTTGAACGAGCCCGGCTCCGTGGCGATGTCCCCCACCGTTGCGACACACCCTGGAAAGTCCCGGACGACGATCTCCCTGACCGCAAGCGCAAGCGAGGCGGCGCCGAGCGAGGCATCGCGACGGCTGTCCATCGGTGTCGTGCCGGCATGCCGCGCCGCACCGGAAAAGATGACGCGGAACGAGCTCGCGCCGATGATGCCGGTGACGACACCGATGTCGACGCCGGCCTGCTCGAGCACCGGCCCTTGCTCGATGTGCAGCTCGAGGTAGCCGGCGAGCGTGGCGGGGTCTCGCCGAGCTGTGAGAACCCCTTCGTCGGTCAGCCCCGCTCGCTCGAAACCCGAGACGAGAAGATGGCGTCCTCCACGAGGTGCTTCGAGATCCGCCGCTGTCAGCAGGCCGGCGAGCGCCCGGCTCCCGAAGGTGTGAATCAGCGTCCCTTCTTCGTCCGTGAAGTCGATCGCCTCGAGCGCTACGGGCAAGTCGAGGGCCTGCTCCTGCACGACGCGGAGAACCTCGAGTGCGCTGACGACGCCGAGGGCGCCGTCGTAGCGACCGCCGTTGCGGACCGTGTCGAGGTGCGAGCCGAGCAGCAAGGTCTTTGCCCCCGGGTCGTTGGCCACCAGGACCGCCGAGTGATTCGCGGCGCGGTCGACCCTCGTCTCGAGCCCTGCTGCGCGAGCTCTGTCGAAGAACCAGGCGCGGGCCGCCGCATGCGTGTCCGAGAATGTCGTCCGATCGGCACCACCGTCGGATGTCGCTCCGATCGCCGCGAGCTCGTCGAAATCGGCCCTGAGACGATCGCCATCGACGAGCAGCACCATGGCTCCGATGCTACAGCCGTCGCCCGGCCGCGACGGTGCAAACGCTCAGAGCCGGCACGGTCCCGCCACAGACACGTAACGATTCCACTGCAAGAGTGTTGTCATGAAAGACAACGGAGGTGATCGTGCTGCTCTAGGCGGGCGCGTCGAGCTGCATGGCCATGAGAATGGTGTCGACCGGCACACCGTCGCGCAGGTAGTGGCGCTTGCGGAGGCCCTCGCGCTCGAAGCCAAACGACTCGTAGAGCGCGATCGCGGGCGCGTTCCACGGAAACACATGGAGCTCCAGCTTCCGGACACCCGCCTTCGCGGCCCAATCGACGGCCTGTGCGAGGAGCGCACGCCCGACGCCCCTGCGCCGGTAGCCGACTTCCACCATCAGCCCGAGGTCGGCGACGTGACTGCTCGACGGATGAAGATCCCGCGCGATCGACAGGCGCGCGACGACCCGGCCCTCGACCTCCGCCACATAGACGGCAGCGTCGGGGTGACGCCGAACCGTGCGCAGGTACCGTCGCTCGTCGGAGACGCTACGCCACTCGGCAGTCGTCAGAAGCCACGCGCCGTCCTCGCTGCCGATCTGGCCCGCGAGCTCGACGAGCGGCTGCGCGTCGCCCGGCTCGGCGGGTCGGATCCTGATCACGGGACGACGACCCCATGACCGCCGCGCCGGGGATCGCCGGCGGCGGCAAGCTGCCCGTCGGGCCGGCGCTCGACCCCCGACGCGCCGCCGAAGTAGAGGTTCCTCGCCGCCCACCGGTTCACGTCGTACCGCGCCTGTTCGAGGAGCACCGCGCTCTCGGAAGGCCACCCGCCCTCGATCTGGACGACGCCTCCTTCGATGTGGACGCGTGGATGGTCGATCGCCGCGGCGATCTCGAGCCCGTCGGAGACGACGTGGTAGACGACCTGCAGGATCGCGCCGGAAAGCCGCACCGACCCCGCGCTTCCGACGGCGAGTCGTGTCTCGTCACCGTCGAGCACGAGCGTCGGCGCCATCATGCTCGGGAGCCGGTCGCCCGGGTGGCGCTTCTCGACGCCGATCACGTCGAGCTCACCGAGCATGTTGTTCAGCTGGAATCCCGCGTGGAAGACACCCGAGCCGGACCCGAGGGTCGAGGACAGCGCGGCAGCGTTGCCGTCCACGTCGAGCACCGAGACGTGCGTCGTCCCGGTCAGCGGAGCGAGCTGCGCCGTTCCTCCATACCCGACGGCGAGAGCACGCGTCAGCGTGACGGCGAGGTCTTCGGTTGCCGATGGCATCCCGCGACCGTCGACCTCCGCGAGCCCGCGCACGACGACGTGCCCGCCGAGCGACGGTGTCGGGCACGTGACGACGCGCATCCCGCGGAATATGCCCTCGAGAGGCTGCCGCTGCGCGACGGAGTACGCGCGGATGTCCGCGGCGAGCTCCGGGACGAGCTCGGGCACCGCTGCTGCGCCCTCATCGCGGATCAGCTCGAGGCCCGGCACCATCGCAGTGGTCTCCGCGCGGGTGCGGGAGCCGTAGATCGCCCGTCCTGCTTCGGTTCGTTCGAGGATGGGGACGAGGACCTCGAGCAGGAAGCGCTGCGGACTCGTCAGCTCGACGCCGACCCGAGCCAGGTCGAGCGCCGGCTCGCACAGCGTCGCCCATGGCAGTCGGCCGTGCAGCTCGTGCGCCTCGGCCAGCCCTGCCACCAGCCCGGGCACGGCGACCGACGACGTCCCGACATGGAAGACCTGCGTCGACGCGTCACCGAAGTCGATCAGCACGTCGTCCATCGGTCCCTGCGGCCGCGACGGCACGGCGAAGAAGCAGTCGAGCAGCAGCGGTGGGCGGCCGGCGTCGCAGAGGAGGAGGAACCCGCCCGCGGCAGGGCCGGTCAGCGGCCCCTCTGCCACGAACGCCGTGATCGCCGCTGCGACGACCGCGTCGACCGCATTTCCTCCCGCGGCGAGCGCCCACGCACCGGCTTCTGCCGTATGACGGTTCCCGGCTGCGACCGCTCCTCGCACGACAAGAGCGTAGATCCACGGCGGCCGAGATGTTTGGAATTCAAACGGAGTTCCGGCGAATCGCCGCAGGGCGCGTCTCGGGTCTCATGGCTCTCTGCCGCCACCAGGCTCCGCGTGCCCGTCGCCGAGCCGTGCGATGCAGCGGAGCCACACGACGGCTCAAGCCGTGAATCGTGAATGCCGAAGACCGAATTGGACTCCATGCGGGATCATCTGACACGACGACATGCAGCGACGGCAGCGCTCTCGCTGGCGCTCCTCGCCGTGCTCTGTCTCAGCCCGTCTCTCTTCGGTGATCGCGTATCCCAGGCTGTCGGCGGGCTCGGGGAGGCGAGCCCCGGACTCCTGTGGGTGGCGGGCCTGGCCTTCGCCGGCACGGGTGTGTGCGGTGCCCTAGCCTGGCGCGCGGCTCTCCGCGCCTGCGGATCTCCGTTGCCCGTCGTGGACGCCTCCGCCCGCTACGCCGTCGGCTGCGGTGTCAACGCCGTCGCTCCCGCTCACGCGGGCTCCGCGCTCCGTGTGGCGCTGTTCGGTCGCGTCGTCCATGGAGGCTGCTGGACGGTTGGCGGCGCGGCTGCTGCCGTCGGCGTCACTCGGATCGTCTGGTTGGGGGCACTGATCGCACTCGGCAGTGCCGGCGGCATGCTTCCGCTCTGGCCCCTGGGGGCGATCGCGGGAATCGTCGGGGCCGCCGGCGCAACGGCGGTTCTCTCTCGGCGGCTCTCGCTTCCACCCCGCCTGCAGCAGCTCCTCGCCGCCTTCAGATCGCTGCTGGCGTCGCCGCGCGATCTGGCCGTCGTCGCGGGCTGGGCGCTCCTGGGTGCAGCCGCGAAAGTGGCGGCCGCTACCGCGATCGTCGCGGCGCTCGGGGTCGACCATCCACTTCGAGCCGCACTCGTCCTCGTCCCGGCCGTCGAGCTCGCTGCGATCCTCCCGATCACCCCTGGGAACGTCGGTGTCGCGAGCGCCGCTGTCGCCCTCGCTCTCGGCTCGCAGGGAGTCGACTCGGATATCGCGTTGTCGGCGGGGATCGCGTTCGGGGCAGTCGAGCTCCTGGCCGGTATGGCGATCGGCGCCGTCGGCGCCCTGGCCCTGGCGGGCCCGCTGGTCCGCCCGTACTACCGCGTCGCCGTGATCGGCGCAGCCGCGTGCGGCGTGGCCTTTGCGTTCGGAGCCACCGTGCTGCTACCGGCCGTCTAGAGCTCGTTCCCCGCAGGCGCGGCACGGCAGCACGCTGCGCCGGCGGTCGGACCGAGTGCCTGTCCGGGAGGATCGGCGCCGCGGCTACTGCAGGAACGCGGGAAGCTCGGAGTCGTCGCGCGTCGAGCTGGTCGACCGCGTCCCCGTCGCTGCGAACGACGGCGTGTACGCCCGCCGGTGGCCGCCGCCGAGACCGGTTGCGATCACGGTGACCCACACCTGGCCGTTCAACCGTTCGTCGATCGTCGCCCCGAAGATGATGTTCGTGTCGTCGGTCGCAGCGCCGCGAACGACCTCGGCCGCCTCGTTCACCTCGAGCAGGGTGAGGTCCTCGCCGCCTGCGATCGAAAGCAGGATGCCCTTCGCACCGACGATCTCCGTATCGATCAGGGGCGACCTGAGCGCGCGATCGGCAGCCTCGCGGGCGCGATTCGGACTCTCCGAATACCCGATCCCCATCAGTGCCGAACCGGCACCGGACATGATCGTGCGCACGTCGGCGAAGTCGAGGTTGATCAGGCCCGGCATCGTGATCAGATCGCAGATCCCCTGAACGCCCTGGCGCAGGACGTCGTCGGCGATCTTGAATGCGTCCAACATCGACGTCGAGCGGTCGAGAACCTCGAGCAGGCGGTCATTCGGAATCACGATCAGCGTGTCGCAGGCGGCGCGGAGCGCCTCGACACCGGCGTCCGCCGACTGGCGGCGCTTCGTGCCCTCGAACTTGAACGGCGTCGTCACGATGCCGACGGTGAGGGCGCCGAGGTCACGCGCGATCTTGGCGACGACGGGCGCGGCACCGGTGCCAGTCCCTCCACCCTCGCCGGCGGTGACGAACACCATGTCGGAGCCGCGGAGCGCCGCCCGAACCTGGTCGTAGGCCTCCTCGGCGGCGAGCCGTCCCGTCTCCGGGTCGGCGCCGGAGCCGAGTCCTTGCGTGAGCTCCTCGCCGATGTGGATCTTGACCGGTGCGTCCGACAGGTTGAGTTGCTGCATATCCGTGTTGACGGCCACGAAGTCGACTTGCGCGATACCCGCGTCCATCATCCTGTTGACGGCGTTGAGGCCGCCGCCGCCGACGCCGACGACGCGAATCACCGCAAGGTACGAGGCGGCCTCGCCACCGACGTTGAGTCTCGGTGCTCCTTCGGGCATCGGCTGCAGGAACCGGCTCACCGGCGGCTCATAGGGAGGTTCGGGAGGAACGACCTCGCGGGGCGGCTCGGGCGAGCGTGGCAGCAGGTGCGGCAGCGGCCCGAAGAGGGGGCACGATCTCGGTGGGTGCATCGAAGTCGTGGATGTGCTCGACCGTCTCCTCGAGCGCAGCCTCTTCACGGCGCGTCCGCAGGGGCGCGGCGGACTCGGTCGTCGGCGCTTCCGGCAGGAGCGTCTGCTGAGCGTCCGCGCCGGGCGGGAGCGGTTCGTCGGCGGGATCTGCGTCGCCCTTCTGGCGCTGCGCGGCCTCGGTCGCCCGGAACAGCTCGGCGAGCGGGCCCTCACGCATGCTCGCGCGCTTTCGCGCCATCGAGCACCTCCTTCGCGAGATCGCGATACGCCTCCGAAGCACTGCCGGTGGGGTCGTAACCCAGGACCGAGCTTCCCTTCACGGGAGCCTCGGCATAGCGAACGGTCTTCCGGATTCGTGTCTTGTAGACGAGGTCGCCGAAGTTCTCCTCGAGAATCTCCACTGCCTCGCGTGCGTGCAGCGTCCGCCCGTCGAACATCGTCGCCACGATCCCCTCGACCCCGACATGCGGGTTCAGGTTCTCGCGCACCATCGCAAGCGTGTTCTCGAGCTGCACGAGTCCGCGCAACGCGAGGTACTCGCACTGCACCGGAACGATCACCCCGGTTGCAGCGACGAAGGCGTTGATCGTCAGCAGGCCGAGGGACGGCGGCGTGTCGATGAGGATGAAGTCATAGCGATCCCGGACCTCGAGTAGCGCCTTCTCGAGCGAGCGCTCGCGACCGATCAGCGCCGCCAGGGCGAGTTCGGCGCCGGCAAGATCGATCGAGGCGACCGCGAGGTCGACTTCGCGCCTCTCGATCACGTCCGAGATCGGGATCTTCCGCACGAGGACGTCGAACATCGACGTCTCGATCGTGTCCGGGTTCAGGCCCTGACTCATCGTCAAGTTGCCCTGCGGGTCGAGATCGACGAGCAGCACCCGGTGTCCCATCTCCTTGAACGCGACGCCAAGGTTCAACGTCGTCGTCGTCTTCGCGACGCCACCCTTCTGGTTGGCGAACGCGATCACACGCGTCCCGGTCACGCTTCCGGCCGGCGCCCGTGGCACGACGACGGGTGCGACGCGCGATGCGGCTCTCGAGATCCTGCACGGCGACGGGCGTCGACTCGGGCAACTCCTCGACGATCGGTGGCTCCACGGGATGCTTGCCTTTCTTCTTGCTCACGTCGACCTCGGGGGCGAGCGCAGTGACCGAATTTCGGTCACGCGAGACAGAACGCGGCAGAAGACGGGTGAGACCCATTGCGCCAGGTTCATCGCGCCTACCCGCTCTCCTTCAAGCTTCGCCGTCCCAGTAGTCGAGTTGCTCCAACCTTCCGATCACCCCGACCCCTCCGAAACTGATCTTGCCGGACCTCGGGTAGTAGACGATGTCGTTCGCGTCCCGCGTTCCGAACGCCAGCAGGGTCAGCCCGTCGGCTCCGGCGGTGACGGCGTGTGCCCGACGCGTTCCCGGCGGGCGCGCGATCGTCGAGCCTGCCCGGATCGGGAACTCCTCGATCGAGCCGCCCTCGCGTGCGCTCGGATAGAGCTGCAGCGTGCCACTGCCCTCGAGGACGACGAAGATCTCCTCGGCGGCGGCATGCACGTGCGGGGGGTTCATCAGCTTCCCGGGCGCGACGACATAGTGGGACAGTCCCGTTCGCTCGGACCCGGCGGCGTCGCCGAGGCGCCGGTAGACGCTGCTCACGCTGCCGTGCTCCCGCTCCGTGGCGCGGGACGTCCGCGAGGTTGACGATGCGCGACGGGCGTTGCGTGAGCACGTCCCAGCTCGGGGGACCCGCGGCAGCCTCCCGCGCCCAGGGGTGGTCATCCGGGGCGCCCTCGAGCACCCAGGTCGGGCCGAGCCACGACACCCCGGCGCGTGGGAGCAACGTGTTGGCGGCGTAGTGGCGGTGGCCGAACGCGAGCACGACGAGACCGTCGTCGCCTGCGCCGATCGTGTGCGCATGCTCGAGCGCGAGGTGCACGAGACAGTCACCGGGGCCGACCTCGAACGCCTCTTCTTTCTCGCCGTCCCATTGCACGGACACGCCTGTCCCCGAGACGACGAAGAAGATCTCCTCCTCGGAGCCTTCGAGATGGAGCGGCGTCGCCCAATGACCGGGATCGATCGCGATCCGCTGAACTCCGGCGGTGACCGAATGCGTCCCGGTCAGTGACTGCCAGGCAGCTGAGATGTGGCCCCGCGTTCGGTGTCTCGCCTCGACCTCGTCCCAGTGCGTGATCACGACGCCAACCCTAGTCGATCGCCCCATTCGCCTTCGTCGCGCCACCGGCGAGGCGACCGGATTCTGCGCCGCCGGGGTCAGGCAGGCATCGCGTCTCGAGCAAGCGAATCGCGCAAGCGAGTGACGGCATCCTCCGCGGCATCACCTCCCTCGATTCGAACCCACGCCTCGGCGTCGTGCAGAAGCCCACGCAACTCCTCGAGCAGCTCCGCCGTCCCTACGGTCGAGCGGTCGAGCGCTTCGATCCGCGCGAGTCGCTCGATCACTCTGCGTGCCTCCTCCATGGTTGGAGGCTACGGCGGAACGTGTGGCGCGTGTGTGTCGGGTTCGAATCAGCTCTGAGCCGCGGCAGCAGCCAGCTTTTTCAGCATGCCACCGAAGATGTACCCGTGAAAGGGCCAGAGCGCGTACCAGTAGACGAGACCGAAGAGCCCGGACGGATCGAAGATGGCGGTCTGCGAGATGGTCGAGCCCCGGCCGTCTGCGGCCGGCGAGACCTCGAACTGAAGCCAGGCACGGCCCGGCACTTTCATCTCTGCGCGCAGGCGCAACAGCTGGTCCTGCTCGAACGCTTCGACCCGCCAGAAGTCCAGCGTGTCGCCAACGCGGAGACCGACCGGGTCGCGCCGGCCGCGGCGAAGCCCGGGCCCGCCCACCAGGACGTCGGCGAGGCCCCGGAGCCGCCAGAGAGACGCGCCCTTGTACCACCCCGTCGCGCCGCCGATCTGCTGAATCGGCCTGAACGCGCGTGCGGGTGGCAACGCGACGGAGATCGAGCGCGAATCGACCAGCCTCGAGCCATGTCGGACACCTCCGTACGACGTCTCTTCGGCGAAGGCCTCGTCCGACCAGCGCGTCTCGGCGATCTCGTGATCCTCGAACGCGAGTGCCCTGGCGATCGCTTCCGTGATCCCTCGTGGCCGAACGTCGAACACCTCGAGCGCGCGGTTGTCCTCGACGACCGTCTCGTTCCGCAGCGAGTCCACGAGCTTCCGGCCGACCCCGGCGTACACGGGCGTGACGAGCCACAACCACAGGCTCGAGAGGCGCGGGGTGAGCACGGGGACCGGGAGCATCGTCCGCCTCAACCCTCGCTGCCGTGCGTACTCCTGCATCAGTTGGAGGTAGGTGACGCGATCTGCTCCGCCGATCTCGTAGAGCTCACCCCCTTCGACCTCACGGTCGAGCGCGGCGAGCAGGTACGCGAGTACGTCTTCGATCGCGATCGGCTGTGCGCGCACGCGAACCCACCGCGGTGTCACCATCACCGGCAGCTTCTCGACGAGTGCTCGGATCATCTCGAAGGAGGCACTGCCGGAGCCGATCACGATCGACGCGCGCAGCTCGATCGTCGGAACGCCAGAGGCTCGCAGGATCTCGCCGACCTCCTGGCGCGATGCGAGATGTGGCGAGAGGCGCCCCCGCCCCAGGCCGCCGAGATAGATCACCTTCCGCACTCCGGCATTCCGAGCGGCTGCCCCGAAAGCAAGCGCAGCGCGGCGGTCGGCCTCGTCGAACGGACGGCTCGAGCTCATCGAGTGCACGAGGTAGTAGACGGTGTCGACGCCGACGAGTGCAGGCTCGATCGTCTCGGGATGCAGCACGTCCCCCTGCACGACCTCGGTCGTGGCCCCGACAACCGATTGCAGGTACTCGGGCCGGCGTGAGAGGCAGCGCACGCGCTCGCCTCGCTCTTCGAGAGCGTGGAGCAGCCGACCACCGACGTATCCCGTCGCGCCGGTGAGGAGGATGAGTCGATCGCGTCCGATGAGACGAGCCTAGACGGCCCGCCTCCCTTCGGGCGTTACAGAACCTGACGTGGGCGCTACCCGGATCGAGTCGCTCAGACGGCGACGCGCAGCGGGCGCCGATCGCGCACACCGAGAAGCGCGTCGTCGAGCTCGCGCAACAGCGCCGGCCGATCGCCGCGTTCGAGAGCCTCGACGAGCGAGCGCCGCGCGGCGTCGGCCACCGCAGGCGTCGACTCCTGTCCAATCGCGAGCTCGTTCAGATCTGCGTGCAACACGGCTCTCCTCGCGGGGTCCGTCTCGAGCAGGACGGCGGCACGCAACGGCCACGTCTCACCGAGCAGGGCGACAAAAGCGGCACGGAGCTGATCGGACCGGAACGGTTCGTGTTGGAACAGCGACAGCTCCCACCGATCGAGTGCCTCTGCGAGTGCGCTGTCGGCGTCGGCGAGCCCGAGCCTGAGGAGAAGTTCCCCGGCGAGTTCTCCGCGGAACGAGTCGAGGTGCGTCGGTTCCCCGGGAGGCTGCGTCGCCGCGATCGGGAGCACGGGCCGAATCCCGAACGGCCGACCGTCGAGTGTCTCGAACAGCACCGGGCCGGCAGAGAGCGGTGCCGCTGTCGCGAGGCGAATCGCGCTCACGGCGTCGGCGATCTCGGCGGGAGCGTCAGGAGGATCTTCGGCCCCGGCGAGCGCGGCGCGCAACTCGATGACGCAGTACCTGTCCGTCTCCCGGCCGAAGTCCTTCGGCACCATCGACGCGGCTTCGGGCCAGTGACGAGCGAGTTCGCCGTCCGCCACGGCGCGCACCCGCAGCCCAGGCAGGAGCTCGAGTTGCGTAGTCACCGACACGCCGATCAAGGGCGCGACCGCCGCGTACGTCCGGCGCTCGCCGAACAACGACCGCTCGAGTTCGCCGTACGCGCGATCGAACGACGCGTCGTCCCAGTCGAAGCCGCCGCACGCTTCGGCGGTGGAGACGAGGAGCCCGACGAGGACGGTGCGGAAGAGCGCCTCGTCCTCGGCCGGACGGGGTCCGGCGTGCGCACGAGCATAGATCGCTGCCGCGGGCTCGCGGCGGAGCTCTTCGAGTGCAATGAGTGCGTCGTCCCGGACCTGAAGACGCTGCGCACGCGACTCGACGAACGCGCGAACGAGCGGTCGATACTCGTAGAGCGCGGGGCCACTCGCGTGCTCGTGCTCGACGAACGCGACAGGGAGCTCAGCACCGTCGTCGATCTCACGAAGCAGGAACGCGAATGCGCCCAGCGCGAAGCCGCGAAGGGATGCGTAGAGATTCGGCGCGCGCACGGCCACCGGTAGATCTACGGGGTCAGCCCCGAAACTCCTGTCAGCCCGCCGCGGTCGCCGGGCCTCGCTGACACCCGGGGCACCAGTAGGCGGTGCGATTGTTGTCTCCCTGGCCACGGGACAGGATCGCAGTGCCACATCGCACGCACGGGCGGCCGGCGCGGCGGTACACGGAGCGACGTGGCCGCGAGCCCGCGACGGCCGCCCTCATCTCGTCGCGCGCCGTTCGCAAGGCCCCCACCAACTCGTCGTCGAGCGTCTCCCCGACGGTCAGCCAGGGCGAAATCGACACGGCCCAGAGGATCTCCGACATCCACATGTTCCCGATCCCCGCGACGAGTCGTTGGTCCTGCATCACCTCACCGAGCGGTCGGGACGGATCGGTGGCCCGCATCCGACCGGCGAGCGCCGTCGGCTCGGACGCGTCGGAGAGCAGGTCGGGCCCGACGAGGTGAAGCGCTCTTTGATCGAGGGTCAGCACTGGGCCGTGCCATTGCGCAGCCTCGATCTCGCCTGCGCGGAGGACGAGCCACGGAAGGCCGTTGTACGCGCGCCGAGTCGGCCCGACGACCCAACGGCCGTTCATCCGCAGATGGCTCCGGAGCGTGACGCCGCCCGAGAAGCGCAGCAGCAGGTGCTTGCCGACCGCCTCGACCGCTTCGAGCGTGCGGCCGTCGACCGCCGCCGCCACGCCCGTGGCGCGCCCACGAGGGTGAGGTGAGGAGGCGGTGACGCGCCGCCCGACGAGAGGTCGGAACCGCGCGGCCGCACGGTGGAGAGCGTCGCCTTCGGGCATGGGAGGGATCGCGAGATCTGCGGCATAGTCTACGATGTCCAGGAAAAGTCGAATGACTGCAGCCCTCCTCAATATCGCAGCGCTGTCCCGGCGCACGGGCGTCGCGCCCGACACGCTCCGCAAGTGGGAGCAGCGCTACGGCGTGCTGCAGCCGACCCGCACGGCGGGCGGGCAGCGGCGCTACAGCGAGGCCGACGTCCAGCGCGTCGAATGGCTCCGCGACCGAATCGCCGAGGGCTGGCGCGTCGGCGAGGCTGCACGTGTCCTCGACGAGACACGCTCGTCGGCACTGGACGATCCCGGCGATCTCCGGTCGGCGATGATCGAGGCGATCAAGGACAGCGCGCCGGTCGAACTGTCGGCGCTGCTCCACCAGGCCTTCGCCGTCCTCCCGCTCGAGCAGGCGCTCACGGACGTCGTAACGCCCGTCCTCCGCTGGACGGGCGACGCGTGGCACCGCGGCGAGTTGACGGTCGCACAAGAGCACGCGGTCACGGCCAAGGTGCGAGCGCACCTCGACTCGCTGATCGCCGGCGGGCAGGGCGGCGTCCGCGGTGTCGTCGCGCTCGCGTGTGCACCGGGCGAACGGCACGAACTGGGCTTGCTCATGCTCGGGGTGATGCTCCGCGCCGACGGCTGGCGGGTCGAGTTCCTCGGGCCGGACACGCCCGTCGAGACCGCAACCGCCTACGCGGAGCGGATCGGGGCGGCGATCCTCTGCTTCAGCACCACGATGGACGACTCGCTCGAGAGCCTCAGGTCGAGCCTCGCCTCGATCGATCGCCCCGACGGCGTCGTACTCGCGATCGGGGGTGAGGCGGCGACGGCCGCGCTGGCGCGGGATCTCGGCATGACGTACGTCAACGGGAGACTCAGCGGCTCCGTCGCCCGCCTCCGCAAACTCGGCGCTCGATGAACGCAGTGGCTCCAGGCCGGCCTCGCCGGCGCGGCGGCCGCAGCCGCGTGGGGCGTGGTCGAGCCGCTCGACCGACGGTGGTTTCGCTTTCCCTACTCGGACATCGCGATCCTCGGCCTGTTCGTCACCCGCGGGCCGCACTGGCGGGCTGCCGGATGGGTCCTCCACGTCGTCAACGGGACCGTTGCGGGCCTCGTCTTCTGGGCGGTCTACCGATGGCTCGGCGGCAACGTCTTCTGGCTCGCGATCGGGTTCGCGATGGTCGAGCATCTCGCCACCTATCCCCTGACGATGCTCACGGACCGGTTCCACCCCGCGCGCGGGGCGCCCGAGTTGCCACCCATGTCGCGATCCGGCCGAGCGTTCGCGCAGTCGACGTTTCGCCACCTGCTGTTCGGCGTCCTGCTCGGGGCGCTCGTCTCGATCTGAGTCGTCAGCGGCTCACGGATGATGTGCCGGTCGGTGAGGGAAGCCGCCCAGAACAGCCACGACGCGGTTGCGGACGCGCTGTCCCAGGCAGCGTGAGAACCGCTCGCCTGCACGCCGGCGCTTCACATCGTCGTAGAAGACATGGGCCCACGGCGACTTCGGATGCGCGAAGCGGGACGCGCCGACGAGACCGACGAACGGAACGAAGATCGCGCCGACCCCGATGAAGGGCTTGCCCTTGAGGAAGCAGATCAGGGCGAAGAGTGCGTTGCCGCCGAGGTACGCGACGGCGAGGATCCGACCGCGGTCGGAGAAGGTGTCCGTCTGCAGGCCGGACGGCGCGGTGACGACGAGCATCATCACGATGACGGCCGCGCCGAGAACCGTTGCGACGACCGACTGCCGTCCCTCGTCCTCCCAGTAGACATCCTCCAGATGGAACACGAGCGCAAACTCGTCGAGAACGAGGGCCGCCCCGCCACCGAACCCAATCGCGGCGATACCGACGATGACCGGGTTCGTGTACGTCGAGAACGCGATCACGCCACCGAGCAGGACGAGCACGAGGCCGGGAACCATGTGATGGACGTGCGTGCTCCCGAGCCGCCCGCTCGCCCAGCCGCGCTGTCTCGCGAGCCTCGTGTAGAGGCGCGTGAGCGCAAACGAGGCGAGGAAGGAGACCAGGAGCAGGAGCAACGGCTCCTTGCCCGCGCGATAAATCTCCTCCTCGTAGCCTGGGACGAATCGCAAGATGTTCATCGCGACCGAAGGTAGCGGCTGCGGTCAGGGTCGAGGGTGGGGACGGAACGAAGGCTACGGCCGGAGCACGGCTCGGCGAGGGCCCGCCAGGAAGCCGGCCTCGACGAGGAGCGGCAGCGCCTCGGTCTCGGCGACCGGCCGCCCGTCGAAGCGTTCGACGGCGAGCCGCTTCGCATGGCCCTCGCGCACCCAGTCCGCAAGCGCCGAGAGCGCCGGCCGCAGCCACGACTCGTCGGGCTCGCGGAGGGGAACGAGCGTGCGGCCGCCCCGTTCGACGTAGAGCGCGGCGGTGCCGCCGAGCAGGACGACGTGAGCGCCGGCAACGCGGGCGGCGCGAGCACCCGCACGCCTCGGCCACGGCAGCGCCGCGCCGTACGGTTGGGCGGGGTCGGCGGCCGCGAGAACCAGCGTGTCGTCCTCGGCCGAGGCGCGCACCTCGCGCAGCCGCTCGACCGCACCGGCAAGCGCGAACTGCGCGCCGCCGAGGCCCTCGACGAAGTACCCGCGACGGCAGGAGCCGATCGTCTCGAGCCCCCGCAGCTCGCCGTAGACGGCGCCGTACCCTCCGGCGATCCCCTCGCTGCGCACGCCGTCGCGAACGACGATCCCCTGCCGCTCGAGCAGGAGCTCGGCGAGGGCGCGGCGGTCGACGGTGGCCGGAAAGAGTCGAGATGTCAGCGACCAGCGCCCCTGGGTGGAGGTCGTCGCCGCGGCGCGCGTTCTCGCGAATCGGCGCGTGGGACGATCTGCGACCGGCGTGCCGTAGCGTCGCGCGGCGCGCAAGGGAGTCCAGGCATCGTTCGTCACCTCGCCCGCCCAGACGAGCTCCCAGAGAGCGGGCAGCGCGACCTCGGCCTCGAGACCGGTGGCCTCGATCAGATCCGGCCAGAACTCGGCCGACCGTCCGAGCGCGACACGAAGCGCGGCGGCCGCTTCACCCTCGGGCGTCGGTGCCCCGGCAGGAGCACCGAGCAGCGGCGCATCCGAGCGGAAGTAGAGGGCGACGCGGTCGAGGCCCGCGCCGACCCACACGACCTCACCCGTCGCGCAGAGCGCGTCGAGCGCAGCGGGTTGGTAGCCGGGCACGCGCCGACGTAGTACCTCGCTCTCCCACAGCGACACCGGGAGTGGCAGCGCCTGGAGCGGGACGAGCGCCTCGCGGAGCGTCGCCCGGCGGTCGATCCCCTGCCACGCTGGCAGGAAGCGCCCGAACGCCGCCTGTTCGGCCGGTTCCACCTCCTTCCGAAGCGCCGCGAGCGAGGCGCGACGGAGCCTGCGGAGGACGTCGGGGTCGCACCACTCGCGCTCCGAGCCGCCGGGCCGGAGCTCACCGCGCACGAGCTTGTCGGTCTGCTGCAGCCGGTTCAGCAGTTCGTCCGCGAGCGCCCGATCGAGCGCGTACCGATCCGCCACCTCTGCCGTCGTGAACGGTCCACGCGATCTCGCGAAGCGGGAGAGCAGGACGCTGAGCGCTTCGGGAACCGGCTCGAGGAACGCCTCCGGAAGCCCGCCGGGCGGCATCACACCGAGCGCATCACGGAAAAGACCCGCATCCTCGGCCGCGATCAGGCGCTCCTCGCCAGCGACGCGGACGCGGAGGGCACGACGGCCCGACTCGAGCGCAGCTGCATGTTCGGCGTCCATCTCGTCGCGGCGGAGATCACCTCTGCGGCGAAGCAGATCGTGCAGCTCGTCCGGTGAGCGCGGATCACCCGCCAACCGAGCTTCGACATCGGCGAGCGCGGCCGGATCGATGAGATCCCGCAGCTCCTCCTGGCCGAGCAACTCGCGGAGCAGATCGCGATCGAGCGACAGGGCCTGCGCGCGCCGTTCGGCCGCAGGCGTGTCGTCCTCGTACATGTAGGTGGCGACGTACGCGAACAGGAGCGACGATGCGAAAGGAGAGGCGGATGGGGTCTCCACCTCGACGAGATCGAGCTCTCGCGTCTGCAGGCCGCGCAGGATCCGCTTCAGCGCCGGCAGATCGAAGACGTCCTGCAGGCACTCACGATAGGTCTCGAGGACGATCGGAAAGGAGCCGTAGTTGCGCGCGACCTGCAACAGGCTCTGCGCCTTCAGCCGTTGCTGCCACAGCGGCGTCCGCTGCCCCGGTCGGCGGCGCGGAATGAGGAGCGAGCGCGCCGCGTTCTCGCGGAAGCGGGCACCGAAGAGGGCCGTCTGCCCCACCTCCTCCACGACGATCCCCTCGATCTCGTCCGGCGTCAGCAGCAGATCCGCGATCGGGGGCGGAGCGTCGGCCTCCGGCAGATGGAGCGCGATGCCGTCGTCCGACCAGATCGACTGCACCTCGAGGCCGAGTGCGTCTCGGAGCCGGGCCCCGAGCGCCATCGCCCACGGCGCATGGACTCGCGCCCCGAACGGCGTCAGGATGCACAGCCGCCAGTCTCCGATCTCGTCCCGGAAACGCTCGACGACGATCGTCCGGTCGGAGGGGACGACACCGCCGTTCGCGCTCGCCTGATCGCGCAGGTACGTGAGGAGGTTCTTCGCCGCGAGCGGGTCGAGGTGGTAGTCGCCGCGGAGGGACTCGAGGGCTTTGGCATCGGAAAGCGCCACGAGCTCGCGCGAGGCGCGACCGATCTTCTCGCCGAGCTCGAACGGCCGACCGACGCCCTCGCCCTTCCAAAAGGGAACCGCTCCCGGAGCGCCGGGCGCCGGCGAGACGAGGACTCGGTCACGCGTGATCTCCTCGATGCGCCACGTCGATGCGCCCAACATGAACGTCTGGCCCTGGCGGGCCTCGTAGACCATCTCCTCGTCGAGCTCGCCGACACGACTGCCGCCTTCCACCTGGAAGACGCCGAAGAGGCCGCGATCGGGGATCGTTCCCGCATTCGTGACGGCGAGCCGCCGGGCGCCCTGGCGGCCCTTGACGACGCCCGCGGTTCGATCCCAGATGATGCGCGCGCGCAGCTCGGCGAACTCGTCCGACGGATAGCGACCTGCGAGCATGTCGAGGACGTTCTCGAGCTGCGCGCGGGCGAGCCCGGCGAACGGATACGCACCACACACGAGGTCGTAGAGGTCGTCGACGGAGATCTCCTCGTCGGCGCAGATGGCGACGATCTGTTGCGCAAGCACGTCGAGTGGGTTGCGCGGTATCTGCGTCTCCTCGATCAGGCCCTCGCGCATCGCCTTCGCGACCACAGCGGATTCGAGCAGGTCGGCGCGGAACTTGGGAAAGATGCGTCCCTTCGAAACGGCACCGAGGTCGTGACCGGCGCGTCCGACCCGCTGTAGCCCACGCGCGACCGACTTCGGGCTCTCGACCTGGATCACGAGATCGACCGCCCCCATGTCGATCCCGAGCTCGAGCGACGACGTCGCGACGAGGCAGGGGATCCGTCCCGCCTTGAGGAGCTCCTCGATCTCGACACGCTGTTCCCGGGCGAGCGACCCGTGATGGGCGCGCGCGATCGTCTCCTCTGCGAGCTCGTTGAGCCGCAACGCGAGCCGCTCTGCGAGCCGTCGGTTGTTGACGAAGACGATCGTCGACCGGTGCTCGCGGACGAGCTCGAGCAGCGCCGGATAGATCGACGGCCAGATCGAGCGGGCCGTGGCCTCGTACCCCGGATCCATCGCGACGCCGTCGGGGAGCACGGGCTGACTGAGCCCCGGATTCGATCCGGGTTCGCGCATGTCCTCGAGCGCGACCACGACCTCGAGGTCGAGCTCCTTCCTGATCCCCGCGTCGACGAGCTCGATCGGCCGTCCACCCGAGACGAACCTCCCGATCTCCTCCAGCGGGCGCTGGGTCGCCGAGAGACCGATGCGCTGGAACGGTCGATCCGTTGCCCTCGCGAGCCGCTCGAGTGAGATCGCGAGGTGCGCGCCACGCTTCGTTCCCGCGACCGCGTGGACTTCGTCGATGATCACCGTCTCGATGCCGCGCAACGTCTCCCTGGCCTGCGAGGTGAGAAGGAGAAACAGCGACTCGGGTGTCGTGATCAGGATGTCCGGCGGCGTGCGAAGCATCTGCCGGCGCTCGCGCTGGTCGGTGTCGCCCGTGCGGACGCCGACGGTGAGCGTCGACCCGAGCCCCGCTAGCGGCCCCCTCAGATTCCGCTCGACGTCGTAGTTGAGCGCCTTCAGCGGAGAGACGTAGAGCAGCCGCAATCCTTCCCCGGGTGTCGCGGTCAGTCGGTCGATGCCCGTGAGGAAGGCGGCAAGCGTCTTGCCCGACCCGGTCGGCGCCTGGACGAGCACGTGCGCACCCGTCGCGATCACGGGCCACGCCGCCTTCTGAGCAGGTGTCGGGCCTGCGAATGCCTGCTCGAACCACGAGCGCGTCGGCGGCGCGAACCCTGCCAGAGCGTCCATCGAGCCAGCCTAGATGATCGATCCCGGATCACCGCCTCGCGGCCGGAGGCCCGAAGACGTCGGTTCATCGCCCTCGGAGGAGCACCCGATCCGAAATCGACCATCGAGCTCCCGCGGGTAGGATCGGGATCGTGGCGCGAACCGGTCCGATCCACTTCACGGGCGACTCGGAGGCCGACGCGTATCTGGGCTCGAATCCGCTCGCGCTGCTGATCGGCTTCGTCCTCGACCAACAGGTGACGGTGCAAAAGGCGTTCTCGTCACCGCTCGAGCTGTCGAAGCGGCTCGGCGGGCTCGACGCTGCGGACATCGCCGGCATGAACCCCGAGGAGCTCGCCGACGTGTTTCGTGCGAAGCCGGCATTGCACCGCTTCCCGGCGAACATGGCACGACGTGTGCAAGAGCACTGCGCCACGCTCGTGAGTGACTACGGCGGCGACGCCGCTGCCGTTTGGACCGGCGCACGGGACGGCGCCGACCTGCAGCAGCGGCTGCTCGCGCTGCCCGGGATCGGCGAAATGAAGGCGCGCACGATGGTCGGGGTGATCGCCAAGCGCCTCGGGGTGCGACCCGCCGGCTGGGAGGAGTTCGCGCCGACCCACCACAGCCTCGGGGACGTCGATTCCCCGCAGGCGCTCGCCGACTACCAATCGGCGAAGCGGGCGCACAAGGCGGCCCAGCGCGCGAAGACCACCTGAGCGATGCCGATCGAGCTGCGGACGCTGACGGACGGCGGCCAGCGACCGGCGGAGATCGGCGGTGAACTGGCGACGTTCATCGGCGGCGCGCGGACGAGCCTCGACATCGCCGTGTACGACGTCCGCTTCGAGACGGATGCGGGGGCGCCCGTGCTCGCCGCGCTCCTCTCGGCTTCGCAGCGCAAGGTCGCCGTCCGCCTCGTCTTCAACGTCGACCACCCGGGCCCGATCGCGGTACCCCCTCCGCCCCGGACGAAGCCAGAGGCGATCGAGGCGCTGCCGATACCGACCCGAGGGATTCCGGGAATCCCCGACCTGATGCACCACAAGTTCGTCGTCCGCGACGGCACGGACGTGTGGTCGGGCTCGACGAACTGGACGGACGATTCCTGGAGTCGGCAGGAGAACGTGATCGTGAGGGTGCTGGATGCGCCGGATCTGGCGCACGCGTTCACCCTCGACCTGGACGCGTTGTGGGAGAGCGGCCGCGTCGAGAACTCGGGCCGGGTGCAGCCGCGGCCGGTGATGGTCGACGGCGAGAAGGAAGTGCGGCCGTGGTTCACACCCGAGTACGGCGACGCGCTGTCCCACCGGGTCGCGAAGTACCTCGGTCGCGCCCGCGAACGGATTCGGATCGCTTCGCCCGTGCTGACCGCAGGGCCCATCCTCGGAACCCTCGTCGAGATCGTCCACGAGCACCGCTGCGACATCGCGGGAGTCATCGACGAGACCCAGGTCGACGAGGTGTTCTACCAATGGGCGACGAACGGGGTCAGCGAGTGGAAGATCCCACTCCTGCGCGAGATCCTCACCGGTGCCCCGTTTTCCGGCAAGCCGTCGACGAGATGGACGCCCGAGTCCCTCCACGACTACATGCACGCGAAAGTCATCGTCGCCGACGACGTCTCCTTCGTGGGCTCCTTCAACTTTTCGCGCTCCGGCGAACGCAACGCGGAGAACGTGCTCGAGATCCACGACGCCGCGATCGCCGACCGCCTCGCGGCGTTCATCGACGAGGTTCGGGGCCGCTATCCGCGCACGACGCCTCCACCGCACGGCGCGCCGCCGCTGCGGCCACTCCGCCGAGGCAGCGCGCCCTCGCCGGCGCCCTCCTGAACCCTCGCCGTACGGCCGATAGGAGACCATGCGCGTTCTGGCGGCAATCGTCGCGGTTCCCGTGCTTCTGGGCGTCTGGCTGGCCTGGAGCAATCACGCACTCGAGAGCCGCCTGCAGCCGATCGCCTCCGGAGTCGCCGGCCGCTCGGTCGAGGTCGACTGCCAGGGCTTCATCGCGGGCCTCGTCGACGTCCAGGTTCGGGAGGGCGAGGTGCACATCGGCGCCGACGGTCGTCCCGAGCCCAAGCTGTTCCTGACGCGCCCCACCTGCCAGCGGCTCCGAAGCCTGGATCGCGGCGGCCCGCACCACGAGCTCGAGTGCCTCGCGGACGTCGACTGGTCGCTTCCCGATCCGCTGCCGTTCGGATCGCCGTGCTACGAGCGCGCCTCCGAGACGATCTACGCCGTGCTCATCCTCGCCCACGAGAGCTACCACACGAGCGGCGTCCTCGACGAGCCGACGACCAACTGCTACGCGATCCAGGCGATGGCGTGGACGGCGATCCAGCTCGGCGCGACCGTTCGGGAGGCCGAACTGGCCGCCCGGGCGATGGAGGCTCTCGCGCCGAAGCAGGGATCGGGCTACGCCACGAACGACTGTCACGCCGGCGGACGGCTCGATCTCCACCCCGGCACACCCGACTTCCCAACCGAGCATCCGATCGTTGCGCCCGGCGGTGTCGGCGGGGCGCGCAGCCTTCTCGCCGCGTCCTAACGACAGCGCTCTCGGGCACATCCCGGCTACACCCTCCCTGCTCCCGGGCCGGCTGCGAACGAGGGATATGCTCGCGCGATGACGTTCACCGTCGCCGGAACGAGCTCGTCCGACAACCTCGCCGTCAGCGACAACGCGTGATCCTCGACAACGGCGTCATCCGCACACTCGACCCCTCGCTCCCGACGGCGGGAGCGCTGGTCGTCGCGGGACCGAATGTGGCCGGCGGTGTCGGCACGCACGAGTGGGTCTTGCCCACGCCGGAGCGTGTCGATCTGGCCGGCCGATGTGTCATGCCGGCGTTCACCGATGCGCACGTGCACTTTCCCACCTGGGCGCTTGCGCGACGTGACGTTCAGCTCGAGTCGGCGAGCTCGGTCACATCGGCGCTCGCGCTCGTGGCGTCCCATCCCAGAGGCAGCGGCACGTGGATTCGCGGCACGGGTTGGCGCGACGCCTCGTGGCCCGACCGGCCCACGGCTGCCGCCCTCGACACCGTGACGGGGGACACACCGGCAGCACTGTGGTCGAAGGACTACCACTCGCTCTGGCTCAACACCGCCGGCCTCGGACGTGCAGGCGGGGACCTCGCCGTCTCAGGGGGCGTCGTCGAGCGGGAGCCGGACGGCACCCCCACGGGAATCCTTCGCGAGGAGGCCGCATGGCGTTTCCGCGAGCGATTCGTGACGGTCACCGACGACGAGTGGGTCGACGCGACGCGGGCCGGCATCCGCGTCGCCCACACACGCGGTGTCGCCGCGATCCACGACAAGGACGGCTGGCTCGGCGCAGCCTCGATCTTCGGGCGCATCCACGAACACGAGGGTCTCTCGCTCCGTGTCTGGCAGTCGCTGCCTGCCGACCGGATCGAGGAGATAGCCGCGCTCCCGCTGCGAGCACGCATCGGCGACGAGTTCCTCCGCCTCGGATACGTGAAGACGTTCATGGACGGAACCCTGGGCTCGCGGACGGCACTCATGCTCGACGGCTCGGGTGTTCAGATCACGAGCCGTGACGAACTGGAGTCGATCGTGCGGCGGGCGGCGGAATTGGGCTGGCCCGTCTCCGTGCACGCGATCGGCGACCGCGCAAACCGCGACGCTCTCGACGCGTTCGAAGCGACGCGCGAGGCGTGGCATCCGCGGGGCCTGCGCCAGCGGATCGAGCACGCGCAATGCCTCGATCCAGCCGACATCCCACGGTTCGCCGAGATCGGCGTCGCAGCCTCGGTGCAGTTCACGCACGCCCCTTCCGACCGCGATCTGGCAGAGACGTTCTGGGGCAACCGCCTCGAAGGCACCTATGCATTCCGAAGCCTCCTCGACTCGGGTGCGGTCGTCGCCAACGGCTCCGACGCACCTGTCGAGGAACTCGACCCGCTCGCCGGGATCCGCGCCGGGGTGCTCCGCACGATCGACGAACGTCCCGGCTGGCGGGCGAGCGAGGCGCTCACCGTCGAGCAGGCAATCCTCGCGTCGACCGTCTCGCCGGCGTGGCTCGCAGGCGACGAACGTCGACGCGGCAAGCTGCTGCCCGGCTATCTCGCCGATCTCGTCGTCCTGTCCCGCGACCCGTTCACGTGCCCGACCGATGAGCTCGAGTCGGTCGAGATCGTCTCGACCATGGTCGGCGGCCGCTGGGTGCACGAGCCACCCCCGTGGGATTAGGGCGGCGACCCCCGTTCCGACCGTCATCCACGGTATGATTCGGAACGTGGCTAACAGAACGATGTTGCAGGTTCACGAGTCGAAGACCTGTTCCGTCGCGGCATGCGCCGAGATCGTCGGCGCGAAGTGGACCGTGCTGATCGTGCACGAGCTGTCGGAGGGTCCGCGCCGCTTCACGCAGATCGAGCACGCGTGCGAGGGCATCAGCCCGCGCACCCTGGCGGAGCGCCTGCGTTCGCTCGAGGCGGAGGAGATCGTCAACCGCCGCAGCTACGCGGAGTCACCGCCGCGCGTCGAGTACGAGTTGACCGAAAAGGGGAGCGCACTCCTGCCCCTCATCGCAGAGATGCGCCACTTCGGTCACGACTGGCTCGGCTGCGGCGTCCACGATCACTGAATTTCTCCGCAGACTGGAAATCCTGTCGCCAGGATTTCCAGTCGCGACGATCCCTGAAGCCGGGAACCTACGGTTCCCAGGGAACCTCCCTTCTTGTCAGGGACCGGCCGCGGGGTACTGCCGTGTGATCGAGGTACGTGGTGTCCGGCTTCAGCCGGACGCCTGGGTGTGCTGTGGCTCGGCCCAGACGCGGACGAGCTCGACGACCGTCGCCGCTGCCGCCGCCATGTCCTGCACGCTCGCCCATTCACGCAGGGAGTGGTAGTTCTGCCCGCCCGTGAACAGGTTCGGGGTCGGCAGGCCCATCGCCGACAGGCGCGCGCCGTCGGTGCCGCCGCGGATGAGCGCCCGGCCCGGCTCGATCCCCGCCCGACGGATCGCCTCCTCGGCGGCAGCCACGACCCGGGGATGCTGCTCGATCACGGACCGCATGTTCGCGTAGGTCTCCTGCACGTCGATCTGCACGCGCGCCCTCGGCTCGCGCGTTTCGATCTCGGCGGCGAGACTCCGGATGAGATCGGTGTGACGGTCGAGCAGCGTGTCGTCGTGGTCCCGCACGATGAACGTGACGACCGCATCCTCGACCGAGCCCGTGAGGCGCTGAGGGTGGACGAATCCCTCTCGCCCCTCGGTCGTCTCGGGTGACAGAGAATCGCGCGGGAGCGCCGCGACGAGATCGGCTGCGAGTTTGAGGGCGCTGACGAGCTTCCCCTTTGCCGTGCCGGTGTGAGCGCCACGGCCTCGAATCGTCACCCGCACCTGCCTGGCGGAGAAGGTCTCGATCTCGAGGTCGCCCATCCCAGAGCCGTCGAGCGTGTACGCCGCGTCGGCTCCGAACGCCTCGACGTCGAAGTGCTCGGTACCACGACCGACCTCCTCGTCGACGGTGAACGCGACGCGCACGGTTGCGCGCGGCTCGGGCGTATCGCGAAGGTGTGCAACAGCAGCCATGATCTCGGCCACGCCGGCCTTGTCGTCGGCGCCGAGGAGGGTCGTGCCGTCGCTCGTCACGATGTCGTGCCCGACCCTGAGGGCGAGCGCCGTCTCCTCGTCCGGGTCGATCACCTGGCTCGGATCGCCCGGAAGCACGATCGGACCACCCGCGTACTCCTCATGGACGATCGGTGTGACGCCGAACCCCGGCGTCTCCGGTGTCGTGTCGACGTGCGCGATCAGCCCGATCACCGGAGCGCCCTCGTTGCCGGGCAACGTCCCAAAGACGTACCCGTACTCGTTCAACTCGACATCCTCGAGGCCGAGCTCACGCAGCTCCGCCTCGAGCAGACGCGAGAGCTCGAGCTGCTTCGCCGTGCTGGGATAGGTGGACGCCCCCTCCTCCGATTGCGTGTCGATCCGGACGTAGCGGAGGAATCGCTCGAGGACGGCGTCGGAGAGCTCCGCTGCGAGCGGCGACGAGAAGGGAGAGCTACCCAAGGCGTTCGAGGTGTCGGTACAACGTCGCCGCTGCTTCGATGCCGAGGGGCAGGTAGGCGCTCGGGATGCGCTCGTTCGGAGAGTGGATATTCGACTCGTTCAGCGAAAAGCCCGTGAGCACGGTGGCGACGCCACGTGCGGCCAGCGCCGAGACGAGTGGAATCGAGCCGCCACTCCGGATGAGAAGCGGACGGACACCAAGCGTTTCCTCGAAGGCGTCGAGACCGAGAACGACTGCGGGTGCGTCCGCCGGGATCAGCCCGGGTGGAGACGACGACAACAGCGTGACCTCCAGCTCGGTACCGGCGGGAGCGGCGGCGCGTAACAACGACTCGAAGGCAGGCGCGATGTCGTCCGGATGCTGGTTGCCGACGAGCCTGATCGAGACGTTCGCTCGCGCCGACACGGGAATCACCGTCTTCTGCAGCACGGGCGAACCACCCTCGATCCCGTGCACGTCGACGGACGGTTCCACCCAGGTCCGCAGATAGAACTCCGCGGCGGCCGTTTCGTCCGCCGGCTCGGAGCCCGCGGCCGCAATCTCGGCCGACCCGGCCGGAAGGGACGACCACGCAGCGCGTTCCGCGTCCGACGGAGCGACGACGCCGGCGCGGAGCGGCTCCGGAACCCGGCCGTCTCGCGGCAGGACGGCCGAAAGCGCCTGCATCAGCGCGTGCATCGCGTTGAGCGATGCGCCGCCGTACATACCGGAGTGGAGATCACGCCCACCGGTACGCAACTCGACATGGAAATAGCAGAGCCCCCTGACCGCGATGTTGAAGGCCGGCACATCACGCTCGACCATGCCGCTGTCGAAGACGATCGCCGCGTCCGCCCTACCCTCGTCGGCCGCGATCCATTCGACGATCGAGTGCCCGCCGACCTCCTCCTCGCCGTCGCACGCGAAGCGCACGTTCACGGGAAGCCGCCCGTCCGCCGCCAGGAGCTCGGCAGCCTTGAGGAGCATGTAGAGCTGCCCCTTGTCGTCGGCAATGCCTCGTGCGTAGAGCCACCCCTCCCGCTCGGCGAGCTCGAAGGGTTCGGACTCCCACTCGTCGAGCGGGTCGGGAGGTTGCACGTCGAAATGGCCGTAGCAGAGGATCGTGGGGGCGCTCTCGGGGTGCTTCGAAGCGCGAACTTCGCCGACGACGAGCGGTCGCTGGCCCCACGGAATCACGTCGGCGCTACCACCCGCGCGCCTCACCGCGTCCGCAACCCACACCGCGGCGGCTTCCACATCGGCCTGATGCGCCGGGTCCGCGCTCACGGAGGGAATCGCGATCAGTTCACCGAGCTCGGCGACGAGTGACTCTGTGGGTGGCAGTTCCACGGCCGCCGAGTCTAGTGACTACGAGACTCCCACAACTCCGCTCCCGAACTGCGACCGACCGTCAACCTGCCGTCGGCCCGCCGCGACGGAACCAGAGTCTGCCTTCCGTCTCTACGCCGCCACGCCGAACTCGGCACGACGCGCCCGGCTTCCTGGATCGTGGATCACGATCGTGGACTCGCTCCTGCGATCCACGATCCGCGGGGAACCCTCACCCCGCTCGTTGCTACGCCACGTCGCGCACGTTCTTCGCCTCGGCGAGAGCGCGCAGCTTCTTCAGGCTCTGATGTTCGATCTGTCGGATGCGCTCGCGCGTGACGTTGAATGTGCGACCGACCTCGTCGAGCGTTCGCGGCTGCTGGCCGTCGAGCCCGTAGCGGAGCTCGAGCACTGCTCGCTCTCGCTCGGTCAACGAGCTGAGGATCGCGCGGAGCGCCTCGCGACGGAGCGCAACCTCTGCTGCCTCGTCGGGGAGTGGAGCAGTGACGTCGGTGAGGAAGTGCCCGAACTCGGATTCATCGTCGTCACCGACGGGCTTCTCGAGGGAAACGGGCGTCTGGGCCGATCGACGGATCTGCTCGACCTCATCGATCGTGAAGTCGAGGTCGTTCGCAATCTCGGGAACGGTCGGTTCCCTCGCGAGTTCCGCCCGGAGCTTGCGCTCGGAGCGGTGGATCTTGTTGAGCTTCTCGACGACGTGGACCGGCATCCGGATCGTTCGGCCCTTGTCGGCGATCGCGCGGGCAACAGCCTGCCGAATCCACCACGTCGCATAGGTCGAGAACTTGAACCCCTTGCGGTGGTCGAACTTCTCCGCGGCGCGTACCAGGCCGATGGTTCCTTCCTGGATGAGATCGAGGAACGGGAGACCCTGGTTGCGATAGCGCTTCGCGATCGAGACGACGAGGCGGAGGTTGGCTTCGACCATGGCCTGCTTGGCGGCGTGCTCGCCGAGCTCGATCCGTTTTGCGAGCTCGACCTCCTGCGCGGCGGTCAACAGGGGGACCTTGCCGATGTCCTTGAGGAAGAGCTGCAACGTATCCGTCGAGATCTCCGCATCGGACGCCCACTCCTTCTCCGAATCGGTGTCGCCCTGATCGATGCCGACGACATCGACCTGCGCCTCCTCGAGCGCTGTGTAGAACTCGTCGAGTTGGGCAGCGTCGAGGTCGAGCTCGTCGAGGGCGCCCGCGATCTCTTCGGCGTCGAGTTTGCCCGCGCCCTTTCCCGACTCGAACAGCGTTCGCACCTCGAGCAGGTCGAGGACTCCCGCGGTGACGGTGGATTGCGCCGTGCCGGATGTCTCAGCTGCGCTCAGGACCGCCCTCCTTCGTCGAATCGCCATGAAGGTAGCCGTCGCAGACGTGCCACGTCAAAGGAAATGTCAAAGGTCAGACCCCTGCCTTACGCAATTCGTCGAGATACTCCTTCGCCACCGGCGCCAGTGGCGAGCCCGGTTCGACGCTGCGGGCGAGGCGGAGCTGACGCCCCGCCTCCTTCACCTGTCCCGACCAGAGCAGCATCAAACCGAGGTGAAAGCGAACCGTGGCCGCCTTCGGGAAGGTGCGCGAGAGCGGCCCGAGTTGGGCGAACGCCCGTGCGGGCTGGGACTTGTCGAAGAGGCCGACCGCCGCTGCGACCCTGGCTTCGGGGTCCTTCGGCGCCAGGCGGGCCGCTTCCTTGTACACGCGTTCTGCCGAGCGCTGCTTCCCGAGCCGTTGGAGCGCCACGCCATAGAAGAGGCGGTCGCTGACGCTGCCGTCGCGCGCGCGACGCGCGAGCGCCGCGAACTGCGCTACAGGCTCGAGCCGCCTCAAGGCCGAGGGCACCTCCTCAGTCGGCACGAACGTCGGCAGGTTACGCGCGAACTCCGGGTGGAGCAGGTTGCCGGCGGTGACGGCGTATGCCGTGTCCGGTTCGAGGTCTGCTGCCGCGAGCCAGGCATCCTTGGCGCCGGCCTCGCCGGCCCAGAAGCGCGCGATCCCGAGGTTCAGTTGCACTGCGGCGCTCTTCGGGTGGAGTCCTGACAGCTGGGTGAGGCGGGCGACGGTGTTGTCCGGCCAACGAGCGACGGCCGCTGCGATGCGGGCCTCGAGAGAGCGATGACGCGCGAACACCGTTTCGGCCTCACGGCGCTTTCCGGCCTCGAAGAGCCGGATCCCCTCGCGGAGGTCGACGGCCTCGCGGTCGACCCTGAGGCCGAGGTCGAGCGAGAGCGGCGGAACGCCCTCGCGCAGCTTCGGAACGGCTGCTTTCGCCCCGGCCGGTGTGTCGGTCGTGACGGCCGTGATTCCCGCCACGGCGGCGCCGACCGCTGCGGCCAGCACCGCGACGACCACCACCATTCGTCCCCGGGCGCTCATGGGTTCAACGGTAGCCGCGAACGGCCCCTCCGCCTGGACCCCCCTTGACGCTATACTCTTGGAAGTAATGGCCAGTTATCGGGAACTGCTCGCAGGGGTGAAGAACGAAATCGACGAGGTGCGGGCGTCGGACGTCGCAGCGCGCCTCGACGAGATCGGACGCCCGCTCCTGCTCGACGTCCGCGAGCAGGACGAATGGCAGGAAGGGCATCTGCCGGCGGCCGTCCATGTCCCGCGCGGCAATCTCGAGTCGCGCGTCGAGACGCTCATCCCCGACAAGTCGCGTGAGATCGTCATCTACTGCGCGGCCGGAAGCCGTTCTGCATTCGCCGCAAAGTCTCTCGCCGAACTCGGGTACGAGAACGTCGCCTCGATGGCCGGCGGCTTCACGGACTGGAAGCGGAACGGCTACCCGTTCGAGACTCCGAGACTGATCACGCCGGCGCAGCGCACGCGCTACTCGCGCCACCTGCTCATTCCCGAAGTCGGCGAAGAAGGGCAGCAGAAGCTCCTCGACGCGCGCGTGCTCCTCATCGGAGCCGGCGGGCTCGGTTCGCCCGCATCGCTCTATCTCGCCGCAGCCGGAGTGGGCACGCTGGGAATCGTCGATGCCGACGTCGTCGACGACTCGAATCTCCAGCGGCAGATCGTCCACTCGACGAACACCCTCGGCGAGCCCAAGGTTCTGTCGGCGAAGCGCGCGATCGAGGCGCTCAACCCGGACGTCGAAGTCGTCGCCTACCAGGAGCGTCTGACCTCGGAGAATGTCGAGCGCATCCTCGGTGACGGGTGGGACGTGATCGTCGACGGCGCGGACAACTTCCCCACCCGGTACCTCGTCAACGATGCCTCGATCTGGCACGACATCCCCGTCGTCCACGGATCGATCTACCGATTCGAGGGTCAGGCGACGGTCTTCCACCCGCATGTCGGGCCGTGCTATCGCTGCCTCTACCCCACTCCACCGCCGCCCGAGCTCGCACCGAGCTGCGCCGAAGGTGGAGTCCTGGGGGTTCTGCCCGGGATCATCGGCTCGCTCCAGGCGAGCGAAGCGCTGAAGCTCGTGATCGGCGCCGGGGAGACGCTGACCGGCCGGCTGCTGCTCTTCGACGCGCTCCACACGACGTTCGACGAGGTGACCGTCAAGAAGGATCCGAGCTGCCCGGTGTGCGGGGACAACCCGTCGATCACCGAGTACATCGACTACGTCGAGTTCTGCCAAGGACCGGTGCACGCATGACGACGGTCAGGATCCCACCGACACTGCGGGCCGAGGTCGGAGGCGAGCGCCAGGTCGAAGCAGAGGGCGAGAGCGTCCGCGCGGTGCTCGAGGATCTCGCCGCGCGCCACCCGGCGCTCGGCGCGCAGATCTTCAGCAACGGAGAGATCGCGACGTTCGTCAACGTGTACCTCGGAGGAGAGGACGTCCGGACGCTGGACGGGCTCGACACGGCGGTCGCGCCGGGCCAGACGGTGATCCTCCTCCCGGCGATGGCCGGCGGCTCGACTCCGCCGCGGTCGCTGCCGGTCGTCTCGTCGCTCCTCGACCTGATCGGCAACACGCCCCTCGTCGAGTTGAGCAGGATCTCGCCCAAAGCAGCCGTCAAGATCTACGGCAAGCTCGAGGGGCAAAACCCGACCGGCTCGATCAAGGATCGCGTCGCCAAGTCGATGATCGAGGCAGCCGAGGCGTCGGGCGAGCTGACTCCGGGCCGCCACCTCCTCGAGCCGACCTCGGGCAACACGGGTCATTCCCTCGCGATGGTGGCGAAGCTGAAGGGATACCCACTCACGTGCGTGATGCCCGAGAACGCAACCGAGGAGCGCAAGCGTATGCTGCGGCTCTTCGGCGCCGAGATCGTCGAGTCACCCGGAGCGGAGGGATCGAACGGGGCAGTGCGGCTCGCCCTCGAGTTGGCAGAGCACGACCCGAAGTACTTCATGCCGTTCCAGTACGCAAACCCGGCCAATCCGCGAGCCCACTACGAGGGAACCGGGGCGGAGATCGCAGAGGCTCTCGATCGTGTCGACGTGCTCGTGGCCGGCTTGGGGACCGGCGGCACCCTGATGGGAGCCGGCGATCGCCTCCGCGAAACCTTCCCCGAGATCGTGATCGCCGCGGCCGAGCCGCTCCCGGGCGACTCGGTGATGGGCCTGCGATCGCTCGACGACGGCTATGTCCCGCCGATCCTCGACGTCGCGAAGCTCGACCGGAAGCTGCTCGTCTCCAACGCGGAGTCGGTGCGCGGGGTCAGGGCGCTCCTCGAGCTGGAGGGGATCTTCGCCGGCGTCTCCTGCGGAGCCGCGATCCACGTCGCCCGCACGATCGCCGAGGAGATGGACGAGGGCGTCATCGTCACGATCCTCACCGACGCCGGATGGAAGTACATCTCCGCGGACTTCTGGGAGGCCTCCGACGAGGACCTCGAGGAGTCCATGGAACGCACGATCTGGTGGTAGTGCCGGCGGAGGTACGCGACGCACTCGTCGCCCACGCGAACGCGGAACTGCCGAACGAAGCATGCGGGCTCGTCCTCTTCGACGGCGACACCGCGATCGAGTACGTGCCCGGCCGGAACGTTTCCGCCTCGCCGTACCACTTCGAGCTCGAGATCGATCCACTCACGTGGGACGAACTCAACGACCGCGACGTCGAGCAGGCGGTGTTCCACTCCCACATCTCCTCGCCGCCGCGACCGTCGCGCACCGACGTGCAGAACATCGGCCTCTGGGCAGGGCAGCCGTACCTGATCTACACGGTGCGCACGGACGAGCTCGCCGCGTGGAGGATCGTCGACGGAGCAATCCACGCGATTCCCCTCGCGGACGACTGAGCCTCAGAGCTCGACGACCTCGTTTCCCGCTGCCGACCGGAAAAGAGCATCGATCACGCGTACCTGCCCGAGCGCGTCCTCGCGTCGAAGGAGCGGCAGGCGCTCGCCGCGGATCGCCGCGTTCATGTCCTCGAGCTCGAGCCGGTACGGGTTCGCGGGCTCGATCTCGATCCGCTCGACAGAGCCCTCTCGGCGCAGCTCGATCACCGGCTTCCCACCGTGCCACGGGTCGTCGAGGAAGAGCGATCCCTCGGTACCGATCGCCTCGAGCTCGTCGCGGTTCGGAAGCGACGTGCCGCAGTCGAAGAGCGCGACGACGTCGCCGGGGAAGCGCATCAGCGCCGTGAAGACCCAGTCGGTCCCACTCGAACCGATGTGGGCCGAGCCGACGACGGACGTCGGCTCTCCGGCGAGCAGGCGCGAGCCGCTGATGCAGTAGCACCCGACGTCCATCAGCGAGCCTCCCTCGGCGTCGGGGCGGAGACGGATGTTGTCGGCGTCGTACAGCGAATAGCTGAACGCAGACCGAATCACGCGCAGCTCGCCGATCGCACCTGACGACACGAGCTCTGCGAGTCGAGCCGTTTGCGGATGGTGTCTGTACATGAACGCCTCGGAAAGATGCATCCCCGTGGCGTCGCTGGCGTCGAAGGCCCGTTCGACGTCGCCGATGTGACGACTGAACGGCTTCTCGCACAGAACGTGCTTTCCGGCCTCGAGGGCCTTGATCGACCACTCGGTGTGCATCGTGTTCGGCAGCGGGATGTAGACGGCCTCGACCTCGGAGTCCTCGAGCAGCTCGTCGTAGCTCCCATACGCGCGCGCGATGTCCCACGTCTTCCCAAAGGCCTTGGCCCGCTCGAGGTCGCGACTGCCGACGGCAACGACCTCGACATCATCCGATTCGGCTGCGCCGGCGAGCAGCTTGTTGTTGATGTCCGCCGTCGAGAGGATGCCCCACTTGACTGCCATCGTCTACCCCCAGCTCGTCTCGGTCATGGGCCGGAACGCCACCTCGAGGATCCGGTGGTTCCGCGGGCGGGTGAGCACGAACAGCACGGTCTCTGCGACGTCGTCGGCGCTCATCATCCCGGCGAGCTCGGGCATCTCCGGCGTCCGGCCGCGCCCTTCCTCCATCGCGAAATCCGTGGCGACGCCGCCGGGACAGACGCTCGTGCAGCGGACGCCCTGCGGGCGCAGTTCGTGATCGAGTGCGCTCGTGAAGCCGACCTGCGCGAACTTGGATGCGCAATAGACGGCCTCGAAGGGGAGCCCGCGCCGGCCCGCCTCGGACGCGACCGAGACGAAATCGCCGCCGCCCCGCGCGATCAGGTGGGGAACCGTGGCTGCGGCGGTGGTGATCACGCCCGTGGCGTTGACGTCCATCATTTCGTCAATGTGCTCGGGAGCGAGGTCGACGAAGGGGCCGTAGGCACCGACGCCGGCGTTCGCAATGACGATGTCGAGACCGCCGTGGCGCGCGACCGTTGCCTCGACCAGAGCGAAGACCTGGGAGCGGTCGCGAACGTCTGTGGGCTGCGCCACCGCGCCGGAGATCCCGAGGTCGTCACCGGAGCGCGAGGCAAGCCCGAGCTTGACGCCGTTGTCGGCGAGCAGACGCGCAACGGCTGCACCGATCCCGCGGCTCGCCCCGGTGACGACTGCCACCTTTCCTTCCAAACTTGTCATTTCGCATTCTCCTTCAGGGTGTCGAGGGCGGGGTACAGCCTGCGAAACCGCGCATACGTGCTGTCGTACTGCTCCTGCCAGGAGGGGTTCGGCTCCACCGTAGTCCTAACACGCACGCAACTGTCGACCGAGTCGGGTACGTCGGCGAAGATCCCGCCCGCGACGCCGCCGAGCAGGGCCGCGCCGAACGCCGAGCCCTCCTCGACCGCGGTCAGCTCGATCGGCAGGCCGAGCACGGACGCGACGATCTCGAGCCAGAGCCCGCGCGCGCCGCCGCCCGACACACGCGCCCTGTCGGCGGGACCGCCGAGCGCACGAACGAGGTCGAGCGAGTCGCGGAGGCCGAACGCCACACCCTCGAGGACTGCGCGAACGAGCGCGCCGCGGTCGTGTCGAAGCTCGAGACCGGTGAACGCCGCACGCGCAGAGGGGTCGGCGTGCGGGGTCCTCTCGCCTGCAAGGTACGGCGCGAACAGGAGGCCGTCGACACCCGGGCCCCACGCCTCGGCCTCGGCGACGAGGTCGGCGAACGACTCCTCGGGCGCGAGACGGTCTCGCAACCATTGCAGCGAGCCGGCGGCGGAGAGCATCACGCCCATCGCGTGCCACTGCCCGGGTACCGCGTGGCAGAACGCGTGCACGCGCGCCTCGGGATCGGATGCGAACGCGGGCAGCGCCGCGAAGACGACACCCGAGGTTCCCATCACGATCGAGAGGGGTCCGGGCCGGTCGATCCCCACCCCGACGGCGGCGGCGGCACAGTCGCCCGCCCCGGCAGCGACCGGGATCCCTCCTGACACTCCGTCACGAGCGATCGTGATGCCGGAGACGGCGGGGGACTCGAGGACGGGCGGAAGCCATGCGGCCGGGATCTCGAGAGCGTCGAGCACCTCACCCGACCAGTCACGGCGGGCGACGTCGAGCAGTAGCGTGCCCGACGCATCTGCGACATCCGTCGCCCGCTCTCCCGTCAGCCGCAGCCGAACATAGTCCTTCGGGAGCATCACCCGCGCGATCCGCCCGTACGCCTCCGGCTCGTGGCGGCGCAGCCACATGAGCTTCGGCGCGGTGAAGCCCGTCAGGGCGCGATTGCCCGTGAGCTCGATCAGCCGGCCGAGTCCGATGCGCTGCTCGATCTCGGCACACTCGGCCGATGTCCGCTGATCGTTCCAGAGGATCGCGGGCCGAACGACCCGATCGGCGGCGTCCAGAGCCACGAGGCCGTGCATCTGACCAGAGAGCCCGATGCCGGCGATCTCGAGCGGTCCGAGTGCGGCGAGCGCGGCCGTCGCCGCGCTCCACCAATCCTCCGGGTCCTGCTCGGACCAACCGGACCGGGGCGTCGAGAGGGGATACCCCCGCTCCGCGGTCGCGACGACCTCGCCGTCCGCCGTCACGGCGACGGCCTTGACGCCGGTCGTGCCGATGTCCAGCCCGACGACGGCTTCGGTATGGTCAGCGCCCATGGACGTGACGCGGCTCGCGGACGGGCTCTGGCACTGGACCACCCACTACGGCGAATGGGGTCACGACGTCGGCTGCGTGTACTACGAGGCCGACGACGCGATCGTCGTCATCGATCCACTCGTGCCCTCCGAGCCGTCGGAGGCGAGGCGGTTCTGGGACGCGCTGGACCGGGACGTCGAACGCGCCGCGGTGCCCGTGCACGTACTCATCACCGTCTTCTGGCACGCGCGGAGCGCCGCGGCGGTCGTCGAGCGCTACGACGCTCGGCTTCATGTCGCGAGCCGTGCCCGCGCCGCGATCGAGCGGCGTACCCACGAGGTCACCGACGTGTTCCGTCCGGGAGACCCCCTTCCCGGCGGGGTCGAGGCGTTCGCGAGTGGGCGCGCCACCGAGGTCGTCTTCTGGATTCCGCGGCATCGCGCTCTCGTCCCCGGCGACGTCATCCTCGGAGCCGACGGCGGGGGCCTGCGGCTCTGTCCCGAGTCGTGGCTGCCGTCCGGAGTCGACCACGCGAGACTGCGCGACGCCCTGCGTCCCCTGCTCGACCTCCCGGTCGAGCGTGTCCTCGTCTCCCACGGCGACCCCGTCACCAGGCAGGCGAAGGCGAAGCTCGCCGAGGCGCTCGCGGGCGACTGACGCACGTCCCGCCCCGTTCATCCGCACAGTTCTCGCGCGACGGCCAGGTAGGCGTCGTAGCACCGCTCGAGTGAGGCGAGATCGACCCACTCGTCGACACCGTGGAGGTCGCCGACGACCGGCCCGAAGACGACCGTGGGGATACCGGCAGCGGCGAGCAATCCCGAGTCGGCCCAGAATGCTACGCCGCCGACCTCGTCACGGCCGAGGTGGTGCAGCAGGGCGACGACGACCGGTGCGTCCGGTGAGATCTCGAACGGGTCGCGGTGGAACGACAGTCGGACCGCCGCGCCGCTGCCCGCTGCGAGGCCCTCGATCTCTGCGAGGACGCCGTCGGCCGTCTCGCCGGGAACGATCCGCCGCTCTCCCTGCAGGAGGCAACGCGCCGGATAGCTCGAGTACTCCTGTCCACCCTCGATCAGTGATGCGTGCGCCGAGCCGGTGCCGAGGAGCGGATGACCCGCGCCCGCGCGGAGTCTTGCGTCGAGCGCGGCGATCCCCGAGAGGACAGGCCCGATCGCGGCGATCGCGTCGACGCCGAGGTCGGGCCGCGACCCGTGCGCCGCTCGTCCCGTCGTTTCGACCTCGAACGCGACGAAGCCCTTGTGCGCGACCGCGACGACCTCGTCGGTCGGTTCGGTGACGATGGCCGCGTCGGCGGTCGTGCGCCGCACGAGCGCCTCGGTACCGACACTCCCGACCTCTTCGTCGGAGACGGCGGCGACGATCACGTCGCCCCTCAGCCGCTCGCGGACAGCCGTCGCGCCGACGAGCATGCTCGCGGCCAACGATCCTTTCATGTCACCCGAGCCACGCCCGTGCAGGCGTCCCTCGCGCACGACCGGCTCGAACGGGTTCTCCATGCCCGCGACGCCGACGGTATCCATATGCGCGTTCAGGAGGAGGGAGCGGCCGCCGCCCGTCCCCCGTGCGACGCCGACCACGTTCGGACGGCCCGGCGCGGCGTCGTACACGTCGACCTCGAGACCGGCCTCCGAGAGCCAGCCCGCCACGAAGGCGGCGATTCGCGCCTCGCCGGCCCCGCCGGGCACGAGATCCGGATTGATCGAATCGATCGCGACGAGCTGAGCCGTCAGCTCGGCGAGTTCGTCGAAGGCGTCAGGCACCGAGCGCTGCGTACACGATTTCGTAGGCGCGGACGGCATCCTTGCGACTCTGCGCCTCCCGGAGGGCTTGGTCGTCGATCTTCGCGGCCACCGAGTCGATGAAGTTCCACTGCAGGACCGAGCGCTTCACGGCGGCGACCGCATCCTCTGTGTAGGGGTAGAGGTCGAAGCCCAGATGCTCGCCGTTCGCACCGTAGTTCGCCCGCCGCAGCTCGACTGCGAGTTCGAGGGTCTCCATGAAGGCGGTCGCGCCGACCATGTTGTCGTCGTCGAACGTGCCCCATCCCGAGTTGGCGTGCTGGTGTCCGAGCAAGCCTTCGGCGGCGAGCATCGCGGCGTACTCGCCAAGCGACTCGCCGTTCATGATCAGGTGCTGCCAGTCCATGTTGACCTGGACGTTCGTGATCCCCTGCGCACGCAGGGTGTGGATCACGTGCAGCGTCATTCCGATGTTGCGCATGAAGATCTTCATCGCAGGCTCGGAGTTCTTGTGCTCGAGGAAGAGCTTCACCCCGTGCTTTGCGCAGGTCTCGGCCGCTTCGGCCATTCCCTCGATGAACCACTCCCACGCCTGGCCGTACGACGTCTGGAACGGGTAGTTGTACCCCTCGATCCCGGGCCAGCAGATCATGTTGGCCCCGACCGCTCCTGCCAGATCGGCGGTCTCGCGCGTCAACCGGCGTGCCTCCGCGCGTACGGCAGCGTCCGGTGCCGTCAGCCCACCGCGCCCGAACCGCGAATCCGTGTGCAACCCGGTGCATACCGTCGCGATCCCGTGACCGTCGAGCGCGTCGCGCACGTCGTCGAGGTTGTCCGAGTTCAGCTCGCCCGGGTAGTGGAACTCGTAGTCGTCCATCAGGTCGCCGAGACCGTCGACGGCCCGTCGCACCTTGACGGCGGTGCTCTCGTCGGTGTACTCGGGTTGGTAGCCCGACGGGACGAACCGCGTGATCATGGGGCCGAGGGCCCAGATGCCCAGGGACGTCTTCATACAGGAGCTCCTCACGGTCGTGGGACGACTCGTAGTATCTCCCAAGTAGACGGGTTGCTGCGCCGCCGCCGCGTGACGGAAAATCGTGTCACACGGCTTCGGCGCCCCGCCTGACAGAACAGACCGGACACGGCGTACGAAGCGGGAGGAGCAGGCACGTGAGCGAGGAACAAGCTGGGATCGGCGCGAAGCCGAAGGTCGAGGCGGTCGGTGAGATCGCGGACATCGGGATCGGCATGCTCGGGTACGCCTTCATGGGCAAGGCGCACTCGAACGCCTTCCGGAAGATCCAGTACATGACGTGGCCGCCGCCCCTGATGCCGCGGCTCGTCGCGATCGCCGGTCGCGACGAAGAAGCCGTCGCCGACGCAGCCCGGCGATACGGGTACGAGCGCTGGACGACGGACTGGCGCGACATCGTTCGTGACCCGTCGATCGGCCTGTTCGACAACGGCGGCCCGAACTCGCTCCACGCCGAGCCGACGATCGCGGCTGCGGAAGCCGGCAAGCACGTCCTCTGCGAAAAGCCGCTCGGACGCGACGCGGAAGAGAGCTACGACATCTGGCAGCGGGTCGCGGCCACCGGTGTCAAGCACCTGTGCGCATTCAACTACCGTTTCGTGCCGGCGGTCCGGCTGGCTCGCGAGATGATCGAGGCTGGCGAACTCGGCGAGATCCGCCACTTCCGCGGGCGCTACCTCCAGGACTGGGGCGACGACCCTAGCCTCGACACCTGGCGCTTCGATGCCGCGGCCGCAGGCTCGGGGGCGCTCGGCGACCTCGGTGCACACGTGATCGATCTCGCCCGGTTCCTGGTCGGCGACATCTCGACGGTCTCCGCGCTCGTGCATACGTTCCTCCCAGGTCGCCAGGTCGACGACGCGATCGAGGCTGCGGTGGAGTTCGAGGGCGGCGCGATCGGGACGATCGAGGCGACGCGGCTCGCTCTCGGACGCCGGAACGCATTCCAGTGGGAGATCAACGGATCGAAGGGATCGCTCGCCTTCGACATGGAGAAGCTCAACGAGCTCCAGGTCTTCCGCGCCGACGGCGACCGCGCCCGCGGCTTCAAGACCGTGCTCGTGTCCGAGGCCGACCACCCGTTCTGGGACTTCTGGTGGCCGCCCGGTCACATCATCGGCTGGGGGGAGACCTTCGTCCACGAGATCCACCACCTCCTGCGGGCGATCGCCGACAACACCGATGTGGCACCGTACGGGGCCACGTTCGAGGACGGCTACCGCGCGGCCGAGGTGTGCGATGCGATCGTCCGCTCGAGCGCGAGCGGCACGCGCGAGTCGATCACGTACAGGTGAGCAGCCCAGCGAGGCCGGGCGCGGGGTCGATCCTCAGCGCCCGGCCCGCGTCTGGCGCCGACGCAGCACGGTGTCGAGCGTGACGGCGAAGAGCAGGATGCAGCCGGTGACGATGTAGATCATCCCCTGCGTGAGATTGAGCGTGTTGAGACCGTTCGCGATCGTCGCGATCACGAGCGCGCCGAACAGCGCGTTCCTGATCTCACCGCGGCCGCCGAAGAGGCTGGTGCCGCCGATCACGGCGGCAGCGATGGCGTCGATGAGGAGGGTGCCACCGCCGGCGTTGAGGTCGACGCTGTTGAGTCGCGCGGCGAGGACGATGCCGCCGAGCCCGGCCATCGCGCCGGAGATCATGAACACGATGATCCGGACGCGTGCGACGTTGATGCCCGCGCGACGCGCCGCCTCGGCGTTACCGCCCACGGCGTAGACATGCCGTCCGAACGTCGTCCGCTTCGCGATGTACGTCCACAACACGAGCATCCCGACGATCAGGAGCAGGACGAACGGAACGCCACGGTCGCGGTTGCAGATCTCGACGACGGCGAACGTGGCGGCGACGACGCCGACGAGTGTGAGGAGCGCGAGGAACGGGTCGCGGACGGCGATGCCGTGACGGCGGCGCGAGATGACGTTACCGACCGTGCTCAGCACGTAGCTCCCCGCGATCACGATCCCGATGATCCAGCCGGCCTTGTCCGAGAAGAAATAGTTCGAGACGTTGTTGACCGTGTTGTCCTGGATCACGAGCACGCCCTGCGGGATCGACTTCTGGATCACGCCCTGCCAGATCTGGAAGCCGGCCAGTGTGACGACGAACGCCGGCACCCCGATCATCGCCACGATCGAGCCCTGGAACGCCCCGATGAGGGCACAGACGCCGATCGCGATCGCGATCGCGACGAGGCCCGGAAGGTCGTGGGAGCTACCGGCCAGCGTCAGCTGAGCGACGACGACGCCGCCGACGCCGCTGATGTAGCTGATCGAGAGATCGATCTCACCGATCAGCAGCACGAACACGACCCCGTAGGCGAGCATCGTCACGCCCGCCATCTGCGTGATGATGTTCGTGAAGTTGCCGGGCGTGAAGAAGTTGTCGGCCTTGAACGAGAAGAACACGACAATCACGATCAGCCCGATGACGACGGGCCAGCTGCCGAGGTTGCCGGCGCTGATGTTGCCCCGGATGCGCTCCATCAGGGTCTCGTCGGGGATCCCCGTCGTGGTCGCTGTTTCGGCGCTGCTCGTCACGGCGCGACCTCCGGGTGAGTCGAGGCGATACCCGAAACCTTCGTTGCCACGCCGGCGGTGATCGCGGAGACGACCTCCTGCTGCGTCGTCTGATCACGGCGGTACAGAGCGATGTTGCTCCCGAGTCGCAGCACCGTGATGCGGTGGGCGACGGCAAACACGTCGTGCAGGTTGTGCGAGATGAGTACGACGGCGAGACCCTGGTCGGCGAGGCGGGCGACGAGCTCGAGCACCTGTTCCGTCTGCGCGACGCCGAGAGCCGCTGTCGGTTCGTCGAGGATCACGAGCCGGGAGTTCCACATCACGGCCCGCGCGACCGCAACGGACTGGCGCTGGCCGCCGGAGAGCGTTGCCACAGTCTGGCGGATCGAGCGGATCGTCGTTACCGAGAGGCCCTTCATCGTCTCGGCCGTACGCTTCTCCATCTCGGGCTCCCGGAGCCGCTGGAACGGGTCGTGCGCCTCGCGGCCGAGATACATGTTCTGGACGACGTCGAGGTTGTCGCACAGAGCGAGGTCCTGATAGACGACCTCGATGCCGAGGTTGGCTGCGTCCTTGGGGCTGTGGATCGAGACCTTCTTGCCGTCGAAGATGACCGTGCCGCCGTCAGCCTCGTGAATCCCGGCGACGCATTTGATGAGCGTCGACTTGCCGGCACCGTTGTCGCCGACAAGGGCCATCACCTCGCCCGCGCGCACCTCGAAGTCGACGTTGCGGAGCGCCTGGACCGAACCGAAGTGCTTCGAGACTCCGCGGAGCTCGAGGAGCGGTGCGTCGTTGGGTGCGGTGGCGGTGGTCATGGTGGTCACCGGGGCCGCCCGCCTGGCGGGCGGCCCCGGATGTGTGCTGCCTCAGCCTGCGACGATCAGCAGTACTTCTTGTACTCGCCGACGCAGACTTCGCTCTTCTTCAGGTAGCCCTTGAAGAGCTGCTTGTAGTTCGCCTTCGTGATCGACACCGGCTTGATGATGTACGCCGGTAGTTTCGCCGGCTTACCGCCCTTGTTGGCCACGAACCCGGTTCGAGCCGGCTTCTTGCCCTTGAGCAGCGCCACGGCAGCCTGGGCCGACTTGGTCGCGAGCACGCGGGTGTCCTTCCAGACGGTCATCGTCTGCCAACCGGAGATGATGTTCTGGATCCCCTGGCCCGTCGCGTCCTGACCGGAGAGCGGGATCGGCTTGAGCCCGCGTGCCTTGAGGGAGACGACGACACCGTTCGCGAGGCCGTCATTGGCGGCGGCGACCGCGTCGATCTTGTTGCTCGTCTTGATCAGCATCTGCTGGAAGATCGTCGCCGCCTTCTGGTTGTCCCAGCCGGGGACGAACTGATCCGGACCCTTCGTGAACACGCCCTTCTTGTACAGCGGGTTCAGGATCGAGTCGTAGCCGCCCTTGAACAGGTACGAGTTGTTGTCGGTCTGGCCGCCGTTCAGCTCGGCCACGACCGGCTTCTTCCCATACATGCCGTTCTTCTTCAACCCTGTGACGACGCCCTTGCCCTGCAGGACGCCAACCGCCTTGCCGTCGAACGAGATGTAGATCTCGGACTGACCGCCGATCACCTGGCGGTCGTACTCGATCACCTTCGCGTTGCGGGCGGCAGCGGCCTTCTCGATTGCGATCGAGGAGCCGGCGTCGAGCGAAACGAGAATGATCACCTTGGCGTCGTTCGACAGGCACTGGTCGGCCTGTGTCTTCTGCTTCTGCGCGTCACCGTCGGCGTTGTTGATCACATACGACACCTTCGCCTTCTTGAACGCGGAAACGAGCGCCGGCCTGTCCTGCGTTTCCCAGCGCACCGACGACTTGGGGTCGGGGAGCAGGACGCAGATGTCGGCGCCGGCCGCACTCTTCGCCGGCTTCGCGACTGCCGCCGTCACAGCCACGCTCACGGCGGCAAGTGCGACGACTGAAACGATCAGAAATCTCTTCACGGAATCTTCCTCCTGGGGGGGTGCCTTGGTTTTCGGCCGGGCAAGCCTACAGCCCTCACGGTCGTCGTTCAATACCCGGGCCGGGAACTCCACTTACACGTCGATCGAGTGCGGTGGGCACCTCCTTCGTCGTCTCGTCCGGCGCCGACCGCCGTCGCACAGGGCGTGCAAACTCGAGCGCCTCCATCGACCCCGACTCCTCGGAAGTCGCGAAAGACTCATCGTCGGGACCCTCCTTGCTGCGCGACGACCCGCTCGCCCACGAGCCACGGCTCGGTGAGCACGGACGTCAGCGTCAGCGCCGCGGCGCCGCGAACGGCTGCGCCTTCACCGAGCTCGGACGCACGCACCTCGCACGGAGCCCAGGCGGAGGAGAGCACGCGTTCTGCAAGCACCGTGCGGACATCGTCGGCGAGCCAGGGTGCGAGTGGTCCGAAACATCCCGCCAACACGACGACGTCGACGTCGAACAGATTGACGACGGACGCGAGCCCCAGCCCGAGGTAGCGTCCGGTCTCGGTGAGACTCCGTAGGACGGCGGGATCGCCCTGCTCGGCGAGGCGAACGAGCTGGTCGGTGATGCTCCTCGACCGCCTGCCGACCTCGACGTCGATCCCGGCGCGGCGAGCAATCGCCTCTTGACCCACGAACGTCTCGAGGCACCCCGTGGAGCCGCACTTGCACGGTGGACCTCCGACGTCGACCGTGATGTGGCCGAGCTCGCCTCCGAAGCCGTGAACTCCGCGGAATACCTCACCGTCGACGAAGATGCCGCCACCGACGCCCACTTCGCCGAAGGCGCACACGAAACTCCCACGATCCTGCGCCACACCCTGCCAGTGCTCTGCGAGTGCAGCGAGAGTCGCCTCGTTGTCGAGGCGCACCGCGAGACCCGGCAGCCGCTGCGCCAGCTCCTCGGCGACGCCGATCTCCGACCAGCCGAGGTTCGGAGCGCGGAGAAGCATTCCCGTCCGCGAGTCGACGAGACCCGGCAACGCGACGGCCGCACCGGCCGTGACGAGGCCCTCCTCCGCGATCACCTCGAGAGCGTCGGCGGCCATCCGAGCGAGCCGGTTCAGCACGGGACGTGGTGAAGAACGCCGATTGTCGGTGTGAACGTGCCGCTCGTATCGGATCACGCCGGTCAGGTCCTCGACGCAGACCGCGAGGTAGTCGACGTTCACCTCGAGGCCGATCGCGACGACGCGATCTGCGAGCTCGAGCGTCAGGGCGGGACGGCCCACGAGTCCCGAGCGACCGTCCTCCCCCGTCTCGCGGATCAGATCGAGGTCGATCAGCTCGCTGACGAGACTGGAGACGGTTCCGCGGGTCAGGCCGGTTTCGGACGCGATCCGCGCGCGTGACCGAGGCTCGCCTCCCGCCACCTGCTGCAGGACGACGATGAGATTGGCGCGGCGAACGGTCGCCTGGTCGGCGCGCGAGCCGTTGCGCGGTGGGCGGGCCACCGTCGGACCGGCCGGAGTGGAGAGGGTGTTTGCGTCGATGGTGGGGAGGGTGCGCCGACTTTGTATGTCCGTCGGACAAAATAAACCGGGCCTGCGACGAAGTCAACGGGGAACGGCAGCCGCGGCCGCGAACGTGCCCTCGTAGACTCCCGGCGTGATCGCGGATGCGCACCTCGACCTCCTCCTCGAGCTCGGCTACCGCGAGCTCCGGTTCGGCGAGACGGCGTCGTTCGCACGGACCTGGCTTCCCCTCCTCGCGGCCGGCGGTGTCGGCCTCCAGGTGTGCCCGGTCTTCGTCGAGCTCGAACGCCAGCCCGAAGGAACGTTGCGCGAGGCTCTCGGCCAGGCGACCTGCCTGCTCCGAGCCGTTCGCGAAAACCCCGAGCACGTGATCCAGGTCCGCTCGGTGGCGGATCTCGATCGGGTTGCAGCGGGCGAGCGGATCGGCTTGATGTTGTCGCTCGAGGGCGTCGAGCAGTTCGGCTACGAGCTCTGGCCGGCGGAGACGTTCTGGGAGCTGGGGATGCGGATGGCCGGCCTGTCGTGGAACCGGCGCAATCCGTTCTCCGACGGCGCAGCCGAGGTCGGGGGTCTCTCGCGCCTCGGACGGGCGCTGGTCGACCGGCTCGTCGAGCTCGGCGTCATCGTCGATCTCGCGCACGCCTCACCGCGTTCATTCACGGAGATCCTCGCGCAGGCCGCGGGCGCGCCCGTGATCTGCTCGCACGCGGCGTGTCACGCCGTCAACGATCATCCCCGCAACCTCACGGACGACCAGCTCCGCGCTCTCGCCGACGCGAACGGCCTGTTCGGTCTCATGCTCCATCCGCTCGCGATCGGGCACGAGCAGCGGACGCTCGACCGGGTCGTCGACCATCTCGAGCACGCGATCGACGTCGTCGGACTCGAGCGCGTCTGCCTCGGCAGCGACTTCACGACCCGGCTCAGCGAGGTCCTGCCTCCGGTGCCCCTGCCGGCCGACGGCCTGATGCCGGACGGCCTGCGGCCCGGAGCCGGCATCGAGGGCCTCAGGGGGCCCGAGGACTATCCGGCGCTGCTCGCCACCCTCGCGCGACGAGGCTGGAATGCAGGGGATGTCGACGCCGTTGCTTCAGGGAACCTGCTGCAGTTCCTGCGCGCCTCTCTGCCGCAGAAGCCGTAGCTCGCAAGCGGCGTGGGCCGGCTACTCCCGGCGAAGGCACGACACGAAAGGAGAGACGATGCAAACCGAAGGTCTCGGCGGAGGGCCGGCAGAGGGCGAAACCGACGACGAGAAGCGGGCCGGGTTCCTCGAGCTCTTCTTCGACCTGGTCTTCGTGTTCGGGATCACACAGGTGACGGCACTCTTGCTCGCGGACACGAGTGCGCTCGGCTTCGTGCGCGCCGCGCTCATCTTCGGCCTGCTCTGGTGGGCGTGGTCGGCGTACACCTGGCTGACCAACGCGATCGACATCGAGCGCTCCGTCGTGCGGCTGCTGATTCTCAGCGCGATGGCGGGCAGCTTCTTCATGGCACTCGCCGTCCCCGGCGCGTATGGCAGCGAGGGCCTCTGGTTCGCGGTTCCGTACGCCGTCGTCCGAATGCTGCAGGTCGGCCTCTATGCGGAAGGATTGAGGCGCGACCCGATCCAACTGCGAGCCTTCCTCCCGCTTGCCCCATGGTTCCTCGTCTCACCGGGGCTCGTCCTGGTCGGAGGCGCCGTCGACGACGCGGCGAGGCCGTGGTTATGGGGCGCATCGCTCGTCATCGACGTCATGGGCACGCTGGTTGCCAACCGGGGCTCGGGAGGCTGGCGCGTCTCCCCCGCGCACTTCGCCGAGCGCTACGGGCTCTTCATGATCATCGTCCTCGGCGAGACGATCGTCGCCACGGGCCTCGGGGCGCGCGAAATCGAGCGCGACGGGACTTTCGTCGTCAGCGTCGTCGTCGCGTTCGCCGCGGTGGCGACGCTGTGGTGGGCCTACTTCGGCTTCACGCAAAGCGCTGCCGAGCGGACGCTCACCCGCACGCCGGTCGAGCAGCGGGGGCCGCTCGCGCGGGACCTGTACACGCTCGGGCACTTCCCGATCGCGCTCGGGATCGTCTTCACCGCCGTCGCCGGGGAGAAGACGCTCGCGCATCCCGACGACCCACTGTCAGCTGGAGGTCGGGCCGCGCTCGGCGTCGGCGTAGCCGTCTTCCTGCTCGGCTTCGTGCTCGTCCGCTGGCGGACGATTCGCAGGATCGCATGGGAACGGCTGGCGGCGGGAGCCGTGGTGGTCACCGCCGCCCTGACCCTTGTCGATCTCGCCGCGGTGCGGCTGCTGGCGCTCGTGGTGGCGACGCTGATCGTGATGATCGCAGTCGAACGAGCGCGGTTCAGCGGGTTCCTCTCGACGCAGGCACGCTGACCTCGGCTCAGAGGCTCGCGCCCCCGTCTGCCAGCAAGGTCGCTCCGTTGACGTAAGCGGCGTCGGGAGAGAGCAGCCACGCGACGAGCGCGGCGACCTCCTCCGGACGGCCGAGACGGCCGGCCGGTATCTCGGCAGCGAGCTCGTCGAGGCGGTCACCGGCGAGCTCTCGCACCGTCTCGCCGTCGATCGTGCCGGGCGCAACCGCGTTGACGGTCACGCTGGGTGCGAGGGCAGCGGCGGCACGCCGCGTCAGCGCGATCAGGCCCGCCTTCGAGGTGGCGTAATGCGCACCGGTGACTCCGCGACCGCGGAACGCCGAGTCCGACGCGATGTTGACGATCCGTCCCTCGCCGCGCTCTCGCAGGATCGGCCCGATCGCACGGATGCCGAGGAACGGGCCGCGCAGGTTGGTCGCAAGGACGTCGTCCCACTCGTCCGGATCGATCTCGAAAAAATCGCGAACGACGGTCCGCGCAGCACAGTTGACGAGCGCCGCAAGATCCAGCGCCCCTGCCAGGTCGACCGCGCGATCCCACGAGTCGGGGTCACGAACGTCGAGAAGCGTGGGACGAGCGTCACGACCGAGCTCGGCCGCGAGCAGCGTCACTGCGCCGAGGTCGAGGTCGCCGAGGACGAGCGCCCAGCCGTCGGCTGAGAGTCGCCTCGCGACCGCTGCGCCGATCCCACGGCCCGCACCCGTGACGATCGCCGTCCTCATGCGGTCGGCTCTTGCCCGAGCAGGCTCGCGCCGATCGCGCCGCCGAGGTCGCCGAGTTCTGCGAGCCGGTACTCCGGAGGCTCGCGGAAGAACGTGTGCTCGTTCGCCGCGGCTTCGATTCGAGCGAGCCACTCCGGCCCGAGCCGCTCGCCGAGGCCACCCCCGAGCACGACCGCCTCGACGTCGAGGAGCGACACGGCAGATCCGATTCCCACCCCGAGCGCCACGACCGCCCGCTGGATCAGGGACTCCGCCATTTCGTCACCGGCCTGCAGGGCGCGGAACCAGACACCGCTCGTGAGCCGATCGCGACCGCTCTTTTCCATCAGCTCGAACAGCACCGTCGAACGGTCCTCCTTCTCCGCGAGCTCACGCGCGCGCTGTTCCATCGAACCTCGGCCGGCGTACGCCTCGACGCACCCCTCGAGCCCGCAATTGCAGCGGCGCCCGCCCGGCTTGGCGCACACATGTCCGATCTCACCGGCGGAGCCGCGTCCGACGAGATGACGGCCGTCGATCACGATCCCGCCGCCGACACCGGTACCCCAGAAGACGCCGAGAAAGGAACTGACATCTCGACCCGCGCCGAAGCGCCGCTCGGCCTCGACGGCGACGTTGACATCGTTGCCGATCGCGACCGGCCGTCCCAGTTCCTCGGCGAGGAAGGGGCCGAGCGCGAACGGCTCGTCCCAGCCGTCGATGTTCGGAACCTGGAGCACCGTCCCCGTCTCCGCATCGATCGAGCCCGGTACCCCGACCCCGACCGCCGCGAGCGCCCGGGGCTCGATGCCCGCCTCGTCGAGCGCGTCGCGAAGCGCTTCCGCGAGCTCGGCTGCGACCGCCTCCGGCCCACCGCGTCGGGGCGTGTCGCGACGCGCGCTCCCGAGCACGGTTGAGCCACCATCGGTCACGGCGGCCTGGATCTTCGTTCCCCCGAGATCGAGACCGCCCCGCATCGCGCTCACGGGAGCCGTTTCACGACGTCGGCGCGAGACGTCCTCCGCGGCTGCGCGTTCCGCGACGCCGCGCGGCGCGGAAGCGCCTCGAGCACCAGGCGCGTTCGCGTGTTCGGCAACGGATGATGGAGTAGGCGACGCTCGTCGCGACGGCTGGAGATCGCGAGCAGCGGGTCCACCACGGTAGCCTAGTGCGGATGGCAGAACCGGTCGACCAGGAGACGGTGAGCCTTCTCCGCTGGCTCCGCCGGCAGCTGCGTCAGCCGACGCCGGAGCGCGAGAGGTTGGAAGCCGCTGTCGCGAACGACGACCCCGCCGAGGCGCGTCGCCTCCTTGGTCTCTACGACTTCGGCGACGCGCAGCGGCGCCACGTCGAGGGACTGATCGACCGCTGGGAGGCGAGCCGTGGCGCGCGCTGAGAACGAGGCTCTCGTCCGGCGCATCTTCGATGCGTTCGCGCGTAAGCAGGGCTTCGCTCTTCGCGACGCCTTCGCTGCAGACGCAACGTGGACCGTGCCCGGCAGGGGTTCGATGGCGGGAACGTTCACGGGCCGCGACGAGATCTTCGGCTTCCTCGGCCGGCTGCCGAAGGAGACCGGCGGCACGTATTCGTCGTCGCTCATCGACGTGATGGCCTCCGACGAGCGCGCCGCTGCGCTCTACCGCGCGAGCGGCGAACGCGACGGCCGTCGCCTCGAGCTCGATCAGGTACTGCTGTTCCGGATCGCGGACGGGCTCGTGCAGGACGTCCTTGCACTACCGAGCGACCCCCAGGCGTTCGACAGCTTCTGGGCGGCGTGAGCCGGATCGACTTCAGCAGCTTCGACGCGATCACGTTCGATTGCTACGGCACGCTGATCGACTGGGAACGGGGCATTCTCGACGCGCTGCTACCCGTGCTCGCTCCTCGCGGGATCCACGAGACGGACGACGAGCTGCTCGAGCGCTACGCAGCAGCACGAGGCTTCGCTCGAAGCGGGCGACTACCTCCCGTACCGCGATGTCCTGGCCGAGTCGCTGCGCAGCCTCTGTCGAGAGCTCGGATTCCAACCGATCTGACGACGAGGCGCGAGCGTTCGCGGCGGCGGTCGGCGATTGGCCCGCGTTCCCCGACACCGCGTCGGCACTCGGCCGGCTGCAGGAGCGGTTCCGGCTCGGTGTGATCACGAACTGCGACCGTGATCTGTTCGGGCTTTCCAACCGGCACCTCGGCGTCACGTTCGACTGGATCGTCACCGCGCAGGATGCGCGCGCCTACAAGCCGAGCAGCGTGCCGTTCGAGCTCGCGTTCGACACCATCGACGTGCCCAGGGAACGGATCCTCCACGCGGCGCAGAGCCTCTTCCACGACCACGTCACGGCCAAGACGCTGGGCCTGACGACGGTGTGGGTCAACCGGCGCCACGATCGGCCCGGTCTCGGAGCCACTCCGGCGGCGTCGGCGAGTCCCGACCTGACGGTCCCCGACATGGCCTCGTTCGCTGCCGTCGCGCTCGGAGCGCAGGGCTAGGCGCCCCACCCCGGATCGCGGCCGACGCCGCCGAGCGACTCCATCACGACCTCGAGCAGCCGTCCGGACGAGAGAACGTGCTCGCGCGCGAGCTGCCGCGCGCCGGCGGCGCTGCCGGCAGCGATCGCCTCGCGGATCGCGCGGTGCTGGAGATCGTTCTTCGCATAGAGCTCGTCGAGCTCGACCCGGGCACTCCAGACACGGTCGCCGATGAACGTGCGCCGTGCGCTCTTGGCGAGCCGTTCCACGAGCGGCATCGCGGCGACGGCGTAGATCACGTCGTGGAATGCGTAGTTCGCCTGCATCCACTCGACGAAGAGCGGGGACTCGCTGGCGAGGCCGTGCCGCGCCTGCTCGCGCAGCTCGAGCGTCAGCGCGGAGAACCGCCTCTCCGCAGCGTCCAGCGCCTCGAGGTCGGCAGGCAGTCATGCGCGACGTGGCCACCTCGGTTGCGAGCGCCTCGAGCTCGGCTCGCACGAGATAGGCCTCGCGGAGCTCCGTCGGCAGAGATGGAGCGCACGCGCACGCCCCGGTTCGGCTCGAACGAGACGAGGCCGAGCGCGGCGAGCCGGCGCAGCGCCTCCCGCACCGGCGTGCGCGAGACGTCGAAGCGCTCCGAGAGCTGCTCCTGGCGGAGCACCGTTTCGGGCGCGATCGAGACCGCCGACGATCTCGTCCTCGAGGACGCGGGCGATGTCGTCCGCCTTGGTCGAGAGCAGTGATGCTCATGCACCCAGTCTATCGCGGTGGACTCGATATGGACATTTCTGGGATCCGAAATGAGGAATGATTGGCGCCTTGCGCCCGAGTATTGGCTCATATAGGATCCGAAACACCGTCATTTTGGATCCAGAAGGAGAGACGCATGAGCCCGACCGACACCATCGAGCGCCCGTACACCCAGGCCGACGTCGGAGCGCCTGCGCGGCTCCGTCACGATCGAGCACACGCTCGCCCGCCTCGGCGCCGAGCGACTGCGGACGCTGCTCGCCGAGGAAGAGTGGGTTCCGGCCCTCGGCGCGATGACCGGCGGCCAGGCGGTCCAGATGGTGAAGGCCGGCCTGAAGGCGATCTACCTCTCCGGCTGGCAGGTCGCCGCCGATGCGAACCTCTCGGGCAACACGTACCCGGACCAGAGCCTCTACCCCGCGAACAGCGCTCCCGCGCTCGTCAAGCGGATCAACAGCGCGCTGCTGCGCGCCGACCAGATCGCACACGCCGAGGGCGACGACTCGAGTCCACTGGCTCGCGCCGATCGTCGCGGATGCGGAGGCGGGCTTCGGCGGCCCGCTGAACGCCTACGAGATGATGAAGTCGTTCATCGAGGCAGGCGCGGCAGCCGTCCACTTCGAGGATCAGCTCTCCTCCGAGAAGAAGTGCGGGCATCTCGGAGGCAAGGTGCTCGTCCCGACGACGCAGCACATTCGGACACTCATCGCGGCGCGGCTCGCTGCCGACGTCGCGGACGTGCCGACGCTCGTCGTCGCGCGCACCGACGCACTCTCCGCCGTCGCTCCTGACGAGCGACATCGACGAGCTCCGACCGTGAGTTCTGCACGGGGAGCGCACCCCGGAGGGCTTCTTCCGTGTCCGCGACGGCATCGACGCGGCGATCGCCCGCGGCATCGCCTATGCCCCCTACTCCGACCTGATCTGGTGCGAGACAGGGCACCCGGACCTGGCCGAGGCCGAGAAATTCGCAGCCGCGATCCACGAGCGGTTCCCCGGCCAGCTGCTCGCCTACAACTGCTCGCCGTCGTTCAACTGGCGCAAGCACCTGAGCGATGCCCAGATCGCCGGCTTCCAACGCGATCTCGCGTCGATGGGCTACCGCTTCCAGTTCATCACGCTCGCCGGCTTCCACGCCGTCAACCTGTCGATGTTCGAACTGGCGCGCGGGTATCAGCAGGAGGCGATGCCCGCGTACGTTCGGCTCCAGGAACGCGAGTTCGAGCTCGAGGCCGACGGGTACACCGCCGACCGCCACCAGCGCGAGGTCGGCGCCGGCTACTTCGACGAGATGCTCGCAGGCGATCTCCGGCGGCACCGCGTCGACGCTCGCGCTGTCGGGCTCGACCGAGGAGGAGCAGTTCGAGGCGACGAGCCTCACCGGCGATCGAGCGCGGCCTGACGCTCGAGTCCGAGAGAGCCGCCTCCGCGAACAGCTATCGTGGAGCGCGTGAGCACGACGTCCTCGAAGCGCGACCGCCGGACGTCCCCGTGATCTCGCCGTCGAGATCGCGCGCAGCGTCTTCGGTGTCGACGGCGACGCAACGCCGCTCGACGGAGAGCGCGATCGCAACTTCCGGATCGACGGAGTGCGAGGACTCGTTCGTCCTCAAGGTCGGGAACGCCGCCGACCCCGTCGGCGTCGTCGAGATGCAGGTCCTCGCGATGGAGCATGCGATCCGTGCGGACGCTACTCTGCCGATCCCGCAGCCCGCGGCGCACGCTCGACGGTCGGCCGACGGGCCTCGGTCTCGATCGACGGGCGTCGACCACGCCGTCTCCAACTCGTCAGCTTCATCGACGGTCGAGCTTCCCGTCGCCGCCGATCCCCCGGCATCCGGCGACGCCGTTCGGTCGGGGCCACGCTCGCCCGACTCGACCTGGCGCTCGGCGGCTTCACGCACCCCTGGCGAAGCGGACGATCCTCTGGGACGTGACGCGGCTCGCCGAGCTCCGTTCGAAGCTCGAGTTACGTCGAGCCGGCCGCCGGCCCTCGTCGAGGAGGCTCGACCGTTCGTAGCAACCGTCATCGCGCCGGCGTTCGGCCTTCTGTCCCTCCTCCACGATCCACGGTGACGTGAATCCCGGCAACCTGCTCGTCGACCGGGACGACCCGGAGCGCGCTCGCAGCGATCGTCGACTTCGGCGATCTCGTGCACGCGCGCACGGTGATCGACCCGGCGATCGCCGCCGCGTATCAGGCGTTCGGGAGCGACGATCCCCTCGACCCGCTCATCGAGGTGCGACGGCCTACCACGCCGTCCGACCGCTGAGCGCCGCCGAGATCCGCGCTCGTCCCCGACCTCGCGGCGGCGCGGATGGCGCAGTCGCTGCTGATCTCCGCCTGGCGCGCAGAGCTCCACCCGGACAACGTCGACTACATCCTGGCCGACGCCGAGGACTGTTTCCGCACGCTCGCTCTCCTACGAGACCACGATTCGGCGTCACTCGCCGCGCAGCTGCTGGAGGCGTGCGGCGTCGCGCGCCGCGGGTACGCCTCCCCCGGTCCGAGAGCCTCGCCCTGCCGGCTGGCGCGGCTCGGCCCGGCGCTGTCCCTGAGCTACGACGAGCCGGTTCGCCTCGAGTCCGGCGACGGCGTCTGGCTGACCGACTCGGACGGGAACGCGTCTGCTCGACGCATACAACAACGTGCCGCACGTCGGACACGCGCATCCACGCGTGACCGCCGCCCTCGACGCGCAGTCGCGACGGCTGACGACGAACACGCGCTATCTCGTCGACGAGCGTCACCGCCTACGCTGACCGGCTCGCGGCCCTGCTGCCCGACGAGCTCTCCGTCGTCATGTTCGTCAACTCGGGCAGCGAGGCGAACGACGTCGCGATCCAGATCGCGCGCGCCGTGACCGGAAACCGTGGCGTCAGTGATCACCGAGCACGCCTACCACGGGACGACGGCGGCGACCGCGGCACTCTCGCCGGAGGAGCTCGGGCCGTCCGCGCTCGAGCCGTGGGTGGACGAGGATCGGCGGCGCAGCGACACTCGGTTCGGCGAACGCAGCCGAGCTGCGTCGGCGGCGAGGTGGACGCCGCCTTCGGCCGCCTGCGCGAGGCCGACCACGGGCCCGCGCTCCTCGATCTGCGACGACGTCTTCTCGAGCGACGGCATCTTCACCGTGCCGCCCGGCTATCTCCGCGCGGCGTACGAGCGCGCCCGCGCAGTCGGCGCGCTTGTGCATCGCCGACGAGGTGCAGGCGGGCTTCGGCAGGGTCGGGACCGGCCTTCTGGGGATTCGCGCAGGACGGCGTCGTCCCCGATCTCGTCACCCTCGGGAAGCCGATGGGGAACGGCCATCCGATGGGCGCGGTCGTCACGACACCCGCGATCGCGGCCGAGTTCGCAGCGCGATGGCACTTCTTCTCCACCTTCGCCGGGTCCCCGGTCGCGGCAGCGGTCGGCTCGGCCGTGCTCGACGTGATCGAGCGCGAGCGACTCGCCGAACGCGCCGAGCGGGTCGGCGCGTATCTCCGCGCCCGGCTCGACGAGGTGGCCCGTTCACACTCCGTCGTCACCGACGTGCGTGGGCCCGGCCTCTTCGTCGGCGTCGAGCTCGACTGCGACCGGCCCGGGCTGGAGGGGATCGGCAGGGCCGTCGCCAACGGCCTCCGCCGCCGCGGTGTCCTCGTCGGCGCGACGGGACCGAAACTGAACGTGATCAAGATCCGACCACCACTCGTCTTCTCGGAAACCGCACGCGGCGCTCGTCGCGAACGCACTCGACGCCACGCTCCGCGCCGAGGTGCGATGATCGTCGGATGATCGATACGTCCGACGTCCTCACCGACGACGCGCGCGCGTTCCTCCTCGACCTCGAGCGCGAGTTCGGCGCCCGCCGTGCCGAGCTGCTCGTGCGGCGGGCGGAACGACTCGACCGCCTCCACGACGGCGAGCTCCCCGACTTCCTCCCCGAGACCGCCGAGGTTCGCGCGGGAGACTGGCGTGTCGCGCCCACACCGGACGAGATCGCAGACCGTCGTGTCGAGATCACCGGCCCCGTTGACAGAAAGATGGTGATCAACGCACTGAATTCCGGCGCGCGAGTGTTCATGGCGGACTTCGAAGACTCGAACTCACCCACGTGGTCGAACTGCATCGAGGGACAGCGCAATCTGACCGACGCTCTCGACCGGACGATCTCGCTCGACACCGGCGACAAGCAGTACTCCCTCGACCCTGATCCGGCCGTGCTCTTCGTGAGACCGAGAGGCTGGCATCTGGTGGAGCGACATCACGAGATCGACGGCGCTCCGATGTCCGCATCCCTGTTCGACTTCGGCCTCTACTTCTTCCGGAACCACGGCCGCAACGGCCGCTATTTCTACCTGCCGAAGCTCGAGTCACACCTGGAGGCTCGACTCTGGAACGACGTCTTCACGTTCGCACAGGCGCGCCTCGGTGTCCCGAACGGCACGATCAAGGCAACCGTCCTGATCGAGACGATTCTCGCCGCGTTCGAGATGGACGAGATCCTCTACGAGTTGCGCGATCACTCCGCCGGCCTCAACGCGGGCCGCTGGGACTACATCTTCAGCGTGATCAAGAAGCTCGGGCACCGACCCGAGATGGTGCTGCCGGATCGTGGAGACGTGACGATGGCGGTGCCGTTCATGCGGTCCTACTGCGAGTTGCTCGTGAAGACGTGCCACCGCCGCGGCGCCTTCGCGATGGGTGGAATGGCGGCGTTCATCCCCTCGCGTCGAGATGCCGACGTGAACGCAGTCGCACTCGCGAAGGTGCGCGAGGACAAGGAGCGCGAGGCGTCACAGGGATTCGACGGCACCTGGGTCGCACACCCTGACCTCGTCTCGACGGCATACGAGGCCTTCGATGCCGTCCTCGGCGAGGCGCCGAACCAGATCGGCCGACAGCGGGATGACGTCTCCGTCGGAGCCGGTCAGCTCCTCGACATCGCAGCGACCCCCGGGGCGCCAACCGAGGACGGACTCCGCAACAACGTCTCCGTCGGCATCCAGTACCTCGCCGCCTGGCTCGAGGGCTCCGGTGCCGTCGCGATCAACAATCTGATGGAAGACGCTGCCACGGCAGAGATCAGCCGCTCGCAGATCTGGCAGTGGCTCCACCACGGTCGCTTCACCGCCGACGACGTGCTCCGGATCACCGACGAGGAGATCGCAGAAGCTCGGCCCCGGTTACGACGACGCGCGAACGATCTTCGAGAGCATCGCCACCCGGCCCGACTACGTCGAGTTTCTGACGCTCCCCGCCTACGACCGGCTCACGGCGGCAGGCTCATGAGGGCGGTCTTCGTCGGAGGGTCGTCCGGCATCGGCCTCGCAGCGGCCCGTCGCGCGGCCGCGGCCGGGTGGGACGTCGTCGTCGCCAGCCGCGATCCCGGGCGCGCCGACGTGGACGCCGAACGCGTCGTCCTCGACATCGCCGACCAAGCCTCGGTCCGCGAGGTCTTCGGAACGCTCGGGCCGATCGACCACCTCGTCTTCTCGCCGGTCGCCCGCGCCGGCGGACCGGCCAAGTCGATCGATCTCGAGGCTGCACGTCGTGCGTTCGAGATCAAGCTCTGGGGCCCGTTCGCGGCGGTGCAGGCGGCGGACGTGCGCGAGTCGATCGTGTTCGTCTCGGGCGTTGCCGCGACCACGCCGATGCGCGGAGGCTCGGCGACCGCCGCGGTCAACGGGGCAATCGAGGCGCTCGTGCGAACGCTCGCCGTCGAGCTCGCGCCGGTCCGCGTCAACGCCGTCTCACCCGGGATCATCGACACGCCGACCTGGGACCCGATGGCCGCGGACGATCGTAAGGCGATGTTCGACCGGCTCGCCGGAGCACTGCCCGCCGGCCGCATCGGCGCGGCCGAGGAGCTCGGCGAGGCGATCTGGCTCCTGCTCACGAACGGCTACATGACCGGGACGGTTCTGCCGGTCGACGGCGGTCACCGACTCGCTGCACCCTGAGCGTGCGCACCTACAGAGTCGCCGACGCCGAGACGTTCGTCGCCAGCGTCGGCGCATTCCTGACGAATCACGAAGCCGAGCACAACCTCGCGCTCGGGCTGCTCGGACGACTGCGCACCGAACCACGTCTCTACGGGTTCGATCCGACGTTCGTGGTCGCCGAAGACGCCGGCGGCATCGCCGGCTGCCTGCTGCGGACGCCTCCGTGGGGAGTCGTGCTCAGCCGCTTCGATTCCCTCGAGGCCGTCGACGCCGTCGCGGCAGCGGTGCTCGACATGCATCCGGGTCTGCCTGGCGCGGTCGGGCCGAACGACGTCGTCGAGCGCTTCGCGCGGACGTGGTCGACGTCGACGGGGATCCGGGCCGAACGTGCGATCAGGCAGCGCGTCCATGCCGCCCGGGTGGTGAAGGACGTGTCACGCGCCCCCGGCAGCATGCGGCGGGTCGGGCCGGGTGACATCCCGGTCGTCCTCAGCTGGATCACCGCCTTCGCGGCGGAGGCCCTCGGCGAGACCGCGCACGGGGAGGACGTCGAAGGCACCTACAGGCGGCGCGAGGAGGACCCCGACGGCGCCTGGCTCGTGTGGGACGACGGCGGCCCCGTCTCACTCGCTGCCTACGGCAATCCGACCCCCAGCGGGACGAGGATCGGCCCCGTGTACACGCCACCGGAACACAGAGGGCGCGGGTACGCGACCTCACTCGTCGCAGACCTGACGGCGGAGCGGCTCGCCGCCGGGCTCGCGTCCTGCTTCCTCTTCACGGACCTCGGGAACCCCACCTCGAACGCTATCTACGCGCGAATCGGCTACGAGCCCGTCGCAGACTGGGATCAGTGGGAGTTCGGTCAGTGACGGTCGTAGCAGCCGCTCGGACGCGGCCGTCGTGATCATGCTCCGGTCACTGCGGAGCGAGCGAGCGGTTCGTCAGCCGGCGATCCGGAACTGCTTCTCGGATCTGGGCGACGGGCCCGGCACTCCCAACCGACGTGCGAGCCACTTCCGCGCCGATGCGCAGCTCGCACGACCAGGCGCCGTCCGCGTGTCCCCGAGTCCCGTACCCACGGCGGAAAGGGCTGGACGCGGCAGAGCAGGCGGCCGGCGAACCGTTCTCCCGACTCCGCACGAGCGCGAGCCGAGCAGACGCGCCGCACACACGAACCAGCACCCTGCCGAACCCGAACCGTTTCGCTCGTTCGACCGAACCACGCGTATGAACTCGGCCCCATCGGCGCTGCTAGCGTTGCCCGACACCCGGGTCTCCTGGTCTATGCGCAAGCATCACGCTCACCTCTCCGACGAAGCTCTCGTCGCGCTCGTCGCACGGGGCGACGAGGACGCGTTCGCCGAGTTGTACGATCGCGTCGGCCGCACCGCGTACGGCCTGGCCTTCAGGATCCTCCGCGACGACCGGCTCGCCGAGGACGCCGTCCAGGACGCGTTCCTCGGCGTCTGGAGGACGGCCGCCACGTTCACCGCGGATCGCGCCAAGGCGAGCACGTGGGTTCTCACGCACGTACACCGACGGGCGGTGGACCTCGTCCGCCGTGAGGAACGGCGACGAAGTGAGCCGCTCGACGAGACCCGCGACGGTGGTGTCACCGAATCCGCCGAGGACTCGGCGTGGCTCGGCTTCGAGCGAGAGCGCGTGCAAGCGGCGCTCGGAAGGCTGCCCGACGGGCAGCGCGAGGCAATCGAGCTCGCCTATTACGGCGGGTACTCACAGTCTGAGTTGGCGGAGAAACTCGGGCTCCCCCTCGGGACGATCAAGAGCAGGATGTTCGCCGGGCTCTCGCACCTGCGCGAACTGCTCACCGAAGGAGCTGAGAAAGGATCATGGAAACCTCAATCCACGAACTGAGCGCGGGCTACGCGCTCGATGCCCTCGACGCCGCCGAACGGCTCGCCTTCGAACGGCATCTGCCCGACTGCGCGGCGTGCCAGGATGAGCTGGCGTCGTTCTGGGAAGTGACGGGAGCGCTCGCCCTCAGCTCGGATGCCGGCGCGCCGAGCCCGTTGCTCCGCGACCGGATCCTCGCGGCCGCTCGGGACGAGAAGCAGACCGTCCTGCCGTTCGAATCGCGGCGCCGGCGGCGCCTCCAGCCCGCCCTCGCGGCGGCGACGGCGGTCGCAGCGGCGGTCGCGATCGGCCTCGGCATCCACGCGCTCTCGCTCCAGAGAGAGCTGAACGACGCGAAGTCGGCGCTCGCAGCAGAGGGTCGGAGCGCGGCGGTGCTGGCAGATCCGACCGCGACGACCGTCGCCCTCGGGTCGAACGACTCGGGCCGACTCGTCGTCAACCGCGACGGCGCGGCCGTCCTCGTGATGGACGCCATGCCCGCGGCGCCCGCCGGGAAGACGTACCAGGCGTGGATCGTCGAGGGTCAGACTCCCGTCTCGGCGGGCACGTTCCGCGCCTCGGGTGGCAGGCTGATCGTTCCGATCGCGGAGCGCGTACCGAAGGGTGCAGTGGTCGCGGTGACGGTCGAGAAGGCTGGCGGGGCGGCATCACCGACGCTGCCCCCGATCGTGGCTTCGAACCCCGTCTGACACGCGCGGCGGCCGCACGGCCGAACCGAACCGGCGCTGAGGGCGAATATCGCCCATGCAAACACATCTCGTCACGGTTCACGGCCGGAACGATGCTGCTCTCCTGCTCGCTGCCGTCGGCGCGGCACTGGTCAGCTTCCAAGCATGGGGACTCGGCGCTGCGGTAGCCGCGGCAGTCGCCGCCGTCCTCGTCGGGATCGGTAGAGAGCTCACGGCACCAGTCGCGCTGGCAGCCTCCAGTGCCGCCGGGGCAGCGCTCATCCATTTCGCCGTTGCACCGGAGCATTTCGGGGAATGGTGGGGCTTCGGCGTCTTCTTCGTCGTCTGCGGCCAGGTGCAGTTCGGCTGGGCGATCCTCGTGCGCCGCCGCTCGACCGGGCCGATGTTCGCGCTCGGCATCGTCGGCAGCCTGCTCGTCGTCGCCGTGTGGGTCCTCTCGCGTACGGCGGGACTTCCGTTCGGCCCCGAGCCCGGCGTCTCGGAAGCGGTCTCGCTCCCCGACGTCGCTTCGGTGCTGCTCGAAGTCGTCACGGCAGGCGCCTGCGTCGTTGCGCTCGGCGGCCGAGAGCTCCGCCGCCATGCGCTCCGGGCTCGTTCGCACATTCTCGCTGACGGCGGTCGTCGTCGTTACCGCGTGGGCCGTCGTCGCCGCCGGCTCCCATTAGGGCCCGGACTGAACCGATCTCCGTGGACACGCGAACAACACCGACAACCCACACGACAACACACAAGGAGTACACCTCCATGCGCTTCACCCGAATCATCGCCGCGGCCGTCGCTGCACTCGCAGTGGCCGGATTGCTCGTCGTCGGTGCCCTCGCGGCCGGCTCCGGGTCCGACTCGTCCCACTCGGCAGGTACATCTCATTCGATGGCCGATATGGCCTCGACGAGCAAGGCGACGCTGACGGCGGATGACCTCCGCGTCACGCTCAACAACCTCTTCGGTGAGCACGCCGTGCTCGCGATGAACGCCACCAACGCCGGCATCACGGGATCGAAGGCGTTCCCCGCCGCCGCGAAGACACTCGACGACAACTCGGTCGCGATCTCGAAGGCGATCGGCTCGATCTACGGCAAGAAGGCGGGCAACGTCTTCCTGAACGGCAAGTTCATGTGGCGTGACCACGTCAAGTTCTTCGTCGACTACACCGTCGCCAAAGCGAAGAAGGACACGGCGGGCCAGAACAAGGCCGTCGCCAACCTGAAGCAGTACACCGTCACATTCGGCAACTTCCTGGCCGGCGCGACCGGACTGCCGAAGCTCGCCGTCCAGAACGACCTGCTCGGCCACGTCCTCGAGCTCAAGGGCCAGCTCGATTCGTATTCGGCGGGGAACTACACGAAGGCGGCCTTGCAGTACCACGCCGCGTACAACCACATGTTCATGACCGGCGATCTAGTCGCCGGCGCGATCGCAAAGCAGAAGGGCCTCAGCTAGAGCACCCGCTCGTACGTACACGGAACTGCACTGCGGCCCGCCATCGGCGGGCCGCAGTCGTTCTCGGGCGACCCGCACCCTCGGCCTCCTGGTGCGGCGCGTCTAGAGCCGCTGCGAAAGTCACGGCTGGGCGAAAGCGACGACCATGCCCGGTGATCCCGTGCAAGCAGAGCACCGGAGCGCCTGCGGGTCACCCCACTCGGTGACGCTCAGCTGCACGAGAGCACCAGCTTCCCGAAGTGGGCGCCGGACTCGAGCGTGTCGAGCGCAGACGCCGCGTCCTCGAGCGGGACGACCGAGTCGACGACCGGGGACCAGGAGCCGTTCTCGAGCGCGCGCAGGAGCGCCGGCGAAGTCGGACGGGCTTCCCATCATCGTGCCGAGCAGCGACCACTGGCCGAAGTAGAACGGCCGCACCTGCAGGGTCGCCTCGGTTCCCCCGGTGGCGCCGAAGACGACCACCCGTCCGCCCGGACGCAAGGAGTCGAGCGACTGCGGCCAGGTCGAGCCGATCGAGTCGATCACGAGATCCGCTCCTCCCTGCTCCTTGATCCACGCAACCCAGTCGTCGGAGACGTAGTTGACGCCGTCGTCGGCGCCGAGCTCCCGGGCGTGCTCGATTTTTCCGGCCGAGGAGGACGTGACGAGGACACGCGCGCCGGCCTGGGCCGCGAGCTGCACCGCGAACGTCGACACCCCGCTGCCCGCACCGAGCACGAGCACGGTCTCGCCGGACCGCAGACCGCCTCGGGCGAACAACGCGCGGTGCGCGGTCAAGCCCGCAAGAGGGAGCGCAGCCGCCTCCTCCCACGAGAGCCTCGCCGGCTTCGGGAAGACGTTCGCCCCGGGCACGACGACGAGCTCGGCATAGGTGCCGTCGCGCGGGCCACCGAGGATCTGATGCTCCGGCGCGAACGAATCCTCGCGGTCGCCCCAGTCGAGCGACGGGTAGATCACGACCTCCTCGCCCGTGTCGCGCCGCACGCCGGCTCCGTCCGACCCTGGGACGAGCGGCAACGGAAACGGGTAGGTACCCCGACGGACGAGCAGGTCGCGGCGGTTGAGCGCCGCGGCCCGCAGCTCGACGAGCACCTCGCCGGCCCCCGGTTCCGGATCAGGCACGGTCTCGTACCGGAGCTCGCCCCCCTCGTGAACGCGGACGGCCTGCATCAGCGCAGCGACGCCCAGGGCTCCTCGGCGGCGACGTCGACGAGCTCGTACCCTCCCTCGCCCATCGAGGGCGCGAGGATGACCTGTAGCTGTGCCGTCTCGTCGAATTCGTTGAACGAGCCGTGCACGACGTCCTTGTCGATGTAGACCGAATCGCCGGGGCCGAGTTCCTGGTGCTCGTGGTCGAGCCACTGCGTGATGCGGCCCGCCTTGACGATGATCATCTCGTCCTGATCCGGGTGCTTGTGGAAATCATGGCCCTTGCCCGGTGCGAGCGTGACGTCCATGACCACGAAGGTCGTGCAACCGGTGCTCGGGACGTCGGCGCGCATGCCTGCGCTCCCCCAGTCGAAATCGGCGATCGCGACATCGCCCTGCATGACGAACCTACTCATCTGATCCTCCTCCTAGACAGGAATGGACTTGAAGCGCCGCATGTTCTCGGTCATCGCAACCTCCGTCGGCAACCGCTCCATCGACGAGGCGCCGAAGAAGCCGACGATGCCCTCCGTGCGCTCGAGGATGTAGGCAGCATCGTCGGGCTCCGCGATCGGCCCGCCGTGGCAGAGCACGATCACATCGGGGTTGACCTTCTTCGCGGCATCGTGCATGCCCTGGATCAGCGGCACGCAGTCGTCGAGCGTCTTGGCGGTGTCGGCACCGATCGAGCCGCCGGTGGTCAGTCCCATGTGCGGCACGAGCACATCGGCGCCTGCCTGCGCCATCGCCGTCGCATCGTCGTCGCTGAACACGTACGGCGCCGTCAACAGATCGAGCTCGTGGGCGATCCGGATCGCGTCGACCTCGAGGCCGTAGCCCATCCCGGTCTCCTCGAGGTTGATCCGCATGGTGCCGTCGATCAGCCCCACCGTCGGGAAGTTCTGGATGCCGCTGAAGCCCATCCGCTTCAACTCGGCGATGAACACCGGCATCAGACGGAACGGGTCGGTGCCGCAGATCCCGGCGAGGACCGGGGTGTGCTTCACGATCGGAAGAACCTCGCGGGCCATGTCGACGACGATCTCGTTCGCATCGCCGTACGGCATCAGGCCGGCGAGCGAGCCACGACCGCCCATCCGGTAGCGCCCGGAGTTGTAGATGATGATCAGATCGCTGCCGCCCGCCTCGGCGCACTTCGCCGACAAGCCGGTACCGGCGCCGGCACCGATGATCGGGCTTCCGGTCTCGATCTGCGCGCGCAGCCGCGCGAGTGCCTCGTCTCTCGTCACGATGCCTCCTCGATGAGGTCGTGCAGGCGGTTCGCCATCGCGAGCGCGAACGCCGGGTCGTTGACATCCGTTTCGAGCTCGTGCACCTCCACCTTGGACGTGTCGATCAGCTCGCGAATCGTGTCGAACAGCGCCGCGTCCGCCTCCGGATCGTGGAACACCTGCCCCTCGGTGGCGATCGCCGACACTCCGCCGAGCGGGACGTAGAGCACCGTCGGCCCGGTTGCCGCGTTCAGCTTGTCGGCGATGATCCGTGCGATGTCACGACACTCGTCCGGCGTCGTCCGCATCAGGGTGATCGTCGGGTTGTGGACGTAGAGATTCCGGTCGCGGTAGCGCTCGGGAACCGTGTCCATGGGGCCGAAGTTGACCATGTCGAGGGCACCGAGGGAGACGACCTGCGGAATCCCGGTCGTGCCGGCCGACTCGAGCCGCTCGGGCACGGCGGCGAGAACGCCACCGGCGACGAGGTCGCAGAACTCGGTCGTCGTCACGTCGAGTGAGCCGGCGATGAAACCCGCCTGGATCAACGCCTCCATCGAGCCTCCGCCGGCGCCGGTCTGATGGAAGACGAGCACTTCGTAGCCGAGCTCCTCGAGACGTTCTCGCGCCGTCGTCACCGCTGCGGTCGTGACGCCGAACATCGAGGCCGTGATCAGGGGCTTCTCCTCCCCGAGCGGCGGCACCGTCGCCTTCGCCATTCCTGCGAGCGCCGCGGCGGCGTTGGTCATGATCTGCGCCGAAATTCGGTTGACCCCGGCGATGTCGACGACCGAGTACATCATCGTCACGTCCACCGAGCCGACGTACGGGCTCGTGTCACCGGATGCGACGGTGGACACCATCAGCTTCGGCACGCCGATCGGCAGCTGTCGCATCGCGTAGGTCGCGAGCGAGGAGCCACCCGAGCCGCCGAGGCCGCCGATCGCGTCGAGCCTGCCCTCGGCGTGAAGCTTCTTGACGATCTCGGCGGCGCCGCGCGCCATCGTCTCCACGGCCGCGCCTCGGTCGCCCGCGTCGGCCAGGGCCTGGACGTCGGCGCCGACGGCGGCCGCGACGTCCTCGCGCGTCACGTCTGGTGTCGTGAGGGGGGCGCCGACGATGCCGGCATCGACGAGGACGACGTCGACCCCGTGCTCACGGATCCGATCGGCGAGGAACGCGTACTCCTCACCCTTCGTGTCGAGCGTTCCCACGAGCACGACGGTCGGCATCAGCTTCCGTCCTTCTCCGTCGGCACCGGCTTCCAGGCCGGGCTGGAGTCGTTGTCCTCCGGGTTCGTCAGCTGCTGCTCCACCCCGGCGAGCGTCGTCACGACGATCGCACCGTCACGCGAGAAGGCGATGTCGTTTCCGTCGGGCGACCACGCCGGCTCGAAGGCGTCCGTCGCCGAGCGTACGAGCCGTTTCACGTCCTTGCCGTCGACCCCGACCGTGTAGATGTCGTAGATCGCCTCGTCGCTGTTCGACGCAAACACCAAGCGCTGCGCGTCCGGTGACCACGACGGAGTGAAGCTCTTGGCGTCGAGCTTCGTCACGGCCCGCTTGTCGGAACCGTCGGGACGAATGACCCAGATCTCGCGGAAGTCACTGCCCGATGCACGACGGGTGTACGCGATCAAGCGGCCGTCGGGCGACCATGCCGGCTCACCCTCGGCGGTGGTGTCGTCCTCGGTCAGTCGTCGCGCGCCCGTGCCGTCGGCGTTCATCACGAAGAGGTGATCGACGTCGGTGAACCGCGAGAAGGCGATCTGGCTCCCGTCCGGCGACCACGTCGGATGCTGATCGTTCTCATTCGTGGTCGTGAGTCGCTCCGTCCCGGTTCCGTCCGCGTTCATCACGTAGATGTCGAAGGACCCTTCCCTGGCGCTCGCGAAGGCGATCTTGCTGCCGTCCGGCGACCACGCCGGCTCGGTCTGGAACTGAACCCCGGTGAGAGTCGTCGTGTCGCCCCGGTCATCGGTGAGACGACCCTTGTTCGTTCCATCCGCGTTCATGCCGTAGATCGCGTAATCGCCGTCCTGCGAGCTGACGAAGATGAGCGCGTCGCCCGTCGCCCCGGAGCCGCCGCAACCGGCGAGGAGCAGCAGGCAGCCGATCGCGCCGAGGGCGAGAGAAATTCTGGTACTCACGATGATCCGCAGGCTGCCAAGCTCCGAGAAAGCCTACTTGGCGAGCGGCTCCACGCCGAGGTAGCGCCGTTGCAGCTCCGGATCACCCGCGAGCTCGGTGGCGGTGGTCTCGGTCGCGATGCTGCCCGCGACCATGACCAGCTGGCGCTCGGCGAGCGCGGTGGCGACGCCGAGGTTCTGCTCGATCAACAGGATCGCGAGACCCTCGCTCTCGAGCCGCTGGAATGTCTCGATCATCGTTTCGATGATCGCGGGCGCCAACCCCTCGGACGGCTCGTCCATGATCAGCAGGCGCGGGTTCGTGACGAGCGCGCGGCCGATCGCGACCATCTGTTGCTCGCCGCCGGAGAGCTGCGCACCGCCGTTTCGTTTTCGCTCCGCGAGGCGCGGAAAGAGGTCGTAGACACGCTCCCGCGTCCACGTGTTCGCTCCGTCGGCCGCCGCACCGCGCGAGGCGATTCTCAGGTGCTCGTCGACCGTGAGGGAGGGAAAGAGGCGCCGCCCCTGCGGGACGTAGCCGATTCCGTCCCGCGCGATCCGGTACGAATGGCCGCCGATGATCTCTTCGCCCGCAAAGCGAATCGAACCGCTCGCGGCGGGGGGCGAGATGCCCATGATCGCGTTGCACAGGGTCGTCTTGCCCATGCCGTTACGCCCCACGATGGCAACGGACTCGTGCGCCATCTTGAAGCTCACGTCCTCCAGCGCCCGAGCCTTCCCGTAGAAGGCGTTCAGGCCCTCGATCTCGAGCAGCAGCGTGGCTGCCTTGGCGGGAGGTGCGGCGACGGCCTGCGACTGCTCACTCATGGCCGTGACCCCGTCCGAGGTAGAGGTCGTGCACCATCTCGTTCGCGCGGATCTCGTCAGGAGTGCCCTCGACGATGACCCGCCCGTCGTGCATCATCGTCACGCTGTCGGCGACGGTGAGCGCAATGTCCATGTCGTGCTCGATGAGAATCAGGGTGATCGACCGGTCGAGCGCGAGCAGGATGTCGGTCAGGAGCCCACGTTCGCCGCGGGAGAGCCCGGACGCGGGTTCGTCGAGCATCAACACGCGCGGGTTCGCGGCGAGCGCCATCGCGATCGCGACCTGACGATGCTCGCCGTGCGAGAGATCGCCGACGCGTTCGTCGAGCTTGCTGTCGATCGCCACGCGACCTGCGGCGTCTCTCGCGCGTTCGCGCAGTTCACGGTCGAGGGCAGGACGCCGAAAGGATCGCAGCCGCCCGCCTTCGACCCCGACGATCGCGAGGTAGATGCTGTCCTCGACCGTCAGACCGAGGAACAGCTTCGACTGCTGGTAGGTGCGGGCGAGGCCGAGCTTCACCCGCGTTCGCGCAGGACGCCCCGTGACATTCGTTCCGAACAGCTCGATCGTGCCGCCGGACGGCGGCATGTCGCCGCAGATGACGTTGAACAGCGTCGTCTTCCCGGCACCGTTCGGGCCGAGTACCGCCCGTCGCTCGCCCTGAGCGACGTCGAGATCGACGTCGCTCACGGCGAGCAGGCCACCGAACCGCCGGCCGATCCCCCGCAAGCGGAGGATCGGCCCGGCGTGGACGGCGGCTGGTGCTGCGGCGGTCACTGGGTTACTTGATGACCGTCTTCGTGACGACGCCGTTCTTGACTTCGCGGATCTTGCCCTGCCACGGCAGCTTCTTCTTCACACACGGAGGCTGCGTGCGGCCAGGCGCCGGGCTGTTCTTCGTGAACAGGCCACCGAACGTCTGGTTGACGTTGGGGACGTACCCCGTCAACGTGATGGCCGGACCACCGTCAGCGCCCTTGATGATCTGGACGGGCCACTGATCCTGGACCGCCTGGCGGTTCGCGTCGAGCTTGACCTTGCCGTTGTCGGAGAGCTCGAACGGGGCAAAGATCGACCGCGGCATTGCGGCCTGCAGCTTTGCGCCGACTGCGCCATTCGACTTGTTCAGGCCCTCTACCAGCGCGCGCGCGCCCTGGTAGTAGTTGTAGAAGAACCCGTCCTCGGCAGGCAACCCCGGGTACGTCTTCTCCACGAAGGCCTTGTACTGGTTCACGGCCGTGACACCCTTGAGTCCGGGTGCCGTCCCGAAGCCGCCGACGTACGCACCGATCATGCGCGGGGCGACGTCGTCCTTTCCGGTCAGGAACCAGAGGAACAGGTTGCCGGAATGCTGCTTCGCGTCGATCGGGCCATAGGCCTGCTCGAACGCCTTCAGCGCCGGGCCTGTGCCGGTTCCGCCGACGACCCAGAAGTAGCCGTCCACGCTGCCCGGAGCGGGCAACTGACGGACGTACGACGAGTAGTCGGTGGTGTTCAACGGCGGGAACACGCGCTTCGTGATCTTGCCGCCGATGGCGCAGAAGTCGGCGATGATGCCTGCACCGGACGTCCATCCGAACGAGTAGTCGTCCATGATGATCGCGGCGGTGCGCCAGCCGAGCTTCTTGTAGACGATCTCACCGAGACCTGCGTTCCACTGGGCGCCGTCGCCGTGGTAGCGGAAGAGGTTCTTCGGCGCGATCTGCAGCGTCGGGTCCTGCGACCCGGCGGTGCCGATGATCACGGTCTTCGCCGGCCGTGGCTTCACCCAGTTGGCGATGGCTACTGCCTCGTCACCTGAGAGCGGCCCCACCAGGACGTCCGCCTTGAGCTGCTGCATGAGGCGGCGGACCTCCTTGAGCGCCGTCGCCGGAGTGTCGTCGCCACAGCCGTAGCCGACGATGTTGACGTTCTTGCCACCGGCCTTGATGCCCGTCATGCCGGCCGACGGCTTCTTCTTGTTCTTCACCTTGCCCTTCGCGAACTGTGCGAACGCCGTCTGGGCGCCACCGATCCCGAGCTCCTGCGCGAACCCGAACGCGCCCTTGCAGTCGCTCATGACTGCCACGCGGACGCTCGGCGTCGCAGCACCCGATGTCGCGGCCGTGATCGCAGCGACAACGGCTGCGAGAACGCCCACGGAGACGAGGAGGCGGAGTGCCCGCCCCTTTCGTCGTTTCATTGAAGTCCCTCCTTGGTTGGATTCACGGAATGCTTTCCCTCTCGAATTGCGTCGTAGCGTTTCACCGAGCCGACTCCGACCTCCTTTCCCGCCTCCTGCTTCAACTCGCTGCGCTCGCCTCGGCCGCGGGCTGGCTGGGCTCCTTGGTGCGCGCGAGATCCCAGATTCTGTCCCAGATCCCGACCAGACCGTCGGGAGATGCGATCACGATGGCGAGAAAGACCACGCCGATGACTGTGTTGAACGTGCCGCCGATCACCGGCAGCCCGTCAGAGGGGATCCTGTTCGTCACCTCGTTGTTGATCACGATATACGCAAAGGCGCCGATCCACGCACCCTCGATCCGGCCGAGGCCGCCGATCACGGCGATCACGAGCAGCTCGATCGTCGCCGCCAGGCCGATGTTCGACGGCGAGAGCTGGCCCGACCACCAGGCGAAGAGCACACCGGCGACCGCCGCGACGAGCGCGCCGATGCCGAACGCGAGCGTCCGGTGGAGCGCGACGTTGTAGCCGAGCGATGCCATGCGGGCAGGCTCGTCCCGAATCCCCTGCAGCGAGATCCCGAACGGAGTCCGCACGAGGTAGCGAATCAGCCCGTAGGCGACGATCGCGACGCCGAAGGCGATGTAGTAGAGCCGCTGCCGATCGTTGACGACGTCGCCGACGAATCCCGGGGCGTACTCGTCCACGCCGGCGATCGGGGAGAAGCCGCCGACCTGCGTGACCTGGCTGACGAAGAGATACGCGATCACCGAGTAGGTGAGCGTGAGCATCAGGAAGTAGATGCCGAAGCTCCGCGAGGCAACGGCGCCGAAGATCAGCCCGATCCCGACCGTCAGCAGGATGGCGAGGATGACCGCGAGCGAGGGATTCCACCCGAGCAGGAGGCCCTTCGTCTCGCCGCCGGGCACGTTCTGCGTGACCATGTTTCCGAGCGCGTAGCCGGCGATGCCCATCATGCCCGCCTGGGACAACGAGATCATCCCGCCGTAGGCAGAGAGCAGCACGAGGCTCGCGGCCCCGATCCCGAGGATGAACGTCTGGGTGAGCACCGTGTCGAGCCAGAAGTCGGAGACGAGAAACGGGGCTATCACCGCGAGGACGAGCACGACGCCGCCGATGCTCCTCTCGACGAGCGTCTTCGAGGACGCGAGCGTCATCCCGCCCTCCCGAAGAGACCCTGCGGCCGGAACGCGAGGACGACCGCCATCAGGACGAACGTCAGCACCGGCGAGTACTGCGTACAGCAGTCCGAGCCCGAGACAGGCAGGTAGGTGACGGAAAACGCCGTCACGAGCCCGAAGAGCAGCGACCCGGCGACGGCGCCGAGCAGCGAGCCCATGCCGCCGATGATGACGACGACGAGCGAATACAGCAGCCAGACCCCGTCCTGACCCTGCGAGATGTTCCCCTGCGAGGTGCCGACGGTCGCACCGAGAGCCACGAGAGCCGCACCGACGGCGAACGCGATGGCGAAGAACACCTGGATGTTGATCCCGATGGCCGAGGTCATCTGCGGGTCGTCGACCCCGGCGCGGATCACCATCCCCGTCCTCGTCCGGTAGAGCCAGAGCCAGAGGCCGATCCCTACCGCCACCCCGAGCGCGAGCATGACGAGTCGGGCGAGCGAGTAGCGGGTGTCCCACACGTGGAGATCGACGAGGCGGTTCGTCCAGCCGGGCCAACCGAGGCTGACCGCGTTCCCGCCGAACGGCTTCGAGCCCTCGGGGACGCTGCGCGGGAAGTGCGCGATGACCTGGTCGGCGACGATCACGGAGATCGCGATCGTGATCAGCGCCTGCCGCAGGTCTTGGCCCTGGTTCCAGCGGAGGAAGAGCTGCTGGATGAGGAGCCCGAAGAGCGCGATGAACCCCATCGCGACGAGCATGGGGACGACCCATTCCCACGTGTTGACGTCCGCCGGCTGAACCGAGAAGCCCCTGCCCGTCATCCGCTGCTGCACCTCGTAGGCGATGTAGGCGCCCAGCAGGTACAGGGAACCGTGCGCCATGTTGACCGTGCGCATGAGGCCGAAGATGAGCGAAAAGCCGCTCGCGACGATGAACAGCAGCCCGGCGAACGTGATCGCGTCGAGCAGGGTGTAGACGAACGCGCCGGGGTTGTCGATCGCGGAGCCCGTGTTGGTCGAGCGCCACCCGCCGGTGCCGAACTCGTTCACAGGATCCGTCAGGACGATGACGTAGAGGAGCACGAAGCCGACGCCCAACGCGACCACGAGCCGCGGCAGCAGCGAGCGGGCGTCGACATTTCTGAGGCGCTCGCTCATCCCCGAGGGAGCCTAACGTGCTGGATGACGCAATTCAACGGTAAGCGATTATCGATTCTCTTGACCGGGCACGCGGCAGACCCTAGCCTGGATTCGAGACGACCCGACGACCCGAGGAGCCCGAGCCCATGAGCAAGACGATCCGCACCGTGATCCCGTTCGAGTCGATGGATCCTCTGGCGATCGGGGCCACCGACGACGAATCGAAGAAGCACCGCGATACGCTCGAGCTCGAGATCCCTGCGGCAAACCTCCTGGCCGACATCCGGCCGGACGAACCGGCGCCCGTCGGGGACACGACTGCGGCCGCGCGGGCTGCCCTGAACGAGCCGGTCGACGGCCCCTCCTTCGCCGACATCCTCGCAGGGAAGTCGAGTGTCGCCGTCATCATCGACAACCAATTCCGCCCGACCCCTTCGTCGAAGTTGCTGCCTGCTGTGTTCGACGCGATCGAGGGCGCAGGAGTTAGCGACGTCCGCGTCGTCTGCGCGAACGGGAAGGTCTTTCCCATGTCCGAGGCGGACATGGAGCAGAAGCTCGGCCGGGACAACCTGGCGCGCATGGAGGCCAACGGGTGGGCGTTCCACCAGAACGACCCTCAGAATCCCGACGCCTACACCTTCGTCGGCGTGTCGTCCGGCGGGACTCCGGTCTGGCTCCACAAAGAGGTCGCCTCGAGTGACGTCAAGATCACGATCGGCCAGGCCCAGGCGAACCACTGGGGCGCCGGGGGCGGCGGCAAGCTGATCCTGCCCGGCGTCGTCTCGGACGCGACGATCGAGTCGAACCACTGCGCTTTCGTCACCTCACCGTTGACGCACTACGGTGCGTATGCAGGCCCGATGCGCTCGGACATCGACGAGGTGGCGACCATGTGCGGGCTCGACTGCACGATGAACGTGATCCTCGACACCCACGGGCGGGTGATCGACTGCATCTTCGGCTCGCATCCCGAGGCCCACCGCGAGGCGATTCGCCGCTTCAACGCGATCTACGCGTACGACAGCTGGGTCGCTGAGAAGGGCCAGGCGGACATCGTCATCTGCGGCGTCTTCGCGCCCACCGACCACCTGTTCTTCCACACGGGCTGGGGCTGCATGTCGGCCGACCTCGTCCTCAAGGACGGCGGCACGATCATCTACACGAGCCCCTCACCCGGCGTCTCGACGGCGATCGGGGACTTCCCCGGATTCGCTCTCATGGACCTGATGAAGCCGTACATGCCACCGACGCCCGCGAACTACGAGCGCGTGCTGCAGGACATCCACAAGCGCGAGATCCAGATGTGGGCCGGCTGCATCTGGGTGCCGATCTACGAGGTGATGACGCGCAAGCACCTGACGATCGTCACGTTGGAGGAGAACCTCGAGATGGCCGCCGACATCGGGCTCGACGCGACGACCTCGCTCGACGAGGCATTCGCCGCCGCGATGGCGCGCCACGGCGCCGACGCCAAGGTCGCGGTGCTTCCGTTCGCGCGGTATCAGCTGCCGAAGAACGCCGTGCGGATGGCCGCCGAGGAGCCGAGCCTGCTGGCCCACGCGGGAGCCTGAGACGTCACGGACTGCGATCCCGGGCTTCCGGCCGGCCGGCGGCGTCGCCGACGGCGACACCCCGCGCAGCGAGATCCGCGGCTCGACGACGATCCTCGAGATCCTCCGCATGTACCCGGACGGCCGTGCCGCGCAGCTGATGTCGCGCATCTACTGGCCCTGCGCGCACTGCGGCGGCGCCGTGCGGGAGCCGTTGACGATGGCCGCCCTTCGCCACGGCCGCGATCCCCGCGCCGTCCTCGAGGCGTTCCGGGCGCTCGACGGCGACGGGCCGACCGACGAGCAGGTTGCGCTCGCCGCCGCACGGCACCCGGGCTGAGAGTGTTACGTTCGAACCGTGGCACGTCCTGATCCCGCGACCACGGCAGGACCCTGGGTCGGTCGAAGCGTGCTGCGGGTCGAGGATGCGGCGTTGCTCCGCGGCGAGGGGCGCTTTCTCGACGATCTCGCTCCCGTCGCCCGCAGCTTCCACGCGGCCGTGGTCCGGTCCCAGCTCGCGCATGCAGGGATCACGGTCGATGCCTCGGCGGCGCTGTCCGCTCCGGGCGTCGTAGGCGTCCTCACCGGCGCCGACGTCGTGAGGCTCTCCCGGCCCTTCCCAGCGGGGATCGATTCCGGCACGCCGCAGTACGCGGTCGCGATCGACACCGTCCGCTACGTCGGCGAACCGATTGCGGTCGTCGTCGCCCGCGATCGCTACCTCGCAGAGGACGCGGCAGAGCTCGTCGAGGTCGACTACGACCCGCACGACGCCGTCCTCGATCCGGTCGCAGCAGCCGAGGAGCCGGTTCACGACCGCTCGTTCTCGTACGGGGACGTCGACGACGCCATGGCTGCAGCCGACCTCGTCGTGCGCGAGACGTTCCACTTCCCCCGCTTCACCTGCATGCCGGTCGAGTGTTACGCGGTCGTCGCCGACTGGGACGAGGGCGCTGGCCGGATGACGGCGTGGGCGAACTTCCAGGGGCCGTTCACGTTGCACGGCGTCGCCGCCGCCGCGCTCGGATTGAAGGGCGACAGGCTACGCCTGCTCACACCCCCCGACTCCGGCGGATCGTTCGGGATCAAGTCGTCGGTGTTCTCGTACGTCGTGCTGATCGGTCTCGCAGCGCGACATCTCGGTGTTCCGGTCACCTGGATCGAGGACCGACTCGAACACCTCGCGGCGAGCGCGGCGTCGACCGGACGGACGACCGAGGTCGAGGCCGGCTTCACGACCGACGGGCGGCTGCTCGCGCTGCGGTATGACGCGATCGAGGACGTGGGTGCCTACGTGCGGGCGCCCGAGCCCGCGACGCTCTACCGCATGCACGGATCGCTGTCGGGGGCCTACCGGGTCAGGAACGTCGCGGCGCGCAACCGTGTCGTCCTCACGAACACGATCCCGTCGGGTCTGAACCGCGGCTTCGGAGGACCGCAGCTCTACCTCGGTCTCGAGCGGACGATGGCGATCGCGGCCCGGCGCCTCGGTCTCGATCCGGCCGAGCTCGCGCGTCGGAACCTGATCACCGCGGGCGAGATGCCGTACCGAACGCCGTCCGGAGCGTTGTACGACTCCGGCGACTACGGGGCGTGCCTCGACCGGGCGCTCGAGCTGGCGGACTACGACGCGCTTCGCGCCCGCGTCCAGGAGGCGCGCGCTCAGGGACGGCTGGCCGGTGTCGGGCTCGCGTGCATCGTCGAGCCGTCGATCTCGAACATGGGCTACATCACGCTCGCCCAGACCGCCGACGAGCGCGCGCTGTCGCTGCCGAAGTCGGGGAACGCCGAGGGCGCATCGATCGCGATCGACCCGCTCGGCGGGATCACCGTCAGGCTTGCGTCCACCCCGCAGGGGCAGGGCCACCGGACGGTGTGCGCCCAGGTCGTCGCCGACGTGCTCGGCTGCGCCCCGGACGACGTGACGGTGATGTCGGAGATGGACACCGCGAGCGTGCCGTGGAGCGTGGCCTCGGGGAACTACTCCTCCCGATTCTCGGGCGTCGCGGTCGGCGCGGTACACGCAGCCGCGCTCAAGCTGCGGGCGAAGATCGACGCGATTCGCGCCCATGCGGGCGACGAGGGCTTGACGCTCCGCCGCGTGGCAGGGATGTCGCACTGGAATCCCGAGGGGCTGCCGGAAGGTGCGGAGCCGGGACTCGCCGCAGTCGCCTTCTGGGCGCCTCCTACCCTCGACCCACCCGATGAGCACGATCGCATCGCCTCGTCGGCGTCGCACGGTTTCATCGTCGATGTCTGCGAGGTCGAGGTCGAGCGGGAGACGGGTGAGGTCCGCGTGCTCGACTACGTCACGGTGCACGACGCGGGGCGGCTGCTGAACCCACTGCTCGCCGACGGTCAGGTGCTGGGTGGGTTCGCCCACGGCGCCGCGGCAGCGCTCTATGAACGTCACGTCTACGACGAGTCGGGCAATCTCATGACCGCATCCCTCGTCGACTACCTCGCTCCGACGGCTCCTGACATCCCCAAGCCTCGCATCGACCATCTCTCGTCGCCGTCGCCCGTGACGGCCCTCGGCGCGAAGGGGATCGGAGAGGGGAACACGATGAGCGTGCCCGTCTGCATCGCGAACGCGGTCGCCGACGCGATCGGCCGCGACGACGTGGCGCTCCCGCTCACACCCCCGCGCGTCTGGGAACTGCTGCACGGAGAGGGCGCGGCATGAAGCCCGCCGCGTTCGAGTACGTGGCGGCAGGCTCGCTCGACGAAGCGCTCGCCGCGCTGGCCCGCGACGAGGACGCGAAGGCGATCGCGGGCGGCCAGAGCCTCGTCCCCGCCCTCAACATGCGGCTCGTGCGCCCGACGCTGCTCGTCGATCTCAACCGGGCCGGTCTCGACGGAATCGAGTCGAACGGCGGCGTCAGGATCGGCGCCACGGTGCGACAGGCGGCACTCGAGCGCGACCCGCGTACGCACCCCCTCCTCCGCGAGGCACTCCCCTACGTCGGCCACTTCGTCACCCGGAATCGAGGCACCGTCGGCGGCAGCGTCGCCCACGCCGACGGCGCGGCGGAGATCCCGCTCTGCCTGGCGGCGCTCGGCGGCACGGTCGTGGCTGCGGGACCAGATGGACGCCGCGAGATCTCGCCCGACGCGTTCTTCGTCACGCACTACCTGACCACCCTCGCGCCGGGTGAGCTCGTCGTCGAGACGATCTGGCCACGGCCCGCCGACGGCGAGGGTGCGGCGTTCGAGGAGTTCACGCTCCGCGCCGGGGACTACGGACTCGCGATGGTGGCCGTCGTCATGCGCCGCGACGACGGCGTTGCACGCGACGTCCGGATTCGGGTCGGCGCCGTCACCGACCGGCCGACCGCGCTCACCGGCGTCGAGCAGACGGTCGACGGGGCGCCCGTGACGGCGACCTCGGCGCGGGAGGCGGGAGCACTCGCCGCGGCTGCCGTCGATCCACCCGGCTCGATCCACGCCTCCGCCGCCTATCTCCGCAACCTGACGGGAACGCTCGTCGAGCGAGCCCTTCTCCGCGCCTGGGAGCGGTCGTCGTGATGGAGATCACCCTGACCGTCAACGGACGCACCGTCGTCGAGCAGGTCGAACCACGGCTGCTGCTGACCGACTTCCTACGCCACCGCCTCGGCCTCACGGGCACCCACGTCGGCTGCGAGCACGGTGTCTGCGGTGCGTGCACCGTCAGGATCGACGGCGTCTCCGTGCGCGGTTGCTGCATGCTGGCCGTCCAGGCGGACGGGTCGACCGTGGAGACGGTCGAGTCCCTTGCCGGCAGCGCCGGCCTCTCGCCGCTGCAGGATGCGTTCAAGCGCCACCACGCGCTGCAGTGCGGGTTCTGCACGCCCGGAATCCTGATCGCGGCCGACGACCTGCTCTCGCGCGGGCGCCCATCGCGCGACGAGATCGTGGACATGCTCTCCGGGCACCTCTGCCGCTGCACCGGGTACGCACCCATCGTCGACGCGATCGAGGACGCTCGTGACACCGCGCCACGAGCAGGCGAGGACGGCCCATGAATCTCGCGCAGTCGTTGCTCGACGCCTGCGAGCGCCACCCGCGCCTCGAAGCGTTCCCCGGGATCCCCTACGGAGACCTGCTCGAGCGCGTGGCCCGGCTCGCCGGCGGCCTCGGCGTCGAGCCCGGTGCGCGGGTCGCGGTCGTGCTCGACAACCGGCTCGAGACGGCGCTGCTCTACTGGGCGGCACAGTGGGCGGGCGCCGTCTTCGTGCCGCTGTCGTGGCGACTGTCGGAGGAGGAGCTCTCGTACTGCCTCGACGACGCGGGGGCCGACGTCGTCATCCGCGACGGCGATCCGGTGCCGGATGGCCCCGCACACGCCGGCGCACTCCTCCGCGCCGACCACGAGATCTCGCTGCTGCTCTACACGTCGGGCACGACCGGGCGCCCGAAGGGCGTCCCGCGCAGTCACGCGGCCGACCGGGCCGGCGGTCTCTCGCAGGCGTTGCAACACGGCTACGAGCACGGCGACCGGACCCTCGGCGTGATGCCGCTCTACCACACGATGGGCATCCACTCACTGCTCGCCATGCACCTCGTCGGTGGCTGTTACGTGCCGCAGGCGCGTTGGGATCCGGGTCAGGCGCTGCGGTTGATCGAGCAGGAGCGCATCTCGTCGCTCTACCTCGCGCCGACGCTCTTCCACGATCTCGTCAATGACGAGAAGCTGGCCGACCACGACGTATCGAGCGTTCGCGCACTCGGCTACGCAGGGTCGGCGATGACGTCGACGGCCGTGTCGCGGTGCCTCGAGGTGTTCGCGCCGGAGGTGTTCGTCAACCACTACGGCTCGACCGAGGTGTACACCTTCTCGATCGGACGCGATCAGGTGGCGAAACCGGGCTGCGCCGGTCGCCCGTCCGTGAACACGCGGCTGCGGATCGAACCGGACGGCGAGATCTGTGCGCACCTCTCCGGCGACGAGGCCTTCGCCGGCTACTGGAACCGACCCGACGCCGATGCGAAGGCGATCCGCGACGGCTGGTACCACACGGGCGACACCGGCCATCTCGACGTCGACGGGGACCTCTGGGTCGACGGCAGGCTCGACGACATGATCATCTCCGGGGGCGAGAACGTCCACCCGGTCGAGGTGGAAGACGTCCTCGCGAGCCATCCCGGTGTCCGTGAGGTCGCGGTCATCGGCGCACCCGACGACCGGCTCGGGAGCCGGGTCGTCGCGGTCGTGGTCGGGGACGCCACGGCGGATGAGCTCGACGCGCACTGTCTCGCCTCGACACTCGCCCGATTCAAGCGCCCACGCGAGTACCGAGTGGTGTCCGCGCTCCCGAAGAGCGCATCAGGGAAGATCCTCCGCAGAGCCCTGCGGGACGAAGCGAAGGAGAGCGTGTGAGCGAGTACGACGGATTCCGGGTCGACCACGACGCCAACCGCGGCGTGACCACGATCACCCTCGACGTGCCCGGGAAGTTCAACCGGGTGACGATGCTCGCGCGCGATCAGCTCGCGGAGGTCTTCGCCCTCCTCGACCGCGACGACGCGGTGCGGTTCGTCGTGCTCACGGGGGCAGGTGGCCAGTTCACCGCCGGCGGCGACATCGCCGGTTTCCTGACCCGATCGCCGTGGGTCATCTCGCAGCTGGCGAAGAACGTCGCCGCGCCGGAGCGCTGCTCGAAACCGGTGATCGCGAAGTTGCAGGGGTACGTCTTCGGCGTCGGCCTGGAGCTCGCGCTCGCCTGCGACTTCCGCATCGCCGCAGACGACATCGAGATGGCGCTCCCCGAGGCGACGATCGGGATGATCCCCGGCTCCGGCGGCACACAGCGGCTCGCGCGGCTCGTCGGCCTCGGTCGGGCGAAGGACATCATCATGCGTGGCCGCCGCGTGAAGGCGGACGAAGCCCTCCGCATCGGTCTCGTGACCGAGGTCGTCGCACCCGGTGCGCTCGACGGGGCGGTCGACTCGCTCATCGGCGAGCTCACACGTCACTCGCCGCTCTCGATGGCAATGGCGAAGCGCGTGCTCAACACCGCCTACGACGGACCGCTCCACGTCGGGCTCGAGCTCGAAGGGCTCGCCTACGGCCTGCTCCAGCAGACACACGACTTCCGCGAAGGCGTGGAGGCGTTCGTGGAAAAGCGGAAGCCGGAGTTCGACGGGACCTGAGCGTCTCCCCCAGATCTAGAGCGCCCGCTCCCACGCGAGGCCGGCGGCGAGCACCACCTCGTCGTGGGGTGCGACGAACTGCATGTTCCCTACGGCGAGCCCTGCCCATCCGATCAGGTTGACCCAGCGCAGGAACGACGAGAGCGGTAACCGCACCTCCAGCTCGTCTGCGTCCTCGTCCGGCAGCTCCACCGCGAAACACGGGCTCACGTACAGATCGACGTTGGGCTTGTAGGTCCGCCACGCCGCGAGGGCACGGTAGGCGGTGGCGACGTCCTCGGCGGCGACGGCCTGCGCCGCCTCGAGCTTGGGCCGGATCGTTCCGGCGTACTCGTCAGCCCGCGCCGGGAACGTCGCCTTGTGGCTGTCCAGCGCCTCGCGCAGGAACAGAGGCCACATGTCGGCGCGCGCTCCGGGAACGGTCGCCGAGACCACCCGCGCGCCCAGACGCTCCAGGTCGGCGACCCACGCGAAGGCGGCATCGCTCCCTTCGGTCGTCCTGCCGTCGCCGAGATCGGGTGCGCGGCTCATTGCGCCCACCCGAAGACCGGCGAGCCTCGGCTCCGGGACGGGTCGACCGGACAGCACCGACCACAGGAGAGCGACGTCCTCGACGCTCCGTCCCATCGGGCCGACCGTGTCGAGGGACGGGCAGAGCGGGAAGATCCCCTCCATCGGCAGGAGCCCCCAGCGAGACTTCAGACCCACCGTGCCGCAGGCGGCGGAGGGCAGCCGGATCGAGCAGCCGGTATCCGTCCCGAGGCCCAGGTCGACGAGACCTGCCGCGAGTGCTGCCGCATTACCGGCCGACGAGCCGCCGGTCGTCTTCCCGGGGTGCAGTGGGTTGTGCACGGTGCCGTACCAGGGATTCGCCCCGAGCACGCCCCACGCGAATTCCGGCAGGTTGCCCTTGCCGACCACGACGGCGCCTGCGTCGAGGGCGCGCTGCACGACCGGCGCGTGCCGTTCGGGCACGTGATCGCCGTAGATGCGAGACCCGTAGGTGGTCCGCACGCCCGCCGTGTCGATCAGATCCTTGACGAGGAGCGTCCGCCCGGCGAGCGGCCCGTTCTCGGCTCCGCGAAGTGGCTCGTCGAGCCAGGTGATCGCGGCGTTGAACGCGTCGGCGGCGCCCTGCGGGGCGCCGCCTCGGGGCTCGCTCAAGTCTGCCTCACGGCGACGGCGTCGATCTCGATCCTCGCACCCGCGATCGCGAGGCCACTGACCTCGACGACGGTGCCGGCAGACCGCGCGGCCCCGCACATCCGGCGAAGCGGCCCCTCGAGCACAACCGAATCTCCGATGGATGTGAGATAGACGTTGAGGCGCGCGACATCCGCGCCGGAGCAGCCGCCTGCCGCGAGGATGCGGTCGAGATCGGCGAACACCTGCCGCGCCTGCTCGGCCACGTCGTTCTCGCCGAGGAGCGCCCCACTCCGGTCGACCGGAAGAATCCCGGCGACGAACAGCAGGTCGTCGGCACCCACGGCGTCTGCCGAGTGCGACAGGACCGGTCTGCTGGCGAGCGAGATCTCGGCCCGGCGGCTCACGCCGGCACCAGCGCCACGCACTCGATCTCGATCTTCGCGCCCGGGATCACGAGTGCCGAGATCTCGACGAGCGTCGATGCGGGACGCGTGTCTCCGAACACCTCCTGGCGCACGGGGTTGACGAGCGGGCGGTCGTTCACGTCGGTGAGGTACACCGTCACCTTGACGACGTCGTCGAACGTGCAGCCGCCGGCGGCGAGAACGGCACGCATATTGTCGAACACCTGCCGCGCCTGTGCCACGACGTCGTCGCCTCCGACGAGCTCGCGCCGCTCGTCCACGGGGACGATGCCGGAGACGAACAGGAAGCCGCCGGCCTCGACCGCGTCGGTGAAGTGAGAGATCGGCTCGGCCTGGCCGGGCACCCGGAGCTCGCGCCGACCCGTCATCGGGCCTTCTCGGCGAGTCGGGCGCGAGCCTGCTCACGGATCTCCGTCAGCGACTGCCTCGGTGTCAGCGCCTCCGGGTCGACACGAAGTTCGATCACTGCCGGGCGGCCGGCCGCGAGTGCCTCGTCGAAGGCGCCGGCGAACTGCTCCGTCCGCTCGACCGAGACGCCGTACGCGCCGAACGCGCGCGCAAGCTCCGCGAAGTCGGGATTGACGAGATCGGTACCGGAGACCCGGCCGGGGTAGTGGCGCTCCTGGTGCATGCGAATCGTCCCGTACATGCCGTTGTTGACGACGAGCACGATAATCGCGGCCCGTGCCTGCACCGCGGTCGCGAGCTCCTGGACGGTCATCAGGAAGTCTCCGTCGCCGGCCATCGCGACGACGACGCAATCCGGAAACAGGAGCTTCGCGGCCACCGCGGCGGGGACGCCGTAACCCATCGCCCCACTCGTCGGTGCGAGCTGCGTCGGATACTCCCGGAACTCGTAGAAGCGGTGCGTCCAGACCGAGAAGTTGCCGGCGCCGTTCGAGAGGATGGCGTCGGCGGGCAAGCGGTCGCGGAGCATCGCCATCACGTCACCCATGTCGAGATCGCCGGGCATCGGGGAGTGCCGAAGATTGTCGAGGTAGTCCGACCGTGCCTCACGAGTCGCGGCCGCCCACATGGCGGGATCGAGCGGTGGAAGCTCCGCGAGCGCGATCGCGAATGCGTCCGGTGAGGCCGCGACCGCGAGTGTCGGCGCGTACACCCGACCGAGCTCGTCGGGGTCGGCGGTGACGTGGATGAGCTGCTGATCGGGATTCGGCACCCGTAGAAGGGTGTAGCCGGCGGTCGTGATCTCGCTCAGCCGGTCGCCGATCACGAGCAGCACATCCGCGTCGCGAACCCGCTGCATCAGGCGGGGATCGGCACCGAGCGCCAGGTGCCCGACATAGGTGTCGGACGCGTTGTCGACGTAGTCCTGGCGGCGCCAGCCCGCCGCCACCGGGAGGCCGCCGGCACTGCACCACAGGGTCAGTGCTGCCTGCGCCTCGGCACTCCACGGCGCACCGCCGACGATCACGAGCGGGCGTGCTGCGGCTGCGAGAAGCGCGCGCACCCGCTCGAGGTCGCGCTCGGCCGGACGCACGCGGGTTATCACGTACGGCGCGGCGTCGGGCACGGCGGCCTCCTCGACGAGCATGTCCTCGGGCAGCGCGAGGACAACCGGACCTGGCCGGCCGGAGGTCGCGACGTGGAACGCCCGTGAGACGAGCTCGGGGATCCGCTCTGCGCTCTCGACCTGTGCCACCCACTTCGACATCGGTCCGAACATCTGGCGGTAGTCGATTTCCTGAAACGCCTCACGCTCCGTCATCGAGCGCGCCACCTGGCCGATCAGCAGGATCAACGGCGTCGAATCCTGGTACGCGGTGTGGACGCCCCCGGCAGCATGGGTCGCTCCTGGCCCCCGCGTCACCATGCAGATCCCCGGCCGTCCCGTCAACTTTCCGTACGCGTCCGCCATGTTCGCCGCACCGACCTCGTGGCGGCACGGGACGAACCGGATCGGGGCATCGTGCAACGCGTCGAGGACCTCGAGGTAGCTCTCGCCCGGAACACCGAAGGCGATGTCGACCCCGTGCGCGACGAGCTGGTCGACGAGAATCCTGCCGCCCGTCCGCTTCACGTCAGGGAGAGCGGGTGTTCGAGGTACACGCGCGCCGTCTGGAGCTTCGGACGGTCGTCGTCCTTCGGGTCGAGATACCGAATCGTCCGTTTACCCGCCCACTCGGCGGGGAGGATCATCACACGAACGAACGCGGTCGGCCCGCGTTGCGAAGCCTCGGCCCGAACCGGATCCGGGCCCGACTCGAACCAGGCGCCCCCCGCGCCATAGGACGACGAGCGCCGTTGCGTGTGGATGTCGAGCTCACCCTGGATGAGATAGCGAATGCCGGGGCCGGGATGCGTATGTGTATACGCGACACCCCCGGGCGGGAAGTCGACCCGATCACATCGAATCACCCAGTCCGAGAACGGGTCGAGCTGGACACGGCGCGAGATGAGCGCCCCCTCGGCCTCCTCCTCGTCCGCGTCGCCGACCTGCCAGACGAGCGCATGCCCCTCCACCGAGGCCGCGCCGAAGAAGGCGCTGTCGTTCGCGAAGTCGTACACGACCCGATGCCCGCCGATCGTCTCGGCACCGGTCTGGAACTCGTGGAGCGAGATCCTCACGCGCCAACCCTACAGCGCAGAACCGAGCGTCATCGTTTCGGGCTAATGGAAGTACTGGCCCCCATCGATCACGATCGTCTGCCCGGTGACGAAGCTGGAGGACGGCCCGCACAGGTAGACGACGGCGCCCACGACATCCTCGGGCACCTGATCGCGCTGGATCGTCCGCGCTGCGATCGACACCTCTCGCAGCTTCTCGACCACTTCGGGATGATCCTCGACACCGGCGGACATCGTGAACCCCGGCGCGACACAGTTCACGAGCACGTCGTGCTTGCCGACCTCCTTCGCCAGCGCACGCGTGAACGCAACGATCGCGCCCTTGCTCGTCACGTAGTGCAGCAGGAACGGCACGCCGCGGAACGGCGTCCCGGACGAGATGTTGACGATCCGGCCACCGCCGTTTTCCTGCATGTGCGGAACGACCGCGCGACACATGAGGAACATCGACGCGACGTTCACGTCCATTACCAGTCTCCACTCCTCGAGCGGTATCTGCGTGAAGGGTCGCATCGGCAGCGATGCGTACAGGCCGGCGTTGTTGACGAGGATGTCGATCGAGTGGCAGCGCGCCATCGTTTCCTCGGCCAGCCACTGCACTGCCGCCTCATCCGCCACGTCGACGGTCAGCCCGACGCCGTTCGGGAACAGCTCAGCCGCGGCCTCAGCCCCGTCGAGGTCGGCGACGACGATGCGCGCGCCCATTTCGGCGAGCCCGTGTGCGATTGCATGCCCGATGCCCTGTGCCGCCCCGGTGACGATCGCGACCTTGCCGTCGAGCGGTTTGTGCATCTGACCTCCTACTGGAGCGGCGAGAACGAGGTCGGCGTGAGGATCCGGTTCTGCTGCGTGTGGATCAGCGGTTGGAGCTCGGCGATGAACGCCTGCCAATCGGCCCGCGCACCGAGTGCGGCTCGGCGCTCCTCGCGCTGCGAAAAGCTGTCGTAGCGCCACATGCTCGTATAGGTCGAGAGCGCTCCGATCTCGGTGGTGAACGCGGCGACGAACCCGCCGAGGACTTCAGCCTGGATCGGGATGCCGACTTCTTCGTACAACCGCACGAGCTCCGGGAGCCGCCCGGTGTGAACGTGGTAGTCGCGCTGCTCGACGATCACCATCACATACCTGCCATCGCGAGATACTTGAGCTCCACCCAGTCGTCGACACCATAACTCGATCCCTCGCGCCCGATGCCGGACTCCTTCATGCCTCCGAACGGCGCCACCTCGGTGGAGATGAAGCCGGTGTTGATCCCGACGATCCCGTACTCGAGGGCCTCCGCGACGCGCCACGTGCGAGCCAGATCGCGGGTGTAGAAGTAGGCAGACAGGCCGTACGGCGTGTCGTTCGCGATCGCGACGGCCTCGGCGTCGGTCGTGAACCGGTTGATGCCCGCGACGGGGCCGAACGTCTCCTCGCAACTCATGGCCATCGCCATCGTCACACCGGTGAGCACGGAAGGCTGGAAGAACTGCCCCTCGAGGCGGCTGCCGCCGGCGCGAAGCACCGCCCCGTTGGCGAGCGCGTCGGCGACGTGACGTTCGACCTTCGCGACGGCCGGCTCGTCGATCAGAGGCCCGACCTGAACGCCCTCCGTGAACCCGTCGGCGACCTTGAGCGCGGCGACCGCGTCCGTGAAGGCGCCGACGAAATCGTCGTAGACCGCGTCCTGGACGAGGAAACGATTGGCCGAGATGCACGTTTGCCCCGAATTCCTGAACTTGCACATCAGCGCGCCTGCCACGGCATCGTCGAGATCCGCATCGTCGAAGACGATGAACGGGGCGTTGCCGCCGAGCTCGAGGGAGACCTTCTTCACCTGGCCCGCGCATTGCGCCATCAGGAGCTTCCCGACCTCGGTCGAGCCCGTGAACCCGAGCTTGCGAACGATCGGGTTCGAGGTCATCTCGCCACCGATCTCCGGCGCGTCCTCGGCATCGCCGGTGACGATCGAGAAGACGCCCGGCGGGATCCCGGCCTCCTCTGCAAGCGCGGCGATCGCGAGTGCCGTCAGCGGTGTCTGTTCGGCGGGCTTCAAGACCATCGTGCAGCCGACTGCGAGCGCCGGAGCGGACTTGCGGGTCGGCATCGCAGCGGGGAAGTTCCACGGCGTGATCCCCGCCGTTACGCCGATCGCCTCGCGCAGGACGACGATCCTCCGATCCGCGAGCGGCGGCTGGACGACGCGACCGTCGAGGCGCTTCGCTTCCTCGCCGAACCATTCGTAGAACGACGCGGCATAGGCGATCTCGAGGCGCGCCTCGGAAAGAGGCTTCCCTTGCTCGCGCACGAGCAGTGCAGCCAGGTCGTCGGCGTGCTCCATCATCAGATCCGCGAGACGACGGAGGATCTGCGCCCGGTCCTTTGCCGTCCTGTGCTTCCAGGCGGGCAGCGCGCGTTGTGCGGCTTCGATCGCGCGGCGGGTCTCGCTCGCTCCCATGCGAGGGACGTGCGCGATGGTCGTTCCTGTGGCAGGGTCGATGACGGGGAAGGTCGAGCCGGAGTCGGCGTCGACCCAGGCTCCGTCGACGTAGGCCTTGTCGCGGAGAAGGTCGGTGTCGAGCGTCGACATGCGAGTGACGATAGCGATTCGATTCGGGCGAGACGGTGAGATACTCTCGGCCATGGGCGCGCAGTTCATCCACTTCGACGACGTCTCGTCGTTCACGCTGGCAGAGGGGGTCGAGGGGCGGCCGCTGTTCGGTGACGGGGCGATGATCAACGTGATCGAGTTCAGCGCAGGCGCAACCGTGCCGTTGCACAGTCATCCGCACGAGCAGCTCGGCATCGTGCTCCGAGGCATGCAGGCGCTGGTCGTCGACGGGGTCGCCCGCGAACTCGGCCCGATGCAAGGCTATGTGCTCCCAGGTCACGTCGAGCACTCCGCCTACTGCGGCCCCGAGGGCGCGACCGTGATCGACATCTTCTGCCCCGTTCGGGAGGACTACCGCGAGCGCTGGACGAGCGCCCTCGACGCCGAGGCCGGCCCGACCGAAGCCTGACCGGCCGGCTCGATCCTTGCCTTCCGCCTCGAAAGGGAGGATCATGCTGCAACGTGGCACAAAACGCCACGGATCGAGAACATATGGCACGACGTCTACGCCGCAGACGAGCAACCGAGGATCGACCCGACGCCGACGGCGTCCTGGTCCTCCCTGCGCGGCACAACGCGGCCCGGCACGTCCTCGAGGCACTCGCCGACGGCGGCAACGGCACCGCGTTGAAGTTCGTCGATGAGTTGGGCGTCATCGACCGGTGGACGTCACGCGACATCGTCTCGCAGTCCAGCCGATGGACGGCGCTCCTCCGCTCCCGCGACCTCGTGCCCGGGGATCGCGTCCTCGTTCGCCTGGGAGAGACGCCCGCTCGCCCTACGGTGCTCCTCGGGGCGCTCGCCGGCGGCTTCGTCGTCGTGCCCTGCTCCGCGACGTTGGACGCACCCGACGTCGAGGCGCTCGTCGCACTCTCGGAGGCCCGCGTCGCAATCGTCGACGGAGCGAACGCATCTTTCGCAGAGGGCCTCCGAGACGGTCTAGGCATCGTGGTCGTGGAGGACGCCGACGAGGAGTTGCGGGGACACCCGATCGACGAACCGATACACGAGTCGGCCGCCACGGATCCGGCTGCGATCCTGTACGGCGAGGACGTCTCCCGGCCGCCGCGCCTGATCACGCACGCAGACGACTCCGGAGGCGCGGGTTGCCTGCAGCCGGACGCATCCCTCGAGTTCCGCCCGGACGATGTCGTCTGGTGCACGACGGGCACCCGTTGGGCCGACTCGGCGGCGGAGGTTCTGCGAGGCCCCTGGTTGCGAGGTGGCCAGCTCGTGATCCGCCGTGGGTCGTTCGACCCGGAAGAGCATCTGCAGCTCGTCGAACGGCTCGGCGTGACCGTGCTCGCACAGACACCGGAGGAATATCGGCTGATGGCAGACCACCCGTCGTTCGTCGAACACGATCTCCGCGGCGTGCGCGATGCCGTCTCGTTCGGCGAACCCGACGTGGATGTGATCGACGCCTTCCGTGAGACGTTCGGCATCACGCTGCGCGACGGACGTCTCGGCCTCGAGGTGGTCACCGTACGCGTAGCCACCGAGGCCGCGATGGAAGGCACGGCGACAGACGAGACGGTGGAAGGCTCGGCTGCGGGGGACATCGTCGCCTCGGCCGCGCAGGCCGTAGCTGCGGTCGACGAGCCGCCGCCGTCCGAGCAGCGCGTCGACGAGGTGCTCCTGCAGGAAGTACGGCACCGAGAGGTCGTGCGGCAAGACATCGAGGACGAGGACGACACGCCGAACGACGGACGTGTGGTCGTCGCCGAACCGGCCTTCGGAGAGACAGAGCCCGTCGAAGGTGAAGACACGACGAACGAGATGCTTCTCTCGCGACTCAGCGCCTACGGGCACGACGTGCGCACCGGGAGCTAGCTTCCGGGGCAGAATACGGGTGTGAGCCAGTCGATCGAAGCCCCCGCCGAGGTGCGCCTGCCCGCGGAGGGCGACGACTACGACCACGACCGCCCCTGGGTCGTGATCGTCTGGAACGATCCGATCAACCTGATGAGCTACGTGACGCTCGTTCTCCGCAAGCTGTTCGGATACTCGAAGGATGAGGCGACGATGCTGATGCTGCAGGTGCACAACGATGGGAAGGCCGTCGTCGCATCCGGCGAGAAGGAGAAGGCCGAATTCGACGTCGCGCGTCTCCACGCCCACGGGCTGTGGGCGACCCTGAGGCAGGACTGATGGACCGACCGCGGATCGAGCGCAACCAGCGCGGCGGCTATCTCCTGCGGCTGCCGCCGGAGGAAAGAGACCTTCTGCGCTCCCTTCCCGCACAGCTCCTGGAGGTGCTGCGCGTCGACGGTCGCCGGCAAGCGGATCCCAATCTGCGGCGCATCTTTCCGCCCGCGTACGCCGACGACCCGAGCGCCGACGACGAGTTCCGCCGGCTGATGCGCGGCGAGTTGCTCGAAGGCAAGGTTGCCGCACTCCAGATCGTCGAGAAGACCGCCGACGCCGAGGATCTCACGGGCGAGCAGCTCGATGCCTGGCTCGGTGCCCTCGAGAGTCTCCGGCTCTACCTCGGCACCTCGCTCGACGTCACCGACGAGACGTACGCGGACGAGCTCGACCCGGACGATCCGGCAGCACCTGCGCTGGCGCTGTACGGGTACCTCAGCTGGCTCCAGGAGCAGGCCGTCGAGGCGCTCTCGGCGGACCTGCCGTAGCGGCCGGTTACGGCTCGACCAGGACCCGGCCGGCCGGCAGCTCGAGGCTCGCGCGGACCGCATCGTCGATCGCATCGAGCGGGAACACCTCGCCGAGAAGGGGCGCGAGCTCCAGGCGGCCGGCGGCGACATGCTCGAGAAGGAGCGGCAGCGCCACGGCGGGATCTTCGGAGCCGTACATCGTCCCCGTCAGGAACTTCTCGCGGCGGAGGAACTCGCCGGGATCGAGGTCGAGCCGGAGACCGGTCGGCGGTAACCCCACCATGACCGTGGTGCCGCCGCTCCGGGTGAAACGCAGAGCGGTGGCGCTCGTCTCGGGGAAGCCGACCGCGTCGAAGCCGTAGTCGGCCCCCTCGGGCGCAACCGACGCCATCGCCTCGGCGAGCTCGTCGGGGTGCACGGCGTGGGTGGCACCGAGACGCACGGCCTGTTCGCGGCGCGTCTCGACCGGATCGACGACGACGATCGCCTCCGCACCCGCGATCCGCGCGCCCTGAACGACGAACTGACCGACACCACCGGCGCCGATCACGAGCGCCACGCCTCCCGGTCGGGCACGCGCCGCGAAGAGCACGGCACCCACGCCGGTCAGTGCCGCGCAGCCGAGGAGGGCGGCGTCCCGCAGGGGCACGGCGCCGAGTGTCGGGAGGGCGACCTGCGACGAGACGACGACCCGCTCGGCCCACGCGCCCGTCGCCGTGCCGCGGTAGACGGTTTCACCGTCGAGGGACATCCCCGTCGTGCCGTCCACGAGAGTGCCGTTCCCGATCGCTCGATGCAGCGGCACGCAGGCCGCCGGCCGACCGCGGGCGCAGTCTGCGCAGTGGCCGCACGACGGCGCCCATGAGAGGACGACCTCGTCGCCGACCGCAACCGAGTCGACCTCGTCACCCGTGTATTCGACGACTCCAGCGCCCTCGTGCCCGAGCACCATCGGCGTCGGCCGCTGCCATTCGCCCTTCACCTGGTGGAGATCTGTGCCGCAGATGCCGACGGCGGCCATCCGCACGACGACGTCACGTGGGCCGGGCTCGGCGAGATCGAGCTCGACGACCTCGAGGGGCTCGCCGACCGACCTGAAGAGCCCGGCCCTCGTCTTCATCCTTCAGGCGCCGATCGCGCCCTTGACCACGGCACACGTCGTCACCGTGGAGACGTTCTGGAGTGCGAAGTTGATCGACGCGTTGTGCCAGTCGGCATTCATCGTCGAGCAACCGTCCTCCGGCACCACCATGACGAAGCCCTTGTCGGCACCGGTGCGAGCCGTATGCTCGATCGACATGTTCGTCCACGCGCCGGTGATGATCACGGTGTCGCGTCCGAGACCGGCGAGCAGGTTCTCGAGGCGGGTGCCCTGCCAGCCGCTCATCCGCATCTTCTCGACCACGAAGTCACCATCTTTCGGCTCGAGCCCGTCCACCGCCGCGGCGCCCCAGGTCCCACGGACGAGCGCCCCGGTCTCGTTGACACCCTGGAACAGCGGCGCGTTGAGCTTCAATCCAGGCGCGCCCGGCTCCACGATGTAGTGCACGTGGATCACCGGAATGCCTTTTTTGCGACAGGCGGCAGCGAGGTCGGATACGTGCTTGACGACCTTCTGCTCCTTCGCATGACCGGGCGAACCGGAATCCGCGAACGCACCCCCGTCGCTGATCACGTCGTTTTGCAGGTCCTGGATGATCAGGGCACAACGGCCGGGATCGAGGGTCAATTCATCGGACATCGCATCCTCCTATTTCATGTACGGCTCGCGCCGCGGACCGACCTTCGTGCGGATCGTGTACACCGACGACGACGAAGGGATGAACAGGGTGTGCCAGTCGGGGCCGCCCCACGTGTGGTTGCCGACGTTCTCGGGCACCTCGACCGTGCCGAGGTGCTCGCCCTCGGGTGAGATCACCCAGACACCCTTCGGGCCGGTGACCCAGATGTTTCCGAGCTCGTCGATCTTCATCCCGTCGGGAATGCCTTCCTCGATCACGCCCGAACCGACGCCTTCGAAGAACATGCGCCCGTTCGCGAGCGTGCCGTCGGCGTTGACGTCGAACACCTTGATGTGGGCGCGCGGCGTGTCGTTGATGTACATCAGTGACTCGTCCGGCGAGAAGCAGAGCCCGTTCGGCATGTCGAACTCGTCCTCGGCGAGGGCGAGATCGAGCTCGTCCTGGCCGCCACCGGGCGGAATCCGAAAGACGCCCTGCCAGCCGAGCTCCCGCTCGCGCTCGATTCCGAAACCGGGGAAGCGGCCGTACCAGGGATCCGAGAAGTAGATCGTGCCGTCGGAGCGGACGGTGACGTCGTTCGGGCTGTTCAGGTACTTGCCCTGCCAGTGAAAGGCGAGCGTTTCGCGAACGCCGTCCGTGCGCTCGCGGACGAGCGAGCTCGTCACGTGCTCGCACACGAGGAGATTGAGATCGTGGTCGAGCGTCATTCCGTTGCACTTGAACGACGGGTTCCGCACCTCGGTGACCTTGCCGTCGAGCGTCACCTTGCGTCGGATGTCCGCCGGCATGTCTGAGAAATACAGCACCTGCTCGGTGGGATGCCAGATCGGCCCCTCCGTGAAGGTGAACCCCGTCGCGAGTTGCTCGACGCCCGAGCCCTCCTCGACGAGGTCGTAGATCGCACTCGACTTGGCGTCGATTCCCGGCACAGCTGACTCCTTTCCTTGCACAGGCTGTCACGGCGACGCTAACACGGTCGAGCCGGGCCCGATGCCGGGTCCGACGCCGGCGCGTCGGCTGCGCGCGAGAGTCGCCTACGCCACCTCGACGTGAATCCGGTTCTTCGAATCGCGCAGCGGCCCGCCGCCGCGTCCGGCTCTCACGGCCAGGATCTCCGCGAGGATCGCGAGTGCGGTCTCCTCCTGCGTGTCGGCCCCGATGTCGAGCCCGCACGGCCCCATGATCCGCGCGAGCTGCTCCTCGGACACGCCTGCCTCGAGGAGGCGGGCCCGGCGACGCTCGGTCGTGCGACGCGAGCCGAGCGCACCGACGTAGAACGCCTCGCTCTCGAGCGCAGCCTTGAGTGCCGGCTCGTCGAACTTGTCGTCGTGCGTGAGGACGACGACCGCGGTCTGATGGTCGGGCGCGAGCTCGGCAAGCGCCTCCTCGGGCCATTTCTTGATCAGGACATCGGCCGACGGCATCCGCTCGGCGGTGAGGAACATGCCGCGCGCGTCTCCGACGATCGCCGTCCAGCCGAGCAGTTTCGCCGCCCGGCAGAGCGCCTCCGCCGTGTCGACGGCCCCGTAGACGAACAGGCGCGGCGGCGGTCCGTACCACTCGGCGAACACCTTCGTCTCGTCCTCGAGCGTGAGGAGCTTGTTCCGGCCGCGCCGAACGAGCTCGTCGAACTGCTCCGTCGCCTCCGCGGGCACGCCGCCGCCGAGCCTCTCGCCCGTCTCGAGCACGAGTTCCTTGCCACCGACGCTCTCGCCTTCCACGACGGTGAACAGGACGCCTCGCTCGGCGGACGCGTGCAGCTGCGACAGGCGGTGGAGGAGGCTCATTCCACGGGCTCCACGAAGACGTCGATCTCGCCGCCGCACGGGAGGCCGACGCTCCACGCCATGTCGTCCGTGATGCCGTAGCTCAGCATCTTCGACTCGCCGGAGCGCATCACATCCATCGCGTTCTCGAACACGTCGCTCTCGACGCAACCCCCGGAAACCGAGCCGCACATCTTGCCCGACTCCGAGATGGCGAGGCTCGTGCCCACGGGTCGCGGCGCCGAGCGCCGGGTCGCGACGACGGTGGCGACGACCACCTTCTCACCCGCCTCCCGCCAACGCTCCACCTCATCAAGGATCTCCTTCACGCTGCGTGCCTCCTCTCGATGCCGGCGAGAACCGCCGCCAGCTCTTCCAGACTTCTCAGATTATGGCCGGACAGAAACCGGTCGATGTACGGCAGCGCTGCCCGCATGCCGCCGGCGAGCGGCTGATACTCGGGATTCCCCTTCAGCGGGTTGACCCAGACGACCGCATAGGCTGCCCTCGCGAGCCGCGCCATCTCGCGCCCGACGAGCTCGGGATCCTGGCGCTCCCAGCCGTCGGAGACGATGACGACGATGGCTCCACGGGAGAGGGCGCGCCTGCCGTAGAGGTCGTTGAACTCCTTCAGCGAGGCGCCGATCCGCGTGCCGCTGCCCCAGTCGGTCACCGCCTCGGTGCACTTCTCGAGCGCCGCCTCGGGATCGCGCGTGCCGAGCTCGCCCGTGAGACGGGACAGTCGGGTGCCAAAGGCGAATGCCTCGACGCCGGGGCCTGATCCGACCGCAGCGTGGAGGAAGAGGACGAGCGCCCGTGCGTACGCGTCCATCGAGCCCGAGACGTCACAGAGGACGACGAGCTTGCGCGCCACATGCTTCCGGGCCCGGTAGGGCCGATCGACCGGGTCGCCGCCCGTGCGCAGCGAATGCCGGATGAGGCGCCGCATGTCGAGCCGGTCGCCGCGCGGATCCGACCGCCGCCGGCGGGAGGCACGCAGCGGACGGTGCCGCGCGATCGCCGCGATCAACCGTCGCACGCGGCGATACTCGTCGGGCGTCATTTCCGCGAAGTCCTTCTCCCGGAGCAGCTCGTGCCCGGACGCACCGAGCTCGAGCGGGTCGCCCTGCTCGTCGTCCGGCTCGCCGCCCGCTGCGTCCGACAGTGACTCGCCGATCTTCTGCTGCGCCTGCGGGCTCTCGGCCGCGCGCAGCGGCGGGAGAACCGGCGCCCGCAGGAACCAGGCGTTGAACGCCCGGTCGAACAGGTCGAGCTCGTCGTGACGCGAGACGAGGGTCTGACGGAGAGCGAAGTACACGTCCTCCTGTCGCGTCAGATCGACGGCGGCAATGCCGCGCAAGGCGTCCGCAACCCGACCCGGCCCGACCTCGAGCCCGACCTCGCGAAGAACGCGGCCGAAGGTCACGACGTGCCTGACGACCGCGTCGGCCATCAGCGCGGCGTCCCGCGACGTTCCGGGGAATCTCGTCGCGAGACCCCGCGCTGGATACTCGCTGCTCGCCGCTCGACTGCTTCACAGTCACGCGGCGAGATCGTGAAGAGGCGCGCATTCGCGCCCGCTTGGCTCGTCAGAGATGTTCCGATCGAGACCACCGCCGGCCGCCCCCTACCTCGCCGCGGTCGTGCGCGCCGTATCGACGAGATGCGCGAGCGTCTCGTCGCGCACGGCCTCGATGTCTTCCCGGTACTTGAGGACCGACCCGAGTGTCTGCTCGACCACGTCGGCGTCGATCTCCTGGCGGCCGAGCGCGTTGAGCGCCATCGCCCAGTCGATCGTCTCGGCGACCCCCGGCGGCTTCGCCAGGTCGAGACCGCGCAACTCCCGTACGAATGCGGCCGCCTCTGCGGCGAGCCGCTCGGAGATGCCGGGGATCCGGATCTTGACGATCTCGATCTCGCGATCGATCGACGGGTGCCCGATCCAGTGGAAAAGCGCGCGGCGCTTCAATGCATCGTGGAGCTCCCGCGTCCGGTTGGACGTGAGGATCACGGCCGGCTTTCGCCGGGCGCGAATCGTGCCGAGCTCGGGAATCGTGATCTGGAAGTCGGAGAGCACCTCGAGGAGGAACGCTTCGAACTCTTCGTCGGCCCGGTCGATCTCGTCGATCAGGAGGACGACGGGCTCGTCGGAGTCGATCGCCTCGAGGAGAGGCCGTCTGATGAGGAATTCGGGCCCGAACAACTCGTCCTCGGAAACCGTCCCCTCCTGGGCGGCGCGGATGTGCAGCAGCTGGCGCGGATAGTTCCACTCGTAGACGGCGTGCGCGACGTCGAGCCCCTCGTAGCACTGGAGGCGGATCAACCGAGCAGATGTCGCGATTGCGAGCGCCTTCGCAGCTTCGGTCTTGCCGACGCCCGCCTCTCCCTCGAGCAGCAGCGGCTTCTCGAGCGCGAGCCCGAGGAAGAGCGCGGTCGAGAGGCCACGGTCCGGCAGGTAGTCCGCGGCGCGGAGGGCCGTCTCGAGTTCGTCGATGGTGCGAAAACCGCTCACCAAGGGAGCGTAGCGGCGTGGCAGCAGCAGAAGGGGATCGGCGGGTTCCTTTCCCGGTCGAACGGGTAGGGTCACCTCGTGAATGTCGTCGAGGCGGTCGATCTCCGGCGGACCTACAAGACCACGACCGGCACGATCCGCCGTCGCTCGCTCGAGGTCGAGGCGGTGCGTGGCGTCAGCTTCTCGATCGGGGAAGGCGAGCTCTTCGGCCTCCTCGGGCCGAACGGCGCCGGCAAGACGACCACGATCAAGATGCTGATCACGCTCCTGATCCCGACCTCGGGCGAGGCAAGGGTGCTCGGGCGGGACGTCGTCAAGGACGCCCGCTGGGTGCGCGAGCGCATCGGCTACGTCTTCGGGGGCGAGCGCGGGCTCTACGAGCGGCTGTCCGCCTTCGACAACCTCCGCTACTTCGCCGAGCTCTACGGTGTCGGGCCGAAACAACAGCGGACGCGGATCGACGAGCTACTCGAACTCGTCGGGCTGAAGGGTCGCGAGCAGGAGCGCGTCGAGGGCTACTCCCGCGGGATGCGCCAGCGCCTGCACATCGCGCGCGGGCTGCTCCATGATCCGCCGGTCGTCTTCCTCGACGAGCCGACGATCGGGGTCGACCCCGTCGGCGCGCGCGAGCTCAGGGCGACGATCGCCTCGCTCACGCAAGCCGGGAAGACCGTCCTCCTGACCACGCACTACATGTTCGAGGCCGACGCGCTCTGCGACCGGATTGCCGTGATCGCAAACGGCGAGATCGTCGCCGAAGGAACGCCTCAGGAGCTGAAGTCGCGCGTCGCCGACGGCAGCGTCGTCGAAGTCGAGGTCTTCGGCATAGAGGAGCGCTCGACCGAGCTCGTCCGCGGACTCGCGGGTGTCCGGGCCGTCACGGTCGAGAACCGGGAGCAGAAGCAGCTCCTGATCGTCCAGACCGAGCCCGGCCTCGAGCTCACCCACTCGATCCTTTCGCAACTCGACGGCGTCACGGTCGGCCGGGTCTCCTCGCGCGAGCCGACGCTCGAAGATGCGTACGTCGCGCTCGTCACCGCCGCGTGATGGTGCGCGTCACACGACTCCTCTGGGTCGGTTGGCTCGTCCACATGAAGATGCTGACCCGCTCGGCCTTCAACTTCTGGCTCGGGATCGTCTATCCCCTCTTCTTCGCGACGGCCGCGTTCCTCATGTTCCAGTCGGGCGACGACCCGAAGCCGCTTCTCTACGCGTCGCTCGGGGCAGCGGTGATGGGTATCTGGGGGGCAACGAGCACGTCCGCCGGCGCCGCGCTCGCGCGCGAGCGCTGGGTCGGAACGCTCGAGCTCCTCGTCACGGCACCGGCCCATTTTGCGCTGATCCTGCTCCCGGTGACGATCGCGATGGCGACGATCGGGATCTACAGCATGATCGCGACGCTCGCCTGGGGGCGACTCGTCTTCGGAATCGAGCTCGACATCGGCGACCCGCTCGCGTTCGTGTTCGCGGTGCCTGCGACCGTGGTCTCGATCGGAGCCCTCGGCTTCCTGTTGGCCGTCGCGTTCGTCCGCTTCCGCCAGGCCTGGGCGCTCGGGAACATGCTCGAGTACCCCGTCTGGCTCGTCTCCGGCTTTCTCGTGCCGCTGGCGCTCTTCCCCGGCTGGGTGCGCCCCATCTCGTGGGTGCTCGCGCCGACGTGGGGAATCAGCGCAATTCGCGGGGCGGCGCTTGGCGGCTCGCCCTACGTCGACATCGCGATGGCGCTGTTTCTCGGCGCCGCGTACACGCTCGCCGGGATCCTGCTTCTCGAACGGGCGCTCCGTTCGGCACGCGTCAAGGCATCGCTTTCGCTCTCATGACGGCGGCGCGCGTCTTCCTGATCGGCGGCCTGATCAGCTATCGCGCCCTTTTCGGCTGGCTCTCGCCGTGGGTCTTCATCCCGAGCCTGCTCGTCGCCCCCATCTTTCAGATCCTGCTCTTCGTCTACATCGGTCGTTCGGCAGCTCTCGAGTCCGACGAGTTCTACGTGATCGGGAACGGGATCCAGTACGCCGCGATCCCGTGCGTCTTCGCGATGACGAACATCATCGCGGGCGAACGCTTCCAACAGACGCTCGGCCCGATCCTGATCACCCCCGCACCTCGCCTGCCGTTGTTCGTGGGCCGCGCCCTTCCGGTCGTCCTGAACGGGTTCTTCGTCGCCGCCTTCGGTCTCGTCGTCGGCGGCCTGATCGTCGGGATCGACGTTCCCGCCAGTGCATTCGGGCCGCTTGCGCTCGTCACCGCCGTGAGCGCGCTGTCGTGCACGGGGCTCGGGCTGCTCAGTGCCGGACTCGGCTTGCTCGTTCGGGAGACCGCTGTGCTCTCGAACGTCCTCTTCGGGATCCTGCTCGTGTGCACGGGCGCAAATGTCCCGCTCGACGCGCTGCCCGACTGGCTCCGCGCAGTGGCCCGAGGAATGCCTTTCACCCATGGAATCGAGGCCGCACGGCTGCTCGCGGACGGGGCCTCGTTCTTCGACGTCACCGGCCTCGTCGGCGCGGAAGCGCTGGTGGGCGTCGTCTACGCGGTGGCGGGATATCTGCTGATCCGCGCCCTCGAGCTGCACAGTCGCCGACACGCAACCCTCGACCGCATGTAGCTCGTCTACTACGCTCGTGCCGTGACGACGGTCGGCCATCTCGAAGCACCCGACGGCCCGGCGAGCGAGGCGCGCGCCGGTGAGATCACGTACCTCGAGGCGATCGGCGCCGCACTCCGCGACGCGATGCTGGAGGACGACCGCGTGTTTCTGCTCGGTGAGGACATCGGGGCGTTCGGTGGGGCGTTCGGCGTCACGAGCGGGCTGTTCGAGGAGTTCGGCGAAGCACGGGTGATCGACACGCCGATCTCGGAGGAGGGGTTCGTCGGCGCCGCGATCGGTGCCGCGTGGATGGGCGAACGCCCTGTGGTCGAGCTCCAGTTCGCCGACTTCATCACGTGCGCGTTCGACCCGATCGTCACTGTGGCTGCGAAGACGCACTGGCGCTCCGGGCAGCCGATCCCGATCACGATTCGTTGCCCGACGGGTGGCGGGGTGCGAGGTGGCCCGTTCCACGCAGGCTCGCCGGAGGGCTGGTTCGTCGGAACCGCCGGTCTCAAGATCGTCTGCCCGGGAACGGTGGAGGACGCCTACGGGCTGCTGCGTGCAGCGATCGACGACCCCGACCCGGTTCTCTACTTCGAGCACAAGCGGCTCTATCGGTCGCTTCGCGGACCGGCCGCTGCCTCCGGCCATCGCACCGCGATCGGCCCTGCCACGATCGCACGGCCCGGCACCGATGCGACAGTCGTCACGTACGGCTCGGGCGTGAGCACGGCTCTCGCCGCCGCCGATCTCGTCGATGCGGACGTCGAGGTCGTCGACCTACGCACCATCTGGCCCATCGACGAGCAGGCGATCCTCGCCTCGATCGAGAAGACGTCCCGCGTGCTCGTCCTGCAGGAGGCCGCCCGCTCGACGGGCGCGGCAGGCGTCGTCCTCTCCCTGATAGCGCGTCGGTCGTTCGAACACCTCGACGCGCCGCCCGCGCTGCATGCGCCACCCGACACCCCGGTGCCGTTCGCACCCGAACTGGAAGACGCGTACATGCCGTCCGTCGACTCGACGCTCGGCGCCCTCGACCGGCTCCTCGCATACTGATGGCGATCGAGCCCTGCGCCGCAGGCGCCGTCGATCGGGGCGGACGAGCGAGTCGCGCTCTTCAGGCTCGTCCTGCTGCAACGACTCTTCGAGGACCGGGTGATGGCGCTGTACCGCCAGGGCCGGGTTCCCGGTTCGGTCTATACGGGCCGCGGGCAGGAAGCGCGTCGCCGCCGGCGCCGGGCTCGCGCTCGGCCCGGACGACGTCGTTGCCCCGCTCAACCGCGAGCTCGCGTGCCATTTCGCGCGCGGCGCCACCACAGCCGACGCGTTCCGGAACTTCTTCGGCAAGGCGACGAGTCCGACGTTCGGCCGGGACGGGAACATGCATTTCGGCGCCCCGGAGCGTGGCGTATTTCCGCTCGTCTCGATGCTCGGCGACCTCGTGCCCCTCGTGGCCGGTGCGGCGCTCGCCTTCAAGCGCAGAGGCCAGCCGCGCGTGGCGATGACATTCCTCGGCGAGGGCGCGTTTTCCGTCGGCGACACCCATGAGGGGCTCAACCTCGCGGCGGTGTGGCAGGTGCCGGCCGTCTTCGTGATCCAGGCCAACCGCTACTCGTACTCCACTCCCGTCTCGCGACAGATGGTGAACACGAACATCACGCAGCGCATCTTCGGCGGCTGGTCGATCCCCGGGGAGCGGGTCGACGGCACCGACGCGCTCGCCGTGCTCGAGAAGGTGCGCGGAGCCGTCGAGCGGGCGCGCGCGGGGCAGGGGCCGCAATCCGTCGAGGCATTGACCGTTCGCATGCACGGGCATGCGGCGCACGACGATGCCCGCTACATGCCCGCAATGCTGCGCGAGGAGTTCTTCGAGCGGTTCGATCCGGTCGAACGGCTCGGTGCGCGGCTCGCGCTGGACGGCTTCGGTTCGAACGAGATCGAGCGGATCCGCGAGTCGGCGGCCGACGAGGTCGCCGCCGGTCTCGCCGAGGCGGAGCAGGCACCTGCTCCGGACCCTGCCACCCTCGAGCAGGGCGTCTACGCCGCGCCGCCCGGTCTACTGAGGCGGCATCGGCAGCAGCCCTCGCAGAAGCAGGTCGATGAGAACCTCCCGCGCGCGCGCAGGGCCCCAGTCGTGCGCCCGCCGGAGGTGGCGGTACGTGCGGTCGACGGCGTTGACGAGAACCGTCGCCGTCTCCTCGATCTCGACCCGCCGGATCGAGCCGTCGGCGATCCCGTCCGCGAGCAGCCGCTCGATCGGGTTGATGTATCCCTCGCGCGAGCGCACCTCCTCATCCGCCTCATGGAAGAAACGCCGGTCCGCCTCCTCGTCCAGCGCGGCGAGGAACGAGAGGTGATCCTCCGTGACGGCGCACACGGCCGTCGAGCGTCGCCTCCAGTCGCTCGGCCCCCGTCCCGCGGCTCGTCACCGACGGCCAGAGGGCAGCCCGGAACGCATCCTCGTAGTCACGCGCGAGCAGCGCGAAGATCTCGTCCCGGCCGAGCCCGCGCCGATGGAGCGTCATGCGCGATACCCCCGCCTCCTCGGCGATCCGGGTCAGCGTCGCGGACTGCCAGCCAACCGTGGCGATCGCGCGGCGAGCGCCGTCGACGACCCGCCGCTCGGTGCTCTCGACCTGTGCCATCGCGTGTGGGACGATAGCGTTGCACAGACGGTACGACAATGTCACACTGCCAAGATCCCCTGGTCGAGCCCGCCTGGGCCGGCCGAGCCGAAGGAGGCCGCACCGTGCCGATGATCGAGGTCAAGCTGTACGACCGCCGTGTCACCGAGGAGTCCGTGCCGAAGATGATCGAGGCGCTCACCAACGCGCTCGCGGAGTCGAGCGGCGCCGCGCCGGAGCACATCCAGGTCGTGATCCAGGGTGTCGCTCCGAACCACTGGGGAATCGGCGGGAAGCAGCAGTCGTGACCGAACGAGGAACGAGAAAGGACCGCCATGGCTTCTGAAGTGCTTCTCCCCTCGTCGCCGGCCGAGGCCGTCGCGCTGTTCGGCGACGGGGCCGCGACGACGGTGATCGGGGGCGGAACGGTCGTCGTCCCGGACATCACCTACGGTCGCCTCGATCCGGGCCGCGTCCTCCTCCTGAGTCGGGCCGGCCTCGATGGGGTCACGGTCGACGGCGACACGATCACGATCGGCGCCACCGCCCCTGTCAGCGCCCTGCTCGAGCTCGAGGAGCACGTCGCCGCGCTCGCCGCATGTGCCCGCAACGTGGCCGACTACGAGATCCGGAGCCAGGCGACGGTCGGAGGGAACCTCTGCGTCGGCGCTGGAGTGGAGGCGCCGCGCGGCGACCTGCAGGGGTGCTTTCTCGCGCTCGATGCCACAGTGCGCTCGGCCGGCTCCGACGGAGAGAAAACGGAGCCGATCGAGGAGTTTCTCGGCCACAGAGAAGGCCGGCTCGTGCTCGATGTCAGCTTCGCGCGGCCCGCGGCCTCCGCGTTCGCGGCGGTCGAATATCCACACACCCACGAGTACACCGTGCTCGCCGTGACGGGAGCCCGGGATGCCGCGGGGACGACACGCCTGGCGGCGACCGGCGTCGCAGGTCACGGCGCACGTCTGCGCTCGGCCGAGGCGGCAGCCGCGGATCCCGCGGCAGCAGGAGCGGCAGCCGTCGGCGACGTGACCCTGGGAGACGACGCGCTCGCGTCCGCCTGGTACCGCAGCCAGACGCTGCCCGTGCTCGTCCGCCGTGTTCTCACCGAACTCGAGGAGTCCGCATGAACCTCACGGTCAACGGAGTCGAAACCGCGATCGAGAGCGGCCCTCTGACGAGCCTGCTCGACGTCTTGCGCGAAGAACTCGGCATCACGAGCCCGAAGGCGGGTTGCGAGCAGGGCGGCTGTGGGGCCTGCACGGTGCTCGTCGACGGCGAGCCGCGGCGCTCGTGCCTGACACCCGTCGCGTCCGTCGACGGTTCCTCGATCTCGACCGTCGAGGGCCTCGGCTCGCCCGACGACATGTCGCCGGTGCAGCAGGCGTTCACCCACCACTACGCGGCGCAATGCGGCTTCTGCACCTCCGGGATGATGATGGCTGCGCAGGCGTACATCGACCGGGGCGGAAGCGACGACCACGACGCGATCCAGGAAGCGCTCGCCGGGCACGTCTGCCGATGCACCGGCTACGTCAAGATCATCGACGCGGTTGCAGCAGCAGCGCGCGGCGACTCGTTCGACCTCACCGTCACGGCGCCAGGCGCCGCGATGACGAACTACGGAGGTGTGGCATGAAAGCGGTCGGCGCACGCGTCCCCCGCTACGACGGCGTCGCGCATGTGACGGGGCACACCGTGTTCGTCGACGACGTTCGGGTGCCCGGGACACTGTGGGCGAAGGCATTCCGCTCGCCCGTACACAACGCCAAGATGACGAACCTCGACACGAGCAAGGCTGCGGCGATGAAGGGCGTCCACGTGATCACGTGGGAAGACGTCCCGTTGCTCGAGTATGGACACCTCTCGGCGCTCGGCATCCCCGCCGACGAGCCGCTGCTCGCGAAGGACGAAGTCCGCTACCTCGGTCAGCCGATCGCGATCGTCGCCGCCCCGACGGAGGGCGAAGCGATGGCGGCGGTCGCCGCGATCACGGCCGACTTCGAGGAGTTGCCGGCCCTCTTCGACGTTCGCCAGGCGTTCGACGCGGACGCACCCGAGATCCACGCCGAGGGCAACTGGTACAGGCACTTCGAGAACGAGATGGACCGCCGGCAGATCCGCAAGGGGAACATCGACGAGGCATTCGACAGCGCGGATCTGATCGTGCAGGGCGTCTATCGCCCCGCTGCGATCGAGCACGCACCGATCGAGACACAGGTGTGCCAGGTCGTCCCGGAGGCGAACGGCCGTCTCACGATCTACTCCTGCACCCAGGCGCTCTACTTCTCGATGGGCGTCGTCGCCGCGCACCTCCAGGTGCCGCTGAACAAGCTCAAGGTCGTCGGCGGAACCGTCGGCGGCGGCTTCGGCGGCAAGGTGGACACCGCGACCGAGACGATGTGTGCGCTGCTCGCACAGAAGTCGGGCAAGCCGGTGAAGTGGCGCTGGACGCGGGAGGAAGAGTTCCTCTGCTCGTCGACGCGTGCTCCCTGGCACATGGAGATCGCGGACGCCGTGACGAAGGACGGCTGGATTCTCGGGCGCAAGATGCTCACGTTGCACGACGCCGGGGCGTACGCGCGGTTCTCGCCGTACGGCCTGACGAAGCACAGCTTCCACCACACCGGGGCGTACTCGATCCCGAACCTCGAGTTCGACGGCTACGTCGTCTACACGAACCGGACACCGACGACCGCGATGCGCGGCTTCGGCGTCACCTCGGTCTCGTTCGCGACGGAGACCCACATGAGCCGGATCGCACTCGAACTGGGAATCGACCCGTTCGAGCTTCGGCTCAAGAACGCGAACCGGATCGGCGACACGTCCCCGAACCAGATCGCCTACACCGATCCGTCGACCGTTCCGACGATCCTCGCGATCGCCGATGCGGTCGGACACGACCTGGCACCTGAGTACAAGGCGATGACACCCGACCAGAGGTCTGGCGACCTGCTCCCGCAACACCTCGTCGGCCAACTCGGAAACCCGGAGGCTCACTGATGGCAGTGCATACAGGCCGCGGCTTCGCGGCGATCGAGTACCCGACGGGGATGAACCAGAACGGTGACCCGTCGCAGGCCTGGATCAAGGTCAAGCCGGACGGTCGCATCGACGTCTTCGCGGGAACGTCCGACATCGGAAACGGCTCGAAGACGATCCAGTCCCAGATCGTCGCCGAGACGATCGGCGTGCCGTACGAGTGGATCACCTACGACAACTCCAACACCGATTCGTCTCCCGTCTGCACCGGTACGTTCGCGTCGCGGGCGACATTCGTCGCCGGGAAGGCCGTCGAGAAGGCGGCCGTGAACGTACGCCAGAAGATCCTCGAGATCGCGGGCAAGGAGCTCGAGATCGATCCCGCCGACCTCGAGATCATCGACGGCGAGGTGATCGCGAAGGGCGCGCCGCAGAAGAAGATCAGCGTCCCGGACGTCGCGGCGGCTGCAACCTGGGGCTACGGGGAGTTGCTCACCGGCACCGGGGCACAGCTGAAGCCGTACGCGACGATCGTGGAGCCCGAGACCGGCAAGGTCGACCTTCCTCCCCACTCCGCGATTTCGTACGCCTCGTGCGCTGCCGAGGTCGAGGTCGACGACGAGACCGGTGTCGTCAAGGTGACGCGACTGTGGCAGTGCTACGACGTCGGCAAGTCGATCAACCCGACGCTCGTCGAGGGGCAGATCGAGGGCGGCGCCGTGCAGGGGCTCGGCCTCGGTGTCCTCGAGAACTGCTACCCGTACTACCCGTCGGTCGATCACCGCGGCGCATCGTTCGGCTCGTACCTCGTCCCGGGCATGGAGGATCTCCCGCAGATCGACACGATCATCATCGAGAACCCCTCCAGCGACGGCCCCTACGGTGCCAAGGGGATCGGCGAGATGGCGAACAACGCGCAGCCGCCGGCCATCGCGACCGCGGTCTTCGACGCCGTCGGCGTCTGGGTGACGGAGCTGCCGATCACACCCGAGCGCGTGCTGCGCGCACTCCAGGAGAAAGCCGCCGGTCGTGGTGAGCCAACGCGCGACGGGAAGACCGTCGTCTTCGACGCCGAGCTGTCGATCAACACGGTCGGTACGGGGATCACGTTCGGCATCGCCGCCTGATGGCCGACTCACCGTTTCGCTCGTTCGTCGGCGTGGAGCCCTTCCCCATCTTTCCAGGGGTAGGGCTCCATCCGATCGCAGGCGACCAGGTGTTCCTCGGACGCGTCACCTACGAACCCGGCACGACGGTGAAGCGGCACAGCCACGAGCACACCGAGCAGGCGATGCTCGTGCTCGAGGGCTCGCTGACGATGACGATCGGTGACGCAACGCAGGAGCTCGGGCCCGGCGACGCCTGCGTCGTCAACCGCGGCGTCGACCACGAGCTCTTCTCCGAGGGCGGCGTCACCTTCATCGAGGCACTGGCGCCGGTCCCGCTCGATCACATCGGCGATCCGGAACGCGACCTCGTCCTCGGCGATCTCCACGGGTCGCTGCACGTCGAGCGCTGAGTGCCCGCCGGCGAGAAGGTCGCCCTCGTCACGGGTGCGAGCCGCGGCATCGGCGCAGCCACCGCCGAACGTCTCGCCCGTGACGGCTGGAACGTCGAGACGGCCGACCGGACCGGTGGCGTCGATCTCGCCGAGCCGGGTGCCGCAGCGGCAGTCGTCGCACGTCTGAAACGGATCGACGCACTCGTCTGCAACGCCGGTGTCGCGGTGCGCAAGGGGTTTCTCGACACGACGCGTGAGGACTGGGAGCGCGTGGTCGACCTCAACCTCCGGTCGGTGTTCGAGCTCGCGCAGGCCTCGGCGCGACGGATGATCGACGACGGCGGCGGCTCCATCGTCCTGCTCGCGTCGATGATGTCCTTCCAGGGAGGATTCAACGTATCGGCCTACGCGGCCTCGAAGGGAGGCGTCGCGCAGCTCGCCAAGGCGCTCTCGAACGAGCTTTCGGGGCGCGGTATCCGGGTCAACGCCGTCGCGCCCGGGTACATCGCCACCGAGATGACAGCCGACCTCGAGGAATGGCGCCGGCGCGAGATCGACGCGCGGATCCCGATCGGGCGCTTCGGCGAGCCCGAGGAGGTCGCGGACGTGATCGCGTTTCTGCTCTCGGATGCGGCGCGGTACGTCACGGGGGCCGTGATCCCGGTCGACGGCGGCTACCTGGCCCGTTGAGCGCCGTAGGATCGTCGTACCTACGACAGAAGGAGCGCCGACATGCCGTTGATCCGGGTCGAGCTGTTCGACTACCGCGTCACACCGGAGGCGAGCGAGAAGATCATCGCCGCGATGACCGATGCCCTCTGTGACGCCGTCCATCCGGGGCTGCGCGACCACACGTGGGTGATCGTCGAGGGCCACGATCCGAAGAACTGGGGTGTCGGCGGCAAGCCGTGGCCGGTCGGCGACATGCCCCCCGGTCCGTCGTAGCCGGCATGGGCGATGCGCACACACAGATGAAGACGGACGTGGTCGTGGTCGGCGCCGGGCTCGCCGGGCTCGTCGCCGCGACCGACCTCGTCCGCCGCAGGACGAGATGTCGTCGTGCTCGAGGCGCGCGACCGGGTCGGAGGGCGTCTTCTGAACGTCGAGATCGGCGGCGAGCCGAACGAGCTCGGCGGCGAATGGGTGGCGCCGTATCAGAGCGAGATGCACGCACTGCTCGCCGAGCTCGGGATCGAGCTGTTCCATGCCTACCGCGAGGGAGACCACCTCTACATCGACGCGGACGGTGAACTGCACCGCTACCAGGGCGACGATCCACTTCCCGCGGTCTCTGCCGCCGCGTACGACGAGGCCGTCGCGAAGCTCGACGCGATCGTGGCCGAGCTCGACCCGGAGGCTCCGTGGGACCCACGAGCGGGCCGAGGAGCTCGACGCGACTCAGCTTCGAGCAATGGCTCGCGGCCGAAGTCGACGACACGCTCGCGCGCGATCTGCTGCGCGCTTTCATGGCGGGCGGCTACATGACGAAGCCCGCCGACACGTTCTCCGTCCTCAGCGCCCTCGCGACGGTCGCCGGAGCGGGAAGCGTCGCGAACCTGTTCGAGCCGGATCTCTGCCTGCATTCGCGCGTCGTCGGCGGCTCGCAGCTGATCCCCCTTCGACTCGCCGAACGGCTCGGCGATCGCGTCGTGCTCGACGCACCCGTGCGCACACTGCGCTGGACGGACGACACGGTCATCGCCGAGGCAGGGAACCTCTCGGTCAGCGCCGATGCCGCCGTCGTCGCCGTTCCGCCGAACGTCGCCGGACTGATCCGCTTCGAGCCGCCGCTGCCCGCCTGGCGAATGCGCCTGCACCAGGCGATGACGCAGGGCGACGTGATCAAGGTGCTCGCGGTCTACGACGAGCCGTTCTGGCGGACGGACGGGCTCGCGGGCGAAGGGTTCGCACCGTACGAGCTCGTCCGCGAGGTCTACGACAACACGCCCCCTGCCGGCCGGCCGGGCGTCCTCTGCACGTTCCTTGCCGGCGAAAAGGCGCACGCGGCCGAGCAGCTCGACGCGACCGAGCGCCGCCGCGCTCGTGCTCGACGGGCTGGCACTGTTCTTCGGCCCGCGGGCCCTCGCTGCCATCGATCTGGTCGAGCGGAACTGGTCGGAGGAGGAGTGGACGCGCGGGGCGTATGCAGCGACCTTCGGCATCGGCGGGCTCTCGCGCCACGGTCCCGACCTCATCCGACCCGTCGGTTCCGTGCATTGGGCCTGCACCGACCTCGCAGGCGTCGGGCACATGCACATGGAAGGCGCAATCCGCTCGGGACGGGCAGCAGCGCGCGCAATCCTGGCGCGACCCTGACAGGCGCTACCGTGGCTGGCGTGGTGGCTGCCGAGAATCTGTGGCGCGCCTGGTCGTTCCAACCTCTCGTCATCGGCGGCGGCCTCCTCGCAATCGCGTTCTTCCTCAGCGGCTGGCTGCGTCTGAATCGACGCCGGCGCGGTCTCGTCCCGTGGACGCGGATACCGCTGTTCGTCGCCGGCGTCGTGGTCACCGTGCTCGCGATCGTCTCGCCGATCGACGCGATCGGCGAGCGCTACCTGCAGAGCGTCCACATGCTCCAGCACGTTCTCATCGCCGACCTCGGTGTGATGCTCACGGTCGTCGCGGTCCGCGGCCCGATGACCGTCTTCTTCCTGCCGCGCGACCTTCTCGTCCCGCTCGCCAGGATCGGCCCGCTGCGAGGGCTCCTGCGCTTCCTGCTTCGCCCCGGCGTCAGCTACGGCCTGTGGCTGCTCGTGCTCGTATCGTGGCACGTGCCGCCGTTCTACGAGGCGGCACTGAATTCGCGCGTCTGGCACGACCTCATGCATCTCAGCTTCATCGTCGGTGGGCTCCTCGTCTGGACGCAGATCGTCGATCCGTCACGGCATCGCCGCCTCTCCGTCCCGGAGCGGCTCGGATACACCGCGCTCGTCTTCTGGACGGGGCAGATCCTGGCGTACGTGATCCTGTTCGACTCGAGTCCGCTCTTCTCCCCGTACGTCGACCAGCCCGTTCGTCTCCTCGGACTCTCGCCGCTGACCGACCAGAAGCTCGCCGGCGTCGTGATGATGGTCGAGCAGTTCGCGACCGTGGGGGTCGCGTTCGTCGTGCTTCTGCTCGCGGCGCGCCGCCGCGCGCAGCCTTCGACCCCCGCCGTCCAGTCCGCCGCCTGATGCCGTCGCCCTGGTCGTTCACGTTCGAGCCCGCTCTTCATCGTCCTCGGGGCAGCAGGCCTCTGGGCGTACGCGCGCGCCGCGAGACGCGAAACTCCGAGCCGCGGCCGTATCGTCGCCTTCGGCGCGGGTGTGCTGATGATCGTGGCCGCGCTCAACTCGCCGCTCGAGACGATCGCGATCGAGTACCTCGTGCTCTTCCACCTGCTACAGAACGTGATCATCGCGGACTGGGCGCCGCCGCTCGTCCTACTCGGGCTGACGCCGGTGATGCGAGCCGCTCTCGTCCGCCGTGGCGGTCGTCCCTTCGCGGCTCGTCACCCGACCGACGATCGCCCTGCCGGTCTGGCTCGTCGGCTGGTACGTCGTGCATCTCGGGGGCGTGTACGACCTCGCGCTGCGCAACCCGTGGCTGCTGAACGTCGAGCACGCATTCATGATCGCGATCGGACTCGTCTTCTGGTGGCCGATCATCACCGACGAGCCGCGCTCGGTACCGACCCTCGGGCGGATCGGATACGTCTTCGCAGCGTTCGTGCTCTCCGCGTTCCTCGGGCTCGCGCTCACGTTTGCGCCGCCGCTGTACGGCTACTACGAGGGCCTGCCCGAGCGCCTCTGGGGCATCTCGGCCGCCAAGGATCAGAACCTCGGCGGGATCCTCATGACGACGGAGCAGGCGCTCGTGATGTTCGCAGCCGTCGTTTGGCTGTTCGCTCGGCTGTTCCGCGAAGAGGACGAGGCGGAACGGTTGCTCCAGGCACAGCAGCGCGCGCGGGGACTCTGACCTAGCGCACTGCCGCGCGGCGCACGAGCGCGAGCTCGACGGGAGGTGCGCCGCGATCGATCGCTCGCGTCTCCCGCGCATGCAAGAGGGTTGTGCGAACGATCAGCTTCGCCCGCGCGAAGTTGTCGAGCTCCGTCGGAACCGGGCCGACGCGCTTGCCGAGTGCGTACCCGGCGGCGTTCCGGCCCATCGCGCGATAGCTCTCGAGCGAGTAGAGCGGTGACATCCCGAAGAGCTCCAGGTTGTCGAGGGGCTGTAGCGCCGAGCTGTGGATCACCGCTGTGCCCTTGGACTGGACGCCCAAGGCGATCCCGGATCCCGACAGCTGCGCACCGTCGTGGGCGATGAACGCGACGTCCGCGACCCGCCTCACGCGGACGATGCGTGGCGCCGCGCCCGCCTCCACAGCCCCGTCCACGATCGCGGCGAGGACGTCACCGTGGTCGAGGCCGTTGATCGTTTCGCGGATCACGTTCGCGAATGCCGGTCCGACCGCGATCACGACCTCGGTCGCGTCGGCGCCGCCGACTGCCTCGCCCAGGACCTCGACGATCTCGTCGGCCCCGCTGTCGCCGACCCCGAGTGTCAGCGGATCGATCTCGTGCGGCAGCGCCTGCAGCGTCTCCCACCGCGCGCCCTCGAGCACGTAGCCCGTTCCAGGGCCCCGGTACAGATTCGGGTCGCTGACGGCAGAGTGGACGACGCCCTCCGCGTCGATCACGGCCGACGTCTGCAGGTAGTCCGCCGACACCCGCTGCCGCTGCATGTCGATGATCGCGCGGGCAATGTCACCGAAGCCACGCCGGTCGAGCGCGAGCGCCACGTCCAGGCCGGACACCTTGCGGTCGAGCGCGGCATCGGCGGCTTCCACGTCGGCCGCTCGATCGCGGTCCGGCATATCCGCCGCGTCGTACCCCGTCGTCGCGGCCTCGACCTCCGCGTCGCTGACGGGAGGCAGGCCGAGCTCGGCGAACACGGCCTGGACGGCCCGGGCCGCACGCTCGCGCACGCGCGTGACCTCGGCCTCGCCCACCGGCTCGATCCCTCCGTCGACCTGCCAGTCGCGCTGGATCGTGAGCCACTCGTCGATGTCGTCGGCGTCATAGTTGCCACCACCGAATGTGTTGTCGTGGCGTGGCATCACGGAGTAGCCGGAGGTGACGAAGTCCGTCCCCGGAAGGAACTGGCCCATCAGCTTTGCGGTCTTGCGAATCGCGGAGTGCGACGCGATCGCGTCGTTCCCGGAGGCGACCTCCAGGTCGAGCCACGCAGCGATCACGTTCTCGGCGAGGATCGCCCGTGTGCCGGCAGGAAGCGACATCACGAGCGCCACGCACGAGATCGACCCGTTCTGCACGCCCTGCGACCCGGCCGCCCGGACGACGGAGATGCACCGCGCCTCGAGGTAGAGCATCGACAGTCCCTGCGCATGTCCCATCAACGCCTCGGAGCCCGTGCCGGAGGTGAATCGCACCTTGACTCCGCGAGAGGCGTACGCAGCACCGAGGAACGACTTCGACCAGGGCGTGTCGTCCCCGTCGACGAACACAGGCTCGGTGCCGTAGACGGACAGCGTCTCGGCGTACGTGACGAGCCCGTTGATGGCGAGCTCGAGATTGCGTCGCTCCTCGACGGCGCACTGGGTCATCACGCCGGGCCGGGCCGTCTGGGAACCGACGAGCAGCGAGATCGCGTTCAGCGGCGCGTACCGCGCCACCCCGACGGTCGTCTCGATCTCCGCGAAGCCACGCGCGGACGCCTCGGCCGCGTCGGCGGCGAGCAGCGCGGGGCTCTCCTTGAGGTTCGTCACGTGCGCCTGGTTCGCGGGCGCGCGACGCGCTCTGAGCTTCTTGAGCGCGTACATGAGCTCGACCGGGTCGAGCAGCCCGGCAACGCGCGCGAGCTTCGCAGGAGTGAGTCCGCGGGCGAGCCGGACGACCTCGGGCCGCAGTACCGACACGTCCACGAGCATCCGGGCGATCTCGTCGTCCGGCATCGCCATCGCCTCGGCCGCGATCTCGAGATCGAGGCCGTGAGCGACGATGAAGCGGTCGATCACGTCGAACTCGGCAGCGGCGCGTCCGTCCATGCGCACGACGACACCGTTGTCGACGACGAGTTCCGGCTCGGGGTCGTTCGGGCCGTTGATGGCGACGAGGCCGAGCTCCGCCACGGGAGTCACGAGCAACTCGCGCCGCAGCTCCTTCGAGGCGCGGGAGGCGAAGCGTGCCGACCGCTCAGCCACCGAGCAGTCCCCGCTCCGCGTAGGCGGCCGCCGCCTCGCGGACGAACGCCGCCGTCCGTGGGGCGTCCCAGGCTTCGAGCCGCAGTGCCCAGTCCTCCAACGCGGCCGCCGTCGAGCGGCCCGGGCGGAGGGCGGTGTAGATCTCGAGCAGCTGATCGTCCGGCACACCGACCAGCTCTGCGGCGCGATCGAGGTTGTCGGCGAGTGGTCGGCGCCCGGTCCCTCGCGCGATCTCCGCCTGGCGGCCGAGGGTCGCCGCCGTCGCACGGACGTCCGCGGCGACGAGCGTTCCAGCCTTCGCGGCCTCGAGCGTGACGTCGTCGAGGGCGAGGCCGGACGGGGTCTCGACCAGATCGGGGCGCCGCGAGCCGAGGGGGTAATCGACGGTTGGGTCGAAGGCCATCGCCGGAACTTTATAGGCTGCACCCCATGACAAACGATCATCGATTTTCTGGCAGGGTGGCGCTCGTCACAGGCGCTGCGAGCGGGATCGGGGCGGCGACGGCCGCGCGACTCCTCGCCGAGGGGGCGCAGGTGGCAACGCTCGACCTCGCCGCACCCGGTCTGGAGGGCGCCCTCCCTCTCACCGGCGATGTGGCGTCGTCGGCCGACGTCGACGCCGCGGTAGCCACGGCCACCGAGAAACTGGGGCCGATCGACATCCTCGTCTGCTCGGCCGGGATTCCCGGCGCGAGCTTGCGCACGCAGGATGTGAGCGACGAGGAATGGAAGCGCGTCATGGCGATCAACGCCGACGGGGTCTTCTGGTGCAACCGGGCAGTCGCGCCGGGCATGGCGGAGCGCGGCTATGGCCGCATCGTCAACGTCGCCTCGATCGCCGGGAAAGAGGGCAACCCGATGGCCGCGGCGTATTCCGCTTCGAAAGCCTCGGTGATCGCGCTGACGAAAGCGGTCGGCAAGGACTTCGCCGGCAGCGGAGTGCTCGTGAACTGCATCGCGCCCGCCGTGATCGAGACACCGATCCTCGAGGGCATGTCCGAGGCACATGTCGACTACATGGTCGAGCGGATCCCGATGGGCAGGATGGGCAACGCGGAAGAGGTCGCGGCACTGATCTGCTGGCTTGCAAGCGAGGAGTGCTCGTTCTCGACCGGAGCCACCTACGACATCTCGGGCGGCCGCGCGGTCTTCTGATGGTGCGTGGCAGCTGATGCGCCGAGTTCGCTACCGAAACGGCGACGGGCTCACACTCGACGGGGTCGTCGCGATGCACGACGGACGACTCTGCGTGGATGCGGATGACGGAGAACGCGTCGCCGTCGTCGACGAGGAAACGCTCGCGCTCGAGGCCCCGGCCGTCCTCGTGCGCCCGCTCGACCCTCCAGAGGTGTGGTGTGCCGGCGTCACCTACGAGCGCAGCCGCGATGCCCGCCTGGAGGAGTCCGGAAGTGACGTCTACGCGCTGGTCTACGACGCAGCGCGCCCGGAGCTGTTCCTCAAGGACGCCCAGTGCCGACGCACCGTCGGGCCGAACGAGCCGGTCGCGATCCGCTCGGACGCCAGCTGGAACGTTCCCGAGCCCGAGATCGGCGTCGTGCTCGGGGACGAGCTCGAGATCGTCGGCTACACGATCGGGAACGACGTCTCGTCGCGGGACATCGAGGGTGCGAACCCCCTCTACCTGCCGCAGGCGAAGGTATTCGCTGCTGCGTGCGCGATCGGGCCGGCCGTCTACGTCCCGGACGATTGGGACGAGCCACTTCGGATCGAGCTCGTGATCCGCGGACCGGGTGGCGAGACGCTGTTCTCGGGCGAGACGTCGACGGCGAGAATGAAGCGTTCGTTCGCCGATCTCGTGAGCTGGCTGGTGCGCGACAATCCGGTCCCGCCGGGAAGCGTGCTCCTGACCGGGACGGGACTCGTGCCACCGGACGATTTCACGCTCCTGCCGGGACACGTCGTCCAGATCACGGTTCCCGGCATTGGCACACTGACGAATCCCGTCGTGCTCGCCTCCGATCTGCTCGAAAGGAACGATCGATGAACGCCTCCGCCCCGCCTCCCCCGGCCACGCGACATGCCTGAACGGATTCTCGTCACCGGTGCCCTCGGTTGCCTCGGCGCCTGGGTGGCCCGCTGTGTCCTCGACGACGGCGACATCGTCGTCGGCTACGACCCGAGCTCCGACCACAGCCGCCTCCAGCTCGTCCTCGGCACGGATGCAGACCGCGTCCAGATCATCCGAGGCGACATCACGGAACTCGCCGCCGTCGAACGCGCGTTGGACGAGCATGCGGTGACGCGCGTCATCCATCTCGCAGCGCTCCAGGTGCCGTTCGTCCGCGCCAACCCGCCGCTCGGGATGCAGGTGAACGTAGCGGGAACGGTCAACGTCTTCGACGCGGTCTCGCGCCGGCTCGACCGGATCCCGGGCGTCGTGTATGCGAGCTCGACGGCCGTCTACAACGCGGGCGACCCGTCCCCGGCACCCGAGTCGGGGGGCACGAGCCCGACGACGCTGTACGGCGTTTCGAAACTCGCGTGCGAGGGCATCGCCCGCGTCTACCGGGCGGACGCCGGCGTCCCCTCGATCGGCCTGCGTCCCTACGTCGTCTACGGCCCCGGCCGAGACCAGGGCATGACCGCGGGGCCGACGATGGCGATGCTCGCCGCCGTCCGGGGCGAGTCGTTCCGGATCGGCTTTTCGGGATCAGCGCAGTACGACTTCGCCCCCGACGTCGCGCGGGCGATGGTCACCGCCGCCCACGCCGCCTCGGACCGGGCCGCGGTCTACAACACCCCGGGGGAGCTCGTCGAGATCTCCGACGTGGTCGCGCGCATCGAGGCGGCAGTGCCGGGCGCGGAGATCAGCTGGAACGGCGACAGGCTGCCCTTCCCGCCTGCGCTCGAAGCCGGGGGATTCGACCGGGAGGTCGGCCCGTTCCCGCGCACCAGCTTCCGTGACGGTGTCACGGCGACCGTGACGCACTTCCGAGCGGCTATGCCGCGATAACCTGCCGCGCCCTGCACACGAATGAGGGCGACGATCGCGAAGAACTGAGCCGCGAGGAAGCAGACGGCGACCCAGAGCACGGCGTCGAACGAGCCGGTCGTATCGCGGATCGCTCCGAGCAGGAACGGCGAGACGGCGGAGATCGTGTACCCGAGCCCGAGCATCATCGCGACGAGCGCACCGACACGTTTCGGCGTGTGCTCGAAGTCGAGTGGCAGCGTCATCACGAGCGCGAACATCCCACCCTGTGCGACACCGGCGAGCAACGCCCCGCCATATGCCAGCGAGGGTGTGGCGACGAGCACGACCGCGCCGGTGATGAAGCACACGCTGAGGCCGAGCAGGAAGGGGTTGCGCCGTCCCGTGCGGTCGGAGAGCCACGGCACGATCAACGAGGTGGGGATCGCAGTGAGATTCATCATCGCGAGAAGCACGCCGGCCTCACGGTCGGTCCAGCCGCGTTCCGAGTAGGCATCGGGCAGCCAGGCGTTGAGCCCGTAGTACGCGGAACCCATGAGGGCGAAGATCGCCACGAGGAGCCACGCCGTGTGGCTTCGCCAGGGAAGGCGCGGGACCGTCGCTGCCGGGGCCTCGTGCGGATCGTCACCCCACGTCAGTACGACCCAGGCAACGAGGGAGAGCAACGCGACCGACGAGATCGCGATCAGGGCGCCGCGCCACCCACCGAGCCACGCGGCGAGAGGCACGGCCAACCCGGCGGCAACGGTCGAGCCGATCTGGATCCCGGTCGTGTACACGCCCGTCCCGGTCGCCGGCCTGCGCGCGAAGTGCTCCTTGACGGAGATCGGAGCGAGAGCGTTCCCGAGCCCCATCCCGATGCCGACCGGCCACGTGAGCAGGACGACGAGCCAGACGGACGGCATCGCGGCGCGGAGCATGCCGAACGTCCCGATCAGAGCGAGACCGATCGTCATCGCCCGCCGGGTTCCGATCTTCGCGGCGAGATAGGCGGCGACCGGGGCGAACAGGCCCATGCAGAGCACCGGGATCGTGCCGAGGAGGCCGACGACCGCGTGCGAGGAGCCGAAGGCGTCCTGGATCGACGGAATCAGCGGCCCGACGCCGACGATCTGAGGGCGAAGCGTGAGCGCGGCGAGGAAGAGCGCGACGAGCGTCGCCGTCGAACGGGTCGTCACGTCGCCCGAGAGGCGTTCTTCATGTGGCTGCGCATCAGCTTCGCGGAGACCTCGACGTGCTTCCGTGCCTCGCGAGCCGCGACGGCGGCTTTCCCGGAGCGGATCGCGTCGATCAGCTTGACGTGCCGCTCCGCTGCCTGCTTCGGCTCCATGTAGGTGCCGTACAGCGAGATCGTGATCCGGCTCTCGACGCCGAGCGACTTCCAGCACTGCTCGAGCACGGAGTTGCCCGCCGCCTCGACGATCAGCCGGTGGAACGCGATGTCGTGGTCGACGAGCGCGTTCGTGTCATCGCGATCGACGGCGTCGACCATCGCCTCGAACTCGACCTCGAGCGCCGCCACGTCCCCCTCGAGCGTTCCGTCGCGAGCCGTGCCGCGAGCTCCTCGAGCGCGGCGCGCACGGGGTAGACCTCGACCATCTCCTCCTCGTCGAAGACGCGCACGCGCGACCCGCGAAACGGCTCCGACTCGACGAGACGCAAGAGCTCGAGATCGCGCAGCGCCTCGCGCACCGGGGCCTGGCTCGTGCCGAGCTCCTGCGCGATCCGCGTCTCGACGAGGCGCTCGCCGGGCTGGAGCTCACCGCTCGCGATGCGCTGCAGCAGGACGTCCTTGACCTGCTCTCGGAGCACAGTGCGGGAGATCACCGCCATGCGTGATCGCCCTCAGCCGGCGATGACCGGATTCGTGATCTCGCCGACGCCGTCGATCTGGATCGTGACGGTGTCGCCGGGCTGCAGCAATCGCTTCGGATCGCGGAAGACGCCGACGCCGGCCGGCGTGCCGGTCAGGATCAGGTCACCGGCCTCGAGCGTCGAGGTACGAGACGCATAGCTGATGATCTCGTCGATCCCGAAGATCAGGTTCGCGGTCGTCGAGTCCTGCAGCGTCTCGCCGGAGACGATCGCTCGAATCCGCAGCGCATGGGGATCGGGCACCTCGGACCGGCGGTACGAGCGGCCCGACCGGGCAGAACGTGTCGGGCGACTTTCCCCGCGTCCACTGTCCGTCGGCGAACTGGAGGTCGCGGGCGGAGACGTCATTGGCGACGACGTAGCCGCGTACGGCCTCGAACGCATTTTCCTTCGAGACGTTCTTGACGGTCTGCCCGATGACGACGCCGAGCTCGGCCTCGTAATCGCACTGCTCGACGACCGACGGGATCACGATCGCATCGCCGGGGCCGATCAGGGAGGTGGTGTACTTGGCGAAGAACAGCGGAGCCTTCGGGCAGGTCGACACCCTGCTCCTCGGCGTGGTCCTTGTAGTTGAGGCCGACGCAGACGATCTTGCCGGGACGATCGATTGGGATCATGGCGCCGATCCTACGCGACCGCACATCGCCGGCGCACGCCGAACGAGCGATAATCGATGATCGATGCGCCCGCCATCCGGCGCGAAGTAGACTCGCGCAGATGCCGCTTTCCGCCGCCCTCTGCGCCGAGTTCGGGGCCGTCGCGGGCGATCGCCACGTGATCACGGAGCCGGAGCAGCTTGCGCGTCTACGACTGCGACGGCCTCACGGGCTGGCGCGCGACGCCGGAGCTCGTCGTCCTGCCCGGCTCGACGGCCGAGGTGCAGGGCGTCGTCCGGATCTGCGCTCGCGAAGGCATCCCGTTCGTCGCCCGAGGGGCCGGGACGGGCCTCTCCGGCGGTGCGCTCCCCGTGGCCGACGGCGTCGTCATCTCCCTCACGCGGATGAACCGGATCCTCGAGATCGACCTCGCCTCGCAGCGCGTCGTCGTCGAGCCAGGGGTCGCGAACCTCGACGTCACGCAAGGCCGTCGCGCCGCACGGGCTCTTCTACGCACCCGATCCGTCGAGCCAGCAGGTCTGCACGATCGGCGGCAACGTGGCGGAGAACTCCGGCGGCGCGCACTGCCTCAAGAACGGCTTCACCGTCAACCACGTCACGGGGCTCGAGGTCGTTCTGCCCGACGGCGAGATCGTCGAGCTCGGCGGCAAGGCGCTCGACCCGGACGGGCCCGACCTGCTCGGCGCGTTCATCGGCTCGGAGGGAACACTCGGGATCGCGACGCGAGATCACGCTGCGCGTGCTCCGCAAGCCCGAAGCGGTGACGACGCAGCTCGCAGCGTTCACATCGATCGACGCGGCGGGTGCGGCCGTCTCCGCGATCGTTTCCGCCGGGATCCTGCCGGCCGCGATCGAGATGATGGACCGATTGACGATCGTTGCCGCCGAGCAGGCCTTCCACCCCGGCTATCCCGCGGACGCCGAGGCGCTCCTGCTCGTCGAGCTCGACGGCATCACCGTGCAGGTGGACGAGGACACGGCAGCCGTCGACAGCATCTGCCGGGAGTGCGGCGCGTTCGAGGTGCGTGTCGCCCGCGACGATGCCGAGCGTGCGCTCCTCTGGCTCGGTCGCAAGGGAGCCTTCCCGGCGATGGGCCGCATGTCCCGCGACTACTACGTCCAGGACGGCGTCGTGCCGCGGACGAAGCTTCCCGAGGTGCTGCGGCGGATCGGCGAGCTCTCGCAGGAGCACGGCCTCCGGGTCGGGAACGTCTTCCACGCAGGGGACGGAAATCTCCATCCGCTCGTGCTCTACGACGCCGACAAGGGCGAGACGGAAGCGGCGAAGAACCTGGCCGAGGCGATCCTCGGTGCGTGTCTCGATGCCGGAGGCTCGCTCACCGGCGAGCACGGCGTCGGGGTCGACAAGGCGTGCTCGATGCCGCAGATGTTCTCGGAGCGTGACCTCGAGGCCTTTCAGCGGCTCCGCCGCGCCTTCGATCCCGACGGCCTCGCCAACCCCGGCAAGGTGATTCCGACGCCGCGCCTCTGCGGAGAGGTCCCGGGCCCGTATCGTCAACACCCATTGGAGTTGATCGGCCGTGCCGAGCGTTTCTAGCCTCGAGGAGGCAGCCGCCGTCCTGGAAGCGGCTGCAGCCGAAGGAGTGACCGTCCGGATCGGATCCGATCTCGACGCCGGCGGGATGACGCGCGTCCTCGAGCACGAGGCGGGCGACCTGACGTGCACGGTCGAGGCGGGTATCCGCGTGTCGGCGCTCGCAGCCGCCCTCGCCCCCGCCCGCCAACGGCTCTCGCTCGATCCTCCGGGCGATCCGACGATCGGGGCGTGCCTGGCCGGCAACCTGTCGGGGCCACTGCGCCATCGCTTCGGCGCCCCGCGCGATCTCGTGCTCGGCGTGACGCTCGTGCTGGCCGACGGAACGATCGCGAGTGCAGGAGGCAAGGTCGTGAAGAACGTCGCGGGGTACGACCTCGGCAAGCTCGTCTGCGGCTCCCGTGGACAGCTCGGCTTCATCGGCCGCGTCAGCTTGCGCCTCCACCCGACGCCTCTCTCCGCCGCAACCGTGGTCGTGCAGACGGACGACACCGCCTCCGTGGTCGCTGCGATCCTCTCCTCGCAGCTGGTGCCGAGCGCCCTCGACGTCCTCCACCCGGGTCGGGTCGCTGTCCTGTTCGAGGGCGGCACGGCCGCAGTCGCGGCGCAGGTCGCCGCGGTCCGGGCGCTCGTCGGAGGTCGTGACGATGACGGCTCGGTGTGGTCGGAGTCCCGCGCACTCCAGGCTGCCGGCCGTCGGACCAGGTTCGTCTCCCGGTGAGCTCCGCCGGTTCCTCGCAACCGTGCCAGAGGCGATCGTCAGGCCCGCAGCGGGAGTCGCCTATGCGCCGTCCGTCCAGGCGGAGGAGACGAACGAGACGTTGCGGCTTCTCCAGGAACGCGTCAAGCAACGTTTCGATCCCGGTGGGGTGCTCGCATGACGGGCGGCGCGCCGCCGGATGTCCTGCGCTCGCTGACGAGCGACTGCGTCCACTGCGGCTTCTGCCTCCCGACGTGCCCCACCTACATGCTGTGGAGCGAGGAGATGGACTCCCCGCGCGGTCGCATCCAGCTGATGGAGTCGCATCTCGACGGGACGATCTCGCTCAACGAGACCGTGACGCAACACTTCGACCGCTGCCTCGGCTGCATGGCGTGCGTGACGGCCTGTCCCTCCGGGGTCCAGTACGACCGGTTGATCGAGGCGACCCGCGAGACGATCGAGACGGAAACCCGGCGCTCGCCCGGCGACCGACTCGTACGCGGAGCACTGTTCAAGCTTCTCCCCTATCCGCGCAGAATGGGGCCGGCACTACGCCTCGCGCCGCTCGGCCGCAAGCTCCCCCTGCCGGGGCGGCTCGGCGCCATGACCGAGATCGCGCCGCCGTGGCGCTCGACCGAGAAGCCCGGACGCAATACGCCCGCGAGTGGCGAGACCCGCGGGCGTGTCGGCATTCTCACAGGTTGCGTGCAGTCCGTGGTGTTCGGGTCGGTCAACGCAGCTACCGCGCGCGTGCTCGCGGCCGACGGCTACGAGGTCGTGGCCCCACCACAGGGCTGTTGCGGAGCCCTCTCGATGCACGCGGGACGCGGCGACGAGGGTCGCGCCTTTGCGCGCCGCGTGATCGACGCCTTCGACGGTGTCGAGACGGTGATCGTCAACACGTCGGGCTGCGGCTCGCATCTGAAGGAGCTCGGACACGTCCTGGGCAACGATCCGGCCTGGGCCGAACGCGCCGCGGCGTTCTCCACACGGGTCCGAGATCTGGGTGAGTTCCTCGCAGGCGTCGAGCCGCGGGCGGCCAGGCATCCGCTCAACCTGACGGTCGCGATGCAGGACTCGTGCCACCTGCGGCACGCCCAACGCCTGCCGCTGTCATCCGCGGTCTCCCTGCGGCGCATCCCGGGCCTGACACTCGTCGAGCCGGCCGAGCAGGACATCTGCTGTGGCAGCGCGGGCATCTACAACGTCACGCAGCCGGACGCCGCCCGGGCGCTCGGTGACAGAAAAGCAGAGCACGTCCTCGCGACCGGAGCCCAGGTCTACGCGAGCGCGAACCCCGGCTGCCTCGTCCAGGTCGCGACCGCGCTCAAGCGGGTCGAGCACCCGCTGCCTGCGCTGCACCCGATCGAGCTGGTCGACGCCTCGATCAGGAACCTCGGTGCGGCGGGCCTGCTGCGCCAGGCCCGCCGCTGACTCTCCGAGCGGTCCTCACGTCAGGGCAGGCCCACCGAGGCCGGCCGTAGATCGTCGAGTCGATCGACCTTCGCGAGGGCGGGGAAGAACCGTGACCAGCCGACTGCGATCGCCACCGTCAGCGCGCCACCGATCACGACGGCGGGGACGGCGCCGACGAGCGCCGCGGCCACGCCCGACTCGAACGCCCCGAGCTCGTTGGAGGCGCTGATGAACACCATCTCGACGGCGTTCACCCGCCCCAGCAGCTCGTCAGGCGTGGTGAGCGGCAGAATCGTCTGCCGGAGAACGACACTCACGAGGTCGAGCCCCCCGCCCACGGCGAGGGCGATCAGCGACAGCCACATCGACTGCGAGAGGCCGAAGATCACGATCGACACGCCGTAGAGCCCGACGACGGTCAGCAACGTTCGTCCGGCTCGGCGGCGCACCGGCCGCCGCGTGAGCACGATTGCCATCACCAGGGCGCCGACGGCGGGCGCGGCCCGAAGGACGCCGAGCCCCGCCGGCCCCACGTCGAGAACGTCCTTCGCGAACACCGGCAGCAGCGCGACGGCGCCGCCGAACAGGACGGCGAAGAGATCGAGCGAGATCGCCCCGAGCAACACCGGCGTTCGGCGCACGAGGCGCACCCCGGCGAGAACACTCGCCAGGTCGAGCGACGAGCCTCCTGCCGGGCTGCGTCCCGCGCGCAGCAGCAACGTTGCACCGAGCGCAGCGACGGACAGCCCGGCGGCGACCGCGTAGACGAGCTCGGGATGGAGCGTGAACAGCAGCCCGCCGACCGCCGGGCCGACGATGACGGAGCCCTGGAAGACGACCGAGCGGAGCGCGAGCGCGCGGACGAGGAGCTCCTTCGGAACGAGGGACGGCGTCAGTGCGCGCGATGCAGGGGCACCGAGAGCAGCGGCGACGCCGGCCCCGAAGGCGAGCGCGAAGAAGGGCCAGGTTCGATCGGCTCCGGAACGCGTCACAGCGAGCAGGCCGAGCAGGATGGCGACGTCGATCGCAGTGGCGATCGCCAGGAGCAGCCGGCGCGGGAACCGATCCGCCAGATGCCCCGCCGGCAGCGCGAGCAGCGGCAAAGGGAGGAACATCGCGAGGCCGACGAGCCCGAGATCGAGCGGGTTGCTCCGCACCGCGTACACCTGCCAGCCGATCGCGACGAACGACATCTCGATCGCGAACCCCGTCGCGAGCATGATGCCGAGGAAGAGAACGTAGTCGCGATACCGGAGCGGGGAATCCCCGCTCGCCGACGTCCAACGGCTGCGGTTTACGCCGCCTCGCCTTCCCGGTCGTCGACCGGCTCGGGGACCGGCAGGAACTCCACCTGGAGACGGATGATCCGTGAGCCGTCGACTTCCAGGACGGTGAATCGAAGGCCGTCGGACTGAACTTCGTCACCGGGCGCCGCGGCCCGGCCGATCAGGTCGAAGACGTAGCCCGCAACCGTGTGGTAGTCCTCGTGCTCGAGCGTTGTGCCGAGCTCCTCGTTGAAGTCGTCGATCGGGAACGTCCCATCGATGCGTATCGTCGTCTCACTGACGCGTTCGATCGACTCGTCGGGCAGGTCGAACTCGTCCTCGATCTCGCCGACGATCTCCTCGAGGAGGTCCTCGAGAGTGACGACGCCGACCATCGAGCCGTACTCGTCGACGACGATCGACATGTGCTGATTGGTGCGTCGGAACTCCGCCAGCAACGCCGCCAGATCCTTGGTCTCGGGAACGACATACGCCGGGCGCACGAGCGCAGCCAGTTCGACGTCGGAGATGGCGCTGTCGTGGAGCGCCGACACGAGGTCGCGCACATGCAGGATGCCCGTGATCTCGTCGAGGTTCTGCCGGTACACGGGGTACCGGGTGTACGGCGATTCGAGCACGGCGCGAAGCGCCTCCTCCGGCGACATCTCGATCGAGATCCCGACGACGTCCGGCCGTGGAACCATGACGTCGGATGCCTCCTTGTCCGCGAAATCGAACACCTTGTAGAGCATCTCCCGCTCGTCCTGCTCGATCTCACCGTGCATGGTCGACATCTCGAGGAGCATCTTCAGCTCTGCCTCCGAGTGCGCCTCTCCCTCCATCCTGCTGGGATCGATGCCGATCGCCCGCTGCGCCGCCTCGCTCGCCCGCTGCAGGATCCAGATCAGCGGAGCGAACACGAAGAAGAACGACCGCACGGGAACGGAGACCCCGAGGGCGATTCGCTCCGAGTAGCTCAACGCGAGCCCCTTCGGAACGAGTTCGCCGACGACGACGTGCATGAACGTGATGACGAGGAAGGCCAGGAGCACGGCGACGAAGGTCCCGATCCAGGCGTCGAAGAGATCGGACAGGACCGCCTCGCCGAGCGCACCGATTGCAAGCGATGTGAGGGTGACACCCAACTGCATCGCCGCGATGAAATGTGGGGGGTCGCTCGTGATCCGCACGACTGCGCGTGCGGCGCGATTGCCTTCGTCGGCGAGCTCCTTCAGCCGCGTCCTGCGTACGGTGACGAGGGCGTACTCGGCCGCGACGAAAAAGCCGTTCAGAAGAATCAGCCCGGCGACGGCGAGAAGCTCGAGAAAAACCGTCATGCCCCGGGCTCCGGGGCCACGGTACTGGAGGGTAGGTCGTCCACTACTGCGCGGCAGTATAGGAGACGCTGGCGACATGTCCGGCGAGCTCCGTCTCGTGGCGGACAGCCCTCCCGTCGCGGACGAGCCGCTCGAGGTGGGACAGCGTCTCGGCGACCGCGAACCGTCGCGCGCCGGGCAGGAGCTCGTCACCGAACAGGGGGTATGACACCTCGTACCCGGTCCGCGGCTCGGGGCCGAGCGCTGCGGCGGCCCGGCGGAGCCGCTCGTCATGGTGTGCGATCAGCTCGAGCGCGCGGCCGACGGGATCGGTGACCGTGTCGCCGTGACCGCCGAAGGCGATGTCGGGGGCCAGCTGGATCGTTCGCCGGAGCGCATCGAGGTAGTCGCCGAGCGGGTCGGGACGGCTGGCGGGCCAGAGACCGACCGTCGGCGTGATCCGCGCGAGCAAGTGATCGGCCGCGATCAGGACGCCGTCCTTGAGCAGCGTCAGCTGGCCGTCGGCATGCCCGGGGGCAGCGATCAGGTCCCAGCCGTGGAGCCGGTCGTCGTCGTCGACGAGTTCGGGCTCGGCGACGGTCCTGATGAACGGTCGATACCGCTCTCCTTGCCCGATGAGTTCCTCCGTCACCTCACCGGGAACGCCGTTGCGATGGAACCAGTCGGCGAGGACGTCCGCCCACGTGTCGTTCAGCCAGACGCGGGCCGCCTGCTCCGCGTCGGTGCGCCCCTGGCAGACGCGCGCGCCGGTGAGGGCCTGGACGTCGGCTGCCGCCCCGAGGTGGTCGGGGTGGAAGTGCGTCAGGAAGATCGTCACGACGGGCGCGTCGAGCAGCTCGAGCTCCGACGCCCACTGCTCGGCGGCGTCGGGCAATCCGAGCCCCGTGTCGACGAGCAGGTAGCCGCCGTCGACCGGAAGGAGGTAGCAATGAACGTGTCCGGGCCTCGTCGGCAGGGGCATCGTGACGCGGCGGACGCCGCCCGGAAGGACTTCCACGCGACGACTCTAGACGAGAGCCGAGCACGCGTAATGGCTTATGCGACGAATAACGACTCCTGATGAACTGATATCGTCTGGGCACATGGAGGCGGACATCCGGTCACTCATCGGCGATACCGACGCGGAGTCGCTGACCGCGCCCGAGGTGCTCAGCGTGATGGTCGAGCACTTTCACCCGAGACTGTCGCTCGCCTGCTCGTTCCAGAAGGAAGAGTCGGTCCTGATCGACATGGTGCTCGCGATCGCGCCGGACGCTCGCGTGTTCGCGCTCGACACCCATGTGCTCTTCCCCGAGACCTACGACGTGTGGCGGCAGCTCGAGCAGCGCTACGGGATCCGCGTGGACGTGTACGAGGGACCATCGCTCGGCCGGCAGGCCGCGATCCACGGAGATGCGCTGTGGGCGTCGAACCCGTCGCTGTGTTGCTCGATCCGCAAGGTCGGCCCGCTCGGTCACGCACTCGCCGGGCTCGACGCCTGGATCACGGGCGTGCGGCGGGAGCAGTCACCCACCCGCGCCGGAGCGCAGAAACTGGGCTGGGATGAGCGGCACGAGCTCTGGCAGGCGAACCCACTTGCCGACTGGACGGAAGCGGACGTCGACCGCTACATCGCCGAGCGCGAGCTCCCCGTGAACGCGCTCCACGGTCGCGGCTACGGTTCGATCGGATGTACCCATTGCACCGAGCCCGGGACCGGACGCGAGGGCCGCTGGAGCGGCCTGGAACAGACCGAGTGCGGCCTGCACGCGAACGCATGAGCACCGGCCTGCAACGTTCCCATCTCGACGAGCTCGAGGCAGAGGCCGTGCACATCATGCGCGAGGTCGCAGCCGAGCTCGAGCGGCCCGTGCTCCTCTTCTCGGGCGGCAAGGACTCGATCGTGCTCCTGCGGCTGGCGGAAAAGGCCTTTCGACCCGGCCGGTTCCCGTTTCCGCTCATGCACGTCGACACGGGGCACAACTTCCCCGAGGTGATCGAGTTTCGCGACCGGCGCGTCGCCGAGCTCGGAGAGCGCCTCGTGATCGCGTCCGTGCAGGAGTCGATCGACAAGGGACGTGTCGTGGAACAAACCGGGCCACGCGCATCTCGGAACCAGCTCCAGACGACGACCCTGCTCGACGCGATGGAGTCGAACCAGTTCGATGCCGCCATCGGAGGCGCCCGCCGCGACGAGGAACGATCCCGTGCCAAGGAGCGGATCTTCTCGTTCCGCGACGACTTCGGCCAGTGGGACCCACGCGCCCAGCGGCCCGAGCTCTGGAACCTGTACAACGGGAAGATTCGCAAGGGAGAGCAGGTCCGCGTCTTCCCCATCTCGAACTGGACCGAGCTCGATGTCTGGGAGTACGTCGCCAGGGAGGAGCTCGAGCTTCCCTCGATCTACTACGCGCACGAACGCGAGGTGTTCGAGCGCGACGGGATGCTCTACGCCACGTCGGACGTGATCGAGCGGGAGAAGGACGAGGTGCCGTTCGTCGAGTGGGTGCGCTTCCGCACGGTCGGCGATATGAGCTGTACCGGGGCAGTACGCTCGCAGGCGACGACGTTCGACGCGGTCGTTCGTGAGATCGCTGCGACGCGCGTCACCGAACGGGGCGAGACGAGGGCCGACGACCGCGCTTCCGAAGCGGCGATGGAGGACCGGAAACGTGTCGGCTACTTCTGACCCGGCCGTCGCCGGGCCGGATCTGGACGAGGCTCGCGAACTTCTCCGCCTCGTCACGTGCGGGTCGGTCGACGATGGCAAGTCGACGCTGATCGGGCGACTGCTGTTCGATACCAAGCAGGTCTTCGTCGACCAGATGGAAGCCGTCGAGGAGACGAGTGAGCGACGGGGAGACGGCTACGTCAACCTGGCGCTGCTCACGGATGGACTCCGCGCCGAGCGCGAGCAGGGAATCACGATCGACGTCGCCTACCGCGGCTTCGTCACTCCGAGGCGCCGCTTCCAACTGGCCGACGCACCCGGTCACGTCCAGTACACCCGCAACATGGTCACAGGTGCCTCGACGGCGGATCTCGCAGTCGTTCTCGTCGATGCGCGCAAGGGTGTGATCGAGCAAACGCGCCGGCACACGCTGATCACCTCGCTTCTGGCCGTCCCTCACCTCGTGTTCGCGGTCAACAAAATGGATCTCGTGGACTGGGACGAGAGCCGATTCAAGGAGATCGAGCGAGAGCTCGACGAGCTCACCGCGGCGCTCGGCGTGAAGGACGAGGTCGCGATCCCGATCGCCGCACTGCACGGCGACAATGTCGTCGACCCTTCAGACCGGATGCCGTGGTGGCACGGAGCGACGCTCCTCCAGCATCTCGAGGCGATCGAGCTCACCGGCGATCGGAATCTCGAGGATCGCCGGTTCCCCGTGCAATGGGTGATCCGACCGATGTCCGAGGAGTACCACGACTATCGCGGCTACGCGGGTCAGGTAGCCGGCGGCATCTGGCGGGCCGGCGACGACGTCCTCGTCCTGCCGTCTGGACTGCGAACCCGGGTCGGTTCGGTCGAAACCGCGGACGGCCCGATCGACCAGGCGACACCGGGCATGTCGGTCACGATCAGGCTCGAGGACGCGATCGACATCGCGCGAGGCGACATGCTCGTCGACCCGAAGCACCAACCGGAGACTGCGCGGCTGCTCGAGGCGACCATCTGCTGGATGAGCGAGCGACCGCTTCAGCCGGGAATGCGCCTGGGCGTGAAGCACACGACCCGCAACGTCCGCGCGGTGGTCGAGAGCATCGACGGTGTCGTCGACATGGAGACGTTCGAGCACCACGTCGCCGAGAAGATGTCGTTGAACGACATCGGGACGGTGCGACTCCGCCTCTCGGCGCCGATCATGGTCGACAGCTACGACGTCAACCGAGCCACCGGAGCATTCATCCTGGTGGACGAAGCGACGAACGACACGGTGGCCGCCGGGATGGTGCGCTCCGCGACGGTCTGACGGCCGTCCGACCGGAACCGTATCGTCCTCGAACACTCGTCTGACCGCCCCCGTAGAATCATCGCGTGGCCGAAAACACCGAGATCACCGTGCTGCTCGCAGACGACCACGAGGTCGTCCGCGAGGGCCTGCGGCTCGCGCTGCTGCGGTCTCCCCACATTCGCGTCGTCGGCGAGGCAGCCGACGGCGAGACGGCTGTCGCACTGGCCGAACGGCGGCGACCGGATGTGATCGTGATGGACCTCCGCATGCCGGGTATGGACGGGATCGAGGCGACCGAGGAGATCATCCGGATCATTCCGGACGCGAAGATCCTCATCTTCACCGCGTATTCCGAGCGGGCCCTGCTCCAGCGCGGGCTCGAGTCCGGAGCGCGCGGTTACATCCTCAAGGAAGCGCCGCACGAGACACTCCTGCGCGCGATCGACAAGGTCGCCGCGGGAGAGACGTTCGTCGACCCGGCGCTCATGTCGGCGCTCACGAAGACGCGGGACGGCACGGACGTGCTCACCGTGCGCGAGCGCGAGATCCTCCAACTCCTCGCAGACGGGATGTCGAACGCCGATGTCGCGGGACGGCTTTTCATCTCCCAGGAAACGGTGAAGAGTCATGTTCGCCACATCCTCACGAAGCTCGAGGCGGACACACGCACCCAGGCTGTGGCGATCGCACTCCGCGACGCAATGATCGACTGAGGGGCAGTCCGGGTTGGCCCGCGGTGATGACGGCCGAGCGCTCACCGAGCGGCTTCGCGCCGAGAGGGACGAGCGCCGGCGACTGGCCGAGCTGATCCACGACGGCCCCGTACAGCTCGTGGCGGCGATCGCGCAGATGCTCGACGCCGCCCACCACGCACTGGCAGACGGCGATGTGGCGAGCGGTGCGCCGATCGTCGAGCGGGCCCTTGCGGTTGCGCGCGAGGCGAGCGTCGACCTCCGCGACATCGTCACAGGTATCGAGCCGGACGCGCTGCGGGAGCTCGGCTTGGCCGCCGCCATCGGCGAGCTCGCGGAACGCCACACGGCGCGGCGCGGTGTCGGTTTCGACCTCGACGTCACGGCGGGCGACGAACTCGGCGACGGCGCTCAATCGGGCCTCTACCAGATCGTTCGCGACGCGCTCGATCAGGCGGTGCGTCGGGGCCCTCCGACGAATGTCACGATCTCGATCTCCCGCGTCGACAGCGGCGTCGAACTGGCGATCGTGGACGACGGTGCGCAGGAGCGTCGCCAGGCCGTGATCGACGCGCTCGCCCTGCGCGTGGCCGAGTTGAACGGGACGTTCTCGAGCGAATCGACGGACGCAGGCACCTCGGTTGCAGTGCGTTTGCCGCCGTCGGCCGCGGGCCTGTAGCGCCGGACCGAGGGCTCTCAGGGCTCGGCTAGCTGATCGGTTCGTTCTTGACGTCGTGCTCGGTGGCGTACTCGTCCACGAGCGCGTCGATCACCGTGGCGCCCTCGGGAAACGCATAGTTGATCTTCACGAACGGGGTCCACTTGTCGGGCAACGCATCCTCCGGGAAGATCGCCTCCACGGGGCACTCCGGCTCACAGGCGCCACAGTCGATGCACTCCTCCGGGTCGATGACGAGCATCCGGCCGAACTCGTGAATGCAGTCGACCGGACACACGTCGACGCAGGACTTGTCCTTGATGTCGATACACGGCTCGCCAATGATGTAGGTCATCGCGGGGCAATCCTACCGAGGGCATGCGACGCCCCAGCCGACGAACCGTCTCGCGAAGACTCCCCGCCGCCTACGCCGCCTCGTCGCCGTCCGGGTCGGCCCCGGTCAGCTCCGCCACCAGCTCGCGCGCCCGCTCGACGAGGGCCGACTTGGCCACGACCTGGTCGAAGCCGGCAGCGTGCCCGGCCCGAAGGCCGGCGGTGTCGGTGTGATTCGTGAACCCGAGAATCGGGACGTCCGGCCAGTTGTCGGCCACGTCGAGTGGATCGATCCGCGCGATGTCGCACACCACGAGGTCGGGCGGGTCGACGGAGTCCTGCGTGACGAGCTGGTGGCCGGAAAGCAACCCTTCCAGCTTGCCGCGAAAGAAGAGATCGACCCCCACGAGCAGGATCGTGGCCATGGCTGCACGCTATCAGTGCCGAAGGACAGTGCTCCACTCGCGCGAGCCGGCGCGGCGACTAGAAAAACCCGTCGATGCCGAGCCACTCGAGCGCGCGGTTGAGGTAGATCCGGAGAACGTAGAAGCGGTTGAAGAACAGCAGGAGACCGAGGGCGACCATGATCGTGCCGCTGACGAACTGGATCGCGACGAAGTGGTTTCGCAGCCAGCGAAAGGCTCCCATCGTCCGTGTGAACAGCGCTCCCGCGAGGACGAACGGGATCGCGAGCCCGAGCGAGTAACACGCGAGCAGAAACGCGCCCTGGAGGACGGTGTCGGACGCGCCGGCGAGCACGAGGGTCGCCGCGAGAACCGGACCGATGCACGGCGCCGCGCAGATCGCGAATGCACCGCCGAGAAGCACGCGAGAACCGTGGCTACGTGCTCCCTGGACGAGCCCCGCTCCGACGAGACGCTCCGGCCAGGGAAGGAGGCCCATGAACGCAAAACCGAAGACAACGAGGACGAAGCCGGCGATCTGCTCGAGCAGGAACTGGTCCCGTAGCAATCCCCCGCCGAGCAGCTGCGCCCCGATACCGAGCGCGACGAAGATCGTCGTGAACCCGAGGACGAACGGGAGGCTCGCGAGCACAACGCGACGCGACGTCCCCCTCTCGCCCAGACGATCGGCTTCGACGGCAGAGACCGCGGAGAGATAGCCGGGCACGAGTGGCAAGACGCAGGGGGCGAGGAACGAGATGAATCCCGCGAGAAGGGCGACGAAGGGCTCCGTCGGGCGCACGGCGTCAGCCGTCGTACCGCGCGAGCTCTTCGTCCAGACGCCGCTCGAGGTTGGGGTCGAGCAGGCCGCTCTCCTCCGGAGCGTCGCGGCGTCGGCTCCAGCTCCAGGCGAGCGCCGCGAGGACGACGGCACCGACCACGACGGAACCGAGCGGCAGCAGCCAGGCGAGCAAGTCGAATCCGCGCCTCGGCGGCTCCGCGAGGACGCCAGGGCCGAACTGAGCGACGAGGCGCGCCTTGATCTCGGACGAGCTGTCGCCTGCGGCGATCCGATCACGGATGTACGTCTTCATGCGCGCCGCGATCGGTGAGTTCGACTGGTCGAGCGTCGTCTTGCAGGTCGGGCACACGACCTCTGCCTCGAGGTCGGCCTGGACGGGACGGCCGGCTCCGGCGGCGGTTCCCACCAGAATCAGGGCGGCCAGCGCCGCTGCGGCGAGCCGGATCATTTCCCGTCGCCGAGCGCCAGTCTGACGCCCTCTGCGTATGCGGCCTTGTTGCGCTCGGTGTCGATGCCTCCCTGAATCCTCTCCCCGACGAGCCGTCCCTTCCGATCGACGAAGAACGTCTCGGGGAACCCTGTCACGCCCCATTTGCCGAGCGTGGAGCCGGAGCCGTCGTAGACGATCGGATAGGTGATCCCGAAGCGCTTCACGAAGCGCTTAGCGTCCTGTCGGAAATCCTGTGCGTCGATTCCGAGGACGACGAGCCCCTGCTCCCGGTAGCGCTCGTAGGTCATCTGTAGCTGTGGCGCCTCGTCCTTGCACGGGATGCACCACGATGCCCAGAAGTTCACCACGATCGCCTTGCCCTTCAATGCCGTGAGTGAAAGCTCGCCGTCCGCCGCCTCGAGTCGGCTCAACGAAAAGGCGGGAGCGGGCGGATTCTCGCCCTTGGCCAAGGCTCCGGCCACGCCCGAACCGCTCCCGAAGGCGAGCTTCCAGACGAGCAGCGCGAGGAGTCCGGCAACGGCCGCGATGGCCATCGCCTGACCTGCGACCTTGGCCCGGCCGGTCATGCGGCGACGATGAAGACCGGCGTTCCGACCTCGACCTGGGTGAACAGCCACTCGACCTGTGGGATCAGCATTCGGACGCAGCCGTGCGAGGCCGAGTAGCCGATCGAGGCGGCATCCGGGGTGCCGTGGATACCGACGTACGGAGCGGAGATCCCCATCCACCGCGTGCCGAGCGGATTACCCGGCCCTGGAGGAATCGGCACCGCATCCTTCGCCCAGTCGGATCCCGCAGGCGGATACCACCAGGGGTTGAACTGCTTGGTCACGACCTCGAACTTGCCGAGCGGCGTCGGGTACTCCGAGCGTCCGGTCGCGACGCTGAACACCCGCACGACCTTCGCCGTCTTGCCGACGCGGTACAGGAAGAGCTGCTTCGAGCCTCGACGGATCACGATCGCCTTACGCAGCGCGGCACTGCCGTCGGGCTGGATCAGCTTGAACGGCAACTGCAGCGGGCCTCGGTCCTGCGTCTTCAGCGCGAGGACGATCGCCCGCGATGCGACAACCGCCTTCAGCCGGCGGCCGGGAACGGTATTGGTCGCAAACGGCTTCAGGTTCCGGAGCCGCACCGACGCGGCTACGGGCTCGCGTTGGAATCGCTTGGTGAGTGTCTTCACCAGTCTGTCGATCTTGGGTCGGGAGACCTCGACCTTGAGAGGCACACGGAACCCCTGTCGTTGCACCCGCCCTGCGAGTTGGACGGCCGGCTCGAACTGGGCGGTCGCACCCAGTTCCTGCGGCTTGACGACGATGCGAGCTCCGGGTCCTCCGTCGAGCACGAGAGCTCGCGCGAACCGCTGCTTCACCACTGCCCTGGCCTCGGCCTTGGTCAGGCCGCCGACGAGCGTGCCGCCGATCCTCACACCCGCCGTGATCACCTTTGGCTGCGGCGGTACAGGATGGTGGTCGTCGTCACCGTGGTCACGGGGACGGTTGTCACCGCAGTGGTCGCACCTGTCGTCGTCCCGTCGTCCGCGTCCCGCACGCGGCGCGGTCGAAAGAAAGAGAGCGACGACGACGCCGACGCTGCCGCAGGCGGAGAGAGCAGCGATCGTGACGCCCCGGTTCACGATTCCAGTGTAGCCACGAAGATCCGGGGGTCGTTTGTGATCACGCCGTCGACCCCGGCCGCGACGACACGAACGAGGTCGGCAGGGTCGTCCACCGTCCAGGCGAGCACCGGCAGGCCGGCCCTGTGTGCGCTCCGAACGGAGGCTGCCGTCACGAGACGGTGCTGCAGCATCACGACGCTCGCGCCAACGCGCCGGGCGAGTCGTGGCAGGCGCAGCGGAACGGATGCTCGCATCGACGTGAGGCCGAGGGAGACGACCGGCCACAGGTACGGCTTGCGAGAGATCGACAGCCGATCTTCGGGGTAGGTGATCCCCACCCTCACCCCAGGTGCGGCGCGGGCGAGAGCCTGCAAGCTCGCGGGGCGCACGCCGCTGACGACCGTGCGGCTCTCGAGGCCGTGACGCCTGATCGCCTCTCCGAGCTCGTCCAGCCGGATACGCAACTTGAGGTCGATGTGGAGACCGACCTCGCGCGCCTCGTCCGCGAAGAACGCGAGCGCGTCGTCGAGTGTTGGCAACTCCGGAGCAACCGCTCGCAGTTCGTCCAGTGACAGTCGACGGACGCGACCGCTCGCGACGCCGTGGCTCACCTCGTCGAGGTGATCGGAGTGGGCGACCACAAGAGGTCCGTTCCGGAGATCGAGCACGTCGAACTCGATCAGATCGACACCGAGCTCGACTGCGGCCCGGAACGAACGCAGCGTGTTCTCGGGGGCGAGCGCCGGGGCGCCGCGATGACCGATGCGAAGCACGCCCCCGTCGGGGCGGCTCAACGAGATCATGCCCGCCTCCGCGGTCGAGTGACAGCTCGCCGCCAGACCTCCGCGGCGAGCGCAACCGCGATCGCCTGGACGACGACGAGTGCGACGACGAGCTGGGCTGTTGCTCGCCAGAACGCTTCGGGATAGATGCGCAGGAGCGTGTCGGTGCGCGAGAATTGCCAGCTCGTACCCTCGAAGAAGAGTTGATGGAAGCGCAGGAAGAAACGATCGAAGCCGAGAAGGATCACCGGCACGGCCAGCACCACGATCGCCAGTGTCAACAACGAACCGGCTAGCAGCCCTCGCGGTACGACAGAACGCCACCGGGTCGAGCGGACGAGCCCGAGGGCAAGCGCCACGAGAACCCCGAGGACGACGAGCTGGGCCGTGAAGGCGACGGCGAGACGCGAGCGCACGTCTGCCATGTGCCGCAGCTCTCGTTGGTCGAACGCCGGAAGACCGTCCGGCAGCGTGGCGCGCTCGAGAAGCGCGATTCCCTCACTTCCCGGCTGCACGGAATGAAGCCCCGTCAGAGCCAATTGCAAGCGCTCCGGCGGCGCCAATCCGTACCGGTCGGGCGGGAAACCGTCGCGGCCGAGCTCGAACCGGACGAACCAGTCGTTCGCGAGAACCCGAAATGCGGTGACCACGAATACCGGCGCGAGGACACTCGCGATGAGGCAGACGGCGACTGCCATCGCCACCGAGTGCGCGCCGGCCCGGCGTCTCAGAGGCCGAAGAGCCGTTGGATTTCGTTCCAGACCGTGACCGTGAGCACGATGCTGGCGGCAACCAGCGCGATCAGGACGACCCAGAAGCGCACCCCGGCGCGGCGTGTCCGACGCCGATGCTCGATCCGCGCCTTTCGCCGGGCACGATGCAGGCGCACCGTGTCACGGACGGCCTCGTGGTCGACCGAGGGGACCTCGTCCGACCCGATATCACGTACCTCAGGCGCCACAGAGGGAAGTGTAGGGGTGCAACTCCGGGGGCGCGATGCTCCATACTAGGCGCATGGCGATCCCACACCGTGACACTCGAGCCGCATCCGCCCTCGAGCGCGGGTTCCTCGGTATCGGTGACCGGCTCGGAATCCTCGCAGGGGTCGTCCTCGCGGTCTCGTCGTTCGCCGGCTGGTACTCGGGGCCGAGCGAGGGGGTGCGGGTATCCGTGATCGGGTGGGACACGGGGCTCGCCGGCAAGGTCGTCTTCCTCCTCGGCGTTGCCGTCATCGTCGTCGTCACGGTCCGTGAGGTAGGCGTCCAGATGCCCGCTGCGGTGCCGGAGAGCCTGCTCACGATCGCCCTCGGAGCGGTGGCGACCATCATCGTCCTGGTTCGGGTGATCTCGATCCCGGACGACTTCTTCTTCGCCGGTCGGGGAGTCGGGATCTGGATCTCCCTGGTCTCAGCGATCGCCGTGATCGTCGCGGGCCTGCTGCAAGCGTCCGAAGAGCTCTAGGCGCACTCGTCCCTCGGGCTCACGGCGCCGTCGTGACCTCCTGCTGAGGGAGCGGCTCCAGCGTGCGGACGTAGGTGCCGGTCGCGGGGGTCGGCGGGCCGTCGTTCAGGGCTTTCCCGAGCGCGATGCCGAGCGCGAAGACGACCAGGACGAACGCCAGAATCACGGTGCGGCGCGGCCAGGGGCTGCGACGACGGTGCCTTCGGGTCGGGACGCTCTCGCTCATGGTGTGTAGTCGGCGGCCCCGCGCGCGTAGACGTGGAACGCCGCGTCGCCGACCATCGAGACCGTCCGCGACCAGCCGACCGAAGGCGCGTACTCCTCGACGACCTGGAGCGACCAGGCGTCCGCGTCGGCATACACCTGGGCGAGCGTGGCGAGCGTGAAGGTGCCGCCGACGCGTCGACGCAGTTCGGCGGAAATGAGGTCGAACTGCTGTCCGAGCCGCTCAGCCTGCGTTGGATCGCGCAACGCGAGCTCGAAGCGCCTATGGCCGTCCTCCCAGTCATGGCGAGCCGTGTCGAGCTGCGTCTTCACGTGGCGGCCCGCTCGCCCTCGGAGCAGCAGTGACCCGACGGCCATCGCTCGGGTACCTCGGCGAGCATCAGCGCACCGGTCCGGTAGCCGGGATGGGCCAGCGCGAAGGCGACGTGCGCGTGGAGGCACTTGAGCTGCGAGGGGTTCCGCGAGCCGCCGATACCGGAGCTGAGCGACGCCCCGTCGTCCACCCCGGTCCGACCTGCAGCGAGCGCCCGCCGGACCCGCTGCTGGGTCGCCGTGGCGTCGACGAGATCGGCTGTCAGCGCGGCGCTCGACTCGACGGCGTCGCTCCAGCGCTCCACGCCGCCGTCCGCCTCGAGGCGGGAGATCGCCGCGATGAGGTGACGGCAGGTGAGGTAGTAGGTCGTGGGGAACGGTGCTCCCTCGTCGTCGTAGGGGTCCTGCTCGGTCACGGCCGGGTAGCCGTGCGGGCAGCGGGCCACGACCCGCCGGAAGGCCCGTGGGCGCCGGCCGATCTGCCGTTCGACGACATCGCGATCGTTCACAGCGCGAAGCTTAGAGCTAGGGCGCTGCGTCCCGATGCTGGCGCTGCCAGGCGGCGATCCCCTTGACGATGAAGAGGCGCTCGCCGGGCCTGACGAACCCGATCCTTCTCGCCTCGCGCGCAAGAGCCGCATCGCTCGTCGTCCGAGCGAGCCGGCGCTCGAGGCGTCCCTTCTCGGCCCGGAGCGCAACGACTTCGGTACGGCGCGCGCCGAGCTCGCTTCGCGTCTGCACGTAGCTCGCCATCGGTCGGTAGTACAGGAACGCAATCACGGTCAGGACTGCGATTGGGAGCACGAGGCGCAGCCGACGCCGCCTGAGGGTTGCCTTCGAGGATGCGCGGGCCACCGTGTCTCGTTCGCGCTCGACGAGGTGTTCTCCTCCGCGCGCTTGACGTCGGCTGCGCGACGGTCTAGGCGATGTCGACCTTGATCACATTCGTCGAGCCGGGGATGTTCACCGCCGTCCCCGCGGTGATCACGACGCGATCGCCGGTGTTGACGATTCCGCTCCCGCGCGCGATGTCGAGCGCTCGCTCCCAGAGATCCTCGACATTCTCCATCGTCGGCATCTCGAGAGGCGTCACGCCCCATTCGAGTGTCATGTGTCGCAGGGAATGGGCCTGGTGAGTGACAGCGATGATCGGGCGGCGAGGACGGAGCCGCGCGACCGCGGACGCAGTCTTGCCGCTGAATGTGGGAACGAGGATCGCGGTCGCTTCGAGTGCCTCGGCGATGTCGCAGGCCGCGTTCGACATTGCCTGGCCGATGGTGGGCACGTCGTCTGCGTGGGGTATCTCGTGCCGGTAGTCGAGGCTCGGCTCGACCGCGCAGGCGATGCGGTTCATGACCTCGACCGCTTCGACGGGGAACTCACCGACGGCCGTCTCTCCGGAGAGCATGATCGCGGATGTCCCGTCGAGGATCGCGTTGGCAACGTCGGACGCCTCGGCGCGCGTCGGCTCGGTCTGGTGGATCATCGACTCGAGCATCTGGGTCGCCGTGATCACGGGCCGCCCGCGCTCGAGCGCGCGCGAGATGATCCGCTTCTGCAGCAACGGCACGTCCGCCGTACCGATCTCGACGCCTAGATCACCGCGCGCAACCATGACCGCGTCCGCGTCGGCGAGGATCTCGTCCAGGGCGGCGATCGCTTCTGCCTTCTCGATCTTCGCGATGACGTGGGCGGTCGAGTCGCGCGCCTCCATGAGTGTCCGTAGGGCACGAACGTCGGAGGCCGAACGGACGAACGAGAGCGCGACGAAGTCGACGTCGAGCTCGAGTGCGAACTCCAGGTCATCGAGATCCTTACGCGTTATCGAGGGGATGGGGAGCGGAACACCTGGAAGGTTGACCCCCTTGTGTGATGACACGATTCCTCCGACGATCACCTCGCAGCGTGCTCTTCCCCGCTCGACCGCCGTGACCCGGAGCTTCACATGCCCGTCGTCGATCAGCACATCGTTGCCGACCTGGAGGACCGAGCCGAGCACGGCCGGGCTGATCGGCAGATCGTCGTCGCGGACGACGTCTTCCCCTGCGATCACGACGGTCGATCCGCGCTCGAGGGTGATCGGCTCGGCGAGTTCGCCCACGCGAAGCTTCGGCCCCTGGAGATCGGCGATCAGCCCGATCGGCCTGCCGGCGGCGGCCGCGGCCTCACGGACGAGCGTGGCGCGGCTGTGGTGGTCGTCCTGGGTCCCGTGCGACATGTTGAGGCGCGCCGCGTCCATGCCCGCTGCGATGAGGGCCGCGATAGTCTCGGGCGACGACGAGGCGGGGCCGATCGTGGCAACGATCTTCGTGCGGCGAACGTGCACCATCAGCGGGCGGCCCTCGGAAACGCATCCCAGCCCGGAAACACGGCTCTCTCACCGAGCTCGTCCTCGATGCGGAGCAGCTGGTTGTACTTCGCGGTGCGATCCGACCGTGCCGGCGCTCCCGTCTTGATTTGGCCGCTGTTCGTGGCGACGGCGATGTCGGCGATCGTGGCGTCCTCCGTCTCACCCGACCGGTGAGAGATGATCGTCGCGTAGCCGTTCGCCTGCGCCAGCTCGATCGCATCGAGCGTCTCCGTCAGGGTCCCGATCTGGTTGACCTTCACGAGGATGGCGTTGCCGACCTTCTCGTCGATCCCGCGCCGGAGAAACTCGACGTTCGTCACGAAGAGGTCGTCGCCGACGAGCTGCACCCGGTCTCCGAGTCGATCGGTGAGCGAGCGCCACGCGGGCCAGTCGTTCTCGGCCAACCCATCCTCGATCGACACGATCGGGAACCGGTCGACCAGCTCGACCCAGAGGTCGATCATCGCGCTTCCGTCGAGCGTCGTGCCTTGACGTTCGAGCGTGTATGAGCCGTCACGGTAGAGCTCGCTCGTTGCCGGATCGAGCGCGATCGCGACGTTCTCGCGGTGACCGGCGCGTTCGGCAGCTTCGAGGATGGCCTCGCAGACGTCATGTGCCGACCCGAGGTCGGGCGCGAAGCCTCCTTCGTCACCGACGCTCGTCGACAGGCCGCGCTCCTCGAAAAGCGCCTTCAACGCGTGGTAGCACTCGACACCGATGCGGAGCGACTCCGTGAACGTGTCCGCTCCCGCGGGGACGAGCATGAACTCCTGGAAGTCCAGTGAATTCTGTGCGTGAGCGCCGCCGTTGACCACGTTCATCAAGGGAACGGGAAGAGTGTGGGCTCCAGGGCCCCCGATCCAGGAGTGCAAGGGGAGGCGCGCCTCGGCCGCGGCCGCCTTGGCGACGGCGAGTGAGACACCGAGAATCGCGTTCGCACCGAGGCGCGCCTTCGTCGGGGTCCCGTCCAGATCGATCATCGACGCGTCGACCTGGCGCTGCTCGCGCGGGTCCATGCCCTTGACCCGTTCCGCGATCTCGCCGTTCACGTTCGCGACCGCGGCGGTCACACCCTTGCCGAGCCAGTCGCTGCCCCCATCGCGGAGCTCGACCGCCTCGTGCTCACCGGTGGAGGCACCCGAGGGCACGGCCGCCGCTCCGACAGCACCCGATTCCAGGCCGACATCGACCTCGACGGTGGGATTGCCACGCGAGTCCAACACCTGGCGTGCGTGGACGTGGACGATGGAACTCATGGGAAACAGCCTAGCGGGGAGGTCGTGGCGCTCTCGACGCCACACGGCGCGCCTCGATCACGGTTCTGAGCCGACCGGATCGCCTCCGGCGAGCTGACCCTTCGCGCGCTGGTACCAGGCTTCTTGCTGCTCGAGATCGAGCTCCGTCCACGTCTGACCGACGCCCTCGGCGAGACGCTCCGCGAGCTCGACGCGGGCGACGAAACGCTGTGTGGTCGCTCGGAGCGAGAGTTCCGGGTCGACGTTGGCGACACGCGCGACGTTCACGACCGTGAACAGGAGATCACCGATCTCGGCGGTCACGCGGGGGTCTGGCTCGGTCTCGGGCGCCGGACGCCCTGCGCGTCGCAGCTCTGCCTCGAGCTCGGAGGCTTCCTCACGAACCTTCGCGAGCGGCCCTTCGAGGTCGGGCCAGTCGAACCCCACTGCTGCGGCGCGCCGCTGTGCCTTGCGGGCATGGAGCAGTCCCGGAAGTGCCTCGGGCACGTCGTGGAAGACTCCGGCGCGCCCTTCCTGCTCGGTCTTGATCGCCTCCCATCGCTCGCGAACGCGCCCCGCGGAGTCTGCGGCGGCGTCACCGAAGACGTGCGGGTGGCGGCGGACGAGCTTCGCGTGGACGGAGCGTGCTACGGCTTCGAGATCCCCCTGGCCCTGTTCCTCGAGCAGCAGCGCGAGGAAGTAGGTCTGGAAGAGGAGATCGCCGAGCTCGTCGAGCAGCTTGGCGGGATCTCCGCCGAAGGCGGCGTCCGCCACTTCGTACGCCTCTTCAACCGTGTGCGGGACGATCGTTCGCGCAGTCTGCTCCCTGTCCCAGGGGCAGTCCCGGCGAAGTCGTTTCGTCAGAGCCTGCAGCTCGACGAGGGCGTCGGCCAGCGCTGCCGCATCGGCCGGCGGCACGGGTCAGCCGGTGGTCGTCGCCGAGGTGGAGGTCGCCTGTGTCGCAGCCGCCGGCGGAGCGAATCCCGTCGCGTACGTGATCTTGTTCTCGAAGAATTTCTTGGTGTCCTCGGTCCACTGCGTGATGAGGTCGGACTTCGCCTTGTCGAGCAACTGCGCCTTGATCTGCGGCTGGGCATCCTTCAGGGGTGTCGTAGCGGCCGGCCTGATCGCTGACAGAGGTTCGATCAGGTGGTAGCCGTATTGCGTCTTGACCGGGCCGCGAGAGTGTGTCCTTCGCCAACAGGAATGCGGTCTTGTCGAACGCTTCGACCGTCTGGCCCTTCGTGATCGTGAGCTTGCCGCCGTTGTCCTTGGAGCCCGGGTCGATCGAGTACTGCTTGGCGAGCGCTGTGAAATCGGCACCACCCTTGAGATCGGAATAGATCTTGTCCGCCTGGGCTTTGCCCTGGACGAGGATATGCCTGACGTCTCTGCTCTCGGGCAGCGCGAACTGGGACTTGTTGTCGTTGTAGTACTTGGTGATCTCGGCGTCGGTCACCTTGGCATCACTCGTCACGGCGTCGTAGATCTTCTCGGTGAGAAGCTGCGACGTGATGTCGGCTCGCAACGTCTCCATCGTGTAGCCCTGGGCCTTCAGCTGCTCGTCGAGCTTGGCCTGGCTGCCACCGAACGATTGGGTCTTGACCTGCGTGATCCGATCGGTGACTTCCTTGTCCGTGACCGTCAGCTTCATCTCGGCTCCCCGATTGTCGTACTCGGCGCGCTGAACGAGGTAGGCGACGGCCTGGGTCTGCAGGTTCTGGTAGTCCGCGGTTCCTGCCTTCGGGAATGTCCGCTTCTGGCTTGCGTATGTCTTCTTCGCCCGCTCCAGCAATACGTCGAGTGCCTTCTTCGTGATCGGCGTACCGTCGACGACGGCAACGGCGTCGGCAGGAACGGACTGTTCGCTGCTCCCTCCGCACGCAGTCGCGACAAGGACCGCGAGGGAAACGAGGACGGCGGTGACGACGCGGGTGAACTTCATGAGTGGGCGGCTCTCTTGTCGAAGTAGCTGGAAACGAGCACTAGATATAGACGATGCTGGGTTAATTCGTGGTTGTGGTTTGTGGGTTCGGAAGCACCTGTGGCTCCCGATTACAGGGTGATCAGGCGGCCGAACGCGCCGCGACTATAGCATCGGCCAAGCCGAGCGCCCCCTTGAGGTCCTCAGTGCGCAGACTGACTTCGCGCTTCGCCTGTGTGTAGACGAGCGTGTCTGCGACGGCCCGCAGCGCCCGCAGCTCGTCGGAGCCGAGAGCGAGCGGACCAACCGTGACCCGGCCGCCGCGATAGACGAGATAGTCCGCGCCGATGAGGGCGAGCTTCAGCTTCGCCTCCTGGATCGCGAAAAGGTTTTCGACGGGCTCCGGGATCGGCCCGTAGCGGTCCTCGACACCGGCGCGGAGCTCGCGGAGCTCGTCGTCGTGCTCGACCAGTGCGAGCCGGCGGTGCATGTCGATCTTGAGCGCCTCGGAGGCGACGTAGGCGGCGGGGATGTACGCGTCCACGCGCGCGTCGACGCGAACCGGGCGAACGGCCGGCCGGGCCTGACCGGAGAGCTCTGCGACGGCCTCGTTGAGCATTTCGACGTAGAGCTCGAAGCCGAGGGCCGCGACGTGGCCGGACTGCTCGGCGCCCAGCAGGTCGCCCGCGCCTCTGATCTCGAGGTCACGCATCGCGATCTGGAAGCCCGCTCCGAGCTCCGTGTGGTCGGCCAGCGTCGCCAGACGCGCTCGCGCCTCGGGCGTCAGCTCCATCGCGTCCGGGTAGAACAGATAGGCGTGTGCGGTGACGTCGGAGCGGCCGACGCGACCCCGGATCTGGTACAGCTGGCTCAGGCCCAGCAGGTCCGCGCGCTCCACCACGAGCGTGTTCGCCTGAGGAATGTCGATGCCCGATTCGATGATCGTCGTCGAGACGAGCACGTCCGCATCTCCCGCCAGGAACGCATGCATCGTCTCCTCGAGCTCGCGCTCCCCCATCTGCCCATGCGCGACCAGAAACCGCAGTCCGGGACAGAGCTGTCGAAGCTTCTCGCCGACCTCGTCGATCGTCTCGACACGGTTGTGGAGGTAGAAAGCCTGTCCTCCACGAGCGTGCTCACGCTCGAGTGCGGCCTTGATCACATCTTCGTCGTACTCGCCCACGCTCGTTCTGATCGGCCGTCGCCCTTCGGGGGGTGTCTGAATGATCGAGATGTCTCGTAGACCCGAGAGCGACATGTGCAACGTGCGCGGGATCGGGGTGGCCGACAGCGCGAGCACGTCGACCTCGAGTCGAAGAGAACGAAGCAACTCTTTCTGCGCGACACCGAAGCGCTGCTCCTCGTCGAGGATGACGAGCCCGAGTTCTCGCGGAATGACGTCTCGCGAAAGGATGCGATGGGTCCCGACGAGAACGTCGACCTTGCCGGCGGCGAAGTCCGCGAGAACTTGCTTGGTCTCCGCGGGCTTGCGGAACCGCGACACCATGTCGACATTGAGCGGGAAGTCACGGAAACGCTCGCGGAATGTGTTCCAGTGCTGCTCGGCCAGGATCGTCGTGGGGCAGAGAACGAGCACCTGCTTGGAATTGACGGCGACCGCGAACGCCGCTCGCACGGCGACCTCCGTCTTGCCGAAGCCGACGTCGCCGCACACGAGCCTGTCCATCGGGCGCGACGACTCGAGATCCTCCTTGACGGCCTCGATCGCGCGCGCCTGGTCGTCGGTTTCGCGATAGGGGAACGACGCCTCGAGTCGCTCGAGCCACTCGTTGGTGAGGTCGAAGCTTGCCCCCTCGGCGCGCTGCCGCTGTGCGTAGAGAGCGAGGAGTTCGCCCGCCAGTTCGCGCACCGACTCGCGGGCGCGACTCTTGAGGTTCTGCCAGGCCTTGCCACCGAGTTTCGACAGGGTCGGCGCCTTCGCGTCGGACCCGATGTAGCGCGAGAGCTTGCCGAGCTGCTCGTGCGGAACATAGAGCCTGTCGTCACCTCTGAAAGCGAGGAACAGGTAGTCACGCGTGACGCCGGCAACGGCCTTCGTTTCGAAGCCGAGGAGCTTGCCCACGCCGTGGTCTTCGTGGACGACGTAGTCGCCGATGCGCAGATCTGCGAACGAGGCGAGCGCGCGACCGAGGCGGACGTCGGCCCTCGGCGGTTTCTTGCGGAACACCTGTGCATCGGGAAGCAGAACGAGACGAAGGTCGCGCCAGACGAAACCACGGCGCGCCGGCGATACGGCGAACCGGACTGCAGCGTCGTCCGGAAGGAGCTCCGCTTCCGGGTGGAGAGCGCTCTCGACCTTCCGCAAGAGGGCTCCCTGCCGCAACGCCTCCCCGCGGTGAGGAAACGTGACCACGACGCGGTTGCCGGAGCGGACGAAGCCTGCGAGCTCGTTCTCTGCCTCGGCCAGCCCACGGGCTGCGATGGCCGGCCGCTGGGCCTCGAACTGGAACGGCTGACCGCGCGGGAACGGGTCCAGTTCGGTCGCCCCATCGAGGGCTACGGGCGTGAGATCTTCCTCCGCCCACACGGCCCGGACGTCATCGAGCTGCCAGATGAAGTCGGGGACACGATCGACCAGCGGCACCAGATCGTTCACTTCAGCGGCGACGGTCCGGTTTCCGGCCTCGTTCTCCCAGCTGTGGGCACGGTCTTCGAGATCGACGGCCTCGCGCCGGCGCTCCGTCGCGGGATAGACGGTCGCCTCGACGACCGTGTGCAGTGCCCGCTGCGTGAACGGGGAGAAGGCCCGCACCTGCTCGATCTCGTCACCGAAGAGTTCGACCCGTAACGGCTCACGTCCCGTCGACGGGAAGACATCGACGATGCCTCCTCGGACGGCGAACTGCCCGCGTTCCTCGACACGATCGACGCGGTCGTACCCGGCGTCCGCGAGACCGCGGGCGAGACCATCCAGCCCCGGCTCCTCACCGGCCACCAGCCGAACCGGCTGAGGACGTCTGGTCGGAGGTGGGACCCCCTCGGCCAGGGCAGCGGCAGACGCACACACGAGCCCGCCGGCGGCAAGGACGTCCAGCGCCCGTGCCCGCTCGCCGACGAGATGCGGAGGGGGCTCGAGGCCGGACGCGTGAGAGACACCCCGGCTCGGAAGCAACGCGACGCGATGCTCTCCGGTGAACCACGCCACCCCCTCGGCGGCATCCCTCGCGTCGGCATCCTCGGGGAGAACGATCAGGAGCCCTCTGTCGAGCTGCGCGTGGAGCGCCGCGAGCACGAGCGGCAGCGCCGGTTCGGAGACGCGTGCCCGTACAGGGAGTGCCCCGACGAACGCCTGGAACCGGTCATGTCGGGTGAGCTCGGCGACGAGGTCGTGAAGGGAGGTCTGGTCCATGCAACCGGCGGAGAACAGGCCCCGCGGGGGGTATCCTAGCGCTCCGATCCCGCACGGACGGGCGCCGGGCGCCACCACAACCTCCCCCGGCCTTCCACCTTCCCGAGCCTCCGCCAACGGCTTCCCAGCCTCCTCCAACCAACCTCCCCCAAGGGGGCGGCGGCCCCCCTGCAAGCACGCTAGCCGACTCCATGTGGCGCGTGTGTGCCGGCTCACGGCCGAGATGCGAACGAGATCTCCACAGCCGCCTCGAACGGCATCTCCACCGGCGCCCTGGCACGCGTGCCGTGCTACGCGCGGATCGACGCCCGAGAGGCGCACGCCGGACGGAGCGCAGCGGCAGCCGCAGCGATCAGTTGAAGACGCGTTGCGTCTCCTCGAGACCGAGGGTGAGCAGGGATTCGACGGCGTCGGCCGCGCGCGACACGATCGCGTCGGCGTCGTCGTCCGGGGCGAAGGGTGCGAGGACGTAATCCGCGACGGCTCGCCGGTCGCCCCGGCCGGGCCGGCCGACGCCGACCCGCAGCCGGAGGAAGTCGGGGCTCCCGAGGAGGCCGGCGATCGAACGGAGTCCGTTGTGCCCGGCGAGCCCACCTCCGAGGCGCGCCTGGATGCGTCCGACCTCGAGGTCGACCTCGTCGTGCACGACGAGAAGCGAATCGAGGGTCGCTTTGTAGAACGCGGCGGCAGGCTGCACCGCCCGGCCGGAGTCGTTCATGAACGTCGCAGGCTTCAACAGCGCGAGGCGGCTGCCGTCGACGCGCACGTCGGCCAGATGCCCGTTGAACTTCTGCTTGAAGACGCCGCGGTGACGCCGTGCGAGCTCGTCGACGACCATGAAGCCGAGGTTGTGCCGGTCACGCTCGTGGCGCCGGCCCGGATTCCCGAGGCCGACAACGAGCAGGTCGAGGGTCGAGGCCGACTCTCCCCGACGGAAGAGCGGCAAGGGACTACCCCTCGTCTGGTGCGGCGTCCGACGCGGCGTCGCCCTGCGGAGCCGATTCGGAGCCGTCTCCGGCGTCCTCCTCGCCCTCGGCTGCTTCCACTTCCACTTCTTCCTCGACGACGCGCGGGCTCGTGCAGTTGGCGATCACCGTCTCCTCGAAGTCATCGAGGAACGTCACACCCGCGACGGGCTTTACGTCCTTCAGACGGAGCGTGTCCCCGAGCTCGAGGCTGCTGATGTCCGCTTCGACAAATTCCGGGATCGCCATCGGCAGCGCTTCGACGTGAAGCTCGCGCGTGACCTGCTGCACCACACCGCCGACTTTCGTACCCGGAGCTTCGCCGATGAGCTGAACGTTGACGCTCGCCGTGATCGGTTGATCGAGTCGAACCTCGTGAAAATCGACGTGGGTGATCGTTCCCCGGACCGGATGTTGCTGGTAGTCCTTGAGGACGGCGTGGTGTGGCGTCGTCTGGCCTTGGATGACGACGTCGACGATTGCGTGCAGACCCGACGAGCCGGTGAGAGCAACCCGGAGCTCTCGCTCGCCGACGACGAATGCCTTGTTCGCCTTGCCGTAGAGCACGCCGGGAATGAGCCCCTGGCGCCGGAGCCGTTTGGTGTTGCGCGTGCCGAGCTGATCGGCGCCGCGCTCTTTCACCTCGAGAGTGATTCTGTCCCCGGACACGGCGGCGAAGTGTAGCGCATCATCCTGGCGCCCTACCGGTCGGGTCCGAACCAACGCCCTGCCCGTAACGCAGGCGACTGGGCGGGGTTCCCTCTAGGAGAAATTGGCCGGGCCGCCGGGCGCACCCGCACCCCTCAGGGGAGGATGGGTGCGGACGCCGTGGGCCGACCCGGCCTCCGTAACGGTTCGCCAGATGGGCGGCGCTCCCTTCCTGCCCGGCGGACGATTTTAGCTCGACCCTGCTGGTGCCGATTGAGAGGAGTGCGCCGACGGCACTCTCAGGGGGTGCCGTCGGCCGATCCGTGCTCAGCGAGCCGTCGGAACCCCCCTCGAGGCCTCTAGAACAGCTGGTTCTCGCCGGCGAAGATCGCAGACACCGAATCGTCCGAAAACACGTTCACGATCGTCTCGGCGAGAATCCCGGCGATCGAGACCACCTGGACGTTGTCCGGCTGTGCCAGCGGGTCGAGCGGGACGGTGTCCGTGACGACAAGTTTGTGGATCTCGCTCGCGCCGATGCGCTCGAGCGCCGGGCCGTTGAAGAGCCCGTGCGTCGCGCAGGCATACACCTTCGTGGCGCCTGCCTCCTTGAGCGCGTGCGCACCGGCTACCAGCGTGCCGGCGGTGTCGACGATGTCGTCGATGATGACGGCCACTTTGCCGTCGACATCGCCGATGACCGTCGTGACGTTGGCCTCGTTGTGAGCTGGTCGCACTTTGTTGAGGATGACGAGGTCTCCCGCCACCATCTCGGCGAACTTGCCGGCGATCTTCGCGTGGCCGGTGTCGGGCGAGACCACGGCCAACTTGTCGCCGAGATTGAGATCGCGAACGTACTGCGCGAACATCGGCACGGCGGTCATGTGATCGACGGGGATCTCGAAGAATCCCTGAACCTGGCCGGCGTGAAGATCCATCGTCAGCACACGATCGGCGCCGGCGGTCTGCAGAAGATCCGCGACGAGCTTGGCGGTGATCGGCTCACGCGGTCGCGACTTCTTGTCCTGGCGAACGTAGAAGTACCAGGGAACAACGGCCGTGATTCGCTTCGCGGATGCGAGCTTTGCCGCGTTGATCATGATCAGCAACTCCATCAGGTGCTGATCGACCGGCATCGAGGCGGTCTGGACGATGAAGAGGTCAGCGCCGCGAATCGAGTCCTCGTACCGACAGTAGGTCTCGCCGCTCGCGAAGGTCTTCAGGGTCATCTCACCGAGACCACAACCGATCTTCGAGCCGATCTTCTCCGCCAGCTCGGGATTCGAGCGGCCCGCGACGAGCATGAGCCTCTTGTGAGGCGTGAGAGCGATGTCGCGGCCCGTCACCGATTCGGATGTGGGCATGTCGGCTGCACCGAGGCCCGGCAGCGTCTGCTCAACTGTCCCGCTTTCCACCGCGCCCCTCCTTGATCGTCTGCCTCGGCGGGAACCCGACGAGCGCATTGTCCGGGACATCCTCGGTGACGACGGTTCCTGCCGCCGTCCAGACGTCGTCGCCCACGGTGACAGGGGCGACGAACATCGTGTCGACCGCGATCCGCGCGTTCTTTCCGATCACCGTCGGCTTCTTCGGGACGCCGGGATGGTGGTCGAAGTTCGCCGTGATCGAGCCCGCGCCGACATTGGTTCCCGCTCCGACCTCCGCGTCGCCGAAATAACTCAGATGGGGCACCTTCGCATCCTCGTCCAGCCGCGTGTTCTTCAACTCCACGAACGTACCCGCCTTCGCTCGCGCTCCGAGCATCGTTCCAGTGCGAACGTAACAGAACGGCCCGACGACCGCGCCCGCTCCAATCGCCGCGTCGATGACGACGGCGTGTGGCCCGATCTCTGCTCCCGTGTCGACGCTCGTGGCACCGCGCAGCAGCGTAAACGGATGGATCACGGTGTCGGCGGCGAGTTCGACCGCAGGCTCGATCCACGTCGTCGCTGGATCGACGATTGTCACGCCGGCGAGCATGTGCGCGACGTTGATGCGATCCCGCAGGGCCGCTGCGGCCGCGGCGAGTTCGACGCGCGTGTTGACGCCTTCGGTCTCGGCCGGGTCGGGGGCCACGTGCACGGCCACGTGGTGACCCTCGGCGGTGAGGTCGCGCACGGCGTCCGTCAAGTACAGCTCGCCCTGCGCGTTCGCCGGTTGAAGCCGATCGAGCGCCGGCCAGAGGCGTTCTGCGCGGAACATGTAGATCGACGAGTTCGCTTCGCCGATCGCAAGTTGCTCAGGCGACGCGTCGGCCGCCTCCACGATCGCCTCGAGGTCGCCTCCAGGGCCACGCACGATTCGACCGTAACTTCGAATCTCCGCCGGTTCGAAGGAGAGGACCGTGGCGCCTGCCGCGTGCTGCCGGTGGGTTGCGATCAGCGCCTCCAGGAGCCCGGTCGTGAGAAGCGGAGTATCACCCGAGAGGATCAATACCTCGTCGGCGCCGAGGAGCGCCGACCGGGCGCTTCGCACCGCGTCCCCGGTTCCCAGTGCTTCGTTCTGCACGGCGACGGTCAGCCCCTCGAACTCGTCCACGGTGTCGGGCGATGCGACGACGACCAGTGCCTCGAGGCCGAGCGGTCGCGCCGCCTCGATCACCCAGTCGACCATCCTCCGCCCGAGGATCCGATGGAGATGCTTGGGGGTCGCCGAGCGCATGCGAGTCCCACGGCCTCCGGCCATCACGACGGCTGCGAGCTTGGGGCGGGATTGGGACACTGTCGGCACGTTTGGCTGGGGCGCCAGGATTCGAACCTGGGATCACGGGACCAAAGCCCGTTGCCTTACCACTTGGCCACGCCCCAGTGAATCGGGAGGCCGAGTCTACCGGGCCGTCCGGTCACCCCGGGGCGAGACTCACCGACGATCGAGCAGCAGCACCGTCAACGCGACCGCCGCGAGCGCCACCACGGCCACAACGGCGAGCAGACCGGCCACGACGATTGCGACCGGTACGAGCACGACGATGAGCTGGGATGCAGCCACGAGCCAGGTCACGATGCGCACGGTCGGCGACGGATGTCTGCGGCCGAACCACACATAGGCCGCCACGGCTGCGGTCGCGAGAACGATGACGATCCACCACGGGATGACGCCCGCGAGGACGAGCACCGCCTCTGCAGCCGCAACGCCCACCGCGACCGCGAGCCGCCGCTGGCGCAGCTTCCGTGAAAGCGGGTTGTCTTGGTGCTCCAGGACGAGATCGGCCATAGTCCCTACGTTAGGGGAATCCCGTGACCCGGTGCCGGCGATCACGCCGATCGGAGCGGCGCGACGACCCGGACGCGCCCTTCCGGCTGCAATCGCTGCGCCGCGGCCTCCGCCAGAGCTCTCGTGGAGAAGAGCCCGTACACGCACGGGCCCGCGCCAGTGACGTCGGCACGGAAAGCACCTTGTGCGAGCAGCCGCTCCGACAGCGGCGACGATGCGAGGTCGTTTGCCGGCAGACGAGCCAGATCCTTCTCATCGCGCACGGTGGCGAGGGCGTCGCGGAGCGCTGCGCGTCGAGCCTCGAAACCGGCCGCGCCGTCCCTGGCATCGAACGCGGCGTAGACATCCCGTGTCGACGATTTCGCGACGCCCGTCGGCATGACGAGCAGGATCGAGAAGTCGAGCGGCAAATCGATCAAGGCGAGTGTGGTGCCGTCGCCGGTGGCGAACTGGGTGCCGTTCGTGAGGAAGAACGGCACGTCCGCGCCGATTCCCGACGCGAGCGCCGCCAGCCGATCGCCTGCGAGTGGCTCGGGAAGGAGCTCGTTGGCGAGGCGCAGCGCGACGGCAGCATCCGAACTGCCGCCCCCCAGTCCCGCGGCGACCGGGATGTGCTTCGTGATCTCGACGTGCCAGCCCGGGTCGACACCGACAGCTGCGGCGAGCGCCTCGAGAGCCGCCTCCACGATCGTGTCATCCTCGAAGCCCGAGACCTTCAGGCCGTCGCCCGGCACGACCTCGATCACATCGCCGAGCGACACACGCTGCAGGACGGTGGCGACCTCGTGCTTGCCGTCGTCCCGAAGTGGACCGACGACGTGAGCGAGATTGATCTTCGCCGGGGCCAGGCTCGCCGTCATCCGAGCTCTCGCGTCAGCTCGACGAAAGCAGGAGGAGGCAGCGCCTCGGCGCGAACGGACGGATCGTGGCCGAGCGCCGTCAGTGCCGCGACCGCCTCTTCACGACGAGCGAGACCGGCGAGCTGCAGCGAGTTGGCGAGCGTCTTGCGGCGATGGGCGAATGCCGCCTCGGTGACGCGCCTGATCCCCGCGAAGTCGTCCGGCAGCGCAACCCGGCGGAACGCCACGAGAGCGGAGTCCACGTTCGGCGGCGGTCTGAAGACCGTCCGCGAGACAGGGTGGAACCCGATCCGGGTGGCGGCCAACTGGATCAGAACGGACACCGCACCGTATGCCTTCGTCGACGGGACGGCGAAGAATCGATCTGCGACTTCGCGCTGGACCATGACACACCAGAGATCGATCGTCGGCAACCCCGCCAGGCTCTCGGCGACGATGGGAGTGGCGATGTTGTACGGCAGATTCGCGACGAGCTTGGTCGGCGCGGGGTCGAGCTCGGCGAGATCGAGCCGGAGCGCATCCCCCCAGTGGAGCGACACGTTCGAGGCCGACGCTAGTTCGCGGAGGTGGGGCTCGAGGCGCTCATCGAGCTCGACGGCGTGAACGTGGCCGCAGCGCTCGGCGAGCTCGCGTGTCAACTGCCCGAGGCCCGGGCCGATCTCGAGCACCACATCGCCAGGATCGAGCTCGGCAAGGCGACCGATGACACGCACGATGTTGTCGTCGGCGAGGAAATGCTGCCCCAGGGACTTCTTTGGATCGGGCAGATTCACGTCGGCGGCAGGCCGAACGCGACGGTGGCGTTCGCGTCGATCTGCTGCTCGAGCGCTGCGACCTCGTCGCCCCGCACCTCGGCGAGGACGGCCAGGGTGTGGAGCACGTTCGCAGGCTCGTTGCGCTTGCCGCGTAGCGACTGCGGCGCCAGGTACGGGCTGTCCGTCTCGGCGAGGATCCGCTCCGCCGGCACCGCGGCAACAGCCTCGCGAAGTCCGACTGCCTTCGGGTACGTGACGTTGCCCGCGAACGACACGTAATAGCCGCGTTCGATCGCCGTCGCGAGCAGGCCGGGCGCGGAGAAGCAATGGAGGATCACGGTGCCCGGAAAACCCGCGAGGGCCGCCGCCGTGTCGTCGTCGGCGTCACGAGTGTGGATCACGACCGGTAGGACCTTGGTGGCGGCGATCTCGAGCTGACGGTCGAAGAGTGCCCGCTGTGCCGAACGGGGCGCGCGGTCGTGAAAATAGTCGAGTCCCGTCTCACCGACTGCCACCGCCGAGCGATCGTCGAGGAGGTCGGCGAGCTCCCCGACCCGCGACGCGTCAGCGCCCCCGGCCTGATGCGGATCGATCCCGAGCGCTGCGTAGACACCCTGCTCAGCCTCGGCGATCGCGAGCGCCCGCACGCATGAATCGATTCCCGTTCCGACGGTGACGATCCGCGACACGCCGAGCGCGCGCGCACGCTCGACGAGGAAGGCGGCGGGCTCGTCGCATCCGTCCAGATGCGCGTGGGTGTCGATCACCGCCCCTCGCTCACTCGGTCGGTGGCTCGATCCGCGGAAACAGCGGCGGGGCGGCTTCGATGCCGCCGGTGTCGGCTGTGATCCCGTAGGCGACGAGCGACCAGTCGACGGCCGGGGGTTGGGCGAGCGCTGCCAGGATGGAGGCGGACGTGTCGGGGACGTACGCCGCCAGTGCGACGGCGACGGCACGGAGGCCGTCGACGAGGTCGTAGAGCACGCGGTCGAGCTCGTCGGCGCGGCTCTCATCCTTCGCCAGCTGCCATGGTGCCGTCGTCTCGACCTCGCGATTGAGTGTGCGGACGACCTCCCAGATTCGCTCGAGCGCTCCTGTGACGTCGAACGCGTCGAGCCGGTCGGCGACGTCGGCCGCGAGCGGCGCGAGTGCGGAGGCGACGACTCCGTTCGCGGTCGGGAGAGCCCGGACGGCGCCGCCGCGGTAGCGGGCGACCATCGCCGTCGTTCGAGAGAGCAGATTGCCGAGATCGTTGCCGAGCTCGCGCTCGTAGCGGTCGTGGATGCCCGCCAGCGACGCGGTGCCGTCCTGGCCGAACGAGATCGCCCGTGCGCACCAGAACCGCACGGGATCGACGCCGTAGATGTCGATCAGGTCGAGCGGATCGACGACGTTGCCGAGCGACTTCGAGATCTTCTTGTCGTCGAGGAGGAGATAGCCGTGGACATAGAGCTGCCGCGGTGGCTCGTACCCCGCCGCAAGCAGCATCGCGGGCCAGTAGACACAGTGGAAGCGAAGGATGTCCTTGGCGAGCAGATGCCGCACCGACGGCCAGAAGGTCTCGACCAGATCCTCGCCCGGACGCGCATAGGTGAGCGCGCTCAGGTAGTTGACGAGTGCGTCCGCCCACACGTAGGCGATCGAGCCGGGATCCCACGGGATCGGGATGCCCCACGTCTGGCCGGCGCGGCTGATCGAGAAATCCTGCAGGCCGCCCTCGATGAAACTCCGCGCCTCGTTCGCCCTGAACCCCGGTTGCACGAAGTCGGGGGCCTCGAACAGCTCGAGGAGCTGCTCCTGGAACGACGACAGCCGGAAGAACCAGTTGCGCTCCTCGATCCACTCGGGCTCGCGGTCGTGCTCGGGACATTTCCCGTCGACGAGCTCCGCCTCGTTCTTGAAGGCCTCACATCCGACGCAGTAGAGACCCGCATAGACGTCCTGGTAGACGTGGCCGTTGTCGTACAGCCGCTGCAGGAATCCCTGGACGAACTGCTTGTGCTCCGCGTCGCTCGTACGGATGAAGAAGTCGTTCGACGCGTTGAGGCGCGCGGGGAGGTCACGCCAGACGACTGCGATCTCGTCTGCGTAGTCCTGCGGCGTCAACCCCTGTTCCGCGGCGACGCGGGCGACCTTGGCTGCGTGCTCGTCGACCCCGGTCAAGAAGAACGTCTCGACGCCACGCTGGCGCTGGTGGCGCGCCAGGATATCCGCCGCGATCGTCGTGTAGGCATGCCCGATGTGGGGTTTCGAGTTGACGTAGTAGATCGGCGTCGTGATGTAGTAACGGCTCATCACCGTCGATTCTACGGCGCTGCGCAATCAGCCACCCGCAGCCGAGAACGGCAGTGAGTGCGAACATGAGCGCAGCGACCGTCCACGGACCCCCGATGTCCCACGCGGAGAGCGTGGCGTCCGGCATCACCGACCGGGGCACCGCGCGAGCCGCCGTAGTCACGTCGTCTCGCTCGCCGCTCGGCCCACTCCGATGGCCGACCGGCCGCGCGGCTCCGATCCGCCCAGGCAGCGGCGGCGCCGGCGCTCGTGGTACACGGACCCCGCGCCGACCCGCGATAGAGGCGATCGGTGGAGGTGCAGGCTGCTTCGACCGGCAAGGCGCCCACCTCCGAGGCTGCAGTCTCCGCGACCGATCCGTGAACGCCGCTCCCGCGGAGCATCGCCGTCCCGGCGTCCGCACGTACGACGCCTGTCGCCGCCCCAGCAGTCGGGATCGCGGCGACGTCGCGCGTCGCGGTTGTTCGTGGACGCGGGTGCGCTCCGCTCTCGACCACCGCGGCGACCGGCCCTGCCGGCCTGTCGGCAAGCGCCGTGGCTGCTGCCGAGGACGCGGGCGCTCCGAGCGGCGGGAGCTCCGAGGGCGGCGGCGCGAGCGACCTGCCTACCACCTTCCCGACGGACGGGTCGGGCAACGGCTCCGAAGTCCCTACAGCAGGCGCAGAGACGTCCTCGAGCGCCGCTGCTGCCACCCCCTCAGCCGCGGAACCGGGTGCCGCGGGCGCCGCCCGTGGGGCTTCGACCGGCGCAGGCGCACCGGACGGAAGGAGCGTCAATGGATCGACGTAGCCGTCGGCGGCGTCCGAGACACGGATCCCGAGGTGGACGTACGACGTCGGCCACTCCGGCTCCCCGCTCGAGCCCGCGGTACCGACGACATCGCCTTCGCCGACCGCCGTCCCCTTGACGACCGAGATCTCCCCCAGATGCGTCAGGGAGACGGCGTATCCCTCGTGCTGGATCGTGACGGTGCGCCCGGAGGCCGGCACCACTCCGGCATACGAGACGACTCCGGACACGGGCGCGCGAACCGGCTCCCCGGCCCTGCCGGAGATGTCGACACCACGGTGCTGGCCTCCCGCGTACGGGTCGGAGCCGAGGACGTACGGCCGCAGGACGTCCCCACCGAGTGGCCACGTCCAGGCCGATGCGTTCGGGCTCGCCACGAGGCAGGCGAGGGTCATGAGTACCACCACGAGACGCCGCACGATCCGACCTCCTGTTCTCAAATATGACAACGAGTACGAGGAGGATACGTGGACGATCGGACGTTGTCAACCGAGGCGACAGAAGAGAGAGACGGCGTCAGGCGCGAGCCGGGAGCGGCCGTCAGGCGCGGGCCGGGAGCGGCTACAGCGAATCGCGGTAGAGCGCGTTCCGCGGGACGCCCGTCGAGACGGGCGACGACCGTGGCAGCGAGCCCACGGGGCGTTCCTGCGGCGACGAGGTCGGCCACGGCCGCCATTGCGAGGCCTGCGTCGGTCTCCCGCGTCGACGGGCCGACGACGAGCGTGACCTCCCCCTTCGGGGGCTCGGGATACCGGTCCACCAACGATTGCGCCGAACCGCGGACAACCTCTTCGAACACCTTCGTCAACTCACGGCAGATCGCGACCTCCCGCTCCGGTTCGACGGCAGCGAGGCTCTCGAGCGTCGCCCGCAGCCGCTTGGGGGACTCGAAGGCGACGGTGGGATGCGGCCAGGAGGACAGTTCCCGCCACAGCGCAGCCCGTTCCTTCTCGGCACGGGGGACGTAGCCGACGAACCGGTACTGGTCTCCCGCGAGACCGCTCGCCACGAGTGCCGTCTCGACCGCCGAGGGTCCCGGCAAGACCGTCACGACGATGCCCGCCGCGAGCGCCGCCGCCACGAGCCTCGTCCCCGGGTCGTTCACCCCCGGCAGCCCGGCATCGGAGACGAGCGCGAGCCGCTCGCCCGCGAGCAGCCGAGGGATCAGATCCGCCGTCCGCGCTGCCTCGTTGTGGCGCTGGTAGGAGAGAACACGTGCCTTGATGCCATGCCGGTCGAGAAGCACGCGCGTGCGTCGCGTGTCCTCGCAGAGAATGGTGTCAGCCGACGCGAGCTCGTCGAGGACGCGGAGCGTCACGTCTGCCAGGTTGCCGATCGGAGTCGCACAAACCGCGAGGGGCACGTCACCGCGCCCCGTCGAGCGCCTCGAACGCGACCAGCCCCGCGCCGATCAGTCCCGCCTCGTCGCCGAGCTGGGCCTCGACGATCTCGAGCGTCTCGTCGGCAGGCTGGATCGCCTCGGCCCGTGCCGCGATTCGTGCCGGCTCGAGGACGAGATCACCCGCCGCCGCACCGAAACCGCCGCCGATCACGACGATGTCCGGGTCGAAGATATTGACGAGTGACCCGATCGCGGCTCCGAGGAGGCTGCCGATCTCCTGGAGCGCCTCGAGAGCGCCGCGCGTCTCCCTCGCGGGCGCGCGTGACGAGGACGGGTGCGTCCGCCCCCGGTCCGTAGATCTCGACGGCGGCCCGATCGGCGGCGAGGCCGGATGCGTGGGTCTCGAGATGGCCACGTCCGTGGCAGTTCCCCTGGCAGGGCAGCCCTCCCGCGACGACGACGACGTGGCCGAGTTCCGCCCAGCCCCGGTAGAGGCGGTCGTCGATGACGACGCCTCCGCCGACACCGGTGCCGAGTGTCAGCATGATCAGGTCGGTTGTGCCCCGCCCCGCGCCGAGCCGCCATTCGGCGAGCGCGGCCGCGTTGCCGTCGTTCTCGACGCCGGCCGGCAGCCCGAACCGCTCGCGCGCTCGGTCGGGGAAATGAACCTGGTGAAGCGGCAGGTTCACGGCCCGAAGAGCCACACCCGTGCGCCGATCGATGTTGAGTGGCACGCCGTAACCGATCGCCGCGGCCCCATCGGCGAGGAGGTCGGCGACGACGCCGTCGATCGACTCCAGCACCTGCTCCTGCGATCCGTCCGGCGTCGGGATCTCGATCGTCCGCCCGATCGTGCCATCGCGGGCCACGAGCCCCGCAAGGATCTTCGTCCCGCCGAGATCGACTCCGATAACACGCTCTTCATTCATGTCGCGGCTACGATAACCGCCCGCATGCCCGAACAAGAAAAGCCCTACAAGGTCTACAGGGGAGGTCGGGCAAAGGGAAGAGTCCCGTTGCAGCGCGCAGCGACGGGCCGCGGAACGCGCGGCGATGACCCGAAGACGTCCGGCAAGCCCTCGTCACGGCGCATCGGGAAGCGCGTCTCCATCGCACTCGCCGTCGTTCTTCTCCTCGGCGTCGTCTGGCTCGTCGCGAGCTACGTGTCCGTCTCGGGAAGCGTCGCCGACGCCAACCGACGGGTTCCCGCGTCGGTGAAGCGAGAGCTGACGAAACGAGACGGCCTGCTCTCGTCGACACCGACGACGATCCTCGTCCTCGGCACCGACGGAGGGTCACAAGCGGGCCGGAGCGGAGCACGTCGTTCCGACTCCGTGATGCTGATCCGCACGAATCCCCGCAGGCATCAACTCGCGTTTCTCTCGATTCCACGCGACCTCCGCGTCGACATTCCCGGGTACGGGAGCGCGAAGATCAACGCGGCGTTCCAGTTCGGCGGCCCTGCGCTCGCACTGCGAACGGTCAAGGCGCTGACCGGCCTCGAGGTCAATCACGTCGCGTTCGTGGACTTCGACCGCTTCCGGGAGCTGATCGACTCGGTCGGCGGGATCGACGTCGATGTTCCGCGGCCGATCCGATCGAACCGCTTCGACTGCCCGTACGCCACGGCGGCCCGCTGCGAGGCCTGGCCCGGCTGGCGATTCAGCAAGGGGACGCACCACATGGACGGGCGCCGCGCCCTCGCCTATTCGAGGGTGCGCGAAAACCTGCTCGACCCCTCGGAGACCGACCTCGACCGGGCCCGCCGGCAACAGCAGGTGATCCAGGCCACAGCAGACAAGGTGACATCGCTCGGAACCGCACTGCTGCTCCCGTTCCGCGGGGGCAGCATCGTCAAGCCGCTCGCGACCGACCTGAGCGCCGGTCAGATGATCCAGCTCGGCTGGGCCTATTTCCGGGCGGACTCGAAACGTGCGCTCCACTGTCGTCTCGGCGGCGAGCCCGGCACCGCCGACGGCGAATCGGTGATCTTCGGCTCGGAGGACAACGTCGCGACGATCGCCATGTTCATGGGCCGCTCCGCCCCGCTCGCGCCGCCGAAGGGCCTGACCTACGCGCCCGGATGCGTGGTCGGGGGCAGAGCCCTGTGAGACCGGCTCAGTCCGCCGCCGCGGCCTTCTTGTCGCCGGAACCCGCATCCTTCTTCGCGGGTTCCTTCTTGCCACCCTCATCCGCGCCGCTCTTGTCACCCGAACCGGCGCCGTCACCGTCCTTGGCCGCGCCTTTGCGCGATCCCTTGCCGTAGTCGGTCGAGTAGAAGCCGGAGCCCTTGTAATGCACCGCGACCGGGAACAGGACCTTCTCGACGGGTCCCTCGCCGCAACTCTCGCACCTCTCGGCAGGAGCGTCGCTCATCTTCTGGAACAGCTCGAAGGTGTGGCCGTTCGGGCATCTGTACTCGTAGATCGGCATCGAAGCGCCAATCTACCAGCGAAGATACGGCCCGAAATCCGATGACCCAGACCGCCGAAGCGTCCCCACGACCGCATCCCGTCGTCGCCTCGGCACGGGCGTTCGTCGCCGCACAGTGGCTTTGGCTCGGAGTCGCGGCCATCTCGGTGGCGGCGACGGCGTTCCTCCTGCATCAGCTGATGGCGTGGGCGCCGCACGAGGACGAGACGCTGGCGCTCTTCGTCGGTCGCGACAGCTTCGTCGGTGTGATCGAGCACGTGACCCAGCGACGCGGCGGCGCACCGCTGCACTTCGTCGTCGCGTACGCCGTCGCCCACCTCGACCTCGGGCTCGGGAGCCTTCGGCTCGTCTCGGCGGCGTTCGCGGTCGGCAGTCTCCCGCTCGTCGCACTGCTCGGGCGCCGGCTCGCCGGCCGCCGAGCGGGGTTGACGGCAACGGCGCTCGTCGCCGGAAGCTGGGTGTTCCTCTTCCACGGCGTCTACGGCCGGATGTACAGCCTGTTCCTCTTTCTCTCGCTGCTCGCATTCGTCGCGCTGCTCCACGCCCTCGACCGCGGGACGAAACGGGGATGGGCTCTGTGGGCGGTTTCGATCCTGCTCGCCGTCGCGGCGCACCCGTATGGAGCACTCGTGCTCGCCGCTCAAGTGACGTTCGTGGTTGCGTCGCGGCGCGACCGGCTTCGACAAGCCGTCGTCGCGTTCGCGGCCGTCGCCGTCGCAGGCATCCCGTTCTGGCTCACCGATCTCGTCCTCGCAGACCGCTTCGACGTCGGCGTCGGCGGCCACGGCGCGAAGCTCGGCGGCCCGGCTGCGATCGTCACCTATCTCTGGCAGACGGCCGGCGACTTCAGCTCAGGACGTGCGCCCGTCCTCGTCGTCGTCCTCGTCTTCGGCGCCATCGGGCTCGTCGTCGCGCGTGGAGAGGCACGGACGCTGTCACTCTGCGTGATCGGCGTCCCGGCGGCGGCCTTTCTGGCCGCTCGCGTGGGCGGTTCGGCGTCGCCCGAATCGCGCCATCTGATCTTCGTGCTCCCGTTCTTCGCGCTCATCGTCGGGTCGGGCATCCTCCGGAGCACGCGCCGGTCCCCCGCGGCGGCGATCGCGGTGACGCTCCTGATCGTCGTCCTCGAGGTCGGCTGGGCGAGGCACCGGACGCCACAGCTCTTCAACTGGGAGCCGAACAAGCGGCAGGCGACACGCGCAGAGGCCGAGCAGTTTCTCGCGTCCACGAGCCGCACCGACGACATCCTGTTCGGATACGAGCCGCTGTATCTCGGCGCCTGGGAGCGGAACCGCTCGTTCCCCGACCTCGTGCTCCCCCGCGCCGACCCCGTGCTGGCGCTGTCGACGCTCGAGGACGCTCCGACGCCGCTCGGCCGAGGCGTGTGGATTCTCGACGCCAGCGAGCGGAACAACCTTCATCCGCGACTCGAGATCGAGAACCGCGATCCCGGCCCGCCGGGCCTGTTCGAGAGACGTGTCTTCGGGCCGTTCCTCGTCCTCCGGACCCGCCTGCCCGTGCGGACGGTGGACGCGTACCTCACCGCGGCCGGGCGAGCCATCCTCGTCGGCCGAGCCCTCGGGATCGGCGACGCGGGGGTCAACCTGCAGACGATCGAGAGAGCCCACCGTGCCTTCCGGGGCTACGGTCCTTCGCTGCGCCTCCGCTCGGACGACTCGCGGTAACACGGCGCGCTCTCGAACGCGCCGAGCCCCGCCGGGGTGTCGCGACGAGGAGCTCGTGGGCGCAGCCTCCGTGCGGCCGCCGCGGCCGACGCTCCGAGCAGCCCACCGATCACGAACGAGCGCACCTTGCTGCGCGGTTTGCGGCGCTCGTCCTTCAGGGTCGTCCTCCGCTGCTCAGGTCCGGCATCCCGCTGGTTTCCATGGAAGGATCGTAGGCGATGACGATCTGCTGCCTCGGCGACCTCGTACTGGACGTGATCGTCCGCCTCGAACAGCCTCTGGCGACGGGTGCTGACGCAACGTCGAGAATCGTCCTGCGGCCGGGAGGCCAAGGGGCGAACGTCGCGGCATGGATCGCCGAGCTCGGCGGGGCCTCACGATTCGTCGGGAAGCGGGGCGCGGACGATGCAGGCGCCCTTGCGGCGAGAGGACTGCTCGACCTCGGCGTCGAGCTCGTCGGTCCCGTGGAACCCGTCGGGACCGGCGTGATCGTCTCCCTCGTCGATCCGTCGGGCGAACGAACCATGTGCTCGGACCGGGGCATCGCTGCCACGCTTCGGGCCGAGGAGATCGAGGCGACGTGGTTCGACGACTGCACACACCTCCACGTCTCGGGCTATGCGCTGTTGCGCGAGCCGATCCGGCTCGCAGCGAGGCGGTCGGTGGAGCTCGCTCGGCGCCGCGGCGCTCGGGTCAGCGTCGACCTGTCGTCCTGGAGCGCGATCCGCGACTTCGGCGCGGAGCGGTTCCGCTCGGAGCTCGAGGAGCTCGCGCCCGACGTCGTGTTCGCGAACGAAGACGAGGAGCGCACCATCGGGGGCAGGATGCCGAACTGCGTCTGGATCCTCAAGCGGGGCGCCGAGGGCGTGTCGTTCGACGGCGACGAGCGGGCGGCGCGTCGCGTCGAAGCGGTTGTCGACTCGACGGGGGCAGGCGATGCCCTTGCCGCCGGTTGGCTCGTCGGCGGACCCGAGCTGGCGCTCGACGCGGCCGCGCGCTGCGTGCAGCAGGTCGGCTCCATGCCCGACGCGGCCGACGGGCGCGTGAGTACGCTCGACGGGTGATGCGCGAACTCGTCCGGGTCAGTGAAGAGGTGCAGACGGCGCTCGACGAAGAGCGCGCCGTCGTTGCCCTCGAGACGACGCTCATCGCGCACGGGTTTCCCGTCGCCGGACGGCGTCGAGACCGGCCTCGCGAGTGAGCTCGCCGTGCGCAAGGCCGGGGCGGTGCCGGCCACCGTCGGCGTGCTCGACGGCACGATCCGGATCGGGCTCGAACGAGCGGAGCTGGAACGATTCACGCCGGACGCTCGCAAGCTGGGGCCGCGCGACGTCGCCGCCTGCATCGTCCAGGGAGCCGTCGGGGCGACGACGGTCGGTGGCACGCTCACGATCGCCGCCGTCGTCGGGATCCGGTTCATGGGCACCGGCGGCCTCGGCGGCGTGCACCGCGGCTTTCCCGCGCCACCCGATGTCTCCGCCGATCTCGCGGCCGCCGCGCGCGTTCCGGCGCTCATCGCCTCGTCGGGCGTGAAGTCGCTCCTCGACGTGCCGGCCACGATGGAGCTGCTCGAGACGCTCGGTGTTCCCGTCATCGGGTACCGGACCGACACGGTGCCACTGTTCTACGACGCGGTGGGCGGGCCTCCGGTCTCGGTCCGCGCCGACGACGTCACCGAGATCGCGCGGATTGCGGACGCACACTGGCGGCTCGGAGGAAACACGCTCGTCGTCGGCCGTGCACCGACCGAGAGCCTCGACGTCGCACCGCTGATCGAGGAGGCGGTCTCGGTTGCGGAGCGCGGCGGCATTCGCGGCCAGGCCGTCACCCCCTTCGTGCTCGCCTACCTCCACGAGCACTCCGGCGGCGAGACACGTCGGGTCAACCGTGATCTGATCGTCGAGAACGCCGCTCTCGCCGGCGCGATCGCTACAGCCCACGCCTCACTGTAAAAGGAGCAGCCCTTGAGCCTCTACGACAGCGTCCGTGATCTTCCCCTCGCGATCGACGGCTACTCCCTCGACGGCCTCGAGCAGAACGTGTCGAGCGGTTTCCTCCGCAAGACAACGCTGATCCGCCTGGCTGGTGGCGGCGAGGAAGGCGTCGGCGAGGACGTGACGTACGAGGCGGCCGAGCACGATCGGCAAGCCGCGCGCGGTGCCGTCCTGCCTCTCGGCGGCGAGTGGACGGTTCAGACCTTCTCGGAGCATCTCGACACGCTGCCGCTGTTCGACCACGAGCCGGAGCAACACGCCTACCTCGACTACCGGCGCTGGGGCTTCGAGAGCGCCGCACTCGATCTCGCGCTGCGCCAGGCGGGCAGGTCGCTCGGCGACGCGGTCGGCAGGGAATCGCAGCCGTTGCGCTTCGTCGTCTCGATGCGCCTGGGCGAGCCCTCCACCACCGAGCGCTTCCGCGCCTGGCTCGCCCTCTATCCCACCCTCCGTTTCAAGCTCGACGCGAAGCCCGACTGGTCGACGGAGCTGATCGCGGAGCTCGAGGCCACAGGGGCGGTGGACTCCGTCGACTTCAAGGGCCAGTACAGCGGCACGAGCGTCGACACACCGCCCGACGCCGAGCTGTACCGCCGTGTGACCGACGGCCTGCCGAACGCCTGGCTGGAGGATCCGGCTCTCACACCCGAGACCGAAGCGGTGCTCGTGGCGCATCACGAACGCGTGACGTGGGACGCGGTCATCCACTCCGTCGCGGACATCGAGGCCCTTCGCTGGCCGCCGAAGACGGTCAACGTCAAGCCCTCGCGCTTCGGCTCCGTCGAACGCCTCTTCGCGGCGTATGACTACTGCGAAGCGCAGGGGATCGGCGCGTACGGCGGCGGCCAGTTCGAGCTCGGCGTCGGCCGTGACCAGATCCAACTCCTGGCGTCGCTCTTTCACCCCGATACGCCGAACGACGTCGCGCCGGGCGGGTTCAACCGCGATCCGCAGCCGGGCTTGCCCGAGAGCCCACTGACCGTCAGGCCACGCGCAACGGGCTTCGCGACCGAGTAATCGCCGTCGAGCGCGGTCGGCGCGGCCTACGGCTCGAGCGAGGAGAGCAGCGTTTCGACCGGGACGAGCGGCAGCGACTCGATCTTCGAGCTGCCGCGCGCACCGAGAACGATCGAGACCTTCGCGATCGTCAGGTCGTCGGGTGCCTCGACGACGTTGACGAAGTCGTACGCCCCGAGCGACGCCCATTGGTGGAGGATCCGCGCGCCGAGTTCCTCGACGTCGCGATTCACCTCGAGTAGGCGCGCAGGGTTGGAGTTCAGCGTCTGGACGCCCTTCTCGGTCAGGGTCGTGAGCATCAGGTAGAGCGCCATCGGTCCTCCTCGAAGTCGGGTCTCCCCCGAGACACTACTTCGTCGCTTCGTGCTCGGCGACCCGAGCGGCGACGCGGCCGGCCCGCGTCGTGCCCACCCGGGCAGCGAGGTCGGCGTAGAGGAGCACCCCGCCGATCAGAAGGATCGGCGCCAGCACCGCGTCGGCGAGGAAGATCGCAACCCGAAGCGTGTTGTCCGCCTGCTGGCGGAGTAGGAACCCCATCGCGAGGCGGCTCAAGCCGAAGATGAGGACGAGCGTCGCGAGTCCACCGAGCGCATGCGACCAGGTCGGCGCGAGCGACTTCGAACGAGCGAGCGAAGGCGTGCCTCGCGCCCAGCCCCTCGATCACCGCGGCTGGCACGGCGTTGCCGACGAGAGCGAGCACGACGACCGCCGCGAGAGCAAACCATGGGAACAGGAACGCAGCGGGAAGGAAGCCCAGCGTCCCGACTCCGATCGCCACGATCCACGTCGCGGACGATGGTCGCCGCCCCGTGACGAGCGCGGCCGCCGCGGCATAGGAGGCGCTGAGAAACGGGGCTGCAGCGACGAGCACGATGATGCGGCCGCTGAGCCCGAGTCCGAGTGAGACCTGATCGGCGACGGCGATCACGAGGCCGAGCGGAAGCGCGAGGAAGAAATGATCGCCGTAGAACCGAAGTGTCTCGGCGACGAGCTGTCCGACCGTCCTCGTCGCCGGCGACAGCGGCGGCGGCAGCGGCTGGCCCGAGGCCGGGTATCGAGGGCGTCCCATCAGCCAGACCGTACCCGGCCCGGTGCGGCTAGTCTGGTGCCACTGCAGCGGACGGCTCGTCACGCGAAAGGAGCACGGTGGACACACACCGCCCCGTGAGCGGCACCGACGTCGCGGCCGACGCTGGTGCGGGCCTGACCGCCGGGTACGACCTCGGATCGTTCTTCGACGAGATGTTCGAGGGCCGGGATCTGCCACGGGGCCATTACCGGTTGCTCGCGGAGCGTCTGTCGGCGATGAGCGGCGCCGAGCTCGAGGAACGCGTGCGGGTGGCCAACACCTTCTTCCTCACGCAGGGGATCGGATTCACCGTGTACGGCGACGATGCCGGCACCGACCGGATCTTTCCCTTCGACCTGATCCCTCGCATCGTCCCCGCGGACGAATGGGCAGCGATCGAGCGCGGCCTCGTGCAGCGTCTGCAGGCACTGAATCTCTTCCTCGCCGACATCTACCACGAGCAGAAGATCCTCGAAGCAGGGGTCATCCCTCCCGACCTCGTCTTCGGCTCGCGCAACTTCCGGCGGGAGATGATCGGGTTCGACGTACCGGCCGGTGTCTACGCACACGTCGGCGGCGTCGATCTCGTGCGCGACGAGGCAGGCCGCTACCTCGTGCTCGAGGACAACCTCCGCACACCGTCGGGCGTGAGCTACATGCTCGAGAGCCGCGAGGCACTCAAGCGCATCTTCGCCTCGTTGTTCGATCGCTACGGGGTTCGGCCGATCAACCAGTATCCGCGAGAGTTGTTCAGGACTCTGCGATCCGTCGCTCCTCTTTCGTCGACCGGTGAGCCGAGCATCGTCCTCCTCACCCCGGGCGCCTACAACTCGGCCTACTTCGAGCACTCGTTCCTCGGGCGCCAGATGGGCATCGAGATCGTCGAGGCGCGTGACCTCGTCGTCCACCGCAACCGCGTCTTCAACCGCACGACACGGGGGATGCAGCGCGTCGATGTGATCTACCGCCGGATCGACGACGACTTCCTGGACCCGCTCGCATTCCGACAGGACAGCCTGCTCGGGGTGCCCGGGCTTCTCAACGCGTATCGAGCCGGTAACGTCACGCTGGCAAACGCGATCGGGACGGGCGTCGCGGACGACAAGGCGATCTACCCCTACGTCCCCGACATGATCCGCTTCTACCTCGGCGAGGACGCGATTCTCGAGAACGTCCCCACCTACCATGCCACCGACCCCACGGAGCTCGCATTCGTACTCGATCACCTGGACGAGCTCGTCGTGAAGGCGGTCGACCAGTCCGGCGGTTACGGCATGCTCATCGGCCCTGCCTCCACGAAGGCCGAACAGGACGATTTCAGGCGCCGGATCATCGCGGATCCGCGTGACTACATCGCGCAGCCGACGATTGCGCTCTCCCGCCATCCGACCTTCGTCGACGGCGAGTTGCGTGGCTGCCACATCGACCTGCGTCCATTCGTCCTCACGGGGCGGGACACGACGCGGATCGTGCCCGGCGGTCTGACACGCACGGCACTGCGGCCGGGTTCCCTCGTCGTCAACTCCTCGCAGGGCGGCGGCAGCAAGGACACCTGGGTGCTCGGCTGATGCTCAGCCGGGTCGCCGAGTCGCTCTACTGGACGGCGAGGTACGTGGAGCGAGCAGAGGACGTGACGCGGCTGCTCGACGTCCAGTTCCACTCGCTGCTCGAATCGCACGTCGACGACCGCGGCGACGCGTGGACGCAGATCGTCGAACTGCTGGGCGACGAGGAACGCTACGCCGAGCATTTCGACGAGGCGACGGCGATCAACGTGACGGATTGGGTGCTGTGGCACAACGGCAACCCGAACGCCGTCTCCAACTGCATCACGCTCGCCCGCGAAAACGCCCGCTCCGTGCGCGAGCAGATCTCGGGTGAGATGTGGGAGGCGATCAACAATCTGTTCCTGCTCGTGCGGCGGGCGAACCGGCGAACGGTTTCCCGCGGGCCCCACGCCTTCTTCGAGGAGCTCCGAAACGGTGCCCATCTCTTCCAGGGAGCTGCGGACGCAACGATGACCCACGGTGACCCGTACGAGTTCATTCGGCTCGGCTTCCACCTCGAGCGGGCCGCGAAGACCGTGCGCATCGTCGGTTCGCGCTACCCGGTTGCCGTCGAGCTGGACGACCTCGATCCGGCACGAACGCGACAACTGATCGCCCTCCTCCAGTCGTGCAGCGCCTTCGAGGCGTTCCTGCGGCGGAACGGCACCGTCTTCGAGCCGGCGGCGATCCTCGAGCAGCTGATCCGCTCGGCGGACTTCCCGCGCTCGGTGCGGTACTCCCTCGGATGTGGCCTCGACGCCGTCTCACGCATTTCGAGCGACCAGGGCGCGCCCCACCGGGTTCTCGGCCGACTGGTGTCCGGCCTCGAGTACGCAGAGGTCAGTGATGCGTCGAGCTCGGCGGTGACCCAGATGGCGAGTGAACTCCTGATGGGGGTTCACGCCGCCGGTGAGTCCGTCACGAAGGCGTACTTCTCGAACCGGGGGCGTTCCCCGGACGAGATCGCTGTGCAGGAGGCCCAACAACAGCAATGTGGCTGAGCGTCGAACACGTGACCCGGTTCTCCTACGACGAACCGATCAACGAGGCGTATACGGAGATCCGCCTCAAGCCCGCACACCGGGACGGCCAGCGGTGCTCGTCCTTCAACCTCGCAACGGAACCTGCAGGCGTGTCGATCGCGGAGTATCGCGACCGTTTCGGAAGCACGGTGCACCACTTCGACGTACTCGAGGCGCACGAGACGCTGAGCGTCACGGCGCGCAGCGAGGTCTGGACGCCCGAGCACTTCGTCGACGACGAGGGATCACCCTCGCTTCTCGACCGCTGGGATCTGCTGCGACCGAGCACCTACGTCCCGCTGACCGGCTCGATCGCCGAACTGGCCGACGAAAGCGACGGGACGACGGAGTCGCTCTCGACCGCGCACGGTGTGATGGGTGCCGTTCGCCGGCGCATGACCTACGAGACCGGTTCCACGGACGTGCGAACGGTGGCCGACGAGGCGCTCTCGGCCGGCCACGGTGTGTGCCAGGACTTCGCGCACGTGATGATCGGCGTGTGCCGATTGAGGGGAATCCCGGCGCGGTACGTGAGCGGGTACCTCTACGACCCTGGCGCGGCGGGCAACGGAAACACGGCATCGCACGCGTGGGTCGACGTGTGGGATTCCGACCGCGGCTGGGTGTCGCTCGATCCGACCCACGACCGGGAGCAGACCTTCCATTACGTGCGCGTGGGCGTGGGGCGCGATTACGCCGACGTGCCTCCGACCCGCGGCATCTACAAAGGATCGGCACACGAGGAGCTCGAGGTCGCCGTCCGCATCCGGGAGCTCTGAGCCGTCCCCGTGTGCCCGACGTTCGAACGAGGCTCAGACTCGGTCGAGTGAACCGATCTGCTCGATCAGCGCCGGCGTCGCACGTGACAATGCATCGATCGCCTCCGTGAGCCGCCAGCGCTGGCGATCCGGCTCGCCGATCTCGTTCGAGATCGCCCGGACCTCGACGGCGGGAACCCCGGCCAGGCTTGCCGCGCGAAGAACGCCGAAGCCCTCCATCGCCTCGACGCGAATGTCCTCGCCGGCACTGCCGACCGCAGCGCTCGTCCCGACCCGCAGAACCGCGGCTTCCGGCACGGCCCGGGAGGCTGCCGCCACGAGTCGCGGGTCGGCCGCGACACGGTCGACGAGGAGAACGGCCGCCGAGAGGTCGCAGTAGACCGCCTCTTCCCCGATCACGAGCGTCCCCGGAGGGAGCCCGCGGCCGCCGGCGACGCCGATGTGCAGGACCGCGCCCGGTGGACGCTTCGCGAGCACGCGTGCCGTCGCGGCCGCCGCCTCGACGGGCCCGATCCCGCAGACGAGGCCGTCGCGACCGGCGAGCTCGCGCTCCGTCGCAGCGACGAGGAGGACGTCGAGCATCGCCCGATCCTACGGAATCATGCGGCCGCGCCGACTTCGACGCTCTCGAAGCGGATCCCGTCGCCCTCGACCACGGCGCGGATACTGTCGCCGTCGCCGAAGTCGCCCTCGAGCAGCTCGAGCGCAAGCGGGTTCTCGACGAGCCGCTGAATCGCCCGCTTCAACGGACGAGCGCCGTAGGCGGGATCCCAGCCGGCCTCCGCGATCATTTCGACCGCCTCCTCGGAGAGTTCCAGCTCGATCTTGCGTTCGGCGAGGCGGCTGCGCAGACGCTCGAGCTGCAGCTCGACGATCGCGCCGATCTGGTCGCGGGTGAGCGCATCGAAGGTGACGATCTCGTCGACGCGGTTGACGAACTCGGGCCGGAAGTGCTCGAGCAGCTGCGCCTGTGAGCGGATATTCGACGTCATGATGACGACGGTGTTGCGGAAGTCGACCGTCCGTCCCTGACCGTCGGTCAGACGGCCGTCGTCGAGCAACTGCAGCAGCACGTTGAAGACGTCGCTGTGCGCCTTCTCGATCTCGTCGAGAAGGATCACGCAGTAGGGCCGGCGTCGGACCGCCTCGGTCAGCTGCCCACCCTCGTCATAACCGACGTAGCCGGGCGGCGCGCCGACGAGGCGCGACACCGTGTGCTTTTCCATGTACTCGGACATGTCGAGGCGGACGATGGCGCGTTCGTCGTCGAACATGAACTCGGCGAGCGCCTTCGCAAGCTCGGTCTTCCCGACGCCGGTCGGGCCGAGGAAGACGAACGAGCCGATCGGCCGGTTCGGGTCCTGGAGGCCCGAGCGGGCGCGCCGCAACGCGTTCGAGACCGCGTCGATCGCAGCATCCTGCCCGACGACTCGCAAGTGGAGCCGCGACTCCATCTGCACGAGCTTCTGAACCTCGCCTTCGAGGAGCCTGTCGACGGGAATCTTTGTCCACGACGCCACGACGGCGGCGATGTCGTCCTCGTCGACCTCCTCCTTCACCATCCGCTCGACCGCTCCGACGACCTCGCCACGCTCGGCGAGCTCCTGCTCGAGCGCGGGCAGCAGGCCGTAGCGGATCTCCGCGACGCGCTCGAGCTCGCCGTGGCGCTCGGTCCGTTCGGCCTCCATCCGGAGTTCGTCGATCTGCCGCGTGATCTCCTTGACCCGGTCGAGGACATCCTTCTCGCCGGCCCACCGGGCCGCGAGCTCGTCTCGCCTGGCCTTGGCCTCGGCGAGATCGCGTTCGACCGGCTCGCGCACCGCTCCGGACTCCTTCGCCATCGCGGTCAGCTCGATCTCGAGTTGCGTCACGCGCCGTTCCGCCTCGTCGAGTTCGACCGGCGAACTGTCGATCTCCATCCGCAGCCGTGACGCGGACTCGTCGACGAGGTCGATCGCCTTGTCGGGCAGGAAGCGATCGGTGATGTAGCGCTCCGACAGCACCGCGGCGGCTGTCAGCGCGGCGTCGCGGATGCGAACGCCGTGGTGTGCTTCGTAGCGTTCCTTCAGACCCCGGAGGATCGCGATCGTGTCACCGACGGACGGCTCACCGACCAGGACCGGCTGGAAGCGCCGCTCGAGTGCAGCGTCTTTCTCGATGTGCTTGCGGTACTCGTCGAGCGTGGTCGCGCCGACGGCCCTCAGCTCTCCGCGGGCGAGCATCGGCTTGAGGAGGTTCCCGGCGGAGACCGCGCCCTCGGCGGCCCCGGCACCGACGATCGTGTGCAACTCGTCGATGAAGAGGACGATCTCCCCCTCGGCGGCGGTGATCTCGGCAAGGACGGCCTTCAGCCGTTCCTCGAACTCACCCCTGTACTTGGCACCGGCGATCAGCGAGCCGACGTCGAGCGCCCAGACGCGCTTGCCCTTCAGGCCCTCGGGCACGTCCCCCGCGACGATGCGCTGGGCCAGGCCCTCGGCGATCGCCGTCTTGCCGACCCCCGGCTCGCCGATCAGCACCGGGTTGTTCTTCGTGCGGCGCGAGAGCACCTGGATCGTGCGCCGGATCTCCTCGTCGCGACCGATCACCGGGTCGAGCTTGCCCGCCTCGGCCGCGGCGGTCAGGTCGCGCCCGAACTTCGTCAGCGCCTCGTAGGTGCCCTCCGGGTCCTGGCTCGTCACCCGTTGGCCGCCTCGCACCTCTTTCAGTGCGCCGAGCAGCGCCTCACGTGGTACGAGGTCGAGTGCGAGGACGAGATGTTCGACCGAGACGAACTCGTCCTCCAGCTTGCGTGCCTCGTCGAACGCGTCGTCGAGCACCTTACGGAACGCGCCGCTCGCCTGCGGTGCCGCGTTCGAGCCGCTCACGGCCGGCAGTACGCGAAGACGCGCCTCGGCCTCGGCGAGTGTCGCACCCGGCTCCGTGCCGGCACGCTGCAGCAACGTTCGCGGCAGCTCCTGCTCGAGCAGCGCAACAGTGAGGTGATCCGGGGTCAGCTCCGGATTGCCCGCGCGACGGGCCAGCTCCTGGGCACCGGCGACTGCCTCGCCGGACTTGATTGTCAGTTTGTTGAAATCCATCGCGTGCTCCTTGTCGTTCAGTCGTGCGTCGCCGGCGGCTGCGGCCTGTAGAGGACCACCTCGCGCCGGTACTGCCTATGGGTCTCGTGGATCTCCGTCCGTAGCGCCGCCTCCAGCTGCTCCATTCGCCTGCGGAGACGACGGAGCTCGTCTTCGAGGCGGAGGACGTGGTCGACTCCCGCGAGGTTGAGGCCGAGCTTCGTCGTCAACTGCTGGATCAACTGGAGTCGCTGGACGTCGTCCTCGGAGTAGAGCCTCGTGCCTCCCGGTGTGCGCGCGGGCGTCACGAGACCCTTGGCCTCGTACGCGCGCAGCGTCTGCGGGTGCATACCCGCGAGTTCGGCCGCGACCGAGATCATGTAGCGCGGCTGCGTGCTCATCGGTTGAACGCCCGGTCGCGGGGGCGCTCACGGAGAACGCTGTCGAATCCCTCGAGCGCTTCCTTCTCCGCCTTCGTCAGCTTCTGCGGCACGGTGACGCGGACGCGAGCGAGCAGATCGCCCTTGCCGCCGCCCTTCAGCTTCGGTGCTCCGTGGCCCTTGACGCGGAGAAGCTTGCCGCTCTCCGTTCCGGCGGGAACTTTCAGGTTGACCGACCCGTCCGGCGTCGGGATCTCGACCGTGGCGCCGAGCGCGGCCTCCGGGTACGTCACCGGCACTTCGAGCACGAGGTCGGAGCCGCGGCGCTCATACAGCGGCGACGGCTCGACGGACACGACCACGAAGAGATCGCCGGCCGGCCCCCCGTTTGCGCCCGGCTCGCCCTTGCCCTTCAGTCGCACCCTGGTTCCGTCCTTGGCCCCCGCCGGGATCTTCACGGCATACCGCTTCGTCACCCGCTCCCGTCCCGAGCCGTGACACGTGCTGCAGGGCTTCTCGACGATGACCCCGTTGCCGCGGCAGCGCGGGCACGGCTGCGAAAGCGCAAAGAGCCCGTGCGAGTCGGACACCGTCCCGGAGCCGGAGCACTGAGGGCACGTGATCGGGCCCGTACCCGGCGCAGCGCCCGTGCCGTGGCACGTGCGGCAGGCAGCATCCACCTCGACCGGCACCCGAACCTGCGCGCCGGCGAGCGCGTCCTCGAACGAAAGGCGCACCTTGGACTCGAGGTCGACGCCGCGCTCCGGCTGCGGCCGACCACGGCGGCCGCTGCGTCCGAAGATGCCGCCGAACTGACCGAGCAGGTCGGAGAGGTCGACGTTCTCGTAGGTGAAGCCGCCCTGACCCGGGGCTCCTCCCGGCCGCGGCCCGTTTCCCCCGAAGAGGTCGTGCTGCTTGCGCTTCTCGGGGTCGGAGAGCTTGTCGTAGGCGCCCTGGATCTCCTTGAACCGCTCTTCGGCGGCGGCGTCACCCTGGTTGGCGTCGGGATGGCTCTCGCGCGCGAGCTTGCGATACGCCTTCTTGATCTCGTCGTCGCTCGCCGTCTTCGGCACACCGAGAACCTCGTAGGGGCTGCGGGCCATCGCTACTCCGCGACGATCACGCGGGCCGGCCGGAGGACGGCGTCGCCGAGCCTGTAGCCGCGCTGGACGACCTGGACGATCGACCCGGACGCGACGTCTTCGGCGGGTTGGGTGAGGAGCGCCTCGTGGACGTGCGGGTCGAAGACACCCTCGGCAACGATCTCCTCGAGCCCCTCGGAGGCGAGGGCGGCGGCAAGGGCAGACCGTGTCATTTCGACGCCCTCGATCACCTTTGCCTCCTCGTGGTGCGCCGCAGCCTCGAGCGCACGCTCGAGGTCGTCGAGAACGGGCAGGAGCTTTGCCACCAGCCGCTCTGCTGCACGAGCCGCGTAGGCCTGCTGGTCACGCAGCGCGCGTTTGCGGAAGTTGTCGAAATCGGCCGCGAGCCGCTGGAGGTCGGCGAGATACTCGTCACGCTTGGCTTCCGCGGCAGCGAGCTCGGAGTCCGGGGACGCGGCCTCGACCGCATCCCCGGTGTCCGGCGTCTCCTCGCTCGTCTCGGGCCAGGAGTCGACGATCTGCTCGGTGTGGACGTCGTCCGTCACGCCTTCGCCGTCTCGTCCTCTTCGATCACCTCGAAGTCGGCGTCTTCGACGACTTCGTCGTCGTCGCCGCCTGCTTCACCCGCATCGCCACTCGACGCCGACGCCGACTGGGCGTCCGCATACAGCGCCTGCGCGAGCGGCTGCGCCGCCTCGTTCAGTGCCTCCGTCTTGGCGCGGATCGACTCCAGATCGCCACTCTCGAGCACCTGCTTCAACTCCATGATCCGACCCTCGAGCGTGGCTGCGTCAGCTGCCTCGAGCTTGTCGCGGTGCTCTGCAAGGGACTTCTCGGTCTGGTACGCGAGGGTCTCGGCCATGTTCTTGGCATCGGCGAGCTCGCGTAGCTTGTGTGCCTCCTCCGCGTGGGACTCGGCGTCCTTGACCATCCTCTGCACCTCGTCCTCCGACAGGCCCGAGCCGCCCTCGATCTTGATCTGCTGCTCGTTGCCGGTGCCGGTGTCCTTGGCGGTGACATGGATGATCCCGTTCGCGTCGATGTCGAACGACACCTCGATCTGCGGCATCCCGCGCATCGCGGACGCGATCCCGACCAGCTGGAACTTGCCGAGCGTCTTGTTGAACCCGGCCATCTCCGACTCCCCCTGGAGGACGTGGATCTCGACCGACGGCTGATTGTCCTCGGCCGTCGTGAACGTCTCCGACTTCCGGGTGGGGATAGTCGTGTTGCGCTCGATCAGCTTCGTCATCACGCCACCCTTCGTCTCGATCCCGAGCGAGAGAGGAGTGACGTCGAGGAGAAGGACGTCCTTGACCTCCCCCTTCAGGACGCCGCCCTGGATCGCGGCGCCGACGGCGACGACCTCGTCGGGGTTGACGCCCTTGTGCGGCTCTTTGCCGAGCAGCTCGGTCACCTTTTCCTGCACGGCCGGCATGCGCGTCATTCCTCCGACGAGGACGACATGGTCGATGCCAGATGCCTCGATCCCCGCGTCCACGAGAGCCTGCTTGGTCGGGCCGACGGTGCGTTCGAGCAACGTGTTCGTCAACTCGGTGAGCTTCGCCCTCGTCAGCTGGAGGTCGAGGTGCTTCGGGCCTTCGGCCGTCGCAGTGATGAACGGCAGGTTGATCTGCGTGGTCATCGTCGACGAGAGTTCGATCTTCGCCTTCTCGGCGGCTTCGTAGAGTCGCTGCAGCGCCATCTTGTCGGCGGCGAGGTCGATCCCCTGATCCTTCTTGAACTCCGCCGTCATCCAGTCGACGATCTCCTTGTCGAAGTTGTCGCCGCCGAGGTGGTTGTCACCGTTCGTCGACTTGACCTCGAAGACACCATCGCCGAGCTCGAGCACGGACACGTCGAACGTGCCGCCACCGAGATCGAAGACGAGGATCGTCTGGTCTGCTCCTTCCTTGTCGAGCCCGTACGCGAGCGCAGCCGCGGTCGGCTCGTTGATGATCCGCACGATGTTGAGGCCGGCGATCTTTCCCGCGTCCTTGGTGGCCTCACGCTGCGCGTTGTTGAAGTACGCCGGCACCGTCACGACGACGTCCGTGATCGGCTCGCCGAGGAACGCCTCCGCGTCGGTCTTGAGCTTCTGCAGGATCATCGCGCTGATCTCCGGCGGTGCGAACTGCCGGTCGTCGGCGAGGACACGAGCGTCGCCGTTGTCCCCCTTCGCGACCTCGTAGGGGACGATCGTCATCTCGTCCGAGACCTCCTCCCACTTGCGCCCCATGAAGCGCTTGATCGAGGAGATCGTGTTCTGGGGGTTCGTCACCTGCTGGCGCCGCGCGGGCGCCCCGACGAGCCGCTGGCCGTCCTTCGCGAACGCCACCACCGACGGGGTCGTGCGGCCGCCTTCGGCGTTCGGGATCACGGTCGGCTCGCCGCCCTCGAGTACGGCCATGCAGCTGTTCGTCGTGCCGAGGTCGATTCCAATCGTCTTTGCCATCTGGTTTCGTCCTTCCTCTTCGTCGAGCTTGAGTCTGACTGACTAAGATAAATCTCAGCCCGATAGTATCAGATCTCCCTCACCGCGAGAGGCCGATCAGGATGCCGCCGGCGACGATCACGAGCGCTCCGGCCCGCGAGGCGCCGGCCGACGCCCTCGCTGCGGCGCAGGAAGAGCGCCGAGAGCCCGACCCCCCACAGCGACTCGGTCGCCACGAGGGGCGCGACGACGCTGAGGCGGCCCCGGAAGAAGGCCTCGTAGAGCGAGACGTAGGAGAGCCCGAAGAGCAGCCCGGCGGGCACGAAGGCCGGCCATGCGCGCCACGGAGCGCGACGTCGCGAAACGACGACCGCGCCGAGGATCGTGAGCGCTCCGGCGAGAAGGGTCGTGCTGATCGCGAGTTCGGGCGCAACGCTCGAGTCGACCGCGACCCAGCGCACCAACGTATCGCGCGAGGCGAAGACGAAGGCGGCGCCGAGCGCGTAGAGCAGGCCGATCGCCTTGACGTGCTCGGGGCGGCCGGACTCGCTCGCGAGCACGACGCCGCCGCCGACGATCAGCACCGCGCCGAGGGCGATGCCCGCGACGAGCGGCTCGCCGAGCAGGACGACCGCGAACGTGACCGCGAAGAGCGGAGCCATGCCGACCGTTGCGGAGACGCGCGACGGTCCGGCGTCGCGGATTGCGACCGTGAACAGCACCTGCGAAATCCCCGGCCCGAGAATGCCGGCCAGAGCGAAGGGCCATACCTCCCCGACGTCCCAGTCCCCCACCACTGCGGCCGCGACGAGCGCGACGCCGAGCGCCGGCACGATCGTGTAGAGCGCGCCACACAGCGGGTCGACCCCGCGGGCGAGCGCCGGGCGCAATGCCACCGTCATCGCACCGAAGAGCGCTGCCGAACAGAGGGCGAGGACGACGGCGTCCATCACGCGACATCCGGTCTGCGCGCGAGCCGGCGCAGCGTCGCAGCTGCCGCAGGCTCGGCGAGCAGAATCCCGCCGAGGATCACGGCGCAGCCCAGCCAGCCGAAGAGCCCGAGCCGCTCAGAGAGCAGGAGCACACCGAAGAGCGCCGCGAACGGTGCTTCGAGCGTGAACACGAGCGCTGCCCGAGCTGCCGTCGTCTTGGACTGCACCCACGTGGCGACCAGATAGCCGAAGGCCCCAGCGAAGATCCCGGTGACGACGAGCGCGTACATCACCTGGCTGTCGCTCGGGAACGAGAACTCCCCCCGAGCAGCGGCGATCACGGTGAACGCAGCGCAGCACACTGCCATCTGGACGAACGCCAGCGCTCGGACATCGAATCGCGGCGCGAACCGTTCCATCGCCACGATCTGGAACGACTGGGCAACGGCGTTGCCGAGCACGAGCGCGTTGCCGACCGTCGAACCGCCCGGTACACCGTTCAGCAGCAGCAGCCCGGCCACCGCGAGCGCTACTCCCACCCAGGCCGCGGCAGCCACCGGAGTCCGGAAGAGAATCAGCGCGATCACGGGGGTCAGCACCACGTACATGCCGGTGATGAAGCCTGTGCTCGATACCGTCGTCAGCTCGAGACCCGCGGTCTGCAGGCCGTACGCGGCGGCGAGGAGCGAGCCCGCGAGGAGGCCGGCGAGGAGGCCGGGGCCCGTCAGAGAGCCGAGCGACCGCCACGCAAACGGCGCGAGCGTGAGCGTCGAGATCCCGAACCTGACCGCGAGGAACGCGAACAGCGGATAGACGCCTACCGCCTCCTGCACGGGAACGAACGTGTAACCCCAGATCGCGGTCACGCAGACGAGTGCGACCATGGGCGAGAGGCGCAGCCTTGGCATCCGCGCAGGCTACTGCCCGTTCGGACGTCGTGGACGCGGAAGCCCTCGAGCCCGTCGCGCCCCGGTACCCTGGCTAGGAGTGACGACGACCGACACCATGGGACGAGCGGTGCGCGACCTCCGAATCTCGGTCACCGACCGCTGCAACTTCCGCTGCGTCTACTGCATGCCGAAAGAGGTGTTCGGCCGGGGCTATCGGTTCATGGATCGCAAGGAGCTCCTCACGTTCGAGGAGATCGAGCGAATCGCCCGTGCCTTTGTGGCCCACGGCGTCGAGAAGATCCGGATCACCGGTGGCGAGCCGCTCCTCCGGCGCGACCTCGAAGTCCTCGTCGCTCGACTCGTGGAACTCGGCGGCCTCGACGTGGCCTTGACCACGAACGGCGCCCTCCTTCCTCAGAAGGCCGAGGCGCTTCGCGCGGCGGGCCTCGACCGGGTGACGGTGAGCCTCGACTCCCTCGACGACGAGACGTTCCGCTCCATGAACGACGTCGGGTTCCCGGTCAGCCGCGTGCTCGACGGCATCGCCGCCGCCTCGGCGGCGGGCCTCAGGGTCAAGGTGAACGCCGTTGTCAAGCGCGGCGTCAACGACCACCAGGTGACCGCACTCGCCCGTCATTTCCGCGGTACGGGCCACATCGTCCGGTTCATCGAATACATGGATGTGGGCGCCACGAACGGCTGGCGTCTCGACGACGTCGTCCCCGCTGCCGAGATCGTCGCCATGATCGACGAGGTGTTCCCGCTCGAGCGAGCCGAGGAGAACTACCGGGGAGAGGTCGCGCGCCGGTGGCGCTACCGGGACGGCGAGGGCGAGGTCGGCGTGATCGCGTCGGTCACCCAGCCGTTCTGCGGCGACTGCACGCGCTCGCGGATCTCGGCTGAGGGCCGCCTCTACACCTGCCTGTTCGCGACGACCGGGCACGATCTGCGCGCACTCGTGCGGGGCGGCGCCGACGACGCCGCTCTCCACGAGACGATCGGCCGCCTGTGGGCACGGCGGAGCGACCGCTACTCGGAGGAGCGGTCGTCGCAGACCGCGGGTGTGCAGCGCGTCGAGATGTCCTACATCGGCGGCTGAGCGCGGTCCGGGCGTTCATCCGGAGGGTGCGGTAACCCCGAAGTCGGCTCCGCGCGACCCCCGATGCGACGCGGAGCCTGCAGCAATGACGCTGCAGGTATGGCGCGACCGACATCTCCGGCGGATGAAGATGGCGAAGGAGGAAGCGTGAGCCCTGATCTCGCCAGCAGCTACCTCGGGCTGCAGCTCAAGAGCCCGCTCGTCGCATCCGCGTCGCCCTTGACGGGCGACATCGACTCGCTTCGCGCGCTCGAGGAGGCCGGGGCCGCGGCCGTCGTGCTTCCCTCGCTCTTCGAGGAGCAGATCGAGCACGATGCGACCGCCGTCGACATCGTCCTCGAACACGGCGCCCAGAGTTTCGGAGAGGCGCTCACGTACTTCCCCGAGATGGACGACTACAACACCGGCCCGGGTGCGTACATCGCGCACGTCGCGGCCGCCAAAGAGGCGCTCGCGATCCCCGTCATCGCATCGATCAACGGCGTCACCCCAGGCGGCTGGGTTCGGTACGCCGAGCTGCTACAGCAAGCAGGTGCCGACGCGATCGAGCTGAACGTCTACGCCGTCGAGACGGATCCGTACGCCTCGTCTGCGAGCGTCGAGGACCGAACGCTACGCCTCGTCAGCCGAGTGAAGAATGCGCTCAGTGTGCCGCTCGCCGTCAAGGTCGGACCGTACTACACGGCGTTTGCGAATACAGCGACCCGGCTTGCAGACGCGGGCGCGTCGGGGCTCGTCCTCTTCAACCGCTTTCTGCAGCCGGACATCGACCTCGAATCGATGACCGTGAGCCCCGAACTCCAGCTCTCGAGCAACGACGAGATGCGGCTCCCGCTGCGGTGGATCGCCATTCTCCGCGGACGGATCCCGATCAGTCTCGCCGCGACCAGCGGCGTCCAATCGAGCGACGACGTCGTCAAACTCCTCCTTGCCGGCGCGGATGCCGTGATGCTCGCGTCGGCGCTGCTGCGAGGGGGACCAGGCGTGCTGCAGGAGCTCACCCAAGGCTTGTCGGCGTGGATGTCGGAGCGGGACTACGACTCGGTCGAGCAGCTGAAGGGAAGCATGAGCCAAGAGGCCTGCGGCGATCCCCGCGCGTTCGAGCGCGCGCAGTACGTGCGCGCACTCGTCGACTACCAGCTCGGAGGACGTCCGATAGAGTAGGGGTCGACGGGGTCTAGACTGAAGGTGAAATGACCAGTTACACCCAAACGCGGACCCGGCGGCTGCCCCGCGGCTGGCGACACCTCTTGCTGCAAATCGCGTTCTGGCTCGGCTTCTACGTCGTCTACCAGGTCGCGCGCGGCCTGGCCGATCGCGACGTGACGAGCGCGTTCTGGAACGGCCTGCACGTGATCCGCCTCGAGGAGTGGTCGGGCACGCTCTTCGAGCCGACCATCCAGGGCATCGTCGACTCGTCGGAGATCCTGCTCAGAGCGACGATCTACACCTACTGGCTCTCGCAATTCGTCGTCGTCGGCGCCACGTTGCTGTGGGTCTACCTCAGGCACCATGAGCGCTTCGCCGCCTTCCGCAACTGGCTCATCGCCGCGAATGTCGTCGGCCTCGTCTGTTACGTCCTCGTGCCGACCGCACCGCCGCGCATGTTCCCGGCATGGGGTTTCGTCGACACGCTCGCCCAGTATTCCGGTGTCAACCATGCCAGCGGCCTCATCGCCCATACGTCCAATCCGTATGCAGCGATGCCGTCCCTGCACTCCATGGATGCATTCATCGTCGGGATCGTGATGTTCGGTGTCTGCCGGAAGCTTTCGGTCCGTGTGCTCTGGCTGCTCTGGCCGGCCTGGGTCTGGTTCTCGGTGATCGGGACGGGCAACCACTACTGGCTCGACGTGGTGGCGGGCGTGATCATCGCCCTGATCACCGGGGCCATCCTCTTCCGCGGGCGCGTGTTCCGCCGCTGGCGCGAACCACTGGACGCGTGAGCGAGCCGCCCGAGCGGAGCCCGAGCGTCAGCGAATTCGACCGGGTCAAGCAGGAGTACACCCAGGCGGCACGGCAGATCCTGCAGCGCTCCATGCGAGGCGTCGCCAGGACGAAGCTGACGCCGGACATGCTGACGATCGCGGGTGTCTCGTTGTGCCTCCTCGGAGCGACGCTCGTCGCGTTCGAGGATCGAAATGCGAAGCTCTATTTCTGGCTGGCTGGCCTTCTGTTCATCGTCGGCTCCGTCGCCGACATCCTGGATGGGGCCCTCGCCCGGGCGGCCAGCAAGGGGACCGTCTTCGGTGCGTTCCTCGATTCGACGTTCGACCGGCTCGGGGAGGCGGCCATGCTCGCTGCAATCGGTCTCGTGTTCGCCCGCGGCGGCAATCACGTGGCCCTCGTCGCGTCGTTCGCGGCAGTGACCGGCTCGTTCCTCGTCTCGTACACCCGCGCCAAGGCCGAGGCGCTCGGTCTACGCGGAGACGTCGGCTTCGGGTCACGCGTGGAGCGCGTCGTCCTGATCTCGGTGGGGCTCGCACTCGCCCCCTGGGGGTGGCTGGAATGGCCGATCTACCTCCTGGCCACGATGGCCTGGTTGACGGTGATCCAGCGGATCCTGTTCGTGCGCCGGCAGTTGCGAGAACTCGCCGCAGATGCCTTGCTCCCGGCCGACGGCCAACCGTAGAACCGCTATAGTGCTAGCACTTTGGCTGCTAGCACTTCCCAGCGAACCAGCGTTCTCGTCCGAGCGCCGCACTCCCTGAAGGCGGCGCTCGTTCGCGAAACAGCCCGCCGCGGCGCGAGTCTCAACGATGTCGCGGTCGGGATCCTGGCCAAGGCATTCGGCGTTTCCTACGCGCCGACGAACCGGAAGAGCCCGCTCCCGGGCTCGAGCCCCGTCGTGCTCCTGAGGATGCCGGAGGAGCTCAGAACGACGATCAAGGCCGAGGCAAGCCGCCTCGGCGCCAACACGAACGACATCATTCTCGCCTCGCTCTCCGACGAGCTGGGCGTTCCGTTCGAATCGAACCGTCGACGGTCCGTGCCCTTCGGGGGCGGCCGAGGAAAGGACACATCCATGGCCGCCACCAACGGCTCAGCAAACGGCAAGGCCCGCTCCAAGGACAAGGTGCGCGTCGCAATCATCGGCGTCGGCAACTGCGCCAACTCGCTCCTCCAGGGAGTGGAATACTACAAGGACGCCGACCGCGACAGCTTCGTTCCGGGTCTCATGCACGTCGACCTCGGCGGCTACCACATCTCGGACATCGAGTTCACTGCAGCGTTCGACGTCATCAAGGGCAAGGTCGGCGTCGATCTGGCCGACGCGATCTGGGCGTACCCGAACGACACGATCAAATTCTCCGACGTGCCCAAGACCGGGATCACCGTGTCGCGCGGCATGACGCACGACGGGATCGGCAAGTACATGTCGGAGATCGTCGAGAAGGCGCCGGGAGAAACGGCCGACATCGTCAAGATCCTCAAGGAGACCGGGACCGACGTGGTGGTCAACTACCTGCCGGTCGGCTCCGAGATGGCGGCGAAATGGTACGCCGAGCAGATCCTCGAGGCCGGCGTCGCGATGGTGAACTGTATGCCCGTGTTCATCGCTCGCGAGTCGTATTGGCAGAAGCGGTTCGAAGCCGCCGGACTGCCGATCATCGGAGACGACATCAAGTCCCAGGTCGGCGCCACGATCTCGCACCGCGTGTTGACGAGCCTGTTCCGCGAGCGCGGAGTTCACCTCGACCGGACGATGCAGCTCAACGTCGGCGGCAACTCCGACTTCCGCAACATGCTGGAGCGCGATCGCCTCGAGTCGAAGAAGATCTCGAAGACCAATGCGGTCACGTCGATGCTCGACTACGACCTCGGCGAGGGAAATGTCCACGTCGGCCCGTCCGACTTCGTACCGTGGCTGACCGACCGCAAGTGGGCGTACATCCGCATGGAAGGAACGTCGTTCGGAGACGTGCCGCTGAACCTGGAGCTGAAGCTCGAGGTATGGGATTCGCCGAACTCCGCCGGGATCGTGATCGACGCCGTACGTCTCGCGAAGCTCGCACTCGACAACGGCGTCGCCGGCGCCCTCGAAGCGCCGTCGAGCTACCTGATGAAGTCACCGCCCGTTCAGATCGTCGACGACGAGGCGCACGCGAACACCGAGAAGTTCATCGCACGCTACGGGCGCAAGTCCGGCAAGAAAGCCAAGGTCCCAGCCGACGCATAGACAGGAGCGACGTGCCGTGAAGGGCTCGACAGCCGACCCTTCACGGCACGTCCGAGCTCAGGTCTGGCGTGGAGCGGAGTCGACGGCCTCGAACCCGATCTGACGATGGGTGGCGTCGCAGAAGGGTTTGTTGCTCGAATGCCCGCAGCGGCAGAGCACGACGGAGCTTCCTTCCGGTAACACGAACGGCACGCCCTCGGAGTCGACGATGGTGAACGGTCCCTGGATCTTGTACGGACCATTGTGTCGAACCTGGATTGTCACGTCGGGCATGGGCCGACTCTAGCTGCAGCACCTCGGGGCTAGAATCGCCAACACGATGGGCCTCCATATCTGCTTCGTGACGCCGTTCTCCTGGTCGCAACCGAACGACGTCAACGAGCACGTGCGAGGGGCCGCCGCCGCGCTACGAGGACGTGGCCACACGGTGACGATCGTCGCTCCGTCGTCGAGGGCGACCGATCTCCTCGCGGGACGCCGCGCGCTGCAACGTCGTGTGATCGGTGACGTCGTCGCGATCGGCGCGGCGGTTCCGACATCACTGAGCGAACGCGTTGCTCTGCCAATGGGCGTCCGGGCCAACCTCGCGGCGACGCTCGCGATCGGTGCGTTCGACGTCGTCCATGGTTTCGAACCCGGTCTTCCGAGCCTCTCCTCGGCCGCGTTGCTCGAGGCGGAGACGACGACGGCCGCGACATTCCTGGCGACGGAGCGGATCGCTGTTCACCCGCGCAAGCATCAGCGGGCGAAGTTTCTCGCCCGTGTCGACGCGCTGCTCGGCACGTCCGACGCGGCAATCGAGCGCGCGTCGGAGCCTTCCCCGGCGACTACGAGGCGATCCCGCTCGGGGTCGACACCTCGGCGTTCGCTCCGGCAAGAAAACGAAAGCTCGATCATCGTGGAGCTCGCACCCGGACAGAGCGCCGTGGCGCGCGCGGTGCTCCGGAACCTCCCGACGCTGCCTGGCTGGGAGGTGGTGCTGGCTCGCACGGCGCCGCTCACCCGTCGCCCGACCATCCCTGCCGCAGTTCGCGACCGCGCTCACACACGATCACTCGTCAAGCGGGAGAATCGACGCGCCGCGCTCGCGGAAGCCGCGATCTTCGTGCCGGCCCCGGGAGGTAGCCCTCGACTCCTGCTCGAGGCGAAGGCGAGCGGCTGCGCGATCGCCGACCCCGCGGGTCTCGCCGACCAGCCCGAGCTCGCCGCGGCATCAGTCGCACGGCTCGTCGAGAACGTCGGCCTCCGCGAATCCGCCGGAAGGGAGGCGCTCATGTATGCCGCGGAGCATGGCTTCGAAAACGTCGCCGAACGGCTCGAGCGTGTCTACACCAGGATCGTCGGCCGGCGAAGGCCACAGCCGCGCCAACCGCACGCCGAGGGTGACCCACTCGACGACCGCGACTGGATCTTCGTCGACCTGCATATGCACACGAGCTGGTCACACGACTGCTCGATCGACCCGCTCGCGCTGCTCGAGTACGCCGAGACGCAGGGCCTCGGCGCGATTGCGGTCACCGATCACAACGTCTTCGGTGGCGCACTCGAGGCGTTGGAGCTCGCGCGCGGCAGGAAGCTGATCGTGATTCCCGGTGAGGAGATCAAGACCGACAACCAGGGCGAGGTGATCGGACTGTTCCTCCGAGAAGAGATTCCTCGGGGGATGACCTTTGCGGAGACGATCGAGGCGATCCGCGCACAGGACGGCATCGTCTACCTCCCCCATCCGTTCGATCGCATGCATGCGATCCCGTCGCCCGCAACGCTCCATCGCCACCTGCCGGAGATCGACGTGTTGGAGGTTTACAACGCCCGACTCCTGTTCGACGCATACAACGCGGAGGCGCTGCGATTCCAGCGCAAGTACGGACTGCTGGCCGGCGCCGGATCGGACGCGCACGTGCTCCAGGGCGTCGGCACGGGGGCCCTTCGGATGCGCCGATTCGATGGGCCGGAAGAGTTCCTCCTCTCCCTCCGTGGCGCCGAAGTGCTCCGGCGACCCAAGTCGCTCGCCTACCTGCAATCGCTCAAATGGGCGGCACAGGTCAAGGAGAAGGTCCTCTAGAGACGAAGGGTGGAGATGTCCCCTTGACTGCCGCTTTGCCCACCGACGAGATCTACGAACGACACCTCCGCAAAGCGATCGCGGAGGTGAACGAGCTCCAGCAAGAGCTTCTCGCACTCGCCGACGAAACGCACGTCCCGGTGCTCGGATCGGGACATCCGCTCGGGGACGTGTTCCTGCTCAAGCACGCTCCGAAGGCGGCGGAGATCGCCGAAGGCGTTGCGTTCTTCGGGCGATCGGGCAACGCACTCCTGAAGTCGCTGCAGCGGCTCGACGTCGATCCGTTGACGATCTACGGGACGAACTGCCTCAAGTTCGGCACGGAGGACGACGCGCAAGCGGCACCATGGCTCACCCGCGAGATCCACATCGTGCAACCGAAGCTCGTCGTCGTGATGGGCGCGGACGCGGCGCGTTTCCTGAACGCCGTCGCGTTCCCTCTCGCAGACCCGATCGACGACGCCGACGCCGGCGTCGTACGCCGGTTCACGCCGACGATCGACGTGCTCGTCACGCCGGACATCGATGCGGCGCTCGACGACCAGGCGGCCAAGACGGCGTTCTGGAACGCCTTCAAGGCCCTGGGGCCGTGGTGGGCGCAGCTACCCCCGTATTGACCCCGCGCCGCGCCGCGGCTCTCCTGGTTGCCCTCGCGCTCCTCGTCGCCTGGGAGGCGGGAGCAGGCGCCTTCCCGGACGTCGGCAGGTGGCCGGACGTCCTCTTCGTGGCATTGATCCTGCTTCCCGTCACGTTCACGGTCCCGTGGTTCGGGCTGCCGACCGCCTCCTCCCGTGCCGTGCTGCCGTTTGCTCTGGCGGCGGTCGGCGCCGCCGTCGTACTCGACCTGGCGGGAGCGTCGTCGTTCTTCAATGTCGCAAAACTCCTCGCACTGATCGCGATCGGCTTTTTCTTTCTGCAGGTCTTCGAGGCTCTCGCCTGGATCGCATTGGTCGCCGCAATCATCCCCTGGGTCGACGCGCTGTCCGTGTGGCGCGGGCCGACCAGCTACGTGGTGTCCGAGCAGCCGAGTCTGTTCGACCGCATCTCGATCTCGTTCCGACTGCCCGGCGAGGACGGGTCGGCAAATATCGGCCCGCCGGACATCATCTTCTTCGCGTTGTTCCTCGGGGCGGCAGCGCGCTTCGGTCTGAGGGTGCGCTGGACCTGGATCTCGATGGCCGGGCTCCTCTCGCTCACCCTCGTCCTGACGAGCGCGTTCGAGACCAACGGGCTTCCAGCGCTACCGGCGATCGCGGTCGGGTTCCTCCTCCCGAACGCGGATCTGCTCTGGGACGCGTGGCGGGCGCGCGGTCTCGAGCTGAGCGGCGACTAGCGCGAGAGGTCAGGCGGATGCGGCGGTGTCGCCGCGAGCCTCTACGAGCTCGAGCAGGTTGACGCTCTCGATGTGCGGCGTGTGAGGGAACATGTCCACCGGCCGACACCGCCGCAGCTCGTAGCCGAACTCCTCACGAAGCGACTGCAGATCCGATGCCAGGGTCGTCGGGTTGCAGGACACATACACGATGCGCGGTGCTCGCAGCCTCGCCAGTCGCCTCAGCGCCTTCCCGGCAAGGCCGGCGCGCGGCGGATCGACGATCGCGACGTCCGGAGGACCAGCGCGTTCGTGGAGCTCTTCGAGGGCGAGCGAGACATTGCCGGCGAAGAAGGCCGCGTTCGTGATCCCGTTCAACTCGGCGTTCTCGATCGCGCACGCAATCGACTCCTCGGAGATGTCGACGCCCCACACGGTCAACGCATCCGACGCAAGCGCGAGCCCGATCGTGCCGGTGCCGCAGTACAGGTCGTAGACGGTCTCCCCGCCTGTCAGACCCGCGAACTCGCGCGCGATCGAGTACAGCGTCTCGGCCATCTCCGTATTCGTCTGCAGGAACGCGTTCGGGCGCACGCGGAACCGCAGCCCGAGAATCTCCTCCTCGATCGCGTCCTCGCCCCAGAGCAGCACCGTCGGCAGATTGGTCACCTCTGCCGCCGTGTCGTTGACGGCCCAGTGGATCGACCTGACCTCGGGGAACCGCTGCAGCACCTCGATCAGGTACCCCTCCTCGAACTTCCGACCCTTCGCCGTGACGAGTTGGACGAGCACCTGGCCGGTGTTGCGTCCCTCGCGGAGGACGAGGTGACGGAGATAGCCGGTTTGCGAGGCCTGGTCGTACGCCTCGAGCTTCTCCTCGCGCGCCCAGACCTGGACGGCGTCGCGGATCGCGTTGCCGAGGTCGGTCGTCAGCAGGCAGATCTCGAGGGGAAGCACCTCGTCCCAGCGACCCGCACGATGGAACCCGAGCGCCGGCCCCTCCTCGGTCTGCGTGAACGAATACTCGAGCTTGTTGCGGTATCCGTATTGCGACCGTGCCGGGACGATCCGCTCGACGGGCGGATCCGGGATCCGTCCGAGTCGCACGAGAGCGTCTCGCACCTGCGCTTCCTTTGCCTCGAGCTGGCGCTCGTAGGCGTAGTCCTGGAACCGGCAACCGCCACAGGCGCCGAAGTGCGGACACGGCGCGACGACCCTGTCCGGGCCTGGCGAGATCGAGATCGATCGCAGTCGCCTCTGCGAAGCCACGCTTGACCTTCGTGACGCGAGCGCGCACGGTGTCGCCGGGCAAGCCACGACGCACGAAGACGACGAACCCGTTCAACCGCGCCACGCCGTTGCCGCCGTAGGCGAGCGAGTCGACCTGGAGTTCGAGCTCCTCACCGTTGCGAACAGGGGCGGCCATCGAGCGGGGAGCGTAGCGGCCGCTGTGCCGACCACCGCAAACGGGCACGCCCGTGGCGACTCGACAGGGCGGCCGTCAGGCGAGCACGGAGACGAACACGGACCGCTCGCGTGGTCCGTCGAACTCGCAGAAGAACACGCCCTGCCAGGTTCCGAGCGCCAGCGACCCATCCTCCCGCAACGGGATCACGACGCTCGACCCCATGAACGCGGCGCGGACGTGCGTCGGCGCGTTCTCCTCGCCTTCCTCGACGTGCTGCCACGCCCAATCGGCGGGGACGATCCGCTCGAGCGCAGTCTCGAAGTCTCGGGCAACGGCAGGATCGGCGTGCTCGTTGATCGTCACGCCGGCCGTCGTGTGCGGCACGAAGACGAGCACGGCCGCGCCGCGCCGATCCTCGACCGCCTCCCGGACACGTTGCGTGATGTCGACGAGCTGGCTCTGCCGGTCGGATTGCAGGCGAAGCTCGACCATCGACGGCGCCTAGAGCGCTCCTCCGGCCGCGGGCGGGGCGCCTGCTTCGAGTGGGTTCGCGCCGCCCGACTCTCGCGCGAGGTAATCCTCGACGAGCATGACGTTGTCCCGCAGGCGCTCGACGACCTGGAGCAGCGCGGACATCGACGAGACCTCTTCCCGCTGCTCCTGCAGGAACCAGTGCATGAATTGCTCGGCGACGAGGTCGCCGGCCTCCCTTGCCGTCACGGCGAGTTGAGAGATCTGCGCAGTGACGCGCTTTTCCTGGTCGAGCGCGAGCGCAACGGGAACGATCTCGTCGGCGAAGGTCGTCTGGGGCGCGCTCACGGCCGGGATCGTCACCTCGTCACCCGCGTCGAGCAGGTACTGCACCATCATCATGGCGTGATTCCGCTCCTCGACCGACTGCCGGTAGAAGTGCGCGGCGAGCTGGGGGAGCGTCTGCGCGTCGTAGTGGACGGCAATCGCGATGTACTGCTGCGAGGCCGCGAACTCGTATGCAATCTGCTCGTTGAGTTGCTCTTGGAAGGTAGGCATGGGTGAAACCTACCTCGTTCCGGGCTAGCATCAGCCGATGGCGGGGATACCGGAACTCCTGAAGGGCCGCAGCTACACCCGCGTGTCGGACTGGACGCGCGAGGAGCTGGAGATCGCGCTCGACCTCGCGGACGAGCTCAAGCAGGAGCGCGCCCGGCGGAAGGAGCTCCGGGTGCTGCCCGGTCGGACGATCGGGATGATCTTCCACAAACCGTCGACACGGACGCGCGTCGGGTTCGAGGTCGGGATCGCAGAGCTCGGCGGCATGGCTCTCTACCTCCCCGCCGCAGACCTCCAACTCGCCCGGGGGAGAGCTACCGCGACACGGCGCTCGTGCTCTCCCGATTCGTCAGTGCCCTTCTCATTCGCACGTTCGACCAGGAGGAGGTCGATACCTTCGCCGAACACGCTTCGATCCCGGTCATCAACGGCCTCACCGACCTCGCTCATCCGCTCCAGGCGCTCGCCGACGCGATGACGATCCGCGAGCGCCTCGGCGGGCTCGAGGGCGTACGCCTCACCTACTTCGGCGATGGGAACAACGTGTGCCACTCCCTGATGCGGCTGGCGGCGCGATTCGGAATGCATTTCACGGCCGCCTGTCCGGCGGGATACGAGGCGGCTTCGAACGTCGTCGCTGCGGCGCAGGCCGATGCAGCCGCAAGCGGCGGCTCGGTGCGCCTCACGACCGACCCACTCGAAGGAGCCGACGCCGCCGATGTGCTGTACACCGACGTGTGGACGAGCATGGGTCAGGAGGAGGAGAGGGAGCAGCGACTTCTCGATCTCGAACGCTTCAGTCTCGACGGTGAATTGCTTTCGCTGGCCAGCCGCGACGCGGTTGCGATGCACTGCCTGCCGGCGCACGTGGGAGAGGAGATCAGCGAGGACGTCCTCTACGGGCCGCGCTCGCTCGTCTGGGACCAGGCCGAGAACCGCCTCCACACCCAGAAGGCCGTCATGGCCCTCGTGATCCGCTAGGCCCGGATGACGTTCGACGATCGTGTCCGGGCTGCCTTGGACTCGCTCCCTCCCCACCTCGCCGCCGCGCTGGACAACATCGCCATCGTCGTCGAGGACGAGCATCCCGAGGACCCAGACCTCTTCGGGCTCTACGAGGGCGTGCCGCTGCCCGAGCGGCACGACATGGCCGGATCGCTACCCGACCGGATCACGATCTACCGGCTCCCGCTCGAAGACGAGTTCGACGAGCCGGACGAGCTCGAGCGCGAGATCCGGATCACCGTGCTCCACGAGCTCGGGCACTACTTCGGCCTCGACGAGGATCGCCTCGCCGAGCTGGGATACGAGTGACCACCGCCCTCGACATCCTCCTCTGGATCTCGTTCGCAGCGGGTGCCGTCGCGATCGTTGCGTTTCTGTTGCGTCACCCGGGGTAAAGGAATGGGAACGTCGGGTAGGGCGTTGGACAAAGTATGAACACGATTCTCGACAGCATCCACGACGAGATCGACGACGTCAGCGAGCGGCGAGGGCACCTCTGGCGGAGGCTCTCCGACGGCCGCAACCCGGAACTCGTCGAGCAGATCAAGGAACTCGACCGGCAACTCGACGCGCTCTGGAACGAGCACCGCGCGGTTCGTGCCCGCATCCGCTTCGGAGAGCGGGAGCAGATCGTCAAGCGGGCCCGGGCCGAAGAGCGCCTCGAGCGCGCCGCCTGACCGACGCGCCGACCGGACCCGGCAGGCCTCCGTCCCGGCCCGCCGTACAATCGGGCGATGCCGTTCAAGCGCCACGGGGAGCCGCAGTCGATCGACGCAGAGCGTGAGGCACTGCGGGAGCAACACGCCGCTCTCGAGGAGTTGAAACGTGAGCTCGCGGATCGGATCGACGCCGTCCGTGAGCGTGAGCAAGAACTGCAGCATGCGCTCGACCGGGCGCGGAAGGACGGCGCCGGCCGCGCGTCGACCCCCGCTGCGACGATTCGTGACACGAAGGCGGACACGGGCGCGGAGACCGCGGCGGCGAAGCAGCTTGAGCGCGAGCTCGCCGATCGCGAGCGCGCGGTCACGACGCGGGAGCAGCGCCTCGCGGAGCAGGAGCGCGACCTGGCCGCCCGCGCGACTGCAGGCCCCATCCACACGCCGCAGCCGCCCGTGGAACCCGACGCCGAACGCCTCGCGCAGATCGAGACGAGGCTCAGCGAGCTGCGCGAGGTGGAGAAGATCTTCCTCCGGACCCGCGACGAGCTTGCTGCGCGCAGTGAGGCGGTCGCCGCCCGCGAGCGGCTGGTTGCCCAGAAGGAACGCGAGCTCGACGACCGCGAGGACGGCAAGAGCGGCGCCGCGGAGCTCTCGGAGCTGGAAGCCCGGCTCCGACGGCTCGAACAACAGGGCCCGGGCGAACAGACCCTTGGCTTCTCGCGTGGGCTACGCAAGCTCGAGCAGGAACGGCGTGAACGAAGGGGCGACTGAGAACCGAGCGGGGCGCTACCCTTCGGGACGCGCGGGGCGTTAGCTCAGCTGGGAGAGCGCCGCCTTTGCAAGGCGGAGGTCATCGGTTCGATCCCGATACGCTCCATCAGGGAGGGAACACGGAGTCGGCCCCCTCAGGGGGCAATCGGGGACTCGGGACCTCCCAGTCCGGCGCCGGACCTGCGACCATCGTAGGTCGATGTCCGCGGTTGATGTCAAGGACCGGCTCGGCGACGGGCTGGCGGCGCTCCTCGTCGGAGACTGGGAAACCGCCCGGCGCACGCTGGAGGAGGTCGCCGCGGTCTCCGACGACCCCGTGTGATCGCCCGGATCAGGACTGACGGGCGAAGGCGGCCAGGGTGGCTGCGCAGGCGTCTCGATGACGGAGCGGGACGTCAGGCGGGCGGTGCGCCCTGGCCGCGCGTCTCCTCGAGCGCGCGCCCCATAGCCTCGGCGAGAGCGTTGATCCCGCTGAGCGGTCGGATGTACACCGCCAGCTCTCGCACCCTGCCCTCGGAGTCGAATCGAAGAAGGTCGACCCCGTCGAGTTGCCGATCGCCGACCTTCGCACTGAAGGCCAGCATCGCCGTGTCGCCCGTCTCGAGCTGATCCGTGTAGCGGAACTCCTCGAACACCTGGGCAACGGTGAACAAGAGCATCGCCACGGCCTCCCGTCCCTCGTATGGTTTGAAGACGGCCGGACTGCAGAAGCTGACGTCCTCCGCGAAGATGTCGTCGAACGTGGAGAAGTCCTTGCTCTCGGCGGCCGCCCGAAACAGATCACTCCGCATCTCCGCCACGCTAGCTCACCGACGTCGAGGGTGACGCGGGCGGCTACCCTCGAGGCGATGAACGCGTCCGCACTCAAGGCGCCGGCCGACGGGTTCGTCTCTCCGTTCCCGGATACACGGTTCGACGCCGTCGTCGTCGTCTCGTTCGGAGGCCCGGAGGCGCTGGAGGACGTGATCCCGTTTCTGGAGAACGTGACGCGCGGACGGAACGTGCCTCGCGAGCGCCTCGAGGAGGTTGCACATCACTACGAGCTCTTCGACGGCGTCAGTCCCATCAACGCGCAGAACCGCGCTCTGATCGCCGCCCTGCGCGCCGAACTCGACGCGCACGACATCTCCCTTCCGATCTACTTCGGTAACCGGAACTGGAACCCGTTCCTCAGCGATGCAATGCGGGAGATGGCTGACGACGGCGTGGAACGCGCTCTCGCGTTCTTCACGTCCGCGTACTCGTCGTACTCGGGCTGTCGCCAGTATCGGGAGGATCTGTTCAACGCACAACAGGACGTCGGTCCGCGCGCACCCGAGGTGCTGCGAACGCGCGCGTTCTTCAATCACCCTGGATGGATCGAAGCCAACGCGGACCGTGTCCGAACGGCACTCTCCCAACTGCCGGCCGATTCCGATCCGCACCTAGCATTCACGGCCCATTCGATCCCGGTCGCAATGGCACAAGCCTGCCGGTACGAGGATCAACTCCGCGAGTCGGCGCGACTCGTCGCCGACGCTGTCGGCGCAAGCGACAGCTCACTGGTCTATCAGAGCCGCAGCGGCCCGCCGAGCGTGCCCTGGCTCGAGCCGGACATCCTCGACCATCTGGGCAATCTCGCCCGAAGCGGCGTGAACGACGTGGTCATCTCGCCCATTGGCTTCGTCTCCGATCATCTGGAAGTCCTGTACGACCTCGATGTGGAGGCGCGGGACACGGCACGCGAGCTGGGACTGAACGCGCTACGCGCGCCGGCCGCGGGCACCCATCCTGCGTTCGTCGCCATGATCCGCGAACTGATCGAGGAGCGTCTCGGACGTGCTCCTGCTCGAGCGGTCGTCGGACGCTACGCCGCGAGTCACGACGTGTGCCCCGCCGACTGCTGTCTCCCCGGCACCGGTCGGCCGAGCCCGTGGGCGCGCGTGCCACCGCCATGACGAGCTGCTAGGTCTTCGGCGCCTCGTCGACCACCCGCACGCCGAAGGCAAGGCGCCAGTCCTCGTCGCTTTCGCCGTCGATCGACAGCCGCCACTCGTAGCGGCGGCCGGGCTCGAGCTGCAGCGGGCCGGAGTTGACCGCGAGCGGTAGCTCGAGCGGCGTTCCCGGCTTGATGCCGGCGGGACGACCCACCTCGAACTCGACGTTGTCGAGGAAAACGATCGGCTTCTCCTCGTCGTCCTCGTCGCCCGTGACGAGGACGGCCTGACCGTCCGAGTCGACGAGCTCGAGCCGCAGCGTATGTCGCCGGTTCGCCTGATCCCATGGAACGTGGACGAGGATCGCGATCCCGAACGGGGTCGGCTCCGGCCCCGTGAGCGACCACCCGCCACCGACCACCGTGAGCTTTCCATCCGCGACCTGCGCGTAGTCGGCAAGAAGCATCGTGACTTTCACGAGAGCACTCTTGCACACGATGCCACGCGTCGGCAGGGCGTCTGCGCCGTCCGCGAGCGGCGAGAGGAGTAGGCTTGTTCGGTGGCCCTCGAAGTATTCGTCAATCCGAAGACCGGCGACGAAGTGCGGCCCGGCATGTCACCCGGTTTTCCGAAAGGACTCGTGCGACTCACATCGCAGGGCCCGGGGCACCGCTGGCGCGATTGCGAAGGTTCGATCTGGGTGGGCGGGGACTTCTGGTATCGGAAGGACGTCAAACGTGGATCGGCCCCCGTTCCCCTCGAGCGCTGAAACGGGTGATGACGGCGCGCCCCCGATCTGCCCCGCGTGCGGGGTGACGATGGGGATCGTCATCGACGACCGCGGGGCGGCTGTCTACGCCTGTCTCGAGTGCGGCTTCGACGACGTCGAGCGTTAGCGCGTCTGCGGGAACCCGAGATCGACACTGCTCGTGGCAGGGTCCGGCCAACGACTCGTGACCACCTTGCCACGCGTGTAGAAGTGAATGCCTTCCGGACCGTAGATATGACTGTCGCCGAAGAGCGAGGCGTTCCAGCCGCCGAACGAGTAATACGCGACCGGGACGGGGATCGGGACGTTGATGCCGACCATGCCTGCCTCGACGTCGAACTGGAACTGCCGCGCGACGCCGCCGTCGCGGGTAAAGATCGCCGTGCCGTTTCCGTACGGATTGTCATTGATGAGCTTCAGCGCATCGTCGTACGTGGCCACGCGCATGACGCCGAGAACCGGTCCGAAAATCTCGTCACGGTACGCGTCCATCTCGGCGGTGACCCCGTCGAGCAGTGAGACTCCGAGGAAGAATCCGTCGCTTTCCGGCGCGGTCTCGCGCCCGTCCGCGACGACCGTTGCTCCCTGCGCGGCACCCGAGTCGAGGTAGCCGGCGACCTTGTCGCGGTGCTCGCGCGTGACGAGCGGCCCCATCTCGGAAGCGGGGTCCATCCCGTCGCCGACGGTGATCTTCGGCAGGCGCTCCTTGATCGCCGCGACGAGCGGGTCGGCTGCATCCCCGACGGCGACCACCACCGATACCGCCATGCAGCGCTCGCCCGCCGACCCGTACGCAGCGCTCACCGCCGCATCTGCGGCCATCTCGATGTCGGCGTCCGGCAACACGATCATGTGATTCTTCGCACCACCGAGTGCCTGGACGCGCTTGCCGTGCTTCGTGCCGGTCTCGTAGATGTAGCGCGCAATCGGGGTCGAGCCGACGAAACTCAAGGCCCCGACGTCCGGATGCTCGAGCAACGCGTCGACGGCGACCTTGTCCCCGTGCACGACGTTGAAGACTCCGTCGGGGAGACCTGCCTCCTTGAGCAACTCGGCCGTGAAGAGCGAGGCCGAGGGATCCTTCTCGGACGGCTTCAGCACGAAGGTGTTGCCGCACGCGATCGCGGGAGCCCACATCCACATCGGGACCATGGCCGGGAAGTTGAACGGGGTGATGCCCGCGACGACTCCGACCGGCTGACGGATCGAATAGACGTCGACACCTGTCGATGCCTGCTCCGAGAAGTCCCCCTTCAAGAGCGTCGGGATCCCGCAGGCGAACTCGATCACCTCGAGCCCTCGCGTCACCTCGCCCATCGCGTCCGAGAGCACCTTGCCGTGCTCGGCGACGAGGAGCTTCGCGATCTCCTGCTTGTTCTGCGAGACGAGCTCGCGGATGCGGAACAGCAGCTCTGCGCGGCGCGCGAGCGACACCGAGCGCCACGTCGAAAACGCGTCCTTGGCGCAGCGAACGACGGCGTCTATCTCCTGCACGGAGGCGAGATCGACGGCGCCGCTCTGGCGGCCCGTCGCGGGGTTGTACACGGGACTCGTCCGACCTGACGTACCGGCCACCAGTGCGCCGCCGATCCAGTGGTGGATCGGTCGAATGTCTCCATCGTTGCCTGTGGCGCGTTCACCTGGCGCCGGTGCGAGTTCCGTCATGTCAGCCTCCTGAAGATGTGCTTTGAGGGTACCGAGCAGGGGCTCCTGATGCAGACCTATCCGTAGGTCTCCTTCAGCGCGACGATCCTGCGATAGCTCGCTTCGAGCCGCGAGATCGGGATCCGCCCGTCGCCCGCACGGCGGGCGACACGCTCGAAGACCGCAGCGCTCGACGACTCGGTTCCCGTCAGGAGGAGCAGGTCGACTCCCGCCTGGGCTGAGAGCACGGCGACCGACGACAGGCTCCTGCCCCTCGTCGCCGCGGCTCCCTCGAGTGCATCCGTGATCGTGACCCCGTCGAACCCGAGCTCACGGCGAAGGAGCGACAGGATCCTCGTCGACCACGGAGCCGGCTTCGCGTCGAGCTTCGGGTAGGTGGCGTTGGAGATCATCACGATCGGAACCCCGGCCGCGATTGCCGATCGAAACGGGACGAAGTCGGTGCGCTCGAGCGCGGGACGGGTCGCCTGAATCTCGACGGCGTTGCGGTCGGTGTTGCGTCTCGCGCGGCCGATCCCGGGAAAGTGCTTGACGGCGGATGCAACCCGAGCCGCCGTCATCCCTTCCGAGAACGCTGCCGCCGCTGCGGCGACCACTGTCGGGCTGGTTGCGAACGTGCGTTGCTCGAGCGCCATGAACGATCCTGCACGAGGCACGTCGCCGACTGGGGCGAGGTCGACGTTGACACCGACGCGCCGCAGCTCGGCGCCGGCCGCTTCGGCCTGGAGGCGAATCGAGTCCGACGACCGGCGGCCGAGTTCGGCCGTCGACTGCACCGGACCCGCCCAGGGAACGCGACGAATCGTGCCACCCTCCTGGTCGACGGCGATGAGAAGCGGTGGACGATTAGCGCTCCGCGCTGTCCGTTGGAGGCGCGAGACGAGACCGCGCAACTGCGCGGCACCGGCGATGTTGCCCCCGAACAGGATCACACCGCCGATCTCTCCTCGCCGCACGCGCCCGAGGAGAGACGGAGACGGGGCCGTGCCGCGCATCGCGACGACGAACCGTTGACCAACGAGCTCGCGTATGGTCGGCCCACCGACGCCTGCCACGCTCCCGGCAGACCCGCTGCCCGCCGACGATGTCGCCGCGTTCCCAACGGAGGCGACCAGCGCAGCTCGACGCACCGGTTCGGGAATCGCGCGCTGCGCCGCGTCACGTTGCGGTACCGCGGCCGTGCCGGCTCCTACGCTTGCTGCGCAGAGGAGGACGATGCCGGCGATCCCGAGCGATGCGCTCGTCACGCGCGTCGGCGTGGCCACGACCGCCAGCCCCCGGCGGAGAGGGGCCCCAAGGGGGAAGCGATCCCCTGAACGAAGGGTAGCGTCGGGCACGTCTCCCGACTGTGCCGAATCTGCGCCAGGTCTGCGCCGGGTGGGTGGCTTCTCCCGGGCTCTCGACGGCAGGCCCAACCTGGCGTGCCGCGGCAACAGTTGACGAGTCTGCAAGTCCCGCAGACTGCAGCGCTGTGCATCACTGCATCACAATCACTGCATCACAATCACTGCATCATCATGCCGTGCTGCGATGTTGCCGCGGAATGCGCGTCGCAGACGTTGCGCCTCTCCTCCGAGGTTTGTCGCGGCAACTGGCCTACGCCGCGAGGCCCGCCTCTGCGAGCAGCCGACGCGCCCAGGCGAAGGTGGCCAGGTACCACCCGTCGAGCGGCTGCAGCGTCACGCCACCCCGCGACGAATGGACGAACCATCCGTTGCCGACGTAGATGCCCGTGTGCCCGATTTGCGCTGGGGCCGAACGTGTGCCTCGCGATCCGAAGAAGATCACGTCACCCGGCCGGATGTCCGAGAGACCGATCCGTGCCGGCCTCGTCACCTCGCCGCTCATCGCATAGGTCGTCCGTCCCTGGAGCATGTCCCCGAGCAGCGGCGCGCCGGGGAACGGACGGGTCTTGAAGACGCGCCACACGAACCCGGAGCAGTCGAAGCCCCCTGGCAGCGTCTGGACGCCGCCGGGCGCGGTCGCGCTCCACAGTTCCTGTGTCAGCTCGGAGGTACCGGCCCACACATACGGGTACCCGACGAGCTTCAAGGCCCTTCCCAGGACCCGCTGCTCCCAGTCACCGAGCGGTGGCAGCGAGAACGTGCGGCTGAGCTCGTCCAGGGCAGCAATCTGGTCGTCGGTGAGGCTCAGGGCACGTGCGAACGAGTAGGCAGCCTCCGCACGTGTCGCTGGTTGTGACGGCGCACGCTCGAGGTCGTCCGATGCCTGGGGGTGGTTGTACCGGAGGCCGAGAAGCCGCGCGACCGTCTCGGTGCCCAGCATCGAGCTCGGCGCCAGACCCGCGTCCCGGGCAACGAGGCGGATCCGCTGCGCCGCCTGCCGGAGGCCGAGCGCTGCGACGAGCCTGGCATCGAGCTCGCGCATACTGACGAGCCGGTCCCGATCGACCGGCACGAACGTCCGCTTGCCCCAGGCAGCCAGCGCATCTGCAAGAGCACCCTGCGTCAGCGGCTCCGATGGCGCGAACGTCGTCGGGCTGTCGCCGAGGAGTCCGGCCGCTGTCACGGCGCGGATCTCGTCGATCGCCCACGACGTCGCGACTGCTGCGGCAGGGACGGCTTTCGAGGGACCATTCGGTTCCGACGCAGAGGCAGCATCCGCTGCTCCCAGCAGTCCGACAACGGCCGTGACGAGCGCAAGGACGCCTCTCATAGGTGTTCCATCGGCCCCCGACCCGCTGGAGACAAGGCTCGAACGGGTGACGTCGGGGCCGGCCGAGGGCCTGTCGGTACTCTGGGGCTGTGGCACGCTTCCTCGCTATCGCGTGCGTTTTCGGTGTGCTCGTTACGGTGGCAGCAGCCACCACGGCGGCTGCGCCGCGCAAGGCGCCGGCGGCCGCGGGGCCCACAGTGACGGGCGGCAAGGCGTCCCTGGCCGCTCTTCGCGGCAAGCCGGTCTTCGTCAACGTCTGGTCGTCCTGGTGAAGCACGTGCAATGGCGAGGCAGTTGCCTACGCGCGTTGGGTGAAGAAGCAGGGCAAGGCCTACCGCTTTCTCGGCCTCAACTCCGCTGACACGCCCGTTGGCGCCCGCGCGTTCCTGAAGCGCTACCGCTGGACGTGGCCGTCGATCAGCGACCCGCAGCGGAAGATCGCGCGGCGTTTCGGTGCGACGTATCAGCCGGCGGTCATTCTGATCGATGCCAAGGGTCGGTACATCGCCGGATTCCAGGGTGCCGGGACGCCGGCCCGCTGGAATGCCCTGAAGCGCAAGCTCCGCAGCAAGTGACACGCGCGAGTGGTGTCGACAAGCGAACGGACGCCGCAAGCGCGGGTGAAATGCGCACGAGCGTCCGAGACTGGGTTCGCGCCACCGAGAGTGCCGAACCCGAGGAGCGATGGGTCACTCCTGTGCTTCCTCGCGGGCAGCGGCGTGAGCCTCGACGAGGACGCGCTACGTGGAGCGCTGCGGCGATCCGAGCTGCTGCTCGCTGCGGGCGGCGATCCGCGGCGGACGCTCGAGCTCTTCGGCCGCGCAGTCACGGCTCTCGCCGACGATCTGGACGACCCTGCTCTGCGGGGTCAGCTCGCCGAGGGCCTGGCCCGCCTGGCACCGGAAGCCGAGGGCCTGCAGGCAGCCTCCGAGGCGCTACGCCTCCTGCGCGCCGACGGCGATCTCGCGTGGCAGTCCTACGCGATGGCCCTCTTGGCGGACGCGATCGGCGATGGAGGATCGGAAGCGGTCACTGTCTGACGGCGGCCGCGCGTGTGAGGCGCAGGTCGCCGCTCACCGTCCGCACCCGAAGGTCGTTGACCGGGCTCGTCGTGTCGCCCTGCGGGGATGTCTTCGATCCCGAGCTCCGAGCTCATCGTTCCGCTCACAGAACGCGCGTCGACGAACAGGCGCTCGCCTGGTTTGATCGCGAGCTGGACGTCGCCGGAGACCGTCCTCACCTCGATCGCGCCGCCACCCGCCGCGTGAACCGCGACTTCTCCCGACACGGTGTTGACCGTGAGACCGGCCGCTGCGTCATCGACAACGAGATCGCCGGAGACCAGCGCCGCCGAAAGGAACCCCGCGCACTGCCGCACCGACACGTCACCAGACGCCGTGCGTACGGTTGCAGCCCCTTCGACCTCCCGGACACTCACGTCCCCGCTCGCGCTGTCGGCTTTCAGTGAGCCCACGCGGTCGAGCGCCGCGTCTCCGGAAGCCGCCTTGACCTCGGTGGCACCGAGCGTCCCCGTCGTTTCGAGGTCTGCCGAGTCCGAGCGGAATGTCAGTTCGCTGCCGTTCGGACAGGAGACCCGGATCCCGACGTTCGCACCGCGACCGAGGAACCCCGAGCCTCTCTTTACGTGGATGACGATGTCGTGTCGACCGCCGCGGTCCGTCATCTCGACTCGCGCCTCCGCGATCGCCTGGCGTGTGGCCTCGTTGTCACGGAGCGGCACGAGCTCCACGCCGACGCGAGTTTCGTCACAGGCAGCCACCGTCACCTCGCCCGCGCCGAGCGCCACGCTCAACGCGACGGGACCGGGCGTCTCGAAAACGGTCATATCCGTAGACCCAGCCGCGGCGGCTCGAGCCTGCGCACACGAACACCGTCCGAACGGTGGCGTGGCCGCCGTGGCTCCCACTCATCGGGAAGCTCGACGCTGCCGAAAAGGGATGGATGAGTTGACATGGCGATGCTCCTTTCGTCGCACTAGGTCTGTGCATAGCCTTGAAGACGGTTGCCGCTGCGTCCACGGCTCGATTGCGGTTCGAGCGCACGCGCGAGCCCGCGAACGATCCACGCATTGGCGGACAGGCCCTCCCTGCTCGCTGCGGCTTCGATCTGTGCTTTCAACGCCTCTGGGAGCCGGAGCGTGATGCGAGCGCTCAGATCGTCACCCGGCGCCGGCGGCGACTCGGACTGACCGGAGCTGTCGTCGACGAAAACGAGGTCTGGATCACGGCCCGCGAGCCGCACCTCGACATGACCGAACGAGAGCTGCCCATTGAGCGCCAGCGTCGCTTCGGTCAGCACGTCGAGGAGCCGCAACTGGAGAGACGCCTCCACCGCGGCGCCGAGTCGCTCGCCGGCGAGAGCTGCCGCCTCGTCCCCGAGTGCGGCCGCCGACGCGAGATCCGACTGGATTGCCTGCACGTGTCGTCCGATGTCCATGTGACCAGTATATGACATCATAATGATGTCTGTCAAGGGTCATGTTGGCATGAGAGACGTCTTGGCCCGCAAACGCTGGTAGATTCCCGTCCCCGGCCGCCTCGGAGCCCCCTCCGGACGGCCTGTCGCTCGCCCGCGAGGCCGAAGCGACGCTCGTGTCCCACCGAGCGGCGCCCGAGAGGGCCGCAGTCAGGAGTACGACCCGCGCGTGCACCACGTCGACCCCCCCGACCTCAAGCTCTGGCCGACGCTGCGCCACCTCTACCCGCTCTGGCGGGCGCAGTGGCGCCTGGTCCTGCTGGGGCTCGGCTGTGCGCTCGCCTTCACGGGCCTCTCGCTCGCGATCCCGATCCTGATCCAACGAACGATCGACAACGCGATCGAGGGCGGCGACACGGGACTCCTCCCGGGCTATCTCGCCCTCATCGTCGTGATCGCCGTCGCTCCGCTTCGGCTTCAACTTCACCCGCCGGTACGCGACGGCGCGCATCGGCATCGCCGTCGAGGCACGCCTGCGCGGAATGATGTACGACGCCTACCTGCGCTTCCCGCGGGCGTTCTACGACCGTCATGCCACGGGAGAGGTCATCTCGCGCGCGACGAACGATATCTACCCGGTTCGCTACTTCATCGGCTGGGGAGTCGTCCAGGCGATCCAGAGCGTGATGATGCTGATCGGCGCCGCGATCGTGCTCATCTCCGTCGACGCACGACTGACGCTGTACGCCGCACTGGCGATGCCGCCGGTGGCGATCCTGACCTACGTCTTCGCGCACCTGGTCTTCCCGATCTCGCGCGTCGTCCAGGCCAAGAAGGGTCACCTGACCGAAGCCACCGACGAAGCCGTGGTCGGGATCGAGATGGTGCAGGCATTCGGCCGTGAGGACGACGTACGTGAGCGTTTCGGTGGACGCGCCGAGGCGGTCCGCGCAGAGACGATGCGCCAGGCCGGGATCGAGGCCAGGTTCCTTCCGGGCCTGATCTTCCTCCCCTCGCTCGCAATCGCGGCGGTCCTCTTCTTCGGGGGACGCGACGCCATCGACGGAACGCTCACGATCGGTCAGTTCACGTTGTTCATCACCTTGTTGTTGCAACTCGTCTGGCCGCTCGAGGCTCTCGGCTGGATCATCAACCTCGGGCAGCGTGCCACCGCCGCGGCTTCGCGCTCGTTCGCCTGGCTCGAGACGATCGAGCCGCTCGCCGAGCCGGAGCACCCGGTGAGCCTCCCCGACGGGCCCCTGACGGTGACGATGGAGAACGTCCACTTCAGCTACGGGGTCGGCAGCGAGGTCCTCTCCGGCGTCGACCTCGAGGTCGCGCCGGGGGAGATCGTCGCCGTGTGCGGCGCAACCGGAGCCGGCAAGACGTCGCTCCTCAACCTGCTCCCTCGCTTCTACGACCCGACCACCGGATGCGTCCGGATCGGCGGTGTCGACAGCCGCGACCTCGCACTCGCCGACCTGCGGAAGTCGGTGGCCCTCGTCACGCAGAAGGCCGTCCTCTTCTCGGTTCCACTGCGCGACAACCTCCTAGCCGCGCGCCCGGATGCCGACTGGGTCGACGTGCTGGCCGCGTGCGACGCCGCGGGCGTGTCGACGTTCGTCGACGTGCTACCCGACGGCTACGACACGCTGATCGGCGAGCGCGGAGTCAATCTGTCCGGTGGACAGCGCCAGCGCGTCGCGCTCGCGCGTGCGCTGATTGCGCAGGCGCGTGTGATCGTGCTCGACGACCCGATGTCCGCCGTCGACACCGAGACCGAGCGCCACCTCGTCGCGACGCTCCGTCCGGCCGTTGCGGGCCGTACCGTCCTCATCGCGGGCCAGCGCCTCTCCACCGTGCTCGTCGCCGACCGCGCGGTCGTGCTGAAGGACGGCCGCATCGTCGAGAGCGGCACGCCGAAGGACCTCATGCGTCTCGGCGGAGCCTTCACCGAACTGTTCGGAGACGAGGCCCTTGCGGCATAACCCACGCACCGGTCTCTCCCGTCTCGGGCGCTACACCGTCGGCCGGCGCAAGCGGCTGACCGTCGTGATGCTGCTCGCCGCGGTCTCGGCCGCCGCCCCGGTGCTCGGCTGGACGATCGTCGGCGACGCGATCGACAACGGCATCAAGGCGTCGGACGAGGACCGCCTCGTGCTCGACGTCGTCCTCTACGTCGGCGTCGGTCTGGCGGCCTGGATCCTCGGGACGACGACATGGCTGATGCTCGCCGGAATCGGACAGCGGATCGTCCTCGACCTCAGGCGCGACCTCTTCGAGCACCTCACGTCCCTGTCGCTCCGGTACTTCTCGCAGCAGAAGGCGGGTTGGATCATCGCGCGCCTGACGAGCGACGTCGACGCCCTTTCGGACGTGCTGAACCAGGGTCTCACGACCCTGGTCGTCAATTCGCTCACTCTCCTCGCCGCGATCGGCGGCTTGTTCCTGCTCGACTGGCGCCTCGGCGTCGTCGCGCTCGTCGTCCTGCCGCCGGGCATCGTCGTCACGCGCTGGTTCCAGATCACATCCCACATCGCGTTCGCGGACGTCCGAACGCGGATCGCGTCAGTCACGGCCCAACTCGCCGAGTCCGTGTCGGGGATGGCCGTCGTGCAGGCGTTCGGACGCGAGCGCGCATTCCAGAGTGAGTTCGACGATCTCAACGAGGCCAACCGCGTCTCGAACGTCTACGCGCAGAAGCTCTCGTCGGTCTTCTTCCCCGCAATCGAGTTCCTCGGCGTCGTTGCGACCGTGGTCGTGCTGTTCGCCGGTGCGAAGATGATCGACGGCGGCTCGCTCAAGATCGGAACGCTGATCGCAGCAGTCGGCATGCTGCAGCTGGTCTTCCAGCCGCTCCAGGAACTCTCCGAGCTCTACGGGCAGGTGCAGGCTGCGAGCGCGGCGATGACCAAGATCTCGACCGTCCTCGACGCCGAGCACGACATCACCGACCGAAAGGGAGCCCGCGACATCGGCCGGATCGCCGGTCGCCTTCAACTCGAGGACGTCGTTTTCGCCTACGGCGACGAGCCCGTCATCCACGGCATCTCGATCGACGTGCCCGAGGGAGGATGCGTGGCGCTCGTCGGCGAATCGGGCGGCGGCAAGTCGACGACCGCGAAGCTGATCGCGCGCTTCTACGACCCGCTCGAAGGCTCGGTGCGCATCGACGGCACCGACCTGCGCGACGTGAAGCTGCGGTCGGTGCGGCGCCAACTCGGAGTCGTGCTGCAGGACCCGTTCCTGTTCAGCGGCACCATCGCCGACAACATCCGGTTCGGACGCCCGGAGGCGACGGACGAGGAGGTCGCCGCAGCCGCACACGCGATCGGCGTCGACCGGATCACAAGCCGTTTCGACGCCGGACTCGACCATGTCGTGCGCGAGGGCGGATCCGGTCTCTCGGCAGGCGAGCGACAGCTGATCTCGATCGCCAGGGCGCTGATTGCCGATCCGCGAATCCTGATCCTCGACGAGGCGACGTCGAACATCGACCGTCCGAGCGAGATCCTGATCGAGCAGGCGTTCGACACGCTGCTCCGCGGGCGAACCTCCGTGATCATCGCCCACCGGCTCGCCACCGTGCGACGCGCGGACGAGATCCTCGTGATCGAGAAGGGACGCGTGACGCAGCGCGGCACGGAGTCGGCGCTGCTCGCCGAGGACGGCCCGTTCCGCCGCCTGGCGGAGACGCTGCACGGCGCAGGCACGCGCGACATCGCCTGACCGCCACTACGGGGCTCGAGGCGGCCACCCACGATGCCGCGACTCGAGTGGCCGCTGCCGATGGCCGGCCGCGGCCGGGCTTGCGCTATTCGCCCCAGTCGAAGTCGCGGGAGCGGCTCCAGAGATCGCCGTCGAGAGCGGGGCCTTCGGGAGCCAGCGTCTGCTCGACCGTGTCTTCACCGGGCCACGGCAACGCGAGCGAATGGAGCTCTACACCCTGCTCGCCGTCGAGCGTCTCCTCGATGCGGGCCTGCTCCTCGGACTTGAAGAGCGGATGATTCTCGAACGGGTCCTCGGTCTGATAGTGGACGAGGGGCATGTTGCCGTTGAGCACGGCATTCTGCTGCTTCAGCTTGAGGTGATCTTGAATGACGCTTGCGAAAGGTGATTCAACACGTTGAGTTGTGCTCTCGACCGGCATAGATTCTCCAGGCTCGGGTACAGGTGGGGTGTCGGTGATGTGACGCCTCGTGTGATCTTAGCCGACCTGGATGACCAGGCAAGCCCGCCGAAGCCGCCCAATTGCGGCGGAATCTGCCACCATGTCTCGATGCGACGCGTCGTGCCGACAAGCCCCGTGACCATCGGACTCTCGGCGATCAGCCTGTGGCGTCGGCTTTCGCCCGCTCAGCGCCGGCTGCTGCTCGGGTTGGCCCGGACACATGGCCCCCGGGTCGCTGCGGCAACCGTTGCCGCAGCACGAGCGCGCAGGAAGCGCTGACGACCGGGCCGGGGGCCGGGTCAGGGGCGCCGGTCAGACAGGTGGCACGCCGAGGGCGGCGCGCACGATCCGATCCTGTTCGAGCTGATGGGCGGTCGGGTACCCCTCGCTCGGCGACGCACGCCAGGGCCGCCCGACGTAGGTGACTCCGCCGACCGACGAACTCGACCTCGCGGCGTCATCGAGGCGGTGTCGGATCGACCGCCACGCACCCATGTTCTGGGGCTCCTCCTGCGCCCAGACGATCTCTTCGAGTCCGGGCAAGCCGGCGACCAGGGCAGCGACGGCCTCGACCGGGAACGGGTACAGCTGCTCCAGGCGCGCGACCGCCACCGAGTGTGCGTTCGGCCGTTCTTCGTGTCCGACGATGTCGTAGTACACCTTGCCGCTGCAGATGACGAGCCGTCGCACGCCCGCTCCGGAGATCGAATCCGGAATCACGGGGCGGAATGATCCCTCGCTGAGGTCCTCGAGTGCGGACGCCGCCTGCTTGAGGCGCAGCAGTCCCTTTGGGGTCATCACGATGAGTGGCCTGGCGGTCGCGTCGAGCGCCTGTCGGCGCACGAGGTGGAAGAACTGTGCTGCCGTCGTGCAGTTGACGATCCGGATGTTGTCCTGGGCTCCTTGCTGCAGAAAACGCTCCAGCCGAGCGCTCGAGTGCTCCGGCCCATTGCCCTCGTACCCGTGTGGCAACAGGAGCGAGAGGCGGGAGTTCTGGCCCCACTTCGACCGACCGGCGACGAGGAACTGGTCGATGACGATCTGCGCCCCGTTGATGAAGTCGCCGAACTGGGCCTCCCAGAGCACGAGCGCCTCGGGCGCCGCCACCGAATACCCGTACTCGAACCCGAGCGCCGCGTACTCGGACAGGGGCGAGTTGTAGACCTCGAACGAGGCGAGCGCGCCAGGAAGGTGTTGGATCGGCGCGTACGTCTCGCCGGTATGGGCGTCGTGGAACACGAGGTGGCGGTGTGCGAAGGTGCCGCGTTCGGTGTCCTGCCCCGAGAGCCGAACGGGGATCCCGTCCTCGAGGAGCGAGGAGTATGCGAGCGCCTCGGCGTGCCCCCAGTCGATCCCTCCCTCGACGAACGCACCGCGTCGCCTGTCGAGCTGCTTCGCCAGCTTGGGATTGATCGTGAACCCGTCGGGGACGGTCAGCAGCTGCTCGTTGAGCACCCGCAGGCGCTCCTCGGAGACGGCGGTCACGACCACATCGCCCGTCGCGATGGGGACTGCATCCGCAGTACCGGCCGGCGGCGACGGTGCTTCGTCGATAGCCGCTCGCAGTTCGTCGTGGGCGGATCGAAGTGTCGCCGTGAACGTGCTGACGTACTCTTGAGCCTCCTCCGCCGTGATCACTCCGTCTTCGATCAGCCGTGACGCATAGACAGCTCTGACCGTGGGCTGGTTCTCGATTCGCTCGACCATCAGAGGCTGGGTGTACGACGCGTCGTCCTGCTCGTTGTGGCCGAAGCGGCGGTACCCGACGAGATCGATGACGAAGTCGTGTCCGAACTCCGCCCTGTAGGCGAGCGCCAGCCTCACGGCCGACAGCGCAGCCTCGGGATCGTCGGCATTGACATGGACGATCGGCACGTCGAATCCCTTGGCGAGATCGCTCGAGTACCTGGTCGACCGGCTCTCGACGGGATCGGTCGTGTAGCCGACCTGGTTGTTCGTGATCAGATGCAACGTCCCGCCCGTCGCATACCCCTCGAGCGATTGCAGGTTGAGCGTCTCCGCGACCACGCCCTGTCCGGGAAACGCCGCGTCACCGTGGATCAGGATCGGAAGTGCCACGCTCGGGTCATGAACGCCGGTTCCCGCGGAACGTTCCGTCTGCTCGGCGCGCGCTCGGCCCTCGACGACCGGATTCGCGGCCTCGAGGTGACTGGGATTCGGAACGATCGTGACGTCGATCTCGCCGGCCGGAGTCTCCCGCGTGCCGGACGCCGGCAGGTGGTACTTGACGTCACCCGTACCGCCCTCGGGATCGACGAGGAGCGCACTGATCGAGCGCTCGCCTTCGAACTCGCGCAGGATCGACTGGTAGGACCGTCCGACAGTGTGGACGAGAGCATTGAGGCGGCCGCGATGGGCCATCCCGATCACGACCTTGTGCGCGCCCCCGGCCGCGGCGAGCGCGATGGACTCGTCGAGCATCGGGACGAGCGACTCGAGACCTTCGAGCGAGAACTGCTTCTGCCCGAGGAACGAGCGACGTAGGTACTGCTCGAACCCCTCCGCCTGCGACAGGCGAAAGAGGAGCGCGCGCCGCTCCTCGTCATCGAGCGGCTGCCGAAACCGACCTGACTCGATCGCCTGGCGGAGCCAGACGCGCTCAGCGTGATCCGAGATGTGCTCGATCTCGTACGCGATCGAGCCCGTATAGACCCCGCGAAGGAGCGGCAAGGCCTCGAGCAGCGTCTCGCCCTCGACGTAGAGCCGAAGCAGCGAGGCCGGGATTCTCGCCTGGAGCTCTGGGGTGAGGGCGGGGACGAGCCGTGACTCGTCGAGCGCGGGGTCCCCCATGGGCTCCGAGCCGAGAGGGTCGAGGCGCGCCGACAGATGGCCGTGCATGCGGTACGCCTTGACGAGCGCCATCGCTGCCGCGACACCGCCGAGAAGCTGCTCGTCGACGGGCGCTGGCGCGGCGGCGGACGGCGCGCCGTTCGTCGGGTTCTCCTCAGCGGCCGCCGGCGGAGGTGTCGTTGCGAGACCGTTCTGCTGCTCGACACCGATCATCCCCGCGAGCCCGGGAAGCGCGCCAGCGAACGCGCCGGGATCTCGCTCGAACAGCTGCCGCCACTCTGCGGGGACGCTCGCCGGCGCGTCGAGGTAGGCCTCGAGCATCTGCGCGACGTAACCGGCGTTGAGGCCGGTGATCTCAGCCCCGAGCATGCGATCTCTCCTTGACCGGGACGGGCAGCACCGGCCTCAGATCAACGGATTCTCGGTGAGCACGGCGATGGTCAAGCCGACGACCCACGCGACCGAAGCGAACAGCATCGCCTTGAGCGCGAGTGCCTGGTAGCGGGCGCTCATCCGAGCCGCTACGAGCGCAAGCAGGACCGCGATCACACCGGACCGGATGGGCCGCGCGTCGAGACCGACGACGAGTCCGAACCCCATTGCGATCGACGAGAACACAACCGACCCAACCGCCATCAGGCCGGCGGTGACGTCGGCGGCGGAGTAGACGTCCCGGCGTGTCTCGAAGCTGCTCATACGCGCATGCCACCATGGTGAGGTCGCGCCGGAGCACGCCCGCCGCGGGTGAAGCGTGGCTGCGGTGGTCGTCTTCGCCCGGACCGGCGGCTACGCGGTCCGTTGCCGAAGGGTGGTGTGTCGGCGACGACTGCGACCTCGGTCGGCTCGGGTGGGGTTGGCTCGGCCTTGATCGCCCACCACACGACGACGCAGAGGTAGACGATCGGGATCTTCAGAACCACCAACATGAAGACGATCTCCCACACCATGAGGATTCAGTCTACGGAATCGGACCGGCTGTCGGAGCGATCTCGTAGAGCGAGCGCAGCCGCGACGTTCACGAACCCACCGACAAGGGCGAGGAACGCCAGGCCCGATCCGAGCGTCGTCGAGGTCGTCGGCCCGGCCTTCTCGACCGAGACGAGCACGAGCGGCCCGATCGCGAGCTCGAGCTCCCGCGCGGCGCCCTGGGCACCGAGCGCGAGGACCGCGGCGAGGGCGTAGCCCAGGACGCCGACGGCGAATGCACCGAGGAGGAACGCCTTCAGAGCCCACATGCCACCCTCCCGTCGCCGCATGCGACCGTGAGGCCGAACGCGTGGGCGACCAGCGGGCAGCCGCCGACCGCAACCGCCGGGGCCGCGGTGAGTACGCCACCCACGACGAGACCGAGACCGAGCAACGACACGGCAAGGGGTCCCGCGAGCGCTACGACCCACCTGCGGCGGGAGCCGATCCTGGCATGCATGACGTGGATCCGCGGCCCCCGCGTCAGAAGCGCAGCCGGAACGCCACGTAGGGCCGCCGCGTGCCCCGCCTCGTGAAGCCCGACGCCCACGCCGACGCCGAGCCCGAGTGCGAGAGCGCCGAGCACGCCCGGCGCACCTGCGATCAGAAGGAGGTGGCCCGCGATCGCGGTAGCGGCGGCGGCGAGCGCGGCGGCGCGCGGAAGGGTCGCCGCCAGCGTGCTGCCGACGGCGCGGCTGCAGCTCCGCGTGTCGATCGAGCGCCTCCGAGCGATGGCGCCCGGGAGCGCGCCGGCCGGAGCGAGCCGCAGCGCCAGGACGATCCAGTCGACGACCCGGCGGACGATCGACACGTCCCGCTCGACGTTGACCAGGCCGAGGGCGTTGAGCCTCCAGGCGAAGCGGAAAACGTCATCCCTGGCCGTCTCGGCCGGGACGGCCCAGGCACGACCCGTCTCTCGCACGATGTCTCCCACCGGTCGTGCGATGCGCTCGATCACGTGCACACCGCTCTCGTTGAGCGGCCAGCCCTCCCCTCGGACCGCGTCCGTCAGCCGGCTGTTGGCGTAGGCGACACCGGGGGCGAGGACGAGCCTGTCGGAGTCCCTGATCACCGGGTGGGAACGCGCAGTCGTTGGCCGAGCGCGCCGACGGCTGTGCCCAGGCAGGCAGCGCACGTGAGGACGACGACGAGCGGGTCGGGGATCCCGAGCGCGACGAGCCTCGGCGCAACGAGCGCGACCGCCAACGAGGTGCCGATCGCGAGCGCCGCGAACGCGACGAAGGTGGTGAGCTGGTCACCGGCCCCATCCCGACGCCAGGGCACTGCCGCTCCCGCGACGACCGCGAGCGAGGACCCGATGACCAGAATCGCAGCAACAATCCCGACGGCACTCCACGAGACCCCGGAAACGGCGAACGCGCAGACTCCGGCCGCGACGACCGGGAGCGCGGCGCCTGCGAGGCTGACCAGCTCGGCCGCGGGCACGGTGAGGCGGCGTCGGCGGGAGCCGCCCCACCAGAGCCAGCGACCTTCGAGCAGCATGCCGCCGAGGAGCAGCGGGCACACGACCGAACCGAACATCGCGGTCGTCGTGGCCAGCAGGAACGGCGAGGGGGCAGGAGCAGCCGACTCGACCGCGACGATTGTTCCGACGACGGCCATGAGCATCGCAGCCATCGCGGCCAGTCGCACGTCACTCCTCCGCAGAAGCAGCGCACCGACCGCGGCGAAAACGCCACGGCGCCGACCTCGCACGATCTGGAGACGCGGACGACCTGCTCTCGCCGGTCGGGGGCCCGGGCGCGTGGCCGCGAGACGAACCCACCCGAAGCAGAGGCACACGAGCGTCAGCGCCGGAGCCGCGAGCGCGACCCCCTGCGACCCCGATCCGTCGATCGCGTCCGGGACCGGTGCGAGCGGTCCGAGCGGTGGCCGGCCGAAGACCACGCCGGCCGCGATCCAGGCCGACGCGGCAGCCGCAACGACGAGGGAGCGCCGCCGGAGACCGCGCGCGGCCCCGAGAGCACCCTCCGCCGCGATCGCACCGGCCGCGAGGGCGGCGACGACCGCGAGTGAGAGCGAGGCCCCGGCGAGCGGGCCGCCGGGGAGCCCGTGCACGAGTGCGACGGATGCGACGACGATCGAGGGAAGCACCGCAATCGATCCGATCACCGCCGGAACGAGAAGTGCCGCCACCACCGCCCCGACGCGATCGCAGGGACTCGCGGCGATCTGCTTCCCGAAGGAGGTCGCCCCGGGGAACGAGACCGCGAGCGCGGCACCGGCCGCCGCCGCCGCGAGGACCGGGCCGACGACGACCGCGACCGAGACGCCGTCGCCGCCCCCGGCGAGACCCTCGCCGAGGGCGCGACCCACGCGCGCGAGCGCGACGGGAGCGAGCAGCACGAGAACACCGACCGCCGCCGCGGGCAGCGGCGCTCTGGCAGCGACGCTTCGAAGGCGACGCACGTTGCACACGACGACCGCGTCAAAGAGCGCTGAAGGCATCTCGCACCCTCTCCCGCAGTCGGGCGTCTCCGACTGCGTCGAGGAAGACGGCCTCCAGCGACGACGCGTCGTGGCGAGCGCGGAGGTCTGCGGGCCGACCCCGATCGACGACTGCGCCACGGTGGAGCAGCACGATCTCGTCGCACACCGCGCCCGCGAAATGAAGATCCTGGGTGGCGAGGAGAACGCCGCCACCACGGTCGGCGTGCGTTCTCAGCGCTTCGTGCAGAACAACGACGGCGTCCGGGTCGAGCGTCGCCGTCGCCTCGTCCACGAGCAGGAGTCGCGGAGCGAGCGAGAGCGCGGCGACGGCACTCGCGCGACGCCGGAGCCCGCGTGAGAGCGCTCCGAGTCGGATTCCCCGGCGACTGTCGAGGCCGAACGCAGTGGTGAGAACGCGCGCGCGGGCGCGGGCGTCCTCGTTGGCCGCCCAGAGGGCGTGAACGAGCTCGACGAACTCCGACACGGTCAGCTCGTCGAAGCCGGTCGGCTCGTCGGGCACGAGCGCCGTGACCGCCCTCGCCGCTCGGGACCCAACAGCCGCACCGGCAACGAGGATCGACCCCGCATCCAGCTCGATCAGGCCCGCAGCGGCGTGCAACAGCGTCGTCTTGCCGGAGCCGTTCGGCCCCACGACCCCGACGACGGTGCCGGGTGCGACCAGCACGTCGACCCCGGCGAGCGCGACTGCCGGGCCGAAGACCTTTCGGACACCCGTGGCGCGGAGGGGCGCCGCCCGGGGGGCGGGAGACGGACACGGGGGCCCGCTCCCGCCCTCGGCGAGGCTACTTCTTGCAGACAACCTTGAACCCCGACCAGCCGAACGAGATCTCGGCGCTACCGCCTCCGTGACGGCACCACGACGCCCAGGCCAGGGCGACCGCGTACGCGAAGCCGACGACTACGACCCACCACACGACCTCCTCGGTCTCGGCGGGTTCGCCGGCGAACCGGAGCGCCGGGGCCGCATACGGGCCCGCGAGCGCAACTGCTGTATCCATGCTCCCTCCTTCGCGATGCTGTTGCAGTGACAAGAGCCACGGTATGAGGGCAACACACGCGTGCGTGTGCCCCCTGTGTGCCGGTTCCGTGACGGCGGCGGGGAAGGACTGCGCTTACACACACCAAACAGCGGCTCGGTACCGTTCGCGCCCGAACCCGACCTTTCAAGGAGGAAGCCAGTGCGTTACGCCCCCCTCGTCGCGGCTGTTCTAGCCGCGGCCGTTCTCGCGCCCGTTGCGGCGACAGCCGACCGGATGTGGATCGGCTTCCATGACGATCCCGTTCTCCGCTACGACGAAAACCGTTTGAGCGAGATGGAACTTGCCACCTCGACCAATCACGCGTCGATCCTGCGAACGCTCGTCACATGGGCCGACGTGGCACCGACGCGGCCGACGAGTGCGGCCAACCCCAACGACCCGGCGTATCGCTTCGACGACCTCGACGAGTTCGTCCGCAACGCACAGACGAGCGGCGCCGAGGTCCTGATGACGATCTGGGGAACCCCGGGCTGGGCGAACAACAACAAGGGGCGGAACTTCCTCCCGCGCTCGATCACCGATTTCCGGAACTTCACCAGGGCGGTCGCCTCGCGGTACTCCGGGCGTACGGCCGGCATCCCGTTCGTCCGGTTCTACGGGATCTGGAACGAGTCGAACCTGGGGCAGTTCCTGAGCCCGCAGTTCAACGCCAAGGGAAAGATCGTGAGCCCGGCGCTCTACGCAAAGCTCGCCGCGGCCGGTATCGCAGGCCTCAAGTCCGGCAGCCCCGCGGCACTGGTTGCGATAGGTGAGACGTCGTCGAACGGCCGTGACAAGAAGAAGGCCGGTGCGAGCGACTCCGTCCGGCCGGGCACATTCGCGCGGCTCCTCGCCCAGCGGGCCAGGAAACTCAAGTTCGACGCGTGGGCCCAGCATCCGTACCCCGTGCCGGTGAAGGCGAAGGCGACCCAGAAGGTGCAATGGCCCAACGTCGCGATGACGTCGCTGCCCCGGTTCGAGAAAGCGCTCGATTCCTGGTTCAAGCGCAAGAACATCCCGATCTGGATCACCGAGTACGGCAGCGAGACGAAGCCGGGTGAGCCGAACGGCGTCACGAGGGGGCAGCAGGCGCTGTACCTCAGGCAGGCGATCGCGATGGCCCAGAAGGACCAGCGCGTCGCGATGTTCATCTGGTTCGTGATGCGCGACTCGGGCGGCAGCCCGTGGCAGAGCGGAATCTACGACAAGTCCGGGACGACGAAGCCGTCGCAGCCCCGATTCGCGGCCGCGGCCGCACCCCTCAGCCCGGTCAACAGCGTGCTCCGGCTCAAGGGGGGCGTCAAGAACCCGGCTGTCACCATCTACCTGCGATCGTTCTGCGCGAACAACACGCCCGGCGCCGTGGTCGGAATCGACTCGAGGACGACCCTGGGCGGGGAGACGGTCGCGTACTCGCAGCCACAACTGCTCCTCAGAGCCGACTGCACGGTGTCGTTCCGGATCACCGATATCACCGTCGTCAAGGGCAAGACCTACACCGTCGACGTCCAGGCCAACACGAGCGTCGGCAACCTCGCCGATCGGCAAATAACGATCATCGGCGTCTGATCTCGGCCTCTGGTTGCAGGGCGCGTCGTCGGCGCCCTGCAACCAGAGGGACCGGACGGGGCGAAATCCCTGCTCCGGACGGCGAAATCCACTTGTTAAGAGAAGGAAAATTCCCCCATGAGGGGAATTCCATTCGTCAGGCGGCCGTTGTACACTCTGAGTCCATCGTTACCCGCGGAGACGCGTTTGACGGAGCCGCGAGCAGCGGACCCGAAGCGAACGATGGATACGGACTCACGAACCGACCGAAGGCGCTCCCGGCTTACGCGCGCACGACGACTACTAGAGCGAAAGGATCCACCCTGACCACCACGATCGATATCCCTGCAATTGAAACGTTTCTGACCGACGCGCAGGAGCGCGGCCGCGTCGAGGCATCCGAGCTCGAGGCGCTTGCGCTCGAGCTGGACCTCGACGAGCCCGCCCTCGAGGAGGTGCGCGCCGCTCTCACCGATCGCGCGATCCCCGTCGCCGCCGACGACCTCGAAGAGACCGACGCGGTCTCTGCCGCCGAGGAAGCCGCCTGGGCGGCGGACACCTCCCAGGTGCTGACCGACTCACTCCAGCTCTTTCTCCAGGACGTCGGCAAGCACAAGCTGCTGACCGCGGCCGAGGAGGTCGCGCTGGCGAAGCGTGTCGAGCGCGGCGACAAGACCGCCAAGGAGCGCATGATCAACGCGAACCTCCGGCTCGTCGTCTCGATCGCGAAGAAGTACCGCGGCCACGGTGTGCCGTTCCTCGACCTGATCCAGGACGGTGTGATCGGTCTCAACCGGGCGGTCGAGAAGTTCGACTGGCGCAAGGGCTACAAGTTCTCCACGTATGCCACGTGGTGGATCCGACAGGCCTGCCAGCGCGCGATCTCGAACCAGGGCGCCACGATCCGCGTCCCGGTGCACGTGCAGGAGCGCCAGCAGAAGCTCGCGCGGGCGCGTCAGCGCCTCGAGGTGAAGCTCGAGCGTGAGCCGACCGTCGAGGAGCTCGCGAAGGAGACGGGGCTGAAGGAGTCGCACATCGAGGAGGCTCTCTCGACCGCCGACGCATCGGTGTCCCTCAACCAGTCGGTCGGCTCAGACGGCGACGGCGAGCTCGGCGACCTGTTCGCCGACCGCAGCGCGGTCGACCCCGCCGACGAGGCAGACGAAACGCTGCAGCGGCTCGAAGTGCGTCGCGCGGTCGAGGCTCTCCAGGAGCCTGATCGCCGCGTGCTCGAACTGCGCTTCGGCTTCACCGGTGAGCAGTGGACGCTCGAGGCGATCGGCAAGGAGCTCGGCCTCACCCGCGAGCGCGTCCGCCAGATCGAGTCCCGTGCGCTGACACGCCTCCAGCATCAGCTGAAGGACGTCGTGCGGGCCGAAGGTGGCGACGTCGTCCTCGCCGCGTAGACCGTCGACCGCACGCCGAATGACACGAGAGGCCCGCTTCGGCGGGCCTCTCGCCGTTCTCAGCCCGTGTTGCGGAGTGCCGCCGCGATGCCGGCGATGGAGCGGAGGAGCGGCCGTCGAGCCGCCTCGTCCCCGCCGCGCCACGCCTCGAGCAACTCGACCTGGATCGCGTTCATCGGGTCGACGTAGGGGTTCCGCAGCCTGATCGACCGCTGCACGACGGGATGGCGGTCGAGCAGCTCGTCCGCCTCCACGATCGCGAGCACCGCCTGGACGGTTCGCTCGTGCTCGGCGGACAGCACAGCCCAGAATCGCTCCGGACTCGACACCGTCGGGCACGAGGGAGAGATAGGCCGCGGCGATCTCGAAGCTCGACTTCGCGAGCGTCATCTCGAGGTTCTCGATCAGCGCGCGGAAGAACGGCCATTCGCCGTAGAGGCGGCGCAGCCACACCAGGCGCTCGCCGTCCAGCCCGTACGCGTGGAACGCCGCTCCACAGCCGTACCACGCGGGCAGCAGCACGCGGTTCTGCGTCCACGCGAACACCCACGGGATCGCCCGTAGCGCCTCGAGTTCACCGGTCGCGGCCGCCTCGGGCCGGGAGGCGGGGCGCGAGCCGATCTCGAGCAGTGCCAGCTCGTCGACCGGCGTGAAGCTCCGGAAGAAGGCCGGGAACGAGGCGTCCTCCCAGACGAGCTCCCGGTAGGCGGAGTGGGCGCAGGCCGACAGCTCGTCCATCGTGTCCCTCGCCCCTTCGTTCGGGGGCTCGAGGCCGGCGACGGCCGGGAACGCCGTCAGCAGGGTCGCCGAGACGGCCGCCTCGAGATTCCGCTCCGCCAGGCCCGCCAAGCCGTACTTGAAGGCGATCGTCTCACCCTGCTCGGTGAGCTTCAACCTGCCGTCCACGGCATCACGGGGTTGGGCCAGGATGCCGGCGTGCGTCGGCCCTCCGCCCCGACCGGCGGAGCCGCCCCGGCCGTGGAACACGGTGAGCACGACGCCGCGCTTCCGTGCCACCTCGGTGAGCTCCTCCTGGGCGCGGTAGATCTCCCACTGCGCCGACAGATAGCCACCGTCCTTGCCGGAGTCCGAGTAGCCCACCATCACCTCGAGCCGTGGGCGCGGGCTGCGATCGAGAAGCTCCTCGACGAGCGCCCCGGCGCCACGCAGGTCTGCGATCGTCTCGAGCAGGGGAACGCCCTCGAGCGCCGCCCCCGCCTCTCGTGCGAGGCTCTCGGCGGCAAGGACGTCGTCCGCGGTGCGCGTCATCGAGACGATCAGGCGATCGATCGCCTCGGAGCCATGCCGCGCCTGTGCGGCTGCGGCCGCGGCCAGCGTGCGACGCAGCCGCTCGTCCGGTTCCCGGACGGCCGAGGCATGCACCCGGACGTCGAGCTTCGCAAGATGGAGCCCGAACGTGCGGGCACGCGAGCGAAGGTCGGCCAGGCGGCCATCCGCGACCCGTGCTCCGCGATGCGCGCGGAGAAGGGCGTCGAGCTCGTCGAGGTCCGCGAGCAGCGCAGCGCCGTCGGGGTACGCATCGGCGCCCAACGTCTCCCAGATCGCGACGAGCGCGGCGCGAAACGGCTCGTCGGCCTCGGCGAGCTCGGGCACCGTACCGATCACGGTCGTCGACATCCCCCACGCCGCACCCAGGTCCGTCAGCTCCTCGCGGTAGAGCTCCCGGGCCAGTCGTCGTGCCCGCTCGAGTGCGTCGAGGATCGTGTCGGCGCCGACGTTCGGATTGCCGTCGAGATCGCCGCCGATCCAGCTGCCGAATCGAAGCGCGCGGCCAGGGCCTCGCAGTCGCGCGGCGAGCGCCCGTTCGACGTCGGGAACGGCGTTCCAGAAGGTCTTCTCGAAGAACCACAACCCCTGTCGGATCTCATCCACCACGCGAGGCCGCTTGGAGCGGATCTCGTCCGTCTGCCAGAGGAGCGTGATCTCCTCCGCGAGGGAGGCCTCGACCCGCTCGATCTCCGATGGCGGTGCCCCCTCGTCGTCGAGCCGGGCGAGGAGCGCGGCGACGCGGCGATGCGCCTCGAGAACGGTTCGCCGCGTCGCCTCCGTCGGGTGCGCGGTGAGGACGAGCTCGACCCGCAGCCGCGAGCCGGCAGCCTGCAGCGACGCCTCGTCGACGCCCCCTGCGTCGAGCTGCGCAAAGGCGTCGGCGAGCGACTCGTTCGGCGATCCGGCCCTCGGCCTCGTACTCGCGCAAGCGCCTGATGCGGTGGTGCTGCTCGGCGATGTTGGCCAGCTGGAAGAACAGTGCGAAGGCGCGAAGGACGGCGGCCTGGCGGTCGAAGCCGAGCCCGGCGATCGCCTGGTGCAACGCGGCGGGCGATCCCCCGCTCCTGGCATCGCGGGAGAGTGCGCGAATCCGCTCCTCGTCGTCCAGGAGATCCTGGCCCTCCTGCTCGACGAGCACGCGCCCGAGCAGATCGCCGAGGAGGCGCACGTTGGCCCGGAGTGCGGTGTCGGCGGAGATGCGCCCAGCGTAGAGAAACCGCTCGTGCTGCTGAGGCTTCCCGTCCAGAGCTATCATCACGTCGGCCTCTGGGCGAACCGGCTGCCGCCACGTGTCAGGCGCCGGCCTCACGATTGTCGATCGTCTCCTGAAGGGGGTTTCGGTTCTGGCAGCTGTTCAAGCGAGCAAGGTGATGGTGATCGGTCTCGACTCGGTCGAGCCGACGTTGATCGAGCGCTGGTCCGCGGAGCTGCCGACGCTGCAGGGCCTGATCGACCGCGGCACGTTCGGGCGTCTGACGTCGGTGATCCCGCCCATCACGGTTCCGGCGTGGTCGTGCATGATGTCGAGCCAGACGCCGGGCGATCTCGGCGTCTACGGCTTTCGGAACCGGTCCGACCACACGTACGACGGTCTGTTCATCGCCGACGGGACGGCGATCAAGGCTCCCCGCCTGTGGGACATCGTCGGCCGGTCGGGAGGCTCCTCGATCGTCCTCGGCATCCCCGGCACCTATCCGCCGCGCCCGTTGCGCGGCGTCCTCGTCAGCTGTTTCCTCACGCCGTCGCTCGAAAGCCGGTACACGTTCCCACCCGGTCTCCGCGACGAGATCGAGGAGGAGGTCGGCGAGTACCTCTTCGACTGCACCGAGTTCAGGACGGAGGACAAGGACGATCTCCTGCGTCAGGTCTACGAGATGACGGACCGCCGGTTCGCGCTCGCCGAGCATCTGCTCGACACCAAGCCGTGGCAGCTCTTCGCCATGGTCGAGATGGGGCCGGACCGGATCCACCACGGCTTCTGGAAGTACATGGACGTCGAGCACCGCAAGCACGTTCCGGGCAATCCGTACGAGCAGGCGATCCTGGACTACTACCGACACGTCGACGGGCTGATCGGGAAGCTGCTCACGCGTGCGGACGACGAGACGACGGTGCTCATCGTCTCCGATCACGGGGCCAAGCGGCTCGAGGGCGGCATCCGGATCAACGAGTGGCTACGAGGTGAGGGGCTGCTCGCGACCCGCAGCGAACCGAACGGCGTCTCACGCCTTCACGACATCGGCGTCGACTGGTCGAAGACGACGGCGTGGGGCGACGGCGGCTACTACGCGCGCATCTTCCTCAACGTCGAGGGCCGCGAGCCCGAGGGCACGATCCCCTCCGACGACTACGAGCGCGTGCGCGACGATCTGATCGCCCGCCTCGAGGCGCTCCCCGACGACCAGGGGCGCCCGCTCGCCACGCGCGTCTATCGACCGGAGGAGCTCTACACGGAGGTCAACGGCGTCGCCCCCGATCTGATCGCGATCTTCGGCGATCTTCTCTGGCGTTCGGTCGGGACGATCGGCGGAGACGAGGGCGTCTACACGTTCGAGAACGACACAGGTCCAGACGACGCGAATCACGCACAGGACGGCATCTTCATCGCCGCCGGCGCGGGGATCTCCCACACGGAAGGCCTCGATCTCCACCTGCTCGACATCGCTCCGACCGTGCTCGAACTCCTCGGCCACACGATCCCCGAGGAGATGCGCGGCCGGAGCAGGGTGGCGGAGCTCTCGGCGTGAGCGGGAGTCCGACGAACCTCGTCGTCTACGTCGCCGACGCTCTCCGCACCGATCATGTCGGCTGCTACGGGGCCCGGTACGTGAGCACGCCCACGATCGACGAGTTCGCCGGCGGCGGCGTGCAGTTCCAACACGCGATCGCTGCCGCCCCGTGGACGTGCCCGTCGACTGCGTCGATGATCACCGGTCTCGCACCGCATCACCATCGCTACCTCCACTGGGATGCAGTGCTCGATCCGGCACTGCCCACGCTCTTCAATGTCGCGGCGGCGTACGGCTACGAGACGGCGAGCTTCGTCTTCGACGAGAACTATCTGTTCAAGGGGTTCGCAGACGCGAACGTGATGGGCAGGAGCGAACGCCTCGACGGCGTCGTCGAGTGGCTCAAGGCGAATCGCGAGAAGCCGTTCTGCCTCTGGTTCCACAGTTGGGCGACGCACATGCCGTACGACGTCGACCATGCGGATCGCGGCGCCTGGCTCGCGGCCAAGGGCGAGATCATGACGGGTATCCAATCCGACAGCGCCTCCGGGCTCGCCCGGCTGCAGGAGAGCTACCGACGAGCCGTCGAACATCAGTCGGAGGTGTTGTTCGCGTCGTTCCTCGAGGTGCTGGACGAACTGGGGCTCACGGATCGCACTGCGGTGGCGTTCGTGTCCGACCACGGCGAATCCTGGGGCGAGCGGTTCGTCGACAAGACAGCGGTCAAGGGCACGTACCACATGCACGGCGCGACGCTCTACGACGAGATCGTCGAGGTTCCATTCATCCTCTCCGCCCCCGAGCTCCCGGCGGGCGTCGTCGTGCCCTCCCAGGTCGGGCTGGTCGACCTGATGCCGACACTGGCCGATCTCGCGGGCGCGCCGATCGACGGGCTCGACGGCAGCTCCCTCGTTCCGCTCGCGACCGGAACGGAAACGGGTGACCGGCCGATCGTGATCATCGGCACCGACGCCGGCTCGGTGTCGCAGGTGGCCGTCAGGATGCCGCCGTGGAAGTTGATCCACCGCCTCGAATCGGGCGAGGAGGAGGCGTACCGGCTCGACCTCGACCCGCGGGAACGCGAGATCCGCAGTGATCCACCTGCGGATGTCCGCGCGCGCATGGACGCCGAGCTCGCCGAGATCCCTCGCGAGCGCCTCGGCGCCGACGACGCCGCGCTCGTGGAGCAGCGGCTCAGCGATCTCGGCTACCTCTGATCCGGGGCCTCGTCGCGTGTTGCCGATAAGCTGAGCGGAGCGTGTCGGTCGAAGGTGTGAGTCTCGCTGCTCGGTCGGCGGCGTCATCTGACGCCGGACGGCTGTATGAGCGCATGTACTCGATTCGCCGGGTCGAGGAGAGCCTGCTCGACCTGTTTGCGGCGGGAAAGCTCGCGGGCACGACACACACGTGCATCGGGCAGGAGGCCAATGCCGTCGGCGTACTGACGCACCTCGAGCACGGGCGCGACGTGGTCGTCAGCAACCACCGCTGCCATGGTCATTACATGGCGTTGACGGACGATCTCGAGGGACTTCTCCTCGAGGTGATGGGAAAGGAAGGAGGCGTCTGCGGAGGTAAGGGTGGCAGCCAGCACCTGTGCAACGACGGCTTCTATTCCAACGGCATCCTCGGCAGCACGCTGCCGGTCGCGGCAGGAATGGCGTTGGCAGAGCGCGAGCGCGGGACCGGGGCCGTGACCGTGGTCTTCACCGGCGACGGGACGCTCGGACAGGGCGTCGTCTACGAGACGCTGAACATCTCGTCGCTGTGGCATCTGCCGTTGCTCGTCGTCGTCGAGAACAACTTCTACGCTCAGACGACCCCGAGCCACCTCCAGGTCGCCGGCCGGATCCTCGACCGTGGAGCGGCTTTCGGCCTGAAGACGAGGCAACTCGCGACGACGGATGTCGCCGAGATCGAGGCCGCGGCCGCGGAGGCGATCGCCAGCATTCGCGAGACGAACGAGCCCTACTTTCTCGTCCTCGACACGTATCGGTTCGCACCCCACAGCAAGGGGGACGACTTCCGCGATCCCGCCGAGATCGAGCAGGCGAAGACCCGCGACCCGCTCACGAGCGGGGCGGCGAGACTCGAGGACGCGGAGCGCACCGCCATTCACGAGGCCTGCGAAGCACGGATCACCCAGGCGATCGACGCTGCCGAGCGGGCGCAGCCGGCGAACCCGGGCTGACGAGATGGAGATTCGTTGCGCAGCAGCTCTCAACGAGGGCTTGACCAAGGTCTTCGAAGAACGCGACGACGTCTACCTGATCGGTGAGGACATCCTCGACCCCTACGGCGGCGCATTCAAGATCAGCAAGGGGCTGAGCACGCGGTGGCCCGATCGCGTGATCACCACGCCGATCAGCGAGGCATCGCTGTTCGGCATCGCCGCCGGGATGGCGATGCGTGGCTACCGGCCGATTCTCGAGGTGATGTTCGGCGACTTCGTGACGCTCGGACTCGATCAGGTTGTGAACGGAATCGGGAAGTTTCGCGCGATGTTCGACGACCAGGTCACCGTCCCCCTCGTGGTGCGGACTCCCATGGGCGGCGGACGAGGCTACGGCCCGACGCACAGCCAGTCGCTCGAGAAACTGCTCGCCGGCATCCCGGGGATCACCGTCGTCGCAGCGAACGAGGCGCAAGATCTGCAGGCACTCATCCGCAACGCCGTCGACGACGACGCACCCGTGTTCCTCATCGAGAACAAGCAGATGTACGGACGGGTGAACCGGCGCCCGGTCGACGGACGGTACGGCGACCTGGCATGTCGCGAGACGACCGAGCCGTATCCGTCGCTGACGTTCTCGGGGAACGACTTCCAGCGTGCGACGGCAACGATCGCAACCTACGGTGGGATGCTTCCCGTCGCGCTCGAGGCAGTCCTCGAGCTGATCCTGGAGGAGGAGATCTTCACGGAGGTCGTCGCGCTCGGACGACTCAACCCGCTCGACACGGCACCGATCCTCGACTCGGTGTCGCGAACGGGTGCGCTGATCACGTTCGAGGAAGGGACAATCACGGGAGGCATCGGCGCGGAGATCGCAGCGCGCGTCCAGGGCGAGGCGTGGGGGACGCTGCGCGCGCCGATCCGCCGCATCGCCGCGCCCGACGGCATCGTTCCCGCAGCCCGCTCGCTCGAAGAGGCGTTTCTGCCTCGGGCCGAACAGATCGTCGAGAGCGTTCTGGCGCTCGGGCGGAGCTGACCGTCGTTGCTCGAGATCGTCCTCACGCGCGAAGACGCCAACAGCGAGTCGGCCCTGCTCGTCGAGTGGCTCGTCGCCGACCGGGAGCCGGTTCGCAAGGGGCAGCCCGTCGGCGTGATCGAGACGTCGAAGTCGACGATCGAGATCGAGGCTCCGGGCGACGGAATCCTGTGCCACCTCGCCAAGGCGGGTGACGAGGTCGACATCGGCAGCTCGATCGCTGCGATCGCGGCGAGCGAGGAAGAAGCCGCCGCGGTCACGAGCGCTCCTCGCCGAGCCGCTGCGCCGAAGGCCGACGCCGGCCGGGTCACGCGTCGGGCGGCAGAGCTCGCCGCCGAGCACGGCATCGATCTCGGCGAGTTCGAGAAGGAGGGCTTCGTCACGGCTGACGACGTCGAGGCGCTGATCGCGAAGCGCGGCCAGGCGGAGCGACCCGGAGGCGGGCCGGTGAGCGAGATCTCGTTCGAGGGTGTGACGCTTCCGGAGATCTACACCCTCGACGACGATGCGACGGGCCGGCTCGAGCAAACGTTCCTCGACTCGCTCCGCGGCGATCCCGACGCGTTCGCAGCCTTGTCGTCCGACGAGAAGTGCGCCGCCTACCGTGAGCACGGCGCCCGTGTCGGCGCGGAGGTGACGTTCGGGCCAGGGTCGGTCGTCGTCGCGCCGCGGATCGTGATCGAGGACGGCGTCGTGTTCGCTGCAGGCGCGTCGGTCGAGTGTGGCGAGGTGTTCGCCGTCGGCGCCGGGACGAGCTTCGGCCGCGACCTCGAGGTTCGTTCCCGACGCGCGTACGTCGGTCGCGGCGGCTACGTCGCGCGCGGGGTTCGCATCGGCGGCGGCGGCAATCGCGACCCACAGGCACTGCTCGTCCTCGGTGATCTCGTCTTCGTCGGCGACGAAGCGTTCATCAACACGGGACGGCCGGTCGTCGCCGGCGCCGAGGTCTTCATCACGATGAGGTCGGCGATCATCACGCACAACATCGGCCACTCCCTCCTGGAAGGATTCGAGAATCGGTTCGCTCCGGTCGTCATCGAGGATCGGGGCCAGATCGGCGTGGGCGCGGTCGTCTATGCCGGCTGCCGGATCGGCGCCGAGGCAATCGTCGCCTCGAACTCGTATGTGGTGAGCGATATCCCCGCCGGCAAGCTCGCGATCGGCGTCCCCGCGCGCGTGGCCGGGAATGCACGCAAGTCGCTGAACCCGCCGCGGGTCTGGGAGCTCGCAGAGACGATGCTCGACGATTTCCGCGAGCTGCTCGCGGCCAACGGCCACGAGGTCTCGCGGCTTCCCGCAGAGACGGGGCGCGGCTTCTCGATCGCGCTGAGCAACGGCCACGGGACGGTGCTCCTCGTCGAACGCCTCGACGAGTCCTTCAGCCCCCCTGACCTCGACGGTGACACGGTCGTGCTCACGCTCGGGCTCGACGGAGCGGCGCCGGCCGGCGTCTCCGTTCTCGATCTTCTCGGCCGGCACGTCCATGCAAGGGAAACCACTGTCCTGCTGGAGTCCGCACGCGAGTTCTGCCGCAAGCGCGGGATCCGGTTCGAGCCCGGCCCCTGGCGCTATCACGGCGGGCTCATCTAGTCCGCCCGCCGGAAGTCGTCGTCGCCGTCGCCGCTAGGATCCAGTCGCCTCCCATGCCGAGCCCGAATCCCCATCCGCCGCGTTCGGTTCCGCTCACGAGGTGGCCCGGGTGAGCGCAGCGGCTCCGGGTTTCACGGTCTGGCTGACCGGCCTACCGAGCGGCGGCAAGACGACGATCGCCAAGCTGCTCACGGCCGAGCTCGAGCGTCGCGGCCTCGTTGTCGAGTCGCTCGACGGCGACGTCGTGCGCACACACCTCTCGAAGGACCTCGGCTACTCGCGAGCCGACCGCGACACGAACATCGAGCGGCTGGGCTGGGTCGCGTCACGGCTCGTGCGCCACGGGGCACCGGTCGTGGTGGCTGCCATCTCGCCGTATCGAGAAGCGCGCGCGCGAGCACGCGCGCTGGTCGAGGAGCACGGTGCGTTCGTGGAGGTCTGGATCAGCACGCCGGTCGACGAGTGCGCGAAACGCGACGTGAAGGGTCTGTACGCAAAAGCAGCTGCGGGTGAGATCACCGGCATGACGGGCGTCGATGATCCTTACGAGCCGCCGGAGACACCGGAGGTGGTGGTCGACACGGTCGCGCTGGAGCCGAACGAGAGCGCCCAGACCGTGCTCGAATACCTGGAGACGATCGGGGCGATACCCACCGGCGCTGCCACGACCGCCTCAGACCTCGACCGCTGACGTGAAGCGGCCGTCGTTGCCGCGCCTGCGGGCGGAGTCGATCCCGACCCTGCCGACACCGGTGCGCGCCGTCCTTCGCAACAGTGTCTGGGCATACGGGCGCGCGACGGCCCGCGCCCGGCCGCTGCCGGACTTCCTCGTCATCGGCGCTCAGAAGTCCGGCACGACGGCGCTGTACGCGTATCTGCGCTGGCACCCGCAGATCACGGGACCGGCGTGGAAGGAGGTGAGCTATTTCGACCGGCACTACGGGCGCGGTGTCTCGTGGTACCGCGGCCAGTTTCCGAGTCGACCCTGGCTCTGGCTCACCGGGGGGCGCTCCGGACGCACGAAGCTCGTTGGAGAGGCGAGCCCGAGTTACGTGCTCCACCCGCACGCGCCGGACCGCGTGCGATCGCTCCTTCCGGATGCTCGCTTGATCGTCCTCCTGCGCAACCCGGTCGATCGGGCGTACTCCCACTACAACCACGAGGTCGCGCTCGGCCGGGAGCCGCTCTCGTTCGAGGAGGCGATCGAGCAGGAGCCCGCACGGACCGACGGCGAAGCCGAGCGGCTCGGCGACACGAGCTACTTCAGTCACGCCTGGTGGAACTACACCTACCTCGCGCGCGGTCGCTATGCGGAGCAGCTCGAGCGCTGGCTCACCTGCTTCCCACGAGAGCAGCTGCTCGTGCTCGCAAGCGAGGAGCTACGACATGACGCTGCCGCGGCGTACGGACGTGTCCTCGAACACCTCGGCGCTCCTCCCCATCACCTCTCCGAGTATCCGAGCATCTTCGAGCGCGACTACGCCCCGATGGCGGACGAGACCCGTGCCGACCTGGCCGCGTACTTCGCGCCCTACAACGCGCAGCTGTACGAGATCGTCGGCGAGGACTTCGGCTGGTCGTGACCCTCGCCGCCCCGTCCGAGGCAGGACGCCGATCGACCGCACGCGATCTCGCGCGGCGGCATCACGGCCGAGCATCTACAATGCGTGCCTCGCGGGGCCGTAGCTCAGCTGGGAGAGCGTCTGGCTGGCAGCCAGAAGGTCAGGGGTTCGAGCCCCCTCGGCTCCACTCGCTCGCGCAGGTCGACGATCCGGCCCGTGGATCCGCTCGCAGCGAACGCGACGGGGGTGTCTCCCGGCCGCGGTTCGACGAACCGGCTCAGGCCGTCGCCGCCGCCTCCAGCTTCGGGACGTCGTTCCAGAGATCCTCGAGCCGGTAGAACGAGCGGGTCTCGTCGGTGAAGACGTGCAGGACGGTGTCGACGTAGTCGGCGACGATCCAGGTCGCCTCGCGCTCGCCGGCGACGGCGCGCGGCAGAAGCGCGTGGTCGCGCTTCATCGCGTAGTGGACTTCGTCGCTGATCGCCTTCGTCTGACGCGGGTTGCCGCCCGTGGCGATGACGAAGAAGTCCGTGTAGTCGCAGACCGTCCGCATGTCGAGGATCGTGACGTCGGTCGCCAGCTTCTCCGTACAGAGAGCGGCGATGCGACGAGCTTGCTCGAGTGATGTCAGGTCGGTCAGCTTCCTCGGTCGAGTCGGGGCCGGATCTTGGGCCCCTGATGTCGGTCCAGTGTACCGGCGGTTCGCAGCTAAACGGCGCCGCGATAGAGACCCAGACGGGAGATCTCCGCTGCAACGTCATCCGGGACGAGCTCGTCGATCGACAGGCCCGCCGTAACCCGTTGCCGAATCTCTGACGACGAGACGGCGTAGGGCGTGATCGGGAACAGCTCGACCCTGCTCGGATCGGGCAGGGACGCGATCACGCGCTCGACCGCGGCCACGTCGGTGCCGGGCCGTGTCGCGGCGCCGAGACGGGCGAGCTGCAGAACGCGCTCGGGTCGAACCCAGCCGACGAGAGCCAGGAGTTCGTCGGCACCGATCAGGAAGATCGGATCGTCCAGACCGAGCGCCTCGAGCGAATCGGCCGTGCGGGGGAACGGATCGAGTGACACGTCGGCTTCGGCAACCGGCGCAAACGCGAGCTCCGCGAGGCGAAGCCTGACGTCAGGCAGCGTCTCGACGTCCTTGTGGCCCGGCTCGGCGACGACCTTGACGAGCAGATGCTCGAGGTGAAAATGCTCGACCGCCTCGCGCCCGAGGGCAACATGCCCGTGGTGCGGCGGATCGAAGGCGCCGCCGAGAATGCCGACGGGACCGGTCATTGCCAGATCACGACCTGGTCGCCGATCTCGACCTCCGAGCCGGGCTTGACGCCCGCAGCGCGCAATGCCTCGTCCAGGGCCTCGCCCTCCGGTGCCGTGCCGACGACGCGAAACCCCTGACCCGTCCGCAGGACGCGGAAACGACGGCGCTCGGGCGGTCGCGGGTTGTACTCGAGGAATGCGGGCAGAACCGCCGCAACCGGTTCGGCGGGCGCCGCCTCCTTCGGGCAGAGCGCGAAGAGAAGAGTCTTGAGCTCGTCGATTCCTGCCCCGGTAGCGCACGAGATGCGGTGAACACCGACGATGCGGTCGTCCTCGACCGTGAAGGGTGCGGGTTCCGGGTGAAGATCGGACTTGTTGAGGATGACGAGTTGGGGACGTTCGCCGAGGCCCGCCCCGTACGCCGCGAGCTCGCGGTCGATCACACCGAAGCGCTCGTCGGCATCTCCTTCCGACGCATCGATGACATGCAGGAGGAGGCGCGCCCGCTCGAGATGCGCGAGGAACTCGTGTCCGAGGCCGATTCCCTCGCTCGCACCCTCGATCAGACCCGGGACGTCGGCCACCGTGAGCTGTCGACCGTCGGGGCCGTCGACGGTCCCCAGCATCGGCGCGATCGTCGTGAAGGGGTACTCGGCGACCTTGGGTTTCGCATTCGAGATCCGGCTCAGCAGCGACGACTTGCCCGCATTCGGGAGCCCGGCGCACGCAGCGTCCGCCATCAGCTTGAGGTGGAGCTCGAGCTCGTGCGCCTCACCGGGGAGCCCCGTCTCCGCGTAGCGTGGCGTCTGCCGGGTGGGTGTCGCGAAGTGCGAGTTCCCGCGCCCGCCTCCCCCACCCCGTGCAACGACGACCCGCGCTTCGTCCTCACGCAGATCCGCGACCAGCGCCCCGTCGTCGGCCAGCGTCACCTGTGTTCCGACCGGAACCGTCAACACGATGTCGTCACCGTCCGCGCCGTGCTTGCGACTGCCGCTGCCGTTCCCTCCACGCCTCGCGTCGAAGACGGTCTTGCCGCGCAACGACGAGAGATCGCGAAGATCCGCATCCGCCACGAGGACGACATCGCCGCCGCGACCGCCGTCTCCTCCGTCCGGGCCACCCTTGGGCACGAACTTCTCGCGTCGGAAGCTGAGGCCCCCGTCGCCGCCGCGACCTGCCTTGACACGAATGCGCGCGCGATCGTGGAACATGCTCACCTACCCATCCAGCACCCGGAGCGGGGACTGTAGTGCTGCGACGGCAGGACCGGTCGAACCGGCCCCCGCGTTGCTAGCCCGAGAGTTCGTTGACCGAGATGAAGCGCTTCTCGCCGGAACGGCGAAACTCGACGACACCTGCGCGCGTCGCGAAGATGGTGTGATCACGGCCGAGTCCGACACCGTCGCCGGGGCGAAACCTGGTGCCGCGCTGGCGCACGATGATCATCCCGGACTTCACTTCCTGTCCGGCGAAAATCTTCACCCCGAGACGCTTGCTCTCCGAGTCGCGCCCGTTCCTCGAGGAGCCGAGCCCTTTCTTGTGTGCCATCTAGACCTCACCCTCCTCGTTCTTCGGCGCAGCCGGCTTGGGCTTGCGCGTCGCCGCCTTGGGCTTCGCGGCTGCCTTCGGCTTCGCGGCTGCCTTGGGCTTCGCGGCTGCCTCGGGCTTCGCCTTCGCGGGTGCCTTCGGCTTGGCGGCCGCTGTCGCCTTCGCCGGCGCCTTCGGCTTCGGCGCAGCCGCAGGCGACGCGGGAGCCGTCTCCGCCGGCGTCTCGGCCGACTGGGACGCTGCCCGCTTCTTCGTGCCGATCGACTCGATCTCGATCTGGGTCAGGGCGGCGCGAAAGCCGGTGTGGCGCTTGTAGCCAGTGCGCTTCTTGTACTTGCCGATCCGGATCTTCGGCCCGCGCTCCTGCCCGACGACCTTCACCGTCACGGTCACGTCCTTCGGGGCAAGCACGGGTGCTCCATCGCCTCCCACGAGCAGGACGGCCGGCGTCAACGTCTTGCCCTCGTCAGCCGTGAGACGGTCGACGAGCAGCCGCTGGCCTTCGCTGACGCGGTATTGCTTGCCGCCGAGGGAGATGATTGCGTAGCTCATGGCAAAAAGGGAAAAGCGCGGGAAAGATCGGGCAGAAGCCCGCAGGACAGGGGAGTGTAGCGAAACGCGAGCGCTAGCTGCGGTCGAAATCGTCGAGCCACTCGGCCATCGGGACGTACCCCGCCTCGGTCGTGGGGCTCGCGTCGGGCTTCCTCGACCCGGTGGCCGCTAGGGGGGCTGGCGCGCGCCTCTCGGGCGCCTCGGACTCGGCCTCGCGCTCGGCTTCGGGCTCGGCCTCGCGCGGCCCGCCGACCGGAACGACCTCGGGCTCGGGCTCGGAGGCCCCGGCCGTGGTCTCGACCGCCGCGGCGCCGTCCGCCTCTGTCACCGGCACCGCAGGCTTCTTGCGACGGTTCTTGCCGCCTCGGCTGCCCCGACGCGTCTTGCGCTTCACGGCGGTCGCCTCGTCACCGGCCGGCACACCATTCGGACTCGCCTCGGCGTCGACATCGGCTTCGGCGGCTGCCCCGTTCCCGTCCGCCTCGGCGGCACCGCTCGTTGGGCGACCACCGGCCTCTCCTCGGGCCCTGCGCGCCGTCGCCGTCGGCTGCGCCGCGTCGGTATCGGCGGGGACGTGGATGCGCGGCGCTCGACGGGCGGGCGCCGCCGCGGGCTCGCCCCCGTCGGCCTGCTCGGCAAGCTCGGCCTGCTCGGGCAGATCGACCGACGCAACCGTCGGATCGGCCGAGGCATCCTGCTGGCCGGCCGCACCGGCCGGCTTTCGCCGTCCGCGGCCGCCACGCGATCCACGCCTCGTCCGCTTCTTCGCCGGCGCAGCTCCCTCGGTACCTGCGGTCTGGCTGTCGCCCGTCGCTTCGTCGTCCTCGCTGTCGGCCGTCACCGTGTCGGTGTCGGTGTCGGTGTCGGTGTCGGTGTCAGTGTCAGTGTCAGTGACGGCATCAGGCAGCTGGGAAGCGGGTGCCGCCTCAGCCTCGCCCGCCTGCTCGCCGTCTGCAACGGCGGCGTCGACGGGCTTGCGCTTGCCCGGTGCGCGGGTCGGTTTCTCGGCCTCGCTCTCGAACGTGATCGGCCCCTCCCCGGTCGCACCTTCGGCGACGAGGGTCGCGAAGGCCTGGCCGTCGAGCACGCGTCCGATCGTGACCGTCGCCTTCTTCCCCACGAGCTTCGCGGCGTCGGCGACGAGGACCTGGACGTCGTCCACCTTGCCCGCGGCAGCGGTGGCGTCGTACCTCCCCACCTCGCCGAGCTTGATCTCGACGTCGCCCCCCTCGACGAGCTTCGATGTCGGCTGCAGGTCGACCAGCTTGCCCTCGGCGACGACCTCGAAGTGATCCGAATGGATGTGGCCCTCAGCGGGAAGGAGGAAGAAACGCCGCTTGGCAGCTTCCTCGATGGCGGCCAGCCGTGCGCCACCCGGTCCGACCACGAGCTCGAGCACGCGCGGGTGCAGAGCGACTCGATACGCCTGCACGCGACTGCCGGGCGGCGCCAGCGTTCGCAGCTTCCGCTCGATCTGCATCGCGATCGTCTGGTCGGAGACGACGATGCCGTCACCGGCACACGTCGGGCACTTGCGGGTCAGGATCTCGCGCGGCCCGTCGGTGACGTTCTGCCGCGTCATCTCGACGAGACCGAGTGGTGAGATCTCGACGACGTAGGTCTTCGTGCGGTCGCGCTCGAGCTCCGCGCGGAGCGCGTCCTCGACGGAGGCCCGGTTCTTCGGGTTCGCCATGTCGATGAAGTCGATCACGATGATGCCGCCGATATCGCGCAGCCGGAGCTGGCGGACGACCTCCTTCACAGCCTCGAGGTTGTTCTTCGTGATCGTGTCCTCGAGGCGTTGCGTCGAATTCTTCGATCGCGAGCCGACGAAACGGCCCGTATTGACATCGACCACCGTGAACGCTTCCGCGTAATCGAAGATCAGATAACCGCCCGAGGGAAGATCGACGCGCCTGTCGAGCGTCGAGGCGATCTCCTTCTCGACCCCAGACGTCTCGAACAGCGGTTCCTTCTCCTTGTAGCGGTGCACTCGCTCGATCATGTGGGGCGACGTCTTCTTCAGGTAGCTGACGATCCGCTTGTGCGTGCGCTCGTTGTCGACGTGAGCGGCGACGAAGTCGCCGGCGAAGAGATCGCGCACGATCCGGAGGGGCAGCTCGGCCTCCTGGTAGACGAGCGAGGGGGCAGTAGCTCCCTTCGCCCGCGCCTGGATCGTCTTCCAGAGTCGCTGCAGGAACACGAGGTCGCGCTCGACGTCCTCTGCCGAGGCACCCTCTGCGGCGGTGCGCACGATCACACCGCCCTCTTTCACCTCGAGCCCCTTGATGATGTCCTTCAGCCGCGCCCGCTCGGAGTCTTCGAGCCTGCGGGAAACGCCGAGGCCCTCGCCGTTCGGGACGTAGACGAGAAAGCGTCCCGGAAGCGAGATCTCGGTCGTCAGCCGCGCGCCTTTGGTCTTCATCGGATCCTTGACCGCCTGGACGAGCAACTGCTCGCCGCGCGAGATCAGATCCTGGATCTTCTTGCCGTGGTGGCGCTTGCCCTCGAGTTCGGGGACGACGATCTCGTCGACGTAGAGGAAGCCGTTCTTCTCGAGGCCGATCTCGACGAAGGCAGCCTCCATCCCGGGCAGTACGTTGTCGACGACGCCCAGGTAGATGTTGCCCGCAATCGACCGTCGCTCCGGCCGCTCGAGGTAGACCTCGGCGACGCGGTCGTCCTCGATCACGGCGACACGCTGCTCTCCGATGTCGACCGAGATCAGCAGCTCTCGCTTGGCAGCCGGCAGGGGGGCACGTCGCGGCGGCTGGCGTCGTCGTTGCGTACCGCCGCCCTGACCCGCACGACGCCGATCGGCTTCGCGCTCGGCCCGCTGACTCCGCTCCGGCTTGTCCCGGGAAGGTTCCTTCTGCGTCCGCTCGCCGGGGGGAGTCGTCGTGGCAGGACCGTCTGCGGACGGCCTCTTACGATTGCGACCGCCGCGGTTGCCGCGCCGACGCTTGTTCCTCTGGGCCTCGCTCTCGGTACCACCACCCGCCGTCGGACCTGTCGTCGAGCGCCGCGGCTCGACCTTCGGTTCAACCGGGGCGGGTGTTTCTCGTCCTGCGCCTGTCGGCGCGTCCTGCGTGTCTTTCTTCTTCTTCCATCGAAACCAGGGCAAAGAGTGCCTCTCTTCGTTGTAGCGCGCGCGGGCGCACAGCACCCCACCGGGATGCCGGCCTCGCGCAGCGGATGTCAAAAACAGTGGCCATCGTCAGTAGGGCCTCGAGATGCAGCGTACCAGCGCCGCGACGGGGCCGTTGAACGGCCCCCGAAACGGCTCAGGCAGCGGCTGGGCGGAGTCTGTCCCGCCGGGCGCGTACGGCGCGCAGGCGCTGGTTGAGGCGGGCCCAGGCCCACGTCTCGACCTCGGCGTAGCGCGTCTCGGACTGCGCCCGCGTCGCTTCGAGGTACTCGAACCATGCGTCCGCTTCTTCGATCTGCAACAACTCTTCTGCGAGCTCCGTGTCCGGCACCGGCACTCCCTTCGCCTCTCGGGGTCGAAGCGATCCTAGGACCCGGTCCGGACGGACCCCCTGCCCGATCTCGCGATCAGAGGCGACGCCGGGCTGCACCGAGCGCTCGGGTGCCCGCGAAGGCGACGGCGGCGCGGACGAGCGGGCCGCGGGCCGGCAGGTGTCGGACGAGGGCACGGGCACCGAGGCCGACACCGAGCGACCCGACTGCTGCCGGCCCGACGGCCGCCGCCAGTTCCTGCGGATCCCGCGAGAGAACGTCTCCCCGGCAGACGCGGAGCAGGAGCAGCATGCGCGCCTGCGCCAGGGTCAGGAGAGGCAGGTGTGCGTCCTTCTGCCACGGCGAACCGGCGATAGCGGCGTTCGTCATGGACGTGCCGACGACGAGCCGCCGCTCGGTCTCGGGGCGGAGGATCGGCAGCCGAGCTGCGAGCGCTGCCCCACCGTCCGAAGCGGTGCGGGCGATCGCGGCGGCGATCTCCCCGAGTGGGAAACCCACTCCGGCTGCGATGACGTCCCCGGGAAGCACGTAGGGCAGGCGCGCGCCGCCGCCGCGACGCACGACGACCAGCGGCGTCCCGGCGCGTGCGCCCTCACGGAGGAAGGCGATGTCCTCGGTGCCTGCTTCACCCTCGACGAGCCTGATCGCCACGACCGCCTCCGCCGGATCGCGCCCGACGCCGACCGCGCCGCGATCGCCGTCGGCCCCGAGGGACGCGGCAAGCGACTCCGCCTCGGGGCCGGAGACCGCGATGAACGCGTTCGACCCCTCCAGGCGACGCGCCTCGCGAACGAGTCCGAGCGCCGACCCGATTCCGATGCCGAACGGCATCAGCGGGTGCGTTCGTCCCGGCCGCGGGCGTGGATGGCCAGGAGCACGCCAACCGCCAGGAGGTTCGCGACCATCGACGAGCCGCCCACCGTGACGAACGGGAGCGGGATGCCCGTTACGGGGGCGATTCCCATCGTCATGCCGACGTTGATCGAGACTTGGAAGAGGAACGCGAACACGATCCCGCCCGCGACGACCGCGCTGTACAGGTCTCCGGCAACCGTGATCACCCTGAGCCCACGCCAGACGACGAGGAGGTAGAGGAGCAGCAGAATCGACGTTCCGACGAAACCTCGCTGCTCTGCGAAGGAGGCGAAAACGAAGTCTGTGGCGTGCTCGGGCAGGTAGTCGAGCCTGGTCTGGCTCGCCCCCTCCACGCCCCGACCCGAGAGGCCGCCGGCGCCGACCGCGGTTCTGGACTGGGTCACGTTGTAGTTGAGGCCGCCGGGATCGCTGCCCGGATTCGTGAATCCGGTCAGGCGGGCCGTCTGATACGGCTTCAGCACCTCCACCCCCGACGCGGGCAAAGCCCACAGGACGCCCATCGCGAGGACGATCGTCGTCGCGCCGAGCAAGGCGAGGTGCAACCAGCGCACGCCGCAGATGAAGAGCACGGCCGTGAGTGCAGCCGAGTACACGAGCGCGGTGCCGAGGTCGGGCTGCAGGAACACGAGCACGAGCGGCACGACCCCGAGGCCGACCGCTGTGAGAACCGTCCGCAGTTCGCCGATCCGTCGTCCGCGCTCGACGAGGAAGCCTGCAATCGCGAGGACGAAGAAGAGCTTCCCGAACTCGGATGGCTGGAACTGGAACGGGCCGACGTCGATCCAGCGCTTCGAGCCACGGACTGCCTCCGCGAAGACGAAGACGAAGGTCATCACCCCGATCGTGCCTCCGTAGAGGAATCGCCAGTAGCGGAGATAGAGCCCCGGCGGGACGAGGAGGACGATCGGCAGCGCGAGCGCGCCGAGCCCGGCCGCGATCGCCTGGCGCGTGACGTAATAGCTCGTGTCCCCCGGAACGTCGAACCGTGTGATGCCGGCGATCGCCCAGAGCCCGTACCCGACCAGCGTCCCGACGGCGAGGACCAGAACCCAGTCGAGCCGTCGCACGATGGCGCCGACGTCGAAGACGCCGACCGAGGGCGAGCGAAGCGTGGCGGGACGGTGCGGCGTATCGACGATCAATCGACGTTCACCAGAGCCGCGGCCGGGGCCTTGATCTGGAAGTACTGCTCGAAGACGCGCAGTGCCGCGGGCGCGGCTGCCGACGAGCCATGGCCGCCGTTCTCGATCACCGCGCACACGACGAGCCGAGCGTCGTCCGAGGGGCCGTAGCCGCACCACCACGACTGGTCCTCGAGATGCCCGATCGGATAGCCGGGGAGATTGACCACCTTCTCGGCGGTTCCCGTCTTGCCCGAGATCGAGATCGGATACGAGCCGAAGACCCCGGACGACGTTCCGTTGACGGAGTGCGTGGCGTCCCAGAGCCCGTCCCGCACCGCCTGCAGGGCTGCGGGATCGACGCCTGCATCGCGCGGGGGATCCGGCGGGAACTGCTGCAGCGTCACGGGCTGCTGACGGTTGGAGCCGGGCTGTTCGACCCCCGACACGACGTACGGCGTGACCATGTTCCCGCCGTTCGCGATCATCGCGTAGAAGCGCGCCATCTGCAGAGGGGTCACCGTGATGTCCTTCTGCCCGATCGCGAGCTGAATCGAGTCGCCCGGGTTCCACGCCTTGTCCCAGTCGCTCTCGAACGTCTCCTTCCGCCACGCGGGCGTCGGAACGATGGTCTGGGACGACGGGGCCTCGTTCCCGATGTCGAGGCCCGTCGGGGCGCCGAAGCCCCACTTACGCGCCCATTGCTGCAGTCGCGTCCGTTCCGCGGAGCCACCTTCGTAGAAGCGGTTCCCGACGGTGTAGAAGTACGTGTCGCACGACGTGGCAAGCGCCTCCGGCAGGCTCATCGGCCGGTTGACGAGCGGATCCCAGTTCTTGAAGAGCTGCTTGTCGCGACCGTACTCGGCGGTCGGCGTGCATTGAATCGGCGTGTACGGCGAAAGAAGGTGCTCCTGCATCGCTGCGAGCGCGGTCACAGGCTTCCACGTCGAGCCAGGCGGGTAGGCGACCTGCGTCACGCGATTGAGACCCGGGAAGTTCTCGTCCTTCGCGACCTCGTCGTCCACGAGCGGGGCGAGCTTCTGCGGATCGATTCGCCCGACGTAGACCGACGGCTTGTACGTCGGGTACGACGCCATCGCGCGCACCGCGCCGTCACGTGGGTCGATCGCGATGATCGCGCCGCCGGCGACGTTGTATTGCTTGTTCTCCCGCGCGAGCGCGATGCCGGCGCGAATCGCCTGTTCGGCGGCACGTTGGAGGTTCATGTCGATGGTGAGCCGAACAGCGGCCCCGGGGCGCGCGTCGCGCCTGATCTCGAGCGGGCTCTGCTGGCGGCCGAGCGAGTCGACTCTGATCTGAGCCGCGCCGGCCACGCCCCGGAGATATTCGTCGAAACTTCCTTCGACGCCCGATTTGCCGATCTTGTCGCCGCCGCGGTAGTCGAGCTTGCCGCGCTGGAGCCGCTTCAGCTCGGGGGCCGAGATCTCGCCGACGTACCCGAGGAACTGGGCGCCGAGGGACTGGAACGGGTAGCTCCGCAGGTACGTCTGCTGGATCTGAACTCCGGGGAACTCCGAGGCGTGCTCCTGGAGGTAGTAGACCTGGTCGTCGTGGACCGCCGTCTTGACGGTGATCGGTGTCAGCGGATCGCCGTGGCGGCTGTCCACCTCGGCCGCAAGCCGGCTCGTCGGCACGTTGAGTACCGCGGCGAGGCGCTGGATCATGCGGTAGCGACCCTGCTTCTTCGGCATGTCGCCGATCCACAGCTTCACGGCAGTCCCCGGAACGTTCCCGACGATCACGCGGCCTTGCCGATCGAGGATCGGCCCGCGGGGGGCCTCGACCCTGATCGTGCGCAGCTGGTTGTTCTGGGCGGCGTTCAGATACTGGTCGCCGGACAACACCTGCAGCGACCAGAGCCGGAAGAACAGCACCGCGAACACGGCGATTGCGATGACGCCGAGCATGCCGACCCTGAGGGCGAGGCCCGGAGTGAGCCGGTACGGCGCGCTGACGCCCGGGTCAGGGGGCAGGAAGCGCGGCGACGGGCTGCGCCGTTCACCGTACGGCGCATCAGACAAGGAGCTCGACCTCCCTCACGCGCTCGACCTGCTCATGCGTTCCCGCCAGCCGGCGGACGAATCCGAGGACGGGGTACGCGAGCAACGCGTTCCACAAGAGGGCAGCCGGTAGCACGACCAGGGTCGAGCCGGCCGAGACGGGCTCGCCGAGAAGTGAACGAAGGCCATACCCCGCGAACTCCATGAACACCGTCGCGGCGAGGACGGTGGCGAGGGGCGCGTAGGCACGACCTCGGCCCGTGGTCTCTCCGTAGCGACCGGCCCAGTAGCCGGCGACCGTGAGCAGGAGCGACGTGAGCCCGAGTGTTCCGAGCGTGGCCAGGTCGACGACGAGACCCGCCGCGAAGCCGACGACTGCTCCGGCGACAGATCCCCGGAGCAGCGCGATCGAGACGAGCGTGAGAAGGAGGATGTCCGGCGCGGCGCGACCGACCGTCACGGACGAGAACGCGGAGACCTGCGCGACCGCCACGACGAACACGACGATCGCGATCCGCGTGGCGCCGAGCACGCTCATGGTGTCACCGGCTTGAGGACCAACACGAGCACGACGTCGACGCGGTCGAAGTCGGCGAACGGCTCGACCTGCACCTGTTTCCAGAGATCGGTGTCCGCCTGCCCCACGCTCGTCACGCGCCCGATCGGGATACCCCGGGGGTAGAGCGATGCGAGCTTGCTCGAGCGCCACCCGGCGGTGACGATCGTGTCGCCGATGCCGACTTCGAGTTTCTTCGGCACCCGGTCGAAGATGAGTGTCGACGCGGACGCCCGACCGTGCTTCACGATTCCGGTTGCGCCGGTCTTGACGTCGAGTGCCGATACGGCGAGCTGCTCGTCGGTCAGAAGGGTCACGCGCGCCGAGCGTGAGTACACGCGCGTCACCCGCCCGAGGAATCCATCGGCGGTCACGACCGGAGCATCGATGGTGACACCGTCGTTCGACCCGACAGCGACGACGACGTCCTGCGCGAAGCTTCCTGTCGGGCGTGCGATCACTGCCGCCGCGAGACCGTTGTAGTCGGTCGGGAAGCGCGGCCCGTCCCGGAACGCAAGCAGGGCCTTGAGCTTGTCGTTCTCGTTGGCGGCGAACTGGTTCTGGATCGCCTGCTGCCGCAGGGCGGCATTCTCCGCGCGGAGCCGCTTCGAATCCGAGCGAGCGGTCAGAAGCGAGTCGCCCCATCCGTAGGCGTCACGGAAGGGCTTCGCAACCCGCTCGCCCGCAACCGTGAACGGTCGAAGAGCTGCTGCCGCAGCGCTCTCGACGGACGCGACCGGCCCGTCGTCGGGCGAGCGAAACGAGTACGTGATGAGCGCGAGCGCGAGGACGACAAGGACGCCCACCACCGCTCGCCGCCGAAAAGGGGAGAGCGTTCGGGAGGGTGGCCTGCCGGTGGCGGGACGCCGGACGGTGACGCCCAGCACCGCCGTGCGTGCGGTGCGATGACGGGGCACAACGGCCGATTGTACCGACCTCGCTCGTCGATCCCACCGGCGTTCTCTCGCTTCACGCCCGCTCACCGAGGCTGAGCACGCAGCGTGAAACCCGGGCACCCGCTCGAAAGCGCGGCACCGCCGCGGCGAGAAACCCCGGCACCCGGCTGAAGCCGGGCGCCGCCCGACCCCGGCCAACCAGAAGGGAGGGTCGCAGGGAACCGTAGGTTCCCCCTTTAGGGGTTGTCGCGATCGAGAATCCCCGCGAGGGGATTATCGATCTGCGGAAAAGATCAGCGCCGCCGTTTGCGCGAGCGCTCCGAGCGGTGGATCGCTTCGAACTCCTCGAGGCTGCGTCCCGAGCCGACGGCGACGCACGTGAGAGGGCTCTCGGCGAGATGCACCGGCATGTGTGTCTCGTGACGCAGGCGCTCGTCGAGGCCCTGCAGGAGGGCGCCGCCACCGGCAAGCACGATGCCGCGGTCCATGATGTCGGCCGCGAGCTCGGGTGGCGTCTTGTCGAGCGTGGACTTGATCGCGTCGATGATCTGCGTGACCGGCTCGTCGAGTGCACGCCGCACCTCTTCGGACGAGATGACGACGGTCTTCGGAAGGCCGGTCAGCATGTCGCGGCCGCGCACCTCCGCCTGCACTTCGTCCGACAGCCTGAATCCCGAACCGACTTCGAGCTTGATCTCCTCCGCGGTCTGTTGCCCGACGAGCAGTTTGTATTCCTTCTTGATGTGATTGACGATCGCGTCGTCCATCTCGTCACCACCGACGCGCAGTGACTGCGAGACGACGATGCCGCCGAGTGAGATCACCGCGACCTCGGTCGTGCCGCCGCCGATGTCGACGATCATGTTGCCGGTCGGCTCGCCGACGGGAAGGCCGGCACCGATCGCCGCCGCCATCGGCTCCTCGATCAGGTAGGCCTGTCGTGCACCTGCAGCCAGCGTCGCATCCTCGACGGCGCGCTTCTCGACTCCGGTGACGCCGGAGGGGACGCAGACGATCACGCGCGGATGCGCGAAGCGATGCTGGTGCACCTTCTGGATGAAGTGGCGCAGCATCTGCTCGGTGACGTCGAAGTCGGCGATGACGCCGTCCTTGAGTGGGCGGATCGCCGAGATCGTCCCCGGAGTTCGTCCGAGCATGCGCTTTGCCTCGACGCCGACGGCGTGCACGTCCCCCGTTCGCTGGTCGATGGCGACGACCGACGGCTCCGACAACACGATCCCGCGGCCACGTACGTAGACGAGGGTATTCGCGGTCCCGAGGTCGACTGCCATATCTCGGCCGCCGAACCCGGTCATAGCGTTGAGCCAACTCATGGACGGAGCAGTCTAGCTATGGATTTGCAGCAAGTTCGGGGCGTGGCGGGTCAGCCCGTCGATCAGGAGCGCGGCCGGAAGCCCGACGACGTTGAGGTAGTCGCCTTCGATCGCCGCGACGAGGCGCGCACCGAGCCCCTGGATCGCGTACCCGCCCGCTCGGCCCCACCCATTCGCCGGTGTCGAGATAGGACTCGATCTCGGCCCGGTCGAGCCGCCGGAAGGTGACACGCGTCACCTCGTGCTCGACGACGGCGAACCCGTTGCCGAGCAGACAGAGGCCGGAGACGACGAGGTGCGTTCGACCGGCAAGCTCTTGGAGCATGACGCCGGCATCGCCCCGGTCGGCCGGCTTGCCGTAGAGGTGGCCGTCGAGATGGACGGTGGTATCGACCCCGAGCGTGACGCCGTCGGCATGGACGGAGCGTGCCTTCCCCTCGGCGTGGGTCCGCACGAGCGTGACCGGATCCGCATCCGGCGGGTCGTGCTCCACATACGTCGGCGGCACGACCTCGTACCGAATGCGCAGCTGCTCCAGGATCGCTCGGCGCTGCGGCGACGTCGAAGCGAGGACGAGCCTCGCCGTCATCCGAGCTTCTTCGCGACCCAGATCTCCTCCGCCGGCCACGCGCGCGACCACTCGACCGAGAACGATTCGTAGTAGACGTGGTCGACGGCGTCGTCGGGCGGGTACAGCTCGACGAGATCGATGACCTCGAAGCCGGTGCGCCGGAGGAGCCTGAAGAGCTCGCCGTGCGGAAGCTGCCACTCGACGCCGACCTCGCCCGGCCACTCCATCCGACCGAGCCCTCGTTGCGGGCGCTGCAATGTCGTCGTCGGAGGGCCGTCGTCGGGAAAGCAGAGCACGGACAGCGTGCTGTTGCGCAGGAACCAGAGCCTGCCCCCGGGCCGGAGCAGCCTGTGCGCCTCGGGGATCCAGCGGTGAGGATCGCACCAGATGCTGGCGCCGTACTCGGACACCGCCAGGTCGAAGCTCTCGGACGGCGAGCGGCACGTCCTCGGCGCTCGCCTCGACGAGAGGGAACTCGATCCCGTGCTCCGCCTGACAGCGCCGGGCCGTCGCGAGCTGGGCCGGCGTGACGTCGACGCCCACCGGCCGCGCACCGCGCCGGGCGAGCCAGGCCGAGACGTAGGCGGTGCCGCACCCGAGCTCGACCACGTCGAGGCCGTCGACCTCGCCGAGTGTTCCGAGCGACGACTCCGCCACGCTGAAGACGCCCCAGGTGATCTCCGACTCGGCCCACGCCCGATTCGCCTGGCCGTCGGTGTAGTCGGCGTTCGCCTCGGTCCAGCTTTCGCGGTTCCGCCTGGCGTCGTCGGAGATCTCGGGCACGTCGGAACCTAGAGCCTCAGCGACGTGGTCGCGTCAGACCAACCCGTCCGGGAAGAACAGCGACAGCTCCCGCTTGGCACTCGCCTTCGAGTCCGACCCGTGGACGATGTTCTCGGAGAGCAGGGTTGCGAAGTCCCCCCGGATCGTGCCCGGCGCCGAGTCGGCCGGATTGGTCGCGCCCATCATCCCGCGGACGCCCAGGATCGCATTCTCGCCGCGAACGGCGAGCGCCAGGACCGGCCCCGAGGTGATGAACGAAACGAGCTCGCCGAAGAACGGCTTGCCCTTGTGCTCGGCGTAGTGCTCCTGCGCCAGCTGGCGCGACACCTTCAGCAGGCGGGCTCCGCGCAGGTCGTAGCCGCGACGCTCGAAGCGGGCGACGATTTCCCCGCACAGCCCCCGGCGGACGCCGTCAGGCTTGACGAGGACGAGTGTGGTCTCGGTTGCCATAGGCGCGGAAGCGTAGTCGTTGCCCGGCCCTCTGTGACGCACCAGGCGTCGTCAGCGGGTGCGCCGGGCACGAAGAGGCTGCAGGAAGTCCGCACCCGCGCCGGCAGCCGACACGGGTGTCGCGCAATAGGGGCACGCCTGCCAGATCGCCTCCAGAGGCGACCCACACGAGCTGCAGGCCTGCTTCAGGCGCGTGGTACAGACCGGGCAGACGAGGAACGAGGAGTCCACCTGCGCCCGGCAGACCGGGCAGAGCAGCTCGCGTTCGGCGAGGCGCTCCTCGAGCGCACGGTTCTCGAGCTCACGATCCAGGCGCTCGGCGATCGACTCGGGTGGCCGCAGGAAGAGATAGACGACGGGCCCGACGAAGGGTGGCAGGAGGCCGAGCAACCCCGCCATCCAGACCAGCCAGGGGTCGTCGAGGCGACGCCGGGCATCCTTGTACACCCAGAAGGCCGTCGCCAGCCAGAAGACCACGACGAAGAACACGCTCAGATTGCGGGCGATGGCCCAGGAGGTCGAGTCGAAGAAGGTGTCGGCGAGGATCATGGGTTCCCGGATCTAGAGAAGGAGCTTGCCGAGGATATACCCGGCGGCGAACGCGATTCCTACGATGCCGACCACGACGGCCGCCGCAAAGGCGAAAACCGTGATCCGCTCGCGAGCTCGCGACCGTCGTCTCATCCGGCGCCGGCCGCCTCGAGATCGGCCAGGAGATAGAGCGAGCCGGTGACGAGGACCGGCTCCCCCAAGGCGTGGGCTCGGTGCAGAGCGGCGACCGGGTCGTCGACGACTTCGACCGAATCGAAGTGCCGCGCCGCTCTTTCCCCGAGCACGGCCGCGCTCAAGGCGCGCGGATTGGACGACGCCGTGGCGACGAAGCGGCTCCCGAGGAGCGCCAATCGCCGAAGCATGTCGTCGACGTCCTTGTCGCCGAGCACCGACGCGCAGACCGTGTAGTCGGCCGCGGGCAAATGCTCGGACAGCCACGCAACCCCGTCCGGATTGTGGGCTCCGTCTCGGAATTCGCCCGGCCGGTGTTCGAGCCTGCCGGGCAGGCGGACGTCGACACTCGTCTCGATCGGACGGCCGACGAACGCCTCGGCCGCCTCTCTCGCGCCGCCGAGCACGACGGTCCCCCGCGGGACGAGACGCACGAACGTGTCGTCCGGCAGCACCACTACCGTGTCGTCAGTATGGACAACAGCAAGCTTCTCGGCCGCAATTTTCTCGACCGTGTCGCCGAGGACGTCCGTGTGCTCCAGGCCCACGTTCGTGAGCAGGACGACTCGCGATTGGAGGACGTTCGTCGCGTCGTGGCGACCCCCGAGTCCCGCCTCCACCACGGCGACGTCCACCTGCGGCCTCCGCGAAGGCCGCGAGAGCGGCGGCCGTGATCGTCTCGAACTGCGTCGCTCCGACCTGCTCGGATGCTGCCCTGACGCGACGGAGTGCGGCGACGAGCCCCGCCGGCTCCCCGTCGAGCCGAATCCGCTCCTCCCACGAGCTCACGTGCGGCGAGATCGTGGCCCCCACCGTCAGGCCCTCGGCGCGGAGCAGTTGCTCGATCGTCACCGTCGCCGTCGACTTGCCGTTGCTCCCGACCACGTGGACCGCGGGGTAGCGCACCTGCGGGTCTCCGAGCGCGCTGAGCAACGCGTTCATCCGGCCGAGCCCGAAGCCGTCCTCGGGCCAGGGGCTGAGGCCGGCGAGCCAGGCGACCTCGTCGGGCAACGTGGCTCTCACGCTGTCTCGGATGCTGGCGGCCACTGCATCGGGGTGGGTGTGCACCACGGTGCGGACCATCCTGTCGGAGTGGGAGCGCGGCTGGACCGACTCGGAAAGGTCGCGCGCCGCTTCGTCGAGGTCCCTGCTGTCATGTGGTCACGCGCTGCCGGTGAGCGCCTCGAGCTCGCGCCTGAATCGTTCGAGCTTGGCCCGCTCGGCGTCGACGACCGCCGGGGGAGCACTCGAGACGAACCGCTCGTTGGCCAGCATCGCCTCCGCCCGCGCGATCTCCTTCTGGAGGCGCGCAATCTCCGCTCCTGCGTCGCCGGCCGACTTCTGCCGCTCCGGCCTCACCACTGCCGTGAACACCCTGCGCTCGTCCTCGGTGTCGAGCGCGACCTGGACGCCGCTGCGCCGGAACGTCACGGCCGCTTCCTTGACGCGCTCGAGCGCCTCCGCGTCGGCCTCGTAGCGGGTGTCGGGCGACGGCCACTCGGACACGATCAGGCGGTCACGTCGCCCGGGCAGGTACGACCAGATCTCCTCGGTGACGTGCGGCATGACGGGATGAAGGAGAGCAACGAGGCGCTCGAGCGCGGCGAGTGCCGTTGCGCACGCGGTCGGCTCGTGCTCGTAGAGTCGCGGCTTGACCGCCTCGGCGTACCAGTCGCAGAAGTCGTCGAAGGTGAGGTGATACAGCGCGTTGGCCGCGGTCGCGAAATCGAACGTGCTCCAAGCCGCCTCCACCTCCCGACGCGCCGCCTCGAGCCGGGCCAGGATCCACCGCTCCTCGAGTGCGACCGGCTCCACGGCGGGCTCGACCCCCTCGGCGTTCTGGAGGATCAGCCGGGAGACGTTCCACAACTTGTTCGCGAGCTTGCGTCCCTCCTCGATCGCGCCCGGCGAAAAGCGGACGTCCTGGGTCGACGAGATCTTGAGGAGCCCGTAGCGGGTCGCGTCGGCACCGTGCGCGTCGATCATCTCCAGGGGATCGACACCGGTGCCGAGGCTCTTCGACATCCGCCTCCCGTCGGTGGCGAGGATCGTCGAATGAATGACGACGTCGGTGAAGGGGACCTCGCCCATCACCTCGAGGCCCGCCCAGATCATCCGGTTCTCCCACAGCCGGATGATCTCCCGGGCGGTCGAGTTGACATTGCCGGGGTAATAGGCGGCGAGCTCCGGCGTCTCGTCCGGCCACCCGAGGGTCGCGAACGGCCAGAGCGCCGACGAGAACCACGTGTCGAGGACATCGGGGTCGCGCGTCAGTCCCACTCCCTCACCGGCGCGAGCCTGCGCCTCCGCTTCGGTGGCGGCGCAGATCACGTCGCCGTCGGGCGTCGTCCACAGCGGCAGTTGATGACCCCACCAGAGCTGGCGCGACAGGCACCAGTCCGGGATCTCCTCGAGCGACGCGATCGCAAAGGCGTGTTGCGACTCGGGGTGGTACCGGACCCGCCTCTCCGCGCAGCGCCTCGATCGCGGGCCGCGCGGGCTCCTCCATCCTGCACCACCACTGCAGCGAGACCAGCGGTTCGATCCTGGTGTGGCAGCGCTCACAGGTCCCGACCGCATGCCGGTGGTTCTCACGTTTGACGAGCTGCCCGCGCTCCTTGATCCACGCGAGGATGGCGACGTCCGCTTCGTCCTGTGTCAGCCCCGCGAGGTCGCCCGCCTCGGCGCTCATCCGGCCGTCGACGCCGATCACCACCGGCTCGGGCAACTCGTGGTCCCGGCCGATCTCGAAGTCGACCGGATCGTGGCTCGGCGTGATCTTGAGCGCGCCCGATCCGAACGACGGCTCGACGCGGGCATCGGCGATCACCGGCACCGCACGCTCGACGTAGGGCACGATCACCTCGCGTCCGACCGCGTCACGGTAACGGGGATCGTCGGGATGCACCGCCACGGCGACATCTCCGAGGATCGTCGCGGGTCGCACAGTCGCGATCACGATCCCGTCGCCACCGTCCCCCGAACCGTCGGCGAACGGGTAACGGACGTAGGTGAGCACGTCGTCCATCTCGACGTGCTCGACCTCCAGGTCGGAGAGCGCGGTCTGGTGGAACGGGCACCAGTTGACGATCCGGTTGGCGCGGTAGATCCACCCGCGCTCCCACAGGCGAACGAAGAACGCCGTGACCGCGCGCGAATAGTCTTCGTCGAGGGTGAACCGCTCGCGACTGTAGTCGAGCGACGCGCCGAGCCGGCGGTACTGGCCCATGATCGTGCGACCGGTCTGCTCGAGCCACTCCCACGTGCGCGCGATGAACGCCTCACGGCCGAGGTCGTGTCGCGTCAGTCCTTCGGCGGCGAGCTGCTTCTCGACGACGTTCTGGGTCGAGATGCCGGCGTGGTCGTAGCCCGGCTGCCACAACGTGCGGTAGCCGCGCATCCGGTGCCAGCGGACGAGGACGTCCTGGAGGGCGCCGTTGAGGGCGTGGCCGAGGTGAAGATCGCCCGTGACGTTCGGGGGAGGAACGCAGATGACGAAGCTCTCGTCATGCCGCGCTCCGGCGCCTGCCGCGTAGAGGCCTTCCGCCTCCCAGGTGCGTTGCCAGCGGCCCTCGACGCCGTCGGGCTTGTAGAGGGATTCCATCGCGCGAGGCTCCATCGGATTGCGCGACTCTATCGAGAGGCAGGTGCGCGGGAGCGACGCGTCGGATCGCGGGCGGCCGCCAGCGCCGTCGAAGCTTCAGCGACCGATGATCAGCAGCGTGCTCGTTCCGTGCGCATAGAGCTTTCCCGCAGCGTCGACGACACGGCCCTCCGCAGTGGCCACAGTCTTTCCCCCGTGCACGATCGTTCCCGTGCACCGGATCAGGCCCGTGGAAGACGTCAACGGCCGAACGAAGTTCGCCTTCAGTTCGAGTGTCGTGTACGCGACGCCGGCGGCCAGTGTCGAGTGAACCGCGCAACCCATCGCGGAGTCGAGCAGCGTGAGCGCGAGCCCGCCGTGCACGACACCGATCGGGTTGTAGTGGAACTCTGCCGGCTCGATGGTGAACGTCGCCCGGCCCTCCTCCACCTCGATCGGGCCGAAACCGAGCGTCTTCGCAATCGGCGGCAGGCGGCAGATCGCCGACGGCGATCAGCTGCAGTGCCTCGAGCCCCGACATGCCAGCCGTCCGCGAGAGGAGCTCCTCCGGCGAGTCCCAGGAGTAGGTACGCGATCGCCTATCCGTGACGATCACCCTCGAGCGCAGCAACGAGCCCGCCAGGATCGTCGACGGCGAGCCTCAACCGGCGTACGCGCACCGGGAACCCGAGCGCACGCGCCTTCATCGGCGGCGAGAACAGGATTTCGACGAGCCCCTCACCCGCTCCGTTCACGAGCCAATCGCCGCGCCAGCCGCGGACACCGCGGCTGAGCGTCCGACGCTCGAGCGGTCGCGCCGAGAGGACGGTCGCGCGCGGTGCGCGCCCACCGAAACTCGCACCCATCTCGACGGCCACGTCGTCGTCGACGGCGATTCCCGAGTGGCGCGGGCCGGAGGCGAGCAGCGTCAGGACGATGCGCGAGAAAGCGTCGTAGCGGAGTGAGAACCAGCGCGGCGGCGCCACGAGAGAGCTAGGACGCGGCTCCGCCGGCTGCGGCGCCGAACTCGTCGGCGACGTCCTCGGCGTCGGCTGCGCCGCTCGTGACGAGCGTCGGGTTCAGGCCCTTCGAGATCGTCTCCTTCGTGATCACGCACTTCGAGACATCTCGGCGCGACGGCAGTTCGAACATGACGTCGAGGAGCGCGGCCTCGATGATGGAACGCAGCCCACGGGCTCCTGTCTCGCGTTGTAGTGCCTTCTCGGCGATCTCCCACAGTGCGTCGTCCGTGAAGACGAGCTCGACCGTGTCGTAGCCGAAGAAACGCTGGTACTGCCGCGTCAGCGCGTTCTTCGGCTCCGTCAGGATCTGCACGAGGTCGTCACGCCGGAGCTGATGCACGGCCGAGACGACCGGGAGCCTTCCGATGAACTCGGGAATCAAGCCGAAGTTGACGAGATCCTCGGGCATCACAGAGGAGAGCAGTTCCGCGCCCTCGTCCGAGTGCTTCGAGCGCACCTTGGCGCCGAATCCGACGGAGTTCGTGCCGACGCGTCGCTCGATGATCTTGTCGAGACCGGCGAACGCGCCGCCGCAGATGAAGAGGATGTTCGTCGTGTCGATCGAGAGGAACTCCTGGTGCGGATGCTTGCGTCCGCCCTGCGGCGGAACCGAGGCCACCGTGCCCTCGAGGATCTTCAGCAGCGCCTGCTGCACGCCCTCGCCCGAGACGTCGCGTGTGATCGACGGGTTGTCGGCCTTCCGAGCGATCTTGTCGACCTCGTCGATGTAGATGATCCCGGTCTCGGCCTTCTTGATGTCGAAGTCCGCAGCCTGGATCAACTTCAGCAGGATGTTCTCGACGTCCTCACCGACGTAGCCGGCCTCGGTGAGCGCGGTCGCATCCGCGATCGCGAATGGCACGTTGAGGATCCGGGCCAGCGTCTGTGCGAGAAGCGTCTTGCCGCACCCTGTCGGTCCGAGCAGGAGGATGTTCGACTTCTGCAGCTCGACCTCGCCGTCGTCGGCCTGCTCCATGCGCACGCGCTTGTAGTGGTTGTAGACCGCAACGGAGAGGGTGCGCTTCGCCTCTTCCTGGGAGACGACGTAATCGTTCAGGACGGCGTAGATGTCCTTGGGCCGCGGGAGGTTGTCGAGGTCGAGCGAGACAGGTGCGGTGAGCTCCTCGTCGATGATCTCGTTGCAGAGATCGATGCACTCGTCGCAGATGTAGACGCCCGGGCCGGCGATGAGCTTCTTCACCTGCCGCTGGCTCTTGCCACAGAAGCTGCAGAGCAGCTGCTCGTTTCCGTCGCTCGCTCGGGCCACGTCTCTCCTTTTACTCCGAAATCGTCTGCCTGGCTAGTGCCAACCGGCTCAGCGGTGTGCGATCACCCGGTCGATGAGGCCGTACTCGACCGCTTCCTCCGACGTCATGAAGTAGTCGCGATCCATGTCCTGTTTGACTTTCTCGACATCCTGGCCGGTATGGCTGGCCATGATTTCCTCGAGCTTTCGCTTCAGTGCGATCGTCTCCCTTGCGTGGATCTCGATGTCGGACGCCTGCCCCTGATAGCCGCCCCAGACCTGGTGGATCAGAATCCTGGAGTTCGGCAGCGCCATCCGCTTCCCTTTCGCGCCGCCCGTCAGCAGGAGCGCGCCCATGCTCATCGCGATCCCGACGCAGATCGTGGAGACGTCCGGTTTGATGAACTGCATGGTGTCGTAGATGGAGAGGCCGTCGTAGACGGAGCCGCCCGGCGAGTTGATGTAGAGCGAGATGTCCTTGTCCGGGTCTTCGGACTCGAGATGAAGCAACTGGGCGTTGATGAGGTTCGCGATCTGCGAGTCGACCTGCGTACCGAGGAAGATGATCCTCTCGTTCAGCAGGCGCGAGTAGATATCGAACGAACGCTCGCCGCGCGACGTCTGCTCGATCACCATGGGTATCAACGGGCTCATTCGGGCTCCTTGCTGCCGGGTGTCCACAATGCTTTCTTCTCGGACTCGGTGTTTTCCTTTTCCGGAGTCCACAACTTGCCCCTCGCCTCGGCGAGGTCGCTCGAGATCGGCTTCACATCGACGACAAGGCGGTCGAGAGCGTCACGGAGTCGGAGGTCCTGACGCAGCGACTCCTGGTGACCGTGCGCCCAGACGTCCTCGACGAGCTTGTCCGGGTCCTCGCCCGACCCGGCGGCTTGTTCGCGGATCACCGCCTTGACATCGTCGTCCGAGACCTGGATGTCGGCCTTGTCTGCGAGCGCCTCGAGCGCGAGCTCGCGTGCCACCGACCGCGCCGCCTCTTCACGCATCTGGGCGACGAGAACCTCGGGCGACTGACCGGTGACCTCGAAGTACGCCTCGGGCGTGATGCCGCGACGACCGAGCGACCGCACGAAACCGTCGAGGAGCTCGCGCGCCCTCGTCTCGACGAGAGGCCCGGCGCCTACGACCTTCGACGCGTCCACGAGCGCATCGACCGCCGCCCCCCTGAAGGCTGCGTCGATCTCCTCGTCGACGGCGGTGCCGATCCTGCTCTCGATGTCGGCGCGCAATTCCGCCAGCGTGTCGAACTCACTCCCCGACCGCGCGAGCTCGTCATCGAGCGCGGGGAGCACCTTCTCGTTCACGTGCTTGACGGTGATCGTGACCGATGCTGCGGTCTCGTCCGCGAGCTCGTACTCGACTTCGCGCGTCTCGCCGACGCTCGTTCCGATGAGAGCGGCTTCGATCTCCTCGACGAGGCGTCCCGATCCGAGCTCGACGACCGTGTCGGACTGCGCCTCTCCCGACGGGCTCAACAGATCGACGACGAGCGTGTCTCCTTCCCTTGCCGGGCGGTCATCGGCGGGAACGAGCTCGGCGACGGTCTGCCGCAGCGCCTCGAGCTCCTGCTCGACGAGCTCCTGCGGAATCTCTCGTGCCGCACGCGGGACCTCGAGGCTCGTCCAGTCGACGATCTCCGGGGTCGGCTGCACTTCGATCGTGGCGGAGAACGACCAGGCCTCCTTCTCGGTCGTCGGGTAGCTCGAAGTCGTACTCGGGCGGCGAGATGGGGCGCAGGCGCGTCCGCGCCGCAGCCGACCAGAACCAGCCGCTGATGTGGGACTCGACGGCCTCGACCCAGATCCGATCCTTGCCGATCTTCGAGACGAGCACCGGCATCGGGACCTTGCCCTTGCGGAAACCCGGGATCTTGACGGACTCGGAGAGGTCGTTGGCGGCGTGCTCGACGGCGTGCTCGAGCTCGTGGGGCGAGACGTCAACCGTCAGGCGGACTCGGTTCTCGCCTAGCTCTTCCACCTGAGCGGTCATCAGGTGGCCATTCAAGCAGACTCGGTATTGGCGCCCGCGCAGGTGTCGACGGGTCCAGTCCGTCCGACGGGGGTCCTACCCTCGTCGCATGGTGCTTGGAATCCTCGTCTTCGGCTCTGTCTTCCTCGTCGGCCTCGCCCTTGGGACGGTGACGCGGAGACCGCTCGCAACCGCGTCTCTCACGGTCGGCGCCTTTGTCGCCGTGCTGGTCATCCAGGCGCACGAGCCGCTTGCGGCGGTCGCGGCCTTCGCGCTCATCACCCTCACCGGGCTGGTGGTCGACTCGGTGCGCGAGACGGTCGGGCTGCTGCTCAACCGCTAGGGCAGCGCTCCGCCGGTCGCGCTAGATTTCGTTCGCACCTCGCGGGTGTGGCGGAATTGGTAGACGCGGCGGGTTTAGGTCCCGTTGGGCTTCGGCTCTTGGAGGTTCGAGTCCTCTCGCCCGCATGCGGCGCGCGGCACGTGGCAACGAGGTCAGAGGTCTTTCTCGTAGAAGACTGAGTAGCCCGTGTCCGCGTAATCGAGCACGGGACCACAGCGCGTGAAGCCGCCCCGCTCGTACACGCGCCAGGCGGCTTCGTGACGGTGCCCCGTCTCGAGCACGAGACGGCCGATACCTTCGGCGCGGGCTAGGGCTTCGATGCTCTCGAGAATGCGTCCCCCGATCCCCTGCCCCTGCGACGGTGGGCGTCGTGTACATGCGCTTGATCTCGCCGACGCCGGGCCCGTGGCGACGAAGCGCACCGCAGGCGACCGCCCGGCCGTCGTCGCGGGCAACGAACACCGTCGTCTCCTTGCCGGCCATCTGCTCGACGGTGAGGTGCGTGCAGAACTCGGGGGGTGTCAGCTCGAGGAGGGTCTCGTTGAGCGCGGCGATCAGTTCGCGCACGTCGTCCTGCAAGGGGCTCTCGATGTCAACCGTGATCGTCACGCGTCCATCTTAGAAGTGGTCGAGAGTCGGAAGTTCCGTTGTCGCAGCGATGCAGTCGGAGAGGTAGACGGCAGTGCCGGGGTCGCCGGTCCAGAGCGAGTGCCGACCACGACCGAAGCGGCGGGATGCACGCTCCAACTGTTCGATCGCGTGCATCGCAAACGCACGCGCGCGCTCGAGCCAGAGCTCGTCGCCGGTGCGCTCGAACAGCTTCAGGAACGCATACCCGTTACCGGCGGTGCCGTGGCAGAGACCCGCGCCTTTCACGAGGGGACCTACCTGCCACGTCAGCTCCCCGCCGCCGACGAGCAACTCGGTCAGCTCCTCGTCGCGCGGCGCGAGCGCGGCGAGGCCGGCGACGATCCCCGGCGCGCCGTGGCACCATTGCGTGCGGATCGGCTGCGGCGTTCGTGGTGGACTCGACATCGGCGGCCACTGGCAGAGCGCGCCTTCACGCTGCACGTAACCGGTCAGCGTCGCGATCGCGCGTCGTTCGAGCTCCACGCGCTTCTCGGGCTCGAGCAGATCACCCTGTGCGAGAGCGAGCACGTTGCCGGCGAAGCCGTGCGCAGGACCGAGGTAGCGGGCGCGGCTCCCGTACAGATCCTGCTCCCACAGATCGTCCTGCCACTGCTTCCACAAGCGGTCGGCGGACTCCCTCCAGGCGGTGCGCCATCGCTCGGATCCCGTGCGCTCGACCATCGCCCGCGCAGCAATCATGGTTCCCGGAGACCCCCACATGAGCTCTAGCGACGGGTTATCAGCGTTCGCGCGCACGAGCTCGAGCAGCCGCTCCTCCTGCCACGGCACGGGTGCGAGCGTGTGTGCGACGAGGACGATGCCCGCTTCGCCGCCCCACAGCGACGGCACCGGGCCGTCGACGAGCTCCGGGAAGTCCGGTTGCCTCTGGTACCGCTCGATCAACGCTGCCGCGACCGGGGCCCAGTCACGCCGAAGCCCCGCTGCGCCGACGCGGCCGAGATGGTGCAACGCCCAGACGACACCGGACGCACCGAGGTAGAGAGATGCGACCGCCGGGAGCGGCCCGCCCTCGAGATCGAGAGGATGCGCGGGCCACAGCGCCTCTTCGTCGAAGGCTGCTTCCGTCTCGGTGACGACGCCGGCGATTGCTGCCCGAGCACGGCGTTCGTCCCAAGGGCGCTCGGTGACCGGCTCGTGGCTGGGGGGATCGAAGAGCATCGGACGTGAGGACGCGGTCGACGTCCGTGACGACGATACAACGCGTGGCGACCCGGGTGAGGCCGGCAAGGCTTCGATAGTCTGCGCCTTCCGACCGAGCGAGGGCAACATGCAGGTGCGCAAGGTGATCGTGCAACGCGAGGAGACACGACGCGAGGGCGAACGCGAGCTCGACGCCCCGACCGTGAAGGTCGTGGCCGCAGCAGTCGTCGCGAACCCGCTGGCGGGGACGGCGGCGGACGACCTCGTCAGGCTCGAAGAGCTGGGCGCGGAGGTGGCGACCCTGCTCGTGGACGAAGCACTCCGGGCCCTCGGGAAGCGGGCAGGCGACGTCAGTGCCTACGGGAAGGCGGCCGTCGTCGGACTCGCAGGAGAGCTCGAGCACGCAGCGGCGCTCATCCACCCGCGGTTCGGCGCCCCGGTACGTGAGGCGATCGGCGGAGGTGCAGCCATCATCCCGTCGACGAAGAAGGTGGACGGCGCCGGCGCAGCGATCACGATGCCGCTGACGAACAAGGACGACATCTGGAGCTTCGACGAGATGGACGCCGCCGAGATCGCCGTGCCCGGCGCGCCGCGCGACGACGAGATCCTGGTCTGTCTCGCGCTCGCCGCCGGTGGCCGCCCTCGCGCGCGCACGAGGAAGCCGGCGTAGCGTGAAGGCGATCGTCCTGCTGAAGCGGCGCGAAGGCGACTCGCAGGAGGATTTCCGCCGCTGGTGGCTGGAGGAACACGCGCCGCTGGCTCGCCGGCTCCCCGGGCTCCGCAAGCTCGTGTTCAACCTCGTCGACGGCGACGGCGACTACGACGGCGTCTCCGAGTTGTGGTTCGACTCACGAGCGGACTTCGACGCCGCCTACGCCAGCGAGATCGGCCAGGAAGTCACAGCGGACTCACTCTCCCACGTCGGCGGCCGCGTGCGACTCGTCGTCGAGGAGCACACGCAATTCGGCTGAGCGACCGTCGCGTTCGAGTGGCCCCGGGAGGAATCGAACCTCCGCGCGTGGATTCGAAGTCCACCGCTCTATCCACTGAGCTACGGGGCCGTACGGACATGCACGGTATCCTGTGCAGGCGCGTGGTGGCGGTAGCTCAGTTGGTAGAGCCCCGGGTTGTGATCCCGGTGGTCGCGGGTTCAAGTCCCGTCCGCCACCTGTTTTTCCCGCAGTTCAGGAATCCCATAACTGGGATTCCTGAACGCGAGAATCCCTAAAGCCGGGAACCTACGGTTCCCTGTGAACCCTCCCTTCCGACTTCTGAGAACGGCGGCGGTGTCCCCGGCTTCAGCAGGGCGCAGGGTTCGGCTCGAGGCGCAGCTGCTGGTGCGGCCGCCGTAGGATCGCGGCATGCGGCACACGCGCTACGGATTCTGGCTCGAGGAGGCCGGCCAGGTCGAACCGGCCGCGCCGCTCACCGGTGACACGACCGCCGACGTCGTCGTCGTCGGCGGCGGCTACCTCGGGCTCTGGAGCGCGTGGCAGCTGAAGGCGCTCGAACCCGGCCTCGACGTCGTCGTGCTCGAGGCCGGACTCGCGGGGCATGGGCCGAGCGGGCGCAACGGCGGCTTCGTCTCGACGCTGTGGGACGACCTTCCGATCCTGCGCGAGCGGGTCGGCGACGCACGCGCCGTCGAGGTGTGTCGCGCCTCCGAGCGTGCCGTGCACGCCATCGGGAGCTGGTGCGAGGCGCAGGGCGTCGATGCCTGGTACCGCTACGGCGGCACGTTGCAGGTCGCCACGAGCGAGTCGCAACTCGATGACTGGAACGAGGTCGTCGAGGCATGCCGCGCCGTCGGCGCCGCGGACGAGGCCGTGGCGCTGACACGCGACGAGGTCGCGACCCGATGCACCTCACCCGCCTTCCTCAGCGGCATGATGCTCCCCACCGCGGCGAACGTACAGCCGGCCCGCCTCTCGCTCGGCCTCCGCGCAAAGGTGATCGAGGCAGGCGTGCGCCTGTTCGAGCGCTCACCCGTCGCGGCACTCTCGCGCGACGCCGTCGCGCGAACACGAAGCGGCGCCGTGCGAGCGCGAGCCGCCGTGCTCGCCGTGAACACGGCGACCGCCGGCTTTCACGGCTATCGCCTCGCGGTGGCCGTCGCTTCCAGCCACATGGTGGTCACCGAGCCCGTGCCCGACGTGATCGACGAGATCGGCTGGACGCACGGCGAGAACATCCACGACTGCCGCACGCTGCTCCACTATTTCCGGACGACGAACGACGGCCGGATCGCGCTCGGCTGGGGTGGCGGGCGGATGGGCCTCGGCGGCAAGCATCGCGGCGTCCTCGATGTCGATCCCGCCGCGGCTCGGCACGCGGCGGCGGCTCTTCGCCGCTTCTTCCCACAGCTCGCCGGAACCGAGCTCACGCACGCGTGGGGTGGCCCGATCGATGTCTCCCCCACCCACCTCCCGATCTTCGGCTCGCGCGGGAGCGTCCATCACGGCTTCGGCTTCACGGGCAACGGCGTCGGCCCGAGCTATCTCGGCGGCGAGATCCTGGCGCGGCTCGCGCTCGACCGGCGCGACGAGATCACCGGGCTCGCGATCGTGGAGCCCGACCGGAAGCTGTTCCCTCCCGAGCCCGTGCGCTTCGCGGGCGGCAGCACGATCCGTGCCGCGCTCGTCCGGCGCGACGACGCGTACGACCGCGGCGAACGACCCGACCCGCTCACCGGCTTCGTCGCCTCGCTGCCGCGTCGCGTCGGCCTCCGCCTGCCGCGCTGAGGTTCGTGGCGCCTCAGTCCGGCGCAAGCCGTTCGAGGACGTCCTCGAGCGCCGCATTCGGATCGACGTCTTCCGGGGCCACAGCGGCGAGAGCCGTGCGCGAGAGGTCGCCGTAGACGGCGGCGAACGCCTCGAACAACGCCGGAGTCAGACCGGCGGCGGCTTGGGCGGCGGCGATCTCGTCCATCTCGCCGACGTACCGTCCGGAGACCGAGGCGACGCGTTGGAGCGCCGCCGGTGCGCGACCGACGAGGTCCGGGTAGGCGCGGCGAAGGTCATCGAGAACGACGCCCAGCACGCCGTTTGCGTCCGCGGCCCGCAGCGCCTGGGCGAAGACGGCCATGTGCCCCTTGTAGACGGATGCCGTGGACATCTTGACCGCGGACGCCTGCCCGATCTCGGTACCGACGATCGTCCACACGATTCCCGGTGCCGCGAGCGCGGCGACCTCGGACGCTCGCGCCCCGGAGAGGTAGATCGTCGTGCTGCCGCCGGCGGTCGGCGGCCTCCCGGAGATCGAGCCGTCGACGACACCGAGAGCGCTTTTGCGCACGCTTGCCGCGATTCCGGCCATCGTCGCCGGAGCGATCGCGTTCAGGTCGGCGAGGAGGGGCGTGGTCCCCGTTCTCGACGCCGCGCTCCGGACTGCCTCGGCGACCTCGACAGCCGCCCCGGGCGGCACGACCGAGAGCACGATCTCCGCCACGACGACGTCGTCGAGCGTCGGGACGAGCTCGATTCCCTCTGCGAGGCGCATCGTTCGTGCGCTCCGGCCCTCCGCAGTCGCGACGACACGTGCGCCGCCGGCCACGAGTGCGCGTCCGACGGCCGAGCCCATCGCACCCGGACTGACGATCCCGACCGTGGTCACACCGCGAGCCTACTCCGGCCCGTTGGACCGGGGCGCTGTTCCCCTCCGGCCAGGGTGCCGATTACGCTACGACCACGCGCCCGTAGCTCAGTGGACAGAGCGGCGGACTTCTAATCCGCGGGTCGGAGGTTCGAATCCTCCCGGGCGCATGGCGGACGAACCGCTAGTCGGTGGAACGGTCGGGGTGCGGAGCGATCGACTATCGTGGAGTGGCGAGCTGCCGGCAACGAGACGCTGAGGGCGAAGGTTTTGCGAAAGCGATGATCGAGGTCGAGGGGAAGCAGGTCTTCACCGAGCTCCACGAGCTCGTCGACCCGTCGTATACCGCCCTCGTCGTGGTCGACATGCAACGCGATTTCTGTACACCTGGCTGGGCGTTCGACCGTCTCGGAGTCGATATCTCGATGTACTCGCCGATGATCCCCAGGCTCGCGCGGCTGTCGGAAAGGCGCGTGCGGCGGGCGTCCGTGTCGTGTTCGTCCAGATGACCGTCCTGCCGGGCCGGATGAGCGAGTCGCCGGCCCAGATCCGTTTCAACCTCCGCCTCCACCTCGCGAGTCACGGGGAGGGTGAGCCCTTGCAGTACACGGTGGACGGGTCCGAGGGACAGGCGATCGTCGACGAGCTCGCCCCCGAGCCAGGCGACCTCATCGTGAAGAAGTACAGGTCGAGCGGCTTCTGGGGCACGAATCTCGACCTTCTGCTGCGCAGCAACGGGATCAAGTCGGTCGTGATGACCGGCGCGACGACCGAGGGATGCGTCGAGTCGACGGCGCGCGACGCGTTGTTCAACGACTACTACGTGGTGATCGCAGAGGACTGCGTCGCGAGCGACGACCCGGCTCAGCACGAGGCTTCACTGCTGCTGATGCGCCACCGGTTCGACATCGCAACGGCGGAGGAGATCGTTGCCGTGTGGCCGATGCGCGACGCCTCCGACGCAGCCGTGGCCCGGGCATGAACCTCCTGCCGGAGGCGAACGTGGTCTCGTTCGCGCGCGGGATCCCCTCGCCCGACATGTTCCCGCTCGCGCAGCTCGCGGAGAGCGCGAAGCGGGCGGTCGAGGGAGACGGGCGCGTCGCGCTCAACTACGGGCCGCCTGCCGGTTTCGGGCCGTTGCGCGACTGGCTGGGCGAGCGCCACGGCGTCGCACCCGGCCGCGTGGTCGTGCTTCCCGGGTCGCTGATCGGGCTCAACTTCGTCGTCTGGCATCTCCTGCGCGAGGGTGGCAGCGCGATCGTCGAGGCGCCGACGTACGACCGGATGCTGCACACGCTCGCGGCGTCCGGCGCCGACGTCGTCACGGTGGATCGCAACTCGGACGGGCTCGACCTGGACCGCCTTCGCACTCTCGCGGCTGCCGGCCCGCGGCCGAAGCTGCTCTACCTGCTGCCCACGTTCCACAACCCGACCGGCAGGACGCTGACCCTCGAGCAGCGACACGCCCTCGTCGAACTCGCGCTCGAGTACGAGCTGACCGTCTTCGAGGACGACCCCTACGGGCTGCTTCGTGTCGAGGGCGAGGCGCTGCCGCAGGTGCACGAGCTCCTCCGCGCCCGTGGCGGCGACGAGCTCGCCATCTTCTCGTCCTCGTTCTCGAAGGTCGTCGCCCCCGGCCTCCGCGTCGGTTACCTCCTGCTTCCGCAAGGCCTCGTCTCCCCTGTCGAGGCGCTCGCCACGCGCACGTACGTCTCGCCCGCGCTGCTGCCACAGGCGCAGCTGCACGACTTCCTGGCGGCGAGCATGCTGGAACCGCACCTCGAGTTCCTCCGGTCGTTCCTGCTCCGGCGCCGCGACGCACTCCTCGACGTGCTCGACGAGCAGCTGCCGAGGCATGCGACGTGGACGCGACCCGGAAGGCGGCTACTTCCTCTGGCTCGAGCTGCCGGAGACGATCGACGCAGCAGGCCTGAACGAGCGCGCCCGCGCCAGGGGGGTGTCGTTCGTGCCAGGCGCCGGGTTCTTCCACGGCGACCGCGGGCACAACACCGCCCGGCTCTCGTTCAGTTACCCGTCCGTGGACGAGATCCGCACCGGGGCCAAACGACTCGCGTCGCTCGTGCGAGAGGAGCTCGACCGTTGACCATCACCCCACGACAGCCGGAGAGGCAGGCATGACCCTCGACCCACAGTTCTTCATGCAGGACGACGTCCCCGTCGAAGGCCCGCCGCGCGAGCTCGTCGGTTACGGCGAGCATCCGCCGCACGTGCGGTGGGAGAACGACGCAAAGGTGGCAGTGCAGATCGTCGTCAACTACGAGGAGGGCTCGGAGAAGACCTTCGCGATGGGCGACGGCGAGAACGACATCCTGTACGAGCTGCCGTTCAAGCTCGAGGGGCAGCGCGACCTGGCCGTCGAGTCGATGTACGAGTACGGCACGCGCGCCGGGATCTGGCGGATGTTCCGTGTCTTCGACGCCGCAGCCATCCCCGTCACGTTCTTCGCCGCGGCCGTGGCGCTCGAGCGGAACCCCGCGGTGGCCGAGAAGCTCGCACGGCGAGGAGACGAGGCGGCGGGGCACGGCTTCCGCTGGAGCAACCACTTCGAGATGACCCGCGACGAGGAACGCGAGGCGATCCGGCGCGCGGTCGAGTCGATCACGCAGACGACCGGCTCACGCCCGCTCGGCTGGTACTGCCGCGAGATGAGCACGAACACGCGAGAGCTCGTCGTCGAGGAAGGCGGGTTCACGTATGACTCCGACTGCTACAGCGACGACCTCCCCTACTGGACGCGAGTCCTCGACCGACCGCACCTCGTCGTCCCCTACGGCCTGGTCGTCAACGACGCCCGCTACGTCGTGGCGCAGGGCTTTGGCAGCCCCGAGCACTTCCTCGAGATGGCAAAGGCGCACCTCGACCGCCTTCGCAATGACGGCGACGACGTCCCGCGCATGATGTCGATCGGCCTGCACCCACGCATCACCGGCAACCCCGGCCGCTCGGACGCACTCGCCCGCTTCATCGACTACGGTCAATCGCTCGGCGATGTCTGGTTCGCGCGGCGAATCGACATCGCGAACCGGTTCATCGAACAGGAGCCTGCCGAGAACTGGCTCTAGGGCAAGGCGTGCCCCAGAGCCACGCCGCTGGCGAAGAAGCGCGGCCCGCTGCGGCCGGCCCTTCCTCCTCTCCACCCCGGAGGCCCGCTGCCGGCACACCGGCCCCTCGGCTCTCCCGAGCAGCTCAGAGGCTGTCGCGAAGGATCGCCTCGAGCGCGGCTGCGTCGGCGGGCTTCGGGGCGTTGACGAGCAGGCGCTGCTGCTTCAACGCACCCTCGACGATGGCCGGGACGTCCTCCTCCTCGTAGCCGATGTCGGAGATCGTCGACGGCGCGCCGACGTCGCGCATCAGCTTCAGGATCGACTCTGCGAGGTCGTCACCGTCGTCGATCAGACGGGCCGCCTCGCGGCAGCGATCGGGGGCCGCGTCGGCGATGAAGCGGAACGACGCCGGCGCCGTCACTGCGACCGCGAGGCCGTGCGGAACGAAGGCGGTGGTCGTGTAGCCGGGCGGTGCATATGTGTGCCGCAGCGACGCGATCGGATACGAGAGAGCGTGCGGAATGTGCACGCCGGCACTGCCGAAGCCGACACCCGCGATCGTCGCTGCGAGCGCCATGTTGCTCCGCGCATCGACGTCCGACCCGTCGGCGACCGCGCGGCGGAGGTTCGCGCCGACGAGCTCGATCGCCTTTGCGCACAGGAGGTCGGCCATCGGGTGAGCGCCCTGATAGGGCGGGCGCTCCGCCGGCGGAAGCTTCGGACGGTGGTCGTATGGCAGCGTCGTATAGCCCTCCACCGCATGGAGGAGCGCATCGAGGCCGACCGAGGCTGTGACTCCGGGAGGGCAGCTGACACTGAGGAGCGGGTCGACGATCGCGATCCGCGGTCGCAGGTAGCGGTGCGAGATGCCGCTCTTGACGCCGACGTCGACGATCGCGACGGTCGTCACCTCGGAGCCGGTACCCGAGGTCGTCGGCAATGCGACGAGTGGTAGCACGGGGCCCGGCACCTGACGTCCCTCCCCTATCGGCTTGTTGAGGTAGTCGTAGATGCCGCCGCCGTGGGTCGCGAAGAGCGCGCAAAGCTTGGCGGTGTCGAGGGCGGAGCCCCCGCCGATGCCGACGAACCCATCCCAACCGCCGGTCGTCGCCGCCTCGATCGCCTCGACGATCGACGCCTCGTTCGGCTCGCCGGCGATGCGGTCGAAGACGCCGCTCTCGATCCCCGCGAGTCGCAACTCGTCCTGCACGCGCGCAGCGACGCCGGAGGAGACGACGAACGGGTCACAGACGAGGAGCGTCCGCGTGACGGCGAGCCGGGCGAGGTGACTGCCCGTCTCGGCCGAGCTGCCCGGGCCGAAGACGATGTGAGGAAGCTCGAGCGAGAACGTCGCCTCGAGGCTCACAGTGACTCTTCCTCAGCGCCCTGCCAGGCCGAGAGACCGAGGAGCTCGTTCAGCTCGCCGAACACCATGAGGCGATCGAGCACCTCGCGGCTCGTGTGATCGCGCTGCAACGCGGTGGCGATCTCGAGCGCCGACTGCGCGGCCGCGAAGAGCGATGTGGTCGGATAGAGGCAGATCCGGAAGCCCGCCGCCGCCGTTTCCTCCGCCGTGAGAAGCGGCGTCTTGCCGTGCTCCGAGTAGTTGGCCACGAGCGGCTTCTCCCCAACGGCAGCCGCGATCTCGTGCATCTCCTCGACTGAGCGCGGGGCATCGGGGAAAAGGACATCCGCGCCCGCCTCGGCGTATGCGGAGAGACGCTCGATTGCGTCGTCGAGCCCGTTGACGGCGATCGCGTCGGTCCGCGCGATGATGATCGTGTCGGGGTTGGCTCGCGCGGCGAGTGCGGCACGCACCTTGCGCACCATGTCGTCGCGCGCGATCACCTTCTTGCCCTCCATGTGACCGCAGCGCTTCGGGAACGTTTGATCCTCGAGCTGGATCGCTGCGGCGCCCGCGCGCTCGTATTCGCGTACGGTGCGTGCGACGTTGGTCAACTCGCCGAACCCGGTGTCGGCGTCGGCAACGAGCGGCAACGAGACGGCCTTCGAGATCCGTTCCACGTGGCTGCACATCTCGGTCTGCGTCATCAGGCCGATGTCCGGGAGAGCGAAGTTGGCCGCGGCGGCGGCATAACCACCGGTGTAGAGCGCCTCGAAGCCTGCACGCTCGTAGATGCACGCAACGAGCGCGTTGTAGGCACCGCCCACGAGGAGCACCTCACCGGTCGACAGGCGCTCGCGGAGTCGACGTGCGGGAGTCATGCGACGGAGCCTACCGACCGGCTCTCCCGAGCACGTCTCGACGAACGTCTCGTATCGGCGCCTGGATCGCCGATCGGGGACACCGTTTCCTGGGCAGATCGGCCGTACGTCCCCAACCCGAGGACGGCGCAGATCACGACGTGGAGTGAGCAACCCGATTCCGCGATCTAGAATCGGCTCGTGCAGCGGAGATCGAACCTGCTCGGTCTCGCGATCGGACTTGCCCTGGCCGACTCGTCCGTGGTCACGCTCGCACTGCCGGAGATCCTCCGCTCCTTCGACGTCTCGATCACGACGGTCGCCTGGGTGCTCACGTCGTACAACGTCGTTCTGGCGCTCCTCGCCGTTCCCGCAGCCTTCCTCGCGCGGCGCCGGCCGCTACCGACCTTCGTCACGGGCGTTGCCGTCTTCACCCTGGCCTCGCTCTTCTGCGGTCTCGCAGGGAGCTTCGACGCGCTGATCGCCGGGCGGTGCATCCAGGCAGCCGGAGGTGCGCTCGTCATCACGGCCGCACTCGACCTCCTCACCGAGGTCGAGCACGAAGCGTCGCGCGCGCTGCGGGTGTGGGTCGTCGCGGGCGTGCTCGGCGCCGCCGTCGGGCCCGCAATCGGCGGAATCCTCACGCAGGCGCTCGGCTGGGAAGCGATCTTCCTCGCGCAAGTCCCCCTCGCGCTCGTCACGCTGCTCGCGGTACTGGGCCTGAGCGGACAGCGGTTGCCGCAGCCGGCCGGACGTCCCACGCTCGGGGCCAACCTCGGACTGCTGTTCCTGTCAGGCGGCCTCGTTGCGGCGCTCTTCCTGGTCGTCCTGCTCCTCGTCGACGGCTGGGGCCTGCCGCCGGCGCTCGCCGGGCTCGTGGTGACGATCATGCCCCTCGCAGCGATCGCCTCCGGCCGCCTCGCCCCACGGGCGGGGGGTGTCCGCGTGCGGGCCGCCGCCGGCATCGTCCTCGTCGCAGGCGGTCTCGGAGCGCTGGCGCTGCTCCCCGGGGCCGGCTGGGGCTGGACCGTGCCGCCGCAGATCCTGGTCGGCACCGGCCTCGGGCTGGCCGTCCCGGCGCTGACCGAGTGGGCCCTCGCCGGGCACACCGAACAGGTCGTCCAGGGCGGCTGGACGATCGCATCGCGCCACGCGGGTGTCGTCCTCGGCCTCGTCCTCCTCGCGCCGCTGCTCGCCTCCGCACTCGACGACAACAAGCAGCGCGCGATCAACGCCGGCACGGCAGCGGTGCTCGACAGCACGATCCCTCCGCTCGACAAGCTCCGGGTGGCACAGGACGTCCTCGTCCAGGTCGATCGGGCCGACGGTTCGCTGCCGGATGTCGCCGCGGCCTTCGCCGACCGACCGACGACAGAGCCCTACCGGACCCTCCTCGGCGAGCTTCAGGAGCAACTCGACCGCGCCGTCACCGACGCCTTCTCCGCTCCTTTCGCCCTCGCCGCCGCACTCGCCCTGGCGGCGCTCGGCCCCCTGCTCCTCGGCCTCAGGAGATCCCGATGAGGCGGCTCGCACCGGTGCTGCTCGCCCTCGCCGCCGCTGCCGCCGTGCTCATGGTGTACGGGGCGCTCGGCGGCGGTCGCTACGCACCGAGGGAGGTCGCCGACCCGTGTCTCACGCGCGACGCGGGCTCGGGCGGCGGCACATCGGGAACGCTGCAGCGGATCGCCTTTGCCACCGTCGACGGAGCAGCGTGCACACTCGGTGTCTCGCGGGAGACACTCGTGCTCGCGCTGCGCGATCAGGAGGCGTTCGAGAAGTTCTCGGCAAGCAACGGAATCACACGCGCCGACGCGGAGCAGGTGCTTGCAACGTCACTCGGCGACGGGATCGACGCAGCCGAAAAAGCCGGCGACCTGCCGGGATTCGTCGCCGGCCTCATGCGCGCGTTGGTTGGACGCACGCCACCGTGGCTGCTTTTCGACGTGCTCGATCGCTTGCGTGGACTCGTTACCTGACCGGCATCCTCACCCACGGGGGCGCGGCGGCCGGGAGCGGCCGTGGCGCGTCGAACGCCGCCACGCTCGCCGCTCCCGGATGGTCGCGCTGCGAGTCAGGCCTGCGCTGACGCCATCTCGGGCATCAGCCCGAGCTGGGTCATCACCTGCACCTGGTCGAAGTACAGATGCTCCTCGACGATCTTGTCGCCTTTGACGCGGAACATCTGCGCCCCACGGCCCTCGAGCCGACGGTGCGTCGCGGGGATGTCACCGTCGGGCCCGTGCAGCGTGGCGTCGTGCGTGCCCGCAAACGTGAAGCGCTCGACGACCCATTCGCCGCCGACGACCCGTTCGTGAACGGTGAGGCGGGCGTCGGGAAACGCGTTCAGCCACGCCATCGCGTAGCCGACGCTGGCGTCACCGCCCTCGATCCGCACATCGCCGGGCGCCTCGAGCGTCGCGTCGTCGCCGTAGCACGCGCGCATGCGCCTTTCGTCGTGTGCGTTGAACGCCTCGAGTGCCTCGGCCGCAACCTTCGTAGGGTTGGCCATGAGAACCTCCTTGCGTCGATTGACACGAGCGTATCGTATCGACGTGTGCCCGGGCAAGGCGCCCGCAGGAGACCTACTCGTAGCGCAGGCTCGCGATCGGATCCATCCTCGCGGCGCGCTGTGCGGGATAGAAGCCGAAGAACACGCCGACTCCGAGTGAGACGGCGAACGCGACCACGAGCGACGGGCCGCTGATCAGCGTCTGCCAGCCGGCGAACGCCGAGATCGCTCTCGTCGCCCCGATGCCCGCGAGGACGCCGACGATGCCTCCGAACGTCGTCAGGAGGGCCGCCTCGAGGAGGAACTGGATCTGGATCCGGGCCGGGTTCGCGCCGAGAGTCTTGCGAATGCCGATCTCGCGCGTGCGCTCGCGCACGGAGACGAGCATCATGTTCATGATCCCGATCCCGCCGACGAGGAGCGCGATCCCCCCGAGCGCGAACGTGAGCGCGCGGAACGTCGCCGTCGCTCTCTGCGCCTCCTTGACGATGCTTGCCTGATCCTCGGCGGTGAAGTCGTCGGCTGAGCTTTCCGGGAGCCCGTGCTGGCTCCGCAGCACCGTCGTGATCGCATCGATCGCCGGCTCGATCTCGCCGGCACTCCGGATCAGTGCATCGATGTGAACGACGTTCGCCCCTCCGAGCATCGATCGGGTCACGACGGGCAGCGGGACGAAGATCCTGTTGTCGAGATCCTCGTCCGCGAGCCGACCGCGTCTCGCCTGGATCCCGATGACCTCGAACTCGAGGTTCCCGACCCGCACGCGCTGGCCGAGTGGGTCCTCGCCGGGGAAGAGCCGACTCGCCGCGACGAGGCCGAGCACCATCACGCCTCGGCCGAAGCTGACGTCGGACGCCGAAATGAGCCGTCCCCTGGAGGCCCGCTGGTTCTGGAGCTGCGCGTAGTCAGTTGTCATACCGACGAGCCAGGTGCTCGCCTGGAAGCGTCCGGCCGAGACCGTGATGCTCTCGATGTCCTGGTGGGGTGCCACCTGCCAGGATCATGGGGAGCCGAGCCAACGGCCTCCACGTCGGCGGGTGTGAGCGTCCGGTCCGTCGCCGTTTGCTGCGTGCCATGGCTGACGACCTCCCCGTCGATCTTGACGATGTTTCCCCCGAGGCGGTTGATGCTGTCGGTCACCTCGCGCTGCGCTCCGGCGCTGACGGCCGACACCGTCACGAGCGAGGCAGCCCCGATGATGACCCCGAGCGCCGTGAGGGTGGCGCGAAACCAGTTCACCCGGAGCGCGCCGAGTGCCATGCCGAGCAGCGCCCTGAACATTCGTCATCCGACCGTCACCGTGTCGAGCGCCCGCTGGGTGACCGGCTCGTCGGATGCGATCAGACCATCTGCGAAGCGGAGAATCCGTGACGAGCGTTCCGCGACCTCGACTGCGTGCGTCACCATCACGATCGTCGCGCCAACGGCGTTTGCCTGACGGAGGATGCCGAGAACTTCTTCGGCGTTCGCCGAATCGAGATTCCCGGTCGGCTCGTCGGCAAGGATCACGCTCGGATCGGTGACGAGCGCGCGAGCGATCGCCACTCGTTGCTGCTCGCCGCCCGAGAGTTGCGACGGATGGTGATCGAGGCGCTTCGACAGTCCCACGACCGAGAGTGCCTCTGTCGCCCTCGCCCTGCGTTCCCCTCGGGAGATGCCGAGGTACACGAGCGGCAGCTCCACGTTCTGGAACGCGCTGAGGCGCGGCAGCAGGTTGAACGACTGGAAGACGAAGCCGATCCTGTCGGCTCGGATCAGGGCGCGCGCCTTCTCACTGACGTTCGACACGTCCGTACCGTCGAGCCGGTATGAGCCCTCGGTGGGGCGGTCGAGGCACCCGAGGATCCCGAGCAGGGTCGTCTTGCCGGAGCCCGACGGGCCCATGATCGCGACGTACTCACCGTCTCGAACGCTGAAGCTCACGCCTCCCAGTGCGCTGACCGCCAGCTCGTCCGCGCCATAGACCTTGGTCAGGTTGTCGACCTCGATCACCGCGGGAGCCATGGTCGTGCTCATCACGGCTCCTCAGACTGCTCCTCGACAGCGGCGAGCAGGACGTGCTGACCGGCCTCGAGTCCGTCAAGGATCTCCACGTTGTTGTTGCTCGAGATACCCAGCTCGACGAGGTGCTCGACCTCGGTCTCTCCGTCGAGCACGGTCACCACGGGATCGCCGTCCGAATTCTGCGTGATCGCATCGAGGGGAACCTGGAGCACTCCCTGCCTCTCGGCGACCACGATGCGGACGCTGACGTTCATCCCGGGCCGCAGGCCGGGCGCCGACTTCAGGGCGATCCTGACCGGGAACGTGACGACGCCGTTCGCGTTCGTGCCGGCTGCCGCCGCGAGGCGAACACTGCCCCGGATGACCTTGCCACCCAGTGCGTCCACGCTTACGAGGGCGGGCAGACCAGCCTCGACCTGGGCGATGTCGAACTCGCTCAGCGCCACGCTGACCTCGAGATGCTGGAGGTCCGACACGGCGAGGATCGCCGTGTTCGCATCGACGGGCGAACCGGGAAGCAGCATGACCGACGTCACGGTGCCGGCGCGGGTACTCCGTACCTCCAGCGCATCGAGCGCTGCGCGGGCCCCGTCGAGGCTGATCCGGGCCTGCTTCAGGCGGAGGTCTGCCAGCTCGATCTCGCCTGCGGTGGCGGGGCCGCCGCGGCCCTTGAGCACCACGAGCTCGGCTTCGGCCCGATCATGCTCGGCCTTCGCGGCCGCGAGGTCCGTGGGGCTGGCGACGCCGAGCTGCGCGAGCTTTGCCTTCGCAGCCGCGACAGCATCCTCCGCGCTCGCCAGCTGCTCCTTCTGAGTCTGCGGTGAAGGACGAAGCAGGTCGGCGAGGTCCGATTCGGCTCGCGCGAGCTCCGCGGCAGCCGACGCCACGTCTGCTGCGTCGCGCGGCCCGCCGAGCTGGTTCACGCGGAGCTGTGCGCTCGTGACCGCAGCTTTTGCCGATGCGATCTCCTCTGCCGTCGGGGCCTGGGGTGTTCGCTGGAGGACCGCAAGCGCAGCCCGAGCTGTGTCGAGCTCGAGTTGGGCTTCGTCGATCGTAATCGGATCCCCGCCCACGGTGGCAGCAGTGAGCTTCTTCTCGGCGAGGGTTATCGCCTGATTGGCAGCGGTCAACTCCGCGGGCAGCGGGCCTGCGGCCGCTCGGGTCAGCGCCGCCTGGTCGGCCTTGGCCTTCGCGAGCTCCGCGTCGGCAGCGGCGACCGTCGACGCATCGGGCGCGGCCGAGACGCGCTCGAGGCGCTTGCTCGCGGCATCCACGGCGAGTCGCGCGGCCTTCACGGCCGACTCGAGCGGCTTGGACGGGGACTGCTGCAGGGCAGCCAGCTCCGCCACGGCCTTGCTCAGCTCGGCACGCGCTGTCGCATCCTCGGCCGAGGAGGCGGGGCCACCGAGGCTCTCCAGCTTGGTGCGCGCCGAGGTGACGGCCGAAACCGCCGCCACGACCTCCTCGTGTGAGGGCGGTCGACCCGTCGATGTGTCAGCGGTGCGCTTGAGGGACAATTCCACCTCGGCGACCGCCACGTCCATGCTCGCCTGCTCGTACGCGGTCGAAGCGACACCGTTGTCGTCGAGGACGGCCAGAAGCTGTCCGACGCGGACGGATTGGCCGGGCTGCACGAGGATCTTCGCCACGTGACCGCTCGTGTGCGCAAACACCCCATCTGCGATCGCGCCCGACGCCGACTGGCCGGCGGAAGCGGACGACGTCTCGACCGCATCGACCGAGCCCACGCTCACGAGGCGGCCGACACCGCCGACGGTAACGGTCATATCTCCCTTGACGACTTGCGCCAGCGTCGGCTCCGCTGCGCCGGCACCGTCGTGCAACCAGAACGGCAGCGTCCCGAAGACGAGCAGGACGACGATCCCGAACACCCGCAGGCTCAGTGGAGCGTGCCAAAGCCGTTGAAAAAAGCTACTCATCGCATGTCTCCCGTCATGGTTCCGTCCCTCTGACTTTTCCGTCGTGTCCTCATCCTGCCGCATCGTGGTCGAAAAATTCATGCTCCCGCCTCCCTCAGCCCTTGGCCTTCGCGGGCGGCGTGCCCTTCCACACGCCCGGGACGCGCTTGTACGCCCGTCGGTCGAGCACCAGCGCGCGCCGGTTCGCAGCGGCGAGGGCGCTCTTGCTCAGCCGGCCGTAGCTCGCGAGGACGAGCGTCTCGCCGTCGGGTTCGTAGACGGGCGTGATCTTGACGATGCCCACCCCCTTGGCGTGCGTCTTGCGCTGCAACGGAAGCCTGACGCCCTTCTCACGGTCGAGCGGGCTCATCTCGTCGGTGACGAGGGTTTGGCGGAAGCACGAGCCCGAGCCGTCGGCGTTCGTATGCCCCTTCACATCAGCGGGGACGCAGACCTTCACCCCGGTCTTGTTTGACGCGCGCACAGTCGAGGAACTCGATCGACGGCACCCACCCCTGGAGGTACCAGCGCGAGCCGAGCGCCCGGGTGGCCCACATGTGAATGCCCGCGGTCGCGTTGTTGACGCCCGCGAGCCAGGTGCTCGGAGCGGCGACTTTCGCGCCGTAGTGCTCCTCCGGGTACTCGCCGACGTTCCACACGTTGCCCGCGTCGTCCTGCGCCCAGAAGGCCAGCTCCTCCTCGGCGAGCTTTCCGTCGCTGATGTCACGATCCCAGACGACCACCGTCTTGATGCCGGCTATGACCTTCGTCACGCCGGTGACCGTGAAGATGACTCTGTGCGGGAGGCCGTCCTTGCCGCCGACGTCGCCTTCGAGCACGAAGCGGGTTCCCGGGAGCGAGCGGCAGGAACTTGTTGTCGATCACGGTCGGTCGCGAGAACTTGGCGGCGGCGAAATTGGGGATCTTGCCGCACGTCTCTGGCCGATTGGCGCCTGCCGCCTCTGGCTGTTTGTCGCCTGCAGTCGCGAGGTCGACAACGCCGACCGTAGCCGCGAGTGCCACGATCGCAGCGGCCGCGGCTATCGCTCGGACGCGTCGACCGAACCGGATCGCCGGATTGACGTTCGTTCGCGCCGACTCGCGCATTACGAGACCGCCCCTTCTCCCGACACCGAGGCGAGGTTCGTGCGGTCGGCATGGTGCCGGCCCTTGGCGAAGCGCAAGTAGAGGGGGGGCACGACGAACAGATTCAGCAGTGTCGACGTGACGAGCCCTCCGACGACGACGACGGCGAGCGGATGCTCGATCTCGTGCCCGGGTGCGTTGCCCGCGACGACGAGGGGAGCGATCCCGAGACCGGCCGCGAGCGTCGTCATCAGGATGGGCGACACCCGCTCTCGCGCCCCGCGCAGCACGAGCTGAGGGCCGAAGACCTCACCCTCGTACCGCTCCAGGTGCTGGAAGTGGTTGATCATCAGGATCCCGTTGCGGGCGGCGATGCCGAAGACCGTCAGGAACCCGACGAGCGAACCGAGGGAAAGGACTCCACCGCCGATCGCCGCCGCGAGGACACCGCCGACCAGCGCCATCGGCAGCGTGAGGAACGACAGAATGGCGAGACGCCAGCTCGCGAACGACGCCTGCAGCAGCAGGAAGATCACGATCGCGGCGCCGATGCCGTAGAGGAGCAGCTGCTTCTCGGCCGCCTTCGCCTCGTCGAACTCGCCCAGCACCTCCGCGTCGTATCCGAGCGGGAACGTCACGCTCTCGAGCTTCTCCTCGAGGTCGTTGACGACCGACCCGAGGTCGCGTCCGCTCACATTGGCGCTGACCTCCAGTCGCCGTGGTGCCGCTTTCCCGCTCGATCGTGTTGGGTGTCTCGGCGATGCGGACGTCGGCAACCTCGGCGAGAGGGACGACATCACCGCTGGGTGTGTCGATCGGGAGTTCCTTCACACTCGTCAGGCTGTTGCGTGCCGCGGGATCGCTCCAGACGTGAACGTCGTAGGCTCGGCCACCGCGGAAGATGTCGCCGACCTCCTCGCTCGCGAACCAGGTGGCCGATGTACGGCGTACGTCACCGGGCTTGACGCCGTGGCGCTGAGCCGCTGCGAGGTCGACCTTGACGACGATCTGGGGAATCATGGAATGGAGCTCGATCTTTGGCTCGACGAGCCCGCCGACGCCCTCCATGACTTTGAAGACCTCTTCCGCCTTGTGTTCCAGAACACCGAGGTCGTCGCCGTTGATGCGCACGACGATGGCATCACTCGATCCTGTCAACACCTCGCGGATCCGTTCCTTCAGATAGGTCTGGACATCGCGTCGGATGCCGGGGTAGCCGTTGACCACCTCCTGCACGCTCGCGAGCGTGCGGTCGTAATCGGCTTCTGGATCGACACTGATCCAGTTCTCGCCGAAGTAGATCCCGTACGGCTCGTCCGAGAGGAACGCCTGCCCGATGTGCGAGCCGCAGTTGCGAACGCCCGGGATCGTGCGGAGCTCCCGGCAAGCACGAACCGAGACCCTCGTCTCCTCCGTACCCGACGTGTCGGGAGACGTCAGCCAGTGCATGAGGAAGTCGCGCTCCTTGAAGCTCGGGAGCAACTCTTGCCCGAGTGATGGGGACGACCCCGATGCCTGCCAACGCCGTGAGCGCGACGGCCGCATACGCGCAGTTGTCGGCCGCCGCACGATCGGCGCGAGCGTCCGCTCGTAGCCGGCCTGCACCCAGCGGGCGAGTGGCGCCGGACCACGGCTCAGCGAGCCCTTCGGTAGCAGCAGCAAGCACAGCGCGGGCGTCATTGTCAGCGCGACGATGAGGGAGACGCCGACCGCCAGGGCGTAGGTTGCGGCGAGTGGCTTGAAGAACGCTCCCGTGAGCCCGCCGAGGAAGAAGATCGGCGTCATCGCCGCGATGATGATCAGCGTCGCGTAGACGATCGCGCTTCGCACTTCGAGCGATGCTTCGAGCACGACCGAAGCAGCGGATCGCGGGCGTGCCTCGGCGCGATTCTGGCGCAGCCGGCGCACGATGTTCTCGACGTCGATGATGGCGTCGTCGACCACCACCCCGAGCGCGATCACGAGACCGGCCAACACCATCACGTTGATGGTCGTGTCGCGCAGGTAGAGCACGAGACCGGCAGCGATGAGGGACGTCGGGATCGAGACGAGGCTGATCACGGCCGCACGCCATTCGAACAGGAAGAACACGAGAACCAACGTCACGAGCAGCGCCCCGATCAGAAGCGCCTTCGTCAGGTTGTCGATCGACGTCTCGATGAATGTCGCAGGACGGAAGATCGTCGAGTCGATCGCCATTCCCGGCAACCCGGGCTCGAAGCTCCTCGAGTCGCAGCCTCGACGCCGCGCGTCACCTGGAGCGTGTTCGCCCACGGGAGTTTCTCGACGATGAGCATCAGGCCCTGGCCCGTCGTTGATCACCGCGTCGCCGATGAGGGGCTGGTGATCCTCCACCAGCGTCGCGACGTCCGCAAGCGTCAGCTTCTCGCCGTTCTCGCTTCTCGATCGCGATGTCCGGAGAGGTCGTCCGGGGTCACGATGGGCAGGACGTGCTGGATGTTGAGACGCTGATTCGGCGTCTCGATGAAGCCACCGGTGCCGATCACCGCACCGCTCGAGTACCTCAGCAGCCCAGCGTCCAGAGCGTTCGCCGTGCTGTCCATCACGCTGATCAGAGAGACGCCGTTCTGCTGCAGCTTCTGCGGATCGACGCGCACCTGCGTCTGCTGCAGGCGCTCGCCCCAGATCGGGACGTTTGCGACGCCGGGGACGCGGAGCAGGCGCGCTCGGATCTTCCAGTACGCGATGGTCGACATCTCGATCAGCGAAAGGCTGTTCGAGGTCAGGCCGATCTTCACGACGCGGCTCGTCGACGAGAGCGGCTGGATCATCACGGGCGGGCTCGCCCAGGTGGGAAGCGTCGGCGTCACCGTGCCGACGCGTTCGGCCACCAGCTGACGCGCCTTGATGATGTCGGTTCCACGCTCGAACAGAAGCACCACCTGCGACAGCGCCGGCACCGACTTCGAACGGATCGTCTCCACGTCCGGCAGCCCCTGCAGCGCCTGCTCCAACGGCACGGTGACGAGCTGCTCCGTCTCCTCTGCTGTTAGCCCCATCGTAATCGTCTGGATTTCGACCTTCGGCTGGGCAAACTCGGGGAAGACATCGACGGGCGAGTCGCGGAGCGACCCGAACCCGAACGCCATCATCGCGATTCCCCGGCGCCACGACGAGGTAGCGGAACTTCAAACTCGTGGCGATGATCCAGCGCATCATGGTCGACTCGCCCCCAGCCCGCTCAGTGCCCGCCGCCGACGCCGGTCTCGGCGCCGTAGAGCTCCTGCACGCCGACCACCGCGACCTTCGTCCCGGGAGCCGGTCCAGAGCGGAGCAGCGCACGGTCGCCGTCGATACGGTCGACGACGATCGCCTCACGCACGAACGTCCAGCCCTCGGGGTTGACGTACGCCCACGTGTCGCCGTTCGGTGAATAGAGAACCGCGGCGTACGGGATCACCGTTGCCGCGCTGCTCTGCTCGACCGGAGCGGTCGCGACGTCGAGTCGCTGCGCGGCACGTTCGCTGAGCGTGATGCGGTGGAGGTCGCTGCTCCCTACCTGCTCGACGACCACCGGTTCCGCCAAGGCCTCGGCGGAGTCGCCGCCGCAGGCGGAAAGCGGCAACGCGACTCCGACGAGCAGCACAGCCGCCAGAGCCACCCGGTCTCTCGTGTGCATGATCGTTCCCCCCGCTGGTCGATGTGATTGTCCTGCGGTCACGAGGCCGGCTCCTCGGCGATTACCGAACCTCCGAGACCGCCCGCCGGGTGGAGCATCCGCAATAGGACTCGCACCCGGGTCAGGACGCTCCGGAGCCGGACTGAAACCGAGCCCAAGGCGCAGGTAGAGCGACGGCAGGACGACCAGGTTCACGATGGTCGAGGTGAGTAGGCCGCCGACCAGCCCCGCCGCCAGCGGGTGGAGCAGCTCCGAGCCGGCTCTGCTCCCGAGCACGAGCAGGGGAACGAACACCAGAGCTGTCGCCAACGCGGTCGCGACGATGGGGAGCACCCTCTCCTGTGCCCCCTGGAGGACGATCTGCGGCCCGAGCGAGACCCCCTGGCGCTCGAGCCGGCGGAACCGGTCGAGCAGTTGGATCCCGTTACGGGTCGCAAGTCCGGCAACCGCGAACAAGGCCATGTACGACCCGAACGAGAGTGTGCCTCCGCTGACGAGCGCTCCCAGCAACCCTCCTGAGAGGGCGAGGGGGACCGCGAGGAACGTCAACGCGGCGAGCTTCCAGCTGCCGAAGAACACCTGCAGGAGAAGGACGATCCCGATCAGGGCTGCTAGCGCTACCGCGATCAGCCGCCCGACGGGCTGTTCCTCGACGGAGAGCACCGCTGCGCTGTACTCGAGCGGGAACTGCAGGTCGCCCACGACGTTGTTCACCGCCGTGCTCACATCGTCGCGGCTCATTCCGGCGGCAACTCCGACGGCGACATCGACGTACCGTGAGACCGACTCGCGCTCGATCACGGCCGGGCTGGGCGTGATCCGCGTGTCCGCGACATCACCGAGCCGAACATGGCCACCGGACGGCGTGTCGAGGAGCAGGTTGCGAACGCTCGTCAGACTGCTTCGAACCTCCGGGACTCCCCAGACGACGATCTCGAACACCTTCTGATCCTCGAACAAGCTGCCGGCGTGAATGCCCGAGAGAAGAGTCGTGGCCGCGCGGCGGACGTCGCCGGGCTTGATCCCGTGCTGACCCGCTTTGGCGAGGTCGACCTCGATCTGGAGCGTCGGCTCTTCGACCGGGAGCAGGACACGAGGTGTTCTCGATCCCGGCGACGCTGGAGACGGCAGTACTGACTTTCCTCGCCTCGCTCTCCAGGATGCTGAGGTCTTCTCCGTAGAGCCGAACGACCACGTCGTCGTCCGATCCGGTGAGCACCTCGCGCACGCGGTCGTTGGAATAGGTGTGGACGTTGCGGCGCGAGGTTGGGCTATCCAGCGACCACGTCTTCGACGGCACGCACCGTCGCGTCGTAGTCCGCATCGCGCTCGAGACTGACCCAGAGCTCCGCCGAATTGACACCGACGACCTGATCGCCCGTGATCGCACGACCGATGTGAGCACCGACGTCGCGGACCCCGGGAATGGACCGCAATTCGCCGGCTGCTCGCGCGGTGACCCGGCTCATCTCGGGTAGTGACGTGCCGGGGGGAGCGTCCGACCGGACGATGAGCTCGGTCTCCTTGAACGTCGGCAGGAGCGACGTCTTCAGAAACGGGACTGCCGCGAGCCCGGCGACGGCGAGCACGGCAGCGGCGGCGTACGCGATCGCGGGCGTGCGCACAACGCGGCCGAGCCCGCGACGGTACCACTCCTGGAGCGCACGCTCGGGGAACGAGCGTCGCCGGCACGTGGCGGCCGACTCGTGAAGAGCACGACACTGAGAGCCGGCGTCAGCGTGAGCGCAACGAGCCGTCGATGCGAGAATCGCAACGAGGTAAGCAAGCGCCATGTCGGGGAAGAACGTTCCTGAGAGCCGTTCGAGTGCATACAGAGGCACCACCATGAGCGCGATCACCGACGACGCGGCGATCGCCGCGCCTCGCGTCTCGAGTGTCGCCCGCGCGACCAACGCCGTCGTAGTCCGCTCCGCGTCATCACGACGTTGCTCCCGCAGGCGCCGAACGCATGTTCTCGACTGTCGATCACCGCGTCGTCGATCAGGAGGAGAAGCGCGGCCGCGAGGCCGACGAGAACGATCGCGTTGAGCGTCACTCCGAGGGCGAACAGCACGAGCCCGGCGACCACGAGCGAGACCGGCACCGCAGCGATGGCTACGAGTGCGGTTCGGAGCCGGAAGAAGAGCAAGCTGATCGTCAGCGCTCCCAAGAAAGCGCCGATCAGCAAGGCGACGGTGAGATTGTCGAGTGACTGTTCGATGTACGTGGCCGGCCGATAGACGGCGGTGTCGAACTCGACCCCCGACGATGCCGGGACGCATTGTCTCCATCGCATTCTCAACGGCGCGCGTCACTTCGAGTGTGTTCGCGTCCGGGAACTTCTCGACGACGAGAAGAAGCCCGGCTCGTCACCGACGACGGCTCCGCCTATCAGCGGCTGGTGGCCTTCGACCACGCTGGCGACATCGCCGAGCGCGAGGTTCTTTCCCGGCTCGTTCTCGAGACGCACACGGGCGAGATCGGCCGCCGTGCTCACGGGCGAGATGTGCTGGATGCCGAGACGCTGGTTCGGGGTGTCGATGAAGCCACCGGTGCCAGGCGTCGAGGCCTCGACGAAGCTGAGCGGTGACACCCAGAGTGCGTTGCCAGCGGTCTTGATCACGTCCAGGAGCGTGACGCCCTGCTGGCGCAACCGCTCGGGATCGACCTGCACCTGAAGCTGCCGCTCCTGCAGCCCCCAAACGGACACGTTCGAGACACCGGGGACGCCCAGCAGCCGGGGCACGATCGTCCACTTGGCAAGGACCGAGAGGTCGAGCGCGGACACGTTCTGAGGAGAGAGCGAGATCAGCATCAACCGACTGGCCGAGGCGAGCGGCTGCAGCATCTGCGGCGGCTTCGACACCTGCGGCAGCGCGTGGGCCTGCGTCAGCCGCTCGGCCACGACCTGGCGTGCCCGGTAGAGATCGGTGCCCGACTCGAAGACGAGGAGGATCCGCGACAGACCGGCAACCGACTGCGAGCGGATGTCCTGCAGGTAGGCGACGCCGTTGAGCAGATCCTGCTCGAGCGGGACGGTGATCAGCTGCTCGACCTCCGCCGCAGACAGACCGAGAGCCTCGGTCTGGATCTCGACCGTGACCGGCGCGAAGTCGGGCACGACCTCGACGGGCATATCCCTGAGCTGCGTGGCGCCGACAATCATCACCACCGCGCTTGCGGCGAGCACGAGCAGACGGAACCGAGTACTCGAATCGACGATCCAGCGCAACACGACCCCTCACCCCCCTCTTTGTCAGCGGCCGGGCACCGGCCGCTACGTCTTTTCGATCGACTCCGCTCGGGAACGACCCCAGGCGCGTCTCTCGCGGTGAACCTCGTCGGCGTGCTCGCGACTCGGCCGCAGGCACGCGCGAGCCGCTTCTGCGCGTGCCCGAATACGCCGCGACCACGGTCGCCGTGAAGACCCCTCAAAGTTCATCCCCCGTTGGCTTGCCTTCTCCCCGGGGCGAAGCATGACACTAAGGACCGAGTCCGTCAAGCCCTCGCGCGATCGTGGCAGGAACTCGCCCGCCGGGATTCCGACTACGGTGCGTCGCACGTGATCGTCGCTTCCCTCCTGGCCGCCACGGCATTCTCGCTTCCCTCGTGCGGACTCGGCACCGCGAAGGCGCAGTTGAAGAGCCTCCGCGTCGTCGTCCCGGCGGCGCAGTCGATCTCGAGCGAGCGGTACCGCGTCGACCCGGCCTTCGCGGACCGCGTCGTCTGCATCACGTTCCCGCGGCGCCACGTCAAGCTCATGGCCGTCACGATCACGAGCGGTTTCGGCACGGCCGGGGTGATCAACTGGGTGGTCTTCGCGAGCAAGGCGCGCGGGTACAGGGTCGTGCTCGTCCGGGGCGGGTACCGGCTCGGCCTCACGCGGCTCGGCTCCGACATCGTCGAGACCGAGCCGGTCTACAGGACGGCTGATCAGAACTGCTGCCCGACCGGAGGCTTCGATCACACGCGCTGGCGTTGGAACGGGGCCAGGCTGGAGGTCGTTCGGCGCTGGCACGACTCGAGCTACAAGCCCTGACGCAACGGTGGGCCGCGGCGCGTACGGAAGAACGGGCGCTCCCGGGCTCTAGTTCTCGGACCACGGCGTGAGGCGCGTTTCTCGAAGCATCTCGCGCGCGATCACGAGTCGTTGGATCTCGTTCGTTCCCTCGTAGATCTGGGTGATCTTGGCGTCGCGCATCATGCGCTCCACCGGGTATTCGCTGATGTAGCCGTACCCGCCGAGCACCTGCACCGCTTCCGTGGTCGCGTACATGGCGACATCGCTGCAGTAGAGCTTCGCCATCGCGGAGGCCTTGGTGAGCTCGGCGCCGTCGACGCCGCTGTCGACGAGCTCACCGAATCGATACAGGAGGCCACGCGCGGCCGCGCAGCGTGTCTCCATGTCCGCGAGCTTCCCCGCAATCAGTTGATGCTGCGCGATCGGCTGTCCCATCGTCTCGCGCGTGCGTGCGTATTCGAGGGCGCAGTCCGTCGCTCCCTGTGCGATTCCCAGTGCCTGCGCCGCGACACCGGGGCGCGAGCGATCGAGGATCCGCATCGCGATTCTGAACCCCTCGCCCTCCTCTCCGAGTCGGTTCGCCGCTGGGACGCGCGCTCCCGAGAAGACGAGCTCACCGGTCGTCGAACCTGCGATGCCCATCTTCGGTTCGAGTCGTGCCACCTCGAAGCCCGGTGTCCCGGCTTCGATCACGAAGGCGCTGATCCCGGAGTGGCCGGCGGCGGGATCGGTCTTCGCGAACACCGTGTAGACGCTCGCGACGCCGGCGTTCGTGATGAACCGCTTGTCGCCGTCCAGGACGTAGTCGTCGCCTTCGCGCCTCGCCGTCGTCCGCATCGCGGCCGAGTCGGAGCCCGATTCTGCCTCCGTGAGCGCGTACGCCGCGAGCCACTCGCCCGAGGCCAGCCTCGGCAGGCACCGTGCCCTCTGCTCGTCGTTGCCGGCAAGCTTGAGGCCGAGCGACCCGAGTTCCTGCACGGCGAGGATCAACCCTGACGTCGCGCAGACCTTCGAGATCTCCTCGATCGCGATCAGCGACAGCAGCGTGCCCGTGCCCAGGCCACCGTCGGCCTCGTCGTAGAACAGTCCGAAGAGTCCGTTCTCACGATAGAGCTCGACGATGTCCCACGGAAACTCGTGCGATGCGTCGATCTCGGCCGCTCGCGGCTTGATCCGCTCGCGCGCGAGCAGCCGGACCAGGTCGACGATCTGGCGCTGCTCCTCGGTCAGCCGGCTCATCGGCTCAGTAGACGGGGGTCTCCCGCCAGACACCCCAGACCTCTCGGAGGACATCACACATCTCGCCCATGGTCACGTCGGCTTTGGCGGCCTCGATGATGAGGGGCATCAGGTTGGTCGTGCCTGCGGCCGCTTCGCGCAGCTCCGCCAGGCACCTGTCGGCGGCCGCATCGTCGCGGCGTGCGCGCAAGCTTCGGACCCGCTCGACCTGCTGCGGTTCGAGCTGGGGATCGATCTTGTGGAGCGGGATGGGATCCTCCTGCTCCACCGTGTGGACGTTCACGCCGACGATCAGGCGCTGTCGCGACTCGACCTCCGACTGATAGCGGAACGACGCCTCGGCAATCTCCGCCTGGGGGAAGTTCTGCTTGACGGCCTCGACCATCCCGCCTCGTTCCTCGATCTGCTCGAAGTAGGCGTATGCCTGTGCCTCGAGCTCGTTCGTCAGCTGCTCGACGTAGTACGAACCGCCGAGCGGATCGACGCTGTTGACGACGCCGATCTCGTGGGCGATCACCTGTTGCGTTCGCAGGGCAATCCGAACGGCATCCTCGGTCGGCAGTGCGAGGGCCTCGTCGAACGAGTTCGTGTGGAGCGACTGTGTGCCGCCGAGCACCGCAGCCAGCGCTTCGATCGCGGTGCGCACGATGTTCACCTCCGGCTGCTGCGCGGTCAACGACACGCCGGCCGTCTGCGAGTGAGAGCGCATCAGCAGCGACCGCTCGTCCTTGGCGCCGTAGCGATCGCGTAGTACGGTCGCCCAGATCCGGCGGGCGGCCCGGTATTTCGCGATCTCCTCGAAAAAGTCGAGGTGCGCGTTGAAGAAGAACGACAGGCGGGGAGCGAAATCGTCGATGGCGAGTCCACGCTCGAGCGCCCACTCGACGTACGTGAACCCGTCCTGGAGCGTGAACGCGAGCTCTTGCGCCGCCGTCGATCCGGCCTCGCGGATGTGGTAGCCGGAGATCGAGATGGGATGCCAGAGCGGCATCTCCCTGGTGCAGAACTCGACCATGTCCGTGACGAGACGCATGCTCGGCTCGGGCGGGAAGATGTACTCCTTTTGCGCGATGTACTCCTTGAGAATGTCCGTCTGGACCGTCCCGCGCAGCGCCGACCGGGGAACGCCCTGCTCCTCGGCGACGCACACGTAGAACGCGAGCAGCATTGCCGCGGGCGAGTTGATCGTCATCGAGGTCGACACCTCGCCCAGTGGAATCCCGTCGAAGAGCATCCTCATGTCCTCGACCGAGTCGACCGCCACGCCCTCCCTCCCCACTTCCCCGAGTGAGCGCGCATGGTCGGAGTCGAGTCCCATCAGCGTCGGCATGTCGAAGGCGGTCGACAGCCCGGTCTGTCCGTGGTCGAGCAAGAATCGGAAGCGCTGGTTCGTCTCCGCCGCCGACCCGAAGCCCGCGAACTGGCGCATCGTCCACAAGCGGCCGCGGTACATCGACGGATAGACGCCGCGGGTGAAGGGAAAGTCGCCCGGATAGCCGAGGTCGCGCTCGTAGTCGACGTCGACCGTCTCCGGGGTCGCGAGCGGCTCGACCTCGAGTCCTGAGAGCGTCGAGAAGAGCTCTCCGCCGCGTTCGCTGGTGCGCGCGCGACGTTCGCGCCAACGCTCGAGGCCCTGGGACGCCGCGGTTGCCATCTCGACGCTGATCCTACTCGGGACTGGGCTCAGCCACGCGGTACGGGACGAGCGTCTCGCGACGCAGCGTCGTCACGACCGCACCCGTGCCCAGGCAGGCGATCCCGAGAGCGGCCGCGGCGCGCCAGCCGTGACCGTCGATCAGCCAGCCGCCGGCGACCGTCCCGCCGGCGATGCCGATGGTGACCGAGGTCCCGAACCACGAGAAGGCTTCCGCGACGGAGCCGGGCGCTGCGACCTGACCGATCATCCCGTACAGCGCCGCGACGACGGGGGCGATCGGGAGGCCGGCAAAGAAAAGCAGGACTGCGATCGTCCAGATCGAGCCGGCGGCGAGCGGGAGGCACATCGCCGCCGTGAGCACGAACGCCCCGACGATGATCCTTCGCCTCTCGTCGCTCGAGGGTCGAAGACCGGCGAGCAGCCCTCCCACGAGCGAACCGGCGGCGAACCCTGCGAGAGCGATACCCGCGAGTGCCCGGTTGCCATTCGCCTCCGCGAAGGCCGGGACGGCGATCTCGATGCCGCCGAATCCGAGGCCGAGCCAGACGCAGTACAGCGCGATCGTCCGCACACCGACGGCGGAGAGCGCGCCGAATCGCGAGCTGTGCTGCTCGGTTGCCGGTCTCGCGCTTCCCACGGGCGGGATTCGGAGGAAGGCGAACGTCCCGATTGCAGCGAGAACCGCCGCGCCGCCGACGGCAGCGCCGGGGTCGATCGCGGCGAGGACCGCGACGAGCAGTGGGCCGCCGATGAAGATCACCTCCTGCAACGCTGCGTCGAGCGCATAGGCCGTCTTCGCACCGTCGCTGCCGGCCACGGAAGGCCAGATGGCACGAAGCACGGACGAGACGGGCGCCATCGTGAGCCCCGCAGCGGCGGCCGCGACCGCGATGGCGGGGATCGGCGCTCCGAGTTCCCCGAGCACCGCGACGAGTCCGAGGAGTCCCGGATAGGCAACGAGCCGGAAGCGGAGCACGGGCTTCGCGCCGAGCCGATCGACCTGCCGGCCGCCGTAGGGCGCGCCGATCGCAACCCCGACCGCGTAGGCCGCGGCGACGAGTCCGGCTTCGCCGTAGCCTGCACCGGCGTCGCGAACGAGGAGAACGAGGCCGAGGCCCGCCATCCCCGTCGGCAGCCGAGCGACGATGCTCCATGCGAACAGCGCCGCGGCATGGTCACGTGCGAAGAGCTCGCGGTAGCGGGCGAGGCCTCGCGCTTCCGTTGCCGCGCGCCCGCTCAGGTGGGCGACTCGGCGGCCTGTACCACCGGCCCCGCCGGATCGACGTTCTTCTGACGGCGATGATCGAGCCAGTCGACCACGAGCACCTGGATCGTCCCCGCGACGGGGATCGCACCGAGCGCGCCGATCACGCCCGCGAGCTCGGCGCCCATCAGGACCGCGATGAGAACGACGAGTGGCGACAGACGCACGGTGCGTCCGTAGACGAGTGGCTGGAGGACCTGGTTCTCGAGCTGCTGGTAGAGCACGAAGAAGACCACGAGCACGATTCCGGATGTCGTGGAATCGAGGAAACCGACGGCGCTGACGATCACGGCGGCGATGGTCGCACCTGCAAGCGGGATCAGATCGAGGATGGCGACGATGAGACCGAGCGCCACGGCATAGGGAACGCCGAGGACGAGCAGGACGGTGGTCGAGACCACGCCTGCGATCAGGCTGATCAGGAGGTTGCCCGTGACGTAGCCGCCGACCGTCCGATAGATCTCACCGCCGACCCTCCGCCACCGCGGCTGCGACTCCTCGGAAACGAGGCTGTAGGCCCGCTCGACCCACGCGGGTCCCTCGAGCAGCATGAAGAGCGTGAGGAACGAGATCGTGATCACGGCGAATACGGCGTTGAGGACGCTCTTCGTGACGCTGAGGGCCGTGTTCGAGAGCCCGAGCACGCCACCCGCGCCGCTCTTCTCGATCGCCTCCCGCGCCTTTTCCACGATCTGATACTCGCGCTCGAGAAAGCCCAGCCTGCCGCGCCCTCGCGTGAGGTCGTCGAGGTAGCCGGGAACCGCGTCGACGAGGTCGTTGACCTCACGCACGAGCGTCGGCACGAACGTGGCCGCCAACCCGACGATCAGGAGGATCGTGCCGACGAACACGACCCCGACTGCCGACCCGCGGGGCATCCCCCTGCGGACGAGAGCGTCGACGGCCGGGTTGAGAGCAATCGCGAAGAACACCGCGACAAGGAACCAGATGATCACCCCACGGGTGACCCACAGGACCTCGAGCACGATTGCAGCCGCGAGAATGACACCGAGCACGGTCAGGATCGCGCGCGGTCTGAATCGGACACTCCGTTCCTCGTGCATGACGTCGAGCATACGGAGTCGTCTGGACAGCCTCGCGTGGCCAGACGGGCACTAAAGGACGACAAGCGACGGCTGCGATTGCTTCAATACGCGAAACGCGGGTGTAGCTCAATGGTAGAGCCCCAGCCTTCCAAGCTGATTACGAGGGTTCGATTCCCTCCACCCGCTTCCACTTCTCGTCGATCTCCGCCGTGAGGACGGCACAGAGCACGAAGACGCTGGCGCCCAGGTAGACCGAGAAGAGGAAAGCGAACACGGCGCTGGCCGAGCCGTACACCTCGCCGAAGTCGGCCGGGCCGGCGAGGTACCAGCCCAGTCCGAGTTGCACGGCCTGGAACAGGACGGCGCCGGCGGTGGCACCGACCAGCACGGCCCGCCAGCTCGCCCGCTGTTGCGGCAGGTAGCGGTAGAGCAGCACGAACACGGCGAGGATCAGCGCCGCAGGCGCGACAGCGCCGAGGACGACCCCGAATCCCGGCGGCTGCCAGCCGAGCCACGCATCGACGTCGTCGTTCACCTTGCTCGCGACGTTCTCGAGCGCCGAGACAGCAACCGCACACAGAATCAGGCCGAGGGCGCCGAGTACGAGCAGCGCGCTGACGAGCCGGCCGCGCACGAGGCTACGCGACGCCCCCTCATCGAAGACGGCCGCGAGCGTCGACTGCATCGTGCCCATGACGCTGCTCGCCCCCCACAGCGCGAGCCCGAGCGTGAACAGGCCGGCGAGGCTCCACGGCGAGGGGACGGACGTGATCAGAGTGTCCAGCTTGTCCGCACCGTCGGGCGAGAGATCGAACCGCTCTGCCATCGTCGACACCAGATCCCGGCGCCCGAGCCGGCTCCTCGACAGGATCTCGGCCAGGATCGTGGCGACGAAGGTGGCGAGCGGCAGGAGCGAGAACAGGGCTCGATACGAGATCGCGGCGGCGAAGTTCGAGCCCCCGAGGCTGCCGTAGCGGGATATCACGCCGCGGACGAACCCGACGAGAGAGCGCACCAGAGAACCTGGCTCCCGCATGTGGAGACCGTAGCGGGCGTGCCGCGGCCGGCTCGCGATCTACGTCGCGACGATCACGACGAGCCGTCTCGGCCCGTGCACTCCCTCGACGCGGTTCAGCTCGATGTCGCTCGTCGCCGACGGCCCCGAGACGAGGACGATCGGCCGACCCTCGCTCGCGCTCGGCTCGAGCCGCGCGATCAGCTCGGGCACCGTCTCGACGATCGTGTCGGCCGGACGATGCAGACGTGCAGGTCGGGGACGAGGCTCAGCGCCCTGCGGCCCTGGCCCGGGCCGCCGTCGAGGGCGACCGTCCCCGTCTCGGCGCACGCGGCGGCACAGGTCGTCAGTGCGCCGTCGAGAGCGTCGAGCTCGAGCGACGAGAGACCATCGTCCTCGACGAACTCGACCCCGACAGGGCGGTAATGGTGACCGAGGTCGGGCGCGACACCGACGCGCCCCACGTTCGCGGCGGCGAGCGTTTCGGCGACGGCAGCAGCCGGGTCGGCCGTGACGACGACCGCTGCCCTGTAGTCGCGCACGCGCTCGGTGAAGAGGTCGAGCACCGAGGTGCTGTCGAGCTCGCCCGCCCTCCGATACGAGCGATCGACCGTCGGCGCCGACGGTCGATCGGAGAGGCCCGCGCGAATGCGCGCTAGAACGGCGTCACGCCCGGTCACCGCGACTCCCACCATTCGCGGAACGTCTGAGGCGGCAGCGCCGGCAGATCACGCGCGCGGCCCCACGCGGCGAGCGGCCCCGGAGGGAAGTGCCGGATCCAACCGTCGCGTGCAACGGGTCGCTGAAGCACCCTGCCGAGCCGCTGCGCCCGTTCGTATCCGGCCCGCGTCGCGAACGCACGGCCGAGGTGTTTCAGCGATCTCCCCTCGACCCCGGGACGCTCGCGGCGTACCACCTTCGCCCGCTCGTGTACGAGGATCGCAGGAATGTCGATCGCAACCGGGCAGACGTCGTAACACGCACCGCACAGCGACGACGCGAACGGCAGCGAAGCGACGGCGCCTCTCTCGCCTGCGAGCTGAGGCGCGAGGATGGCGCCGATCGGGCCCGCGTAGGGCGAGTGGTAGGCATGCCCGCCGGTCTGCCGGTAGACCGGGCAGACGTTGATGCAAGCCGAGCAGCGGATGCAGCGGAGCGCCGTCCGGCCTTGGGGATCTGCGAGCACCCGGGTGCGCCCGGCGTCGAGGAGGACGAGGTGGAACCGCTGAGGCCCGTCGCCCTCCCTGACCCCGGTCCAGAGCGACGTGTACGGATTCATCCGCTCGCCCGTCGACGAGCGCGGCAAGAGCTGCAGGAACACTTCCAGATCGCGAAAACGGGGGATCGCCTTCTCGATCCCCATCACCGTGATCAGCACGTCGGGAAGCGTGGTGCACATGCGTCCGTTTCCCTCCGATTCGACCACGCAGATCGTTCCCGTATCGGCGGCCGCGAAGTTCGCACCCGAGATCGCGACCCGCGCCCGGAGGAACGCCTCCCGCAGGTGGAGCCGAGCGGCCTCGGCCAGTTCGGCCGGGTCGTCCGACAGATCCGGCAACCCGAGCTTCTCACGGAAGAGGTCGCGAATCTCGAGGCGGTTCTTGTGGATCGCAGGCACGAGGAGATGGGACGGCCGCTCCCCCGCGAGCTGCACGATCAACTCCGCGAGATCGGTCTCGATCGGACTGATGCCTGCGCTCTCGAGCGCCTCGTTGAGGCGGATCTCGTCGGTCGCGAGCGACTTCACCTTGACGACCTCGCTCGCCCCCTCGGCGCGAACGAGCTCGACCACGATCTCGTTCGCTTCCGCCGCGTCCCGCGCCCAGTGGACGATCCCTCCGGCCGCATGGACCGAGGTCTCGAGCTCGACGAGCACGTCGTCGAGACGAGCGAGCGCCTCGTCCTTGATCGCTGCCGCGGCGTCGCGAAGAGCGTTCCAGTCGGGCAACTCGGCCACGACCGCAGCACGCTTGGCCCGGATCGAGCCGGTCGCGAGGCGGATGTTGCTCCGAACACGCTGATCCGACAGCGCTGCCGGGGCCGCCTGCGGGAAGCTCTCGGGCCGCGCGTCGCGGGCCGCACTCACGACGCCAGGATCTCCGCGAGATGGAGCGGGCGGATGGGCAGACCGCGGCGGCGGAGGCCACCACCGATGTGCATCAGGCACGAACTGTCGCAGGCGCAGACGGACGCCGCTCCCGAGGACGTGATCGCGGCAAGCTTTTCGTCGAGCATCGCCGCCGAGACGTCGGCATTCTTGACCGCGAACGTCCCGCCGAAGCCACAGCACTCCTCCGCCTCGGGAAGCTCGACGAGCTCCACGCCAGGGACGGCGCGCAGCAGCCGAACCGGCGCGTCACCGAGCCGCAGCAGGCGAAGCGAGTGGCAGGTCGGGTGATAGGTCACCGTGCCCTCGAACGTCGAGCCGACCTGCTCGATGCCCAGGACGCCGGTGAGGAACTGCGAGAGCTCCCACGTCCTCGACGGCACTCCACCGTCGTCGCCGGCGAGCAGACCCGGGAAGTGCTCTCTCACCTGCGCCGCGCACGAGCCGGACGGAGTGACGATCGCGTCGTACTGCGCGAAGATCTCCACGAACCGCCGCGCGAGGAGCTGCGCCTCGTCGGGGTAGCCGGAGTTCGCGTGCATCTGACCGCAGCACGTCTGTTCGCGCGGGAACACGACCTCTATCCCGAGCCGTTCGAGCACCGTGACGGTCGCCACGCCGACCTGCGGGAAGAGCGTGTCGGCGAGACAGGTGACGAACAGGGCCACTCGATCGACCATCGCTACGAGCCTACTGTTTGGCGCACGTGGACCGGCTCGTGCATCCCTCGCGGTAGCCTCGCGCGATGACCGAACTCGTGCTGCCACCCGGAACGCCTGCCCGCCACCGGCGCCCGCGCGTGGGGTATGCGATGACGATCGCCGCCGCGACGTTGTTCGCGTTCAACGGGGCGGTCTCGAAGATCGCCCTCGACGCCAGCGACATCGGCACGCTCCGCTGGACCGAGCTCCGCTCGACGGGCGGCTTCGTCGGACTCGCACTCGCCCTTGTGATCATCGCCCCGCGACGCCTCCGGATCGGGAGCCGGCGCGAGCTCGGCTGGTTCGCGTTCTACGGCGTCGTCGGCTTTGCGCTCGTCCAGTGGCTCTATTTCGTCGCGATCTTCCGACTGCCCGATCGGGATCGGGCTGCTGTTCGAGTTCACGGCACCGGTGCTCATCGCACTGTGGGCTCGTTTCGCCTGGCACGAACCGGTGCGACGGCGCGTCTGGCCCGCACTCGGCCTCGTACTCGGCGGACTGGCACTTGTCGCGCAGGTGTGGGACGGCCTCACGCTCGACGGCCTCGGCGTGACCGCCGGCTTGCTTGCCGCCGTCTCGCTCGCGGTCTTCTACCTCATGGGGGAGCGGCTCGTCGGTCGCCGTGACCCCTTCTCGGTCGTCTGCCTGGGGTTGGGGTTCGCGTCGCTCGCGGCAGCCATCGTGTTGCCCTGGTGGAGCTTTCCGGTCGACGAGCTGCGCGTCAGCGTCCTCCTGCCGCTCGATCTCTTCAGCGTCCCGGTCGGCGCCCTCGCACTCTGGGGCATCGTGCTGGGCACGATCGCTCCTTTCCTCCTCTCCATCGGCGCCCTGAGGCACCTTCCCGCCACGACGGTCGGGATCGTGGCGACGTTCGAACCGGTCGCCGCGGCGGTCGTCGCCTGGTCGTGGCTGGGCGAGGCGCTCGTCGCGGTTCAGGTCATCGGAGGACTCGTCGTGCTCGGCGGCATCGTGCTCGCCGAGACGTCCCGCTGACCGAACCGTCTCGACGGATACCCTGTCGGTGTGGTCGAGCGCGTCATCCTGGCGTCACCGCGAGGCTATTGCGCCGGGGTCGAGCGCGCCGTGGACACCGTCGAGAAGGCGCTCGAGCACTACGGCGCGCCCGTCTACGTGCGCAAGCAGATCGTGCACAACATCCACGTCGTCCGCGATCTCGAGTCTCGCGGCGCGATCTTCGTGGAGGAGGAGACGGAGGTACCGACCGGCGCGACGGTCGTCTACTCGGCCCACGGCGTCGCGCCGAGCGTGCACTCGAACTCGGCCGCACTCGGACACAACGTCATCGACGCGACGTGCCCGCTCGTGACCAAGGTGCACGTTCAGGCGCGCCGATACGCCGCCGACGGCTACACGGTGATCCTGATCGGGCACGAGGGCCACGAGGAGGTCGTGGGCACGATGGGCGAGGCACCGGAGGCGACGATCCTCGTGCAGGACGTGGCAGAGGCCGAAGCGCTCGATCTCCCGGCCGACACCCGCGTGGCGTACATCACGCAGACGACGCTCTCGGTCGACGAGACCTCCGAGATCATCGCCGTCATCCGCCGCCGCTTCCCCAACGTCTACGCGCCGCGGAAAGAAGACATCTGTTACGCCACCTCCAACCGCCAGTGGGCCGTCAAGGAGATGCTCTCCGAGATCGACCTCCTCCTCGTGCTCGGATCGAAGAACTCCTCGAACTCCAACCGACTCGTCGACGTCGCACGCGCGTCCGGCGTGGCCGGCTACCTCGTCGACGACGAGACAGAGATCGACGAGGCCTGGCTCGCAGACGTTCGGACAGTGGGGATCTCGTCGGGTGCGTCAGCCCCCGAGCGCCTCGTCACCCGCCTCTGCGACTGGTTCCGCGAGCGTGGCGTGGAGCAGATCGAAGCGTTCCAGATGGCGACCGAGGACGTGACGTTCAAGCTCCCGGTCGAACTGCGGCGCGAGCTGACCCTGGCCGAGTCGCAACGCTGACCGACGAGCTCGGGGTCAGACCGGTTCGATCACGAGGTCGTCGGTGTCGCCCGTCTCGACCGCGACCGCGAGCGTGTCGCGTGCAATCCAGTCCGCATGTTCGAGCAAGTCCTCATCGTGCCTCGGGACCGTGAGCTTGATCCGATCGGTCAGCTCGAGCCCTGCCTCCTTGCGCATCGAGTTGACCCGGTGGATCGATTCGTAGACCCGCCCTTCCAGCGCCAGCTCGTCCGAGACGGCCGTGTCGATCGCGACCGTGACACCCGTCTCGCCGGCGACCGCCCAACCGTCCTTGCCGGCGCGCTCGACGAGCACCTCCTCCGGGGCCAACTCGAGGTCGCCGACGCGGAATCTGCCTCCGCCGAGCGCTTCGAACCTGCCCGCCTGCAGTGCCGCACGGACGGCGCCGAGCTCCTTCCCGAGTTTCGGGCCGAGAAGAGGGAGATTCGGCTTCACCCGCAGCTCCGAGTCGACGTGCCCGAACTCGACGTCCTTCACCCGCAGTTCCTCGGCGATCTCGTCGGCGTGCGCCGCCGCGAGCGGGGCTCCTTCGACGACGATCCTCCGCAGCGGTTGCCGGAGCTTCAGACCGGCCGCCGCCCGCGCCTGGTGGCCGAGCGCGACGACCACCCGCAGTGCGGCGACCTCGGCGAGCAGCGATGCGTCCGGCGTGGTCGCGGTGGGCCACCCGGCGAGGAAGATCGACGAGGGCGCCTCCTCGACGGCGTCACGAACGAGCACCTGCCAGAGATGCTCGGCGAGGAACGGCATCACCGGCGCGACGACGCGCAGGCCCTGGACGAGACCGAACCAGAGCGTCCGTAGCGCGATCTGGTCGCCGTCCCAGAACCGGCGCCGCGAGCGGCGGATGTACCAGTTGGAGAGATCGTCGACGTACTCTTCGAAGGCGCGGGTGACATCGGCGGTCAGCCAGCGCTCGTAGCCGGCCTGCGCCTCGTTCACGAGCTGCGCCGTGCGCTCGACGAGCCAGAGGTCGAGTGGCTGTAGCTCCCCGTCGGGACCGCCGCCGGCCAGGTCCCCGTAGACCGGTCGGAACGACTCGATCGCGCCGTAGTCGGCGAGGAACTTGGCGGAGTTCCAGAGAGTCAGCAGCCGCCGCTTGATCTCCTGTGCCGGCCCGAAACCGAAGAGGAGGTTGCGGTCGGGCGGCTGTGCACAGTATTGCCAGCGCATCACGTCGGCGCCCATTCGCGCGAACGCGTCGGGCGCATCGATCGTATTCCCCCACGAGCTGTGCATCTCGCGACCCGTCTCGTCGAGCATCTTCTCGTAGCCGAGCACCTTGCGGAACGGCGCCTGCCCCGTGAGCGCGACCGACATGAAGAGCTGCGAGTAGAACCAGAGCCGAATCTGTTCGCGCATCTCCGACACCCAGTCGGCCGGGAACCACTCTTCCCAGGTTGTGTGATCCGGCAGATCGGCGGTCGTCAGGCCCTTTGCAGCACCCGTCGCGTACCCCGCGGCGACGTACTCGGGGTTCTCCCAGCCGAGCGTGGAGAACGGCACGATCCCCGCGTCGAGCCAGACGTCACCGACCTCCTCCACGCGCCGCACGGCCTCTCCACACGCCTCGCACCGCACCGGCACGGCGTCGATCCACGGACGGCGCAGCTCCTCCAGCTGATCGAGGCCGCCGACGGCCCGCTCCTCGAGCTCCGCCCGCGAGCCGATCACGTTCAGGTGCCCGCACGAGCACGGGTAGAACGGCAGTGGCAGACCGTAATAGCGGCGGCGCGAGATGTTCCAGTCGCCCATGTTGCGTAGCCAGTCGTCCATCCGCTTGCCCATGTACCCGGGCGTCCACTCGACGGTCGCATTCGCGTCGAGCAGGGGCTGCCGAAGCTCGTCGACCGCGATGAACCAGTCGTCCGAGAGCCGGAAGATCAGCGGCGTGTGACAACGCCAGCAGAACGGGTAGCTGTGCTCGGTCGTCTCGGCTCGGACGAGCAGACTTCGGTCGCTGAGGTCGCCGACGATCTGCTCCGCGGCCTCGACCGTCGAAAGGCCGTGCAGCCACCCGTATTCGGGATAGAAGCGACCGGCCTCGTCGACAGGAGTGAGCACGGGAAGGTCGTGCGTCTTGGAGAGCTCGAAGTCCTCGCCGCCGCAGCCGGGTGCGATGTGGACGATGCCGGTCCCCGTGTCCAGGGCGACATCCTCCCACGGGATCACACGATGCTCGACCTCGGCGCCTGGGCCGAGGGTGTCGAACGGACCTGCGTAACGGAGCCCGACGAGCTCGGAACCCTTCACCACTCGTTGAAACGACTCGCCCGCAAAGAGCGCGCAGGCGACCCATTCGCCGTCCTCCAGCAGGCCGTAGTCCGCATCCGGGTTGACGGCGGCAGCGACGTTGGCCGGCAATGTCCACGGCGTCGTCGTCCACACGACGATCCACTCTCCTTCGCGGTCGAGCAGGGGGAACCTCACGTACAAGGACGGGTCGCGGCGATCCTCGTAGTGCCCATGGAGCTCGTGCGCGGAGATCGACGTGCCGCAGCGCGGGCACCACTCCGTCGACCTGTGACCCATCACGAGCCAGCCACGGTCGTTGACAATGCGCAGGAAACGCCAGATGTATTCGATGTTCGTGTCCGAGAACGTGAAGTAGTCCTTCCCCCAATCCATCCACTGGCCGAGCCGAATCGAGCCTTCGGTTAGGGCCCGCGACGACTCGACGACCACCTCGCGGCAGCGACGGGCGAACTCGGCAAGGCCGAACTCCTCGATCTCGCGCTTCGAGTTGAGGCCGAGCGAACGCTCGACACCGACTTCGATCCAGAGGCCCTGACAATCGAAGCCGTTCTGGTAGCGCTGGTGGAAGCCCTGCATCGCCTTGTAGCGCTGAAAGACGTCCTTCAGCGTCCGGCCCCAAGCCGTGTGAACGCCGAGGACGCTCCGATTCGCGGTTACCGGGCCGTCGACGAAGCTGAACCGCGGCCCGTCGGCGTTCTGCGCCCGCACCTGGGCGAACGTCGCCTCGCGTTCCCAGAGGTCGAGGATCTCCCGTTCGAGCCGGTCGTGATCCGGTTTATCCGGGAGGGATGCGAACATGGAGCGATTCTAGGGAAGACTCCGAGCGCGGCTTTCGTTCTCATTAGATGGAACCGCAATTTGGCATGCACTGAAAGGACTCAATGGCAACCGCAGTCAAGAACGACACGTTCGCACAAGAAGTGATCGAGAGCGAGATCCCGGTCCTGGTCGATTTCTGGGCGGAGTGGTGTGGCCCCTGTCACGCCGTCGCCCCGATCCTCGACCGCATCGTCGAGGAACAGGCCGGCGCGCTGAAGCTCGTCAAGGTGAACATCGACGAGGAGCGCGAGCTCGCGGAGCGCTACGGGATCGCGTCCATTCCGACCATGATCCTCTTCCGTGACGGCGAGCCGTCCGTCTCGGTGATCGGCGCCCAGCCGAAAGGCGCCATCGAGCGCACGCTCGGCCTTACGGCCTGAAGCTTCTCCCCTCCCCCCGCCGACGAGCCGGTTCCCCACCGGCTCGTCGGCTTCAGGGGTTCGCGCGTCTCGGCGCGAGGAGCGCATCGAGGTCGACGCCGACGAACTGAACGCGGCGTTCATCCGGCGCTACCGTACCGGGCGTGAGCCCACGACACGTTCCCGCCTCGGTCACCGAGCTCCAACGCATCGGGCTCTTCGGTTCGCTCCCCGGTCAGACGATCGCGAAGCTCGCCGCCCGGATGACGCGCGAGGAGATCCCTGCAGGCCGGGCGATCGTGACCGAGGGGGAGCACGACGACCGGTTCTACGTGCTGTTGTCCGGACTGGCAGGAGTGAGCCAGGTCGCGCTCGGGCCGCGGGGGATCATGCGCCCCGGTGAGACGTTCGGCGAGGTGGCGGCGCTGATGGGAATCCAGCGCACCGCTACCGTCACCGCGATGACCGCGTGCGTCGTCGCGAGCTGCGACCGGGAGACGTTCACCGAGCTCCTCCGGCCGCTCTATGCCGACGACGCCTGATCGGGGAGCTCGTCGAGAACGGCATCCGAGAGGCGCGGCCACGCGGACTTGGCCCACTCACCGAATCGTCGGGTCGTGACGACGGCGCACGCGACTCCTCGTTCGGGATCGACCCAGAGGAACGTGCCGCTGCCCCCGAAGTGGCCGAACGTGGCCGCCGACGTGCGCGTGCCGCTCCAGTGGCCGCTCTTGCCGGACTTCAGCTCGACGCCGAGGCCCCAGTCGAGCGGACTGAAGCGGCCGTAATCCGGCAACACGCCGTCGAGGCCCGGGAACTGCACCGCCACCATCTCCGCGTGCGTCTCGGGTGCGACGAGCGCCGGGCGGAGCAGCTCGCGTCCGATCGCGAGGAGATCGTCGAGGCAGGCGTGCATGCCTGCGCCGGGATGCCCGTCCGGATCGAGCGTGAGGCCGAGCGGCACACATACGGCCGCACGCACGTAGTCGGGGAAGGGCATCTCGGCGCGGGCGGCGACGTGACCACCGAGCACGGAGAAACCCTCGTTCGAGTAGATGCGACGGCGGCCCACAGGAGCGATCGGGACGGCGCCCTCGAACGGAAGACCCGACGTGTGCGCGAGCAGGTGCCGCACCGTCGAACCCGGCGGCCCGGCCGGCTCGTCGAGATCGACCACGCCCTCCTCCGCTGCCACGAGGGTCGCCAGGGCGGCGACCGGCTTTGACACCGACGCCAGGAGAACACTGCGACGTCCGTCGCCGCGCGTCGCGACTCCCGTCTCGGCGCGTGTCACACCGGCGGCGGCAAACGGTGCCTCCCAACCGTCGATCTGGCGCAACGCGTCCACGGCGGGCGATACTACCTCTGCAATGATTCGCCGACTGATCACGGGACACTCGCCGTTCGAGCCGGTCGCGGGATTTTCGCGAGCCGTCGTCGTCGGCTCGACGGTGCACGTGGCCGGCACGGCGCCAATTCCTCCTGACGGCTCACCGCCGCCGGAGGGCGCCTACGAGCAGGCGCACCTCTGCCTCTCCATCATCGCGGAGGCGCTCGAGTCGTGCGGGTTCGTCGGTCGCCGACGTGGTGCGCACCCGGATGTTCGTGACCGACGCTGCGCATTGGGGCGACGTCTCGCGGGCACACGGCGAGGTGTTCGCGGAGATCCGCCCGGCGGCGACGTGCGTGGTGACTGCCCTGCTCGACCCCGCCTGGAAGGTCGAGATCGAAGCGGAGGCGGTGATCGGATCGGAAAGCAGCTGATCCCGCCCGACATCACGGGCAAGGGCTCGGCAGGCAGCGGGTCGGGCGCGAGCGTGCTCGACCACCGGTTCGGCCAGAGCGATCCGTACACACTCGGAGTCGAGGAGGAGTACCAGCTCCTCGACGGCAGCTCGTTCGACCTCGTTCAACACATCGACACCGTGCTCGCCGCCATCGAGGGACACGAGCTCGAGGACCAGATCAACCCCGAGCTGATGCAGTCGGTGCTCGAGATCGCGACCCCCGTGTGTCACACACCTGCGGACGTCATGGGGGAGCTCGCCAAGCTCCGGAACTACGTCTCCGGGATCGCACGCCAGAAGGGCATGCGCGTCGGATCGGCGGGAACGCATCCGTTCAGCCTGTTCGAACGCCAGCGGATCACCGCCAAGGATCGCTACCGGCAGCTCGTCGACCAACTCCAGTACGTCGCTCGGCGCGAGCTGATCTTCGGCATGCACATCCATGTCGCGATCGACGATCCGGAGAAGGCGATCAAGGTGATGAACGGATTGCTGCCGCAGCTCGCACCCCTCCTCGCGCTCTCGGCGAGCTCGCCGTTCTGGCGGGGTGAGCCGACGGGGCTGATGTCGAGCCGTCAGATGGTGTTCGCGTCGTTTCCGCGTTCGGGGCCGCCGCCTCGCTTCAAGGACTATGCGGACTACGCCGAAGTCGTGGGCCAACTCGAGCGCACCGGGTGCATCGCCGACTACACCCACATCTGGTGGGACATCCGACCCCACCCCCGCCTTGGCACGATCGAGATCCGGATCTGCGACGCGGTCACACGCATCGAGGACGCTGTCGCGATCACCGCCTATTGCCAGGCGCTCGTCAAGCAACTCTGCGAGCGATACGACGCCGGCGAGGAGATCCCGACCTTCCATCGCATCCTGACGACCGAGAACAAGTGGCTCGCGGCCCGCTACGGGCTCGAAGCGCCGGTGATGGATCTTGCCACCGGGCGGCGCAACCGGATTCCCATCGCGCAGCTCGTGCGGCGGACGATCCGGGAGATCGAGCCCCATGCGCGCGAGCTCGGCTCAGAGCGCGAGCTCGAAGGGGTCTCGGAGCTGCTCGGGCGCGGGAACAGCGCCGACCGACAGCTGAGGATCTTCAACGCCAACCGCGACATTCGCGAGGTCGTCGAGGAGATCGCGATCGCGACCGAATCACTCCCCGCCGTTGCCGGCTGAGATGCTGCAGGCGGGAGATCGCATTCCGGGCGCGGCGAAGGTCTGGCGGGCGCCGCGCGAGCAGCCTGTCCCTCTCGCCGAGGCGATTGCCGGCGACGGCATGGCCCTGCTCTGCTTCTACGTCTCCGACTGGTCGCCCGGCTGAACGAACGAGTTGCTGCTCCTGCGTGACAGGAGCGACGATCTCACCGCCGCCGAGATCCGGCCGTTCGGGATCTCGCGGGATTCGACCTGGTCGCATGCGTCGTGGGCGATGACCCTCGGCGTCACGAGCGTGCCGCTCCTCTCGGACTGGAACGGCGAGGCGGTGCGTGGGTTCGGTGTCGCAGTCGAGCTACGGGGCATGGACGACGTCGCCGCCCGAAGCGCGTTCCTGATCGAGGGCGACACGGTGAGAGCCTCGTGGATGTTCGAGACCGACGTGCCCGACCTCGACGCGGTGATCGACACGGCCGCCCGCCTTCGCGCGGGCGAGGTCTGACCCTGGCCGCGGCGATCTCCCTCGCGGCGCAACAACGTGTGCCGGGCCGGCCGTTCAGCGACCCCGAGGCGACCGCTCAGGACCTCGCAGCTCTGGAGGCGATGCGCGCCGCGCTAAGGGAGCACGCCGAGAAGCGATCTACGGACGGCACCTGGATCGACCGAAGCGGCGCGGCCCATTGGCTCGTCGCACCACGGCCCGAACGACTGCTCGAACGGGCGGCGTGCCTTGCGATCGGATTCTTCGGGCAAGCCCGTGTGGACGTCGACCATCAGCCCATCATCTCGCTCGAGCACGCCATGCTCGCGCGCGCGGAGGAGATACGTGGGCTCCTCGCCTACCACGACGTTCAGTTCGCACACGGTCAGTGGGGGAACCTCGTCCTGTTCGAGGACGGAACCGATACCGGGCCGTTGCGCATCGAGCAGCACCACGCGGAGGCGATTACGCGGGCGCCTGGCCACTATCACTCGCTCCGTCTCCACCGCGGGAGGTTGCCCGACGGGCCGCTCGGCTCGCGCGAGCTCGAACTCGTCACGACTCTCTACCTCGACTTCGCGGAGACTCCGCCCTGGCGGGCGGTGCGCAGCGCCTGACGTAGGATGGGGCGGCCCGTGACCCGAGCCTCACGCGACACCGATTACCTCGAGGCGGTCCTCAATGCGAACGTCTACGACGTCGCGATCGAGTCGCCGCTCCACGAGGCCCCGCTGCTTTCGGAGCGACTTGGCAACCGCGTGCTCCTGAAGCGTGAAGATCTGCAGCCGGTGTTCTCGTTCAAGCTGCGAGGCGCATACAACAAGATGTCGCGGCTCACGCCGGCGGCGCTCCGGCGTGGCGTCGTCACGGCGTCGGCGGGCAACCACGCGCAGGGTGTCGCCCTCGCGGCGCGGCGACTCGGCACCAAGGCCACGATCGTGATGCCTGTGACGACGCCGCAGATCAAGATCGACTCGGTCGCCGCCCTCGGCGCAACGGTGGTGCTCGAGGGTGACGCCTACGACGACGCCTTCGACGAAGCCAAACGCATCGAGCGGAAGCGCAAGCTCACCTTCGTGCATCCGTACGACGACGTCGATGTGATCGCCGGGCAGGGAACGATCGCGATGGAGATTCTCCGCCAGCTGCGGGATCCGATCGACGCGATCTTCGTCGCCGTCGGCGGCGGTGGCCTGATCGGAGGCATCGCCGCATACGTCAAGCGGCTGCGCCCCGAGATCCGCATCGTCGGCGTCGAGCCGACGGATGCGAACGCAATGGAGCGATCGCTTCGCGCGGGTCGCCGTGTCACGCTTCCGCATATCGGCCTGTTTGCCGACGGTGTGGCGGTGAAAGAAGTCGGTGTCGAGACGTTCCGACTTGCGCGAAAGTACGTCGACGAGATGATCCTCGTCGACACCGACGAGCTGTGCGCCGCGATAAAGGACGTCTTCGAAGACACGCGGGCGATCGTCGAGCCCTCTGCGGCGCTCGGCGTCGCCGGCGCTAAGCGCTTCGTCGCCGAGCAAGGCGTGACGGGACGCAACCTGGTCACCGTGCTGTGTGGCGCGAACATGAACTTCGACCGGCTCCGTTTCGTCGCCGAGCGCGCAGACCTCGGTGAGGCCCGCGAGGCCGTGTTCGCTGCCACGATCCCCGAGCGGCCTGGCAGCTTCAAGGAGTTCTGCCGGCTCGTCGGCCGGAGCAACATCACCGAGTTCAACTACCGCTACTCGGACCCCACCGAAGCCCACGTCTTCGTCGGGCTCAGCGTGCAGAACCACGAAGAGAAGGACGAACTGCTGCGCGCGATCGGCAGGGCGGGGATCACGACGCTCGATCTGACGGATAACGAGCTCGCGAAACTTCACGTCCGCCACCTCGTGGGCGGACCGGCGACGGCAGCGAACGAGTTGCTGTTTCGCTTCGAGTTCCCCGAGCGCCCGGGGGCGCTGATGCAGTTCCTCGAGGCGATGAGCCGGGGGTGGAACATCAGCCTCTTCCACTACAGAAATCACGGCGCCGACTACGGGCGCGTGCTCGCCGGGATCCAGGTGCCTCCGGCAGATCGAAAGGCGTTCAAACAGTCCCTCCGGGAGCTCGGATACCCGTACGTCGACGAGACCTCGAACCCCGCTGCTCGGCTGTTTCTGGGCGCCTGAGGCGGCGCGTCAGCGGGAGAAGAGGGCGGCCTGCCCCTGACCCACGCCGACGCACATGGTGGCGAGCCCGAGCTGCGCGCCACGGCGGTGGAGCTCGTGGAGCAGCGAGACCACGAGCCGGGCGCCGCTCATCCCGAGAGGATGGCCGAGCGCGATCGCGCCGCCGTTGACGTTCACCCTGTTCTCGTCGAGGCCCAATTCGCGACAGACGGCGAGAGACTGCGAGGCGAACGCCTCGTTCAGCTCGACGAGATCGATGTCGTCGATGGAGACGCCCGCCCGCTCGAGCAGCTTCCGCACCGCAGGTACCGGACCGATCCCCATCACTCCCGGGTCGACCCCCGCCACGGCCGAGCCGCCGAAGACACCGAGGGGCTCGACCCCTAGCGCACGCGCCCTCTCCTCACTCGCGATCACGAGCGCGGCCGCACCGTCGTTGATCCCGCTCGCGTTTCCTGCGGTCACCGTGCCGCCGGCGCGGAATGCGGGCTGCAGTTCGCCGAGTTTCACGAGTGTCGTATCGAGGCGCGGGTGCTCGTCGCGGACGAGATCGCCCACAGGGATCAACTCGTCGTCGAATCGTCCAGCCGCCGACGCGGCGGCCCACCGCTCGTGCGACCGCAACGCGAACGCATCCTGATCCTCGCGGGAGACGTCCCACCTCGCAGCGACGTTCTCTCCCGTCTCGCCCATCGACTCCGTCGAGTACCGCTCGGCGTAGCGTGGGTTGACGAATCGCCAGCCGAGCGTCGTATCGTAGACCGGCTGCTCGTCGGCCTCGAACGGCGCGTCGGATCTGGCGGTGACGAGCGGCGCCCGCGACATCGACTCGACGCCCCCTGCGACGAAGAGGTCGCCGTCCCCCGCGATCACGGCGTGGCACGCACCGACGACCGCGGAGAGCCCCGACGCACAGAGTCTGTTGACGGTGACGCCCGCGACCGACTCGGGTAGACCAGCCAGCAGCGCCGCGAAGCGCGCCACGTTGCGGTTGTCCTCTCCCGCCTGGTTTGCGCATCCGAGCCAGACGTCCTCGATCTCGGACGGGTCGACGCGTGCGCGCTCGACGGCCGCCGCCACGGCGACCGCGGCGAGGTCGTCGGGTCTCACCGAGGCGAGCCCGCCGCCCTTGCGACCGATCGGCGTCCGAACGGCCGAGAGGATCACCGCCTTGCTCAAGCTGCGGATTCGCCGAGCCAGCGGTCGACCTGCTCGGCGCACTGCCGTCCTTCGTTGATCGCCCACACCACGAGCGACTGGCCCCTGCGCGCGTCTCCCGCCGCGAAGACTCCGTCGACGGAGGTCGCGTAGTCCGGCGCGGCTGCGTTCCCCCTCGCGTCCCGTTCGACCCCGAGCTGTTCCAGCAGGCCGGGCTCCGGATGGAGGAAGCCCATCGCAAGCAGAACGAGATCGGCAGGGCGCGACTCCTCCGTGCCCGGAATCGGGGCGAACGGCGGCGACCCGTCGTTCTGCGCCCAGTGGATCCGCTCGACCTTGCCGCCGGAGCCCGACAGGTGCGTGGTCGAGATCGCGAAGTCACGCTCGCCACCCTCTTTGAGGGCATACGAGGTACGAAGCTTGAGCGGCCAGCGCGGCCAGGGCGTGAGGTCGTCGGGGCGGCTCGGCGGCGGCTCGTCGAGGACCTCGATCTGGGTCACCGACGCGGCCCTCTCGCGGTGAGCGTTCGCAACGCAGTCCGCGCCGGTATCGCCGCCGCCGATGACGATGACGTGCTTTCCGGCGGCGGTGATGGGGCGCTCGCTGGGTGGAGGAGCGAGCGGCCCAGCCGTACCGACCTCCGCCGCGATGACACGGGCGCGGTCGTAGAGGTAGTCCATCGCGAAATGAACGCCGTCGAGCTCCCGGCCGGTAACGGGAAGGTCGCGCGGGACGCGCGACCCCGTCGCGACGACGACGGCGTCGTAGGAGGCGCGAAGCTCGTCGCCGCTGACATCGACTCCGACGTCTATTCCATACCGCAGCTCGACGCCCTCGGCCGCGAGCTGGTCGAGACGACGTTCGACGAGTCGTTTCTCGATCTTGAACTCGGGTACGCCGAACCGTACGAGCCCACCCCCTGCCTCGTCGCGCTCGAGCACTGTGACCGCGTGTCCGGCCCGCGCCAGCTGCTGCGCACACGCGAGTCCGGCCGGCCCGGACCCGATCACGGCGATCGCGTGGCCCGTCCGGTGCGCCGCCGGGCGTGGGACGACCCATCCTTCCTCGAATGCGCGATCGACGATCGAGACCTCGATCTGCTTGATCGTGACGGCGTCTCCTTCGCGGATCTCGAGGACGCACGCGGCCTCGCACGGTGCGGGACAGAGGCGGCCCGTGAACTCGGGGAAGTTGTTGGTGCGATGAAGCTGGTCGATTGCCTCGCGCCAGCGGTCCCGGTAGACGAGATCGTTCCAGTCGGGAATCAGGTTCCCGAGCGGACACCCGTGATGGCAGAACGGAACGCCGCACTCCATGCAGCGCGCTCCCTGGCTGCGGAGCTCGAGCAGCGGCAGCGGGCGGACGAACTCGCGCACGTCGCGGACGCGATCGGCGGGATCGCGCTCGAGCGGCTCAGCCCGTTCGATCTTGAGGAAGGCACCGAGTTCGCCCATCAGCTGCTCTCCTCGGTCTCTGCCGTGAAGAAGCCGCCGCCGCCGGTCGAGACGGGATGGTCGTCGCGCTCGATCTCGAGGTCGGCGAGCGCGCGCTTGTAGTCGTGCGGCATCACCTTGACGAACCGATGCGAGATCGCATCCCGATCGCCGAGCACGCGGGCACCGACGGTCGAGCCCGTACGCTCGACGTGCTCGGCAAGGAGACCCGTGATCGTGCGCACGTCCTCCTCCTCGAGCGGGTCGAGTCCCACGAGCTCCCGGTTGCAACGGGAGACGAACGTTCCGTCGTCGTCGAGAACGTAGGCGATTCCTCCGCTCATGCCCGCCGCGAAGTTCCGCCCGGTGGGACCGATCACGACGACGGTGCCGCCGGTCATGTACTCGCAGCCGTGGTCGCCGACTCCCTCGACGACGGCGCAGGCTCCCGAGTTCCGCACCGCGAATCGCTCGCCCGCAAGGCCGCGGAAGAACGCCTTGCCCGACGTGGCGCCGTACAGCACGGTATTGCCGATCACGACGCTCTCTTCGGGGACGAAGCCGGCATCGTCGGGTGGACGGACGCTGAGCGTGCCGCCCGAGAGGCCCTTGCCGACGTAGTCGTTGGCGTCGCCGACGAGTGTGAGTTCGATACCCGGTGCGAGCCAGGCGCCGAACGACTGTCCGGCCGACCCGGTCAGCGAGACACGGATCGTTCCGTCCGGCAGTCCTTCACGTCCGTGGGCCACCGTCACGTGGTGAGAGAGCAGCCCACCGACGGTGCGATTGCGGTTGCGGATCGGTGACTGCAGCTCCACGCGTTCGCCGCGCTCGAGCGACGGAGCGGCCTGCTCGATCAGCTGCCAGTCGAGCGCGTCACCGAGCGGCGACTCCTGGGCGCGTTCGCGTCCCAGAGCGGTCCCGTCCGGCACGGGGACGCCGTTCGCCGTCTCGGGTCTCGCGAGCAGCGCGCTCAGGTCGATGCCGCGCTCTTTCCACTCGCGGATCGCCTCGTCTGCTTCGAGCAGGTCGACGCGGCCGACGAGCTCCTCGTAGCGGCGGACACCGAGTGTCGCCATGATCCGGCGCGCCTCCTCGGCCACGTAGAAGAGGAAGTTGACGACGTGCTCCGGCTGGCCGGCGAAGCGCTCGCGCAGCACCGGGTCCTGCGTCGCGATCCCGACCGGGCACGTATTGAGATGGCAGGCGCGCATCATCACGCACCCGGTCGCGACCAGGGCCGACGTGGCGAATCCGATCTCGTCGGCGCCGAGCAGCGCCGCCACGACGACGTCGCGGCCCGTCTTGATCTGCCCGTCCGTCTGCACCCAGATGCGCGAACGTAGGTCGTTGCGGACGAGGGTCTGCTGGGTCTCGGCAAGTCCGACCTCCCAGGGAATTCCGGCGAAGAGGATCGACGAGAGCGGCGATGCACCCGTACCACCGTCGTGGCCGGAGATCAGAACGTGGTCCGCGTTCGCCTTGGCGACGCCGGCGGCGACGGTGCCGACGCCGACCTCCGCCACGAGCTTCACGGACACACGCGCCTTCGGGTTCGCGCACCGGAGGTCGTAGATCAGCTGCTTCAGATCCTCGATCGAGTAGATGTCGTGGTGAGGCGGGGGCGAGATCAGCCCGACGCCCGGGGTCGTGAGCCGCACACTCGCGATGTAGCGGTCGACCTTGTGACCGGGCAGCTGTCCGCCCTCGCCGGGCTTCGCTCCCTGCGCCATCTTGATCTGGAGCTCGTCGGCGTTCGTGAGGTAGTCGATGTTGACGCCAAAACGGCCGGAGGCGACCTGCTTGATCGCGGAGCGCCGCGAGTCGCCGTTCTCGTCCGGCGTGAACCGAACGGGATCCTCCCCTCCTTCGCCTGTGTTCGACCGCCCGCCGATCCGGTTCATGGCGATTGCGAGCGTTTCGTGCGCTTCGCGGGAGATCGACCCGAGCGACATGGCTCCGGTCGAGAACCTCTTCACGATCTCGGCGGCGGGTTCGACCTCGTCGAGTGGAATACCTCCGCCGGCGTCCTCGCGGAAGCGCAAGAGCCCGCGAAGCGTGTACCGCCGCACGGCATCCTCGTTGACTGCGCGTGCGTACTCCTCGTAGGTCTCCCACTTCCCGTTGCGCACGGCATCCTGCAGCAGCGCGATCGTCTCGGGATTCCACTGGTGGTGCTCACCGTCCCGCCGCCAGGCGTAGAGGCCGATGACCGGCAGCAACGTGTCGTCGCTCCCCGGGTAGGCGCGTGCGTGGCGCGCGAGCGCGTCGTGGGCGAAGGCCTCGGTGCCGACGCCGCCGATCCGTGACACGGTGCCGGTGAAATGCTCTGCGACGAAGTCGGGCGCGAGGCCGACGGCCTCGAAGATCTGGGCGCCGCAGTACGAAGGCACCGTCGAGATCCCCATCTTGGACAACGTCTTCAGCAGGCCCTTGCCCAGCCCCTTGACGGCCCGGGCCTGCGCCTGGTCGACGGTCATGTCGTCCGGCAGCCACCCGAGCTCGACGAGCTCGCCGAGCGTCTCGAGCATCAGATACGGGTTGACTGCCGCCGCGCCGTAGCCGATCAGCGCCGCGATGCTGTGGACGCTGCGGGCCTCCCCCGACTCGACCACGAGCCCCGCCTGGAGGCGCGTTCCCTCGCGCACGAGATGGTGATGCACCCCCGAGGTGGCGAGCAGTGCCGGCACCGCCGCGCGATCGGGACCGACGCTTCGATCCGAGAGGATGAGGATGTTGATCCCGTCGGCGAGCGCCTCGTCCGCTTCGCGGCAGAGCCGGGCGACGGCCGCCTCGAGGCCCTCGGGACCCTCGGCCACGGGCCAGGTCATCTCGAGCGTCCGGGCCTTGAAGATCGCCGAGTGCACCTGCCGCAACTGCTCGAGGTCGGCGTCGCCGAGAACGGGAGTCGGAAGCACGAGCTGCCGTGCATGCTCGGGTGTCTCGTCGAAGAGGTTCTTCTCCGAGCCGATACTCGCCTGCAGGCTCATCACGATCGCCTCGCGGATCGAGTCGATCGGCGGATTCGTCACCTGCGCGAAGAGTTGCTTGAAATAGGCGTAGATGAGCCGGTGGCGGTCGGAGAGGACGGCGAGCGGCGTGTCGTTCCCCATCGAGCTGACGGCCTCCTCGGCGTTGCGCGCCAACGGGGCGAGGATCACCTTCATGTCCTCCATGGAGTAGCCGAACGCGATCTGACGCTGGCGCAGCGACTCGGTGGGAAGCGCATGGGGGACGCGGGGCGGCAGGTCGTCGAGTCGCACCACCTCGCGTTCGAACCACTCCCCGTACGGCCGCCGGCGCGCGATCTTCTGCTTCGCCTCGTCGTTGGGCACGATCCGCCCCTGTTCGAGGTCGACGAGGAAGAGCTTCCCCGGTTGCAGCCGCCCCTTGCGAAGGATGTTGGCGGCCGGGATGTCGAGGACTCCCGTTTCCGACGCGAGCAGCACCCAGCCGTCGTGGGTCTCGAGCCAGCGTCCCGGGCGGAGCCCGTTGCGGTCGAGCATGGATCCGATCACCCGACCGTCCGTGAACGAAACCGCGGCGGGGCCGTCCCAGGCCTCCATCAAGCATTGGTGGTAGGCGTAGAACCCGAGGAGCTCCGGCGAGAGGTCGGTCCGGCCGGCCGTAGCCTCGGGGATCATCATCATCATCGCGTGAGGCAGCGAGCGGCCGCCGAGCACGAGCAGCTCGAGCACGTTGTCGAACGTCGACGAGTCCGAGCCGCCCTGCTGAACGACGGGCAGCACCTTCCGCAGGTCGTCGCCGAAGAGCTCTGACGCGAGTTGCGACTCGCGGGCGCGCATCCAGTTGATGTTGCCCCGCACCGTATTGATCTCGCCGTTGTGGGCGATCATGCGGTACGGGTGCGCGAGCTCCCAACTCGGGAACGTGTTGGTCGAGAATCGCGAATGGACGAGAGCGAGCGCGGTTGCGACGCGCTCGTCGCTGAGATCCGGGTAATAGCCGCGAAGCTGCGGAGCGGTGAGCATGCCCTTGTAGACGATCGTCCGTGACGAGAAGCTCGGGACGATCGCGCTCGGCCCGGCCTCGAGCTCGAAGCGGCGGCGGATCACGTAGAGCTTGCGTTCGAACGCGTCCTGATCCTCCGCGACAGCGGCTCCCGCCGACACGACCAACTGGCGAACGACCGGCGCCGACTCCGCGGCGGTTCGGCCGGCAAACCTCGATTCGACCGGAACATCGCGCCAGCACACGACTTCCTGCTCCTCCTCGGCGACGAGCCGCTCCAGGTGAGCCTCGAGCTCCCGTCGCTCCTCGACGACATGGGGGAGGAAGCACATGGCGACGCCGAACCGGCCAGGTTCGGGCAGCGCGGTCCCCACGACGGCCCGGAAGAAGGCGTCGGGGATCTGCATCAGGATGCCGGCGCCGTCACCCGTGTCGGGATCTGCCCCCTGTGCGCCGCGGTGCTCGAGGTTCTCGAGCGCCTCGAGCGCCTTCAACACCGTCTCGTGCAGCGGGACAGCGTCGAGACGCGCGACGAAGGCGACGCCGCAGGAATCGTGCTCGTGCTCGGCCGAGTACAGGCCGGACGTCGGCGAACTCCTCCTCCCCGGCTTCCCTCGCAGGGGGCGGGAGAGCGCCGGCTCTGAAATCCGTTGGTCCACGCGCACGCTGTCTCCTCGGCTAGATGGGTCGAGTGCGGGCGTGGACGAACTGCATGACTTCAAAGAATAAAGGAACGCTCCGAAATGCGCCAAGAATGACCGGCCGCTGCGCCTCGCGGCGGGCCTGAGGGTGGCATTTTCAGCAGTACGATGACCCGATGAGCGCCTCTTCCGCAGTCGTCGCGCCGTCGCGGCCGATGCTGCGGATCCGAGGCACGTCCTACCCGGTGCTGCTGCCGTCGATCCGCGATCCGCGGCTGCACCTCGCAGCGGTCATCGTCTCGCTCCAGGTGCTCGGTCAGACCGCGTTCGGTTTCGAGCTGTCGATCGCACAGATCCTCGTCGCACTCGCAACGTCCGCGCTGCTCGAGGTCACGATCACGTTCCGGCGACAGCACGTGATCATGTGGCCTGCGAGCGCGCTCCTGACCGGGAACGGCGTCGCCTTCGTCCTGCGTGTGCCCGGGACCGAGCACGGCGACTGGTGGAGCATGAAGGGCTGGTGGATCTTCGCGGGAACGGCCGCCGTCGCGCTGCTCTCGAAGCACCTGATCCGTTTCCGCGGACGCCATTTTCTGAACCCGTCGAACGCGGGGCTCGTGCTGTGCTTCGTTCTGCTCGGCTCGACCCGAGCCGACCCGCTCGCGCTCTGGTGGGGCCCCATGACGCCGTGGCTCGTGCTTGCGTTGGCGATCATCGTCATCGGCGCGCTGGTGATTCTCTCGCGGCTGCACCTGCTCGCGATCGCCGTCACGTTCTGGCTCACGTTCGCCGCCGGCGCAGCGGTGATCGCCGCCGGCGGCCACGAGATGACGGCCCGCTGGCATCTCGGCCCCATCACCGGCTTCGCGTTCTGGCAGGCACTCGTGCTGTCGCCCGAGGTGATGATCTTCCTCTTCTTCATGATCACCGACCCGAAGACGACTCCCACCGGGCGCGTCGGCCGCCGTGTGTATGCGGTCTCGGTCGCCGTGCTCGCCCTGCTCCTGATCGCGCCGCAGACGACGGAGTTCTGGACCAAGGTCGCGCTGCTCGGTGCCCTCACGATCGTCTGCGCGGCACGCCCCTTCGTGGAGGCGCTGACTCCACGGCTTCGGCGCGCGCCGGCGTTCGCGAAGCCATCGATCCTCCGTGCGACAGCCGTCACCGGCGCTGCGGTCGTCGCCGGCGCACTCGTACTCGCGGGCCTCCCGGCCCGGCCGGATCCGGCGCGAGCGAGCCCGTCGCAGGCTGCCGCCAGCCGTGCCACCGGTGACGGTGCTCCCGTCGCAGGGGGTCGCCACCCAGATCGATCCGGCGCTCGCCCGCCGGATCGCTGCGGATCTGATCGCCGATCTCCGCATCGAGGCGGACGCACTGCGTCGCCGCGACAAGGCGCTGGCCGGGACTGCCGCCGGAGGATCGCGCCTGCAAGGTTTGTGGCAGCAGATCAGCCTTGCGACGAACCGGGCGATCATCGTCCCGGAGCGCGAGGTGGATCGGCTCGAGCTGAACCTCGAGACCGCGGTCGGCCAGGCGCCCCCGCTCGTGATCGCCACGGTCGCGGGAACGGAGCGGCTCGTGACATTCTCGGGAACGCCCCCTGCGGTCGCCTTCACCGGCAACCGGACGGCGTTCACCCGAACACTGGAGCTCGAACTCCAAGCCGGCCGCTACGTGATCACCGGGACACGCGGAGGCACACCCGAGGCGGTAGCGTCAGGGTCGTCCGCGCGGCTCGCGTCGTCCGGGCTCGGGGGAGCGAAGCTCGAGGATGTGTCCCTGCGGGTCGGGATCGACTTCCGGCAGAGCGGCTTCGTCTCGCCGCGCACGATCGACACGACCGCAATGATGGGCGGCGGCGTGTGCTGGGTCGACATCGACCGCGACGGCTGGCTCGACCTGTTCGCCGTCAACTCCTACGCCGACGCCGATCTCGGCAGGTGGCTGCAGCGCGGAGGAATGCCGCGCAGCGCCCTGTTCCGAAACACGAATGGAACGTTCACGGACGTCACTCGAACCTCGGGTGCAGGCGTTCAGCTTCGTGGCAACGGCTGCGTCGCGGGCGACCTCAACGGCGACGGGTTCGCGGATCTCTACGTGACGGCGGCCGGCAACGATGCGGTGCTCTGGAACGACGGACGCGGGCACTTCACCGAAGGCGCGCGTGCCGCAGGAATCACGGCCTGGGGATGGCATGCCGGAGCGGCAGTCGGTGACGTCAACGGCGACGGGCGGCCCGACGTATTCGTGGCCGGCTACGCGAACGTGAACGCGCCGAATCCGGATTCCACGTCCGGCTTCCCCACCAACTACGAGGGCGTGCGCGATCTGCTCTATCTCAACCTCGGAAACGACGCAAACGGGCACGCCAGGTTCCGCGAAGTGGGACGCGCAACTCCGAATCGATGCGGGCAAGGCCGAGCACGGTCTCGGCGCCGTCTTCACCGACGTCAACGGGGACGGCCGCCTCGACCTCTACGTCGCCAACGACGCGACGCCGAATCGGCTCTACCGGAACGTCGCCTGGCCCGGCGGCATCGCCGCCGACCCGCTGCGGCTCGGCTTCCGGTTCGAGCAGCGCGCGGGCACACTCGGCATCGCCGACCCGAACGCCGGCATGGGGATCGCCGCGGCCGACTACAGCGGCGACGGCCGCACCGACCTCCTCGTCACGAACTCGCACAAGCAGCTCCACGCCGTCTTCGAGAGCGGTGTGTCATCGGACGGGCAGCCGACCTTCGCCGACGCGCGGTCGCACATCGCCGGCGCGTTCGACACGGGTCTTGCCGGCTGGGGCGCGTCATGGCTCGACCTCGACAACGACGGCAACCTCGACCTCGTGATTGCCAACGGCGCGATTCCGATGGTCGGGTTGCGACAGAGCGCCCAACCCGTCCAGGCGTTCGAGAACCTCACCGCGCACGGCCATCCGGGAGAGTTCGTTGCGGCGAACGCGACCGTCGGGCTTCGATCCGCCCCACTCGTCAACGGCCGCGGTCTCGCCGCCGCTGACTTCGACAACGACGGGCGCGTCGATGTCGCGGTCAATTCGATCGGCGGAAAGCTGATGCTTCTCCACAACACCGGCGCCGCGGGAAACTGGCTCGAGGTGACGCTCCCCGTTTTCGCACCGGGTGCGGTCGTCACCGCCGTGCTGCCGGACGGTCGAAGGCTCGTGCAGGAGCTGCACGCGGGAAGCAGCTACCTCTCCTCGGAGGATCCGCGGGCACACTTCGGGCTCGGCACGGCGAGGACCGTCCGGGAGCTGATCGTCCGATATCCAGGAGGCCGCGAGGCACGGGTGCGGGACGTCGCCGCGAATCAGGTGCTGGCGGTCGCGCGCTGATCGTTCGCGGGCTACATGCCCATCGCGTGATAACCGGCATCGACGTACAACATCGTCCCGGTCACGTTCACGGCATCGTCGGAGAGCAGGTATGCGGCCGCGCCACCGACGTCGTCCGCCGCGATGTGGCGGTGGAGCGGCGACCTCTGCTCGAACATCTCCTCCATCGTCGTGAACCCGGCGATGGAGCGGGCTGCGAGCGTGCGCACCGGGCCCGCCGAGATCGCATTGATGCGAACGCCGCTCTGGCCGAGGTCCCACGCGAGGTAGCGCATGCTCGCGTCCAGAGTCGCCTTGGCGACCCCCATGACGTTGTAGTGCGGGACGGCGCGCTCCCCGCCGAGGTACGTCATCGTGACGACGGAGCCGCCACCGCGCGCCTGCATCAGCGGCTCGGCGGCCTTCGCGCACGCGACGAGCGAATACGCGGAAATGTCGACTGCCATCCAGAAGCGGTCGCGCGGCGTGTCGATGAACCGACCCTCGAGATCTTCTGCCGCCGCAAAGGCGACGGAGTGGACGAGGAGGTCGAGCCCGCCGTCGAACGCAGCTCCGGTCTCGGCGAAGACACGCGTGACATCGTCGTCGGAGCGGACGTCGCACTCCGTCACGAGCTTCGCGCCGACGGACTCCGCGAGTTCGCGAACACCCTTCTCGATCCGCTCACCCTGGAACGTGAACGCGAGCTCTGCACCCTCGTCGTGCAAACGCTTTGCGATCGCCCAGGCGATCGACCGCTTGTTGGCGACGCCGAGAATCAGCGCCTGCTTGCCCTCGAACCTCCCGGCCATGCGACGATCCTACTGTGATGCTCCCACCCGCGTTGCAGGCCGGCATCGACGAAATCGTCGGCGCCGTCGACCCTCGGGAGCTGAAGCGAACGGCGCAGGCACTCTCGGAGCGCTATCGGGTGGGTGGCGCGCCGGGGAGGCGGGCGTCGCGCTCCACCGCGGACGTCGCGGCGTACCTCGCCACACGTGCGCCGGCGACCTACGCGGCTGCAGCGGAGGTCTTCCGCGAGATCCGCCTGGCCAGACCGGACTGGGTGCCACGGTCGATCGTCGACCTGGGCGCCGGCCCCGGCATCGCCGCCTGGGCAGCGGTCGACGTCTGGCCGGATGTCGCCGCCGTCACGCTCATCGACGCCGAACCCGAAATGATCCTGGCAGGGAAACGGCTCGCCGCAGCAGGGCCGCCCACCCTACAGGCTGCCCGCTGGGCCGTGTCCGATGCCCGACCGGACGAGGCAGCGCAGCTCGTCATCGCCTCCTACGTCATCGGTGAGCTGCCTCCGGCCGCGTTCGACGCTTTCGTCTCCGGGGCGTGGGCGTCGGCCGCGGACACGTTCGTCGTGGTCGAGCCAGGCACGACGGCGGGATACCGGCGGGTGCTCGACGCCCGGGCCGCTGTCCTCGCGAGGGGTGGCCGGACGCTGGCGCCGTGTCCCCACGACGATCCCTGCCCGTTGCTCGAGGGCGACTGGTGTCACTTCGCCGTGCGCCTACAACGAACCCGGGCTCATCGGGCGGCGAAGGACGCCGAGCGCGGCTTCGAGGACGAGAAGTTCGCGTACGTCGTCCTGACGCGCGCACGTCATCCGCGAGCCGAAGCGCGTGTGATCCGGCGCCCCGAGACGCGGCAGGGCCACGTCCTGCTCGACCTCTGCCTGCCGTCCGGGCTCGAACAGCGAACGATCTCGAAACGCGAAGGGGACGCGTACCGGCGGGCCCGCAAGGTGCGGTGGGGCGACAGGCTGTAGCGTAGCCCTCGTGCAGCGCGTCGCCGTCGTCACCGGAGCATCGTCGGGAATCGGCGAGGCGACCGCTCGCGCTCTCGCACGACGCGGTTGGCACTGCGTTCTGGTCGCCAGGCGGGAGGATCGGTTGCGAGCGCTCGCGGACGAGATCGGCGGCGAGGTCGAGCTCTGTGATGTCGGCGACCGTGCGGCCGTCGAGGCACTCGCGACCCGCGTCCTCGGGAGGCACCCCGCAGTCCACCTGCTCATGAACAACGCCGGTATGCCGGCCCGCGGCACGTTCCTCGATGTCGATCTCGATCTCGTCGAACGTGTCACGCGCGTCAACTACCTCGGTGGGGTCTGGTGCACGCGTGCGTTCATGCCGGGCCTGGAAGCCGCCGCCCCGTCGGGTGGCGCTCACGTCGTCAACCTCGTCTCGGTCGCCGGGACGGTCTCGTTTGCCCCGGCGGGCGCGTACGCCGCGTCGAAACACGCGCAGCTCGCCTTCTCCCGTTCGCTCGGAGCCGCCTTGCGAGGTTCCGGAATCGCCGTTCACTCGGTCTTGCCGGGATTCGTCGAGACGGAGGGCTTCCCGCAGAAGAACGTCCTCAAGAGCCGTCTCCTGCGCCGATTCGTGATCGAGGCCGACGCCGTCGCGGAGACGATTCTCAAGGCGATCGAGAAAGGCAAGACCGAAAGTGTCGTGCCCTGGTTCCCGTACCGCCTCGTCGGCATCGCCCAGGCGGTGACTCCAGGGATCGTGGCCCGCTTCGTCGGCATGTCCGACTACAAGCAGGACGCCGTCTGACCTAGTCGGCCCGGCCGCCGCGCTTGCGAGCGACGTACCACCCGATCTCGACCTCGAACGTCGCGCCGGGTGCCATAGCTCGGACGCGCGCGCGCTCGACCTCACCCAGATCGACGAGATCGAGGTAGCGCTCGAGATCGCGCTCCTCGGGCACGATCTCGTTCCTCAGGACCTCGAGATCGTTGGCGTCGAGGAAGAACCGGACGTCCTGATCCGGTAGGAGCCGGGTGTGCGAGGCGTCGCGCGCTTGCTCGAACCGATCGGTTTCGGCCGAGACGACAGGATCGACGGATCCGAGCTGGTCGACGAGCAAGATCCGGCCGCCGGGCCGCGTCACACGAGCGAGCTCGGCGACGATGAGCTCCGGACGCCGAACATGGTGGAGGACGCGCAGGCAGCCGACGATGTCGAACGAGCCGTACTCGAACGGAAGCTTCGTAGCATCGCCGACCATGAGTTCGCAGTTGGCAGGAGCGACCGCGTTGCCGGCAGCGATGAGGTCGGCCGACAGATCGACGCCGACGACGGTGCCGACGTGCGGCGCGAGCGCGAAGGCGAGGGCGCCCGCCCCACAGCCGCTGTCGAGCGCGCGCTCGCTTCCCGAGAAGGGCCCGAGCAGCTGCTGGACCCGGTCTCCCAGGACGGAGGCCCGCTCCTCTTGCAGAGCCAGGCGATGTCCGACCACGTCACTCATCGATGACCTCACGCTCCGATCGGGTAGGCCGCGAGACGATCCCGCACGCGATCTCATAGGGGATGGTGCCTGAAACACTCGCGTGCGCCTCGATCGGGACGCCGTCACCGACGAGTGTGACCGGGTCGCCGACGCCGGCTCGATCGGGGAGGACGACCGAAACGGCGTCCATCGACACGGTTCCGACGACGACGGCCCGCTCCCCGGCGACGACGACGTCGGTGCCTGTCATGTCCCGCCTGAATCCGTCCGCGTAGCCGACGGGCACGATCCCGATGCGGGTGGGAGCGGTCGCGACGAAGCGCCGGCCGTAGCCGGTGCTCTCGCCCGGGGCGAGCGTCTTGACGAGCGCGACGGACGATTCCCAGCGCAGTGCCGGCCTGAGACCGTCGGCGGCGGGGTCGGTGCCGAAGGGCGAGATCCCGTAGACGGCGATGCCGCAGCGAACCGCATCGAGATGCGCGGGCCGGTGGCGCAGGGTGCCGGCGCTGTTCGCGATATGTCGGACGAGGTGTGCGAACGGCGCCGTCGCATCGAGGAAACGCGCCAGCTGCGTCTCGGTGAACTCGGGATCCGTATCCGCGGAGGCGAAGTGACTCATCAGGCCGATCACGTCGGAGCCGGGGTCCACGAGCTCCGCGAGTCCCCAGCGCCCCATCCCGGTGTCGAGCTTGACATGCACCGGAATCCCCTCGGGCGCGTCACCGACGGATGCACACAGCTCGAGCCCGGCGCTGCGCGCGTCGGGGACCTGCGCCGGAGCCGTCGGCCCGAGAACGACGATCCTGGCGGCGGGTAACGCCCCTCGGAGCTCGAGCGCCTCTCCGATCGTCGCGACTCCGAGAGCGGCGGCGCCAGCTTCGAGTGCCGCCCGGCCGACATCGACCGCCCCGTGCCCGTAGCCGTCCGCCTTGACGACGGCCCACAGCTCGGTCGTCTCGAGCAGCGCTCGCAGCGCTCGCACGTTGTGGCGGACCGCTTCGAGATCGATCGTGATCAGGGAGCGGGACATCACGCTCATTGTCGCTGCTCGATCACACGTCGACTCTGAGACCGTCCCAAGCGAAGCGAATGTCTACGCCCGCCCGCCTGCAACCGCTCCTCCACCAGCAGCAGATCGTCGTAGGAGATGCAATCCATCTCCTCGACATGGCTGAGCACGACACGTCCGGCCTCCAGCCCGGCGACGATGTCGAGCGTCTCGGCGAAGGTCGCCTCGAACAGGAGCACGGGATGCTCCTCGTGGATCCGCCGCTCGTGCGTGAATAGATCGAACTCGCAGATTCCCATCGGGAGCACGGCCAGGTCGCAACCGGTCGTATCGGGCGGCGGCGACCAGCCGTTGAGCTCGTCCATGGCCACGAGCAACCTGCGGCGGCCGTCGGTCAGCTCGAAGGCGTAGACGTAGTCCTCCGCGACCCGGAACGGTCGCACGGTGACGCCGCCGATCTCCACGGTCTCACCGTCGCTGAGCTCGTGAATGCGGATCCAGCCTCGATCGCGCATGAACTCGAGATGATCCATCCCGCCGAGCCGCACGCGGAAGTCGCGGCCGACCTGCTCCGGGAGGTACACGTCAGTGACGAGCGGCCGCTTCGCCGCGCGCGGCCAGGTGCGGAAGTCGCCGTTGCGGGTTTCGAAGACGCGACGGCCCATGGTGTGATCCGGATGCCAGTGCGAGTAGAAGCACGCTGCGATCTCAGAAATACCGGCCCGCTCGAGCTGGAACTTCGATTCTTCCGGCGTGTCGAACAGGATGTTCGGGCCGTGGACGAATGTCGAGGGGCCGGTGCGGACATGGCGGCCGCCTTTCGCGCGGGCCTCGGCACACACGCGGCAGCTGCAGCCGGGCCGGGGGATGGTGGCCGCACCGCCGGAGCCCAGAATCTCGACCTTCACTCCAGCGAGGCTACCGGCCGGCGTTCGCCAGCACCGCCGGCAGCCCGGCGACGACGTCGCTCGCAACGAGACCCGGCTGGTCGCGCACGGATGCCGCCGCCAGGCCGTGGGCGGTGGCCGCCGCCGCCGCCGCCGTGGCGGCGTCGAGTCCCTTGGCGAGGAACGAGGCGACGACGCCGGTCAGGACGTCTCCCGTGCCCGCCGTCGCGAGCGACGGCGGCCCGGTATCGCACACGATCGCACTGCCACCCGGCGCGTGCACGATCGTGCCGGCACCCTTGAGAAGCACGACCGCTCCATAGCGCTCGGCCGCTTCTCTCGCCGCGTCGAGCCTGTGCGCGTCGATCCTCTCCGAGTCACAGTCGAGGAGACGCGCGAGCTCGCCTGCGTGCGGCGTGAGGACGGTGGGATAGGAACGGGCGACGGCCTCGAGACCGAAGAGGGCGTCCGCGTCGACCACGACCGGTACCTCGAGTCTCTCGAGCAGCCGTGCCACGAGCGCGCGCGCCTCCGCGCTGCGGCCGATCCCCGGGCCGATCGCGACCGCGTCGGCCCGCTCGGCCTCGAGCATGATCGTCTGCTCGGCCGACCCCCACGCAAAGCCGCGCTTGACCGGCTCGAGCGCGAGACTCTCGACGACCGGGAGGCATTCGCGCGGGACGGCGATCGTGACGTAGCCGGCGTCCGCACGGAGCGCCGCCATCGCAGCAAGGACGGGTGCTCCGCTCGTGCCCGGTGCACCGCCGACGACGAGCACAGCGCCTGCGCTGAACTTCGAATCGCGGGGAGACCGAATCGGAACGCGCTGGAGCAGACTCGGCAAAGCCCTGAGGATGGACGCCCCGCTGATGGGCTCGAGCCCGATCTCGGCGACGATGACGTCTCCCGCGTGGAAACGGCCGGGAGCGACGTGCAGCCCGACCTTGCTCGCGTGGAAGGTGACGGTGACGGTGGCGTCGACGGCGGGGCCCTCGACCTCCCCCGTCGAGGCGTCGACCCCGGAGGGCAGATCGACGGAGACGACGGGGATTCCGCTTGCGTTGATCCGTTCGATCATGGCCGCCGCAGCCGGACGCGGTCGCCCGTGGAAACCCGTGCCGAACAGCGCGTCGATCACGACGTCGCACCCTTCGACGGCGTCCGTCTCGACCGCCTCGCTGCCGGCGTTGCGGAGCACGCGTGCCGCGATCCGGCCGTCGCCGCCGTTCGCGCCGCCGCCACATACGACGGCGAACCGGCGAGCGTACGGGAACATGCTCATCGCCTCGTAGGCGACCGCCGAGCCGGCGCGCTCCATCAGGTCGGGGGCGGTCTCCGGGAAGCCGGGGTAGGCCTCTTCGGCGGCGCGCATCTCGGAGGCGGTGACGAGCGCCTCGTAGCCTTGCTCCGGCACGCTCAGCCTTCGAGGCGGACGACGCAGGCTGCACCCGCCATCGTGTGCGAGTGAGTCAGCGAGACGTCGATCTCGAGCATGCCGACCCGCCGGGCGAATCCTTCCGTGCGGCCCGTCAGCGTCACGCCGGGCTTCGGCGGCCCGACGATCTCGATGTCCTTCCAGGTGAACCGGACGCCGCAGCCGAGTGCCTTTCCGACCGCCTCCTTGCCGCAGAAACGCGCCGCGTAGCTCTCCGCCGGGTTGCGGCGCGTCTCGCAGTAGTCCTGCTCGGCCCGGGTGAAGCAGCGGTCACGGAACCCGGGCCGCTCGAGCGCCTTGACGATGCGCTCGATCTCGATCAGGTCGGTGCCGATCCGTACGGGCAAGGTCAGAGCGACCTCTCGAGCCACTCGGGCAGCTGCGCGACGGAGCTGAGGACGATCTCCGGGACGTACGCCGACCCCTCGAGCGTCTCGGGCCTGAACTTCCCGGTCCGGACGAGGGCGGTTCGCATCCCGAACAACTGGGCGCCCCGAACGTCGGCCTCGAGGTCGTCGGTCACCATCCACGTCAGCTCCGGCTCGGCACCGAGCACATCCAGGGCCGCCGCGAAGTAGGCAGGGCTCGGCTTGCCCAGAATCGTGGCGTCGACACCGGTCGCATATTCGAGCCCCGCCACGAAGGCGCCCGCGTCGAGCAACGGGCCGCGGCTGGTCTGCCACCACTTGTTCTTGTGCAGGCAATACAACTCCGCACCAAGCTGTAGCTCCGCGAACGCCTGCCCGAGGTTCATCCATGAGAAGACCTGATTCGGCTCCGTCGTCTCGTCGCACCCACCGAGAAGTACCGCATCGGCGCGGTCGCCGACGAGCTCCATCCCCTCGAGATCCGGGACGATTGCACCCATCACGAGCGCGAACACCCGCTTGCCCGCGAGTTCGCGCGCGGCTGCACGAGGGGTCGTCTGCAGCTCTTCGTCGTCGAGTTCGAAGCCGATCAGCCGAAGCTCCTCAGCAAGCGTCGCCCGGGGTCGCGTGGAGTTGTTCGTCACGAACCGGAGCGAGTGGCCCTGACGACGGAGCCGCGAGACGGCATCCGCGGCGCCGGGAATCGGCTCGCCCGAGACGTGGAGGACGCCGTCGATATCGAGCAGGATGCAGGCCATCCGGGCATTCTCACAGACGCGACCGCGGAGCGTGGGGACGGCAGCGCAGGGTCGCGCTACGGTCTGACCATGAGCGCAGCTCATGGTCACGCGCACGGGCACGGCCACGCCGGCCCGCATCTCCACCTGCCCGAGAACACCTCGCTGCGTTCACTCCTGCTGGCGCTCGTAGTGAACGCGGTCTACACCGTGGTCGAGATCATTGCCGCTCTCCTCGCCGGCAGCCTTTCGCTGTTGGCCGACGCCGGCCACAACCTCTCCGACGTCGTTGCGCTCTCCGTTGCTGCCGGTGCGGTGCTCCTCGCGCGGCGCCCGGTGACACCGAACCGGAGCTTCGGCTTCATGAGGGCGGAGATCCTCGCTGCGCTCGTCAACGCCGTCTCACTCATCCTGATTGCCGTCGTCGTGTTCGTCGGCGCCGCGCGGCGGTTCGCGCACCCCGAGGACATCCCGGGTGGTTGGCTGATCGCCGTCGCCGCCGTCGGCCTGGTCGTCAACCTGTTCGGAGCCTACGTCGTGTTCAGGCCGGGCGGTCGCGACCTCAATCTCCGCGCGGCATACATTCACCTCGTCGCCGACGCCCTGGGCTCGATCGGCGTCATCGCCACCGGAATCGTCATCGTCACGACCGGCTGGCGTTACGCCGACCCACTGGTCGGGGTGATGATCGGCATCTATCTCATCGTCAGCTCGTGGGGTGTCCTGCGAGAGTCGACGCTGGTGCTCCTCGAGGCGACCCCCCGCGGGCTCGATGCCGAGGAGATCGGCAACGCGATCGCGGGACAGCACGGTGTCGTCGAGGTACACGACTTGCACGTCTGGCAGATCACGAGTGGATTCCCGTCGCTCTCCGCACACGTGCTCGTCCGTGAAGGCGACGACTGCCACGGGATCCGCCGCGCGACCGAGCGCATGCTTGCCGAGCGGTTCGCCATCACCCACACGACGCTCCAGGTGGATCACGAACACACCGACGGGTTCATCGAGATCGCGCCGGTGCCACGATCGTGACCGACGCAGGACAGCGTGAGGGGCGCCGGGTGACGCGATCCGTCGTCATCCCGCTCGACGAGATCGAGCTCCGCGTGTCGCGCTCGAGCGGGCCGGGTGGACAGCACGCGAACACCTCGGAGACGCGCGTGGAAGCGGTGTTCGATGTCGAGGCGTCGACAGCCCTGACGGAGATCCAGAAGCGGCGAGTGCTCGCCCGCGTCGGCCCAATCGTCCGCGCGGTGGCTCAGGACGAGCGGAGCCAGCTCCGCAACCGTGAACTCGCGACCGATCGACTCGTGACCCGACTCGCCGAGGCGCTGCGGGTCGAACGCAAGCGTGTTCCGACGAAGCCGTCGCTCGCCGCGAAGCAGCGACGCCTGGAGGCGAAGAAGCGTCGCGGAGCGACGAAACGCCTGCGCCGGGTCGACGACGGTGAGTGAGCTCGAACCGGATCGATTCAGCCCCCGCCGGCGGGGCGGTCTCGGCGACCCCTATCTCTACGTGACCGAGACGACCTCGACCCAAGACGTGCTTCGCGGCTCCGCCTACGCGCACGGAACTGTCGCCGTCGCAGAACATCAGACCGCCGGGCGGGGACGCTCGGGACGCTCCTGGGACGATGTGCAGTCGAAGGCGCTCCTCTTCTCGCTCCTCCTGCGCCCACCCACTGGGGCTCCGCTCCCGCAGCTCTCCCTCGTCGCGGCGCTCGCGGTCGCGGCGGTGATCGAGCGGGAGGTGGGCACGTCGGTGGTGAAGTGGCCGAACGACGTCCTCGTCGGCGAGACGAAGGTGGCAGGGATCCTGCTCGAGGCCTCGGAGGGAGCGGTCGTGTGCGGCGTGGGCCTCAACGTCAACCAGGAGGCGCACGAGCTGCCGACGGCGACGCGGACGAAAGCTGCGTCGCTCCGACTCGTCGCGGGTCGTGCGTTCGACCGAGGCGCGCTGCTCGCGGAGTTGCTCGTGGAACTGGAGGCCCGCTACGAACAGTGGCTCGAGGAGCGGGCTCGGCAGCATGTCGGTCGAGTTGGAGCGGCGAAACGGGCTCCGCGGCGAGCGGGTGCGGATCGGTGCGCAGTCGGGAACGGCAGCCGAGATCGTGTCCGACGGGAGACTGACGGTCATCCTCGACCACGGCGACACGGTGCTCGTCGAAAGCGGTGAGGTCGAGCTTCTCGGCCGCGAGGGAACCCAGGTGCCCGGCTGAAGCCGGGCACCGCGCCGGCGCACGCAAAACCGCGGCGCCGGCACGAACCCAGGCGCCCGGCTGAAGCCGGGCACCCCGCCCCGCCGGCACAAGCAAACCCAGGCGCCCGGCTAGCCGGGCAGCTCGCGGATCCACGACGGCCAACCCGCGCCGGTGTCCGGCTTCAGCCGGACGCCCGGGTTTCGTGCACCAACGCCGCCCATTCCGCCGGCGTATTCGCGTTCGCAGCCGAGCGAAGGTCCGGATCGGACGCGGCGAGCTCGCGGTCGGCGAGTAGGTCGGCCGTGGACAGCTCGCGCACGGCGCACGCGCTCGGGATGTCCTTGAGCCCCCTGGCGTCGCCGTCGAGCAGCACGCTCAGGACCGGTGCGAGCGCGACGCGGTAGGCGGCGAGCAACGGCTGGGCCCGCCCACCGACGACCGGCACGACGGCGTCGTCACCCGCGTGCACCGAAGCGCAGACGACGCGGACGAACTCCGGAACGAGGAGAGGGGTGTCGACCCCGCAGGCGAACGCAACGTCTGCCTCCCCCTCCAGTGCTCGGAGCCCCTGCGTGCAACGCAGCGAGCGGCCCGGCCCCCGGAACCGGATCCTCGCGAAGCATGGCAGCGAGCACCGGCAGCCGTTGCCCCGGCGCATGCACGACGCACACCGGCCCGCCGGCCACGCCTTCACGCACGACGTCGACGATGTGCGCGACGGCTGCGCGGCCGTGCCAGTCGAGCAGCGCCTTGGACTCCCCCATCCTGCTCGACCGCCCGCCCGCGAGGACGACGGCGCCTGTCCTCAGCCGGGCAGGCACCGCGCGGCGCTAGTCCCGTGTCTGAACGTGCTGGAAGCCGAAGCGACCCTTGATGCAGAGGTTGCCGCGCGTGACGTCATGGTCGTCGGGGCTCGTCACCTTGACGATGGTGTTGTCCTGCACGTGGAGCTCGACGTTACAACCGACCCCGCAGTACGGGCAGATCGTCGTCGTCACCGTCTGGTCCTCCTCACGCCACTCGCCTTCGGCGCGCAGGTCGTACTCCGACTTGAACATCAGTGCACCGGTCGGACACACGGCGATGCAGTTGCCGCAGTACACGCAGGCCGACTCTGGCAACTCAGCGACGAACTCCGTCGAGATCCGAGCATCGAACCCGCGACCGGCGACGTGGATCGCGAACGTGTTCTGATACTGGTCTCCGCACGCGTCGACGCACTTGTAACAGAGGATGCACTTCGAGTAGTCACGCACGTAGAGCTCGTTGTCGATCTTGACCGGCGCATGGACGGTCGCCGCGGTCTGTCCGTCGGGCTCGACGTGATGACCGGTGCGCTTGCGGTCGCGCGCCGGATCCGGCGGCGCCGGTGGGCCGAAGCGCTCTGGTTGCGCGTCATAGCGGTCGAGATAGCCGGGGGCGACATCGGTCGTCGTGAGGTCGACGGACGATGCGAGGAGCTCGAGCACGAGCTTGCGCGAGTGGCGGACCCGTTCCGAGTCGGTCTGCACCTTCATCCCGGCCTCCGCCTTGCGCGAGCACGAGGGTACGAGCACGCGTGCTCCCTCCACCTCCACGACGCAGACACGGCAGGCGTTTGCCGGCTCCAGCGTGTCGCCGTAGCAGAGCGTCGGCGTGTCGATGCCGAGGCGGCGGCAGGCACCGAGGATCGTCTCGCCTTCGAACACGCGCACGGGCTGTCCGTCGATCTCGAGCTCGATCATCCGCTTCGGGGCGATCAGCAGCTCACTCACGAGAACACCCCCAGCCGTCCGATCGCAGACTCGATCGCGCTCGACGCCGTCTGTCCGAGGCCGCAGATCGACGCATCGCGCATGCACTGCCCGACCTCAGCGATCACCTCGAGTTCGCGGGTCACGCCTCCGATCGTCCTGCCGGAGACGAGCCGAGCGAGCGCCTCCTGCTGCCGCACGGTCCCGACGCGGCACGGGACACACTGGCCGCACGACTCGTTACGGAAGAACGCCGCGATCCGCATCAGCAGGCGCGGCATGTCCACGGTTTCGTCCAGCACCAGCACGACGCCAGAGCCGAGCGTCGTCTGCGCCTCTCGCGCCGCCTCGAACGTGAGCGGCAGATCGAGCTCGTCCGGACGGAGGAAGCCCCCGGCGGCGCCGCCGATCATGATGCACTGGAGCTGCTTTCCTCCCGCGACACCGCCTGCGAGCTCGAGCAACTCGCGGAGCGTCCGCCCGAACGGCACTTCGTAGACACCGGGACGCGCGACATGGCCCGAGAGGCAAAAGAGTTTCGTGCCCGTCGAGACCTCGGTGCCCGTTTCCGCATAGGTTGGCCCCGAGCCGGAGACGATGTCGAGCACGTTGACGAGCGTCTCGACGTTGTTCACGACGGTCGGCTTCCCGAACAACCCCTCGACGACGGGGAACGGGGGCTTGTTGCGCGGCTCGCCCCTTCGGCCTTCGATCGACTCGAAGATCGCGGTCTCCTCGCCGCAGATGTAGGCGCCGGCGCCTTTCCGGATCTCGACCTCGAAGCGGAAACCCTCGCCGAGCACGTCGTCGCCGAGGTACCCGCGCGCCAACGCCTCGGCGAGTGCCGCCTCGAGCGCATGTTGCGGCTCGGGATACTCGCCGCGGATGTACACGTACCCGCGCTCGCACCCCGTCGCATACGCCGCAATCGTCATCGATTCGATCAGGGCGAACGGGTCGCACTCCATGATCACGCGATCCTTGAACGTGCCGGGCTCGGACTCGTCGGCGTTGCAGACGAGGTAGTGGGGGCGGACCGGTTGGCGCGCGACCGCCTCCCACTTCACACCGGTCGGGAACGCGGCGCCGCCGCGGCCCTGGAGCTTCGAGTCCTTCAGCTCGCGAATGATGCCTTCGGGCCCTAGTTCGATGGCGCGCCGCAGGGCTGCGTACCCACCGAGCGCGCGGTAGTCGTCGAGCGTGCTCGCCCGGCGGGTGGCGGCGCGGCGCAACAGGCGCAGCGACGGGTCGCCTGCCTGAGGGAACACCGTCACCGGCGGCGGCCCCGGATCACCTCCGGCGAGCGTGTCGAGCACGGCCGCCGCGGTCGTCGGGGCGAGCGTTCGCTCGTGCGGCTCGTCGCCCGCGTCGCCGACGAGCGCTGCGGGAGCGCGATCGCACTGGCCGAGGCACGGGCTCCGGTACCACGTCGCCGAGCCGTCCTCCGACAGCTCGCCCTCACCGCCGAACCGCTCCTCGAGCTGCGCGATGAGGTCGTCCGAGCCGGCGCATTGGCAGGTGATGTCCTCGCAGACGTGGATGACGCGGGGAGGTCTGCGGCTCGACGGCGAGCATCGCGTAGAAGGTGGCGACGCCGTAGGCGTCGGCCGGCGGAATGGTCAGTCGGCGGCAGAGCTCGTTGAGTCCACCGGGGCTGATCCAACCGATCCGCTCCTGCAAGGCCCAGAGCGCCGGGAGCAGCAGGTGTCGGCGCTCCCGGGCGTCGTGGCCGGAGCTCGCCGTGTTTCCCTCGGCCCCGGCGAGACGCTCCCCGCCGTCCCAGCCGTCTCGGGCCGGGCCGAGAACGGTGTCGAGGGCTGCACTCTCGGCGGAGGTCGGCTCGGCTCCGGGGAGGAGATGGATGTCCACTAGGGCCGGCTCCCCACACTCGCCGGCTCCGCGACGCCTGCCCGCGCGTCGAGCTCGGCGGGCTCGAGCTTGTCGACCCTGATCGCCGCCGCCTTGAACTCGGCGGTCCCCGATTTCGGGTCTGTCGCGTCGATCGTCAGCTGATTCGTGTCGACCTCGTCGGGGAAGTGGAAGGTCATGAACGCGAGACCGGGTCGAAGCGATGGGTCGATCCGCATCGGAGCCTCGATGGAGCCGCGGCGGGAGGAGACTCGCACGATCTCGCCGTCGCTGAGCTTCATCCGCTCGGCGTCCTCCGGCGAGAGGTCGAGCGACTCGCCGCGGTGCAGCGGCGAGCGATAGAGGTTCGACTGGGCGCCGGTGTTGTAGGACTCGAGTCGGCGGCCGGTCGTGAGCCGGATCGGGAACTCGGCGTCGAGTGCCTCGAAGGGGCCTCGCGCCTCGACGACCGAAAACGGCGCCGGCGGCCCTTGGACCGGCTGTGCCCAGAGCCGCTCGTGGAGAAGCAACGAGCCCGGATGGCTCTCGTCGGGGCACGGCCACTGGAGGCCACCGTGCTCGTCGAGCCGGCTGTAGCTCATGCCCGCGTGCATCGGCGAGAGCGAGCGCAGCTCGTCCCACACCTGCTCGGCCACCGGCTCGGGCCAATCGTGCCCGAGGCGACGCGCGAGCTCGGCGATGATCCACATGTCGTCGCGTGCCTCGCCGGGCGGATCGAGCGCCTTGCGAACGAGTTGCACCCGTCGCTCGCTGTTCGTGACGGTGCCGTCGGATTCGCACCACGAGGCGCTCGAGGGAAAGACGACGTCGGCCATCTCCGCCGTCTTCGTCATCACGATGTCCTGCACCACGATGAAGTCGAGCCCCGCGAGCAGCTTCCGCGTGTGATTGATGTCGGCTTCGGACTGGGCCGGGTTCTCGCCGATGACGTAGAGCGTGCGCAGTTCGCCGCGATCCATCCCGTGGAACATCTGGGTCAGGTGCCAGCCGTACGAGGGCACGATCGTCGTGTCCCAGGCCTGCTCGAATCGGAGGCGGGCCTCAGGGTCGCGCTCGATGTCCTGGAACCCAGGCAGCTTGTTCGGAATCGCGCCCATGTCACCGCCGCCCTGGACGTTGTTCTGGCCGCGAAGCGGATTGAGCCCCGAGCCGAAGCGCCCGACGTGACCGCAGAGCAGACCGAGGTTGATCAGCGAGAGAACGTTGTCGACGGCGTTGTGATGCTCGGTGATTCCGAGCGTCCAGCAGATCATCGCGCGATCCGCGCGTGCGAACGCGTGCGCGGTCTCGCGAATGACATCGGCGGGAACGCCCGTCAGGCGTTCGCCCTCCTCGAGTGTGAACGGCTCGACCGAGGCGGCGTAGGCTTCGAAGCCTTCCGTCGCATTGTCGACGAAGGCGCGGTTGGCGAGGCCCGCGTGGATGATCTCGCGGGCCATCGTGTTCGAAAGCGCGATGTCGGATCCGACGTCCAGACCGAGCCAGCGATCGGCCCACTGCGCCGACGTCGTTCGGCGCGGATCGATGACGAACAGGCGCGCTCCGTTGTGGACGCCTTTGAGGAGGTGGTGGAAGAAAATCGGATGGGTCTCACGGGCGTTCGAGCCCCAGAGCAGGATCACGTCCGTCTCCTCTATCTCCGCGTACGACGACGTGCCGCCACCCGCTCCGAACACCGTCGCCAGACCGACGACGCTAGGGGCGTGTCAGGTTCTGTTACAGGAGTCGATGTTGTTCGTGCCCATCACCTGACGCGCGAACTTCTGGGCGAGAAAGTTCATCTCGTTGGTCGCCTTCGAGCACGAGAAGATCCCGAATGACGTCGTGGGGTCGGATGCGCGCGCCCGGGAGAATGCGGCGGCGGTGCGGTCGAGTGCTTCGGCCCAGGATGCGGGGCGAAGGACGCCGTCGTCACGGACGAGCGGTGTCGTGAGACGACCCTTGGGCTTCCGCATGCGACTCGCTCCTTTCCCGGTGGCCGGCTTCGACGGTCACCCTTGCTCCTTTGGCTTCCAGTGATTGGTCTATCAGAATCGAGCCGAGCCGCGCCATCCTGGACGTATGCATCGTCGAGCGCGAAGCTCGTCCCCACACTCGCTCAGCGGATGATTCGCTCGGGCCGCGAGTAGACGTTGAGGCGGCCGTTCCGCACGAAGCCGCACAGGGTGACGCCACGATCGGCAGCGAGCTCGACGGCGAGCGAGGAGGGTGCGCCGACGGCGACGACGACCGGACAGCCCGCCACCGCGGCCTTCTGAACGAGCTCGAACGACAGGCGTCCGCTCACACAGAGCACGTGGTCGGCCAACGGAAGCAGTCCGTCGAGGAATGCCCGCCCGATCACCTTGTCCATCGCGTTGTGGCGGCCGACGTCCTCGCGCGCGCAGACGAGATCGCCTCCGGGCGTGAAGAGGCCGGTGGCGTGCAGCCCTCCGGTCGACGCGAACGCCGCCTGGGCGTCGCGCAAGCGGTCCGGGAGGATCGCGACGTCGGCGACCCGCATCGTCAGCGTGCTCTCGACCGGGTCCGACTCGACCGCGACCGCCTCGAGAGCCCCCTTGCCACAGACACCGCACGACGAGGTCGTGTAGAACGACCGGGCGAGCCGGCCCGGGTCGAAGCCTGGTGCGTCGAGCTCGATCGTGTTGGCCGCGAGATCGGCCGGCAGCCGCGCGGCGACGGCCCGAAGCCCCTCGGACAGCGCGAACCCGAGCGCCAGCTCCTCGTCGTGCCCCGGAGTCCGCATCGTCACCGCGACCGGCTCGCCGCCGATGCGGATCTCGAGTGGCTCTTCCACCGCAAGCCGGTCACTCACCTCGTCCCCGCCGGGCAAGCGAAGCACCCGTACGGCGGCGGTGCTGTAGGGCGGTGGCGCCGGATGGTCTCGCGGCATCGTGTCGCAACCGTAGCGGCGCGAACGACGCCCCGTGCCGTCCGCTCATGGCTCCAGTATCCGAGCGATCGTTCAACGCAATCAGGAGGGCACCGTGGACGCACCAACGATGAGCAACCGGCTACTCGCCGAGGTCGTCGGGACCTTCGGGTTCTTCTTCATCGGCTTCAGCGGCATCGCGGCGTCCGTGAATCTGCCCGGCTCGATCGCGCCGGCCGGCGTCGCCGCGGGCTTCGGCCTCGGACTGGGACTGATGATCGCCGCCTTCGGCCAGATCTCGGGCGGTCATTTCAACCCCGCCGTCACGTTCGGGCTCGCCGTCGGCCGGAAGTTCCCGATGGCCGCCGTGATCCCGTATTGGGTCGCCCAGCTGATCGGTGGTTTCGTGGCGGCGGTCGTCGCCACGATCATCTACACGAACGACGTCAAGGACTCACTCGTGACGGCTCCCGGAGCCGGCGTCGACGGGTGGCGCGCCATGCTCGTCGAGTTGGTCGCGGTCTTCCTCTTCGTCTCGGTGATCATCACCGTGGCCACTGATGACTCGGCCCCGTGGAAGGGTGTGCTCGCTCCCCTCGCGATCGGCGGCTTCATCTTCACGGCGGCGGTCACGATGGGCCCGACCTCCGGCGGCTCGTTCAACCCCGCCCGATCACTCGACCCTGCGATCTGGGCTGGAGAGTTCGGAGACCTGTGGATCTATCTCGTCGGCCCGCTCGCCGGGGCGGCCCTCGCAGGTGTGCTCTCGGTCGCGCTCCGCGGTGAGAAGGGTTAGCGCCCCGGGCTTCTACTCGACGGTGACGGTCTTCGCGAGGTTCCGCGGCTGGTCGACGTTCAGGCCGCGCAACCTGGCGATCCGGTAGGCGAGGAGCTGCAGCGGCACCACGGCGAGAACGGTCTGCAGGAACGCCGGCGAGCGCGGGATGTAGATCACGTCGTCGGCGTGGTGCTGGATGTCCTCGTTCCCGTCTGTTGCGATCGCGATCACATGGGCACCGCGCGCGCGTACCTCCTGGATGTTCGAGACCATCTTGTCGTACACGTGGCTTCTCGTTGCGACGACGACCACCGGCGTCGACTCGTCGAGCAGGGCGATCGGGCCGTGCTTCATCTCGCCACCGGAGTACGCCTCGGTGGGGATGTACGAGATCTCCTTGAGTTTCAGCGCACCTTCGAGCGCGACGGGAAGGCCGATGTGCCGGCCGAGGTAGAGGAAGAACGGCTTGTCGAAGTGGCGCTGAGCAATCTCGTCGATCGGGTGGTTGCCGTCGAGGAACGCCTGGATCTTCTCCGGCAACCGATAGACCTCGTCGAGAATGAATGTGAACTCGTCGAGCGGGAGCGTCTTGCGAACCTGCGCGAGCTTGAGCGCGACGAGGAAGAGCAGGCTGACCTGCGCGGTGAACGTCTTTGACGCGGCGACACTGACTTCGAGGCCGGCGCGTGTGTAGAGGACCGAGTCGACCTCGCGGGTGATCTGCGAGCCCATCATGTTCGTGATTCCGACGGTGCGCGCCCCCATCTCGCGGGCGAGCTTCATGGCGGCGATCGTGTCGCGTGTCTCTCCCGACTGCGAGATCCCGATGACGAGCGTGCTCGCGTCGAGAACGGGATTGCGGTAGATCCACTCGGAGGCGATGTCGTGCTCGACGGGAACGCGCGCCCATTCCTCGATCGCGTACCTGGCCGCGACCGCAGCGTGGTACGAGGTTCCGGCGGACAGGATCACGATGCGGCGCAGGACCCTGAGCGCATCGTCGTCCAGGAAGCCGTCGAGATCGAGCCGGCCGTGCCGAACCCTGTCGCCGATGGTCTCGGCGACCGCGTCGGGCTGCTCGTAGATCTCCTTCAGCATGAATGTCTCGAACCCGGCCTTCTCGGCGCTCTCGTCGTCCCAGTCGAGTTCGATGCGCTCGCGCTCGACCGAGGAGCCGTCCTGTGCTCGGATGAACCGGGCACCCTCGGGCGAGATCGCGACGAGGTCGCCGTCCTCCGGGAAGTGGACCTCGCGGGTCTCGCGAAGGAATGCCGAGGCGTTCGAGGCGAGAAACGTCTCCCCGACGCCGAGACCGACGACGAGCGGGCACTGCATGCGCGCGCCGACCAGGAGCCCCGGGTGGTCGCGGTGGATCGCGACGAACGCGAAGTGACCTTCGAGGTCGTTGAACGCGCGCCGGGTCGCCTCGAGCAGGTCGCCGTCGTAGTGCTCTTCGATCAGATGGGTCACGGTCTCGGCGTCGGTCTCGGATCGGAACGCGTGCCCTGCCTCGCGCAGGCGCTCCCGCAGTTCTCGATAGTTCTCGACGATTCCGTTGAGGACGATCGCGACCTCCTCCGGGTCGTCACCAGCGAGAGGGTGAGCATTCGCTTCGGTGACGCCGCCGTGCGTGGCCCAACGTGTGTGCCCGAGACCGGTGGTCGCGGGCGAAGGGTCGTCTCCCGCCGCGAGCTTCAGATTCTGGAGGTTGCCGACGGCGCGCGTGTAGCGCAGCCCGGTTTCCTCGAGCAGTGCGATCCCGGCAGAGTCGTAGCCACGGTACTCGAGCCGTTCGAGGCCGAAGAGAAGGAGCTCCTTGCACTCGCGAGGCCCGACGTATCCGATGATCCCACACACTGGCGAATTCTCCTTCGTCTCCCCGGCCTATTGCGGGGGGTGGGTTTGACTGCGCCACATCCTCGGACGGTTCCCGCCGCGAACACCGGCCGAAACCTAGGTCTCGGGCTGCGATCGGACGAGATGCGCGACTCTACCACACAGGATCGCCGCCTCTTCTTCGCTCTCGGACTCGACGAGGACCCGCACGAACGGCTCGGTTCCCGAGGGGCGAACGAGGATTCGACCGCGGCCCCCGAGTTCCTCGCCGAGGCGCTCCACCTCGTCGAGAACCGCGCGGGAGACCCCCGGCTTCGAGACGGGCACATTCTCCTTGGCCTGAGGAAACCGGTGCATCACGGCCGTCGCGGCGGCGAGCGACCCGCCTTCGAGCGCGCGGCAGAGGAGCAGCGCCGCAGCGAGGCCGTCGCCGGTGACGTGGCCGTCGAGGCAAATGAGGTGGCCGGACTGTTCCCCACCGAGCACCGCTCCCGCGGCCCGCATGGCCGCGAGGACGTGCCGGTCGCCGACGTCCGTCGTCAGAACGCGGATTCCACGCTCGTCCATGAGGCGGTGGAAACCGAGGTTCGTCATCGTCGTGACGGCGACCGTGTCGACGCCCTGCGCGAGCGCCAGCACGGCGAGGATCTGGTCACCGTCGACCGGAACGCCGTGCTCGTCGACGGCAAGCATCCGATCGCCGTCGCCGTCGAACGCGACGCCGAGGTCGTAACCACCGTCGATAACGACCGCCTGCAGCAGCGCGAGGTCGGTGGCCCCGCACCCGACGTTGATGTTCCATCCATCCGGCGCGGCGGCCACCGTCGCCACCTCGGCGCCGAGGCTCTCGAGCACGCCGGGCGCGATCCCCGAGAACGCGCCGTTGGCGCAATCGACCGCGATCCGAAGCCCGGCGAGGGGAGCGCCGAAGTGCTCGACGATGTGGTCGACGTAGCCGGCCGCCGCTTCCTCGGCGAGCTCGACCGAGCCACCGTCCGTGGCAGGAGCCGCGAGCAACTCCTCGATCGCCTCCTCTTCCTCGTCGGAGAGCTTGTGGCCCTCGGCGTCGAACAACTTGACGCCGTTGTATTCGGGCGGGTTGTGGGAGGCAGAGAGCACGACACCGAGGTCCTGCGCCAACAAGGCCACCGCCGGAGTCGGCAGCACCCCGCCGACGACGGCGATCCCGCCGCCGGAGACGATTCCCTGGACGAGGGCGTTTTCGAGCGCCGGCCCGGAGGCGCGGGTGTCGCGGCCGACAAAGGCGCGACCTCGGCCACTCCAGAGCGTGGCGGCCCGGCCGAGCTGCTCGACGAGGTCGAGCGTGAGCGTCTCTCCGACGATGCCGCGGACGCCGTCGGTGCCGAAGTGAGTGCGAGCCATGTGTGTCAGCCCCGGTATGAGGCGCGCAGGAAGCGAGGGCCGGAGGAGCGCCGGCTCAGCGCTTGGAGAACTGGGGCGCCTTGCGGGCCTTGTGCAGACCGGCCTTCTTGCGCTCGACCTGGCGCGCGTCGCGGGTCAGGAAGCCCTCGCGCTTCAGCACGATCCGGAGCTCGGGATCGGCCTCGACGAGAGCGCGGGCGATCCCGTGGCGCACGGCGCCGGCCTGGCCGCTGATGCCGCCGCCGTGCACGCGCACGCGGAGGTCGTACGTCCCGTCCGCGCCCGCCGTCTTGAGCGGGCCGAGCGCCGACGTGCGATGCGATGCACGAGGGAAGTAGTCCTCGAGCGTTCGTCCGTTGATCCAGGTCTTGCCGTCACCGGGGCGCAAGATGACCCGCGCGACCGACGTCTTGCGCTTCCCCGTGCCCATGTACTGAGCGATCTCTGCCATCTAGAGCTCCAACTCCTTCGGGGCCTGCGCAGCGTGCGGATGCTCGGGGCCTGCGTACACCTTGAGCTTCGTGAGTTGCGCGGCGGCGAGCTTGTTCCTGGGCAGCATCCCCTTGACGGCCTTGCGGATGACTTCCGTCGGCCGGCGGTCGAGCTGCTCGCGGAGCGTCCGTGTCTTCAGGCCGCCCGGAAAGCCGGAGTGCCGGTAGACCATCTTCTGATCGAGCTTCTGACCGGTGACGTGGATCTTCTCCGCGTTGACGACGATGACGAAGTCACCGGTATCGACGTGCGGGGTGTACTGCGGCTTGCGCTTGCCGCGCAGGGTGTCGGCGATCTGCGTCGCGAGACGGCCGAGGGTCTTGCCTTCGGCGTCGACGAGATACCAGTCGCGCTGGATCTCTCCCGGCTTGGCGGTATAGGTCTTCATCAGTCAGAAAGAGGGCGGTCGGGTGACCGCACGACGGCGCAGTGTAGCAGTGAAACGGCCGTATTTTCACCGTCGGGAGGGGTCACGGGGAGAGGGATGCGAGCAACCTGCGCGTCCCTGCGGCCGCCGGCCGGTCTCCCTTGGCCTCGTCGATCGAAGTCCCCCGTGCGCCCGCAGAAGCGGACCGCGCGGGATCCTCCTTCCCGCACGCTGGCAGAGATGCACGCACCGAGCTCATCCGAGCGGGCCCGGCCAACCCGTGCCAAGCGTGCGCCCCGCGCTAGAATCCACTCAGCGAAACGGGGAGCTCGGGGCAGCCGGGCTGAGAGGGCGGGCAGTACGCGCCGCCGACCCGCAGAACCTGATCTGGGTAATGCCAGCGGAGGTATGCGCATGAAGACCGAGACCATCGTCGTCGTTGCCGGGGGGCACGTGCCCGGGGCATCGGTGCCCCGGCTGCCCGAGGCAGCCACCGTGATCGCCGCCGACGGCGGCGTCGACCGCGCACTCGCGCTCGGCCTCCACGTCGACCTCGCGATCGGCGACTTCGACTCGGTCTCGACGGCCGGGCTCGCCGCGGCGGAGGCGGCGGGGGCGCGCGTCGAGCGGCATCCGGCCGAGAAGGATGCGACCGATCTCGAGCTGGCGCTGGACGCCGCGATCGCGTTGCAGCCGGCACGGATCGTCGTCGTCGGCTCGGACGCGGGCCGGCTCGATCACCTCCTCGGCTCGATCCTCCTCCTCGCCGACGGCCGCTACGCGGGTGCCGAGATCGACGCCCTGCTCGGCGAGAGCCGGGTGCACGTGATCCGCGGCAGCCGGCGGATTCACGGCGAACCGGGGCAGCTCGTCTCGCTGCTGCCGGCAGAGGGGGCAGCGGAGGGCGTGACGACGGAGGGGCTGCTCTACCCGCTGCGCGGCGAAACGCTCGCGGCGGGGACGAGTCGCGGCGTTTCGAACGTCTTCACAGCGCCCCGAGCCGACATCACGGTCGAACGTGGATGCCTGCTCGCCGTCGTTCCCGCGCCGGAGGGAGGCGAGCTGTTGTGACGGTTCGTCACCCCTTCCGTCGGTTCGTCGCGCTCGTCCTCGTTGTCGTCGCGGCCGGTTGTGGCGGCTCCGGAGACGGTCGCAGCCGCGAGGTCGTACTCGTCACGCACGACTCGTTCGCGATCCCGAAAGCCGTCAAGGCGGCGTTCGAACGCGAGAGCGGCCTGAAGCTCCGCATCCTCCAGGGCGGTGACGCGGGAGAGGTCGTGAACCGGGCCTTGCTGACCGCGGGGAACCCGCAGGGGGACGTCCTCTTCGGGATCGACGACAACCTGCTCTCGCGCGCGACTCGACGGGGACGTGTTCGAGACCTACCGCTCTCCGCTGCTCGACGTCCTCGAGCCCGCGTACTCCACACCGCCCGCCGACATCGTCACACCGATCGACCACGGTGACGTGTGCCTCAACGTCGACCGCGGCTGGTTCCGCAAGCGGGGACTCGCCGCCCCCGAGTCGATCGACGATCTGATCCTCGACCGTTACAGGAATCTCCTCGTCGTCGAGAACCCTGCGACGTCGAGCCCCGGGCTGGCGTTCGTGCTCGCCACGATCGCCCGCTACGACGACCGCTGGCTCGCGTTCTGGCGCGGACTGCGCGCGAACGGCGTCCGGGTGGTCGACGGCTGGGAGGCCGCCTACACCCAGGAGTTCTCGGGAGCAGCCGGCAGTCCAGGCACGCGACCGATCGTCGTCTCCTACGCCACCAGCCCGGCCGCGGAAGTCCTGTTCGCAACCGCACCGGTCGACCAGGCGCCGACGGCCTCCATCGCTGACAGCTGCTTCCGGCAGATCGAATACGCAGCGGTGCTCCGCGGCGCGCGGAATCCAGCGGGTGCAGAGCAGCTGATCGACTTCATGCTCTCGAAACGGTTCCAGGCGGCGCTCCCCGAGAGCATGTTCGTGCTGCCCGTGCGTACGGGGACACCGCTCTCGGACGCCTTTCGCCGCAATGCCGTGTCACCGGCTGACCCGCTCGCTCTGCCCGCGGACGAGATCGGCGCAAATCGCGACCGCTGGATCGACGAGTGGACGCGGGTCGTCCTCCGATGAGCCGCCCCGCGAAGGTCGCGGCGGCGACGGTGCCGGTCGCGTTCGTCGCACTCTTCTTTCTCTTCCCGCTGGCGGCGATCCTCGAGCGCGGGCTCAACGTGCGGGGAGGACCGTCGCTGCCGGCCGGCACGGGAGCGCTCCTCTGGTTCACCGTGTGGCAGGCGGCCGTGTCGACCGTGCTCACACTTGCGGCCGGGCTGCCGATCGCCTGGGCGATCGGGCGATTCCGGTTCCCAGGCCGTTCGCTCGCCCAGGCGCTCGTGCTCGTGCCGTTCGTGCTGCCGACCGTCGTCGTGGCGAGCGCGTTCCTCGCGCTCCTGCCCGCCGGGTACGAGCGGGGCCTCTGGGCGATTCTCGCCGCGCACGTGTTCTTCAACATTGCCGTCGTCGCGCGCATCGTGGGAGGAGCACTGGCACGGCTGGATCCGTCCTCGGGTGAGGCGGCCGCCGTTCTCGGAGCCGGCCCTCTGCGCAGGTTGCGCGAGGTGACCGCGCCACAACTGGCACCGGCGCTGTCGGCGTCCGCCGCGCTGACCTTTCTCTTCTGCTTCACGTCGTTCGGCGTCATCCTCATCCTCGGCGGCCCGGGGCGCGCGACACTCGAGACGGAGATCTACAACCAGGCCGCGCGTCTCTTCGATCTCCAGGCAGCGACCGCCTTGTCACTGCTGCAGCTCGTTGCGATCGCCGTCGTGCTCACGGTCGCGAGCGCACTCGAGGCCAGGTCAGGCCGGACAACGGGACCGCTCACGGTGGAGAGCACCGCGCGAAGAAGGCCGCGGGGAGGCGAACGAATCGCGATCGTCGTCGTGCTGGCCGCCGCCGGGGCCGTGCTCGTCCTCCCGATCGCCTCGCTCGTCGGCCGATCTCTCGGCGGCTGGGACGCGCTCTTTCGGGAGACTCCTGCGCTTCTCGTCGAGCCTTGGCGATCGGCTCTCTACTCCGTTCTGTTCGCGGGCGTGGCCGCGGGGATCGCGCTCGTCGTCGGTGGACTCGCGGCCGTCGTCGTGGCGAGCAGGCCGGCCGGCCTGCTCGACGGATTCGTGCTGCTCCCCCTCGGCGCGTCGGCTGTGATGCTGGGATTCGGATTCCTGATCGCCTTCGACGAGCCTCCCGTCGATTTCCGCTCGTCCTGGTGGCTCGTCCCCGTCGCGCAGTCGCTCGTCGCTGCGCCGTTCGTCGTCCGGATCGTCACACCGGCGTTGCGCTCGATCGATCAACGCTGGCGCGACGCCGCGGCGACACTCGGCGCCTCCCCCGCTCGTCGTTGGTGGGAAGTCGACGCCCGGCTCGCAGCCCGTCCCTTCGGCGTCGCCGCGGGCTTCGCATTCGCGATCGCGCTCGGGGAGTTCGGCGCGACCGTTTTCGTCGCGCGGGCGGAACAGCCCACGCTCCCGGTTGCGATCTTCCGTTTCCTCGGACGCCCCGGCGCAGAGAACCAGGCGCTCGCGGCGTCGCTCGCCCTGACACTCGCGGGACTCTGCGTGCTCGCCGCACTCGCGGCGGAGCGCGTCGCGGGCGGCCGCCGGGGAGCCCTCTGATGCTGCGCGTCGAGGGCGCGCGCGTCGTGCTGGGTGGACACGATGCCCTCGCCGGGGTCGACCTCGACGTCGCACACGGGACGACACTGGCCGTCCTCGGCCCGAGCGGCTGCGGCAAGTCGACGCTCCTCCGCGCGATCGCGGGACTCGAGCGCCTGGACGCCGGCTCGGTCGAACTCGACGGCCGGCCGCTCGCAGGCGTCCCCCCGCACCGCCGCGGCATCGGGCTCATGTTCCAGGACGACGCGCTGTTCCCGCACCGTGATGTCGGCGCCAACATCGCCTTCGGCCTGCGGATGCAGGGCGTGGGGGCGCGCGGCGCACAGACTCGCGTCACCGAACTACTCACCCAGGTCGGCCTGGAAGGGCGAGAGCGGCGGGCCGTCGACTCGCTCTCGGGAGGCGAGCGAAAACGGGTAGCTCTCGCCCGGGCGCTCGCGCCGTCGCCACGGGTGCTGCTCCTCGACGAACCACTCGGCGCGCTCGACCGCCCGCTCCACGACCGGCTCGTCGCCGAATTGCGAGAGCTGTTCGACCAGATCGGGCAGACGGTGCTCTACGTCACCCACGACGTCGCCGAAGCCTTTGCAGTCGGCACGCGTGTCGCAGTGATGCGGGAAGGAACGATCGTCCAGGTCGCGACCCCCGAGGAGGTGTGGTCGGCACCTGCGGATGCATGGGTTGCCCGCTTCGTCGGACTCGCGAACGTGGACGAACGAGGCGAGGTCGCCATCGTCATGCGCCCCGAAGGAGTCACCTTCCGCGCCGACACGAACGGTGAGGCGACCATCACCTCGTCGGAACGCGACGGGCCGACGGTGACGCTGCGTGCGCGCCGCGACGACGGCCGGGAGGTCGTCTCGGCCCAAACGAGGCCCGCACCGCTCGTGCCCGGTACGCGCGTTGCGATCGTGATCGATCCTGCGGCAGTCGTCGAAGTGCCGCTGCGGGCGCCGCCATTTCGCCCGACCGGCTGAGGCCTCGCGGCCTAGTCGTCGTCGTCCGTATCGTCCCAGTCGGCCGCGTCATCGTCGGCGTCGTCGTCGTCGTCGAGGTCATCGAGGTCCATCTCCACGTCGACGTCGTCCCAAGCCTCACTCACGACCCGCTCCCTTCGTCGTCGGTCACCGCACTCGCGGCCCTCCGCGAACGCTACCTGCGGGACGAGCGTCGGCGCCACCGCCGGCGTGTCCGTGCGCCGCGGACTATCTCACGCCGAGAGCGTTCACTCCCACTCGATCGTCGCGGGCGGTTTCGACGAGAGATCGAGTGCGACGCGGTTCACGCCTGCGACCTCGTTGATGATGCGATTCGAGATCGTCTCCAGCAGGTCGTACGGAAGCCTCGCCCAGTCGGCCGTCATTGCATCTTCAGACGTGACGGCCCGGATCACGATCGGATACGCGTACGTCCGCTCGTCACCCTGGACGCCGACCGACTTGACGGCGGGGAGAACAGCGAAGCTTTGCCACAGGTCGCGGTATAGCCCTGCCCGTCGGATCTCCTCCTGCAGTACCGCGTCGGCGGCCCGGAGGATATCGAGGCGTTCGGCGTTGACCTCGCCGATGATCCGGATCGAAAGCCCCGGGCCCGGGAACGGCTGTCGCCAGACGAGCCGCTCGGGCATCCCGAGCTCCTCGCCGACCCGCCTCACCTCGTCCTTGAAGAGCAGCCGCAGAGGCTCGACGAGGTCCATCCGCATGTCGAGGGGGAGCCCGCCGACATTGTGATGCGACTTGATCTTCGCGGCGACGCCGTCGTCGCCGCCCGACTCGATCACGTCCGAATACAAGGTGCCCTGCACGAGAAATCGCACGTCCCCGAGCTTCGCCGCCTCTTCCTCGAAGACCCGGATGAACTCTTCACCGACGATCTTGCGCTTCGTCTCCGGTTCGGTCACGCCCGCAAGACGGGAGAGGAACCGTTCCTCGGCCCGCACGTGGACGAGCGGGACGTGGAAGTGACCGGCGAAGGTCTCGACCACCTGCTCGGCTTCGTTCGCGCGCATGAGCCCGTGATCGACGAAGACGCACGTGAGCTGATCGCCGACCGCCTTGTACACGAGCAGCGCTGCGACCGCCGAGTCGACACCGCCGGAGAGGCCGCAGATGACCCTCTCGGTGCCGACCTGCGCCCGAATCCGCTCTACCTGCTCCTCGATCACCGCAGCCGGAGTCCAAACCGGAGGCGCGCCCGCGACCTCATAGAGGAAGTTCTTGAGGATCTGCTGGCCGTCCGGTGTGTGCACGACCTCGGGATGGAATTGCACGCCGTAGAGCGCGCGGGCCTCGTCCTCGAAGGCTGCGATCGGCGTCGACGGAGACGACGCCGTCACGCGCGCGCCCGGTGGCGGCGCCGTCACGGAGTCTCGGTGGCTCATCCACACGACCTGCTCCGGCGCTAGATCGTGGAAGAGGACCGACTCGCCGAGTGCGGCGCCCGTCTTGCCATATTCGGAGACGTCGTTCGACTCGACCGCGCCGCCGAGATCTCGCGCCATCAGCTGCATCCCGTAACAGATCCCGAGCGTCGGGATACCGAGCTCGAGCACGGCCGTATCCATCTGTGGTGCGCCGTCCGCGTACACGGAGGCCGGGCCGCCGGAGAGAATCAGGGCGAGCGGGTTTCGTGCGCGAATCTCGGACGCGGTGAGGTGATGGCTGACGAGCTCCGAGTAGACACGGGCCTCGCGCACTCTCCGGGCGATCAGCTGGCTGTACTGCCCGCCGAAGTCGAGCACGAGCACCGGGCGGTCCTCCGGCACCGGCAGGGCCGCCGGGAACGGCAGGATCTCCGCTTTCTCAGCCACGCCGGTAGTTCGGTGCCTCTTTGCTGATCGTCACGTCGTGCGGGTGACTCTCCCGCAACCCTGCTCCGGTGATCCGCACGAACCTGCTCTCGGTCCTGAGCGCCTCGATCGTGGGTGTACCGCAGTAGCCCATCGCCTGACGAAGCCCGCCGACGAGCTGATAGACGATCGGCGCAAGTGGACCCTTGTAGGGAACGCGGCCTTCGATCCCCTCGGGAACGAGCTTGTCGACGTCTTCGACGTCACCCTGGAAGTACCGATCCTTGGAGAACGAACGCGCCTTCATCGCCCCGAGCGAACCCATGCCGCGGTACTCCTTGAATCGTTCCCCTTGCACGAGGATGACATCGCCCGGTGACTCGTCGGTCCCTGCGAGCATGGAGCCGAGCATCACGGCATCGGCTCCTGCGCCGATCGCCTTGGCGACATCGCCGGACGAGGTGATGCCGCCGTCGCCGATGACGGGAATCCCGTGGCGGATCGCCACCTCGGCGACGTCGAAGATGGCCGTCACCTGCGGTACGCCGACACCCGCGACGACACGCGTCGTGCAGATGCTGCCGGGACCGACACCTGCCTTGAGGCAATCGGCCCCCGCGTCGATCAGCGCTTCTGCGGCGTCGCCGGTGGCGATGTTGCCGGCGATCAGTTCGATGTCGAACTCGGACTTGATTCGACGCACCATCTCCAGAACCGACCGCGAGTGCCCGTGTGCGGTGTCGACGACGAGCACGTCGGCCTCTGCCGCGACGAGCGCCGCCGCACGGTCGAGCGCGTCGGAGCCGACGCCGACCGCGGCGCCGACACGGAGGCGGCCGCGCTCGTCCTTCGTCGCGAGTGGGTACCGCTCGCGCTTCTGAATGTCCTTCACGGTGATGAGGCCCTTGAGGCGGCCGCTCTCGTCGACGATCGGGAGCTTCTCGATCTTGTGCTGCCCGAGCAGAAGCTCCGCCTCCGCGAGCGTGGTACCGACCGGAGCCGTGACGAGGTTCTCGTGCGTCATCAGTTCCTTCGTCCGCTGGTCGGGACGAGCGCCGAAGCGGAGATCGCGGTTGGTGAGAATGCCGACGAGGAGGCCGTCCGGATTCGTGATCGGCACGCCCGAGACGCGGTAACGCGCCATCAAGTCGAGCGCGTCGGCGACGAGGTCGTCGGGACCGAGCGTGACCGGCTCCACGATCATCCCTGCCTCGCTTCGCTTCACCTTGTCGATCTCGGCGACCTGATGCTCGATCGCGAGGTTGCGGTGGATGATCCCGAGCCCACCCTCACGCGCAAGGGCGATCGCGAGCTGCGCCTCGGTGACGGTGTCCATCGCCGACGAGACGATCGGGATCTCGAGCGCGATCGTCGGCGTCAGTCGCGTGGCCGTGGCGACATCGTTCGGAAGGACCGCGGACTCCGCCGGGACGAGCAGCACGTCGTCGAAGGCCAGGCCCTCCAGGCCGAACTTGCCGTCTCGATCGAGCTCGAACTCCAAGAGTCAGTCGACTCTACCAACCGCTCCGGGCGCCGACCTGTCCTGTCGGCGCGTCGATGACCCGGCTCAGGCCCTGGGGCCCGGCGCCACGGGCTCGAACTCCTGCACCTCGACGAGCGCGGCGATCCGCCCCGCCTCCTTCGGGTCGAAGCGGCCGGCGCCGACCTCGAACACGGAGGCCGAGCCGGCACCGACGGCGAGCCGAAGCGACTCGTCCGCGGGCAGTTCGGCAGCCTGGGCGGCGAGCCACCGGGCGAGGAGCACGTCGCCTGCGCCGAGGACGGAGACGGCCTCGAGCTGGGGTGCCTTGGCGAAAAAGCGCCTGACGTTGCGATCCTCGCGGATCAGCGCGAAGCACCCCGCCTCCACCGTGATGTGCACGTTGCGCGCGCCCATCTCTGCAATCGCGTCGAGCGCCATCAGGAAATCGTCGTGACCATCGAATTCCTGGCCGACGAGCTGCTCGGCCTCGTGCTGGTTCGGCGAGACGAGCCACGGTTCTGCCTCGATCCCCTTCCGGAGTGGCTCACCCTCGGCGTCCAGCACGACCCGCGCTCCGAGGCGGGTCATCTCACGCACGGCGTCGGCGTAGAACTCCTCGTCGACGCCCCGCGGCAACGAGCCGGCGAACACGACGGTCTCTGCTCCGCGAGACAGGTAACGAAGCTTGTCGAGCAGGATCTCCAACTCGTCGCTCGACACCTTCGGACCCCACTCGTTGATCTCCGTGTACGTGCCGGACGTGGGGTCGAGCACGGCGGTGGATGTACGCGACTCGTCCCGGATCCGGACGAAGTCGTTGAGGATCGCTTCCTCGGTCAACTCCTCGACGATGCGTGTCCCGGTCCGTCCCCCGGCTAGGCCCGTGGCGACGACAGGCATGTCAAGCCGCTTGAGTGCGCGGGCGATGTTGATTCCCTTGCCTCCCGCAACGACGAGCACGTCACTGGCGCGATGCCGGTGTCCGAGCTTGAAGATCGGCACCGTGAGCGAGCGGTCGAGTGCTGCGTTGAGAGTGACGGTGATGATCACGAAAACTGCCTTCCGACGAGGTTCGGAACTACCTGACGAGCCCAGCGAGGTGGTGGGCCGTGCGGCCGGCGTACCACGCGAGCTTCCCCATTGCCCCGACCGCTGAAACCGACTCGGCGGCCACGAGCGGCGCGTGCGCCACCAGCTTACCTCGCTCGAACACCCGAACCTCGCCGACCACCTGACCACGCACGACGGGAAGCGGGAGAGCAGAGCTCATGACGACACGCTCGACGAGCGGGCTGCCGACCCTGATCGTGCGGGTGACCTCGCGCCCCGCCACGATCTCGACCGGCGCTCGCCCGTAGCCGACGGCAGCCGTACCGTAGACCCTCGAGCCGATCGCGGTGACGCGGTGGTACTGCGCCAGGCCCCAGGTCAGAAGCGCAGAGAGGTCGGCATTCCGCTGCCCTTCGCTCGGCGCGCCCATGACCGCCGCCGTGATCCGAACGCCGAGTTGCTTGACGGCGGCGACCTGCGACCAGCCTGCCAGGTTCGTGTGGCCGGTCTTGGCGCCGACGAGCGGCAGTGTGCCGATCAACGCATCAGTGGAGATGACGTGCCTTCCGCCCGCGATGGTTGCGACGGATCGCGTCGACCACGTGCGAATGAAGGGAACCCGCAACGCGGCCGCGAGCAACGTGGTGACATCACGAGCGCTCGACGTGTGACCGAACTGATCCAGCCCATGCGGATTGACGAAGTGCGTGAACCTCAGGCCGAGCGACTTCGCCTTGACGTTCATCATCGCGACGAAACGGGAGACGGAACCGTCGCCGACGTAGACAGCGAGCGCAACCGCGGCATCGTTTGCGCTCGGAACGAGCGCCGCGATCGCCAGGTCGCGCACCGTGAGACGCTCCCCCACGCGGAGCTGAATCGACGACTCGCCGACCGCCGCCGCCTGCGTCGTCACGGTGACGATGTCGTCGAGCCGGGCGTGCTCGAGGGCGACCAGCACCGTCATCAGCTTGGTGATGCTCGCAGGCGCCCGAGCGGCGTCAGGAGCGCGGGAGGCGAGCACGACGTCACCCGGGCCGCGGACGATGTACGAGACGGCACTCACCGGCGGGGCGCCCGCGGCTGCGGCCGACGCACCGACGCTCAGGAGCACGCCGACGACGAGTGCGATGAGTCGGCGACCGCGCATCACGCCGCAGGGTAACGACGCTACCAGCCCGAGGCGGCCCAGATCTCCGCCGCCAGCTGCGCGGCCTCACTCCCGGCGGCCTCGCGCCAATCCGCCTCGGTGTCCCGGTAGGCGAAGATCACGGACCGAGATGCGTTGACGAGTGCGCTCGCCGGACCGCTCGTGAACGCGCGGGCGACGTCCGCGGGTGTCGCGCCCTGCTCGCCGACGCCCGGCAACAGGAGGATCGACTGCGGCATTGCCCGCCGGGCCTCACCGACGATGCGAGGGACCGTCGCGCCGACGACCGCACCGACGCTCGACATCCCGCGTTCTCCGACGAGATCCGCACCCCATTCCGCGACGAGCCCGGCGACGTGACGCCACACCGGCGTGCCGTCCGAGAGGACGGCGTCCTGGAGATCGCGCCCGCCTGCGTTCGACGTTCGCACGAGGACGAAGAGCCCCGCCCCGTGGTTTCGGCAGGCCGAGAGGAACGGGTCGAGCGAATCGGTGCCGAGGTAGGGGTTCACGGTCAGCGCGTCCGCGAGCGGCGGCTCGGAACCGCGCGGCTCGAGAAATGCAGCCGCGTACGCGCGCGCAGTCGAGCCGATGTCACCGCGCTTCGCATCGGCGATCACGAGCAGACCGGCGTCAGCTGCGTACCGCGAGACCGACTCGAGTGCCTGCCAGCCGCCGCTGCCCAGCGCTTCGAAGAAGGCCACCTGGGGCTTGACGCCGACGACGTAGGGAGCGACCGCATCGACGATGCCCTTGCAGAAGCGCTCCACCGCCCCCGCCGCCGACGCGCGACCGAGCACCGCTTCGCCGCGCAGCTCGACGGGGAGCAGGTCGATCCTCGGGTCGAGCCCGACGATGAGCTGGCTTCGTTTCCTCTCGACCGCCTCGGCAACTCTGTCCGCGAACGCCGGAACCCTCGTCACCACATCGTCGGGGCCAGTGCTCACGCTGCCAAGGCTACCCCGCCGGTCGCTGCCAGGATCGAGTCGCAGTCGAGCTCGACGACGCGAAGCTCGGGCGAGGGTCGACGCAGAAACGTCCCGAGCAGCAGGAGCTCGGCTGCGTCCGTGGCGCCGAGCTCCATGCGGAGGCACCGATCGACCTCGCTGAGACCGGCCTCGATCTCGAGGCGCCCTCCGCCGCCACGCGGAACCGTGCGGCGGGCGACGACAGCTCCGGCGACGAAGATCGCGCGAGCCATGGTGGGGTCGAGTGCCGGCACGACGACGCAGGCCCGCAGCGCCTGTAGGCGCGCGAGTTCGTCGAGCCGCTCCAGCACCTGCTCGAGCGCGGCGATGCGATCACGCAGCCGCGCTGCATCCTCGAAGCGGAGGTCGCGTGCGAGTCGGCGCAACCTGAGGCGCAAAGCAGGCAGCGCGTCGCGGGGATCGTCCCCGTCGAACCGATCGAGCGCTTCGGCAGCGCGCCGCGCGAGCCTCCTTCCCGCGACCGGGCCGAACATGGTGGGTTCCTCCCCGCAGACCCAGCTCGCTCCGCGCCGTCGCAGGTAGACGTGGCGGTCCGGCCTCGTGCCGCGCGCGTTTGCAGGCGGTCGCAGCTCGCGCAGCAGGCGGAGCTCGTCCAGGGCGGCCTCGAGCTCGTTTCCGCATTCCTGCCACTCGACCGCCGCGAGCGCACCGAGCGCTGCCTCGACGGCCGGCCGTTGCCTCTCGCCCGTGAAGTACGAACGGAGCCGCGCACGCAGGTCCCGTGCCCGCCCGACATACAGCGGCTGCCCTCGGGTGTCGCGGAAGACGTACGTCCCCGGCGTCGTCGGAGCGGCCGCGACGAGGGGGCGTTTGGCATGGAGGCGCCTCGCACGCGGCGCCGAGAGTTCGACGAGATCGGCGACGGTCGCCGCTCCGCGTTCCTGTGCGAGACCGATGAGCGCGAGCAGGATCTCGGCGGTCGCCGATGCATCGGCGAGCGCGCGGTGACACGGGGTGGCGGAGGTGCCGAAGAACTGCGCGAGTGCCTGGAGGCCGAAGCGCCTCGTTCGTCCACTCAGGAGGCGCCGCGCGAGCCAGACCGTGTCGACGACAGGGGACGCGACCCGCCTTCCGGTCAGCCGGTCGACGGCGCGGTCGAGGAACCCCATGTCGAAGCGCGCGTTGTGCGCGACGAGTGCGGCGTCGCCGGCGAAGGAGAGGAACCGCCGCACCGCGAGATCGGCGCTCGGCGCGCCCCGCACCTCACCCTGGCCGATGCCGGTGAGTGCGGTGATGGCGGGCGGCAGCGGCCGGCCGGGGTTGACGAGCGTCTCGAACGTCGGGGCCGAGTTCGAGCGCGTCGACGCGGCGGGCGCCGATCTCGACGATGGACGCCCGGGCCGGCGAGAGCCCGGTCGTCTCGAGATCGAACACGACGAACGTGGCCGACTCGAGGGGGGTCGATGCCCCCGGCGGCTCGGCGAGCCCGACGGCGGCACCGCGCCACGCGAGGCGCGCATCGCCCGAGACGACGTCGTCGAGGAGCGAGCGCGCGATCGAGGTCGGAGCTGACGCGAGCGCGAACAGCGAGCGGGCGGCGTCGGCGGCAGGGATCGGGCCGCGGCCCGCCTCCACGAGCTCGACGAGACGGTCGGCCGCGTCGAAGGAGAGCTGCATACCCCGGGATGCTACACGAACATATGTTCGTCTACCAGATGCAAAGAGAGGGCCCGGTCGGGCCCTCTCAGTCGTCCCGGAGGAGGTGCGGAATGCCTAGTTGACAGCCTTCTTGAGCACCGAACCGGCCGAGAACTTCGGCACGGTCGCGGCCCTGATCTGGACCTTCTCGGTCGGGTTGCGCGGGTTGACGCCCATGCGGGCGGCCCGGTGGGTCGTGTGGAACTTGCCGAAACCCGTGAACGTCACGGAGTCGCCGGCTTTGAGTGCGCCCTCGACCGTGCCGAGAAACGCCTCCACTGCCTCGCCCGCAGCGTGTTTGGACAGACCGGTCTTTTCGGCTACTGCGTCTACGAACTCTTGCTTCGTCACTGCCACTCCTCCTACTAGATGGTCATTGTTGGGACCGCCCGGGACCCTAACAGCCCGGTCGTTTTGGCTCAACCATGCGGATCTGCCGCTCCTCGTCGGAGCGCGACCCGGGCGCGCCGTCACGACGCTCGGTGCTCGCCGACGACGGAGGATCGGGCCAGGAGGTCGCTTGCTCGATAGAGGGGGCGAAGCCGCACCCCCAGTCTGGCGAGGGCATCCGCCCCGCCTTCCTCGCGGTCGACGACGCACACGGCGTTGCGGACGACGAGACCGGCCTCCCGAAGCGCAGACACCGACTCGGCCAGAGCGCCGCCTGAGGTGACGACGTCCTCCAGAAGGCACACGAGGTCCCCCCGGTCGTACGGGCCTTCAATCCGGTTCGCTGTGCCATATTCCTTGGTCTCACCGCGGACGATGATGAAGGGTCGTCCGGACGCCATCGAGGCCGAAGCGGCCAGGGCAACGGCTCCGAGGGCCGGTCCGGCGAGTCGGAGGGCATCAGGCTCGACCTCGTTCGCGACCTCGGCGAGGCGCTCGCCGAGCGGCCGGAGGACCTCGGGGCGGGTCTCGAAGCGGTACTTGTCGAGATACCACGTCGACCGCTTGCCCGACCGCAGGAGAAAGTCACCCTCGAGGAGCGCATGCTCCACGAGGAGGCGGCCGAGGTCGTCGATCACGGTCAGGCCCCGGCCGAGATCTGCAACAGCCGGTCGAGCTCGGGCGATCCGGCGTCGAGCGTCACCGACGATCCGTCGCTGTAGCCGATCGTGGCGCTCGGCCCGGCCGGCCGGTGCCGGCGACCGAGCAGCCACCAGACGAGCCCGCCGACGAACGCGAAGGAAAGGAGCCTACGCATCGGCCTTCGGCTTTCTCGGCGCGCGCTTCCGCTTGGGAGCCGGTGGTTCCTCGAGCCGGCGCAGCGCCGTCCTCAGGTCGTAGACGACGAGACCGGCCGTCGGCTCGGCAACCGTCGTCGCAACTGCGGTGCGGCCTCCCTCCGCGACGACGAAGAGACCGCGCGAACCCGAGGTGATCTCGACCCGCGTGACGTCCCCGGAATCGCGCACGTCCCCCGCGGCGACGAGCAGCTCCCCGGCGATCCTCGCGAGGTGCTCACCTCGCTCCGGCGTCGAGGAGCTGGCGAGCAGAGATCCCGACCCGTCGACAAGGGCAACGTCGGCGAGCTGGGAGGAAAGGCCCATCAGTTCGGCAAGTGCCTCCTGTGCGTCCATGACCCACGAACCTACCAATTTCGCGTGGCCCGCGACCTCAGGGCATGGTCGCGACGTCGCGCACCGCGGCGGCCAGGGCCGCGGCAGCCCGCGCGCGGTGCGAGTTGCGCGACTTCCAGTCGTCGCCGAGCTCTGCGACCGTTCGCTGCTCCCCCTTCGGGACGAAGATGGGGTCATAGCCGAACCCCTCTGCACCGCGGCGAGCGGTCGTGAGCGTCCCCTCGAGCATCCCTGTGACCGCGATCTCCGCGCCGCCCGGGCCGATCGCGACGATCGCGCAGACGTAGCGGGCCAGCCGGGCTTCGCTGCTTCCCAGCTCCTCGAGGAGCCGCGCCACACCGTCGGTCGCCCATCGTGCGGAGGCGATTCCCGGGCGGCCGCCGAGGCCGTCCGCCTCGATGCCGGAGTCCTCGCCGATCACCCAGGCCTCTGCCGGTGCCGATGCCCTCCCGTGCCGGGCCTTGGCGCGTGCGTTCGCCTCGTAGGTCGATCCGTCCTCCGGTGGAAAGCTGCTGTCCTCGACCAGCTCGATTTCCCAGTCGGGCAGCGCGCGCCGGAACTCGCTGAGCTTGTGCGGGTTGCCCGAGGCGAGCCGGGCCTTCACGCGTCGGAGCGAGGCGCAGACGCCGCGGATCTCTGCGCGGCGGTGAGGTCCTCGATGCCGCGTGCGGCGAGGTCGAGGAGCTCGTCGAGCTGATCGCGGGTGAACGGATCACGCTCGGCCGTCGCCTGCACCTCGACGAGGCGCCCGTCCGCGGTCATGACCACGTTCATGTCGGTCTCGGCATCCGAATCCTCCGGGTAATCGAGGTCGAGGACGGCGACGCCGTCGACGACGCCGACCGACACGGCCGCGACCGACTGCGGCAGCGCCTTCGAGAGACCCATCTTGTCGAGCGCGCGGTGGGCGGCGACGTACGCGCCGGTGATCGAAGCACAGCGTGTCCCTCCGTCGGCCTGCAGCACGTCGCAGTCCAGCCACAGGGTGCGTTCGCCGAGCGCCTCGAAGTCGCACACCGCGCGCAGGGCCCGACCGATCAGACGCTGGATCTCGACGGTGCGGCCGTCCGGCCGCCCGCGCGTGATCCCGCGCTGGGTCCGCTCACCGGTCGATGCCGGCAACATCGAATATTCGGCCGTCATCCAGCCGCGCCCCTTGCCGCGGAGCCAGCGGGGAATCTCCTCCTCGACCGTCGCCGTGCACAGCACGCGGGTCTTCCCCTGCGACCACAGGACGCTGCCGTGCGGTTGCTCCAGGAAGTCGGGCAGCACGTCGAGCGCCCGCAGTTCGTCGTTGCGGCGACCGTCGTGCCTCATGCCGCCACGCCCACGAGATCGGCGACGGCGACGTGCTCGACCTCCGCGATCGGGAGCTGCAGGAACCTGCTCCCCATCTGCTTGAACGTCTCGGGGTCCCCGGTCGTCAGGAACCGGTACGTGCCTTCGCGGCCGCCGTCGTTCTCGATCGCCTTGCGTGCGAGCGTCTCGGAGACCTCGCGCGCGGTTTCGTCGGCCGAGAACACGAGCGTCACCTCGCGGCCGAAGACGCGCTGGAAGATAGGGCGAATCAGGGGATAGTGCGTGCAGCCGAGAACGACCGTGTCGACCCCCGCCTCCTTCAGCGGTGCGGCTGCTTCGCGAACCGCTTGGACGGTTGCCTCACCGAACGGCTCGGGACCCTCGATCAGCGGCACGAGCTTCGGACAGGCGACCGGGATGACCTCGACGCCCGCGTCGAGCGTCCAGATCAACGCCTCGTAGCGGCCGCTTGCCACCGTCGCCTCGGTCGCGAGCAGGCCGATCCGGCGGCTTCGGGTCGCCCGCACGGCGGCGTGCGCCTCGGGCTGGATGACTCCCAGCACGGGGACGGAGAGTGTCCGTTGCAGGTCGGGCAGCGCCGCAGCGGTGGCCGAGTTGCACGCGGCGACGACGAGCTTCACTCCCTGAGCCTCGAGATAGCGAGCGATCTCACCCGCAAAGCGCCGAATCTCGTCGAGTGGCCGCGGACCGTACGGCAGTCGTTCCCCGTCGCCCAGATAGACGAAGTCCTCGTGGGGCATCGTCACGAGACATTCGTGGAGCACGGTGAGCCCACCGGCACCGGAGTCGAACACGCCGATCGGGCGGGCATCCACGCGCGGCAGTGTAGTCGAGCGATCACCCAGCTCCGTGGGCCGTTCTCTATCGTCCGCAGCCATGCCCGCCACCGTCCGACTGGGAACGTGCAGCTGGGCCGACGATGGCCTCCTCAAGGCGTGGTACCCGCGCGGCGTCTCGACGGCCGCGGCACGGCTCCGCTACTACGCCGAGCGCTTCGACGTGGTGGAGGTCGACTCTCCCTTCTACGCGCTCCCCGATCCGGACGTGACGCGACGTTGGGCCGAGCGCACGCCCGACCACTTCACCTTCCACGTCAAGGCCGGCGCCGCGATGACGTTCCACGAGGGTGAGCCGACCGACGGCGCATTCGCGTCCTTCCGTGCTTCGGTGGAGCCGCTCGAGCTCTCCGGGAAGCTCCGCGGCGTGCTCCTGCAATACCACCCGCGATTCGTGAAGTCGGCCGAGGCGAAGGACGAGCTCGCACGCGCCAGCGGACGGCTCGACCCGCTCGTGCCGCTCGTCGAGTTCCGGCACCGCTCCTGGATGGAGCCCGACGAGCGGTCCGACACCCTCCGCTTCCTCGAGGAGAACGGACTGGCGTACGTCTCCGTCGACGCACCGCTCACGCGCGCGACGAATGTCGCCCCACGTGTCGCCGCGGCCACACACGCGGTGTCGGTTATCCGCTTCCACGGCCGTAACGCGCAGACGTGGAACATCCGCGGCGGCACTGCCGCCGACCGCTTCGACTGGATGTACTCGGCCGAGGAGCTCGCCGACTGGGTCGAGCCGACGCAGCTCCTCACGGGAGAGGCCGACGAGGTGTACGCGCTCTTCAACAACAACCGCGACGACTTCGCGCCGCGCAGCGCGGTCATCTTCCGTGGGCTCCTCGACGAGGCGGGCATCTCGGCGACCGGGGGGATCGACCTGCCTCCGGCCGAGATGACGCTGTTCTGACGCGGCCGCCGCGCTAGGCTCGCGCCATGCGTGTCCTCTCCATCGTCCACGAGCAAACGTCGACCGGCGGCGGCGGCCTGTTCGAGGACGTCGTCGAGCAGCGCGGCGACAGGCTCGACCGGATCAGCATCGCCCACGACGCATCTCGGCTCGATCATCCGGAACGGTACGACGCGGTCATGGTCTTCGGAGGCGCCATGCATCCGGATCAGGACGACGAGCACCCATGGTTCGCGGACGAGCTCACCTTCATCCGCGAGACGATCGACCACGAGGTGCCGCTGTTCGGGGTCTGCCTTGGCGCCCAGCTGATCGCGCGCGCGCTGGGCGCCCACGTCGGCGCGGCGACCCACGCCGAGATCGGCTGGTACCCGGTCGACCTCAACGCCTCCGGGCTCGCCGATCCGGTGATCGGATCCTTGCCGGAGCGCGTGGACGCCTTCCAGTGGCACTACTACGGCTTCGGCCTACCCCCGGGCGCCGAGCTCCTCGCCGAGAGCCCCGCGGCGCGACAGGCCTACCGGCTCGGTGAGCGCACCTGGGGTGTGCAGTTCCATCCCGAGGTGACGCGCCACATGCTCGACCACTGGTTCGTGGAGGGAGAGGACCAGCTACCCGACCCGGCGAACGTCCGTCGGCTCACGGACGAGCTCCTCGGCGGCTGGAACGGGCACGGCCGACGGTTGTGTGGGGCGTTCCTCGACTACGCCGCCGGCTGAGCGAGCGTCACTCGACGGGAAGATCCGGGTTCGCGGACCACTCGTGCCACGAGCCCGCATAGTTGCGCGCGCGGTACCCCGCTGCGTTGAGCACCTGCACGGCCATCGCGGAGCGGCCACCCGAGTGGCAGTACGCGATCACCTCGCTGCCCTCCGGCGCGCCGACGAGCCCCCGTACCGCAGACGCATCGGGCGCTGCGACGAGATCCTGCGCATCGATGTTCAGCGCCCCGGGAATGTGACCCTGTCGCGCATCGCAGGGATAGCCGGCGTCTCCCGCGAACTCGGCGGGCGTGCGCACGTCGATGACGACGAGATCCTCCTCGCCGAGCCGGCGCTCCAGTTCGTCACGGAACACGTCGTTCACAGCGCCGCCACGACGTCGATCTCGTCGGCGACCGAGCGCCGTTCGGCCAGGCGTTCGAGCCACGCGCCGACGTGAACGGTCTGCTCGAGTGACACTCCGAGCATGTCTCGCGCGCGAATCACCCACGGAAGATAAGCGACATCGGCGAGGCCGAAGGCGGCTCCGGTGAGGTAGGGGGTTTCGGTCAGGAGCCCGTCGAGCGATGCGAGCGCGTCCGCGAAGGCAGCCTCGGCGCCGTCCTCCTCGCGGCGCAGCGCGTAATACGGATCCGTGAACTCGTCGTCCCGAAAGATGCGCAGCCGCGCAGCTGCGCGTGCCTCCGGATCTGTCGGCAAGAGTGACGGCTCAGGATGCAGGTCCTCGAGGAACTCGTTGATCACGACAGACTCCGGCAGGGCCCAGGCGTCGTCCACGAGTACCGGGACGCGGCCGACCGGGTTCAGCTCGTAGAGCCACGCGGGACGGTCGCGGAGGTCGATCACGACCGTCTCGTGCGCAACCCCCTTCTCGGCCAGCACGATCCGCACGCGGGCGCAGTACGGGCAGCGAGGCGCGTCGACGAGCGTCAGCATCAGCGCCTGATCCTGGTCGCGGCGATGCCCTCCGGCGCGTCGGCGAAGCCGTGCTCCGCACCGGTGAGGCCGAGGGCGGCAGCGAGCCCGGCGAGAATGTCCCTGGCCGGCGGCAGGTCGGCCGGAGCGCCTGCAACAGGCGCGGCCGCCCGCACAGCCGCCTGCGAGGCACCCGTGTAGCGTTCGACGACGACGGGGTTCGCCTGGAGCGCGACGACCTCGCCCGGTGGCAACGACCCGTGGAACTCTGGCACCGAGGCGTACTCGTCGACGATGCCCCCGCGGTCGAACAGGATCATGCGCGTCACGACCTCGTGCTCGACACCGACGGCGATCACGACCAGGCCGGTTCGGGCGGAGAGCTCCTTCGCGAGCCGCCGCAGCATCGCGGGGTTGCGGTCGCACACGTCGTCGTAGACGGTGACGTACCCGTTGCGGGGCTCGGTCACGATCGAGCCGGCGGACTTCCCGGGCAGCCGTGGTACGAACATCTCGACCGCCTTCCGGATCACGTCCGTGTCGTCCGTCTGCACGTGGATCGAGCCGAACGACACCGGGTGTGCCTGGTCTTCGAGACGATCGGCGAGGGCGGCAATCGGGGCTGCGAGTACCAGCGACTCGTCCCGGAAGCCCCAGCCCGCGTACGCAGCCCGTGCGGCTGTGTTCGAGGCCTGCACCTCGACGTCGATGGTGTCGACACCGTCACCGGCGAAATGCTCGACCACGGCGCGCACGAGCGACGCCCCGACACCCGACCCCCGCGCGGCAGGTGTCACGTAGAGATCGGAGATGCGCCCGACCCGCGCACCTCGACGCCGGGCGAGGGCCAACCCGACCGGAGCGCCTTCCTGCTCCGCGAGCCAACCGAGGCCCGATTCGACGATCTCGCGGATCTCGGCGAGTTCGGTGTCGACGTCGAGATCCTCGTGCGCGGGTGGCGGCACCTCGACGGCGAATGCACGCCAGAGCTTCTCGAGCGTCTCGAGGTCGTCGAGCGTCGCAGTGCGCACGATCATCCGTGCAACCTCGCTCCCGCGAGGAGCATGTGACAGGCGATGTTGCGCCAGTCCCCGAATCGCTCTCCCACCTCTCGCACCTCCGCCTCGTCGAGATCTCTGCCACCACCGTAGAAGAACGACACCGCCTTGCGCACCCCGAGGTCGCCGGCGGGCCAGCCCGCGGGGCGCCCGAGCGAACGGGCGAGGAACCAGTCAGCCGTCCAGCGCCCGAGTCCGCGCTGGGCGGTGATCGCGTCGATCACCTCATCGTCGGGCAGACGCTGAAGCTCCTCGAAATCGAGATCGCCGCGCGCGATCCCGACCACGTACTCGGCCTTTCGCATCGAGAAGCCGACGGCACGTATCTCTTCTTCGCTCGCCTGGGCGACACGCTCGCGGGCGGGAAACGCCCACGCATGTTCGTGCTGGACGCCGAAGCGCTCGATGAATCGCGAGCGAACGGCGAATGCGGAATGCAACGACACCTGCTGGGCCGTGATCGACGTCACGAGCATCTCCCACGGATCGACGACCAGCGGTGGCCGATAACCCGCGAGCGGATTGCGCAACGGTGCGAGCACGGGCTCGTCGGCAGCCCAGCTCCAGAACCCGGCGAGGTCGAGGGGCGCGCCGAGCAGCCACTGCACCGCGGCCGTGATCTCGTCGTCGGACGGCTCGACCAGCACGCCCCCGGAAGCCGCTTCGATCCGGACCTCGACCCCGGCCACGACGCGGTGGAGCCCGTCGTCGTGCCACACGTTGGCACGGTCGACGCCGTAGGAGCGGAAGCGCTCGGTCGACGCACGGAAGTCGTAGGGCTCCGGAAGAGTGATGAGAGCGATAGCGCGATGCTACGGAAACCCAGGCCATTCGCTCCCGCGCTGTACGCGGTCCAGGCTCACCCTCCAGTCCTGGAACAGCCGCCATGTGCCCCGCTCAGGGAAGCGGGGAGCCGGCCGGCGCAACGGCGAGGGCATGGCTCTCCATCCCGAGTTCGCGGTACGCGGCGACCGCCGCTTCGAAGAGATCCTGGGCCCTCGCGGCATCAGCGGGTTCTCCGTGCCGCAGCAACATGCGCGCGAAGTCGCGTCGCGTGTGTGCGAGCCACGGCCGCGCGCCGATTCGCTGATTCATCGCGGTCGCGTCGTCGAAATGACCAGCCGCCGACTCCCACCGTCTCATCGTGCTGGCGAGGAGCCCGAGGTAGCGCGCGATCGAGCCGATGCTGATCTCGGGTGTGGCCACTGCGACCCGGTTCGCATAGGGAAGCAGCAGTCCGTAGAGGGGAGCGGCCACGCCGACGTGCTCGACACTTGCCGCCGCCTCGGCCAGGAGCCCCATGCTCACGAGCCAGAGCTCGTCGAAAGGAATGGCAGCGAACTCTTCCAGCGCGAGAGCATCCAGGATGCCTCGCGATTCCGCCTCGAGACCCAACTCGGCGGTCACCTGGGCGGCCACGCAACGCCAGATCCGGTAGGTCGGGTATTCGTCGACCGAGCTCCGCACGAGGTCGTCGATCTCCGCAAGCCGACCCTGCTGGCGGCGCAGGTCGTACAACTGGAGCCGGAACGACTGGACGGCATTCCATCTCTGCGCGCGCCGGCCCAGGTCGATGGAGTCGTTGATCAGATCCTCTGCTTCGGCCAGGCGGCCCTCCAGCAGCGCGTGGTGGGCGCGCGCCTGGGCCACGCACCAGTCCTGAGAGGGCTGGCGGAGCCTGGCGGCCAGTCGTGCCGTCGCCGCGAGATCGGCGCGGGCGCCGGGACCATCGCCCAGTTCGAGGCGCGCCCATTGGCGATCGTCGTACGCTTCGACCGCGCGCTCGAGGTCGCCCGCCTGCATCGCAGCGTCGATCGCCTCGGTCGTCAAGTCCACCTGCTCCGGCGTGAACGCGGGCGAATGATGGGCCGAGATATATCCGATCAGCCCCCAGGCGAGCGTCGCGGGGTCGCCGATCCGGCGTGCCATGTTGACCGACTCTTCACCGAGCATTTTCCTTCGCTCGGGCGGATAGATCAGATCGCGAAGCGGGCCGCCGCCGAGGCGAGCCAGCAGCCGCACCTTCAGCGCACTGTCCTCTCCTCCGAGTGCGGCGAGCGCGCGCTCGAGGAGGGGTACGAGAAATTCGTCGTCCCTCGAGACCTCCCAGACGATCCTGCCGCCGTATCCGAGCGCCGCCTCCGCCAGATAGTCCGAACGGTGCTCGCTCTCGGCGAGATCCGCCGCTCGACGGAACGCCCGCTTCGACGCGGCACTGTCGCCGGCCCTCGCCAGCGCGTCGCCTATCGCGAGCAGCAACCGGCAGCGCCCAACGTCGGAATCGGCAAGCAGCAGCGCCGCGTCGTACAGGCGGACCGCTTCCTCGAACGCAAGTTGGGTCACGGCGCGACCACCTGCGCGGGTCGCGTAGTCGCGCGCCTTGTCCGTCTCGCCGAGGGCCGCCGCTTCGAAGTAGTGATGTGCCAGCTCCGCGACGTGCGGCTCGAGGTCGTCGCCGTACACGGCCTCGAGGCTGGTCGCGGCGTGAAGGTGGAGTTGAAGCCGGCGCGCCGAGGTCAACCCGTCGTAGAGCACGTCGCGCATGAGTGCGTGCCCGAAACGGAAGCGGCCGGGCGATCCACGAACGTTCGCGACGATCCGCTCGCCGATGGCCTCGTCGAGCACGTCGAGCACGTCGTCTCGACCCCGCTCGGCGAGCTGCGCAAGAGCGTCGAGATCGAACTCTCGTCCGAGCACGGAGGCCGGGACGAGCAGCTCCTGGCATTGCGCCGACAGACGTGCGACGCGGAGCTTGATCACAGAGCGAACGCCTGCCGGGATCTGAAGCGGCGATCGAGGATCTCCGATCGTGCCCTCGCCGTCGAGCAGGCGTACGATCTCCCCGACGAATAGCGGATTGCCGTCCGTCTCGGCGTAGATCTCCTCGACCCGCGCAGCGGACATCTCGACGCTGGTCGAGACGTTGATGTACTCGGCCACGTCGAGCTCACTCAGCCCGCCGAGGGAAAGCTGGCGGGTGTGCGGCTCGCGCGCGAGCTCGGACAGCGCCGACGCCAGGGGATCCCGCAGCGTCGGGTCGACATCGCGGTACGCCCCGCAGAGGAGCAGCCGGGTGTCTGTGATCTCCCGTGCGACGAACCGCAGCATGAGGAGCGAAGGCTCATCGGCGGCGTGCAGGTCGTCGATCACGACCAGCAGCGGAGTGTCGCGCGATGCGCGGCGCAGGAACGAACTCACCGCCTCGAACAGGCGGAACCGTGCGCCCTCCGAATCGGACGCCGGTGGAGGAGGCAGCGAGGGAACGATCTCGCCGAGCTCGGGGAGGAGTTGCGCGAGAACGGCCGCGTCGGTACCGAGCTGCTGGAGCAGCGCCGGTGTGTCGGTCGCGCGGATGTGAGCACGGAGCGACTGCACCCAGGGCCAGTAGGCGGGAGCGCCGCCGGCCTCCCAACACCGGCCCACCACCACCCGCAGTCCGCGCGCGCGCGCCCGCCGCGCCAGCTCCTCCGCCAGCCTGCTCTTGCCGATACCGGGTTCACCGGCTATCAGTGCGAGTCGTCCGTGCCCGTTCAGGACATCCTCGAGGGATCCGACGAGGACTCCTAGTTCGCGCTCGCGTCCGACAAAGGCGCTGTGGGCCGCGTCTGTCGTCACCGCCTGATCGAGTGGAAGATCGAGCGCCCGATCCTGGCGCAGGACGCGTTGTTGCAGCTCGCGAAGCTCCCGACTCGGTTCCAGCCCGAGCTCGTCGCTCAGCGCCCGGCGCGCATCCTGGAATGCGTCGAGCGCCTCGGCCTGGCGGCCGGATCTGTAGAGCGCGAGCATCTGCAGGCCGCGGAGGCGCTCCCGCAACGGGTGGGCGCGGACGAGTGCCGCGATCTCGGGCGCGACCTGCAGGTGCTGCCCGGTCTCGATGTCCGCCGCGATCCGCTCCTCGACGATTCCGAGGCGCCACTCGGCGAGGCGGACGATGTCCTGCGCAGCGAACGACTCGTGTGCGAGATCCGACAGCGGCGCGTCCCGCCACACAGCGAGGGCGTCACGAAGCACGCGCGCCCGTGTCTCCGCTTTCTCGTCCGCTGCCTTCGCCACGAGCTGCTCGCAGCGCTCGACATCGGTCGCGCCGGCGGGCAGACGGAGCACATACCCCGGCGGGCGCGTCTCGAGCAGCTCGCGCGCAGAGCCGAGCGCCCTGCGCACGTGCGAGACGTAGACCTGCACGATCTTCGCTGCAGTGTCCGGCGGGTCGCCGGGCCAGAGCTCGTCGACGATCCTGTCCGTCGACAAGACCTCGTTCGCATGGAGGACGAACAGACCGAGGAGAGCACGCTCACGGACGCTTCCGAGCCGGAGCGGGACACCATCGCCGCCGACGACCTCGAGTGGGCCAAGGATCCGGAACTCCATAGGTAGTGGCTAGCAGATAGCGCCCCCAGAGACAACCGGAGCTCCGTTTACCCCCCGTTTGGGCACCGTCGACCGTTCGTTCAGGCCGGTCCTCGATGGTGGTGGGGCCGATCGCAATAACGCCGATCAGGAGAAGGGAGAGGAGATGAAGCGCATCAGCAAGGCACTCTCCGCGGGAGCGACGGCCATCGTGGTGGCAGCCATCGTGCCGATGATTGCTGCCGCCGATACAACGATCACCAGGCCCGACGATCGGGCACGCACGGCGTCGGAGCGGCCGCGCTCGAGCGGTCGCCGGAAGTCAACCGCCCCGACGATCAGGCCACGCACGGCGTCGGAGCGGCCACGCTCGAGCGGTCGCCGGAAGTCAACCGCCCCGACGATCGTGCGATCCGCCCCGGTGTGACTGTCGCGCCAGACGTGGTCGGCGTCGACGACCGCGCCCTAGGCGGTGTCGGAGCGAGCGTCCGAGAGCCAGACGCCGCTGGTTTCGACTGGTGGGCGGCTGCAGTCGGCGTCGCAGCAGGACTCGGAGTCGCAGCCCTCACCGTCGGCTTCGCCGTGGCACTTCGCGTGCGTGCCCACCACCCGGCGACGTCGCGGCGCGGCCATCCGCTCGACCGTCTGAGGTGCGTTCGTGCTCCCTACCAAGGGGCTCCGTTCCCGAGAAGTGGGAACGGTTGACCGGCGCGGCGCATGGTGTCCCCCGCCGCCGAGCGGCGGCCGAGCCCCCGACCCACGTGTCGAACGTCGTTCCACTCGAGCCTACGAGGGGACGGTCGCCGCGGGCGCACAGGGAGGCGTGCAAGGGGCTCTGAGGCCGCACGAGTGTTCGAACAGATGCCATGACAACCAAGGAGGAGACATGAACCGGATCGTCCCGCTCGAAGAAGCTCCGTCGACTGCCCCACGCATGAGGAGATACGTCGTCGTGGCTTCGATCGCTGCGGCGCTGGCCGTGCCCTCGCTCGCGCTCGCGGGGGGTTCACCGATCGGCACGTACTCGACGTCAATCACGAGCCCGCCCGACTTCCGGGGCACCTGGGCACTCTCACTGGCGAAGGGCGGCGCATTCACGCTTTCGCTCGACCGGCGCATGCTCGTCCGTGGCAGGTACTCGACGACGGGATCCAAGGTCACCTTCGGCCGCGACGAGTTCTGTTCCAAGCCCGGGACCTACACCTGGAAGAAGTCCGGCAAGACGCTCAGGTTCAAGCGAGTGAGCGATTCGCCCGCCTGCGACGGCCGAATCGAACTGTTGTCGCATACGTTCACGCTGAGGGGCTGAGTGAGCCATGGGAATCTCACTGACGAACCTGAACGACATCAACAACCAGGGCGACATCGTCGGCAACGTCTGCGGGCTCACCGGCAAGGACTATTCCAAGCTCCGCAGCATCCACCCGGTCGGCTGGAGGTGCCCCTTCCAGCGGTGAGGGGAGCCAGGGGCAACGGGTCCCGGTCACCTCGACGAAACCATCTGCGAAGAGGCAGACGATGAAGTCGACATCACCGCGTTTTCGGTCGCGACCGCCGTCGGGGCCGCGATCTAGACCCGGATGTCGTGGAGATCGGCGAACGGCGTGTACGGGACGCCGAGCGCGGTCGAGATACCGCGCCAGCCCCGCCCTCGCGAACACGCGCTCGGCGGCGAGCGCCACGCACCGGTCGGAGACGCCGTCGCCGACATAGGCGAACTGCGGCAGATGCGCGACCGCCGCTCGCTTGCACTCCTCGCCGCAGACATCGCACGGAACGGACGGCGCGAACACGGTGCGCCAGCCGGCAGGATCCGGCTCGAGCGTGTTCGCGACGACCCGCACCGTGACGCCTTCACGTGCGAGGATCGGCGAGATCAGCTCGTGGAATCCGGCCGAGACGACGAGCGGATCGTGAGTCGCAACCAGCTCGTCGAAGCCTGCACGCACGTGAACGTGCTCTACGAGCCACGCCACCACCTCGTCGAGCGGTGCGCTGATCGTCGCCATCTCACGGGCGATCACCTCGCGCAGCGTCATGCGTCTTCCGATCTCGGCCTCCATGGCGTGGAAAACGGTGAGGTCGCCGTAGCGCTCGATCACCATGTGCAGCGTGTCCGTCTCGGTGACGGTGCCGTCCCAGTCGAGGACGAGCGGCAACCTCACGGGACCGTCTGCGCCAACACGCCGATCCCGTCGAGCTCGAGCTCCACGAGACCGGACAGGGAGCCGACGACCGAAGCACAGGGTCCCGCGAGGACGTCCCCGGCACGGAGCAGTGTTCCGGTGCCGGCGAAGTCGGTCGCGGCCCCCCAGTCGAACGGTTGCAGCGGCGCCCGCAGGCACTCGGCTCCGTCTGCGCGCACCACCATGACCGCGCCGTTCGGGTCGAGCACGTCGGCCGTCGTGACCACCGGGCCGAGCACGAGCGCGAAGTCTCGGTCCTTCGGAGGGGAGACTCCCTCGGCTCGCCATTCGGCGAGGAGCGTGTACCCGGCGATCCGACCCTCGGCGCCGATCACGGCGGCGAGGCGCGGGAGCAGAACGAGAGGTGCTGCGGACGGCTGCGGAAGGAGACGGAAGGCGGGTCCGTGGACGGCGCTGGCATTCGCGAACGCGAACGATGCTTGCTCCTCGAAGACCCGCACCGTCGGTGGATGCTGCACCGGCACGAGCAGCGTCACATCTGCAAGGGCGTACTCGGCGTGCTCGCGCGAGCTGCTGCCGCCGAGGAAATAGGACTGCAACGTCTGAGCGGCGAGGTGGAGAACGCTGTCGCCGTCGATACGGCCGACCCACCCACGGTCCATCGACGTGTCATTCGGACGGAACATGCAAAGACGCATCGCAGCTATTCAACCTGGAACGACGCGTCAGGGCTCGGTGTGCACGATCACCTCGGAGATCCCCGCGGCACCCTCCCGGATGCGCTCCTCGACGTTCGATGCCGTCTCGTGCGCGGTCGCGAGGCTCTCCGCCGGGTCGAGTGCGAGCGTCAGGAAGACGACGAGCCCCTCGGCCGTGTGGAGGAAGCGGACGGCACGCGGAGGAGCCCCTGTGAGCTCGCGGACGAGCCGTTCGATCTCGGCCGGGTCGTCGTCGACCTCGCGGCCCGCCGCCGGCTCGGCGAGCGGTTCGAGATGGCTCTGGACGTCGACGACCTCGGGCACGCCCTTGACGATCGCACGCTCCACCTGCTCGGCAAGGGCATGTGCCTCGTGGAGTGCGAGATCGCCCGGGAGCTTCAGGTGGAGTGAGACGTGGCAACCGTCCGGCAATTCGATGACCGAGAGATTGTGGATCTCCCGCACGCGGGCGACCGACATGGCCGCCTCTCGCACCCGCTCCCGCAGCGCTGCCTCCTGGCGTGTCGGCTCCACGTGGACGACGACGTCACTCCCGGGGAGCGCGCGGTGGACGGCTGCTTCGACGCTGTCGGCGACAGCGTGGCCCTGGCCCACGGCCTCCCCGGCCGAGACGCCGATCACGACGTCGGTGAACGTCTGGCCGGCAGCTTCGCGGAGTCGAAGTCGTCGCACGTCGACCGGTGGGTCGAGGGTGGCGATCGCAGCACGTGCGGCGCGCACGGCATCGGCGGGTGCGCGGTCCATCAGCACGTCCACGTTCCGGCGCATGAGTCGGGCAGCCGCTGTGACGACGAGCGCCGCCACGAACAGCGCCGCCAGCGAGTCGCCTTCCTCCCATCCGAATCGCACACCGAGGAGCCCACCCAGGACGGCGATCGTGCCCGCGAGATCGCTCCCGAAGTGCAACGCGTTCGAGGAAAGGGCCGGGCTCGAGAATCGCCGCGCAGCCCGCCACGAGACGGTGGTGCGCGACACGTCGATTGCGATGACGGCGCCGATCGCGGCGAAGACCCACCAGGCGGTGGAGGTCTCGATCTCGATCCACCCGATCAACCGGGCCACCGCGAGCAGCGCCACTGCGATGCTGACGAGCAGCAGGACGAACGCCTCTGCGAGGGCTGCAAGGTGCTCGGCCTTCCCGTGGCCGTACGGGTGCGAGCGGTCGGCGGGCCGGCCGGCGACGCCGATCGCGAAGAACGTGAGCAGGGCGGCAACGAGGTCGGTGCCCGAGTGGAGCGCCTCCGAAATCAGCCCGAGACTGCCGCTCGCGAGACCGGAGCCGAGCTTGACTCCCATCAGGATCGCCGCGGCGCCGACCGAGACGAGCGCAGTCCGTCGCTGCGGGCTCATCACGAGAGCCTACTCGGCAGGCCAACGCTCATTCGCCCGGCGTCACGGGCGACCGTCTGCGGGCCGCAAGGATGCCGACGCCGATGAGGACGCCTCCCGTGACCTGGACGAGCCCGATGCTCTCGCCGAGCAGGACGACCGCGAAGACCGCCGCGACGAACGGCTGGAGATTCGTCGCGAGCGTCGCGCGGGAGGCGCCGATGCGAACGAGGGACCGGAACCAGAGGATGTTCGTGACGACGAGGGGACCGAGCGTCGCGAAGACCAGCAGCGCCCAGACTTTCCAGCCGAGCTGCCAGTCCTGCGCGCCCGTCTGTGGCATGCCGATGAACACGATCCCGACCCACGAGAGCGGCAACACGAGAGCGCTGATCCGCGACGGCGAGTACGTCCTCATGAGTGGGGTGATCAGGACCGAATAGATCGCCCATGTCGCAGCGGTCATCGTCCCGAGCAGGACACCTGCGAGATCGCCGCCGACCTCGCTCCCGCCGCCGAGCGCGACGAGCGCCACACCGGCGAACGAGAGCGCCGCACCGCTCCAGAAGCGCCGCGGCAGCACCTCCATCCCGAAACCGAGCCCGATCAGGGCGGCGAAGATCGGGGTCGAGGCCAGGATCAGCGCGATCACCGAAGCCGAGGTCGTCTTCAGCGCGTAGACGAAACCGATCTGGTTGACGAAGAGCGCTCCTGCCGCGGCAACGACGGTCAGGAGGTCGCGGCGCCCGATCCGCAGCGACCGCTCGACCACGAGCACGAGGCCGATGAAGACGAGCGAGGCGAGGCCGTAGCGGACGGTCGAGTACGCGAGCGGCTGAAAGCCGTGCGTGAGGATGTACCTGCTGACCGTGAGATTGAGCGCCCAGAGCCCGATCGCCGAGAGCAGCATCACTTCGACTGTCGTCGGTCTGCGCATCGCGCGGACGCTAGTCGTTAGGCTTGCGGCGCGATGGCAGAGCCGACCTTCGACGACATCGAGGCCCTGGTCGGGCCGGCCACTCCCCATTTCGCGTTCCAGCTCCGGGCGCGCGTGCGAGAGCTCATCGCCGACCTACCGGTGGATGACCCTGTCAGGCGTTTCGGAGAGGAGAAGATCCGGCTGCTCGACGATCTGGGCTACGCCTCGTCGAAGGCCGAGGACGACGAGCCCGAGGAGCCACGGATGCGCCTCGGCTGGGACGAGATGCCGTCGTCGGCCCCCGCCTCGCGGCCGCTTCCACGCGCGGACTGATGGGGCGCTCCGTCCTCGTCACGGGCGGGTCGCGCGGGATCGGTAAAGCGATCGCGCTGCGCCTGGCGCGCGACGGGGCCACGCGCGTCGCGATCGGATACCTGCGCTCGGACACTGCCGCCGAGGAGACGGCGGCCGAGCTGCGCGCGCTCGGAGCAGAGCCCGTGCTCGTGCGCGGAAACGTCACGTCGGGGCGCGTGCTCGCGCAGGTGGAGGAGCTCGGCCCGCTCGACGTCTTCGTCCACAACGCGGCGACGGGAGTGATCCGACCCGCGCTCGAGACGAGTGACAAGCACTGGGACTGGACGGTGAACGCGAACGCGCGCTCGTTTCTCGCCTTGACCCGGGCTATCGCGCCATCGATGCCGGCCGGCGCCGCCGTCGTCGCGATCTCCAGCCTCGGCTCGATTCGCGTGCTCGAAAACTATTCCCTCGTCGGTACCTCGAAGGCTGCGCTCGAGTCGCTCGTGCGCTATCTCGCGGTCGAGCTCGGGCCGGCGGGGATACGCGTCAATGCTGTGTCCGGCGGCGTTGTCGAGACCGGTGCGCTCGACCATTTCCCGAACCGGGAGGCGATGCTCGAGATGGGCGCGCAGAACGCAGCCGGCCGCCTCGTCGTGCCGGAGGACATCGCAGGAGCAGTCGCGTTCCTCAGCTCTCCCGACGCCGAGATGGTGCGCGGCCAGACGCTGATCGTCGACGGTGGCTTCAGCCTGCTGGCGTAGACGACGCGCGGGGGCCTGGCATCGTCAACTACGGCCCACTGCTCGTGCGAGCGTTGCCCGCGCGATGACACCGGCCATCTGCGGGTTTTCCTGGAGCCGCCGCAGCGAATACTCGTACCAGCGTCGTCCGAACGGGACGTAGATGCGAATCGGATGGCCCGCCGCGACGAGCTCGGTCGCCCTCTTCTCACGCACGCCGAGCAGCATCTGGAACTCGTAGGCGTCCTTCGAGAGCGCCGCTACGCGCTCGAGCCCCTCGCTGATGAGGTACTCGTCATGCGTCGCGAGGGCGACGCGTGAGCCGCCGTCGAGCAAGGCGTCGAAGCAGGACACGAATGACCGCCTGACGACGTCGTGTCCCTGGTACGCGATCGAGCCGGGCTCGACGTAGATTCCCTTGCAGAGCCGCACACTCGGACGCAGGTCGCTGAGGCCGGCGATGTCCTCGAGCGTCCGTTTGAGGTACGCCTGCAGCACGATCCCGACGTTGTCGAGCCCGTCTTCCCGCAGCGCGCGGTAGAGGGAGAGCGTGTCGTCGACGCAGCTCGCGTCCTCCATGTCGATCCGGACGAACGAGCCGCGCTCACCGGCGTCTCGAACGAGGCTCTCCAGGAGTGAGCGACAGAGACCGGTGTCGAGCTTCAGCCCGAGGCCGGTGAGCTTGACGGAGACGTTTGCGTCGAGCTTGTCGTGGTCGATCGCGGCGAGAACGTCGGCGTAGGCCACGGCGATCGCGCGCGCCTCCGAGTCCGTGTGAACCTCCTCCCCCAGCACATCGACGGTTGCGCGCTTTCCGTCTGCGTTGAGTGCCACGACGGTTCGCCTGGCGTCGTCGAGGGTCGGACCTGCGATGTACGGCGCCGAAACGCGCCGCACGACCGACCGGGGAACGGCGGGAAGAACGGTTGCGACGGCACGGTCGAAGAGCCCCAAGGCTGTCTCACGTCTCGCGCATGAAGCCCTGGCGGGCCGCACTCACGAGCGCGACGGCCTCGGGAAAGAGGACGCGCATCGCGTCGCGCAGAGCGGCAGCCTGTTCATCGGGACCACCGATCGGCTGCACCTGCTTCAGCGCTGCGGCCGTCAGCTCGACGGCCGTGTTGAGCGTGAGCGTCGCGAACTGCTCGCGGTGTGCCTCCTTCACGGTCTCCGACTGCGTCTCCGCGAACTCTCGCAGTCCCCGCAGGATCTCCTCCGGGTCACCCCCGAACGGAAAGAAGCCGCCGCCCTCCATGGGGGGAGCCTAGCGCAGCGGCCGACTGCGTCCGGCGGCACGTCCCGCACCGCCTCTTCCGGCTCGAGGGTTCGACTCGGCCGCCAGGGCGATCTCAGGAAAGCGCTCCGCGGTACGTCTCCTCGACCTCCTTGACGATCTCGTCGATCGTCCCCTGCGCGCTCTTCAGCGCCGAGGTGAACGGGGACGGAGCTGCGGGATCGAGCGCCTGTTCGAGCTGCCGCGTGGCTGCTCCGATCTCGTCGAGCCGCGCGGGTGTCGCAAGCTGCGGCGGCGTGCCGAGCGTTCGCTGGAGCGCCCGCACGGCCTCCTCCGCCTCCTCGATCCCCTCGGGGCTCTCGGTCAGGCGCAGGGCGACGAGTTGCGAGAGCAGCTGGTCGAGATCGCCGCCGGCCGCGGATTCCTCTGCGATCTCGCACAGGGCCGTGATCGCAACGACGTCCCTCACGTCTCTGCGGACCGAGACGACGCCCGCCTCGTCGTCGAGGACGAGCCAGGAACGCGAGCCGTCCGCCGCCTCGAACGCGCACAGATAGGCACGAAGCCCGGGCGTCGCCTCGGCGGCGAGCACGGCGCTGACGGCCGCCCCGTCGGGAGCGTGGGCCGCGGCGGCCGTGGCGATGCGCTCGAGATCGGCGAGCAGCGTCACCGTCGCAGAATAGGAAAAGCATGGCAGGGTAGGAGCCGTGTCCGACCGCCGTGCCCATGCCCGTCGACTCTTCGCGCCCCTCGGCCCGCGCTACGACCGGGTCGGGGCGACACTCTCGTTGGGACAGGATCCACGGTGGCGCCGCGCCATGGTGTCCCGCCTGCCCCTCGACGGCGGCACGGTGCTCGACGTCGCCACAGGGACGGGTCTCGTCGCCGAACGGCTCGTGGAGCGCGGGTTCCACGTGACGGCGCTCGACCAGAGCGCCGAGATGCTCGCCGTCGCGCGACGCCGTTTCGGCGACCTGATCCAGCTCGTGGAGGCGTCGGCGACAGAACTCCCGTTCCCCGATGCCTCGTTCGACCACCTGACCTTCACGTACCTGCTGCGCTACGTCGACGACCCGGCGGCCGTACTCACCGAGCTCGCCCGCGTCGTCCGTCCGGGTGGGACGATCGCGTCGCTCGAGTTCGGCGTCCCGCGCGGGATCTGGCGACCACTCTGGGATCTCTACGTCGGCGTCGGCCTTCCCACCGCGGGGAGGGTGATCTCGCGCGGATGGTACGACGTCGGGCGGTTCCTCGGCCCGTCGATCCGCAGCTTCTACGACGAGTGGCCTCTCGAGCGGCAACTCGAGTCTTGGCGGGTCGCCGGTGTCACGGATGTCCGGGCACGAACGATGAGCCTCGGCGGCGGTGTGGTGATCTGGGGGCGCAGGGATGGGAGCCAGGGCGGATGAGGCCGGCGTTCTATGCCCTTTCGCGGGGAGGCTGGCGCGATTACGTCACGCTCCTGCATGCGCCCTACACCGCGTGGCATCTCGCGTACGTCGTCGTCGGCGGGTGCCTTGCGGACGAGCTGTCGTGGGGGCGGCTCGGCCTGACCGTCCTCGCGTTCTTCCTCGCCATGGGCGTCGGCGCCCATGCTCTGGACGAACTTCGCGGGCGGCCTCTGCGGACGACGATCCCGTCCTCGGTTCTCGTCATCCTGGCGGTCGGCTCAGTCGGCGCCGCGTGCGCGATCGGGGTGGGCGTCGCGCTCGACTTCAGCCTCTGGATCCTGCCGCTGATCCTCGCGGGCGCGTTCCTCGTCCCCGCGTACAACCTCGAGCTGTTCGGCGGCCGTTTCCACTCCGATCTGTGGTTCGCACTCGCCTGGGGCGCGTTCCCGGTCGTGACCGGCTATGTCGCATGTGCGGGAACGGTTCGGATCACCACGGTTCTCGCCGCGGCGTGGGCGACGGTTCTCTCGCTCGCGCAGCGGCGGCTCTCGACGCCCGTCCGCCACGTGCGCCGCAACGTGGCGGCCGTGACCGGCGAGCTGGAGCTTTCGAACGGCGAGCGTGAGCCGGTCACGCGCGAGACGCTCGTGATGACGCCGGAGGCGGCACTGCGGCTCCTCGGGGCGGCGACGATCCTCATTGCGGCGGCACTCGCCGCGTTTCGTCTATAGCGTTTCCGCATGGCCATCTGGATCCTCGCCGCCGTGTTGGGGGCTGCGCTCACCGGGCTCGTGGGTATCTCGATCCTGCTCGTGCGCGCCCGTACGCGAGCCGCCGGGGGCGATGCGCTCCTCGCATCCGCACGGGCCACCCTTCGCGCGGCGGTCGAGGAGGAGACCGCAACCCATGCCGCCGAGCTTCGCCGCACGCTGGCGTTCGAGCGAGCGGAGACGATCTCGCAGCTGGCTGCGGAAGAACGCCGGTTGGGCGAGGAGCAACGTGCCACGTTCACCGACCGGGAACGCAAGGCGACGGAGGCGCTCTCCGACATGCTCGGCGAAGTCCAGCGGCGGCTCGACGAGCGGTTGCAGGGCGTGGCGGACGATCTCGAGCGGGCGCAGCGCCACGTCGAGACCCGTCTCGCCAGCCTCACGCAACGGCAGCAGGCGGCGATCGCGGATGTCGAGGCGCGGATCGAACGGGAGGCAGCCGAGCTCGGGTCGACGAGCGACGCGCAGCGCCAGGCGCTGATCCAGCTGCGAGAGGAGCTCGACCGCGCGGCGGCGACCGCGATCACCGACGCGCTCGACGAGCTCGAGGCAGGGACGATCGAACGGCGTCGCTCGATCGACGAGATCACGGAGCGCCTGCGTGCGCGCGAGGCGGCCATCGCCGAGGGCATCGAACAGGCAGAGTCCGACGCGCGAGGGCGGCTCGAGTTGGCTCTGATCGACTTCGAACGACGCCAGACGGAGCGTCTGGAACGCGTCGTCGAGCGTGAGATCGAGCGCCACTCGCAGTTGGCGACAACCGCGTTCGACCAGCGGATGCGAGAGATCCGGGACGAAGCAGCCGAGCGGCTCGCTCGTGAGCTCGATCGCGCCGTCGAGCTGATGACGCGAGAGGAGCTCGCTCGCCGGCTCACCAGTGAGCGATAGCGTCGCCGTCGGGCCTACCCGACGAAGGCGCGTATCACCACCAACCATTCGCGGAAGGGATCGTCTTAGCGATCACGAATCCCGCGGGCACACCCATGGCAGAGATCACCGAAACCATCATCGAGGCCGAGAACGAGCAGGCGAAAGTCGAAAGTTGGCGCCTGCACGTTCTCATCGAAGCCGGCTTCCCGCTCCACCTGGCCGAGCGCCTCGCCGTCAGCGACGCCGATCTCCACACCTGTGTCGATTTGATGCGGCAAGGCTGCACGCCCGCGATCGCCGCCGAAATCCTCCTGTAAGTCGCGATCTTCTTCTACCCTTGCCCGGGTGAAGGTCGAAGCGACGTTGCACGGCGACCGCAAGGTCTACAGCGTCTCCGCGTTCAACCAGGGGATCGGTATCTACCTGCGGAGGATCCCCACGCTGTGGGTCGAGGGCGAGGTCACCGAATTGCGCCGCAACGACGCCTGGGCCTTCGTGTTCTTCACCCTGAAGGATCCGAGAAGCGGCGCGAGCCTCCGGGCAACGATGTCGCGACGCCGCTTCGACGCCCTCGACCTGTCCCTCGGCGACGGCGAACGGGTGCTCGTCGAGGGAAAGGCCGAGATCTACGAGCAGAAGGGCGAGCTCAGCTTCCGCGCGACGACGATCGAGCGTGTCGGGCTCGGGGATCATCTTGCGGCGATCGAGCGCCTCAAGCGCGTTCTTGCCGCCGAGGGCCTGTTCGCGACGGAACGCAAGCGTGCACTGCCGCGATTCCCGCGCGCGATCGGCGTCGTGACCGGGGCGGACGCAGCCGCGCGCGGTGACGTCATCGCCGCGATCCATGCGCGCTTCCCGGCCGCCCAGATCGTGATCGCAGAGACTCGTCTCCAGGGGCCTGCTGCGGGCGCGCGCATCGCCGCCGCGCTTCGGCGCGTGGCCGCTCACCCGGCCGTCGACGTCGTCATCGTCGCCCGAGGCGGCGGCAGCTTCGAGGATCTGCTGCCGTTCAGCGACGAGGTCGTCGTGCGGGCCTTCGCGGCGTGCGCAGTACCGGTCGTCTCGGCGGTCGGCCACGAGCAGGACACGCCGCTCTGCGATCTCGCCGCCGACCTGCGCGCGTCGACACCCACCGCCGCAGCACGCCTTGTCGTCCCGGATCTCGCAGAGCTGAACGCAGGCCTCGAGAGGCTCCGCGAGCTCCTCGATGCATCGGTTCGACGCGCCGTCGCACGTGACCGCGAGCGCCTCGACGCAAGCCATCGCCGGCTCCGCGTCGCGCCGCTGCTCCTCCTCGAGCGACGGCGCGTTGCACTCGACAACGCGGCGGCGCGCCTCCAGGCGCTCTCGCCGCGAGCGACACTCGACCGGGGCTACGCGATCGTGCGCGCGCACGGCAAGGCGCTGCGTGAGGCAACTGCGACCTCGCCCGGAGCGCATCTACAGATCGAGCTCGCGGCGGGGACGCTCGCCGCCACCGTGGACGAGGTGCACGCATGAGCGACGACGACGCCCTGGAGAAGACGTTCGAGGAGCTGCGCCTGGAGCTCGAGCAGATCGTGGGAAAGCTGGAACGTGGCGATGTCGCGGTCGACGAGGCGATCGAGCTCTGGCAGCGAGGCGAGGAGCTGCACCGGCTGTGCGCCGCGCGCCTCGAGGCGGCCGAAGGCAAGATCGAGGAGCTCGCAACCGGCGCGGACGACCCGGGCCCGCCGGACACCTAGGCCTGACTTCCGCGGCGGTCGACAAACGGATTCCAGGAGTCTGGTCGAGGCGGCAGGAACGGGGTGACACGGCCGCGTCGGGTAGGTATGGTCCCGCCATGTCGCAACCCTCAGCCGATCTCATCCGAGGCGTCCCCCTGTTCTCCGATCTCGACGACAAGACCGTCGAGAATCTCGCCGGCGAGTTCATCGAGCGGCATTTCGACGAAGGTACGGCGATCGCGACGGAAGGAATGGACGGCCTCAACTTCTTCATCGTCTCCAACGGCGAGGCCTCCGTCACGGTCAAGGGCGCGGTCGTCGGCGCGCTCGGACCAGGTGACGCCTTCGGCGAGGTCGCACTCGTCGACAAGTCGGCCCGGTCGGCCACGGTGACCGCGACATCGCCCGTGGTGGCGTACGCGCTGCCGGTGTGGAGCTTTCGGCCGTTCGTCGAGGAGCGACCCGCGCTCGCCTGGAAGCTCCTCGAGACGCTCGCCGAGCGACTTCGAGCCGCCCAGTCGCGCTGACCGGCCGCCGCGTGGTCGGTAGCGGGCCAACAGACGCGATCATCGTCGCCGGTTGTCGACGCGGCGATCCCGAGGCGTGGGACGCGTTGGTCGATCGCTTCGCGCGGTACGTCGCAGCGATAGCGACGCAGGCCTTCCACCTCTCCCCGAACGATGCCGAGGACGTCTTCCAGATCGTGTTCATGCGCGCGTTCGAGCGGCTCGACACGCTTCGCTCGGACGAGGCGATCCGGCCGTGGATCGGTCAGTTGACACGGAACTGCTGCCTCGACCTCCTGCGAACGTCGGGTCGTACGGTTCCACTCGAGGAGGCTGCCGAGCCGATCGTGAGTCACGCAATCGCCGAGTTGGACGAGGCGATCGTCGTGCGCGACGCCCTCGCCCGGCTCGGCTCCGACTGCCAGGAGATCCTCGATCGCTTCTTCGGGCGCGACGAGAGCTACCGTACGATCGCCGACGAGCTCGAGCTACCGGCCGGAACGATCGCGAGCAGAATCTCCCGTTGCCTCGGCCACCTGCGCAAGGAGCTCGAGCGATGACGGAAGAAACCACCCCTCCCCACCGTCCTGTAGACATGGTGATCGCATGACGACGTACGACGAAGAGCGCCTTGGCGAGTTGCTGCGCCTCCTCCCACCGGCACCTGCCGGATGGGTCGAAGCGGCACAGGAGCTCCCTCGGGCGCGGGCGGAACTCGACGCGCTCGTAGAGCGAGCCGAGCAGGATGCCGCATTCCGCCAGGCTCTCGTCGCCGATCTCGAGGACGCCTTGCGCGTCGTCGGCATCGAACCACGTCCCGTCGTCGTCGAGCACCTGCGCAGACGCCTCGCCACGTGACGACCGCGAACGAGCCGGACGAACGAACCGCCTCCCTCGGGTCCGGCGGCGAGCATCGACTCGACCACTTCCTCGACGAGCTCGAAGCAGCTGCACCGTCGCCTTGCGGAGGCACCGCGGCGGCCGTCGCGGCTGCAATGGCCGCCTCCCTCGTGACGATGGTCGCACGCGGCTCGCGGAGTTGGGCCGACGGCCCGGGTATCGCCTCCCAGGCGCGGGCGCTCCGAGTGCGCTTGACGACGCTCGGAGACGACGACGCGACCGCATTCGGACGGGTGCTCGAAACGATGCAGGATCGGAGCGGCACGACCGAGCAGCGCGACTTCGCTCTCGGGGTGGCGCTGCTCGAAGCCGCCGATGTCCCACTTCGCATCGCGGAGGCCGCGGCCGACGTGGCCGACCTGGCCTCGCTCGCCGCCGCCGAAGGGTCGCCCCACCTCCGGCCGGACGCGAGCGCCGCGGCTGCTCTCGCCGAAGCAGCCACACGAGCCGCCGCCCACCTCGTCGAGATCAACCTCGCCACCGTGACCGGCGACCGGCACACGAAGCGCGCGGCATTGATGGCGGCTGCGGCAGCGGCCGCGAGGGCCCGCGCCCTCGGCGGCGCATGAGCGAGCGGCTGATCCCCGCCTGGAGCCTGTCGGCCGAAGCCGTCGGCTCGATCGGGATCCCGGCCGAATGGCCCGAGCAGGTCACCCGCGAGTGGGCAATCGGCGGAGCGACCGGCGAAGGCGTCGACGTCTGCATCCTCGACAGCGGCGTCGACGGCGACCACCCGCTCGTCGGGGGCATCGAGAGCGCCGTCGCCGTCACGGTGGCAGGAGAGGAGGTGTCGGTGGCTCCGGACACGGTCGGTGACGTGTGCGGCCATGGCACGGCCTGCGCCGGAATCGTCCGGTCGCTCGCGCCGGACTGCCGGTTGCACAGCGTTCGGGTGCTCGGCGAAGGGAACACCGGCAGCGCCGATCTGATCCTCGGCGGCCTCCGGCACGCGATCGAGCAGGGCTACGACGTCGTCAACCTCAGCTTGTCGACGACGAAGCGCAAATTCGCCGAGTTTCTCCACGAGCTCGCGGACAGCGCGTACTTCAAGGGCACCGTGCTCGTCGCCTCCGCGCACAACATGCCCGTCGAGAGCTATCCGTGGCGCTTCTCGTCCGTGATCTCGGTCGGGAGTCACGAGGGCACCGACGCGTGGGAGTGGTATGCGAATCCCAACCCTCCGGTCGAGTTCTTCGCGCGGGGTATCGACATCGACGTCGCGTGGGCCGGCGGAAGCACCCTGCGGTGCACCGGCAACAGCTTCGCGGCTCCACACATCGCCGGCCTGTCCGCGCTCGTGCTCTCGAAGCACGCCGGACTGACGCCCTTCCAGGTGAAGAGCGTCCTCTATCTGACGGCGTCGAATACGGGAGGTACGCAATGACGGACGGTTCGAGCTATCAGGAGGCGGTGGCGGCCGGAATGCTCCCGTCGGAAGAGAGCCATCGCGCGCTGCTGCAGTCGATCGTCGACGTCGCCAGGGCGATCTTCGGCGCCAAGGCATCGTCGATCTTCCTGCTCGACGCGGACAGCGACGAGCTCGTCTTCGAGGCGGTGTCGGGCGAGGGCGAGGGAGACCTGATCGGCATGCGCATTCCTTCGAGCACCGGCATCGCGGGGTGGGTGCTCGTGACGGGGCAGCCGATCGTGATCGACGACCTGCAGCAGGATCCGCGCTTCGCGCGCGCCGCGGCCGAGCGGACCGGTTATGTCCCTCAGGGTCTGATGGCGGTGCCGTTGACGAATGGTGAGACCTCGCTCGGCGTCCTGCAGGTGCTCGACCGTTCGCAGGACCGGGCGTTCTCGCTGGCGGAGATCGATCTGCTGATCCTGTTTGCGAACCAGGCCGCGATCGGTCTCGACCTCCTGCAGACAGCGCGCCGCGCGCGAGCGGTCGCCGAGCGCGGCGAGGGCAGCGAGGCAGTCGTGGCGAGGATCGCCGGCCTGCTCGGGGCCGCGGACGACGATGTCACGAGTCGGCGGCTGCTCGAGGCACTCGAGGCCGTGCTCAGGCGGCTGGCCTAGAGCCCGTCGGGATCGGCGGCGTCGGGGAGGGCGTCGACCCCGGCAACAAGAAAGGGCCCGGCTTGCGCCGGACCCAATCGTGCCCCCGAGGTTCCGCCGGGCTCGGTGCCCGGCGGGAGTCAATTGCTCAGGACTACGGCTCCACCTTCGGCTCGACCTTCGGCTCGACCTTCCCCTCGAACCGGTGACCTTCGAAGTCGGGCTCGACCTTCGGCTCGATCTTCTCCTCGAGCCTCTGGCCCTCGAAGTCCTCGCCGTCATGCTCGATCCGCTCGTTTCCGTCGGACATGGTGCTCCTTTCGACCGTAGACCGCAATCGTATTCCGAATCTACACCACTAGACGGGCCACCCCTCGAAAATCTTCCCTCCGTCATCCGGTCGATCCACGTCGTCCTCGAGATGACGGAAGATGCACGACATGAGGGGCAGGATCACCGACTCGACCCGAGCCTTCGGCCAGGTCTTCGCGAACCCCGATCTGCGCCGCCTCCAGCTCGCGTGGGCCGGGTCGCTGATCGGCAACTGGTCGTACTTCATCGCCCTGGCGCTGTACGCCTACAACGAGGGTGGCGCGACCGCCGTCGGGCTCGTGAGCGTGATCCGGATGATCCCGGCGGCGATCGCCTCGCCGTTCGTCGGCGGGCTCGCCGACCGGTACGACCGCAAGGTCGTGATGATCGCGAGCGACGTGATCCGAGCGGGTCTGATGGTGGCAGCGGCGCTGACGATCTGGCAGGGGTGGTCGCCGTACGTGGTCTACGGCATCGTCGGCCTGTCCACGGTGGTCGGCACGGCGTTCCGGCCCGCGCAGGCGGCGCTGCTTCCCCACCTCGCGCGCACGCCGTCCGAGTTGACCGCCGCGAATGTCGCCTCGAGCACGCTCGAGTCCGTCGGTGCATTCGTCGGGCCGGCCCTCGGTGGGGTACTCCTGGCGATCGCGAACCTGGAGACGGTCTTCGCCGTGAACGCCGGCTCGTTCGTCTGGTCGGCGTTCCTCGTTCTCGCCGTTCGCGGCGGCGGCACCCCCGAGAAGGCCGAACCCGACGACGACGCCGCCGCCCACCGTGACGGGATCGGTGCGGGTTTCCGCGCACTCTTCGTCAGCCGTGACCTCCTCGTCCTCGCGGGGCTCTACACGGCCCAAACCCTCGTTGCGGGCGCTCTGAGCGTGCTCGTCGTCGTCAGCGCGCTCGAGTTGCTCGGAGTCGACGGCTCGGGGATCGGGTACCTGAACGCGGCCCTCGGCGTCGGTGGCCTCGTGGGTGGCTTCGCCGCGCTCGTCCTCGCGACGCGCGGCAGGCTGGCCGCGGACTTCGGGCTCGGGATCGGGCTGTTCGGCCTGCCTCTCGTGCTCATCGGGATCACGTCATCGGTACCGGTCGCTCTGCTCGCTCTCGGACTCGTCGGGCTCGGGAACTCGCTGGTCGACATCAACGCGCTGACGATCATGCAACGGGCGGTGCCCAACGACGTGCTGGCCCGGGTGATGGCGGTCCTCGAGGGCATTCTCATCGGTGCGATAGGCGTCGGTGGTGTGCTCGCCCCTCTGCTGATCCACGTGGCGGGCATCAGGTGGGCGCTCGTTCTCACCGGGCTTCTCCTGCCGCTCCTCGCGATCGCAGCGACCACCAGGCTGAGATCGATCGACGCGCGCACCGCCGCCCCCGAGCACCTTGGGCTTCTACGGGCGAACGACCTGCTCGGGGGGCTTCCCGCGACGACCCTCGAGTCGCTCGCGCGCTCGCTGGTCGAGGTGTCGGTCGCAGCGGGTACGGCGGTCGTGCGCGAGGGCGAGGCGGGCGACAGGTACTACGTGATCGCGAACGGCGAAGTGGAGGTGGCCGGCAACCGGCTCGGCAGGGGCTCGGGGTTCGGAGAGATCGCACTGCTCAGGGATGTCCCTCGCACGGCAACGGTGACGGCGGTCACGGATGTGGTGCTGCTCTCACTCGAGCGCGAGCCTTTCGTCGCGGCCGTCACCGGCCACGAGTCCGCAAAGGCGACTGCCGACGAGGTGATTGCGGCGCGGATCGGCGCGTTCGATCCCGAGATCGTGAAGCTGTAGGTCGCGATCGCGTCAGGCCGCCGGCACACGTTCTCGCTCGGCCGCGATGAGAGCATTCTCCTCCGACTCCTGCTCCTCCTCCATCGCCTGCAACGACGCGAGCGAGAGTCCCTCGCGCGCAAGGAAGATGAGACCCACGCCGACGCCGACCGACATCTCGACCGCCTGCAGCACGAGCCCGTACGCAAAGCCGGTGCCATAGTCAACGCCGTACTGGACGAGCGGGAGTGCGACGGCCGCCTGCAGCAGGCCGACGTTGCCGGGCCAGAGCGGGAAGATGACGGCGATGTTCATCAGCACCAGCACGAGCCCGGCAGCCGGAAGTGAGAGGTCGAAACCGAACGCCTCCATCACGGCCCAGACGGCGAACAGCTGCATCAGCCAGCCCACGAACTGGAAGACCGCCGCGCCGAACGCGGCCACGGGCCGCCTCAGGACGGCAAGGCCCTGGCCCGCCATGACGAGAAGCGCGCGGAGGCCCCCCATGCCGTCGTGTACGCGGCCGGCGCCGGTGCGGGCGGAGGCGACGGCGACGACGAGCAACGCGGCTGCGACGAGCCCGAAAATAATGAGGCTCGTGACGGCCCAGTGCGGGAGCTTCGCAGTCAGCAGCACCCACGTCACGAGCACCGCAACCGGGAAGAGATCGAACAGCCGGTGAGCGAAGACGGTCCCGAGCAGCGTCGCGCTCGTGCCCCGGCCATGGGGAACGTGGCGACGGAGAACCGCGACGCGCGCAAGCTCACCCGCTCGCGCCGGGAGCACGGCGTTGCCGAGCAATCCGATCCCGAAGGCCGAGAAGACCTGCCCGAACCGGGGCCGAGGTTCGGGCAGCGCCTGATCGATGGTGAGCCGCCACGCGAAGGCACGCGCCACGACCGAAAGGAGGTTGAGCAGCACGCCGGCGACGACCCAGCGCCAGGCGACGAAATCGAAGGCGTGGTAGACGGTGTTCCAGTCGGGCCCTCGCCACCAGATCGCCAGCAACGCCGAAACGAACAACGTCGTGACGAGGAGTCCGCGTACCCAGGGATTGCGGGCGATCCGCCCGGCACGGATCACGCCGCTCGCCGTCCCTCACGCCCGACTGCGCGTTCGTAGATCCCCTCCAGGCGTCTCGCGATGTCACTCCAGGCGTAGCGCTCGACGGCGAGGAGACGAGCCGCGGCGCCCATCGCTGGTGCGCCGCGGCTCGTCCTCGAGCAATGCGGTCACCGCCTGCGTGAGCGACTCCGGATCGTCGGGCGCGACCGTGACCGAGGTCTCCGGACTCGTCACCTCCCGGTACCCGGGAATGTCGGAGGCCACCACGGGGAGAGCGCACGCGAACGCGCGCGTCAGCACCATGCCGAAGCTCTCGCCGCCGAGCGATGGGGCGATCAGGATCTTCGTCCGTCCGAGCAGCGCGGTCAGGTCTTCCTGTGGGAGAAAGCCGAGAATGTCGACGCCTTCGTCGGAGATCCGCAACCGGCTGAAGAGCAGCCGCACGGCGAGAGGGTCTGCGCCGCAAATCTGGAGCCGGGCGCCCGTGCGCCGGTGGATCTCCGGCCACGCGCGCAGGAGGACATGGAGTCCCTTCCGGCTCTCGTGCCGGCCCGCGAACGTGACGGTGTGCTCGCGGCCACCGGGCGTGACGGCGTCGGGAATGAGCACGCCGTTCGGCACGATCTCGTAGTCGCCCGGAAGCCAGCGAGCCGCCGAGTCCCGCGCGCGTTCTGACACCGCCAGCCGAACGTCGATCCTGCTCGCGAGGAACTTCCAGGCTGGGAGGGCGAGTTTCATGTAGCCGAGCTCGCCCGACGCGTGGTGCGTCGCGACGATGGGTGCGGTCGCCATCGTGAGCACCGAGATACACGTCACCGGCGTCATGGGTTCGTGGAGGTGGAGAACGTCGAAGCGCTCCCGCTGGAGTACGTTCTTGATGCGGAGGATCGCGCGTGGGCTGAGGATGATGTTCGGGAGCGAACCGTTCGCGGGAACGATCACCGAACGGCCGATGGCAATGACGTTCGCGGGCGGGTCGCCATGTCGCCCGACGCGGGGATGCAGGACACGCGTGAACTGGCCCGGCGGGTCGTTGCCCATCACGAGCCGTACGTCGTGGCCGCGCGCCTCCAGCGCCGCAGCCTGCAGCTCGGCGTGTTCCACGACCGCACCCCAGAAGGACCAGGAGAACGGCACGACGATGCCGATCTTCACGCCGGGAGCCTATTCACTCCGCCGTCGCGCCGGGGAAGACACGCTCCCAGAACGATGCGAGCGCGTCGAGCTCGGTCTCGTCGAAGAGATCGAGGAACCTGGCGCGGACGCCCGCGAGGTGTGTTGCGCGCGCCGTTGCGAACCGGGACCGTCCGGCATCGGTGAGCTCGGCGTTCAGGCCACGCCGGTCGTCGAGGCTGCGAGCCCGAGCGACCGACCCATCCGAAACGAGGCGGTCGACGAGTCGCGTCAGCCCGCTCTGCGAGAGGAGGACCGCGGCGGCGAGCTCCGACATGCGCATCCGTCCGTCCGGCGCGTCGCCGAGGACGAGGAGCACCTCGTACTCGTGCAGCGACAGATCGTGTGCCACGCGCAACTCGGCGTCGAGGTCACGCACGAGGGCGCTGTGGGTCCGCAGCAGGCCGCGCCACGCGGCGAGCTCCGTCGGCGAGAGTGGGATGGGGTTGCCCGGAGGTGCTTGCATATGCAACTATACTACTTGTCCCAGCAAGTATCGCTGGTCGCAACGATTCCGTCCAGTCCGTCCCCAGCGGCAAGGAGGCACCATGCGCTTCGAAGGTATCCACCACGTCACCTGCATCACAGGCGACGCACCCGGCAACGTCGACTTCTACACCCGAGTGCTCGGCCTCCGCATGGTCAAGAAGACCGTCAACCAGGACGACCCGACCGTCTATCACCTGTTCTACGCGGACGAGGAAGGAAGCCCGGGTTCGGACATCACCTTCTTCGAGTACCCGGGCGCTCGTCGCGGACGAGCCGGAGCCGGCATGGTGCACACGATCTCGTTCCGGGTCGCCTCCGCGGCGGCGCTCGACTTCTGGGCGGCGCGGCTCGCGGCCGCGGGAATCGCGACGCGGCGTCACGAGGAACGACTCGGGTTCGACGACCCCGAGGGCCTCGGGCTCGAACTGGCGGTCGTCGAGAACGGCGACGCGCCGCTCGTCGCCCGCCATCCCGAGATACCGGCCGAGCATGCCCTGCAGGGGTTCGACAGCGTCCGTGCATTCGCCGCCGATCCCGACGCAAGCAGTGAGCTCCTCGAGGGGACGCTCGGCTTCATGCCGGCCGGGGAGGGAACCTGGGAGGCTCGCGGCGCGGTGCGTGGCGGTCTCTATGCCTACGACACCCCGCCCGCTGCCGGCGCCGGCATTCCCGGTGCGGGCACGGTGCACCACGTCGCGTGGGCTTCGAACATGGACGACCAGGAACGCTGGCTGACCGCCGTCCGAGCGGCCGGCGCCCACCCGAGCGGCATCATCGACCGATTCTGGTTCCGCTCGATCTATTTCAGGGAGCCGAGCGGCGTCCTGTTCGAGATCGCCACCCTCGGCCCGGGCTTCGCGATCGACGAGGAGACCGAGCACCTGGGCGAGCGGCTGATCCTGCCACCCGCGTTCGAACACCTGCGCGCCCAGATCGAGCCCGTGCTGACGCCGCTGCCCGATCCGCGCGCCTCCTGGGTCGCCGGATGACCGAGCGGCTGCGCTTCCTCGAGCGTCCCGCCGCGGCGGCACCGGCGGGCGCGCTCGTGCTGCTCCACGGCCGCGGGGCCGACGAGCACGACCTCTTCCCGCTCCTCGACGCGCTCGACCCGGAGCGGACGCTCCTCGGCATCACGCCGCGCGCTCCCCTCACCCTGCCGCCGAGTGGTGCCCACTGGTACCGGCTCGGCGGCATTCCCACGCCCGATCCGGACTCGTTCTTCCCCACCTTCGAGACGGCTGCTGCGTTTCTCGACACCCTCCCGGTACCGATCGACCGGGTCGTGCTCGGCGGCTTCTCGCAGGGTGCGGTCATGAGCTGGGCGCTCGGGCTCGGCGCCGGCAGGCCGCGGCCGGCGGCGATCATCGCGCTGTCGGGCTTCATGCCCGAGGTGGAGGGGTTCGAGCTCGATCTCGCGGGACTCGAGGGCTACCCGATCGCGGTGGCACACGGGTCGCTCGACACGGTGATCCCGGTCGAGTTCAGCCGTACGGCAGCCGAGCGCGTCCGCGCGGCAGGGTCCGAGCTTCTCTGGCGCGAGACCCCGGTGCCCCACACGATCGACCCGCGCCTCCTCCCCGAGCTGCAGGCATTCGTCGCCTCCGCGACCGGCTGACCGCCACCTGGCGATCCACCACTTAGAGTGTGCGCGATGATCGCCGCGGACGAGGGCCTCGCCGAGCTCCACACGCACCTCGGCGGCTCGGTCGCCTCCGACATCCTCTGGAGCCTCGCGCACGAGCAGGGAATCGCGCTGCCGGTCAAGGATTTCTGGGAGTTCGAGCGGCTCGTCACCGTGTCCGATCCACGCGGCGTCGAGAATCTCGACGCGCTCGACGCGATCTACCACTGGACCGAGCTGATCCAGTCCTCCCCGCTCGCAGTCGAGCGATCCGTTCACGGCGCGATCGGCGGCGCCTACCGCTCGCAGGGGATCACGACGCTCGAGCTGCGGTTCAACCCGATGAAGAGAAACCGTGGGGGCGAGCGTGACCTCGACCACATCATCCTCGCCGCGATCCGTGGACTCGACCGCGCCAGGATCGAGTACCCGCAGGTGCGAGCCGGGCTGATCCTGATGATGGATCGCACGTTCGACGACCGGCAGAACTCGATCATCGTCGACAAGGCGATCGCCTGGGCCAACCGCGGCGTCGTCGGCGTCGACATCGCAGGCCCGCGGCCGGGCGGAACGCGGTACGACTACCGCTCCGTCCAACCCATGGTCGAGACGGCCCGCGCGGCCGGGCTGGGAGTCACGATCCACGTCGGTGAGGAGGGGGCGACGGGGGCCGAGGAGATCGGCGAGGTGATCGAGTTCCTCCGCCCCGACCGGATCGGCCACGGGATTCTCGCGGCCGGTGACCCGGCGTTGATGACATTGCTTCGCGAGGCCGGAATCGTCCTCGAGATCTGCCCCACCTCGAACCTCCTGACGAAAGCCCTCTCCGACGAGGAGGCGATCCGGACGACGCTTCGGCTGTTCGTGGAGCACGGGGTGGCATTCACGATCGCCACGGATGGGCCGGAGATGATGCGGACCCACCTGCGAGACGAGCTCGATCTGCTCGCGAGGATCGGGGCCCTCGACGCCGACGAGCTGCGAGAGGCGAACGCACGCGGGCACGCGGCGACCTTCATCTCCCGCTGAGTCGGCTCACATCTCCGTGCCGCCCGGCGTTGGAGAACAGATGAGCCGACTCGATCGTTGTTAGAGACATGAAACGCGGCTGGAGATTCTGGACGGCACTCTGGATCGTCTACCTCGTCTGGGGTTCGACGTACCTCGGGATCAAGGTGTCGGTGAGAACGCTGCCGCCGCTCCTCTCGGGCGGTGCCCGGTTCGTGCTCGCCGGCCTGCTGCTCGCGCTCGTCCTCTCGCTACGGCGCACCTCCCTGCGCGTGCCGTGGCGCGAGGCTCGGGCGGCTGTCGGAGTCGGAATCGCTCTGCTGACCTTCGGGGTCGGCATCGTCACGCTGGCGGAGACGCGGATCGACTCGAGCATCGCGGCGATGATCGCCGGCTCCGTGCCCCTCCAGGTGATCATCTGGAGGTCGCTCGCCCGCGACCGCGTCGCCATCGCGACGAAGCTCAGCGCTCTCGTCGGCCTCGGTGGATTGCTGCTGATCGTCGTTCCCACCGGCCTGCGCGGCGGCTCGACCGCAGTCGGGCTCGCGCTCATGCTCGGTGCCTCGATCTCGTGGTCGACCGGCTCGTTCGGCTCCCGCTACGCGCGGCTGCCCCGCGACCCGTTCGTCGCGACCGCGTACGAGATGCTCGGCGGCGGACTCGTCCTCATGCTGTTCGCGCTCGCGGTCGGCGAAGGTCGAGACTTCGCCCCCACTGCGGTCTCGGCCGCCTCGTTGGCGGCGTGGCTCTACCTCGTCGTCGCGGGCTCGTTGATCGGGTTCACCGCGTATGCCTGGCTGCTGCGAAACGCACCGATCTCACAGGTGGTCACGCATCAGTACGTCAACCCGATCGTTGCGATCGCGCTCGGGTCGCTCTTCCTCGGTGAGTCCCATACGCCGCTGACCGCGGTCGGCGCGCTGATCGTGATTGCGGCCGTGTTCGCGACCGTGCGCAGCGAGAGCCGCGAGGCGACCCGAGTCGGCGCGCTCGCCGAGCCGCGGTCGGCGGTGGGCGTGCGGGCGAAGTAGGGCCGCCGCTACGAGAGGTCGACGTGGGTGCGGCGGTGCGAGAGGAACTCGAGCAGGTCGGAACGGGTCAGAATCGCGGCCGGTTTGCCGGCGATGCCGACGACCACGGCCGCACTCGGTCCCGAGAGGTCGGCGAACACCTCGTCGAGTGAGGCCCGCACATCGACGGCGGTGAGCGGCGGTTGCATCGCGACGGCGATGTCCTCGTTCAGCGCATCGGGGTTCTTGAACACGCGGTCGAGGAGGCTGCGCTCCTGGATCGAGCCGACGATGTCCGTGAGCGACTCCGCGGCTTCGTGTCTGACCACGGGGAGCTGGGAGATTCCGTATCGCTGCATCAGCTCGATCGCTGCACCGACCTTCTTCGTCGACTCGATCGTGACGAGGTCGGGAAGCTCCGACTCCTCACCGCGCTTGAAGCGAAGCACCTCGTCCACGGCGGGTACCGGCGAGCTTCGCTCCATGAACCCGTACTGGATCATCCACGTGTCGTCGTAGAACTTCGACAGGTAGGACCGGCCGCCGTCCGGAAGCACCATCAGCACGCGCGCCTCGGGACCGAGGCGCCCAGCGACCTGGAGCGCGGCCCACGCGGTCGAGCCGCACGAGCCGCCGACGAGCAACCCTTCCTCGCGCGCGAGACGGCGCGCGGTGAGGAACGAGTCTCGATCCGAGACACGGACCCACTCGTCCACCACCTCGGGATTCATCGTCTTGGGCCAGGTGTCCTTGCCGATCCCCTCGACGAGATACGGCCCGAGCGGGTGACCGGCATCGGCGGTGTAGACCGAGCCTTCCGGGTCGGCGCCGACGATCAGCACCTCTGGCCGGCGCTCCTTGAAGTAGCGCCCGACACCGGAGATCGTCCCGCCGGTTCCGACGGAGATCACGATTGCATCGATCTCGCCGCCGTCCGTCTGCTCCCAGATCTCGGGACCGGTCGTTTGATAGTGCGCCTCGGGATTCGACATGTTCGAGTACTGATCGGGCTTGAAGCCGCCGGGTATCTCCTCCGCGAGGCGATCGGAGACGGAGTAGTACGACTCGGGTGAGTCGTGGTCGACCGCCGTCGGCGTGATCACGACCTCGGCCCCGTAGGCACGCAACGTCGAGATCTTCTCCTGACTCATCTTGTCGGGCATCACGAAGATGCACCGGTATCCCTTCTGCGCCGCCGCGATCGCGAGTCCGACGCCGGTATTGCCGGAGGTCGGCTCGACGATCGTGCCGCCGGGCCGAAGCTTGCCCGCGCTCTCGGCGGCCTCGATCATGGCGAGCCCGATCCGGTCCTTGTTCGAACCGCCGGGATTCAGGAATTCGAGCTTCGCGAGCAGCAGCGGCGGCACCCCGGCGCCGAACCGGTCGAGGCGCACGATCGGCGTCGAGCCGATGAGGTCGAGAAGGATGGGGTATGAGCGGCTCATCGACGGAAGCCTACGCGGCAGGCGGCCGAGCCGGAACGCATGCGGACATTTCCGCATCCGGATCGGGATTCCCTCGGATGGCACGGCTCTCCGAGAACGGCACGATCGTTCCATGCGCGACGGGCCTCAGGCAGCGCACCTGCCCCTCTGCACGATCGAATTGATCGCCGAGGGCCACGCCGACAGGTGCCCCGGAAGTGCGTGCGCCTTCTGGGAGCGCGGCTGCGTCCTTTCACGCGTCGAGGCGGAACTCGACCACAGGCCCGAAGTGGCGCAGGTGCTCCTGACCCTGCGCCGTGAGCTCGACGCCGGACGAACGGTTGCACTCGAACGAGCACGTTCGAGGCTCGCGGGCGCCCTCGATCCCGAGGAGAGCTCCGAAACCTCGGTCTGACCGGGTTTCACGACTCACGAACGAACGAGACGGCGTGCACCCTCGACGCTGCCGCTCCGCACACCGAGGCTCTGCACCTCGACGCGCCTGCCGCTGCTCGGCGCGTGGATGATCTTGCCGTTACCGATGTAGAGACCGACGTGCCCGAGCCCGTGGAAGAAGACGAGGTCGCCGGGCGCGAGTTGGCTGGTGGTGACCGGGCGGCCGTACTTGAACTGGGCGGCGGCGTTGTGCGGCAGGTCGACACCGAGCTTGCCGTAGACGTACGCGACGAGACCCGAGCAGTCGAACCCGCTCGGCGAGCTCCCGCCGTAGCGATACGGCACCCCCAGCTCCTTGGCGGCGATCTGTACCGCGCGCCGGCCGAGCGGGACGGCCTTGCGGGCACGCACCGCCGCCGGCTTCCGCTTGATCGCCGAGGGCACGGCGGCCGTCTTGGTGGTCGTCGCGGCCGGGTGCTTCTGCAGGATTCTGGCGCCTGCCGATCCCGCCGCCACGAGCACGAGGCAGAACGCGAGCAGGGATAGTCGGGTGAGGTGGGCCATAAGAGAGGCAGCGGGGGAAGCAGCTCGGCGAACGGGCCGCCCCGTCACAGCGACAGGGGGACCGTATCGGCGCCTTCCAGCGTGTCCCTCTCATCAACGGATCATCGCCCTCCCGGGGCATGCCCCGTTTGGGGGAACATGTCCGACGAGACGCTGCACCTCCGTCGACCGCGGGCCATGTTTGACTCTCTCGCGGAGCGGGTAGGACAATCGGTTGCTATTCCTCTTCCCGACCGAAAGGAGAAATCAGTGAGCACCGAGACGGGGGCATACGTGGTTCGGCCCGGGGAGAGCGAGACCCGCTGGCTGGGAGAGACGTCGACGTCCTTCCTCGCCATGGGTGACCAGACGGGGGAAACCTTCGCGCTCGTCGACGAACGGGCGATGCGGGGCGAGAGCGTTCCCCTACATCTGCATCGGGACGACATGGAGTCCTTCTACGTCGTCGAAGGCGAGATCACGCTCTACATCGGAGAGCAGCCGGGGGCGACGGTCGGCGCAGGCTCGTTCGCGCACATCCCCGGCGGCACGGTGCACGGCTTCCGCGTCGAATCGGATACCGCCCGCTACCTGATTCTCACGACGCCACGGCACGGCGAGTTCTACCGCGCCATCAGTTTGCCCTCCCTTCCGGGCGGCCAGCCACCGACCGAGTCCATCGGAGGATCGGTGATCAAGGATGCCAGCGCGAAATATGGCATCGAGTTCGTCGGCCCGCTTCCCGACGGAGATTGACCTCTGAGCCAGCCATGCGCGTCCTCATAACGTCGACTCCGGGAACCGGCCATCTGCACCCGATCGTGCCACTTGCCCGCGAACTCGTCTCAGCCGGTCACGATGTCGTCTGGGCGACGGGGAAAGCCTCGTGTCCCAAGGTCGAGAGTTACGGTTTTCGGGCCGTGCCCTGCGGCCTCGATTCTGACGTTCGAAGCGCGATGGTCATGGAGCGTGGTTCCCATGTGTTCGAGTTGCCACCGCGCGAACGCCGCCTCGCCGCGTTTCCATTGATCTTCGCCGAGATTTCGGCGCCGGCGATGCGTGACGACCTCGTCGCAGTTTTCGATGACGTCCAACCGCAGCTCGTCGTGCACGAGTTCGCCGAACTCGCAGCAGCGCCGATGGCCAGCGCTCGCGGGATACCCCACGTCACGGTCGGATTCAGCGGGGCGGTCTCCGATGCGATGGTTTCGGCGGCCGCGGAGAGCGTTGCTCCGGTGTGGGAACGAGAAGGGGTCACGGTGACGGCCCCCGGCTTCAACGGCGACCTGCTACTTCACCCGTTCCCACTCCTGCTCGACACCCCGCGTGCCGACGGGCCCTCGGCTCCGATGCGTCCCCTGTCGTTCGATGGAGCGGCGGCCACGACCCGCCCGGACTGGATCGCATCCTTCGGCGCCAACCGCCCCGGTGTCTACGTCACCTTCGGAACCGAGATCGCCCACCTCGCTCCGTGGGCCGCCATCCTCGGCGCTCTCGGCGACCTCGACCTCGATGTGATCGCAACCGTCGGTGGCCAAGTGGATCCGGCAGCGCTGGGTGCGACGCCCTCGAACACGCGCGTCGAGCGTTACGTCCCGCAAAGCTTCCTCCTGGAGCGGGCGAGCGTCGTCGTCTCCCATGCCGGTGCGGGAACACTCATCGGGACTGCAACTGCGGGCAAAGTCCATCTTGCCGTTCCCATTTCCGCCGACCAATGGGACAACGCCGACCTGTTCTCGGCCGCCAACGCCGGAGTCACACTCGAGCCGGACGATCGGGACGCCGACACGATCGGGCGGACGGTCGAACGTCTCCTCGCCGACGCGGAGATGCGCGCAGCAGCCGAAACCGTCCGGAGCGCCTTCCTCGGGATGCCGCACCCGACCACTCTCGTCCCCGCGCTCGAACGCTTGGGTCACGTCTCGGCGACGGCGCCGACCACCTGACTCCGGCAGGCGGTCAGGTCGCTGGACGACCTCGTTCCTCCCCGTCGGAGCAAGGTACGAGTTGCCGACCCCGAACTGCTGACCTCAGTGCCGGAAGTGCCGGCGTCCTGTGACGACCATCGCTGCGCCCGCGTCTCGGACGGCTGCGATCACCTCGTCGTCCCGCTTCGAGCCGCCCGGCTGGATGATCGCCACGACACCTGCGTCGACCGCGACCTCGGCGCCGTCGGCAAACGGGAAGAACGCATCGGAGGCGAGCACCGCCCCCTCGAGCGGGTGCCCGAGCTCCTGCGCCTTCGCGACGGCGATGCGTACCGCGTCGAGGCGACTCATCTGCCCCGCTCCGACGCCGAGCGTCTGGCCGTCGCGAGCGATCACGATCGCGTTCGAGAGCGTGTGCTTGACGACGGCCCACGCGAAGAGCAGATCGTCCCACATCGTCGGTGGCACGTCGCCACAGACGACGGTCATCGCGCTGGACGCATCACGCCCACTGTCGCGATCCTGCACGAGGACGCCTCCCAGCACGCGTTTCAGGTCCGCTGTCTCCACGTCGACGGTGCGTACTTCGAGGTCGTTCAGGATGCGGACGTCGGGCTTCCGAACGAGCGTTTCGACGGCCACAGCGTCGTACCCTGGAGCGAACAGGACTTCGACGAACTGCTCTGCCAGGCGCTCCCCGAGCGCGGCGCTGACGGGACGGGTGAGCACGACGACGCCGCCGAACGCCGAGATCGGGTCGGCGGCGAGTGCCTTCTCGTAGGCGTCCTCGATCGTCTCTGCCACTCCGACACCGCACGGATTCGCGTGCTTGACGATCACGCAGGCCGGCCGATCGAGCTCGAAGGAGAGCAGGCGAGCGGCAGAGAGATCGTTCAGGTTGTTGAACGAGAGCGGCTTTCCGTGCAGCTGCTCGACCCGAGAGAGGAGGTGGGTGCGGGCGCCTCGCTCCGCGTAGTAGGCGCCCCGCTGGTGCGGATTCTCACCGTAGGACAGCTCGAGCTCGTGATCGAACACGGGCACGAGTGTTTCCGGAAAGGCGTGCTCGCCCGAGAGCCATCGCGTCACGGCGCTGTCGTAGGCAGCAGTCGTTGCGAAGGCCCGAGCAGCGAGCTCGCGGCGCATCGCCAGTGAAACATCGCCTTCGCGTAGAAGCGAGAGCACGTCGTCGTAGTCCGCGGGACGACAAATGGGAATGACATGCACGTGATTCTTGGCGGCGGCGCGCAGCAACGCAGGTCCACCGATGTCGATCTGTTCGATCACGTCCTCGTCCGGCACGCCGATCCGGGCAGCGGTGCTCTCGAACGGGTACAGGTTGACGCAGACGAGGTCGATCGGCACGATGCCGTGCTCGGCGAGGTCATCGACGTCCGTCGCAACGTCGCGGCGGGCAAGAATGCCGCCGTGAACGGCAGGATGCAGCGTGACAACGCGGTGGCCGAGCATCTCGGCGAAACCCGTCAGCCCCTCGAGTGCAAGAACGGGGATGCCGTCGTCGGTGAGCAGCTTTGCCGTCCCACCGCTCGCGACGAGCTCGAAGTCGAGGCGGCTGAGCTCGCGTGCGAAGGCCGCGATGCCCTTTTTGTCGTAGACGGAAAGGAGCGCTCGTCTCATACCGAGGCAAGCTCACGGACGACCTCGGGCAGGAGCCGATGCTCGACCGCCCTGATGCGCGCGTGCAACGTCTCGGCCGTATCGCCCGGAAGAACGGCGACACACTCCTGCCGGAGGATCATGCCCGTATCGACACCGTCGTCGACGAGATGAATCGTCGCTCCGGTCTCCGTGACGCCGGCGGCGAGTGCGTCCTCGACTGCGTGAGCTCCGGGAAACGCCGGTAGCAGCGCCGGGTGCACGTTCACGACCCGGTTCGGGAAGCGGGCGAGGAAGACGGGGCGCAGCAGCTGCATGTACCCCGCGCAGACCACGAGCTCGACCCCGTGACGAACGAGCCAGTCGGCCATCGCCGTGTCGCGGGCGTCCCGGTCGACATGATCGCCGAGCGGGAACGCGGCGGCCGCCACACCTGCTCGAGTGGCGCGTTCGAGCGCGGGCGCGCGGGCGACGTTCGCGGCGACGGCGGCGACCGGCACGCCGGCGTCGATCAGCGCCTGGAGGTTGGTGCCGCTCCCGCTCACGAGGACGCCGACGCCCGCCGGCGGCGTCATGCCCACTCGACTCCGCTGCCCGAGACGACGGTGCCGATCGCAAGATCACCGTCGAGGACGTCTGCGGCTGGGATCACCGCGCAGTAGCCGATCCCGATGTTGAAGACACGCCGCAATTCGTCCTCTGCGACACCCTTTCCGGCCAGCCACGAGAACACCTCCGGGCGATCCCACGCGGTTGCGTCGACCACTGCACCGATTCCCTCCGGCAAGGCACGCGCGAGATTCCCGGCGATGCCGCCACCCGTGATGTGGGCGAGGGCGCGCACGTCCGCGCGGGCGCGCAGCGACCGCACCTCGTCGAGGTAGAGGCGCGTCGGCGGCAGGAGGAGATCGGCATCGAACGGCCCCTCTCCGACGATCGTCCGGACGAGCGAGAAGCCGTTGGCGTGAATCCCGGCCGACGGCAATCCCACGACGACGTCACCGACCTCGACCCGCGCTCCGTCGATGACCCTGTCACGGTCGACGACGCCGACCGCAGTACCGCAGAAGTCGATCTCGTCCTCGCGGTAGATCCCCGGCAGCTCGGCCGTCTCGCCGCCGAGGATCGCGCAGCCGGCTGCCCGGCAGACGTCGGCGGCGCCTTCGACCAGCTCCGCGACCTGTTCAACGTCGATCGTGTTGGCGGCGACGTAGTCGAGGAAGAAGAGGGGGTCGGCGCCGGTCGTGAGGACGTCGTTGATGCAATGGGCCGCGAGGTCGGCCCCGCACCAGCGCAGCCGGTCGCCGCGTCTCCCGAGCACGAGCTTCGAACCGACCGAGTCGGTCGAGGCGGCGAGAAGCCGCCGCTCGTCGATGGCGAACAGCCCTGCGAACGCCCCGAACGCGCCGGCAACGGCGGGCGTCGCGGTCGATGCAACCGCGGAGCGGAGACGGTCGACGACGGCATCCGCGGTCGCGAGCGACACGCCCGCGGCAGCGTACGTCTGTTCCTCGGTCGTCACACCGCGCACCCGACGCGGCTCACGCCACGACCGTTTCGAAGCGCATCTTCGACCGCCCCTCGACGGGCACGGTCGTCGGATACTCGCGCGTGAAGCACGCGCGGCACACCGATCCCTCGGGCAACCGCGTCGCGGACTGCATGCCCTCCAGCGACAGGTAGTGCAGTGAGGTCGCGCCGATGTGATCTCGCATGTCCTCGACCGAGCGGTGGGCGGCCGCGAGCTCGTCGACGTCGGCCATGTCGATGCCGTAGAAGCACGGCGACACCACCGGAGGGGACGAGATCCGCACGTGCACCTCGGCGGCGCCGCCGTCGAAGAGCATTGCGATGAGCTGCCGCATCGTGTTGCCGCGCACGATGGAGTCGTCCACGATCACGAGGCGCCGGCCGGCGATTTCGTCCAGCGGGTTGAACTTGAGCCGGAGCCCCTGCCGCCGTAGCTCCTGATCGGGTTCGATGAATGTCCTGCCCACATAGCGGTTCTTGATCAGCCCTTCGTCGTACGGGATCCCGGACTGCTTGGCGAACCCGATCGCGGCCGGAGTCCCCGAGTCGGGTATCGGCATCACGAAATCCGCGTCGACGGGCGCCTCCTCTGCCAGGCGCTGGCCCATCCGCACTCTGCTCCCGTGGATCTCGCTGCCGCCGAGGCGCGAGTCGGGACGCGCGAAGTAGACATGCTCGAAGATGCAGGCCGCCCCGCGCCCCTCGGGGACCGACTGGGCGCTGTGGAGTCCGTCCTCGTCGAGCCACACGACCTCTCCCGGGCGGACGTCGCGGTCGACGGTCGCGCCGATGAGATCGTGGGCGCAGGTCTCGGAGGCGACGACCCAGTCGTCGCCGATGCGCCCGAGCGTGAGCGGACGAATGCCGTGCGGGTCTCGAAAGGTGACCAGTGTTTCGTCCACGATCGCAACGACGGAATAGGCGCCCTCGAGGCGGCGCATCGTGGCGGCGACCGCCTCCGGGAGGGGCGCGGGGTCGCGCGCGATCAGCGCGGCGATCACCTCGGTGTCGGATGTCGAGCCGAGCCGGACTCCGTCCTCCACGAGCTCGGACCGAAGCGCGCCCGCGTTGGTCAGGTTCCCGTTGTGGCCGAGCGCGACGGTGCGTACGCGCCCGTGGTGGACGAGCGGCTGGGCATTGGACCAGTGCACGCCGCCCGTCGTCGAGTAGCGCGTGTGACCGATCGCCACCTCGCCGGGCAGCGCCTGCAGCTGCTGCTCGTTGAAGACCTGGGCCACGAGGCCCATGTCACGCAGGACGGTCAGGCGGCCGCCTTCGGAGACGGCGATGCCTGCGGATTCCTGCCCGCGGTGCTGTAACGCGAACAGCGCGAAGTACGAGAGCCGCGCGACGTCGCGTTCGACCGAGCGGATACCGAAGACCCCACACATCTCTAGCCCTCAGCCTCCCAGACGCTGCGGAGGTCGGCGAGCCCGACGCCGAGGATCGCGTCGCCGCCGACCTCCCCGATCCGCCGCACCGCGACGTCCGAGCCGAGCGGATCGCTCTCGATCTGGTCGGGGGGCAGCGCGAGGATCACCTGCCCCCGGCTCTCACCGAAGAGCGTGACGGCGTCGAGGTCCAGGTCGAGCCGAGCACCGATGCCCGAGTGCAACGCCGCCTGCGCGAGCGCTACGGCAAGTCCGCCGCGGGAGACGTCGTGCGCCAGCGAGCAGCGCGGAGCGGCGTCGGCGACGAACCGCACGAGGGCCGCCTCCGCGTCGAGGTCGAGGATCGGAGGCACGCCGGAAACCGTGCCGCGACGGGCCTGCACCTCGGATCCCGGGAGCCCCGGCGTCCCGGTCGACGCGAGCAGGATCACGTCGTCCGTGTTCCAGCCCGCGGGGATGCGCCGCACGTCGGGGACGAGGCCGACGCACCCGACGACGGGCGTCGGGTAGATCGAGCGGCCGTCCGTGTCGTTGTAGAGGGAGACGTTGCCCGAGACGATCGGGACGCCGAGCGCTTCGCACGCTTGCGCCATCCCCTCGATCGACTCGGCGAGCTCCCAGCCGACCTCGGGCTTCTCGGGATTGCCGAAGTTGAGGCAGTCGGTGAAGCCGATCGGCTCGCCCCCGGCACACGCGACGTTTCGCGCAGCCTCGAAGATCGCCGCCGCGCCACCTGTGAAGGGGTCGAGTGAGCCGAGCCTGCCCGTCCCGTCGAGCGTGAGTGCGAGTCCGCGGTACGACGGGCGCAGGCGCAGGACGGCGGCATCGAGCCCGGGGCGCCGCACCGTGCGCGACTGGACGATCTGGTCGAAGCGCCGTGTGACGAACGCACGCGAGCGGAGGGAGTCGGAGCCGAGCAGGTCGAGCAGCACCTCGCCCGGCGGGGGGAGCTCGGGCAGCGGGACCTCGACCGACGGCTCTCGTGGCTGTCGCTCGACGGCGTAGCGCGGGCAGTCGTCCGTGAGGAAACGCGCCGGTATCGAGCCGGCAACGTCGCCGTGCCACAGCGCGCGCAGCTCGCCGGTCTCGGTCACCTCGCCGATGACCGCGCGATGCAACCCCCAGTGGTCGAGTTCCGCCTCCACCTCGGCGAGTCGCTCGGGGGCGACGATCGCCACCATTCGCTCCTGCGACTCGGAAATCATGATCTCCCACGGCTCCATCCCCTCCTCGCGCCGAGGCACGCGGTCGAGGTGGACGTCGATCCCGTAGTCGGCCGCCATCTCGGAGAGCGACGAGGCGAGGCCGGCGGCGCCGCAGTCCTGCAGCGAGAGCACGAGCCCGCGCTCGACGAGTTCGACCGAGACCTCGATCAGCCGCTTCCCGGTGAACGGGTCGCCGACCTGCACGGACGGACGCTTGTCGGCAGCCTCCTCGCCGAGCTCCTGGCTCGCGAGCACGGAGGCGCCGCCGATGCCGTCTCGCCCGGTCGTGGCGCCGTAGAGAACGATGAGCGCTCCCGCCGTATCGGCCCGCGCGCTCATCACCGCGTCGGCGGGCAGCAGGCCGACGCACATCGCGTTGACGAGGCAGTTCGAGGCGTAGACGTCGTCGAACACGACCTCGCCGCCGACGTTGGGAACCCCGACCGAATTGCCGTACGCACCGATCCCGCCCACGGCACGGGAGAAGTGGTCGTCGGGCGCCCCGAAATGGAGGCTGTCGAGGAGCGCGATCGGCCGCGCCCCCATGGCGATGATGTCGCGCAGGATCCCGCCCACGCCCGTCGCCGCCCCCTGGAACGGCTCCACGGCGGACGGATGGTTGTGGCTCTCGGCCTTGAACGTGACGGCCAGCCCGTCACCGAGGTCGAGCACGCCGGCGTTTTCGCCCGGCCCCTGCAGGACGCGCGTGCCGCTGCTCGGCAGCCGCTTCAACAGCAGGGCGGAGTGCTTGTAGCCGCAGTGCTCCGACCAGAGGAGCGAAAAGACGGCGAGCTCGAAATGGTTCGGTTCGCGTTCCATGAGCTCGTGGATACGCTCGTACTCCCCGTCCGTGAGGCCGAGCTGGCGGTGAAGTGGCTGTTCCGCGACAGAGCTCAGGACGTCAGTCTAGCCGTGCCTCCCGACATCGTCGGCCGAGCCGCCGTCCTCGCGCGTGCGCGTCACTCGAGCGGACCGAACACGCCCCGCCGGGTGAGCCACTTCGCGGCCTCGACCACGGGCACGATGGTGACCGAGACGCCGACCACGAGCGCCCAGTCCGAGGCGGCGAGGGAATGCGTGCCGAAAGCCGACTGCAGGAACGGGACGTAGACGATCACGAGCAACAGCGTCAGCTCCCACACGATCGCTCGGTTCAGCCACCGATTGGCGAGCGGACGGGCGAGGATCGAGAGGCGGTCGGAGCGGAAGTTGTAGGCATTCCAGAACTGGATCAGCACGAGCGCGACGAAGATCATCGACATCGCTTCCGCCTCGCTGCGGTCCGAATGGATCAGCCATGCGAAGAGCGCAAGGTTGGCGAGTGCCGTCCAGGCGCCACCGATGAGCATCAGAGCCACCATCGGCCTCGTGAAGATGCCGGGACGCGAGTCGCGGGGGGCGCGCCGCATCAGGTCGGCCTCGGGTGGATCGACGGCCAGGGCGAGCGCGGGAAGTCCGTCGGTGGCGAGATTGACGTACAGGATCTGCACCGCGGTCAACGGCAAGGGCAGCCCCACGACGGTCGAGCCGACGATCAATCCGATCTCGCCGATGTTCGACGAGAGCAGGAACATCAGGTACTTCTTGATGTTCCCGAAGATCACGCGGCCCTCCTCGACCGCGGCCACGATGCTGGCGAAGTTGTCGTCGGTGAGCGTCATCGCGGCGGCCTGACGTGCGACATCGGTTCCACTGACGCCCATCGCGACGCCGATGTCGGCCTTCTTCAGAGCGGGTGCGTCGTTGACTCCATCGCCCGTCATCGCGACGACGTGGCCCCTCCGTTGCAGCACGTCGACGATCCGGAGCTTGTCGGCGGGCGAGACGCGCGCGTACACGTCGATCCCCTCCACCTCGCGGGCCAACTGGTCGTCGCCCATCTCGCCGAGCTCGGAGCCCGTGACGACCCGACCCGATCCGAGCAGGCCGATTTCCCGTGCCACAGCCTGCGCGGTCACCGGATGATCGCCCGTGATCATGACGACGCGGATCCCAGCGTCGGTGCACGTTCGAACCGCGTCCTGCGCCTCCGGCCGCGGCGGGTCGCTCATGCCGACGACCCCGAGAAAGGTCATGCCGGTCGCTGCCTCCTCGATCGTCGTTCCATGCTTGTCAGCAACAGCGAGCACGCGCAGCGCCGAGCCGGCCATCTGCCGCGCGGCCGCGAGGATCGCAGCCCGCGCCGGGTCGTCCAGCGGGCGTTCGCCGTGCTCTGTCAGGTGGGAGACGCTCCCGGCGAGGATCACTTCCGGCGCGCCCTTCGCGTAGGCGACGAGATCGCCACCTGACTCGTGGACCGTCGTCATGCGTTTTGCCTCCGAGGTGAACGGCACCTCGTGGATCCGCGGAGCCTCGGCCTCGAGCTCCGCCTTGTGCATTCCTGCTTTCGCGGCGGCGACGACGAGCGCTGCCTCGGTCGGGTCGCCCTTGATGGTCCAGGTGCCGTCGCGCAACCGAACGATCGAGGCGTCGCCGGCGAGCATGCCCGCCCTGAGCAGCCTCTCGAGCGGTGAGGCGAGAGCGCTCGCGCCGAGCTCCACGGCACGGCCGTCGAACGTGAACTCTCCGTGCGGTGTGTATCCGGCACCGGTCACGTCGATGCGGTGGTCGGCTACGACGACATGACGCGCCGTCATCTCGTCCCGGGTCAGGGTGCCGGTCTTGTCGGAGCAGATGACGGATGTGCTGCCGAGTGTCTCGACTGCCGCGAGCCGGCGCATCAGCGCGTTCCGCCTGACGAGCCGCTGGACTCCGAGCGCCAGCGAGATCGTGACGACCGCGGGCAACGCCTCCGGCACGACGGCAACGGCAAGGGCGATCCCGAATACGAGCATCTCCACGAACGGCTCGTCTCGAAGGAGTCCGAGCACGACGACGATGGCGACGAGAACCGCGGCAGCGCGTGCAAGGGCTCGCCCGAGCGCGTCGAGGTTCTCCTGGAGCGGCGTCCTTCCCGACTCGACCGTTGCGAGCATCTCGGCGATCTGTCCGAACTCGGTTGCCATCCCGGTGCCCACGACGAGAGCCGTCGCGCGTCCGTACGTGACCGCCGTGCCGGCATACACCATGTTGCAGCGGTCGCCGACCACGGTCCCGGTCTCGAACACCGGTCCTGCACGCTTCGCCGCCGGAACCGACTCGCCCGTCAGCACGGCCTCCTGCACCTGCAGGTTGGCGGAATCGAGCAGCCGCGCATCGGCGGCGACGTGCGCACCGACCCGGATCACGAGGACGTCGCCCGGCACGACGTCGCGCGCAGCCACCTCTGTCTCATCCTCGTCGCGCAGCACGGTCGCAGTCGGCGCGCTCATCGTCCGGAGCGCCTCGATCGCGTGCTCGGCCCGGTACTCCTGCGCGAAGCCGAGCGCTACCGCGAAGAGCACGATCACCGTGATCGCTATCGCCTCGACCTCGTGACCGAGCACCGCCGACAGCGCGGTGGCGACGAGCAGGATCACGATCAGGACGTTGCGAAACTGGGCGCCCAGCAGCGGCCACGGTGAGATCCGCGGTGGCGCCGTGAGTTCGTTCGGGCCTACCTCCTCGAGCCGCCGCGCCGCCTCCTCCGTGGTGAGGCCCGTGGGGCCGGAGCGCAGCTGCGCACACACCTCGCCGGGCGCCATGGCGTGCCAAGGCCGGGACTCGAGCACAGTCATGGGGCCAGCTTTCCGGACGGCCCGAGCGCCCGCCTCCGCGAGCGTCCTGATTCCACTCCGTACGTTCCCGGATGCGGCACCCGGTAACCGGCCCGTGCCCGGCTGAGTACGGTGGCGAGCGTGACCCGACGAGACACCCTTCTCCTGTTGCTCCTTTCCGCGATCTGGGGATCGTCGTTTCTCTTCATCAAACTCGGTGTGGACGTCCTCGAGCCGTCGGTCGTCGTCCTCGGCCGACTCGTCCTCGGTGCCCTGTTCCTCCTCATCCTGATTCCAGGTCGTGGTGGATTCGCGCCGCTGCGCGGCAATCTCATGCCACTCGTCTTCCTCGGCGCCTTGAACAACGCAGTCCCCTTCTGGCTGCTCGGCTTCGCCGAGACCCGTCTCGACTCGGGGCTGACGGCGGTGATCCAGGCGGCGGCGCCCATCTTCACAGTGCTTCTGGCCACCCGGATGGACGCGAGCCAGCGCGTCACCGGAGTCCGTCTCATCGGCATCTTCGTCGGCTTTCTCGGGGTCGCACTGCTCGTCGGCGTTCAGAGCGGCGCGAACCTCGTCGCCGCGCTCGCCGTGATCGGCGTCGCATTTTGCTACGCCGTCTCGATCCTGTACGCAGGTCTCGCGGTCCGTAGCATCCCGCCCCTCCAGGTGTCGCTCGGACAGCTCGCCTGCGGCGCCGTCCTGGTCGCTCCATTCGGCCTCAGCCAGCTCCCCTCGACGATGCCGGCCGCGAAGGTATGGCTCGCGGTGCTCGCGCTCGGCGTTCTCGGTTCCGGCCTGGCGTACCTCCTCTACTTCGCCCTCATCTCGAGCGCGGGGGCGTCGCGCGCGATTCTCGTCACCTATCTCGTGCCGGCATTCGCCCTCGTCTACGGTGCCGTATTCCTTGACGAGGCGATCACAGTCGTCGCCCTCGTCGGCCTTGCACTCGTGTTGACGGGCACGGCTCTCGCCACCGGACTCGCGCGCGCAAGGGCCGCTAGCCTCACGCCGTGACGCACAGGTACTGGCCGCTGATCGTCGCCCTTGCCTCGGTGTGGGGGGCCTCGTATCTGTTCATCAAGGTCGGCGTCGAGGGAGGGCTTTCCCCGGGAGCGCTCATGGCCGCGCGGGCGCTGATCGCTTTCGTCGTCCTCTTCGGCTACCTCGCCGCCACTCTCGGGGCGGCGACGGCCGTCGCCCGGATCCGCGAGGCGTGGAAACCGGCTCTCGTACTCGGCCTCTTGAACGCCGCCCTCCCCTTCTGGCTCGTCGCCTGGGGGGAGAAGCACATCGACTCCGGCCAGGCCGGCATCGCGCAGGCAACGGTGCCGATCTTCTCGCTCCTCGTCGGGCTCCGCTTTCTGCCACACGAGCGAATCGGCTTCACCCGGATCGCGGGCGTGTGCCTCGGGCTGGTCGGGGTCGCGTTCGTCGCAGGCGGCTCGCCGGACGGCGGAGCGTGGGCGATCGCCGGCGCACTCGCGGTCGTTCTCGCCTCCGTGTTCTACGCCTCGGCCGGGATCTACGGACAGCTCCGGCTCAAGGGAACGATTTCGGGGCCGGTGCTCGCCACCGGATCGATGCTCGCCGGAGGCCTGCTGCTGCTCCCGCTCGCGATCGCCGAGCCACCGACATCGATGCCCACCGCCGGGGCGATCGGATCCCTGCTGCTCCTCGCTCTCGCCGGGACGGCGCTGGCTCAGTTGATCCTGTTCCGGGTCATCGCGCTCTTCGGAGCCCGGCGCCTGAGCCTCGTCACCTACCTCATGCCGGGCTTCGCACTCGTGTACGGCGCGCTCATCCTCGACGAGCGGGTCTCGGCCGGCTCGCTGATCGGGCTCGGCCTGATCCTCGCCGGTGTGGCGCTCGGCTCCGGCTCGCTGCGCCTCCGGCCTCGCCCGTCCGTGGAAGCGACGAGCTGACTGCTAGACGAGGATGCGGAACGCCGTGCGGGGTGGGCAGCCGCGCGCGACAAGGTTCGTCGCCTCGTGGAGATCGACGCTACGGTCGAGTGCGAGCACGAGCGCTGCGTCGCTCTCGAATCCGACCGCGATCAACTGCTCGATCCTCCAGCTGAGGACGCGCGTGTCCGGATCGGAGACCGCGTCGATTGCCACGTCGGTCCCGGCTTCGATGGTCGGATCGCCACTCACGCCGCCCTCCATCTCTGGTTCGCGGCACGGTTCTGATCCTCGACGTACCGCGCCGTGGCATATGTGGACGCCTCGACGTGGCCGAGTTCGAGCGAGTTCCGCGCGAAGCGGTACCAGTCGATCCACGTCGTGAGCCTTCGAACGTCGCCCATGCTGCCAAGTGCCTCCCGAGTTCCGAACGGTGCTTGAAGGTGTATCGGCAGGATGTTCGGAAACCTTGCGTGGGAGTTTGCGCACGTTCAAGCAATCGTTAAGAACGTGCAGTGATCGGCGGCCCCGAGCAGGGCGGGATCAGTCGGGGACGACGTTCGCTTCGCTGATCGCGTGGACGTCGCGTCGTCGCAGCAGCGCGAGCAGGAGGACCGCGGCCGCCCCGAGGAGCAACGCGCTACCCAGGTAGGCCACATGGAACCCGTCGACGAGCGCCTGCGAGGTCTCGGCGCCGGTCGCCTCGCCACCGAGACCGTCCAGCACGTTCCCCGTCTTCGTCGCGGCGAAGGTCGAGAGGATCGCGAGCCCGAGCGCGCCGCCGATCTGTTGCGAGGTGTTGAAGAGGCCGGAGGCGAGCCCTGCATCGTCGTGCGGGATGCCGCTCGTCGCAATCAGCGTCACCGGGACGAACACGAGCCCCATTCCGATCGACGACAACAGGATGCCGGGGAGGAGGTCCCCGACGTACGAGCCGCCCGGCTGCAGTCGGAGGAACATGAGCATTCCGGCGACCGCCATGACGAGCCCGACGAACGGCACGTTGCGCGCGCCGAACCGCGGGATCAGCCCCTGAGAGAGGCCGGAGCCGAGAATGACCCCGGCGGTGAACGGGACGAAGGCAAGCCCCGCCTGGATCGGCGAGTACCCGAGGACGCGCTGCGTATACAGCGTGTTGAAGAAGAACATGGCGAAGAGCCCGGAGCCGACGAGGAGCATCACGACGTTCGCCCCGCGCACGGTTCGGACGGAGAAGATCGACAGCCGCACGAGCGGCTCCGCAGAGCGACGCTCGATCACGACGAAAGCCGCGAGCAGACCGAAGGAAAGCGCCCCGACGACAATCGTGTGCGCCGACCCCCACCCCTTCTCCTGCGCCTTGACGATCCCGTAGACGAGCGCGATCAGGCCGACCGTCACCGCGGTCGCGCCGGCGACGTCGAAGCTTCGGTGCGCATGCTCGTCCTTCGACTCCGGGACTGTGCGGAGCGCGAACACGAACGTCGCAATCCCGATCGGGACGTTGACGAAGAAGATCCAGGGCCACGAGAACGCCTCGACGAGGACGCCGCCGACGACGAGCCCGACAGCCGCTCCACCGACGGCTATGGCAGCCCAGACGCCCATTGCCTTGGTGCGGTCGGCGCCCTCCTTGAACGTCGTCGTGACGATGGACAGCGCGGCCGGGGAGACGAGCGCGGCGCCGAGCCCCTGGATGCCGCGCGCGACGATCAGCACGTGCTCGCTCTGGGCGAGACCGCACATGAAGCTGGCAACGGAGAAGAGGACGACGCCTGCGAGGAAGACGCGCTTGCGTCCGATCAGGTCTCCGGCTCGCCCACCGAGGAGGAGGAAGCCGCCGAACAGCAGCGTGTACGCGTTGACGATCCACTGCAGGTTGGCCTCGTTCATGTCCAGGTCGCGCTGGATCGACGGCAGCGCCACGTTCACGATGGTCGCGTCGAGAACCACCATGAACTGCGCAAGGCAGACGAGGACGAGGACGAGCCAGGGATTCGGTTGCGCCTTCACGGATTCGAACCTAGCAGCGCGTGCCGCGCGTCCGGAACATGGTCGGGCGCTCAGTCGGGCGGTCGGTCGGGCGCGACCGGCGTGACGTCGAGACGGGTACGCGAAGGTTGACCGTGATGGCCCTTGCGGGGGCGCGTAAGATCGTCGACATGGAACTCATTCACACGTGCTATCGCATCACGGATCCGGAGAAGTCGATCGCCTTCTACGAAGCGCTCGGCCTGGAAAAGCGGCGCGAGCTGCCGATCCGCGAGGAGGCGATGAACTACTTCCTCGGTGTCCCGGGCAAGCCGGTGCCCGAGCTGGAGTTGACGCTACAACTTCGGCGTCGACTCCTACGAGCTCGGCACCGCGTACGGCCATATCGCGCTGACGGTGGAGAACATGACCGAGACGCTCGAGAAGCTCGCCGCCCAGGGGATCGAGCCCGAGCGGCCGCCCTACTCGGTACGCGAGGGAGGCTCGCTGCTCTGCTTCGTCCGGGACCCGGACGACTACCGCATCGAACTGATCGAGCGCTCGGACTACTGAGCACCAATGGCCCAAGCTGACACGGCGATCAGGCCCCACGATCGCGACCCCGGAAGGCCTGAGCTCGTCGACCAATACCGGTTGATGCTGCTCATCCGCGTCTTCGAGGAGCGCGCGGCGGAGCTGTTCCTGCAGGGTGCGATCGTCGGCACCGCACACAGCTGCGTCGGCCAGGAGGCGGTCGCCGTCGGCGCCGCCGGCGTGATGCGTGAGAAGGACTACATCATCGGGCATCACCGCTCGCACGGGCACTTGATCGCGGCGGGCGCTGATCTGCGACGGATGATGGCCGAGATGTTCGGCAAGCGCACCGGCTACTGCAAGGGGTTCGGAGGCTCGATGCACATCGCCGACCTGTCGCTCGACATCATCGGCTGCAACGGGATCGTCGGTGCCGGCGTTCCCCACGCGTGCGGCGCCGGCCTGACGGCGAAGCTGCAGGGTACGGGTCAGGTCGCGCTGGCCTTTTTCGGAGACGGTGCCGCCGATCAGGGCGCTGTGCACGAGGGGATGAACCTGGCGGCGACGTGGAAGCTGCCCGTCGTCTTCATCTGCGAGAACAACCAGTTCGCCCTCACTGCCCACTGGCGAACGTTGCGGGCAGTCGAGGATCTGGCCGCTCGCGCCGGCGGGTACGGGATGCCCGGGGAGGTCGTCGACGGCAACGATCTCCTGGCCGTCGAAGACGCCGTGGCCCGGGCACTCGAGCGGGCGCGCGGAGGCGATGGGCCGACGCTCCTGGAGATGAAGACCTTTCGCCGCATGCAGCATTCGATGCGCGTCAACCTTCCCGACGTCCGCGACCCCGCCCTGATCGAGGAGTGGGAGTCGAAGGATCCCGTGCCGCGACTGGAGGCGCTGTTACGCGAGACCGGTGCGGCCGACGACGACCGGATGGCGGCGATCCGGCGGGACGTCGAGTCCGAGGTGGAGAAGGCGATCGAGACCGCCCTCGGCGACGAGGACGCCGACGGAGCCGATCTCACATCCGCCGTCTTCGGCCCACATCGTCGCTATCCACCGCCGCCCGATCCCTCCGACCGCGAGCTCGGGTTCATGGCGGCGATCCGCGAGGCGCTCGACCTCGAGCTCGCAGCCGACCCGAACGTGATCGTGATGGGAGAGGACGTGGGTCTCGTCGGTGGCATGTTCCGGGCCACGGAGGACTTCTACGAGCGCTACGGCAGCGAGCGCATCCGAGACACACCGCTCTCCGAGAGCGGCTTCGTCGGCTGCGGGATCGGTGCCGCGCTGACCGGCCTGCGCCCGGTCGTCGAGCTCCAGTTCTCCGACTTCGCGGGGGTCGCGTTCGACCAGATCATCAACCAGGCGGCGAAGCTCAGGTTCATGATGGGCGGCGGACCGAGCATGCCGCTCGTGCTGCGGCTGGCCTCGGGCGGCGGCCTGCGACTCGGTGCTCAGCATTCTCAGAGCCTCGAGGCCCTCTTCGCGCACATCCCGGGGCTCGTCGTCGTGATGCCGTCGAACCCGTTCGACGCGAAGGGCCTGCTCGCCGCCGCGATCGAGGACGACAACCCTGTGATCTTCCTCGAGCAGAAGCTCCTCTACTTCGCGGAGCCGGCCCCGGTGCCGGAGGAGCGCTACGCGATCGAGCTCGGCAAGGCGAGCATCGTGCGGCCCGGGAGCGACGTCACGCTCGTGGCGCTGGGGGCCATGGTTCCGCACGCGCTCAGGGTCGCCCGGGAGCTCGAGCCCGAAGGTGTCAGCGTCGAGGTCCTCGATCCGAGGACGCTCGTGCCGCTCGACACCGACGCGATCGCCGCGTCGGTCGCGAAGACGCACCGCGTGGTGATCGCCCACGAGGCGGTTCAGTTCGGCGGCATCGGTGGCGAGATCGCTGCGCACATCGGCGAACACTGCTTCTGGGAGCTCGATGCGCCGGTCGTGCGGGTCGGGGCACCCTCGCACCCGATGCCGTACGGAAAGGATCTCGAACTCGCCACGTTGCCAGGGCCGGCCAAGATCGCGACCGCGATTCGGTCGCTCTCGGCGGCATAGCCCGTCACGACGACGACCGCCGGGCCGATCGGGCGCAGCGGTCGCCGACCTCGCGAGGGATGCCGCAGGTGCTGAGCACCTCGATCGACGTACGAGGTGCTCAGCACAGGTCGATTGCGCTCAGGAAGGAATGCCGGGCGGGCCGAGGATCTCCATCCCGTAGCGGGCCGCAACGGCTGTCAGCACCTCGGGGCTCGGCGGCCGGAACGACGCCGGTGGGAGCGTGAGGGCCAAAGCCGGCTCGGACACCTCGCGCACGAAGTCCGCGAACGGCGCGGGCTCCGCGACCAGCAGGAAGCGGGCGACGTCCGAGGTGATGAGGTAGGTGTGCGGGATGTCACGCGGTCCGTACACGAACGATCCTGCCGGGGCCACGATCACCTCCCCGCCGACCCACAGTGTGAGCTCGCCCTCGATGACGTAGAACCACTCGTCCTCGTCGTGGTGGACGTGCAGCGGTGAGCCGCTTCCGCGCGGCCAGAGCATCTCGACGACCGCGACCCCGCCGTCGGTCGTCTCACCCGCCGCCTTGATCGTGGCCAGGCCGTCGAGGAACCAGCGCGCTTCGCCCTCCCCGTCCTGCAGGGCGATCGGCGCGAGCGGCTGAACCGAGGTGGTACCCATTTCCGTTCTCCTTTCATCGAACACCTATGGTCTGTGAAATAAACCGTACCACCGAGCCGTAGGATCTGTCAAGATTGATTGCACAGCAATGGACAGCCAAATAAGGAAGAAGCGAAAGTACGAGCTGAAGCGTCGTGCCGAAGACATGGCCGACACGCGACAGCGGATCACGGACGCGGCAATCGAGCTGCATGGGACGCTCGGGCCGGCCCGGACGACCGTGAGCGCCGTCGCGGAGCTGGCCGGCGTCCAGCGCCACACCGTGTATCGCCACTTCCCCACGGACGTCGATCTGTTCGCGTCGTGTTCGGCGCACTACATGGACGACAACCCTCTGCCGGATCTCGATCCGTGGCGGGCCGTCCCCGACCCGCACGAGCGCCTCCACCGCGCGCTGGACGAGCTCTACGCCTACCACGAGCGCAACGTTGCGATGTTCAGCAATGTCCTTCGCGACGCGGAGGTCGACGAGGCGGTTCGCGACACCCTGTTGCCGTATCGGCGCTACATGGCCGAGGCCGTCGAGGTCCTGGCGGCCGGCTGGCCCGGCCGCGGCCGCAGGCGACGCGTGCTCGAGGCGGCCCTGAGCCATGCCATCGACTTCCATACCTGGCGTTCACTCACGAGCGACGGACAGATCACCCGCACGGAGGTCGTCGAACTCGCCGTCGCGCTCGTCGCCGGCGTAACCGCGAAAAAACACGAGGTCATCTCGACCCAGGCCGGTGAGGGCAGCCGAAGTCGCTCGACGAGGTGAGCCAGAGCTGTCATCGTCTGACGACGTCGGGCACACCCCACGGAAAAGGAGTTCTGCAATGACATCGAAGGCATCCGGAGCTGGAACCAAGGAGGATCCGTGGCAGCTCCACACGCCGCCCGGGAGCTCCGCGTACACGATGTACCGTGACGAGACGGCCGACCCGCCGGCACTCGTCTGCCAGGTCGGCTCGACCCAGCTGCGCTACCAGCTGAGCGCGATCGAGGACCTGCACGCGATGCTGAAGCAACACGGCGACTGGATGCCGCTCGGGGGTGCCGACGAGCAGAAGCCCGCGGCCGAAGGAACGGTCGAGGCGTGGGGCCGCTCTCCGGACAACCCGGCCGGCGGCTGGTACGGGCTGAAGAAGGGGCTCCGCGGTCGCTTCGGCGTCTACCTGCCGCCGCTCCTCGAGGCGCTCGGCCTCGCCGAGCTGACCCACGAGAAGCGCAACAACCAGATGCGCGCGCTCTGACTCGCGTTCGGCCGTCGCGCTTCTCGAACCTAGCGCCTCTCGACCAGCTCCTTGAACGCCTCGAGGTCTTCCTTGACGCGCCGGTCGTCCAAGCCGACGACGCTGCCGACCAATTCCTTCACGCTCTTCGGTTCGTAGTCCATCTGCACCTTCACGCGTGTGCGGCCTTCGTCGAGCCTCTGGAAGGAGACGATGCCATCCGGCCCGTCCTGGTCGATCGCCTTCCACGCGATGCGCTGATCAGCCTGCTCCTCGGTGATCGCGGCATCCCACTCACGTCGTACGCCGCCGATCTCGGCCACCCAGTGCAGCCGACGCGCATCGAGCCGTTCGACCCGCTCGATCCCGTCCATGAAGCTCGGGAACGACTCGAACTGCGTCCATTGCCTGTAGGCAGTCGAAACCGGGACGTCGATGTCGATGGATTCTTCGACCGTGCTCATGCCCTACCTCCTGATCGAGGTGTTGGAGAATGACGGTGCTGCGAGAACGGCCCACAAGATCACGACGACCTCGACCGCGTCGTTAGGGCCCCTGCGAAACGTTGAGGCGAACGGACGATCCGCGCGCGGCCGAACCGCCGGTCGGGTTCTGCGCCACGACCGTGCCGGCCGGCTCGCTGGAAGGAACGGAGACGATGTTCACCTGGAACCCGGCCGATTCGAGTTGAGCCGTCGCATCTGTCTGGGAGGTGCCGACGAGGCTGGGGACGCTGGCCGTGGCAGTCCCCTTCGAGACGTTGATCCTCACCGACGTGTCCTTGGCGGCGCGGGTGCCGGCGGCCGGCGACTGGGCGACGACCTCTCCTTCGGGTCTGTCGGAGAAGACGCGGACGGCGTTCACCTGGAGGCTCTCGGCGGCGAGCCTGTCGCGGGCTTCCGCTTCGCTGACGCCGACGGCGTTCGGGATGGCCACATCCGTCGGGCCTTTCGACACGAGCAACTGCACGTCCGAGCCCTTCTCCAGGTTGGTACCCGCTCCCGGGTTCTGCCGGAAGACGGTGCCTTCGGCCGCGTCGTTGGGCTGGCTCACGATGTCTGCCTTGAAGCCGTCGTTCTCGACCCGGCTCACCGCATCATCGAGTGCGAGGCCTTCGACGGACGGCACCGGCTGCGAATCAGGGCGTGACAGGTACCACGCAGCGGCGATGCCGCCGAGCGCGAGTGCGAGGATCACGAGGAGTGCCGGGACGACGTTCGGCACGCGCCGACGTCGCACCTGGCGGGTCGTGCTCCACTCGATCGACGCGGCGGCTGACGGAGCCGTCGTCCTCGACCCGGACACGCTCGTTCTCCGTGACCACCCGTGGGCCGACGAGCTCCTCCTCGACGACACCACCTGCGGGATGCGGCGGGACGAACTCGTCCGGGATCGGCGCCGGCTCGCTCGTGACGACCTCCTGCACCTCGACGGTCTCGACGTCGACGTCCCGCGCGATTCGCTGTGTCGGCGCGTCGCTCGGGTCAGAATTTCTCGGCCTGCTCATGGCTACGGGTGTTCCCCGCTTCGCCCGATCGCTAAACCTGGTCAGAGGTTCGGCGGCGCACGTTGGGTCCTGCGCACCCAGTTCCGTGACGTTGACGCGAGCGGCGCAACACGCCTGCCGGAATGGACTGACACGTCGCACGAACCCCGTATGATTTGCCCATGGACCACCCCACCTCCGACGCACTGTCCGCGGGCCTCGACGGCGTCCGCAGCTCTCCCGCAGCCCAGGGGATCGTGGAGCTGATCGTCAGGCGGCCGGCCGAGAACGAGCGAGAGGTGCTCGACGAGGGCCGTCTCGATCTGGTCGAGGGTCTCGTCGGCGACGACTGGCGGGCGCGAGGAAGCAGCCGAAATCCGGACGGCTCTGCGAACGCCGAGGCTCAGATCACACTGATGAACGCGCGAGCAGCGGCACTGATCGCCGGGAGCCGCGAGCGCTGGCCTCTGGCCGGCGACCAGCTCTACGTCGACTTCGACCTTTCGTTCGAGAACCTGCCGACCGGGTCGCGCCTCGCCGTGGGCGAAGCCGTGGTCGAAGTGACGCAAGATCCCCACACGGGGTGCGCGAAGTTCAGCGCACGCTTTGGCAGCGACGCCCTCAAGTTCGTGAACAAGTCACCGGGGCGCGAGCTGCGTTTGCGCGGGGTCAACACCCGTGTCGTCACACCGGGGACCGTGCGGCCCGGCGACGCGATCTCGAAGCTCTGAGTCGGGCCCGGCTACGTCGCGGTCTCGTTCCCGGCGAGGAACGCCGACGGGCCGACGCCCGACACGAAGCTCTTCTCCGCCAGCCAACCGCCGTCCACCGGTAGCGCGATGCCGGTGACGTACGACGCCATCTCACTTGCGAGGTAGAGAGCGGCCTGCGCGACATCGCTCGATTCCCCGTAGCGGCGGAGCGGGACGGAGACGGCGAGCTCCTGCTCGAAGCTCTCATCGCCGAAGTACTGCTCGGTGAGAGGCGTCCGGATCACTCCCGGGCAGAGCGCGTTGACGCGAATCCCGGCTGGTGCGAGGTCGCGCGCCAGGCTCTTCGTCAGGCCGACGATCCCGTGCTTCGCCGCCGAATAGGCGGGCCGGTGGGAGAGGCCGATCAGGCCGCCGACCGAGGAAAGGTTGACGATCGAGCCGCCCCCGGACTCGCGCATCCGGCGGGCGGCGGACTGGCAGCAGTAGAACGTGCCGCTGAGGTTGATCGCGATCACGTTCTCCCATTCCTCGGTCGGCATCGTGTAGACGTCGCCGATCTCCCGCACGCCCGCGCAGTTGACGAGGATGTCGATCCGCCCTGCCGCCTCGACCACGCGCTCCAGCGCCGCTTCGACCTCGGCCTGCACGCGGACGTCGCCGTGGAGGAACAGAGGCTCGCGCGCTCCGGCCTCGGACAGCGACTGGACGAGCTCCGCTCCGGCCTCTCGCGACCTGTCGAGCCCTGCCACCTGCGCACCCTCGCGGGCGAACAGCCCTGCGATCTCTCGACCGATGCCGCTTGCGGCACCCGTCACGACTGCGACCCGATCCGCCAGGAGCACGGCTTCCTCCAGTTCGTCTCGACAACGTTGATTGCCGAGTAGCATCGCGTATGTGGAGGGAGCGCGTTGGGAGATCGCTCGGCCCCCGGCATGCGGGGATCTCGGTCTCGGATCTCGACCGCTCGCTCGAGTTCTACGCAGGGCTCCTCGGGCTCGAGATTCTCTGGTGCAGGCTGTACGAGGAGCCCGAACTCCGGCGCGTGACGGTCACCGTTGCGCGAGGAGCGCTATCCCGCAGACGACGAGCACCGCTCCGGCCAGTCGTGTCCGGCTCACCCGCTCGTGCAGAACGACGGCGGCGAACACAGTCGCGATGACGACGCTCGTCTCCCGCACCGCCGCGACGGACGCGGCAGATGCTCGCGCGAGCGCGGCGAGAACGAGCGCATAGGCGACGAACGAGGCGATTCCAGCGGTGACGGCGGAGACGCCGAGCTCCGCCCTGACCCGGGCTCGGCCTTTGAACGCGAGCGCGCCGGCGGCGTATCCCACCGCCGCCGGGATCATGCTCAGCTCGAGGTAGGTGACCGGGCTCGCATGCGTGATCCCACGCTTGTCGAGCAGCGTGTACGACGCGATCACGCACGCGATTCCGAGCGCAAGGGCGAGGGCGTGCGGGTCGGCGACCGGTCGTAGTCCACGCACGAGGAGCACGCCGACACCCACGAGTGCGACACCGAAGACTTGCGCGGGACTGGTGCCGCCGCCGAGCACGACGACGGAGACGATGAGCACGATCGCCGGCGCCGTACCCCGCGCGACCGGATAGACGAACGAGAGCTCAGCCTTTCGATACGCCGTTGCGAGCAGAGCGAAGTAGAGGAGCTGCAGCATCGACGTCACGGCGATGAACGGCCACACCTCCCACTCGGCGTCGAAGCTCAGCGCGGTCACGGGCGCGAACACGATCACCGCCGAGAGGAGCGCGACCGCCGTGGCGCTCTCCGGGTCGCGGGCGCGGGCGAGGAGAAGGTTCCAGAACGCGTGGAGGACCGCTGCCGCGAGCGCGAGAGTGAACGCAAGTGGCGTCATCGCCCGAGCAGAGTAGGCTTCCGGCCCGGATGGGAAGCGCGCAGGCACTGCTGTTCGACTTCAACGGGACGCTCTCGAACGACGAGCCGGTCCTGCTCGAGATCTATCAGGAGCTGTTCGCTCGACACGGGCGGCCGCTGGACGAGGGCGAGTACTGGGAGCGGCTCGCCGGCCTCTCGGACGAGGCGATCATCGGCGGCTGGCTCGGGGTCGACGGGCCTCTGCTCGCGACGCTCGTCGCGGAACGCGTCGATCGCTACGCCGAGGCGGCCGATGGCTCCACCGTGACCGAGCCGGTGCGGGATGCGGTTCGCTACGCGGCCGCGCGCGTACCCGTCGCGATCGTCTCCGGCGCCTTCCGGGCCGAGATCGAGCCCGTCGTCGCGGCGGCCGGGATCGCAGCGGAGATCGCCACGATCGTCGCCGCGGACGACGTCACCCACGGCAAGCCGCATCCGGAGGGCTACCTGATCGCGCTCGAGCGGATCGGTGTCGACGCCGGTGCGGCGATCGCCTTCGAGGACACGGAAGCGGGCGTCGCCTCGGCGCAGGCGGCCGGGCTTCGCGTGGTCGCGGTTCTCGGAACGCTGCCGCCGCATCGCCTCGCCGACGCGGACGAACAGGTCGACACGATCGACGCCGCTCTGATCGAAAGGCTGCTCGGTTGATCGTCGTCGCACACAGGGGCGCGTCGTACGACGAGACCGAGAACACCACCGCCGCCTTCGAGCGCGCGATCGCCGTTGGGGCGGAGTACGTCGAGTTCGACGTCCAGGCGTCGAGCGACGGAGGTCTCGTCGTCTTCCACGACCTCTCCCTCGACCGCCTCACGAGCGCGCGCGGCCCCCTGCGGGCGCGTTCGCTCGCCGAACTGCGCGAGCTGGGGATCCCGACGCTGGAGGAGGTGCTCGAGCTGACGGCCGGTCGGATCGGGGTGATGGCCGAGCTGAAGAGCCCCTGGCTGTACCGCCGTCACGACATCGTCCGTCGCACGGTGCGCCTGCTCGGGCCCGAGGCGGTGGTGGTCTCGTTCTCGCGAGCGGCGATCCTCGAGACGCGATCCCTACGGCCTTCGCTGCGCACCGTCCAGCACGTGGGCTACGGGACGTCGATCCGGGCTGCCGCCGGGTTCGCGTGGGCGGTTGGGTTCGAGGAACGGCGGGTCACGCGACGCGGGATCGCGAAGGCCCACGCTCTCGGCCTGAAAGCCCTGGCCTACACGGTCAACGAGCCATCGCGTCTGCGCGCGCTCCAGGATCTCGGCGTGGACGGCGTCTTCAGCGACCGGCCCGACGTGGCGCTCCGGGCTACGACTCGCTCGCGAGGCTGAGCACGCGAGGACTGTCGGGCGGGAAGGTCGCAACGACGCTCGCACCAACGACGAGCGGGGCGGCCTGCGCCGACGAGAGGTCCGCGGTCAGCGTGCGCGACCCGGTCTCGTCTGCCACGCGGACGCGCGTGACCGAGCCGAGGAACGTGTTCGAGACGACGTTGCCGACGACCGCGTTCGAGGTCGATGAGCCGCTGGCCAGCACGATGTCGACCGTCTCCGGGCGAACGAGGCAGAGCACGCGCTCGCCTCGAGGTAGTCCACGGGCGGCGTCGACGCGCAACGCCAGGCCCTCGTATTCGACGTTGCCGTCGTCCCCGACCGTGACGAAGAGGCGGTTCATCGTCCCGATGAATTCGGCCACGAACGGCGTCGCCGGGCTGCCGTACATCTCGGAAGGGGGCCCGATCTGCTCTATCGCACCGTCGTGCATGACAGCGACGCGATCCGAGATCGAGAGCGCCTCCTCCTGGTCGTGCGTGACGTAGATCGTTGTGATCCCGAGCTCGAGCTGGATCCGGCGAATCTCCTCGCGCAACTGGACGCGCACCTTCGCATCGAGAGCCGACAGCGGCTCGTCGAGCAGGAGCAGCCGTGGCTTGATCGCGAGCGCCCGCGCGAGCGCTACCCGCTGCTGCATGCCTCCCGAGAGCTGGTGCGGGTAGCGATCGGCCGCCTGACTCAGTCCGACGAGATCGAGGAGCTCCATCGCCCGACGGTTACGGTCCTGCCGCCCGTCCTTCCGCACTCTGAGTCCGAACTCGACGTTGCGCGCTGCAGTCATGTTGGGGAAAAGGCTGTACGCCTGGAACACCATCCCGATGTCGCGGCGATTCGGCGGCATGTCGGTGACGTCGACGCCGTCGATCACGACCCTCCCGGACGTCGGCCTGTCGAAGCCTGCGACGAGCCGCAGCGCGGTCGTCTTGCCGCATCCCGAGGCCCGAGCAGCGAGACGAACTCGCCCGTCGTGATGTCGAGGTCGATGCCCGCGAGGGCGACGACATCGCCGAAGCGCCTGTGCAATTGCCTCAGTCCGACGTCGGCCACGCCTACTTCGCCCCCTCGGCGATCGGGCTGTGCCGCCCGCGGCCCACGGCCAGCAAGGCAAGCATCGCCGCCCAGGTGATGCCGAACGCGAGCAACGTCACCGCGGCCGCCGGATACGCCTTGTTCTGGTTGATGTACTGGACGTAGACCGAAAACGTGTTGAACTGCGAAAGGCTCGCGATCGTGTACTCGCCCATCACGATCGCGAGAGTCAGGAACGACCCCGCCAGCGCAGCCGCCCGGATGTTCGGGAGGATGACTCGGAACAGCGTCGTCGGCCAGCTCGCGCCGAGGCTCTGCGACGCCTCGGTCAGCGTGTGGACGTCGATCGACCGAAACCCGGTGTCGAGCGAGAAGTACATGTAGGGGAACGCGATGATCACGTAGGCAGCAGCGAGGAACCCGTACGGTTCGCCGTAGAACCACTGAGGTGTCCCGCGATAGACGTCGAGGAGTCCGACCACGAGGATGATCGGGGCAACGACGAAGGGCACGAGGGCGAGGAACCCGATCACCGGCCGTAGCCGAGGCAACTTCAGGTGCACCCAGTAGACGGTCGGCACGAGCAGGGCCAGCGTCACGACGATCGTCTCGAGCGCGACGACAAAGCTCAGTCTGATCGTCCGCCAGAACTCGGAGTCGTGAAGGATGTAACCGTAGTTTTCGAGGGTGCAGCAACTCGCGGTCTGGTCGTCTCTGAGGCTGAACAGCATCGTCGCTGCGAGCGGGATCACGAAATACGCGAGGCCGAGGAGCAACCAGACCACGGCCGACGGGGCGATGCGGTTGCGAGGAGTCACTTCACCCACCTCGACGAGATCTTCTGCAACGGGTAGTAGACGAGCATCATCAGGCCGAGCACGACGAACATCCCGAACGCGAGTGCCTGCCCGAGGTGCGGGTTGTCGAACACGTCGCCGGAGAGGAAGAAGCCGATCGTGATCGGAACGAGCCCGACGCTGCCACTCGTGAGCCCGTACGCAGTCGCATACGCGGCGAACGAGTTCCCGAAGAGGAGCACCATCGCGCTGAGGAGCGATGGCAGCAGGATCGGCACGCCCACGTGGCGCCAGTACTGGAACGAGCTCGCGCCGAGACTGGAGGCCGCCTCGCGCCATTCGCGCCGAAGGCCGTCGATCGCAGGAGCGATCACGAGGATCATCAGCGGAATCTGGAAGTAGAGGTAGACGATCTCGATCCCCGTCTTCGTAAACAGGGAGAATCCGTGGTCGTACGGGTTGATTCCGAGCTGCTCGGACATGAACTGCGTCACGACACCGAGGATTCCGAGGGTGGCGATGAACGCGAAGGCGAGAGGGATGCCGGCGAAGTTCGCGGCCACGCCGGAGAACGTCGTCAAGGCGCCCCGGATGAAACGAGGTGTGCCTTCCCTGATCGCCGAATACGCGATCAGGAGCCCGAACAGACCGCCGAGCCCCGCGGTGACGAGGCTCACCTCGATGCTGTTCTTGAACGCCGTCCTGTAGGGCTCGTCGAAGAGCGTTCGGAGGTTGTCGAGCGTGTACCCGCCGGTATTCGACTGGAAGGCGCCGAGCAAGACGTTCGCGGCAGGCAGCAGCAGGAACGCCCCCGCGTAGGCGAGAAACGGCAGCACGCCGAGCCAGGCGAACGACCATCTCCTCCCTCGGCCCGTCGGAGCGACGGGCCGAGGGAGGTGTTCCTGTGCCGCCGTGGCGTTCAGAGGCCTACGAGCCGACCTTCTTGGGCCAGTCGGAGCTGACGAGGGCCCTTGCTTTGGTCACCTGGCCGACGCTCGCGAACTTCACCTTGGCGTACGACGCCGGGTTCGGCAGCGCGCTGAGGAGGGCCTTGGGCACGACGTTGCGCTTGACGAGGTCGCTGAAGAGCGCCGGGTGCGAGTACCCCTTCAGCCAGAGCAGCTGGCCCTGGTCCGAGTAGAGGAACTCCTGCCAGAGCCGGGCGGCGAACGGGTGTGGCGCGGTCGCATTGATCGCCTGGCAGTAGTGCGCACCGTAGACACCATCCGAGGGGACCACGGTCGTGATCTTCGAGGCCGGGAAGTTCTTGCCGTAGGCGAGATTCAGGTAGTCCCAGTCGATCGTGATCGGAGTCTGACCCGACGCGATCGTCTGTGGTGTCGCCTGGACCGGCAGGAAGTTGCCGACGCTCTTCAGCTGGGCGAAGAAGTCGATTCCCGGTCCGATGTCCTGGAGTCCGCCGCCGTTCGCGATCGCCGCAGAGAACACTCCTGCGACGGCCGAACCCGAGGAAAGCGGACTGCCGTTCAACGCCACCTTGTTCTTGTACTCCGGCTTCAGCAGATCCTTCCAGCTCTTCGGAGGATTGCTGATGACCGCGCCGTTGACACCGAACGAGACGACGCCCCAGTAGTCACCGACCCAGAAGCCTCGGCCGTCCTTCATCGCGCGGGGCACCTTCTTGAAGTTCCTCGTGAAGTACTTCGCGTAGAGGCCCTCGTTGGCACCGGCGATCGCGAACGTCGGGCTGACGTCGAGCACGTCCGGAGCGCGGGGGTCGCCCTTGAGCGACCGGACGGCCTGGTTCTCCTGCGCCGAGCTCCCGTCCGGGTTGTCGCTCGTGATCGGGATTCCGTACTTCTTCGAGAAGGTCGAGATGATCTCGCCGTAGTTCGCCCAGTCGGGCGGCAGTGCGATCACGTTGAGGCGACCTTCCTTCCGCGCCTCCTGCACGATCGTCTTGAGGTCGGAGAGTTTCGTCCTCACGGGCGGCGTGGCCAGTACCTTCTGGCGAGCCGCGAGCGCCGTCGGGGACAGCGACATCACTGTCAGCCCGGCACCTGCGGCGAGACCCCTCTTGAGCAGCGTTCTCCGGCCGACCCGTTCCTCTTCGAGCTTGCGCAGGAACTCGTACTCCTGCTCCTGGAAATCCTCCACGCGGTTCCCTCTCTCTCTCCGGCGGTGACCGGGCTCGTGACGAACGCGATCGTACGCGCCTTGCCGTCGCGGTGCAATAGGGTGCTCCGGAAATGAACAGTCCCTGGCTGTCGACGGGTTCGTGGCTCCGCTGCGCTCTCCACGCCCATACGACGAACTCCGACGGCGAACTCGCGCCACGCGCGCTCGTCAAGCATTACGAGCGCGCCGGGTACGACGTCCTGGCGGTCACGGACCACTGGTTCAGGAGTGATCCGCCTTCGACGGAAAGGGTGCTGGTGATCCCGAGCGCCGAGTTGAACTGCGTCCTTCCGGGCGGGCGCGACGGCCATGTGCTCGCCTACGGGATCCACGACACGTTGGCGGAGCTCGAGGGCGAGCGACGCGACCTCGCGGGTAGCGCCGAGTGGATCACTGCGAACGGTGGTGTCGCCTACCTCGCCCACCCGTACTGGACTGGCGCCGTCCCGGGCGATCTCGAGCTACCGGACAGCGTCATGGGCATCGAGGTCTTCAACGCAGGCTGCGAGCTCGAGATCGGTCGCGGCGTCTCGGCGGTCCACTGGGATGTCCTGCTCGACTCGGGGCGGCGGTGCTTCGCGCTCGCCACCGACGACAGCCATCATCCGGGCTTCGACTCGGATCTCGCGTGGACGTGGATCCGCGCCGAGCCGACAGCCGAGGGTGTTCTGGACGCGCTCCGGACGGGGCGTTTCTACGGCACCACCGGGCCGCGCATCACGTCCGTGTCTGCCGAGGACGGCGCCCTCGAGGTGCGGTGCGACCCGTGCCGGAGCGTCGTCGCCGTGTTCGGTGTCTCGAGTGGCGCCGCCGTCCACGCCGGCAGGCTCGGCTACCGCTACGGCGGCGAGATCCTCGAGACGGACTCGGAAGGGTCGATCACCGCGGCGCGGTTGAACGTGCCGGAGACGGCGCCGTACGCGCGCGTCGAGGTGATCGACCCGCGCGGCCGCAAGGCCTGGACGAATCCCGTATGGCCCTGATGGACGGGCGCGCGGCGTCACGAGAGGACCTGACGAGCAAGACGTACGACCTCCTCGTCGTCGGGAGCGGGATCATCGGAGCCGGCATCGCGACCGAGGCGGCCCGAGCCGGGCTCCGCGTTGCGCTCGTCGACCGCGGCGACTTCGGAGGAGCGACCTCGTCCGCCTCGTCGAAGCTGATTCACGGCGGTCTCCGCTACCTTCGCCTCGGAGACGTCAAGCTCGTGCGCGAAGCGCACACCGAGCGGCGCGCTCTGCTCGGCGTGGTGGCACCACACCTCGTTCGCCGGATCCCCTTCCTCTTTCCCGTCTACCGCGGAGGGCCGTACCGGGCGGCGACGATCCAGGCCGGCCTGTGGACGTACTCGGCACTCGCCCGGGAGAAGCGCAGCCGCCTCGTTCGACCCGAACGCGCGCGGCAGAACGTGCCGGCGCTTCGCGTCGACGGCCTTCGTGGCTGCGGTGTCTACCACGATGCGTGGACGCACGACGGCCGGCTCTGTCTCGCCAACGTCACCGCCGCGGCGGAGGGCGGTGCCACCGTCCTCAACTACGCGGAGGTCGTCGGACTTCGGAGCGCGTCGGGACGGATTTGCGGCGCAGAAATACACGATCGCCTCTCGGAGGACACCGTCTCGGTCGACGCGCGCGCGGTCGTCAACGCGACGGGTCCCTGGCTGGACACGCTGCGGCGGCTCGAGGATCCTGGCATCCGTCCGTACGGCAGGCTGTCGAAGGGCGTCCACGTGACCCTCCCCCTCGACCGGCCCTGGTCGGCCGCTCTCACGATCCCGCACGACCAGGTCCGCGTCACGTTCGCATACCCCTGGGAGGGCACGCTGCTCCTCGGTACGACCGACACGCTCTACGAGGGGGACCCGGCCACGGTGGTGGCAACGGACGACGATGTCGACCTCGTCCTCGCCGAGGCCGGCGTCGCCGTCGACCCGTCGCTGCTGCGCAAGGAACGGGTACTCACGACCTACGCCGGCCTCAGGGTCCTGCCGCCGGACGCCGGCTCCACCGTCGACGCCCGGCGCGAGACCGCCTTCCTCGCGGGCCGGGGAGGGATGCTCACCGTGGCCGGCGGCAAGCTCACGACCTACCGCCGGATCGCCCTCGACGCGCTCGGCCGCCTGTCCGGGGAGCTCGGGCTCGGCCGGATCGACCGGCGCCCCGTCCCACTCCCCGGGGCCGCAGACCCGGAAAGCGTGGCAGGGCGGCTCGTCGCCGGGTGGGGTCTCGAGCCGGAGGTCGCCGCCCACCTCGCCCATTTCTACGGCTCGCGGGCCGATCGTGTGCTCGCCCTCGCCGCCGATCGGCCCGAGCTGATCGAGCGCATTCACCCCGATGCCCCGGACATCGGCGCGCAGGTCGTCTTCGCAGCCCAGGAGGAGTGGGCCACGGGCGCCGAGGACATCGTGCACCGGCGCACCACCCTGGCCGCCCGCGGGCTCGAAGGCACCGACGTTCTCCGCCGCGTGAACGACCTCCTCTGATTGGATACGGGGACGCACGACGACGAAGGAGAGCTGACGGTGGCAACGGTCGAGGAACCACGCACGTTCATCCGCCCTGACGGCAGGGAGAAGGTGACCGGCGCCGGCCGCTATACCGCCGACCTCGTGCTCGCCGGGCAACTCGTCGCGAAGTTTCGCTACGCCGACCACACGCATGCGCGCATCACCCGGATCGACACCTCGAAGGCGCGGGCCCTTCCCGGCGTCCTCGCCGTCGTCACGCACGAGGACGTGCCGGACGTGCTCTACGGCGGCATGGTTCAGGACCGCCGCTTGTTCGCGAAGGACATGGTTCGCTTCGAGGGCGACATCGTCGCGGGCGTCGCCGCGACGACGGCCGAGATCGCCGAACACGCTGCCGGGTTGATCGAGGTCGAGTACGAGCCGCTGCCCGTCGTGCAGGACTTCGAAGCTGCGCTCGCAGCCGATGCGCCGCTCGTCCATCCCGACTGGGAGTCGTACGAGGGCGACGAGTCGCTCGGTCGCGACCGCAACACGCTCGGCTACTCCACGATCGTGAAGGGCGACGTCGACGCCGCGCTGGCGGGCGCGGACGTCGTCGTCAAGGGGCGCTACCAGACCGACTCCGTCAACGGCGTGCCGATCGAGCCGCGCGCGGTCGTCGCACAGTGGCAAGGAGACAAGGTGACGGTGTGGACCTCGACGCAGGTTCCGTACGCCGCCAGGGGCGGCGTCGCGCAGACGCTCCAGATTCCCGGAGTCCCACGTACGCATCGTCGTGCCACTCCTCGGCGGCGGCTTCGGAGCCAAGTGCGATTTCCACTTCGAGGGCCACGTCGCGGCACTCGCGCGAGCGGCGCGGCGGCCCGTCAAGCTCGTCTTCAGTCGGCGCGAGGAGTTCTTCGCCGTCGGCCACCGTCGTGAGGGCATGGTGATCGAGCTCGAGACGGGAGCGCGTTCCGACGGCACGCTCGTTGCGCGCAAGGCGCGACTCGTGCTCGACAAGGGCGCCTACTGCGGCGAGGGCGGCTTCTTCGCACAGATGGCCGCCATGCATGCACTCGGGCCCTACGAGCTCGAGAACGTCCACGTCGAGTCCTCACTCGTCTACTCGAACAACCAGCCCTCCTCCTCGATCCGCGCACCGACGGCGCCGCAGGTGTGCTGGGCGCTCGAGCAACACATGGACGAGCTCGCGGAAGCGCTCGGAATCGATCCGGTCGACCTCCGTCGCCGCACGCTGATCGAGAACGGCTCCGTGACGGCGACCGGCCAGGTGCTCGAGCGCATCTCGATGAAGGAGACACTCGAGAAGGCGGTCGAGCTGATCGGCTACGGGCAGGAGCTGCCCGACGACGAGGCGATCGGGGTCTCGGTCGGCTGGTGGCCGTGCTTCGCGTCGAAGAGCGGCGCCTACGTGAAGCTGAACCCCGACGGGACGGGAACGATCATCACGGGCGCGCAGGAGAACGGCACGGGCGCGGTGATGGCGATGCCGACCTACGTCGCGGAGCAGCTCGGGATGCAGCCGGAGGACTTCTCGATCCTCTACCAGGACACGGACGCAGCGCCGTGGGACATGGGCTCCTGCGGCTCGCAGACGACGTTCAACAGCGGGCGCGCCGTGATCGCCGCCGCCGTCGACCTGCGCGAGCAGCTGCTCGACGCGGCCGCGGAGCAGCTCGAGGCGGCGAAGGGCGACCTCGAGCTCGAGGGCGGCGCGATCTTCGTCAAGGGATCACCCGACAAATCGGTCACGATCGCCGAGCTCGCGGCCGGCGACACCTTCCACGGGAAGGGCGCGGGAGAGGTGCCCGACGCACCCGAGGCCCCGGCCGAGGGGTGCGTCGGACGACTCGGTCTGGAGTCGTTCCACGCCCCGCAGCTGATCGCCCATGCGGCCCGGGTCAGGGTCGACCGCGACACCGGAGTTGCGCGCGTGCTCCAGGTGGCCGCCGCACACGACTGCGGGATGATCCTCAACCGGATCGGTGCCGACGGGCAGGTCTACGGCGGCGTCGTCATGGGGATCGGCCAGGCGCTCTCGGAGGGGACACAACTCGACGAGGAAGGCCGCCACCGGAACCCGCACCTGACCGACTACAAGCTGGTGACCGCGTCCGATGCGCCGCAGATCGACATCGCGTGGATCGAGACCGACACGCCGAACGCGGGCCCCAAGGGCTCGAAGGGCGTCGGGGAGCCACCGTGCGTCCCGACCGCCGGGGCGGTCGCAAACGCGATCGCGAAGGTGATCGGGGCACGGGTGCGCAAGCTCCCGATGACGCCCGAGCGCGTCTGGGAGGCGGCCCGGTGAGCGTCACCTCGTTCGTGAGCGCCGGCTCGCTCGAGGACGCACTCGCGGCGGTCGCCGCGGGCGCCCGTCCGATCGCGGGCGGCACCGACCTCGTCGTCGGCGCGCGGTCCGGCAAGTCGGCGATGCCCGCCAGCGTCGTCGCTCTGCATCGAGTCGCCGAGCTCGGCGGTGTCGAGGCGCTCGAGGACGGTGGCCTTCGCCTCGGCGCGCTCGCACGCCACGCCGAGCTCGCGGCGCACGCCGACGTCCTCGAGAGGTTCACCGCGCTCGCCGATGCCTGCGCGATCGTCGGCTCGCACGCGACGCGCGCGCAGGGAACGCTCGGAGGAAACGTGATGAACGCATCGCCCGCCATGGAGACGGGCGGGCCGCTCCTGTGCTTCGGCGCGACAGCGACGTTGCGCTCGGAGTACGGCTCGCGAGACGTCGCGATGGACGACCTCTGGACGGGCCCGGGCGGCACGGCTGCCGACCCGGACGAGCTTCTCGTTGCTCTCGTGCTCCCGGCTCCCGCCCCCGGGACCGGGAGCGCCTACCTTCGCCTCGAGTACCGCCGCCAGATGGAGATCGCCGTCGTCGGGGCGACGGCCGTCGTCACCGTCGTCGGCGACACGGTCACGGACAGCCGAGTCGCGATGACCGCGCTCTCGCCCACGATCAGGCGCGTACCGGAAGCCGAGGCGGCCCTGACCGGGAGCGACGGGGGCGCGGCGGCGATCGAAGCAGCGGGTGCCGCAGTCGCGGCGGCCGCCGAGCCCATCTCGGACGTGCGTGGCTCCGCCGACTACCGGCGAGCGATGGCCGCGGTGATCGCACGGCGCGCAATCACGACTGCGCTCGCGCGGGCACGAGAGGTCCACGTATGAAGGCCGAGGCCACTCTCACGGTGAACGGCATCGCCTATGCGGTGGAACTCGATCCGGGTGCGACCCTGCTCGATGCGGTCCGCGACGTCGTCGGCCTGACCGGGTCGAAGGAGGGATGCGACGACTCCGAGTGTGGTGCCTGCATGATGCTGCTCGACGGGCAGCCCGTGAACTCGTGCTCGTACCTTGCGCTCCAGGCGGAGGGAAGCGAGATCACGACGGTCGAAGGCCTCGCAGACGGCGAGATCCTGGCACCGCTCCAGGCCGCGTTCCTCGAGCTCGGGGGCGTCCAGTGCGGCTTCTGCACGCCCGGCATGCTCGTCTCCGCGACGGCGCTGCTGGCCGCGAACCCCTCACCGAGCGAAGACGACGTGCGGATCGGGCTCTCCGGAAATCTCTGCCGCTGCACCGGCTACGACGGCATCGTCAAGGCCGTGTTGAGCGTCGCCGGCTCGAACGCCTGACGGCGGAGGTTTCGTCCTGCGACGAAGCCGATCCGGCGAGCCACCCTGATAGGTTGTGGCCGGATGCTCGTCGACTGCGACATTCATATCGGCTACGAGACGCTCGCGGATCTGCTGCCGTACCTCGATGCCCCGACGGCCGAGCTGGTCCGGCAGTCGGGCACGAACGGGCTCGCGATGCCGACGTACCCGTGGAACCACCCGTCGGGGTGGATCCGCCGCGACCTCTACGAGCGCGACGGAGGCCACGACGCGAACTTCGTCTACCTGTCGCTCGAGACGCTCCGCGCACGTCATCTCGACCCCTTCGGCATCGATCTCGGCGTCGTCGAGCCGGACGAAGCGGCGGTCTTCTCGCTGATCCCGAATGCTCAGCTCGCCGCACGACTCTGCAGTGCCTACAACGACTGGCTGCTCGACAACTGGCTCATTCCGGAGCCGCGGCTGCGCGGGATGATCGTCGTCCCGGCCCAGTGGCCGGAGGCAGCGGCGCGTGAGATCAGGCGGCTCGGCAGCCGTGACGAGTTCGTCGGCGTCTTTCTCCCCGGGGCTGCGCGGGTGCCGTACGGGAACCCGATCCACGATCCGATCTGGGAAGCGGCGAACGAGCTCGGCCTCCCGGTCGCCGTCCACACGCACTACGAGACGATCGGGATCGCGGGTCCTCTCACCGCGGCCGGGCATGCCCGACTACTACGCCGAGTACCACACCCTGTGCGGCTCGGGGATGTACGGGCATTTCGTCTCGATCCTGTGCCACGGCATCTTCGAGCGGTTCCCGAACACGCGGTTGGCGATGGTGGAAGGCGGGCTCGTCCCCTTCGTCGGCTACCTCTGGCGTCTCGACACGAACTGGAAGTCGTGCCGCTCCGAGATCCCGTGGTGCCGGCGGCGGCCCTCCGAGTACGTCTGGGAGCACGTCCGCTTCGCCACCCAGCCGCTCGAGTCGCCCGACGATCCCGCGCAGATGCTCGCGGCGATCGAGTTCCTGCGACCCGCCGAGACGCTGATGTACGCGAGCGACTTCCCGCACTGGGATTTCGACGAGCCCGAGCAGACACTTCGCCAGCTCCCCGCAGAATGGCGCGACAACGTCCGCTGGCGCAACGCAGCGGAGTTCTTCCGGTTGCCTGTGCCCGCGTCCGCCTCGTCGTGAGCGTTGCCGCGCGGGAGACGCGCCTGCCGCTCGCCGATGCGCCGGCCGAGGGCGATGTTCGCGATCGTCGAGATCGACGGTCACCGGATCGGCGTCTACCGGGTCGGAGACGAGCTCTTCGCGCTCGCAGACCGCTGCCCCCATCGCGGGGCTCCGCTCTGCTCCGGCACCGTCGCCACAGTGGTCGACGTCCTCGACGGCGTGGTGACGCTCGGCACGAGGAACGGCATCGTTCGCTGCCCGTGGCACAAGTGGGAGTTCGACATCACAACGGGTCGGCGCCCGCTCGACGAGCGGTTGCGCGTGCGCCGCTACGACGTGCGCGTCGAGGAGGACGAGATCGTCGTCTCGCTCGACCGCCCGCGCAAAGGCTGAGCGCTACACCGTCTCCCCGTGCCGGTAGAACGGCACCGGAGAGGCGGAAGAGGCGTATTGTCGAGGATCAGGTCGGCGGCCTTCTCGGCCACCATCATCACCGGCGCGTAGATGTTCCCGTTCGTGACGTACGGGAAGACGGACGCGTCGACGACGCGCAGCCCGTCGAGACCGTGCACGCGCATCGTCGCCGGGTCGACGCACCGACATCGCGTCGACCCCCATCCTGCAGGTGCACGAGGGATGGAGCGCCGTCTCGGCGTCGCGAGCGACCCAGTCGAGGATCTGCTCGTCCGTCTCGACGGTCGGCCCCGGTGAGAGCTCGCCCGCGTTGAACGCGTCGAACGCCGGCTGCGTCAGGATCTTGCGCGCCGAGTGGACGGCCTCCAGCCACTCACGCCGGTCCTGTTCTGTCGAGAGGTAGTTGAAGCGAAGCGCAGGATGCACACGTGGATCCTGCGACGTGATCTTGACGGAGCCCCGCGCGTCCGAGTACATCGGGCCGACGTGCACCTGGTAGCCGTGCCCGCCGGCGGGGGACGATCCGTCGTAGCGGATCGCGACAGGGAGAAAGTGGAACATGAGATTGGGATAGGCGACCGTGTCGTCTCCCCGGATGAACCCACCGGCCTCGAAGTGGTTCGTGGCACCGGGGCCCGAACGGAAGAAGAGCCACTTGAACCCGACCCAGGGCCGATTGCGCCACTTCATCGCGGGCGCGACCGAGACCGGTTGCCTGGAGCCGTACTGGATGTAGACCTCGAGGTGATCCTGGAGGTGCTCGCCGACGCCCGGCAGGTCGTGCACGACGCCGACCCCGAGCGCCTCGAGCTCGCCCGCGTTGCCGACGCCGGACACCTGCAGCAGCTGCGGCGAGTTGATCGCGCCGCCGCAGAGGATCACTTCGCCGGCCTCGATTCGTTCCGGCCCCACCCGCCCCGCGACCTCGACGCCGACGGCACGGGTTCCCTCGAAGAGGACGCGGTTGACGAAGGCGCGGCAGCGGACCTCGAGGTTGGGGCGCCGCGTGATCGGATGGAGATAGGCCCGCGCGGCGCTGAGCCGCCTGCCCCGGTGGATGTTGCGGTCGAAGGCGGCGAAGCCCTCCTGCTTGTAGCCGTTCACGTCGTCCGTGAGCGGATAGCCCGCCTGCTGCACCGCCTCGAGGAAGGCGTGGAACAACGGGTTCGTGGCCGGGCCGCGCTCGAGCACGAGCGGCCCCTCCCCGCCCCGGTACTCGTCCGCACCCGCGAGGCAGTTCTCCATCCGCTTGAAATACGGGAGACAGTGCGCGTAGTCCCACGTGCTCATCCCCGCGTCGGCGCCCCAGCGCTCGTAGTCGAGCGGGTTGCCGCGCTGGAAGATCATCCCGTTGATGCTGGATGAGCCGCCGAGCACCTTGCCTCTCGCGTGGTAGATCCGGCGGCCGTGCATCTGCGGTTCCGGCTCGGACTCGTACTTCCAGTCGTAGAACCTGTTTCCGATCGGGGTCGCGAGGCCGGCGGGCATGTGGATGAAGACGTCCCACTTGTAATCCGGCCGACCGGCTTCGAGGACGAGGACGCGGGTCGAAGGATCGGCGCTGAGCCGGTTCGCGAGTGCGCAACCGGCGGAGCCGCCACCGACGATCACGAAGTCGTAGCGTCCGTTCAACGGCCCGCGAGTTTCTGCTGCCGCCAGGCCTCGGTGTCGGCGAGGTCGTTGAACGTGAAGATGTGGAAGCCCGCGACCTTCTGCTCGGGATCGGAGAGCACCGGTGCGAGTCCCTCGAGCAGCCGGTCCGGGCTGAAGCCACCGGGTTTGAGGAACCGGGTCACGAAGTCGTTGTGCTTGCGGAGGTAGCGCATCGACTCCCCGATCCCGATCCGCGTCGAGACGCGGAGGAGCTTCGTGCGGGGGACCATCCCTGGGATGCCGACGAGGATCGGAAGCCGCGTTCCCCGCGCCCACACGTTGTTGATCCAGGCCACGGTCACGCTCGAGTCGAAGCAGATCTGGCTCGCGATGTAGGTCGCATAGCGCGCCTTCGCGAACATCGCCGCGATCGTCGTCTCGTCGTCGATGATCGGGTGGCTCTCCGGGTAGCCGGTGATCCCGATCTGCTCGAACGGGTGCCCCACCTCCTGCATCGCCTCGAGCAGGGCGACGGCGCCCTCGTACGCCCCCGCCGGCTCGTCCGCATCGCCGGCGAGGACGAACACGTCCCTGACCCCCATCTCGGTGATGCGGGCGATCAGCTCCTCCAGGTGCGAGCGATCGACGACGAGACGCGCCGAGAGATGGGGAACGACCGGATATCCATGGCCCGCCAGGGCTGCGGCGAGCTCGAGCGTATGGTCGAGCCCCTTCACGGGCGATGCGGTGACGGTGAGCGTCACGTCCTTCGGAACGTGGGCGAGCACGTTCTCCTCAGCGCCGCCGAGTGGGATCACCTCGTAGCGCGAGCGCCCGATGAGCTCGGCGAGCGTGGCCGGCCGGCCGTTCGCAGTCGGCTGTATCGCGGTCATGCGTTCGAGTCCGGGAACGACGCCTTCTTGCGCTCGATGAACTCGCGCAGCTCGTCGTCCACGGCGTCGTCGATCGGTGGTGCCTCGTATTCGGCGAGCATCCTCTTCCACGTCGCGTTCGCACGCACGTTTGCATCCATGGCGCCGTCGAGATCCCATTGCTCGAAGCTGCCGTTGTCGGCGTTCGACGAGCGCCAGAAAGCGCCTTCGAAGTTCTCGAGCGTATGCGGGTGACCGAGGAAGTGGACGCCCGGCTCGTTGGTCAGGAGCGCATCGAGCGCCTGTCCGTTCGGTGAGAGGTCGACTCCCCTTGCGAACGCGTGCCACGCGGCCGCCTGGTCGACGTCGAGGATGAACTTCTCGTATCCCATCGCCAGGCCGCCCTCCAGCCAGCCCGCGGCATGCAGGACGAAGTTCACGCCCCCGAGCATCGTCGGCTGCATCGTGTTCGCCGACTCGTAGGCCGCCTGCGCATCGGCGATCTTCGACGAGGTCAGCGCTCCGCCGGACCGGAACGGCACGTCGAGGCGGCGGGCGAGTGACGCCATCACGTAGAGCATCAGCGCCGGCTCCGGCGTGCCGAACGTCGGCGCGCCCGACTGCATCGACATCGACGAGGCGAAGGAGCCGAGGATCACGGGCGCGCCGGGGCGAACGAGCTGGCAGAACGCCATCCCGGCGAGCGCCTCGGCGAGCGTCTGCGTCGCAGCTCCGACGACGGTCGCCGGGCTCATCGCACCGGCGAGGATGAACGGTGTGATCAGGACCGCCTGGTTCGCCTCGGCGTACGCCTTCGCGGCTCCGAGCATCGTCGAGTCCCAGACCATCGGTGAGTTCGCGTTCGCGAGGGAGACGATCACCGTGTTCGACTCGAGGAATTCGGCCCCGAAGAGGATCCGGGCCATCGCGACGGTGTCCTCCGCCCGGGTCGGATGCGTGACCGAGCCCATGAACGCCTTGTCCGAGTAGCGCATGTGGGCATAGACCATGTCGTAGTGACGCTTGTTGACGGGAAGGTCGACCGGCTCGCAGACGGTGCCGCCCGAGTGATGGAGGAACGGCGTCATGTAGGTGAGCTTCACGAAGTTGCGGAAGTCCTCGATCGTGCCGTAACGTCGGCCGTTGTCGAGGTCACGGACGAACGGCGAGCCGTAGGCGGGCGCGAAGACCGTGTTGTGACCGCCGATCTCGACGTTGTGGGCCGGGTTCCTCGCGACCTGCGTGAATCGCGCCGGCGCGGTCGCCTGCACGAGTCGGCGGGCGAGGCCCCGTGGGAAACGAACTCGTTCGCCGTCGATGTCCGCGCCTGCATCCTTGAACAGGCGGAGCGCCTCCGGTGTGTCGCGGAATTCGATCCCGACCTGCTCGAGCACAGTGTCGGCGTTCTCCTCGATCAGCTCGAGCTGCTCGTCGGTGAGCACTTCGAACGGTTTCATCGTCCTCGTGACGAAGGGGACGCTGACCGCGTTCGTGACGGCGCGCGCAGCCTGCCTCGCCGCCCTGCCGCCGCTGCGGCGGCCACTGGTCTCGGTCATGCCGGGCTCCTCTGCGGATCGGACTGGCCACGACGGCGTCGGCCCCGCCCATCTCCGGCATCGGCGACACGGCGAGGTGGCAGGGACACGGCACTCCGGAGTCGCTCGTATGGGTCGGTGTCGTGCGGAATCGCCATCGCACCGACGAACAGCTCCTGAAACCGCCGCTCGACAGCAGTCTCGATCTTCTCCACGCGCCGTACGACCGCCTCGATCTCGGCCCGCGCGGATCGGTCGAGCAGCGCGATCCGGGCGCCCGTCCCTGCTGCGTTGCCCGCGGAGGTGACGTTGCCGGGGTCGCAGTCGGGGACGAGGCCGAGCACGAGGGCGTGCACGGGATCGATGTGGTTTCCGAACGCACCGGCGAGGCGGATGCGGTCGACCCGCGTGATCCCGTAGCGCTCGAGGAGCAGCGTGCACCCGGCGTGGAGCGCCGCCTTCGCGAGCTGGATCTGACGAACGTCGTTCTGCGTGATCGTCAGGGTCGGCTCCCCGTCCGAGAGCACGTACGAGAACGTGCGGCCGTCCGCGATGACCCGCGGCGTCCTGGCGGCGAGCGCGCCGTCGATGGTTCCGTCCGTCGTCAGGACGCCTGCGAGGTGCAGCTCGGCGATCGCTTCGATGATCCCGGAACCACAGACGCCCGTCACGTGCGTCCCGGCGAACGCCGGCTCGTCCGACCAGACCTCGCTACCGATCACGCGGTAGCGAGGTTCGAGCGTCTCGCGGTCGATGCGGACGCGCTCGATCGCACCCGGTGCAGCTCGTTGCCCGCAGCTGATCTGCGCACCTTCGAAGGCTGGCCCCGTCGGGCTCGACGCGGCCAGCATGCGGTCGCGGTTTCCGAGCACGATCTCGGCGTTCGTGCCGATGTCGACGATCAGGTTGACCTCGTCTCCGAGATACGGCCCCTCGGAGAGGATCACGCCCGCGGTGTCCGCGCCGACGTGGCCGGCGATGCACGGCAACACGTAGGCGCGCGCACCGGGGTGCACCGGGAGTCCGAGTTCGGTCGCAGGGCGCCGGACCGCCTCGTCCAGCGCGAGCGCGAACGGGGCGCCGCCGAGCTCGGTCGGATCGAGCCCGAGCAGTAGATGATGCATGATCGGATTGCCGACGAGCGTGACCTCGAGGATGTCGTCGCGCGAGACCCCGGCACCCTTCGCGAGCTCGGCCGTGAGCTTCGCGAGGCAGCCGCGCACCGCGCGCGTCAGTTCCTTCTCCGAGCCGGGGTTCATCATCACGTACGAGACGCGGCTCATCAGGTCCTCGCCGAAGCGGATCTGCGGGTTCATCTCGCCCGCCGAAGCGAGGACGTCGCCACTCGCGAGGTCGCAGAGATGCCCCGCCACCGTGGTCGAGCCGATGTCGAAGGCGATGCCGAACATGACGTCGTGGAGCCCCGGCCAGATGCCGGTGATGACGGCCTCGTCGTGGACGGCGACCGTCACGCCCCAGGAACCGGCGCGCAGCGTCTGCTGGAGGACGGGAAGGACGTGGTTGTCACAGGTGAGCCCGGTCAGCTCCCATTCGCGCTCGAGCGCCACACGCAGGCGACCGAGATCGCTCGTGGGCGAGGCGAGATCGGGCTCCTCGACCTCGACGTAGTGGAGCCGGACGACGGGGCGAACCTCGATCGGATGCGCGTCGGCCTCCTTGCGCACGACCTGGCGGTGGACCTGGCTCTCCGCGGGGACATCGATGACGAGGTCGCCTTCCACGCATGCCGTGCAGCCGAGCCGCCTGCCGGAGGCAAGCCCCCGCTCGGCGGCGTACGCGCGCTCGACCTCGCTGACGGGAGACAGGTGAGACGCAGCCGAGACGATCGCGTGCTTCGCATGCTCGCCTTCGCTCACCTCGACCTGGCAGCGTCCACAGATCCCGCGGCCGCCGCAGACGGAATCGATGTCGACTCCGAGCCGCCGTGCCGCGTCGAGCACGGTCGTCCCGCGGGCGAACCTGCCGCGGCGCCCCGAGGGCGTGAAGACGACCAGCTGCTCGTCAGGCATGGACGAGACCCCGGCGCCCGACGCAAACGCCCCGCGCCCGACCAAACGCCCCCAAACGCGCCCGGCTGAAGCCGGGCACCAGCCGCGCCCGACCAAACGCCCGCGCCCGACCAAACGCCCGCGCCCGACGAAACCCAGGCGCCCGGCTGAAGCCGGGCACCACGCGCGACCGGCCGCCACGCGCCCGATGTCCGGCTTCAGCCGGACGTCAGGGTTCACGCTCACGTCGCCGTCCTCCGCCTGCCTTCGCGGCCGCCGCGACGACCGGTCTGGGCCGCCTCGCCCGATTCCCCACTGCGCGCGATCCACGACGCGCAGTGCTCGTCGTTCCCGTTCATCACGTCGGCGGCCCAGATGGCGCGGCGAACCTCCTCGTGGAGCGGGCTCGTGATCGCGGAGGTGAGACCCGAGGCGATCGCCATCGGCAGGAACGCCGCGTTCAGCGCCGGCCGGTTCGGCAGGCCGAAGCTGACGTTCGAGGCACCGCACGTCGAGTTGACACCGAGCTCCTCCTTCAGGCGACGCACGAGCTGGAAGACCTGACGGCCGGCCGTGCCCATCGCGCCGATCGGCATCACGAGCGGATCGACGACGATGTCCTCCTTCGGGATCCCGTAATCCGCCGCACGCGAGACGATCTTCTGCGCAACGGCGAAGCGTACGTTCGGATCCTCCGAGATCCCCGTCTCGTCGTTCGAGATCGCGACGACTGCGGCGCCGTGCTTGGCGACGAGCGGCAGCACACGCTCCATCTGCTCGTCCTCACCGGTGACCGAGTTCACGAGAGCCTTACCCTGGTAGACCGACAACCCGGCCTCGAGCGCCTCGACGATCGACGAGTCGATCGAGAGCGGCACGTCCGTGATCGACTGCACGAGCTCGATCGTGTGCCGCAGGATCGCAGGCTCGTCCGCGAGCGGGATGCCGGCGTTGACGTCGAGCATCTGCGCCCCCGCCTCGACCTGCGCGATCGCGTCGGCGATCACCGTCTCGAAGTTGCCCGCCTTCATCTCCTCTGCCAGCTGCTTGCGGCCGGTCGGATTGATCCGTTCGCCGATCACCACGAAGGGGCGATCGAAGCCGATCACGACCTCCTTCGTCGCCGAGGAAAGCACTGTCTCGGTCACGACGGCTCCTCTCCGCTCGCGCGGACGAGCCTATCGAGCCGCTCGTCGGGGTAGTCGCTCTCGAGCTGCGCCGCTGCGGCGGCCACCTCGGCGGCGATGTCGTCGCCGCACGGGCGTGCATCGCGGCGCCATTCCTCCAGGTAGGCGTCCGTCCCGATCAGACCGGCGCGCATCGCCGCGGCGTCGATCGCCTCCTGGAACCGCTCGGAGAGCTGGGCGCGTGCGGCCTGGCGTCCCTTCCCCGCGGTCACCTGGGCAGGAATTGCGCGCCACGAGATGACGGTCAGCTCAGGCATGCGTGGTCATGTCGACGAACTGGACGAGAGACGGCTGGAGCTCGCCGTAACCGGTGCGTCGCTGTTCGAAGGCGAGGCCGAGGAACCGCGCCGCCGACTGCGCTCGCTCGCGTAGCGCATCATCGTCTGTCTGCGCGAGATAGACGAGGCGCTTGTAGTTCCCGAAGACGAGTGGCAGGAGCTCGGGATGGACGTCGAGCTTCAGCGGCCGCACGACGAGCGATTCGAAATGCCGGGCGAGAAAATCGGTGAGGTAGAAGGTGGCAGGCTCGTCCTCCTGCATCTCGTCCCAGGCATCGTTCCCCGCGAGGAATCCGTAGCAGTGCGCTCCCGGGAGCCGTTCGACGCCGTGCTTCTCGAGGACGACGTCGAGCGCCCCGGCCGTGCCGCAGTCCGCGTAGGCGACGAAGACGTGGGCGTAGCGGCCGGCGAGTTCGGTCAGCTTTGCGTCGACGGCGCCGGCGATCTTCACAGGCGTCGAGTGCAGCTTCGCCGGCAGGCAGCGCACATCGACGTGTGTCCAACCGTTGATGCTGATCACGGCGAGCACCTCGCGGGCGATCGCGCCGCACGCGAGGATGAGCACGTCCGGCCGTTCGGGCGCCTCGAACGCGACCTCGGTCTCGAGCAGCTCTCTGGTGGATGCCGCGCTCACATCGCCTTCAGCGTCGCCCGGCGTGCGAGCACGAGCGCCTGCGCCGTCTCTGCCGCGACCGCCGCGTCGCGGCAGTACGCGTCCGCACCGATCGCGGTACCGAACTCCTCGTTCAGCGGCGCACCGCCGACGAGGACGATGTAGTCGTCGCGCAGTCCCTTCTCCTTGAGCGTGTCGATCACGACCTTCATGTACGGCATCGTCGTCGTGAGGAGCGCCGACATGCCGAGGATCTCCGGCTGATGCTCCTCGAGCGCCTCCAGGTACTGCTCCACCGGCGTGTTGATGCCGAGGTCGACCACCTCGAAGCCTGCCCCCTCGAGCATCATCGCGACGAGGTTCTTGCCGATGTCGTGAATGTCGCCCTTGACGGTGCCGATCACGACCTTGCCGATCCGCTCGACCCCGGTCTCGGCGAGCAGCGGGCGCAGGATGGCCATTCCCGCCTTCATCGAGTTCGCCGCGAGCAGTACTTCCGGGACGAACAGGATCCCGTCACGGAAGTCGATCCCGACGATTCTCATCCCGCCGACGAGCGCGTCGTTCAGCACCTTGTCGGGCGACCAGCCGCGGCCGAGGAGGATGTTCGTGCCCTCGGCGATCTCCGGCGCGAGGCCGTCATACAGGTCGTCGTGCATCTGCGTGACGAGCTCGTCGTCGCCGAGCGCGTTCAGGTCGATTTCTTGTTCACTCATGCAGCACCTCGTTTCGCGTGGTCGTAGCCGATGCGGACTGACAGGGTAGATGCCTCGTCGCGGACGAGGCGGCCGAGCTCGTCGAGCAGACCGTCGTGTAGTCGGACGGTCGGTCCCGAGATGCTGAGTGCGGCAATGACGACGCCTCCAGCGTCTCGAACCGGTGCCGCCACGGCCCAGAGGCCGGCTTCGAGCTCGTCGACCGCAACCGCATAGCCCCGGGCGCGGGTCCGTTCGAGATCGCGGCGCAGTTCGGCCGCGTCGGTGATCGTGCACGGTGCGAGTTTCTCGAGTGGCCCCTCGGGGAAGGGCAGTGCACCCTCGGCGAGCAAGACCTTGCCGATGACGGAGCCGTGGTGCGGCACGCGGCGCCCGATCCAGTTCGTCGACCCGACGATGTGCCGGCTGTCACGTTGGTCGAGCATCTCGACCGCCGCCGACGTCGCGACGCCGAGGTTGACTGTCTCGCCGCTGCTGCGCGCCAGCCGGTCGAGCGCGTCGGCGGCGACCTCGACGATGTCGTGCCCTGTCGTCTCGCGGCGGGCGTAGCGCAGGAGCACGGGGCCTGGGCTGATCGCCCCGCGCGACGGGTCCCGTTGCACGAGGCCCTGACGTTCGAGCGCGCCGATCAGTCGGGACGTGGTGCTCTTCGGCAACCCCGAGATGTCCGCGAGCTCGCCGATCGTGCGCGCGTCCTCCGCTTCGACGACGCGGACGAGCAACTGCGAGGCGCGGTCGATCGACTGGGTGCCGGTGCGCTGGGTCATCTGGGCGATCCGAGGCGTGGAACGCTTGTTCCACTATATGAGCGTACGCGACGCGGGCGGGGGACGTCAACGGGTGATCTCGAGCCGAGCCGCGCGAGCCGCGGCGCGGCCCGTCTGCACTGCGGTCTCGGTGTACCACGAGCCGAGGAAGTCGCCGGCCAGATGGACGCGGTCGAGCGGCCGGGTCAGCGCGGGCTGCAGCCTGCTGCGCCCGACGCGCGGGAAGGGGAGCCCGTTCTGCCAACGCCGAATCACGACCTCCTCGACGAGGCCTCGGGTGCCGGGGAGCACCGCGTGCAGATCGGCGCGGAACCGCTCCTCGACGGACTCGTCGTCGAGCGCGTCGAGCTGTCGCGCGAGATCAGCCGCGGCGTAGACCATCAGGCTGCCGCCCGCCGCCCGTGACGCCTCCCCCGCCCGACGCACGTTCGCGGTGTTGAAGAGCATGCTGAACGAGCGCTTCGGGGTCGCGAGTGCATAGAGATCGTCCCACGGCATGGCGCCCGTCTCGCGGGTGAGAAAGGCGCCGACGACGTAGGGGCCGTAGGGGATGGCGGCGAGAGCTGCGGCCGTGTCCGCGGGAAGACCTGCGACGATCTTCCCTGTCACGTAGGCCGGCGTCGCAACGATTGCGGCATCGGCCTCGATCGACGCCTCGCCGCCCTCGAGCTCGATCCTCACCCCGGCGCCCGTGGCCTCGACCGAGCTCACCTGCGCGCCGAGGCGCACGCGCTCGCCGAGCTCGCCCGTCAGGGCCTCGATCACGACGCTCGAGCCACCGAGGACGTTGTGCGAGAGCCCTCCCTGCCTGTCCCAGACGAGGTGGAAGTAGCCGACGCCGTAACCGGCGGCGAGCTCCTCGGGCTCGCCCGACGATCGCGTCAGCGTCGACCGGAAGAGCAGGTCGACGTCTTCCGGTAGCGATCCTGCGAAGTCGGCGAACGAGCGATCGTCCATGAACGCGAGCATGCGCAGCTGACGCTCGGCGGGATCCTCCCCGTCACGGACGGCCGCGATCCTCGCGTACTGCCGGACCGCGAGACGCAGGCGAATCCCCGTGCGCGCGAGCGCGACGCGCGAGCGAAGCGGCATCGGCAGCCTGAGCGGGAAGCTCTCGACCGGCCCATGCGAGACGAGCTTCCCGTTCAGCGAGACGGCCGCGAGACGGCCGGGAACCGGCTCGGTGCGGACGCCGAGCTCTGCAATGAGCTGCCCCGAGACGGAGCTCTTGCCGCCGAAGACATGGGCGCCGAAGTTGAGCCAGTTCTCGCCGCGGGGCTCCGAGTAGATGCGCCCGCCCGCCCGGTCGGCGGCCTCGAGCACGACGACGTCGCGGTCTCGCAGGGCGTGCGCCGCCGCGAGCCCGGCGAGCCCGGCGCCGACGACGACCACCTCGTGCCGCTCCGCCCCCACGCGGCGATCGTAGACGTTGCCGTCGGTCGTGGACTAGCGATCAGGTGTGGCGCTCGCCCAGGTCACGATCTGCTCCGCCGAGATCGGCAGCGACGTCACCGTGACGCCGTAGGGCGAGAGAGCGTCCTCGATCGCGGCGCTCATGATGGCGGGGGTCAGCATCCTGCCCCCTTCGCCGGCGCCCTTGATCCCGTACGCCGTATACGGCGAGGGCGTCTCCTGGTGTCCGACCGTCATCGTCGGTACGTCCATCGACGAGGGCAGGTGATAGTGCTCGAAGGTTGCGTTCCTCACCCGGCCGAGGTCGTCGTACAGGATCTCCTCGTACAGCGCGGTTCCGAGCCCTTGCACGGTGCCGCCGATCACCTGTCCGTCGAGCGTGCGCGGATTCACGATCGTGCCGGCGTCGTGCACGGCCGCATAACGGAGAAACTCGAGCTTGCCGGTCTCGACGTCGACCTCGATCACCGCGATGTGCCAGGCGTGGCCGACGAAGGGGTAGAAGATGCCGAGATCCGACCGGTCGGCGTTCGGGAGCGTCGTCAACGGGTGGTCGTAGGTCGACTGCGCCGCGAGGCCGCTCGGCATGTCGGGCGGCAGGTCGAGCCTGAACATGTACGCCGTGAGGGCAATCTCCGCGAGCGTGAGATGGCGGTCGGGGACTCCGACCACACCGACGCCGCCGTCGCGGAACTCGAGGTCGGCCTCGGCGACCTCGAGCTTGTCGCTCGCGATGCGCCGGATCTTGTCCTTCAGCTCCGACGCTGCCCCCGCGACGGCTCCGGACACCATCACCGTGTAGCGCGAGCCGCCGGGGCCGGTGCCGGGAAGAGCGTTCTGCGAGTCGGCGTAGTTGACGACGACGCTCGCCGGGTCGACGTCGAACTCCTCGGCGACGACCTGCGATACCACCGTCTCGGGGCTGTTCCCCCACATCGCCTGCGAGTGGAGCGTGACGATGATCTCGCCCGTCGGGTCGATCCGCACGCTCGCACTCTCGGGGCTCGAGGTGGGCGTGAACTGCGGGTCGTCGAACCAGAACCAGAACTCCGTCGAACTGAAGACGCTGCGCTCCTGAGAGGCGACGACACCGATCCCGACATGCCGTCCCTCCGCCCGCGCCTTCGCCCGGTAGTCGACCCAGTGGTCGTAGTCGACCTCCTCGAGCACCTTCGCGAGCACGCCCTGATAGTTGCCGCTGTCGTAGATGTTCCCGGTCGGGGTGCGGTAGGGGAATGAGTCGGCGGGGATGAGGTTCCGCCGCCTGATCTCGACCCGGTCGAGGTCGAGGTCGCGGGCGGCGAGATCGACCAGCCGCTCGAGGATCCAGTTCGAGACCTCGGCGCCGAAGCCACGGTAGGCGCCCTGCTGGTTCTTGTTCGTCAGCACGGCGGCCAGCGAGTACTCGACGTGCTGGATCCGATAGGGGCCGACGATCTGCGAGAGAGCGTTCCCGTGGGTGCCGGTGCCGAATTGCAGATACGCGCCGTAGTCGTCGAGGCACGAGATCCGCAGAGCCTTGAACTCGCCGTCGTCGTCGAATGCGAGCGACGCCTCGTAGTGCCTGTCGGAGCCGCAGTGATCGTTGCTGACGATGTGCGTGGTCCGGTCCTCGACGTACTTGACCGGCTTGCCGACGAGCATCGAGAGGAACCCGGCGAACGTCGGCACCTTGTGCATGAAGAACTTCGACCCGAAGCTGCCGCCGGCGACGACCGGGACGAGCCGAAGCTTGCTGGCCGGAATCTTGAGCGAGCCCGCGATCAGCCACAGGAAGTAGGTGAAGTTCATCGAGTTGGCGTGGATCGTGACGACGCCGGTGCCGGGGTCGTAATCGCCGATCGCGCCGTTCGTGTCCATCGGCATCCCCGTCGAGCGCGGCCAGTAGAGCTCGGCCGTGACGGAGCGGTCGGCGTCCGCGAAGGCCCGGTCGACCTCGCCGAACGAGAACGTGCGCTCGTAGGCCGTGTTCGTCCCGAGCGCGTCGTGGACGAGAGGAGAACCCTCCTCCCGTGCCGCGACCGGATCGATCACGACGGGAAGCTGCTCGTAGACGACCTCGACGAGCTCGCAGGCATCCTCGGCGATGTAGCGGTTCTCCGCGATCACGGCCGCGACGGTCTCGCCGTAATGACGCACCTTCTCGATCGCGATCATGTCCTGGACGATCGGACCGGCACCGAACGAGGGCAATGGTGCCGCTCGCTCGGCGACGTCCTTGCCGGTGACGACGCGGATGACGCCGGGAAGCGCCTCGGCCTTCGTCGTGTCGATCGAGACGATCGTCGCGTGCGCATGTGGGCTCCGCACGACCGCGGCGTGGAGCATGCCCGGCAGCTTGATGTCGTCGAGGTACCGCCCCTGCCCGCGGAGGAAGCGCGGGTCCTCGACGCGGTTGAGGCTCTTGCCGAGCCACCGTCTAGGGACGTCGGTACCGGCGGTTTCACGCGCGACCTTGGCTGCATTCGGATCCTGCTCTGCGATGCTCATCCCGATCCCCCTGCCGCTGCGCGGATCGACTCGACGATGTGCTGGTACCCGGTGCAGCGGCAGAGGACGCCGCTGATCGCGTCGCGGATCTGCTCGTCGGTGCCGCCGTCCGGATGCGCCTGGAGATACTCGTGCGCGGTCACGAGCATCGCGGGAGTGCAGAACCCGCACTGGAGCCCGTGGTTGTCGTGGAACGCCTGCTGCAGGTATCCGAGCGTTCCGTCCGGCTCGGCGAGACCCTCGACCGTCAGCAGCGAGCAGCCGTCGGCCTGCACGGCGAACATCAGGCAGGCCCGCACCGTCTCCCCGTCGACCAGGATGTTGCAGTTGCCGCAGAAGCCGTTCTCGCAGGCGACGTGGGTGCCCGTCAGGTCGAGATCCTCTCGGAGAAAGTCCGCGAGCGTCAGCCGGGGCTCGACGAGCCCTTCGCGCCAGGCGCCGTTGACCTCCACGCGCACCGCTCGCCGCTCGCTCACGTCGTCGCTCCCGCGTCGGCGCCGGCGTCCCGCAGGGCACGGATCGCGAGCGTGGCCGCGACGCGCCGACGGTAGGAGCCGCTCACCTCGATGTCGTCCAGCGGTTCGAGCTCGGACAGGGAGTCTGCCACTGCAGCGAGCGCGGCGTCGTCGAGCGACGTGCCGGCGAGGCTCGTGACGTCGACCCGGTGCGGGGTCGGGGTCACCCGGAGCAGCACGAGCTCGGCGGCAGTGCATCTCCCGGCTTCGTCGAGCGTGACCGTCGCGGCGGCGGCGACGTTCGCGAAGTCGCGGTAGCGCGCACTCACCTCGTGGAACCCGACCCCTGTCCTCGGCGCGGCCGCGGGGACCTCGATCAGAGTCACCATCTCGTCGGGTTCGAGAATCGTCTCGTAGGGGCCACGGAAAAACGAACGAGCGGCAACGGTTCGCTCGCCGCGCGCCGACCGGATCTCGAGCTGCGCGTCGAGGGCGACGACAGCCGCACCGAGCTCGGCCCAGGGCGCGGCGAAGGCGAGCGACCCACCGACGGTGCCTCGGTGGCGCGTCGCACGAAAGCCCGCAAAGCGCCCCGCTGCGTGGAGCAGCGGCTGGGCCTGCCGCGCGACTCCGCTGTCCAGGAGCGCCTGCTGCCGCGTGAGCGCACCGATGCGCAGCGCGCCGTTCCCTTCGTCGATCCCGGCGAGGCCGGGGATGCGGTTGACGTCGACGACGGCCGTCGGCTTCCGCACGCGCGCCTTCATCAGCGGCACAAGGCTCTGGCCGCCGGCGAGAATCTGCGCCCCGTCGCCGGTGGCGAGTAGCGCCAGTGCCTCGTCGAGCGTCTCGGGAGCGTGGTAGGCGAACGGCGCCGACTTCACGCCGCGGCCCGGACACGGTCGTCGAGCAGGAGCGGGTCGTTGGCGCTGTCGAGATGGTCGAGTGTCCCGACCGCCGGATTCTCGGCGTTCGCGCGCAATGCCTCGCGGAGCTCGGGCGTCCGGTCTGCAAACGGTGCGGCGGCGGCCATGGCGGTCACCGTACGCGACGGTGGAGTTCGCGACAAGTTCGATCCGCACCGGCCGACGACGGCCGGATCTCTTCGACGCTCGAGCGCGCTCGGCGTGGTCGCGGAAGCGGAATGCGCTGCACGAGCTCCCCGTGGGGACGACGGTTTCGGCCGCCGTACTCGAGGAGGCTGTGCGGGCTCCAGGGGTCGACCGTGGTTGCGCGACGGCGACCACGACCGCCGTTACGGCTCACCGCCCGTCCGGAACGGGTCGCCGCGCAGCGGCAGACCGTCGATCGCCCGCCGCTCGTTGTCGCGCACACGGGGCTCGTAGTGCGCGAAGAAGACCTTGCCCACCAGATCGCGTCTGCTGCGCACGCCGGTCTTCTCGAACACCCGCTTCAGGTGCTGTTGCACCGTGTGCGGCGAGACGAAGAGCGCCTCGGCGATCTCGCCGGTCGAGTACCCCCGCAGGACGAGGCGCGTCACGTCTTGCTCTCGCTCGGTCAGTCCGTACGCGGACATCAGCAACGCCGCGATCCGCGCGGGGTGCGCGGGCTCGATGATCACCGCCACCCGACGCGAGCCGCCGGAGAGGAGCGGTGCACCGTGCAGGATCATCCACCGACCGTCGTTCGCGAGAACGCGCGCGACGGCCACCTCGCCGGTCGCAGCACGTGCGTCGGCGGTGCGCCTCGCCCGGCCGGCGACGGCGAGGACGGAGGCCGGCAGGGCGCCGGCTGCCGGGTCGGAGCCACCACCGGGCAGCTCGGCGAGCAGGCGCTCCACCCCGGGGGTGAGGGATTCGACCTCCCAGTCCGGCCCGAGGACGACGAGCCCGGGGGCCTCCGGGCCCTCCGGATCGGTCGCCGCGCCGATCAGCAGGCCACGTCTGGCTCCCTCGGCCAGGTGGGTCGACGAGGCGACGAGGAAGGCGGTCTCGCTCTCGTCGAACAATCGCTCGCCGGGCTCGCGGTAGAGGCTCAGCATCGCCCAGTTCTCGCCCGCGCGGCTGCGGCAGGCGACGATCAGCTCCTGATCACCTCCGTGCGGCTGGATGTACCGGGTCCAGGCAGCGCTTCGGCTGGGATCGCCGTCGGTTGCCTCGTGGAGCGACGAGTAGCCACGCGCGGAGCGGGCGACGTCGGCCATCTTGTGGACGTCGTCCTCGAAGTACTCGTGCGCGAGCCATTCTGCGGGGATCTCCGGGAGACCCTCCTGGAAGTGACTCGTCGCGAGCAGTGAGGCGGGGTCGAGGGTGAAGAAGCACGGCGCCAACCAGTGCGGCACGACCGTCTCGATGATCTCCCCCGACTCCCGCCAGAACGTCGCGAGGTCGAGCCCGCGGCCCGACAGCTCGACGAGCCGGTCGTACGCGCGTTCCCGCGCGATCGCGCCGACGCGGGCCACGTCAAGCCCCCGCGTGCGCGGAGCCACTGCGCGCCGTGGTGGTCGACTGCGTGCTCGACCGGCAGCCCCTCCATCGTGTGCCCCCTGGTTCGAAGGTTGAGCGTCAAGTGTGACGGATCACCTCGCGCAACGAAATACCAGCTTTCTGGCATCGACAGGACCGAGCGGGCTCCCTAGCGTCCGTGCCATGAGAGCCGGAGCACAGAGCCCCGAGGAGCTGGAAACGCTGCTCGAGGACGCCATCCTCACGCACGACGCCGACAGCCTCGAACTGCTCTTCGAACAGAGCGCCGTGCTGTGTCTCACCGATGGAGCGATCGTCGCCGAGGGGCGCCGCGAGATCGTGCGTACCGCGACCGCTCTGTGGCGAGGCGACGTGAGCTACCTGGCACATCCCTCGACGGTCCTCCAGAGCGGTGACACATGCCTCGTTCTCGGCTCACACGCCGTGAACGTCTGCCGGCGCGGCCCCGACCGATCCTGGCGGTATGCGATCTGCCTGCTCTCGCCCGATACCACGCACAAGGAAGGAGCAGCATCATGCAACAGACGCTCGACAACAAGGGCCTGAAACCGGTCGTCGTCAAGGCATCCGAAGGCGACGCGCGCTGGTGGTTCAGCTCGCTCGCCGTCGTGAAGGCGAGCGCCGCCGACACCGGCGGACAGCTGACGATCGTAGAGGTCACGGAGCCGCCCGGAGCCGAGGCGCCGCTCCACGTGCATCACCGCGAGGACGAGGCGTTCTGGATCCTCGAGGGCGAAGCGACGTTCGAGATCGGCGACACTGTCGTCGAGGCCCGGACCGGGGACTACCTGTTCGGCCCACGCGACATCCCGCACCGGTTCACGGTCGGGCCGAACGGGTGCCGGATGCTTTTCATCTGCACGCCGGGTGGGTTCGAGAACCTCGTCATCGGCATGAGCGAGCCCGCGGCGGCGCGGACCTTGCCGCCGCCGAGCGAGTCCGAGCCCGACTGGGATCGCGTTGCCAACGTCGCCGCCGAGAACGGCGCGGAGCTGCTCGGCTGACCGTGCGGCGGGGTCAGGCCGGTCAGGCCCGGCGGCCTGGCCCCGCCTCTCGAGCGCTTCGCGAGCAGCGTCGCGACATCGGCGACCGCGCTCCGGCCGTTCGCGCGCCGTCGTCGGCATGATCGTCGAGGGCACGCGCCGTCGGCTCGCTCTTTCCCTGATTCCTCCTGCGAGCGCCTCAGCGAGCAGCGTCGCGACGTCGGCGACACGCAGCTCCGAGCCGTTCTGCTTGACGCCGTCGTCGAGCATGATCGTGCAGAACGGGCAGGCGACGGCGAGCGTGGAGGCGCCGGTCTCCGCCGCCTCGCGGGCCCGCTCCTCGTTGATCTGGTTGCCTCGCTCCTCCATCCACATGTGAGCGCCGCCCGCGCCGCAGCAGAACGTGCGCTTCCCGCTCCGCGCCATCTCGAGCGGCCGTCCGATCGACGCCACGATCTCGCGCGGCGCGGAGATCACGTCGTTGTGGCGGGCGAGGTAACAGGAGTCGTGGTAGGTGATCTCCTCGGTGCCCGCGACCGGCTCGAGCCGTCCGTCGTGCAGAAGCTCGGTGAGGAACTCGGTGTGGTGGACGACCTCGTACGTGCCGCCGAAGTCGGGGTACTCGTTCGCAAGCGTGTTGAAGCAGTGCGGGCAGCTCGCGACGATCTTCTTCACCCCGGCCTCGTTGAGGGTGGCGACGTTCTGCTCGGCGTACGACTGGAACGTGTATTCGTTCCCCATCCGACGAGCCGGGTCGCCGGTGCACGACTCGCGCGGGCCGAGGACCGCGAAGTCGACGCCCGCTGCCTGCAGGAGTTTCGCCGTCGACTGCGCGGTCGTCCGCGCTCGCTCGTCGAACGAGGCGGCGCAGCCGACCCAGTAGAGCACCTCGGGAGGCGGCTCGCCGGGCTGCAGCACCCGCACGTCGAGGCCTTCCGTCCAGTCGGCCCGCTCCGCCTGCGGCTTGCCCCAGGGGTTCTGCGAACGCTCGACGTCGCGCAGCATCGTCTCGCCGTCGGCCGGGAAGCGCCCCTCGACCATGACGAGATGGCGGCGGAGGTCGACGATGTGGTCGACGTGCTCGATCGCGACCGGGCACTCCTGGACGCAGGCGCCGCACGTGACGCAATCCCAGACGACGTCGTCGCTCGCCGCGTTCGGGACGAGCGGCGTCGGCTCGAACTCCGGGTCCGCGAGGAGGCTGGGTCCCTCCGCGAACAGCTGGTCCCGCAAGCCCATGATGAGGAGCTTCGGCGAGAGCTCCTTGCCCGTCGCGTACGCCGGGCAGACGTCCTGGCACCGTCCGCACTCGGTGCACGACATCGTGTCGATCATCTGCTTCCACGTCAGGTCCGCGATCGTCGCAGCGCCGAAGCGCATCGCGCTCTCGTCCTCGACGGTGAAGTCGAGCGGCTCGAGGCGGCCACGCCGGCGCGTGCGCCCGAACCAGACGTTGATCGCGGCGGTCGCGATATGGAGGTGCTTGGAGTGCGGAAGGTAGGCGAGGAAGCCGACGACGAGCAGCACGTGGGCCCAGACGAACATCCGCTCGCGCACCTCGGCCCACGTGCCCTCGCCGAACACCTGCGCGATCGCGTTCGAGACGGGCGACCAGCCGGCGGGCCATTCGTTCGAACCGGTCGCGATCAGGGCTGCGTGCCAGAGAACGAGCGTGAGGACGATCAGCGAGATCAGCCCGAGGATGAGGTCGGCTTCGCCGAGATGGCTGCCCTTGAATCGTTCCGGCCGTTGCACCTTGCGGATCCAGAAGGCGGAAACGACGCCGACGAGGACGAGCACGACGAAGAGGTCGACGAGGAAGGCGAACCACCCCTGCGAGCCGAGCCACGGGAGCGAGGATCCCTTCGACGACGGCGCCGATGAGCGCCATCACGATCGTCGGGAAGAGGACGAGGAAGCCCCAGAAGATGAGCGCGTGGATCAACCCGGGGACGAGCCGCTGGAACAGCTTCTTCTGCCCCAGCACGACGACGGCCTCGTTGCGCACCCGCCGCGGCACGTCGTCGAAGCGCGCCACCGGCTTGCCGAGTAGGACGAGCCTGGTGAGCACGAGCGCTCGGCGGGCAAAGAGCGAGCCGCCGACCCCGAGGACGACGAGGAGCGCGAGGGCGGAGACGGCCGTGGTCACAGGAGGCAACCCGGGCGCCAGCTGCACGGGCGCCGCGCGAGCCCGGCCCGGCAACGAACCGGCGGGGCGACCGGCTTGCGCCGGTCGCCGGGGTTTCATCCGCGTCGCCTTCGCAGCTCGGCCGACACGGCGGGCAGCACCTCGTGCAGGTCGCCGACCACCGCGTAGTCGGCGATCGACATGATCGGCGCGTCCGGGTCGGTGTTGACGGCGAGGATCTTCTTCGCGCCCTTCGCCCCGGCGATGTGCTGGGTCGCGCCGGATACGCCGCACGCGATGTAGATCTCGGGTGCGATCTTGTTGCCGGTCTGGCCGACCTGGTCGGTGTGAGGGCGCCAGCCCGACATCGTCACCGCGCGCGAGCAGCCGACGGCGCCGCCGAGCAGTGACGCGAGTTCCTCGACGACGGCGAAGCCCTCGGCCGAGCCGACGCCGCGTCCGCCCGTGACGACGACCTTTGCGTCGGCGAGCGAGACACCACCGGCCGGCGGTGCGACGTGCTCGCGAACGCGCACCACGAGATCGGCGTCGTCGAGGTCGGCAGCGAACGACTCCACCGCTCCGGGGGCGCCGGCATCGGCAGCCGTCATCGCGTGCGGCGCGACCGTGAGAAGCGCCCGCCCCGCATGCAGGCGCGCCTCCTCGAGCAGGCTGCCGCCCCAGCGAACGCGAGTCAACGAGATCGGATCGCCCGCCGTCACGGCGACGACGTTCGCTGCGAGAGGCTCGCCGAGCCGTGCCGCCACCCGCGCCATCACGTCGGTCGGTCGCCCCGAGCCCGGGGCGACGATCGCCGTCGCACCGATCCGCTCGGCCAGCGCGACGACGATCGCCGCCCAGGCATCGGGTGCGAAGACGTCGAGCGCGTCGTGCTCGGCCACGTGAGCCACGGCCGCGGGCACGCCCGCCGCCGCCTCGGCGGCTCCCGGGCCGATGAGAACGGCGTGCGTGTCACCAGCGAGACCCGACGCGAGCCGAAGCGCCTGGAGCGAGACGTCGGTCGCAGCCCCGTCCGCGTGCTCGACGAGGAGGAGGTTCACGACGCCACCCCGATCTGCTCCAGGAGATCGACGACGGCCGGCGCCGCGTCGGCGCCCCGGCCGAGCACCTCGGCCTGCTTGGCATCACCTTCGGGCACGACGAGACGGATCCGCTCGAGACGCGACGCCGGACGAGCCGGAGACGTCGCCTCGAGCGGCTTGCGGCCCGCGCGCATCCGGCCGGGGACCGACGGGTAGCGCGGCAGATTCAGGCCCTCGAGCACCGTGACGACGGCAGGGAGCGGCAACTCGTACACGTCGCGCCCGCCGCCGATCTCCTGCTCGCAGCGAACCGCGGCGCCGTCCAGGACGACGCTCTTGAGACCCGTCGCGCACGGACGCCCGAGCGCGTGCGCGACCCGAAGACCGACCTGGAAGCCGCCCGAGTCGGCCGACTCGTTGCCGAAGAAGATCAGGTCGAAGGGGCCGGACGCAGCCTCGTCCGCTCGGATCGCCTCGACAATGGCGTCGGCCGTCGCTTCGGGATCCCACTCCTCACCGTCGCTGACGAGGTGGAGGCCGCGGTCGATCCCCATCGCCATCGCGTCGCGCAACTGTTCCTCCGCGTCGGCCGGGCCGAGCGTGAGCACGACCGACTCGCCGCCGCCCGCCTCGACGAGCCTCACCGCCTCCTCGACGCCGCACTCCTCGTGCGGGCTGATCGCGTAGCCGAGGTGCTTCGTCTCGATCGCCTGCGCGTCGTCCGTCAGCACGATCCGGCCGCCGGTCATCGGCACGCGCTTCACACAGACGAGAACCTTCACGAGCGGATCCTCGCATTCTCGGGATCGAACGGCGCCCGCGCTCCTACGACCTCGACGGTCACCGGATAGAGCTCGGTCATGTACTCGACCGCGAGCTCCTGCGATCCCTCGACCGCGAACTCGGGCGGCAGGTAGGAGAGAAGGATGTACTTGCCGAGCGACGGCGCGGCGCCGGCGCTCGTGACGTACGAACGGCGGCCCTTCGCGTCGGTGAGCGGCGTGCCGTCGCGCAGCGTGATCGGCTCGCGGCCGAGCGGGTAGCGCTTCGCGCCGGATCGCGAGGTGTGATCGTCGATCGTCAGCGTGCAGAGCAGCGCCGCCGGCTCCTCCTCGCGGTGGCGCAGGTGCGCCTCCTTGCCGACGAAGTCCTGCTCCTTCACCTTCGGCCGCTGCATGCCGGCCTCGACGACGTTGTACTCCGTCTCGAGCTCGGCTCCGTAGGCGCGGTACGCCTTCTCGAGCCGTCCGGTCGTGCCGTAGACGCCGATCCCGCAGGCGGCGAGCGAGTGTGGCGAGCCTGCTTCCCAGAGCACGTCCCAGAGGTGGGCGCCCTGCTCCATCGGCACGTAGAGCTCCCAGCCGAGATCGCCGACGTACGAGATCCGCGAGGCGAGCACGAGCTGCGAGCCGATCTCGATCGTGCGGCAATGCCCGAACGGGAAGCCCTCGTTCGAGACGTCGTCCGAGGTGACGCTCGAGAGGATGTCGCGGGCCCTCGGCCCCCAGAGGCCGATCGTCGTCCACGCCGTCGTGACGTCGACGAGCGACGCCGAGCCGTCGGCCGGCAGCCCGTCGGCGAACAGCTTCTTGTCGGCCATCCCGTGCGCGCCACCCGTGACGATGCGGAACTGCTCGTCTCCGAGACGCATGATCGTGAGGTCGGACTTGAAACCGCCGCCCGGGCTCAGGACCGGCGTGTAGACGACCCGGCCGACCGGGACGTCCATCTGCGCGAGGACCGCGTGCTGGAGCGCGGCGAGCGCGCCCGGCCCCTGGACGTCGAAGATGGCGAAGGCGGAGAGGTCGAAGATGCCAGCGTGCTTGCGCATCGCGAGATGCTCGACGTTGATGATCGGCGACCACCAGCGGGCGTCCCATTCCGCCTCCCGCGCCTCGACGAGGTAGTGCGAGAGCAGTTCGGAGTTCGCCTCGTACCACTGCGGCCGCTCCCAGCCGACCGCCTCGTAGAAGACCGCCTCGAGCGCCTTCTCCTGCTCGATCATCGGCGAGCGCCGGAGCTCGCGCTCGCTGGCCCACTGCTCGGCGGGGTGGACGATCCCGTACGTCTTCGGGAACGCCTCGAACGTGCGCGCCTTCACGTGCGCGCGCGTCTTCTGGTGGTCGTGGAAGCGGCTCGCGTCCGACGTGTGGAGGTCGATGTGGGACTCGCCGAGCACCATCCATTCGGCGAGCGACTTGCCGACACCGGGCCCCTCCTTCACCCAGACCGCCGCCGCCGACCAGAGGCCCTTCACCTCCGCCGTCTCGCCGAGAATCGGCATGCCGTCGGGCGTCAGCGCGATGAGGCCGTTGATCGCGTACTTCACGCCGACGGACTCGTCGCCGACGATCTCCGGCATCAACTCGAGTGCGTGCTCCATCTGCGGGCCGAAGTCGGCCTGCGTGAACGGGAACTCCGTCGGCGAGAGTGCCGCCTCCTCGATCGAGGGGATCTCCTCCGGGTCGTGGAGGATCGAACGGTGGGCGTACGAGCCGATCTCGAGGCCGACGCCGTCCTGGCGCTCGTACATGAACACGTCCATGTCACGGACGATCGGGAACTCGATCGCGCTCGACGACTTCTCGAAGCGCGGCACCGGTCCGACGTCGATCATCTGATGAACGGCGGGGGTGAGCGGGATGTGCGCTCCGGCCATCGACGCGAGGAGCGGGCTCCACACGCCACAGGCGATCACCACGACGTCGGCTTCGATCACGCCACGCGACGTGTGGACGCGCCTGATCCGTCCACCCTCGACGTCCATGCCGCTCACCTCGGTGCCGGCGAAAACCTGGAGCCCGCCGGACTCGATGCCACGCTCGCGCATGATCGTGCCCGCGCGCAGCGAGTCGACGACGGAGACCGTGGGGCAGTAGAAGCCTCCGATCAGGATCGACTCGTCGATGTACGGCACGAGCTCCTTGATCTCGGCCGTCGTCACGAGCCGGGCCGAGTCGACGCCCCACGACTTGGCCGACGCCATGCGGCGCCGAAGCTCCTCCATCCGCTCGTCGGTCCGCGCGACCTCGATGCCGCCGCACTCGGTGTTGACACCCATCTCGACGTACTGCCGCTGCGACTCGAGCGTGAGCTGCGTCATCTCCTTCGAGTGGTCGACCGGGAAGATGAAGTTCGACGCGTGTCCCGTCGAGCCGCCCGGGTTGGGGAGAGGCCCCTTGTCGATCTGCACGACGTCGGTCCAGCCGAGCCGCGTGAGGTGGTAGGCGAGACTGTTTCCGACGATGCCGCAGCCGATCACGACGGCTCGCGCGCTGCTCGGGAAGGTGGTGCTCATGTCCGTGTCTCCTCGTCTGTGATCGTGATCAAAGCACTGCGCGGATCGCGCGCTCGAACCCTTGGATGTGGCGTCCCATGACGTCCTCGGCGCGCGGTGCGTCGCCGTCGATGATCGCCTGCAGCAGATCGCCATGCTCGGTGACCGCGTCGTCGAGCCGGGCGACACGATCGAGAGCGAGGAACCAGATGCGCAGGGTCAGCGTGTAGTACTCGGCCAGCGTCGACTCGAGGTACGGGTTGTGAGCGCAGCGGTAGACGTGGTGGTGGATGCGCTGGTCGAGCTCGATCAGCTTGCGCTCGTCGCCCGCCGCGGCGACCAGGGGGAGCTCGGAGAGGAGCGAGCGGGCGACCTCGATGTCGTCGGCATTCGCCCGCTCGGCGGCGAGCCGGGCGGCGAAGGCTCTCGAGCGTGATCCGCACCTCGGAGAGGGACGCGAGATCGCCGACGTCGACCGGCGCGACGACGATGCCGCGGCGAGGGTAGACCTCGACGAGCTTCTCCTGGGCGAGCGTCCGCAGCGCCTCACGCACGGGCGTGCGTCCGAGCCCGAGCCGCTCCATCAGCTCGCTCTCGCTGACGGGCGATCCCGGCGGGAGCTCGAGCGTCACGATCAGCTCACGGATGCCGTTGATCGCCCGCTCGCCGAGCGGACGCGCTGCCTCCGGGCCGGGCGAACGGGTGGAACCGGATGCCGTCAACGCTGATATACGAGGTGTATATCAGATCGCCGTGTGGTCGTGCCAACGGTGCGACGCCGGTCCCACTGGGCCGGCGTCGCACCGCAGGTTCCTACGTCGTCGGCAGCCCTACTTCGCGAGCCACTTCTTGACGACGCCCGGATGGCCTTTACCCAGACCGCGGCCGCGTCGTCCGGCTTCATCTTCTTGCCCGCGATCAGGTTCGCGACGGAGTTCTGGTCCTCGGACGTCCACTTGAACTTCTTGATCACCGTGACGCGCCGGCGAGCCGCTCTTCGCGAACTTGCCGCTGATCGATCTTGTCGAGCGGGTACGACGGGTACTCGCACGCGTACTTCTTCGGGTCGCCGCCCTTCTTCTCGTCGTCCTGGCAGTCCTTGAAGCGGGCCGGCAGCTTCACCTGCACGAGGTCGTACTGCGCGTTCAGGTACTGCGGGTCGTACCAGTAGAAGAGCACCGGCTTCTTCTGCTTGTACAGCTGGCTCCAGCGCGCCACCTGGGCCGGCTCGGCGCCCGCGACGACGTGCTTGAGGTCGAGCCCGAGGCCCTGCGATCAGCGCCTTGTCCTTCTGGACGTACGACGGGTCGCCGCCGAGGAACATCCCCTGCGAGCCCGACTCGGGCGACTTGAAGACGCTCTCCTTGCCCTTCAGCCCCTTCCAGGTCGCGAACTGCGGGTACTGCTTGAGGAGGTACCGCGGGATGTACCAGCCGATCACGCCGGTGATGCCGTTCCTGCCGAGATTCACGAGCGAGCTTGTTCTTCGTGTACTGCGGGAACCCGGCGAGGTTCTGCCAGTCCTCGAGGACCGCGTCGATCTTGCCGTCGGCCATCGCCTGGAAGTTCGGCTGGCCCTCGGTGATGTTCGAGACCTTGACCTTGCAGCCGAGCTCGCTTCTCGAGCACGTACTTGACCACGTACACGTTCGACTGTCGACCCCGCCCACGCGTTCTCGTTCAGGTTCACGGTGCCGCAGGCCGATCGACGCGGGCCCGCAGCCGCGACCGCCGCACTCGCGGCGACCAGCGAGCGCCACGCCGAAGCGCCACGACGCGAGGCCCGGCGAGGCGCGGGCGCGCGTCGATCCGAAGACGATTCTTCATCCGACCCTCCTTGAGTTGGTTCGCGCATTGCGAGCGATGGTACGATTCATCCGATTTCGTTCCTTCCGGACGCGCCTCCGGTTCCCTGCGTGACCCGGTCGAGCGCGATCCCGAGTGCGAGGATCGCGAGCGAGGCGATCACACCCTGGCCGAACTGACCACGCACGAGACCCTGCGCGACCTCGTAGCCGAGTCCGCCCGACCCGACGAGGCCGCCGATCACGACGACGGCGAGCACCATCACGATGCCCTGGTTGACGCCGAGCATGATCGCGTCGCCGGCGAGCGGGACCTTCACCTTGATCAGGATCTGGCGTCTCGTTGCGCCGAACGCGCCCGCCGCCTCGACGGCCTCGGGAGCGACATCCCGCACACCGCGTTCGACGAGGCGGATGACGACGGGGAAGGCATAGAGAACGCCGGCGATGATTCCCGGGACGATCGAAACCGGCATCAGGTAGATGAACGGGATGATGTAGACGAGTTGCGGCAGCGTCTGGAGCACGTCGTTGACCGGCCGCAGGACTTTCGAGACCTTGGTGCTCTCCGCCGCCGCGACACCGAGCAGGACGCCCGATGACGACGGCGAATCACGGTCGCGACGAGCACCTGCGAGAGCGTGTCCATCGCGAGCGCCCAGACTACCGAGGACGCCGATCGAGGAGAGCATCACGAAGGTCGTGACCGCCGGTCGCAGTCCGCTGATCAGGTAGGCGATCAGTGTCAGGCCGCCGAGCGTGACGAACCAGGGCGTCCCGACGAGGAACCCCTGGAGCGGCAGGAGGGCCTTCGTGAGGATGAAGTTCCCGGTCGGCTCGGTGATCTTGAAGACCGACGAGGCGGGTCCTGCACGTAGTCGAGCACGCTCTGGATCTTCGTCAGCAGCCACGGCCTGGATGGTCGCCGTCCTCCCGCCGGCGTCTCGTCCGGGTAGACCGAGGAGACGCCGACCAGCTTCGACGCGACGACGATGACGGCACCGAGGCCGACGACGGCCGCGGATCGAGGCGCAGCCGCGTCCGCGCTGCGTCGTCGAGGTGGCGCTTCGCCGGGTCGGTGCGAGCGGCGATCGCTTCCGTCGAGCGGTCGAGCGCCATCGCCATGATCACGATCGCGACGCCACCGAGGATCGCCAGGGCAGGGTTCGAGTAGAGACCGCTCGTGACGACGGCGCCGAGCCCGCCGCCGCCGATCAGGCCTGCGATCACGACCATCGAGAGCGCGAACAGGATCGTCTGGTTGACGCCGAGCAGGAGCATCCGCCGGGAGAGCGGCAGCTGCACCTTCCCGAGCATCTGTCGTCGCGTCGCGCCCATCGAGGCGGCTGCCTCGACGGTGTTGGTCGCGACGCCGCGGATCCCGAGCGCCGTGATCCTGACGGCCGGCGGCACCGCATAGACCATCGTCGAGACGACGGCGGCGGCCGGACCGACCGAGAACAGGATCACGACGGGCATCAGGTAGGCGAACGCCGGCACGATCTGCATCGCGTCGAGCACCGGTGAGATCGTCGCCTGGAACCGGTCGGAGCGGCCGGCGACGATCCCGAGCGGGATACCGACGAGGAGCGAGAGACCGACCGCGGCGAGCATCAGCGCCAGCGTCTCCATGCTCGCCTCCCAGAGGCCGAGCAGCGGCGAAGGAGACGAACGCCGAGCGCCATGATCGCCGCGGCACGGACGCCACCGAAGCGCAGCACGATGAGCGCGCCGACCGCGGCCGCACCGAGCCAGGTCAGCCAGAGAATGCCGTTCGTGAACCAGGTGACGAGGTCGTCGACGAACGTGGCGAAGCCGTCGAAGATCGCGAAGGCCGGGCTCTTCGACTCGGCCGACCGCCGATCGAGCAGCCACGACTGGAACGAGTCGAGATGCCCGGAGAGGCTGTTCCAGACGAGGGAGTTCGGCCACGGGTAGTCGCCGTCGAAGAGCGCGATAGAAGAGCACCATCGCCGCGGCCACGAGCGCGACCTGAACGATGCGCCCGCGATACCAGGGGCGGTGTGCGACTCCGGACTCGACCGTGACGAGGTCGGAGGCGATCGACAGCGCGATCAGCCTCCCTCACCGGCGATCGCTGTCAGGACCGCGAGCCGATCGACGACCCCGACGACGTCGCCGTTGCGGACGGCGAGAATCGGCTTCTCGGTTCCGGCCAGCACCGGCACCGCGTCGCGCACCGTCGTCGTCACCTCGACCCGTGGCCCGTCGAGCGGGTCCGACGGGGCAGGCGGGCGCATGATCCACCGCAGCGTGAGGACATGGCTGCGGGGCACGTCCCGCACGAAGTTCGCGACGTACTCGTCGGCCGGTGAGCCCACGAGCTCCTCGCCGGTGCCGAGCTGGACGATCTGCCCATCGCGCATGATCGCGATCCGGTCGCCGAGGCGGAGCGCCTCTGGAAGATCGTGCGTGATGAAGACCATCGTCTTGCCGGTCTCGTGCTGGAGCCGCATCACCTCGTCCTGCATGTCGCGCCGGATCAGCGGGTCGAGGGCGCTGAACGGCTCGTCGTAGAGCATCACGGCGGGATCACCCACGAACGCGCGCGCGACACCGACGCGCTGCTGCATTCCCCCCGAGAGCTGATCCGGGAAGGAGTCCTCTACATCCTCGAGTCCGACGACGCTCAGCATTTCCCGTGCCTTCGCGAGCCGCTCGGCCTTCGGCACTCCACGGATCTCGAGCCCGAACGCAACATTTTCGACCACCCTGCGATGCGCCAGGAGACCGAAGTGCTGGAAGATCATCGACACGGAGTTGCGCCTCAGCTCACGCAACTCGGAGGCGCTTGCCTCCGTCACGTTTCTGCCCGCGATCTCGATCGTGCCCGCGGTGGGCTCGATCAGGCGGATCAGCGTTCGCACGAGCGTCGACTTGCCCGACCCGGAGAGCCCCATCACGACGAACACCTCGCCGGGCCAGACCTCGAGCGAGACGTCGCGGACGGCGGCGACGCAGCCCGTCTTGGCCCGCAACTCGGAGCGTGAGAGGTCGGCGTCGGGCGTCCCGATCACCCGGCGCGCATTCGGGCCGAAGATCTTCCACACGCCGTCGGCCCGGATCACAGGCTCGCCGCGACCGCCGGTGCCACCGGGGTCGGAGCCCGCGGGCGCGGTTTGAGATAGACGCGAATCGCTCATCGAGAGTGCCCTGCCTGGACGATCATCCTCGCCCGCGTGCCCGCGTGCAAGCCGGGTCCGAAGCGGTGCTCGCGCAGACCCCCCGGGCTCACTGCCAGAGCCCGAGCTCCGGCTCTCGGAGGAGCGCCAGGCCGACGGCGCGCGCGCGCTCGCGGCTCGCCGGCTCGAGGAACTGGGCCGGCGACTTCCCGTCGGTGCGCGCGAGCACGAGACAGCCTGTGTGTGCCGCGACATCCGTCTCGTCGCCCGCAAAGCGATCCCCCGCGGCGGAGCGATAACCGTCCAGGAATCCCTGAGCGAGCACACGCATCTCGTCGCGAAGCGCCGGCCACCGCACCGCCGAGAGGACGACGAAGGAGAGGAAGAAGCCGAGATCGAAGACCGGGTTGCCGTAGTGAGCGACCTCGAAGTCGAGCTTCCAGTTGCGGTCGGGCCCGACGAGGATGTTCTTCATCGCGTAGTCGCCGTCGACGAAGCACCCTCGCCGCCGGAGCTCCTCGGCTCGCGGAGCGATGTGAGCAGCTGCGTCGGGAAGGCGCTCGCACACGGTCTCGTAGAACGGATGCAGGCGCTGCTGCTCGAACGACTCGAAGTCGTCGAACGTGGACGCGACGGCCGGGTCACCGGCCGTCCGGAAGTGCCAGATACCGAGCGTCTCTCCCGCCCACGCCCCTGCGGCTGCGTGGGCGCGGCCGGCCGCAACCTCGCTCTGCCAGTTCGGCGCATCGCCGGGAAGGAGCTCCATCACGACGACATGCGCGGCCGGGTCGCTGTCCAGGAGGCGCGGCACGCGTCCGGGTGTGAGCCGTGCGCAGAGGCGCAGCGCCGCCACCTCGAGCTCGGTCCGCTCCTGCTTCGCCCTCCAGTCGTCGTCGACACGGAGCCGCTCGAGCGCCTGCTTGACGACCATCGACGCCCCGGTCGAGGGGATCCGTGCGGCGATGACCGCCGCGGAGACGCCTCCCGTGAGCTCCGCCACCTCGATTGCCGCCCCGGCAGGTGCGAGGCCGCGCTCGACCAGGTAGCCCGGCGCGCTGCCGAGGGTCAGCTGGAACATCGCGTGGACGCTACCGATCGGCAGAATCGTGCGATGGACGACCTTGCGATCGACGCCGGCGGCACCGCCCGCTGCGGCTGGGCCGGTGACGACCCGCTCTATCGCTCCTACCACGACGACGAGTGGGGTCGAGAGAAGCGCGGGGACGACGCGCTGTTCGAACTGCTCTCGCTGGAGGGCTTCCAGGCCGGCCTCTCGTGGCTGACGATTCTTCGCAAGCGCGAGAACTTTCGGCGTGCGTTCGCCGGGTTCTCGATCGAACGCGTCGCCTCGTTCGACGAGCGCGACGTGGAGCGGCTGCTCGGGGACGCCGGGATCGTCCGCCACCGCGGGAAGATCGAGGCCACGATCGGAAATGCCGTCGCGGCGCTCGAGCTCGACGAGGGGTTGTCCGACTTCGTCTGGGGATTCGCTCCCCCGCCCCGATCGCAGCGTCTTCGGTCTTTCGCGGAGCTGCCGCCGGTGAGCCCGGAATCGACGGCGCTCTCGAAAGAGCTCAAGCGGCGCGGATTCCGCTTCGTCGGCCCGACGACGGTCTATGCGTTCATGCAGTCGGCCGGTCTCGTGGACGATCACCTCGTCGGCTGCCACGTGGCAGAGTCTCGGGCGACATGAGCCTCGACGATCATCTCGACCCCGCTGCCGTCGCGGTGCTCGAAGGCGCGTCCTCGGCGGTGGTCGCGGATGCTCTCGACCGCCTCGGCCGGCGTGATCAGGCGCTCGATCCGGCCATCCGGCCCCTCTGGCCCGAGGCTCGAACTGCCGGGGTCGCGGTGCCCGTCGTCATCGGGGCGGACACCACCGAGCCCGCGCTTCCCTACGACGGCGAGTTGACCCTGCTCGACGGGCTCCAGCCCGGCTCGGTCCCGATGTTCGTGGTCGATCCCCGCGCCCGCTGCGCGTCGTGGGGCGAGCTGTTCTCCTGCGCCGCTCTCGGGCGCGGTGCGGCGGGCGTCGTCATCGACGGCTTCGCCCGCGACGCTGCCGAGATCAGAGCGTTGGGGTTCCCGGCGTTCGCACGCGGGCTCTCGCCCCTCGACACGTTCGCGCGGGCGAGCGTGACGGGGATCGATGTCGAGGCACGCATCGGGGGTGTCGACGTGAGCCCCGGCGACATCGTCGTCGGCGACGTCGACGGGATCGTCGTCGTGCCTCGCGCCCTCGTCGCAGACGCCGCGGAGGCGGTGCAGACCAAGCGCACGCTGGAGGGGAACGCCCGCGACGACCTTCTCGCCGGTATCGGTATCCGGGAGGTCTGGAAGAAGTACGGCGTCCTCTGAGCGTCCGTCACACTTCTGGCTCGAAGTCGGCACGAACCCGCCACGACTCGGCCCGTACGCTGCGGGCATGAGCACGACCACCACACCGTCGACCACCACACCGTCGATCACCACACCGTGGGGCAAGGCGACCGAGGTCGAGCGGGTGAGCGTGGCCCAGCGCTCGGGAGAGAAGCGTTTCTCGACCGTCGTCCAGCTCCTCGAAACGACGGCCGGAGAGCGACTCGTGCGCTTCGCCTACACGACCGACGGCAGTGCCCGACGGGGCCCGGTGACGATGCGCGCGCGGGACCTGGAGCGGATGCGGAAGCTGCTCGAGCGGACACCGGCACTCCGTGAAGCACTGGGTGTGAACTGAAGCACTGGGTGTGAACCGAAGCACTGGGTGTGAACGACGGTGATCGACGTGCTGATGTTTCGGACATCGCCGCCCGGGGAAACCTGTCGCCGAAGGTCTTCTCCCTTCGAAGAAGGCCTTCTCCCCCGAAAACGAACAGCCTCCGGAGGCTTGTGGATCGGATCGAGACCCAGGGCTCGTGGGTCGAGCGCGGTAGGCTGGCCGCGTGACGTTCGCTGTCCCCGCCGAGTCGTACGACCGCTTCATGGGCAGGTACTCGATTCTGCTCTCGCCTCAGCTCGCCGACCTGGCAGGCGTCTCGGCCGGTCAACGCGTGCTCGACGTGGGCTGCGGCCCCGGCGCGCTGATCCCGGAGCTCGTCGGTCGGGTGGGTGCGGACGAACGTCTCCGCCGTCGATCCGTCCGAGCCGTTCGTCGAGGCAGCCCGGGCGCGTCACCCGGACGTCGAGGTCGAGCTCGCCGCCGCGGAGAAGCTCCCGTTCGCGAACGACACGTTCGACGCCGCGCTGGCTCAGCTCGTCGTCCACTTCATGCGAGATCCGGTCGGCGGGATCGCCGAGATGAAGCGCGTGACCCGCGAGGGAGGTGTCGTCGCAGCGTGCGTGTGGGATCACGGCGGCGGTCGCGGACCGCTGAGCCCGCTCTGGAACGCAGCCAGGGAACTCGATCCGTCCGTCGACGGTGAACGCAACCTCGTCGGCTCGAACGAGGGCGACCTGACGCGGGTGTTCGACGCCGCTGGGATCAGCGCGGTCGAGGAGACGGCGTTGGCGGTGAGCGTCGAGCATCCGACCTTCGACGAGTGGTGGGAGCCCTTCACGCTCGGCGTCGGACCCGCAGGGGCGTACGTGGCCGCGCTGCCCGACGCGAAGCGGAGCGAGCTTCGCGAGCTGTGTCGAGCATCGTTCCCGGGTGAGCCGTTCGTGCTGGCGGCGAACGCCTGGACGGCGGTCGGCCGAGCCTGAGAGTGGCGGGTCAGGCGCGAGGCGTCGCGACCCGCAAGCGGTTCCCGTCCGGATCCTCGAGGTCGCACTCCCGCCCGGCGAGCCCGTCCTCCTCGACGGGGATCCCGAACTCACGCGAGACCGCGTCGACATCGTGGACGTTGAGGTGGATGAGCGTGTCGGGACGCGCGTCGCCGGCGTGCTCGGAGAGATAGAGCCGAACGCGACCGCGAGCCACGGAGACGAACCACGGCAGCCCCGGCTCGAACTGGTGCTCCCACTCCTTGCGAAAACCGAGCCGCTCGTACCAGCCGACGGCGCGGGCTGCGTCCCGGACGAACAGGACGGGGATGACTTCTTCCTCCACGACGGCGCGGCGCCTCGTCCCGGCGCGGCGCCTATCCCGGCGGCGGGATGTGACCGAGCTGGATCATCATCCCGAGGCCGTCGGAATAGTTGTGCGCCTCCGTGGCTCCGTCGCCGCCTGCGAACGTCCAGACCTCGCAGATGTCGAGAGAGAACGGCTTGCCCGAGGCAGGGAAGGAAGCCAGGGGGCCGTCCTGCGTGCCGACCGCCTTGAACATCGCGGTCACGTGAGCGCCTCCGTCGAGATACACCGCCTCGACCAGCTTCATGTCGGACGCGAAGTCGTGAAAGGCGGTCAGCCAGCTGCGTAACGCATCCCTGCCCACGATCGTCTCACCCCGGCCATGGTCGACGAGGACGCCGTCGGGGGCGAGCAGGGCAAGCGCACCGTCGTAGTCCTTGCTGCTGAAGGCTTCGTGCGCGGCGCGCACCATGTCGACGTTGCTCATCCATCCCTCCTTCTCTCTGGTCGCTCGATTCTACGACGGTCGCCGCCCGGGTCGCTGTAAAGCTTCCTTGACACCAGTGTCGTGTCAAGGTACCTTTACACAATGGAGAACGACGTCAGGGTACGGCGGCTCGAGCGTGGCCTGTCGCAGGCGGAGCTCGCACACGTGCTGGGCGTCTCGCGACAGACGATCAACTCGATCGAGACCGGCCGGTACATGCCCTCGCTGCCGCTCGCACTGCTGCTCGCCCGAACATTCGACACCACCATTGAGGAGATCTTCCATGCAGATGACTAGATCACGATTCTTCGCCCCAGCGGTCACCGTCGCGCTCGGCCTCGTGTTGCTCGCCGCCCAATGGATCGGCGGCGACCCGAGCGGCGGGCTCGTCTCGTTGGCGATCATGACGGGGATCGCGGCACTCGTCCTCCTCGGCGGACGCAGCGAAACCGTCCGGGCCCTCCGCGGCGACGGCCGGGACGAGCGCTTCACGCAGATCGACCTCCGCGCGACCGCGGTAGCAGGGGGTGTCCTCATCGCGGTGATCATCGCCGCGTTCCTCGTCGAGACGGCACGGGGGCAAGACGGCGCGCCGTACAGCTGGCTGGGCGCGATCTCCGGGCTCGCCTACGTGGCAGCGTTCGCAGTCCTACGCCTGCGCGGCTAGGGCGCGGCTCGGAACCCGCCGCCACGGAGAGACGACGACCCCGGCGCCTCGTGAGCCGCGCGGCCGCCTCGGGCGGCGAGCCGTGCGCTTACTCGAGCGGGTCGGAGACCGAGAGCGGTGGCCCGAGTACCTCCATCCCGACGTCCCGCCCGAGAGTCGCGAAGGCGCTCGGGTCGACTTGACCGGGTGCGAGCTCGACGAATCGGTCGAAGAACCCCTCCATCCCTGCCGGCGCAAAGAGAACGAGAATCCGAGCGGGCGTATCGCCGACGTTCTGGAAACAGTGCGGCGTCCCCGGTGGCACGTGCACGAACGTTCCCGCGGGGGCTCTGCGGATGTCCGAGTCGAGCTTGAACCGAAGGCTTCCCTCGACGATGTACCACGATTCGCCCTCGCGTTCATGCGCGTGCAGAGGCGGGCCGTCGCCGGGTGCGACGACGTTCTCGAATGCCGTCAGGGTCCCGCCGGTCTGCGCCCCGCGCACCTTGAACGTCAGCGGCCCCCCAGCCGGCCCCTGGACGGTCTCACCTTCACCGGCTTCGAGGACGACAGGTCCCTCGTCAGCCACGATGCCGTCTCCGCCGATTCGCTCTCACGTCGAGAGCCTACTCACGCGCCCGGTGTTGTGTTCTCGTGGCCTAGCATGGCTCGATGCTCCTGCTTCCGACGCAGCGCCGACACAGCCATGGTCGCTGAACTCGCAGCCTTTCTCGCTGTCGCCGTCGTCGTGATCGTCACTCCAGGTCCGGACACGGCGCTGACGATTCGCAACTCCATCGTCGGTGGTCGGCGAGGCGGGCTCTCCAGTGCGGCCGGGGTCGCGACGGGCCAGGCAACGTGGGCTCTGTTGACGGCCGTCGGTATGACCGCGCTGTTGCGGGCCTCCCAGCCGGCCTTCCTCACGATCCGCATCCTCGGCGCCGCGTACCTCGTGTACCTCGGAACGCAGGCGCTCGGCCGAGCGCTCCGCCGCCGGCCTCCCTCCCGGTCCGTCGTCGCGAGTCGCTTCGGCGCCGGCGCCGCGTACCGTCAGGGTCTGCTCAGCAATCTCGGCAATCCGAAGATGATCGTCTTCTTCGTCAGCGTGCTACCGCAGTTCTCGGGGTCGAGTGGCACGTTCGGCACGCTGCTTGCGCTCGGACTCCTCTTCGCCTCGATGACCTTCGCGTGGTTGTCCGCGTACGCCGTGCTGGTGGCGAAAGCCGGCGACATCCTGCGCGAAGGGCCGGCACGGCGTCTTATCGACGGCGTCACGGGCATTGCACTCGTTGCCTTCGGCCTGCGAGTGGCCGGCGAGCGAGCTTGAGTCCGGCGGACTCGACTCCAGGAACACATCCAGACCGAGCCTGCGTGGTCGAGGGCCGGGGCTACTCGCTCGTGAAGAGCGTCAGCTGCATTCCGTCCGGCGCTCGGACGCGCGCATTTCGATCTCCCCACGGCGTTAGAACGGGCGCCGCCATCTCCTGCGCACCGGCGGCTACGAGACGTCGCGCTGTCGCCTCACTGTCGCTCACTTCGAGCGCGAGACGAACGGTGCCCGACACGCGACGACCGGCCTCGATCCGGTCGACGGTGTTCGCCTGCGCCTCGTCGAACAGCTCGAGCGTCGCACGACCTGCCTCGAGAACGACGACGCGCCCGTCGTCAGAGCTCCAGTCTGCGATCTGGTCGAGCCCCAGGGCATCACGGTAGAACGCGAGAGCCTCGTCGAAATCGTCGACCGTCAACGCGACGCGGAGTTCTGTGACGTCCGACATGCCCTCAGAGAACGCCTCGCGCCGAACGGCTATTCCCGAGCGTGAGCGATGGACGCAGTTCGAGGGGACGAGGCCCGGACACTCCGCCCCGAGAACCGCGTCGTGCTCGGCCCGCGCTAGGGTCCGACGTGTGATCGACCACGTCACGATTCGCGTGCCCGACCTCGACGCCGCACGCGCCTTCTATGGCCATGCGCTGCGGCTGCTCGGCGGTCCGGAACCGGTGGAGGGAGGGTCGTTCATCGAATGGGGCGACTTCTCGATCGCCGAGGAGACGCCCGACCGACCGGCGACGCGCCGGCTCCATGTGGGCTTCCGCGCCGGCAGCGACCGCGAGGTCGACGACTGGTGGCAGGCGATGATCGCCGAGGGCCACCGAAGCGACGGTGCGCCCGGACCGCGACCCCTCTACGGTGCCGAGTACTACGGGGGCTTCGTCATCGACCCCGCCGGCAACAGCATCGAAGCCGTCCACAACGGCCCCGAACGACGGCAGGCCGGGATGATCGACCACTTCTGGTTGCGCACCCGCGACCTCGAAGCCGCAAGCCGCTTCTACGAGAGTGTCTGCCCAACCGTCGATCATGGCGTCGAGCGCCACGACGGCCGCACCCAGATCCGCGGTTCGGGCGCCTCGTTCTCGCTCGTTTCCGGGCCGCCGACCGAGAACCTTCACCTCGCCTTCGCGGCGAAGAGCAGGGAAGCGGTCGACGCCTTCCACCTCACCGGCATTCGCGCCGGATACGCGTCGAACGGGGCTCCGGGGGAACGGCCGGAGTACCACGAGGGCTACTACGGCGCGTTCCTCTTCGACCCCGACCACCACAACGTCGAGGCGGTCAGCCACGACCGTCAGCCCTGAATCACGATGACGAGTCGGGCGGCTGGGGCCGCCGATAGCGCAGCGCGACGACGATCGTGAGAACGATGACAACCGCCGCGACCGTGTTGGGGATGACCAGTGCCAGGTTGGCCGCCGCGACCCCGTAGGCGGTCCAGAGCAGAAAGCCGACGAAGAGGACGACGAAGTATCCGACCGAGATGTTGTGCGAGTTCTTGTGGGCGACGATCTTGCGGATCTGAAGTACCGGTCCCAGCGCCATCGCGATCGCCCAGGTCGCAGCGGTGAGGGCGAGTGTCGACTCCATCGGATCTCCTCGGACGAAAGGACAGGAGACGCCCAACGACGCGCGTGCTCGGATCAACGGTCCATGGGCAAGAGCACGCCCACTGATCATACGCCGAGGGCTCCACCTGTCGCGGTCGTGGCGTACCCTCCCTGGCGTGAGGGACAACTACTTCGGCGACGACGTCGCAGCTCTGTACGACGACGACGGCCCGATGTTCAGCGACGAGGTGATCGGCCCGACGGTCGACTTCCTCGTCGAGCTGGCGGGCAAGGGCTCGGCGCTCGAGTTCGGCATCGGGACGGGTCGCATTGCTCTCCCGCTCGCGGCACGCGGAGTGCCCGTCCACGGCATCGACCTCTCGGACGCGATGGTGGCCAGGCTGCGCGAGAAGCCGGGCGCCGAGAGGATCGGCGCGACGATCGGCGACTTCGCGACGACGGCCGTCGATGCGACGTTCGCGCTCGCCTACCTGGTCTTCAACACGATCTGCAACCTCACGACGCAGGACGACCAGGTCGCGTGCTTCCAGAACGCTGCCGACCACCTGGAGCCTGGTGGGTGTTTCGTGATCGAGGTCTTCGTACCCGACCTGCAGCGCCTTGCCCCGGGCGAGCGCTTCTACCCGTTCGACGTGAGCCCGGAGCACCTCGGCCTGGACGAATACGACGTCGCGGCCCAGGCGCTCGTCTCGCATCACTTCTGGCCGGAGGGCGACGCCTGGCGCAAGTCCTCGATCCCGTTCCGCTACGTGTGGCCGGCAGAACTCGACCTGATGGCGCGACTCGCCGGAATGCGACTGCGCGAGCGCTGGCAGGACTGGGACCGCACACCGTTCACGAACGAAAGCCGCAAACACGTGTCGGTCTGGGAACGCGTGCGATAGCACGGTCCGTCCAGAGGGGGCCAGGGGACGCGCGCCGCCGGCTGCCCGCGCCCGATCAGACGGACGAACGCTCCCCCGAAGGTCGGCCCGCTTCCTACCCCGGGGAAGCGGCGAGCTTGCAGCGCCCGGAGACGACGGTCAGCGTCGCGCTCGACTTCGTCACGTGCCCCTTGGCGAGCATGACTCCATCCGCGTGGACGAAGAGATCCACGACGCCGCCCTTTCGATATACGAGGTCGGTGACGGGCGACGCCGGCATCGTGCACATGACGGCGGTCTTGTTCTTGATCGTCACACTCGGCTTCGGCACGTTGCCCTTGGTGACGATGTCGCCGTAGTTGGCGCACGCGCTGAAGAAGCCACCGCGGTCGACCCCCTTGGGGGGCGTGCCTCCGACGATGAACGCACCGGCAGCCTTCACCTTGTAGCGGGAGTTGAAGCCTCGGAAGAGCTGAATCGTCGGGTTCGGGTTCTTCGGGAAGTCGGCGATCCGCGGTGTCGCGGCGTGCCCCTTGGGCCACACGAGGAAGACGACTTTTGTTCCGCATTTCGGCGGTACCTTGTCCGATTGAGCGGCGGCCGTCGCCTGAAACAGTGCAGGCGCGAGCGCGAGCGTGAACGCCAACAAAAGCAGTCTACGAAGCATCGTGTTCCCTCCTGGGTTGGTTCGGTGGAGCGTGGCGTGCGACAGCGAGAGACAAGCGCTCGGCGTCGCGGGTGCCACAGCGACCCCGCTGCCCTCACGACGTGTGCGCGACCCCACAGCTGACGAACCTCACTCTAGGCGCGGTCATGAAGGGAGTCAACTCCCTGATCGGCCAGTATTCGCCACACTCCAACGTCCGGACCGGAGGAGCAGGGGGCGCCCAGCGCCCCGGTGTCACCCGTGCGGCGCTGCTGCAGGAGATCTCTCGCAAGCGTCGCCGAGCCACGTCCGAGTCACGACCCTTTAGCGACCATCCCGACGTGCCGATACCCTGGGAATGAAGAGCCGGCTGAAGCCTGTGCCCCTTCTCGCTGGTGTCGCATTGGCACCTGCGCTCGTGCTCTGGCTCTACGGCGGGGTGATGGTGATGCCCCCGCTCTGGGTTCATTTCTACGGCGTCGGCGTCAGCGCGCTCGCTGCGGCAGTTGCCGCCGTGGCTCTGATGCTCGTCGGCGCGCGCCGCCGTGACGCACGCACCGTCGTCGTCGCCGGCGGCTTCACGGTCATGGCTGTCATCCTCGCGGTGCACGGCCTCGTCACGCCCGGCGTCCTCGTCGGGCCGACCGGTGTCGTCGCGCTCACCGGCGGCGCGACGCTCCCGGTCGGCGCCGCAGTTCTCGCCCTCTCCGGTCTCCGGATGTTCAACGCGCCGAGATCGATTCCACTCCTGCTCGTGCTGGTCACGATCGTCGTCTCGGCGATCGTGGGCGTGAGCGTGCTCGGAGTGCTCGTGCCACGTCTGGTGCCCGGCGTCCCCGACGCTCGATCGACTGCCGCCTGGATACTGCTGGCGATCGGTCTCTTCTTCTTCGGAGCGCTTTCCGTTCGCGCTGCAAGGACGTTTCTCCTCACCCACCGGGCCGCCGATTTCGCCGTAGTCCTGGGTCTCGTCCTCCTTGCCTGCTCGCTGTTCGGTGCGCTCGCGCTCTCGTTCATGGACCTCGGTTGGTGGCTCGGCCACGTGTTCGAGCTGGTCGGGATCTCGCTTGTTGGCGCGTCGGTCGCATACGACCTTCGTCGTGGCAGCCAGTCGAGACCGCTCGTCGGTGATCTGCGCGCCTCGGAGATGGTTGCCGCGGAGGAGGCCTTCCTCGGCGCGCGGGTTCGCGCGTTGATGGTCAAGCTCGCCGAGAAGGACAGCTCGACCGAGGAGCACACCAGGCGGGTCGCCGGCCTCGCGGTCGAGGTCGGTGAGCGGCTCGGTCTCTCGGCAACGAGGCTGCGCGACCTCGCAATCGGCGGTCTCCTTCACGATGTCGGGAAGCTCACGATCCCGGCCGCGATTCTCCAGAAACCCGGGCAGCTGGACCACGACGAGTTCGAGGTCATCAAGCGGCATCCGGAGCAGGGCCGGGAGTTGCTCGAGGAGCTCGGCGGATTCACCGCCGGCGTCACGCACCTCGTCCTCGACCACCACGAACGGCTCGACGGGAGCGGCTATCCGCGTGGGCTGAAGGGTGACGCCCTCCACCTCGAGACGCGGATCCTCGCAGTCTGCGACGTCTACGACGCGCTCGTCTCCCCCCGCGTCTACCGCGGAGCGTGGTCATCCGAGCGGGCGCTCCATCTTCTCCGCGAGGAGTCGGGGACGGCATTCGACCCGCGGTGCGTCGCAGCACTCGTGAGCGTCGTCTCCTTCGACGGCGTCACTGCCGAGTCGGTCGCGTCGTAGCCCGCGCGGCTGAGCCCTCGTACCGGATCAGAGGGACGCCCGAGCTCTATCGAACCAGACGAAGTCGCAGCGTCGGCGGATGCGGGTACGCATGCTCCGAATCGTGAAGCTGCGACAAGAGACCCTCGACGTCGAGGCCGCGGTGAACGGGCGCGTACGCAACCAGCCGCCGCTGCGCCTTGGCCAGCTGCCGACTCCAGCCCACCTCGTTCAGACGCTCGGCCTGATACCACGCGACGGCCACGTGGACGAGGCCCTGGAAGAAGTCGCGCTCCTCCTCGGCTGCCGCGCGCCACGCGTCCTCGAGCGACTCGTGCGCCGCGAAGAACTCGCCGCTGTCGATCAGCGCCAACCCACGCTGGTAGTCGGTCTCGATCCGCGTCACGGCGTCCAACATCTTCCCCCAGGCGCTCTCACGCGATGTCGGCTCGACGGGCCGCCAGAAGGTCGACGACGGGCGCCGCGCTCACGCAGCGAGTCTGGGTGCGCGGGCTGCGTCGAGCAGACCCTCCAACACCGCCAGCCCGCCCGTCGGCCCCAAGAGATCGTCGACGGCGTGCTCGGGGTGCGGCATCAGGCCGAGCACGTTGCCGGCCTCGTTCGTGACCCCGGCGATCCTGTCGACGGCGCCGTTCACGTCCTCCGTGTACCGGAACGCGATCTGCCGCGCTGGACTCGAGCTGGGCGACGAGCTCGGGATCGCCGTACCAGCTGCCCTCCCCGTGCTTGATCGGGATCACGAGCTCGCGTCCGACCTCCCAGCCGCCCGCGAATGCGCTCGCGGTGCTCTCGACGGTGACGGTCACGTCTGAGCAGAGGAACTGCTGCTGCCGGTTCGGGCGGAGGACACCCGGAAGCAACCCGGCCTCGCAGAGGATCTGGAAGCCGTTGCAGATCCCGAGCACCGGGCCGCCGACCGCTGCGAATGTCTGCACCGCCTCCATGATCGGCGCGAAGCGGGCGATCGCTCCGCAGCGCAGGTAGTCGCCGTACGAGAATCCGCCCGGGAGGACAACGCCCTCCGTGCCCTCGGGCAGCGCACCGTCGGCGTGCCAGGCGCGAACGGGCCCGGCGCCGACAAGCTCGAGTGCGAGCATCGCGTCGCTGTCGTCGTTCGAGCCGGGGAACGTGACGACGGCGATGCGCGGTCCGTCGCTCACGCCTCGCCGCCGAGCTCGATCGTGAACGACTCGATCAAGGGGTTCGCAAGCAGCTCGTTGGACATGCGATCGAGCGCCGCGCGCGCGTCCTCGGGATCGTCGGTGTCGATGTGCACGTCGACGAGCCGGCCGACGCGGGCGGCCGAGACGGCGAATCCGAGCGTCCGGAGCGCCTCTCCCACCGCCTCGCCCTGTGGATCCAGAATGCCCTCCTTCGGGCGAATCAGCACCGTTGCTTTCACAGGACCACCTTCGGGTCGGAGAGATAACGCTCGAACGGGATTTCCGTCAGCCGCTCGAACGCATCGATGTAGCGGGCACGTGTCCCCGCGACGACGTCGTCTGGCACCTCGGGGCCCGGGTAGGTGCGATCCCAGCCGGTCGAGAGGCAGTAGTCCCGCACGTACTGCTTGTCGAACGAGGCTTGCGGTCCACCGGGGCTGAAGCTCTCGCCGGGCCAGAATCGCGACGAGTCCGGGGTGAATGCTTCGTCGCCGAGCGTGACGACGCCATCGCGATCGACGCCGAACTCGAACTTCGTGTCGGCGAGAATGATCCCGCGCTCCTCAGCGTGCACCGCTGCGAACGTATAGAGATGCAACGCTGCGGCGCGCGCGTCGGCGTAGGAGCCGGCGCCGCACAAGGCGGCCGCCTCGCTCTCGGTGATGTTGAGATCGTGGCCCTCCTCGGCCTTGGTGGCGGGGGTGACGATGGGCTCCGGCAGCCGTTCCGATTCGCGCAACCCGGCGGGGAGTGGATGACCGCAGACCACGCCGGACTCCTGGTAGTCGACCCAGCCGGAACCCGAGAGGTAGCCGCGCACGACGAGTTCGACGGGCAGCATCTCGAGCCGCCGGCAGACGGTCGAGCGGCCGTCGTCGCCGAGTTCGAGCAGGTGGTTCGGGACGATCCCCTTCGTGCGGGCGAACCAGAACGCGGACATGCCCGTGAGCACGCGCCCCTTGTCGGGGATCGGCGTCGGCAGGATGACGTCGAACGTCGAGATGCGGTCCGACGCGACGAGCATCAGACGGTCGTCGTCGAGCGCGAAGATCTCTCGCACCTTGCCGCTCGCGAGGTGCGTCGCCTCAGACACGTGCGCCCTCGCGTCGGGTTGCGACGAGCGCGTGCAACCGGTCGAAGACCACGTCGACGTGGGCGACGAAAGCCTCCGGGTCGAAGACCGCCTCGACGTCGACCCGGCTTGCGATCTCGCCGTCCGCTTCGACGAGCGTGCGGAAGTCCACGCCTTCGTCCCACGCTCTCATGGCGCAGCGTTGCACGAGCCGATACGCATCGTCCCGAGAGAGCTCCGCCTCGACGAGAGCGAGCAGCAACCGCTGGCTGAAGTAGAGCCCGTGACTCGACGCGACGTTCTCGCGCATCCTCTCGTCGCGCACGACGAGTCCCTCGACGAGCCAGATGAACCGGTCGAGCATGTAGTCGACGGCGAGAAACGAATCGGGAAGCACGATGCGCTCGGCGGACGAATGCGAGATGTCACGCTCGTGCCAGAGGGCGACGTTCTCGAGGCCGACGAGCGCATTCGCGCGCACGACGCGCGCAATTCCGCAGATGCGCTCCGAGGTGATCGGGTTGCGCTTGTGCGGCATCGCCGACGAGCCCTTTTGCCCGCGCCCGAACGGCTCCTCCACTTCGCGCACCTCCGTTCGCGCGAGATGTCGGATCTCGGTCGCGAACCGGTCGAGCGACGATGCGAGCAGCGCCAGCGCGGACAGCAATTCGGCGTGCCTGTCGCGCTGCAGGATCTGGGTCGAGCTGGGCGCGGGCTCGAGGCCGAGCCGTTCACACGCGACACGCTCGACCTCGGGCTCGGCGGCCGCGTAGGTGCCGACGGCGCCGGAGAGCTTTCCCACTCGCAAGCCCTCGATCGCACGGACGAGCCGCTGTCGGTCGCGATCGAGCGCGAACGCCCAGCCGGCGAGCTTGAGCCCGAACGTCGTCGGCTCGGCGTGGACGCCGTGGGTCCTCCCCATGCAGGTCGTCTCGCGGTGCTGGTCGGCCCGAACGACAACCGCGCCGAACGCCCGGTCGATGCCCTCGAGTACGAGCGCCCCCGCGTCCTGGACCGCGAGTGAGAGCGCGGTGTCGAGCACGTCGGACGAGGTGAGCCCGTAGTGGAACCACCGCCCGTCTGCGCCGAGCCCCTCGGAGACGGCATCGACGAACGCGGCGACGTCGTGGTTGGTCTCGCGCTCGATCTCCGCCACCCGCTCCGGCGTCGGCACGACCGCGCGCTCGCGGATCGCCGACACCACTTCGTGTGGAACGGTGCCGACCTCGGCCCAGCCTTCGAGGGCGGCCAGCTCCACATCGAGCCAGCGGCGGAGCTTCTCGCCGTCCGACCAGATGGTGCTCATCGCCGGGCGGGAGTAGCGGGCTATCACGCCTGCATTCTAGAGACGCTGCCGGGGAACCCCGCTCCGTAGCCGGACACCGCGCCGCGGCAGAAGGGACCCCGGCGTCCGGCTGAAGCCGGACACCCCGCCGCGCAGAAGGGGAACCCTGCTCTAGCCGGACACCGCGCCGCGGCAGAAGGGGAACCCCGGCGTCCGGCTAAAGCCGGACACCGCGCCGCCGCAGAAGGGAACCCCGGTATCCGGCTGAAGCCGGACACCGCGCCGCGGCAGATGTGCCGGTGCCCGGCTTCAGCCGGGCGCCCGGGTTTCACCCTTGAGGCTCGCTGCGAGCGCGATGTCCTCGCGCCGACGGACGCCGTCCCATGCGATCAGGTCGGCGGCGCGGTAGGCGGCAGCCCGCGCGGCCGCGAGGTCGTCCCCGACGGCGGTGACGTCGAGGATGCGACCGCCGTTCGTGACGACTGCGCCGTCGTGAAGCGCGGTCCCGGCGTGGAAGACGAGAGCGCCCGTCTCCTCCGCAGCCGCGATGCCCGTGATCGGCGAGCCGCGATCGCCTGCCGCCGGATAGTCGCGCGCAGCGAGGACCACGGTGACCGCAGCGCCCGGTTTCCGGCCGAGCCGCGCTTCGTCGAGTTCGCCGTTCGCCGCGGCCGCCAGCGCCGCGAGAAGATCGCCGTCGACGAGCGGCAAGACCGATTGCGTCTCGGGATCGCCGAAGCGGCAGTTGTACTCGAGCACGCGGGGGCCGGCCTCCGTCAGCATCAGCCCCGCGAAGAGCATCCCGACGAAGGGATGCCCCTGGGCGGCGAGCTCCGCGAGCACCGGACGGCAAGCGAGCTCGACCAGCACTTCGGCGTCGCCGTCGTCGAGACCGGGCACAGGGGCGAACGACCCCATCCCGCCCGTGTTCGGCCCCGCGTCACCGTCCCGGGCGCGCTTGAAGTCCTGCGCGACCGGCAGCGCCTGCGCCGAGACGCCGTCGCAGAGTGCGAACACCGACACCTCGGGCCCCTCGAGCAGCTCCTCGATCACGAGCGGCCCGGCGAACCCCTCGAGCTCCTGGAGGCCGGCGGCCACCTCGGTCTCGGTCCTGCAGACGACGACTCCCTTCCCGGCCGCGAGGCCGTCCGCCTTGAGGACGCACGGAGCGACCGCCTCGGCGAGCGTGGCCGCGGTGGGCACCCCCGCCTTGCGCATGACGGCCTTCGCGAACGACTTCGATCCCTCGATCGCCGCCGCTCCACGCGACGGTCCGAAGACGGCGATCCCCATCGAGCGGAGAACGTCGGCCAACCCCTCCACGAGCGGAAGCTCCGGCCCGACGACGACGAGATCGACGTCGAGGGCGCGGGCCAGCCCGAGCACCGCCTCACCGTCCTCGGCCCGCACCGGGTGGCAGTTGCCGAGGGCGGCGATGCCGGGGTTGCCTGGTGCCGCATGCAGCTCCGTCAGGAGTGGTGACTGGCTGAGCTTCCAGGCGAGGGCGTGCTCGCGGCCGCCGGATCCGAGGAGAAGGACGCGCACGAGGCGAGTCTACGTCCCAGGTCGGGCAGCTCAGGCGGGGGCGACCCGCATCGTCACCGGGCCGTCAGAGCTGGACGGGGCGCGATCTGCCGAGCGCCTTGCCGCCGGCGTCGAGCGCGACGGCTTGCGCCCATTTCGCTCCCGCCGGGCGCCCGAGGAAGGTCTCGAAGCCGCTGCGGCTCGTGACCGAGCCATCCTGGAGGTCGTTCGCACTCGGGCCGTACCGGAGCTGCCACTTCGCCACCTCGGTGGCGCCGTTCCAGCTGACGAACAGGCCGGTCTTCGCGCCGGACTTGCCGGCGGCGAGCTTCGGCGGGGCGGCAGGTGTCGCTTTCCACGGGAAGCGGAACGCCCGGTAGTTCTGGCCGCCCTTCGGCAGCGTGGCCTCGAACCGGATGTTGCCGTTCGGGCCGAACTCGGTCACGAACGGCTCGCTGCCCCAACCGGCGACGACGCCGCCGTCCGGGAGCACCTGCGCGTTGCCCATGAACTTGGCCACGAGGCGGCCGGGACGATGGACGAACTTCTTGTCCAGCGTCGCCTCCATCCGCTTCGTGTCGAGGCGCACGAAGATGACCCGCGACTGGAGCTGCACCTGAGGGGCGGCCCCGTTGTCGAAGATGCTGATCACCCGGCCGCCGTCCTGGAAGCGCGCATCGTGTTGATAGGCGAACACGGTTCCCTTGCCCATCTTGAAGTCGCTCTTCTTGCCGCCGAGGCGCCAGAGCACCTTCCCGGTCTTGCCGTGGATCTTGTAGACCCCCCACGTATTGCGCGCCGAGACGAGGAAATGGCCGTCCGTGTCGACATCGACCGAGTTGATGTGGAAGTAGTCGAACCGCTTCGGGTCGGGGCCGGCATACGACTCGTCGAGGCCGACGTGATCGAGGCTGTTCCACTCGAACAGGACCTTCCCACTCGGGATCTCGATCTCCTGGAACATGCCGCCGTAGAGCGTCGTCGTGGACGTGCCTCCGAGAGAGCGAAGGTCGCGCGTCACGGACGGGTTCTTCGTGATCAACCCCGTCCCACGGGGCGTGATGAAGAACTCGTGCAGGTCGCCGTCCAGCTTCCGGTCTGCCCTGATCCTCGCGATCACCCTGTAGGACCCGTCGAGGACGACGTAGACCCCCCGGCCGAGGCCCTGCGTCGAATATGTCCCCTCCCACCAGGTCAGAACGGGCTTTCCGTTCAGCACCCCGGCCTTGAAGTCCGTTGTCGTCACAGGCGTCTTGAGCGACCAGACCGGTTGGCCGCGATTGTCGAAGATCAACGGCCCGCGCTGACCGGGGCCGGACGAAGGCGCGATGAACAGCAGGCCGTCCGCTGCACCCTGGGGCGGCTTGCGGATCTTCAGCACCGGAGGCTTCAGGTTGGGCTGCGAGACAAAAGTGTGAACGGTGCCTGGCGGCGGCGCCTTGAGCTCCGCCGCAAACGCCTCTTCCAGGCCGCCGAAGAGCCGCAGACCGGTGCCCGGGACGAGAAGCGCGAGGCCCGCGACACCGCCTCTGGCAAGGAGCTCCGACCGGGTCAGTGAGCGATGCTCGTCCATCTCCGGCGGGAGGTTACCGCAACGTCAGTACGGCCTCGCGCCCTTGTCCCGTTCCGACGAGCGAGACCGGCACGCCGAGGGCGTCCTCGACGAAGCGCACATAGGCGGCGGCAGCGTCGGGGAGCTCGTCCTGCCCGTCTCCCTCCGCGGGCGCGCGAATCTCCTGCTCCCAGCCGGGAAGCGTTTCCCAGACGGGTCGGCAATGGTGGAAGTCGGACTGGTGCGCCGGGAAATCGTCGGTCTCGCTCCCGTCCGGCAGCGCGTAGCGCACACACACGGGAATCTCGGCGAACGTCGAGAGGACGTCGAGCTTCGTGAGCGCGAGCGAGGTGATGCCGTTGACGCGCACGGCGAACCGAAGCGCGGGCAGGTCGAGCCAGCCGCAGCGGCGTTCACGTCCGGTGACGGTGCCGAACTCTCCGCCGAGCTCACGCACGCGTCCCTGTGCCTCGCCCTCGATCTCGGACGGGAACGGGCCCTCGCCGACGCGGGTGACGTACGCCTTCGAGACGCCGAGGATGTGATCGATCCGGTTCGGTCCGATGCCGAAGCTGACGGCGGCGCCCGCCGCGATCGGACTCGACGACGTGACGAAGGGGTAGGTGCCGTGATCGAGGTCGAGCAGCGTTCCCTGCGCACCCTCGAACAACACGTCGTCGCCGTTTCGCAGGGCTCTGTCGACGAGGAGCGATGTGTCCGCGATGTAGGGACGGAGCCGCTTTGCGTAGCCCTCGTAGGTGTGCTGGACATCCTCCGCGTCGAACGGCTCGATCTCGTAGACGCGTTCGAGCCAGACGTTCTTCTCCGTCACGGCGAGCTCGATCTTCTGGTGCAGGATCTTCGGGTCGAGCAGGTCCTGCACGCGGATCCCGATCCGCGTCGCCTTGTCCGCGTACGCCGGCCCGATCCCGCGGCGCGTCGTCCCGATCTGCAGGTTGCCGAGCTTCCGCTCGCGCGCTCCGTCGAGCGCGACGTGCCAGGGCATGATCAGGTGCGCGTTCCCCGAGACGAACACGAGTCCCGACGTCACGTGCCCGCGTCCCTCGAGATCGTCGAGCTCCTCGATCACGACGCGGGGATCGACGACGCAGCCGGCGCCGATCGCCGACGCCTTGCCGGCCACGATTCCCGACGGGATCTGGCGGATCTTGTACGTCTCGCCGTCGACCACGATCGTGTGCCCCGCGTTCGGGCCGCCCTGGTAGCGGCAGACGAGGTCGGACTTCTGGGCGAGCAGGTCGACGATCTTGCCCTTCCCCTCGTCGCCCCACTGCGCACCGACGATGACGGTGGCAGGCACGGGGGGAGTCTAGCGGCGCCACTTCGGACGACTGGCAGGGCGGCAGCGATCTATGCTCAGGGCGTGGCCGACGACTGGAGAGTGCGGATCGAGCTCGCCGACGAGGACGAGCGCAAGGAGTTCACGCGGCTGCTGCAGGACGGGCTCAGCCCGCTCGGAACCGACCTCGCCCAGGAGCTCCAGGGAGGGCACGTCTCCGTCTCGGGGGACGACGAGAACCTGTTCGTCTACGCGGATTCGCCTGCCAAGGCAGCGCGCGCCCACGCCGTCGTCGTCGCCGAGCTCGAGTACTACGCCATCGCGGCGACGGCGAGCGCCGTCGAACACTGGCTCGCCGACGAGGAGCGGTGGGACAACGAGCCCGCAGGCGAGAGCTGGGAGGACGAGGCAGCGGAGCGCGGCTTCGCGGCGTGGGAAGTGCGCGCAACGTGCCGGTCGCGGCAGGAGGCGATCGACCTCGCCTCGCAGCTCGAGGGCGAGGGCTACCGTCCGATCCGCCACTGGAACCACCTGATCATCGGCACCGACACGAGCGAGGACGCGAACGCGCTGGCGGCCCGATTGCACGGTGATGTCGGCGTGGGCGGCGCCGTCGTCTGGGAGCAGGCGATCACCGCGGACGTCGTGCGCCCGTTCGCGTTCTTCGGCTGAGTTCGAATTGGCGGATTCATGACGCCCGACGATCTCGATCCTCTCGAGCAACATCTCCTGGCCGCGCTCGGGGCGCTCGAGCCGCCGGGCGACCCGGTGCCACGTCACACCGGCGCGGAGGAACTCTGGCAGGCACAAGCAGCAAGCCGCCACTGCGACTTCGCCGCGCGCTGGCTCCAGAAAGAAGGACGGAGCTTCTACTCGATCGGCTCGGCCGGCCACGAGAGCAACGCGGTCGTCGCGCTCGCGACGCGGCCGACCGACCCGGCGCTGCTCCACTACCGCTCGGGTGCCTTCTACCTCGCCCGCGCCGCTCAGGTGGGGCGCGACGGTGTGCCGGACGTGATGCTCGGGGTCACCGCTGCCGTCGACGAGCCCATTGCCGGCGGGCGGCACAAGGTCTTCGGCCACCACGAGTTGGCGATCATCCCGCAGACGTCGACCATCGCCTCGCACCTCCCCCGGGCGGTAGGGGTCGCGTTCGCGATCGACCGCGCGCGCAAGCTCGGCGTCGCGTGCGCCTGGCCGGAGGATGCGATCGTCGTCTGCAGCTTCGGTGACGCCTCGCTCAATCACGCGGCCGCGCAGGCGGCGCTCAACACGACGGCGCATGCCGCGCACCAGCGGCTCCCCTTGCCACTCCTCTTCGTATGCGAGGACAACGGCCTCGGGATCAGTGTCCCCTCGCCGCCCGGCTGGGTCGCAGGCGCCCTCGCCGGCCGACCGGACGTGCGCTACGAGCACGCCGACGGAGATGACCCCGCTGCTGCGCTCGACACGGCGCGCGCGCTCGGCGACTGGGTGCGGCAGACGCGGCGGCCGGCGGTCCTCCACCTGCGGACGGTGCGCTACCTCGGCCATGCCGGCGCGGACGTCGAGGCTGCCTACCGGTCGCCGGCAGAGGTGCGGGCCGATCTCCCGCGCGACCCGCTCCTCGCGACGGCCACGTGGCTCGTCGCAGCGGGGACGCACACGGGCGCCCAACTCGCCGACGACTATCTCGCCGGGCGGGCGCGGGTACGCGAGATCGCGCTCGCTGCGGCGCGGAAACCGCAGCTCCAGAGCGCAGCAGACGTGATGCGTCCGCTCGCACCCCGCTCGCCGGAAGCCGTCGCCGACACCGCCTACAGCGACGCGGCCGCCGCCGCCTCCTCACCGTCGGAGCCGCTGACGCTCGCACTCGCGATCAACGGCGCCCTCGCCGACGCGCTCGAGCGTCACCCGGAGACGCTGCTCTTCGGCGAGGACGTCGCCGTCAAGGGTGGCGTGTACGGCGTCACGCGGGGACTGCACGTGCGTTTCGGCGCGGCGCGCGTGTTCGACACCTTGCTCGACGAGACCTCGATCCTCGGGCTCGCCCTCGGCACTGCGGTGAGCGGGTTCGTGCCGCTGCCGGAGATTCAGTACCTCGCCTACCTCCACAACGCGGAGGATCAGCTCCGCGGCGAGGCGTCGACACTGCAGTTCTTCTCGCAGGGCCGCTACCGCAACGGCATGGTCGTGCGTATCGCCGGCTACGGGTACCAGAAGGGGTTCGGCGGTCACTTTCACAACGACGACTCCGTCGCCGTCCTGCGCGACATCCCCGGACTCGTGATCGCATCGCCCGCCCGCCCCGACGATGCCGCCTCGATGCTGCGAACGTGCGTAGCGGCGGCAAAGGTCGACGGTGCGGTGTGCGCATACCTCGAGCCGATCGCGCTGTACCACACGCGTGATCTCTACGACGAGGAGGACGGACTGTGGCTCGCGACCCCGACGGCGGAGCACATACCCCTTGGCTCGGCACGCACGTACGGAGACGGACGCGACCTCACCATTCTCACGTGGGGTAACGGCCTGCGGCTGTCGCTTCGTGCCGCGCGGCGACTCGAACAGCGGGGGATCGAGACGCGCGTCGTCGACCTGCGCTGGCTGGCACCACTCCCGATCGAAGACATCGCGCGCGAAGCCGTTGCGACGCAGCGCGTCCTCGTCGTCGACGAGACCCGTCGCAGCGGGGGCGTGTCTGAGGGCGTGATCGCGATGCTCATCGACGCAGGCTTCGACGGTCAACTCGCTCGCGTCACGAGCAAGGACTCGTTCGTGCCTCTCGGCGACGCGGCGAATCTCGTCCTCGTCTCCGAGGACGACATCGAGAGCGCGGCGCTCGCCCTCGTCTGAAGGCGCTCACGGCAGGCACGCGACCGCGCAGCTGCTTAGATGCGCCGGATGCGCTTTCGCAAGGATGCCAAGCTCGATCCCTCGCAGGTCGAGGACCACCGCGGGCGCAGCGGCGGCAGGCTGCCCGGCGGCATGCCGATGCAACTCGGAGGTGGCGGCGGACTGGTCGGCATCGTCGTGCTGGTGCTCTTCCTCTGGCTCAGCGGGGGGAGCGGCGGTCTCGGCGACCTGGGGTCGCTCAACGGCCAGGCGGTCGGCCCCGGAACGGCATCGAGCGAGCTCCAGGCGTCATGCCGCACGGGCGCCGATGCGAACGCGCGCGAGGATTGCCGGATCGTGGCCGTGATCAACAGCGTCCAGGCGTACTGGACGAAGACGCTCCGAAACTACGAGCCCGCGCGGACGCGCTTCTTCACCGACGGCATCCAGACCGGGTGCGGCGCGGCATCCTCCGCCGTGGGGCCGTTCTACTGCCCGAACGACGACTACATCTACATCGACCTCGGCTTCTTCGACCAGCTCCAGTCGCAGCTCGGCGCGATCGGTGGGCCGCTCGCGGAGGCGTACATCCTCGCGCACGAGTACGGGCACCACGTCCAGGACCTGACGGGAGTGCTCGGGAGCGCCGACCGCGGCACCGGGCCACAAGGCGGGCAGGTCCGGGTCGAGCTCCAGGCGGACTGCTACGCCGGCCTCTGGGTCGGGAAGGCGCTCGCCACCGGTTTCATCGAGGACATCACCCGCCAGGACGTCGCCGACGCACTCGACGCGGCCGCAGCCGTCGGCGACGACCGCATCCAGCAGCGCTCGCAGGGTCGGGTGACGCCCGAGTCGTTCACGCACGGAACCTCCGCGCAGCGCCAGAGCTGGTTCGTCCGCGGGATCGAGAGCACGGGCCCTCAAGGATGCGACACGTTCAAAGGACGCGTCTGAGCTGACTCAGGCGGCGCCCGCCGGCGGTTCCGCCATCGGGGGCTCGTCCAACGGCGGCTCGTCCGGCAGCGGGTCGACCGGCGGCTCCGACATCCGGGCGCGCTCCAGTTCGTCGCGGGCGGTGCGTGCCCGTTCCCTCGCCCGCTTCCGGGTGATCAGCAGCTGCAGCACGAACGCGCCGAGAAACGCGGCGAGCAACGCGCCTGCGAGGGACGCCCAGCGAAACGCGGGCGCATCGACGTCGAGCGTGCGCTCTCCCGCATGTGACGCGTTGCTGCGTCCGAGCACGATGCCGAGCGTCATCAGGTTGGGGAGTGCCAGGACGACGGCGACGACGAGCGCGATTGCGACCGTCTTGACCGTGTGCCGCCAGCGAACGATCGCGACGAAGGCGAGCAGGGGAAGCAGGGTGAAGAAGAAGCCGTAGAACAGCCCGACGAGGGTTCCCTGCGTGATGCTGCCGTCGACCTGGGCGCCGATCCGATGTGCCCACCAGCGCGGCACCGTCACCGAGGCGAGAAAGCCCGCGAGGATGACGAGACCTGTGACGGACAGGACGATGACGGTGCGGCGCCCCCAGTTGACGGGCGCCTCGACGCGCTCGGTCACGATCGGCTTCCCAAAGTCGCGTTCATCAGCTCTACCCTCTACGAGAGGGGCCGCTGAGGCAACTTACGTCGCCGCGGCGAGGTCCGTGAACTTCGCGTACCGCTTGAGGAAACTGAGCTTGATCGCGTCGGTGGGGCCGTTTCTGTGCTTCGCCAGGATCACCTCGGCGAGGCCCTGGGAATCGGACTCCTCGCCGTTGTAGTACTCGTCGCGGTAGACGAACGCGACGAGATCGGCGTCCTGCTCGATGCTGCCGCTCTCCCGGAGGTCGGAGAGGATCGGCCGTTTGTCGTGGCGCTGCTCGACGGCGCGCGACAACTGCGAGAGGGCGAGGATGGGGACCTCGAGGTCGCGGGCGAGCACCTTGAGCTGACGCGAGATCTGCGAGACCTCCTGAACCCGATTCTCGGGGTTCGAGCCGGACGTCATCAGCTGGAGGTAGTCGACGATGATCAGCCCGAGTTTCGGCTCGCGCGACTTGAGCCGGCGCGCCTTCGAGCGCAGCTCCATCATCGTGATCGAACCTGTGTCGTCGACGTAGATGGGCGCCTTCATCAACTTGTCGCAGGCGGCCGTCAGCCGCGGCCAGTCGTCCTGCGCCAACCGGCCCGAGCGAAGGCGCTGCGACTCCACCTTCGCCTCGCTGCACATCAGGCGCTGCGTGACCTCGGACTTCGACATCTCGAGCGTGAACAGGGCCACGGGCGTCTCGTGCCGGACGGCGAGGTTCGCCGCCGTACAGAGGGCGAGTGCGGATTTTCCCATCGACGGGCGGGCCGCGATGATGATCAGGTTGCCCGGTTGGAAGCCGGAGGTGAGCTTGTCGAGCTCGCGGAAGCCGGACGGGACGCCGGTGACGTCGACGCCGGCCTCGTAGAGGTGCATGATCCGGGCGAAGCTCTCGTTGAGCAGGTCGTGGATGTGCGCGAAGTCACCGCTGATCCGCTCCTGCGCAAGCTCGAACACCATCTGCTCGGCGCGGTCGACGAGATCCGTCGTCTCTCCCGGGCGCGTCTGCCCGAGCCGTTGGATCTCCTGACCCACGCGCACGAGCCCGCTGAGCGTCGCCATCTCCTTGACGATCCGCGCGTAGTGCTCCGCGTTCGACGTCGCAGGGACGACGGCGGCGAGCTCCGCGATCTTCGCCGTCCCGCCGACGCGCTCGAGCTCGCTCCGCTCGTCGAGCTCGTTGGCCAGCGTGATCGCGTCGACCGGCTCGCCCTTGCCGTACAGCGCGAGCGCGGCGCGGTAGATCGTGCCGTGGGAGTCACGGTAGAAGTCGGAGGCGTCGAGCACCTCGGTGACGGCGCCGATCGCCGTCGCCGAGAGCAGCATGGCGCCGAGGACCGACTCCTCGGCCTCCAGATTCTGCGGCGGGACGATGGCCGAGGACGGGCTCGGAGCGACGGTCACCGGCGCAGTCAACCTGTCCCGGCCGGGCAGGGCGAGAAGCGACCGAACCTGACCACCGAGCAGGGGAAACGGAACATGTGTTCCCATTCTATCCCCCGTGCCGGATGCCTTCTCCCCAGCCGCCGACCGCTTTGTCCACCGACGATTTCCGCTGTGAGCGTGAAATCCGGCCATCCCTCCACAGGTTCTCCACAGGTGGTGTGGAGTGGTGCGGCTCCGCCGGCTCCCGTGAGAGCCGACGGAGCCGGGCCTACGATTCGGTTGCGACCTCGGCGTCGTGCGTCCCCGCGTCGCCCGTGACGGCGTCGGGAGCCTCGGCGGGTTCCTCGACCTCGGCCTGCGGCAGCTTCGCCGCGGCCTCCTCGTCCGTGACCTCGGCGGGAGCGCCGTCCTCGCCATCGACTGCTTCGGCCTCGAGCGCCTCCCAGTCGGGCTCGGGCTTCACGCCCGCGGCCTCGGCGGCAGCGGCTGCGGCCTCCGCCTCAGCCTTGGCCTCGGCGGCCTCCATCGCCGCGAGCTCCTCCTCGGGTGGCAACTCGCCGCCCTCGGGCACGACCATCAGCTTCACCTGTGCGACGACGCCCTCGAACACGTCGATCGGAATCGTGAAGCGCCCGATCCGCTTGATGTTGTCGATGCCGATCTTGCGACGGTCGACCCGGATCTTGCGGGTACGCCAGATCTCGTCGGCGATGTCGGTCGTCGTGACCGAGCCGAACAGCGAGCCGGTGGGGCCGGCCTTGACGTCGAACCGGAGCACGGTCTTGCCGAGCGTGGCCGCGATCTCGCCGGCCTGGTCGGCACTGCGCGCCTCGTTCATCGCCTTCTGCGACTCGATCCGCTTGACCTCGGCCACGCGTCCCTCCGTCGCCACCTCGGCGAGTTGGCGGGGCAGGAGGAAGTTGCGGGCGTAGCCGCGCGCGACGTTCACCACCTCGCCTCTGAGGCCGAGCTTCTCCACGTCTTTGAGCAGGATCACGTTCATCGTCTCTCCTAGTCCGCGACGTAGGGCAGGAGCGCGACTTCGCGGGCCCGCTTCACCGCGACGGCGACCTGTCGCTGGTGGCGACGGCAGGCGCCGGTGATGCGCCGGTTGCGGATCTTGCCCTTCTCGGAGACGTAGCGCCGTAGCTGGTTGACGTTCTTGTAGTCCACTTCCGTGACCTTGTCCTTGCAGAAGTGGCAGCTCTTGCGCCGCCCGGGGGCGGAGCTGGAGCTGGGGCGCTTTCGCGCTGGTGCTTTCTGGGCCATGTGGTCCGGTCTCCTAGAACGGGATGTCGTCGTCGGTGGGCGAAGAGGGGAAATCCGAGCCGCCGCCCTGCGCAACGCCGGCCGGCACGAACGAGCCGCCGCCGGCAGAGTCGCCGTCGCCGCGGCTGCCCAGGAACTGCACGTTGTCGGCGACGATCTCGACCGCCTGCCGCTTGCCGGAGCCGTCGGTGGCCTCCCACTCGCGCCATTCGAGCCGGCCGTCGATCGCGACGGGGCGTCCCTTCGAGAGGTACTGGGCGCAACTCTCGCCCTGGGCTCCCCAGACCGCGACGTCGAAGTAGTTCGGCTTGTCCGTCCACTGCCCGGACTCGTCCTTGCGCCGCGTGTTGACCGCGATGCGCAGCGAGCAGAGCGCCGTGCCCGAGGGCAGGTGCTTCATCTCCGGGTCCCGCGTCAGGTTCCCTACCAGAACGACGCGGTTGATATTTGCAGCCATCAGTCCTCATCCTCCTCAGCGAGATCGTCGATCACGTCATCGTGGCTCAAAGGGGCGCCGACGGGAAGTGGCTCGCCCGGACCACCCTCGGGACGACGTGTCGCCAGGAACCGCATGACGTTGTCGTCGATCTTCAGCACGCGCGTGATCTCGTCGAGCGTCTCGGGCAGCGCGGTGAAGATGAGCAGGTGGTAGATGCCGTCGGCCTTCTTGTCGATCTCATACGCGAGCTTGCGCTTGCCCCACGCGTCGTGGCGCGTGAACGTGCCGCCACCTTTCTCGATCAGGTCACGCAGGCGCGTGACGACCTCCGCCTGGGGCTCCTCGGCGAGGTCTGGGTCCAACACCAGCAGGATCTCGTAGTCGATCACGGGTTCCCTGTTCTCCTTCCTTCGGTCTTAGGCGGCCTCACCGGCAAGCACGGACTGGGAATTGCCCGGGCGTGGAGAGGCAGGAAGCGCGACATACGGTAGCTGACGAAATCGGGCCCAGCCCGGCCGTCCGCCCGGCAGAGGCCGCCGCTCGCGATACGATCGACGCGTGAAGCGTGTCCTCACCTGGTTCGCCGGCGTCATCGGCGTCGCCGCCGCGGGGCGGCTGCTCGCCCGGCGCCGACACAAGGCCCCCGCGGTCGCCGAGCCCGGCGCGGACCCGGCCGCCGACCCGGCCGGCGAGCTGCGGCAGCGGCTGGCCGAGCAGCGGGCGACCGATCCCGACGCCGCTGCCGTGCCGGGCGAATCGCTCGACGAACGGCGGGCCCGGATCCATGCGAAGGCCCGGGAAGCAATCGATTCGATGGGCGACGGCGGCGGGTCGGCCGCGTGAGCGCGACCGAGCACACCGCGCACGGCCGCCCGCCGGAGCCGGAGGACGAGCTCGCGCAGCTCGTTCGCGACCTGGCCGATCGGATCGAGACCCTTCAGGCCGATGTGCGCCGTCTCGGCGGGCCGGGCCTGCCGACCGGTGAGCCCGGCTGGGCGAGCGAGGACGACGATCGTCCGGCGGCCCCGTCCTACGACTGGATCGTCTCGCTCGGAGCGCCGATCAGGCGCCGACCCGAAATCCCGCGGCTGCTGCTCGAGGTGCTGTTCCTGGCCGCGACGGCACTCGCCGCCGCGCTCGCCAAGCTCGACGGCCTCGCCATCGCAGGCGTGATGGCGGCGGCGTGGATCCTCGTCGCCGCGATCGAGTGGGCGTCCGCGCGCGCCGAGCGGAGCCGCGGCGAGATTCCCTACTTTGCGCCTCCCGCCGCCGCCGAGCCCCCGCCCGCCGATCCCTCCTGGTTCGTGCCCCCGGTCGAGCACACCCTGGTCGAGCAACCTCCCGACTCGCCGACGACGATCAAGAAGCTGCCGCCCGTGCAGCCGGACATCGACGCCACGGTCGAGCGCCCGCCGCCCTCGTCCTAGGCGACCGGGAGCAACACGTCGGGCCTCCCCACACCCCTCTATCAATAGGCGCGGGCGTGACTCCCGCTAGCCCGCCTCGAGCGTCGCTCCCGCTCCCCTCCTGGCGGGAGCAGTAGTTCGGCACTGTGCCCGGGGGTGGTGCCAAACGACATCGTGGCAGATGTTGCATCGCCCGTTGAGTGTGGCAGGATCGACGCCCTGTTCGATTGGGCCTCCCGTTACTCGGGGAGGGGCAGTCTGGGGCGGGCTGTCGCGGGCGGCTGAGCGCCCCACTCGGGTCGGTGAATCCGAAGGGAGAGCGCCATGCGGCAGCGATCGGTCAAAGGAGCGATGCGACCCATCTGCCTGCAAAGCGTCGCCAATCTGATGGCCTTTGCGAGGCCATACCTCTCTCTCGTCTATTGCGACGGGCGTCGCGCCAGCAGATAAGAGAGGGGACAAGACATGCATCGCCACTTGCGGCTCATGATGTTTGCGCTCACTTCGATCGCGCTGGTGTTCCTTATCGTGACGACAGGCAGCAGCAAGGCGTCACCCACGAGCGCCACGATCACCGATCTTGGCACCCTGGGGCTTACGAGCGAGGCGACGGCGGTCTCGGGCAGCATCGTTGTCGGGAACTGGATAACTGCGGTGGGCGCAGAGAGACGTGCGTTCGCGTACGACTTGTCGGCACCGACACCGCAGATGCTCGATCTCGGCACCCTCGGCGGTATCTGGACCCGAGCTACGGCGGTGTCGGGCACCATCGTTGTGGGGTACTCGACCACCGCTGGAGGGGAATCGCACGCGTTTGCGTACGACCTGTCGGCACCGACGCCGCAGATGCTCGACCTCGGCACCCTCGGCGGCGGCCCGAACAGCGAGGCGACGGCCGTGTCGGGCAGCATCGTCGTCGGAAACTCGGGCGACCACGCGTTCGCGTACGACCTGTCGGCACCGACGCCGCAGATGCTCGACCTCGGCACCCTCGGCGGATTCAGAAGCCGGGCCACGGCGGTGTCCGGCAGCATCGTGGTCGGGAATTCGATCACGGCGGGGAACACGGCTGAACATGCGTTCGCGTACGACGTCTCCGCGCCGACACCCAGATGCTCGACCTTGGCACGCTCGGCGGCGCCCACAGCCAAGCAACGGCGGTGTCTGGCAGCATCGTCGTCGGACAATCGTTGACGACCGCGGGGGCGATCCATGCGTTCGCGTATGACCTGTCGGCCGCCGCGCCGCAGATGCTCGACCTCGGGGAGGGCCGGGCAACTGCGGTGTCGGGCAGCATCGTCGTCGGGAACTCGAACAGCCACGCGTTCGCGTACGACCTGTCGGCCGCCACGCCGCAGATGGTCGACCTCGGCACCCTCGGCGGCCCGGACAGCCGAGCCACTGCGGTGTCGGGCAGCATCGTCGTCGGCATGACCGGCACGGAGTCGACGCTGCCCGCTCCGATCGGGACGGTTATACACGGCCATGCGTTCGCGTACGACGTGTCCGCGCCGACGCCGCAGATGCTCGATCTAGGCGCCCTCCCCGGCGGGAACAGCGCGGCCACAGCGGTGTCCGGTGCAACCGTCGTCGGGTTCTCCGGCGGCACCCCTAGCGGTCTGTACGGGCACGCGGTCGCATGGCAGTTGAACGACCCAAATCCCGAGTTCGTGACGAGCAACGGCACGCAGCTCGAGCTGGACGGAAGCCCGTGGCGGCTCTTCGGCGCCTCGACCTACGGAACGTCGAACCCGGGCGGGACGCAGTCCATCGAGGACGAGATCGCACTTGCGACTGCAGCAGGGCTCAACACGTTGCGCGTCGTCGACATGTTCGACGTCGGCGGCACCGACGCGAACGCGCCCTACGACGAGACCGCATGGGCACATATCGACCTGCTCCTCTCAGAGATGCGCGATTCGGGGCTGCACGCCATCCTCGACCTTTCCGCGTTCAGGAACCATTTGCAGAACCGGGAGCTGTTTCTGAGGGGAGGCGCCGCGATCGCCTCGAGCTACCCGATCCCCGTCGAATGCAGCGGCACGTCCGGGGCCGAGCTCGATCGGTGTGTCGGTGCGCGGTGGTGCATCGAGAACCCGGCCTCGTGCGCGAATCCGTACGACGTCGGCTCGTCGGGCGCGTGGGACACGTTCCTCCAGTTCGTGGCGACGCGGGTCAACACGGTCACGGGCGTGGAGTACCGCGCCGATCCCACCATCGCGATCGTCTCGTTCGCGGGAGAGCCCAACGCGCCGAACAGCGGCGAGCCGCTGAAGCCCACGACGCAGGAGCTGACCGACTTCTACGCGCGTGTCTTCGACCAGTGGAAGGCCCACGACGCCGAACCACCTCGTGACCTCCGGCGGCCTGCTCCACATCGACTGGGAGGAGCAGTTCGGCAGCAGTTCCGGCATCGACCACGAGGCGATCTTCGCGCTCCCGAACCAGGACGTCCTCTCGATCCACAATTACTTCGGGCACCTCCCCGCGACGGCCGCCAACGACACGAAGACGGTGAAGATCGCGACCGCCGCTGCGACGGTGGGCAAGCCGTGGATCACGGAGGAGTTCGGGTTCCCGCAGGAACCCGTCGACGGCACGACCTACACGGAGGCTGACCGGGGGGCGTGGTACGGCAACGTCTTCGAGATCCAGCGCAATCCGCCGGCGGGAGCGCCCTCGGCCGGGGTCGCGTTCTGGAATCTGGGTGCCGAGGTCGCGGGCTCGAGCCACGACGTCAACCCGAACACCCCGGCGACGTGGGCCGCGGTGCTCGCCGAGAACGGGGCCGCGCTGCCCGACCTCACGATCACCAGTGTCACCGAGCTCGCGGATCCGGTCGCCCGCTACACACGTTTCGAAGCGTCGATCGAACTGAGCGAGACGTTCGCGAATCCGTTCGACCCGGATCAGATCGCCGTGGACGTGACGTTCACGTCCCCCGGCGGGCGCGCGCAGGTCGTGCCGGCGTTCTGGTACGAGCCGTTCACCGCCGGCGGCACCTCCTACGAGACCTACGCGTCTGCCGGTGCTCCCGGCTGGCGCGTGCGCTTCGCGCCCGAGCGGGGTCGGGACGTACACGTACTCGGTCGCGGCGGTGGCGGGAGCGCGGAGCGCGACGCCCGTGAACGGCAGCTTCGAGGCGACTGCATCAGCGCTGAAGGGCTTCGTCAAGGTCGACACGCGCAACGGGCGCTACCTCCGTTTCGACGACGGCGCGCCGTACGTGCCCGTCGGCCACAACCTCGCGTTCGAGGACGGCAACCCCGACGTCAACGGCGTCGGGTACTACGACGATCTCCTCGGCTCACTGGGTCGCGCGGGCGAGAACTGGTCTCGCGTGTGGATGACCGACTTCAACCGCAGCGCGCTCGAATGGGGTGAGGGCCACTACTCGGGCCTCTACCACGGCCCGGGCGAATACTCGCTCCCGTCGGCCTGGCGGATGGACCGCATCCTCGAGCTCGCCGAGGAGAACGGTGTCGCGTTGCAGCTCGTCCTCAACGACCACGGTCAGTTCTCCAACCGCGGCGGCGACCGCTGGGCAACGCGCTGCGCGCCCGAGGACGTACCGCCGTGCGAGCCTGGCGACCCCGGCTTCGACCCCGGCAGCGCCTACAACGACGCGAACGGCGGCCCGGTCCCGCTCGCGAGCCCCGACCTGTTCTTCTCGAACGCGGAGGCACGCGACCTGATGAAGAACCGGCTGCGCTACATCGTGGCTCGTTACGGGGCGTTCCGCTCCGTCCTCGCATGGGAGCTCTTCAACGAGGTGCAGTTCGTCGGCACGCAGACGGAGAATCCGTATACGAGCGCGCAGCTGCGCAGCGACATCGTCGACTGGCACGCGGACATGGCGCAGTACCTGAAGTCGGTCGACCCGTTCGGGCACCTCGTGACGACGAGCTCGGCCATTCGCGACACGGGTGACATCTCCGGGCTGAACGCGATGTGGGCGCTCCCCGCGATCGACGTGGTGCAGATCCACTGGTACGAGCCCCAGCCGGAGCTGATGACGACGGACGTTCCCGTGATGATCCACCAGTTCGCAACGCAGTACGGGAAGCCGGTCGTCGTGGGCGAGCTCGGTCTCCCGAATCTCAACCCGAACCCCGAGCCCGGTTTCAACCCTTCCACCTTCGCCGGGAGCGCGGCCGATCGCGACCACCTCGATGCGAGGGCACCCACCTCCACAACGCGATGTGGGCGGCTGCGGTCGCCGGGTCGGGCGCGGGCTACTGGTGGTGGGGGAACTACATCGCGGCCGAACGCGGCCAAGAATCGCGTCGCGCCCGCGTTCCCGCTCAACGAGCACCTCGTGCCGCCTCTCGTCACGTACCTCGACGACGAGGACTGGGCACCCCTCGGGCTCGACGGGGTGACCGTCGGTACGGCCGGCTCGATTCGTGCCACGGGCGTGGCCTCCTCGAGCCGGGCCTACGTCTGGATTCGCGACGCACAGAACGAGTACGGGACGGGAGCCCGGCCGGGCGACCTCGCCGGGCGGTCGATCGTCGGTGCCGAGGTCACGATCCCGGGCCTCGCGGACGGCGGCTACCGGGTTCGCGTCTTCGACACGTGGGGAAACACGGGCGTCACGAGCTCGTTCACGGCCGTCGCAAGCGGCGGCTCCCTGACGGTCACCGTTGCCGGCCTTCAAGCGGGACATCGCGCTGAAGGTCGCGGCGATGGCCGGAAAGCTCCTGTACTACTCGGGGCAGCAGATTTTCGATTTCGACTCGTCGCAGGGATCGAGGTTCCTGACGACCGGGGGCTACGGCGCCAGGTACTCGCCCGACGGCACGAAGATCGCTTTTTGGGGATATTCCGCCCCTGCTTGCAACCTCAAGGTCATGGACGCCGACGGCTCCAATCCCGTGACCATCACGAGCGCGACTGCCTGTGACTACCAGCTTCCGAGCTTCTCCCCGGACGGCACGAAGCTGGCATTCGTCCGGCCACTCCCCATAGCAGCGCGATCGGTAGCAGCGCGATCGGCGTGATCGGGGTCGACGGTTCGAACGAGACCACGATCGTTCCGGCAGCTCCGTCCGGCGGGTACTACGGCGCTCCCAACTGGTCACCTGACGGGCAGAAGATCGCGTTCCCGGGAGCTGTTTCGCAGCACGGAAATATCGACGTCTACACTGTCAACGCTGACGGCAGCGGGCTCGCCAACCTTACGTCCGCCTCCGGCGGCACGCATTTCTACTCTGCGCTGGACTGGGCTCCCGACGGGAGCCAGCTGGTGCTCACCCAGACCCGTAGCGGACAGGAGGGCTGGGTATCCCCCGGCGTCTGGATGATGAACGCCGACGGGAGCAATCTCCACCCCATCAATCTCAGGTATTGCGGCCAAACGACGGCTGCTGTGTGGTCGCCGGACGGCCAGAAGATCGCCTACTCACACCGCACGGGGACGTGTGGCCCGGGGACGTACCGAGCTCTTCACGATGGACCTCGACGGATCGAACCGTGTCCAGCTCACGGATGGCGGCGCGGACAAGCTTCTTTTGGACTGGCATCCGGCCGATGCAGGAGGACCGGTCAGCGTGCCGCAGGCACCGCCGCTTGCGAACACGCTGCGCAACGTTCAGGGGTTCGACGTGGCGGCGGACGGGACAAGGGCGCTCGTCGGGGTCAGAAGCGGCGAACCCGACTACGGCCAGACGGATCTGTACACGTCACCTCCCGACGGCAGCGTGTTGACACGCGTCACCTTCGACGGGCTGAGCGAGACGGCACCGAGCATCGCCAACGACCACCGAGTCGCGTATGCGCCGGGCGGGCAGACGATCGTGGTGCGAAACGGCGACGGCAGCGGTCGGGTCCAGCTTGCTCCGACCTCGTCCAACTGCGGCTACCCGTCCCCGGCGATTGCCCCGGACGGCTCCTTCGTCGTCTACTCGAACTACTGTGGCGGCGTCCACCGTGTCGATACGGACGGGTCGAACGACACTCAGCTTCCTCTTCCCGGCATTGCGTTGTACGCGGCCGACATCTCGCCCGACGGAACCAGGGTCGCCGGTCAGTGCTACAACAGCACGACGTACGAGCAAGGCATCTGCACGTTCGACGCGGCGGACGGATCCGACTTCGCCTACGCCCTCCCGAACGAGACCGGGAGCTACTGGTCGGACCCGAGCTGGTCGCCCGATGGAACGCGGCTCGCGATGACCTTCAGTGACGGCTCGGGTCCCGTCACAGAGATCTATGTTGCGAACCGTGACGGCTCCTCCCCCACCCTCGTCACGACGCCCGACACCGGCTACAAGTTCAACCCTCGCTGGCTCCCCGACGGGCGCATCGCCTATGTCCATTCCACATCGGAGGACGGCAGCACGAGCGAGATCCGCATCGCGACGCCACCCCTCGCGGACACCGATGGTGACGGGATCGTGGATGCGACCGGACAACTGCCCGTCGATCGCGAACAGCGATCAAAGTGACGTCGACGGCGACAGCATCGGGGATGTGTGCGACGACGACTACGGCCACTCGTTGGTCGACCAACCGGATGACTTCTCGGGTCCGCAGGTCCATCTGGTGTACGTGGTGCCCTCGGATGGGGTCGATCGAAGGTTGGATCTCGACGGGACGATCGCGGGGACGGTGTCGGTGGCGCAGGACTGGTTGCGCGACCAGACCGGTGGCCGTGGTTTCCGGCTCGATACCGCGGGCGGCGAACCCGACATCACGTTCTTCCGGATGTCGCAGACTGACGCGGAGATCGCGGCGACCGTCGAGTATGTGCGGGACACGATCGAGGACGAGCTCGTGGCCGCCGGGTTCGACGACCCCGACAAGCTGTACTCGGTCTACTACGACGGGTCGAGCACCTGGGCGTGTGGTGGCGCCGCCTGGCCGCCGACACTCCCCGGCACGGTTGCTGCCCTCTACCTGAACGGGTTCGAGGGGCTCCCCTACGCGTGCATCGACAACCCGTTTGCGTCGCCCGGTGGTCAGCCCGGCTACTGGGAGTTCTCGTTCATCCACGAGCTTGTTCACACACTCGGGTTCGTGGCCACGTGCGCTCCCAACGAGACGCTCGGCGGCCATGTCGACGCTCCGACCAACGACCTCATGTATGCCGGAACCGATCCCTGGAACCTCACCGGCGTCGTGCTCGACGAGGGGAATGACGACTACTTCCATCACGCGAACCCTGGTTGTCCGGACCTCGAGGACAGCCCCTACCTCGAAGGCAGCCCCCCGAACCCGGATGCTGACGGTGACGGCGTGGCGGATGCGATCGGCGCGGGAAGCCCCGGCGCTTGGGATGATGGTGCGGGGTCGTTCGGCTCGATCGTGAGCGTGCCGGCGGGTGTGACCGTCCTCGTGGAGGACATCTCGCCCGATGGCGTGCGGATCACCGTGGCGGGCACGGGAGCCGCGAAGGCGGTGTTCTCGGTGTGCGGGTTCCCGGGGACGCTCAAGCTGGCGCCGGGGAGCGTCCTCGATCTCAGTTGCTCGAGCGTCGATCTCGTCGTCGTCACCGGGGTCGGCCGAATACGAGCTCCCGGGTGGGATCGTGGTGTCGGTGCCGGCGGGGGTGTCGGCACGGATCAGCGACTCCGGCGGCGGCCGGTTCGCGTATCGAGAACCTCGGCGGCGGTGAGCTGACGCTCACGGTGAGCGGCGTCACGGCGCCGGTCGGTGTGGGCGGCTCCTTGAACACGATCCTCGGTACGAGCCGCAACGACAAGCTGACCGGCACCGCCGGCGACGACCTGATCGTCGGCAACGGCGGCAACGACCAGATCGACGGCAAGGGCGGCAACGACACGATCCGCACCGGCAACGGCAACGACAAGATCACCACCGGCAACGGCAACGACACCATCACCGACACCGGCGGCAACAACACGATCGACACGGGCGACGGCAACGACCTCGTCACGGCCGGCTCCGGCAACGACAAGATCACGAGCGGCGGCGGCAACGACACGATCGACGCTGGCGGCGGCAACAACACCATCGACGCCGGTCCCGGGAACGACAAGATCACTGCCAGCTCCGGCAACGACACGATCGACGGCGGCCCGGGAACCGACACCTGCGCTCCCGGGGGCGGTAACAACAAGGTGAAGAACTGCGAAACGATCACCTGACGACGTGCGTCGACCGACCGGTCGACAGGTGATGCCCGCTGTGCGGTGTTCACCGATACTCGTTGGGGCAGCCGTTCTTGCCGCGATCGCAGCGTCGGTTCCGGCTGGCACGAGCGCGGCCGGGGTCGTCGCACCACCTTGGAAAAACTGCACGCAGGTCAACATGAAGTACCCGCACGGCGTCGGTAGAGCAGGTGCCCGAGACAAGACGAGCGGTACCCCGGTGACGACGTTCACGCGGAGTACCAAGCTGTACCGGCTCGCCATGAGCCACAACAAGGCGCTCGACCGCGACAAGGACGGCGTCGCTTGTGAATCCCGATGAGCACGACGATCTGGAAGCGCGTGACCGCGTACGGCGACTCTGACGGAGCGGCGCAGATCTCGAACGGTCGGCCTCGGAGAATTGCCAGGCACCCGTAGGAAGGCCCGCCGGGGTGGCGGGCCTTCCGTTAACTCATTCGTCGTCAGGTGTGCTTGCGCGGTTAGAGGCTCGCGCATTCACCGGTCTTCTTGGCCGCTGTGTTGTCCAGACCCCAGTAGCCGTAGACGACCGACGCTGGAGGCGTGTTGCCCTTACAGGAAAGGTTGTTCCTGACCGTGTTGCCCTCGACCGGGGTGTCGGTCACCGCACCGGGGGGCCCACTCGCGGAGTTGCGATGGACATCGAGATTGCCGCCGACCTTCGTCAATACGACGTACACCTCGTTCGTGAGAGAACCGCCGGTTGCAGTGTTGCCTTGCACCGACACGTTCCCGCCAATCGCCCCCGTAAACCCGGTACCGTAGTGGGCTTCGGGGGTCGAAGAGCTGAACTCGACACCGATCTGGTTGTTGTCGCTACCGCTGGCCGTGTTGTTGGACAGGTCGACGTTGCCGCGAACGGTGCTTCCCGAGACGACGACGATCCCGTTACCCCCACTGCTACCGGTGTTGTTTCGGAGTTTCACGTTGCCGCCGACATTCAGTCGGCCGACCCAGACCCACGCGTTGCTGTTGCTGACGTCGATGTTCCCTCCGACGGACGTGAAGTCGACGAACGTGTATTCAGTCGTGTTACTGATCTGAACGTTGCCGCCGACGCTTCCGCCCTCAGTCGCGATGTGGACGAATGTCGCGCCCTTGCTCTGCACGTTGCCGCTGATCTTTGCCGCCGCCCCGATGAAGAGGCTGCCGCCCTGACCGACCTTGACGTTGCCGATCACAGTCGTCCCCGTCAGATCGCAGCCCGGGCCGGCACTGACATTTCCAACCACGGTCACCGATCCAAGCGCTCCTGTACACAGCGTGTCCGCTGCCCCTGCCCCGCCCGCAGCCACGAGCGCCGTCGCGACCACCGATCCACACAACAGCCAACGCCGAAACATCGTCATTCCCCCTTCACTCGATTGTGCGCAGCAGGCCGCTGCTCAGCGAGGAAAGAGGGCTTGGCGTCGCAAAGGCCACAACCGTGTGGCTGCCTCAGGAGGGCGTATGGGCGCGACTCAACTCGCTGTTCGCGCGACCCTACGACGGGGCGCGACGCGTGTCAATGCCGGCGAGCACAGCGCCCTTCCTACGACGCGTCGGTCTGCGGTTCGACGATCTCCCGCAGCGTGTCGAGGTGGTCGTTGAAGGCGATGCGGCCCTCGGGAGTGAGCTTCAGCCACGTGCGGGGCCACTTGCCGACGTGACCTTTGCGGATGGCGATGTACCCGGCCTGTTCGAGCGTCGACGCATGACGGGACAGAACCGAGTCGCTGAGCTCCAGGGTGTCCCGAAGGAACCGGAACTCGAGCTCGTCGGCCTGGGCCAGGCCGGCGAGCAGGGAGAAACGCACGGGCTGATGAACCAGGTCGTCGAGCCGCGCTCGGGGGTGGGCCGTCAGGCGTTCCTCCTGAGCCGCTCGGCCCACAAGAGCAGCGGCGCCGCAGCCGAGGATGCCCCCCAGGGCAGCGGCGTAGCCGATGGTGCCGTCCAGTAGGCGCGGGAGAACGACGATGGCGGCGATGACCCACGCGCCGAACGCCAGCAGCAGCCAATTCGGGGTGCGTGGCGCTCACTCGCACCTGCCGGCGCTGGCGCAGGTAGTTGACGAGTATGGCCGCGCTGACGGCCGGGGCGACCCACAGGAGGATCCCTCCCACGACGCTGTCGTCGCCGAGATCACGGATCGGCCCCCAGAGCGCCAACAGAAGACCCCACGCCAAGAAGGGGATGTCTCCCTCGGGGTCCTGGCCCGCACCGCCACCTGGATCCCTCCTACTTCCTCCAGCATCGCCTCGAGCGTCCTGCTTCGTCGGTTCCATCGCTGCCAACATCCTCTCAGTAGAAGTACTTTCGCTATATGAAAGTACTTTCCGATCGATTTGTCAAGCCCAGAGCAGGCTCACGACATTCGATTGCGTCGACCGGGGGCGTCGGTGGTCTGGGTGCCCGTGTCGAAGAGGTGGTTCCGCTGCCAACAACCCCGGCCGAGAAGCGGCCGTCTGTCGACTCTGCAAGACGACGGTCGATCGTCTTCGTCGCGCAACTCGGCTAGATGATGCGGCGCCCACGCTGTGGGCCGGAGAGACGACCACGGACGACAGCGAGACCGGGTGCCGTCTTGTCGAGGTCGTCCCAATCGCGAAGCTCGACCAGGATCGCTGCTTGTGCCTGCTCGGACGTTCCGTGGGAGGCGCTGGGACGGGCACCGGGCCGAAGGGCTTCCGCCGCCATCGTCGCTTCGGATGTCCCGCGCGCATGGAGCCGTCTCAGTAGATCGGCACTCTCGACCTCGCTGATCCGATCCCCATACAGGTAAGGCATGGAGACAGCATACGACCGGCGTCGCCCGGCGCCTGACTGGCTGACCACGAACTGAGCACAAGTGCGCCACAGTCCGCGGCAGTCCAAGCCGGCATCGAGCGGTCTCCAGGCGGCAAACGCGTCCGAGCCGGCGCGACCCGTCACGACCCCAGGCGCCTTTCGAGAAGGAATCAGAGCAACCAGAGTGCGAGTGGCCGGTGAGCCTGACGGTTCGGTAGTCTCGCGCTTGTCGTACGCGAGGCAGAGGGTCCAACGCCACCATGATGCCTGGTGCTCAACACGAACCCTGCACGGCCGTCGGCGCAAGCGAGCCGCTCTTGGATCTCTCACGCTCGTGGGACGAGCTTGCCGAGGCAGATGCGATGTGGTCGGTCCTCTCCGATCCTCAGCGCAAGGGCGGCCGCTGGACGGCCGAGGACTTCATCGCGACGGGTGAAGAGGAGATCGCCGAGCGGCTCGCCGAAGCGAAGACGAAACACGGCCGACCGCTCGCGTTCCGGCGCGCGCTCGACTTCGGGTGCGGTGCCGGTCGCCTCGCCTACGCGCTCTCGGGCCGCTTCGCAGAGGTCGTAGGCGTGGACGTGTCGCCGGCGATGATCAAGCGGGCGACAGTCCTGACCGCAGAGCGGAGCAACGTGACGCTCCTCGTCAACGACGGGCCGTCTCTCGAACGGTTCCCGAGCGGCACCTTCGATCTCGTCTACACGAGCCTCGTTCTACAACATGTGCCGACGCCGACACTCATCGAGGGGTACGTGCGGGAGCTCGTGCGGGTCACGGCCCCGGGCGGCATTGCGCTGATCCAGGCACCGGACCGGATCCCCTTCGCCTACCGTCTCCAACCGTTGCGCCGCGGATACAGCGCGCTCCGCCGCCTGGGAGTGCCCGCGCGGTCGCTCATCCTGAGGACGCCGCTGCAGCCGATGCGGATGACCGCGCTGCCACGGCAACGCGTCGAAGAGGCGATCCGCGCCTCCGGTGGGCAGCTTCTATCAGTCGAGCCTGACGGCGCCTTCGGGTACCGCTACGCGGTCGACGGGCCAAGCGCCGGCTGAGGATCCGGGGTCAGGTCTTCGGCGCCCGAACGGCGTGTCAGCCCCAAGCCTTCGGATACCGAGGAACCATCACCGAACCACAACTCCTCACTCAGACGAAGAAGGCGGACGCCGGGTGCATTGTCGGCGGCGCGATGTTGACGAAGCGTGCTGAGCGCGGCCTAGATGCGGCGGATCGGTCGCCGGCGGAGTGGCTGGCGGTGTTGCCGTGTTTGGAGGACGCGGACGACGGGTTGGCCGAGCAGGTGGGGTGCTGATGCGGCAAGCATCGGGGCGGGAATGAGGAAGGCCTGCCGGAGTCCTTGGACGCTCGGCATCGACGCCCCGGAACCTCATGGCAAGCGCATTCTCCGGGGGGTAGGCTTCGCTTGTGCGAAACGTCCTGGTTGTGAGCACCGTCGAGCACGCTGAGGCGGCTCTTCGAGCCCAGGTGGGTGACGCCGACACGGTCAAGGTCGTCGTGCCGGTCGTCCGACAGGGCGTCCTCGGCTGGCTCGCGAACGACCAGAAAGCGTTCGGCCACGCCGAACGGGTGGCCGAGCGTACGGCAGAGCAGCTCTCGGGTGAGACGGTGGAGGCTGTTGCAGGGGAGGCAGACGTCGAGCTCGCGATCCGCGATGCGCTTGCGACCTTCGCTGCCGATGAAATCGTGATCGCTGTACGACCGGAGGACGAGGAAGGTTTCGTCGAGTCGCAGGCGACCTCGGGCGCGCCGCAGCGCAGCGTGAACGGGATACCAGTCCGCCTGGTAGTGATCTCCGGCTCCTGAGTCACACCGTGGGGCGAGCCGGCCGCTGAACACCCTCTATCCGAGCTGAATCGTCCGGCGGGCGTACAGGCGGTTGAGCGGCCGAGCGCCTCTACTCGCCCGTCTTGTTCTGCTTCCGCTTGTTCTGCTGAGGGCAGTCTTGCAGAGGCGCTCGGAGTTGCAGCATTCATTCGGGTTGTGGGCGCTCACTGCTCCCGACGATCCCGGGCAAGACAGTCGCGGAGCTCGGCCAGGGTGCCGGACGGGTCGTTGAGGACGCTGAGCACGAGATCGCGTTCGGCAGGCGACAGGGTTACGACCTCGACTTGGCGGGAGAAGCCGCGCTCGATGCGATGGGCGAGTGCAAGGTCGGCGTCGCGGCCGATGCTGTGGAGCAGCTCGAAAAGAGTGCGCCCGTCACTCCCGGATACCTCGACGCCGGCGATTTTCATGGTCCCGAGGCTACCGCGGTGCATGTCGGCGTCGATGCGGTGTTCCGCGAGCTCGACGTGGTGAGCACGGTGGATCGCCGACTACCTGCGATTACCCACCGCTGTGGGAGCGTAGGAGAGGCCAGTCGCCATGAGCGCGCGATAGTTTTCACCCGGCTCAGACGGTCTTGAGCGGAGTTGGGCGGTTCAACCGCCGTCCGCAGTTCGAGCGAACCGCGATCGGCGCCAAACACGCCAGAAACGGCCTAACGGAGCGGCGCCGGAGTCGAACCGACCGAGCGTGGGGTTGCCACACCGCACAGGTTTTGAGACCCGCTGTGGTTTAGTCGAGAAGGCTTGAAACAGTGGATTTCGAGGTGTTGTAGCGCGCCGTGCGCGATGGTGATTGCGATTAGTCGTGCTAGCGGACGTGGAAGGACGCTCGAGGCCTGAACGACGGAACCGAAGGAGGAGGTCCGGACGTTCCATGGCGCGTGGACCTTCAATCGAGCGGCAGCGGGCGGCCAGCCAGCGCCACGCACCGGTTAACCCCGCTGATCTAACCCCGTTTGGGCCGGTGATTCAAGGCGCGCCACCGGGATCCGACAGGGTCTTGACCGCGGCAGCAACTCCGTCGACCATTCTTGTTAGCTCTTCCTCCGTGACGATGAACGGCGGTGAGATCTGGAGGGCGACCCCGCGTAGGACGCGCGTGAGGACGCCGTGGGCTCGCGCGGCCATCATCGCGGTAGCCGGCGCTCCGGGATGCTCCGCGAGCAGCTCCGGTTCAAGCTGCACGGCGGCCGCAAGCCCGACGCTTCGAACGTCTGCCACCCCCTCGATCCCTCGCAGCGGAGCGAGCAGGTCGTGCAGCACGGGTCTCCAGCCTTGCCACGCGCTCAACGAGGCCCTCCCGCTCGAGGATCTCCAGGTTGACGAGGCCGGCGACGCACGCGCCCGGGTGACCGGAGTAGGTCCCTCCCTGCAGGAACGGTGCTGCGTTCTCGTCCCAGAACGGCGCCCGGACCGTTCCCGAGACGATCACCGCGCCGAGCGGCATGTAGCCGGACGAGTCATCCCTTTCGCGCAGGTCATCAGATCAGGTGTGAATCCGTAGCGCTCGCAGCCGAACCACGTGCCGAGTCGCCCGAATCCCGAGATCACCTCGTCTGCGATCGAGCGAGCACGCCACGTTCCCGACAGATGCGCTCGACTTCGGGCCAGTACCCGTCCGGCGGGGGGATCGCCCCACCCGCTCCGATCATCGGCTCGCCGATGAACGCAGCCGCCCGATCCCCGAGCCGGTCGAGCGTCTCCGCGACCGCGTTCACATCGTCATGGGGAACCTCGGCGACGTCCTCGATCAGCATGCCGTAGCCGTCTCGGATAGCCGGGATGCCCGACAGCGACGTTCCGAAGGCATTCGTGCCGTGATAGGCGTGGCTCCGCGAGACGATCACCGTGCGCTGCGACTGACCGAGCAAGGCCCAGTAGCGGCGCACGATCTTCGCGGCGGCATCGACCGCCTCGCCGCCGCCGCTGCCGAAGAAGACCGCCGCATCCGGAATCGGCGAGCGGTCGGCGAGTCGCTGCGCGAGGGCAAGAGCTGGTTCGTTCGCCTGGTCGCCGAAGATGTGGTGCGCAGCGAGCGTTCGGAGCTGCTCCGCCACCGCATCAGCGATCTCTGCCCGGCCGTGGCCGACGTTTGCGAACCAGAGCCCAGCGGTCGCGTCGAGGTACTCGGCGCCACCGGCATCCCAGACGCGGCAGCCGTCCCCACGGACGAGCACGAGCTCATTGCCGTCGACCTTGCCCATGGCGGCGAAGGGATGCCAGAGCCTGTTCCCGATACCGACTCCCATGACGCGAGAGGCTAGCTCTTCCGATCGTCGAGCCCGTCGAGGACTCGCCGCCACCGCCCGCGGGCACCGCCGAGGCGCCACCAACCAGAGGAGCTTAACCCGGCGATTTGCGGGACTCCCTCCCAGTCGCAAGCCGTCACCAGAGCCGAAGTCGTCACTCACGAGTTCGAAGTCGTCCGAAGGATAGACCTGGCGTTGGTAGGTCCGTCTGCACGCCCAACGCTTTGCAAGGATCGACGGACACCACGGGCCGAGTCCGGCAAATCCGAGGGCGCGAGCATCAGGCTTAACGGAGCGGCGCCGGAGTCGAACCGACCGAGCGTGGGGTTACCACACCGCACAGGTTTTGAAGACCTGCTGGGCCACCGGGCCCATGCCGCTCCGCGACGGAGGCTACCGGCGGCCGGCTAGGGACGAGCACGAAATGTCGTCGAGGCACGACAATGTGCTCGTCCGGCCGAGCCGGCGAGAGGGGGTCGTCGTCCGAACCGCGAGGGCTGAGCGCATTCGCTACGAGGGACGCTCACATGGGGTTGTTACTGTGTGAGCAGCGCCAGAGCGAAACTGGTGCCGTACTGCTCTCCAGCGGGTGCCACATCGATCGGCTCCGCGCGCGCTCCATCCTCAACGACCGGGTGGTTCGGCTCTTTGCCGGCTGAGACTCCTGCCGGTTACCTCTAGAGGACTCTCGAGCGAAAGGGAAGATCATGTCTCGTACAACCAAGAAACGCTGGACCTTCGGCGGGCTTGTGGTCGGCGTCTGTGCGACGGTCGCGCTTGTCGTCAGCCTCGGCGCGGGCGCGGGCACCACTGCGGTCACTGCGCCACCGAACAGTTCGTCGCCGCCGACGATTACCGGCAAGGCGATCGAGGGCAAGAAGCTCGTCGGCCAGCGTGGCACCTGGACCGGCACCGTTTCGGACTACAACGACCGTTGGGTGCGCTGTGACAAGGACGGTGGGAGCTGCGCCAACATCAGCGGCGCCACCGACCGCAACGGCTACGTGCGTCAAGGGCGTCGATGTGGGGAACACGATTCGATTCAAGGTGCAGGCCAAGAACGCGGACGGCACCACAACTGAGTCGTCGGTCCCGACCGCTGTCGTGACCGCTGCGACAGTGGCACCCGCGCCCGTCACGAACGGCTGCACCAAGACCGGTGGAACCGTTCCCGCTGCGGGCATCAGCGCTCCGGCGCGTCTGACGATCGACCAGACGCAGGTGAGCCCGGGCACCGTTACCTTCGGAACGCGCGCGCTGACCGCCCGATTCCACGTCAGCGCCTGCAAGGGCAACGTGGAAGGTGCACTCGTGTACGCGACGGCCGTGCCTTACGGCATGCTCGCCGCAGCCGGCGAGCAGTCCACCGGCTCGGACGGCTGGGTGACCATGCGATTCACGGCGCTTGCCGGCTTCCCGGTCAGCCAGAAGCAGCGGTTGCTCGTGATGTTCGTCCGTGCCCGCCAGTCCGGTGGAGACGTCCTCGGCGGCATCTCCAGCCGCCGGCTCATCTCCTTCCCGGTCAGCACCGGCTGAGCCGACGACCACGACTGGGCGCCGGAGCCACGGATTCCGGCGCCCACACGACCCGGCGGCGGCGACCCGGGTCAGGCGGCGTCGGACGGGCCGCGGATCAGATAGCTCCGCCCGCCTCGACGCATCTTGGCGCAGGGGATCGCAGCCGAAGCGAGCCATTGCTCGACCAGAGCGAGAAGATCGACGACCCACTCGCCTCCGACCGACGGAGACTGGAAACGCACGATCCAATCGGGGCCTGGGACGAGCTTGGCCGGGAATGCCGGTGCGGCATGGTCGAGCAGGAGCATGGCGCAGTAGCGATCGGGCGCGACGATCTCAACGCCCTCGACACCGTCGAACGCCAGGGCCGCGGACGCCTCCGGCGGGAGCGGCGGAGCCAGATGCAGATGCTGAGCACGGCTGCGACCGCGGTTCAGCGTCAGAACGGTGACGGCGTGTGGGTCGGACATCGCTCCTCCAGGCAGGTGGGCAAGGGGGCCTGCGCGGTCACCCCTGTCGTTCTCCAGCCCGCTTCGCCTGTGGGAGGACGTTTCGCCGGGCCACCTGCTCTTGAGGCCCGGCGAGCTTCAGAGCGCCGATCATTGTGGCGCCACTCCGGACCCTATCACTCCCGATCGCTTGCGCTAGGGTCCTGGGCACCGAATTTTGGTCGATACCGATTCCCAACATCTACGCGTGCTGATCGCGAACGAGCGGCGTGACCGGCTGGAGTTGCTCGCGCAAGTCGTGATCGGACTCGGGCACGACGTGATCGCACGGGAGATCTACGTCAAGGAAGTCGGGCCTGCGACCGCCCGGGAGAGCCCGGATGTTGCCCTCGTAGGACTCGGATCGAGCTCCGAGCATGCACTGGAACTGATCTCGGAGATCGTGCGCGAGGCGTCCTGCCCGGTGATCGCGATCCTCCACGCCGACGACCCTGCCTACATTCATGAGGCGGCCAAGCGCGGCGTCTTCGCCTACATCGTCGACGCCAGCCCCGAGGAGCTGCAGAGCGCGATCGACATCACCCTGCAGCGCTTCGCCGAGTACCAAAGCCTGCAGGGAGCATTCGGACGCCGCGCCGTGATCGAGCAGGCAAAGGGCATCCTCATGGCACGCCACGCGATCAGCGCCGACACCGCCTTCGAGCGTCTCCGCGACCACTCCCAACGCAACGGCCGCAAGCTCGCGGACGTCGCAGGCGCGGTCGTCGAGAGCCACCTCCTTCTCCTCCCCACACCACAGCCACCCCAGCCGGAACACGCGTAGACGTCGTCCGTGCCGCGTCGAGCGGGGCGGCGCTTCCTGTCCCGCCTAAGCGGCGGACAGGAAAGCTGACGTCGTTACGACTTCTCGGTCACCGGCACCGGCGGCCCCTCGATCGAGACGCGAGGGATGCGCCGCTCGAGTCCGGCCGGCATCCACCAGCTCCAGCGGCCGACGACGAGCATGAACGAGGTCATCGAGTCCGTCGACGACGCATTCGCATTTCTCCGTGGCGGCATCGCGACGCTCCGCCGCAGACACACCCGCGCCTGACGCCGGGGCGCCGCCGAGCGCGTCAGCCTCCATGCGGCTTCCCGCTTCCCAACGTCCGCACACCTCGAGGCTCGCCCCGCTACCGACAGAAAGCCGTCGCGGGACCTCCACCATCGTGCCCTGTCGTGATCAGGCCCCGTCGTTCTTGTGACGTGGGGCGGCGCGAACACGGATGTGATCGTCGTGCCTGCCGAGCAGGCTGAGGATCTCGACCGGCTGATCGCCCACCGGGCCGAACCAGTGCGGCAGGCTCGTGTCGAACTCCGCGACCTCGCCTGGGCCCATCGTGATGTCGTGGTCGGCCAGGATCAGGCGCAGTTTTCCGGATAGGACGTAGAGCCATTCGTGGCCCTCGTGGGTGCGGAGCTCGGGCTCGCCGGGCTCCGGCGGGATGAGCACCTTCCACGCATGCATGCCGCTCGGTGTCTGGGTCAGCGGCACGACGATACGGCCCTTGCGCTTGCGTGGCTGAGGTCGAATCCGGGGGTCGCCGACCGTCGGTGCGCCGACCAGCTCGTCGAGCGGTACTTGATGGGCCTGGGCGATCGGGAGGAGCAGCTCGAGGCTGGGCTTCCTCTGGCCCGTTTCCAGTCTGGACAACGTGCTCTTCGAGATACCGGTCGCAGCGGCCAACTCGGTGAGGGTGACGCCGCGCCGACTGCGCACCCGCTTCAGGCGCGGACCGACCTCGGCGAGGACTGCGGCGATAGCGGGGGACGCCTCCATCGCCTCCAGCTAACCACCGCTTCCCGGAAACGGCAACTTTTCTCGCCAGCCGCCAGACCCGGGCGCATGGTGGAGGCATCGCACAACTGGAGGTATGGAACATGGAAGCACACACCTATGACGTGGCTGTGATCGGCGGCGGCGCCGCCGGCCTCAGCGCCGCGCTGGTACTCGGGCGGGCGCGGCGTCGGGTAGTCGTCGTCGACGCCGGAGAGCCCCGGAACGCCCCAGCCGCTCACATGCACGGTTTCCTCTCACGCGACGGCACCCCGCCCGCCGAACTCCTCGCGGAGGCCCGCGCAGAAGTGCTCGGCTACGGCGTCGTTCTCGTCGACGACCGAGTCGTCGGGATCGCCGAGGGCTTCACGGTCAGCCTCGCGGCGAACCCGGCCCTGACGGCCCGACGGATCCTCCTCGCAACCGGAGCGGTCGACCAGCTCCCCGATATCCCCGGCGCCCGCGAGCGCTGGGGCACCGATTTCCTCCACTGCCCCTACTGCCACGGCTGGGAGGTTCGCGACCGGCCGATCGGCGTCGTCGGGACGGGCCCCGGCTCGGTCGACCACGCGCACCTGCTCCGCCAGTGGTCCGACGACGTCGTGTTCTTCACGCACACCTACTCGCTCACGGCAACCGAACGAGACCTGCTCGAGTCGCGCGGCATCGAGGTCGTCGACGGTCGTGTCGCAGAGCTGTCGATCATCGATGACCGCCTCGCCGCCGTGCTCCTCGCCGACGGCGCCTCCGTCCCGCGCTCGGCGCTCTTCATCAGGCCCGCGCTGCACGCGCGCGACTCTCTGGCCACGGAGCTCGGCCTCGAGGTGGACGACAGCGGGCTCGTCAGGGTCGATGCGAGCGGCCGAACGACCGTGCCGGGCGTCTGGGCCGCCGGCAACGCGAGCAACCCACGCGCGCAGGTGATCACCGCCGCAGGCGAAGGATCAGCGGCCGCAATCGACATCAACAACGACCTTGTCGCGGAGGACGTCCGCACTGCGGCACGTCAGAGCCACATCGCCTCATGACGACCACCGACATCAACCAACCGACTGCAAAGGACACATCGATGAGCACAACGACCGACAACAACCCGGCGCGAGTACCGCCGCCCACGAAACACCAGCTCGCTCTCATGATCTGGCTCTGCGTCTTCCCGACGCTCACGGCGATCAACCTCGCCTTCGGCGACTGGCTCCGGACGATGCCGTCGGTGCTCCGCACCTTCGTCCTCGCAACCGTCGCCGTGCCGATCGTCATCTACGGGCTCATGCCCCACCTGCACGGGCTTCGCGCCCGACTGGTGAATCGCGACCGGCGGGCCCTGCGATGATCGTCGTTTCCTGGCCGGCGCCCGGGCGCGCTACCTCAGGGACGGCCGGCGGCTCAGGCGCTCGCTCTCCGTCGCTCGAGGGCGTCGAGGATCAGATCCAGCCCCTCCTCGAATGCCGTAGCGAAGTCGTACCCGACCTCGGCGACGTGGCCGGCGACGACTTCGGCCAGGTAGGGGAACTCCTCCGCGAGGGTGGCGGATTGCTCCGCGTGCGCACGCTCGGCGAACTGCCTCGCCTGCTCCGCCGCGACCGCGGCGCTCTCCTCGGCGCTCTCGAACGGCACCGTCTGCTCCTGGAGGGCGAACCCGTAGATATAGGCATCCAGGACGGAGTAGGCCTGGATCGTCGCCTCGATCGAGAAGCCTCCTTCACGCAGGCAGCCGAGGACGGCGTCGTGGAGCCTGAAGCTGGCCGGCCCGGGCGTGCGACGCGACTCCATCAGCCCGACGGCCCAGCGGTGGCGGTTGAGGGCCTCCCTCGTCGAGATCGCCCGCGTCCGCATCGCGGTCAGCCAGGGACCCTTGGTCGTCGGGAGCTCGATCTCGGCGAAGACGATGTCGACCATCCCGTCGAGGAGCTGCTCCTTGTTCGGCACGTAGTGGTAGAGCGACATCGTGCCCGCGTCCAGCCGGTCGGCGAGCTTGCGCATCGAGACCGCCTCGACGCCATCGCGGTCGGCCAACTCGACGGCGGCGCCGAACACCCGCTCTCGCGTGAGCGGGACGCGCGGCTCGGCTGGTTTCGCTCTGGCCACTTGACCTATCGTACACCGTACGAGTATCGTACGATGTACGAAACCATCGCACGAGAAAAGGAGATCCGACCATGCACCTCGCCCGTCTCGCCCATCTGACCTCCCGCTACCGCTGGCCGGTGATCGCCGCCTGGCTCGTCCTGACGGTGCTCGGCGGCGTCGCGGCCGGGAAGCTCTCGACGCGCTGGTATCAGAGCACTGCCATCCCGGGAAAGCCCGCCTACGAGGGGAGCCTGCGGGCACTCGAGGCCCTCGGGGCAGGTCAGCGCCCGCCGAACACCGTCGTCTTCCACTCGCCGGCGCTCGATGTCACGAAGAGCCCCGCCGTGCGTGCCGCGATGGCTCGTGTGGTGAAGGCGAACCCGGGGGCGCTGACGAGTTCGTACTTCTCGACCGGCAACCTCATGTACGTCTCGGGCGACCGCCACACGACGTTCTTGCAGGTGTATCCACCGGGCCCGAACCGGCTGGACGTGAAGAGCGGCTCCGAGACGATGCGCGCGCTCGCGGCAGCCGGACTCCCGGCCGGGATCACGGCCGAGGTGACGGGGTACCAGCCGATCCAGGACGGGACGATGGAGGGCACCGACAAGGGATCGGGCGTCCTCGTGGAAGCGCTGATCGGAGGCATCGGGGCGCTGATCATCCTCCTCTTCGTCTTCGGGACGTTGCCCGCGGTGCTGATGCCGCTCGTCGTCGCGATCGCGGCGATCCTCAACACGTTCACGCTCGTCTGGGCGCTGACCTACGTCACCGACGTGTCGATCATCGTGCAGTTCCTGATCGCGCTGGTCGGCCTCGGAGTGGCGATCGACTACGCGTTGCTCATGATCTTCAGGTTCCGCGACGAGCTGCGCAAGGGCAACGACGTCGAGTCTGCTCTGGTCGAAACGGTGACGCACGCCGGCCACGCGGTGATCGTCTCCGGGACGACGGTCGCGATCGGGCTCCTCGCGATGATCGCTCTGCCGCTGCCGTTGCTGCGCGGGATGGGGATCGGCGGGATGTTGATACCGGTCGTCTCGGTCCTCGCCACGCTCACCCTGCTCCCGGCGATGCTCTCCGTCCTGGGCCACAAGGTGAACCGCGCCAGGGTGATGCCGCGGCGACTCATCGACCAGGGACACCCCGAGGACGGTGGCTGGGGCCGTTGGGCGCGCTTCGTGATCAGGCGCCCGCTGGCGGTCGCCGCCGTCGGGGTGACGATCGTTGCCGTCCTCGCCGGGTTGGGAACGCAACTGAACGCGAGCGAAGCGGAGATGAAGTACTTCCCGGGGCACGGCACGGCGATCACGGGTCGCGACCAGCTCGCTGCCGCAGGGATCAGTCCCGGCGTGCTCAAACCGCTCAACGTGCTCGTCGAGAACGGAGGCAGCGCGCAGCACATCGCCGCGACGCTCGAGACCGTGCCCGGCATCGCCGGTGCGGCGGCGCCCTCGGACTGGCGCCGAGGGCAGAACTCGTTCGTCGAAGCATTCGCGACGATCGACGGCGCAGCCCCCGGGATCCAGGGGACGATCGACCGTGCCAATGCGTCCCTCGAAGGAACGGAGGGGACGCTCACGGGCATCGCAGCGGTCGACCGCGACTTCCTGCACGCGCTGTTCGGCAGCTTCCCCTACGCCGTCGGCCTCGTCCTGCTGCTGACGCTGGTCTTGCTCACGCGGGCCTTCCGCTCCGTCGTGCTGGCGATCAAGGCGGTGCTCCTCAACCTCGTCTCGCTGGTGGCGGCCCTCGGGATCGTCGTCTTCGTCTTCCAGCAAGGACACGGCGCCTCGCTCTGGGATCTCACCGCGACCGAGTCGATCACGGCGTACATCCCGGTGATGATCTTCGCGTTCCTCTTCGGGCTCTCGATGGACTACGAGGTGTTCATGATCTCGCGCATGCGTGAGGCATACGACGAGACGGGCTCCACGGACAAGGCGATCGAACTCGGGCTCGCCCGAACCGGAAAGCTCGTCACGAGCGCGGCCCTGATCCTGATGGGCGCGTTCCTGGTGCTGTCGACGAGCCCTGGCTACGAGGTCAAGTCGCTCGCGATCGGACTCGCGGCCGGGATCATCTTCGACGCCACGGTCATCCGTGCCCTCCTCGTTCCGGCCCTGATGAAGCTCCTCGGCAACGCGAACTGGTGGATGCCGAACTGGGCGAACATCGTGCTTCGCATCCCGCGCCGGGAGCCGCCTACCGAGATCGCGGCCGAGACCGCCTAGCCCGGGCACCGAACCCCCGCACAACACACACACACCGCGACGGCATCGCCGACGACCGTTCTCCCTCGGCGGTCTGACCGAGGTGGAGGGCCCGCCTGCCCGAGGGCGGGCCCTCCGACCGACGACACCTTGAATATATCGATAACTTTCGATATGATTGGAAGATGACAGTCGCACACCCTCTTCCGATCGTCTGCTGCCGGCCCCTCGCGGCCCCGGCGCTGACGGACGCCGAGGCCCACGCGACCGCGACGCTGTTCAAGGCACTCGGCGATCCGGCCCGCGTGAAGATCGTCAACCTCCTCGCCCGCGCGGGCGAGCCCGTCTGCGCCTGCGACTTCGAAGCGACGTTGGAGCTCGCGCAGCCGACGGTCAGCCACCACCTGAGAAAACTGACGGACGCAGGCCTGCTCCAGCGCGAACAGCGGGGGAAGTGGGCCTACTTCTCGATCGATCCCGACGCCGCCGAACGGCTCGCGGTCGTCACCGACCTGAAAGGAGCATGCTGCTGATGAGTACCACGGCAAACGACCTACGAGAGCAAGTCCGCCTGCGCTACGCGGAGTCGGCCCGCGCCGTCTCCGCGGGGAACGCCGGCAGCTGCGGCAGCGGCAGCTGCTGCGCCGACGGTGAGAGCGACGCGACGAAGTTCGGCGAGGCCCTGTACGACGCCGACCAGCGCGGCGAGCTACCCGAGGTCGCCGTGCTGGCGTCGCTCGGCTGCGGCAATCCCACCGCGGTGGCCGAGATCAACGAAGGCGAGACGGTGCTCGACCTCGGCTCCGGGGGTGGCATCGACGTGATCCTGTCCGCGAAGCGCGTCGGGCCGAGCGGCCTCGCCTACGGCCTCGACATGACCGACGAGATGCTCGCCCTGGCGCGGCAGCAACGCGCGAGAGGCCGGCGTCCGCAACGCGATCTTCCTCAAGGGCTTGATCGAGGAGATCCCCCTGCCCGCCGATTCGGTCGACGTCGTGATCTCGAACTGCGTCATCAACCTCTCGACCGACAAGGCCGCGGTGCTGGCCGAGATCGGTCGCGTCCTCAAGCCGGGCGGCCGCATCGGCGTCTCGGACGTCGTGGCGGAGAACCACCTCAGCGCCGAGCAGCGAGCGGAGCGGGGCTCACACGTCGGCTGCATCGCGGGTGCTCTCTCGACCGAGGAGTACGAGGCCGGCCTCCAGGCGGCCGGTTTCGACGACGTCTCGGTCACCTTCACCCACGAGGTCGCCGACGGCATGCACGGCGCCATCGTCAAGGCGGTGAAGACGCTCGACCCGAAGACGCGCGGCCTGCCGGTGATCCAGACCGCCGCCTCGGCCGGGTGCTGCTGACCGCGTAGGTTCCGCGTCACCGGCCGCGGCTAGGATCGCGCGATGGCACACATCCGCCTGGTCGAGCCGGACGACGCAACGGGACCGCTGAAGGCCGAGTACGACGCCGCAGTCGCACGTGCCGGCAAGGTCTTCAACATCGTCAAGGCGATGAGCCTGCGCCCCGGCGTGCTGAAGCGATCGATGGAGATGTACAAGGCAATCATGTTCGGGCCGTCGGGCCTGACGCGCGCCGAACGCGAGCTGCTCGCAACGGTGACGTCGCGGTATAACGACTGTCATTACTGAACGCTCTCGCACGCAGACGACCTCCGTGCCGAGGGCGCAGACGAGGAACTCGCACGACACGCGGCACACGACTACCGCCAGGCAAATCTCGAGCCGCGCGTGCGCGCCCTCTGCGACTACGCCGTCAAATTGTCGGCCGCTCCCGCTTCGGTTGGAATCGACGACGTCGACGCGCTACGCGAACACGGGTGGGACGACAACGCGATCCATGACGCGATTCAGGTAATCGCCTACTTCAATTACATCAACCGCGTCGCCGAGGGAGTGGGAATCGAGGACGAACCCGAGTGGAGCAGCGACCCGTCGTGATGGCCGCTCGATTGTCGGGTGGGCACTCGCTTCGGATCACAGAACGAGAGTGCGCCTCGGAAACCCAACGCGTTTGGGCATGAGCTGTTCGGTCTCAATTATCGCAATCTTTGTCATCCGTCATCGAAACTCGGCAACGCGACTGAATTACAATTTTTGTTTCGCAGGGAGAGAGCGTTCGTGTGATCGACGTCCTCGCCTCGTCCAACTTCTTCGCGCAGCTGCTATTCCCACATACAAAAGGATTCTTCATGTTCCTCGCGGCGACTCCGCGCTACGGACGTCGCGCGCGTCGAGAACGAACGCCAGGGTCGGGTTGTCGTCGCGCTCCCTGCCCGACCCTCTAGGCGAAGTCGGACGCGACGCACCGAGCAGGTTGCCGCGGCAGCGGGAGAACGCGCCCGCGCGGGAGCACGATCACGTCGTTGACGCGTGCGCTCACGCCTGACGCGGCGGTGTCGGGTCGAACACCCACAACCACGCTCCTGCGACCATCAGGGTGCCGCGCAACCGAGCCCCCTGATCGGCACCGCTCGAGCGGCTCTCCGATCCGCACGTCTATCGCTTCCCCCGGCACGGTTCCGACCGCCGGTCTTCCGCCTCGGAGCCACGTCGCGGGCACCCACCGACGATGCTTCGATCGCGCCGGAGCGACGGTCACACCGTCCGAACGCGCCACCGCCGCCCCAACGCAGAACACGCGCCTGAGGTGCGCAGTGACCTGAGCGATGACCCCATGCACGGAACACGACGGCTCGCGCGAAACAGTCGCAGTTTGCGAACGACGCGGACGCAGTGTGCGCACGACCGACCCCGTTCGAGTCCGATCGCCACGGGCCGGCCGCCGCGGCATCGACGCACCGTTCGATCTGGGTGAAGTTGCCCCGCTCGAGCAGGGCCGAGATCATCGTCACACGACTACCAGTGAGGCCCGAAAGCCCACCCGCAGCCCCTCTTGAACCGCATCGACGCATCTGGCAGTGTCCCTCTCCTGGCCAAGGGGATGTCTGCTCGGAGGGTGGCTGGGCAGACGGTATGAGACAGGGGATGATTTGCAGGCTCGGGGATTCGGGGTCGAGGTAGACACCGTCGAGGGGAAAACCTCGCCGAGCACGGCACCTCCTACCCGCTCCACCCTTAGGTCACCCTCTCGTGCAGTGCGCATTGCCGCCGTGAGCGCGTTCACGCTGCTGGCGTTCTTCGCGGCTGCGACGAACGCTCGTGCCGGCGTCCCCTCGGTCCCCAACATCGACATCCCCACCGTCAACGTCCCCACCGTCAACGTCCCCGCCGTCAACGTCCCCGCCGTCAACGTCCCCGCCGTCAACGTCCCCGCCGTCAACGTCCCCGCCGTCAACGTCCCCACCGTCAACATCCCCACCGTCAACGTCCCCACCGTCAACGTCCCCACCGTCAACATCCCCACCGTCAACATCCCCACCGTCAACATCCCCACCGTCAACGTCCCCACCGTCAACGTCCCCACCGTCGAGATCCCCACGGCCAACGCGTTCGCGATCGCCGCCCCCGCGGCAGCCGCCCCCGACCCCGTTCAAGCAGCAGCCGCCGCGGCTGCACCAGCAGCACCGACTCCCGACACGCCCACGCAGACGGCGACCGCCACAGCGACCTCGGTGCAGACTGCTCCGTCGAACGGATCGATCACCGTCGTTGTCGGCACTCCGGCAAACACCGCCAACACCTCCCAGACGAACGTCGCCGCGGCAACAGCAACCGCTGTCGCGAATGATGCTTCCGACCCGGTGGTACCCCCTGCGAACACGACCGCGACCGGGGTCGGAAACGGAGCCGGGTTCGGCGCGGGGAACGGTGCAGGAAACGGTGCAGGAAACGGTGCAGGGAACGGCGCAGGAAACGGAGCCGGAAATGGTGCCGGGAACGGCGCAGGAAACGGGGCCGGCAACGGCGCAGGCAACAGCGCTGCCAACGGCGTCCTCAATCCGTCGGCTACCGCATCGGCATCGTCCGCACAGACCGGCGCGACGAACACGAACATTCAGGTCCTCGTCGGGGCCGGCGGTTCGATCGGCGCGGTCACTCAGGCGAACACGGCAACGGCGACTGCAACTGCAACCGGAGCGAGCACGCAGACGAGCTCCGCGTCGACGTCAAATGCCACCGCAACCGCGACGCAGACTGCGCCGAGCAACACCAACGTTTCGGTGCGCGTCGGGAGCCCCGGAGACAACGGGAGCGTCACGCAGACGAACACGAGCTCTGCCACCGCTACGGGTACCGGCTCCAGCGCGACCTCGTCGGCTCTCGCGGTTCAGACCGATCCGACCAACACGAACGTCTCGATCCGACTGCTCAGCCCCGGCAACGACGGAGCGGTAATCCAGAGCAGCACGAGCGCGCAGACGAACCCCGCCGAACCGGGAACGGTCGCGCAGAATCCCGTCGGAAATGGAGTCGCCCCGATCACGGTGACGACGTCGGCCACCGGTGACACGTCGGTCGCGATCTCGATCGGTAACGCAACCGACGTTCCGGCGTTCTCGCTCGGCTCGAGCTGGACGTGGAACTGGCAGTGGGCGCTCACCCCTGGGGACAGCCTGACCGCCGCGATGGATGCGCTCGCGAGTCAGCTCGCCTCGGGTCAGTGGATCTGGGACACCTCGGCCGCGGCCGAGGGTGGCGCCGCCGCAGTGGCGGCGAGCGTCGCCGCCGACCTCGGCCTCCCCGCGTCGGCGGTAATGGCTGCGGCGGCCGGCGACCCCGCGACCACCACCGCCGCGACCGGCTGGACCTGGAAGTGGACATGGACGTGGGTGCAGGACGACCGGCAAGTCCTGGCGTGGGACATCAACTTGAGCCAGCCCTGTGACTGCAGCTGGAGCTGGAACTGGAACTGGAACTGGAACCTCGTCACTGCCGACCCGGCTCCGATCGTCACGGCTGTCGACCCGGCCGCGATCGCGACGACCGCCACGACACCGGTGCCTGTCGACCTCGGCACGGTCGGTCAGACGAACTCGACGACTGCCTCGGCCACGGCAACGGCCGAGAACACCGTCACCCGACTGACAGTCGCGACCCCGCCGAGCAATCCCGCGACCCCGCCGGCCGGCCCGTCCGTCACGCAGGGCGGCACCGTGACGCAGACCGCCGGCGCCGTCGCCCAGGCGACACAGACGGTCGCGGTCAACGAGAGCGCCCGCATCGTCGACGCGGCACCGGCCGCGCCGGCAGCGGCAGCGGTGGCGACGGTCACGCCCGCCCCGGCCGCTGTCACGGGCACCGTCACCCAGTCGAACAGCTCGGACGCCGCGTCGGCCTCACAGGCCGTCAACGAGGCGATCCAGACGGTGATCCTGACCGGGACGCCCGGCGTCGCGCCGGACGTGTCCCAGACGCTCGACGTGACGCAGACCGTCACGGCGCAGGCCACCTCGAATCAGACGGCCGCTCAGAACACGACCATCATGGATCTCGCATCGGGCGCGACCGCGAGCAGCACGCAGACCAATACCGCCAAGACACGTGCAGCGTCCAATGCCGCTTCCTCGAGCTTCCAGGGCATCAAACAGGCACAGGGTGCCAGCACAACCGCGCAGATCGCCGCGCAGACCGCCACCGTCACGCAGGTCGGTGCCGCGGTCGCTGCCGTCGACCAGACCGGCATCGTCAACACCTTCGTCGTCGACGAGGGACAGTCGACCGCGCTCCCGAGCCAGACGGCCCCGGCTCCGACGGCGATCACCCAGCAGAACATCACCGAGGCCAACGCGAGCGTCGCCAACACGAGCGATGTCGAGCAGATCGCGATTCAGCTCGCCGTTCACAGCTCCGGCGCCCAGCAGTCCGTCGAGACCGCGGTCGTCACTCAGGAGACGGCGGCGACCGCGGCGGCGACGCAGACCGGAGCCGAGAACGCCCGTGTCCCGGAGCTCGCCTCGACGACGACGGAGGCGCCCGTCGGCCCCACCACGGCGACCGACCTGACGCTGACGCAGGCGAACGTCTCCGCTGCCACCGCCGCAGCAGCGAACGCGTCCAGCGTCGCCCAGGACTCGAATCAGGTGCAAGGCGGATCCCAGGGATCGAGCGCGGCCTCCACCCAGACCGCGAACGTCACGCAGGCGGCGGGCTCGGTCGTGACGGCGACGCAAACGGGCATGGCGAACGTCGCCGACAACACGTCGCTCGGATCGACGGGGACGTTCGTCCAGGGCCTCATCGCCGCCGCCGAGGCGTCCTCCGGCAACGGCAGCGTCGTCACGCAGACCGTCGACCAGCAGCACCTGAGGATCGATGGCGCGGTTTCCGTCGCCCTCAACGAGACGGTCGTCAACCAGTCGAACAGCTCGGGCGCGAACGCGGCCATGGTCGGCGTCACAAACGTCGGGCCGTTCGTCAACGGCCGTTCGATCACGTTCGCCTCGTCCGGCCCGGCGAGCGCCGAGAACCTCTCGCTCCTCGACCAGTCGGTCGCGCAGACAACGGAGATCCCACGGCCGCGCCCGACGATTCCGGAGTACGACGGCGGCTCGGGCGGCGACCCGGGTGGCGAGACGCCGGGCGGCGGAGGCGGCGGCGGTGGCGGCGGCACACCACCGGGCGGCGGTGGCGGCACAGGGCCTCCCGGTCCCGGCCCGGGCGACGGAACCTCGTCCGGTGGCGGCTCGGGCTTCCAGGCGACGTCGTACACGGCGCCACCGGCCGATCCGGCCGCGACCTCGTCGAGTGCGTTCCAGCCCGGTCCGAACCCGACTGAGACCTACGGGTCGGCGCTCGCCACGGGCATCGCGCAGCAGTCGCTCGTCGTCACCAGCAGCGGGTCGGGCTCGACGAGCGTCTTGCTTCTCGCAACGCAGAGCGCGGTCGGGTTCCCCGGTCTCATCCTGTCGTCCACGTCCGAGCCCGACGGCCAGGGCGAGCCGCCCGAGGGTCGGGCGCGGCCCCTCGGCGACGAGGCAGGCGACGTTCCCACGGGCGGCGCAGCGTGCTGCGCCCAGAGCCCCTCCAGCGCGGGCGGCACCTCGGGCGGCGGCGTCACCGCCGCGCTCGCACTCCAGTTTTCCGCTTTTCCTCCCGACGGCGGCGAGATCCAGGATCCGCCAACCCTCCTGGTACCTCCGGGAGCCGTCGTCGAGTTCCTTGACTCACCTGGATAGGCCCTTCGCCGGGCCCTAACCCCGTCGGCGCTTGGGATGCCGACGGCACGCGGGCGACATGCCCGCAGTCCAGGTACCTCATACTCAAGGAGATTGTTTTGTTTACTAAAGTCCGATTGCTAGGGGCAACCCTTGCAACAGCGGTCGCGGCGCTGGTTCTCTCTTCGGGAGCCCTCGCCGGGTACTCGCCGCCTTCGAAATCCAAGGCAGGGAACTGCGCCGGTACCAAGGCGTGGAGTGATCCTTCCTGCCTGGTGAAGCAGACGGCGACGAACACCGCCACTGTCGATCAGGAAGGGAAGGCCGTGAGCGGAACGGCAACGGTGAACGGCGGGACAGCGAATGCTGCTCCTGTCATCGCCCAAGCCGGCAACGCGAACGGCGCACCCGCCGTTGCGGCGGCTCCGTGGAAGGTCGAAGCGGAGAGCACGAACACCGGTGGCTCGGCGACGAACAACCAGCCGACCACCGGTGGCTCGTCGAACAGCACGGCGAATGCAGGCGGCAACCAGCCGAATGCATCCGCCAACGCTGACGCCGAGACGATCAATGCCGGCAACGGCGGTACGACCAATGGTGGCAACGGTGGGCAAGGCCAGGGCAACGCGGCCTCGTCCAGCGGCGGCCAGGGCCTCGGTGCCGGTTCCGGCGCCGCCACCCCGACCGTCACCAACGGGTCATCGACGAGTGGCTCGACAGGCGGAGCAGGTGCTTCGTCGACGGCCACGGGCGGTGCGAGTGGCGCGAACTCCTGCGGCACGAACAACCAGCCGTGCGTCAACAACGGCGGCAGCAGCAACAGCGGTGCCGGCGGAGCGAGCGGTACCGCCGGCAATGGAGCTGGAAGCGGCTCCAACCTCGGTGCCGGCAACAGCGGTGCCTCGACCGGCGGCGCCAGCGGTAACGGCGGCGGCGGCGGGATCGCCCTCGGCGGTGCCGGCGGTGCCGGCGGTGCCGGCGGGCTCGGCATCCTCGGCTCGGGCGGTGCCGGTGGTAACGGCGCAGCCGGTGGCGGGGTCGGCGATCAGAACGGCGGGTCGGCGGGTGCCGGCGGAGCCGGTGGATCGACGGGCTCGGCAGAAGCGACGACCGGTGCCGGCGGAGCCGGCGGCTCGACCGGAGCCGGTGGAGCAACCGGTGAAGGCGGCGACAGCACGAACGTCGTCGAGCAGTCCTCGGGCAACGGCGGCAGCGCCAGTGGCAACGAGGGTGGCGACGGTGGTAACGGTGGATCGCAGACGGCTTCCCCGAGCATCGGGAACACCGCGGCGACGACCGGCGCAGGTGGAAACGGGACCGGCGGCTCGTCCAACGGCTCCTCGAACGGCGAAGGCGAAGGCGGGAATGGCGGTTCCTCCAGTGCCAATGGTCAGTCCGGAAGCGTGGATCAGGGCAACGCCGTCGGTGGCATCATCGACAACACCGGCAATGCCACGTCCGGAGGCGGTAGCGGCGGTAGCGCTACGGCCAACCCGACCGCGTCGAACGGCAACGGCGGCAACGCCGAGGCGTCGTTCGACGGGAGTGGCAACGCTGCCACGACCACAGGCAACGGCGGCAACGCCAGCGCCGACAACAGCGGCAACGCGAGTGCAGTGACGTCCGGTAGCGCCACGAGCGGTGCCGCGTCGATGTCGAACGCGTCGCAGCTGGCCCAGTCGATCAAGCAGAAGCTGACGGTCACCAAGTCGTCCAAGCGGGCGGCCTGGGGCTGGGACGACTAGAAACGCGATAAGAGTAGAGGAGACGAAACGAGCACCTACGCGACCATCGGACTTGATCTCCGCAAGGCTGGCGCCCAAGCGCCAGCCTGCGGAGGGCACGCCGCGGCCGCGCAAGACCGAGAAGACGAGATGAGCATGTGGCCAACACTCCCACCACAGCACCCCGGCACCGTCCGGGTCGCCGACGCGCCGACATCCTGGAGCGGCGCGGAGGAGACCCGGAGGGGTCGGGTGCGAGGCGGGAGGCGACCACTGCTCATCTCACCGAGGGCGGCGGCGGCACAGCTGGTCGTCGCCCTCTGGGGCGGTCGAGGGCTCGCTCGATCCACTGCTGAGCTCGATCCTCCGGCCCATCTGGCGTCGGAGGCACTGCAAAGGGAAAGCAAGGCAATGAGAAACCGTGACAGCGCACCGGGAGCCGCCCTCGTGGCGGCCTCCCGGTGCGCTGCGGAACGGGAACCGGACACTCGACAGACGACCGCCGGGCAACGATGCTCCGGCAGAAAAGGATCAAGGACACATGACATGACTCACTGTCGAAAGCGCACCGGGAGCCGCCCCCAGGGCGGCCTCCCGGTGCGCTTCGGAAAGAAGGCGACATGGACGCTCGTGCTCGGGACAGCGCTGACTCTGTCAGCGCTGTCCCCGGACCGGGCTGGCGGCGACAGGGGCGACCGCTGCAACGCGTGCGGTCGTCCCCGAGCCACCTCGGTACACGCTCGTCTCGCTCGGCACGCTCGGGGGCGAGACGAGCCAGGCCACGGCAATCAACGCCCGAGGAGACGTCGTGGGCGACTCGAGCCCTCGCGGACGGGTCGACCCACGGGTTCCTCTGGCGCAACGGGAAGATGGCCGACCTCGGCGTCCTCCCGGCCGGGACTTCTCCTCGGCCGCGGACATCAACGACCCCGGGCGACATCGTCGGGCGTCTCGGGCTTCGAGGACGGCCCACGCTCGGCGGTCATCTGGCGCAACGGCGCCATCACGTGCGCTCGGGACGCTGCCCGGCGGACTGGTCAGCATCGCGACTCGCGATCAACGACGTCGGGCACGGTCGTCGGCGTCTCGCAGTCGCGCATCCGGCAACCACGCCTTCGTCTGGCAGAACGGCGCCATGCGTGACCTCGGGATCCTTCCCGGCGGCTCGTTCAGCCTCGCGCGGGGAATCAACGATGCGGGCGTGATCGTCGGGCAGGCGGATGCCGCCGACGGCACCGTTCACGCAACGCGCTGGACCAGCGCCGGGATCGAGGATCTCGGACGGATCACGACGTCGTCGGGCGCCGCCGCCTCGAGCATCGCGTACGCGGTCGACGCCGACGGTCTCGTCGTCGGCTACGGCACGACCGACAGTGGAGCTCTCGGTGCCGTCTGGACGGGCAGCACGCCCAGCCCGGTGGCGGCGCTGACCGGCTACGCCGTGGCCGAACTGCGCGCGCTGAACGACTTTCGCCAGGCTGTCGGCGACGCCACCGACTCGTCCGAGAACCGGAAGATCGCCGTCATCGTCGATCTCCGGCGGGTGCCCAAGTCGATCCCCGCGCTCTTCGACCTCAACACGCTCGTGATGAACGGCGCCGGCTGGACGATCGACTCCGCGAGCGACATCAACGACGCATGGGAGATCGTGGGAACAGGGCTCTTCGACGGACCACCGCGCGCGATCCTGCTGCGCCCCCGGCCGTTCGCCGTCACCGTCGAGCGGACCGGCACGGGCAGCGGGATCGGTCAAGGGGCCGGGGGCGATCGCGTGCGGCAAGCGCTGCGGAGCACGAGTCAAGCCGGGTGCGGCAGTGACGCTCCGCGCCACTCCCGCCAGGGGCTCGAGATTCGTCCGCTGGCAGGGCGCCTGCTCGGGCACGGCGCGCGTCTGCAAGACGTCGGTCGGCGGCGCCCTCACCGTCCGGGCCGTCTTTGCCGAGCTGCCGAAGCCCTGCCGGTGCACCTCGATCTCGACGACGGCATCGCTCCGCGGTTCCGAGCGACTTCCGGGCGGAGCAGTGCGCGTACACCTTTCGATCAACTGGCGTCTGAGCTGCGCGGCCGGCACCGGCAGCAGCTGCGCCGGGATCCTCCGCGTCGAGCCGGCCGGGCGGGGCGTGACCCTCTCCTCTCCCGCCGCAGGCCGCATCGGCTGCCGCGGCACCTGCCCCGAATCGGGGGTACGCGTCGCGAGCGGCACCCAACCCATGCCGATCGACGTCGTCTCGACCGCGAACCGCGTCACGCTGCTCGTGCGCAAGTACTGCGTCCGAGGCGGTCGGACGATCGCGGTCGGCGTCGACCGGGTGGAGCTCAGCTTCGCGCCGCCGTCCGGCTGACGCATCGGTCGCCCTGTCCGCCTAGGACACTCACTGCGCGACGTGCGGGCATACTGAGCGGGTGGAGTCGGCAGTGAAGGTTGCGTGCGTGCAGGCCGAGCCGGTCGTTCTCGATCGCGAGGCCACCCTCGGCAAGCTCGCCGACCTGACCGCGCAGGCCGCGGGCGAGGGCGCGCAGCTCGTCGTCTTCCCGGAGACGTTCATCCCCGCCTACCCGTCCTCCGCCTGGGCGAAAGCGTTCGCCGGCTGGGGCGACCCCCGCGCGAAGGCAGCGTTCGCGCTGCTCGCACGCGAATCGGTCGCAGTGCCCGGGCCGGACTGCGACCGGCTCGGTGAGATCGCGCGGCAGCACGGAGTGTGGCTCGTGACCGGTGTCAACGAGCTCGACCCGGTGCGCCCAGGCACGCTCTACAACTCGCTGCTCTACCACGCGCCCGACGGGTCGCTCGCCCAACACCACCGGAAGCTCGTACCGACCAATCACGAGCGGCTCATCTGGGGCCAGGGCGACGGTGGCGGACTCGAAGCGATCGAGACGCCGCTCGGGCGCCTCGGCGGGCTGATCTGCTGGGAGAACTACATGCCGCTCGCGCGCTTCTCGCTCTACGCGTCGGGCGTGGAGATCTACATCGCGTCGACCGCCGACGACGGCGACGCCTGGCAGGCGACCCTCGTGCACATCGCCCGCGAGTCACGTGCCTTCGTCGTCGCGCCCTCGCACTTCCAGCGGGCCGGCTCGTACCCCGCCGACTTCCCGCTCGCCGACGAACTCGCCGGGCTCGACGTGATCGGCCGCGGCGGCAGCGCAGTGCTCGCGCCGGACGGCTCGTACCTCGCCGGGCCGCTCTACGGCGAGGAGGGAATCCTCTACGCCGAGCTCGAGCCGGCACGCCTCGCCGAGGAACGCCAGCGCTTCGACCCGGTCGGCCACTACCACCGCCCGGACGTGCTGCAACTCACCGTCACGCCGCGCGCGCGCGTTTAGCGAGCCACTGCTCTCCTGCTGCGGCGGTCGCTCACTCCTCACGCCCGGCCCGGCGCAGGACACGGCGGTCGCCGAGGCGGCGCGTGACTCCGTCCTGGTCGAGCCGCTCGAGCAGGAGCTGCGCGTCGCGGCGCCCCACACCGGCCAGATCGCGAAACCGCGCGAGTACGATCTCCCCCGCCTCGCGGCACTCGCTCACCACGAGCTCGCGCGCACGTTGGTACCCCGCCGCCGAGGCGACGAACCCGTCCCCCAGACGAACGAGCCGGCCCTCGGCCTCGAGGTAGCGCGCGAGCTCGGCGTCGTCCACCTTCGTTGCCGCAAGCCCCGCCGCGTCGAGCTGGCGGACGAGCGCGTCCGCGGCCTCCGTCCGCGCTCCGAGCGACGCTCCGACGCCGGGAAGATAGGCAATGCCGCCACGCCGTTCGACCGGCAGCAGCGGCAGGATCGCGGGCGCCCATGGCTCCTGCGGCAGCAGCTCCGCGACGGCGAGGCCGGGCTCGAGCGGCGACTGCTCCGCGCGGGCACGCAGTCGTTCGGCGACGGCGCTGCTCGTCTCGTCGAGCCACTCGCGCGAGAAGGCCCAGCCGCCCGCCTGCATCACCGCAGCGAGACCCTCCTCGAGCTGCGACGGCGACAGCAGCCCCCGGGCCGCAAGCGCATCGACTGAGACGGGCGCGCGGACGGTAGCGACGACGATCGAAACGGGATCGCCCTGCTCGAGCAACGCGAGCCGCTCCTCCTCGAGCCGGCGGGGCGGCGCCGGGTCGAGCACCGTTGCGCCACCGAGCGTCGTCTCGCCGCGGAGGACGACGCGGTCGCCTCGGGCAGCGACGACCGGAGCCTCGAGCCGGAGCTGCGCCGTGCGCGAGCCGACGCGGGCAACCCGCGCGGCGATGCGTGATGTGCCGTGATGGACGGACACGCGCGCGCCGTTGTCGATGCCGCTGAGCTCTTCGAGCTCGACGTCGAGCCGGTAGGAGACGGGGAACGCGCCCGGCGTGACGAGCGCGTCACCTCGGTGGAGGTCAGTCCGCTCGACCCCCGGGAGACTGAGCGCCACACGCTCACCTGCAGCTGCACGTGGGACCGCCGCGTCGTGCACCTGCACCGAGCGCACGCGAAGCTCGCCGCCGCGCGGAGCGACCTCGAGCGCGTCCCCCTCGGCGATCGTGCCCGACCAGAGCGTCCCAGTCACCACCGTTCCGATCCCGCGGAGTGTGAAGACGCGATCGACGTACAGCCGTGCCGGCCCCTCGGCACTCCGCACCGGGGCTGTATCGACGACGCGCGCGAGCGCCGCCAGCAGCTCGTCGAGCCCGGCCCCCGTCTTCGCGCTCACGGGGATGACCTCCGCCTCCGCGACGAGCTCACGCGCCTCCTCCAGCGCGATCTCCAGGGTCTCCTCGTCGACGAGGTCGGACTTCGTGACGGCGACCACGCCTCTGCGGACGCCGAGGAGGCGCAGGATCGCGAGGTGCTCGAGCGTCTGCGGTCGCGCTCCCTCGGCCGCGTCGATGACGAGCAGGAAGAGGTCGATCCCGGTCGCCCCGGCGACCATCGTGCGCACGAACCGCTCATGGCCGGGAACGTCGATGAGCGAGAGCCGACGGCCGTCGGGAAGCTCGAGCGGCGCGTACCCGAGGTCGATCGAGATCCCGCGTCGTTGCTCCTCGGGCAGGCGATCGGTGTCCTTGCCCGTGAGCGCGCGCACGAGCCACGTCTTGCCGTGGTCGATGTGCCCGGCCGTCCCGACCGTCAGCGCCACGCCGTGCCCTCAGACCGACGAGCGGGCTGCGGCGACAGCGGCAGCGACCTCGTCGACGTCGTCGTCTCCGAGCGTACGCACGTCGAGCAGCAACCGCCCGTCTCGCACGATCCCGACGACAGGCGGCTCGCCCGCGCGAAGTGAATCGAACAACCCCTCCTCGACCGCACACGCGAAGCTCGTCAGTTCCGCGAGCGGCAGCGCGCCGCCGCCGACGCGAGCCACCGTCTCCTCGACGTCACCGTCGACGAGCGCGGCGAGGCGTGCAGCACGCTCGCGCACGGCGTCGATCGGCTCCGCGATCATCCGCAGCACCGGGATCTCCACGCGCGCCCGCGCGGGATCGAGAGCGAGAGCGAGTGTCCCCTCGAGAGCGGCGAGCGTGAGCTTGTCGGCCCGCAGCGCGCGCTGAAGAGGATGCCGTCGGAGCCGCTCGATCAGGTCGGCCCGGCCGGCGAGAATCCCCGCCTGCGGGCCGCCGAGCAGCTTGTCGCCCGAGAAGCACACGAGGTCGGCCCCGGCGCCAAGGCTTGCGGCGGCCGTGGTCTCGTCGCCGATCGCCGCCAGCGCACCCGAGCCGAGATCGTCCACGAGCGGCAGTCCCGCGGCGTGCGCGAGGTCGGCCAACTGCGCGAGCTGCGGCTGCTCCGAGAACCCGACGACCCGGAAGTTCGATTGATGCACTCTCAGGATCACGGCGGTCTCGGCGCCGATCGCCTGCTCGTAGTCGGCGACCCTGGTGCGATTCGTCGTCCCCACCTCGACGAGCCGCGCACCCGAGCGGGCGAGCACGTCGGGAATCCTGAAGCCGTCGCCGATCTCGATCAGCTCGCCTCGCGAGACGAGCACGTCGCGTCCTTCCGCGAGCGCAGCGAGCGCGAGCAGCACCGCCGCGGCGCAGTTGTTCACGACGAGTGACGCCTCCGCGCCCGTGATCCTGCACACGAGCGACGAGAGGTGATCCTGGCGCGAGCCGCGCGTGCCGGATGCGAGATCGTACTCGAGGTTCGAGTAGCCGCCGCCCACGTCGACGACACGGTCGAGGGCCGACCGCGCGAGGGGCGCGCGACCGAGGTTGGTGTGGATCAGGACCCCTGTCGCGTTGAGCACCCGGCGCAGCGACGGCCGATCGGCCGACGCGAGCTCGGCCAGCGTCGCCTCGACGAGATCGCCGGGATCCCGGCCGGCGCGGATCTCGTCGCGGGCACGGTCGAGTGCCGCGCGCGCAGCGGCGAGCGCCAGGGGCCGCGAAGCTCCCGCGAGACGCGGGTCGGCGAGCACGCGGTCGACGGAGGGAAGCGCACGCAACGAGGGCATGCCGAAAGTGTAGGCGCGAGCCGCGCCGGTCTACAGGGCGGGCAGGACCTCGGCGAGCAGCGCCGTCAGCCGATCCTGTGCCTGCGCGCCGACTGCGAGCACATGCTCCGCGTCGATCGGCTCGGGCAGGATCCCCGCCGCCATGTTCGTCACACACGAGACCGCGAGGCAGCGAAGGCCCATGTGGCGGGCCGCGAGCACCTCGGGCACGGTCGACATCCCGACGAGGTCGGCTCCGAGACCGCGGATCATCCGAATCTCTGCCGGTGTCTCGAACGCCGGGCCGAGCCACGCGGCGTAGACGCCTTCCGACAGGGACTGGCCGAGCCGAGCCGCCGCGGCGTGTGCGAGCTCGCGGAGCGCGGGGTCGTAAGCGTCGCTCAGGTCGGGAAAGCGCGGGCCGAGCGTGTCGTCGTTCGGACCGATGAGAGGTGAGGTCGCCTGGAGGTTCAGATGGTCCGAGACGAGGACAAGATCTCCGGGCGCGAGGTCTTCGCGTACGCCTCCGCACGCATTCGTGAGCACGAGCGTGTCGGCACCGAGGCGGCGGAGCACGCGCACGCCGAAAACGACCGTGGCGGCAGGGTGGCCCTCGTAGAGGTGTGCCCGCCCCTTCATCACCGCGACCGGCACGCCGGCGAAGGTCCCGACGACGAGCGTGCCGGCGTGACCGAGCGCCGTCGACACCGGCCACCCGGGGATGTCGCCGTACGGGATCTCGACGGCCTCGTCGACGCGGTCGGCGAAGCCGCCGAGGCCCGAGCCGAGGACGACCGCAGCTCGTGGCCACGACGGACGTCCGCTCGCGGATCGCCGCGACTGCTGCGTCGATCACGCCGATCCTTCCGCGAGGCGCATGTCGATGTACGAGAGGACGATCTCGACGGCCTCGGCAGGAGCATCGGTGACGTGGAGCCGCTCGAGATCCTCTGCCGAAATGAGGCCTTGCTCCAGCATGCTGCCGCGAATCCAGTCGAGCATCGGCGCCCAGTACGCCGCATCGACGAGCACGACCGGGAAGCTGCCGATCTTGCCCGTCTGGATCAGGGTCAGCGACTCGAACAACTCGTCGAGGGTGCCGAACCCGCCGGGAAAGATCACGAACCCCTCGGCTGCCTTCACGAACATCACCTTGCGCGCGTAGAAGTGCTTGAAGGTCATCGAGATGTCGCAATACGGATTGAGTCCCTGTTCGTGCGGGAGCGCGATGTTGAAACCGACGGAGAGGCCGCCGGCCTCCTGGCAACCACGGTTCGCGGCCTCCATCACGCCCGGGCCTCCTCCGGTGACGACCGCCAGCCCTGCGTTCGCGAAGAGGCCCGCCGTCTCGCGCGCCGTGCGGTACGCGGGCGATCGTTCGTCGACGCGTGCGGAGCCGAAGATGGAGACGGCCGGCCGATCGATCTCGTCCACTTTCTCGAATCCGGCGAGGAACTCGGCCGCGATCAGCGAAACGTCGTTCGCGATCGAACCGTCCCGGTGCCGCAGAACGCGGCGATCGAGCTCGACGCCGGTCACAGGCGGTTCTGGGGGACGTGCGCGACGACCATTCCGATCGCGAGCGCCACGACGAGCGCCACCGTGTACGCGCCGACGACACCGGACAGCCGCCTCGCCTCGACGGCGCTCGGCCGGCCGCCGCCTGCCCGCAGGACCTTCCACGAACGCAGAAGATGCCCGCCGTCGAGGAACCCGATCGGGATCAGGTTGAACAGGTTGAGAAAGAACCCGAAGTACGCGAGCGCACGCAACAGGTCGGAGTCGAAAGCGACGCCGTAGAGGAGGCAGGCGAGTGCCGCGACCCCGCCCGCGACCGGGCCGGCCACCGAAACGAGAGCGTTGCGCCACGGGTCGAACGGCTGGTCGCGGAGGGCGACGTAGGCCCCGAGGAAGGGGATGAACACGGGGAGCTGCGGGCGCAGTCCTTGCCGACGCGCCTCCACGTAATGGCCGAGCTCGTGCACGAGGATCAGGAGGACGAAGCCGACACCGAACCGCCACCCCCAGATGAGCGCGTACCCACCGACGGCGACGAAGATGCCGAGGAACTTCAGTGATCCGACGAGCTTGAGCAGCACGGCCCCGACGAAGAGGGCCGGCGCGAGCAGACGGAGGACGCCCCGCCGCGCCGACTGCTCGCGCGGCTCGTCGGGCTCGTGAGGCTGCTCCGCGATTTCCTCGCCGAAGGCGGATCCGAAACGGCGGTCACTCACGAGCCCTGCCCGATCCATTCCTCGCCGCCGACGTAGATCTCCTTCTTCCACAGCGGCACCGTCACCTTGAGCGTGTCGATCGCCTCGGCGCACGCGGCGAGTGCGGCCGCGCGATGGGCAGAGGAGACGGCGATGACGACGCTCGTCTCACCCACCTCTACCACGCCGACGCGGTGATGGATCGCGGCGGCGATCAGTGAATGCCGCTCCGTCAACTCGACCGCGATGCGCTCCATCTCCGCCTCCGCCATGCCTTCGTATGCCTCGTACTCGAGTCGGACGACCTCGCGCCCGCGGGAGTGGGCGCGCGTCGTCCCGGTGAACGTGGCGATCGCACCCGCGTCGTCCGAGGCGACCTCCCGCACGGCTTCCTCGAGCGAGAGCGGCTCCTCCGAGAGCCGAAAGGCGCCCCCGGAAACCGGCGGGATCAACGCAATCTCGTCGCCGTCCTGAAGGACGCGGTCACGCTCGGCGTACGACTTGTTCACCGCGAGCAGGAGTCCCGGCGGCTCCTCGCCGGGGAGTGCGAGTGCCGACCAGACATCGCCTGCGGTCGCGCCGCCGGGCAGCTCCAGCTCTCGCGTACGAGTCCCGGCGAGCTCACGGAGGCCGGCGAACAGGCGGACAGCGACCTTCATCGGGGGCAGCGTAGCCGCGTCTGCGGGCAGCAGGGGCTGTCATGTTACAACTGGAACGATGGCAATGGCCCTCGAGCGAACCACGCTGAACGATCAGGTCTACGAGACGCTGCGCGAGCGCGTGCTCCGGCGCCAACCCGGGCCGGGGGCGAAGGTGAGCCTGCACGAGCTCGCGAGCGAGCTCGGCGTCTCACGCAGCCCCGTGCACCATGCGTTGACGCGGCTCGTCTCCGAAGGACTTCTGACCGTCAAGCCGCGCCGTGGCTACTACGTGGCGCCGGTCACACCGGCGATGGTGCGGGACGGGTACGACGTCCGGCTCGCGCTCGAGTTGCATGCCGCCGAGCGAAGCGTCGGCGCGGTCGACCGGCGCGAGCTGGCTCGGTTTCGCGAACTGGCGGCGGAGACGGATGTGGCGACGACGGAGGAGGAGTGGGACTCGGCGAACGCCGCCTTCCATGCGTTCCAGATCGACCTGGCGCACAACCGCGTCCTCTCGCACCTGTATCGGGAACTGCCGGTGAACCTCGTGCTCCAGCTCGTTCGAGGCGGCAGGCTCGAGAACGCTGACGTTCTCAGCCGTGAGCATCTCACGATCGTCGGGGCCTACGAGACATCGGATCTCCTGGCGGCGCGGGCGGCGATCGCGGCACACATCGACTTCGGCGTGCGGTTTGCCCTCGACGTCGTCGAGCAAGCCGGCGGGGTGCTCTAGAGCCGAGGCGGCGCCGCCCGGGGAAGCGCGACGTAGGATCGGGGCATGGCGGGCGCTCCCGATAGGCGATTGCTCGAGTCCGGCATCGAGGTGAAGCCGCTCTACCGGCCGGCCGACGCTCCGCAGGAGGAGCCGGCCCCGCCGGGCTCCTACCCGTTCACCCGCGGGCCGTACCCCGACATGTATCGCGGTCGGCCGTGGACGATCCGGCAATACGCAGGGTTTGCCTCGGCGGAGGAGTCCAACGAGCGCTACCGCTACCTGCTCGCGCGAGGACAGACGGGCCTCTCGATCGCCTTCGACCTGCCGACGCAACTCGGCTACGACTCGGACGACCCACTCGCGGAGGGCGAGGTGGGCCGAACCGGTGTCGCGATCGATTCGATCGCGGACATGGAAGTGCTGCTCGACGCGATCCCGCTCGGCGAGGTATCGACGTCGATGACGATCAACGCGCCGGCGGCGCTGCTTCTGTTGCTGTACGAACTGGTGGCGGAGCGGCAGGGGGTTCCCGGGACCGCTCTCCGAGGAACCGTGCAGAACGACATCCTCAAGGAATACGTCGCGCGCGGGAACTACATCTTCCCGCCGCGCCCGTCGATGCGGCTGACGACGGATCTGTTCGCGTACTGCGAACAACGCATTCCCCACTGGAACACGATCTCGATCTCCGGCTACCACATCCGCGAGGCCGGCTCCACGGCCGCGCAGGAGCTCGCGTTCACGATCGCAAACGGCATCGCGTACTGCGAAGCGGCGGTCGCCGCCGGGCTGACACCCGACGCGTTCGGCGCACGGCTCTCCTTCTTCTTCAACGCACACAACGACTTCTTCCAGGAGATCGCGAAGTTCCGGGCAGCGCGGTCGCTGTGGGCGCAGATCATGCGCGACCGTTTCGGCGCGACGACGGCAAAAGCGCAAGCGCTCCGGTTCCACGCGCAGACGGGCGGCTCCACCCTCACGGCGCAGCAGCCCGAGAACAACATCGTGCGCGTCGCGGTGCAGGCGCTCGCGGCAGCGTGCGGTGGTGCGCAGTCGATCCACACGAACAGCTACGACGAGGCCCTCGCCCTGCCGAGCGAACATGCGGCCACGATCGCGCTACGCACACAGCAGATCCTGATGCACGAGGCCGGCACGACGGACACTGCCGATCCGCTCGGAGGCTCGTACTACCTGGAGTCCCTGACGGCCGAGCTCGAAGCGTTGGCGCGCGAGTTGATCGAGCGCATCGACGAGCTCGGTGGCGCCGTCGCCGCGATCGAGGCCGGGTTCGTGCAGGGCGAGATCGAAGAGGCCGCCTACCGTTTCCAGACCGCCGTCGAGGCCGGCGAGCGCGTGGTGGTGGGCGTGAACGAGTTCGCCGAAGACGAACAACGCGACGTCGACCTCCACCGCCTCGCCCCCGGAGCCGAGCGGCTCCAGCGCGAGCGCACGGCGCTCGTCCGCGCGGGTCGCAACCAGGAGGAGGCGGCTGCTGCGCTCGACACCGTGCGCGAGACCGCCGCCGGATCCGACAATCTCCTCCCCGCGCTCCGAGAGGCACTCCGCGCCAGATGCACGATCGGCGAGCTCTGCAACGCGTTGCGCGAGCTCTGGGGCACGTACGACCGCAGGTGAAGGTCCTCCTCGTCTCGCAGATGTACCCGGGGCCGGACGCTCCCGAGCTCGGCTCGTTCGTTGCGACACTCGAGCACGCGCTCGAAGAACGCGGACACGAGTTCGCGCGGGCGGTGGTCGACCGCCGCGGCGGACGCGGACGCCACGCGAGGCTCGCCTTCGACGTGGCGCGGACGGGACGACGCTTCGACGCCGACGTCGTGTACGCGCACTTCCTCGTGCCGGCTGGTCTCCTCGCGGCCCTCGGGGGCGGGGCGCCACTCGTCGTCACGGCGCACGGGACCGACGTCGAGAACGCGCGCCGCAATCCGGTCGTCCGCGCGGCGACTCGACTCACGATACGAAGGGCGCATGCGGTCGTGGCAGTGTCGGAGTGGCTGCGGGACAGGCTCGTCGACGTCGTGCCCGACGCCGCGGCGAAGTGCAGCGTGATCGAGCTGCGGTGTCGACCTCGAGCGGTTTGCGCCGAGAGACGCGCAGGAAGCACGGGCGACGGTGGGGTGGTCGCCGAGTGGGACCGGGTTCCTCTGCGTGGGCTCGCTGAGCGACCGGAAGAACGTTCTCCGCCTGGCACGCGTGTTCGAGCAGCGCGGCGAAGGGGAGCTCGTGTTCCTCGGCACCGGCCCGCTCCGGCCCGCACTCGAGGGGCGCCCCGGGATCCGTCTCGCCGGCACCGTCGACCACGACCGAGTGGCCGTGTGGATCGCCGCCGCCGACGTCGTCTGCCAGCCGAGCCTGCGGGAACCGTTCGGCCTTGCCACCCTGGAGGCGCTCGCGTCGGGAAGGTCGGTCGTCGCGACGCGCGTGGGAGGGCCTCCCGAGTTCGTGCCGCCCGGCGCGGGCGTCCTCGTCGATCCGTCGGACGACGCGGAGATCGCGGCTGCGCTCGATGACGCCTCCCGCCTGCCGCGGCCGAATCTCGCCGCCCGCGAGGCCGCGGAGAAGCACGACGTCAGGCTTCAGGCGCAGCGGGTGGAGGAGCTCCTCCGTCTGGCCGCAGCTTCTCGAGGTCGGCAAGCCTGAGTTCGACGAGCGGACGCACGGCGTCCTCGATCCCGGCCGCCTGCGCCGCCTCGAGCGCGGCGCGGTAGCTCTCACGCACCTTCTCGACCGCAACGCCCTGTTTCAGGCGGTTGTCGCCGGTGACGAGGAGCCGTTGGATCGTGGCGCGAGCATCGTCCGCCTCCATTCCCGGCAGCCTAGCGCTGGTACGATCCCGCGGCCATGGTCCCGTTGTTCGCAGTCATCCAGGTTCTCGTCTCGGCGGCGCTCGGGACGCTCGTGCTGATGCACTCCGGCCGGGATGCCGGTTTCGGCGGCATGGGGTTCACGCCGCAGTCCCAGGGCGGTACCCACATCGTCGAGCGCAACCTCACGCGGCTGACCGTGGTCGTGGCGGTGCTGTTCTTCGTGAACACCGTGGTGCTGTACCGGCTGCTCGCGTAAGCGAGCGGCGGCTACAATCGCGCCGCGCGCTGGTGGCGGAATTGGTAGACGCGCAAGGTTGAGGGCCTTGTGGGCGAAAGCCCGTGGAGGTTCAAGTCCTCTCCAGCGCATGCGTGCAAGAAAGGGCCCTACGGGGCCCTTTCTGCGTGTCGGCCCCGATTTGACGCCGTCCGGAAGGATCCGTACCCTTCATCACGAACACGTGTTCGGACACCCCACCTCGGAGGCCCCATGCTGACCGAACGGCAACAGGAGATCTGGCAGTTCCTCGTCGAGTACACGGACGGGCACGGGTACCCGCCCACGGTGCGCGAGATCGGCGAAGCGGTCGGCCTCGCCTCCCCGTCGACGGTCCATGCCCACCTCGCCAACCTCGAGCGCTCCGGCCTGCTCAAGCGTGACCCGTCGAAGCCGCGCGCGCTCGACCTGATCGGTCACCGCACCGTCGGCGCGTCTTCCGCCACCGCCGGTGCTGAGGTGGAGACGCTGCCACTGCTCGGCCAGATCGCGGCCGGCTCGCCGCTGCTCGCAGAGGAGAACGTCGAAGAGCGGATCGCAGTACCGGAGCCGCTCGGGCGAGGCGCCGACTTCCTGCTCACGGTGCGCGGCGACTCGATGATGGAGGCCGGCATCCTCGACGGCGACACGCTCGTCGTCCGGAAGCAGGACGACGCGTCGAACGGCGACGTCGTCGTGGCGCTCGTCGGCGACGACGAGGGTGCGAACGAGGCAACGGTGAAGACGTTCTACCGCGAGCGCGGCCGCATCAGGCTGCAGCCGGAGAACAGTGCCCTCGAACCGATCTACGCCGATCACGTCCAGGTGATGGGCAAGGTCGTGGGGGTGTTCCGGAGCCTGCGATGACCGCAGACGTCGCCTCCCTCGCCCGGACGCTCGATCAGGAGCTCGTCGCCCTCGCGCGCGGCGTCAGCCTCGCGTGTCCGGTGTGCAGCGAGTTCGTCCTGCACGTACGCGGGACGTCCGGCCTCGCGATCGCGTGCCCGGAGTGCAGGACGATCCTCGCCGAGGGTCACGAGGTACCGGAGATCGCGCTACCCTCGGTGGCGCAGGCCGGGTGACCGCGGGCGTGCCGCTTCGGCGGCACGTTCGAGGAAAGTCCGGACACCGTAGGGCAGGACGCTGGGGAAATCCCAGACGGCGAAAGCCGATGGAAAGTGGCACAGAAAGGAGACCGCCGGAGCTTCGGTTCCGGTAAGGGTGAAACGGTGGGGTAAGAGCCCACCAGCGCCGTGGTGACACGGCGGCTCGCCAAACCCCGTCCGGTGCAAGGCGAAGCAGGTTCCGTTGACGCGGCCCGCCGAGGAACCGGGTACGCCGCTCGAGTCGGCAGGCAACTGCCGGCCCAGACAGATGGTCATCCACGACAGGATCCGGCTTACAGGCCTGCTACGGAGAAAGCCCTGGAGACAGGGCTTTCTCTATGCACCTCAGCCCGACCGCAGCACGACCTCGATCGCGGTTCCGTTCCCCGGCGACGAGCGCAGGGAGAACACACCCTGGATCGCCCGCGCGCGCGAGCGCATGTTCTTCAACCCCTGCCCCGCGCCCGGGTCGTCGCCCTCGATGCCGTACCCGTTGTCGAGAATCCGCACGATTCGACGCCCGCCCTCGTGGAAGATCGCCACTTCGGCGCGCTCGGCGCCCGCGTGCTTCTTCGCATTCGCGAGCCCCTCCTGGACGATGCGGAACACCTCGATCTCCTCGTCGGGGGCGAGCACGACGCTCTCGTCGATCACGACCTCGACGTCCATCGAGCCGTCCGCGACGAGAAACCCCACGTAGCGTCGCAGGGCCGAGTCGAACGGCGCCGATCCCGCTGCGGACGAGAGCGCGAGAACGGCGAACTGGGCCTCCTGTTGCGCCATCGTGGTCGCGTGTTTCAGGCGGGGGAGCATCTCCCGAAGCTCTGCGCCGGCCTCGAGCATGCTGACCTGTGTCGCCATCGCGAAGAGATACTGCGCGAGTCCGTCGTGGATCTCGCGGGCGACGCGTGCGCGCTCCTCGGCGACGGCACGACCGAACTCGGCCTGCCCGATCGCTCGCCAGACGCCGACGACGAGGACGCCGAACGCGAGCACCCGCAGAACGTCGCTCGGAAGCACGTAGTCGCTCGAGCGGGATGGAGCAAGTGCGTAGTGAAGGTCGGAGAAAACGATGAGCGTGAGCGAAAGGGCGAGCCAGCTGTCGAGGTCGCGCCTGTGCTTGCGAAAGCGAATCGCGAAACCGAGCACGGCCACGACCGATGCGACGGTGAGGAGGCAGTACGCAACGACGACCGGCGTCGAGCGGGCGCCGTGGGGATAGGCGGTCCCGAAGGTGAGTTTCATGAAGCGTGCGTCCACCCAGATACCGAACAGGGCGACGCCGACGAGTGCGGCTGAGATTCCGAGCGCCCGGGCGCGACGCACGGTTCTCCGTTCGACGAAAGGCGCGATCGCGATCAGGATCGCGCCGAGCAGGGCGGCACCGATCGCGGCCCAGCTCTCGACCGGGCCCATTTCCCGCTCCGCGAACACCGAGGCAACCGAGAACGCGAAGCTGCCGACCCCGGTGGCGAGGAACCCGGCGGCCAGGAACAGGTCGAGACCGCGCCCCTCGACGAGGAACCTGTTTGCGGTGAGAATCGCCACGATCGACGCGACCACGGCCACCGCCGTGTCGAGCGCGATCCGCGTATTCGGGAGCACGTACCCGTTGAAATAGCCGGTGACGGCGAGAAGCACGGTGCCGAACGCGAGGACACAGACGAGGACGAGCTCTCCCGCAAGCCAGGTGCGGTAGCTCTCCGATTGGCGCTTCGGCATATCCCCCTAATCGGCAGGAGCCAAGATGCCGATAAGGGGGATATGGAGACGATCCTGATCGCCGACGACCACCCGCTCACGCGCGAGGCCCTGGCCTCGTTGCTCGAGCAGCACGGCTTCGACGTCGTGGGCATGGCCTCGGACGGCCGGGAGGCGATAGCTGCGGCGAAGGAGCTGCGCCCGAGACTCGTACTCCTCGATCTGACCATGCCCGGCATGGACGGTCTCAGCGCGCTGCCGCTCATCCGGGAGGCCTCTCCCGAATCCGAGGTGGTCGTCCTCACGGCTTCCGGAACGGATGAGAACCTGCTGGAGGCGATCCGCGCCGGAGCGGCCGGGTACCTCCTGAAGAGCGAGCCACCCGAGCGCATCGCGCTGTTCCTTCGTGGAGTCGCACACGGCGAGGCAGCTCTCTCCGGCTCGATCGCGCGACGGCTGCTCGAGCGCGTCCGCGACGGAGGGCGCCGAGGCGGCGTTCCGGACGAGGTAGCCAAGAAGCTTTCCGCGCGTGAGGTGGAGGTGCTGCTCCTGCTCGACGAGCACCTGGGCACCGAGGAGGTGGCGGCGCGGCTCTATATCTCCGAGCACACGGTGCGCTCACACGTCAAGAGCCTGCTGCGCAAGCTCGGTGTCTCCTCTCGCCGCGAGGCGCTCGAACGTCTCGCCACGGCGCGCGGCTAGTTTCGCCACTTCCCGGCCCGTGTGGAAACGGGCGCCACATCACCCACCGTGGGGGATGCCAATCGTCCAGCGTGGGCGAGGCGAAAACGGCGGAACGCCTGCATGCTTTGCGCACGAAACCTCCGACGCTAACGGTTGAACCGCACTGAAACGGCCGGGCTTCCCGGCCGTTTCGATGTCCGGGGGCGTCTAGTGATCGTCGGTGACCGTCCCTCTCAGGACGAGAATCCCTCGAGCGCCGCCTCGACGAGGCTCGGCAGCGTCTCGAGGTTGTAGCCGCCTTCGAGGACGGCGGCGACCGCCGGCGCGAGCTGCGTGCAGCGCGACGCCAGCTCGCGGAAGCCAGCCGCCGTGACGGCCATGTGCGCGAGTGGATCGTCGATGTGCGCGTCGAAGCCCGCGGAGGCGATCACGAGGTCGGGCTCGAACGAGCGAACTGCCGGCTCGACGATGGTACGGAAGGACTCGGCGTAGACCGCATCCCCGGAGCCCGGCGGGAGGGGAATGTTGACGGTGGTCGCCTCGCTTGTCCCGGGGCCTCCGGTGCCCGGGTACAGAGGCCACTCGTGGATCGAGACGAACAGGATGGAGTCGTCGCCACGGACGATGGCCTCGGTGCCGTTGCCGTGATGGACGTCCCAATCGACGATCGCCACTCGCTCGACGCCGAGCTCGGCCTGCGCATGTCGGGCCGCGATGACAGCGTTCGCGAAGATGCAGAAGCCCATGGGCTTGTCCGCGAGAGCATGGTGACCCGGTGGGCGAACGAGCGCAAATCCCCCGATCTCCACCGCCCGGATCGCGCATCCGGCGGCAAGCCGCGCCGCATCCCACGTGGTCGGCTGGCCGACCGTGTCCCCGTCGAGCCAGCATTCCTCCGACACCGTCGCTATCCGCTCGACGTATTCGCCGTCGTGGGCGCGCTCGATTGCCTCGCGCGAGGCGGGTTCCCCTTCCACCTCGGGGCCGAGGGCTGCGATCAGACGAGCGAGCCGCTCTTCGGACTCGGGATGGCCGAGATGGCTCGTCGGGTGGAGGCGTCCCAGGGACGGGTGGCTGACGGTCTCTATCGGGCAACTCCCCGCAGTCGGGCCGCGAGGCGCTCGACACCGAGCTTCTCGGCTGCGCGGGCGCCTGCCTCCCAGTCCGGCTCGAGATCGGGGAGGTCGGGGAGCGGCGCGCCGGGGTCCAGCGTCGCGATCCTCCGGAACATCCGGAGTTGCTCCGCCTCTGCTTCGAAGCGTCCGGCGTCGATGATCGCTTCGAGGTCGGGGAACGTCTGCAGGAGTGTCGCCGCGGTCTTCTCACCGACACCTCGCGCGCCGGGGATGCGATCCGACGGGTCGCCGCGAAGGGCGATGAAATCGCACACCTGATGCGGTTCGACGCCGTACCGCGTGCGAACGTCGGCCGGGCCGATTCGTTGCAGCTCGCTGACGCCGCGGACCGGCTGCAGGATGGTCACGTCGTCGGCCGCGAGCTGGAACGCGTCGCGGTCTGATGTGGCGACCAAAGTCGTCCCACCCCTCTGCCGTTCGGAGGCGACGGCCGCGGCCAGGAAGTCATCCGCCTCATAGCCCTCTTGCTTGCCGCAGACGATCCCCGTTGCCGAGACCAACGCCGGCAGGAGACCGAGTTGCTCGACGATCTCCGGGTCGAACTCGCGACCGGACTGATAACTCGCGAGCAGCTCGTTGCGGTACGTCGGGATGCCAAGCGTGTCCCAGGCGACGATCACGGCCCGCGGTCTCTCGGCCTGCCAGAGACGCAAGAGCATCGACATGAAGCCGACCAGCGTGTTCGCGGGCCCTCCGTCATCCCGTCGGAACGTCTTCGGGAGGGCGTGGAAGGCGCGGTGCGCGAACGAGTCGCCGTCCACGGCAAGGAGCGGCTTCACGCGGCAGACGCCTCCAGGGCCGTGATGGCCTCGCGGAGCCGCTCGGTTGCGACCTGCGCAGCCTCCTCGATGGGCATTCCCTCCAGGTCGGCGAGCTCGATCGGGTCGCCGAACTCGACGCGGAGCGCTCCAAGGCGAGCCAGCTTCGACATTCCCGAGATGCCGGCTGGGACGAGCGGCACTCCGGCTTCGAGCGCGATCCGGGCCGCACCGGAGCGCCATCGTGCCTCGTAACGCTTCCTCATCCCCTTGCTCCGCCTCGTCCCCTCGGGGAACATCACGACGATGTGGCCCTCACGGCAGAGCTTGACTGCGGTGTCGACCGCGTCCTGATCGCGCTGGCCCCGCCGGACGGGGAAGGCGCCACACGCCGTGATGAAACGCCCGAGCGGGAACCAGAAGAGCTCCGATTTGGCCATGAACCGCAGGTAGCGGTGAGGGTAGAGGGCCATGCCGAGCGGCCAGGGGTCGGCATTCGAGACGTGGTTGGCCGCGAGGACGTACCCTCCGGCTTCCGGAAGCCGCTCGCGGCCCCGCCAGCGCTCGCGATAGGCGAGGCGCAATACGGGAAAGCTGAGGGCACCGAGCAGGAGGTAGGGCCAGCTGGGACGGGGGTTGGACGGCATTGCCGGATCCAGTATTGCCCCTAACGGGCGCTTGCGGGGACTCGTGGCCACGCTATGGTGACCCCCGCACCCGGCCGCGGGCCGGGGAGGATCCAGTCAACCAACCCGAAATGGGCACTCGTGGCCGCACGTCGTCTCGTGATCGTGGAATCCCCTGCCAAGGCAAAGACCATTGCCGGCTACCTCGGCGACGAGTACGTCGTCGAGTCCTCGATCGGCCACATCCGCGATCTACCGAAGCGGGCCGCCGACATCCCCGCCGCCGACAAGAAGAAGTCGTGGGCGCGGCTCGGCGTCGACGTCGAGGACGAGTTCCAGCCCCTTTACGTCATCGATCCGGACAAGAAGAAGAAGGTGGACGAGCTCAAGCGAGAGCTGAAGAACTCGACCGAGCTTCTCCTCGCAACGGACGAGGACCGCGAAGGCGAGGCGATCGCGTGGCACCTGCTCGAGGTGCTGAAGCCCAAGGTCCCCGTCAAGCGAATGGTCTTTCACGAGATCACGCGTGAGGCAATCGAGCGTGCGCTCGGCGAGACGCGAGACATCGACGACCGCCTCGTCGATGCGCAGGAGACGCGGCGGATCCTCGACCGGTTGTACGGCTACGAGGTGTCGCCCGTTCTCTGGAAGAAGGTCATGCAGGGCCTCTCCGCCGGTCGCGTCCAGTCGGTCGCGACGCGTCTCGTGGTCGAGCGGGAGCGCGAGCGGATGCACTTCGTGGCAGCGTCGTACTGGGACATCGTCGGCACGTTCGATCCTGGCGCCTTCGAGGCTCGGCTCGTCGCGGTCGACGGCCGCCGGATCGCGCAGGGTCGCGACTTCGGCGACGACGGCCGACTCAAGTCCGATCTCCTCGCGCTCGACGAGGATGCGGCGAGGACGCTCGCAGCCGCGCTCGACGGAGCGGCCTTCTCGGTGCGATCGGTGGACGAGAAGCCCTACAAGCGCAGCCCGGCCGCCCCGTTCATGACCTCGACCCTCCAGCAGGAGGCGAGTCGCAAGCTTCGCTACTCGTCGCAGACGACGATGCGCGTCGCGCAGAAGCTGTACGAGAACGGATACATCACCTACATGCGCACCGATTCCACCACCTTGTCCGAGTCGGCACTGAAGGCCGCGAGAACCCAGGCCGCGCAGTTGTACGGCGCCGAGTTCGTGCCGGCCGCCCCGAGGCGCTACGAGCGAAAGGTGAAGAACGCCCAGGAGGCACACGAAGCGATCCGTCCCTCAGGTGACGCGTTCCGCACACCCGCCGAGGTCGAACGCGAGCTATCTCGAGACGAGCATGCGTTGTACGACCTCGTCTGGAAGCGAACCGTGGCGTCGCAGATGGAAGACGCCCGGGGGCAGACCGCGTCGCTGCGCCTCGGTGCGAAGGCAGCGGACGGGCGCGATGCCGAGTTCGGGGCCTCCGGCACCGTGATCACCTTCCGCGGCTTCCTGGCCGCGTACGAGGAAGGCCGCGACGACGAGTCGAAGGACGCTGACGACGAGCGTCGCCTGCCGGCGCTCCAGGTCGGCGCGAGCGTGCAGGCCACCGACCTCGAGCCCGGGGGCCATTCGACCTCGCCGCCGGCGCGGTACACGGAAGCCTCGCTCGTGAAGGCCCTCGAGGATCGCGGCATCGGCCGGCCGTCGACCTACGCGTCGATCATGGGGACGATCCTGGAGCGCGGGTACATCTTCAAGAAGGGGACGGCACTCGTGCCGACGTTCCTCGCGTTCTCGGTCACGCAGCTGCTCGAGAGGCACTTCAGCCGCCTCGTCGACTACGACTTCACCGCGCGGCTCGAGGACGATCTCGACCGAATCGCCCAGGGCGACGAGAAGCGGGTCGCCTGGCTGAGGAGGTTCTATGAGGGCACGACCGGCGAGGAGGGCCTGCACGCGCTCGTGACCGACCACCTCGACGAGATCGATGCGCGCGAAGTGAACTCGATCGAGATCCCCGGAGCAGACGGCATCGTCGCGCGGGTGGGCCGTTACGGCCCCTACCTCCAGCGCGGCGACGAGCGCGCGAGCGTGCCCGACGACATGGCGCCGGATGAGCTGACGCGGGAGGTGGCGGAGGAGCTGCTGGCGAGGCCCTCGAGCGATCGCGCGCTCGGCGAGGATCCCGAGACGGGCCGCCAGATCACCGTGCGCGACGGCCGCTACGGCCCCTACGTGAGCGAGGTCCTCGAAGAAGGCGCGACCGAGAAGCCGCGGACGGGATCCCTGTTCAAGACGATGTCGCCGGAAACGGTGACACTCGAGGATGCGTTGCGGCTGCTGTCGCTGCCCCGCGTCATCACCGCGCCGGACGGGGAGGAGATCCAGGTCGCGAACGGCCGGTACGGCCCGTACATCAAGAAGGGCTCCGAGACGCGCTCCCTCACCGACGAGGAACAGCTCTTCACCGTGACGCCGGCTGAGGCGATGGCGCTCCTCGCCCAGCCGAAGGAGCGCCGCGGCCGCGGACAGGCGAAGCCCCCGCTGCAGGATCTCGGGCCTGACCCTGTGTCCGGCAAGCCGATCGTCGTCAAGGAGGGGCGGTTCGGCCCCTATGTGACCGACGGCGAGACGAACGCCAGCCTGCGCCGCGGCGACGACCCCGAGAGCCTGACGATGGACCGGGCACTCGAGCTCCTCGCAGAACGTCGCGCCAAGGGGCCGGCTCCGAAGAAGACGCGGCGCGCCCCGGCCAAGCGCTGAAGCACGAGCCGGCGTCGTCGACTATCGTCGTCTCGGTCGGGCGCCGCGATCACGTGTAAAGCCGATCCGATCGGGTTTCGTGTCGACGGTTCGACGGAATAACGGTGATTGCGACCTCGTTGTGAGCTTGTGACAGCCTCATGGGTGTTGGAGGCCTGGAAAACGGTTGGAAACCCGCATAGAGTCTGTTGAGATTGTGCAGACGGACACGCGAAAGGACTGAGAGACTCCTTGACCCAGAACCAGCTGACAGAACTGTTCGAATCCGACCAGGTCAAGGGCCTCATCGAGCGCTCGGAGGAGCGCGGCTGGGTGGAGCCGATCGAGTTCGAGGCGTTCGTGCTCGAGCACGAGTTGAGCGACGAGGAGGCCGAGCAGATCACGCGTGAGCTCGAGACGATCGGTCTCGAGGTGGGGCAACCGCAGAACGACGATGCCAAGAGACAGCTCGCGGACGCGGAGAGAAAGAAGGAGGAGGCCGAAGCTGCCGTCTGGGCGGCCGAGTCCCTCTCCGGCGCGGCCGACTCACTGCAGCTGTTCCTCGCCGACGTCGGGCGGCACAAGCTCCTCACGGCCGCGGACGAGGTGACGCTCGCGAAGCGCATCGAGCGCGGCGACCCGACCGCCAAGCGGCGGATGATCGAGTCGAATCTCAGGCTGGTCGTGTCGATCGCCAAGGGATACCGCGGTCTGGGCGTGCCGTTCCTCGATCTGATCCAGGAGGGAACCCTCGGGCTCAACCGAGCCGTCGAGAAGTTCGACTGGCGCCGCGGCTTCAAGTTCTCCACCTATGCGACGTGGTGGATCCGCCAGTCCGTCCAGCGCGCCGTCGCGAACCACGCCCGCACGATTCGGGTGCCTGTCCATGTCGTCGAGCGGCAGCAGAAGCTGTCCCGGGCGGCTCGGCGGCTCGAAGTCGAACTGGGACGCGAGGCGACGAAGCAGGAGCTCGCCGAGGCGACCGGACTCCCGATCCAGCATGTCGACGAGGCGCTCGGCGCGGCCCATGCATCCGTGTCCTTGAACCAGACGGTCGGTGCCGACGACGAAGGCGAGCTCGGCGATCTCTTCGCCGACCGCGAGGCGGCCGATCCGTTCGAGGAAGCCGAGGAGTCGCTGCGACGCCAGGGTGTCCGCAGAGCACTCGACGCGCTGCCGGAGCGTGAGCGCCGGATTCTCGAGCTGCGGTTCGGGTTCGAGGGCGAACCGTGGACGCTCGAGGCGATCGGGCACGAACTGGATCTCACCCGCGAGCGGGTTCGTCAGCTCGAAGGCCAGGCGCTGTCGCGGCTGGCGGCGCTCCGCGAGCTCGCGTCGCTCGCCGCGTAGGGCTCGTTTCTCGCGACGCTCGTTGGCCGACCAAGCCAACCTGAAGCCTGCCGCCAAAGCCGAGCGTGTCCGTCCGGACAGAGCGCTTCGTAATCCTGATGCTGAATCGTTTCCGACCCAACACGGCAGACTCTCCACCGCCTCGCGTTTCACTCGTTCGAGGGTTGAGGTCCGGACGGGAAGCTCATTTCGCGGCTCGACCGGCCGGGATCGGCATGAACATGCGCTTTTTCGGCCCTCCCCCACGGTGAGTGATTGTGCTCGGAAAGGAGGGATTCGCTCTCAAGACGCCGTCTGCGAGCGCCGATGGAGTGGCAGATCATGGACGCCGCAGAACGCAAAGAAATCCTCAGTCGCTATCGCGATCACAGCCGGCGCTTCGAGGCGGCGGCGGCGCGACGGAGTGTCGGTCGGTCCGGGTCGGTGCTGCCGTTCAATCCGCCGGCTCTCCGCGAGCTGACACAGGAGCCGACGGCGCGCGAGATCGAGGTCCTTCAGCTCGTCGCCGACGGGCTCGTGAACCGGGAGATCGGGCAGCGCCTGTTTCTCTCCGAGGAGACCGTCAAGTCTCACATCCGGCATCTGCTGGCGAAACTCCAGGCACGAAGCAGAGCCCACGCCGTAGCTGTGGGCTATCGGCGTGGGCTCATTGCCTAATCGGTGTTGCTCTTGTGGTCGTCCGTCGGACCCATGCCCCCGTGGCCACTCGCAGAACCCCCCATTCGAGGGATGCCCACTAGGGCCGTCGAAAGCAGGATCTGACGGTTACCAGTCCTTGACGCCCGCGGACATGACGGCGAAAAGGACGATACGAAATGCGTTCCGCATCGACCTACTCCTTGGTTTGAGGACTAACGGCAAATGGATGGTATACCCCATCTGAGGTACAACGCAAGCGCTATCTGGAACGGGTTTCAGCCGCTCCATGCGTACGTGGCCGCGTTGACGCTGTCCGCGCTCGCCACGATTGGAGTCCTGGTCTTCGTCCTTGGGCAGGGGATCGGCAATATCTGGATCGTTTTGCTGCTCGCGGTAACGGCCGCAATTGCCGAGCGCGGCAGCGTCCGATTCACCGAAACGACGGAACTCTCGATCTCCCCTGTCCTCATGTTGTTTGCGGCGGTGCTCTTCGGCCCGCTCGCAGGTGGTCTGGTTGGCGCTGCCTCCGAACTGGGTGACCGCGAGCTACAGCTACTCGGAAAGTCGTCCAGCGGCAGGTCGCTCAGGCTCAAGTGGATGACGTACACGAGCAGCCGCTTCCTCGTCGGCACGGCAACCGGTGGAGTCGCAGTCGTCGTCCTGTCGAATATGACCGAGGGCACCGGCGCGGTGATCACGGCGACATTCTTGGGCTCAATGGCCGGCGAGTCTCTTGAGTTGGCGTTTGCCATGACGACATCGAAGATCCGCGGAAATCGATCTTCTTTCTCCGCGTGGACACTCGCGCCATTGCTCGCAACTGCAGTCCTTATCTACGCGCCTGTCGTTGCCGTTCTAACACTTGCATATACGTCCGTCTCGCCCTGGACAGCACCCCTCTTCATGGCCCCCGCCCTGGCGGCACAGAAACTGTTTTCCATGTATCTCCAGCAGCGCACCTTGGCCTCCGAGCTACTCGGCGCAAACGAGCGCCTGAATGGCGCGAACCTCGAATTCGCGGAGGCGCTGGTCGCCACGCTCGAACAAAGCGACCTCTACACCGCGGGTCACTCGAAGGCAGTTGCCATCTACTCCCGCGATATCGCGAGCCGGATGGGGCTTCCGCCAGAGAGCCAGGAACGCGCTTACCTCTGCGGACTCGTGCATGACATCGGAAAGGTCGGCCTCTCTCCCAGCCTTCTCCTCAAGGATGGACCCCTCACGCTCGAGGAGCGGCGGGCCATGCAGCGCCATTCAGAGATAGGCGAGAGCATCTTGAAACGCGTCGAGACGTATGCCGACGTAGCACTCATCGTGCGGCATCACCACGAACGAATGGACGGTGAGGGCTATCCCGATCGGATCGCGGGCGAGGCGATCCCACAGATTTCACGGATTATCGCAGTCGCGGACGCCTATAACGCGATGACTTCTGACCGACCGTACCGTGACGCGATGCCTAGCCGGGTTGCACGCCTCCGACTGGCGCAAGCGGTCGAGACCCAGTTCGATACAAGTGTGGTTGCTGCCTTTGAGGCCATTCTTGCGGTCTCAGAAGAGGATTATCGAAGGGCGAAGAGACCGGACTTCCGCCCCCTCAGCGTCGAGCAGCTACGAAACCTGGCCCGTCAACCGGACGACTTCGCCGAAGTCGCGGTCGCTTGACGCACCCTCTCATGCGCAGCGTTCAAGGCCAGCGCGTTTCGCGATCGGATCCCAACCTTGTCCATGATGCTGTGCACGTGGACCTTCACAGTTGCCTCTGTGATGAACAACCTGGTCGCGATCCCTCGATTCGTTAGCCCGGCGCATACGAGGTGGTACACCTCCCGCTCTCTGACTGAGAGCGTCGACCGCGGATCGAGTCTGCCCGTGACCGTATGACCCATCGCGGCCGCGATCGCTTCGTCTCCGGCTCGCTTGATCGCATACACGGTTCGCTCGACACAACCCGGAGCTGTTAGCAAAGTCGAAAGAAGATCTGGGTTCGACCGATATGTGCAGACAATGATGTCCACGGCTCCTGACGCGAAGGCGACCTCCACAAGCTCCTCGGCGGAGGAGATCAGGCTCGAATGTCGCGCCTTGAGCGCAATAACGCATTTCACAGCTGGCCAGAGCACCTTAGTCTCGACGCCGAGCGTCGATTCAGCAGCCCTCGCACCAAGCTCAGTCGCTTCGTCTAGGCGGCCAAGCGTTGCGAGGGCGAGCGCTCTGGACGCGAGGACTTCTCCGCGCATTCCTCTGACTGAGTCGGCGGCGTCGGGCGGTTCCATGGCGCAAGCCTCAGCGACTCGGCCCTCCTCAAGCATCGTACGTACGGACAGTGCGTATGCATTGTGCTCGGCGAACGGGTCATTGAGCGCGAGTGCCGCAGCGCGTGCGTCCTGTAACTGCTGATGCGCTTCGTCGAATCTCCTCAGCCCAGCGAAGGAGTATCCAAGAATGGCTCGAGCATGTGAAACGGCAACGTCGACCCTGTAGCCGATCGCATCCTCGAGTAGAAGCTGCGCCTGTTGGTTCGACTCCCGATAGAAGCAACCAAGCGCCAAAGCCCATGAGTACATGCTTCGGAAGGAGCACCTTGCGTAAGGATCCTCAACAGACGGTACGAGTTCGGCTACTCGTCGCGCGTCCTTGAGATGTCGCACGTAGCCAAACCGGAAACCCACTGAGAGCTGCTTATCGACCAGCCGGACCGATTCTGTCGGATCGTATCCTGTAGACGAACTCACCAGGTCGCTCATCAACTCATGGGCCTCGACCAGTTCCAAAGCGGCGGCGCACATGACCTGTCCCCACATCGCCCTTCGGTGCCTACGGTTGTCAGGAGCGACAACGGCGGCCTTACGGTAGAGGTTGAGGGCTTCCTCTTCACGAGACCCGACATGCGCCGCTCGGGCGGCCAGTTCAAGAGCTCGATACTTGACCTCTGCGCGCGAAGAGCTCTCGGCGGCGCGCAATGCGACGGCCTCCGCGGCAGTGTGCAATCCGTGTCGCAAGTCCACCTCGCCGCTCGCTACAAGCACAATCGGCAGGTTGCGACCTCGTCGCGATGCGCGTGTCACCCAGGACTCAAGAGTCGCCAACCGAGCCGAGTTCAAGAGTTCGTCGAGCGCCGCTTCGATCAACTCGTCCAAGCCAGCCAGGTTTCTACGGTCGAGCAGTTCGAACGCAGCATCCCATTCACGCCTCGTTCGATAGACGGTCAGAGCTGTTCTAAGGGCATCGTCCAGGCCTGCGGTGCGCTCACGCCTTGCGCGCTGTTCCATGAATGCTGCCGCCAGCGGATGCAGCTCGAGCTTGCCTCCGCGCTCGTCGAGCACACCCAGGGTCAGGGCCTCCGAGCAGACGCGCTCCGCTCTCTCCGCTCCCAGCAACTCGGCCGCGAGCTCGCGATCGAGGCTCGGAGCGGTGGCAAGCACGCCGAGACCCGACCTGAGATCCGGGTCGAGGCCGCGGTACACCTCTTCCGCGAAGAACTCGTAGAGCTGCTCCGGGAGCTCCAGGTCCTCCTCCGGCCACGAAGACTCCGTCGTGGTCAGGCTGGCGAGCCCGATCACGGCAGGCCAGCCGCCGGCGAGCGCGAGGAGGCCGGAGCTCATTCCGTCGTGGGCGCCCGCGAGGAGATCGTCGACCTCGTCCGCCGTCATCGCGAGCAGGCTCTGACCGATCTCGAGCACGTCTCCATACAGCACGCTCCTCGTCGAGACCCAGCTCGGGCGATCGCGCGTCGCGATCAGCATCTGCACGGGTGACCTCTCGATGATCGCCTCGACGAACGCCTCTGCCGTCTTCGACTCACCGATGTACTGGTAGTCGTCGACGGCGATCCACGCATCCTCCGGCCATCCCGCCAGATCCGCTGCCAGAAGGTCGACGAGGACGTCGAGCTCATCTGCAGGATCGGGCGTCGCGTTCAGGCGCTCGATCACCCGCCGGTCGCAACCGGGGAGAAGCTCTGCGCCCGCCGACGCCATCTGCCGGACGAGCACGGCGACGTCGGCCGACGAGCGTCGCGCCCGGATCCACCCGACCGCTCGCCCCTGCCCGGCCCATTGCTCCGCCAGCGTCGTCTTCCCGTAGCCCGGGGGCGCCACCAACATGCGCACTCGTGCGCGCGACTTGTCGAGCGCCCTGATCAACCTCGGACGCTCGAGAAGTCGACGCCGCCGAAGCGGCGGCTTCGGGAGACCAGGCATTTCGATGACCGGAGACGCTACACCAGGCTCGCTCATCGTGAAAGGGGGGGCGCCCGCGGGAGAGCGGGGGCAGCAGCCGCGGGCGCCCTGCCGTCAGGCCCCCGGTCGCCGATGCAGCGCGCCGAGGCTTGCCGAGAGCGGGTCCTCACCCGTGAGCACCCGGAACGCGACGGGAATCTGCCGGCGTCGGCTCACACCCAGCTTCGAGCGCAGCGTGTCCGAATGCGCCTTCGCCGTTCGCGATGAGATGCCGAGCCGCTCTCCGACCTCGTCGTTCGAGCACCCTGCCGCGATCAGCGCCACCACTTCGCGCTGCCTCGGCGTCAGTCCTACCGCTCCCTGGATCGTTGTCGTGATCATGTCACCGAGGCTAGTGGCGCCTGCCCCGGAGCACCATTCCTCGGAAGATGTAACTCGGGGTGTATTTACGAACACGAGGGTTCGGCGGCTTCGAGCCCATGGCCGCGTCGTGAGGCTCACCGAGAGGGCTCTCGAAACGATCGTCGATGCTCTCGTCGTGAGGGCTCCATCGACCGAAGCCGGGTGGGCGGCGCAACCACTATTCGGTCAACCGAAGGCTCCCCCACGCCACCGCCTGCAGAAAGGAACTCGACGGGACGGCGCCCCGCTCGAGCTGCTCGGCCGAGGCCGAGGCTGCGGCTTTTCCGCGGCCCTTCTCGCGATACCCAGATGCGCGAACCGGTCGGAACCGACATTCTGGGCAGCGTGACCTGCATCAGCTACGAATCGAAGGCGGCCGCAGATCGTGCTCGTGCCGCCTCGACGGGGCGGTGACCCACTCGTAGAGCGTGCGTCCCTCAGCCACTGGTTTCGACTGCTCCGTGACAGGGCGCTGCCTCTGGTCGCCCTCGGCTCGATCATCGCCGGCGGCGCCCTCTGGCTGCTCGGACGTGACGGCGGCGCCCACACCGCCTGGGCCGCGGGGGCCGTGGTCGTCCTCTTGCCCCTCGTCGTCACCACGGGTCGGTCGCTCGTGCGGGGCGACGTCGGCGTCGACGCGATCGCTCTCGTTGCTATCGTCTGGGCGCTCGCGGTCGGCGAGTTCCTCGCCGCAGCGATCATCGCCCTGATGATGTCCGGTGGCGCGGCGCTCGAGTCCTGGGCTGCCGGGCGTGCGCGACGTGAGCTGCGTCTCCTCGTCGAGCGCGCACCCCGCATCGCGCATCGCCACGTCGACGGCACCGTCGAGCAGGTCAACGTCGAGGAGCTCCAACCGGGCGACATCGTCTCCGTGCGCTCCGGCGAGGTCGTGCCGGCCGACGGAGTCGTCGTCGACCACGAGGCCGTCGTCGACGAGTCGGCACTGACGGGCGAGGCGCTCCCGGTCACGATCGCCCGGCACGGGCGCGTCCGCTCGGGGACGGCCAACGCGGGCGACGCGTTCGATCTCCGCGTCACGTCCGCGGCTGCGCAGAGCGCATATGCCGCCATAGTGCGCCTGGTTCAGGCCGCCGAGACGGACCGGGCGCAGTTCACCAGACTCGCGGATCGCTACGCGGCGTTCTTCCTCCCCTTCTCGCTCACGGTCGCAGGCATCGCCTGGGTGGCGGCCGGCGACTCGACCCGTGGGCTCGCCGTCATGGTGGTGGCGACCCCGTGCCCGCTGATCCTTGCGGCTCCGATCGCGTTCGTCGCCGGCCTCTCGCGCGCCTCCCGGGCAGGGATCATCATCAAGGGAGCCGGTGCTCTCGAACGGCTTGGCGGCGCCAAGACCGTGCTGCTCGACAAGACGGGCACGATGACCACGGGAGACCCCGAACTCGAGCGAATCGTCCCCCTCGGGGATATCGCTGCCGACGAGGCGCTGCGACTCGCAGCGTCAGTCGACCAGATGTCCGTCCACGTTCTCGCGGAAAGCCTCGTCGCCGCGGCCGGCGTACGAGGTCTCGTGTTGGCCGTCCCGACGGATGTCAGGGAGGACGCCGGTCGAGGCATCACCGGTGAGGTCGAAGGACATCAGGTCGCCGTCGGTTCGACGGGTTGGCTCGAGGCCAACGGGTACATGGGCGTCCGCGACGCAACGCTCGCGCACGACGCGGACGACGATGCCGGACGCGCACGGATCCTCGTCGGCATCGACGGCGCGCTCGCCGCGGTCATCGTCATGGGCGACCGACTCCGGCCCGGAGCGGCGAGCCTCGCGCGAGAGCTGGGTGAAGCGGGGATCGACCACATTGCCCTCGTCACAGGAGATCGAAGCACGGTCGCACACGAGGTCGCCCGGGCCGCCGGGATCGAGAACGTCTACGCAGATCAGAGTCCGGAGGAGAAGCTCGAAATCGTCCGCGCGATCCGGGGTCGGGAGGAGCTGCGGAACGTCGTGATGGTCGGGGACGGCATCAACGATGCCCCGGCGCTCGCACTCGCGGACGTCGGTATCGCGATGGCCGGCAAGGGCGCGACGATCTCGTCCGAGACGGCGGACGCAGTGATCGCGGTCGACGACGCAAGCAGGATAGCCCTGTCGATCCAGATCGGCCGCCGCTCCCTCCAGATCGCCCGGCAGAGCGTGATCTACGGGCTCGGTCTCTCGGTCGCCGCCATGATCGTGGCGGCGTTCGGCTACCTGCCCCCAGTCTGGGGCGCACTGTTCCAGGAAGTCATCGACGTGGCGGTGATCCTCAACGCCCTTCGAGCGCTCCGCGGCTGACGCCTCCTCGCTGCCGGAGATCCCGCAACCCGATCCGCGTGCCCCTACTCGCGAAGGAAGGCGACGAGCGTCGGAGCAGCGGCTTCTTGCAGTGGCTCGTGGACCCGGGCGACCCCTGGGTGACGACGCGGTTCGACGCCGTCACCGTCGCGGACGCCATGACTGCGCCCGCGAGGACGATCTCGCCCGATCGGTCGCTCGCCCACCGCGGCCACGATCATGCTCGAACAGGACGTCAATCGGCTCCCCGTCGTCGACGACGGTGGGAAACTCGTCGGCCTGCTCAGCCGCGGCGATCTCGTACGAGCATTCGCTCGCTCGGACGAGGAGATCTATCGCGAGATCGAGGAAGACGTCATCCGAAGGGTCATGTGGCTCGACCCGTCGTCGGTCACGGTCACCGTGACGGACGGCGTCGTGTCGATCGGAGGCGAGGTCGCATCCGAAGCCGACGCCGAGTTGCTCCCCGCCTTTGCCCGGAAGGTCGCAGGCGTCGTCGACGTGAGCTCGTCCCTGACCTACCGAGCCGAATAGGGTCTCAGCTACTTCGTAGCGGAATCGTGGACGTACGCTGCGACGTCCGCGATCTCCTGCTTGCTCAGTTGAGCCGCGAACGGTGGCATCGCGCCCTTTCCGTTCGTAACGCGATCGATCACGAGCGCCTCCGAGAGCGCCGTGTCGAGGCTGGGGCCGACGGTTCCGCTCGATCCGGCGGCGGAGAAGACGTGGCAACCGCCGCAGCCCGCACTCGCGAACACCGCGGCGCCTGCCGCCGCGTCTCCGGTCACCTCGCTACCGTCGGCGGTCGTCTGCACGGGCGGTGTACCTCCGCCACCGTTGCCGTGCTCGCGACCGACGAGGTACCCGCCCGCAGCAGCAGCGAGCGCGAGCAGCAGCACGACCAGCACGAGCGCCGCCTCTGCCGCCGGCACCGACCATGCGGTCTTCGACACGACCGGCACCGGAATGCCTCGCTCGTCGAAGGTGGCAACCCCGGCTTTCCCGCGCAACGTCTGCAGGACGTTCCAGAAGAAGAGCGCCTGCGCTGCCGCCATGATGAAGACGAGGGGAAGCGAGATGCGGGTGAGCGTGTCGTACTGCGACGGAAGCACCGACCAGCGTCGCGGAGCGCCGTCGAGCCCCTGAACGAGCCAGATGCCGAAGAACGCCATGCCGACGACGAACGTGATCCACACGTGGATCCATGCGAGCCGCTCGCTGTAAAGCGCCTTCCCCGAGAGCTCGGGCAGAAGCGCGTACGTGGCACCGAAGATCAAGAGGCCTATGTTCAGCATCGCCATGTGATGGAAGTGACCGACGATCCAGAGCGTGTTGTGCACGGCGACATCCAGGGCAATCGTCGCGTTGACGACCCCTGAGAGGCCTGCGAGCAACCATCCGACGAGGCCGAAGAACAGAGCTGTCGACGCCGGCGTCCAGCGGAACCGCGATCGGTAGATCGTGAACGCGAGGCTGTAGAGCGAGAGGGCAGAGGGCAGGACGAGCGCGAACGTGATCGGCTGCATCGCCGTGTTGATCTGCGCCTGCGCCGTCCCGGCCGGATAGTCCAGATAGAGATGGTGCGCCCAGACGAAGACGTTCGCGATCACGGCCACCGTCCAGGCGACCGCGATCACGTGCCCCGCTACGAGCTCCCGACCCGCGTAGCGGGGGATCAGCCAGTAGTAGACGGCGACCGCCGGGAAGAGCAGGAGGTAGACGACCGGATGACCGAACCACCAGAGGATGTTCTTCGCCAAGAGGTCGCTGGTTTCGCCGACTGCTCCCATCGACTGGAGGATCTGCCAGACCAGCAGCCCGGCGAGCGGAAGCGTGGCGATGATCATGTCGAGCCCGATCACGGCGAGCGGGATCACCGGGTAGGGCACCGGCCTCGGGTTCGTGGCGAACGTGCGGGGCATCAGGAATCCCCACCCGAACGAGATGCCGAGCCGCTTGCCGAACGAGTTCGAGACGCTGTGGAGCGCCTCTCGGTTCGTGACCGTGTGCAGGATCGACAAGCACCACGTCACGATCGAGAGGCCGGCGAGCAAGACGGAGAACGAAAAGAGGCCCGTCGCCCAGTCCCCCCAGTTGCCCGAGCCGTAGAACGGCAACGGGTAGAGGAAGACCCACGAGGCACCGAAACCCATGAACACGGTCGTCACGATCACGCCGAAAACCCCGAGAACCATCAACCACCACGACGTGCGTGCCATCGCGAGGCCGAAGCCACGTACGGGGAAGCCGACACTGGCGAGGACCCAGAAGCCGAGGCCCATCACCGCGAAACCCGCCCAACCCACGAACGCGCCGAGACCGTGTGCGGTCATCAGGGCGTACCAGAAGTTGTCTCCCACTCGCGCCTCCGGGGACGGCCTGGCTCCAGCGCAGCACGACGCCGAGAAGGCCGGAAGCGGCCAGGATCGCCGTCGAGGCTGCGATATAGCTGATCGTCAGCCGGCGCGCGATCTCGAGCGAATGTGCGTCCGTCATCCTGCTTTCACCGACGAAGGTCGACTCCATCAGGTGGTGGTCAACTCCGCAGAACTCGAGGCAGCGGACCGTGTAGACGCCCGGATCCCTGAACGTGTGAACGATCTTCTGGTCGTGGTCACGGACGACCTGTGCCTGGAAGATGAGGACGTCCTTCGGGTTGTACACACCGAAGCCGTGGGCGACATCGCGCGAACGGGCGATGAACGTGACCGGTGTGCCCGCCTCGATCGGCTGTGGTGCGTCGATCGCCCACGCGAACTGAACGCCGGTGACCCGGACGACCTGGTCGCGCGGGCCGGCGGTGTCACCGTAGGGAACGTAGAAGATCGTCCCCATCAGAAGGGCGAAGAGGACGGCGATCACCACCACGAGCCACGCAGCCTCGCGGCGAGACCAGGCGGCCGTACGGTCTTCCTCGAGCGGCCGTCGGGTCGAGGCGAAGACGGCGAGCGAGATCGCAGACCCGATGACGACGGCGATCGAATATGCCACGGTGATGATGAGCGCCGTGTGACTCACCGGCGCAATGGTAGGAGGTGCAGCGGGGGAATTCATGGGGCTTTTCACGAGATCCGCTGCGGGGTTACCGCAGCCGATTCGGGCGGGGCACGGATGACGAGAATGCCCTCCGGCGCGCACGATCGGGGCATGCGCTATCTGCTCGTCGCGACGGATGGATCACCCGCAGCGTCAGCCGCTCTCGACGAGGCGATTTCGCTCGCCGGCGAGACGGGTGACGGTGTCGCGGTCATCACCGTGTGGCGTGCCCTACAAGGCGACTACGGCCTCACGTACCCGTCGATGGCGTTGCTCGACGACCTCCTCGATGCAGAGCGAAGTCATGCGGAGGCGGCCCTCGAGGACGCGACTGCGCGCGCTCGGGCCGCGGACGTGCCCGTCAGCACGAAGCTCGCCACGGGCGATCCTGCCGAGCGCATCGTCGCGTATGCCGACGAGGTCGACGCCCGGCTGATCGCGATGGGTACGAGGGGATACGGCGCTGTCGCGTCGCTTCTCCTCGGTAGCACCTCGAACGCCGTCATCCGCCATGCCTCCTGTCCTGTCCTCGTCGTTCGAGAATCCGAACAGGCAGTCGACCGCCCGGGCGAGGTCCACGTCGCCGTCGGCGGCTAGAGGGCGACGACGGAGCTCAAGCGGCGGCGGATACCCGGCCGGAGAGCCGCGCGAGGCAGCTCGACGGAGTCGCCCACGGCTCGAGCTCTTCCAGATGCACCGGCGCACCTATCTCCTCCAGCGCCCCCGAGATCAGCCCCGCGTGGAGCGCGCAGACGACCCGGGGGTAGCGCTTCGCAAGATCACTGAACGGACAGCGGTGCATGACGAGCCCCTCCGGCGCGCGCTCAGGCGCGAAGCCTCGTCGCCGAAGCATCGACGCGATCCGGGCAACACACGCTTCCCCGCCGGCGGAACTCGCCGGGTTCGAAGCGCTCGACGAGCACGTGACCCCAGCTGCGTCCCGCAGCTACGGCGATCTCGGCGCCATCACGGAGCGGCTCCAGCGACGAGGCGAGCGCCGCCGCCAGCAGCCGATGCTCCTCCTCGGCCTCGTCGGGAACGGCAGTGAAGAGCTTGCGCGGGCGTCCGGGTCGTCCCGACCGCTCGATCTCAGTCGTGACGAGTCCCGCTTCCTCGAGCACGACGCCGTGTGCGCGAACCGTGTTGGGGTGAAGGCCGAGAGCCGACGCGAGCTCGTCAGCGCAGCGAGGTGCGTCGCTCGCGCGTAGGTGCTCGAGGAGCCTCGCGCGACTCGGGTCGGCCAAGGCACGGTGATGGAGAGTTCTTCCATCCACGACCTCGAGTATGCGTCGCGTCGACCACCCGAACATCAGCGGATTCCCGTACGAACGATCGGGAAGCCCCACGATGACTCGTCCTCGCCTTTTGACGATGGTTGTTGTGAGAACAGACCCAACGAGGAGGGCCCTGATGAAAATGGTGATGCTTGGCGGCGGTACGCTCGTCGCCGCGATCCTTATCTTCGCCGCGACGATCGTCGCCTCGAATCGCGCACTCGGCGACGTCGACGACGCGTCGGCATCCTCAGGTGCAACCGCTGCCATGGATCACGCAAGCGTGACGGCCGACACGACGATAAAGGGCCAGAGCTTTGCCGGAGCCGCACCGGAGAACGCCGCGGACCTCGCGAAAGCCCACAAGCCCTTCCCTGCTGCCCTCCCACCGCTGACTGCGGGCGACGTGGTCAAAGTCCATATGGTGTTGAAGGACGTCACGATCGAGATCGCGCCGGGCATCAAGTACGCAGCGTGGGGCTTCGAGGGTGGTGTGCCCGGTCCGGTAGTGCACGCGCGGCAAGGGCAGACCGTCGAGATGACGCTGACGAACGGCGGAGCAATCCCGCATTCGATCGATTTCCACGCGGCCCGGATTGCGCCTGACGTCGCGTTCGTGGACGTGATGCCGGGCAAGTCGTTCACGTTCCGCTTCAAGGCGAACGATCCAGGCGTGTACATGTACCACTGCGGCACCAAGCCGGTGCTGGCACACATCGCGAACGGCATGTACGGCGCGATCGTCGTCGATCCGGCGACGCCGCTCCCGAAGGCCGACCGCTCGTACGTCCTCGTTGCGAGCGAGTGGTACCTGTCGAGCGACGGCCTCGACGCACCGGCGCAGTTCGACCTGCACAAGGCGCGGGCGATGATGCCGGACTGGGTGACGTTCAACGGATACGCCGGTCAGTACGTCACGCATCCGCTGACGGCCGACCCGGGCGACACCGTGCGCTTCTACGTCGTCGCCGCCGGCCCGAGCCTCACGACCGCCTTCCATGTCGTCGGGACAATTCTCGACACTGCCTACGTCGACGGAGACATGGATCCGGGGCGGGCGAGTCATGGTGTCCAGACGGTCAACGTTCCCGCTGGCGGGGGCGCTGTCTTCGACGTGAAGATCGACCAGGAAGGGCTCTATCCCTTCGTCAGCCACGCGTTCGCCAGCGTCGACATGGGCCAGGTGGGCCTGCTCAAGGTCGGGAATCCGCCCGGCACGATGGGTCACTGACAGCCGGACTCGCGGGTCGTACGCGCTTCACCTTCCGGGCACGCGCAGTCCGGGATTCGCCCAGGCGGATCCCGGACCTCGTGCCCGCAACGGCTCAGCTCTCTTCGAGGAGGCCGTTCGCGAGCGCATACCGAACGAGTTCCGCGCGGGTACCGAGGTCGAGCTTCTGCATGATGTGCGCGCGGTGGGTCTCCGCCGTGCGCACCGAGATGAACAGCCGCTTCGCAATCTCTTGATTCGTGTGCCCGAGCGCCAGGAGGCGCAGTACCTCGCGCTCCCGGTCGGACAGCGGATCGCTCTCGGCCCGGCGCGTCGCCTCGACCTCCGCCTGCGCGAGCCGGGCTCCGAGCGTCGGGTGGACGTATCGCCCGCCGCCGGCAACCTCCCGGATCGCCTGGACGAGCTCCGTGTCTGCGGCCTCCTTGAGCATGTATCCGCTCGCACCGGCGCCGAACGCCTCGCGGACGTATGACGGGTCGTCCTGCATCGAGAGCACCAGCACCGTGCCCTTCGAGGCGGCAAGGATCTCGGCGCACGCCTCGAGTCCGCCGCGTCCCGGCATGACGACGTCGAGCAGGACGACGTCGGGCTTCTCGAGCCGAGCGGCCCGCACGCCTTCGTCCGCGTCGCCCGCCTCTGCAACGACCTCGATGTCGGCCTCGCGATCGAGGAGGAGGCGAAGTCCGCTCCTCACCACGGCGTGGTCGTCGACGATGAGCACTCGAATTGCCACGGAAGCGGCACTGTATCGCCCAGCGAGGCTCCGTCACGAAGTGACGGGCGTCAGGTGAGCCCCGTAACCGAGCGAGCCAGTCGACGACGAGAGCGCTGAAGAGCGCCGGGCGCTCGATCCGTCCGATGTGATGCCCGCCGAGATCGAGGACCGCGAACGTGGAGCGGGGGAACTCGTCGAGCAGGCTCCAGGCACACCGATACCCGACCCGCGCGTCCTGGCGGCCGCTCACGATCAGGCACGGACCGTCGAAGGCCGGTCCGGGCTGCCCGGCAGAGCTCGTGAGCAGGTAGTGGGCGTCGAGTCGGGCCAGGAAGTCGTAGTCGGCAACCCGGTAGCCGGGCATGTCGTGAGCCCTGATCTCCTCGAGCATCCTTCGCTCGTGCACGGGCAGCGCTCCGGGGATCCACTCCTCGTCAGGGGCGAGCTCGCCGAACACGGCCGGATCCGGCGCGATCGTGACCGCCTCCGGCAGATCACGTGACCCGTCGGGTCTGGGAACGTCCGGGACGAGCAGCGCTGCACCGCGCAGGCGGGCAGGCATCGCCCGAACGAGCGCCAGGGCGAGAAAGCCGCCGTAGGAGTTGCCCACGACGGCGAACGATTCCTCCGGGAGGACCGCGTCGCTGAATTCCGTCAGGACCGAGAGCATCTGATCCTGGGTCGAGAGCCAGGGCGGGGCCGGCGTCTCGCCATGACCCGGGAGGTCGACGTAGATCCGCCGCCACCCCGGGTGGCCGTCAAAGATCGGCTCGAGATCGGCCAGCATGTACCGGCGGTCCGATGACCACCCGTGGATGAGCAGGATCGGCTCTCCTTCTCCGCGCGTTTCGTACGACACCGGAATCCCCTGGATCTCGATTCGCGCCCGCCCGGCCCGAGCGTCGGCGATCACCCGTCGCCGACCTCGCCCCGCCCCTCGCCGGCGCCGATCAGGAGCACGTCGGTCCCCTGTTGCACGATCTCGCCGGCCTGGTTCAGCGTCTCGACCTCGCACGTGACGACGCCTGTGCCGGGTCGCGAGCGCGACGGGCGCGCCTCGGTGACGACGTAGACGGCGTGGATCGTGTCTCCCGCGTAGACCGGCGCGAGGAACCGCCGGTGGCAGTCGAGATACGCGATGATCTGCCAGGTGTCGAGCTCGCTTCTCAGCCCACCGGTGATCGACAGCACCAGGTGTCCGTGCGCGATGCGATCGCGGTAGGGCGTGTGCTCACGGATGTACTCGACGTCGGTATGCAACGGGTTGAAATCACCGGAGAGACCACAGAACCAGAGAATGTCGGCGTCCGTCACCGTCCTCCGGGCGGTCACGACGCGCTGTCCCGGCTCGATCTGCTCGAAATGAATTGTCATCGCTCCCTCTCGCTCACTCTCGTTCGTTCGGTTCCGACCTACAGACCGGCGGCATAGCCGTCACCGCGGCCGTCGGAGGCGCCGATCAGCGCGGATCCGCTGCGCAGGATCATCTGCCCGACCCCGAAAGGATGCTGGATGGCTCCGGGGCGCGCGTCGTGACCGAGTGCTCGCAGTTCGGAAATACGGTCTGCGAGCCCCGGCTCGAGCTCGACGACGCCGTCCCCCTCCACGCGCCAGCGAGGCGCGTCGAGCGCCGCCTGTGGATCGTCGCCGTCCTCGACGAGCCGCCGCACGACCTGAAAATGCGCCTGCGCCTGCATCGGACCGCCCATCACGCCGAAGGGCCCGAGGAGCCTCCCCTGCTCGAGGAGCATCCCCGGGATGATCGTGTGGAACGGGCGCGTGGACGGAGCGAGGGCGCCGGGGTGGCCGGGGGTGCGACTGAACCCTGCTGCTCGGCTCTGCAGGACGACGCCTGTGCCCGGGGCAACGACGCCCGAGCCGAACGACGTGTAGACGCTCTGGATCAGGGATACGGCCATGCCGTCGCCGTCGACCACGCAGAGATACGTCGTCCCGCCGCGCGATGGGGCTACCGACGCGTCGACGGCGACGTCGGGTCGAACGAGTGCCTGGAGTTCTGCGACGCGCCCTTCGTCGAAGAAGTCTGATGGGAGCGGCCCATCGTGGATTACGGCGCGGGCCTCCGCGAGCGCGAGCTTCATCGACTCGATCTCGGAATGCAGGCCGGGCGGAAGCCCGTCGTAGATCGCGAACGCGAGCAGGGCTGCTGCGCCCTGCCCGTTCGGCGGAAGCTCGCACACCTCGACACCGCGAAACGCCCGACGTAGTGGCTCGACCCATTCGGAGCGGTGCGCCGACAGGTCCTCCTCCGACAGCCACGTCGAGGCAGCGATCGCCGCTGCGACGCGACCCCCGTACAGAGCGTCGGGACCGTCGGCTGCCACTGCCCGCAAGGTCGACGCGAGGTCCGGCAGGCGATAGCGCTCGCCCACCCCTGGTGCCGGCCACGGTGCGAGTTCGGCACGCGCCCACTTGTCCGCGATACGCGCCGTGCACGCAACGCCCTCGTCGGCGAGATCGGCGGCCCGACCGACCGCTGCCTCGAGTCCGAACCTTCCGAACCGGGACGCAAGGTCGTCCCAGAGACGCACGGCGCCCGGAACGGTCACCGAGCAGGGGCCGACATCCGTGGCCGCACGCCCGGCAAGCTCGGCCGGCGACCGGCCTGACCCGTTGATGCCGTGCAGCGTCTCCCCGTCCCAGACGAGCGCGAACGCATCCCCGCCGATGCCGTTCTCGGTCGGCTCCGCGACGGTTGCCACCGCCGCTGCAGCCAGCGCCGCGTCCACCGCGTTTCCGCCCGCTTCGAGCGCCGACAGCGCGGCGCGACTCGTCAGGGGATGACTGGTCGCAACCATCCCGTCCGCCGCGACTGCGGGCATCCGTCGCCAACCGCTCGAGCTTGCGGGCTGCGGCCGAAAAAGACGGCTGAAGTCGACCTGCACGGTGCGAGCATCGCATGTCGAAGCGTCGCGTGGCCTACGATGCGCCCATGCTGGGCGCCGCCCACCCCTTCGATGTCGACGCCACGCGGCGTAGCCTTCGCGAGCGAGGCGGCGGATACGAGGTCGTGCACTCATCGCCGGGCTTGGAGATCGGCGTCTACGTTCTCGTCGCGCCGGAGCCCGACCGACAGCAACCGCATGACGAGGACGAGGTGTACATCGTCCTCGAGGGGAGCGGGGTGCTCGAAATCGAGGGAACGCCGACGACCCTCACCGAAGGACTTGCGCTCTTCGTCCCGGCCGGCGCCGAACACCGCTTCACCGCCTACGAGCACCTGTCGCTGCTGGTGATCTTCAACGGCGACCACTCCGGCTGAGTTACCTCTTCACAGGCGGACGACCAGGGTGTAAGTTGTCCTTGGAGGTACCAACGAATGGTCACCACCACAATGAGGTTCAAGCGGGCTCGAACGCCGCACTATGACGATCCTGAGGCTGTGGGGAGGAGGATCTTCGACGCGCGCGAGGCAGCCGGTCTCAGCCAACGCGAGCTCGCCTTCCCGGGCTGTAGCGCTGCCTACATCTCGCGGATCGAACGGGGCGAGCGCGTCCCCTCGTTGCAGGTGATGCGAGAGATCGCTCGACGCACTGGGGTCTCGGAGCATGCGCTCGCGTTCGGCCGCGACCCGCTGGACGCGACCGTGACCGCCTGCATTCGCCGGGCCGAAGCTGCCGAGGCCAAGGGTCGGATTGCCGACCGCGCCGCGGCCTACCAGGCGCTCGCGCGCGCAGCATCGCGTGTCGCGCGCGAGCTCAAGGGGTAGTCGACGCCCTGACCTGACGTATCTCTAGGATCGCCCGGTGGGGAGCGATGCTGATGTCGTCGTCATCGGCGCCGGGATCACCGGCGTCGCAGCGGCGCGTGCGCTTGCCCGAGCGGGCCGCGGTGTGCTCCTCCTCGAGCAGTTCGATCTCGGCCACGACCGAGGCTCGAGCCATGGCGGCTCGCGAATCTTCCGCCTCTCCTACCCCGATCCGCACTACGTCCGGCTCGCGCAGGGTGCCCTGCAGGACTGGCGCGAACTCGAGGCGGAGTGCGGCGAGCAGCTCATCGTGCGGACGGGTGGGCTCGACTTCGGACGCGTCGCCGTGGAGAACGCCCAGGCGCTTGCATCGTGCGGCATTCGCCACGAGCTTCTCACCGGCTCCCAGGTCCGGTCGCGCTGGCCGATTTCGGCCGCGGACGGCGAACCCGCGCTCTACCAGCCCGACGCCGGGACGACGTTGGCAGACCGGGCGTACCGCGCCCTCCTCGCGGCAGCCGTCGATGCCGGCGCGGTCGTCGTCGAACACCGTCGGGTGACGTCACTCGACCAAGGTGTGACGGGCGTACGAATCGGCACGGACGCAGACGAGATCACAGCCCGCGCGTGCGTCGTCGCCGCCGGGGCCTGGGCTCGTGACCTGCTCTCGCAGATCGAGATCGACCTCCCCGTGATCGCGACACGGGAGACGATCTCGTACTTCGATGTCCCCGATGCCCTCGCGCTCCCGTCGGTCACCGACGACGCCGTCCCCGACGCGGCCGAGCACGGCCTCGTCCGCCAGGGTGTGATCAACTACGCGCTCGCGGCGCCGGGCGTCGGACTCAAGGCGGGACTTCACCATGCAGGCCCACCTGCCGACCCAAACGAGCCGGGCGATCCGGACGAGGCCGTCGTCCGCTGGGTGTCGGCATGGGCGGCCAAGCGCTTCGCGCTCGTGGACCCTGGGCCACTCACCTCGGAGACGTGCCTCTACACGAACACGGCGGACGAGTCGTTCGTGCTCGAACGCCACCGACGGGTTGTCGTCGCGTCGGCCTGCTCGGGCCACGGGTTCAAGTTCGCGCCTTCCGTCGGGCGGACGATCGCTGCACTCGCCATCGACGCGGCCGGCTGAGTGAGGGAGCGCCTCACGCGATTGGTAACTCGATGATCAGGGTCGTGCCCGTGCTGGGTGCCGACTCGACGTCGAACGACCCGTCGAGTAGATCCACTCTCTCGCGCATCCCACGAAGCCCGAGACGTTCGAGGTCGGACCGCGCGGCGGTATCGAAGCCCCGGCCATCGTCCTCGATCATCAGGAGGACGCTCCCCGATTTTCGCGTCAGGACGACACTGACGTGCGCGGCCTCGGCGTGTTTGACGACGTTCGTCAGCCCCTCCTGCACGATCCTGTACAGCGACGTCTCGACCTCGGGCGGCAGCCGCTTTAGTCCGAGCCTGGCCTCGACCTGGACGTCGAGCGCCGCCGTCTCGCTCACCGAACGCCCGAGCCGCTGCAGAGCGGGCTCGAGGCCGAAGTCGTCCAGCGCAGAGGGCCGCAACTCGACGGCGAGTCGACGCACGTTCTGCAACGTCTCGACGACCAGTCCGCGCAATGCGCCGGCGGCAGCGTGAGCAGCCTCCGCGCTCTCCGACCGCTCCACCGCAGCAAGGCCGAGCAGAATCGACGTGAGCGCCTGCCCTGTCTCGTCGTGCAATTCGCGCGCCAGGCGACTGCGCTCGAGTTCCTGCGCGCGAACTGCCCGGCGTAGCGCATCGCGTTGGACACTGCCCGCGTTCTCGATCGCGACTGCTGCCTGCGCCGCCAGCACTGTGACGTTCTCCTCGTCCTCCTCCGTGAAGCTCCCTGACGGCTGTTTCTCGGCGAGATACAAGTTTCCGAATGCGACTCCCCGCGTCATGATCGGGACGCCGAGGAACGTGCGCATCGGCGGGTGATTGGGTGGAAAACCAACCGAGCGGGCATCGCTCGCGATGTCGTCGAGACGCAGCGGACGCGCGTCGTCGATGAGAACGCCGAGAATTCCGCGTCCGCGTGGCAGGTCTCCGATCGCGGCGCGGGCTTCGTCGTCGATCCCGTACGTGACGAACCGCTCGAGTTCTCGGCCCGATCGGTCGATCACGCCGAGAGCCGAGTACCGCGCGCCCGTCAGCTCGGCCCCGATGCGTGCAATCGTCTGGAGGATGACGTCGAGCGACAACTCCGACGTGATCGCGATTCCGGCCTCGACGAGTGCGCGTCTTCTGTCGTCGTCGTTCACTCCGCCATTCAACCTATTCCGCGGCCGCGCGGTCGTCGCCTGCAGGCAGACTGTTGGGCGATGCCTCTCGTTCCGAACCCGAAGGCTCCTCGATCTGGCAGGCATCCGACCATCCTGATCGCCCTCGTCGCAGCCGGTGCGGTCGCAGCTGGCCTGATCGTCGGCAGCGTCCTGCTGACGCGCGATGACACCCCGGGCAGTAGTGCCGTGTCGACGCCGGTTACGACCGCGGACACGGAGACGACGACTGTCGAGGAGACGGCGACAGGGCCTGTCGCACTCGTAGCCGGCATCCCGCAGAAGGGATCGATCCTCGGCAGGTCTTCCGCCCGGGTGACGATGAAGCAGTTCGAGGACCTGCAGTGTCCGTACTGCCGGGACTACACCCTGAACGCCTTGCCGTCGATCATCGAGGAGTACGTGCGGACTGGACGGGTGCGACTCGACTTCCGGGGGATCGCGTTCCTCGGCCCCGACTCCGATACGTTGCTCCGCGCGACTGTCGCGGCAGGTCGGCAGAACAAGCTCTGGGAGGTCGTCGGATTGCTCTACGAGAATCAGGGGGCGGAGAACTCGGGCTGGGCGACACCAGCGGTCGTCGACGGGATCCTGAGGCAGGTACCGGGACTCGATGTCGCCCGCGTCAAGAAGGAAGCGAGAAGCGCGAGCGTCGAGAAGGAGATCGCGGCGATGGCCGCTGACGCCGAGGCGCTGCAGGTGCCGGGCACTCCGGCGTTCTACATCACCGTCGGCATCAACAAGCCGTACCGGGTTCAGGTGGCGCTCACACCCGAGGAGTTCCGTCCCGCCCTCGATGATGCCCTCAAGCCGTGATCCTGACTCCGCCACGAGCCGCGACAGTGCTCGTCGTAGCGTTCCTGTCCCTGGCGCTCTCCGGCGCCGCAGGGGCCTCGAGCGGCACCGCTCTGGTGGACGGGATCCCACAACGCGGCACGATGCTCGGTCAGAAGAGCGCCAGGGTGACATTGATCCAGTACGAGGACTTCGGCTGTTCACACTGCCGCGCGTACACGGAGAACGCGTTCCCCGCGATCGTGCGTGAATACGTCAGGACAGGGCTCGTGAAGATCGATTTCCGCGGGCTCGCCGTGGTGACGCGCGCATCGGCACCGGCGATGCGTTACACAGTCGCAGCCGCCCGGCAGAAGAAGCTCTGGCACGTAGCGCAGCTGTTCTTCGAGAACCAGGCGACGTTGGGTCAAGTGGCGACGGACAAGGGTGTCAGGAAGCTCGTCCGCGGAGTTCGCGGCCTCGACACCGTCCGACTGCTCGCCGACTCGAAGAGCCCGTGGGTCAGGAAGCAGATCGCGGCACACGCGGCCGAGGCGAAACGGCGGCAGGTGCCGGGCACTCCGTGGTTCCTTGTCAAGATCGGGAACGCGCCCCCAAAGCTGGTGCGTCCGGAGGCTTACGACCCTGACGCGTTTCGCATCATCCTCGACGAAGCGCTCGGCCGGTGAGCGACAGAATTCTCCGATTCGCCGCGATGGGTGTGTCGGTGGTCGGCATCGGAGTCGCGGCCTACCTCACCTACGTCCACTATGAGCCGGCTGCGCTCATCTGCACGACCGGAGGTGGCTGCGAGAAGGTCCAGGACTCCAAGTATGCGATCATCGCCGGCATCCCGGTTGCGGTCCTCGGGTTGGCAGCGTGGGTCTCTGCGCTCGCCCTGCTGATCTGGGACTCGGAGCTCGCCCGAACGCTCACAGCGGCGATCGCGATCGCCGGCCTCGCCTTCGCGGCCTACCTGGTCGTGCTCCAGGTCTTCGTCATCGACGCGATCTGCCTGTGGTGCATGGCGAACGACGTCGTGCTGCTGCCGCTTCTCGCCCTGCTGGCGCTCCTGCGCCTACGGTCGTCGTCCGAGCGGTCGTGACTCTCGGGCCCCCGCGGCCGTCTACGTCATCGGGACCTGGCGGAGAATGCCTGTCTGGATGCGGTCGAGGATCTCCGTCAGGCTGTCCCCGGTCGCAGTGATGCCGTGGTTGCGCAGGCCGATCACGGCGTGCGCCGGGTCGGGCTCCCGCGCGATCAGCTCGGCGACCGATTCGGCGAGCTCCTGGGTGCCGCACGGATAGTTGATGTCGGTCGCGGCGATCCCCTCCATCCAGGCGTGGACGTGCAGGATCGCGCCGACGTCAGCGTGCGCCTGGTAGATCATCCAGTGCTCGATCGCGTCGACCGATACGCGTCGCGGCTCGACACCCGGCGGCACGCTGATCAGCATCCGCGCGTTGGGCTCGTCGTATCCCGTGACGAGCAGGATGTCGCGGCCCGGTTCCTCGAGTGCGGTCTTGTCGACCCCCGACGCGCTCATCCAGAAACGCGTGTCGTCCTTCCGGGCCGAGAGGTTGCCGTAGGAGAGACCGCCGACCTGGTAGAGCCGCATCACGTGGCGTAGATCGCGCTCGTTCAGGAACTCGTGGACAGGGAATGGCGCCGGAAGCAGATCGAGCTCGCCCATCCGCTTGCCTGCCGCGCTGATGTCGGCCGTGATCTCGTCGCCGTCCCAGAGCTCCGGCTCGAGGTCGGTGGCGAACTCGTTGTCGATCACGAGCTTCGACTTGGCGAGCGGCGCGAGCCGCTCGAACACCTCCGCCGGATCGTCCGAGATCTTGTACGTGCCGCGCTCCATCGTCGTGAACCACACGCCTTCTCCCGGGACATGGAGGACGACGACATTGGCGAGGGTGCGTACGAGGTTCGGATAGCTCGTCCGCAGCACGTCCTCCGGCACCTCGTCGAGTTCGTAGAACGAGGCGGAATACGTCCCGCGAGACGACCGTCGAAACGCCTTCGGGTCTTCCGTGTCGAACATGTTGAGAACGAAGTCAGCGTCGGCATGGTCTTCGACGAGCACGAAGTCGTCCGCCTCGAATGCCTTGCCGACCGCGCGAACCCATTCCTCATGGCTCGGAGAGGTCGACGTGCCCCAGATCGCATACTTGTGCACGGCGGAAGTGTAACGCCACAAGGGGCCGCCGCTGGCGATCGCCGGTCCCGTCGCGATCGCCGGGGTCTACCGGACGAAAGTGGCGGGCAGACCCTCCCCGCATGCTCGTCGCCAGGATTCCCTCGTTCGGCTACGGAAAGAGATCGCGTTCCGTCGGCATGACGAGGTCCCGGCCCCTCCCGTCGCCGTCGGCCCGAACGCCGCGGACGATCGCCGCCGGCACGCCCCGGTTCTTTCCCATCACCAGCTCCGCGGCCCCGGCGACTTCGTCTGCAACGGCGATCATCGTCGAGCGCAACTCGTACCCGACGGCGTCCCGCGAGCCGCGGAGATCCATGAGTGCCGCCATGCCTGCGACGCCGAGCGCGACGTCCGTCGTTCCCAACCGCCACGCCCGGCCGAACGAGTCGCTGATGACGACCGCAGGAGCAACCCCCGTCAGCTCGCTGAGCCGAGCCCGTAGCGCCGCGGCGGACGCGTCAGGATCGACCGGCAGGAGAATCACAGTGCCCAGGCCCTTCGCGTTCGATGCGTCGACCCCCGCCGACGCACACACGAACCCGTGACGCGTGCGCGAGATCACGAGCGGTGGCCGTGAGCGCACGATCTCGGTCGACTCCTGCAGGATGACCTCGATCTGGCGCGGGTCGCCGTCGACCCCGGCAAGCTCTTCTGCACGACGTGAAGGCTGGACATCGGCGAGGTGGACGATCCTCCCTTCGACCTTCGACACCGCTTTCTGTGCCACGACGACGACGTCTCCCGGCTCGAGGCCGCCCGCGTTGACACACGCATCGGCAACGAACGTCGCCAGATCGTCTCCCGGCTCGAGTTCCGGCAGCCCCGCGAGGGCGATCACGCGAACCTCGTCGACCACCTCAGTGAACGCCGGTGACGCGAAGGCCGGCGTGGGCCTTGTAGCGCTTGTTCACGTTGACGATCACGGCTGTCATCCCTTCCAGCGCACGGGCGCTCGCCAACGGGCCGGCGTCGATGGCCCGGCCGGACGTGAGCTTTCCGGCGAGCTCGAGCACGATCTCCTTGGCGGCGGGATCGTCACCACAGACGAGGGTGTCCTCGTCGGGCGCCTCGGCCGCTCCCAGGTTGGACGCCGCGAGCGAGTGGAGACCCGCCACGACCGGGCCGTCGACGACATCCTGGATCCGGCGCGCGATCGAGGTCGGCTCCTCCGTCGGGAGGACGCCGCCCTTCGTGAACGACAACTCGGCGGCGACGGAGAGCACGGGCGTCATCCCGATCGCGTCGCGCAGCGCACGCGCGGTCTCGACGGCACCGTCCGCCTTCGTCGTCAGGACGACGAGATCGGCGGCACCGGCGGCCTCCTCGTTCGTCGCCCCCTCCACCCCGAGCTCGGCTGCTGCTGCCCGAGCTCGCTCCGCATCGCGCGAGCCGATCACGACGTCGTACTCGGCCGCTCGCAACCGAACGGCCAGAGCGGTCCCGAAGCTTCCGGTGCCTCCGATGAGTGCGATCTTCACGTCCGAGCCTCCCGTGTCGCTTCGAGCGCCGTCCGCGCAAGCTGTCGCGCCGCCTCGCGGTCGCTCATGAGCGTATCCGTGACGACGACCTCCACGTCCGTTTCGGCCGGCGCATCGGCGCGGTCGATCACCACCACGTCGAGCAACCCCTTGTAACACTTTGTCACATGGGCTGGTGTCGTGCCCCCGACGAGCCGCCGCATCATGCGATCGAGCGGCCCGCGCACCGCGAGCCCCCCGATCAGCGGGCTGACGGCCACGGACGGCACCCTTCTCGCCTCGATCGCCGCCCGGATACCCGGCACCGCGAGGATCGGGTGGATCGAGACGAACGGGTTGCTCGGCGCGAACACGATCGCGTCCGCCTGACCGATTGCGTCGAGGACGCCGGGGGCAGGTCGGCACATGTCGGCTCCGTCGAAGACGACGGCGTCGACTTCGTCCTCGTGCTGCCGCGCGACGAACCACTCCTGAAATGCGAAGGTGCCCTGCGGGGTATCCACGTGCGTTCGCAGACGATCGTTCGTCGCCGGCAGGAGGCGCGCCGCGACGCCGGCGGCAAGTGCCAGTCCCGAGGTCACCGACGTCAGGCTCTCGCCCGCGCGAAGATGCTGTGACCGGACCAGGTGCAGCCCCAGGTCGAGGTCGCCCAGTCTGAACCAGCTCTCACCGCCCCAGAGTCGGGCCGACTCGAGCGCCTGCCAGGTCTCACCCCGCCTGCCCCAGCCGCGCTCCTCGTCATTCAGCCCGGCCAGACCGTAGAGCACCGAGTCGAGGTCCGGCGAGACGTGAAGGCCGAGCACCTCGAGGTCGTCACCGACGTTGCCGATGATGGTCAGCTCGCCGGCAGCCAACACGTCGTAGAGCCCTGCCGCGAGCTTGGCGCCGCCCACGCCGCCGGAGAGCAGGACGACGTTCACGCGCGCAGAACCGCCGTCAGCGACCGTGTCCGTGTTCCCGCCTGCGGCCCGATGCGCTCGAGGTCGGCGGCGGTATCCACGTCGTCCCGCAGGTTCGGTAGATCGAGGTCGTGAACCACGAGACCGAGCGCGGCCGCATGCGCCCTGAACTGCGCCGCGCTCCCGGCGCCGTAGAGCGGCTGGAAGACGTCCGCCGTCGGCAGAGCGAGCGCATTCGTGGTGCCGTCCCGTGCGGCCACGACCGCAACCTCTCCGCTGCGAGCTGTGAGCGCGAGCGCAGCCACGTCGGACGGGCGAGCCTTCGGCAGGTCGCCGTTGACGACCAGGACGATGCCGTCTATCCCTGCGAGGGCGGCCTGCACTGCTGCCCCCTGTCCTCCCCCTGGGTCGGCCACGAGCTCGACGGCCTCGAACGCGTCACCCACCAGCGTCGCGGCTCGGTCGTCGGTGACGAGCCGCACGCGGTCGGCAGAGCCCGTCGCCGCCTCGAGCACGTCGCCGAGCATCGCGAGCGCTACCTCGACGCGTAGGTCGGCGGGCAGCCTGCTCTTTCCAGCCGAGCGGAATGGGACGACGACCGTGACCACAACGAGAGGCTACTCGCCGACGATCGACCAGGATCCGCTGTCGTTCTCAGGCGGCGTTCGAGGAGGCGCCTGGGCCCGACGTGGCCCATTCGTGCACCTCGAACCAGTGTGTGCCGGCGAGCGCAGCTGCGACCTGGTCATCCGTGTGACTCTCGTTGAACACGTGATGCTCGAGGTCGCAGCAGATCTCGAGCTCGCCGAGGGAGACGTGCGAGATCTTGGAGACCACGTCGAACGGCAACTGCGCGTCGGCGACGGTGATGTGCTTGAACTGGAGGTCGGGCGCGAGCTCCATCAGCTCGGGCCAATTGGGGCACGTTTTGTAGCTCATCCGGATCCTTGATTCGTCCCGGCCCGCCACGTTCCTCCGAGATGCAGGAGGCCACGCCCCTCCCCGTCGGGGTAGACGAGGAACGCACCCGCATCGTCGAGCTGGTGCAGCGTGCGGCCGTCGGCGCCGACGAGCCCGAGCCGCACGCGGAAACGCCCGAAGGCCAGCGCGGGACTTGCGATGTCCAGGCGCGCGATCATCGCCCCTGCCCCGGTCGGCCAACCGAGCGCCGACGTTTCAACGGCATCCTCCGCGATGAGAAGACCCGTCGTGTCGCGTAGCTCGAGGTGCAGTCGCGGAGCCTCGATGGGCGAGTTGGCTCGCAGGTCGACCTCGAGCCGAAGCGGTTCGCCCGCCAGGAACTGCCGCCGTTCGGCGCCGTCTGCATCAAGGAGCCGAACACCGGCGATCTCGGCCTCGCCGCTCCCCCACTCGCGCAGGCCGGCGTGTCGCTCCGCCGGATCGAGATCGTCGGCCAGGAGACGGCGGTATCGCGCGATCGCCTCGTGCGTCGGTCCGTCGTACACCTTCGAACCCGACGAGAGAAGAATCGAGCGTTCGCACAACCGCTCGACGGCTTGCGCATCATGCGAGACGAAGAGAATCGTGCCGCCCTGGTTCTTGAAGGCGGCGATGACGCCAAAGCACTTTCGCTGGAAGTTCTCGTCGCCGACCGCGAACACCTCGTCGAGGAGCAGGACGTCGGCTCGCAGGAACGCAGCGATCGCGAAGCCGAGCCGCATCGCCATGCCGCTCGAGTAGGTGCGGACAGGCCGGTCGATCGCGTGCTCGATCTCGGCGAACGCGACGATCTCGTCGAAGCGCTCGCGGATCTCGGCTCGCCGCAGACCCTGGATCGATCCGTTCAGGAAGACGTTTTCGCGGCCGCTGAAATCCGGATGAAAGCCGGCGCCGAGCTCGAGGAGCGAGCCGATCCGGCCCGCCACCTCGACGCTTCCGGTGGTCGGCTTGATGATCCCCGCGAGCACGCGCAGCAAGGTCGACTTGCCGGACCCATTCCGGCCGATGAGCCCGACGGCCTCGCCCGGCACGATCTGTGCGGAGACGTCGCGCAGGGCCCAGACATCCTCGCCGCCGGTTCGCCCGCGCGCCACGAAGAGGTCTTTCAGAGTCCGGGTTTCCCTCGCGTGGACGCGAAAGCAGCGCGAGACGCCCTCGGCGGAGATCGACCCGGACGTCATGCGAGCATCTCTCGCAGATCGTCCGCGCGCTCCTCGTACCCGAGCGCCCGGTCGAGCCCCCGGGCACCCTCGACGGAGGCGGCATCGCGACCCGAGCCGCCGTGCTGCTCCGTGTCCGCGGCGTAAAGGTTCACGGAGCGCGCCCGCCAGGATGCGTACGCAGCCTCGCGCGGCCGGCAGAGAGCGATGCTCACCCCGGTACCGTCGCCGTTCCGTGCTCGCGCACAAGCGCCGAAAGACGCGTCAGCGTGTCGGGATCGACCGAGGGAAAGACGCCGTGGCCGAGGTTGAAGATGTGGCCGGGCCGCCCGCCGGCGCGGGCCAGCACGTCGAGCGCCTCTGCTTCGACCACGTCCCAGGGTGCGAGCAGCACGGCCGGGTCGAGGTTGCCCTGGACGGCGCGACCGGGCACCCGCGCCCACCCCACGTCGAGTGGGATCCTCCAATCGAGGCCGATCACATCCCCGCCTGCGCCCGCCATCTCCTCGAGCAGTGCCGCCGTGCCCGTGCCGAAATGGATCGTCGGCACATCGACCGCGGCGAGGACGCGCGCCGAGTGCGGCGCCACGTGCTCGCGGTAGTGCGCCGGGGAGAGGGCCCCCACCCACGAGTCGAACAGCTGGATCACGTCGGCGCCGGCACGCGCCTTCGCAGCGACGTAGCCGGCGAACGTCTCCGCGAGCTTGTCGAGAAGCGCGTGCCACACATCGGGCTGCCCCAGCATCATGCTCTTCGTCACGGCGAACTCACGGCTCGGCTTCCCTTCGACGAGGTAGCCGGCCACGGTGAACGGGCCGCCGCAGAAGCCGACCACCGCCTGGTCCGATCGGAGCTCTCCGCGCACGAGGCGTACCGCCTCCAGCACGGGTGCAAACGCCTCCTCCGGGTCGGGCACACGCAGGCGCTCGACGTCGGCGAGAGTGCGAATCGGTTCGTCGATCACCGGCCCGACGCCCTCCACGAGTCGTACGTCCACTCCCATCCCGAGCACAGGCGTCATGATGTCGGCGAACATCACGGCCGCGTCGACATCGTGTCGCCGTACCGGTTGCAGCGTCACCTCCGCGCAGAGCTCCGGGGTATGGGCGACCTCGAAGAACGCGTGCTTCTCGCGGATGACGCGATATTCCGGAAGCGAACGGCCCGCCTGGCGCATGAACCACACCGGCGTCCGCTCGACATCCTCGCGCCGGGCGGCGCGCACGAGAAGCGGCTCGCTCACCTGACTAGAGTAGCCCTCATCGTGAACCGCGTCGGCGAGCATCCGGTCACCGCCGGGCCTCTTGCACCACGCTGGCTCGCCTGGTCGCTCGACGGCCCACGAGCAGGCGTCACCGCTACCGCGCGTGTGTCGCTCGAGAATGCGGGGTCGGCGACGTGGTTCTCGCAAGGCGCGGACGGCGTTCAGGCGTCGTTCCACTGGCTCGACACACTCGGCAACCCGATCGTCTGGGACGGCCCGCGGACGCCGTTGCCCCACGCCGTCGCCCCGGGACAGCAGGTCGAACTCGAGTTCCACGTGACCGCCCCGCGACCGCCGGGTTCCTACCGGCTGTCGTTCGATCTGCTCGAGGAGCATCGGTTCTGGTTTGCCGAGGTCGGCGGCACGCCGCTCGACATCGAGGTCGACGTCGCACCGCGGATCAGCGCCCGCTCGCTCACGGTGCGGGTGCACGGCGGGGATGCCCCCGAGACGACAGCCGCTCTCGCCGCACAGGAAGAGCCCATCGCCGATTCCGAGGGCGTCGCTGTGGCGCACCTCGTCGCGGGCGCGGTCCCGCCGCCGGAGTGGTCGCGACTTCTTCTCGATGCACATGCGGAAGGGTGGACTGCAGTCGCGACTGCAGTCGTTCCGACGGGTCGGCGGGAACGCGACCTCGCGCCGTGGCGTGGCGGCGGTGGGCGCAACCCGCGGCTCGGGCATCCGTTGCTGCTGCCGTCCCTCCTCGACGGAATCGAGCCGTCCGAGCATCTCGGCCTGCCGGCGTACGACGGACACGATGGGCTTTTCGACGGGCGAGCCGCCGTCACACTTCCGCGGCGATCCGGTCGTCGACAGATCTGAAGACGAGCGCGCCGACGGCGAGAGCCACCACCGTCTCCACGGCGAGGTAGACGAGGTTGCCGGCGGACGGCACCTCGCCGAGGAAGAGCGGTGCGCGGAAGCACTCGATCACCGGTGTGAGGGGGTTGGCCCACTGGATCAGGTCGACGAGCCACCCGTGAGCGTCCGCACCCGGCAGGTTCTCCAGGCTGTAGAGGATCGGCGTCAGGAAGAAGAGGGGCAGCAGCAGCGCGGCGACGACGAACTCGACGTCCCGATAGATCGCATTCGCCGATGCGACGGCGAGCGAGAGACCGGAGACGAAAAGGACGATCACGGCCCCGATCGGGATTGCGAGCCACGCCGTCGCACGTGACTCGGGCAGGACGATCATGGCGAGAGCAATCACGATCGCCCCCATCACGACGAATGCAACCAACTGGGTCGCGACGATGGAGAGCGGCACGAGTTGTCGCGGAAACCGAACCTTCCGGATCAGGCCGGCGTTCTCGAGCAGACTTCTCGCGGACGACTGCAGGCTGGTCGCGAAGAAGACCCAGGGCGGGAGGCCGCCGAGCAGGAACAGCCAGTAATGGCCGACATCGGTCGTCGGCGCACGCCACATCACCGAGAAGACGACGAGGTACACACCCATCAACGTGACCGGGAGCGCGAGCGTCCAGACGAGCCCGAGGGCCGAGCCCTTGTATTTTGCGCGCAGGTCGCGCTGGAAGAGGCTGGCGAACAGCTCGCGATAGCGAATCAGGTCTGCGTAGACGGCCACCGGTGGATTGTAGGGGTGCATCGACCGGGAATCTGCAGGGGCATCTCGTATCCCGACGAACTACCCTATGGCAATGAGTGCGGCCGTCACCTTTGCCGCCCTACCGGCCGCCTTCCTCGTCATTCGCGGGCTCCTGCGCTCGTCGTTCCTCGGACGGCTTGTCGCGGTACCGACGAGCGAGCGCTGGCACGGCTCTTCGACGCCGACGTTCGGTGGCGTGGGGATCTACAGCGGCTTCATCGTCGGCGTCGCCGCCGCCCTGTTGGTCGGTGCGATCGACCCGACGGGCGAGTTGCTCGGCATCGTCGCGGGATGCACGTTGATTTTCATCGCGGGCCTCGTGGACGACGCGTACGGCCTGCCTCCGCTGGCGAAGCTCGGCGCCCAACTCGCCGCAGCCGCGATCGTGATCTCGTCCGGTCTCCACGTCGAGCTGTTCAAGAACGACGCCGTAGCGATCGTGGTCGGCGTGGTGTGGCTGGTCGGAATCACGAACGCCTTCAACCTTCTCGACAACATGGACGGCCTCGCGGCGACCCTTGCCACGGTTGCGTGCGCGTACTTTGCGATCGACGCCGCGACCGTGCACGACAACACCCTCGTCATCGTCCTTGCTCTCTCGCTCGGATTCGGCTGTCTCGGCTTTCTGCCGTTCAACCTCCGAATTCGGCGGAACGCGTCGGTCTTCATGGGTGACGGAGGGAGCCAGCTCCTCGGCTTCGGTCTCGCCTGCATGGGCCTCGCTGCGAGCTGGACGGCGGCAGGCACGACCTTTGCGACGGTGCTGCTGCCGCTCATCGTCCTTGCGATCCCAATTCTCGATACGACGCTCGTCACCATCGTTCGAGTGCTCGAACGTCGTCCGGTCACGCAAGGCGGCAAGGATCACACATCGCATCGACTCGTGTACTACGGGCTGTCCGAGCGGGAGGCCGTGGCGCTTCTTGCGACCGTTGCCGTCGCACTCGGTGCGACGGGCCTCGCCTACAACGTGCTCGACAACGGTCGGGTCACCGCCGTCGGCGTGCTCATCAGTGTCGTGCTGCTCGTCCAGTTCGGCAACTTTCTCACCGAGCTGAGGGAGCAGGCAGAGACGAGCGGGGCCCAACCTTCCTTGCGGGACGCGTTGCTCGCGCCGCGCCGCGTGATCGAGATCGTCGTCGACTTCGCGCTGATGTGCGGCTCGTTCCTCGCCGCCTACTACCTGATGGTCGGAAGCCTCGGAAACGACGCAGAACGAGCGGCCTTCCTGGCGGCGCTGCCGGTCGTTCTGGGCACGCGCTACCTGTGCTTCGTCCTCGGGGGAATCTACCGGCGGGTGTGGCGATACGCCGCCACGACGGACGAGCTCGTCATCGCCGGCGCCTGCGCCGTATCGGCCGCTCTCTCCTGGGCCATCGTCGGTTCGCTGCGAGGCTCGATCGCGTTTCCTGCGTCGGTCTTCCTGATCGACGCGATCTTCGCCACCGTCCTCGTCGGCGGGGCGCGGCTCGGGTTCAGAGCTGCCGTCGAGTGGCAGGGCGCCGGCAAGAAGGAACACGCATCGGCACGCGTCCTCGTCGTCGGCGCCGGCCGGTTCGGCCGGGGGTTCGCAAGCGAGGCTCGCGAGACTCCCGGGATGCGGATCGTCGGGTTTCTCGACGACAACCCGGCTCTGCGGGGTAGGCGGATCGCCGGCCAGCGCGTGCTCGGCGCGCTGAGCGATGCCGGGCGCGCCATCCGGCAAACCGGAGCCACCGAGGTGATCGTGACGATCGCCGACGCGCCTCGTGAGCGACTCGTGAAGCTGAACGCCGAGTGCGCAGACGCCGGTGTAACGTGCAGCGTCATGGTCCGACGGATGGAGCCCCTGCCGGATGCGCCCGAGGCCGCTGCGGAGTGAGCGGGCTCCGGCGCCGCGCGCGTAAACCGAGCGTCGAGCTGCTCACCCTCTTCGGCGTCTACGCCGTCACTGCCGGTCTCGCGCTCTGGCAGGCGTCGAGGCATCTCTCGCCGACGATCTTCACGGATGAGCTCGAGAGCACGCAGCTCGCTCGCTCGATCGCCGACACGGGGCACCCTTCGCTGCGCGGGTTGCCGGTCAACGGACTCGCGCCGCTCTCTGCGTACCTGAGCGCCCCGTTCTGGTGGATCTCGGACGTCCCAACCGCCTACATGCTCCTCAAGGCGTTCGGCGCCCTCGTCATGGCGACGGCAGTGTTCCCGGCGTACGGCCTCGCGCGCCTGGCGGTTCGACCGTGGTGGGCGCTCTTTGCCGCCGCCGGGACAGGGCTGTCACCGGCGCTCGCCTACGCCCCCATCCTCGTCAAGGAGCCCACCGCCTATCCGGCAGCAACGCTGGCGCTGTTCCTGATCGCGCGATGGCTCGCGTATCCGACGCGTCGCGGCGCCGCGCTGGCGGTGGCGGGATGTGCGCTCGGCCTCATCGCGAAGGAGCAGTTGGCCGTTCTGTTCATCGTCCTCGCGCTCGCAGGGCTCGCGCGTGTCTGGCAGGGCAAGCGCCTTACCGTGTCCAGGCACACCTGGAAGATCGGCGACTGGATCGGCGCTGCCGCTCCTTGCAGTTGGTGCCCTGATCGCGATGGGAGCGTTCATCTCCCATCGATCCGAATCCTGGTACATCGCCACGACCTTTCAACAGGATCGGATGCTCGAGTTCGGTCTGTGGGCCGTCGGGGCGCTCGCGATCGGTCTCGGCATCGTCCCCTTCGTGGCGGGCTTGGCGTCTGTCTTTCGACCGAAGGGCGAGGCGCCACGGCCCGGTGTGAGCGCCGTCGCGACCGTGACCGTCGCCTCCATCCTCTGCTTCGGGGTGTACACCGCCGTCAAAGCCGCCTACCTCTCCACGGTGTTCGCGTTCCTTACGCTCGAGCGCAATCTGATCTACCTCGCGCCGCTGCTCTTTGCCGGAACGGCCCTGTTTCTCCAGCGCCGTCGCGGGGCGTGGTGGGCCGTCGTCGCGGCGGGGTGCCTCGCCTTCTACCTCGTCCGCTCGACGCCGTACTCGCTGACGCAGTACCCGAACTACGAGGCGCACGGCCTGGCAATCATCGCGTTCGCGAACCGCATCTTCAAATGGCCCGAGGCAGATATCGAACAGGCACTGATCGTCGTGACGGTGGTCGGGACGGCCGTCCTCGTCCTGCTTCCGCTGCTCCGGAGCCGCTACGTCGCAGTCGCCGCTGCCGTCGTCGCCGCGTTCACGCTCGCCTGGACGGGAACCGCCGAGGTGTATGCAGCCCACGGAGAAAGCCTCTTCTCCGAACGGCTCTACCAGACACTGCCCAGCCCGGCGAACTGGCTCGACAAGTCGACCGACGATCGTCCGACCGTCTTCCTCGGTCAGGGAATCCGGGATCCCAACCCGGTGAACCTCCTCGAGTTCTGGAACCGCTCGCTCGTGAAGGTGTGGAGTCTCGATGGCACCGCTCCCGGACCCGGAGCCGTGACGACACCGAATCTCGAGAAGCCGAACGGCACCCTGACGGATCCCGGCACCGCGTACGTCCTCACGACGCCGGGTGTCGACGTTGTCGGTCGCCGCCAGGGCCCGACCATCGGCGGCTACAGCCTCTACCCGCTCGAGGGCGCGCTTCGCCTGCGAACGGCGCAGACAGGCATCGAGCAGGACGGGTGGATGGGCGCTGCCGCCAGCTATTCCCTGTACGACGTGCCTTCGGGGCGCGCGGGAGAGGTCCGGGTCAGCCTCTCGCGCGCGGCGTGGTGCGGCAAGGACGTCCGTAGCCTGATTTCGATCAAGGTCGGCCCCGTCGGCATCTCGGCTGAGGACCAACCGGAGATTCGGAACGTCACGGGGGAGGAGTCGGGCGTGATCCACTCGTGCGAGGTCAAGACGTTCGTGCTCCCGACGCCACCGCTCCCCTGGCGCGTAGAAGTGACGATCGATCCGACGTTCTCTCCGGGCAAGCTCGATCCAAGCCTCTCGGACTTCCGAGAGCTCGGTGCCCAACCGGGCTTCTCGTACACGCTCGACGGCTAGCCGCGGCTGCTGCCGCGAGGCCCGACGCGGCCGACGAACGCCTCGGGATGCTTCCTGACGAACCTCGCCATTCCGCGGAGGTGCCAGAGCGTATGCCGGGAGAGGAACCTCCGGTCGATCACCGCGGCGTAGGCGTGACGCACGATCGCCGCGGGCACGTACCACCGCTCCCACCCTGCGCGCATCGCCCGATAACAGAGATCGATGTCCTCGACGTAGTGCCGAAAGCCGGCATCCCAACCGCCGAGCTCGTCGAGCATCGTACGCCGCTGCAGCAGGAAAGCTCCGAGCATCCAGTCCGCCTCGACGGGCTCCGTCGGGTGTTCGTCGAGGAGATAGTGGCCTCGCTGGTGCTCGTAGGGCGGATAGAGTCGACGCAGGGGCGTGCGACGCACGATCGGTCCCGGCGACCGTCGGAAAGCGCCGGCGCGACGGCTGCCACGACGCCGTCCGGCCACAGGATCTGTGGTCCTGCGATCCCGCAGCGCGGATGGGCGTCCATGAACGCCGACAACGCGCGCGACCGCACCTCGGAGCGCGACGGCGTCCGGGTTCGAAAAGAGAACGTACGTCCCGGACGTCGCTGCGATGCCGGCATTGACGTTTGCCGCGAGCCTCTGCGGATCCGCGATTCTCGATCACGCGGACGCCTGTCGGCACGGAGCCGACCGAACCCGGAACGTTCGAGATGACCACGATCTCGTCGACCTGGGGAACGAGCGCGGCGAGCGACCGCTCGAGCTCGGCCGCGTGACCGTGAGAGACGACGACGGCCGAGACCGTCATCGGTCGAGCGCCCGCTGGTAGACGTCGAGCGTCTGCTCAGCGGTGGCGCGCCAGGTGAAGCTTCGCGCCCGCTCGATACCGGCTGCGACCAGCGCGGCGCTGTTGTCGATCGCGTTGCGGATCCCCTCCGCCAGCCCCTCCGCGGAAGCGACGACGGCGGCGTCGCCGGCCACCTCGATCAGGGCAGGGTCGGGAGCGATCACGACGGGCGTCCCGCTCGCCATCGCCTCGAGAACGGGCAGCCCGAATCCCTCGTGGTGCGACGCCTGCACGAGGCACGCAGCTTCCCGATACAGCGACGCCAGCTCGTCGGTGTCGACGTACCCGCGGAGGGCCGCTCCGCCTGCTCGCAGCTGGCGTGCCGTCTCGGCATCCTTCTCCGGCCCGACGACGACGAGAGTGAGCCCAACCGCCTGCGCGGCCGCGAGGGCTGCGAGCTGGTTCTTGCGCGGCTGCACGGCACCGACCGAGAGCACGAAGTCGCGCGGCCCGTCGGTTCCCGGGTGAAACGCCGGGTCGACACCGTTCGGTGTCACGACGACCGCCTCGGGCTCGAGACCGTAGAGCCCGACGATGTCCCGCGCCGAACGCTCCGAAACCGTCAGGACCCTTGCCGCCCTGCGCGCGGCCCGCGGCACCACCCTGCGGAAGACGAAGCGGTCCGGCCGGTTCATCAGCCCGACATGCTCGAACGAGAGGTCGTGAATCGTCACGACAGCGGGGCACGGGCATCGCAGCGGAACCGCGTACTGCGTGTGCACGAGATCGGCACCGACCCGCTGAGGAGGCGCGGCAGCGCCCACGCCATCCGGGCTACCTGCGATGCCGTGGAGAGCTCGATCGCGTCGACTCCTGCGGGCACGAGGTCCGGTCGACGCGTCACCGCGGCGATGCGACAGGCCCGCAGCTTCCGCGGGCGGCGGGAGCTCGCGAAGCAGGTTGCGGACATACGTCTCGTCCCCGGTGCGTCGGCGGCCGAGCACGTCGGCGTCCACGACCACGAGCGGCGTCGCTCACGCGAGCTCCCGCCACAGAGCATCGACCGCATTCGCGGCGCGCTCGCCAGGTGAACGCTCGTGACCGTTCGAATCCGAGTCGTACGAGCTCCTCGTGCCGCGTCTCCGCCTCCGCGATGCCAGAGGCGATCGCGTCGACGTCGCGCGCATCGACCAGCACAGCGGCGCCTCCGGCGACCTCCTCGGTGGCGCCTCCTCGGCTCGTCACGACCGGCGTGCCACAGGCCATCGCCTCGAGCATCGGGATCCCGAAGCCCTCGTAGAACGACGGGAAGACGAAGCAGCGTGCGCCGCGGTACAGGGCGGCGAGGGCCTCGTCGTCCACCCGGCCAACCCAGCCGGGAACGTCCACTCCTCCCCATCCGGCGGCTCCGACCACACGGACTCGACCTCGGCACGCCTCGCGGCCTCGACCGTCCGCGCGAAGTTCTTGCGGGGCTCGAGCGTGCCACCGCCAGGACATAGTCGCCCGCGGCGGCGGACCGGTCGAGTGAAGATCGGGTCGACGCCGTTGCCGACGAGCGAACGCGGTCGCCGAAACTCGCGAGCGTTTCCGCGAGCTCGTCGCGCGTGAAGGCGGAGACGGTGAGATCGCATCGGCGGTCCGCACGGCCTGGCGAAGAGCAAGTCGGCCGGTGTGCCGATGCCAGAGCGGGAACGCCTCCGGGTGCCGGAGGACTGCGACGTCGTGCACCGTCGCGACGACGGGGGCGCGCCCGCACCGGAGCGCGCATCGTCGTGCAGTGGAGGACGTCGAGCGTCGCGCGCGGCGCGCGCGATGCCGACTGGGGTACCAGGCGAGCGTCGCGCGCGACCGTGGCGGCTCGCCCCTGACCATCGAAGCTCAGCTGGTGCAGACTCGAGCCCCGGTACTCCCTTGAGTGCTCCGAGGAGAGCCGCGGACGTGCCGCGCGGTACCGGCGCCCGTCTGGCCGAGCGGGGACACATCGATTCCGACATTCACGTGTCTTCCTCCGACGAGGGCCTCGAGCATCGATCGTCCCTGTCGACCCGCCACGTGAATCGGGCGGCATGCGAGATCCCTGCGGGAACGAGCCGGTCACGACGAGCAACTGCCTCGAGGATGCCTTCCGCGATCGACTCCGGATCGACGCGGGTCCACGCGAACGGCGGCAGACCCACATGCCTCATCGAGCGATCGGTGGCTCGAGACGACGACGGGCGTCCCGCTGGCCATCGCCTCCACGACCGGAATTCCGAAGCCCTCGAACAACGACGGATACACAGAGACCGCGGCACCCCGGTAGAGCGCGGGCAAGGCTGTGCCGGAGACGTAGCCCGGCAGGATGATCCCGGGATCGTCGAGGCCGGCCTGTTCGCCCCATCCCGCGCCTCCGGCGAGCACGAGGCGGTGCTCCGTCCGAGCAGCTTCCACGCGTCGACGAGCCGTTGAAGGTTCTTGCGAGGCTCGAGCGTCCCGACTCCGAGGACGTACGGGCCGCCGAACGTCGCCCGCTCTCCCTCGCGGAACGAACTCGGCGCCGACGCCAGGATGGGCAACGACGAGCCGCTGGGCCTCTATGCCGAGTGTCTCTTCTGCATCGTCGGCCGTGTAGCGGGAGTTCGTGAAGACGACATCGCAGGCCTTGACGGCATTCGGCATCCTTGCGCCGGTGCATCGCGATGGTTCTGGCGGTGCACCACTCGGGATGATGCAGCGGGTTCAGGTCGTGGATCGTGGTTGCCCGCAGCCCACCGCGCTGTGGCGGCGTACATCCAGTCGGTGTAGAGGAGCGCGTCGAAGGTTCCGAGGAGCCGCTCGGCGGCCGGATGGCCGAGGATGCTCCAGGCGGTCCGCGCCGCATGAGACGCGGGCAACGGCCATAGCCTCGTCTCGACCGGGCTCTGCGCGAGCGCCTGCCTGATCCTCTCCGGCCCCTTGAGGCTCGTCGGAGCGAACGCGACGACCTCGTGCTCGCCGGCTGCGGCCTCGACGATGCCGGCGAGGGAGCCGCGGATGTAATTGCCGATCCCGGTCGGCGGATGCGAGAGAGGCGAAACGTCGACGACGATCCTCATCGCGGCTCGTAGTTGAACGCGTCGAAGTGCACACCGAGCCGGCGGCCGTCGGCAGGCCCCGGCACCGCCGTCGGCGCTCACGTCGAAGACGACCCGGCAGACACCTCCGCTATCCGGCTCGAGCGGGACCCGAAGGACGGCCTCGTCCGGTGCCTGGAAGCGGACGCGTGCAGCCGGCTTCCCGGCGACCGATGCGACGACGGTCTGCGGAACCCGAAACAGCGTCGCGTCGCTGTGGAGCGAGACCTGGAGAGCTCCCGGCGTGCAGTTCTCTCTCACGTACGAGACGGTCGGCCCCGACCACGTGTCGTTCGGATACAACCCTGTCCAGGTGACGTCGACCTTGTGCGCAGCTCCGCCCGCGACCTCCCACAACGTCATGCCCAGTGGGATGTCCCGCGCGAGAGCCCGACCATCGAGCTCGAGCGACGCGTCGGTGACGAGATACCTGTCGGTGAGGGGCGACCCGTCTGCTCGCCGGAGGATCCCGTCACGAGGGTCGACGGTGATCCCGGTCTCCGGCAGGTTCCCGGGTGACGGGCCACCGACGTAGTACACCGGCCCGACCGATCGGTTGAAGAACTCGTTCTGATTCACCGTGAAACGGTCCGTCAGCCCTGTCCACACGATGCCGGCCGTGGCCCCATCCGGAAGCGCAGCGTCGATCCAGTCGCGGGGAACGCCGCGGATCCCCTGGAAGAGCGCACCGGCCCCTGCCTGCACGAAGCCGCGCGGGCCCGACCACACCGAGTAGGAGGCGACCCCGAACCAGACGAGAACGGCCACAGGCACGAGCACGGCCCACCTGGCGGGAACGAGCAGGAAGATCGCCGAGAGCGCGAGCGCACCGAGCAGCACGCTGAACCAGATCGAGCCGAAGGGAAGGTGCCCGAAGGACGACCAGATCGGGAGAATCGCAAGCGTGTCGGACTTGGCGGGCTCGTCGATGAACCGCGTGTAGGGGAACGCAACGACGAGTCCGATCGCGAGGCCGCAGGCGCCGACGACCCACGGCCACGGTCGCGGCGCGCCGATCGAGACCCAGGCGACGAGCGCGATGAGCAGGAGTGGGGCGATCGTGAACGCGTTGCGCTCCTGGATCCGACCGGCGAACTCGGACGCGAACGCCGAGACGACCAACGTCGTCCAGAGAGAGAACGAGACGGTTACGGCCAGATGCTCCTGCAGTCGGACGGGGAGCTTCCGGGAGCGCCCGAGGAGGACGAGCGTGGCCACGACGGGGACGACGCCGAGATAGAGCGTCAGCTCCTCGACGTGCCAGAGCCAGTAGCGAAGGATCACGGCGAGGTCGTAGGACCGGTCGCCGACGACGTCGTACGCCCCGAGCAGCTCCCGGATGGAATGCCCGCGCACGAACTGCGCGACCAGAACGGTCAGAGCCGCGCCGCCGAAGAGCGCGTACAGGCGCCAAGAGGCGCGAATGCGCGCAAGCCGACTGCCTTCGATCAGCGCGAGGGCAACCGGTGCGAAGACGATCCCGGCAGCGAGCGAGACCGCCTGGGTGCGTGTCGCGAGGGCAAGGCCGAGGGTCACGAGGACGAGGATCGATGTCCACCAGCGCGGCTGCTCGAGCGCGAGAAGCGTCGCCCAGACGACGAGGAGCGCGAGTGGGAAGTACAGGTTCTCGGTCATCACGGTGGCCGTGTAGACGAGCGACGGAATCGCGACCGTGAGGATCGCGGCGAGGAGCGCGAGCGAGGGCGCGACGACCCGGCGTGCGATGAGGTACGCAGGGACCGCGGCGAGCGACATCGCCATGCTGTTGATGACCTTCACTGCCGCGAACGCGTCGGTGAGCGAGTCGAACAATGCATAGGCGGGAGAGATCAAGATCGGGTAGAGGTACCCGTAGCCGTTCACGGCGTAGTCGCGAATCTCGAAGGTTCGACTGGCCGCAAAGCTCCTTCCAAGCTCCGCGTATGTCAATTCGTCGGTCATGATGAACGGCGCCAGCATCTCCCGCGAGAGCGACGCTCGGAAGAAGAACGAGCCGATCACGATCACCGTGAGCCAGGCCCACGCGGGCACCGCACGGAGCCGTTCACTCACCGAGATGTACCTCGGCGGCACGCTTGGCGAGCTCCCGTGCCTCGTCCGATCCAGGAGCGATACCGACACCTGCGGCGGCCTCCGCCAGCTCGGACAGCACCGAGTCGGCAACGGCGGCTCCGCCGGCAGCCTGCTCGAAGGCAGACACATACCGTTCGGCGACGCGCTCGACGTCGTGCTCCCGTCGGGCAAGAGCCGCGGCCGCAGCACCCATCGCCTCGCGAATGTCGGGGCGGGACGCGAGAAGCTCGATCGCGGCGGCGAGCGTCGACACTTCCTGCTCGTCGACGGGGATCTTCAGGGCCACGTCGTCCGGAAGCTCGGCGAACCAACCGACGTCACTGACGATGAGCGGCCTGCCCAGAGACAGCGCCCGGATCGCGGTGCCCGACGTCTCGCCCATTGTCGGCGAGCGGAGATTGACGTGGACGTCGGCGGCGATCATGAGCTCCCACAGGCGACGCTCCTCGACGTACCCCTCACGCACGAGCCCCTTGCCGTCGAGGCCCAGTCGCTGGAGCCGCCGATCGAGATCGAAGCCGGGAGACGTCGCTCCCACGAGGAGGAGACCGCTCGCCTCGTGCCGTCGCCGCTGCTGCGCGAAGGCCTCGAGAAGCTGCGGGATGCGCTTGCTCATGTTCACGTTGCCGAAGCTGCCGAAGAGCGGCTCACCGTCGACCGCAGCCGCCTGCAGGTCGGGCACGGGGAAGGCCGGATGCGGGACGATCCAGATCGGTCCGGGGTAGCCGGCCGCGCGTGCCCTGTCGTGGACGTACCGGGAATGGACGATGACGCCGGTGGCGAGATCGAGCACTTCCCCGGCGAGATGGAAATCCTCGGGCCGGTTCTCCCAGAGCGGAGGGATGCGCTTGTCGAGAACCGCGTGGCCGAGCAGCCGGCCGACCACTCCACCCTCGCGCTCCATCGCGTCGAGGTAGCCGTGCCCGTCACGGCGACCGATCGTCAGCCCCGCGACCAGGTGGTGCAGGACGAAGTCGTGGAGCACGACGACACCCGGGGTGCGACGCAGCGCCTCGAGAATCCAGCCGTGAGCATCGGGGTTGTTGCCGATGTGGTAGACAGAGAGGTCGGTGCCTCTCGGTGGCTTCTTCGCACCCCGTTTGACGACGGCGACCTCGACCCGCTCGCGGAGCGCGGGAAGGAGGAGTGCCGAGTAGTCTGCGATCCCCGACCGCTCCGGGGGCATCGGGCTGAACAGCGCGACCTTCACGCGAGCAGCCTTCCGATCGCACGGTCCCACGTGACCTCGACGGCGATCGCCTTTCCCGCTTCTCCGTACGCGGCGGCCTCGACCGGATGGTCGCGCAACCAGACGGCTGCGCGCGCCACCGCTGCAGCCTCGGGTTGGACGACACGACCCGTCGCCCCGTCCGTCACGACTTCGAGCGGCCCGCCCGCGTCGGTGGCCGTGATCACCGGTTTCCCCGAGAGGAACGACTCGTACGGCCCGAGACCGAAGTCTTCGTCGACGGGAGCGTAGTAGGTCGAATAACACGTGGCATAGAGGTCGGCGAGCTCCGCCGCGGGCACGCGTCCCGTGAAACGCACGCGTCCGGCGAGCCCCCGCTCGCGTGTCAGCTGCTCGAGGCGCTGGCGGTCCGGACCGTCACCGGCAATGACGACGCTCAGGGTCGGCTCGGCCGCGGCTGCCTCGAGGAGAAGGTCGATCCGCTTGGCCCTGTCGAGCCGGTTCACGGACAGCACGAACTCGCCGTGCCCATCGTTTCGGTAGTCGAGCTCCTGGGCCGGGTGAGGCATGACCTCTGCATGGAGGCCCGTCGAGCGCTCCAGCCGCCCGGCGACGTTCTGCGAGGTGGCGAAGAGCGCGACGCCTCCCCGAGCCCGATCCGATCGAGCTCCTGGACACGTCGACGGATAGCCCGATCCTCCGGCGTCTCGCTGAACTGACCCAGATTCGTGCGGTCGAGCTCGTACGCCTGCCTGAACTGATGCACGAGCCAGACGCGCTTCTCGGGGTGTCGCACGAGGTACGACGGAAACTTCGTCGCGACGACCATGTCGATGCGCTTGCCGTCCGCCTCCGTCAGGTCGAGGAGCCGCCAGAGAAACGCCTGCGTCAGAACGCGGGCGCCCGGGTACCACTTGAACGGCACGGTGACGCTGTCGGCTTCATGCCCGCTGCTCGCAGCTCGGTCACGAGGGCGTCGCTGAAGATCTCTGCCCCGCCGTAGGCAAAGGGCACCTGGGGCCTGACGACGGCGATCCTCATCGCCGTGTCAGCGCTTCGCGTCGCGAAGCGCTGCAACCTCTGCCTCGAGCCGGTCGACCTGCTCCTGGAGGTCGTCGATCAGGCGAAGCGCGGCCGCATTGAACGAGCGCTGATCGTAGGCGAGCGGCTCGACGTACCAGCGCATCGCCTTCCGCAAGACGGCCTTGACGGGCGTGCCGATCCCGCCCCGCACGCCCGGTCGCAGGCGCAGGTTGCGGTCCGCCGACACGGGCCAGAGGCGCTCTGCTTCGGAGCGTGCGGCCACCCGGTCGGTCGGATCGCCGTGTGCGCCGCCGGGGTCGGCGCCGGAGCGACGCACTTCCTCCCGCAGCGACTCGAAGAGCGCCGCCACATCGACGGGCTCGCTCTCCTGTGGCGCCGAGATTCCTGCGAGAGCATCCGCTTCGTGGCCGGCGTCGGGCATCGGAGCCATTCTAGCCCCCACTGTAGGATGCCTCCCCGTGCGCGTCGGCCTCTCTCTGCTCACGCTCGTCCCGGGTATCTCCGGAGGCAGTGAGACCTACGTCCGTGAGCTTGACACGCGCCCTCGCCCAGGTCGGCGCCCATGAGTACGCGGCCCTCGTGCCCCCGCTCGCGACCGACGCGGGCGGCGGGCTAACGACCGTCGTCGCCGCCGATTACCCGCGCGCCACGACGACGCTCGGACGCCTGCGCGCGATGGGCGCGGCGACGCTGCGGCCGCGGACGTCCAGGCGCTCGTTCGGGAGCGTCGACGTCATGCACTACCCGCTGACGGTACCCGTTCCCCGACCGAGAACGCCTTATGTGACAACGCTGCTGGATGTGCAGCACCTCGACATGCCGGAGCTCTTCGGCCGCAGCGAGCGCCTCTTCCAGGAGAGTCGCCTACGACCGGACGGCGCGTCGGGCCTCTGCGGTGATCGTCATCAGCGAGTTCGTTCGCGAACGCGCCGTCGAGCGACTGCAGCTCGATGCAGACCGGGTTCATGCGGTGTGGCTCGGCGTCGACCACGAGCGCTTCGTACCGGCTCCCGGTGTCCCACGCGAGCCGCTGCTGCTGTATCCCGCGAGACCGTGGCCGCACAAGAATCACGCGCGTCTGCTCGAAGCGTTTGCCGAGATTCGCCGTCGACGCCCCGAGCTTCGCCTTCTGCTCACGGGGGCCGGTCACGATCCACGGGCTCCCCGAGGGCGTCGAGGCACGCCCCGTTTCCGGGAGCGGAGCTCGTCGGGCTCTACCAGCGCGCCGCGTGTCTCGTGTTTCCGAGCCTCTACGAGGGCTTTGGCCTCCCGCCCGTCGAGGCGATGGCGTGTGGCTGTCCGGTTGCGGCGGCCGCGGCTGGATCGCTGCCCGAGGTGTGTGGCGACGCGGCGGTCCTGTTCGACCCACTCGATCCCGCAATTCGATCGCCGAGGGCGTCGAGGAGGCTCTCGATCGCTCGGCCGACCTGACCGAGCTGGGACTTCGCAGATCGAAGCTCTTCACGTGGGCAGAGACGGCTCGCGCACACGATCGGATCTACTCGGAGTTCTCCTGAGCGCCCAGGCGCGCGAGCTCCGCATCGACGAGGAGAGCCACGAGCCCCGCGAAGTCGACGCTTCGCTCCCATCCGAGCCGCTCACGGGCGCGGCTGGGGTCTCCGACGAGATGATGGAGCTCGCTGTCCCACGCCGAAGCGCCGGGTCGCTCCGGACGTAGTCACGCCATGCAAGCCCCACGTGCGCGAACGCCCGCTCCACGAGGTCCTGGACGGAGTGGCTCTCGCCGGTCGCGACGATGTAGTCGTCCGGCTCATCCTGCTGCAGCATCAGCCACATCGCGCGAACGTAGTCGCCTGCGTACCCCCAGTCGCGACGCGCATCGAGGTCCCCGAGCACGAGCTCGTGCTCGAGCCCGAGGGAGATCGCCGCGGCAGCAGTGGCGACCTTGCGCGGCAGGAAATCGAGCGGTCGACGAGGCGACTCGTGGTTGTAGAGAATGCCGCACGACGCGAACAGGCCGTAACGGCGGCGATAGCTCGCAGAGATGAAGTGCCCGTAGGCCTTTGCGACGCCGTAGGGCGTGAGTGGCGCCAGGGGCGTCGCCTCGCTCTGGGGAGTCTCGATCGGCTCGCCGAAGATCTCACTCGAGGATGCTTGGTAGAAGCGAATGGTCGGATCGATGTCGCGAATCGCTTCGAGCATCGCGGTCACTCCGACGGCAGCGAACTCGGCGGTCTGCACCGGCTCGTCCCAGGACCGCGGAACGAACGACGGCGCCGCGAGGTTGTAGACCTCGGACGGTCTCGCCGCTCGAAGTGCGTCGGCCAACGATCCCTGGTCGAGGAGGTCGGCGCGAAGAACGGTCAGACGGTCGGCGATCGGAGCCAAGGTACCCGCGTACACCTCGGGCGAACGCCGGACGACGCCGAAGACCTCGTATCCTTCGTCGAGCAACAGCTCGGCCAGGAACGATCCGTCCTGGCCGCCGATTCCCGTGATGAGCGCACGTCGCGCGGCCATCCGCGCGATGATACGTCAGCGACCGGCGGCTGCGGTACGTTGCGCTACCTCGATGCCGACGGCAGACGCAGCGCAACGACGATCGAAGTCGCGGCAGCGCCTCGGGCGGGCCTCGCACAACGATGAAGGTCGTGATCCTCGCCGGCGGCCTCGGCACGCGGCTCTCCGAGGAGACCGAGGCCCGGCCGAAGCCGATGGTCGAGATCGGCGGCCGGCCGATCCTCTGGCACATCATGAAGCACTACGCGCACGCACGGGTTCAACGAGTTCGTCGTCGCGCTCGGCTACAAGGGCGAGATCATCAAGCGCTACTTCCTCGACTACGACGCGCTCAACGGCGAGCATCAGCGATCGACCTTGCGCAACGGCGCAGCGTCGACTGCGCACGACGAGCGTGCCCGAGCGACTGGAACGTCCACCTGGTCGACACCGGCGACGACACGAAGACCGGCGGCCGGCTGAAGCGCCTGCGCGCCGTGGCTCGGCGACGAGCACGTTCATGCTGACCTACGGCGACGGCGTCGCCGACGTCGACCTCGGCGCAGCTGCTCGCGTTCCACCGCGCGCACGGCAAGCTCGCCACCGTCACCGCCGTCCGCCCGCCGGCCCGCTTCGGCGGCCTCGTCTTCGACGGCGACGCTGCGTCGCCGAGTTCACCGAGAAGCCGCAGATCGGCGAGGGCTGGATCAACGGCGGCTTCTTCGTCTTCGAGCCGCGGATCGTTCGACTACCTCGACGGCGACGACGACGAGCCTGGAAGCGCGAGCCGCTCGAGCGGCTGGCCGCCGGACGGCGAGCTCGTCGCCTACCGGCACGACGGCTTCTGGCAGTGCATGGACACGCTGCGCGACGTGCGACCTGCTCGAGCGGCTCTGGGACGGCGGGCAGCGCGCCGTGGAAGATGTGTGGCGGTGAACCCGTCGTTCTGGCGCGACCGCCCGATCTTCGTCACCGGCGCGACCGGGCTGCGTCGGCGGCTGGCTCGTGCGGCGGCTGGTCGACGCGCGGCGCCGACGTCGTCTGCCTCGTCCGCGACTGGGTGCCGCAGAGCGAGCTCGTCTCGCGCGCGGGCTGCTCGACAAGGTCGCGCGTCGTCCGCGGCGACGTCTGCGATCAGGCGCTCGCTGGAGCGCGTCCTCGGCGAGTACGAGATCGACACCGTCATCCACCTCGCGGCGCAGACGATCGTCGGCATCGCCAACCGCAATCCGGTCTCGACGTTCGAGACGAACATCGCGCGGCACCTGGGCGCTGCTCGAGGCGTGCCGCCGCAGCCCGACGGTCGAAGCAGATCGTCGTCGCCTCGTCCGACAAGGCCTACGGCGACCAGCGAGCATGCTGCCGTACGACGAGGACACGCCGCTCCAGGGCCGGCACCCGTACGACGTCAGCAAGTCGTGCGCCGACCTGATCGCCCAGACCTACGCCGTGACGCTACGGGCTGCCGGTCGTGATCACGCGCTGCGGCAACTTCTACGGCGGCGGCGACCTCAACTGGAACCGCATCGTGCCCGGCACCATCCGCTCGGTCCTCCGCGGCGAGCGGCCCGTCATCCGCTCCGACGGCGCAGTTCGTGCGCGACTACTTCTACGTCGAGGACGGCGCGGCCGCGTACATGCTGCTGGCCGAGCGGCTCGCGCAGGACCCGGAGCTCGCCGGCGAGGCGTTCAACTTCTCGAACGAGACGCAGGTCACGGTCCTCGAGCTCGTCGAGCGGATCCTCCGGCTCGATGGAGCTCGACCTCGAGCCCGACGTGCGGAACGAGGCGCGCAACGAGATCCGCATCCAGTACCTCGAGCGCCGCGAAGGCGCGCGAGGCGCTCGAGCTGGGAGCCGCTCGTTCACGCTCGACGAGGGCCTCGCAGCGCACGATCGCGTGGTACCGCGACATTCCTCGGAAGGCAGGCGCTCATGACCGACACTACGCGTGCCGCATCGTGCGGCGCGGCCGACCTCGCACGCTCGTCCTCTCGCTCGGGCACGACGCCGCTCGCCAACGCGCTGCTCACCGAGGAGCAGCTCGGCGCAGCCGGAGCCGACGTTTCCGCTCGATCTCGTCGTTCTGCCCGGACTGCGCGCTCGTCCAGATCACCGAGACGGTGCCGCCGGAGACGCTGTTCCGCGACTACCTCTACTTCTCGTCGTTCTCCGACACGATGCTGCAGCACGCGGAGCACGATCGCGGACGCGGCTCGTCGACGAGCGCAAGCTCGGCCCGGACAGCCTCGTCGTCGAGATCGCCAGCAACGACGGCTACCTGCTCCAGTACTACGCGAGCGCGGGCGTGCCCGGTGCTCGGCATCGAGCCGGCGCGCAACATCGCGAAGGTCGGCCGGAGGAGCGGGGCATCCGCACCATCGCCGAGTTCTTCGGCACGGAGCTCGCCGCAGCAGCTCGCGGCGGACGGCGAGCGCGCCGACGTCATTCACGCCAACAACGTGCTGGCCCACGTCGCCGACCTCAACGGCGTCGTCGCGGGCATCGCGACGCTGCTGAAGGACGACGGCGTCGCCGTCATCGAGGCGCCGTACGTGAAGGACCTGGTCGACCACGGCGAGTTCGACACGATCTACCACGAGCACCTCTGCTACTTCTCGCTCACCGCGCTCGACCGCCTCTTGCGAGCGCCACGGGCTGCGTCATCGACGACGTCGAGCGGCTGCCGATCCACGGCGGCTCGCTGCGGCGTCTTCGCTCGCAGCCAGGGCGCGCGCCACGCGCGGCCGAGCGCGTGCGTGACGCTCCTCGCGCGAGGAGGCGGCTGGGGCGTCGCCACGCTCGCGCTCTACGACGCGCTTCGCGACGCGCGTCGCGGCGCTCAAGGCGGAGCTCGTCGCGCTGCTCGCCGAGCTGAAGGCCGAGCGGCAAGCGCATCGCCGCCTACGGCGCCGCCGCGAAGGGCAGCACGCTGCTCAACTACTTCGGCATCGGCACGCGACACGCTCGACTTCGTCGTCGATCGCAGCACGTACAAGCAGGGCCGCTACATGCCGGGCGTCGCACCTGCCGATCGTGCGCGCCCGAGCGAGCTCCTCGAGCGGCAGCCCGACTACTGCCTCCTGCTGACCTGGAACTTCGCCGACGAGATCCTCGCCCAGCAGAGCGCAGTACCGCGGCGCAGGGCGGCAAGTTCATCGTCCCGATCCCCGACGTGTGAGGATGCGTGTGACCACGCGTCCGCATCCGGAGGGCCGCTGCGGCGAGGGCCCATCGAGGCGTCCGATCCCGCTCCGCCGCATCCCCGACGAGCGCGGCACCATCTTCCACATGCTGCGCGCGACCGATCCGCACTTCACGAGGCTTCGGCGAGATCTACTTCTCGACGGTCTACGCGGACGTCGTCAAGGGCTGGCACCGCACCGCGACATGACGCTCAACTACGCGTGCATTGTCGGCCGCGTGAAGTGCGTGCTGTTCGACGACCGCGAGGGCTCCGCCTCGCAGCGGCGCGCTGATGGAGGTCTTCCTCGGACCCGACAGCTACTGCGCTCATCGTGATCCCGCCCGGCGTGTGGAACGGCTTCAAGGGCCTGGCCGATCCGATGTCGATCGTCGCCAACTGCTGCACGCACGCCCACGACCCCGCGCGCAGCGATCGCCTCGACCCCTTCGAACGACATCCTACGACTGGGCCGTCAAACACCACTGAGCTATGCGCGTCCTCCTGACCGGGGCGGCGGCTTCATCGGCGCGCGTGACCCGTTCCCTCGCAGAGGCAGGCTGCGATGTGCACGCACTCGTCAGGGAACCCGGTGAGCGACTGGCAGAGGTTGCGGACGCGATCCGGATCGTCCGCTGTGATCTCACGGATGCGGCCGCGCTAGACGAACTCGTCGGCGGGATCCATCCCGAACTCTGTGTCCATTGCGCGTGGTACGTCGTCCCCGGGGCCTATCTCCAGTCACCGGAGAACGAGCGGCACAGGGCCGCGACACTCGGCCTCGCCGAATCGCTCGCGACCCACGGCTGCCGCAGGCTCGTCGGAGTCGGCACATGCTTCGAGTACGCGCTCGGAGACGAACCACTCGCCGAGGCGAGCCCGCTCGAGCCACTCACGCCCTACGCCCAGAGCAAGCTCGAGACGTTCCGTGAGCTCGAAGCCTATTGCTCCGGTGCTGGGTTGGACTTTGCCTGGGCGCGGCTCTTCTATCTGTACGGCCCGTTCGAAGACCCGCGCCGGCTCGTGCCTGCAGTGACCCTCGCACTGCTCCAAGGCCGCCCGGCAAAGACGACGTCGGGGGAGCAGCGACGCGACTTCCTCCACGTGGACGATGTCGCGAGCGCACTCCGGGAGGTTGGGCTGAGCGACCTCTCGGGCCCGGTCAACATCGGGTCGGGTGCGGCGGTCGCCGTGCGGGACGTCGTGCTGCGCCTCGGAGTGCTGACCGGTCACCCCGAGCTGGTGGAGCTGGGCGCGCTCGCGCAGAGCGCCGACGATCCGGCGGAGGTCGTGAGCGAGAACCGCCTGATCGTGGATGCGACCGGCTGGGCGCCGCTCATCACGCTGGATGAGGGGCTCGACGCGACGGTCGCATGGTGGCGGGCAAGGATGGAACGATGACGGACTCCCCGCTCGTCGAGGTGGGCCTCCCTACCTTCAACCGCGCCGCCGGGCTCCGGCGGGCAGCCGCCCTGGTCCTCAACCAGTCCTGGCCCTCACTCGAGCTCGTGATCTCCGACAACGCCCTCCGACGAGACCGAGTCGATCGGCCGTGCGCTCGCCGCGAGCGACGCACGAGCCCGATACGTACGGCACCACGGCAACATCGGCGTGAGGCAATTTCAACGCTGCGCTCGAAGAAGCGCACGGCGGACTCTCTCATGTGGCTGGCCGACGATGACTGGCCGGTCCCGGGGTCATCTCGGCATGTGCACGGCAGCCGACCGATCAACTCCGACCATGTACTCGTTGTCCGAGGTCACGCTACGTCCGTGAGCGGTGAGACAGTGTTCTGGGAGAAGCCGGTCAATCTCCTAGCAATCGATCTCCCCGAGCGCGTGTCGCCGACTTTGAACCGCACGGTCACGCTGAACGGGTGCCTTTCTACGGTCTGATGCGACGAGAGCAGCTGACGCGCGGTGCGACGCCGGCCGGCCGTCGATCGGTAGCGACCGGCCGGTCGTCGCCTCGATGGGCGCTGCAAGGAAAAGTCGCGACGTTGCCGGACGTCGCGCATCAACCGCTCTCTCGGCGGCGCCTCGAGGGACGCCGCAAGCCCGCGCCGCGCCTACGGACTCTCTGGCGCGGGGAGGCACGCAACTGGCACCGCTCGTGGGCGCGCGCCGCCCGCCGTGAGACCTCGACGGGGCCTCGTCCGCCGACCGAGACCCTCCGAGAGACAGGTCGCTGGGCTTCGTGGCCGCAACGCTCGTCGTTGCACGGTTCGGGTGGAAAGTCTGGCTCGGCCGGATCCTCATGGGTCTCGGTCTCTTCGACAGGGCGCGCAGAGCCCTCGAACGCCGGCGCCGCTGAGCCGGATCCGCCGGTCAGCCGAGCGTCAGAAGCCGGCGGGCAAGACGACATGCCGTCCTCTTGTGCGGTGCCGTTGTGCTGGGGCGACCTCGACTTCCTCGTGCGCGCAAACGACGTCGCGCGCGACTCAACGAACCCGTCGGAGGTACGCGCTGGGCCAGTGGGTGATGTTGTGCTGAAGTGTGCTCTCGTTGAACGGCCAGTGCGGCTGCTCAAGCACGAACTCCGGATGATTACGCGCGAACTCCGCCGCTGCGCTCGCAGGGTTGTCGTCCTTCCAGTTGGGTGCACCGCGCGGGACGTCGTGGAGGTCGCGCATCACGCCGTCGGTGGCGACGATGTACGAGCCGGGCGAAACCAGCAAATGGTAGGCATCGAGCCGCGCCCGACATGGCGCCCTTACCGTGGTCCGAGTCGAGGATGACGAGGACGGTCTCGCCGTCGGCGACGAGCCCGCTGACCTCTGCGACCGTCTCCGCCGCCGTTGAGTCCCCCTCGATCATCGTGACGAGCGGCGCGAGCGAGTGCGCCTCGACGGCGCTGCGATTGGCCGGCCTGATCTCGATGTCGACCCCGATGACGCGGCCACACTCCATCGCCGCACACAGGCTCGCGTAGAAGATCAGCGATCCTCCGTGCGCGACTCCGGTCTCGAGGATCACGTCCGGGCGCACATTCCAGATCACCTCCTGGATGCGAACGATGTCCTCAGGCAACTGGATGAGCGGGCGCCCCATCCAGGTGAACGTGTATGGGTACTTCTGGTTCCAGCCCGTCTTGACCCAGTAGTGGGAGACAATCTCGAAGGCCTCGTCCGAGTAGAGCGGCAGCGACCTCGTGCCGCTTTCGTCCTCGCAGACAAGTGTCTCGGCCTCCGTGTCGATCACCACCCGCGTCATCTACGGCACCTTGCGCGTACCCGAGGCCCCGTCGTGTCTCTGATCGCGGGGGTGGAGTTTAAATTGGCGGCGAGGATGAGCTTCTGCTCCGTGACCCAAGGATCTTCGGGCGTGATGATAGCGGCTTGACCGATGCCGGCCATCCCTCCCGAGCGGGTCGACGGTCACGTCAGGGCACGGAGATAGTGCCAGGCCTCGCGAAGCGGCGGTGGGCACAGTAGGGCCAATGCGGTGGTATACAGCACGAGGCCGAACCCGCCGCGGCCAGCGGGCCGAGCAGAAGTGACGGAGGCAGGAACGCTGCGAGTGCAAAGGCGGCGATCATCAGCGAGCCGACCACGAGCCCACGAGCGGTCGGTCGCAGCACGCCGAGTTCGACGAGCAGGCCTGCGAGCGCGACCGCGGTCGTCGCAGCGAGGGCGAGCGCGAGGCCGTCGAGGCCGAGAGTGACCTGGCCGAGGAAGGCGAGCGGGACCTGCACGGCGATCGCGAGGACCGCTAGAAGCGGCAGGTGCCGGCCCGACCCGGCGACAAACAGCACCGGGAAGGTCAGCGAGATGCCGACGGAGACGACGGCCCAGAGTGAGAAGACGACAACGAGGCGCCCCAACTCGGCCCCGATGGCCGCGCTGTACTCCGAGCCGAGGAGCCCATGGACGATCGTGCCTCCGGCCAACCCAAAGACACCGGCGCATCCGCCGATGACGACGATCCCGAGCCAGGCTGACGAGACTATGTGGCGGGAGATCCGGCCGCGGTCGACTCCGGCCCGGGTCAGCGGTACCGAGGTGACGAGCCCGAGTGAGGATCCGGTCACCGCGACGACAGCAGACGCGATGAGATACGCATAGCCAAAGCTCGTCACCGCTCCGACCCCCTGCCGGCCGGCGAGCGGCACGCAGATCAGGTAGATCCCCTGGAGCGCGAAGGGAAGCGCGATCCCCCGCCCGATCTCAGCAAGGCGCCCCCGAAACGAGAGGGTCGCCGGACGCATCGCCCGCGCAGGCATCGACTGGACGACAGCGCGACGGGCCAGCACGGCGAGCGGACACCCGACCGCGATCGCTCCGTTCAACGCCATCCCCCGCGCAACGGCCTCGATCCCGTCTGCGTCGACCCTGGCGAGGATGAACGCGAGGCCCGCGACGCTACCGAGCACGAATCCGAGAGCGGGCGTGACGTAGTCGTTGAGCGCCGCCAGCGAGCTGGCTGCCAGCCCTGCGAAGAGCTGGAGGACAGCAGCAAGGACCATCCACGGGAGGAGGCTCGCGGCGGCATCGATCGTCGGCTCGACGCCGGCGCCGGTGAGGAGCCAAGCAGACGGCTGGGCGGCCAGCAGTGCCACGAGAAGCAGAGGGACGACGAAGAACGAGAGAGTCAAGGCGTACGCCGCCACCTCCGAGCCGAGCCTGGCCTCGTCGCGGGCGCGGGCCAGCGGGGGGAGAACGATCACCCTGATTCCGTTGGCGGCGAGGAGGACGACCACGAACACGGCGTATGCCGCGAAGAAGCCGTCCGTCTCGGCGGTACGTCCGAAGTCTCGCGCAACGATGATCCCGACGACACCGGCGAGACCCGTCTGCACGGCCATAGCAACCCCGGTGACGGCACCGGTGCCGAGCGATCCGAGACGACGTGAGTATGTAGGCTTGCTCATCGACGCTGAAGCGTACGCGCCATGGCCAACGACATCACTCTCACAGAGCAAGCAATCGCCGAACTCAGGTCGGAGTTCGGCGACATTTACGGCGGACGCACCGTCCTCGTCACAGGTGCCGACGGGTTCATGGGGTCGCACCTGACCGAAGCGCTCGTGGCGCTCGACGCCAACGTGCATGCGTTTGTCCGCGCCACATCGAGCGGGGCGCTGAACAACATCGGTCACGTCCGCAAACGGTCTGAAGGTGCACTTCGCCGACCTGACGGACAAGACGTCAGTCGACTACCTGATGCGCGAACTCAAGGAGGCGCCCGACAAGCCGTACGTCTTCCACCTCGGCGCGCAGGCGCACGTCGGCGAGTCATGGCACCGCCCCTACGAGACCGTGATGACGAACACGATCGGCACGCTCAACCTGCTGCCAGTCGATCGTCGACACGGGCCTCGAGCTGGAGAAGTTCGACACCGCGGGCACCTCGGAGGAGTACGGCAACGTGCGCGACGACGTGTCGCACCACCACGACTTCGACGACGCGGGCAGCCTGATCCTGCACGAGCGCTCGCCGATCAACCCGAAGTCGATCTACGCCACGGCAAAGGTGGCGGCCGACTTCCTGACGATGAACTACCACGACGCGTTCGGCGTCCCCGGGCGTCGTCACGCGGATGTTCAACAACTACGGGCCGCGCCAGAACCCGCGCTACGTCACCGGCACGATCATCACGCAGGCGCTGACCCGCGAGACGATCGAGCTCGGCAACCTCGAGCCGCTGCGCGACTTCTGCTTCTGCACGGACGGCGTGCGCGGTCACCTCACCGTCGCTGCACACGGGACGCCCGGAGACGTGTACGTGTATGGACAGGGCGAGAACATCTCGATGGAGGGATGGGTCGAGCTGATCCTGCGCATCGGCGAAGAGAACGGCTTCTGGCCGGCCGGCCGCACCGTGACGACGACACCGACGCGCTACCGGCCGGGACGCGAGCGACGTGATGGCGCTCCGGGTCGGCCACGAGAAGCTCACCGCTGAGACGGGCTGGATGCCGCAGGTGTCGTGGGAGGACGGCGTCCTGCAGACGATCCGCTGGTACGCCGAGCACCGCGACAAGCTGGATAGGCCGTGTGGACTGGCGGGTCACCGCCTGACCGAACCGGTCTCGTCGGCAGAAGGGAACCTGCGCCGGGATTCACGTCTCCATGCACGACTGCGGGATGGTTCGACAGGCCATCCCTGACGACCGTGGCGAACGTGGCGCATCGCGTCCGCCTGATGTGCCGCGATGCGACCCGCGCGCCGCGGCGGCCGCCGACGGGGTACCCTTCCGCCGATGCGCGTGCTCGTCACAGGGGGCGGTGGCTTCCTCGGTCACGTCTCGTCCAAAGGCTCGCAGGGGACGGCCACGAGGTCGAAGCTCCTCGCCGGTCGGACTACGACCTGACCGTGATGGACGAGACGGCACGGCTGTTCGACACGGCAGCGCCAGACGTCGTGTTCCACCTGGCGCGCCGAGGTCGGCGGTATCGGTGCGAACAGAGCGAACCCAGGGCGATACTGGTACGCGAACCTGATGATGGGAGCCCACGTTCTCGAGCAGGCGCGATTGCACGGGAGCGGCGAAGCTCGTGATGGTCGGCACCGTCTGCTCCTACCCCAAGTTCACCGAAGTGCCCTTCCGCGAGGAGGAGCTCTGGAACGGCTACCCGGAGGAGACGAACGCACCGTACGGCGTGGCCAAGAAGGCACTGCTCGTGGGGCGCAGGCATACCGTGAGCAGTACGGGCTCGATACGATCTTCCTCCTGCCGACGAACCTCTACGGGCCTGGAGACAACTTCGACCTGCAGAGCTCGCACGTGATTCCGGCGCTGATCCGAAACCGAAGATCGACATGCCGGACGAGGTCCTTGGTGGGACGGAACGCCGACACGTGAGTATCTCTCGTCGACGACTGTGTCGAGGGCTCGGCCCGCCGCCGAGCGCTATGACGGCGCAGAGCCTGTCAACTTGGGCACGGGAACGAGACGCTCGATTGGGAACCGCCGAAGATCGTGGCGGGAGAGGTCGGCTTCACCGGCACGATACGCTGGGACACCTCGACGCCGAACGGTCAGCCCCGGCGCTCACTGGGGGAATCCTCAAGGGTGGCCGAGCTGGCCTCGGTTTCCGCGCGGAAGTGCGCCGAACGAAGGCATTGGCGGGCACGTGGCCTGGTTCCGCGACCATCGGCAAGCCGTTGCGCGAGCTTGACCGGCTCCTCATCGGCGACGGGGGGACGCAATGGCCGCGACAGCAGCGGCTGGCGTTACGGACCGCACAGCGGATCCGTTTCGGAAGCCAGCGGCCTGCACGAACCGCCGTAGACGCTGCGCAGGTAGTCGCGGACGGAGATCTGGCCTCGTCGGTCTCGCCGCTATACCCTTTTCTTCTGGCGCTCATCGCCGCCCTACGACCGAGCTCGAGACCGTCGCCTCGATCGTCACGACGGTGAACGTCGTGATCCGAGTCCGCTGCTAGCGACTGCGTCCTCGAGTCGGACGACGTGTGGCGGGCTGACTCTTCCGCCGGAGTAGTCGCCGCCGTTGGCCGTCGTCCCGCTCTGCCCTCATCCCGCTCTCCGAGAGAACTACCGGCTCGACGAACACAGACGACGTCCTCCCTGCCCTCGACGGACTCACGATGGAACCCGCGTATCCGCGATGGTGCTCTTCTCTCGCGCACGCGATGTTCGCCCTCCGCGTGGCCGACGGCGCTTCCCGCGCGGCCTTCGCCGCGGGCATGACTGGCTGGTGCAGCAATCGCGGGCGCCTCCCGGTGAGCGGTGGGTCGGGGTAGGCGTGCCGCTCGCCCTCGCAGTGGCGGGACGGGTGGATCGGGATCGCCGAGGACTGGCGGCCTCGCCGCGGTGTCGTGCGACGTTGATCTGGCGCCATCGGTCGGCTCGTGGACGCGCGCGATCACATTCACGATCCGGTCCTGGTCCGGCCTTCGAAGGCGCCATGGCGAACGTGCGAGTAGTTCTTCTGGTCGAACCGGATCCTCCAGTGGCTTCCCGTCGCCGGCACGGTCGGGGTGACGCGTGCGAACCGGCCGGCGGCGGTACTGGGGCGCGTGGGTGGTGACGCAACCACCGTCGGGGTGGCGGCCCCCAGCCGTCCGGCGAGGGGCGATCTTCGTCGCCCTCACCCCGCGTGGCCGCGCATACGTGGTCCTCGTCGCCGTGTATCCCGCGCTCTGTTCCGACACTTCTCGGGACGGCTCCGGCCCGAGGGCCGAAGGAGAACGATGTGTCGTACCGGATCACGTGCAGGCGCTGTAGTACTCTTCACGTACCGATCGACGTCGCGACGGGCATCTTCTTGCTCTGATCCTCGCGCGCCAGCGTCAGCCGGGAGGGGAGACTCCCGTCCCCGGCCGAGCGAATCGTCGAGGTGCCGCTCGAGGAGGGCATCCGTTGCGCCAGCAGCGTGTCGTGGTCGGAAAGTCGAGACAGCACCGTCGAGAGTGCAGAAAGACCGCAATGACGAAGAGGCGTCGCGACTGCGAAGAGAATCGTGGGCGGAGACGTGGCTATACCGAACGAGCCGCGACGGTTGAGGTCGCCGCGCCAGCGCGGAGAGAATCACGAGCACGATGCCCGTGAAGATCGACAGGAGCGCGTAGCGGCTCCTCTGAGGTGGTGTCCCCGGATCAGCTCGAGCACGACAAGCAGGAGGACCAGCGAGGCAATGGTGGCAGCGATGGAGACCTTGACGGTCGTCATGCGGCTCTGACCTCCTCGTCGGGGATCGCCGATCTCCTGGCCATGGCGACGCAAAGCGCCAGCGTCACCTTCAGAATGTAGTAGACCGACCGTGCGAATGTGATCGAGGACGAAGCCGTGCGCGCGATCGCGCATTTGCACCGGCACCTCCGCGAGTCTCAGCCGGTGCTTGTGGACGAGGATCGTCGCCTCGACCTCAGGGTAGTCGCTCGGGTAATCGCGCGCAAAGAGCTCGATACCCTTGCGATTCAGCGCCTGGAAACCCGAAGTCGTGTCCGTAACGCGCTGCCGGGTGAGGAGCGACACCAGCCGCGCGAACCACACGATCCCGATCCTCCGCGCAAGTGGAGCGCGGTAGGTCATTGGTCCTGCAAATCTCGAACCGGTGACGATGTCCGCCGTTCCAGCCATCAGGACGTCGAGCAACTTTCCCAGATCTGCGGCGACGTGCTGCCCGTCCCCGTCCAGCCGCACCGCTGTCGAGTATCCGCGCTCGAGCGCATACTTGAAGCCTGTCTGAACCGCTCCGCCGATCCCCAAGTTGAAGGGGAGAGTGATGACGGCAGCCCCGTGCCGTGCCGCCGTGCTCGAGGTGCTGTCGACCGATCCGTCATCGACGACGACGATGTCGAACGTCGGATCGAGGCTCTGATCTCGTCGATCACGGCGCCCACCGCATCTCCCTCATTGTGCGCGGGCACGATCGCGATAACGCGGCCGTAGCTCATGAGGCCGCCCCGTGGTCGAGATCGATCAGCCGGAGCAGCTGTCTGGCGCGGTGGACGTACGTGTGCTCGTCCAACACCCGTTGCCGCGCCTGAGCCCCCATCGCGGCTGCGCGTCCAGGATCGTCCAGCAGCATCCGGTAGGCCGTGAGCGCCTCCTCCGCGGTCTCCACCACGAGCACCTCGTCCCCCGGGGTGAACCAGCGCTCCATGCCGGAGTGAGGATTCGAGACGATCGCTGCCCCGGCGGAGGCGAGCTCGAACGGACGGCACGTCGACGACCAAGGAACTGTTGCGTGCGAGCGGCGGGTGATGTTCAGGTTGACTCGGGCGGCCGAAATCGCCCGCGAGAACGAGTTGAACGGGATGTCGCCGATCGATCCGCGCCTCCTGTGTCCCCACGGAAGTCGCGTCCGCCCAACGCAAAGTCGATCTCGGGCGCGGCACGGCTCGGCTCGCCGACCATTGCGGCCGTCCACTCCTGGGCGGAACTTGTCGCCGTATCCGTAGAAGAACACGTCCATCTCCTTCTCGACGCCGCGAGGCGCGAAGAAATCGGCGTCGGCGCCCCAGAACACCGCTTCTGCGCGCCGTGCGCCGAGCTCGAGCAGACGAGGCAGGCCCCCCTCGGAGTTGGACACCACGAGGTCGTATTCGGACGGATCGGCTCCGTGGTAGTAGTTGAAGCCGGTATCCATGCCTCCGTACTCGGGCAGGCTCATCGGTACGTCACCGTCGTAGAAGACGATTGGGATGCCGAAGCGCTCGCGAAGGGCCGTCGGGATTCCGCGAAAGTGCGCCATCGGCACAGTGAATACGACGACTGCAGCCGGGCGTTCCCGCTCGATCAGACGCTCGAGATGTCGCCGCCAACGCGGAGTCACAACCCGCCAAATCGTCTCTCTCGTAAGCCTGTCGACCATTCCGTCCTCAGGTGCGTCCTCACTGCGGCGCAAGTAGCGGTCACCCTTCAGGCGGGCGAACCCATCACGCAAAGCCGCGTACGACTCCGCTTCGCGATACGTGGGGTTGGGAGCTGTACGCCACCACGGCGACTCGACGGGGCGCCCACGATACGGCGTCACGAGGAGGTCGACGCCGGCCTCGTACAGTCCCTTCCACAACTGCCACCAGGCAGGAGGTGCAGCCGCTAGCGGAAGTCGAGATCAACGGCCGAAGCGACAACGAGGATCTTGAGCGGCTTCACGAATGCCAGTCTAGGTCCGGCTGGGTCGTCACTCCAACCCACCGGAACGGGTGGCCCTCGATGGGAGGCTAGTACGCGCCGCGACCGGAAATCACGGCGGGGACCGTCTTAGCGATGATCGAGATGTCGAGCCAGATCGACCAGTTGTCGAGGTACGTGAAGTCGAGCCGCACGAGATCATCGAACGCGAGGCCCGAGCGGCCCGAGACTGCGAGAGGCCGGTCATACCGGGCAGCACGAGGTAGCGAGCCCGATGCCAGTCTTCGAGCAACTCGTAGTCGCGAAGTGGTAAGGGGCGTGGGCCGACGAGGCTCATCTCGCCGCGCGCCACGTTGGCCAGCTGAGGCATCTCGTCGATCGAGAATCGGCGGAGGACACGCCCGACCCGAGTGACGCGGGGATCGTTCCTGATCTTGAACAAGGCCCCAGATGCCTCGTTCGCGCGTTCGAGCTCGACCTGGTGCTCGGCGGCGCCCGCGACCATGGTGCGGAACTTGAGCATTCCGAATTCGCGCTCGCCGACGCTGACCCGGCGGTCGACGTAGAAGACGGAGCCGCGCGAGTCGAGCTTGATCGCCAGCGCGATCAACAGCCAAAGCGGGAGCCCGACCACGATGAGCAGCGCGCTGATCGCGATATCGAAGGCACGCTTGAGCGCCCAGTCCCAGACGACGAGTATCGGCGGACGGAGCTCGAACAGCGGGACCCCGGAACCGGGGACGTACTCACCTTCCCGTACCAGCAGCTCGGTCGTGTTCGGGGCCAAACGAACCCGCACACCGTGTCGATGTGCCAGCTCGACGATTCCGAGAACGGCTCTTTCGTCGAAGTCCGCCTCCGCGAGGATCACCTCGTCGGCACGAACCGTGTCCAGAATCGCGGGCAGGTCGTCGATCGACCGCCCGAGCAACGGTAGGTCTGGGTCGCCGGCCGGCGCTAGGGCGCCGATCACCTCGTAGCCGACACCGCGTCGCGTCGCCGAGAGCTCGCGCTGCAGCCTGTGCAACCCTTCTCCCGCACCGACGAGGACGAGCCGTCTCTTCGCACCGAAGGCCTTGAGGAGTTCGAGAGCGATCGAGTCGCAACGGCAGCACGGAGAAGCCCGACTGCAACGGCGCATGTCACGACGGCGGTTGGAATCAGCCCACTGGAGGTGAAGTCGAGCGCGTACCGATGCCGAACGCCAGCACGATCAACGCCACCAGCACGAGAGACGAGACGATCCGGCCGGCGCCCGACCGCCGTTCGCGCGGAGGCGTACAGGCCCGCCTGCAGAAGACGAGAACAGTGATCGGCACGAGAAACGGCAGCCACTCGGAGGCGCCGGCAGACCAGAGAATCGACCAAGAAGACCGGGCTACCGTAGACGATCGTACGGATCACGAGCGCCGCCATGAGCCCGAGCGCCAGCCCGGCGATGTCCAGCGCGATGAGCGCCGCGACGCCCACAAGCCGCCGACCGCCGCGAACGAGCGAGCCGCGCGTGAGCAACCGGGGCCGCGAAGACCGGATATCACGTGGCTCCCGCGCGGGGGGCGGGGTGGCGCGACCGGAGGCGGAATCGGCGGGACCGCGTTCGCTGTCACGATCAGATCGTACTCCGGCGCGGCCGGGGCCTCCGCCCGGCCGACTCGAGCTCGCGGATCACGGCATCTGCCCAGGAATCGACCGAGTGCCCGACTTCGACGCGTCGCCGGAGCTCGCGCCCCGTCGCGGCCCGGAGCTCGGGGCTGGCCGCCGCGATCTCGAACAGACCGCGCGCCAGATCGACGGGATCGCGGCGCGCGAAGCGCAGCCGCAGCGGTAGATCGGCGAGAAACTCTTCCAGGGCGACGTTGCTCGACAGAACCGGCAATCCGGCCGCGCTCGCCTCGTACACGACCTTGTCGAGTGTCTCGCTCCCCTCCGGCTGCGTCGCGCTGATGAGCACGTCCGCGGCGCCGAGGAGCCCCGGGATCGCCTCCCGGGAGACCGGAGGCTCGATGGACACGCGCTCGCGCAGGTTGGCGGCCGACACGGTCTGCTCGAGCTCGGCCAGATGTTCCCGCTCGGACGCCGTCAACGCAGGACCTCGGATCTCAAGCGTCGCATCGAGACCCTGCTCGGTAGCGAGCTCGATCCCGGCCAACATCGTCGTATACCCCTTCCAGTGTGTCATCCTGCCGAGTGCCAGCAATCGCAGCGGCCCCCCGTTCGGCTTCGGGTCACGTGGTAGGGGAAAGCGGCTTACGTCGATCGCATGGCCGATGCCCGTCACCTTCGGGCTCTCGAGCGGAAACGAGCGCTTGTCGACGCTTAGAACGACGTCAGCGAGCCGCGTCGCGAGCCGCAGAGACCGGTCTGCGTGCCAGTGCGTGTACCAGAGGCCGATCGGAATCCGGAGGGCTTTGCACAAAGGAGACGCGAGGATCAGGAAAGCGGGAACCATGTGTGCGAGGACTGCGTCGGGCCGCGCGTTGTGCCGTAGTGTCTCAGCCGCGACTGCGCGCTCGAAGCTGGCGCCGCGCCCCAGACGGGTCGACGATCCGAAGGTACGCAGCCGCACGTTGGCCGGAGGCGTGTACCGCCCGGCGTGATCACAGAGAACGACGACCTCCTCGCAACGTTGCGCCAGCGCAGCGACGATATCGATCGTCTGGCCGAGAGCCGGGTGATCCGCATCGAGAACTTGCGTGAGCACTAGCAGGCGCACGCGTCAAGCCGTGCCGCGGTCGAGCGTCAGGTCGATCAGATCTCGCATCTCTCGGGCGAACTCGTCCGCGGTCGAGTGCCAGTCGGCGTAGCGTGCATGCGCTGCCTCACCGAGCCCCATCGCGAGCTCGCGGTTCGAGAAGACACGCCTCAGCTCGGTGACGAGCGCGTCCGTGTCGGCGGGAGGGATGAGGATGCCTTCGAGACCGTCCTCGACGAGGTCGAGGACGCCCCCGGCCGCGGTAGCAACGACGCCTCGCCCCCGGGCAAAGGCCTCGATGATGACGCGCCCGAGCCCTTCTGGCCACGACGGAAGGACGAGGAGCGTCGCGTTGTCGAGCGTTGCGGCGATCTCGAAGGGAAGGAGCTGAGCGTGGTATTCGACCTGGTCGGGGAGGTCGGCGAGCAACTCGTCGACGACGTGCTTGCGTCGGCCCTTGCCGATGATCACGAGCTTCGCCTCCGGCACCTCGACGGCGAGGCGGCGCCAGGCCCGAGCCAAACCGTCGATGTTCTGTAAGTCTCGAGCATTCCGATGAACACGGCGGCCGGTCGCTCCGGCAGCGGCTTGACGGGCTCCGCTACGAATGCCGACAGGTCACTGTAGGTCGGGAACGTCGCTGTCGCCGGCTCGCCTCGGACGCCTTCGACCAGCCCGGAGGTGAACCCTGACAGTCCTCGAGTCGCATCGGCGCGCCGGAGCACCGAGGCGCTGATGCGGTCGGTCAGCGGGGAGAGAAAGCGCCTTGTGGGCGAGCCGTACCCGCGGGTGAACGTCCGCCAGTCGCCGTGGACTTCGACGATCAGCGGAGGCTTTCCGCCCGCGAGCCGACGGCCGATCAGCGCCGCAGCACCGACGAACGGATCAGCCGCGACAATCACCTCGGATCGAACGCGGCGATCTCCCGTCTGATCCAGAATGGAAGCCTGACGTAGAAGAGCGCGCCGTCGAACCAAGGAGGACGACCCGGCGGTCGGAGACGGAAACGGTCGCTCCCGGTCTCACCGCCCGACTCGGCAGCGCCTAGAACCCGGTAGTCGACGAGCTCCTCGATCGCATCCCATTTCTTCGCGAGCCAGGCGGGGAGCGGAAGCCGGTAGCGGCTGCGCCCGACGAAGAGCACCCGTGGATTGCGGTCAGTCATCCGCGACCTCACGAAGGATTGCCTCGAGATCTCCGTAAACGCGCGCCGGCGAGAGCTGCGCAACGGAATCTTTGGCACCCGCAGCGAGCCGCGGCCGGGTTCCGCTCTCTCCGACGATGCGTGCGATCGCTGCAGCCATCGCGTCGATGTCGCCGACCGGCACGAGCAGCCCGTTGACGTTGTCACGAACGATCTCAGGCACTCCGCCCACGGCAGTCGAGACTACCGGCACGCCCACCGCCAAAGCCTCCACGACCGAGTGGGGAAAGTTTTCCCAGGCGCTCGTTAACAGGGCTGCTTCGGAGCCGGCGACGACTGCGAGCGCCTCCGACCGGGGAAGAGTGCCCCGAAAGACGATCCGCTCGGACGCGTCCGACTCGCCCGCGATTCGCTCGAGGCGATCGCGGTCGGGCCCGTCGCCAATCACGATCAACCGGGCGGCCGGCACACGCGCGACCGCTTCGATCGCAACCTCGAGCTGCTTCTGGCGAGTCAGTCGTCCGACGAACGCGAACGTCCCGGGCATCTCGATCGCGGGGCTGACGTCGATGTTTGGAGCGGGATTTGCGAGTACGGAGAGCCTCTGCCGATCGAGTCCCCACTCGCCAGCGATCTCGGCAAGGTAGGAGCTCGGAACGACGATCGCGCGAGCACGGCTCAGCGCGCGCGTGCGAGCACGCTTGAGGCCCTCGACGCGATGCGAGCCTCGCTGCTGAAACTCCTCCAGCGTCCCGGCGAAGAGGCCGTAGCGCTGGGCGCGCTCGTATGCCGGGTCAGAGACCAGCTTGACGGCCAGTGGCGTGCGGGCAAGCGTGGACGCGGCGGCGGCGGCCGCGTACGTCGCCGTCGCGTAGACGACGTGGGCGGTTCGTGCACGCAGGGAAGAGATCGCCGCAATTCGCCCGTAACGAACAGGGAAGCGACAGGACCGCGAGACGACAACGACCTCGCAGGGAGTAACGGCAGGCGGGCCATCGCCCATCGTGACGACGACGACCTCGTGGCCCTGATCGTTGAGGAACTGCGCGAACTCGGGGCCGTGGGTGGCCGGTCCACCAACGTCGGGCGGCCAGATGCCCGTGAGAAAGACGATGCGCATGAGTGGGAACCGACCGGGCGGAAGAGCTACACCGTCGGGCCAACTATCATAGGCCCTCGCGATGAACGACCTCCGTCAAAGCGTCATGAGGGAGGTACGGGATCCGGCCTTTCTGCTGCTCCTCGCCGCGATAGCGGCCTCACTCGTCAAGGCGGTCGATCAACCAGGGGTCAGCCTTGACCTCGTGGGTACGTCCGCGCGGATCGTGATTAGTGACGTCCTTCTCGTCGCGCTCGCTGTCACCCTCGTACTGCGACTCGTCCGTTCGCAAGCCTATCCGCGCGCCGCCGTCGCTCTCACACTCGTTGCGATCAGCTTCGCTGCACTCATCCTGGCAACGAGTATCCCAAACGGCGGCACCGCCTTCGTGGCCGCCGGAAAGCTCGTGATGCTCAGCGCGTTGCTGGTCAGCTGTGTCGTCCTGGTCGACTCGATCAACCGACTCTGGGTCGTGACGCTGCTCATCGTCGTCATCACGGCAGCGGCGGTAGCGTGGGGCATTGTCGGTTTCGCTCAAGATCCGGGGCAACCGGCAGGCGTCGTTCGTCGGTGAGCACGATCTCGCAGCTCTCGGGACCGTATCCCTCGTCGTCGGACTCGCGGACTCTATCCCCGCCACCGGCTCTCCTGGTTGCCGCTCGTCGCAGGGATCATCGGTTTCATGGGGATAACCCTTGGGGCTGCACTCGCGAGCCTGCTCGGGCTTTACCTCGCAGCAGCGGCGCTCACCGCAATTGCGGCGCTCCGGGGGTCGCTCCGCTTCCGTCCGTTGCCCTTACCATCCTCGTAGCCCTGAGCCTGACCGTAACCGTGTCGTCGCTCCGGAGCGGCGAACTCGGATTCCTTCGGGCTTGGTTTGCCCCGGTCGAACGCGAGACCCGGCGAGTACGCCGGCAGCTGGAGCCAGCGTTTGATCTTTGCTTACGTCGGGGGTCGGGTGTTCATCGACCACCCTGTCCTGGGCACGGGTTGGTGGGGTGAGTTGCCACCCCGAGAGTTCGCCCGGTTCCTTCCCGACGCCCGTGCGCGCTTCCCGGACCAGCCCACGAACTACTTCCCCTCCGCCGACAAGCCGTTCATCCCGCAACAAACCTTCGACCAGGTTGCGTACGAACTCGGTGCGGTCGGCGTCGTACTGCTGCTCGCACTCGTCGCCTCGGCAGCACGTGACTCATTGCGGTCGGCTCGGCGATGGCTGACCGGCGACACCGACGAGCTCGCGGCATATCTCGCGGCGCCGTGGCGGCGTCCCTCATGGGCGCGATCGCCGGCTCGGCGCTCTTCGGTGGTACGCCGATGGCAGCGCTCTTCTGGCTCACATTCGGCCTCGTCGGCGCGTTGTCCGTCCTGAGCAGGACTCCCAGCGAGGCCGGTGGGGGCCCTCAATGACGATCACCCCGACCGAGAACCAGCGACTGTCGATCGTTCATGCGATCGCCCGGCTCAACGTCGGCGGCGCGGCGCTCCATGTGATGGAGCTCGCCGCCCGGCAACGAGCTCGAGGTCACGAAGTCGTCGTCGCCGCCGGTCAGCTTGCCGAGGGCGAAGAATCCATGGAATACCTGGCCCACGACCTCGGCCTCCCGATCGTTCGCGTGTCCGCACTCCAGAGGGAGCTGTCACCACTCGCCGACGCCAGGGCTGTCTTCGCGCTCCGGCGGCTCGTTGTGCAACGGCGGGCCGACATCCTGCACACCCACACGGCCAAGGCGGGCGGTACCGGACGAATCGCCGCCATGTTCGCGCCCCGCGGTCGGCCCCGAGCGACGGTGCACACGTTCCACGGGCACGTCCTCTCCGGGTACTTCAGCCCGCGCCGCGAACGGATGTTCATCCACATCGAGCGCCTCCTCGCTCGAAAGACAGGAGCGATCGTGGCGGTCAGCGACGAGGTACGGGACGACCTGATCGCGCTGGGTGTCGCACCGACCGACAGGATCGCCGTGATTCCGTACGGGTTCGATCTATCCGGCTTGTCGCGGCCAGACGACGCCGAACGGGCCCAACGCAGGAGCTCCATCAACGTTCCGTCAGCAGCCTTCGTCGTCGGCTGGGCAGGGAGACTAACGGCGATCAAGCGCCCCGGGGATCTCGTCCGCACCCTGGCGGAGCTCGAAACCTTGGGAACCGAGGGCTTCCTGATCGTCGTCGGAGACGGCCCACAAAGGGAAAGCGTCGAGCGCCTGGCAGCGGAGCTCGGGGTCGCGGATCGCTGCCGCTTTCTCGGCTACCGCCGTGACCGGGCAGGCTGTATGGCACCCTCGACGCGTTTCTCCTCACCTCCGAGAACGAGGGTACGCCCGTCGTGGCGATCGAAGCGCTGGCGAGTGAATGCCCCGTCGTCGCGACGCTCGCCGGCGGCACGGCTACCGTCGTGCGTGACGGCGAATCCGGCTACCTGGCTCCGGTCGGGCACACGCGCGAACTGGCGGCCAGACTCCACGAGATCGCAACGACGCCTGGTCTCGCGCGCAGTCTCGGCCAGACGGGAGCCATCGACGTGAGGGAGCGGTTTTCCCTCGAACCGATGAACGACGCAATCGATGCCCTTTATCGAAGGCTGCTCGCGGTGTCATGAAGGTGGTGCACCTCCACAAGCTCGCCGGGATCAGCGGCTCCGAAAGGCATCTGCTGACGCTCCTTCCCGCACTTCGTGAGCGGGGCGTCGACGCACGTTTCCTCGGTCTCGACGCACCTGGATCCGATGCGGCTCGATTTTACGTGGAGCTCGCGAATCTTGGGATTCCCTTCGCGCAGGTTCGGTGCACGACGGATCTGAACCCCAGGATGGCCGCCGCAATCGTAACGGCGGTACGCCGTAGCAGCCCGGACCTCCTCCACACACATCTGGTGCACGCGGACATCCACGGTTCGATCGCCTCGCGCCTGACCGGTGTCCCTTTCGTGTCCTCCCGGCACAAGTCGATCACTACCTCCTCGGACCGTTTCGTCAGGTCGACCGAGGCTTCGCGAGGGGCGCCAAGCGGACCATCGCGATCTCGACGCCGCGCGCCGGTTTCTCGAGAGCGCGGGCTTGCCGCCGAAGCTCGCGACGATCCACTATGGACTGGACGAGATACCGAAGTCGCGGTCGGCGCCATCGCCTGCTGAGCTCGGGATTCCGCCGACCGCACCGCTGATCCTTGCGGTCGGTCGTCTCATCGCGCAGAAGGATCACGAGACGCTCTTGCGGGCATTCGCCCGCATGCGTGAAGATCATCCCGAAGCGCGACTGGCGATCCTCGGTTCCGGACCTCTCGAGGGCGAAATACGAGCGCTGGTGCGGCAGCTCGGCCTCGACGCGGCGGCCCTGTTGCCTGGGCGACTCGAGATCCGCGACTGGCTCGAACGGGCTGACATCTTCGCTCACACCTCGCGATGGGAGGGCTTTGGCATCGTGCTGCTCGAGGCGATGCTCGCAGGGCTGCCGATCGTTGCGACCAGGGTCAGCGCAGTTCCCGAGGTCGTCGCCGACGGCGAGACTGGCCTCCTCGTCGAACCTGGTTCCGTCGCTGCCCTTTCAGCCGCCCTCTCCGGTCTGCTCAACGATCCTGATCGTGGGGCAGCTCTCGGGCGAGCGGGGCTGGTTCGGTCCCGATCGGAATTCTCCATCGCCGCCATGGCCGATGCGACGAGAGCCGTCTACGACATGGCAGCGGCGGCCGGGACGGAAGACTGACGCGGTGGAGAGCCTGCCGCGCGACCGCCCGCCGACCGGACCCGTACCAGCGCCGGGAAGGATCTTCTTCACGAGCATCTGGTTCAAGGGCCATAACAACCCGCGCTACGCCGAGCTCCTGCCGCGACTCGAGAGGCTCGACCGGTATCTCGTCACCTGCTCCGACGCTCGCATCCTGAGAGGAGTGCAGTACCGGGCTTACACGTCGTCAAGCTCAGTCCGGAATCCTGTCGTGATGCGGCTCGCGCACCGCCGCTATCGCGCGATGTTCACCGCCGACAACGAGCAAATCCCATCGTTCCCGGGCGCGGTCGTCTCCGACGTCGATGATCCCGCGTTCACCGAGCGTGAAGTCTCGCTGCTCAACCGACCGAACGTCGCGGCGTACGTCGTCACCGCAGAACGCGCGGCACGCCGCTTCGGGTCGCTAGGCGTCGAGAAGCCGTACCACGTGATCCCACAGGGAGTGAGCCTGAACACGGTGACGCCGGAGCTGATCCAAGCCGCCGGCGAGAAGAAGGTTCCCGGCACGATCGTAGTCGGCTACATGGCCGCGCACATGCTGACAGCCGACGACCGCGACGGCGGCAAGGCCTTGTACAACGTCGACCACCTGCTCGATCTCTGGGATGATGTGCGCCTGCGAGCACCGCAGGCACGGCTCTGGCTCGTGGGCGGGGCGAGCGAGCGTGTCCTCGGGCGTATCGGCGCAAGAGATGACATCGTCGCGTTCGGACGGCTCTGCGCGCTATGCGCTCGCGCACACCGCGAGCTTCGACATCGCGTTGTACCCCCGGGAGAAGGACGAAGGCGTACAGGCCGCAAAGACCGCAGAGTACATGGGCCTCGGCGTCCCGACGGTTTCGTACGACTACGCCGTGACCTCAGAGCTCCGCGAGACGGGCGCCGGAATCCTGGTGCCGGACGCTCGCGAATTTGTCGACGCCGTCGTCCATCTCGTGGAGGACACAGCCGCTCGGCGCTCTTTGGCGGCCGCTGCCGCCGAAGCCGGACTGGAGCGCAGCTGGGATGTGCTCGCGAGACTGGTACGAGGAACAGTACCCTCTACCGGTACTTCCCCACATGAGGTTCGCCGCCCGCAACCTCAGCTCGAGCTACTTCGCCTACGGCGTATCGATCCTCTCCGGCCTCATCCTCACGCCGGTCATCATCGGGGCGATCGGCACGGAGGGCTACGGAGCCTGGGCGTTCATCATCTCACTGACGACGATCCTACGCCTGCTCGATTTCGGAGTCACCCCAACCATCATCCGCTTCACGGCGCTCCACCGTGGTCGGCAGGCGCACGAAGACATCAACCGACTCGCCTCTGCCGGCCTCGCGGTCTATCTCGTCGCCGCAGCAGTCTCTGTCACCGTCGGTCTCGTGCTCGCGTGGTTCCTGCCGAGCATGATCGACCTCAGCCCCTCGCTCGAGCGCCCGGCGCAGATCGCTGTCCTCATCGCCGTGATCGACCTCGGTACACAGGTTCCGCTCGGCCTCTTCGGAAGCCTGCTGAAGGGAGCTCAGCGCTTCGACGTACTCAGCATGGGTGCGGTGATCTCGATCGTCGCGTATGCGCTCCTCGTCGTCGTGGTCCTCACCGGACATCCACATCTCGAGGTGCTCGCAGCGATTGCGTTTTTCGCCACGCTTACCCGTCTGGGATTTCCGATCTTCTTCGTTCGCCGCGAGCTGCCGGGTCTGCGAATCTCACGCGTGCTCGTCGGCGCGCGGGATGTCCGGTCGCTCCTCGGCTACTCGTGGCTCGCCTTCATGGGGCACGCGGCCAACAAGGTCGTGTACTCGTCGGACGTCATCCTGATCGGGCTGTTCCTGGGCGCGAAGCAGGTGGCATTTTACGCAGTGGCAACACGGCTGTTCGGACTTGCCTCACGGATGGCCCAGATCGGCACCGACCTCCTGCTGCCGATGCAGAGCGAGCTCGAGGGCCGGGAAGAGCACAAGCGGCAGCAAAGCCTCGTGATCAGCGGCGTCCGCGCGTCTATGTGCGTCGCCGTGCTGCTCGCCCTTCCGCTCGTCCTACTACCGTCCTGGGTCCTCACCGCGTGGCTCGGCTCTGGCTTCGGGGCAAAGGCGTCGTGCCCCTGGCGCTCCTCGGGCTGGCGGTGTTCTTCACGCAGCCCAACGCGGTGCTGTCGCAGTACCTGTTCGCACGCGGGTTTCCCGGACGGCTCGCGGCGGCACAGGCCGGCCTGGCCATCGGGAATCTCGCCCTGACGGCCGGCCTCCTGATCGTCGTGCGTCAGATCTGGGTGGCGGCTCTTGCCACGCTCCTCATCGAGGCGATCGGCGCCGTGTTCGTGCTTCCCGCACTCGTCCGCAGGCGTGGAATCTCGCTGCGTCCACTCCTCGCCGGCTGGTCGCAACCACTCGCCGCCGGCGCTGTGGCGGCGCTCCCGACCCTCGCGCTCGCTCTGCTAGCGACGGATACCGATTCCCTGCTGCTGCTCCTCGCTCGTAGGGGCCGTCTGGAGCGTGCTCTTCAGCGGGGTCGCGTGGCGGCTCGCATTGACCGAGGCGGAGCGCACGCTCGTTCGCTCGCTGCTCGAGGTTCGCCGCAGGCCTTCGTTCGAGCCTGATCCGCCCGAGGCGCCCGACTCATCCGGCGTCAGCCGGAACTGAGTGTTACTGGTTACTGTCACCATGTGACCATCGCGACGTCGGCTTCGCTGCGCGACGCGAAGCAGAGAACCCCAAGGAGGTAACGATGACCCACAGCTTTAGCACCCTCGCGGAGCTCGGAGATGGGCCCGGCTTCCGTAAGATCCGGCAACCGCTCGGGGTGACTGCGTTCGGTGTGAACGCGATCGTGTACCCACCCGGCGCCGAGGGCATCCTCCACTATCACGACCTACAGGACGAACTGTACTTCGTTCATGCCGGCACTGCCCGCTTCGAGGTCGACGAGGAGGTGCGCGAACTCGGCCCGGGTGGCCTCTGCAACGTTTCGTCCACGACTCCGAGGAAAGTGTCGAATGCCGGCGAGGACGACCTCGTCCTGCTCATAGTCGGAGGCAAGGACGGCTATGTGCCCCGTGACGGGCACCTCGTCAACCCCGACGATGCCGAGAGGCGAGCGTCGTCCGGCCGCTAGGCCTTGTTGGCCTTGACGAACGCGGCGAAGCTGGGTTTCTTGGCCCCACGAGCGGTCATCAGGCCCGATTGCCAGCCCCCGAACGAGCTCTCGTCCTTGACGAGAAACCAGAGGAACATGTCGATCCGCCGGTCCTTCCGCGCGATCGCGATCGCCTGCTTGAGGTAGGCGGCCGTGGTTCGCCCAGGTGACGCCGAACAGCGGGTCGGGAGGATTGGTCTGGTAGCCGTACTCGGTGATCCACACCCGCATATTCCCGTACAAACGCGACAGCTCTTTCTCGAGGACGTTGAGGTTTCCGAGCGTGACCGCGGTCGGAGCCTGTCCGCGCGATCCCATTGGCGGCTTTGACGTCGGCGTCTGGCGCGCCGAACCTGCGTACGGGTGGTGCGCGTACGCGTCGAAGCGCTTGGCACCAAACTTCTTCATTGCACGCAGGAACACCACCGGTGAGACGGATGGCCGGCTCGTGGTCGGGTTGTTGTTGCCGCGCGGCGCGGTCACGCCGCACGCGACCTTTCCGCCCTTCATCGAGTGGATCCCCTGGACGACGGCGTTGCAGATGCCCGCGTAGTCCTTGGCGCTCCTGATGACCCACTTTCGGCCGGACCGCACGTACTGGGTCTTGAGGAAGACCGGGTTGTTCGGCTCGTTCCACGCAGTCCAATAGCTCACTCGCGGGAGGATGCTCCCGTCGGGCCCCTTGAACGTGCCCGAGTAGCGCTTCGCGGCTGCCATGGAGAACAGCCTCAGATCGGAGAACTTCGTCGGCGGCGCGTTCCAGCCCTTGCCCGCGTTGGCCCACTGCGGTGTCCCGATGATGGTGAACAGCACCTTCATACCGTTGTTGGCTGCGAACGTCACCGCCCGGTCGTACGTCGACCAGTTGTAGGACGGATCGGCCGGGTCGACGGCCCGCTTCGGCCGGGTCGTCGAGACACTGATGGCAGGACCCGACCACCACAGCGTCACCCTGATCACACGCGAGCCGGTCGACTTCAGGAGCGGGAACACCTGCTCCGGCGTGCCGTAGAGAACCTGTGCGTCGTCGCCGATGCCGATCTGCAGGTACCTCGACGCCGACGCGTTCGAGGCAAGCGTCGATAGCGCGACGACAAACGCCGCCGCGACAATGAGGGATGCCCTACGCAACGACGGGTTCCCGGCCGAGCGAGACGAGTGTCCTGCGCAACCCCTCGTCGAGATCGATCTCGGGCGCCCATCCGAGCAATTGCTGTGCGCGCGTGATGTCCGGCTGCCGCACCTGCGGATCGTCGACGGGCAGCGCCTCGTAGACGATCGGGCTCGCCGAGCCGGAGACGCGGATGACCGCTTCGGCCAGCTGCAGCAACGTCATCTCGGTGGGGTTGCCGATGTTGACCGGGAGGTGCTCTCCGGACTCTGCCAGCAGGATCAGTCCGCGGACGAGGTCGTCCACGTAACAGAAGCTCCGCGTCTGCGTGCCGTCCCCGAATACCGTGAGCGGCTTCTCCTCGAGTGCCTGCCGGACGAACGTCGGGATCGCGCGGCCGTCGTGCGGGCGCATCCGCGGCCCGTAGGTGTTGAAGATGCGGACGATCGCCGTATCCACTCCCTGCTGACGGTGGTACGCCATCGTCAACGCTTCCGCGTACCGCTTGGCCTCGTCGTACACCCCGCGCGGCCCGATCGGGTTGACGTGACCCCAGTACGTCTCCGGCTGCGGGTGCACCTGCGGGTCGCCGTACACCTCGCTCGTCGACGCGAGGAGGAAGCGTGCGCGTTTCGCCTTGGCGAGCCCGAGCGCGTTGTGGGTGCCATGCGACCCGACCTTCAGCGTCTGCAACGGCAAGCGCAGGTAGTCGATCGGACTGGCCGGACTCGCGAGGTGGTAGACGAAGTCGACGGGCTCGTCGATCTCGACGTGTTGGGTGAGATCGTGGGGTCGGAAGACGAAATCGTCATCCCGAAGATGTTCGATGTTGGCGAGCGAACCGGTCTCGAGGTTGTCCACGCAGACGACCCGTGTCCCCGAGCCAGCAATGCCTGGCAGAGGTGGGAGCCCAGAAAGCCCGCGCCGCCGGTCACGACCGTGGTTGGCATCGCCGACATACTAACCGGCGCCCGAGACTTGCTTACAGTACCCGAACCTGGGTCGAACGTCGTGCCGTACCGTCTAAGAGCCCGTAGGATCGTCGGCGAGCGGCGGATGCCCTCGGGCCTCGTCACGACTCGACGGAGCGCCGTACGCCGAGGGGATCGCGCGTCCACTCGTGTCGCTGAGACCGACCGTCACCCGATTCGACGAGCGGCGTCTATCCTGCTCCGCCCCGAGAGGCTCCGCCTCTCCGGCCAGGGAACACTCGCGGCAGGACGGTCTTCGCCGCGTCGAACAGCCGCCCGCGATCTACGGGTCGGATGTCGGGGCTCCCGACGTACGATCGGTGACACGGGCGACGCGTCCGCTCGGGATCGCGCTGTTGGCCTCCGCGGCCGCGCGACCGGGGGCGCGTGGCTACGCTCGCCGGCCGGCTCGCCGCCATGCGAGGGTCCCGTGACCACGCCACCACGAGGACGATTGTCCGGGGCGATCCCGTTGGTCGTCTTCGCGCCGTGCCGAACTTCCACGCGACAGCCCTCGCCGCGCTCGCCGCGGCGCTTCGCGAGCCGTCGCGCGTCGACACGTCGCGCCGCAGCGCTTGCCGGGGCCGGTGTCCTTGCCGTGGCGACGAAGCTGTCGGCGATCTCGCGATCCCGTTCTCGCAGCCGTGCTGAGCAGGGCGATGGTCGAGCCACGAAGCGCCTGACATGGGCCGGTGTCGGCGTGGGCGCGATGACGCTCGCGATCCTGGCTCCAGTGCGCGGGCTCGACGATCTTTGGGGCAGCGTCGTGACCTACCACCGGCAGGCGGGATCGACGCCGGCCGTGCGACCGGTGGGCCTCGATCGGTGACCTCTTCAATCCGCGCACGCCGCCTTCTGGCATCGTGGCCGGCGGGGCCGCCGTCTTGCGACCGCCATCGCCAGGCATGCGGGTGCGGGTGAAATCGCCGTGGGCACGGGCCGCCGTGCGTTTGCGTTCCTCGCCCGGCACCGCCGCTCCACTACAACCACCTTGTGGCGCTGCCCGTCCCCCTCGCCGTCGCGGCTGCAGCATCCATCGGTGGCCAAGCGGCGACGGCGCGATCGCCGCCGAACCATCGTCGTCGCCGTGCTGATCGTGGCGCTCGCGGCCGGCTACCTGCAGCAATGGCGACGAACCGGGATCGCCGACGAACCCCAATCGCAGGCCGAACTCACCGCCGCTGCGACCCTCGCCCGGGTAGCACGTCCCGGCGACTTCGTCGTGTCCGATCTACCCGTCAGCGCAGTGCTCGCCGATCGGCCGGTTCCCGGCCCGCTCGTGGACGCGGCGTTCCTCCGGTTCGAAACGGGATCGCTTACACCGGAGAGTGCACTCGCGGACATCGACCGCTGGTGCGTCACGGCGGTCGTTGCGGGGAGGTCGTTCACACGACAGCCTGAACTACTCCGCGGACTCACCGAACGGTTCGCGGACGCGACGAACGAGTCGGGGACGACGGTGTACTCGAAGCCGTCGTCGACCCTGCACACCCGCGCGCTAAGAGCCCCCGGCGACCTCCGCAGTCACGTGGAAGTTCGCGAGCAGCGCCCCTGGAATCGGGTCCCGTAGCATGCCGACGCGCCGATCGAGAATCGCTCCGGTCCGGTTCAGCACCCATACCGGCCCTGCCGCGAGACGTGCCACGTGGGCCCGCTTCATGGCTATCTCGACGTACGTTGCGAGCAGCATCCCCATGGTGGAAGCCGTTCCGGCAGCTGCTTCGACGCGGACGCTCTCCCAGTCGCCGTTGTCGGCGAACAGCTTCGCGAGCCCCTCGTGCGTCCACCGCCAGTAGTCGTGCGGTGAGGGGTGGTAGACCTGCACGCCGTGCGTCGAAGCCAGCACGCGCCCACCCGGAGCGGTGACCCGGCGAAGCTCCTTTACCGCCTTGGCCGGGTCTTCGCAGTGTTCGAGAACCTGCGTGCAGAGGACGAGATCGAAGATGCCGTCGTCCAGCGGGAGATCCTCGACGAATCCGACGACATCCGCTTCGGGCGTCTCCACCACGTCGACACCGACGTACTCGCTTGCCACGCTCGCAAAGAAGGGGAGATATGGCTTGACGCCACAGCCGACGTCGAGAACCCGAACCGTGGTGTCCGACGTGCGTAGTCGCTCGGCCTCCGACCGCAGCCAGCGGGCGAGCGAGGAGCGAACGACCCAGGTGGCAGACGTCGCCGAGGGATGGCGCCGCTGCACACCCGGCCAGGACTCGTCGGGTTGCTTGAAAGCGCTGCCCATCTTCAGCGCAGCTCCTTGTTTGCTTCCTGGTCGAACCACATCCCGAACAGCGTGAACTGCGTGCCAGAGATGAGAAGGAGCGCCACGAGCACGATCGTCGGCGTCGTGATCACATTGTCGAAGAAGATCCGCGAGCAGGCGACGACGAGCCCGAGGACGAAGCCGAGCCGCCGTCATCAGCGCCCCGAGCGCATAGAAGAAGACGAGGGGGTGGAAGTCGCGGATCACGTACTTCTCCTTCATCCGCCACCAGAATCCCTTGAACAGCAACCACGCGATCCGTGGGGCCACGTTGTGGATCCGGATCCCGGAGCGTTCGCCCACCCCGTAGATCGGCCGCGAGGGGATGTCGCGCACACTCGCCGAGATCACGTTCAGGTGCACGAGCATGTCGTTCGGAAAGCCGTAGCGGCGGTACACCCGCTCGAGATCGAGGCGATCGAGCGCGGCGAGCGACAGCGCGGTGTAGCCGGCCTGCGAATCTGCGACGTGCCAGTAGCCCGACGCGATCTTCGTCAGCAGCGACAGTGCCGCGTTACCGAGGTACCGGGTGTGCGGGATCAACGTCCACGCTTCACCGGTGATCAGACGGTTCGCCTTCGTGTAATCGACTTCGCCGCGGGCGACGGGATGAACGAGATCGGCCAACTCGACCGGATCCATCTGGTTGTCGCCGGCCATCACACAGGTGACGTCGATCCGCTCCGCGCGGGCGCGGACGTAACCGGACACGATCGCTGCCCCCACGCCACCGTTCCGCTCGTGGATGATCAGTTCGACGCGGGCGTCGCCGACGTCCCGTGCGGCCGCTGCCGTGCCGTCCGACGATGCGTCGTCGACGACGTAGATCCGATCGACGAAATCCGGAATCCCGCGGAGGGTCTCGGCGACGAGATGCTCCTCCTCGAACGCAGGGACGACGACGGCGACGCGCTTGCCCTCGACCATCGGGCCGCTACGCCTTGCTCCGCGCGTTCCTTCTCTGCAGGAAAGGATCCGCAACCGCGGCGGCGAGGGCACCGAGGAGAAGACCGATCAGGGCACCGGCCCCGGCCGCGTTCCGGCGGCTCGTCGCCGTCGTCTTGCTCGCGACGGCGGGCTGGACGACCGTGCTCTTCTCGACGTTCTCGGCGAGCGAGAGCAGCTGCTGATTCAGGAACAGCTCCTGCTGGACGGTGCCGCGGCGCTGTTCCGAGAAGCTGATCGTGTTGTTGATGCTGCTGATCACGATCAGTTTGTCCGTGGCCGAGATGTTCTTGTTCCCGATCACGTCCTGCTGCTGTTTGACCGCGCTCGTCACGCGGTCGTTGATGTCCTGGAGCTCGGTGTTGCTCGAGACGATCTGCTTCTTGAGGAGCTCGATCTTCTGATCGACGTACGTCGAAACGACGTCGATGACCGTCGCGGTGAGCGAGTCGGCCGCACGCTGGGCCTTGCGCGCTCCCTTCGCGTCGACGGTGATCTCGACCAGCGGCGACACGCTCCTCAACTGCCCCGCACTGACGATCGCCTGCGACGTGACCCGGCCGCGCAGCTGTCCGAGGGTGAGCCCGCTCGCTGCAGAGGCGCGACGGAGCGCCGCTTCGGAGCGGATGATCTCGCTCACCGTCTTCGGATTCGTGGCGAGGCTCTGGATCTGGCCGCCCCCGGAGGTGGTGAACGGCTGCCCCAGGTAGAGGAGCGTCGTGGCGCGGTAGATCTCGCCGCTGCCCACCGAGACGAGCACGCCGAGAACCGCTCCGATCACGAGACCGGCGATCGGCAGCCACCAGTGCGTGGTGATGCGGTTCCAGGCCGACCGGAGGTCGACCTCGCGCTCGGCGTCGGGATCGAGATGCCTGGTCTCGGTCATAGCGCCGCGACCCTAGCAGCGGCCCACTCCCACTGGGCCGCGAGTCCTTCACGCAGCGAGGTGGTCGGCTCCCAGCCGAGCTCGGCGCGGATCCGGGAGGTGTCGGCCTTCGTCCGGCGCTGGTCGCCGGGCACCGCCGGATGCCTGCGCGTCTCCAGGTTCCGGCCGGCGAGCTCTTCGAAGACCGCGATCGTCTCGTTCATCGTCGCTTCCTCGCCGCCGCCGACGTTGTACGTGCCGCTGCCACCCTCCATCGCAGCGATCGTTCCTTTGACGACGTCGCTCACGTACGTGAAGCTGCGAGACTGCAGCCCGTCACCGTAGAGGTCGAACGGTCTTCCCTCGGCGAGGCACATTGCGATCCGTGTGAAGGCCATGTCGGGACGCTGCCGCGGGCCGTACGCATTGAAGTACCGGAGCACGACGACGTCGAGGCCGAAGTTCCGCGCGACGGCGCGGGCGAGGTGCTCGCAGCCGAGCTTGGTGATCCCGTAGGGCGACACCGGTCGGGGTGCGACGTCCTCCGCTGTCGGATATTTCTCGGCGTCGCCGTAGATCGACGACGACGACGCGAAGACGACGCGAACGCTCTCACGGGCAGCGGCTTCGAACAACCGCTGCGAGGCGAGCAGGTTGCGCTCGAGGTACGTCTCGAAGACTTCACCGAAGCTCCGCACGCCCGGTTGGCCGGCAAGGTGGAAGACGCCGTCGAACCCTTCGAGCTCGATCGGATCCCTGGCGAGGTCGACCCGTCGGATCTCGAGCCCGCGCGCGTTCTCCTCCTTCAGGGCGACGTCGTAGTAGTCCGTGAAGCAGTCGAGCCCGACGACGTCGTGGCCCTCGTCGCGGAGGTGTTCCGACAGGTGCGAGCCGATGAAGCCGGCCGCGCCGGTGACGAGATACCGCATCGGCGAAACTGTACCCCGCCGCCGTCAGGGAGGCTCGCGCGACTCTCAGGCGGGCCGGAGCCCGCCGCGACCGTCGTCGATCAGGCACACCTCGGAGTAGAAACGGGTCATCGACACGCCGGCGAGGTAGTCGCCGACGTGCGGCTCGCGGCCGGCCGCCGTTCGCCAGTTCGAGCGCGAGCTCGGGATACCGGCTGCCGGCTGCGAGCGGCAACGGGAACGCGCCGCCGAAGCGCGGGTTGACATCGGTCACGGGCAGCGATCCGTCCGGCTCGCGGAAGCACTGGATGCAAGCCGGCCCGACGATGCCGATCGTCTCGGCGACCCGGCGACCGTGCTCGATCAGCTCCGGGTCGCGGATCGAGGTTCCCTTGATCGACTCGCCGCCCTTCGACTGGATCATCGTCCGCGCGATCGCGTTCAGGCAGCGGCCGTCGAGGTCGCAGAAGACGTCGATCGAGAACTCCTCGCCGAGGCACAGCTCCTGCACCATCGACTCGACCGGTGTGTGGCCGAGGAAGAAGGCGAGTTCGGCAGCGTCGGCGGCGCGATAGATGTGCCGCGAACCGAAGCCCTCGCGGATCTTCACGAGCAGCGGGTACCGCGCGTCGTCGGGGACGTCGGCCGGCAGCCACGTCCGCGGGCTCGGGATGCCGTGCTCCTCGAAGAACGTGTGGGCGACGTACTTGTCGCCCATCGTCGCGCACACGTCGAAGGGCGGTGCGAGCAGCAACGCCGGCTGCAGCGCGTCCCGATGGCGCGCGAGGATGCTCTGGTCGATGTCCGTCACCGGCACGACGAGGCGCACGTCGTACTCGGAGACGAGGGCAGCGAGCGCAGGCATGTAGCCCGGATCGTCGACCCGGGGCACGAGCGCCATGTGATCGGCGTGGTAGAGCGCGGGTGCGAGGCGGTCGCGGTCGGATGCGATCGTCGTCGCCCCCGCGCGGCCGAACGCGGTGACGATGTCGACGCGCTGACCGGCGCAGGTGAAGAGAACTGCGGTCACGGACGGAGAGGGTAGCGGCGGCGACCGGCTGGACCTAGCCGCCGCCACCGCCCGGCCTCCAGCCGCCACGCGCACCGCGGTACGTGCCGCTGAAGAGCGCGAGGGGCGTCCGCAGGAGAATCTTCAGGTCGACGAGCGGTGAGCGATGCTCGACGTACCAGACGTCCAACTCGATCCGCTCCGCCCACGGCAGCGCGGCGCGGCCGTGCACCTGCGCCCACCCGGTCAGGCCCGGACGGAGGTCGAGCCTCCTGCGCTGGTGCTCGGTGTACTTGTCGACCTGGTAGCGGAGCGTCGGACGAGGGCCGATCACGCTCATCTCCCCGCGGACGATGTTCACGAGTTGCGGCAGCTCGTCGATCGACGTCCGGCGCAGGAGCCGCCCGACTCGCGTGATGCGGTCGTCGCCCTTGTCGACGGCGAATCCCGCCCCCTTCGTCTCGGCCCCGACGACCATGGTGCGAAGCTTGAGCACGTCGAAGTCCTCGCCGTCCTTGCCGACCCGCGTCTGCCGGTAGAGAACGGGGCCGCCGTCCTCGATCTTGATCGCCACGGCAGCGGCGGCGAGGACAGGGCTCGTGACGACGAGCCCGAAGCCGGCGATCACCATGTCGACGGCGCGGTTCACCGCGTCCCCTCCGCCGCCTCCCACGTCGCGGGAACGCCGCGCCGCAGGTAGTTCCAGAGAGCGACGACGGTGGCAGCGGTGACGAGCGCGTAGTACCGCGCGATGGGGACACCCGCGGCCGCAGCGGCGATCAGTGCGATCTGGCCGGCCAGCACGATCCCGTACACGACGCCCTCGGTGGCGAGCGCGATGCTCGACGCGAGCAGTGCGACGTGCAGGATGCCGCTGCCGTAGCGGAGCAGTCGGTGCGAGACGATCTCGACGAGGTAGCCGGGCGGCAGTCGACGGAACATCGAGCCCCGGATCGTGATCTCCCAGCAGTGCTCGAACATCCGCACCTTGCGCCGGTACTCGGTCTCGTTCGAAGGTGTCGGTTTCTCGAAGGCGTGCGCGAGCGGCTCGTAGACGGCGCGGCGCCCTGCCTGCACCATCCGGTACGGGAACGAGAGGTCGTGGCCCCAGCGCGGATCGACCTCGACGTAGTCGGAGCGGTTGAGTGCGTAGATCGAGCCGTTGCCGCCCGTGATCGAGCCCAGCCGGGACTCGGCGTCGCGCAGTTTCATCTCGTAGCGCCAGTAGGTGCCCTCGCGATTCGTCCCGGCCGCGTCCTCGAGCCGGAGTTGTCCGCACACGTACGCGACCTCCGGATCGGCGAGGTTCGCGACGAGACGGCGAAGCGCGTCCGGCGCCCAGGTCGCGTTCCCGTCGGAAAAGGCGACCACGTCCGAGGTGGACTGGCGGACGGCCCGGTCCTGCGCCGCCACCTTGCCGCCGCGCGGGCACTCGAGCAGGCGCACGCGCGGCTCCCGCGCTGCGACCGCCGCCACGAGCTCGTCCGTTCGGTCCGACGAGGCATCGGAGGCGACGACGATCTGCGAGCTTCTCGGGCGGATAGTCGAGCTCGAGCAGGTTCTCGAGCCGTCGCTCGATCACCGCCTCCTCGTTGTACGCCGGGACGATCACGCTCACCGACGGCTCGGCCCGTTCGTCCTTGCGCACGGTTCGCGACCGGAGCCGAGCGGCGATCTCTACCGCGACCGGATAGCCGACGTGTGTCCACGCAAGCGCGCCGAGCGATCCCCAGAACACTCCCTTGAGCAGCACCTGCAGCAGTGTACTTTTCCGGCGCCCGTGACCGCTCAGCCCACCGTTGACCACACCGACCTTGGGCCCGAATCAGGTTGCGCTGGCTCCATCCCGAATGAGGCATCCAGAATGACGTATCCAGGCAGGGGGTTACACTTCGAAGCCATGCATCCAGCACTCCGCAGCATTCGGTACGGCGACCAATTTCGTGACAAGGCGGTCATCGCCGCCCACGTCGCCACGGTCGCGGGCTTCCCGCTGGGGATCTTGGCCAGGAAGATTCGACGCCCTCTCCCGATCCGCGCAACCACTTCGGCGAATACGTAGTACGAGGCCCTGTCGGCACGTTCGCGTGCCCAGCGTTCCCAAGTCCGTTCTTCCTCGGAGCTGACCCCACGTACGAGCCGGGCCTGTGCGAGGTCATCGACCGGCTCGACGGTGGCACGTTCGTAGACGTGGGTGCGTCGATTGGCTTCATCACGGTCCGCGCCGCTCGCCGAGCCGACCGCGTGATTGCGGTGGAGCCGCACCCGGTCCGATTCGCGTACCTCGAACGCAACGTGAAGCTCAACGGGTTGACAAACGTCACGTGCGTCAACTGCGCTGTCGGCGCGGAGGACACGACAATCGCGCTGTACGACCTCGATCCGACTCTCGGTCCCCACCCAATGGACGTGTCCAGCCGTTACGGTCGAGGGCGCCGGTTTGACGTTCGGCAGCGCCGCCTCGACGATCTCGTGAGCGACAGCGTTTCGCTGCTGAAGATCGACGTCGAAGGTGCGGAGTTGGGCGTGCTGGAAGGAGCGGCGCGGGTCGTCGGGTCGCGTCCTCTCATCGTGGTCGAGTCCCTCGGGGGCGGAACCCTTGCACAACTGCAGCGCTTCCTCCCTGGTTACTCGTTCAGCGAGGTAGATGAGGGCAACTTCCTTGCGTCCCCAGAGTGAGAGGGCTGCTTTGGCCGGATCTACACATCAGCTCCTGTGAGATTCCCGCGCGCGATGCCAGTCCGGCTCTGGCGACGTCTGGACGGTAACCGGGCATCGGGTCGCCGGCGAACGAGTTCGTTCCTGCGCGTTTCCCAGGAGAGGTAAGGGCACCCCGCGTCGGCGCCCATCCGTACCCGTGACGACAGAGCGTTCTGAACAACCGGGCACCGAGCGCACGGTGACCGAGTCGCCACCGCTCATGGCGGGAGCTCGCGCGGGGGCGATCGTCCTCGTCGGGGTCGTCGTTTTCAACGCGAGCAACTACCTCTTCCACGTTGTCAGCGCGCGATTCCTCGGGCCTGCCCGGTACGGCGACCTCGCCACGCTGCTCGCTCTCTCCGGCCTCATCGGACTCCCACTCGGGGGCGTTCAGATCTGGATCGCGCGGCAGGTGGCGGAATATGAGGCAGTCGGCGACCGCGATGGGGCGCGCTGGTTCGTACGGCGGACGATGGGGTACGCCGTTGTTGCCGGGATCGTCGCCACGATAGGGGGCATCGCCGCGTCCTGGTGGCTGCAGACGGCGCTTGGGATAGCGAGTATCGCGGCCGTAGGGCTCACCGCGCTCACCATCTTCCCGGCGGTCGCGTCCCCTGTCGTCGCCGGACTTGCGCAGGGACTTCAGCGCTTCGTGCTGATCTCGGGTACGTACGTCGCGAGCGCGGTCACCCGCCTTGCGCTCATGGCGCTCGCGTTCGGCACAGGCCTCAAGGCGGGCGGTGCAATGGTCGCGACGCTCGCGTCGATGTTCGTCGCACTCGCGATCCCGATCTGGCTGCTCAGAAACTGGATTCGCCCGGCGCCACCGGCCTGGCGCCGCGTGACTCGGGGCGAGGCGGTTCGATCGCTCTTGCCCGTTGTGGTGGGACTCCTGTCGATCACATCTTTGACCACCGTCGATATCGTCGTCGCGAAAAAGGCGCTCCACGAGGATGTCGCCGGCATCTACGGGAGCGCGTCGCTCCTCGGTCGGGCGATCCTCTATGTCACTGCGGCCGTCGTCACCGTCCTCTTGCCACGCGTTGCGGCGCGTGCCGCGGGAAAACGTGAGACCGCCGATCTCCTGCGCAGAAGCGTCTTGGTGACCGTTGCGTTCTGTGCCTCCACCACCGCGGTCTACGCGGTCCTCGGGGGGCCGATTATCCGTACCGCATTCGGAAGCGACTACTCCGAGGCTGCCGGCTTGCTGTGGCTCTTCGGGATCGCCATGACCGGCTACGCCGTGCTCAACATCGTGCTCATCTACGACCTCGGGCGCGGCGGAGTCCGCGTCAGCTGGCTCCTTGCTGCTGGTGCCGTGATCCAGATCGGGATGTTCCTGATCTTCCACGACACCCCACGCCATCTCCTGGCCGTCGACATCGCCGTCGCGGGCGCACTGCTCGTTGCCGAGGCGATCGTCACCCGCGGCATGCTGCTCCGCGCTCTTCTCTCTCGCCCCGAAAGGGCGCGAGACCATGAATAGGTATCCTCGGCGACCGTGGTTCCGGCAGCCCCTGACGCCTCCGATGCGGCTCCTGATCGCCATGTGAGCGTCTCGCCGCTGGCACGCGTCCGTGAGCATGTCGCCCGGGCGCTCGCGAGGCGCCGCGTCCGTGACGTCGTCGTCTTCGGCCTATTCCTCCTGATCACGGTTCTGTGGTTCCACCGTCTGATGGCGCACATCGGAAATGCAGTGCTACTGGGACCGAACGACGAGTCCTACGGGATACGCGTCTATTGGGGCGCGGAGCAGGTCGGCAAGACGGTGTTCACCTATCACCGGGACCTGTTGAACGGTGCGCCCGAAGGGCTGCCGTTCTCGCCTGCAGTACAGATTGCGAATGCATTCATCCCGGGGACGATCTGGCTCCTCCACCTCGCCTTCGGGTGGACGGCAGCGTCGAACATCTTCCTCTTGGGTGGGATCGTGCTGACCGGGTTCTCGATGTACGTGCTCCTCGACCGACTCGGCCTCCACCCGATGGCCGGCATCTTTGCCGGGTACGCTCTCGCCTTCAACCCATGGATGACACTGCGAGCCTACGCGGGGCACAGCGGGTTCATGCAAGCCTGGCTCTTCCCACTCGGGGTCGCCGTCCTGCTCTACATGCACCGCCGTCGAAGTATCCTCTCGGCGGTCATCGCCGGAGCGGTGGTCGCGTTCTCGTTCTATGCCGGCTCGTACTATGGCCTGCTCGCGTGCCTCGTCTTCGCCGTCTTCTGGGTGGTCGATTTTGCCGGCCAGACGACATGGAGCGAACGGCTCTGGTCGTTCACGCTCGTGGACGTATCCGTCGTCACGGCCGGCATCCTCTTCATTCCGGCGCTACTGGCATGGCATGCAGACCGCGCCGCCGTCGCACTGAGCGTGTCGAACCCCGTTCAGCACCTGCAGAACCTGGGAGCGACCGCGGAGGCATACATCTTGCCTTCGGCCCGGCATCCACTTCTCGGCGGCATCACGCGCCACTTCGACCCACAGGCCGCGGACCACTGGTCCGAGAGCACGCTCTACCTGGGCTGGTCACTCATCGTGCTCGGGCTCGTCGGCGCCTTTCTCGTCATTCGCCGCCGCCCCGTGACGATGGTGCCGCCGGCGCTGCGGCACCTGCTCGTCTCGGCAGTCGTGCTCGCGCCGGTTGCGTTTCTCTTCTCGCTCAGGCGCGAGACAACGGTCTTCGGCGTCGATCTCCCGATGCCCTCGTACCTGCTCGGGACGGTCACGACGTTCTGGCGCGTCTTCGCACGCTTCGGCTTGCTCGTCACCTTCGCCCTGGCGATCCTGGCGGCTCTCGCCTCACGGCGGCGTTCCGCCGCACTCGATACGGGCTCGCGGTCGCGCTAGCTGCCTGCTCCCTTCTCGTCTTCGAATACTACGACGGCGTCGCGCCCATCTTCAAGCTCGACGAGACGCCCTACGCCCAGTGGCTCGCGAAACAGCCATACGGAATCGTCGCGAACTACCCGCTACCGACAGACCATCCGGCTGCCCTCCGGCTGCTCGCGAACACCTACTTCCAACAAACCTTCGACCGACAGCCGAACTACATGCCGTTCGGATCCGGGTACGGCGGCACACGCGAAGACGCGATCCGGGTCCTCAGCCGCTACGTCGACGATCCGTTGACACCGGGCATCCTGAAGGCTGAGGGTGTGCGCTACATTCTCCTCCACGACGGCGTCTACCGGGAGCAGGGCGTCGACCCCCCAGGTGTCCCGCCCGATTTCCGTTTCGTGACGCAGCTTCCGGGCGACGTGCGAGTGCTTGCACTCAAGCCGTCGGTCGTTGCCGTGGATCTCCCGACGGTGCTCGAGCAGAACGCAGCATCGATAGCCCTTACGCAAGGTCTCGAGGCGCCGACGCTCGACATGCAAGGCCTGCTCTCCGCGCCACCGAGAGAGAATGAGACATGGTCGGCACTCGTGGCGCCAGCACAACTCGTCCTCACCTCATCCGACCTGCGCCTGCGCCGTGTCAACCTCCTGATCCGCGCGCAGAGCTTTGGCGAGCGGCGCGCGTTGCAGGTCGTCGCGGCGGATGGCACAGTGGTTTCGCAGGTAGAGCTCGAGACATCCGTTACGACCGTGGTCATTCCCGTGCCGATCGACGGGACCACGACGACGTTCACCCTGCGTTCCGACCCGCAAGGCAGAGTCGAGTTCGCCCCGATCCAGGTTCAGCCGCTCTCAGACTTCTCCAGGAGCCTCCGAGACGAATAGCCTGCGACGGCGATATTCTCATCCAATGCGGTTGAGCGTCGTCATCCCCGTCTACAACGAAGCGGACCAGGTCGCGGAGACCGTTCGAACGGTGACGCGGGCTCTCGCCGAGACGACGACGTTCACAGACGCGGAGATCGTCGTCGTGGACGATGGCTCGAGCGACGACCCGGCGGCCGCCGTGGCCGAGACCGGCGTCGCGGCCCGCGTAATCGAGCACCCGGAGAACCGCGGCAAGTTCTGGGCGCGGCGCACCGGTCTCGACGCCGCGACCGGCGACTACGTCTTTCTTCTCGACAACGGGGTCGGGCTCGTCCCGCAGAGCCTCGCCTACCTCGAGCGGGAACTGGCGCGCGACCCGGACGCCGACGTCTGGAATGCCCATACGGTGATGGACACGGGTGGTCACCCCGTCGCCCAGTTCTGGACCGTGATCCAGGACATCGCGTTCTCCGCCTATCAAGCGGATCCACGACGAACGAGCTTCGGCGTCGAGGACTTCGACCGGTTCCCGAAGGGGACGGGTGCCTTCTTTGCTCCGCGCCAGATGCTGATCGATGCCTGCGACGCCTTCTCGAGCATCTATGCCGATCTCCGCTTCTCCAGTGACGATAGCGCCCTGATCCGGTGGATCGCGGAGCGAAAGCGCATCAACATCGCGCCTGGTTTTGCGTGTATCTATCGTCCCCGGACGTCCGTGACCGCGTTCTTTCGCCACGCCGTCGTCCGCGGCATCCATTTCCCCGACTCGTTCAGCAGCCCCTCGTCTCGATTCTTCGCCCCAATGGTTGCGTTCTATCCCGCGAGCGCAGCGCTCACACTTTGGGCGCTGAGGCGTCCAGTCGTCGCTCCGGCGACGATCGCGGCGATTGCGGCAGCTGCCGGAGCGCTGGCCGCGGTCAACGGCCGCTCACGGAGCGAAACACTCGGGTTCGCCGCTATCACACCGGTGTATGCCCTCGGACATGGGCTCGGTATGTGGAAGGGCGCTGCACTGCTCGCGCGCGCGCGTGTCGCCGCGTCGTGATCTGCGTGATCTTCGGAACCACCGGGGAACTCATCAAGCTCGCCCCCGTCCTGACGCGGATCCGACGGGCGGGCGGGCGCTACGTCACAGCGACGACGGCGCAACAGGTCGAGCAGATCCCTGCGCTCCTCAGCCAACTCGGACTGCCTCAGCCCGACCTTTACCTCGCCCGCGGCCGACGCGGACGAGACCTTCACTCGAACGCCGACATTCCCTTCTGGCTCGCTCGGGTCTGCGCGACGTTCGGCCGTAAGCGCCTCCGGCTGGGGCGGGCACTCGCAGCCGACGGCGCCCGCCCGCTCGTCCTCGTCCACGGCGACACGATGACAACGTTGCTCGGCACGTTGATCGGGCGCGCGCTCCGCGTGGACGTCGCCCACATCGAGGCCGGAGTCCGCACCTGGGATCTCCGGCACCCGTTCCCCGAGGAGGCAACTCGTCGACTCGTCACACGGTTGGCCCACGTGCACTATGCGCCCGGCGCCGAGGCAACGGCGAACATCAGACGAGGGACCGTCGTTGATACAGGTATGAACACGATTCGCGACAGCATCGACCTGGCGCCGCCGGTGGCTGCCGAGTTGCCCGGGGAGCTTCGTGGCCGCGAGTTCGGCGTCGTGAGCCTCCACCGGTACGAGCTCCTGAACGACGGTGCGCTTCTTGGTACGACGCTTCGCGCGCTCGCTGCCCACCCAGCGCGCCGGCCGATGCTCTTCGTCGACCATCCGGTGACGATCGCCGCGATGGAGCGTCACGGACTCACCGACGTTTTCGCAGGCTCTTCCGTCACCCACATGAGCCGCCTCCACTTCTTTGAGTTCATGGGCCTACTACGCGCGGCCGCTTTCGCGATCGTCGACAGTGGCGGCACACAAGTCGAGTCATATGTCCTCGACAAGCCCTGCCTCGTCCACCGAAAGAAGGTCGAGCAACCCGACGGAGTGGGAGAGAACGTCGTGGTCTCCGGATTCGATCTCACCGAGATCGCGCGGTTCCTCGACGACCCCGCAGTGCATCGGCGACGCACTCCGCCACCCGAGCTCTCTCCGAGCGACGTCGTCGTCGAGGATCTCATAGCGCGTGGCTACCTTCGGCTTGGGGCGGCGGCGTGACAGCGCCGCTCCGAATCGCCGTTGTAGGCGGGGGAACGATGGGAGCGCTCCACTCGCGGGTCATCGCCGATTCTCCGACAACCGAGCTCGTCGCGGTGGTCGATCCGGCCGAGTCGGTCGATGCACTGGCCCACCGACACCATGCACGCAGGCTCGATTCGGTCGAGGAGCTCCTGCGCAATGAACGGCCCGATGCGGCGATCGTCGCAGTCCCAACGCGGAACCACGCCGAGGTGGCCACACTCCTGCTCGAGGGAGACGTGCCGCTGCTCATCGAAAAGCCGATCGCCCTGTCACCGACGGAGGCCGAGGAGCTGGTGCGGCTCGCCGGGACACGCGGGATTCCTCTGGCTGTGGGTCACGTCGAGCGGTTCAATCCGGCGGTGCGCAAGCTGCGCGAGAAACTCGTAGCCAATGAGCTTGGTCGCGTCTTCCAGGTTCATACACGGCGCCTGCAGTCCCTTCCCGGTCCGCGTGGGAGATACGGGAGTCGCATTCGACCTCGCCACGCACGACCTGGACATCATGTGCACCTTGGCGGGACGTCCTACTCGCGTCTCGGCCGAAGTCGATCGCAAGGCTCACCGGAGCCACGAGGACCTGCTCGCAGCGACCCTTCGCTTCGACTCCGGAGTCATCGGTCTGCTCGAGGTGAACTGGCTCACGCCGACCAAGGTTCGGCAGCTGTCGGTAACGGGCGAGGGCGGCATGCTCGTGGTCGATTACCTCAACCAGCATTTGACGCTGTACGAAAACGCACACGAGAGCGAATCGTGGCAAACGCTCGACATCTTCGACGGCGTGACGGAGGGAAACGTCGTCCGTTTCGCGATCACCCGCGTGGAACCGCTGCGCGCCCAACTCGACGCGTTCGTTCATCTTGTGCGCGGCGAGGAATCGGAATCGGTCACCCCCGCGGATGGGATACGCGCGATCACGCTCGCGCTCGCCGTGGTCGAGGCCGGTGAAAGCGGGAGAACCGTCACGTTCTAGCGGTGACGTCGGAAGCGCATGAAGCCGCCGACGAGCCCGTTGAGATAGGCAGCGTGCGTCGCCACGAGGCCGCCGGCGGCGACAGCGCCGACGGAGAGCGATCGAAACCGCGTCACCGCGATCGCCGACGTCAGAGCGACGGCGGCTAGGTACGCGCCGATCCCGGTCAGCCAAAGGTCGCGCCAGACCGGTCCTGCTACGACAAGGACTGCTCCGGGCACGATCCACAACGCAAGCGCGAGCGGGGCGACGGTGGTCAGATGCAACGACCGAAGCCCGTTCCTTTGCACCGCGGCCGCGCGTGCGGCGCCGCCGAGTCGAACGGTGTCCAGGTGCGGGCGCCAGAGAGGCCGCACCGGCGCGACAACGAAGCTCTCCGGCGTGTAGATGACCCGTGAGCCGTTCGCGTCGAGCCGCTCGCAGATCTCGTCGCGGTGACAGTCTCCGAGCTCGAGGAGAGCATCGCGCCGCACAACGACACTCGTTCCCGGGAACTCGCGCACGAACCCGATCTTGCCGGGGATGTAGCGAAGGTAGCGAGATCCACCTCCCAGGCGGGACTCCCGCACCGCGGCCGCTGCCCGTTCCCGTATCGATCCGGTCAGAGGTGCGAGGCTCGGCGTCACAACGGCCGCGACGTTGTCGCGCGCGAGGAAGGGGATCGTCGCCGACAGCCAATTTGCAGCCGGCATGCCTCCCTCCTCGACGATGGCGACCACCTCGCCTTGCGCGTCGCCTAGGTCGTCGACAACCTCTATCTCAGCGTAGTCGAGCCGAGCGGCAGCCTCCTGCGAGGCGACCAGCGAGACGGAGGGTCGATACCCGCGCGGCCGCGTCCATCCGTGCCTGCCGACAAGGGCACGATTGCGCTGGTAGGTGCGGAGGATCCGGAGGCGGTAGAAGATCGCCGCCGTGTCCAGTAGCGCCCTCGCGACGGCGCCGGAACGGACGCCTGATCCGGTGAAGCGGTAGTCGAGCGTGACCGGCAACTCGCTGACGCGATCGAAGCCAAACGCGCGGGCGACGGCCAGCAACTCGATGTCGAACGCGAACCGCTTCACGAGCAGGAACGGCATCACGTCGTCGACCACCTCCCGGCGAAATACCTTGAGCCCGACCTGGGTGTCGCGAACGTCGAAGCGAAAGAGGAGCCGAACGAGCCGCTGAAAGAGCCACGACGCAACCCGACGCGACGCCGGGTAGTGCACCTGTGAACCCGGATGCCGCTTCGACCCGATCGCGAAGTCGAGCTCTTCCACTTCCGCCACTCGCACGTAATCGGCGAGCGACGCAGGGTCGAGATCGAGGTCTGCGTCGACGTACCCGACCCACCGGCCGGTGGCTTCGAGGGCGCCGACCTTGATCGCGTAGCCCTTCCCGAGATTGCGGTCGTAGTGAAGGACGCGAAGGCCGGATAGCGCGGTCTCGAGAGCTACTTCTTCGGTGCGATCGACCGATCCATCCGAGACGAGGATCAACTCGAAAGGCTCCTCGAGCCGCTCGGAGACCCGATCGTGAATCACTCGAACGTTCTCGCCGATACTGGCCTGCAGGTTGTAGACCGGGACGACGACCGTGAGAAGTGGTTGTTCCGACCCTGAAGTCATCACGGAGTGCAACAGCCGAGGTCGACCGAAAGTGCCTCAACGGACGACGATGCCCCGGACTTGCCGACTCGATCCACGATCGGACACGCTAAACGAATGACGACAGACCTGCCGGACCTGGTTCGCGCGCGCTCAAGGTTTGGCGTGCTGCGCCGCATCAGCGTAGACAGCGAGCACGTCGGCCGTCGCAGCGGCCCACCCGAGTTTGGTACGTGCCTTCTCCCGCGCGGAGAGTCCCAGACGATCGCGGAGGGCTCCGTCGGCGAGCACCGACTCGAGCGAGCCACGCAACGCCCCCGAATCTTCCGGCGGCACAAGAACGCCGGTGATGTCGTCCTCGATCGCGTCCGCGAGCCCGCCGACACCGGTCGTGACGACCGCCCTGCCGTACGCCATCGCCTCGCGCGCCACGATCCCGTACCCCTCCCGGCGCGACGGCACGACGACGACCGACGCCCGCTCGTAGTACGCACCGAGCTCGTCATGCGGCACGAAGCCGACTGCCTGCGGGAACAACCCGCGCAGCGGACCGTCGCCGACGACGACGAGGGGCAGGCCACGCGCAGCCTCGGCCAGCTCGACCACGCCCTTCTCCTCCGAGAGGCGGCCGACGTAGAGGATGTGCGGCGGCTCGTCGGGCGCTCCCACTTCGGCCGGCACATCGATGCCGCTCGGGATCACGCGCACCTCGCGCGCGCCGAGTGACCGCGCGTCGGCGGCGAGCGCATTCGAGGCGCAGATCACGATCCTCGCCCGGCGCAGGATGGGTCGGAACAGCCACGGCAGCCGCTTCGCGAGCTCGACGTCGCTGCCCCACAGTTGCACGACGAGCGGCTTGCCGGTGGCGAGACCGGCGACACCCGATGGGAGCCAGTGCGCGTGCACGACGTCCGCGCCCCGCGCCCCGCGGCGCGCGGCGCGCGCGAAGCCGAGCAGGAAGAGCGGGAGCAGGAGCGCTTTCCACGGGCGCGCGCGGAGGTTGTTGACGATCCCGTCGCCGTAGGCGATCCCGAAGTGGCGGAACGAGGCCGGCGAAACCACGCTCACCTCGCTCCCCGCCGCCCGGAGGTGAACCACGGCGTCCGCGACGAACTGCCCGGCAACATCGCCGCGCCGGCGCGGATACGACGTCGTCAGGACGCAGATCTTCACGTCGCCGTGAGCCGCCGCGCGAAGACGACGGGCGCCACGATCGCGAGCATCGCGAAGACGAAGAAGTAGTAGAAGGTCATCGTCAGATAGAACAGGTTCGACGCCATCGTGGCCACGAGCGCTGCGGTCAGGCCCCATTCGAGCGGACGCACCCGAGCCGCGAGCCCGTCGCCGGCGGCCGAGAGAGCGCGGCCGATTCTCCGTCCGAGGGCGAGCCGGCGGAACAAGTAGACGAGAAAGGCGAGGAAGAGCAGCGCGCCCACGATTCCGGTTTCGACGAAGAGAGCGACGTAGAACGAATGCGGCCCGAAGTTGTCGCGTCCCGTGACGAACTCGTAGTAGACGGCAAAGTTGTTCAGGCCGAGACCCAGCAACGGATGCTGCGACAGCACCTGAGGTATGAACTCGTAGACGACGAAATGCGTGGACGTGCCCTTGCCGCTCGTGTCGACGCGCGTCCTGATCACCGTCTCGAAGAAGCTTGCCCGCTGAGCGACGATGACGACGACGACGAGGAACGCTGCCGCGAGCGGCGCCAGGAACCGTGCCCGGAGAAGCAGGTGCCGATACGGGACGGCAAGGACGAGCACGCCGACGGCGAGGCCGAGCATGCCGCTGCGTGAGAACGTGGCGAGCTCGATCAGGAGCAACAGGATCAACGTCAGCATCAGGGGCACTCTCAGGCGGTGACCTCGCTCGAGCCGCAGGTAGATCGGGAAGAGCACGAGCATCGGGATGAGGATCTCGATCGCGAGATGGTTCGGATCACCGGTCAACGCGTTCGGGCGATAGACGTTGGCGCCTTCGACCGCCCCGTAGATGTTGATCTGGCTCGCGCCCCCGGTCAGCGGCGCAAGAACAGTCGCGTCGAGGTTGGCGTCCGTGGTCTGTGCGACACCGAGCTGCAGGACGCCGTAGAGCGCGTTGAACACCATGCCGCCGCAGAACGCGCCGAGCGCCCACCAGTAGAACCGCTCCCCCCGGCGCGCCATGAGAGCGACCGCTGCGAAGAGGAACAGGAAGTGCAACCCGAACTTGACCATGCCTTTGGCCCATTGCGCGAGTGCGGTCGCGGTTTCGAGGTTGAAGAACCCGAGCAGGTAGACGAGGAGGAACGCGAGGAAGAAGCCGAAGCTGACGGCGGCCTGGCGCGAGAACCGGGCGTCGAGCCGCTCCAGGCGACCGAGCGCGAACGCGCAGAGGAAGAGGACGGTCAGCACGTCCGACAGCGAGAGGTCGCCGCCGACGCTCCAGTGGATCTTTTCGAACGTGACCGTCGCGATCGTCGCGAAGAACAGCGCTTCCACGATCGGCTGCCGCCGGGTCACGAGAGCGACCTCAGGAGCTCGGCGGTTTCCTCCACCCTCGTGGAGCGGTCGAGCCTGCGACGCCATTCCTCTGAGAGGCTCACGTCCGGGAGGCCCCCGTTCGAGAAACGGTGCTGGAGCTCGAGAAGCGCCTGCCTGAGCGCATCGACGTCGTCGGGGGCCGCGACGATACCCGCGCCGGTGTCCCTGATCAGATCGGCAGCGGCTCCCTCCGGCGGTACGGCCGCGAGGATCGGCCTTCTTGCCGCCAGATATTCGAACACCTTCCCCGACAGCACCCCGTCGCCGCGGCCGCCGGCCTCCGGGATCAGGAGGAGAAGTGCCTCCGAGTCGCGCTGCAGAGCGAGTGACGTCGAACGCGGCGCGTACGGGATCAGCTCCAGGCGCTCGCCGAGGGCAAGCGTCTCGGCCCACTCGCGGTCGGCACTGCGGAAATCGCCGAGGAAGCGAGCCGTTGCATCGACGCCGGAGTCGTGGAGCGCCCGCAGGAACGGACGCGGATCCCGTTTCCCGAAGAAGCTCCCAGTATGCGTGATCCGAAGGCGGTCGCCCGGAGCGTACTCGAGCCCTTCGAAGTCGTCGAAGTCCGAGCCGTTCGCGATCGTCGCCACCGCACCTCGTGGCGCTAGTTCACGCATTTCGTCCGCGATGAAGTCCGCCACGCACACGATCGCATCGGCCGATCGCGCGACGAGTCGGGCGACGCGGCCGTCGACCTTCTCCTTTGCCCGCACGGCCAGGCTCTCCGAGCGGCGGTGGATGTGAGCGACCGGAGAGTCACGGAGGTCAGCGACCCAGCGTGCTCCTGTCGCGCGTTTGACCGCGGCGCCGACGAGGTGGATCGAATTCGGAGGTGACGTCGTGATCACGACATCGATGCCGTGCTTGCGCACCAGTCGAATCGCGGCGGGGATCGCCGTCAGGTTCCACGACACGTTCTCGTCCGGCACGAGGACACGGCGGCCGAGGAGGCGCGCGTGAGTCGAAAGCCGCGCGAGCCCCTGCTTGCCGTGCAACTCCTCCGCGGGCCGACGGCCGACCGGTCCCAGATACCGCGCACGATGCACCCAGGCCTGGGTGGGCAGACGCAGCGCGTCGTCCCGGTGGATCCAGCGCGGATCGTCAGGTGCCAGTACGTGGGTCTCGATCCCGAGCGCCGGCAGGTACTGCGCGAGCTTCAGGGGTCGCTGCACTCCCCCGCCGCCGGCGGGCGGGAAGTAGAAGCTGACGAGCAGCACCTTCACCCCGGCGATGGTACTCGTGGCTAGGGCGCAGACTCGATCCAGGCCCTCACCCGGTGATCCGGTAGAGCATGAACCGCCCGTCACGGTGTGCAACCGGAAGCGTGGGACGCGTGTCGGAGCGCTTGCCGTCGACCACGAGCCAGGTCGCGCCGCACGCCCTCGGGATCGCGAGGTCACCGGTGCGGTCGAAGCTCCGCCACTCCTCGCGGCGGGCATAGGGACGGTTCCTCTTCGTGTCCGCGACGTGGCCTGGCGGTGCCGTGCAGATGTACACCGGCGCGGCGGCGGCGATCTGGAAACTCGTCTCGGGATCGGAGTAGACGACGGCGCCGACCGGCACGGCCGCCCGGATCGCCTGGACGAGGCCGGGAGTGAGGGGACTGGGCGGGCGCGCCCCGGACGGCGACCACTCCGAGAAACCGTGGACGAACGTGGGCAGGAGCAGCAGGACCGAGGCGACGGCGGCGGTCGCCTCGACCGAGCGGAGCCGGCGCAGGCCGGCGACGAGGGCCACGAGAGCGCCGGCGACGCCGATCCACGTCGCCCAACTCGGTCCTCCCTCCTCCAGCCTGTAGCCGAAGTCGCCGGGGAACTGCCACTGCAGCACGACCCCGGCTGCAAGCGCGACGGGCGCGACGAATGGGCCGAGCAGTGAGGCGAGAACGCCGATGCCGCCTGCGACGGCGAAGGCGAACGGGACGAACCCCGCAAGCCGGCGCGACTGCGAGACGGAAACGACGTCCGAGAAGGCCGTGAAGACCCAGGGAACGAGGGTGATCGCGAAGACGGCGAGCGAACCACCCACGACATACGCCGCCCAGCGGCGGCGTGCGGCGAGTGCCGTCAACGGAATCAGAAGGAGCGCCGCCACGGCGATCGCGCCGGACCGCCCGAACACCTGCGGCGCCAGCGAGAAGTGGTCGGCCGCGCCTTTCAGCTGGCCGGCGTACTGGGCGAACCCCCGGGTGCGCTCCTGCCCGTCGGGGCTGACCGAGGCGGTGCTTCGGACGACCGGAACGAGCCAGGCGAGGAACAGAGAAGCCGGGATGACGAGCGCGCCGAGCGAGAGAGCGCCGCCGCGGATGTCATCCTGCCGCCACGCGACGCGCACTGCGAGAAAGCCCGCGAACGGGATCCAGAGGAAGATCGCGTAGGTTGGATGGACGACGGCGAGCGCGAGCGAAGCCAGAGCGGCGCTCGCGAGAAGACCTCGCGACGGCGTTCGCATCGCTGCGAACGCGAGCGCCAGCGCGGCAGGGACGAGCAGCTGCCGCGACGCCGTGGCAGGAAGAGCGAGAGACGTGTAGGCGCCGCCATGCCCCGGTCCCATCGCTGTGATCGCGACGACGGCGCCGGCCGACACGGCCGCGGGGGTGACGCGTCGGAAGAGCGCGTAGCCGGCCTCGTAAGCGACCAGCACCGCGATGGGTGCGAGAACGGTCGGCTCATGGAGGACAACCTCGGCGGGGTCGGCGAATGCGACCTTCGCGACGAGGGCGAGGAAGGCGTGCCAGAGCGGGAACGCGTACCCGGGGTGCAGTCCGCCGTCGGCGAACTCGTTCACGGAGGACAGCGAGAGGTCGCCGAAATCGAGGAGCTTGCGAACGCGCGCCAGGTGGAAGAGTCCGTCGCCGCCGATCTCACCCGCGACGTGCCAGAGGAGCAGGCCGACCACGGCGCCGGCGACCCAGATCAGTGGCCTCCCAGGAATACTGGGCGGCGGCGCCCGATCCAGCGCAAATGGTGCCGCCACGAGCGCCGTCACCGCGAGCAGCACGAGCGCCACGGTCAACGACGTATGGACGACGAGCACGAACCCCGTCGCGCCGAAGACGATCCCGAGCGCCCAGGCCAACGTGGCCGATGTGCCGCGTACGCCAAGGGCACGCGCCAGAATGGCGCCGGGTGCAAGGACGAGCCCTGTCGCCGCAGCGAGCCGTACGAGCAGGAAGAGCGAGCTCATCGTGTGATCAGCGACCGAACATCGCCCGTCCCGAGCCAGACGGCGGCATCGCGGTACATGGCGCCGCGCTCGCCACGAACGATCCTGCCGCGCACGACGAGCGCCGTGCGCAGCATCCGCCGCACGCGCTCGGCCTCCTCCGGACCGTGGTGCTTGAGGAAGAACCGGAGATGGCCGCGGAGGTTCTCGTGGTACAGACGCCCGCCGTGCGACGCCCCTCCGACGTGCATGCAGCGCGCCTCGGGCGTGAAGAGCGTCTTCCAGCCTCGCTGCGCGAAGCGATAACACCAGTCGACCTCCTCACTGAAGAGGAAGAAGTCGTCGTCCGGTGGGCCGACCTCGTCGATCGCAGCGCGCCGCACGAGCATGCAGGCACCCATCACGCACTCGACCTCCCGCTCCGTCTCGTGGTCGAACCCGGCACCGTAGAACGCGTTGAAAAGCGTGGACGCCCTCCGGAGCTTGCGAAGGTAGAAGTACTCGGTCGCGAGCCGCCAGCGAGTCGGAAACCCGCGTACCGACCGTTGCAGCGAGCCGTCGAGGTTGAGCAGCCTCGGCGCCACGACGGCCGCATCCGGGTGCGCGTCGCCGGTCGCGACCATGCGTGCGAGCGCATCGTCCACGAGCCACGCGTCGGCGTTGAGGATCAGCACCCAGCGGCTCTGCGAGACCTCGTCCAGCCCGCGCGCCCAGCCGGCAGCCAGCCCCCGATTCTCCTGCTCGACGACTGCCACCGAAGGAAAGCGCTCGCGAATTGCTGCCGTCGTGCCGTCGCTCGAGCCGTTGTCGACGACGACGCACTCCACGCCCGCGACGCTCGCCAGGCACTCGTCGATCCACGGCAGTGCGTTATGGGTGGTGACGACGACAACTGCGTCGGCCTCAGCCATGTCCGACCTCGGGCCGAGCGCCACCGCGGAGTGACTCCCACGCGAGTATGACGCCGCCGGGCAGAGCGAGCGCGACGGTGACGAAGAAGAAGAGAAAGCCGGCAGCGAAGGCCGCCTCGGCGGCGACGCCCACACTGCCGAGGAAGCTGACGAAGAACGCCTCGCGCACCGCGAAACCGTTGAGGGTGAACGGGACGAGGAGGACGAGGAAGAACAACGGCCCCATCACGTAGTAGATCCGGGGCCCGAGCTCGATCCCGACCGACCTGCACGCGGCCCAGATCGCGAGGATCCGGATCGCCTGGATGACCGTGGTGAAGACGAACACCTTGAGCAGCAACCCCGGGTGCGACCGGTAATGGTGAACGCCGTCGTAGAAGGCGCGCAAGGGCCTCTCGATCCGCAAACGTTTGAGGAACGGCCTTGCCCAGGCGAGCAGCGGTCGTGCCGAGCGCGAGAAGAACATCACCACCAGCACGATCGTGCCGAAGACGAATGCACCCTCGAGCCAGAGGTAAGCGTTGACCTCGTAATGGCCGATCGCGAGAACGAAGCCGAATGCACCGAGGAGGACCGTTGCCGCGCCACCGAGGCCGCGCTCGAGCAGGACGATCGCGGTGAGATCGCCTGAGCGGCCCGGATGGCGCTTTGCCGTTTCGAAGATGCGCACGGCGTCGCCGCCGATCGAGGTCGGAAGGATCTGTCCGGCGGCATACGAGACGAAGTAGGCGCGCGTCAGCCAGGGGAAATGATCGACGATGCCCTGAGCGGCAAGCAGCCACTTCCAGCGCAGCGCCATCGGCAACGCCGTCCCGATCATGATCGCGCAAGCAAGGGCGAACCACCACAGGTTGGACGCGGTCAGAACGTCCCAGGTCTGCCGAATGTCGATCTTGAACAGGATGTAACCGACAGCCAGCGCGGTCAGCGTGAGGCCGATGAGGATGCGAAGCGGACGTGCGACGCGCGACAGCCTCGGCACTCGAGGTGCACTCACGAGGTGAACCGTTCGTGCACGCGCCGAACCGCATCGACGGCGTCGAGGATGTCGTCGTCCGAATGTGCGGGCGAGAGCGGGAGCGAGAGCACCTCGTCGCCGGCGCGCTCGGCGACCGCGAGCGACGCCTGGCGTGGATACCGCTCACGAAACCAGGTCAGCCGATGCACGGGAAGGAAGTGGATGCTCGTCGCTATCTGTTCCTCGGCAAGCGCCTGCTGGTATTCGTCACGCGTGGCTCCTGCGCGTCCGGCGTCGATGCGGATCACATAGAGGTGGAGTGCATGCCTGTCGCGGGGGTCGCGGGCCAGAGGCTCGAGCCCCTCGACCCCGGCCAGCCCTTCGTCGTAGATTGCGAACTGCCGCGCGCGAATGCTCGCATGCTCGTCGACCCGGTCGAGTTGGACGAGTGCGATCGCAGCGAGCACGTCGGCGAGATTCGCCTTGAAGCCGGGACTGACCTGGTCGTAACGCGCTCCGTCGCCCCGGCGGGTCAGGCGCATGTGCCGGATCGCGTCTGCGACGTCGTCACGGTTCGTCGCGACGAGCCCTCCCTCCCCCGCGGCGATGTTCTTCGTCGCGTACAACGAGAAGCACGCCGCGTCGGAGATGCCACCGAGCTTGCGGTCGCGGTACCTGCTCTCCGCCGCGTGCGCTGCGTCCTCGACCACCGGCAGGCCGAGTGCGAGGATCGGGTCGAGGTCTGCCGGCTGGCCGGCGAGGTGCACGGGCATGATCGCCTTCGTCCGCTCTGTCACGAGCGCGGGGATCAGATCGGGGTCGATGTTGAGGTCGCTCTGACGCACGTCGCAGAAGACCGGCGTCGCGCCGCAGTGCTCGATCACGTTGGCCGTTGCCGGCCAGGTGATGGGGCTCGTGATCACCTCGTCCCCCGGGCCGACGCCGACCGCGAGGAGAGCAAGGTGGAGCGCCGCCGTACCGGAGGCGACTGCGAGCACGTGCTCGGCTTCGAGAAACTCGGCCATGCGCTCCTCGAGCAACGCCGTGCGCGGCCCGGTGGTGAGCCACCCGGAGCGCAGTGTCTCGGCGACCGCGGCGATCTCCTCCTCCCCGATCGCAGGAGGCTGAAACCCGAGTCGGGTGCTACGCCGGGGTCGCATCGACCAGGAAGCGTACGGCCTCTGCCGCACGGCTAGCCCGCCCGAGGGCGTCGACCGCGTCCACGCCGGTTGCGAGAACCGCCCCTGCCCGGTCGGCTCCGCGGCGCAACGGCCCGAATCGCCACCCTGGGCGCCGGTACGTCCGGACCCAGCCGATCCCGTCGACCGCCTCCGCCTCGGAGACGCCTTCCGTCGTCTGGAGGACACCTTCGGGGGCGACCAGGAAGGCGACGCACGCTCCTCCCGCCGCGTCCCCGACACCGCGTGGCGGGACGTCGCCCGGATCTTCGCCGAGCGCGAACGACACGGCGAGGTCGTTGAGGTCGATACCGGTCGCCGCGCGGCAGAGCTCGGCATCGTGGCCGCCGCCGAGGCGCGCGGCGACTTCGACGACATACGGCCGACCGTCGTGACCGATCCGGATCTGCGTATAGCTCGGCCCGTTCTCGATCCCGAGAGCCGACACCGCCGCCCGCGCCGCTTCGACGACGCTCTCGGTCGGGTGGATGCTGGGCCACACGTGCGCGAGCGCAACACCGAAGGCGGGAAGGTCGGCGGTGATCCTGTCCGTGACGGTGAGCGGAACGAACGACCCGGCGATCGACACCCCGTTGACGGTCACCTCCGGGCCGTCGATCAGCTCCTCGACGAGCACGCCGCCGCCCCGCGACTCGGCCATGGCGGCCTCGACCGCTGGCGCGAACGACTTCCGCTCGATCACGAGTGTCAGGCCGCGCTGCCCCTGACGGTCGGGAGCCTTGACGACGCACGGGAATGCAATCGACGGATCGCTCACGGAAAACGTCCGCGGCTGGAGGACACCCGCCTCGGCGAACCGCTCACGCTGTCGCGTCTTCGTCGTCGCGAGCACCGCCGTCGCACCGCTGATCGGATGCGGGAGACCGAGTCGCTCGGCGACGCGGGCGGCGACGCCTACCGGCCAGTCCGCCCCGGGCGAGATCAGTCCGTCGACGCCTCGTGCCCGTGCGAGCCGCTCGACGCCCTCCTCGTCCTCTGACGAGATGACTGCGCGCTCGTCGGCCAGTGCGAAGCCCGGCGCAAGCGGATCGCGATCCACGGCGACGACCGCCAGGTCGCGGGATGCAGCCGCCTCGAGCAGGCCGAGCTGCGCCGCGCCGGCGCCTAGGACGAGGAGACGTGCTCGACGGCGCCGACGATGCTCCGCCACCAGGCCTCGTTCTCGCGGTACCACGCAACGGTCTGATCGAGACCGTCGGCGAAGGTCGTCCGAGCGCGCCACCCCGTGAGAGCGGCCATCTTGTCCGTCGAGCCGATGTGGCGGTCGACCTGACCGAGCCGCTCGGGAACGTGCAGCTTCGTCGAGTCCGTGTCGCCGACGGCCTCGAGCACGAGATCCGCGATCTCCGCGACCGAGAGGTCGCAGCCCGTCGCGACGTTCACGACCTCGCCGGCCACCGCTCTCGATCGGCGCCTCGATGAGCGCCTCGATCGCCTCGGCATGGTCGTCGACGTAGAGCCAGTCGCGGCTCGCGTGCCCGTCGCCGTGGATCGTCAAGGGGAGTCCCGCAAGCGCCTGGGTGATGAACCGCGGCACCACTTTCTCCGGATGCTGCCGCGGGCCGTAGTTGTTGAACGGACGAACGATCACGATCGGCAGGTCGTAGGTGACGAAGTAGCTGTATGCGAGTCGGTCACCACCCGCCTTCGTCGCGGCGTAGGGGCTGCGCGGCTCGAGCGGGTGGCGCTCGTCCATCGGATCCGCCTCGGCGGTGCCGTAGACCTCGCTCGACGAGATGAGGAGGAATCGCTCCACCGGGGCGCGACGGATCGCATCGAGGAGGATCTGGGTGCCCTCGACATTCGTGGTCACGAACTCGGACGCGCCTTCGGTGATCGACTTCTCGACGTGCGACTCGGCGGCGGCGTTGACGATCACGTCGACGTCGGCGACGAGCTCGGCGACGAGCTCGGCGTCGCGGATGTCCCCGTGGACGAACGAAAGCCTCTCATGGCTCAACACGTCGGCGAGGTTCTCGAGGTTCCCGGCGTAGGTGAGGGAGTCGAGCGAGATCACCTCGTGGTCGGTGTTCGCCAGGAGGTGGCGGATGACGTTCGACGAGATGAATCCGGCGCCGCCGGTGACGAGAACACGTTTCACGCTCGGCGATCCTACCGCGGCTCTAGAGCTCGCGCTCGATCGCGTACAGCGGGCGCCCTTCGACCTCGCGCTGGATGCGGCCCAGATACTCGCCGACCAAAGCGAGGACGAAGCCCTGGACCCCCAGCACGAAGATCACGGTCGTCCCGAGGAGCAGCGGGCCCGGGAAGTTCGAGGTGGAGATCCAATAGGCAGCGGCGTAGATTCCGAGAACCGTCGAGGCGAGCGTGCAGACGAATCCGAGCACGACCCCGGCCCACTGGATCGGCTGCGGCCAGAACCCCGCGAGGACGTGTAGAGCGACCCGTGTCAACCGCAACGGTGTGTAGCGCGACGCGCCCTTGCGCGCCGCATGGCCGACGTCGACCTCTACCACCGACGCGCCCCCCGAGAGGATGAGTGCCTTCGTGAACTTCTGCCGGCCGATCGAGCCGAGCATAGGCACCACGACAGAGTGCCGGTAGGCGTTGAAGGCGCAGCCGAAGTCGGAGATCGCGACGCCCGTGAACCGCCGCAGCATCCCGTTGATCAGACGCGAAGGAAGCGTCCGTCCCCAGGAGTCGTTGCGGACCGCCCGGCGACCACTTGCGACGTCGGATCCGGCGTCGATCGCGGCGACGAGCTTGGGAATGTCCTCCGGCAGGTTCTGGAGGTCACCGTCCATCGTGACGACGATCTCACCGCGGGCACGACTGAGACCCGCGTGCATGGCGGGATGCTGGCCGAAGTTCCGCTTGAACCGGATCGCCCGCACGCGGCCGTCGCCGCCATGGAGACGGGTGAGCGCGGCGAATGTCTCGTCCGTGGATCCATCGTCGACGTAGAGGAGCTCGAAGGGTCGGCCAAGAGCCTCGAGAGCAGTCACGGCCCGACGGTGCAACTCGTCGAGCGAGGCGACCTCGTTGTACAGCGTGACGACGACCGAGAGCTCGGGCCGGTCGCCCGCGGAAGGCTCGGGCACATGCGAAAGAGGCTCGGACATCGGACGAGGAGCGTAACGCCTGGGGCCCTACGAGGTCATCCGCGCACGGTCGCACTGGCGCGACGAAGGACGAGGTACGCGAGCGTGACCGCCGTCAGCGTGAGAACGAGGATCATCGCGGCCGTTGCGTTGACGATCGGGGTGACGCCGAACCGGAGTGACGAGAAGATGTAGAGCGGCAGCGTCGAGGTTCCGGCGCCGGTGACGAAGAACGACGTGTAGAAGTCGTCGAACGAGAACGTGAACGCGAGGAGCCCGCCGGCGAGGATGGCTGGGGCGAGTCGCGGGAGCGTCACCTGTCGGAAGGTCGAGACCGGCCCCGCACCGAGATCGAATGACGCTTCCTCGAGGTCCTGCGACATGCCGACGAATCGCGCCCGTACGACGAGGGCGACCACCGACGCGTTGAAGACGACATGGGCGATCAGAACCGTCTTGAGCCCGAGCGTGATTCCCGCCTCCGTAAAGAAGATGAGCGCGGCGATCCCGAATACGATCTCGGGCGTCACGAGGGTCATCGTCACGAGCGCCTCGAGCGGTACCCGCACAGGCTTCCACATCCGCGGTAGCGCGAGCGCCAGCATCGTCCCGAGGACACAGGCAACAGCGGCGTTGCCCGCAGCGATCATGAGCGAGTTCCGCAGTGCGTCGGTCACCGCCGTGTCGCGCAGCGCCTCGCCGAACCATTTCGTCGAGAACCCCTCCCAGACGAGTGTCTCGCGTCCGCCGTTGAACGAGTAGGCGACGACGACGAGGATCGGCAGGTACAGGAAGACGAAGACGAGCACCGCGTGCCCAGCGAGGAGCTTCCTAGCCACGGGTTACCGTCTCCCTGTTCGCGAGAGACGAGAAGGCGAGCAGCACGACGGTCATCGCCACGATCACGACGACAGCAATCGCCGATCCAAACGGCCAGTCGTGGACCTCGGTGAACTGCTGTGCAATCAGCGATCCCGCATACGACGTCTTGTTGCCACCGAGGATCGCCGGAATCAGATACTCGCCGGTCAGCGGGATGAAGACCAGCAGCGAGCCGGCGATCACGCCGGGAAGCGCGAGCGGGAGCGTTATCCGGCGGAACGATCGGAATGGCGTGTCGCCGAGATCCTGCGCCGCCTCGACGAGCGACCAGTCCATCCGCTCGAGTGCGGCGTAGAGCGGGAGCACCATCAGCGGTAGGTAGTTGTACGCGACCCCAATGTAGACCGCGGAGTTGCTGTAGAGCAGGTCGACATGGACGATCCGGAAGAGTGGGAACTGCGGGTCGAGGATGATCAGCCAGGCGTACGTGCGAATGAGGAAGCTCGTCCAGAACGGGATCACCACAAAGAGCAGCACGAGCGTCTTGCGCCGGGCGTACCGCGCGATCCAGTACGCGAACGGGAACCCGACCAGCAAGGTCGCCAGCGTGCCGAAGAGAGCGAGCCCGAAGGTGCGGCGGAAGACATCCGCGTAGAGGGGATCCCAGAGTGCCTTGTAGTTCTCGAGATTCCAGGCAAATGCGATGTCCGAGAATCCGGACAGCTCGGCGAAGCTGTAGGCGACGACGAACCCGAGTGGAGCGAGAAAGAACGCGGCGTACCACCCGACCGCGGGCAGGGCGAGCCAGCCGGGATAGCGAGGCCCGCCGCCACGTCTGCGGCGAGCCCGCCCTCCCGGCTCGGGTGACGCTACGCGTTCTTGAACTCGGTCCAGATCCTGCTCCTCAGCGCCGTTCCCTTCGCCGTAACCTTGTTCGGCTCCAGGTTCGCGAGCGAGCGCGTCGGCGGGAAGACCCCGGGGTTGCCGAGGATCTTCGGGTCGAGCTTGCCTTTCAGCAGAGCCCGCTTGAGCGGAGAGCCGTAGTAGGTGTACTCCGTCTCGATCGCGTTCTGCTTCGGGCCGTAGACGTAGTCGATCCAGCGGTGCGCAGCGGCGGGATTCGACGCGCCGACGGGGATGACGTACGAGTCCACCCAGAACTCCCCGCCCTCCTTGCCGACCACGTACGTGACGGGCTTCTTGGCGGCTGCGGCCAGCGCGTCGCCGTTCCATCCGAGCGACATAACGGCTTTGCCGGAGATGAGCAACTGCTTGTACTGCGTGGACGTGATCGCGAGCAGGTGCGGCTTGAGATCGAGTAGCTCCTTCTTGGCCGCGTCGAGCTCGCTTCTGCTGTCGGTGTTGTACGAGTAACCGAGCATGACGAGCGCCGAGCCGATCACCTCGGGGATGCCGTCGAGCACGGTCACCTTGCCGGAGTACTTGGTCTTCGCCAGATCGAAGAACTGACGCCAGGTCGTCGGCCGCTCCTTGACGAGATCCGATCGATACATGAACCCGGTCGTCCCCCAGTCTTTTGCGACCGAGTACTTGTCCTGCGGGTCGAAGGGCAGCTTGCGGAACTTCGGGTCGATCGTCTTCTTGACGGTCGGCAGCAGCGACCAGTTGATCGGCTGGAGCAGCTTTGCGTCCGCGAGGATGTTGACCATGTAACCCGTCGGCACGGCGAGGTCGTAGCCGCGCGCGCCGCCCTTCAGCTTGGCGAACAACGCCTCATTCGACGTGTAGAAGTCCTTCTTCACCTTGATCCCGGTCGCCTTCGTGAAGGCGGGATACGTCTTGGGGTTCACATACGAGCCCCAGTTGTAATAGAAGAGCTCATCCGCCTCGGCCGCACCAAAGGCCGCCTTCGGGAACCGCCCGAGTGCTGCCGCCGCGATGAGGGCCGACGTGCCGGCGACGAAACCGCGCCGGCTCACTGCCTGCTCCCCCAGCCGCTGGAGCAGCTGTTCCTGGTCGTTCATCGTACGCTCCCTCCCGTCAGATCGAGGGCCGCCTCGAGGCCCCATGACACCATCACGCGCTCTCCTTCGCTCAGCGACTCGGCGACCGAGTCGCCGGAGCGCTGAGTCCGGGTGAGCACCTCCTGCCCGTCGTCGAGACGGATCACGCACTGCACGGCCGCGCCGATCACCATCCGAACGACGACCGTTCCTTGCGATCCCTCACCGTCCCGCGACAGACGCACGTTCTCCGGGCGCACGGCCAGCCGGCCCGACGGCGACTGGACGAAGTTCGTATCTCCGATGAACGCAGCGACGAACTCTGTTGCGGGCGTGTCGTAGATCTCCTGTGGCGGCGCCAACTGCTCGATCCGGCCGTTGTTCATCACTGCGACCCGGTCGGACATCGCGAGCGCTTCTTCCTGGTCGTGGGTCACATAGACGAACGTGATCCCGACCGTCTCCTGGATCCGCTTGAGTTCGATCTGCAATGCCTTGCGAACCTGGAGATCGAGCGCCCCAAGCGGCTCGTCGAGCAGGAGAACCTTCGGGCTCATCACGAGCGCACGCGCGAGCGCCACCCGCTGTTGCTGCCCGCCCGAGAGTTCGCGCGGCCGCCGCGAGCCGACGTCGCCGAGATGCACCAGGTCGAGCATCTCCTGCGCGCGCAAGCGCCGGTCTCGGCGTGGGATCCGCCGCTGCTTGAGCCCGTAGCTGACGTTGTCGAGCACCGAGAGATGCGGAAAGAGCGCGTACGACTGGAAAACGGTATTGACAGGTCGCCGGTACGGCGGGAGACGGGAGACGTCGCTGCCGTCGATCGAGATCGTCCCTTCGTCGGGGCGCTCGAACCCGGCGATCAGGCGGAGCGTCGTCGTCTTGCCGCAACCCGACGGCCCGAGCAAGGACAGGAATTCGCCGCGTACGACCGCCAGGTCGAGGGCATCGACCGCCGCGACGTCGCCGAAGCGCCGGGTGACGCCGCGCAGTTCGACATCGTGGGAAGTGCTCATCAGTAGCTCGGCGGACTGATCACGTACATGACCTCCGCCACCTCCTCGCCGATGTTGACCAGCCGATGGGGCGTCGAGCTCCGATAGCGCGCACAGTCACCGGTTCCGAGGCTCATGATCTCCTCGCCGAGTGTGAGCTCGACGCGGCCGGCGATGACGAGCAGCAGCTCCTCGGAATCCCCGTGGGCGTACATCTCGGCGCCGGTCGAGCCGCCCGGCTCGAACGAGGCGCAGACGACCTCGAGCGCCTCGAATGGCTTGGGCGTCAGAAGCGCCTTCCGGCCGAGCGTGCCCCAACTGACGTAGCCACGGTCATGCCGCCGCAGAACGCTCGGCCCGGTCTGCCCGTCGCGGGCGAAGAGGTCCGACACTGCGACGCCGAGCGCGACGGCGATGCGCTGGAGCGACGCGATGCTCGCCCCCGTACGGCCGCGCTCGAGCTGGCTGAGGAAGCTCTCGCTGACGCCGGCGCGCTCTGCCACGGAGCGGAGGGTCTGGCGACGCGCCCGTCGGAGCAGCCGTAACTGCGTCCCCACCGCGCCGGCGCCCGGCGCAGAGTCGGGCGCCAGCGTTCATCGACTGAAGCGAACTGAAGTAGGACTGCAGGTCATTAACCGCGAGCCTACGACGACCGAGGAGTCGATGTCAACCTCCGCGATCCTCGAGGGCGACCCGTTCGATCAGGCTCGCCGCCCGCTTTCTCCCGTCTGCCTGCCGGATCCGCGTGGCCATCGCCCCCAACCTGGCGTGGAGCGCGTCGTCGGCGAGCAGCCTGTCGATGGCGGAGAGAAGCGCGTCGGGCGCGAACGTGTACGGCTCGAACCGGAGCCCGAGTCCTGTCTCGTCGATCCGCTGCGCGTTGTCCATCTGATCCCAGAACAACGGCAGAGCCACCATCGGCTTGCCGGTGTGGAGGCACTCGGTGGTCGTATTGTTGCCGCCGTGGGTGATGACGAGGTCGACGAGCGGCAGGATCGCCGGCTGCGGCAAGAATTCCTCGCCCCACATGTTGTCGGCGAGGTCGAACTCGTCGTGTTGCGGGCCCTTCGAGACGATGAACCGATGGCGGGAGTCGGACAGCACGTCCACGAGACGGCGCATCAGCTCCACGTCGGCGGAGCCGAGACTTCCCAAAGAGAGGTAGACGAGCTTCTCCTCGCCGGCCGCCAGCTGCTCGGGCAGAGCAAATGAGGACTCGACCTCGCGCACGCAGGAGTCGAGACGATGCCAGAGGGGCCCGAGAGGCCGCTCCCGTCGATAGTCGATCTCCTCGGGATAGACGATAGAGATTCAGGCGGTCCGAGGCGTGGATGAACGAGCCGGTGGACAACGCGGGCGCGCCGCGCTCGACGCAGAACGCGGAGAACTCGGTGTGCAGGTTGGCGTGGGTGCGCAAGTACTCGGTGCGGAACGCGTCCCAGCCCGAGCGGTCGGCGACCGGATACCCCGAGAAGACCGGTGGTAGGCCCGGGTCCTGCAGCTCCAGGGGATTGCACGAGACGATCCGGGCCCAGGGGCGCCCGCTGGCGTGGATCGCAGGGAAGCAGACGACGTTGTCCTCGACGATCAGCGACGGCTGCACCTCGTCGAAGATCTCGCGTAACCGCTCGTCGACGTAGACCGCCCCGTCGCAGAGCGCGCGGAAGGTCGGCTCGATGAACGACTCGAGCTGCTCGATCGTCGGCGTGCGGAACACAGGGGCCGTATCCCGGATGAAGTCCTTCCAGAACTGCCCTGGCGCCTCTTCCACCTCGGGGGCAGGCCCCAGACGCATCAATCGCTCCTCGAACCCCTGCGCCTCGAGGCTGCCGGCGAACGACTCCTCGACGATGAACACGACCCGATGGCCGCGTTCCCGCAGAACCTGCCCGATCCCGACGCAGTTGTTCGTCGGACCGTAGGCCCCTTCGGGAAAGAAGACGATAGTGGCGGCGTTGTTCACGGTGGCGAGGTGACGCCGACCGCTGCGTTACTGTCCGCGTCCGGCAGGCGGGAGGTCGAAAGGTGGATGGCGAAGCTACGAGATTGGCCCGGCGAAGTCAACCTGGACTGACCGACGCTGTGATCGAGGCGGCTCTTGCGTCAACCCTCGGGGTGGAGGTGGAAGGCGCTCGCTGGTACCAGGGGAAGGGACGTGAGCTCCTCGGGCTCGGGCTCGTCGACCGGTTCGACGTCCCCGGTTCGGAGGGAGCCGTGCTCGCGATCGTGACCGCTGAGTACGCGGATGCGCGCCAGGAGGAGTACGCGCTGGTGCTCCGCGCCGACCCCGGGGGCCGTGTGCGCGGAGCGGAGGCGGACGATCTCGCGTGGCCCGCGCTCGCCCGTCTCTCCGTCGAGGGAGGGTCGATCGAGGGACGCGAGGGAAGTGTCGACGGCGAGCCTGCGAAGCAGGGGAGCGAATCAGTACCACGTGCTCGCGGCTGCCGGGCTCTCGGTGCCGACCAGTCGAACACCTCCCTCGTGCTCGATGAGACCATCGTGCTCAAGTGCTACCGGCGGCTCCGCTCCGGCGCTCATCCGGAGCAGGAGCTTCTGCGCGGGCTGACGCGCGTCGGCTCGACGCGCGCGCCGTCGCTCCTCGGTGCGCTCGCCTACGCGAACGGCACGACGAGGACGGCTCTCGCGACGACGTACGAGTTCGTGGCCGGCGATCCGATCGGTTGGGAACCGACAATCGGCGCACTCGCTGCAGCGCTCGGCGGTCCCGCGGCAGTCATCGAGCAACTCGCAGCAGGGATGGCCGAGGTCGGCCGCTGCGCCGCCGACTTACACCGTGACCTGTTCGCCGCGTTCGGCGGCGGGGCGGCCTCGAGGCACGACGCCTCCGCGGCCCATGCCCGCGCGGTGGCAGGCCTCTCCGAGGCGATCGCAGTGGTGGCGCGTTCCGCACCCGAACTCGCTGCGCTCGGCCCGGCTGCGGAGCGCGCTCTGGCGGGGCTTTCCGACCTCGAAGGAGCCCGGCTGCAGCGGATCCACGGCGACTTGCACCTCGGGCAGCTCCTGCGCGGTCCGGCGGGTGTTGTCGCGATCGACTTCGAGGGAGATCCGACACTGGCGCCGACCGACCGTCGGCGCCCCGCCTCCGCCCTCCAGGACATCGCGAGCCTGCTGCTCTCGCTCGACCACGTCGCGGCCGCGGCCGCCCGCCGCCGCACCGACCTGCGCACCTCCGAGACCGAGGCATTCGCGTGGGGGGCGTCCGCCCGCGAGACTCTCACGGATGCGTACGACGCGGTGCTCCGAACGGCGGAGGGATCGCGCTCCGGGCTGCTGCGCGCTCTCGAGGTCGAGAAGGAATGGCGCGAGCTCGTCTACGCAGCACGAGTCGTGCCTGAGTGGCTCTATGCTCCCCGACTCGTGCTGCAGCGGCTGCTCGCATGAATCCCGATCTCTTCCTCGCCGACGTGCTCTCTGCTCCGCAGCGCCTCGCCGTGACGCTGGACGCGTACGCCGCGAAGGGTTGCCCGCTCGACGGGCTCCCGCCGGCGGCCTCCTTCGACCGAGTCGTCTTCGTCGGCATGGGGAGCTCGCGGTTCGCCGCGCTCTCCGCAGCGACCCTCCTTCGCTCACGTGGCGTCGCCGCCTGGGCCGAGTACGCCTCCTGTCCGAGCACCGACGCCGGCTGCCTCGCGAACTCTCACCGTCGGCATCTCCGCCTCCGGGACGACGCCGGAGACGGTGTCAGCGCTCGCCCGTCATGCCGGCACGTCGACCACGGTCGCCCTCACGAATACACCGGGTAGCGAGATCGAGGACTACGCCGACGTCGTGCTTCCGCTTTTGTCGGGCACCGAGGAAGGCGGGGTCGCGTGCGTCTCCTTCCAGGCCACACTCGCCGTGCTGCTGCTCCTGTGCGGCCGTCTCGGCGGCGGAGTTGCCGTCGCCGAGTTGCGGCCGGCAGTCGATCTCGCTGCGTCGCTACGCGAAGGTCGCGGCGCCTGGCTCGACGGCGTAACGACGCTCGTCGGCGACGCCGAGCTGACGCAGATCACGGCTCCCTCCACTCGGATCGCGTCGGCGCTCCAGTCCGCCCTGATGCTGCGCGAAGGGCCGCGGCGGAACTCTTCCGCCGCCGAGACCGGCGACTGGCTGCACGTCGACGTCTACCTGACGAAGCGTCCGGGGTACCGCACGCTCCTCTACCGGGGATCGCCGTACGACGAAGCGGTGCTGGAATGGGCCCGATCGCGGTCGTCACCCGTGATCACGGTCGGCGCTCCGGTCGTTGGCGCCGCCGCTCACATTCCGCTCAACCCCGCGAGCGACGCGGTGCGTGCACTCGTCGAGACGGGTGTGGCCGAGCTCGTCGCGGCGCACCTGTGGAGCGCCGGGACTGGGACCTCGGCGCTTGGGACGTCCGGGCCCGCGCTGTGACATGGCTGCCGGGAGAGACGGTCGTCCGCCGCGAGGTTTGGCACGGCCGGCCCTGGGCGGCTGTCAACGTCATCGTTGTCGCGGACGACCCACGGCTTCTCGTCACGTACCTGCCGGAGGGGGCAGAGTTCGTCTTCGCCGACGACGGTCATCCCCTCGGCCGCCATCCGTGGGCGGGTCGGTCAGCGTGGCATGGGCACGGGGTCCTGATGCTGCAACGCCCGGATGAGAGCTATGCGGTGTGGCATTTCTGGGAGGGGCCCGACAGGGAGTTCGCCGGGTGGTATCTGAACATCCAGGAGCCGTTTCGCCGCACAACTCTCGGGTACGACACCCAGGATCTCGAGTTGGACGTCTGGGCCCCGGCGGCGGGAGGGTGGGTGCTCAAGGATGACGACCTCCTCGATGTGTCGTGTCTCCGGCGGACGGTTCACAGCCACCGAAGCTGCGGAGATCAGGGCGATCGGCGCAACGATCACGTCGGCTCTGGACTCGGGAGATCGCTGGTGGGAAGACTGGACGGCGTGGAAGCCAGATCCTCTCTGGTCGCCTGTCCCTCCTTCCCCGGATTGGCTTGCGACGCGCGCATCCGGATCGAGCTCGAGGGGCTAGTCGGCGAGCCCGAGTCGGGCGTGCAGACGCTGCAACGGCCCGGGCGCCCACCAGTTCCACGAGCCGAGCAGCGCCATCAGGCTGGGCACGAGCAAGGCCCTGATGATCGTCGCGTCGAGTGCGACGGCGACAGCCGTGCCGACGCCGAGCTGCTGGATGAACGAGATCCCCGACGTCGCGAACGTCCCGATCGCGACGCAGAAGAGGAGCGCGGCCGCCGTGACGACACGCCCGGTTCGCTCGAGCCCGTCTGCCACGGCTGCGCGGTTGTCGAGACCCCGGTCACGACCTTCCTTGATCCGGGAGAAGAGAAAGATGGCGTAGTCCGTCGAGAGGCCGAAGGCCGTGGCACACAGGAGGATCGGCTGCGTCGACTCGAGCCCGGCGAGTCCCTGCCCGAACTGAAACACGAGCACGAGCACACCGAAGGACGCACCGAGCGTGAGGATGTTCATCAGGAGCGATTTCACGGGAAGCAGGAGCGACCCGGTGAAGAGGAAGATCAGCGTGCAGGTCGTGAGCGCGAGGATCGTCAGGGCCCAGGGCAGATGCGCACCGAGCGATGCCTGCTGGTCGATGAATCCTGCCGTCTGGCCCGTGACACGTGCAGCCGGGAGCTCCGCCCGAACGGTGCGGACGAGCTGCTGCGTGCGGTCGGAGAGACCCTCTTCGCGCGGCAGGACGTCGAGGCGCCACAGCCGCGGCGCGACCTGCCGAGCCGGAAGGACAGCGGCAGCGCCCGGGTCGGCCGCGATCCTCGTGATCGCCCCGGAGGGAGGCGGGCCGTCCGTGATCGCCGTCACCGGCGCGTAGGCCCCGCGAATCTCGTCGCGGTCGAGTGCTTCGGCGACCTGACGGGCGCTTGCCGAGGCAGGAAGCGTCGTCGCGTCGACACCGACGAAGTTGACGCCAAGAGCGGGTAGAGCAAGGAGGACGAGCGAGGAGGCGGAGACGAGTGCGATGCGTCCCGGGCGGCGCATCACCCACGCCGCGAGCCTTCCCCACCGGCCACCCGAGGGCAGCTGCTGCAGCCGCCGCGGGGCGAGCGCGTCGATTCGCGGCCCCAGCCAGTAGAGGAACGCAGGCAGCGGCACGAGGGCGACGAGGCCGGCGGAGAGTGCGACGAGGACGCCGCCGAGCCCCATCGAGTAGAGGAACTGCTGCGGAAAGACCAGAAGGCAGGCCATCGAGGCGGCGACGGTGAGCGCGCTGAAGAAGACCGTTCGACCTGCGCTGCGCATCGTCGCGGCAAGTGCTTCCGGCCCATGCCCGTGGCGCGCCGCCTCTTCGCGCCACCGCGAGACGATGAACAGCGAGTAGTCGATCGCGAGGCCGAGGCCGAGGCCGGTGACGAGGTTCAGGGCGAAGACCGAGAGCGGGTACACCTCAACCGCCAGCCGCAGACCCACGAACGTCAGCGCGATCGCTCCGGCCCCGACGAGCGGCGGCAGAAATGCTGCCACCAGACCGCGGAAGACCCAGAACGAGAGGAGGAAGACGAGCGGGAACGCGATCAACTCGGCGCGAAGGAGATCTCGTTGGATCGCTTCGGTGACCTGCCGCGACGCGATCACTCCCCCACCGAGGCGAACCTGCGGATCGCCGGCGAACGCAGCGGTAAGCCTGTCGGCCGCCCTCGTCGTCGCATCTCCGTCGCGCGCGCGAAGGAAGACGAGGACGACGCTGTTCGCGTCGACGGTAGTTCTCGCGACCGCCGGGTCCTCGTCGATCCGAGCGCGGACACGCGCGACGGCCTCAGGCCCTCCGGTGACGAGCGCGAGCACGCCGGGGTCGGCCGCGACACCGGTCTCCCGTTCCACCTCGTCGCTCGCGCGCAGGCTCTCCGACGAGAGGTCGGCGAACTGTGTCGAGCCCGATTCCATGCGTGGTACGACGGTGCTCCCGAATGCGAATGCAGCCGACACGAGGGCCGCCGTGACGAGCGTGACCGCGCGCGCGCGGGTCGTGATCAGGTGAAGCACATCTCGTAGACAACCATCAGCAGTCCGGGTCAGGCCGCAGTCGGGGCCACGGCGGCACCGCTATTCGGGCGAGGGCTCGTGGGTCGACGCGAGGACGCCCTCGTCGAACGCGCGGGCGACTACGTCGAAGCGCAGAGGGGCCCTGGGCGCGATGTTGAGCGACCTCGACGTTCGGCGCGAGGGCCGCCGCGACCGAGGCGAGCGTGAAGATCCCGACTCCGATCGCGAACATGCGACGTCGACCGAATCGGTCGCCGAGCGCCGCTCCCGTGAGCAGCAGGACGGCGAACGTGAGCGTGTACGCGTTCACGGTCCACGAGAGATCCGCCAGGGACGCATCGAGATCGACGCGGATCACCGGGATCGCGGTCGAGACGACGAGGTTGTCGAGCGAGACCATGAAGAGCGCGATCGAGGTGATCGCGAACGTCCAGAGGGTCGACGTGCGCTGCGGTCATCGTGCTGCCCTTCCCTTTCGCTGTCGAGATGTCCATATGTTGTGATCGATCACTTACTTAGAGGTGAAATAAAAGAAAGCCCGCCTACTCGGTCAGTCCTTCGTCACAGCCCTCGATGAGCCGGTTCGACCACGGCTCGGGCCGGCCGAACGCCTCCATCGCCATCAGGATCGGTCAGCATCGCGCCCTTCGAGAAGAACGTGCTGCACCGCCTCGGGCGACTCGCCCGAGGCGCGCTCGGCGAGATCGACGAGATCGCGCCAGGCGGCGCGGACGCTCTCGCAGATCTCCGGGTCGTCGCACGAGGCCCAGCACTTGAGCATCAGCATCAGCCGGTCGCGATCGGCCATCACGCGCCTCGTAGGCGTCGCCCATCGCGTGGAGCGCGTCCATGCCCGTCTTGCCGTCGGGCTGCGTTCGCGAAGACCGTGTAGAGATCGTCGACCGTCCGCTTCGCGGTCGCCAGGTAGAGCTCCTTCTTCGTCCCGAAGAGCCGAAACAGGTACGGCTGCGAGATCCCCGCCGCGCGGGCGATGTCGTCCGTCGAGGCACCGTGCAGCCCCTTGCGGGCGAACTCGACGCGTCGCCGCGTCGAGCACGGCCGCGCGGCGCTCCTCCGCGGTGTGTCCGTTGGTCGTCACCGTCATAGTAGTAAGTATTCACTCACAAAGGAGGGATTGTCAAGTGCGTCCAGACGAAGCCGCAGCGAGCGCGACGGCGCGCACGCGGTCACACTCGGCCTCGGTCATCGTCGTCGCGAGCGGCAGCGCCAGGGCCCGCGCGAACGCGCGGTCGGCTCCGGGGAACGTCCCGCGATCGCGGTAGGCACCGAGGTGATGCAGAGCGTGGGTGCCGATCTGGACCTCGATCCCCTCGGCGCGGAGCGCCTGCAGTGCCTCGTCGCGGCGGTCGAGCTGGACGACGTAGGCCTGCCAGCCGTGACGGTCACCCTCGGCCGCCGACGGCGTCGTCACGAGGTGCTCGAGCCGCTCGGTGTACCACCCCGCCACGCGCTCGCGTGCCTCGAGGAGCTGCTCGAGCCGCTCGACCTGCGGGATCCCGATCGCGCAGAGGATGTCCGGCAGCCGGTAGTTGAGCCCGGGCGCCGCGATGTCGAAGGCGCCGTGCGGTGCGATGCCGTGATGGCGCAGCCGCCGGATCGTGTCGGCGAGGTCCTTGTCGTCCGTCGTGACGGCGCCGCCCTCGCCGGTGGTGACGATCTTGCGAGGATGGAACGACAGGCAGCCCATCAGGCCGAGTGAGCCGCACGGCGTGTCGCGGTACCGTGCCCCGAGCGCGCCCGCGGCATCCTCGACCAGTGGCACCTCCTGGGGCACTGCCGTCTGCAGCGCCTCCCACTCGACCGGCCGCCCGAAGAGATGCACCGCGAGCACCGCCTTCGTCCGCTCCGTCACCGCGTCCGCGACACGAGCCACGTCGAGGTTGAACGTGTCGGCATCGATGTCGACGAGCACCGCGCGGCCGCCACAGAGTTCGACCGCATTGGCCGTCGCGGGGAACGTGTAGGCCGGCACGATCACCTCGTCTCCCGCGCCGATCCCGAGCGCCATCATCGCGAGGTGGAGTGCGGCAGTCCCCGAGGAGACGACGACGGCGTCAGCGGTCCCGCACGCGCCCGCGAGCGCGCACTCGAGCTCCCCGACGAGCGGCCCCATCGTCAGCGCGCCCGAGGCCAGAACCTGCGCGACGGCTGCGAGCTCGGCCTCGCCCACGTCCGGGCGGGCGAGTCGGATCGGCTCGGTGCTCACGAACCCGTGGGGCGGTGGTGGCGGAACCACTCGATCGTGCGCTCCAGCCCTTCGTCGAGCTCCACCATCGCCTCGAAGCCGAGGAGCTCGCGCGCCTTCCCCATGTTCGGGATCCGCAGCTCGACGTCGACGTAGTCGAGCGGGGTGAAGACGATCTCCCCGCGTGCGTTCGAGATGCGCTTGATCCGCTGCGCGAGGTCGAAGATCGTGACGGCGGACCGCGCGTTGCCGATGTTGAAGCTCTCACCGACCGCGTTCTCGTGCTCCAGTCCGAGGAGCGTGCCGCGGACCATGTCGTCGACGTAACACCACGCGCGGATCTGCGCGCCGTCGCCGTGAATCGTCAGGTCATGACCGTCGAGCGCCGCCTCGATGAACGCCCGGATCGCGCCGCCTCCGATCTGCCCCGGCCCGAAGATGTTGAACGGTCTCACGGAGACGGTCGGCAAGCCGAACTCCGCGTAGTACGCATGCGACATGTGCTCGCCGGCGAGCTTGGAGACAGCGTATGTCCAGCGTGCTTCGCCTACCGACCCGATCGTCGTCACCTGCCCTTCACCGACGTTGAACGCGTGCTGGCCGAACACCTCGCTCGTCGAGAACTCGACCATCCGCTCCAGCGTGTCCTGCGTCGCCAGCGCGGCCTCGAGGGCGTTGTAGGTGCCGATCATGTTGACGCGCATCGTCCGAACGGGACTCGCGAGCACCGTGTCCACACCGGCGATCCCGGCGGCATGGACGACGTGCGTCACCCCTCGCGTCGCCTCCGTCAGGCCGGGCAGGTCGAGCACGTCGCCCTGGGTGAAACGGAAGTTGGGATGGTCTCCGAGATCGGTGCCCGAGAGAGCATCACGGTGGAGGTTGTCGAACGCGATCACCTCGTTGTCGTCGACGAGTTGGCGGGCGAGCGTCGTCCCGATGAACCCCGCCCCGCCGGTGATCAGGATCTTCTTTCCGCTCAGAGCCACGCGGCGAGTGTACCGGCGGACGATCCGCACCCCTGTAGCATCGCCCGGTGTGGAGACGGCCCTCTTCGTCGGCGTTCGATCCCCGGGGCATGGCGGCCGAGGGTCGAGGTGACATCGTGACCTGCTCGTTCGACTTCGACCACTACGGAGAGATCCTCGCCGCCGTCCGGGAGGGCGGTTACCGGTTCGCCCACTTCGACGACTCGCCGGTCGAAGGCACGGTGATCATCCGCCACGACATCGATCTCTCCCTCGACGCCACCGTTCGCATGGCAGAGCTCGAGCACGACGCCGGCGCGAGCACGACGTACCTGCTGATGACGGAGTCGTCGTTCTACAACCTCGATTCGCGCGAGGGCGACGATGCGATCGCCCGCCTGCGCGCGCTCGGACATCGCATCGGCGTCCACGCCGTGTACCCGAACGCCCCGATCGATCCCCGCTTCGATCCGGTCGTCGCCTGGCACAACCCCGAGCCGTCATGGATGCATGCGCCGCTCTCCGACGGCCGGATCAACGTCATGCAGCCGCCCTGGTTCGACCCGGCCACGTACCGCTCGGACTCGAACCAGTCGTGGCGCTCCGGGTGTCCACACGACGACCTTCGCGCCGGTGCGTTCCCCTGGCTGCAGCTGCTCATCCACCCGGAGATCTGGGCGTACCCGGGCGAGACGATGGGGCAGACGATGCGCGCGATGCTCGCAGCCGAGAGGGAACGACGGCTGGCGCAGCTGGCCGACGACCGCATCGACCTCTCGTGACCGGCGAGCGCCCGCTCCGCGTCACCCTCTGCCCCGTCAACACGGCGGGCGTGCCGTGGGCGACTGCCGAGGCGCTGCGCCGTCGCGGCATCGACGCGAGACTCGTCGTCTTCGAGCGCTACCCACTCCACCCGGAGGCGGACGTGTGCGTCGACCGCTCCGGTGGCTTCGTGCGCCGCCAGCTGACGCAGTGGCGCGCGTTCGCCGGCCTGGTGCCTCAGACCGACGTGTTCCATTTCATCTTCGGTCTCACGCTCGTACCGCAATCGCTGCAGTTTCCCGCCCTGAAGCTGCTGCGCAAGAAATCCGTCATGCACTACCTCGGAACCGACATCCGGGGGAAGACGCGAGCGGAGCTCCGGTCTGGCGGCAAGGCAGGCGCCGAGATCGTCGGGAGCTACGACGCGCTCCGGTGGGTTCCGACCGCGGAGGTGATCCCGCCCGGGATCGACGTCGCCGGAATCTCCCCGGTCCCGCCCTCCGAACGTGTGCGCCCCGTGATCCTGCACGCGCCGTCCTCGCGCCGGCGCAAGGGCACCGAGCACGTGATCGCCGCCGTCGAGGGACTCGACGCCGACCTCGAGATCGTCGAAGGGCTCCGGCACGATGAGGCGTTCGAGCGCTTTCGCGCAGCGGACATCGTGGTCGACCAACTCAACGCCGGCTGGTACGGGCTCTTTGCGATCGAGTGCATGGCGCTCGGGAAGCCCGTGGTGTCCTTCCTCAGGGACGAGGCCGTGCAACGCACCGAGGAGGCACTCGGCACCTCCGTCCCGATCGTCTCCGCGACCGCCGAGACGCTCCGCGAGCGATTGCGGCCACTCGTCGCGGACGCGGCGCTCCGGCGCAGCGTCGGAGCAGCATCACGCGCGTACGTGGAGCTGGTCCACGACCAGGAGCGGATCACCGACCGCCTCCTCGACGTCTACGCTCGACTCTGATGGCGCTCTCCGGCCAGCTGAAGCGGCTCGGCAGGCACTCCGTGATCTACGGCCTGGGTGGCCTGGCCTCGCGGATTCTGGCCGTGCTCCTGCTCCCCCTGTACACGCGCTATCTCACGACCTCGGACTACGGCAAGATCGAGACGCTGATCGCGCTCGCGACCGTGCTGACGATCGTGCTGCGTTTCGGGATCTCGTCTGCGTTCTTCCGCTTCTACTTCGACGCCGCGGACGACGTGGGCCGTCGCATCGTCCTGCGGACCTCGTTCTGGTTCACGATGTCGATGGCGACGCTCGGCCTCGTCGTGGTCGTCGCGCTCGCCTCGCCGATCTCGCAGCTGCTGTTCGGGGACGCCGACGCAACCGACCTCGTCCGCGCCACCGGCGTCGCGCTGTGGGCGCAGATGAACTACGAGCAGCTCACCTCGCTGTTCCGCGTCGAGGAGCGGTCGGTCGCGTTCGTGCTTGCGAGCCTGACGAACGTTCTGCTCACGGTCGGGGCCACGGTCCTGCTCGTGGTCGTGCTCGACAAGGGGCCGCTCGGCGTTATCGTCGGCAACTTCACGGGCACATTGCTCGTCTACCTCGCTCTGCTCGGCTATCGGCGTGAGCAGGTCGGCCTGCAGTTCGACCGCGATCTCCTTCGCCGGATGAACCAGTTCGGCCTGCCGCTCGTTCCGTCGGCCCTGCTCTTGTGGGTGACGAACTTCAGCGACCGCTTCTTCCTCGTGAAGCTCGCCGATGCAGCGGAGGTCGGCCTCTACTCCGTCGGCGTGCGCGTCGCCTCCGCCATGGTGCTCATCCTGACGGCGTTCCGGACGGCGTGGCCGGCGTTCGCTTACTCGATCAAGAGCGACGACGAAGCCAGGCAGACCTACGCCTGGGTTCTCACCTACCTCGTCGTCCTCTCGACGTGGATCGCGGTCACGCTCGCACTGCTGTCACCGTGGCTCGTCGCCTGGCTCACGACGACCCCCTTCGAGAGTGCATCGCGCGTCGTCGGGCCGCTCGCGTTCGCCGCGGTCGCTTTCGGTGGCTACATCGTTCTCGCCATCGGCATCGGGAGGGCGCGCCGCACGCAGTTCAACTGGGTGATCACGGGAATCGCCGCCGCGGTCAACGTGGCCCTGAATCTGATCCTGATCCCGTACTACGGGATGATGGGCGCCGCGGTCGCGACTGTCGCCGCCTACGTGGTGATGTTCGCCGGGATGGCGTGGTGGGCGCAGCGTGTGTTCCCCGTTCCCTACCAGTGGCGACGCGTGGTGACGGCGGCGGGAGCGGGGATCGGCATCACGGTGCTCGGAAAGCTCGTAGGTGCCGGGTTGCCCCTGGCGATCGTTCTCGTCCTCGCCTATCCGCTGGTGCTCGCGCCGCTGCGCTTCTACCTTCCCGCAGAGCGCAAGCGGCTACGGGCACTCCTCGCTCGCGGCTGAGCTCTAACCGGGCGGAACGTCGAGCCCCGCGGCACGGATCGCGGCGATTGCAAGCTCCTCGTCGACCTCGCCCGGGAGGCCGCTGACACCGACAGCACCGACCCGGCGACCGCCCCGGAACGCGGCCACACCACCGAGGAAGAAGCTGAACTGCGGGTCGAAGCTCGCGAGCTCGGTGGGCGATCCTCCCGCCTTCTCGGCGAGCTGCCTGGTCGTGAAGGCGTCGCTGCGCGCGGCCGTATACGCCTTGCGCTGCGCGTTCAGGTAGGTGTCCCTCGCAGCTCCGCTCATCGCGACCGAGGCCACGACCTCACCGTGCGGATCCACGACGACGACCGACACGGGACCCGACGCAGAGTCGATCACGCTCCTGACGGCACCGAGCGCCTCGTCGTGGGTGATCTCCGCCTCGCTCACGCCTCGGATCATCGCACGTGGGGCAGCCTCGCATCTACGATGCGCCGATGGCGGTCTTCGAGCGAAACGTCCTCGACAACGGCATTCGGGTGCTCACGGCACCGATGCCCCACGCCCAGTCCGTCTCGTGCTTCCTCATGTTCGCGACCGGATCGCGCTACGAGACCGCCGACATCGGCGGCATCGCCCACTTCGCGGAGCACATGTTCTTCAAGGGCACCGAACGACGGCCGACGGCCCGCGACATCTCGACCGAGATCGCGGGCATCGGCGGGGAGTTCAACGCCTTCACGGGCAAGGAGTTCACCGGGTACTACGTCAAGTGCGCGGCAGGCACGCGTGACGTTGCGCTCGACGTCCTGGCCGACATGCTCCGCAACTCGCTGTTCGACCCCGAGGAGATCGACCGCGAGAAGGGCGTCATCGTCGAGGAGATGAACATGTACTTCGACACCCCTCGCGACTTCGTCGGCGGTGTTTACGACGAACTGCTCTACGGCGACCATCCGCTCGGGCGCGATGTCATCGGCACGAAGGAGTCGGTGCGGGCGGCGACCCGCGAGACGTTCACGTCGTTCATCGATCGCTGGTACCGGCCGGAGCGAATGGTCGTCGGCGTCGGCGGCAAGATCGGCGACGGCCTGGTCGAGCGGCTCGAGGAATTGCTCGGTTCGATCGAACCGCGCCCGACCGGCGTCGCCGCACCGGCTCTCGGCCCGCCGAACGGCTCGCCCGTGTCGGTGTTCGAGAAGCAGTCCGATCAGGCGCACATCGTCCTCGGAGCCCGCAGCTTTCCGCTCGGGCACCCGGATCGTTACGTGCTGCAGCTCCTGACGTCGATCCTCGGGGGAGGAATGTCGTCGCGACTCTTCACCGAGGTTCGCGAACGGCGCGGCCTCGCCTACTACGTCTTCAGCACGGCCGCCGGCTACGTCGACGCAGGCTCGCTGTATGCCCAGGCCGGGGTCGACATCACGCGGATCGACGACGCGGTTTCGACCATCGCGCGCCGAGCTGCGCAAGATGGCCGACGAGACGGTGCCGGCCGACGAGCTCGAGAAGGCCCGCGCGTACACGAAGGGTCGATTCGTGCTCGGCATCGAAAGCCCGCACGGGACGATCATGTACGGGCTCCGACGCGAAGTGCTGCTCGGCGAGGCCGAAGAGCCGGAGGCGATGCTCGCAGGTCTCGACGCCGTCACGGCCGAGGACGTTCAGCGAGTGGCGAAGGACATCGTCGGCCAGGGGTCTGCGACTGGCCGTGATCGGCCCGTTCGACGACCCTGCGCGCTTCGAGCGCCTTCTCGCGGCCTGAGGGACGAGCGCACGTCCGGATGACCGACGAACGCGCGCTTCTCTTCCGGACTGCAGAGATCGCGGCGCAGTACCTCGAGAGCCTCGACACGCGGCCGGTCCGCCCCGAGGCCGACTACGCAACGATGTTGGCCGCCGTCGACGGCCCTGTTCCGGACGACGGGATCGAGGCGCTCGCCGTCGTCGAGGAACTCGCGGCGGTCGTCGAGCCCGGGTTGACCGCGATGGGATCCGGACGCTTCTTCGGCTTCGTGATCGGTGGGGCCTTGCCGTCGTCCGTGGCCGCCGACTGGCTCGTGTCGGCGTGGGACCAGAACACCGGCCTTGCGCAGCCGACCCCGGGCCTGTCGGCGCTCGAAGCCGTGACCGGGAGGTGGGTCCTCGAGCTCCTCGGGCTGCCCCCACATTCGTCGTTCGCCTTCGTCACCGGCTGCCAGATGGCGCATGTCACCTCACTCGCCGCCGCACGCCACGCCGTCTACGACCGGATCGGCTACGACCTGCGCGAGAAGGGACTCGCCGGAGCTCCGCCGCTTCGCGTCGTCGTCGGCGCCCTGCGCCACGTCACCCTGATCCGGGCGCTACGTCTGCTCGGGATCGGGCACGCCCAGGAGCTGGTCGTGCCGGTGGACGGGAGCGGGAAGGCGCGCATCGATCTGCTCGAGGAGATGCTTCCCGACGACGGGGCGCCGACGATCGTGTGCCTCCACGCCGGCGAGGTGAACACCGGCGCAGTCGACGACCTCGTCACGGCCGTCGCGGTCGCACATGCCCGTGACGCGTGGGTCCACATCGACGCCGCCTTCGGGCTCTGGGCGGCCGCGAGTCCGTCCCTCGCTCACCTCGTCCGTGGTCACGCCGGCGCAGACTCCTGGGCGACCGACGCCCACAAATGGCTGAACGTGCCCTACGACTGCGGGATCGCGATCTGCGCGCACCCCGAGATGCACGCGGCGGCGATGGAGTACGCCGCTCCGTATCTCACGGTTGCCGGAAGCGACGTCGAGCGCGACCCGATGGGCTTCAGCCCGGAGTTCTCACGCCGCGCTCGGGCTCTGCCGGTCTGGGCTGCGATCAGGTCGCTCGGGCGCAGCGGCGTCGCCGCGATGATCGAACAGAGCTGTGAGCACGCTCGCGCGTTCGCGGAGCAGTTGGCCGCGCTCCCGGGGTGCGAGATCCTCAACGAGGTCGTCCTGAACCAGGTCCTTCTCCGCTTCGAGAACGACGAACGAACGAGGGCGATCGTCGCTGCCGTCCAGCGCGAGGGAGAGGCGTGGATGAGCCCGACCGTCTGGCAGGACCGGGCGGCGATTCGCATCTCCGTCTCCTGCTGGCGCACGGACGACGACGACGTCCGGCGGACGGTGGAAGCGTTCCGTCGCGCAGCTGCCTCGGCGTAGATCCCTCAGCGAGGCTTCGGCCCCACGCCCCGGGCCGCTGCTACCCGTCTTCCGCCGTACCCTCCGAGGCTCGCGCGGCGAGCTCGTCGACGACGGACGGGTCGGCGAGGGTCGTCGTGTCGCCGATAGCGCGATTCTCCGCCACGTCCCGCAGCAACCGCCGCATGATCTTGCCTGAGCGAGTCTTCGGCAGCTCCGGCGTGAAGACGATATTGGCCGGTTTGGCGATCGCCCCGATTTTCGCGGCGACGTGGTTGCGCAACTCCTCCAGCATCTCGACGGACGGTCCTTCGGTTCCCTTGAGCGTCACGTAGGCGACGATCGCCTGTCCCGTCGTCGCGTCGGCCCGACCGCAGACCGCCGCCTCGGCGACCTTGGGGTGGTCGACGAGTGCCGACTCCACCTCGATCGTCGAAAGCCTGTGGCCCGAGACGTTCATGACGTCGTCGACGCGCCCGAGCAGCCAGAAATCCCCGTCGGCGTCGATCCTGGCACCGTCGCCGGCGAAGTAATGGCCCGGGAACCGGGTCCAGTACGTCTCGCGGAAGCGCTCCTCGTCGCCGAAGATGCCGCGCGTCATCGCCGGCCACGGCCGCTCCAGCACGAGGTAGCCGCCGCCGTGCTCGACCCGGTTACCTTCCTCGTTCAACACTGCTGCCTCGATGCCCGGGAACGGCTTCGTCGCCGAGCCCGGCTTCGTCGTCGTCACACCGGGGAGCGGTGTGAGCAGGATCATTCCCGTCTCGGTCTGCCACCAGGTGTCGACGATCGGGCAGCGCTCCCCTCCGATGTGCTCGTGGTACCACATCCACGCTTCGGGGTTGATCGGCTCGCCGACGGAGCCGAGCAGCCGGAGCGACGAGAGATCATGCGCATCCGCGTGCTCGTGTCCCCACTTCATGTGCGCCCTGATCGCCGTCGGTGCGGTGTAGAGGATCGTGACGCCGTAGCGCTCGACGATCTGCCACCAGCGTTCCTTCGTCGGGAAGTCGGGCGTTCCCTCGTACATCACCGACGTCGCGGCGTTGCACAGCGGTCCGTAGACGATGTAGCTGTGGCCGGTGATCCAGCCGATGTCGGCCGCGCACCAGTAGACATCGGTATCGGGCTTGAGGTCGAAGACGAGCGAATGGGTCGTCGCCGCGCCGACGAGGTAGCCGGCGGTCGTGTGCACGATGCCCTTCGGCCTCGCCGTCGTTCCCGACGTGTACATCAGGAAGAGCAGGTCCTCGCTGTCCATGGGCTCGCACGGGCACGTCGCAGGGTCGTCGGCGACCTGAACGTCGTGGTACCAGCGGTCGCGGCCCTCCGTCATCGGCACCGGATTACCCGTGCGCCGCACGACGAGCGACGCGCGCACCCCCGGTGCCACAGCCATCGCCTCGTCTGCCACCAGCTTCAGCGGCACCGGTTTTCCTCGCCGCCACGCCTCGTCCTGTGTGACCAGCACCTCGCACCCCATGTCGTTCATCCGGTCGGAGAGGGAATCGGCCGAGAAGCCGCCGAAGACGACGGTGTGAGGGGCGCCGAGGCGTGTGCAGGCGAGCATCGCGATCGCGAGCTCCGGGACCATCCCCATGTAGATCGCGACGGGCGTGCCCTTGCGGACTCCGAGCTCTTTCAGCGCATTGGCCATGCGCACGACGTCTCGCTGGAGCTCGGCATACGTGATCGTTCGTGTCTCGCCCTCGGGCTCGCCCTCCCAGTGGAACGCCACCCTGTCGCCGAGGCCGCCCTCCACGTGACGGTCGACGCAGTTGTAGGCGACGTTCAGCGTGCCGCCGAGATACCACTGCGTGTCGGGAAGCTTCCAGGTGTACAGCTCGTGAAACGGTGTGAACCAGCTCACGCGCTCGCGGCCGTTGCGTTCCCAGAACGCCTCGAACGGCTCGTCATAGATCTCCGGCCGCGCGTTCGCCTGCGCCGCAAACGCCGGCTGTGGCGGGAACCGACGCTCCTCGTCGGACAGTGTGTCGATCGCGGAGTCGCTCATCCTTCCGAGACCTCCAGCTCGTACGGGAAGCGACTCAGTACCTCACAACCCTCCTCGGTGACGAGGACTGTGTCCTCGAGCCGCACGCCTCCGACGGTCGGGTCGTAGAGCCCCGGCTCGATGGTCACGACGTCTCCGGCGACGAGGGTGCCGTCTCCGGTCACGGACATGTACGGCTCCTCGTGTACCTCGAGCCCGACCCCGTGCCCGAGGCCGTGGAAGAAGCCCTCTCGCAGCACCTCTCCCGGAGCCTTCGTGCGCTGCGTCGGATATCCCGCCTTCTCGAACACGTCGCACGCGGCGTCGAACACGGATCGGCACGACACCCCCGCGCGAACGCGGGCAGTCGCGGCATCGAGCGCTTCCCTCGTCGTCCGGTGCCAGGCGGCTACCTGCTCGGAGACGGGTCCGACGACGAGCGTCCGCGTCATGTCGGAGAAGCACGACGAGGTGGAGTCGCGCGGCCACACGTCGATCACGATCGGCTCTCCAAACCGGATCGGACCGTGCCCCATGTCGTGTCCCGCCGCTCCCTGCGGACCCGGCGCGACGACGAACTCGTCCGCCACGCAGCCGTGCTCCGCGAACGTCCGCCGCATCAGCGCCTTGACCCGTTCGACCGTCAACGGCTCACCGTCGAGCCACAGCACTCCGTCCCCGTTCTCGGCCTGCCGGAGGAGACCGACGGCTGCACTCAGACCCGCCTCGGCTGCAGTCTGTGCCCGGCGGATTCCCTTCAGCTGGTCGGGCGTCCTGACCCGCCGGCGTTCGTCGAAGAGCGACTGGTCGACGGTCAGTTCGACACCTGCGCGCCTCAGCCGGTCGAGGTGGCCGGAGGGAAACGTGTGCGGGACCGCGGCGTGCGTGAGTGCGGCGTCCGCGCAGGCCCGTGCCAGCCCACTCGAGGCGGATCTCCTGAAGATCGAGATTCTGGGCGTACAGCTCGTCGATCCCGATCTCCTCGAGCGGATGAACCGTGATCTCGCGCCCGAGCCCGCGGATCCTGTCGGCCTCCATCGAGGCGACGTAGACGTGCCGCACACCGTCACGCTCGAGATAGACGAACGGATCGGGAACGCCGAGCGGGACCTCGTGCCGCAGCTCGGGTGAACGGAACGTGTCACCGATGATGAGGATGTCCGTCACTGAATCGATCCTAACGATGCGGTGGATCGCTAGGGTCAGGAACCATGGACGACCTCGCAGAGCTCCGCACGCGACTCGCTGAGATCGCCGACCTGGGACGAGCCGCCGGTGTGCTGGGTTGGGAGCAGCGCGTGTCGATGCCGCCGCTCGGCACCGAATCGCGTGCCGACTCGCTTGCGACCCTCGGGCGCATCATCCACGACCGATTCACCGACCCCGAGATTGGCCGGCTGCTGGAGCGGCTTGCACCGCTCGAGGAGTCGTTGCCGTACGACTCGGACGATGCGAGCCTCGTTCGCGTCACGCGCCGGGAGTGGGAGAAAGCGTGCCGCGTGCCGACCGAGCTGCGCGTCGAGATGACGCGTGCCGCTGCCAGTGGGCACCACGCGTGGGTGGAGGCGCGCGCGAACGACGACTTCGCCGCGTTCCTGCCGTACCTCCGTACGAACGTCGAGCTGAAGCGCCGCTACATCGAGTGTTTCGACCCGACAGACGTGCCGTACACGGCACTGCTCGACGACTACGAGCCGGGCATGACGACGACCGAGGTACGTGACGTGTTCGCAGTCCTCCGCCCTGCTCTGACCGAGCTCGTGCACAGCGCGCCCGACGTCGACGCGTCGTTCCTGCACGGTTCGTTCGATCCGGATGCACAGCGACGCTTTGCCGAGCGCGTCCTCGCCACGCTCGGATTCCAGGAAGGCGCGTGGCGACTCGACCCGACGGCTCACCCCTTCTGCACGTCCTTCTCCAACCGGGACGTCCGCCTGACGACGCGCTACCGTTCGGACGACCTCGAGTCGGTGTGGTCCACGCTGCACGAGGCCGGCCACGGGCTCTACGCGCACGGGATCGCCGATTCCTTGATGCGCACGCCGCTCGGATCAGCCCCGTCGCTCGCCATCAATGAGTCGCAGAGCCGCACGTGGGAGAACCTCGTCGGCCGCAGCCGCCCGTTCTGGACCTTCTGGTACGAGCCGTTGCAGCAGACATTCCCTGACCAGCTCGGAACCGTCGAGCTCGACGCGTTCGTGCGAGCGATCAACCGTGCCGAGCCTGGATTGATTCGCGTCGATGCCGACGAGACGACCTACTCGCTCCACATCATTCTGCGATTCGAGCTGGAGCAGGAACTGATCGACGGAACCGTCGCACTGGAGGACCTCCCCGAGATCTGGAATGCGCGGATGAAGGAGTTCCTCGGCATCGACGTTCCTTCCGATCGGGACGGCGTGCTGCAGGACGTGCACTGGTCGGGAGGTGGGATCGGCTACTTCCCGACCTACGCGCTCGGGAACGTGATCTCGTTGCAGATCTGGGCGAAGGTGCGCGAGGCGCTTCCCGATCTCGACGCCCAGATGGCGGCCGGGGAGCTGCTCGAGCTCTCGAACTGGCTCCGCGACAACCTCTACGCGCACGGGTCGAAGTTGACACCGAAGGAGACGCTCGCGCGCGTGACCGGTTCGGACGTGATCGACCCGCAGCCGTACCTCGCCTATCTCGGCGACAAGATGGCTGCGCTCTCCGCGTGACGGGGCTGGACGAGCACGCACGCAACGTCATTCGTGGCGTCCTCGACGGACTCGATCACGACGTGTCGATCCTCCTCGAGCTCGGCCCGGAGGAGACGCCGGTGACGGTACTCGCAGGTGCTCGCGAGATCGACTTCGGCGCGGAGACGACCGCACTCCTGGAGGAGATCGCCTCGCTCTCGGACCGCATCGAGCTCACCGTGACCGAGACGACGACACCGGGGCAATGGCCGATGACGACGGTGGGCGGGCGTCTCGTGTATCACGGGCTCCCGTGGGGTTACGAGCTCGCAACCCTCGTGGGTGCGATCGGGGAGGCCGGTCGGGCAGCGAGCTCGCTCTCCCCGGCGACGATCGCCTCACTCGCCGAGCTGGAGACCGACGTCGCGCTCGAGGTGTACGTCACGCCGACCTGACCGCATTGCCCGCCGGCCGTGCTGCTGGCGTACCGATGCGCTCTCGCCTCCGCCCGTGTCACGGCAGCGGCGGTCGAGGCGACGGAGTTCGCCGTCGCCGCAGACCGCCACGGCGTCGTGTCCGTTCCCGCAATCGTCGCGAACGGCCGCCTCGCCTGGGTGGGCTCCGTACCCGAGCCGGTATTCGTCGAGCGCCTGCTCGCCGCCGGGAGGGACGACTAGACTCGGACCGTGAAGGCACTCGAGCACGCGCAGCGGATCTTCGACGAGGTGACGGAGCGGGTCCTCGCAGAACTGCCCGCCGACACCGTCCTCTTCGACGCCCATACCCATCTCGGAGACGACATCGACGGCATGCGTGGACGGCCGGACGAGATGCTCGGGCTGTTCGACCGGGTCGGCATCACGGGTTCGTTCACGTTCTGCCTCGACGAGCCCGATCGCGAGCCGGCCTTTACCGCAGCGAATGATCGGACGCTCGCCTACGCACGCGAGCACCCGGACCGGGTGATCCCGTTCGTTCGACTCGACCTCGGACGGGATCCGACGGAGGAGGCCGTCCGCTGCCTCGACCTCGGTGCACGTGGGATCAAGCTGCACCCGCGCGCGCAGAAGTTCTCGCTCGGCGACGAGCGACTCGATGCCGTCTTCGCGGTCGCGGTCGAACGCGACGTCCCGATCCTGATCCATGGCGGCCGTGGCCTGCCGCCGATCGGCGACCACCTCGCCGCGCTCGTCGACAGGTACGCCGGCGTTCGACTGATCATCGCCCATGCCGGCATCGCCGATCTGGGAGGGCTCGCAGGGCACTTCGGGCGCGTGCCCGGGGTCTTCTTCGACACGTCCGTATGGAGCGTCGTCGACCTGCTCGACCTGATGCGACAGGTGTCGCCACAGCAACTCCTCTTCGCCACCGATTACCCCTACGGGCGCCTGCCGAACGCACTCCTCCTCGCCCTGCGGGCGGCGCGGCTCGCGGGGTTCGACGACGAAGAGATCCGCTGGATGCTCGGCGGCTCCGCCATCGCGATCGCCCGCGGCGACGAGCTCCCTCCGCTGCGCCCGCCGAAGGGCGTGGAGGCGCTGACCACGCCGCTGCCGCTCGCGCGGATCCACTCCTACATCGCGATGGCAACGCCGCTGCTCTGGATGCGGATCCCCGATCGGGCGGGAGGGTTGGGCCTGGCACTCAACGCCGCGCACGAGGCGAACGTCGACGGCGTCGCCGACGCCGGGCTGATCCGGGAGGCGCTCTCCGTCGCCGCGCAACTGTGGGCCGGTATCGGCGAGATCGAGGATCGCGACGAGTCCGAGCGGATCGCGAAGCCCGCGCGCATGCTCGTGCACCTCGCGGACATCCTGGCCGTGACAGCTCCCGCCTAGGGACTTCAGCGCGCGGCGATCGCAGCAACCGCCCGCTCGACGAGTGTCTCGAGCACCGTCCGTTTCCAGGCGCTCTGCGGGTGGCCCGGGAGGCCGGCGAGTGGGTCGGCCGGGTCGATCGCCCGTGGTACGTTCGCGACGCCCGCGGCTGCGAGCGTGAGCGAGTCACCTCTCCGGGCCGCTGCAACCGAGACGAGCGGGAACGAGAACGCCTGGCGCTCGCCGGTGCGGAGGTATACCGAGGCGTCCGGCGGAGCAGGCAGGCGCACTGCGGCGACGATCTCCCCGACGGCCAGCGTCACGAGCGAGCGGTTCTCCTGCGTCGGCCGGCGGTAGAGCTCGAGCAGCGGCAGCTCCCGCTCGCCCGCAGACGACTGCACGACGACGCTGGCGCCGCACGCGGCGAGCGCGGGTGCGAGGTCGGAGGGGTGCGCCGAGATGCAATCTCCCGGCTCGAGGTTGTGCTTGCGATGGTCGCCGATCTGCGCGAAGCACGTCTCGCCACCGCCGAGCCAGCAATGCCATTCCTCACCCCGGTAGTACCAGCACCGCGTGTGCTGGCAGAGATTGCCGCCGACCGTGCCCTGGTTGCGCAGAGGTGCCGAGGCAGCGAGACCGGCGGCCGTCGTCACGGCCGGATACCGAGCGAGTAGGTCTGCTCGCTCGATCTCCGTCAACGTTGCCGTCGCCCCGACCCGCACGCCCTCGCCGTCGGCTGCGATCCCGCCGAGCCCTGCGTCCTGCAGATCGACGAGCAGCGCGGGTGCGCTGACACCCCGGTCGATCTGCCCGGCCAGATCGGTTCCCCCGGCGAGGACGACGGCGCCCTCGCGTCCGAGAAGATCGAGTGCCTCCCCGACCGTCGCCGGCCTGGCGTAGGCGGTCACGCGAGTGCCTCCAGGACACGGGCACGCGTGAGCGGCAGCGCCGTGGGCCGACGGCCGGTGGCGTGTGCGAAGGCATTGGCGATCGCGGCTGCCGTCGGCACGATCGGCGGCTCGCCGAGGCCCTTGGCGCCGACGTTCGGCAGATTCGTGTCGGGGACGTGCGGGTAGTCGATCACGATCTCCGGCACGTCGGCGATCGTCGGGATCTTGTAGTCGTCGAGATGCGCATTCACCGGGACGCCTGTCGTCGGGTCGACGACCAGCTCTTCCGACAACGCGAACGCCATCCCCTGGAGGATGCCTCCCTCCACCTGGCTCGACGCGGTCAACGGATTGATGATCCGCCCCACGTCGTGGACGGCGACGATCCGCTCGACCCGCACCTCGCCGAGCGCGGCGTCGACCGAGACCTGGGCGATCTGACAGCCGAACGTGTGCACGACGAACCCGTCCGGATTCGGGCCGCGCGAGCCGGAGCCGTCGATCGTCGCATTGCCGAGCTTGCCGGTCACCTCGGTCACGTCCGCGTCGATCGCGCCGTCGCGGGAGTGGATGCGCCCGTTCGTGATCTCGAGATCTCCTGCCGCGATCTCGAAGACGTCGCCTGCGAGCTGGAGCAGCGTCTTACGGACCTTCGCCGACGCCGACCGCACGGCGGGCAGGACCGACGGTGTCGTCTGCGAGCCGCCGGCGACGGGGCCGTAGACGTTCGGCCCTGTATCGCCTCCCGCCACTCGCACGTGGCCCAGCGGAAGCCCGAGCTCTTCCGCCGCGACGATCTGTGCCCCGGTGAGCGTCCCTGTGCCGATGTCCTGGACGCCGGTGACGACGTGCGCGTGTCCGTCGGCGTCGAGCCGCACCGTCGCGTGCGAGGGAGGGCCGCCTCCGCCCCACCAGATCTGCGTCGCGCACCCCATCCCGCGCAGAAGACCGTCCTTCTGTGGCTCGTTGAGCTCGCCACGATTCGCCCAGCCCGCGAGCTCGGCGGCGCGGTCGTAGCAGGCGAGCAAGTGCTTGCTCGAATACGGCAGTCCACTCACCTGGTCGAGGTCTGCGTGGTTGCGCCGCCGCAGCTCGAGCGGATCCAGATCGAGCGCGCTCGCCAGTTCGTCGATCGCCTGCTCGAAGACCGTGACGCCTTCCATCACGCCGGGCGCCCGGAACGCGTGCTGACCGCGAAGGTTCGTCTTCGCCGGAAAGGTGAGTGCCCGCACGTCTGCACACGCGTACAGCGTGCGGGCCGGGATCAGCACGGGAAACACCCAGCCGCCCTGCCCCATCGAGATCACCGCGTCCGCGTCGACCGCGGTGATCGTTCCGTCGCGCCGGGCGCCGAGGCGCACGGTCTGGCGCGTCGCCGCGCGGCGACCTCCGTCGAGCTGCTCGGCATGTCGGTCGTTGACGAGCCTGACGGGCCGCCCGGTCGTGCGAGCGAGCTCGGCCGCGGCGAGAGCCTCGAAGCCCGCGCCCTGCTTCGCCCCGAACGCGCCGCCGACGAATTCCGTCCGGACACGGACGTCGTCCTTGCGCAGCCCGAACGCGAGCGTGAGCTCGTCTCTCGCGGCGAACATCCCCTGCGTCGAGACCCAGGCCGTCAGTCGGTCGCCGTCCCACGACGCCACGGCGCCGTGCGGTTCGAGAGCGCTGTGCACCTGCGCCGGTGTCTCGATCGCGACCTCGACCGTCACCTCCGCGGCAGCGAGCGCCGCCTCGGCGTCACCGCGAGCGTCGTCGGTCGGGTCCTTGGTGAAGGAGTGGTCGTTGACCGCCTGCTGTGGGTCGACGACGTGGCCGAGCACCTCGATGTCGAGCGCGAGCGCAGCGCATCCGGCCCGTGCGGCCTCCAGGGTGTCGGCCGCGACGACCGCGATCGGCTGGCCCGCGTAGACCGGCTCGGCGGCAAGGAGCGGCGCGCGCGTCTGGAGGGAGAGCTCGCTCTCCGGGCCGATCGCGGCGCGCACGCCGGGGATGGCCAGGGCCGCCTCGAAATCGAGCGAGCGAACACGGGCGTGCGCGACGGGTGAGCGCAGCACGGCAGCGTGGAGCATGCCCGCCAGGTGAACATCCGCCGTGAAGCGCGCGCGCCCGCCGGCACGAGCCGCGCCGTCCTGGCGCCGCGTCGGCCGGCCGACGAGCGCGAGCTCGGCGGCGGGTGCCCACGATTCGACCTCGTCGGTCTCGTCGACGAGCACCCAGACGTCCTCGTAGCGCCCCTCCATCTCCTTCTGGGTGCGGACGAAGCGAGCGGTCATGCGTTTCCGGCAGCGCGAAGGATCGCACGTTCGATCTTGGGGTACGCGCCGCAGCGGCACAGATTCCCTGCCATCGCCGCGTGGATCTCCTCGCGACTCGGCTGCGGCGTGCGCTCGAGCAGGGCGGTCGCGCTCACGATCTGGCCCGGGGTGCAGTACCCGCATTGCAGGGCGTCCTCCGCGACGAAGGCCTCCCGCACGACGGACGCGCGGCCGTCCGCGAGGCCCTCGATCGTCACGATCGTGTGACCCGCGGCCGCCTCGGCGAGGAGAAGGCACGAGTTGACGGGAAGACCGTCCACGAGCACGGCGCACGCTCCGCAGGCACCCTCGCCACAGGCGAGCTTGGTTCCGAGCAACTCGAGCTCGTCCCGCAGGACGGCCAGGAGGCGACGTTCGCCGGCTTCGACGACGAACTGCTCTCCGTTGACGTCGAGCGCGACCGGCACCACGCAAGGACTACAGGTGACCGCCCGTGTACGTCAAGCGGGGTAGGATCGTCCGGTGCTCCGGGCCCTCCTGCTTCCCGTGCTCGCCATTGCCCTTCTGGCGGCAGGATGTGGCGGCTCGTCCGACGACGCTTCGACGACCACCGCGGCCGGCGCGGACGGCTGCAGTGACGTGACGGCGCCCGCGCCGCGCGAGGATGGTGGTGCCACGGCGCCGAAGGAGCGGCTCGACCCCGAGGTGACCTACCGGCTCGTCTTCGCCACGAATTGCGGTTCGTTCACCGTCACTCTCGACCAGGCGACCGCCCCGGCCACGGCGGCGTCGCTCGTCTCGCTGGCGCAGTCCGGGTTCTACGACGATACGGTCTTCCATCGCATCGTTCCCGGCTTCGTCATCCAGGGCGGCGACCCCACCCAGTCGGGAAGCGGCGGCCCCGGCTACCAGACCGTCGACGCACCGCCGAGAGACGCGGCCTACGTGAAGGGCGTCGTCGCCATGGCGAAGACGCAATCCGAGGCGCCCGGGACATCCGGCAGCCAGTTCTTCGTCGTCACCGGCGCCGATGTCGGCCTGCCGCCGGAATACGCCGTCGCCGGCGACGTCACGAGCGGGATCGACGTCGTGGAGCGCATCGGTGAGCTCGGTGACCCTGCCTCCGAGCAGCCCACGCGCCCCGTCGTGATCGAATCGGTGACGGTCGAGGAACAGTGAGCATCGCCGCGGTCGTGCTCGCCGCCGGCGAGGCATCTCGCTTCGGGACGCCGAAGCAGCGGCTCCTGCTGCCCGAGGTGCTCGAACGACTGGCGGAGAGCCCGGTGGACGACATCGTGGTCGTGGCGGGAGCTCACACGCTCGAGACACCCGCGCGTGTCGTCACGTGCGCGGGCTGGAAGCGTGGCCCCGGCGCCTCGCTCACGAGCGGGCTCGAATCGCTCGCGAAGAACGTCGAGGCGGCGATCGTCGTCCTCGCGGACGGCCCGGATCTGTCACCGGCCGCGATCGAGCGCGTGATCACGTCCTGGCGGGCCGAGGGAGGGCCCATCGTCGCCGCCTCCTACGGCGGCGACCGCGGCCACCCCCTGCTCCTGGCCCGCGAGGCCTGGCACTCGATCCCGGACGCCGGGCTGCGTGAGCTCGACGTGCGGCTCGTCCCCTGCGACGACCTCGGCGCCCCCGGGGACGTCGACACGCCTGCCGACCTGCCCGAGCGGCTGCGTTAGACCTGCGCCGGGCCGCGTCCCGGCGCCCCGAACCGAACCGACCCCGCCGGCCCCGGGGCGGGCAGCTGCCTGCCTGCAATCGCATCCGCCCCACCCCTTGACACCTCTAGAAGTGGTGTCTATATTCCCGCGCATGAAACCACCCCCAGTGGTTACAACTCAAGGAGGGGACATGAAGCGCAGATTCGCCGGCAGGCGGACGGGCACGTCCGTTCTGCTCATCCTGGCGCTGACGCTGCTCGCATTCGTGCTCGCAGGAGCACAGGCAGCGTCCTCGCAGCCCAACGGCGCCTCATCCGCGTCGGGTTGGGTCTTCTACAAGCTCCCGCAGGGCCAGCCCGCCTGCACCGGCGTTGCCTGGGCCGCGACGGCCGGCTATTTCGACCGGCTCGACTGCGGTTTCGCAGAGGTCATGGTCAGCGAGACCGCGGCCGGCGATGCCGTCAAGGTCGGGCTCTTCGCCGCCGGCGGCGCCCAGATCGGGGCCGCTCTGACGACGACCCGGCAGACCGACGACGGCGCCTGGCGCTTCAACGTCGCTCCGGCCGCCTCGTGGCCGGCAGGCCCGATCACGGCGCGCGTCATCGAGGTGACGAAGGGAAGCGCGACCCCGCTCACCGGCAACTTCGGTGAGACCACCTTCTACCTCAACCAGCTCGGCGCCACCGTCGCCGCGACAGGTTCCGGGTTCACCCCCGGCGACCCCGTACCCGTGACGGGCACGATCTTCGAGCTCGACGAGGTCCCGCCGCTCGCCGCGGCGCAGAAGACCAACGTCGGTGGCGCGTTCAAGCTCCGCGTCGTCGCCCCCAACGGCACCGTCCGTGGGACCTACGGGCCGTTCACGGCCAGCGACACGCCGGGCTCCTCGCGCGGAACGTTCAGCGCCACGCTGCCGGCCGCCGCAACAGCCGGACTGACAGCGACCGCGGACAGCAACTTCAAGGTCACGCTGGCGATCGAGGTCGTGGACGCGACCTACGCGGACCTGGCAACCGGCGACTGGGCGGGCACGCGGGCCGGTGCCGGCTCGGTCACGGTGAGCGCGCCGCCGTCCACGCTCGTGCTCGAGAACAGCTTCGTCTCGGCCGTCGGCTGGGTCAAGCCGGGGGACTCGTACCCGTTCAGGCTGTTCGTCAAGAACTACCGCTCGACGCCCGAGACGAACGCGCTCGTGAAGGTTCCGGCCGTCGACGGCACGACCTTCGTCAACGCGATCGCCGCCACCGGTTCGGGCACCTGCTCGATCAGCGGCGGAGTGATCACGTGGACGATCGGTGCGGTCGCGGCCGCCGGCCCGGCAGGCCCGGCGATCAAGACCTGCGTCGTCGAGGCCAAGGCTGACACCCTCGGCCAGGATCCGCAGATCGTGTGGAAGAACCTCTCCACGAAGGCCACGCTCACCTACAACGGCGGAGCGTCGCAGGCGACCGAGAGCCACGGACCGAAGGTCATCCCGCAGCGGTCGACGTTCGACACTGCCCGCTACGGCGACCGCCCGTTCCCGGTCGTACCGGTCGACTTCTTCGACCGCAAGCACGACGCCGCACACACGGGTGACGGTCTCTCGGCGAAGATCAACTCTCCGTCACTGCCGGGCTCGACCTTCAACCTCTTCCAGGAGAACTCGTACGGACAGCTCTACCCGCACGGAACCGTCCCCTCGTCGGGCATCGGCTCCGCGGGCTTCAACGGAACGTTCGCGTTCACCGAACTGCAGCCGCAGGGAACGTGTCACGGGGCGACGTTCAAGGACGTCGCCGGCACCCCCGCCTACGCAGAGCGCATCCAGGACGGGTGGTATCAGTTGCCCGGTAACACCGACTACTACGGTGACGACCGCTACGGCACCGCCCTCGTCGGTGCACTCGCCGGTGTCGGCGCCGTGTTCGCGATCGACGACGCCTGTGGGCCGACCGGCAAGGCGGTCTACGACGCTGCCCACATCGCCGATCCCGAGATCGACTACTCCGACTACGACACCGACAAGGACGGCGTCGTCGACTTCTTCATGATGGTGTTCACCGGTGTCGGCGGCCACGGAGCCTCGCAGACGAGCGTGCCGCCGTATGACAACATCTGGCCGCACTCGTCGAGCCTCGAGTTCTACTACTCGGATCCGGCCACCGGCCTCAAGGGCTACATCTCGCAGGATCAGCTCAAGGATCTCGAGGGCCGTCCGCTCTACTACGAGAACGCGAGTCGGAACACGATGACGACTGCAACGACGGCGTACCCCGTCTATGTGCGGGTCGGCCCGTACAACGTCAACCCGGAGTCGGCGATCGACAATGCGAGCGTCATCTCGCACGAGTACGGCCATTCGCTCGGGCTCCCCGACTTCTACTCGACCGGGGCACGAGAGACGTACGGCGACTGGAACCTGATGGCGACCGACAAGTCGCAGAACATGGACGTGTTCTCGAAGCAGGAGCTCGGGTGGCTCGTGCCGCGCGTCCTCGAGCCAGGCACGACCAACGTCTCGAACTGGCAGGACAGCAAGCTGAACACGCACCGGATCGACTGGGTCGACCCCAGCGGGAACCCCTACACACTCACCGGGGATTCCGTGGACAACGGCGAGGGCTACGTCGCCAAGCTGCCGGGCCGGCAGATCTTCGACCCGGCCAAGTTCGACGCGGCAGGGCCCGGTGAAGGTGCCTCACCCGACCACGCCTGGTGGTCGCAGTCCGGGAACGACTTCGGCTGCACACCGCAGGGCGGTCACAACCTCGACATCTTCCTGCCGGAGCTCGCCACACTTCCGGCCGGGACCGACGTCAGGGTGACCTTCAAGTCGATGTGGGACATCGAGTGGGACTACGACTACGGCTTCGTGATGGTGTCGACGGACGGCGGCGAGAACTACACCGCCCTGCCATCGGCGAACGGCTATACGACGCCGCAGGGGCAGAACCCCACAGCCAACAGTTGCCAGGGCTCGTTCGGCAACGGCATCACCGGCACGAGCGGGTCGTACGAGAGTGGGACACAGGAGGTCGACCGCGTCCTCGGCAGCTATCCGGACGGCGGGTTCCTGTCGGACGAGTACGACCTGTCCTCGTTCGCCGGCGAATCGACGGTGCTCCGCTTCTCGTACTCGAGCGACCCGGGACTCGCACGTCCGGGCTGGTTCATCGACGACCTGAAGATCACGGTCAACGGCGACGTTCTCTACGAGACCGACTTCGAGTCGAGTGGAACGCCCGACGACGCTCGCGTCTTCAGCGGCGGGTGCAAGAGCCAACTGCGCACCGCGGCCACCTGCACGAAGGGGTGGCAGTACGTTGCCGCCTCCGCCGGCTCGCCGGCCGATCACGCCTACTACATGGAGATGCGTGACCGGTCGGGCTTCGACTTCGACGGCAAGGGCGAGAACGATCGTGACGCGATCTCGTTCCTTCCCGGCATGCTGCTCGTCTACACGAACGAGTCGCACTGCTATGGCAACGCAGGCTGTGACGATCCTCCGGGGCAGTCCCCGCTGGACTCGCAACCGCAGCCCGGGAACTCGACGCCGAACCTCCACGACGCTGCGTTCACGGCGGCAGTCGGAGACAGCCACTTCTCCGACTCCGGTGCCGGCCACACCGACAACTACGAGGATCCGTCGAGCGCGGACGGCCTCTGGCACTTCCAGTTCGACTGCCTCACGTTCGACGTCACCTCGATGTCCGGTAACGGCATCGGGCCGGACGTGGTGCCTCCGTTCGACCTGACCGGGAACGTCACGTTCGATCTCGGCGAGGGGTGTGCACCCTTCGACTACGGCGTCGAGCATGTCGACGTGCCGAACGTCGCTCCGGTGGCCGTCGCACAGGCCCGGCCGACGACGGTGCAGGTATTCGAGCCGGTCGACTTCGACGGTAGTGCGTCGACCGACGACAAGCCCGTCAGCGAGCTCACGTACGAGTGGGACTTCGACGGCGACGGCACCTTCGACGCCGTGGGAGAGACGCAGACGTCCTTCTACGACACAGCCGGAGCCTACGAGGCGACACTTCGCGTGACCGACGCGCGGCGGGCTCGTCGCCACCGACACGATCACGATCACCGTGACCGACGAGGTCGACGGCGGCGAGTACCCGAAGGTGCACGGGAGCGGCAAGATCGCCGAGCCTGCGAGCCCGAAGGGCGAGGGCAAGTTCGGCTTCGAGGCCAAGCTCGACAAGAGCAAGGTCAAGGGCAAGATGAAGTACGAGATCTACAAGGGTGACCTCGACATCAAGGGCGGCGTCACGTCGTTCGTCGTGAACGGCGCCGACGCGGAGATCAAGGGAACCTGCGCGATCAAGGATGTCGGGGCATGCACGTACATCCTCAACGTGCAGGACAACGGCAAGGGTAAGGAAGGCAACGATCGCTTCGTGATCCGTGTCTACAACCCGGATGGGACACTCCGCTACCAGCAGGGAGGACTGCTGACGAGCGGCGACATCCACATCCACAAGAAGAAGTAACCAAGCCCTCCTCCAAGGGACACGAAGGGCCTGCTGCGGCGGGCCCTTCGTGTTGCTGCGGCGCTTCGCAGACGAAGGAGCTCAGGCGTCGGCCGAGCGAAGCTGCAGGAGCTTGTCCATCAACCCCGCCGGCATGCGCTCGACCGCGGTCGTCTGCACGTACTGACGCAGAGATGCTTCGAAGCGATAGCGCCGGCGGCAGTAGTCGCAACCGTCGAGATGCGATTCGGCCGTGGTGACCTCGATGGCCGTGAGCTCGCGATCGAGGTAGCCCTGCAGCAGCTCCTCACACGCGTCGCACGGCCCGCCCTTCACGAGAGCGTCTCCTTCGCGAGCGTCTGCTTCAGCAAGCGGCGGCCGCGATGGAGGCGAGACATGACGGTACCGATCGGAATGTCGAGTATCTGAGCCGCGTCCGCATAGCTGAACTCGCCTATGTCGACGAGCACGACGGTGTCGCGGAAGTCGTGTGGCAGGGACGATAGGGCGGTCACGATCGAGTCCTGTGACAGCCTCTCGACGACCTGATCCTGATCGAGGATCTGCTCACCCTGCGACTCCGCCATCTTGTTGGCGAGATAGTAGTCGCCTTCCTCGATGGGCTGCATGTCGGGCGTCCGCTGGACCTTGCGTCCCCGGTCGAGGTTGAGGTTCGTGAGGATTCGGAGCAGCCAGGCACGAAGGTTCGTACCGGGTGTGTACGAGCGCCAACTCCTGAAAGCTCGACCGTAGGTGTCCTGAACAAGATCCTCCGCCTCTTCACGGGTGCCGACGAGCCTGCGCGCGACGCGGTACACCTGGTCGGCGAGCGCGAGCGCCTCTTCTTCGAATCGCACCCGGTCGCGAGCTTCCGCCGCGATCCGGTGTCCTTCGAGTTCTGCCTCTTCCTCACCCACCACGCGAACCGTATCTGGTACAGCACCTGACAACGTGCCGGCGCACCAGGTTATTCCGCCTGATGAAAGCCGGCTTTGGCCATTGCCTCGACAAGCGCCTCGCGCGAGGTTCGGGCATCGTCGAACTGCAGGGCCACCTGGCCCATCAGATTCGCATTTGCGCCTTCGAGGCCGTCGTGGCCGCGGAGCGCGGAGGCAAGCCGATTGACGCACCGCTCGCAGCGGATGCCCGTGACCTGCAGCGTCTCCGACCGGGTCGCCATCTCCGCGGATCCTACCGGGGCGGCGGCCGACGGCTCCGATGGGTACGCCGAACCCAGACGGGGTGGCGCGCACCGAGCGCGACGCCGCGGGGATCCGCTCGATCGCCTGCGAGACACTCCTGGTCGGACAGCGGTCAGACCTTGCCGCGGACGCCGTGCACGGGCCGACCGGCCGCCTCCCACGCGTAGTACGACGCGCTCGGGCCGAAGGACTGGTGGTAGGAAATGACGCGAGGGTTTCGTCCGACCTCCATCGCCCGTTGGGCATGCCACAAGAGGTTGGGGTCGTCACGCTCCTCCCAGACGAGCACGAGGTGCGCAGCGGTCATGTGCCCGGCGACGAACGTGCACCCAGGAGCGGGACACGGGAACGGGTCGGTGCGGACGCAGTACCAGCCGTCATAGTCGCCCGAGCCGTCGTCCTCCCACAGCTCCTCGTCCTCGACACTCTCGACCTCGTCGAGCACGAGGTGGCCCGGGTCTGACCTCTCGTCCTCTCGCACGGCAGCACGATAACGACAGTCGCACGGGGCGCGACGGAAAAATTGAGGCCCCCGGGCCCGACTGGGCGCCCGAGGGCCTCATGGCGTCTGGTACCGGCCCAGAGGGAGGGGCCGGAAGAGGCGACTACGGGGAGGGGGGTACCTGCCGCCGCCCTAGCAAGGGGAATGCCGTGATCCAGACCTTCATGCCTCCATGTATATGCGAGCCCCCGTGTAGGAGGGGTTGCCCCGGGTTAAGGCGTCGTTGTGGGGCCCGGTGAGCACGCTGTGAACGGCTCTGCCCTGCGGTTCAGCGGTCGGCGCCGAGCTCGACGGTGATGTCCACGAGGGCGCGCACGTCGTCGTCCGTCGTGCGGAAGTTCACAAAGCACGGCCGCAGGCCGATGTGCCCGTCGACCGTTGCCGGAGCCACCCAGACGCGCCCGTCGTCCTGGAGCGAGCGCACGAGCAGAGCGTTTGCGGTATTCAGGTCGCCGGCGGCGCCGACGTGGCGGTACGGCACGATCGAGAGTGGAGGCGGACCGCAGAGCGGCTCGAGTCGGTCGTTGGCGAGAACGAGCTCGTACAGCAGGCGTGCCTGACGAAGGTTCTCCTCGACAGCGTCGCGGAACGCTTGCGCGCCGTGAGCCCGGAAGGCGAGCCAGAGCTTCAGCGCCCGGAACGGACGGGAGTATTCGAGCGTGATGTCGACCATGTGACCCGTGCTGCGCTCGTGTGGGATGTACGACTCCTCGTGCGAGAACGCCTCGAACAGATCTTCCCGGCGGCGTACGAGGAGCACGCCGCAGGCCTTCGGGAGGAAGAGCCACTTGTGTGCGTCGAGCGTGACCGAATCGACACGGTCGAGACCGACGAAGAGGTGGCCAGCGGAGGGGGTCGTCGCAGCCGGGAGACCGTACGCACCGTCGACGTGCAACCACACGCCCGCCTCGTCGCAGACGTCTGCGAGATCAGCGATCGGGTCGACGGCGCCCGTCAGCGTCGTACCCGCGGTGGCGACGACGGCAACCGGCACGCGCCCCGCGGCGCGGTCGGCCCGGATCGCGTCGCGCACGGCTTCGGGATCGAGGCGGCGGTTCGCGTCGATCGCGAGGGAGCGGACGTTGCCGGAGCCGATCCCGAGGATCTCGGCCGCCCGTTCGATCGAGTAATGCGCCTCGCTCGAGCAGTAGATCGTGGCCGCAGCGCCGCCGATGCCGTGGCGCCGAGATCCCGGTAGCGCCCGTTCACGTGCAGCTGCGAGCGCCGTCATGTTCGAGACCGTCCCCCCACTCGTGAAGGCTCCGGCTGCGGCCGGGAACCCGACGAACTCTGCCACCCACCGAACCGCCTGATCCTCGATCTCGGTGGCGGCAGCGGCCCACACGGCCAGGTTTGCGTCGAAGCACGACGCGAGCAGGTCTCCGATCACGCCGATCTCGAGGCCCGACGACGCGACGAACGCGAAGTAGCGTGGCCGCGTCTGTGCGATCGACTCGTCGAGACCGCGGCGCGCATCCTCCAGCACCTCGAGCGCCGCCGTGGCCGTCTCGGGCAGTGGTGCCGCGAGCAGTGTCCTGAGGCGATCGTCGATCGGGGGCTCGGTCTCTCGGGCATGGTCGAAGCTCCGCCAGCCCTCGATCACGATCTCCGCCGCGCGCGCGAGCGCCTGTTCACGCGGGACGTCGAGACGAAGGGTCACGAAGGCAGGATAGGGATGTCGGCCTCGATCCGGCCCGCCGCCGTCCCGGTCGCGGGGAAGACTCTGATCGGGTCGACGGCGGGACCTTCCAGCGGCGCGCCGTCGGCGAGCGCGAAGAGCGACCCGTGGCAACCGCACCGGATCGCCTCCCCCTCGAGCCACCCGTCGCTGAGCGGGCACTCCGCATGAGGGCACCACCGTTCGAAAGCGACGTAGCGGTCGCTCAGCTTTGCGACGACGAGCTCGACGTCGCCTGCCGTCGCCTCGCGCAAGGCGCCCTCGACGAGGTCGGCCGCCCCGAGGTCGACGACGGTCACCTGTCCCACCGGACATGGAGGTGTTGCGGGGCGCGGAACTCCCACCCCCCGAAGACGGGCGGTTGCTCCGGGTCGGAGCGGAGCGCCGGCAGCCGCTCGAACAGCCTCTGCAGGGCAATCCGCATCTGGACGCGCGAGAAATGATGACCCGAGCAGAAGTGCGGCCCGAATCCGAACGCGCCGTGGTTGCGCTTCGGCCGATGCAGGTCGTACGCGTCGGCGGTCGGCCCCCACACCTCCTCGTCGCGGTTCGCGGAGGAGACGAGGACGCCGAGGTTCGAGCCCTCGGGCACGGTGACGCCACCGAGCTGGACATCGATGCGGGCGCGCCGCGTCTGCGTGCCGATCGGCGAGACCCAGCGCAGACCCTCCTCGACGGCGTCGCGGACGAGTCCACCCGGATCGGCGGCCATCTCGGCCGCCTGTCCCGAGACGAGCAGGCCCGCGAGCGTCGTCCCCGCGGCGTGACCGGGCTCCTGCATGCCCCCGAGCAGGATCACCTTCAGCGTCGGCAGGATCTGGGCTACCCGCTCCTCGAACGATCCGTCGGCGTGCTGCAACATCGTCGAGATCGTCGAGTCGTCGGGCTCGGCCCACATCTGCTCGAGCAGCGGCGCGAGTTCGAGGTCGATCTCGGCTCCGGTGGCGTCCGCGACCTCCCAGCGGGCCGGGTCGTTCTCGAAGTTGATCGCTCCTTCCGCAAGGCCGCGAAACCACCGTCTCAGCGTCTCGCCGCTCAGGTGGCCGAGGCCGAGCACCCTGCCGAGCGAGAGGACGGAGACGGGCTCGAAATACTCGCTCATCAGCTCCGCCTCGCCGCGGCCCTCGAGGGCGTCGAGCAGCTGGGCGACGAGCGGCTCGACGAGCGCCGGAGTGGACGATTCGACCACGCGCGGCCTGAGTGACGGGTCGAGCATGGCGCGGAGCTTCCTCTGCGGCTCACCGTCGAGGACGAGGATGCTCTTGCCGCCCATGACCCGGTCGAGCGGCGAGGGAGTGACTGCCGAGTCGATCAGCTCGGGCATCGACGCGGCCCGCTCGACGTCCGCCCAGCGGGTCACGAACCAGAGACCCACCGCCGGCACGAAGCACACGGGCGCCTCGCGACGCATCCGTGCATAGATCGGGTACGGGTCTTCGTCCAGCTGCTCGACGGTGATCGACGCCGCCCACTCCGTGCTCATGCCCGGATCCCCTCGACCAGGGCAGCCGCCACGACCGCAGCGGCCACCTGGTGCGGCTGCCGGGTCTCGAGCCACCCGCTCGACGGTCGGCGCGAGACGCCGGAGCCCGTGTCGTGCCCCATCGTCCGCTCGTGCCAGACGAGCCCGGTCGCGCGCGCTTTGTGACAATGTGTCACAAGCTCAGGCGGTCGTGCCGTCGGCGATCTGGAGCGTCTTCAGATCGGAGTAGAAGTCGAGCGCGAAGTCGCCGCCCTCGCGGCCGATCCCCGAGATCCCGATCCCGCCGAACGGCGCCGTCAGGTCGCGCACGAGGAAGCTGTTGACCCAGACCGTCCCCGCCCGCACGGCTCTGCCGATGCGCTCGGCCCGCTCGGCCGAGCCCGTGTAGACGATGCCCGACAGCCCATACGCGGTCGAGTTCGCGAGCGCGATGCCCTCGTCGTCGTCGCCGAACACCTGGAACGTGAGGACGGGCCCGAACACCTCGCGCTGGACGATCTCGCTCTCGTTGGAGCGCGGGATCACGAGCGTCGGCTCGAAGAAGAGGCCCCCGCGCTCGGCCGGCCGGCCGCCGCGAACGATCTCGTCGCCGTTTGCCCGCGCGCGCTCGACGAAGCCGGCGACGCGCTCCAGATGGTCGCGGTGGATCAGCGGCGTCACGGTCGTCTCGTCGTCACGCGGGTCGCCGAGGACGTGCTCGTCGGTGAAGCGATGGAAGAGCTCGAGGAACGGCTCCGCGACCGACTCCTGCACCAGGATCCGTGTCCCGGCGAGACAGACCTGACCGGCGTCGTCGAACTGTCCGGCGGCTTTCCGCGCGGCCGCCTCGAGGTCGCAGTCGGCGAAAACGAGCAGCGGCCCCTTGCCACCGAGCTCGCCCGTGAACGGGAACGATGTTCTGCGCCGCGGCGACCCCGATGTGACGTGCCGTCTCCGGCGAGCCGGTGAACGAGATGCGGCGGACCCCCGGGTGGGAGACGAGCGCCGCGCCGATCTCCTCGCCGATGCCCTGCACGACGTTGAAGACACCGGGCGGGAAGCCTGCCTCGTCGACGAGATCGGCGAGCAGCGAACACGAGAGAGGCGACCACTCGGCGGGCTTGAGGATCACCGTCGATCCCGCGGCGAGCGCCGGCGCCGTCTTCCACGTGGACAGCATGAACGGAGCGTTCCACGGCGTGATCACGACCGCGGGGCCGCTCGGCATCCGGATGACCCGGTTCCGGGTGCCGTTCGAGTCCCACACGCGCTCCTCGTACGCGACGGCGAGGTCGGCATAGCTTCGATAGTTGCGTGCGCCCCGGTTGATGAGACGCGCCTTCAACGACCGCAAGAGCATCGCCATGTCGACGCATTCCACGGGCGCGAGCCGCTCGACGTTCGCGTCGATCAGGTCGGCGAGCCGGTGCAGGTGGGCGGCACGCCCGGCCGCTCCGAGCGCGGCCCACGCGGGGAATGCGTCGGTCGCCGCCGCGACGGCGAGCCCGGCCTCGTGCTCTCCTCCACGGGCTATCTCGCCGAGCGGCTGCTCGTCGATCGGCGAGAGGTCCGTGAACGTGCTCTGGCTCGGGACTCGCTCGCCGCCGATGAAGTGGTCCGGCGAAACCTCTATCCCGGCGACGGCGAGTCGCGAGGTGCGGGTCACGTGCGGAGGTCCTTGGCGATCTCCTGGTCGTCGACCGTGTACCCGAACGTGAGTCGGAAGCCCTTGCCGATCTTCACGGGCGCGAGCAGGTCGTGCTCCTCGTGCGGTGCGCCGAAGAGCTCGAGCGTCGCGCTCCCTTCCCAGATGGGCGAGACGGCACGATCACGGCTGCGTGATCGGGCGAGCTCGTGCACCGCGGGCTCGTCGTGCCTGCCGGCTTCGAGCCGCGCGAAGTGACGAACGTTGACGATCGGCGGGTCGTTGTGGGTCGGTCCCGCCTCCGAGACACGCTCGAGCGTCACGGTCGCCTCCGCGACACGCCGCTCGTACGCCGCGCAGGTGGCGCCGAAGGTCGCGCCCGCCCTCAAGCCCGGATCGGCCGGGCTGTCGAGACCGAAGGTGCGCGTGACCCAGATCGAGCCGAGCTTCTTCGGGAAGCCCTGCAACCAACCCCGGGTGAGCGCGAAGTCGCGATCGACCCAGATGAACGGACACGTCGTCACCTCCTCCCCGTCGAGCAGCGCGTTGACGACGATGAACGCCTCCTTGTACTGCGATCGCGACGGGTCGAGCAGTTCCCCGCCCCCGTCCGAGCACGATTGCCAGTCGGCGAACACGGCGGCGCAGCGCCCGGGGTCCGGATGTGGATCGAGACCTGCAGGAAGGCACGACACCGCCTTCTCGGGGTCGGCCCAGTACTCGACCACGAGAAAGTCGCCGACGTAGTGCCAGGGCGGGTAGGGCACGAGCGACGAGTCGCCACGAGGCGTGCGTGGGACGGTGAAGCCTTTCAGCGACATCAGGTCGTCACCTCCGGGAGGACGTCTCCGAGCATCTCGCGGCTCTCACGCTCCGATTCGACGGCGACCGGATCGAACCGGAAGTACGAGCGCGGCGGCAGCGGCCCCCAGGTGTTCGAGGAGTAGCGGTCGTCCGGGTACACCCGCGGCACGTGATCGTCCTGCAACTGCTCCATGTCGCAGTAGAGCTCGACGAAGCACTTCTCCTCGACGATGCGCACGTAGCTCGCGATGTTGCCCGCGATTCCGTGGCGCACCGGTCCCCAGCCGAGCCACCGCCCGTGCCGCGCAAGATGGTCGAGCATGTCTCGCATCTTCCCGATGTCGACCGTCTCGAATGCGAGGTGGTGGAAGTGGGCGTAGCCGCGATCGACGAGCGCCATCACGTGATGGTCAGAGTTGACGTGGAGCCACACTCCGGCGTCGCCGAGCCAGTCGGAGACCCCCATCCCGAGCACGTCGGTGTAGAACCGAAACCCCGCCTGGATATCGCCGGTGAGGCAGTTGACGTGGCCGAGCCGGCGCGGGCCGCCGAGCCGCACAGTGGTCGACGGACGAGCGTGCTGCGGCCACGCGTCGACCTCCGTCTCGGCCGGGCGGTACGGCATCACCTGCACCTCGCGGCCGTCCGGGTCGGAGACGAACAGTGACCCGTCGCACTCCTCCCACGTCACCTCGGCCGCGTCGAAATGGGCGCGTGCCTCGTCGAGCGTGCAGTCACGTGCGAGTTCGAACGCGAAATGGTCGTGCCCGGGGTCGGGCTCCTGGACGAGCTCGAGGCAATACGGCTCGTCGTTGCAGGCGAGCAGGGCGCGACCCTCGGTGCACGAGCGCTCCGCGAGCCCGAACTGGATCTGCCAGCGCGCCGAGGCCTCTTCGACGTCGGCGACGCGCAGGCAGACGTGATCCAGCCGGTGCAGTCGGATCACCCGACGCGACCCTCCGCCACCCGCGCCTCGGCCTCGTCCTCCGGGATCGCGAGCGCAACGTGGAGCGTCTGGGCCGAGACCTGCATCTGCTCGCCCGGGCCGGCGAGGTCTACGTCCCATTCCTCGATCGTGTTCGACAGGCGGCCGATGCCGCTGATCTCGACCTCGACGACATCGCCCGGGCTCATCGGCCGCGAGTTCGCCGGCGTCCCGGTGAGGATGACGTCGCCCGGCTCGAGCGTGATCAGGCGGCACAGGTCGGCCAGTTGGTATGCGACGGGAAAGAGGAGATCGTCGGCCGTCGCTTCCTGGACGACCTCACCGTTGAGGTAGGTCCGGAGCGTGTAGTTCGTCGGATCGAACTCGGCCCCGGGCACGAGCACCGGCCCGAGTGGGAGGAAACCGTCGTGACCTTTCACGCGCAACATGGCGCCCCGGTCCGCATGGCGAAAGTCGTGCATCCCGATGTCGTTCGCGCAGGTGTAGCCGCCGACGTGCTCGAGGACGCGCTCGATCGGGACGCCCTTCATCCGCTTGCCGACCACGACCGCGAGCTCGCCCTCGTAGTTGAGGAACCTCGAGCCGCGGGCCATGAGCACGGGGCGCCGGTGACCGTTCAGTGACGTCGGCGGTTTCATGAAGTAGGACGGCTCGGGCGGCGTCCGGGCGGCGTACTCGCGCACACGGCTCTCGTAGGTCAGGTGGACGGCGATGATCTTGGAAGGCGCTGCCGGCGCAAGGTATGCCGCCGTCGGCTCGGGGATGCGCACGCCGTCGGAGAGGACGATCTCCTCGCCGTCGAGGGCACCCCACCGCGCCTCGCCGCCGAATTCGACACAGACGCAGCGCCGCTGCGGGTCAGAGATGGGCCGCATACTCCTCGATCTCCCAGGTCGAGACGGTCTCGACGTCGAGTTCGCCGACCGCCTCGTCGAAGCGCTCGACTTCGAACCGCTTCATCGCCAGGAAGGTCGACACGAGCGAGGCTCCGAGCTTCTCGGTCAGCACCGCGTCGGCCTCGAGCGCATCGAGTGCCTCCGAGAGGTTCGCGGGAAGCTTCGAGCCGGCGTGCGCGTCGTCCATCCGGTAGGCGTCGCCCGCGACGGGCTCTGGCGGCTCGAGCTCTCGTTCGATCCCGTCGAGCCCGGCCAGCAGCAGCGCGGCGGTGATCAAATGGGAGCAGGCGGCGCCGTCCGCGGTCCTGATCTCGACGCGCGAGCGTGCTCCACGCTCGTTGGGCACTCGGCAGAAGGCGGTGCGGTTGTCGTGACCCCAGTTCGCGTGTGTCGGCGCGAGGCTGTCGGGAAGAATCCGCTTGTACGAGTTGATCGTCGGCCCGAGCAGCGCCTGCAGCCCCTGCGCGTGCTCGATCACGCCGGCGATGAAATGCGCGGCGAGCCGACCGAGACCTCCGGATCCGTCGTCGTCGGCGAACGCGTTCTTTCCGTCGTCGCCGTTCAATGACAAGTGGATGTGGAAGCCGGAGCCCCCTTGATCCGCGAACGGTCGGCCCATGAACGTTGCGAGCATCCCCTCGCGTACCGCGATCTCCTTGACGGCAGCCTTGAGCATGAACGCGCGGTCGGCGGCGTCAACGGCATCCGAGTGCTTGATGTTGATCTCGTACTGCGAGTTCATGAACTCGTGGTTTGCGGCGTACGCCTGCAGGCCGAGCTCGTCGCACCAGAGGAGCATCTTGAGGACGATCTCGCGGGGATCGGAGACTGCGCCGACGGTGTAGACCCGCGAGAACTCGTCGACGTACCGGCGGATACCGTTGGTCGCCGATGCGTCGCGCTCTGCGAGGAAGAACTCGAGCTCAGGACCGACGATCGGCGCCAGGCCGTGGGCCTCGTAGTCGCCGACGACACGTTGCAGCAGCGCGCGCGGGCACGACGGCCAGTGCTCCGAGCCGTCGAGCGTCCAGGCCTCGCCGAGGCACCACGCGACTTCGGGCTGCCACGGGACCGAGCGCAACGTGTCGAGATCGGGCCGAACCGCGAAGTCGACGTATCCCTCCTCGCCGCCCACCACCGGCGTGTGCCGGAGATCCGTGCCCATGACCGCAGCGCAGAATGCGACGCCCTCCTCGCACATGCCGCTGAAGTGCCCGATCGGGATGTCCTTGCCGCGCGCGACGCCGTGCAGGTCGGTGTAGAGCAGCCGGACGGCACGCACGCCGAGGCCGCTCATCGTCCGTGCCGCTGCTTCGGCCTCCTGATGGTGACTCACCTTCTCGCCTCCTCGCGTATCAGGCGCGCACCTGCACGGGCAGGCGCTTGATGCCGTTGAAGAAGTTCGAGCGCAGACGCATCGGCGTCCCCGCGAGCTCGATCCGATCGAGGTAGGGGATCATCTCCTCGAGCCAGATCCGCACCTCGATCTTCGCGAGGTGTGCCCCCAGGCAGAAATGCGGACCGCCGAGCCCGAATGTCAGGTGCCGGTTCGGCTGCCGCCCGAGGTCGAGCCGGTACGGGTCGGCGAACTTCTCCTCGTCGTAGTTGCCGGAGGCGTACCACACCGTCACCTTATCGCCGGCCTTGATGCGACGGCCGTGAACCGTGACGTCCTTGCTCGCCGTGCGCCGGAAATGGTGAACGGGATGGGCGCGCCTCAGGATCTCGTCCGCGGCGGAACCGGCGAGGGATGGATCGGCGATCAGCCGGTCCTTCTCCTCCGGGTGTGCGAGGAGGTCGGCCAGACCCAGGCTGATCGTGTGCCGCGTCGTCTCGTTCCCCGCCGTCGTGAGCAGGATGAAGAAGAGCCCGAACTCGTGCTCGGAGAGCCGCGAGCCGTCGATCTCCGCCTCGACGAGCTTCGTCGTCACGTCGTCGCGCGGATCGCTTCGACGCGCCTCGCCGAGCCGGCAGCCGTAGTCGATCAGCTCCGCGGCAAACGGGCTCGAGAACGGTTGCAGCCGGATCGAGGGATCGGTCGCCGCCACGTCGCGGACGTTCTCCTCGCCGACGACGTCGGGGTCGGTGTTGCCGAGCAGCTTGTCGCCGAGCTCGATCAGCAGTCGCCGGTCGTCGACCGGAAGCCCCATGATCTCGGAGAAGACCCACATCGGGATCTCGGAGGCGACGTCCTCGACCCAGTCGAAGGATTCGCGCTCGAACGCCTGCTCGAGGATGCCGCGGGCAAGACCCCGGATGCGCTCCTCGTACGTGTTGACGACACGTGGGGTGAACCCCTTGTTGACGAGTGCCCGCAGCCTGGTGTGCGCGGGCGGGTCGGTGTCGAGCATCGACTTGCGCGCCTCGACTTCCTCCGGCGTCAGGTCCTCGAGCGAAGTCCCGCCGAGCTCGGACGAGTAGGTCTCCCAATCCTTCGAGACCTCGACGATGTCGTCGTAGCGGCTGAACACCCAGTAACCGCGGCCATGCTCCTCCGGCTGCCAGAAGAGGGGCGCCTCGTGCCGGAGAAGTGTCAGCCAGGCATACGGCACGCCCTGTTCCCAGACGTCGAGGTCGTTGAGGTCGACGTCGTCGAGAACGAGATCGTCGGTGGAAGGGCTGCCCGTCGTCGCGGCGCGGGCGACCGCCTCGGGGACATGGTCCTCGCGCTCGTGGACGGCCTCGGCCGCTGCCGGCGGCGGCGCGAGCCGAACCTGCAACTCGCCCCCTTCGACACGCGCCTCGTAGATGGGCAGCGGCTCGAGCGCCGGCGGGCACAGCACGTCGCCCGTGCGTAGGTCGAATTCGGACGCGTGGCAGGGACAGACGATCACGTTCCCTTCCAGCTCGCCGTCGGAGAGCGAGCACTCCTCGTGCGTGCACTCGTCCTGGAAGGCCAGCCAGCCGGTCTCGCCTCGACCGATGCACACACCGACACCGGCGATCTCGGTCCTGCGGAGTGAGCCCACCGGGGCCTCCTCCGCAGGACCGATCACGTGCCACTGCTCTGTCATCTCGTCCGCTCTCCTACAGTGGTGTCGTCTCGCCGGCAGATTCGTACGCGAGGGTCTCGTCGAGCGGCGGGACGCCGTGGTGCTCGGCTGCATGCGCCGCGGCGTTGTCCACGTTGTCCCTCCTGGTGACGAGGAGGATCACGAACCACAGCAGGGCGATCCCGATCAACGCGAGCGTCCAGTAGAGGGCCACCCAGTTGAAGTTGCTCCCGTCGTGCGGATCCGGATTGAGCGCGCCGTAGAAACCGAGGATCGGCGTTGCCACGGCGACGGACACGATGACGTACTGCCACCACTTGTTCCCACTGCGGCGAACCAGGCCGAACGCGACGACGGACAAGATCAGATACACGAGCTCGATCGCGAACGATCCGATCGTCGCGGCGAGGATGAACGTCGCGAACTGGTCGTTCGGGAAGAACGCGCACGAACTCGCCATTGTCGACGAAGCCGAACTTCGACGAATAGTCGGTGATCGCGACGAGGACGACGAGCCCGACGCCCCCGACGACCACCATCAGGTTGCCGACCCACGGGGTGTCGTAGCGCGAGGTCTTCGCGAAGACCTTGGGGAGCAGGCCGTCGCGGCCGAGTGCGAAGAACCCCCGCCCGATCAACACGCAGATCGCGAGTGCGAGCGCCATCGCATCGAGGATGACGACCAGTTCGAGCAGCGTCGCGAACCACGAGCCGATGTACTGGGTCGCCATCTCGCTGACAGGCCCCGGAGAGAACGCCCACGCCCCCTCGCTCACCGCAGCCTTGCCGTACCCGATCGAGAACGCATACGACATCACGACGTAGAAACTTGCGGAGACAGCGACGGTGGCGATGAGAGCGCGCGGGATCGAGCGGTGCGGCTCCTCCGATTCCTCGCCGATCGAGGCTGCGGCCTCGAAGCCGACGAAGAGCAGGATGCCGAGCAGGATGCCGCCGAGCACGCCGCCGCCGGTGATCCCGAAGAGCGAGGTCTCTCCCGGGTTGAACATCGACAGCGTATTGCCGCTCTCGCCGCCCTTCGCGATGATCACGACGGCGAGGATCAGCATCGGCACGAACGACGCCGCTGCAAAGGTCAGCATGGCGCGGATCGCGATGCGAATGCCGAAGTAGTTGAGGACGAGGACGATGCCGAGGGCGACCATGCCCCAGATCCAGTACGCCGGGCTGCTCGACGAGATGTGCTCCACCCAGAAGCCGTCGATCAGGATCCCGAGCCCGAGGTAGATCCCGCCCCCGCCGAGGAAGAGCGCTCCGATGAAGAAGAAGCCGGCGGTCAGGACGCCGACCCATGGATGTGCCCCGTGGGTGAGGTACTCGTAGACGGCTCCCGCGCCCGCGTACCTGCGTGCGTAGAGCGAGATCGTGTACGCGATCGCGAGCACTCCGAGACCGGCCAGGAGAACGGCCAGCGGTGCATTCCAGCCTGCGCCGATGTCGGGGCGGGAGACGCCACCGAGGATCAGCGCGACCGAAAACATCGGTCCGATCGCGAGCGACTGTGCGACCGCGTGGATCGTCGTGAGGTTCTTCTTGCCGAGCTGCCCCGTCGAGGCCGCTCCACCCCCTTGTGCCTGGCTCATCAGTCCGCCTCCGTTGTCGGTACCGGGCGCCGAGCCCCGTCGGGCTCACCTCGGGAGGCACGTTATAACGTTCGGGGGACGGGCGCAGGGCGCAGGCCGAGACGGCCGTGCGCCGTCGTCCAGCGGGCTTGTTCTTGCGTTTCGGGGAGGCGTCAGTCGAGCGTGAGGGCCAGTGTTCGCACGGTCTGCTCGTGCTCGTCGCCGAGCGCCTCGTCGATCTTCTGCTTCAGCTCCCCGGAGGCGTGGAGCTCCTCGGTGATGTCGGCGCCTCCGATCAGCTCACCCTTCACGAAGACCTGTGGGATCGTCGGCCACTCGCTCAGCGCCGTCAGCTCCTGCCGGATGCGGGGATCGGGGAGCACGTCGATGCCGGTGATCGGCGCGCCCGCCTGCCAGAGCGCCTGGAGCGCACGCATCGAGTTGCCGCATGCCGGCGCATCGGGAGTGCCCTTCATGAAGACGACGACCGGCTCGGTGTCGATCAACTGCTGGATCTGATCGTGCAACGTGCTCATGCGGTTCCCTTCGTTCGAATGCGAAGCTCGTGGATGGTGCCGTCGGCGAGTGGTCCGGCGAGAGCCGCGTTGACCAGCTTGTGCTGCTGGATCAGCGACTTCCCGTTGAAGGCGTCGGAGACGACGGTCACCTGGAAATGGTCGCCTCCACCGGTCCGGTCGTCGACCTCGACCTGCCCACCCGGGAAGGCCTCGTCGAGCAGAGCGCGGATCGAATCTACTGCCATCGGCAATGATGCTAACGATGCCCGGCCGTCTCACGTTCCTCGCTCTCGCTCCCCGAGCGCGCCGTGCGCTCGGTCTTCGCGCTCGTCGGCGGTGGGATTCACGAGTCGGCGGAGCTCCTTCTGCCACGTCTCGTGCGCCGCTCGCGGCTCTACGAGGCGACTGCGAAGAACGTGCTGCGGGTCTCCATCGAGCTCGTCGGCGGTGTCGAGACCAGCCGCGATCCGGGAGAGGAGTACGAGCCGAGCGCGAAGCGTCTCGTCGTGAGGAAGACGGCAGGAAACGCCGTCGAGCTCGGGTCGATCGCCGCGTTCGGCTTCTCGCCACTGTGGCTCCTCGCTGCGGGCGCCGACGTCACGCGCGGCACGCGGGTGTACCTGGACGCATTCGTGGGGGAGCTGAAGACGGCGGGAGTCCTGGCCGAGACCGCGGAGCTCGGATCCGTGGACGACCTGCTGGCGGCGCTCGAAGGAAGCTCGGGCACCGCGGCGCGACTGATCGACATCCCACCCCTCGAGCTCGCCGCCCTACGCCGCTCGCTCACCGATCTTCGCGAGGACGCGAGCGGGTTGCCGTCGCCGGCCGAGATGACCGCGCTCTTCGACGGCCTCCGTGCCGCTGCCGTTCGGGAGCGGCGCAGCCTCCTCGAGGTCTCGTCGGGCGTCGGCATCGCGTTCTTCAACTCGGCCCGTCATGTCGGGCGACAGCACCTCCTCGATCCGTACGCAGAGGACCTGAAGCCGCTGCGCAACGAGGGTTTCGGCTCCTACGCGGCACGCGTCTCGCGTCCCTACGGCGCAGCCGTGGCGCTCCACTTCGACCCCGAGCAGGTGACGCTGACCGAACGCGGGATCGAGAAGCTGAAGGGTGCGCTGTGAAGCGTCATCCCGCACTCGTCGCCCTCTCTCGCGACCACCACGACGAGTTGTCGCTTGCACGCAAGCTACGACGCGCCGCCGCCTCTGCTCCCGAACAACGACTCGCAGTGGCGACGGAGTACGCAGCCCAGTTCTTCGGGACGACGACGGAGCACTTCCGCCACGAGGAGGAGGTCGTCTTCCCTCTCTACGCCCGACACGCCGGCCCGACCCCACTCGTCGACCGGATCCTCCGGGAGCACATGGAGCTTCAAGGGCTCGCGCGCGAACTGCGCTCGCAGATCGCGGCGGGCGAGGTGGAGCCGCAGACACTCGAGGCTCTCGGGGCACTGCTGACCGAGCACGTGCGGCTGGAGGAGCGGGAGCTGTTCGAGGAGATCCAGCGCGTGGTGCCCGGCGAGGAGCTGGAAGCGCTGCTCTGAGCTGAAACCTTCGGGCGGTGGGTGCCCGGCTTCAGCCGGGCGCCAGGGTTCCCCTCAGGCACGGTGCCCGGCTTCAGCCGGGCGCCAGGGTTCCCCCTCAGGCACGGTGCCCGGCTTCAGCCGGGCGCCCGGGTTGCCCTCAGGCAAAGGCCCTGGCTCCGCCTACAATCAAGGGCATGACGCACCCCGACTCCTTCGGCGCCCGCTCCAGTCTTTCCGTGGGCGGCCGGGAGTACGAGGTGTTCCGCATCGACGCCTTGCAGGCTGCGTTCGACGTCGCACGTCTGCCGTACACGCTGCGCGTCCTGCTCGAAAACGTCCTGCGGCACGAGGACGGGGTCACGGTCACCGCGCGAGACGTCGAGGCCGTCGCAGGCTGGGATGCACCTGCCGAACCGTCGCAGGAGATCAACTACAACCCCGCCCGCGTGCTGCTACAGGACTTCACCGGCGTCCCGGCCGTCGTCGACCTGGCTGCGATGCGCGCCGCGATGGCCGACCTCGGCGGCGATCCCCAGAAGATCAACCCGCTCATCCCGGTCGAGCTCGTCATCGACCACTCGGTCCAGGTCGACGATTTCGCCACCCGATTCTCGATCGAGCGCAACTCCAAGCTCGAGTTCGAGCGTAACCGCGAACGCTACGCGTTCCTTCGCTGGGGACAGGGCGCCTTCGCGAACTTCAAGGCCGTCCCGCCGAACACCGGCATCTGCCACCAGGTCAACCTCGAGTTTCTCGCGCGCGTCGTCGAGGAGCGCGACGGTCAGGCGTTCCCCGACACCGTCGTCGGCACCGATTCCCACACGACGATGGTGAATGGGCTCGGCGTGCTCGGCTGGGGCGTCGGCGGGATCGAGGCCGAAGCGGCGATGCTCGGCGAGGCGATCTCGATGCTCGTCCCCCAGGTCGTCGGCTTCCGACTCCACGGCGAGCTGCCGAAGGGAACGACTGCGACCGACCTCGTGCTCACGGTCACCCAGATCCTGCGTCAGACGGGCGTGGTCGGGAAGTTCGTCGAGTACTTCGGCCACGGCCTCGCCGGCCTGCCGCTCGCCGACCGCGCCACGATCGGGAACATGTCGCCGGAGTACGGGGCCACCTGCGGCTTCTTCCCGGTCGACGACGAGACGCTCCGCTACCTGCGCCTCACCGGCCGCAGCGAGGAGAAGGTCGCGCTGGTCGAGACGTATTGCAGGGAGAACGGGCTCTGGCACGACCCCGACGAGCAGCCGACGTACTCGCAGATCGTCGAGCTCGACCTCTCGACCGTCGAACCGTCGCTCGCCGGCCCGCGTCGCCCGCAGGACCGGATCCCGCTGACCGAGGCGCGCAATGCGTTCTCCTCCGCCCTTCCGTCGTTCGGCGTCGGGGAGGGCAACGGCTCGGTCGACGAGGCGAGCTGGGAGTCGATGGACGCGAGCGACGCACCGGCGCTGACCGCGACGACGGAGCGCACCGCCGTCGAGCTGGCGATCGACGGTGAGATGGTCGAGATCGACCACGGCGCCGTCGTCATCGCCGCGATCACCTCCTGCACGAACACCTCCAACCCGGCGGTCATGATCGGGGCCGGGCTGCTCGCGAAGAACGCGGTCGAGCGCGGCCTCACGCGTAAGCCCTGGGTGAAGACGAGCCTGGCTCCGGGATCCAAAGTGGTGACCGAGTACTTCGAAAAGGCCGGGACTGACGCACGTACCTCGAGGCGCTCGGCTTCAACACCGTCGGCTACGGGTGCACGACGTGCATCGGCAACTCCGGCCCCTTGCCCGACGCTGTGTCGGAGGCCGTCACCAAGGGCGACCTCGTCGCCTGCGCCGTCCTCTCGGGCAACCGCAACTTCGAGGCGCGCATCCATCCCGAGGTGAAGGCCAACTACCTCGCCTCGCCCACCGCTCGTCGTCGCCTATGCGCTCGCCGGGCGGATGGACGTCGACATCACGACGGAGCCGCTCGGGCACGATCAGAACGGCGACCCCGTTCACCTCACCGACATCTGGCCGTCCACCGCCGAGATCCAGGAGACGATGGCGGCGGCGATCGGGCGGGACATGTTCCTCGAGACCTACGCCGACGTGTACGAGGGAGAAGACGCCTGGCGCGAGCTCCCGGTGCCGACGGGCGAGCTGTTCGACTGGGAGGAGACGTCCACCTACGTCCGGCGTCCGCCCTACTTCGACGGCATGGCGGCAACAGCGGGAACGATCGGCGACATCGCCGGTGCGCGCTGCCTCGTCTCGATCGGCGACTCCGTCACGACCGACCACATCTCACCGGCTGGGTCGATCAAGCTCGATTCCCCTGCCGGCGCCTATCTCGTCGAGCACGGGATCGAGCGCACCGACTTCAACTCGTACGGATCACGTCGAGGAAACCACGAGGTGATGGTGCGCGGCACGTTCGCGAACGTGCGGCTCCGCAACCTGCTCGTTCTCGGCTCCGAAGGGACCTGGACGGCGCACCTTCCCGACGGTGACGAGATGACGATCTACGCGGCCGCCGAGCGCTACCTGGCGGAGGGTACGCCGACGATCGTGCTCGCAGGCAAGGAGTACGGCTCCGGCTCGTCGCGCGACTGGGCTGCGAAAGGGCCGAACCTGCTCGGCGTCGAAGCGGTCATCGCGGAGAGCTACGAGCGGATCCACCGCTCGAACCTGCTGATGATGGGGATCCTGCCGCTCCAGTACCTGCCGGGCGAAAGCCTCGCCTCGCTCGGCCTCACCGGGCGCGAGAAGTTCTCGGTCACCGGCCTCGAGAACGGTGAAGCGCGGCGGGTCACCGTCACCGCCGACGAAACGACGTTCAACGCGATCCTCCGGCTCGACACCCCGCGCGAGCGCGAGTACGTCCGCCACGGCGGCATCCTCCCGTTCGTGCTGCGCCGACTGCTCAGCTCGTAGGGAACCCCACTCGTGAGGGACACGGAGACGTCCTGGGGCATCGACCCCGTCCCAGAGCGGCTGCGTGTGCTCGGCGGCTTCGACCTGGCGCTTCTCTGGGGCAACCTGGGTGTGTCGCTGCTCGTGGTCGTCGCGGGCGCGATCCTCGTGCCGGCGCTCTCTCTCCCCGACGCGCTCGTCGCGATCGTGATCGGGTGCCTCGTCGGCAACCTCATGCTCGCGGTCGCCGGTCTGATCGGGGCTCAGGCTCGCGTCCCCGCCATGACGCTGATGCGCGCGCCGCTCGGGACGCGCGGCTCGTACCTGCCGACGGTGATCAACGTCGTGCAGTGCCTGGGCTGGACCGTGTTCGAGCTGCTCGTGATCGCGACGGCGGCGGCGGCATTGTCCGAGGAGTTGTTCGGCGTCGAGGCGCGCTGGGCGTGGATACTCGTCTTCGGCGCCGCCGCCCTCGCGCTGGGGCTCCTCGGCCCGATCGGCGTCGTCCGCACCGTCCTCCGGCGGGTCGCCATCTGGGTCATGCCCGTCGCGATCGCGTACCTCGCGTGGTGGGCCCTGAGCGGCGGCGGCCTCACGGCCGCATGGCACGCTCCCGGAGAGGGCGGCCTCTCGATCTGGCAAGGCATCGACGTCGCCGTCGGCGTCACCGTGTCCTGGGTCCCCCTCGCCGCCGACTACACCCGCTTCGCCCGCACACCGCGCGCGGCGTTCTGGGGCACGGGAATCGGCTACCTCCTGCCGGATGCGCTCCTGCTCTCGCTCGGCGCGGTGATCCTGCTGACCCGTGACGTCGGGGATGCGGCCGCGCTGCCCGCCGCCGTTGCAGCCGGCGGGATCGTCGCGCTGCTCGCGCTGTTCGTTCTCACGGTCGCAGAGACGGACGAGGCGTTCGCCAACGCGTACTCGGGCGCAGTGTCGCTGCAGAACCTCTTCCGCAGTGCACCGCAGCGGCTGCTCATCGTCGTCACCACGACGGTCGGGACGGCCGGTGCCCTTCTGCTCGAGCTCACGAGCTTTCAGTCGTTCCTGTTCCTGCTCGGCTCGTTCTTCGTCCCGCTGTTCGCCGTGCTGCTCGCGGACTGGCTGCTCGCCGGCCGCTCCTACAGCGCGGCACACGTCTTCGACGCGCGCGCCGTACGGCCGGGGATGATCCTTGCGTGGATCGTCGGGTTCGCGACGTATCAGCTGCTGTCGCCGACAGGGCCTTCATGGTGGGTCGAGCAGGTTCAGCGACTCGATCCGCCCGCATGGAGCATCGGCGCGACGCTACCGAGCTTCGCGGCGGCACTCGCGGTCGGACTCGTGGCCGCGGCGCTCTCGCCGGGGACGGCGCGCGCCGGCGCCTGACGGGCCGCAACCCCGTCTCACGTGCCAGGGTGCGTGCCGAAGTACTCGCGGGAGGGCATGGTCGCGTCGACGGCTGCCGGATCGTAGGAGACGCCCGCCCGGTCGAGGGCGAGAAGCAGCGCGCCCGCGGCAGGTTCCCGCGTCGGCCGCACCGGCTCGGCGCCGGGCACCCGGAGCATGATGGCGTCGATCAGCAACTCCGCTCCGGTCCCGCGCATCACGCCGCCGAGCAGGACGAGCGGGTACGGCGGCTCCAGCCCGACCTTGCGGGCGGCGACCCACGCCATGCTGCCGAGCTTCTCGCCATGGTCCTCCACGACCGTCGACGCGAGCTCGTCCCCTTCGAGCGCAAGCCGAAGGAGCGACGGCGCCAGGAGCGCTGCCTCCCACGGATGGCGGCCGTTGCGGCGGGAAAAGGAGTGGAGCAGCGACTCGACCGTCGGCTCCCCGAAGACCTCGAGCGCCGCTGCCGTCAGGCCCGTCCGCGGTCCGATCTCGAGTTCCGCCGCGTAGACGGCTGCGAGCGCGTCGCTGCCCATCGCCCACGCACCGGTGTGCAGGCCCCACCAGCTCGAGTGCCACTCGCTCCCGCCGCGGCCCCGGCTCCCGACGCAGCCGCCCGTACCGCAGACGACCGACACGCCCACGTCCGTCACGCCGGCGCGCAACGCTCCGATGGCGTCGTTCACGACCGTGACGCGCGCGCCCGGGAGGAGCGCCGAGAGCGCCGCGTCGAGCTCGGCCTTGTCCTCGTCCCAGTCCGCGCCGGCAAGGCTGAAGACCGCCGTCCGGACGTCGCCGAACTCGGCGCCGTCCGGAAGCGAGGCCTGTACCGCCGCTTCGACCTCGCCGACCGCTGCTTCGACGGAGGACCCGTACATGTCTGCGCAGCCGCCTCGCCCGGCGCCGACGACGACCCCGTCAGGCCGGGCGACGAGCGCGATCGTCTTCGTGTTCCCTCCATCGACTCCGAGAACGAGGTCGGTCACGCGAGGAGACGGTCGGGCAGGAGGTGAGCGTGGGCCGCGGAGAGCTCCGCGTAGACAGCCTCGGCCTTGTCGACGGACTGGACGAGCGGGTTGGCGGTGAGCGCCCGCACGGCATCCGTCCGTGTCCCCGACCAGGCTGCATCCGCGGCCAGCAGCTGGTACTCGGCGAGCATCTCGACGAGTCCGCGAAGGTGACGCGGGAGCTCGCGCTGCCGGAGCGGCTCGATCCAGGCCGCCGAGCAGCGCCCCGTGATCTCGACGACCAGGTCGTCGGGGAACCCGGGCAGCGAGCCCCGGTTCGGCACGTTGACCGGCAGAACGTCGCCCGTGTCGTTGAAGACCGCGTGCATCGCGTCGATCGCGAGCTCGAGCTCGTTGATGCCGCCGCGTGAGCGGGCGGGATCGAGCACGGGGTCGTCCGTCTGCGCCTGCTCGGCGTAGTGCTCCCAGTAGCCCGGCACCCAGGAGAGAATGTCCTCGGCGCGCGTCGTCGGCTTGGCGAGCTGCTCCGCGATCACCTCGTCGCGCCAGTAGTAGTACTGGAAGTAGTCGGCCGGGATCGCGCCCATCGCCGCGGCGAGGCGCAGAATCCGCTGCTCGTGCAGTGTCAGCTGCGAACCCGGGCCGGCCCGCTCCGCCGCCGCTGCGCGAACATATGGCATCAGGTCGTCGCCGTCGTAGGTGTGCTCGACGCTCCAGCAGGCGTGGTTGAGCCCGACCATGGTCGACGAGACCCGCGCGGGATCGAGTCCGGCGGCGACGGCAAGCTCCTCCGTGAAGATGTACGGGCCCTCACAGAGGGAAACGAGCGGGATGTCCGTGTTCTGCGTCCACGCCTGGGCGACGATGTTCACAGGGTTCGTGTAGTTGAAGACACGGGCGTGCGGGCAGACGGCCTCCATGTCGGCAGCGATGGCCTTCATCACCTCGATCGCCCGCAGGGCCATGAAGAACCCGCCCACACCCTGCGTCTCCTGGCCGATCAGGCCGTAGCGGTTGGCTGTCCGCTCGTCGAGCGCGCGCGCCTCGAATCCTCCGGGCCGGAAGCTCGAGAGGACGGCATCGCATCCGTCGAGTCCCGAGCGCCGGTCGGTCGTCGAGCCGACGGTGATGTCGAGCCCGCGGGCCTGAGCCATCTTTTGCGCGAGCAACTCGACGAGAGCGAGTCGGTCGGGGTCGAGATCGATCAGGACGATTTCGGATCCGTCGAAATCCGCTCCGCGATGGTGGATGAACGACGCCATCGTGCCGGCGCCGCGGGTCGAGCCGCCGCCGACGTACGCCATCTTGATCCGCGCCACGGTCTCCTCAGACCGTCTCGATGGCGCCGCCGGTGGCGGCGTCGAAGAGATAGAGCCCACCCGAGACCAGTCCGAAGCGCACCGTCTCGCCGATCCCGACCCTGACGCTGCCACCGGCCTCGATCACGAGCCGGACGCCTCCGGCCGCCTCGACTCCGATGAACGTCTCACGGCCGAGCGCCTCGGTGTATTCGACGCGGCCCTCGAACGGGCCCAGGAGACCGGCACCGTCCACCCAGGGGTGACAGTTCTCGGGCCGAACGCCGAGCACGACCTCGGCCGGCAGCCCCTCGGTCTCCGCCGGCAGCGGGACGCGGAGTTCGCCGTGGACGAGCGCTCCCGTGCCGTCGCGCGACATCGAGACGAGCGACATCGCCGGGCTGCCGATGAACGTGGCGACGAATGTGTTCGCCGGACGGGAGTACACGGTGTCGGGATCGCCGACCTGCTCGAGCCGGCCTTGGCTCATGACAGCGATCCGGTCGCCCATGGTCATCGCCTCTACCTGGTCATGCGTGACGTACACGGTCGTGGTGCCGACCTCGCGCTGGAGACGTTTGATCTCACCCCGGGTCTGCGCGCGCAGCTTGGCGTCGAGGTTCGAGAGCGGCTCGTCCATGAGGAACACGCGTGGCTCTCGGACCAACGCTCTTCCGAGTGCGACCCGCTGGCGCTGCCCGCCGGAGAGCGCCCGCGGCTTGCGCGCGAGGAGCTCGCCGATGTCGAGCGCCTCCGCGGCAGCATCGACCCGACGGCGGATCTCGGAGCGTGGAACCTTGGCCATCTTGAGGCCGAATGCGAGGTTGTCGCGCACCGACATCTGCGGATAGAGCGCGTAGTCCTGGAAGACCATCGCGATGTCCCGGCGGCGTGGTGCGATGGTGTCGACGAGATCGTCGCCGATCCGGATGTGTCCGCCCGAGAGCCCCTCGAGCCCGGCGAGCAGCCGCAGCGCGGTCGTCTTCCCCGATCCGGACGGGCCGACGAGCACCATGAACTCGCCGTCGGCGACCTCGAGCGAGAGCTCCTGCAAGGCGACAACGTCACCGAAGTGCTTCGCCGCGCGGTCGTAGGTCACCGATGCCATGTGCTCAGCCTTTCAGTGATCCGGAGACCATGCCGCGGATGAAATGGCGCTGGAGGAAGACGTACACGACGAAGACCGGGAACGCGACGATGATCGACGCCGCCGCGAGAAGCTGGATGTCGGATGTGCGCGCGGCCTGGAAGAACGCGAGCGAGAGCGGCGCTGTGAGGATGTTCTGGCCGGAGAGCATCACGAGGGAGAGGAGGAAGTCGTTCCAGGTCCACATGAAGACGAGGACGACCATCGTCAGGATCGCGGGCCGCCCGTACGGCACGAGCACGCGCAACAGGATGCCGAGGCTCGAGGCGCCGTCGATCCGCGCGGCCTCGGTCAACGACCGCGGAGCGGAGCGGAAGAACGCGCGCATCCAGAACGTGCCGAAGGCGATCGAGAGCCCGGTGCTCGGGAGGATGACGCCCCAGATCGTGTCGGTCAGCCCGAGCCGACGGAAGTCGAAGTAGAGCGGGATCACGGTCGCCTCGAACGGCATCAGGAGGCCGAACAGGAAGACGTAGAAAAGAAGGGTCGAGCCCCGAAATCGCATCGTCCCGAACGCGTATCCGGCCAGGACGGAGAACACGGTGGCGAGGGCGACCGTCGTGAGGGTGATCTCCAGGCTCGTGACGAGCGACGACGAGAAGGACCCGTCGGTCCAGGCCGTCCGGAACGAGTCGAGCGTGAACGGGTCGGGGATCTCGAATCCGGACACGTTGGCGTCCGGCCCGTGGAACGCGGTGAGCACGACCCCGACGATCGGAGCGAACGCGAGGATCGAGAAGAGAATCAGGAGGCCGTAGTTGATCGCGCGCTCGATGACCTCGCTCATTGTGACTCCCGCTCGCCGAGGCGCGTGATCCCGAACGCGACCGCGAAGATCGCGATCGCGAGCACGATCCCGATCGCCGCGCCGAGGCCGGCCTCACCCGTCTGGAAGGCGGCCGTGTAGAGACGATACGACGGGACGCTCGTCGAGGTTCCGGGTCCGCCACCCGTCATCACGTAGACGAGATCGAAGCTCCTGAGCGCCGTCGTCGTCGTCAGCACGAGCACCACGACGATCTCGTTCCGGAGACCGGGCAGCGTGACGACGAAGAACTCGCGCAACGGTCCGGCGCCGTCGACGCGGGCGGCGTCGTAGAGACTCGTCGGGATCTTCTGGACGCCCGCGACGAGCAGCACCATCGCGAGCCCGAACGTAACCCAGGTGCCGACGAGACCGACGGAGGGAAGCGCCCACGTGAAGTCACCGAGCCAGGGGCGAGCGAGGCTGCCGAGGCCGATTGCACGTAGACCCTCGTTGAGCGGGCCGTCGGGGGCGAGGATCCACCGCCAGACGACGCCGACCGCGACGAGCGCGACGACCTGCGGAAGGAAGAGGATCGCCCGGAAGCCGGTGATGCCGCGGACCCGCATGCGTGAGAGAAGCGCGGCGAGCAGCAGGCCGACGATCAACGGCAGCAGCGCGTAGAACCCGACGAGCACGAGAGCGTGCTTGAACGTCTCGCGCACCTGCGGGTCGGTGAAGACCTGCCGGTAGTTGTCGAGACCCACCCAGCGCGAAGGCGTGATCCCGTCCCACGCGTGGAACGAGATCCAGAAGGTGTGGCCGAACGGGACGAGCACGAACGCGGCGTAGATCAGCAGCCCTGGAACGATGTAGAGGTAGCCGATCCGGCGCGGCTCTCCGGGGGGACGAACGTCCCCCCGGAGCTTCCGGCCGGCGACCTCGAACGAGGCGTCTGCCGCTGCTACGTCCGCCAACGTGCCGTGCCTACTACTTGTGGAACTTCAGGTAGTCCGCGTCGAGCTTCTTCGCGAATTCGGCAGGAGTGACCTTGCCGGCCATCAGCTCCTGAATGGCAGCCGTGACGGTGTCGTAGAACGTGGGCGTCGCCCAGTCCATGTACCCGGCCATGGCGTTGCTCGTGCTCAGCTTTGCCCATCCGGTCAACGCGTCACCCTTGACACCGGACGTCTTCGACTTGACGACGATCGCAGGCACATCCCCTGCCGCCTGGATCACCTTCGCAGCCGCAGGGCTCGTGATGAAGTTGATGTACCGGGCCGAGAGCTCCCGGTTCTTCGCCTTGGCCGGAATCGCCCAGGCAAGGCCGCCGCTCGCGAGCGCACCGGGAGCCTGTCCGGCCCGCGCAGGCGGTAGGAGCATCAGCCCGACGTTGCTCTTCATCCCGTTCGCCATATCGCCCGTCTTCCACGTTCCCGTGATCGTGAAGACGCCGGTGCCCTTGAGGAAGTCGTTCGTCGCGGCGTCATAGCCGAGCCCCGAGTACCCGTCCGAGTAGTAGCCCGCCTTGGCCCACTTCTGAACAGTCGCCGCCGCCTTCAGCACGGACGAGGTCGACCACTTCGAGCCCGCCTTGCCGAAGATCGTGTTCCCCACCTGCGCCGCAGGAGCGACCGACATCAGTACGGACTGGAACTCGTGGATGCCGGGCCACTTGTCGAGGTTGCCGAACGCGATCGGAGTCTCGCCGCCCGCCTTCGCCTTCGCGAGCGCGCTCTCGAACTGCGCCAGCGTCTTCGGCACCGAAATCCCGAGCGCCTTCAGCTTCGACTTGTTGTAGAAGACGCCGACCCAGTCGCCGGTCGTCGAGATCCCGTAGAGCTTGCCGCTCCCGATCTGACCGGTAGGCGTCGCGCGGCCGTCGATCGTGAGCAGCGCGGCCGACTGCCGCTTGCCCCAGCGCCACTTGGCGGCGTACGCGTCGAGCGGCGTCAGCAGGTTCGCCTTGACGAGTTGGCCGAGGTCGCCGAGGCCCTGGTTGACGTGCGTCACGTCCGGCGGGTTCGACCCGGAGAGCTGCAGGGCGTCGGTCTTGACGAGATCGTCGTAGGACTTCGAGACGTGCTTGATCGTGACTCCGGGGTTCGCCTTCTCGAACAGCTTGTCCAACTTCTTGAGGGCCGAGATGCGGGCGGTGTTGCCGCCCTCGCCGTTCTGGACGACGAGCGTGGTTGCCGTGCCCGCGCCGGTCGCCTGTCCGGCGAGCACGGCGACCACAGCGACGAGCGTTGCCATGACGACGAGAGAGGCAGGGGCCGTCCGGCCCGGTATGCGACTGAGCTTCATCTGATCGTTCCTCCTCCTGGTTGCAGCTTGCGCACGAGGGTCGCGCGAAAGCGATAGCGGTCAGAGCGATAGGACGTCTCACCGAGCTCTACGACTCGGTCGGAAGCGTCGTAGCTCGTGGTCGTCGCAAAGAGCAGCGGGCTCCCCGGCATGACTCCGAGCAGGTGGGCCTGATCCGCGTTCGCGGCCCAGCCTCGGTGGTGTAGTCGGCCCGAGCGAGGCTCACGCCGGCGGCGCCGAGCACGGCATACAGCGATGCTTCGCCGAAGTCGATCGTGGGAAGTGCCGGCGCTAGCGCAGCGGGAACGCGGGTGTGGTCGAGCGCGACGGATACGCCGTCGAGCATCCGCAGGCGGTCGAGCTCGAAGACGTCCGCGCCGGGCGCCACCCCGAAGATCTCAGCCTCTTCGAGCGTCGCGGAGCGAACGTGCGAGAGGAGAACCGACGAGGTGGCGAGGAGGCCTCGCTCAGCGCCGAGCTCCGTGAAGCTCACGAGCGCATTGGGCGCCTCTGCGAGGGTCGTGTCACGCACGAATCGGCCGCTGCCCCGCGTCGCGCTGACGAGCCCTTCGTCGGCGAGCGCGGTGAGAGCCCGCCGAACAGTCACCCGGCTGACGCCCATCCGGTCGGCAAGGTCTCGTTCGGACTGCAGGCGGGCGCCGGGGGGAATGGCCCCGGTCTTGATCTGCGCTGCGATGGCCTCCCGGACCTGGTCGTGCAGCGGTCGGGCCGCGGCGAGGGAGGACGGCATCGGCCGAGTATCGGACACCCCCCTGGTCTACGTCAAGTAGCCGATTGGTCGCCGACTGGTGAGCGCTGGGCTCGGGTGGTAGGGTCGCCCGGCGATGCCCTCTCCTTCCTGGCGGCACACGGCTCTCTGGCGCGAGACATGCGCCGTCCCCGCCATCCTCGAGCAGAGCGCAGGCGACCGCGAAGGCGTCGCGGCTGTCGCACGGCTCCTCGGCACGCCCGACGTGCGGCGCGTGGTCGCCACGGGAAACGGCGCTGCCTACTACGCCGCCATGGCCCTCTGGCTCGCCTCGCTCGGAGGTCGGTCTGGCCCGGAGGTGGTGTGCGTCCCGGCTGGACTCCTTGCCCGCGGAGCGTTCGCGTGGCGGGAGGGTGACATCCTTCTGGCCTTCTCCTCGTCCGGCGAGATGCGCGACGTGATCGAGGCACTCGATGCCGGCGCGCCAAGCCCGTTTGCGGCGATCACCGCCTCGCCGACATCCACGATCGGGTCTCGGGCGGACGCAATCGCCCTCGCCGCGGTCGCCTCGCAGGAAGCGGTTACCCATACCCAGGCCTTCTGCGGCAACGTCGTCGCGGGGCTCTCCGTGTGGGCCCGCGTGACGAGTGACGACGCCCTCGCCGCGGCGCTCGACGCTCTCCCCGGAGTCGTCGCAGGCGCGATCGAGAGTGCCGAGGGCTGGGCGTTGGAGCTGCCCGATCTGCGACCCACCGCGGGAATCGTCTTCGGCTCGCGTCATGCCTGGGCCGCGGCGCTCGAGGGTGCGCTGCTCCTGAAGGAGGTCGCGGCGATTCCCGCCGAGGGCGTCGAGACCCGCGAGGGCGCCACCTCGGCGATGTACGCGCTGAGTCCTGGCCACCTCGTCGTCAGCCTCCCGACCGCCGGGGACACGCTGCTCGAGGAGGCGGAGACGATCTGTGCCACGCGGGGCGCCATCGTGCTCCGCGCGCCCGGCGGTGACCTCGCCGACGCGCGCCTCAGCGCAGTGACGGCGTTCCCGGCCGTCGTGGCGCTCGCGGCCAGGCTCGGTGTCGAGAGCGGCCTCGACGTGGACAAGCCGGCCTGGACCGACGCGTACCTCGCGGTCGCCCGGGGAGCGAGATGAGTCTCGGGCTCGGCGTCCTGGGATGCGGAAGCGTTTTCGCCGGCCCCTACGTCGGCATGATCGAGCGGCTGCGAGCGCGCAGCCGCGTCCACGTGAGTGCCGTCTACGACGTCAACGAGCAGAAGCGCCACGGAGCCGCACGACGGTACGGCGTCTCCCCCGACCTTCGCGACCCCGAGGCCGTGATCAATGCCGACGAGGTCGACATCGTGCTCATCCTGACGAGCATGAACGAGCACGGACCGCTGACGCGGGCGGCGCTCGAAGCAGGCAAGCACGTGCTCGTGGAGAAGCCGCTCGCGACCTCGTTCGAGGAGGCACGGTCGCTCGTCGAGCTCGCCCGCACGAGCCCGGGTTTGCTCGTCTGTGCGCCGCACATCCTTCTCAGCCCGACGTTCCGAGCCGTTCACGCGTGCGTCCGAGAAGGGCAAATCGGGAGTCTCCTGTCGGCCAGGGCCCGATACGGTTGGGCCGGGCCGACGTGGAACGAATGGTTCTACCAGCCGGGAGGGGGCTCGCTGTTCGACCTCGGCGTCTACAACGTGACGACGCTGTGTGCGCTGTTCGGTCCTGTCCGGAGGGTGACCGCCATGGTCGGGATCGCGATCCCCGAGCGCGAGGTCAACGGCCGCCCGATCACCGTCGAGGCCGACGACAACGCCCACGTCCTCCTCGATTTCGGCGATGCAAGGTTCGGCGTCGTCACGACCGGGTTCACGATGCAGAAGTACCGCTCACCGGCGGTCGAGGTCTACGGCTCGGAGGGAACACTGCAGCTCCTCGGGGACGACTGGGCCCCTGAGGGCTGGGAGCTGTGGCGCAATGACGACGGCTTCTGGAGGGTGCACCCCGAGAGCGACCCGCACTGGCACTGGACCGACGGGCTGCGCCACCTCGTGGACTGCATCGAGAACGGGACCGGGACGATCACCCGGCCCGAGCACGCGTTGCACGCCCTCGAGATCATGCTGGCCGCCCAGGCCGCGGGCGCGGACGGCGTCGCACGCCCGATCGAAACCGACTTCCCCGAGCCCGTGTACGACGACGCGCTGCTCGCAGCCGAGGAGGCGCTCCGCTCCCACGATCGTCGCAGTCACGATGGGCTATAGCCCCTCACCCCGGCCGACGTTCGACCGGCCAACGGCGCTGCCGTTCGCAGAGGTCGTCAAGCACACCTGGGGTGACGGTGGCGCCGGTCTCGTCGACGACTGGATCTACGTCTCCAGCGACCTCCTCCACACGATCGTGTTCGGGATGGAGCCCGGCCGCTGCTTCAGGCATTCCGAGGATTTCCGGACGATCTTCGGTGCGGACGAGGTGCTTCACGTCCTCCAGGGAACATTCGTGATCGCCAACCCGGAGACGGGAGAGGTGCACCGGGTCGAGCCGGGTGAGAGCGTGTTCTTCCGCAAGGACACCTGGCATCACGGGTTTTCGTACGGCACCGACCCCGTCCGGGTGTTGGAGTTCTTCGCACCGCCACCGTCGACGGGCACGTCGGGCCCATACGCGCGCACGAAGGAGTACCTCCCCGAAGCGCGTTGGTCCTACGGCGACGAACGGCTGGTCGGCAACTTTCACCCTCCGAGAGCGCACGACGGGTCGATGCACGTGGTGCGACTGGGTGACCGAGCCCATCGTCTCGAGGGTGAAGCGCTCGTCGGCCTGATCGCGAGCACCGAACACCTGACGGTCACAAGCCTCCGGCTCGTGCCCGGCGGAGCGAGCGACCGGGTTTCGCGTGGCGGTGACACGCTCGTGTTCGTCGAGGCCGGCACGCTGCGCGTCCACGCCGAGTGGGACGGAGAACAGGACGTCTTCGAGTTGCAGCGATGGGACGCCGCCTACGTTCCCCGGGGAGGGAGCTATCGCCTCGAGGGCGCGGGGGACGGGCCGGTCGATGCGATCGTGGGCGTCGCACCCTCGTACGTCTAGCATCGTCCCATGCCACGGGCGGCGATCGTCGGGAACCTCTGCCTTGACGTCGTCGCGGGCGCGCCCGAGCGGCCGGGAGGTCCCGTCTGGTACTGCGCTCGTGCGCTGAGCGAGATCGAACCCGGAGCGGACGTCGTCCTCGTCTGTCGCTGCGCCCCCGCCGACCGCGACGCGATCATCCCTCGCCTCGAGCAATTCGGCTTTCCCGTCGTGTGGCGGCCCTCGGAGCCGACGATGCGATTCTCGTTCCACTACGAAGGCGACCGCCGCGTCATGAACGTCGACGAGGTCGGAGCACCATGGACTCCCGCGGACATCGACGGCTGGGTCGGTGACGCGATCGGCGACGCGCAGTGGGTGATCGTCGGCGGTCTCACCCGGGTCGACTTCCCGCTCGAGTCGCTCGCCGCCCTCACCGCACGGGGCCACCGCCTTGCGCTCGACGCACACGGACTCGTGCGTCACGCCAGCATCGGCCCGCTCGTCAGCGACGGCTCGATCGATCGCACGCTGCTGCACCACATCACGGCACTGAAGCTGAACGACGAGGAAGCCGAGCAGCTCTGTGGGGGCGCTGACGAAGCGGCAATCCGTTCGCTCGGTATCCCGGAGGTCATCCTCACGCTCGGCTCGGAGGGATCGCTGATCCTCTCGAGTGACGTGACGACGCGGGTCGACGCGGTGCCGGTCGACGGCAAAGTCGATCCGACCGGAGCCGGGGATTCATTCCTGATCGCGTACGCGGTCGCGCGGTTGCGCGGTTCCGACCCACACGACGCCGGTTCGATCGCGAGCGGGTTCGTGTCGACGATGATCGAGCGTTGATGGAAGCGCTCGTCGCGACAGCGCTCGGCAGCGTGCGTGTCGACCTCGAAACCGGCGACGCGGAACTCGTCGACGACGACCCGCCTTCCCCCGCGGCAGTTGCATTGTCGCTGCCACTCGTCGTCGCCGCCGCTCAGGTCGGCTCGAGAATCGTCGCGGTCGTCGGCCGTCGGCCACCACTCGTCCTCTCGGACGATGCGGGGCAGACGTGGCGTGAGTCCGGCGGCGGCCTCCCGGCCGGCGCCGCCGTAGCGGTGGACGAGGACGACCCCGACGTGCTGCTCTTCGCCTCGGAGTCGCGCCTCTACCTCTCGCTGGACGGCGGCCGCTTCTGGCACAGCCTGCCGACGGAGCTGATCGGCATTTCCGCAGTCGCGTTCTCGTAAGTGGCAGCGACGATCGCTGCGGCGCTACAGCCGGAACTCGCCGCGCGCGACCGTGACCGCCTGGCCGCCGACCTCGACCCGGTCGATCAGGCCGTCGCCGCCCTCCGCTCGGGCGTAGAGCGTCGACGGGCGCCCGATTGCGGCGCCCTGGGAGATCGTGATCTCGTCGCCCCAGGCGATACGGCCGTGACGGGCGAGGTGGCAGGCAAGCGGACCGGCTGCGGACCCGGTCGCGGCGTCCTCACCCGAGGGCCAGAACATCCGCGTCGTCCAACGATCGCCCGATCCTGCGAAGCAGTTGACGCCCGTCAGCCCGAACGCGCTCACGGCGGCCGTGTCGGGTCGCAGCGCCGCCAGTTCCTCGTCGGATCGGACTGCGACGAACACGTGCGTCGCGCCGTTGTCGTACTCCTCGACCGGGACCTCCGAGGGACTGCAGCCGAGCGCGCTGTACAGCGCCTCGGTCTCGGTGAAGGGAACAACTGAAGGTACGGGCTGCTCCATGCGACCGAAGACGATGCGGCCCGACTCGTCCCGTTCGAGGGAGACCGGGACATGGCCGCGGCCCGTCTCGATCGTGATGACCGTGAGTTGGAGCGGGGCGCCGAGGACGAAGGCGGCGCCGAGGGTCGGGTGACCGGCGAACGGAAGCTCCTCGAACGGGGTGAAGATGCGGATCCGGACGTTGCCGCCCTGTTCGGGCGGGAGCACGAAGACCGTCTCGCTGAACCCGATCTCGAGGGCAAGCGCCTGCATCGCAGCGTCGTCCAGGCCGCGGCCATCGGTGAAGACGCACAGCTGGTTCCCCGCGAGCGGCGTGTCCGTGAACACGTCCGCGATGACGTATCGGAAAGCTTGCATCACGGCAGCGTACGCGCTGTCGCCGTCATCTAGGGCAGCGACGATCGCCGTTCTGTGTCGACCCATTTCGCGTGATGCTTTCGCGCCCAGGCCTCATCGACCTCGCCGGTCGTGATTCCGCGCAGAGCATGGCGCGTGCTCGGGTGGATGACGGCGAGGTACAGATGTCCGACGACCAGCGCGACCGAGGCGAATGTGAGCGCGTCGTGCACGGTGCCCGGTGCCGGCGAAGATGAAGCGGTGATCGCGTTCGCCGAGCCAGAGGAAGAAGCCGGACAGGGCAAACAGCAGAGCGAACGCGACGGTGAGGATCGCGTTGATCTTCTGCCCCGCGTTGAAGCGCCCCTGGCGGGCCCTTCGCCCGCGCAGCCAGCGGCGGTCGTCACGGTCGAACGTCTCGATCTCGCGCCAGTCGGCGGCGAGACGCTTGCGATCACCGACGACGAGGATCACGACGATCGCGACGGCCCAGGCGACGGCGACCCAGATGTGCACGTTCTTGACCAGCTGGCGGCGACTGATCAGCGTCGACAACGCGGGCAGGTACAGAATCAGACCGGTCAGAAGCAGCGCGAAGAAGGCCGATGCGTGCATCCAGTGGAGAACGCGTTCGGTCAGATTGAAGCGCTCGATCCGAGCCTGCCTACTCGGCTCAGGACGAGTAGCCATTCGACCGCCCGACCCAGGCATCGGCGTCGTAGCCATGCTGCTCCCAGTACCCGGGTTGGGCGGTCTGCACGAGCTCGATGCGCTCGACCCACTTGACGCTCTTGTACCCGTACATCTGTGGCACCACGAGGCGCACGGGTGCTCCGTGCGGCCTCGAGATCGGCTCGCCGTCCATCTCGTAGGCGAGCATCACGTCGGGCAGGAGCGCCTGCTCCAGGGTGAGGGAGTCGTCGTACGGCACCTCTGTGGAGACGAACCGAAGGCCACCGGCGCTCTTCCGCGCGCCGACACTCTCGAGCAGATCGCCGATCCTGACCCCGGCCCAGTGCACGTTCTCGACCGACCAGCCGGTGACGCAGTGGAAGTCCGAGATCTGCTCCGCCCGAGGCAGCGACTTCAGGTCGGCGAGAGAGAAGCTCGTCGGCGAGTCGACGAGACCGGTCACGCGGAGGCGATACGCGGCCGGGTCGATCTTCGGCATCGAAGCGCCGATCGTGTAGATCCTCCACCCGGAGGTCGGGACGATCGAGGACACCGACTTCGGCACAACGCGGCCGAGGATGCCGCCCACGTCCTTGGCGTAGAAGAGGCCGAGAGCACCGGCTCCGAGTATTCCGAGGAAACCGGCGCGCCCGATGGTGCGGTCGTTCATCCGGTCGTCTCCGTCATTCCCTGATCACGGTACCGAACCGGCTCGCGGCGTTTCTTACGGCCGCATTAAACGACGGGAATGCCTCCCACTCTGACGGCCGGTGGGTTGCACCTATCCTGCTGCTCGTGCGCGTCTATCTCTGCAGGCATGCCAAGGCCACCCAGGACGAGCCCGACGAGGCCCGCGAGCTCACACGCGAAGGGCGCGATCAGGCCCGAGCCCTCGGCGCTGCATTGGCCGCGCTACCGCACCCACCGCGGCTCGTCCTGACGAGCCCGCTCGTCCGGGCGCGGCAGACAGCCGAGGCAATCGGCGACGCAACCGGCGCCACCGTGCGCACCGAGGAGGCACTCGCGCCCGGGGCCACCGCCGCGTCGCTCATCGACGCACTCGCGGGAGAGGACGGGCCTGTCGCGACGGTCGGCCACCAACCCGACTGCTCCGAGATCGCCTACGCCCTGACCGGCCGCGACCCGGGGTTTCCGGTCGCGGGTATGGCAGAACTGGAGCTCGACGGGTGAAGGCTCTCGAGGTGCGGGGGCTCCGAAAGAGCTACGGGTCACTCGAAGCGGTCGCGGGAATCAGCTTCACCGTCGAGCAGGGCGAGGTCTTCGGCCTCCTCGGACCGAACGGCGCGGGAAAGACGACGACCGTCGAGATCCTCGAGGGCTACCGACGTCGGGACGCCGGTGAGGTGACCGTGCTCGGGGTGGATCCCGAACACGGCGGTTCCAAGTTGCGCGAGCGAATCGGCGTCGTCCTGCAGGCCTCCGAGCTACCGTCGATCCTCACCGTTCGCGAGGTGCATCGCATGTTCGCCGGCTACTACGCCCACCCACGCGACGTCGACGAGGTGATCGACCTCGTAGGCCTCACGGAGAAGGCGAATGCGAAGGTGAAGACACTGTCCGGAGGACAGAAACGGCGGCTCGACCTCGGCGTCGCTCTCGTCGGCGATCCGGAGCTCCTCTTTCTCGACGAGCCCACGACCGGCTTCGACCCCACCGCACGACGCACTGCATGGGAGCTCGTCCGTTCACTCCGCGTGCTCGGCAAGACCGTGCTGTTGACCACGCACTACCTCGACGAAGCGCAGAACCTCGCCGACCGCGTCGCCGTGATCAGTGGCGGGGAGATCGTGAAGCAGGGCTCGCCGGCCGAACTGATCGGCGCCGCGCCGAAAGTCGAGATCCGCTACCGCGACAACGGGCGCGAGGTCGTCGTCGAGACGGACGCGCCCACCCGCGTCCTCGCCGAGCTGACGGGCGCGGCCGCGGCCGCAGGGTACGAGCTAGAGGCGCTCGAGGTGGTGCGACCGTCGCTCGAGGACGTCTACCTCGATCTGATCGCGAACGACAACGGCTCCTCGTGAGGCTCTTCCTCCACGAGCTGCGCAACCAGCAGCGAATCTTCTGGCGCAACCGCGAGTCGGCGGTGTTCGTCTTCATCTTCCCGCCGATGCTGTTCCTTCTGCTCGCCGCGGTCTACACCGGCGAGTCGGACGGGTTCAAGCTCCCGGATCTTCTCCTCGTCGGCCTGATCAGCTACGGCTGTGCCAACACCGCCTTCGCCGGGCTCGCGATCACACTCGTGATCCGGCGCGAGGGAGGCGTGCTGAAGCGCATTCGCGCAACGCCACTGCCGACGGCGACCTATCTCACGGCCGTCCTCTGCTCGACGCTCGCCGTCTTCATCCTGCAGATGGCCCTCACGATCACGATGGGTCTCACCCTGTACGGCGCGCAGGGCTCGCGGAACTGGCCCGGGCTGATCCCGGTCGTCGTCGTGGGCGTGGCGTGCTTCGCCGGCATGGGGTTCGGGGCGACAGCGCTGATCCGCTCGGCCGAAGGTTCGTCCGCGGTCGTCAACCTGATCGTGCTGCCGATGGCGTTCCTGTCGGGCGCGTTCGGCCCGACGCGGAGCCTGCCCGAGGTGCTGCGCTGGATCGCCGACGTGCTCCCACTCACGTACCTCATCGACCTGATGAAGGACGTGTACCTAAGCGGCGGCTCGTTCTTCGACCATCCGAAGGAGATCGCCGTCCTCCTCGCCTGGGGAGCCGGTGGGATCCTGGTTGCGCGGCTGCGGTTCGGGTGGGAGCCGCGCGAGCGATGACGGTAGCGCTGCCGTTCGGCGCCGCCGAGCTCGTCGCCGCCGTCGAGGGGGCACGCAACGTGCTCGATGCGGGGTGCGGCAGCGGGCGCCTGACCGTGGCACTCGCGCATGCTGGCGCCGAGGTGACGGGGATCGACACGAACTCCTCCCAGCTCGAGGAAGCAGAGCGCCGCGCGGACGAGGCTGGGACGTCGCTCACCCTGCTCGACGCCGACTTCAACGCTGCGCTGCCGTTCACCGACGGCTCCTTCGACGGCGTCACCAGCCGTCTGTCGCTGATGGCGGCGGACGATCCCGTCGCGACGCTGCGCGAGCTACGGCGCGTGCTCGAGCCCGGCGGGCGGATCGCCACCGTCCTGTGGGCATCACCCGACGAGAATGCGTGGTTCGGTGTGCCACGCACCGCGATCGGTGCGGTGCTCGGGCCCGAGCGGGCTGCGTTCGCGCGAGCGTTCGGACGCCTCGGCGAGCCGGAAGAGGCAGCCGCCGCACATCGCGCAGCCGGGCTCCTCGACGTGGAGGCGATCCGGCTGCACGAGCGGCGCTCGGCTTCGGATGCAGCCACCTACTGGCGCGAGCTGTCCGCGGAGAACGGCCACTTCCGGCGCGTCGCCGCATCGCTCGGCACGGCGGAGGCCGACGCGCTGGCGTCCGAGATCGAATCGCGGCTCGAGCCCTACCGAGAGGGAGATCACCTCGCGCTGCCGCGCACGCTCGTGCTCGTGATGGCGCGACGGTAGAAGCACACTCGCCGCAGCATCTCGACGGGGCGACTCGCGATACGGTGTCACGGTGACGCTGTTCCGAAGCCGCGCGAACGGTTCCGCCGACAGGGAATCGGCCGGCGATGAAGCGTCGGTTTTCGCGGCTGGCTTTGATCGCCGGCCTCGCGGTCGGGCTGCTCGTTGCCGTCGTGGCAGTCGTCCTGCTCCGCCGTGACAGCGACGAGCCGGCACCCGCAGCGACCCAGGAGTTCCGATCGCGGCCGGACCTCCGGCCGATCGCTGTCGCGATCACGACGGCATCGGCCGACGCAGCACCTGGTTACATCTTCATCGCGCCGAAGAAGAACGTCGCTCAGACGGGGCCGATGATCGTCGACGAGGCGGGCCGGCTCGTGTGGTTCACCCCGCTCGACACGAAGGGCGTCACCGACTTTCGCGTCCAGTCGTACGGCGGCGAGCCCGTCCTCACCTGGTGGCGGGGTAGGAGCGAGAAGGGCGTCGGCGACGGCTACTACGTCATCGTCGATCAGTCGTACCACGAGATCGCGCGCGTCTACGCGGGCAACGGACTCGCCGGCGACATCCACGAGTTCCTGATCACGCCGAAGGACACGGCCTACATCAGCATCTACCGTCGCGTCCCGATGGACCTGTCCGCGCTCGGAGGGCCGAGCGACAGTTCGATCTGGGAGGGCGTCATCCAGGAGGTCGACATCGCAACCGGTCGGGTGCTCTTCGAGTGGCACAGTGCCGACGAGGTCGCGGTTTCGGAGTCGTTCACGAAGCTGCCACCGCCGACGGACGGCCCCAAGGATTCACCTCACGACTACTTCCACATCAACTCGATCGAGGTCGAGCCCGACGGCAATCTGCTCGTCTCCGCTCGCAACACTCACGCGATCTACGAAATCAGTCGATCCGATGGACGTGTCCTCTGGCGGCTCGGCGGCAAGAAGAGCGACTTCGAGATGGGGCCAGGCACGACGTTCGCGTGGCAGCACGATGCGCGACGCCTGCCCGACGGCACGATCTCGCTGTTCGACAACGTCGCCGATTCCAAGGTCGCGAAGGTCTCGCGCGCCGTCGTGCTCGACGTCGACACGTCGAGCGAAACGGCGACGCTCGTCCGGAGCTATGAGCACCCGGAGCAGCTTCTCGCGACCAGCCAGGGCAACGCCCAGTTCCTGCCGAACGGCAACGTCTTCGTCGGCTGGGGCGCGCGACCGTATTTCACCGAGTTCGACCCGAGCGGCCGTGTCGTCCTCGCCGGCAGCTTCGCGGACGGCACCGACTCCTATCGTGCCTTCAAGTCCAGCTGGACCGGCCGGCCGAGCGACCGCCCCGCGATCGCGGCGGAACGGAACGGCGAGGGGAAGCTCGTCGTCTCGGTGAGCTGGAACGGGGCGACCGAGGTGAGGCGGTGGCTCGTGCTCGCGGGCGAGGGCGTCGGCAGCCTCCGCGAGATCAGTTCCGTCGCGAAGACGGGATTCGAGACGGACATCGTCGTGGACACCGAGGAGACCATGGTGCAGGTCCGGGCCCTCGACGCCGGCGGCGCGGTGCTCGGCAGCTCGCGCACGATCGACGCGCCGTAGCGAGCGAGGAGTCCGCGTCTGGGCAGGGCGCTGGCCGCTCGGTTCAGACCGTCAGGGCCTCGCCCGGAGCCAGGAGTGGACCCGCGTGCCGGGGGCTCGTGCGGCCACGGCACATTCGGAGGCGGGCGGTTTCGATGCTGCCGGGGAGCGTCGCTTTCATGCCTAGGATGCCATCGACGTCGAACGAACCACATCTCGCTGCTCACAAGGAGGCGTCACCGCGATGGTCCTGATCACGGAGTACTTCGACCCTCAGGTCAACCCCTACTGGGCGATCCTCCGTCAGGTCGGCGTCGAGGGGGCGATCTCCAAGCTCGATCGCCGCTTCGACGGCGAATGGAACAACTCGGGTGACCGGCCGTGGGACTACACCGTCCTGTACGAGATGAAGCGCCGGTACGAGCGGCACGGACTGCCGCTCCTCGGCATCGAGGACTACCCCCCGATGGATCGGCTCCGAATGGGGCTCCCCGGCCGCGAGGAAGAGCTCGAGTGGGTGCTCACGCAGATCAGGAACATGGGGAAGCTCGAGATTCCGATGCTCTGTTACAACTGGATGGGCGCGATCAACTGGGTGCGAACGGAGCTCGATCGTCCCACACGGGGCGGGGCGCTCGTCACCGCGTTCAAGCATCGCGACATGGCAGACGAACCGACTTGGGCTGGAACGGTTCCCGCCGAGCAGCTCTGGTCGGCATGGGAGTGGTTCATGGACCGGGCAGTGCCCGTCGCCGAGAAAGCGGGCGTCCGGCTGGCGCTCCACCCGGACGACCCGCCGATCGCCGAGGTGCGCGGGATCGCGCGGATCATGAACAGCATCGAGTCGTATGACCGGGCGATGGCGTACGTGGAGAGTGGGGCGAACGCGATCTGCCTCTGCCAGGGGAACTTCACGCTCTTCTGCGACGTTCCGGACGCAATCCGCCGGTACGGCGACCGAATCGCGTTCGGCCACTTCCGAGACGTCGAGGGCGATCCCCTCGACTTCGTGGAAACCTTCCACGACGAGGGAAAGACCGACAAGGTCGCCGCGATGAAGGCGTGGCACGAGATCGGCTTTGCCGGGCCGATCCGCCCCGACCACGTGCCGACGCTCGAGGGCGAGTCGAACGACGACCCTGCGTACGCATGGCTCGGACGGTTGCACGCCGTCGGCTACCTGCAAGGGCTGCGTGCGGCTGCGCGCCACGACGATCCGGGCTCTGAGACCGGCTAGAGCTCGAGCGGTGGATACGCGAAGCAGCGGGCGGTCGATGCTCCGTCGACGGTGAGCATCGCGCCACTGACGTATGACGCCTCGTCCGAGAGAAGGAACGCGACGACGTTCGCGACCTCGGCGGGGGCCGCGATCCGGCCCATCGGCGAGAGCTCTCCCTCGCGTGCCACCGCCTCCTCGCGTGACCCACCGGCGGGGATCACGACGTCGAGCATCGGCGTGTCGATGGTTCCGGGGAGCACGGCGTTGCAGCGGATGCCGACGCGTCCGTAGTCGACCGCGACGCTGCGGGTCGCCTGCAGGAGCGCGGCCTTGGCGGCTCCGTAGACGAAGTAACGAGGGAACGTTGCCAGCGCCTGGATCGAGGACACCGTCACGATGCTCCCCGCGCGGTGCGGCAGCATATGCCGGACGGCCACTGCGAGCCCGAACATCGGGCCTTCCAGCAGTACGGCGAGGCCCTCAGCGACGTGTTCGGCGTCCACCTCGTGCGCGGCGCCCTGCAGGTCGATGGCGGCGTTGTTGACCCAGCCACCCAGCGGAGCGAGGTCGGCAGCAATGCCGGCAGCCTGGTCGTGCGCAGCCCAGTCGGTGATCGAGCCGACCACCGGAACGAGACCGAGGGCGGACGCTGCCCGTCGAAGGCCCCCTTCGTCGACATCGAGCCCGACGACTTCCCATCCCCGCTCGCGGAGCGTCTCGGCAGTCGCGAGGCCGAGCCCGCTCGCCGCACCCGTCACGACACACGATCGCTTCACCGGAGCGCTCCCGCCGCAGCCGGACGGCGTCGTCGTCGACGTTCCATCTGACGTGCCAGTCTACTCGGTCCATCGATCCGAACGAAGGAGGAGCACCCGATGGATTCGTCCGAACCAGCCGGCATCACACGCGTCAGGATCGGAGACGAGACGGCTGCGGCGCTCACAGTCGCGCTGGTTGCTGACGCGCTCGATGCGCTTGGATTGCGCGAGCAGGTGATCGCGCCGATCGTGCGCCCGATCCAGTCCGGAGTGCGGCTCGTCGGATGGGCGCGGCCGATCGAAGTTCGGGCGACCGACGTCATCCCCGACGAGCCGTACGTGGGTGAGATGGCGGCGCTGGCCGCGCTCGAACCGGGAGACGTTGCCTGTTACCACGTCGACGCGGCCATCGAGGCCGCCCTGTTCGGTGAGCTCTTCGCCGTCGCGGCGAGAGCACAGGGCGCCGTCGGCGCCGTCCTCGACGGACCCGTTCGTGATGTACGCCAGATGCGCGAACTCGGGTTCCCCGTCTTTGCGAGCAGGCGTCTCCCCGTACGACACCAAGGGGCGGGCGGAGGTCGTGGCGCACGACGTCCCTGTGACCTGCGGTGGTGTGCTCGTCTCACCGGGTGATCTGCTCGTCGGCGACGATGACGGGGTGGTCGTCGTCCCCACGGCCCGGGTGACGGATGTCGCCGCCGCTGTCACGGAGAAGCTGGCCGGCGAGCACGGTGCGCTCGCGGATCTGCAGAACGGGCTGACCGTGCACGAAGTCTGGGAGCGCTGGCGGGTGTTCTAGCCTTCGGCTCTGCGACAGCAGGCGATCACGCGCTCACCTCAACCCGCCCGGATCGGGTAGTCGCGGCGCCGCGGCCAATAGTCGTCGGGTGTAGGGGTGCGTGGGCGCTGCCAGCACTGTGGAGGCGGCGCCCTCCTCACAAACGAGCCCGTGCTCGAGCACGAGCAGAGTGTCCGCGATCGACGCCACGACACCCAGATCGTGCGAGATGAACAGCACGGCCAGGTCCGAACTCGCGCCGCAACTCGTGGAGGACCTCGAGCACGGCGGCCTGGACGGAGACGTCGAGCGCCGACGTGATTCCTCGTCGCAAACGAGCACATCCGGATCGGCCGCAAGTGCACGCGCGATCGCCACCCGTTGCCGCTCCCCACCCGAGAGCTCGCCGGGAAACCGGTTGCCGGCGCGAGCAGGCAGCCGGACACGCTCGAGGAGGTCGGCGACCTCATCGCGTGCCGCGCCGGCGGAAAGCCCACGAAGGATGCGCGCCGGACGGGCGATCTCGTCCGCAATCCTCCGCCTCGGGTTCAGTGAGTCATAGGGGTTCTGGAAGACGATCTGGATCCTGCGCCGCTCGTCGCGAGTGCGACCCCGGGCGAGACCGGCGAGCGGAGTCCCGTCCAGCACGATCGTGCCCGCGGTCGGTGCGTGGAGTCCGGCGACGCAACGCGCGATCGTCGTCTTTCCGCTCCCCGACTCGCCGACCAGGGCGGAGCAGCCGCCGCGTGACAGCGAGAACGAGATCCCGCGGGCGGCCGCCACAGCAGCGCCACGATGCGACCGGTGCTCAGCCGCGAGGTCCTCGACGCGCAAGAGCGGCAGCGAGTCGGCCGCGTGCACGGATGACGTCGAAACGGGCTCGAGTACGACGACCGGCGTGTCCCGCCAGGCAAAGCAGCGAACGCGTCCGCCGTGTGGAGACGCCTCGAGGGGAGGAATGCTTTCGGCGCATTCCGATCGGCGCTGTGGGCACCGCGGCTCGAATGAGCACCCCAGCGACCGCTCGCCAGGCCCGGGAGTGGTGCCGGGCATGCTCTGCAGCGTGCGAGGATGCAGATGGTCGGGGATCGACTCGACGAGCCCACGGGTGTAGGGATGGAACGGTCGCGTCAGAACATCGGCGGTCGAGCCCTCCTCCACGATCCGACCCGCGTACATCACCGCGACACGATCGGCGAAGCTCGCAACGACGGCGAGATCGTGGGTGACGTAGACCATCGCAAGCCCCCGATCAGCACGCAGTCGGCGGAGTTCGTCGAGCACGCGCGCCTGGGTCACGACGTCGAGTCCTGTCGTCGGCTCGTCGAGGACGACAAGCGGTGGCTCGCACGTGAGAGAGACCGCTATCGCGACCCGCTGCTGCTGACCTCCGGAGAGCTGGTGCGGGAACCGCCGCAGAAAAGCGTCGTCGGAAGGGAGGCCAACGGCTCCGAGTGTCGCTGCGGGATCCGCAAGCACCGTCGCAGCGCCGCGATGCTCGCCGATCATGTCCCGAAGGGAAGCGCCGATCCGCAACGCCGGGTTCAGCGCGCTTCCAGGATCCTGCGGCACGTACGAGACGATGCGCCCGCGCAGCCGGCGCGTGGCGCGCTCGTCGGTGGTATCGATCCGGTGCCCGGCTACCGTGACCGTGCCACCGGTGATGCGGACTCCACGGCCGCAGTAGCCGAGCAAGGCCAGAGCAACAGTGGTCTTGCCGCTCCCGGACTCGCCGACGAGACCGAGGATCTCGCCGGGAGCGACGCTGATCGACACGCCCTCGACGATCGCGACGCCGTTCGGGAGCTCGACCCGCAGGTCTTCGAGAGTGAGTGCCGCTTCGCTCACGGTCACGTCCCGACCGACGACCGGCCGAGGGAGCGAGCTATCGCATCGCCGACGATGTTGACGGCGATCGTGAGCATCGCGATGAGCGCGGCAGGGGCGAGGATGACCCATGGGTTGAGGTCGAGACCGCTCCGGTTCTCGCTGATCATCAATGCCCAGTCCGACGAGGGCGGCTGCAGACCGAGACCGAGAAAGTTCACAGACGCCACCAGGATGATCGAGTACGTGAATCGAAGCCCGACATCAGCCATGATCGCAGGGGCGACATTCGGCAAGAGCTCCCGGCGCACGATCGCCGTCGTTCTCTCCCCGCGCGCCACGGCCGCTTCGACGAACCCGCGAACAGCCTGCTCGGCGGTCGCGGTCCGGACGATGCGAGCGACGAGCGGTGCCTGGACGAGGGCGACGCCGACCACGAGAACCGACACCGACGTCCCGAGGCCGGTGGCGAGGACGAGCAGGAAGATCAGTGGGGGGAAGGAGGAGTGCGACGTCGGCACCACGCATGAGGAACGCGTCGGCCCAGCGGCGATTGTGCCCGGCGACGAGACCGACCGCCGCCCCAAGCAGGTAGGCGATGACCGTCGCTGCGCCCGCGAGAGCGAGCACACTGCGGCCGCCCCAGAGCACGCGAGAGAGGACGTCGCGGCCGAGGAAGTCCGTGCCGAGAGGCAAGCCGGCACTCGGGCCGGTGAGCGGGATGCCGACCGGCTCGTCGGGTGCGTTCGGCGCGACGAATGGCCCGAGCAGGGCGAGCGCGATCACCGCAACGAGCAACGCGAGCCCAACAGCGCCCGCTGGCGTGCGTGCGAATCGGAGTCTGCTCACAGGCTCGTTCTCAGTTTCGGCACGAGAAGCACGACGATCAGGTCAGCGACGATGTTGATGGCGATGTAGACCGCCGCAATCAGAATCGCCATCGACTGAACTTCGCGGACATCGCGAATCGCAACAGCGTCGACGAGCTCCTTCCCGATCCCGGGGTAGGAGAACAGGTACTCGATCACGATGATTCCGCCGACGAGGTACTGGAGGTTCTGCGCGATCACCTGTACAGCCGGAGCAAGGGCGTTGCGCAAGGCGTAGCGTACGACGACGAGCCGCTCGCGGTACCCATTGAGCCGCGCCATGTGGACGTACTCCGCGTCGAGCGCCTGCACCATTCCTGCCCGCACCATGCGGATCGACCCCGCGAGCGACGCGCCGAGCAGCGTCAGAACCGGGAGGACGAGCTGACTTGGGTTCGAGAGTGGGCTCTCACCGGGTGGGACGAGCGAGATCGGGAGAAACCAGCCGAGCCAGGAGAAGAAGACCAGGATCAGGAGCGACCCGATCACGAACTCGGGAAGCGAGACCACCGAGAGCGACGTGAACGAGATCGCGTGGTCGGCCGAACGGCCGGCGCGGACCGCGGCGAGGACACCGAGTACGAGCGAGAGCGGCACCATCACCACCGCGGTCAGGAGGGCGAGCGTCAGCGAGTTGACGAGCGGCCCCTCGATCTCGCCCCAGATCGGACGAGCGCTCCCTTCGGCATACCCGCTCGCAGAGTTGCCGAGATCGCCGGTAACGAGACCGCCGAGCCAGTCGAGGTACCTCGCGGCCGCCGGCCGATCGAGCCCCATCTCCGCCCGAAGCTCATCGAGCTGCTCCGGCGTCGCATTCTTCCCGAGCACAGCACCCGCCGCGTCGCCAGGGAGTACCTCTGTGCCGACGAACACGAACACCGACACGACGAGCAGCGTGACGAGTCCCGCGAGGATCCGTAGGACGACGAACCGCAGGAGCGGAAAGGAGCGCGGCCGCCGAGTCGTCTCAGCGGCCGCTTCTCCCGCACTCATCGCCGGTGCCCCGGGGGTCTACCCCGTGATCCCCGGGGGCTCAAGCGAGCCAGGCGTCCCGGTAGTTCCAGCCGCCCAGGTTGAAGAACGAACTCGGCTTCACGCCGCGAACGTTCTTGCCGACGCCGTCGACCAGGCTCGTGTTCGCCCAGACGATGTACCCGCCATCCTGGTACTGGACCTCCTGCACGTCACGCCAACGCTTCTTCGCAGACGGTCGCGTTCGGAGCCCCGATCGCCGATTGAATGAGCTTGTCGAATGACTTGTCGCGCCAGTGTGTCTCGTTCCAGACCGCGTCCGACCGGAGCGCCTGCGTGTACCACTGGCCGAGTGCCGTCACGGTCCAGAACGATTGCGCGAACGCCATCTTCGTGTAGAGGAGCGAGGTATCGAAGTACGCGGTGGCCGACTCCTTCTTCACCTTCACGTCGACGCCCGCCTTCTTCGCCTGCTGCGCGAACAGGGTCGCCGCTTCGATGAAGCCCGGAACGACGTTCGACGTCTGCAGCGTGACCGAGAGGTCCTCCTGCCCGGCCTGCTTGAGCAGAGACTTCGCCTTCTCCGGGTCCTGCTCGCGCACGGGCGCGTTCCACCAGAACGGGAGGCTCCGGCTCGGCAGGTCGTTACCCGGTACCGCGAACCCTGCAAGCGCGCCGTCGATCAATGCCTGCCGGTCGACCATCAGCCGGAATGCGTCGCGAACGCGCGGATCGTCGAACGGCTTCACGTCCACGGCCATCGTGAACACCTGGATCGACGTGCTCGGCGCGTTCAGGACCTGGATCTGCTTCCGCTGGAGCTGGGCACGCGCCTGCCGCGGATCGAGCTGGCTCATCATGTCGATCTGGCCTGCGAGCAGGGCGTTGAGGCGTGCGGACGGATCGTCGATCGAGATGTCCTCCCACTCGTCGACGTACGGCTTGCCGTTCTCCCAGTAGTTGGGGTTCCTGACGCAGAGACTCCGCTGGCCCGGCGTGAACGACCGGAACGAGAAGGGCCCGGTACCGATCGGCTTCGAAAAGTCCTTCAGCCCGACGGGAAGAATGACGCTGTTCTGGACGCTGAAGTTGTCGTAGAGACGCGCGTTCGCGGAGGTGAGTGGGATCCGCAACGTGTGCGCATCCACCTTCTTGAGCTGACCGAGCTTGATCCCCGATACCGCGCTGTAGCCGACGTGCTTCGGGTTCCCCATAGAGCGGAGCGTGTAGATGACGTCGTCGGCCGTGAACCGCTTGCCATTGTGGAAGGTGACACCCTTGCGGAGCTTGACAATCCATTCGGTGGACGTCTTGTTGGGAATCCACGCAACGGCGAGGCCCGGTGCGCTCGTGAGGTCGGACCGCACGCGAACCAGCGGGTCGTAGAGGTTGAAGTAGCGCGAGGCATCGATGAAGTTCGAGCCGCGGCCGGGATTGAAGGACTCCGAATTGCCGGCGCCGACATGGCCGACGCGGAGCCGGCCGCCGCGCTTCGGAGCCGCGAGCGCGCGTTCGGCGAGCGGCCCCGCAGCCGTGAGCGCTGCGCCGGCCAGCACTGCAGCGCGCACCAGGTCGCCGCGAGAGAGCGTCGACTCCTCGGCCTCGGCTGCGAGCGCGTCCTCCTGCCATCTGATGTCACTCATCCTGCGCCTCCTTCATTGGGGATCGTAACCTCGGCCTTGTGCGAGGAGACGCGTTGTCGACCGGAGCGAGCGCTCCGGTCACGACACGCCGCCGACTGCCACTGCGTACGTGCGAAGCGCGCTCTGGACAAGCTCGACGCCGAGGCCGGGGGCCGTCGGGAGCGCGATGTAACCGTCGTCGAGCAGGGGCTCGGGCGCGACGACCTCGTCTCGGAGGGGGGCCGACCAGAGCGAAGGGACGAGCATCTCGACGAACGGAACGTTACTCGTCGCAGCCTGCAGGTGGCGGGCTGCCGCAGCATTGATGCCCGTCTTCCAGCAGTGGGGAATCACCATCGCCCCACGCTCGGCAGCGGATTGGGCAATCCGCCGCATCTCGGTGAAACCGCCGGCGCGCGCGAGGTCCGGCTGCACCACGTCGACCTGGCCGATGTCGAGCCATGCGAGACATTCCTGCCACGTCGATGCAAACTCCGCCCCGCCGATCCGGGTCACCGACTCGCTGCGCAAGCTTGGCGTGGCTCGGGAGATCGTCGTGGGGCAGGGTCGCCTCGGCAAGGTAGATCCGGCAGTCCTCAACCTGTTCCAGCGTCCAGAGCGCCCGGCGCCAGTCCGTCCAGCGGTACCCGAAATCGACCAGCAGCTCGACGTCCTCGCCGACCACCTGCCGTCCTTCTCGAATGCAGGCGACGATCTCGCGATCGCTAGCGGCACCTTCGAAGAGCACTTCCATCTTGACCGCGCGAAAGCCGAGCCTCCGTCGCCCTCGAGAGGAGATCGAGCGTCGTCTCGAGCATCTCGGACAGGCCCCGCTCGCCGACAGGGCCTGCGTAGCAGGTCGCGTACGGCGTGATCTGTGGTTGGCGAGCGCCGCCGAGGAGGTGGAAGACCGGTCGGCCGAGCTGTTTCCCGGCGAGATCGTGCAGTGCGATATCGACAGCAGCGAGCGCATGACGAGCCACGCCCGAGGGGCCTGCGAGAAACGTCGCATGGGCGAGATCGTCCCAGATTCCTGCCATCTGAACCGGGTCGCGCCCCAAGACGACGCTTTGCATCCCACGGCACCAGAGGTGGACGTCGTCCATCAGCACCAGCGCGAGCGCGGCTACGGAGGCCGTGTCGGCCTCTCCGATGCCGATTCGTCCCTCGGCGTCCTCGATCTCGATCAGAAGTGTCTCGGTCGCGCTGTCGACGTCTCCAACATCGTTGGCGGCGCGCAGGAGGTGGGCGCGCAGATCGACGACTTCGCACGGGGGCGTCGCGCTACGCGCGCTCGCCAGCAGACCGAAAGCGGAGTCATCACTCATGTGACGATCTGCACCCTACGCGACGGAGGCCCCGCGTTCGGCTCGATCTGCGATCACCGGTCCGTATGACACCATCTCGCCATGACGGCGAGACGAATGGAGGGACGGCTGGCGCTCGTGACGGGCGCCTCGCGTGGGATCGGCCGAGCCATCGCCGAACGCTTCGCCACGGAGGGCGCGGCGGTCGTCGTGAACGCGGCACAGGACGAGGCGGGCGCGGAGGCCGTCGCGGCGCACATCATGGAGTCCGGAGGCCGCTGCGCCGTGGCGATGGGTGACGTCTCGGACGCCGAGGCTGCGGCGCGGATCGTCGCCGAAGCCGTGGCGGCGCTCGGCGGTCTCGACACGCTCGTCAACAACGCGGGGATCGACATTTCGGACGGGACCGAGAAGGTCGCCGACTTCCCGATCGAAGCCTGGGACCGGATCCAGGCGGTGAATCTGCGCGGTGCGTTCCTGATGTCGAAGTTCGCCATCCCCCACATCCTCGAGCGGGGCGGAGGAGCGATTCTCGGCGTCGGCTCGGTCGCGGGCCTCACGGCCTGGAAGCACGACGCGCCCTACAACGCATCGAAGGCCGGGCTCCATCTGCTCATGCAGACGATCGCCGTCGACTACGCGGAGGCCGGTATCCGCGCGAACTGCGTCTGTCCGGGAGTGATCGAGACGTCGATGCACACGGACTGGATCGAGACCTTGCCGGGTGGGCGGGAGCTCGACGCCGAGATCCTCGCCCGGCACCCGGCCGGCCGCTACGGCCGGGTCGAGGATGTCGCTGCGATCGCCGTCACGTTGTGCGCGGATGAGAACCGCTTCCTCACCGGAGCCCTCGTCCCGGTCGACGGCGGTTATACGGCGGTGTGAGCCTGGGAGCCGACACGACGTTCGTCGAGTTGACGACCCCCGAGCTCGTGGTCAGGATCGACCCGGCGCGCGGTGGCGTGATCTCCTCCGTGCTGGCGCGAAGGGCAGGAGTCGAGCTTCTCTTCCAGGCGCCGTGGCCCGCCGGTCGTCTGGAGCTCGCCGGCCGGGACGAGGAGGCGTGGACGACCGCCTGGCAGGGAGGTTGGAGCCTTCTCTTTCCGAACGCGGGAGCCGCCTGTGAGGTCGACGGACGTCGGCATCCGTTCCACGGAGCCGCGTCGTTCACCCCGTGGGCCATCCTCGACCAGCGTGACGCATCGGTACGGCTTCGCTGGGCGAGCGCTGACGGTTTCACGGTGCAGAGGGAGATCTCGGCCGTTGCCGGGACCGTGCACGTGGAAAACGTCGTCACGAACGGTGGGCCCCGACCTGCCCCTTACATACTGGTCGAGCACCTCATCCTCGGCGGTGAGCTTCTCGGTCCATCGACGCACGTGCAGATCGAGGCTGCAACCGTGATCGCGCTGGCGAACGAGGGCCATCGCCTGAGCGCTCACGATGACAGCTGGCCCCGCGTCCTCCGTGACGGAGTGACCGAGGACTGGAGCATGCGACCACCGGACGGCACGGCGCGGTTCGGCGCGCTGTACGACTTCGCCGTGCGAGAAGTTCGGGTCGACGTGCCCGACCGGGGCCTGCGCCTCCGACTCAGCTGGTCGGAAGGGTTCCCCTCCCTCTGGTTCTGGGAAGAGCGAGCCTGGGAAGCCGCACCCCCCTGGAACCGGCAAGCGATCTGCCTCGGCCTCGAGCCCTCGAACTCTCCGACCGGAGAAGGGCTCGCGGCGGCCCTGGAGCGTGCGGACGCCCCGGTCCTCGAGCCTGGAGCCGAGGAACACACCGCCTTCGAGTTCGAGGTGACGACGTGACCGGTGCGCCAGGCGTTCGCACGCTCCACACAGGCTTCGGATTCGCTGAGGGGCCGGTGTTCCTGCCGGACGGCACAATCGCCTTCTGTGACGGCACGAATGGCGTCGTGCTCGGGCTTCGGGAGGGCCTCGTACGTGTGATCGGTGAGGTCGGAGGGACGCCGAACGGCTTGGCTCTCGGTGCGGAAGGGGCGTTGTACGTCACTCAGATGGGAAGCTCGCTGCCCGGGCCGCCGGTCGCCCCCTGCATCCAGCGGCTGGAGCTCGACGGGTCGGTCAGTGTCGTGGCGACTGAGGGAGACGACCTCGCGTTCGTGGCGCCGAACGACCTCGCGTTCGGCCCTGACGGGCGGCTCTACTTCACCGACTCGGGTGACGATGACCATGTCAACCCGCTCGGGCCCGGCAGGCTGTTCGCTCTTTCAGACCTACGGGTCGAGCGCGTCCTAGAGCTCGACGCCTGCTTCGCAAACGGGATCGGCTTCGACGCGTCGGGCCGGCTCCTCTGGACCGAGACGGCAACGCGGCGTGTGTGTCGGTTGGAGGACGAGCGGGTACTCGTTCTCGCCATCCTCCCGGACGAGCACATTCCTGACGGGTTCGCGATCGCCGCTGACGGTCGCCTCTTCGTCGCCACGGTGACCTCGGGCGGCATCACCGTCCTCTCGCCGGACGGTGTGCTGCTCGACCACATCCACGTTGGGGCAGAGCCGACCAACTGCGCGTTCGAGGGATCGACGCTCGTCGTTACCGCCTACACGCCGGCGAACGAGCCAAACAGCGGGCACGTTCTCTCCCTCGAGACGGACGCAACCGGCCTGCCGCTCCTCGCTGGCCGACTCACGCGATAGTTGGGCGACGTCCAGGACGCCTATGCTTTGTCCGGCGACGGTACGAAGATCCTCCGCCAGCATCGCCGTTGAGGGCAGGAACTGCCGCCAACGGCATACGCCCCCGTAGCTCAGTGGATAGAGCAGTGGTTTCCTAAACCGCGTGCGCAAGTTCGATTCTTGCCGGGGGCATGCCGAAGCGCCCGCCGCCAACCTTCCGACCGAGGAAAGCCGCCGCCGCCGCCAACATGCAGTCTCAACTCCCTTGACGACAACCCGGCCCGACAGGGATTCGTTGCAGCGATCGAGATCTCCCGCTGCCAACACTCCGCAGAACGGCAGCATCACAGGTGAACCGCGCGGAGCCGCCGAGCTACTAACCCAGCGCGGCTCCTTTGCTCTCCCAGTAACGGTTCAGCGCCCGCTGAACTTTGACGAACCAGACGATGCTGCCAATCAGCGGCAACAGGAGCCAGAGGCCGGTAACGCCACGGACAGGGCTTGTCCCACCGTCGAGGTCCTCGTACATGTATCGAGTCTCGGAGGGGACGACGAAGTAGGTCACGGGTGAGATCAGGATGAGGATGACGAGCCCCAGAACGCCTCCGACACCGTTGCCGGAGTAGCGTTTGATCTCGTCCTGCGTCTTGTACGTCCAGATGAGCGTGTAGATCCCGAGCGTCAAGATCGCCCACAGGATGCTGAGCCCGATGGAACGTGTCTGTCCCACGGGGCCACGGACTGGCGCCGTAGACGATGTCTCCGCTGTAACCATCGTAAGCCCACCTCCTTGAGGTTGAGGGAAGCGCTGCTAGTGCCGTCGTCATCCATCATGACGGTGCCGACGCCTTCCGACAATGAGCGCCCACACAGTTGCGTTTACCGCCGACTCGGATCCCGAACAGCGCGACCTGAGGGCGCCTCACAGAACCTCGGAACAACGAGACGGCGGGCGGGCGTCGACCGATCTGATTCCTCCACCACGCGCACACGTTCGATTCGTGCCGTGGGCGACTATTGGCAGCTGGCCGATACCCTGGCGCAGGGGACGAGGTGGCTAATCAGGACGGCGGGGAGCGCCTATTGACAAGTCCCCGTTGACGGCACTAGGATCGCCGGAATGCGAAGGGCACCTCTCCGGATAGTGCTGATTGGCGGGTCTCTCGTCGTCGTCGCCGTGCTCTGGCAGGCGTTCACGATCAGCGCGTATGTCCGCGGAGCGGGCACCGGCGCTCTCGACGCCCACGGTTTCGGCTCGCTGTTCGTGCATATCGGTCAGCTGATGGTCGTGATCGGCGCGATCTGGGCCTGGTGGGGTAAGTGGAATGTCGTCGGCGCCGCAGCTGCGTTCTTCGTGCTCTCGATCGCGCAGTTGGCGTTCCTCGGAGACACGGAGAAATCCGGAGGCTGGATCAACGGGCTGCACGGCTTCCTCGCCCTCGTCGTTCTCATCACCGGCGGCCTCTTCGCCTACGCCGCGAGCAAGCGACTCGGTCTGCGGCAGAGCGACACCCGCCCCGCGTAGCTAGCGGCGACTCGGGCTCGGAGCGGCTTCTGCCGGAGCGTACAAGGGCGGCCTGCTTCGCCTGAAGACGGACGCCGCCGCCGAGTCGAGCGAAGACGCTACGTCGGACACCGACCAACCCGGTTCGAAGCACGTAGGTCTTGATTCTGCCGGGTGCATCCGGGTCGGAAACGAGGAAAGCCCGCCGGGTGGCGGGCCTTCCTGTTTCCTCGCGTGTCCTGATGCGAACCCGAAGTCCTGGCCCGCCGGCACTTCGACTCAGCCGACCACGACCTGCACGAGCCTTCGGTTCGAGACGCCACCGAGGATGTTCTCGCCGGCCTTGCGCGCTCGGACGAACATCACGATGACGGAGCCCTCACGAAGGTCGAGGCGCGCGGTCGGCGTCACGGTGACACTGGCCCAGCCCTCGGCGTCGGTGGCGACCTCTCTGGTCGATTCCACCTTGCCGAACGGAAGGCCGAGCGCGTACACGAGTGCACCCTGCACGGGCTCACCCGCCGTTGTGGTGACGCGGAAACGGGCGACGAACGGTGCACGCGACGCGATCGACCTCGGCTCGAACTTCACGTCGGAGATCACGAGCCTGCTCGGAAGCGCGACCTGGCCGATCGGCACCACCGTGCCCGCGAACCCGGCACGCGCGCCACCGACGGAGCTCGTCGAGAAGCCTCCGGTCTGTTTCGACACCGATCTGCGTGAGACGCCGCGCCGAGACACCCGCGAGCAGCGGCTCGCCCGGCTTGCGGGCCCGCACGAAGAGAACGAGCGACCTGCCGCGCTCGAGCGGCAGCAGTGCCGTCGGTGCGACCGTCACGGTCGCCCAACCGCTGTCGTCGGTCGCGACCTCCTGCATCCTCCCGGCCCAGCTGTACGGAATCGCGAGCACGTAGACGAGCGCGCCGCTGACAGGTTTCCCGGCGCTGTCGGTGACCCGGTAGCGCGCCGTGAACGGAGTGCGGGAGGAGATCGCCGACGGCTGGAATTGGACACCGGAGATCAGGAGCCGATTCGGGAGGCTCACGGCGCTCACGGCGAGCGCGCCGCTCGCCGACTCGGCCGCGACGGCGGCCGTACGCACGCTGTTCGCGAATATCGTCTTGCCGGAGACGGCCTTGATCTGGACGAAGAGCTGACGGCCCGCGTGATCGAGGGTCGGCGTGTAGCTACGCCCCTTCGCGCCCGGGATCGGCGAGCAGCCGCTCCCGCCGGCCACGCACGTCGTCCACTGATATGTGAACGAGATCGTCGTGCCGCTCACCCACGTGCCCGGGTCGGCGGTGAGAACCTTGCCGACAACGGGCGTGCCGGAGATCGTCGGCGGCAGCGCCAGGCGGAGATCGGTGGAGATGTTGCTCGGTGTACGGGACGAGATCGCGAACTTCGATCCGGCGGGGTTGGTCGCCTTCACCTGCATCACCAACCCGCGCCCGACGTCCGCAGCGGCTAGCCGGTACGTCGGCGCCTTTGCGTCCGGAATCGGCGCGCACGTGTCGAACGTCGGGCCGGTGCACCTGAGCCATCGGTACGTGTAGTAGATCGGCGCAGCGCCGGTCCACGTACCGGGTGACGCGGTGATGACGTCGTTCTCCTTCAGGGTCGTCGAGGAGGCAAAGACGACCGGAAGGGAGCTGTTGAGCGGCGGGCCCTCGGCCGCTGCTGCGGGTGCAGCCACTGCCAGCGCCGTGAGCGCGACGAGCGCCAGCGTGCTAGCGACGTAGGCAGACACGCTAGGGCGTACCCGGCGCGCGCCAACGAATCCCGATGATCTGCGGACAGACATAGTTCCGCCTCCTCTCGTGGATTCCACGCGCTCGGATGGAGCGCGAACGGCGGAGCGTGAACCCCATGCGCGGCGCGAGAAAGTGACGAACGCCATACCGACCAACGACATGGCCGACCAACGACATGTCACAGCGCCACCGAGGTGCGTGGAAACACATGTATGCGCTTCTGACTACACCGACTATAGCCGCAAGCGCGACATTCCGCCGACACTGCACACACGTTTCGAACACTCTGATCCCCAGTGGATCGAGAGAACCTGAGAACTGAGGCGCCTTCGAGCACGTCGGGGAGGATGCGTCTCCTACCCCCGCACCCGAGCTCGACCTACTTCCCTTGCACGTCCGAGGCTCCGTCCCCGGCTTCGGGTTCGAGGACGAACATCTCGGTCGCAATCGGGGGGTCGATGTGGTTCTGGGAGAGGAAGGCGCGAACCTTGCGGCCGGTGACCGTTTCGACGACCCCGATGTATTCGGCGCGCATCATCTGCTGAAAGGCAAAGCGCGCCTCGACGACGAGCTTCTCGTGGCCGCCGCCGATGAGCGTCTTCTCGAAGGGTGTATAGATGTCCTCGAGGAACGTCACGACGAACCCCTTCTGGATCACCGTCTTGACGTTGCCGGCACCGCGCCCGAAATGCTCTCTGTGACTGCGGGTCAGCTGGTTGGAAATCTCGACAGCCTGGCGGCCGCGGTCGTCCGTGAAGTGCATGAGAGCCTTCCTCTCTTCGCTCGCGCGTCGTGCGCGCCTTGTGACCGAGAAGAACCTGTGGAGCGGAGAGACTGCACGTCCTCGGATCCTTCCTTGCCCGTTTACGGTACCCGCCAGAACCGCGCGCGAAACTCGCTGCTCGGCGCGGGTGTTTCGAACGAGCCAACTTGGTGCTGCGCCCGATCGGTCTCTCAGACTGCCTCAAACAGGTCGAGCTTGCCTGCAACGGTCTCTGCGATCGCCGCGACGAGTCCCTCCTGCAGCGAGAGCACGTCGTAGCCTCGACGCACGGCGGGAAGTCGCTGTTCCAGTTCCGCGAGGTAGCGCGCGCGCAGCTCCGTGTTGACGTTGACCTTGCAGATACCGAGTTCGACCGCGCGCCGCACGTCCGCGTCCGGCAGGCCCGACGCACCGTGGAGAGAGAGCGGCAGATCGCCCACGCAGTCGCCGATCCGCGTCAAGAGCTCCCAGTCGAGGCTCGGTGGCATGGCGTACGTTCCGTGGACGTTCCCGATCGACACGGCGAGACAGTCCGGTGCCGTCATGGCGACGAACCGAGCCGCCTCTTCGGGATCGGTCAGCGCGCCGGCGCTGACGGCAGCCGCGACGTCCTCCCCTCCTTCGATGTGTCCAAGCTCCACCTCGACACCTGCGTCCGTGCCGACGGCGGCTCGCGCGGCGCGAACGAAGGCGGCGTTGTCCTCGAACGGCAAGCGCGAGCCGTCCGCCATCACGGCGCCGATCCCTGCCGACGATGCCGCCCGTACCAGCTCGAGGTCGTCGACGTGATCGAGTTGAACGGCAACAGGCACACGCGCCGCGTCGGCGACGGCCAGCAGACCGGCCACGAGCGGGTGTCCGGTCTGCGAACGGAACGACGCTTCGCTGACGAGCAGAATCACGGGCACGCCGCGCGCTTCGGCGGCTCGCAACACCGCCACCGCCGTGGTCACGTCGTAGCAGGTAAAGGCGCCCGCGGCCGCGCCGCAGTCGCGGCGTTCGGACAGGATCTCGCGGAACGGACTACGCACGTGCGGGTCGTCCTACGATGCGGGCCACGAGATCGCGAAGGAGCTCGTCGCCACCGACGTTGCCCGGCACGACCAGATAGTCGAGGGCGACGCCGTCTCTCCACGTCGCCGACCAGAGCGACACGCCGGGGAGCACGGGGCCGACCACGTCGGCGACGTCGGCGCCCACGCCGCGCTGGAGGGTGACGGCCGATGTGATACCGCCCTTCGCGACGATCACCCGCGGATGCGGGTCGACCGCGGCGACCGCGGCCGCGAGACCGGCTGCAACGCGACTGCCCGCCTCCAACGTGCGCATGTCCTCCGGCCGCTCGCGTGGCGTGGCGATGACCGCAACCCCTCCGCTTCCGATGCGCTCGGCGGCCGAGCGTGCGAGCCGGGCAATCTCTGCGCCCGCCGACCCCGAGGCCAACGCGTGAACGTCTGCCTCGACCGTCGCCCCGGGATACGCCTCGGCCAGAAGCTGCAGCTGGCGCGTCGTGGTCGGGACGTACGAGCCACAAACGACGAGGACGCCGTCGACGCGCGGAACCTCGACGAGGCCGGACGCCGTTGTGCCGCTCAAGACGCCGACGAACGCGGGGGCGCACCTGACGAGCGCGCGCGAGCCGGCGGCAGCCGCCTGGGCGTACCCCCTCGCGATCAACTCCAGGTCGGCTTCCGTCTCGGCGTCGGGTGCGAAGGCCGCGGGACGCCCGCGAGCACACAACTCGCCGATGATCTCGGCGACGCGAGCGGCTCCGCCCGGTGCGGAGTTCCGCGAGCGGAAGCTCCCTGCCGTCTCGCGCAGGCAGCGCACCTCCTGTTCGCTCCTCGGCCCACGCGAGCAGCCGTGCATCCGTGTAGGCGAAGACACCGTCCTCCGCGTACTCCGACTCGTGCAGCGGGACGCGGACGCCGTCGCGCTCGATCAGGTGGATTCCCCCCACCGTCACCCTCCCGGCCGAAGGGAGCGCGGGCACGAGGAGGAGCGGCGCCGTGGATCCCGGATCGACAGCCGTCCTCAGAGCCTCGAGCTCCTCGAGGACGTGACCCCGCAGCGTCGAATCGCCGCGTGCAACGACGTGCGCGCCTGGCGCGGCCTCCACAGCGGCAAGGGCAGCGGAAGCGACGACGCGGGCGGCGTGCGCCGGCGCGAGTGCCCTCGCATTCGTCATCAGGTGCACGGCCCGGCGTCCTTCGAGCGCGCGGCGTATCGTTTCGGCGCTCCAGGCGAGGAGGACGCGGACGCCGCCGAGGGTCTGGGCTCCTGTGGGATCGTCGTCGAGCGCGACGACCGGACCGACTATCGGTTCGTCCATCACGGGCAAGCCTTTATGGCCTCAACGATTACGACACCGTGCTGCCCGGCGGGCTTTCAGTCCCCTGGCGCGAGCCAGCCGGGTTGTGCGTCGACGTCCTCAGCCCGGTCGAACTGGGTGAGCTCGATCTGAACGTTTGCGTCGTCACACGCGAGGAAGCTCGATTGACGGCCACGGCCGTTCCCGATCACGACGGGAGCGCCCGGATCTGAGAGCGACGTGACCGACGCCGTGACGTCATCGACGCCGAAACAGATGTGGTGGAGCCCCTCGCCATGCTCCCCGAGCCAGTCGACCAGCGGACCGTCTGGCTTGAGCGGTTCGACCAACTGGATGAAGATGTTGCCGGCGTTGAGATAGGTGAGCCGGACAGGCGGTGAGGCGATCTCCTCGGTCGATTGCACTTCGAGGCCCAAGTGGCCGCCGTAGAAGCGAAGCGCCGCCTCGGTGTCTCGCACGACAATCGCAACGTGGTCGAGTCGGCGCAGTTGTGTCATGCGACCGTGATGTTCATGACTCGGCAAGGTGTTCGCGCCACCACGAAGCGACGCCTTCGAGGTGATCCGCCATCGCCACCCGCGCGGCATCCGGATGGCGCCCGGCGATCGCGTCGAGAATAGCCTGGTGCTGTGCAAGCGTTTCGGGAGCGGAGCCGGAGCCAAGATTGGCGCGGCGAATGTCGATCAGAGACGCTCCGATCGAGTCCATCAGGACGAGATAGAGCTGATTGTGGGTCGCCAAGGCGATGAGGCGGTGAAACTCGAGATCGATGCGGGCAGACGTTTCGATGTCCTTCGCTGCGGCCTTCATGCGCTCGTTGACTTCGAGCAGGCCGGAGATCTCCTCGTCTGTGCAACGCTCGGCGGCGAGCCCGGCAATCTGCACCTCGAGTAGCGCTCTCACTTCGTGGACCTGCTCGAAATCGACGTCGCTTCCACGAACGTAGAGGCTCATCGACTCGCTGACCTGTGCCGCGTCGACGGCCGCGACCCGGAGCCCGCTGCCCGAGCGAACCGCGATCACGCCCTTCGCGACGAGCGCACGTACGGCCTCCCGGATCACCGTCCTCGAGACTCCGAATTGCTCGCCGAGCTCCCGCTCCGATGGAAGTCGATCGCCGACCTGAAGCCGGTTCGAGAGAATCGTCTCCAACATCAGCTCGGCCACTTTGTCCGACAGCCGAGGCTCGCGGGCAACCCGCTCGAACAGGTCGGCTGGCGGCTCCTGCTCCTGCGTCGGCGTAGAGTCGGTCGTCGAGTCGGTCATGGCACTTGATCATACGTCATATAGCATTCCGATCGATACGCGGGGCGGTACACTGTAATATAGATTCTACCTCGCGACGGACGGGAGCACCAGTCGACACGCGGCGTCCTTGACGGGACACAGGAGGAATTGATGAGCGACTCGCGGTACGAGCAGGGGATGGTCCAGGTCAGAATGGACGTCGGGGCGGACGACAGCACCCAAAAACCGGTGGGCGAGCGAACCACCCTCGTGACCGGAGGGGCAGGCTTCATCGGCGGCCACCTCGTCCGGGCGCTCCTCGACACGGGCCGAAAGGTGGTCGTACTCGACGTACAGCGCTTCATCCCCGAGGCGACGTTCGTGCTAGGAGCGGATGCCGAGGGCATCACTCTGGAGATTGCATCAATCGCCGACCAGGCACGCGTCCTCGACATCTTCCGAACGCATCGACCGGACGAGGTCGTGCATGCCGGGATGATCCTCGATCCGGCCTATCTCGCGACGAATCGCTCGACCGCGTTCCAGGTCAACGTCGGCGGGGTGCTCAATCTCGTCGAGGCAATGATCGCTTTCGGCGTCTCGCGTCTCGTCAACTTCTCCTCGATCGGTGTCCTACCACGGGTCTTGTACAAGCCTGTCGATGGTGATCACCCGCTGCTGCTCGCGAACGCCGGGTCGGGCACGGGCTTCTACGGCGCCACGAAGGTCGCGGTCGAGTCGATGCTCTTCGCCTACAACCAGATACTGGGCATCAACTTCCGCACGATTCGGCCCTCGGCGGTATACGGGCTGGGAATGAACCAGTACGTCGGACCGATCAAGGCAATGGTCGAGAACGCCGTCCGCGGCGAGCCGGCGCACTTCGAGTTCGGCGGAGCGCACCCGCGGCCCTATACGCACGCCCGAGACATCGCCGGCCTGGTCTTGGCCATGCTCGACGCGCCCGACGATGCCGACCGGATCTTCTATGGCTCGACCGGTGGTCCGATGGTGACGACGACCGAGGTGGCACAGATCGTGCGGGACATCGTGCCCGGGGCCGACATCGAGATCGGAGAGCAACTCTCCGAAGCGGAGAAGGGTGTGGTTGCGCTGCGCGCAGAGCTGTCGGTGGAGAATGCGCGCGAGCAACTCGGCTGGGAACCGCGGTACCTCTCGCTGCGGGAAGGCATCGAGCAGTACGTCGAGCACTATCGCGCCTTCCACGAGTCTCAGTCGTAGAGCTCGGTGACGTACGACATCGCGCTACTCCCCGGGGACGGGATCGGGCCCGAGGTCGTACACGAGGGGGTTCGCGCGCTCGAGCGCGTCGAACTCCTGAGCGGCGGGGAGACTCTCGTTCCGACTCGAAACGTTCGAGATCGGCGCCGGTGCCTGGCGCAAGACGGGTGAGGCTCTCTCGGACGCGACGTTCGCGGCGTGTGGAGCCGCGAACGCAATGCTGCTGGGCGCGGCCGGTCTTCCCGACGCACGCCACGTCGACGGCCGCGAGGCGGGCTCCGATGCGATCTTCCGACTCAGGTTCGACCTCGACCTCTACGCGGGCATCCGTCCGGTTCGCCACTACCCGGGCACGACGACGCCGTTGGCCGACGCGGCAGGTATCGACTACGTGATCGTGCGCGAGAACGTCGAGGGCCTGTACGCCGGGCGACACGGCGGGAGCCGCGTCGAGGGCGAGGTCGCAGCCGACACGAGCATCATCACACGCAAAGGGACGGAGAGGATCGTCGAGTTCGCCTTCGATCTCGCGGCGGAGCGGACAGGCGCGCCTTCCGACGGTGTCTCGCGCGTCACCTCCGTCGACAAGTCGAACGTCCTCGCCTCGTACGCTTTCTTCAGGGACGTGGCGACCGAGGTGGCAGGAAGGCACCCGGCAATCGCGTTCGACTCCGTGTACGTCGACGCCGCTGCCCTCTATCTCGTCACCCGGCCGACGACATTCGACGTGATCGTCGCCGAGAACATGTTCGGCGACATTCTCTCCGACCTCGCCGCAGGAACGATCGGAGGGCTCGGTCTTTCGCCGTCGGCCGATGTCGGCGACGAGCACGGCCTGTTCCAGGCAGCGCACGGGTCGGCTCCGGATATCGCGGGCAAGGGGATTGCAAACCCTCTGGCGACGATCCTCTCGGTCGCGATGATGCTCGACTGGATCGGCCGCAAGCACGACGACACGTTCGCCAAGCGCGCGGCATCATGGATCGACGAAGCGGTGACGTCGGCGCTCGCCGACGGGTCTGCACTGACACGCGATCTCGGTGGCTCTGCAGGGACTGCCGCAGCCGGCGACGCGGTTCTCCGCGCACTCGAAGGCGTCGCGGCTGCGGCGTGACCGACGACGACGTCCACGCGCTCATCGACGACCAGGATCTTCGTCGGCGCGTGCCCGCCGTCGAGTTCGCGGAGGAGCTACTCCGTCGGATCGAGCGGGCGCAGCCACTGCTTCACGTGATGATCACCCTGACTCCCGAACTCGCCCTCGAGACGGCACGAGAGATCGACGAGCGACGGTCGCGCGGCGACCGCTTGCCGCTCGACGGAATGCCGGTCGTCGTGAAGGACAACGTGGACGTCACCGGCGTACCCACAACAGTCGGATCCGAGCTCTTTCGCAATCGGGTCGCCACCGACGATGCGGAAGTGGTACGGCGACTCCATGCCGGCGGGGCGGTGATCCTCGGCAAGGCGAACATGCACGAACTCGCCTTCGGAGCGACCTCGGCCAACGAGTCGTTCGGGAAGGTCGTCAATCCGCTCGCCCCGGATCGGATCCCGGGTGGCTCGAGCGGCGGTTCGGGCGCTGCGGTCGCCGCCGATCTCTGCGTCGCCGCTATCGGGACCGACACGGGTGGCTCGATCCGGCTCCCGGCATCGCTCTGTGGCGTATCGGGCCTGAGACCGACGTTCGGCGCCGTGTCGAACCGCGGCGTTCAGCCCGTGAGCCCGTCGCTCGACACGGTCGGACCCCTCGCACGCTCCGTCGACACGATCCGCGACGTCGTGAGGGTGATCTCAGGCTTCGACGCGAACGACCCGACCTCGTGCGCTTCACCGTTGGAGCTCCATACCGGCGATGGCGCGGTAGGACTGCGGATCGGTGTCGCAGAAGTGCTCTTCGAGCAGTCGGATCGCGTGGTCGCGGAGCGGGGGATGGACGTCGTCGAGACGTTGCGCGCTGCCGGCGCGACGATCTCGCAGGTACGACTCCCCGGCTGGGAAGCCGCAGCAGAAGCGTGCGGGAACCTCATCCGAGCGGAGGCGCTGGCCCTGTACCGCGACGCCCTCGACACGCATCCCGAGTTGCTCGAGGACGGGACGAGGAGGCGTCTTCAGCTCGCAGCCGGCTTCGCACCGGGTCAGGTCGACGACCTGCGCCGAGACCGCGCGCGCTGGGCGCAGAAGCTGGACGACGTGTTGGCCGAGCTCGACGTCCTGGTCTTCCCGACGATCGGAATCGAAGCCCCCTTCACCAAGGGCGCCGAGAGCGTGGGTACCACCGCTGCCGTCGTTCCCTATGCGTTCGTGACGGCTTTCGCACACCTTCCGTCGCTCACGATCCCGTGTGGCTCGACTCCGGGCGGAGCGCCTGTCGGGGCGCAGCTCTCCGCACGCCGGTTCAGGGACAGCACCGCCCTCCGTGCCGCTTCGGCCGTGCAGGCCAAGACGGACTGGCACCTCCGCCGGGCGGTGTAGAGCCTACGCGGGATCGATGCGAACGACCTCGTACGGTTGGAGGGTCAGCGACAGCTCGCCGGCGGCGGTGGCGGTGTCGAGCCGAGCACGGAACGCAGCCGGATCGGAGGCCGCCTCGCTCGCCGTCGACTCGTTCAGACGCCGCAGCGAGAGCTTCCCCTCGAGCGGGCGGACGACGACAGCCTGCTCGACCGCCGTCAGATTGGCGACCAGGAGCCGCAAAGAGCCGTCCTCCACCCGAACCGCGAGGGCCACGGAGGTGAGCACGTCACTCGAGTCGCACGACAGAACCTCTGCCCCCCTCCAGCCGATGGCGTCGGCGAGCGGGTGGTAGAGCGGGAACACCTCGCCGGGACGCGAGCGGAACGTGTCCGGCAGCTCGGAGCCGGACGATCGCTCCAGAACGCCGCGCCAGCCCGTCGACTCGTAGTACGTGAGCGCTTCCACGCCGGACTCAGCGAGATACTTCAGACTGCCTACCGTCCAGGCGCCGCCGTAGAGGGCCGACTGACGCACGTCGACCTCGTCGGGCAACTCGCCGGCAGGTGTCGGAGCCGGGTCACCGGCAGCATGAAAGTTGAACCTACGCCTCATCGTGATCGGCGACACGATCACGGGCTTGTCCCCTGCGAGAGCACGAGCACTTCGCACCGTCTCCGACTGCGCATCGAGGTTCTCCATCACGTCGGTGTCGGTGAAGGCGTGTATCTGGGGAGAGATCGAGTAGCAGAGACCGTCCCACACGGCGAGTTGCGGTCGTGAGCGATTGATCTCGGCGAAGTAGATCTCCGTGCCACCGACGAACTGTGCCCCGGGGAGGGCTCGACCGAGCGCGTCACGGACGATGTTCACGAGCTGAGGGCGTGTCGTCTCCGCGGGTGTTCGGGTTTGCGAGTCGGCGTTGACGACGAGCACACGTTCCACCGCCGGTCCTTCTGCAAGTGCCGACGCAACAGCGTCGAGTCGTCCTGCGTCAGCCTCCAGCACATGCAGCGACACCTCGAGACTCGATCCGATCGACGCCGCGGTTTCCTGACCGGCGGCGAGCGCCTCGCGCCAGTCGTCGCGGTCGAGGCGCACCTCGACCCGCACGTGTGCGGGCGCCAACGCACCGAGCAACGCGAGCTCGCTCGGGTCCGTCCGGTGGAGATCCCTGTCCTGGCCGAGCCCGATCAGGGGCACCCTCGTCCCGGTGGGCGCTCCGACCGACAGCTGCACCGGCCCGTCGGACGGGGCGGCGACCGGCACGTCGACCGGTGTGATGACGAGTCGCTGTCGCAACCCCTGCCCCGCCTCGAGCGGTGCCGGACGGCCAAGCGTGACAGGCGTCGAGTAGGTCTTGAAATTTGCGTCCGTCCAATTGCGGTGATCCTCGACCTCCCACAGGTCACCTTCGAACTCGAAGAGGATCTTGCCGCCGGTCGGGAGATCGAGCTCGAGCCGGTCGAAGGGAGCGAACAGTGGGCGCAACGAGTCGTCGACGAGAGCTTGGGGCCCGATCAGGTCCGGGAACGACCCGCTGAGCTCACCATCCGGTGTTCGGGCTGTGAACGGCGCACCGGCCGTCTCACGCCACGGGTGGTGCACACAGATTCCGATCCGGTTGTGCCGACAGAGCTCCTCGGCCCTTCCGTCGAAGGTGAACTCCACTCGGCCGGTCTCATCGCCCGTGATCGTTCCTCGCCACGAGAAATCGATCTCGCGCCCGGTGTGATGCGCCTGGAACACGACGACGAATCCGCCGTCCGTCTCGCGTACCTCGTGCCCTGTGACGGTGGCGGGAAGCGTGTTCCAATCAACGTCACGCACGGCGCTGTAGACCCGCCGGACGAGCTCGGTGCTTCCGATCTTGAGATAGCGAAGATCGATCCCGTCGAGCAGCATCGTCACGGGTCCGGCGCGCAGGGTTCGCATCTGCGGGATCGGAGCGTCGCTTCCGTGAATCACGTGCAAGCGGTCACTTGAGCCGGTCATGGAATCCTCCGTTACGAGCGTTGTTCAGTCGAGACTGGCGATCCAGTCGGAGAAATCGGTCCGACTGGTGATCACGGTGAGTGGCGGGCGCACGCTGCACGGAACTCGTTGAGAACATCTCGTCTGCCGACTGACGGCGCGGTCCCCAACTACCCCTGCACGGCGCCCATCGTCAGCCCCCGGACGAGATGTCGTTGCACGAGGAGCCCGAGAATGAGAGCAGGTACGAGGGAGACGAGCGTGAGCGCGCTCGACTCGCCGTAGAGAGCGCCCTGGAACGCGGTGGACATGCCGGCGATCACAACCGGCAGTGTGATCGCTTCGCGGCTCGTGAGAATCAGGGCGAACAGGAATTCCGTAAAGGAAAAGATGAAGGCGAACGCGCCTGCCGAGACGATACCCGGCGCTGCAAGCGGCATTGCGACCTTCCAGAGAGCCTGCCAACGGGAACAACCGTCGACGAGCGCGGCCTCCTCGAGCTCGAGCGGCATCTGCCGGAAGTACGCATACATCATCCAGATCGTCCACGGCAGCACGAATACCGTGTAGAGCAGGATGAGGCCGAGTCGCCTGTCGAACAGGGTGATTCCGAACCAGTCTGGAGCACTGCGGAACATGAGAAAGATCGGGATCACGACGGCGATCGGGGGCAGGAATCGCTGGGAGAGAATCCAGAACGCAAAATGCGTTCCGCCGGTCCGATACCGCGCAATGCTGTACCCGGCGCACGCGCCGATGAACACGGAGAGGATCATGACGACGGTCGCGACGACGATGCTGTTCTGCAAGGCTGCCCACCCTCCCATGCTCTTCAGCGCAGTGGAGTAGTGGATCAGCGTCGGTTCGGAGGGAAACCAGACCGGCGGTGTCTGCAGGTAATCAGTCGTCGGCTTGACCGACGTCACGACGACCCAGTAGAAGGGGGCGAGAAGGAAGAGCGTGAAAAAACCGACGATCGCGAACCGCAACAGCCCGCCGACCCTGAGCCGACTGCCCTGGACGACCCCGGACGGGCCGGGCTTGGGTCGAGCGGTCGTTGTGGTCGTCGCTGTCATGGTCAGGCCGGCATCGGTTTGAGGAGCCTTCGCACGAGCCAGAAGGCGATGGCAAGGATGACCAGCATCAACATCCAACTACCCGCGGTTCCCTGCCCGAGGTGGAAGAACTGGAACCCCTGCTGATACAGGTAGTAGGACGCCGTATAGGTGTCGTTCCCTGGTCCGCCGCGTGTCAGCACAAAGATGAGATCGAACAGCTTCAGGGAGTCGATGAGCCTGAAGGTGACGGCGAGCAAGATGATCGGCAGAAGCAACGGGGCCGTCACGAACCAGAATGTCTGCCTCGGCTTTGCGCCGTCGATGTCAGCCGCCTGATACAGATCCTCCGGGATCGAGGTAAGCCCGGCGAGAAGGATCACGAACATGAAGGGTGTCCACTGCCAGGCGTCCGCAAGGATGATCGAAAAGTAGACCCATGGTGAATCGTTCGTGAAGTCGATCGTCACGGGGTGGCCGAGCAGCTTGCCGAGGAGGTAGTTGGTGGGACCGAAAGGCTGGGTCAGGATCAGTCCAAAGAACGTGCCAACGATGACGGGGCTGATGAAGAGCGGCACGACGAAAAGCGTTGTGATCACTTTCCTCCCCCTGAACGGGCGCACCATCGCGAGCGCGAGCAGGAGGCCGAGCACGAGCTCCACCGCAACGATCGCAAAGGCAAGCCAGAGCGTCAACACGAGCGAGTGTCGCGCGATCGGATCCGACCAGACTTCGCGGAAGTTGTTGAGCCCAACCCAGGCGTGTCCGGGAATCGCAAAGTCGTAATTGACGAAGCTCACCCAGACCGCGTAGCCGAGCGGATAGATCGTCAGCGCCAGGATCAGCAGGAATGCCGGGGCGACGAGAAGGAAACGGATGTTGCGGTCGGCCCAGGAGGAGACGCGACCAGCGCGTCTCCTCCTGTGCTCCTGCGGTTCGACAGCCGACGAACTCACGGCCGGTTGTCTACTTGACCTTCACTGCTTGCCCGCGAACCGCGACCGTGTTCTTTCTGGTCGAGCCCGGGATCTTCAAGTACTCCTGGTAGGCGGTACGCTGGGCTTCGACGCCGAGCTTCTTTGTAATCGTGTCCCATTGGCTCGCAGCATCGTCGAGTCCCTTCTTGACATCCTTCCCTGCGAAGATCGCCGTCATCTCGCGATCGAGCGCCGCGTCGTAGTCGGCCGCGCCACTCATCAGAAGGTCGACGACCCCGTTGTTGGCGCCGTTGTTGAGCGCAATGAGGTAGTCCTTCGCCCCCGGCCAGAGCTTCCGGTACGCGGGAGACTTGAAGTGGGAGACGCGATACGGATCTCTCAGCGCGTACGGCAGCATCACCCGCTGCAGTGAGATAGAGGGGCTCGTGACCCACTGGTTGAACAAGTACGCGAGCTCCGGGTTCTTCGAGTCGGCCGAGACGGTCTTGAGATATCCACCCGCGTGCTCGCCGTTCTTGCCCGGGATCACCGCATAGCCCACCTTCCCGACGATCTTGGACTTCGGGACGAACGAGAAGGCCTTGTCTGCCTGCGAGATGTTCTCGGACAGACGTCCGGTCGGAGGCCAGGAGTAGATCATGGCCGCATTACCCTGAACCCAGTTCACCCACGTGCTGACTGCGTCGAGCTTGTTGACACCGGGCGGCTGGGCGGACGTCAGCGCGAGGATCTGCTTCATCGTCTTGACGCCGATCGCATTGTTGATGAGCGCCTTCATCGTGCTCGGGTTGAAGAAGCTCCCCCCGTTCGAGCGGAACTGTTGGTAGAAGTCGTACCAATCCCCGTTTCCGAGCGCCCGAGCATGAACCGTGCCGTAGACCTTCGGAGCCATCTGATCGGTGATGAACTGGGCCACCTGGTTGAATTCAGGCCATGACCGAGGCACCCGGAGATTCGTCTTGAACTTGGCCTTGTACGCCGCTTTCAGCTTGGCGTTGGCGAAGACATCCTTGCGGTAGTAGAGGATGTACATGTCGCCGTCATCGAAGAACCCCCACGTCTTGCCCTTGCGCTTCGACATCCCCTGGTACAGGGGGTGAATGTCGTTGAACGTCGACTTGGCCTTGTACTTGTTGATGTAGGTATCGAGCGGGGCGATCACGCCACGGTCGGCGAAATCGGGCAGCCAAGCCGGTGTGGAATCGATCACGTCGAAGGCACCGGACCTCGCAATGTGCTCGGCCGCGGCCTTCGTGAACCCCTGCGGAAACGGCACCTCGACAGTTGTCAACTTGACGCCCGTGAGCTTCTCCCACAGAGGACCGGAGAAGTTCTTCGGGTCGAGCGCCTGCAGCTGCGCCTCGGAAAGAAAGACCAGCTCCTCGCCCGCGAATTTCTTGGCGGCGTTCACGGCGCCGAGAGCGATCGGATCGCCCGCCGCCGCGCTTGTCGACGCGAACTCGGCCGCGGCGGCCTGCTTGCTCGCCATGAAGAACGGACCTGCGGCCGCTGCGGCCGCGGTCAACTTCGCGGCGTTCATCAGCAGGCCGCGTCTGTCAACAGTCATCTCGGACAGGGACGTATCGTCCCCAGCAACGCCTTCCTCGTCGAACGTCATTGCTCCTCCTCGCATATGGCACGCTGTATGACCGGTCGATGATATCGCGCAGGTGAGCCGGTGTCTAGGTGAGACGCTCCCGCACGCATCATGATTGCGGGCGCTGTTGCCCGAGAGCCGCGCCCGTCCCAGGGTCGAAGAACCGCAAGGAGCCTGGGCCTATGGCGATGTCGTGATCAACCTCCTCCTTTACCGTTGTAGAGACCGAGAACCGGCCAACGAAGCTCGTTTTTCGGAGCCGGCGTTCGTGATCGAGCACATTCAGAAGGGTCCCTTCGTCAGCGCCTTCGGCCAATTCGCGGAGATCATCCGAAACTGCCGGCGCCGCCTCGACCTGAAAATGCACCATGACCTCGGACCCGAGCGACTCTCTCAGCCGCACTCTCCCCTTCAGTCGGCGGCTGACCGGGACCTCGGGTACCAGCGCGGCATCCTCGAGATGCTCCGGTCGGACACCGATCACGAGGGAGCGCCCGAGATACTCGCCGAGCCGCGGAACTGAAGCGATCTCGATCTCATCGATACCCAACCGCTGCTCGCCGACCAGGACGACGAAGCTATCGCCGTCCTTTGCGACGGTGCCTTCGAAGAAATTCATCGAGGGGGAGCCGATGAAACCCGCAACGAAGATGTTGGCCGGATGATCGTAGAGCTCCTGCGGGGGCGCCACCTGCTGGAGCACGCCCTTGCGCATCACGGCCACCCGCTGTCCCAGTGTCATGGCCTCCACCTGGTCGTGGGTGACGAAGATGGTCGTCACCCCGAGCTCCTTGTGAAGGAGCGAGATCTCGGCGCGCATCTGCGTGCGCAACTTCGCATCGAGATTCGAGAGGGGCTCGTCCATCAGGAACGCAAGCGGTTCACGTACGATCGCGCGGCCCATCGCGACGCGCTGGCGCTGGCCACCGGAGAGCTGACGCGGACGCCGCTTGAGCTGTTCCTCCAGCTCGAGCAACTTCGCGATACGTAGAACCCTCTCCTTGATTTCCTGCTTGCCGAGCTTGCGCAGCCTCAGTGGGAAGGCAAGATTGTCGAACACCGACTTGTGCGGATACAGGGCGTAGTTCTGGAAGACCATCGCGATATCGCGATCGCGTGGTGGCAGGTTGTTGACCACTTCGTTGCCGATCGAGATCTCACCGCTACTGATCATCTCGAGTCCGGCGATCATTCGGAGTGCGGTCGTCTTGCCACAGCCGGACGGCCCGACGAAGACGATCAACTCACCGTCTGCGATCTCGAGTGAGAGGTCGTCCACGGCGACGGTGCCGTCCGGGTAGACCTTCCCAACGTGATCGAAGATGACCTGTGCCACGTTCCCTCCGCCTAGCGAGTCGTCATGTTCGATTCGAGACAGCCGGCGGTCCAAGCCGCGTACCGCCCGAAGCGACCACCGTGACCGGGTCGGGTGGTGTCACGGTGACCACGTGACGAACCTATACGATGGCGTGCCATCTGTCCAGCAGCCAGCGCGCCTCGAGAGACCCTGCAGGCTACCCCGGGGGAGGCGCGGTCCCGGGAAGATCACCGCCGCCCTCGGACGGACGCGACAGCTCCTCGGCCGGATAGTCGGGGAGTCTGCCAACTCCGACCCAGTCCGTCCCCGAGTAGGGTTCACATCCCGGGAACAAGCTCTCCGCCAGCCTGACGCCGCGCTCGACGAGAAGCTCCGCGCAGACGGGAGCGACCTGCGCAGGCAGTCCGTAGGTTCGGTTGGAGAACGCCGACTCGTAGCCTCCCTCTTCGAACGCCTCCGCCGTGGGGAAATAGCTCACGGCGCCGTTCGTGTAGCCGCAGTACATCGTCGGTGTACCGGGCGCGCGTTGCTTCACGGCCATCCCGATCTCGGTGAAGACCTCACCCGGGCCCGTCACGATCGCTCCATCCCCGATCCTCACCGCATTGACCGGCGCCTCCACCTCAGTCGGAACCGGCCCGACCTCCAGGTCCTCGGCCAGCCGCCGCGCCCATTTCGCGTGATAGAGGAGACCGAAGCGCTCAGCGGCTCCGGCGCCACGCCTCTCCGCTTCGAGAGCCGCCGCGGCATAGCGGGCTTCGATCTCGCGAACCTCCTCGAGCGAGGGAGCCGGCAGGAGCGGGAAGGCGACCCGCGCCTCGGCGGCAGCCAAAGTCGGAGGCTCGTCATCCCATTCCTCGAAACGGAAGTTGATCATCGGGACGAGTGACGCATCCATCTCGCGAACGAGCCGCTTGGGCCATGCACTCCGGTCTGCGAGGGAGTGGACGGCCTCGAGTGCCAATCGTTCGCCCATTCGCACCGCCTCCGACTCGTCGTCGCAGAATGCGCAGAGCGGGTTGACGTTGCCCCCTGCTCCCTGGAAGAACACCGCTTCCCCGGCCGTCAAGGATCGAACCGCGCGCCGGAGCGCCCCAGGGTAGTCAGACGAGTACAGTGGCACGTCCATCCCGGCCGTCACTGTGTGGCAACCGAAGCAGACGAGTGTTGCGATCGCGGTTCCGTCGCGGCGCCGTGCCTGGAGAGACACCACCTGGCGGTCGAGAAGTCCGTCCTCGCGCCACCCATGGACGACTCTTCCGTTGGCGTCACGATCGCGGCGGTTGACCGAGAGCCCGTCGACCGCACCTACCCCCCACGCGACTCTTGCCGGTTCCAGAACAGCTACCGCGTCCTTCACGACGCCGACGACCTGCTCACCGAGGAACGTGGCGTACTCCTGAATCTGGGCATCGCCGTCGGTCACGAGTGATCCACTTCGCCGGAGGAACTCGAGGGATGAGGGCGGCGCCCGGTGCGTGTGGTTCCAGTTCAACAGCACGCATGCGGGAACGGTGTCGACGGCGTCGGCGACGAGAGCGCGAAGCTGATCGACCGCGGGTGCCTGAATGCACAGGGTGTCGACGCCGCAGAGCACAACCCGCGTCGCCCCAGCGTCGAGAACGATTGCGGTCGCCTCCAGCGGGAGGCCCCAACCGGTTCCGCCCTCCTGATTCCGCACGAAGCCCGGCATCGGCAATCCCACCGGCGGCTCGAGGGATCGCGCCGCGCCGCCCGCGCGGAACTCCTTCATGCCGCAGCGCCCGGACGACCCGAAGCCAAGCCGAGGGGCACGAGCACGATGGCACAGAAGCTCCCGCTCGACGCCCTTGTCACGGTGCAACCGTAGACCGAGGCGGAGGCGCTGACACGAGAGGCTCCCACAGGCGTCAGACCTCGGGCGGACCGAGGAGGCGGCCGCCATCGACGGTGATCACCGTTCCGGTTACCCACTCGGAATCGCTCTCGACGAGATGCAGGATCCAACGCGCGATCTCGTCGGGGCGCCCGACGCGGCCGAGCGGAACGAGTCTCCCGAGCTCCAGCAGCCTTTTCTCCGGGTCCTCGACCGCCGTGTGGATCTCGGATGCAACCGGCCCCGGACGGACGCCAACGACCCGGATCCGATCGGGGGCGAGCTCTGCCGCCAGGTTGAGCGTCAGGTGCTCGAGAGCGGCCTTGGTGAGGCCGTAGACGGTCTGGCGACGCCGGTACATGACCGCGGCGGCGGAGGAAACGTTGACCACGACCGGCGCAGGTGAAGCCCTCAATGCGGAGAGCGCGGACTGAACGAGGAAATACGGTGCACGGACGTTGACCGCCACATGGCGGTCGAACTCCTCGAGCATGACGTCCTCCATCGGCGTCAGGTTCAACGTGGCAGCGTTGTTCACGATCACGTCCAGTCGACCGCGCGCCTCCAGTACCGCATCCACGATGTCCTGCGGCGCGGAGGGTGTCGACAGGTCGGCCGGGACGACGAGTGAACGCCCACCGGCGGCTTCGATCTCAGCCGCCAACGCCTCCAGCCGTTCCCGCCGGCGCGCGACGAGCGCCACGTCGAAGCCTCGCGCTGCGAGCAGTCGAGCAGTGGCCTCCCCGATGCCGGAGGCTGCTCCAGTGACGATTGCGACGCTCTCTGCCAACTTGTACGACAATACTACGGCTATGCGTGTCGCCGTCATCGGAGCCGGTCTCATGGGGGCCCAGATCGGGTGCGAATATGCGCTCGCCGGTCACGACGTCGCGGTGCACGCGCGTGATCTCGGCCGGGCCCAGCGGCGCGTCGACGAAGGCTTCGCGCTGCTGCTCGCGCATGGGCTCCGCACTCCGGATGAGGTCGAACGCGCGGCGCATCGGATCGCGCCAGTGGCCGACGCCGGCGAAGCTGCCGAGGGTTCCGCGCTCGTGGTCGAGTCGCTACCCGAGGACTTGGCGCTGAAAGCGTCCGTCCTCACGACGGCGCTCGCCGCAGCGCCCGACGCCGTCATCGCAACGAACACCTCGTCGCTCTCGATCACCGCCATCGGCGCCGCGGTCGGCGCCCCGGAGAGAACCGTCGGCACGCACTACCTGAACCCACCCCTCCTGATGCCGACCGTCGAGGTGATCTCCGGCGAGCTGACCTCCCCTGCGACCGTTTCCTTCGCCTGCGAGACCGTGGCCGCGCTCGGAAAGCTCCCGGTCGTGGTGCGGCGCGACGTGCCGGGATTCCTGTGGAACCGCCTGCAGTTCGCCCTCGTCCGTGAATGCGTCTGGCTCGTCGAGAACGGCGTCGCGACCGCGGAGGACGTGGACCTGGTGATGCGCGAGGGACTTGCCCGCCGTTGGCGGCAGGTCGGCCCCATGCGTGCGATCGCCTTGGGCGGCGTCGATACCTGGAATCGGTCAGGCCGAAATGTGGTGCCCGAGCTCTCTGCGGCAACCGGCCTACCCGACCTGCACGAGATCGCCATCCTGGACGGCGATCTCGAGGCCGACGCACGCACGCGCGACGCCGCGCTGGCACGAGAGCTCCACGCCGACAACGACGATCGGGCGAGGCACGACGCTGCCCGGTGACCACGGGGCAACCCGGGGGCGACTCCCGCGTGGTGCGGAGCCGGATGGTGTCCCCTTGCTACTCGATCCAGTGGCGACCAGGCTCGACCACGAGCGTTTCTCCGACGAGCGGAGCGACGACGCGACGCTTGCCACTCGTGTCATGCTCCGGCACGAGCTCGACGAAGCGGTCGACGTCTTCGTTCGAGGCGAGGTAGTGGCACGCGACGGCTAGCTCGAGCCCCAGCATCTCGGACGCGCGCGCGGCTTCGTCGGGATCCATCTCGCCCGTGAGGAACGTTCCGGGCCCCGTTATCAGGTGCGAGAGCTCCCGGGGGAGTGTGCACCCCATCAGCCCGACGGTCGGCTTGTACAGCTCCCCGATCAACCGCATGTCGAAGATACACGTGTCGCCGTAGTGGTAGATCCGGACACCGGGTTCGGTCTCGACGATGAATGCCATCGGATTGCCGACGACCTGACGTCCGTCGGACAGCGTGGCCATCGACCAGTGGTGGCATTCAACGGGTCGGACGACGAGGCCGGCCACCTCCACGACGATCCCCCACGTCGTCGCAGTGATCTGGTCGGCCGGGACTCCGTCGTCGATCAGCTTCGCGCGCACTGCCGCATCGCAGACCACCGGCGCGCCCGTCCGGATCGCGATCGACGGCGCGTCCCCGTAGTGGTCGAACGCCGCATGACTGACGAGGATCACGTCCGGCGTGGCTAGCTCATCCGGCGAGCACGGGGCGAGTGGATTCTCACTCAGAAACGGATCGACGAGGATCCGATGCGTGGGACCAACGATTTCGAAGCTCGCGGCTCCATGGTAGGTCAGGCGCGTGCTCATGAGAGACCTCTCTGGGCTTCCCAGCCCTTGACCAGACGCACGAGCGTCCGGTTGATGGGCACATCGACACCTACTTCGTCGGCCGCCTTGACGACTGCGCCGTTGATCACGTCGATCTCCGACCGACGCCCGGCTTCGAAATCCTGAAGCATCGAGCCTTTCGACGCGCCGGCCTTTCCGAGGAGAGCGAGAATCGCCGATGCCCGCTCTTCGGGGTCGACGTCGAACCCGAGCGCATTCGCGACGCTCGTCGCTTCTCGTGCCGTGTCGACGACGAGTTCACGCGAAGGTTCGTGAGCTCCGAACGCCCCGGCCGTCATGCCGGCGAGCGCGGACGCCGGGAGCGTCGCGGCATTGAGAATCAGTTTCTTCCAGATCTCGGGCCGCACCGGATCGGCGACAGTGGCTACGAGCTCTGCGTCGGAGAGCGCCTGCACCAGACGTTCCGCCCGTGACCCCGATCCGTCGACGAAGGAGCCGACGATCGTGGGCTGCTCGGCGGGATGCATCACCTTGCCGAGGTCGAGCACGAGGCCGCTGTTGTAGGTGACACCCACGACGACCTGCTCGGACGAGAAGACGCCAGCAAGGACGTCCCCGTTCCCCCACCCGTTCTGGAGGGACGCGACAACCGTGTCCGGACCGACGAGCGGTCGAGCTGCCTTCGCCGCCGGCTCGGTGTGGTAGCACTTGGTGAAGAACACGACGAGATCGACCTCGCCGACCGAACCTGGGTCGGTTGTGGCTGCGACACGCGTCGTGGATTCCTCCTCACCGCGCACGACGGTTACACCATCGGCGTTGATCTTGTCCACGAGAGGCTGTGCGACATCGACCAAAACGGTGTCGTGACCCGCCTGCGCGAAGCGTGCACCGAAGATCGAACCCATCGCTCCGGCGCCGACGATTGCGATCTTCATCGACTTCTCCTTGTAGATGTGGAATGCAATCCTACAGGTCTACCGATCATCCATTCTTCCCTGCAGCCCGACGCCGGCTGACGTGTATGATGGTGTTCTGTTTTACCAGTTCTCCGTGGCCCGTGCGACGGCGCCAGCGACCATACGGAAGGGAGCATCTCAGTGCGACTCGTGAGCTTCGAAGACAACGGCACAACCGCCGTCGGCATCCAGACGGATGCCGGAATCGCGCCAACCGGATTCGACAACATGGTCGCGCTCATCGAATCGGGCGCGCAGCCGACACCGACCGGCGAGCCGTTCGAGCCGAGCCGAATCCTCGCCCCGCTCCGCCCCGGAAAGATCCTGTGCGTCGGTATCAACTACAAGAGCCACGGCGCCGAGGCGAACAGCGCACTCCCGAAGGAGCCGTACTTCTTCGCCAAGCTTCCGAACGCGGTCTGCGGACCGGGCGACCCGATTCTGATCCCGTCCCCCGAGACGCTGACGGACTGGGAGGTCGAGTTCGCTTTCGTGATCGGCAAGCGCGCGAAGAACGTCGCGGCCGCGGACGCCCTGGACTACATCTACGGCTACACGCTGCTCCACGACGTGAGCGCACGCAACATCCAGTTCGACTGGTCGAAGCGCACGCAGGACAGCCAGATCATCCTCGGCAAGAACCCGGACACCTTCTCGCCGATCGGGCCGGCAATCGTGACCAAGGACGAACTCACGGACCCCTTCAACGTGCGACTCGCCACGTACGTCAACGGCGAACAGATGCAGGACGGAACCACCGCCGACTGGCTGTTCCCGATCCCGGTGGTCATGGAGTTCCTGACGCAGGTGATCACGCTCGAGCCCGGCGATCTGATCTCCACCGGCACGCCGGCCGGATGCGGGTGCTTCCTCGACCCGCCCCAGTACCTGCAGCCCGGCGACGAGGTGACGATCGAGGGCGAGGGGATCGGTCGCCTCACGAACCCCGTTGCAGCCGGCTGGTGAGCTCTCCCGCGTGAGAGAGGAAGGTTGGGCGACTTGACCACTGGACTACCGTTCGTCGACAGCAAGGTCGCGTATCTCGACGGGGACTACGTCCCCGTCGAGGATGCAAAGGTCTCGGTGTTCGATCGTGGCTTCCTCTACGGGGACGGCGTCTATGAGACGCTGGGCGTGCACGGAGCTCGGATCTTCCGGCTCGATGATCATCTCGACCGCCTCTTCCGCTCGCTCTCGTTGCTCAGACTCAACCTGGCGATGAGCAAGAGCGACGTCCGTGAGGCGGTGTTCGAAACGGTCCGCCTCAACGGCTACAGCGACGCGTACGTCCGGATCGTCATCAGCCGCGGGACGAGTTTCCCCTCGGTGGACACACGGGTAGCGACCAACCCGCCGACCGTCCTCATCCTCGTGCACTCGCGCGTCCAGCCCGCGAGCATGGCGGGGTTCTTCGGATCGACAGGCTTGCGCCTCAGGATCGTGTCGATCAGAAAGACGCCTTCCACATCACTGGACCCGCGGGCGAAGACCCTCAACTACCTCAACCAGATGCTCGCCCGGCTCGAGGCGACCGACGCAGGCGCCGACGAGGCTCTTCTTCTCGACGCGCACGGGTTTGTTGCCGAAGGTGCCGGCGACAACTTCTTCGCTGTGCACGGCAACGAGCTCGTTACGCCTGGCCCGCAGGAGATCCTCGCGGGCATCACGCGAGCGATGGTGATCGAGATCGCCGCCGAACTCGGCTATCCGGTGTCGGAGCGCAACATGACCACCTACGACGTCTACACCGCCGACGAGGCGTTCGTGACCTCGACGTACGGAGGCATCCTCGCGGTCTCCGAGGTCAACGGCCGACCAATCGGGGGCGGGGCCGTTCCCGGGACGGTGACCGAGGCACTGCGCGAGCGGCACAACCAGCTCCTCGAGACCACCGGCGATCTGATCGAGATGCCCGCGAACGACTAGAGGTGTGCGTGGGACGACGTCTGTACGACAATGCGAACGATCAACCTGGCGCGCGCGCGGGCGCGGATGGTGGTGGGTCGCTACCGCCACGGACATCGCTGAGCCGGGACAGTCCAGCGCGCACTGCGTCCTGGTAGAGGAGGACGTCGATCGAATAGGCCAGTAGCCGGAAGCCGCGACGCAGCAGTTCCGCGCCCTCCTCCACGCTCGAGCAGACCATTCCCACCGGCTTGCCACTCGTCTCGCCGGCTGCGAGCACGCGGTCGACGGCATCACGGAAGCGGACGTTCGCGAAGTCACCCGGGATCCCGAGCGACGCACTCAGGTCGAAATGGCCGATCCAGAGGACGTCGACGCCGTCCACCGCGGCTATCCCCTCGACTGCGTCCAAGCCGGCCGCTGTCTCGATCTGGGTGAGGATCATCGTCGTCTCGTTGACGTGCTCGAGCGTCGCCTGGAGTCCCTCGGGCAGGAAGTCGTCGCGCTGGAGCAAGAGCCCGAAGCCCCGTTTCCCGACCGGGGGAAACCGGGCCGAGGCCGCGATGGAAGCCGCCTCCTCTGCGCTTTCGACTGAGGCGACCATGATCCCGAGCGCCCCGATGTCGAGTCCGCGCGAGACGAACTGGTAATCCGCATCCGGAACCCGCAGGAACGACACGACGTCGCTGGCCTCGGCCGCGGCCAGCACGTTGCGCATGCGCTCGTAGTCGTATCCCGTGTGCTCGAGATCGAAGAGGATGAACTCAGCCCCTGCGCCCGACGCCAAACGCGCAATGCCGGGGGTGGCGAACTCCGTCACCATCGTGCCGAGCGCCACCTCGCCCCTCCCGAGTGCCTCCTTGACCGGGTTGGTCCTCATCGCCCCGCCTTCTCGCGGTAGTCCTCCCGCACGGGTTGGAAGACGTCGAGGACGGTGCACCCTCCGACCGATCGCGCGCTGTGCGGGGTGCCGCCGTCGATCCGGAACGCGTCTCCCGGATGCAGCTCGTGTCCGACACCGTCGATCTCGAGCAGGAGCACGCCCTCGATCACGTACCCGAGTTGCTCGTGTGGGTGATCGTGCACGGGCACGTGTGCCCCGGGCGCGAGTTCGAGCAGGTTGAGCATCGCACCCCGTCCGAACAGTGGCCGCATCGCCACACCCGGAACGAGCTCGAGTGGCTCGGACGCCTTCAGGCCGACGACGGCTGAGGCGTCACCGGACATGAGTGTCCACCGAGGCGACGACGTCGGCCGCACCTCTCTCTCACGCCAACGACACACTGCCTCGACTGTCGGCCACGATTCTCGAGTGACGTTGCCATCGTTCCTGATCACGTCGTTCCTCTCTTCTGCTCTGCGATGGGTTGCCATTTCGGCGATCACCGGTCGGGATGGAACCAACGACCGCCCGCGCTCGCCCCGCCGTCGACGTAGAGCGTCTGTCCCGTCAAAAACGAACCCGCCTCCGAGGCGAGCAGCAGACACATGCCGATCAGCTCGTCAGGACGTCCGGGTCGTTCGAACGGGACGCGGTTGAAGATCCAGCGGCTGATGTCGGGATCTGCCCAGATGGGTGCGGCCAGTGGCGTATCCATGAAGCCCGGAGCGATCGCGTTCGCACGGATCCCGTGCTCCGCCCACTCGATCGCCATCACACGGGTCAGCTGACTGAGCCCGGCCTTGGCCGGTCCGTAGACCGAGATCTGCTCGAGCCCGTACCCGGCATTCAGGGAACTGATGGAGACGATGGCCCCCCCGGCCCCCTGCGCGATCATCTCGCGTGCCGCGCGCTGGGAGAGGAAGTAGGGCACGCGCAGATCGAGCCGTGTGATCCAATCCCACGTGTCGACATCCATCTCGAGAATCGGCATGCGTCGGTTTACAGCGGCGTTGTTGACGAGCACGTGGATCCCGCCGAAACGCTCCACGGCGGCGGAAACGATGCGGTCGGGAGCCTCGTCCTCGTCCAGGTCGACGACGACGAAGTCGGCAGTCGCGCCGGCCCGTTGAAGCGTCTCGCAGAGCTCGACCAGTCCGGGCTCCTGGACGTCCGTCGCGAGCACCGATGCGCCGGCGGCAGCGAGACCCGCACAGAGCCAGCGGCCGATGCCGCCGGCGGCACCCGTGACCACGGCGACACGTTCGTCGAGCGTGAACAGCGTGCTCGGCGCGAGCGCGCGCACGGCGTCGACGTCGAGGTTCTTCACATCCATCGCAGGTTGCCGCGCACCCGTCTCACAATCCGATCCTACAGTAGGCCAGATGACAGGTCTCCCGGCAACCCGTATGATCCTCACCTCATGCCACCGCTCATCCAGTCGATCATTCCTGCCGAGCCGGGCTGGCGTGCCCTCTACAGCGGTGAGTACGCGGAGGACGCCGCGAGCGCCCGGATCGTCGCGTGGGCACTCGTCGAGAGCGACGAATCGGGACAGGAGGTGGTCGGCCTCGTCGTCGACGACGGTGATCCGACCCGCATCGTTCCGGCTCCCGAGGGAGCTTCGGCGGTCGCGCCTTCATTCGAGCGCTACGGCTTCCGTTCGGACTGAGCGGTGGGGGAGCCCACGCTGACCGGTCCTGACCTCGGCGTGCTCGCCTCGATCGAACGGCGCGTGCTCTGGCTCGCGGTCCGCATCGTCGACTACGCGAACCGCGAGCGCCCCAAAGGAGACGCGCTCAAGGTCGGTGGCCACCAGGCGTCGTCGGCGTCGATGGTCACGCTGATGACGGCCCTGTGGTTCGCCGACATGGATGCAGAGACCGCGTGTCGGTGAAACCACACGCGTCACCGGTCATGCACGCGCTCGAGTACCTGCTCGGGCGCCTCGATCGGTCCTACCTGACGCGCCTGCGCGACTTCGGCGGCCTCCAGAGCTATCCGAGCCGCACGAAGGACCCCTTTCCCGTCGACTACTCGACCGGTTCGGTGGGCCTGGGATCCGCTGCCCCTCTCTTCGGTGCCCTCGCCGACCGCTACGTCGAGACGCATTTCGGAGCCTCGACGGGCGGTCGGTACATCTCGCTTCTCGGCGACGCGGAGCTCGACGAGGGCAACATCTGGGAGGCGCTCGCCGAACCCCTGGCCCGGAAGCTCGGCAACGTCCTCTGGATCGTCGACCTCAACCGGCAGTCGCTCGACCGGGTCATCCCAGGGATACGTGCCGCCGAGCTCGAGACGCAGTTCCGCGCCAACGGGTGGGACGTGATCGAGCTCAAGTACGGGAGCCGGCTGCGCGAGGCCTATGCGAAGGAGGGCGGCGACCTGCTCCGGCGGCGGATCGACGAGATGCCGAACGAGGCCTATCAGGCGTTGTTCGGCGCCTCCGACGATCAGGTTCGGTCTGCACTGCTCGACTCGCTCGCCGCGGACGAGCGTGCCCGCCTCGCGCCGCTGCTCGAGCATGCCCCCTCGGATCTGGTCCGCGACCTCGGTGGACACGACCTCGGAGACGTCCTCGGGGCCTTGCGGCGGGCACGAGAGACACCGGATCGACCGACGGTGATCTTCGCCTACACGATCAAGGGGTTCGGGCTCGAGATCGCAGGCCGCCCGCAGAATCACTCTGCCCTGCTGACGGGAGAGCAGATCGACCGACTCCGCGTCTCGTGCGGCCTGACAGCCGAGACCGAGTGGGACGGGTTCACCGACGGCACGGCGGAGGCGGATCTGATCGCAGGCGCCAAAACCCGACTCGATCGCGGGGAGCGCGCCTCCGCCGCGGTCGTCCCGACCCCGGTGTCGCTCGCCAGCAGGGACTCGGGATCGATGTCCACGCAGGCCGCCTTTGGCCGAATCCTGCTCGAGCTGTCCCGCGTCGAGGGCCTCGGCGAGCGCCTCGTGACGGTGAGTCCCGACGTTGCGGTGTCGACGAACCTCGGTGGGTTCGTCAACAAGACGGGTGTGTGGGGCCCCGAAGCCGAGCCGGTGTACGACGCGATGGAGGACTCGCCGCTGAAATGGCGCGTCGCTCCCTCCGGCCAGCACGTGGAGATGGGAATCGCGGAGATGAACCTCGTGCTGATGCTCGGCCAGCTCGGCCTCACGTGGGACTACCAGCGAGAGCGTCTGATCCCGTTCGGAACCGTGTACGACCCGTTCGTGATGCGAGCGCTCGAAGGCATCGTGTACTCGACCTACTCGGGCTCGCGGTTCGTGCTCGTGGGAACGCCGTCCGGCATCTCGCTCTCGCGCGAGGGCGGGGCGCATCAGTCGCTCTCCACGCCGGGGATCGGGATCGAGACGCCCGGTCTCACCTACGCCGAGCCATGCTACGCACGCGAGCTGGAGTGGCTCCTCCTGGACTGGATCAGGCGGATGCAGGAGCCCGACGGCGAGGCGCTCTACGTGCGCCTCTCCACGAAGCCCATCGACCAGGGTGCGTTCGCAACTGCGGTGGAGCGCCAGGGTGAGGACGCAGTACGCGCGGCCGTCGTCGCCGGCGGATTCCGGCTCCGCGATGCAGGCGCGGCCGACGACCGCGTGATCCTCGCGACGTGCGGCGCGATCGTGCCCGAGGTGCTCGCGGCGGCCGATGTCCTCGCCGACGAGGAAGGCGTCGAGGCAACCATCCTGTGCCTTTCGTCGCCCGATCGGCTCTACCACGGTTGGCAGGTTGCAACGACCGCGCCGGTACGCGGCGAGAAGGGCCGGCGCCTCAGCCATCTCGAGAGCCTCGTCCGACCCGACGAGCGAGGGCTTCCGGTCGTCACGGTGATCGACGGGGCGAGCCACGCACTCGCCTTCGTCGGCTCGGCACTCGGAACGCGCTGCGTCCCGCTGGGCGTCGATCGGTTCGGACAGACGGGCTCGCAGCCCGAGGTGTACGCCGAGTACGGCATCTCGGCGGAGGCGATCGCGACCGCGGCGCTCGTCGCGCTCGAGCCGTAGCGGCGCGCCAGGACCTCTCGCGACAGCTCGCGTCCGGTACGGGTTCGCCCGCGTCGGCGATCAGCGCATCAGCTGCCCGAGCGAACGGTGGCGAGTGCCTCGCACACCGGGCCGTGACTGTGGCCGTCGATCAGGATCTCGGCGGCGATCAGCTGCCGCTCGCGGTCGACGAAATCGGGAGCCCGCGCGACGAACGTGAGCTCGCCGCGCTCTCCGGCTTCGAGACGGATCTCGACCAGGTCGACTGCGCAGGTCCAGCCGGATGGCAGGAGGAGCCGCGCACCGTAGGTGGCCGCCCTCTCGACGTTGTTGCGCAGGAGCAACCTGAAGGCGATCTCCTCGCCCTCACGCGGCGAGACGACGTAGGGAAGCAAGCGGGCCCAGAAGAGGTCGATGAAGTGATCCGCCGGCGTGCCGACGAGCCCCCGGAACACCTTCTCCTTCTCGTCGATGAATGCCTCGTAGGCGTCGAGCGCCTCGGGCGAGCATTCGAGCAGCCCACCGTGCCCCGGACAAATCAGGTCCGGGCCGATCGCCCTCATCACCTGTGCGCAACGCTGATGCATCTCGAGCTGGAAGCTGTTGCGCAGCACCGTCGTCTGGTACGGGAGCATGCTGGTGACGCCGTCTCTCGCGATCTCGTCGTGGAGGTAGTTGTCTCCCGTGAACGCGACCTTTCTGCCGTCCACCACGGTCGCGATCACCGAGTGGAACTCGGTCTGCCCGGGCGCGTGGTGGATCTCGAGCTCGTACTCCTCCCAGATGAAGCGCTCGCCGTCGCGCAGGCGTCGATCGACGCGAATCGGCTTGGGGTACACACACGGTGTGCTCGCCCACGCGGCCGGGTTCTCGATCACGTCCGCGACGACGTCGAGCGCCCAGCACTTCGTGTCGTGGAAGCGCTGCAGGTACGGAATACCGCAGACATGGTCGTCGTGGATGTGGGTCGGTATGACGAGGTCGATCTGGGTGACGCCGTGGTCCTCACGCAGCGTGTCCAGCCGGTGTTCGACGAACCGGAGCGTCTCGAGGCCCTCGTGATCGGCGTGCAGGTGCAAGTGCGCCAGGTTCGCGGTGCCGTAGTCGACGAACAGCGCCTTCCCGCTCTCGCTCAGGAGGACGTAGAAGTTCGAGCAGGTCGAGTCGCCGCCCCAGAGGAGGTGAGGCGAGATCGCGTACAGCTCGAGCTTCGGCAGGTAGCCGATCTCGGGGACGTTCCAGATACCCGCGATCCGCATCCCACGGCCGAGCTGCACACAGTCCATGATCCGGCCCTCGAGTCGCTCGATGTCCCCGGCCACGTCGACGATCGACTCGCCGTGCGAGGGAAGCGCGAGTGCGACGTTCTGCCGCCCGAGTGCCTGGATCGACTGGAGCGTGAACACGAGTCCCTCGAGGCCGCTGTACATGTACTCCATCGCGTGGAGCTGGTAGAGCGTGCCGCCGGCGGCGATGAGGTCGCCGGTGAACGCGACGCGGCGGCCGTCGATCTCCGAGACGAGTGCAGAAGAACCGTAGGTGTGTCCCTTGGCGGGGAGAACGAAGAAGCGGTATCCGCGCCAGGCGAACTCCTCGTAGTCCTCGAGCAGCGCGTCGACGGCGACGCTCTCGCCGAGCGTGAAGAACGTGTTGCGGTCGTCATAGTTGTCGAATACCCGTCGCGACTGCCAGAACAGCTCGACCCGATCGAAGAGATGACGCTCGTACTCGGGAACGGCCACGGCTGCCCCGGCGGCGGCGAGGCGGCCCGTGCCCCAGCACTGGTCGCGGTGATGATGGGTGTGAAGCACCCACTCGACCCGCTCGATCCCGATCTCGGCGAGCCGGTCGGCGACGGCCCCCGAGCCCGGGTCGATCACGAGCGCGGCGTCGCCGTCGCGGACGACATAGGCGTTGCAGCTGTCGGTGAAACGGAACAGGTTCTCGGAGAGCTGTGCCAGGCCCGCGTTGTCCATGGGCGAGTGCTCCGACCCGCTCAGACGGTCGGGAGCTGCCGGATCACGACGTCGTTGTAGACCGGATCGTCCGGGCGGCAGATGTCGGCGTCGAGAAACGTGCCGCAGCCGGGACAGGCGAAGTGGCGCAGGACGAGGTCGTCGTCCACCTGCGAGCGCGGATCGAGAAACATCTGCGGATCGATCTCCGTCAGCGGCGTCTCGACGATCGCGCAGCCCGCGCGATAGCCCGTAGCGGCGTCGCCGAGAATCTCGTCGCAGTGAGCACATGAAAGAACCATCTCCCCGTCGACCGGCGTGATGCGAACGTCCTCGACCGCGAGGGCCAGGACTCCGGCGGGGCGGCCGAGTTTGCCTCGCCCCTCGGCGGGCCGCACACGGGCGTTCGCGAGGCGGGCGCTCCTCACCGCGACGCGGAGCTCGATCGTCTCGGCCTCGTCCCAGGTCGCGCCATCACCCACGACGACGCCGTAGATGCGCCGGGCATCCGCGGCCGAGACGCGGCCCGATGCCACGTCGTCCGCAACCCTGCCCGGCTCCCGCCGCAGCGGGTCGCCGTGACCCGCGCCCATGGGAGGCATCACCTCGAAGAGATCGCCGCTCGCGAGCGGGTTGTCGAACTTCTTCGGCGGCGGGGCACCGCCCTCCGGCGCGATTGCGCGGAGCTCGGCCGGCGTGCCGGGGAGGATGCCGGACGCGAGAACGTCCTCGATCGCGGTCGACTCGGCCGACCAGAACGTCCCTCCCGTTCCCGGGTAGCCGCCCGAGGAGCCGTTGCCCTGCGTCGCCGATTGCAGAAGCCCACCGGAGGAGATGAACGAACTGTCCGTCTTGTGCCCCGTCCAACCGGTGACGAAGCCCGCGCCGCCCCGCCAGCGGCCGTGCCCGCCACCGGCAAGAACCTCACGTCGGTAGAGATAGAGGAAGGGGATCACGCGCTCCCACTCCTCAGCGTTCCCGATCCCGAGTTTCGGCGAGATGATGCTGCCGCCGTGGTCGATGCCGTCCCGGAACGAGAACGCGCCCGAGCCGCCGCCGATGCCGTCGAACGGGAAGTTGCCGTACGGCTGGCCGCTCTGGTCGACCCCGAACATCTGCGTGTAGACCTGGGTGTGGTGGGCGGAGGCCGCGATCATGCTGTGACGCTCGCTCTCGGAGCTCCCGAGCATCTTGCTCAGCAGGTGCATGGCCTGGCTGATCGAGTTGCTCGTCCCGAGCGACGTGCTCACGGCGGCCGGATGCCGCGCGGAGTTGATCGCGCCGAGCCGCGGCGTCGAACCGGAGGCACCGCAACACACCGGCCCCACACAGGTACTGGTCGTACGCGAGCATCGGTAGCGCGGCGTTCAGGATGCTGCCGCGCCAGACCCCGACCGGAATGTTGAACGACCCGTAGCTATCGTCGGTGCCCTCGTTCGAGAACGTCAGGGTCGTGTCGCGCTTCTCGATCGTCAGCTCGAGCCGGTGCAAGCTCCGGTCGTCCGGAAGGCCGCCGGCGCAGTAGCGGACGTCGCGCCACTGCCCGTCCGGGATGGTCGCGAGCCGGCTCCGCACGACCCGCTCGGTGTTGTCGATCATGCGCCGCATCACGCCCTTGACGACCGTCGGGCCGTAGTCGTCGATCGCCTCGGTGATGCGGGCGCGCGCGAACTCGACACCCGAGACCTGCGACTTGAGCTCGAGCAGGCAGAGCTCCGGTAGCCGCGAGCGGCGGATCCACGCATCCACGAGGTCCTCCCGCCAGACGCCACCCTCGACGAGCTTCATCGGCGGGAACGCGGTGGCCTCCCAGTGGGTGTCGGGCGCCTGCTGCACGAACCCGCCCGGCTCGACGCCGCCGAGCTCCTGCTGGTGGACGCAGTTGTAGACCCAGCAGAACAGCCGACCGTCGACGAAGACGGGCGCGTAGACCGCGACGTCCATCTGATGGTTCGTCCCGACCCACGGGTCGTCCTGGACGAACACGTCGCCCTCGCGAATACCGACGTTGCCCGCCCTGTGCTCGAGCGTCCACTTGACGACGAGGTCGGCGCAGCCGGCGAAGAAGAGAATGCCGGGGCCGAACACGACCCCGTCACCGAGCTCCGTCTGAATCGACGTGTTCAGATCCCAGACGTACACCGTCACGCCGGAGCCGGAGATGCGGCGAACCGTGTTGAGGTGATCCTCGTTGATCGACCACAGGCGGGAGCGCAGCACCTCGTACGTGACCGGATCGATCTCCTCGTCGTGCTCTCCGTGCAGGGCAAGCCCAGCCGGGATCACCAGGTCGTCGGGCGGGATATATCCCTCCATCAGGGACGACCAGCGACGCGCGTACTCGTCGGAGCTCATGACCCACCTCCAGTCTGCGGGCCGGCCTTCGCCGGCGCTGTGACGACCGCGTTTCCAAACGTGTCGATCTCGAGCCGGGCCAAGGGGCGCACGACCACGGTCGTGTCGGGGAGCTCGACCACCGCCGGGCCTTCGACGACGTTCCCCGGCAGGAGGTGCTCGCCGTGCCAGACAGGCGTCGGAATTCGCTCCCGCAACTCGGGCCAGTAGACGGCACGCTCGCCGGCACTCGCATCCGAGGACGGCTCGTGCCCTGCGAGCGCAACGGCCGCAGAGGCAGGCTTCCTCACACGGCCGTGGATACGAAGGCCGACGCCGGTGAGAATCACGCCGGCCTGGCTGTAGCCGGCATCCGCGCCGTAACGCCGCGCGTACACGTCCTCGAACGACGCCACGACGGCCTGCGCTCCTTCGGCGTCGAGGTCGCCGTCCGGCACGGGAGCCTGGACCTCATAGACCTGGAGCCCGTACTTGCAGCGCGCGAAGCGCTCGACTCGCACTTCCTCCACGGTCGCCTCCTGATCCCCCAGTTCGGCGCGCGCGCGTCGCTCGAGCACCTCGAACGCCTCGGTCAGAGCGTCGGCGTCGAACGGGTCGCGCATGAAGAGCGGCTGCTCGACGACGTCGAGCAGATCGGCAGTCGCGAGACCCACCGCAGACCAGACGGAGGCGGCGTCACGGAGGGGCACGACGAACCTGCCGATCCCGAGGCCCTGCGTGTAGAGCCCCGCATGAGCTCCGGCCCCGCCGCCGAAGGCATAGACCGTGAACGAGCGCGGATCGAGGCCGCGCTGGACCGTCATCGAACGGATCAGGTCGCTCATCCTCGAGTCGACGACACGCACGATGCCTGCTGCGCACTCGTCGACGGTCAGGCCGAGGGCGTCGGCAATCGGAGCGATGGCAGCTTCCGCAGCGTTGCGGTCGAGCCGGAGACGGCCGCCGAGAAAGCGCTCCGCATCGAGCACGCCCAGCACGAGATCAGCATCCGTGACGGTCGGTTCCGTGCCGCCGCGCCCGTAGCACGCAGGCCCGGGATCGGCGGCCGCGCTCTGCGGGCCGACGCGCAGCGCGCCCGTCGTCTCGTCGACCCACGCGATGCTGCCGCCGCCCGCGCCGAGAGACTGCACGTCCACCATGTCGAGGAACAGTCGATGCTGCTCGATCACGGTCTCGTCCCGCACGAGCGCGCGGCCGTCCTCGATCACGCTGACGTCGAAGGTCGTTCCCCCCATGTCACTCGTGATCACCTGCGGGGCGCCGATCGCGAGCCCGAACTCACCAGCCGCGATCACGCCCGCGACGGGGCCCGACTGGAGCGTCAGGATCGGTGTCGCCCGTGCGCGTGCGCCGCGCGCGAGGCCGCCGTTGCACTGCATGAAGAGGACGTCGTGCCCGTAGCCGAGCTCAGCCGCGCGAGACTCGATCTCCTGCGTGTACACGCTCATGATCGGGCCGACATACGCGTTGAGGATCGTGGTCGCCGTCCTCGGGTACTCGCCCACCCGCGGAGCGACGGCATGGGAGAGCGAGACGTGCATCCCCGGGTGTTCCGCTTCGATCAGCTCTGCGGCGCGAAGCTCGTGTGCAGGGTTCATGAACGACCAGAGGAAGGACACTGCGAGGGCCTCCGCACCGGCTGAGACCAGCGCGGCGACCGCAGCGCGCAGGTCGTCTTCGGCGAGTGCGCACGACCACGTCGCCGGCGAAGTCGATCCGCTCGGTGACCTCCTGCATCAGGCCCCGTTCGACGAAGGGAGCGGGCAAGGAAGAACTCGGCGGATGGAGAAGCTGCTCGAGGGGCACACCCGTCGCCCGCCCGGTGTTGTCCATGATGCGAATCGCGTCGACGTGGCCCCGGGTGGCGAGGAGACCGACCCGCGCCCCCCGTCGTGTCACGACAGCGTTTGTGCCGGATGTCGTCCCGTGCGCGAGGCGATCGGTTTGTTCGAGCAGCTCGCGATCCGTCAACCCGAGTTGCCGCGCAGCGACCCCGATCGAAGCGAAGAAGCCCTCCGTGGGTTCGGACGGCGTCGTCGGCGACTTACCGACCGTGATCTCGCCGCTGTCACCGACGACTGCGCAGTCGGTGAACGTCCCTCCGATGTCGACTCCTACGAGGAAGCCCATACGAGCTTTCGCATTCGCTCGAGGTGTGTCGAGTGACTCACAACCATTTCCAACCTACACCACGCTTCAGGGTGGTAACGCGGCAGCGGCCGCGGGGCGCGACTAGTCGTCGAGCTCGACGGTGATGGCTCCCGAAGGACAGGAATCCATCGCGGCGAGCACGTCGGCGAGTGGATCGCCGGTCGGATCGACCACGATCGAGACGTCGAGCGACTGGTCGAGACGGAACGTCTTGGAAGCAGTGGCGATGCATGCTCCGGCCGCCATGCAGAGATCGGGGTCGACGGTGACTCTGGGCGGTCGACCCTGTTGCTCGGCGTCCATCGTATGATCGTACCGTGCTCGATCCGCAAGCCCACGCCTACCTGGAGTCCTTGCGGGAGCTCGGGATCCCACCGCACTCGGAGCTCGGCGAATCGAGGAGGCGCGACGGCTCATGGAAGCGGGAACGAGCGCCCTGTTCGGGGAACCCGGCGTCGTGCACCGGATCGAGGACGGAGACGCCGACGGCGTCCCGGTGCGCATCTACAGCCACGAGACCGAGGCGCCGGCGCTCGTCTTCTTCCACGGTGGCGGTTGGGTCCTCGGCAGCCTCGACTCGCACGATCAGCTGTGCCGCACGATCGCGGCCGACTCCGGCTGTGCGGTCGTCAACGTCGACTACCGGCTTGCGCCCGAGCATCCGTATCCCGCCGCAGTCGACGATGCGTGGAACGCGACGGCGTGGGCATCCGAACGCTTCCCGCGCATCGCCGTCGGCGGCGACAGCGCGGGCGGTCACCTCGCCGCCGTCACTGCACTCCGAGCGCGCGAGCGCGGGGTCGAGCTCGCGCTGCAGGTACTCGTGTACCCGATCACGGACTTCTCCTTCGACACCGACTCGTATCGCACGCATGGCGACGTCCGCAACCTTCCCGCAGCTTCCATGCGCTGGTTCTGGAACCTGTTCCTCCCCGCTTTGGCTTCGGGCGACGACCCGGAGGTATCGCCGTTGCGCGCGCCCGATCTCCGTGGCCTGGCTCCCGCGCTCGTGCTGGTCAGCGAGTACGACCCTCTCTGTGACGAGGGCGAGGCCTATGCCGAGGCGCTCTCTGCGGCTGGAGTTCCGGTGACGCTGAGCCGCTACGACGGGATGATCCACGGCTTCATCCGCATGCCTGCCAAGATCGATCGCGCACGTGATGCGATCGCCGAGGTCTCGTCCGCCCTGCGACGCGCATTGCTCGACTCCGCCCACTAGAAGCGGACCACCGTCCGCACGCCGGGGCGGCGCTCCTCCGTGAACACCGCGGGTAGCTCCGCGAGCGTGATCACGCGCGTCACGAGGTCGTCCACCGGGATCGTGCCGTCGGCACACCACCCCGCGATCTGGAGTAGATCGACCTGTGGGTCGATCCACCCGTAGACGCAGCCCGTCACGCGCGCCTGCTTGCGCAGAATGGTGCGCGGAGCCACGGGAACGAATAGGTCCGGGGGAACTCCACCGAGGATCACGAGTTCGCCGCCGACGGCGAGCGAGTCGAGCGCGGCGAGAAAGACGTCCTCGTGTCCGATCGCCTCGAAGGCGACGTCGACCCCGCCGATCTCCGTCAAGGCGGCGACGGCCTCATCCGGCTGGAGGAGGATCGTCGCCCCCCGCGCCGCGGCGCGCTCGAGGTGCGAGGCGTCGGGGTCGACCGCCGCGATCGTGCCCGCGCCTGCGAGCCGAGCACCAGCGACGACGTTGAGCCCGACACCGCCGACGCCGAAGACGGCGACGACCGCACCGGGTTGAACCTGCGCGCACCTGAGCACCGCCCCCACCCCGGTTGCGATCCCGCAGCCGACAAGGGCGGCCTGCTCGATCGGCAACGTGTCATCCACGACCACGGCGGCGGCAGCCGGGATCACGATCAGCTCGCTGAAACAGCCGAGCGAGAGGAGACCCGGGATCGGCTCGCCGCGCCATCGTGAGCGGCCCGGACGGAGCGCGAGTGCGTGTGCGCAGACGGCGGGTCGGCCGGAGAGGCACTGGCGGCACGCTCCGCACGCCGTCTTGATCGAGAGCACGACACGATCGCCGACGGAGTACCCGGCGACGCCCTCCCCGACCGACTCGACGTCACCGCAGCCCTCGTGACCGAGCACGAGTGGCGCTTGATACGCGTCGCGTGGTGCCTGGATGTCGGTGTGACAGATGCCGGCAGCGAGCATCCGGATGCGGACTTCGCCCGGGCCCGGCTCCGGCACTTCGACGTCCTCGATCCGCGGCACGTCACCGAGGCGTTCGAGGACGAGTGCCGGGACCGTCTCGAACGCGGCCATGGTCAGGCTCCGACTTCGATCGGAAGCGACAGCAGCCCGCGCACGTCACCGCGCGCGCGCCAGACGTGCGACTGCTTCGGAGCGAGCCGGAACTCCGGCATCGATCGCGCGAGCTCGGCGAGCATCACCGCCATCTCGAGGCGCGCGACGTTGGCTCCGAGACAGAGGTGGTGGCCGTAGCCGAACGTGACGTGCTTGTTCGGCTTGCGGTCGAGCACGCACGTGTCCGGCTCCGGGAACTCACGCGGATCGCGGTTTGCCGCGGCGTACGCGAGCGCCACGACTTCATCCTTCTCGATGTGCTCCCCGTGCAACTCGAGGTCTTCGCTCGCGTTGCGACAGAAAATCTGGATCGAGGGAAAGAGTCGAAGGAACTCGTTGACGGCACTCGGGATCAGCTCCGGTTCTGCGAAGAGGCGGGCGCGTACGTCGGGCTCCTCGGCGAGGAACTTCGCGGTCATCGACATCGCGCCGGCCGTCGTCTCGTGACCGGCCATCAGCATCACGACGCCGAACCCGCGAATCTCGAGGTCGGTCAGGCGATGCCCGTCGACCTCGGTCTCGAGCAGGAGGCTGATGAAGTCGTCCCCGCGATCATGCTTTCGCTCGTCGACGAGCCCGTCGAGGTACTTCTCGAACTCCTTGCCGGCGCGACGCTGACCCTCCGGATCCTTGATCGAGCCCTCGAACATCCGGCGCACCCAGTCGGCCCACTTCGGCTGATCCTCCACCGGCAGCCCCATGAACATCCCGAGCGTGCCGAGCGAGAGGGGCGTCGCGAACTCGCTCACGAAGTCACCGCCGCCACGGGCGACGATGGGCTCGAGGAGCGACGCCGCGAGCTCGTGCAAGTCCGGCCGGAGCGCCTCGACCCGGCTCTTCGCGAAGATCCCGTTGACGATGCTGCGGTAGAGCGTGTGCTTCGGCGGATCGAGTTCGATCGGAAGCTGGGGGTAGTCGCGGGGCTGGCTCGGCGGGATCACGGTCGTCCCGACGACGCTCGACGTGAAGCGGCGCCAGTCGATCGCTGCCTCCGTCACGTCGTCGTAGCGGGAGAGCAGCCAAAAACCCCCGTAGCGGTCGCTGTGGATCAGCGGGCTTTGCTCGCGGATCTCGGCCAGGATCGGATGCGGGTCGGCGACGAAGGCCGGGTCGTGGTGGTCGAAGCTCGTTGTCACGCCGCTCCTCTCGGGTCAGCCGCCTCGCCCCCCTCCGGGTTCGAACCGGGCCGGCACGGGTGCCAGGGGCGTCCTCGACGGTGCCCAAACCCCCTCGCCGTAGTGATTATAATACTGTCATACCAATTTGCCCCCGGAGGGAACGGGACTCTCAGAGGCGCGATGGAGGCGAGCATGAGGATGTCGGACGAGACCAAGGCGCCTGGGCGCGCACACCCCCGAGGAGCGGTGGCGGGAGACGCATGACAGCCCGCCCGAACCGGGATCCGTGTCGAGCGTTCGATATCAGCGATCCGGAGTTCTGCCGCGACCCGACGGCGACGTACGAGGAGCTTCGCGAGCACTGCCCCGCCTTGCACAGCGACGCCTACTTCGAGCAATACGGCGGCTTCACGCTGCTGACGCGCTACGAGGACGTCAAGCACGCCGTGCAGGACTGGCGCACCTACACCTCGGCCGTGCCGGGTGTGAGCGCGATCCCGATGATCATCCACCGCGACTACCCGCTGCTGCCCGTCGAGGTGGATCCCCCCGAGCACCAGCGATACCGTGCGCTCGTCAGCCCCGCCTTTCACCGCTCGAAGATCGAGGCACTGCGCGGGAAGATGACCGAGATTCTCGACGAGTTACTCGACAGGCTCGAGTCGGATCGGTCCGGCGACCTGGTCGCCGACCTCGTCGTCCCGTTCTCGACCGGGACGCTCGGAGAGTTCATGAAGCTTCCCGAGGGCGACCAGGACAAGTGGGCCGCGTGGGGGCACCGACTCTTCAGCTCGGTCACCGACCCCGCCGACGCCAAGCGGGCCACTGCGGAGATCGAGGCCTATCTCGACGTCCTCATCGCCGAGCGCGAGGCAGAGCCGCGCGACGACTTTCTCTCCGTGCTGCTCGACTCGGAGGTCGACGGGCACCGACTCTCGCGCGAGCAGATCCGATCCTTCGGAATGCTGATGCTGGCGAGCGCGGGCCACGAGACGTCTGCGAGCGCGATGTCGATGGCGCTCTACTACCTGGCCGGAAACCCCGGCGCGATCGTCGAGCTGCGAGAGCGGCCGGAGCTCCTTCCCACTGCGGTGGAGGAGATGCTTCGCTACGCGGCCCCCGTTCAGATCTTCTGCCGCAACGCGACGCGCGACGTCGACATCCACGGTACGACCATCGAGAAGGGCTCGGTCGTCGCCACGAGCTATGGCTCGGCCAACCTCGATCCGTCGGTGTTCCCCGACCCGTCCGAGATCAAGCTCGACCGGACGCCGAACAAGCACCTGACGTTCGGCGCCGGCCCGCATCTCTGCGTCGGAGCCCAGATCGCCCGTCTGGAGATGGAGCTGCTGCTCTCGATGGTCTCACGACGCTTCGACGCAATCGAGATCCCGGATGCCGACGCGATCGTCTGGAATCCCAGGGGTGACCGCCAGGGGATCTGGGCGCTGCCTGCGACCGTGGTGCCCGTCGCCGCGTAGGCGGTGGCCTCAGTGGGCGGCGTCGGGGATCACGCCTCCGAGCTCGTCCTCGATGTGGATGCGAATGATCTCCTCGAAGTCCGCGTCGGCACGGAAGCCGAGTGCCAGCGAGCGCCGCGGGTCGAAGGCACCGGGCCACCCGGCCACGATCCGCATGATCGTCTCGTCCGGTTCGCGGCGGATTCGGCCGACGACCTCGTCGCCGGCGACGCGCCGCAAAGCAGCGATCTGTTCGGCGACCGTGACCGAGACACCCGGCATCGTCAGACACCGGAGACCCTCGAGCGCAACGGTGTCGATCGTCGCGGCGTGGAGCAAGAAGCCGATCGCCGAGCGAGGCGACGCGTGCCAGTGGCGCGTGGTCTCGGGCACCGGCAGCACGGCCTCCGCGCCGTTCAGCGGCTCGCGGATGATGCTGGAGAAGAACCCGGAAGCAGCCGCGTTCGGCATACCGGGGCGAACGGAGATGGTCGGAAGCCGGATGGCGATGCCGTCGACGTAGCCGCGACGGGAGTAGTCCGCGAGCAGGAGTTCACCGATCGCCTTCTGCGTGCCGTAGCTCGTCTGCGGCGTGAGGCACTGTTCGTCCTCGATCACGTCGGGAAACGGCCTGCCGAACACCGCGATCGACGAGGCGAAGACCACCCTGGGTCGATACCCGTCACCGATCCGACGCACGCTGTCGAGCAGGGCGCGTGTTCCGTCCAGGTTCGCTCGGTATCCCAGCTCGAGATCGGCCTCCGCGGCCCCCGAGACGACCGCTGCGAGGTGGAAGATCACGTCGGGGCGCCCGGCGAGGAGTTCGACCGCGGTTCCTTCCTCGGCGAGATCCGCAATTGCCACCTCGGTCGTGAGGCCCGCGGCCGCAGGTGTGGCAGGCTCGACGACATCCGCGAGCAACAGGTGGTCGATCGACGTCGCTGCGAGGCCGCCGTCTCGAGCCAGTCTCTCCGCGAGTTTCCGCCCGACCATGCCGGCTCCACCAAGGATCAAGACGCGCATTTGAGAGACAGTACGTCAGGCAGATGCGCCGAGAAGACGTGTGCCGTCTCTCGCCGGCCGGCCCCGCTGACGAGGCGCAGGGTCGGCGCCGTCAGGAACGGCGCAGCACGTGACCGTTGCGGACGCCGGTGAGCTCGCCGCCGCTGAGCGTGACGCCGCCGTTGACGATCACCGTGTCCATTCCCGTCGCGAGGCGATTCGGTGCGAACGTCGTTCCCTCTTCCTTGAATGCTCGAGGATCGAAGACGACGAGATCCGCCCTGGCCTCGACGCGGAGCACGCCGCGATCGGAGAGCCCGAGCCGCTCCGCCGGAGCTCCGGTGAGTCGGTGGATCGCCTCCGGCAGCGTGAGCACGTGTTCCTGCTGGACGCAGAAGCGCAAATACCACGCAGCCCAGGTATAGGCGCCGTGGAACACGCGGTCCGCGAGCGGTCCGGTCGGGGCCATCGTCGTCGCGTCCGAGCCGGGCACACAGAGCGGGTGCGCGAAAGCCTCGCGCTGCTGCTCCTCGGTGTACGCGTGGATGATCACCATCAACACCCCCGGATCGTCGGCCGCACCGAGCAGCAGGTCGTAGACCGCGTCGAGCGGCTCCTGCCCGCGCTCGGCCGCGACGGCTGCGATGTCTCGTCGTGCGTAGTCCGGCCAGACGTCGTTGTCGAGCAACACGATCCGACTCCAGTCGCCGCCCGCGCTGAGGATGCTCTCGTAGCCGCGCATCGCCCGCCGCTGCTCCTCGCTGGAAAGGATCTCTCGCAGCCGGGCGGGATCCTCGAGCGCGGACGGCGGCAGCGCGGTGAGCAGGAACGTCGTCCCGTACAGGCGCGTGTGCATGTCGAAGGCGACATCCATGCCGCTCGCGGCGGCCCCGTCGACGAGCTCGACACATCGGCGTGCCGACTCGAGCCCGTTCCGCGGCACGAGGTGCGACACCTGCAGCCGCACCCCGGAGCGCTCCGCCGTCCGAAGCGCCTCGGCGACCGCGCCGTCGGCACCCTCGTCACGTCGCCGCGTGTGCGTCGCGTACATGCCGTGATGCCGGCCGCACACGCCGCACATCGCGACGAGCTCGTCCTCGTCGGCGCCTCGCTCGGCGGCGTACTCGAGCCCCGTCGAATAGCCCCACGCTCCCTGCTCGAGCGCCTCGTCGAGGAGGTACGTCATTCGCGCGAGCTCGTCCGGCCGAGCCGGCCGGTCGGCGAGACCGACGACGGCGAGACGGATCTGCCCGTTCGGTGCGAGGCTCGCGACGTTGATCGCGGGCGACGCCTCCTCCAGCCGGTCGAAGTACTCCGCCGCCGACGTCCAGGTCAGCGGAACGTCCGACGAGTGCCCGTAGATCGCCTTCGGAGCCAGGTCCTTGTCGAGCAGCGGGAAGCAGCCGAAGCCGCAGTTCCCGACCACCTCCAGTGTCACGCCCTGATGCACCGCGCTCGCCGCGCGTGGATCGACGAGGAGCGTGTAGTCCGAGTGGCTGTGGATGTCGATGAAACCGGGTGCGACGACCTTTCCCGCAGCGTCGATCTCGGTGTCGGCGTCCGGCACGACGCCGACGGCGACGATGCGCCCGTCGTGCAAGCCGACATCGGTTCGAACTCCGTCGGCTCCGGTGCCGTCGACGACGATTCCGTTCCGGATTGCGGTGTCGATGCTCACCGAGCGTCACGCGCCTTCGCGGTCGCCTCGACGTCGACTCGACCGTCCGTAACGACGACGCCGTAGCGTGCACGCGCAGCCTCGACCGACACCTTGCCGTCGAGGACGTCCTCGAGCACGTCGTCGGGATCGCGATCGTGCGGTCGCCCGTAGCCTCCCCCACCTGCCGAGACATGGATGAAGCGGTCTCCCTCGACGAGCGAGGACGCCTCCATCGGCATCGCCGGCAACTCCCTGGTCGTTCCGTCCGAGACGACGGTGTTGCTCGAAGGCGCGCCGGGCTCACCACCCTCGAGCCCGTACGGAGGATGATCGCGACGGTCGGTGCGGATCGTCAGCGTCGCCTTCGGTGTCCGAACACGAAATGAGCGCATGTAGGCGAGACCGCCTCGCTGCCGACCGGCTCCACCGGAGTCGGGCACGAGGCCGTAGCTCTCGACCTGAATCGGGAGGTCCGCCTCGAGCAGCTCGACTGGCTGGTTGCCGAGGTTCGCAAGCGGGTTCGAGACGCCCTCGAGCCCGTCCCTCGTGGCCCTCGCTCCCCAGGTTCCGACGAGCACCTCCGTCGTCCCGAACGCGCGGCGCTCCTCGTCGTAGCCACCGAACGCGATCAGGGTGGGGCCTCCCTCGCCGGCGGCAAGCACGCGGTCGGGGACGAGCGGAGCGAGGGCGCCCATGATTGCGTCGTAGACGCGGTACCCGATCACCCCGCGGGCGCCGCAGGCGGCCGGCAGGACGGGGTTGACGACCGTGCCGGCCGGTGCCCGCACGTGGATCGGGCACCATGTACCCCTCGCAGTTCGGCATCTCGGCGCGAACGATCCCGCGGATCGCGCAGTAGCACGCGGCGCGCACCATGCCGACGGGACAGTTGATGCTCGCCTCGACCTGCGGCGCCGTTCCCTCGAAGTCGATCACCACCTCGTCGCCTCTGAGCTCGATCCGGACGCAGATGGGGATCGGCACCGGGTCGTCCCCGACCCCGTCGACGTAGTCCGTGAACGTATGCACGCCGTCGGGCAGCCGCGCGAGTTCGGCGCGCATGATCCGCTCCGCAACACGCTGGAGCTCGTCCATGTAGCCGTGGGCCTCGACGCCGTAGCGGTCGAGCAGCGCCACGAGCCCGCGCTCGCCCACACGGCAGGCAGCAAGCTGCGCCCGCAGGTCACCGAGCACGTGCATCGGCCGGCGCGTGTTGGCCTCGAGCAGGCGGAGCAGGGTCGTGTTCTCGACGCCGCCGTCGTAGAGCTTCGAGAGCGGGATGCGGAGACCCTCCTGGTAGATCTCGGTCGCGTGGACGGCGATGCTGCCGGGCGCGATCCCACCCACATCGGAGTGGTGGGCCATCGTGGCGGCATAGCCCTCGAGCACGCCGTCGACGAAGATCGGCTGGATCACATAGAGGTCGGGGAGGTGCTGACCACCGCAGCCGTAGGGGTCGTTGGCGATGTAGACGTCACCCGGCTTCGCCGACGAACCGAATTCCTCCAGGACGTACGCCCATCACCGTGGGGAACGTGCCGAGCTGGACGGCGAGCGTCAGACCTTGCGCGACGACGCGACCGTTGCGATCACAGAGCGCGGTCGAATAGTCCATCGAGTCGCGCACGACGGGTGAATAGGCGCTCCGCATGATCACGAGCGCCATCTCATCGGCCGTCGAGGCGAGCGCGTTCTTGACGACCTCGAGCGTGATCGGGTCGACGGGAGCGTGTGCGCCGTGATCAGCCATCGAGCTCGACCTCGATGTTTCCGTAGTCGTCGAGGCGTGCGGTGCAGCCGGGCGGGACGACGCACGTCGAATCGACTTCGTCGATCAGGAGCGGGCCGCGCCGTTCGCCCGCAAGAAGACCGGCCCGGTTGCACACGGGCGTTTCGACCCGACCCGCTTCCGGTCCGAAGTACACGGTTCGCACGCCCTCGTCGACTGCGAGAGCGCGCACCGCGGCGAGCGGGTCGTACTTTCGCGTCGTCGCCCGCTCGATCCGCGCGAGTGCGCGCACCGAGACGACGTCGATCCCATCCTCGGCGGAGCCGTGTCCGTAGGTCCTGACGTGCTCCGCGACGAACTCGCCGGCAAGACGGTCCACGTCGACGACGCCCGGAGGAACCGGCACGGAGAGCTCATAGGCCTGCCCGGCGAACCGCATGTCTGCGAAGCGCGTCACCGTGACGGTTGCCTCACCCACGGCAACGAGGTTCGCGGTCGCCTCCGCTTCGACGTCGGCGAGCGCGCGTTCGAGTGCGGCAACGGTGATCTCCGCCCCCCTCAGCATCAGCGTGCGCACGATCTCGTGCTCGGTGTCGGAGAACAGCAGTCCCAGCGCGCTGAACACGCCGGGAGCCGGGGGGATCAGCACCTGCCGGATCTGCAGGGCTCGCGCGATCTCGACCCCGGTGAGCGGGCCGTTCCCGCCGAAGGCGCAGAGTGTGAAGTCGCGCGGATCGCGGCCGCGGAACGTCGTCACCGCCTTGACCGCGCGCGTCATCGTCGCGACGGCGAGCATCAGGATTCCGTGGGCTGCCTCCTCGACCGAGCGGTCGAGCGGCTTCGCGACGACCCGCTCGAGCGCCTCGCGCGAAGCCGCCGGGGCAAGCGTGATCGCCCCGCCGCCGAGTTGGGTCTCGTTGAGATAGCCGAGCGCGAGCAGCGCATCCGTGAGCGTCGGATCGAGCCCGCCGAGGTCGTAACAGACCGGTCCCGGCGAGGCCCCGGCGCTCACCGGCCCGACGCTGATCGTCCCGGCCGGGTCGACGCCGACGATGCTGCCCCCGCCTGCGCCGATCTCGGAGACGTCGATGAACGGCAGCTTGATCGGGTGACCGCCCCCTTTGACGAGCTTGCTGCTCAGGTTGATGCCCGCTCCGACCTCGTATTCGCTCGTGCGCACCGGTTGCCCGTCCTCGACGAGCGCGGCCTTGGCGGTCGTACCGCCCATGTCGAGCGAGATCAACTGCGGCCGCCCCGTCAGTCTGCCGAGATAGCTGCAGGCCATCACCCCCGCGGCCGGGCCGGACTCGACGAGATGCGCCGGCTTGCGGTGGGCGATCTCCGGCGCCAGCGTTCCCCCGGCGGACTGGATCACCTCGAGCGGCGCACCGATGCCGCCGTCGCGAAGCTGCCCGGCCAGTGAAGAGAGATAGCGCGTCATCACCGGGCCGACGTAGGCGTTGACGACCGTCGTGCTCGTGCGCTCGTACTCGCGAATCTCGGGGAGGATCTCGGACGAGCGGGTGACGTAGACGTCGGCACCGACGATCGCGCGAACGATCTCCTCGACCCGGCGTTCGTGCGCGTCGTTGGCGTAGGAATGGAGAAGTGAGATCGCGACCGCCTCGACGTTCGCGCTCGCGATCAGCCGGGCAACCGCCTCCACCTGGCCCTCGTCCAGCTCCCTCCACACCTCGCCGCGCGGGCCGAGTCGTTCGGCGATCTCGTAGCGACGACGACGGGGGACGAGGAGTCGCGCGTTCTCGTACTGCACGTCGTACAACACCGGGATCCTGAGTCGGCGCATCTCGAGGACGTCACGGAATCCCTCCGTCGTGATCAGCGCTGTGCGGGCACCGAGGCCCTCGAGGATCGTGTTGGAGGCGACGGTCGAGGCGTGCACGACTCCGGAGACGTCGTCGCCGCCGACACCGCACTCGCCGAGCAGCGCGACCGCCCCGCCGACGACACCCCGGGCGTAATCGTCGGGGGTCGAGAGCACCTTCTTCGTCTTCACGGAGCCGTCGTCCCCGAGGAGGACGACATCGGTGAACGTCCCGCCGATGTCGACTCCGAGGCGAAACCGGAGCGGTGCCGCTGCGGTCATACCGACGAGCCGGCCGGACGCCGTCGTGCCGGCAGAACCTTGCCCGGATTGAGGATCCCGTTCGGATCGAAGCTCGCCTTGATCGCCTGCATCAGCGGGATCAGGTCGCCGTGCTCCTGTTCGAGCGCTCCGATCTTGCCCAGTCCGATTCCGTGCTCTCCCGTGCAGGTACCGCCGCGCGCGAGAGCGTCGTCGACGATGTTGTGCACGAGCTCTTCGGATCGGTCGATCTCGGACTCGTCGACCTGGACGGCGACGTGGAGGTTGCCGTCGCCGGCGTGTCCGACGATGCCGGCATTGAGGCCGAGCCGGTCGATCTCCGCTCGAGCGAAGTGCGCCGCAGCGGCGAGCTCGGTGAGAGGAACACAGACATCTGTCGCGCGCTCCTTCGTGCCGGGGAACGCGGCCGCGGTGGCGTTCGCGGCCTCGTGGCGCGCCTTCCACAGGCGGGCCCGCGCATCGGGATCGCGCTCGGTGACGATGTCCGTCGCGCCTTCCGCCGTCGCGATCGCCTGCACGAGCTCGAGGTCGGCACGCACGAGCTCCTCACTGCCCGCTGCCTCGACGAAGAGGCACGGCCCCTCGGGGTACGTCGTTCCCGAATACGCGTTCACTGCCGCAACGATCCACGCATCGAGGAACTCGACGCGCGTCACGCCCGACCCGGCGGCGACGAGGCTCGCCGCCGTTCGGCACGCGCTCTCGATGTCGGGGAACGTCAACCGCAGCGCAACGGCCTGCTCGGGGATCGCATGGAGCCGCACGGTCACCTCGGTGATCACGGCGAGCGTGCCTTCCGATCCGACCAACAGTCCCGTCAGGTCGTACCCGGCGGAGCTCTTTGCGGCCCGCGTGCCGGTCCGGATCACGCGTCCGTCCGCGAGGACGGCCTCGAGCGCGAGCACGTTCGCGCGCATCTTTCCGTACCGGACCGTCGTCGTTCCGGCCGCGTTCGTCGCCGCCATCCCGCCGAGCGTCGCGTCGGCACCCGGGTCGACGGGGAAGGACAACCCGTGCTGGCCGGCCGCACGTTCGAGCATGAGCCGCGTCACACCCGCCTGCACGGTGGCCGTCAGGTTCTCCGGCGAGACGTCGATGATCCGGTCCAGGCGCGAGAGATCGAGACTGATCCCGCCGTGCACGGGAATCACGTGACCCTCGAGGCTCGTGCCGACCCCGAACGGGGTCACCGGGACCCGATGCTCGTTCGCGAGCGCGAGCACCACGGCCACGTCGTTCGTGGAGTCGGGGTAGACGACGAGATCGGGGCGGCGCGCCGGGTGAAAGCTGAGATCGGAGGAATGGAGGTCTCGCTCCGAGACGCCGTCACGCACCTGATCCTCGCGGAGGGCACCGCGGAGTGCTTCCGTCATCGCGAGCAATGCGGTCACTCCGATTCGTCCGTCTCCGACGGGAGGCTCGCGGCCGTGCGGTCGACCGCCCATCGCATGCTCTCGTACACGACACGCTCGGCGCGCTCGCCGTCGTTCGACTCGCATGCGGCGAGGAACTCGCGATAGCGACCGACCGATTCCCGAAACCGCTCGAGCGTGGAGAGAACGAGCCGGTTGTAGCGGTCGGCGCGCCAGAAGAGCCGCTCGACCTCGTCGACGAGCCGGCGTCTGCCACTCGCGCGATACGCCGTGGCGTGGAACTCCCAGCGGTGGCTCAGGTACGCCTCGACGTCCTGCTCCTCGGCGAGCTGCTGCAGGCGCCGGAGCAGCTTCTTCATCTCCACGATCTCCGGCTTGGCCGTCGCGGCTGCACCGAGGCGCGCCGCGAGCCCCTCGAGACCGAGCCGGGCCGCATAGATCTCCTCGAAGTCCTCGCGGGTGAGCCGGCTGACGACGGCTCGGCCCGTCGGCGTGACGACGACGAATCCCTCGCGCTCGAGCATGCTGAGACCCGCGCGGACCGGCGTCGGAGAGACACCCAGCTGCTTGGCGAGATCGCGTTGGACGAGCGGGGTTCCGGCCGGGAGCTGACCACCGACGATCAGCCCCCGCAGCGTCCGCGCCACGAGGAGCTCGATCGACTCACGCTCCTCGAGCGGGGAGATCAGCGTCGGCAAGCCTTCCATCGCCGGACAGTTTGCTCTAAGCTCGCCCGGAATGCAATTTGCTATTTCAAATCGCATTGCGGGGGGCCTTCGATGAGTACGTCCGCGCGTGTCGGCGTCGACGTCGGGGGGACGTTCACCGACGTCCTCCTGCACGCGGCGGACGGCACCGTCCGGGTCCGCAAGCTCCTCTCGACGCCGCCGAACTACGACCTCGCCGTGGTCGAGGCCGTCTCCGACCTCGCCGGTGGAGCCCAACCGAGCGCAGTGACCGAAGTCGTGCACGGCACGACGGTGGCGACGAACGCCGTCCTCCAGCGCCTCGGCGCGGAGACCGCGCTCGTCACGACGGCGGGGTTCAGGGATGTCCTCGAGTTGCGGCGCCTCCGTGTCCCCCACATGTACGACCTCTTCTGGCGCAAGCCGCCCCCGCTCGTCGAGCGACGGCTGCGGTTCGAGGTGGCCGAGCGGATGAGCGCTGACGGATCCGTCCTCCAGCCGCTCGACGACGACGAGGTGCGCGATCTCGGCCACCGGTTGCGTGAGCTGGGGGTCGACTCGGTCGCCGTCTGCTTCCTCCACTCCTACCTCTACCCGGACCACGAGCAACGTGCCGGGGCGATCCTGGCCGACGGACTGCCGGACGCGACCGTTTCGCTGTCGAGCGAGATCCTGCGCGAGCAGCGCGAGTACGAGCGCTCCGCGACGACGGTGGTCAACGCGTACGTCCGTCCGCTGATGGGGTCGTACATCGACCGCATCCGCACGGGCCTCGACCGGGTCGGCCTCGCAGAGGCGCCACTCCAGATCATGCAGTCGTCGGGTGGCGTGATGACGTCCGAGGACGCGAAGCTGCGACCCGTGTTCGCGCTCGAATCCGGCCCCGCGGCCGGCGTCGTCGCGGCCCTCGGGATGGCACAACGGCTCGGGCTCGAGAACCTGATCGCCTTCGACATGGGAGGCACGACGGCGAAGGCATCGTTGATCGAGGACGGAGCCATCGCACGCGGTCGAGAGTACGAGGTCGGCGGTTCGATCTCGGCCGGCAGCCGGCTGATTCGGGGCGCCGGCGAGTTGTTGCGCATCCCGACGATCGACATCGCCGAGGTGGGCGCGGGTGGCGGCAGCATCGCATGGCTCGATCCGGCAGGGGGGCTCCAGGTCGGGCCTCGGAGCGCCGGTGCCGACCCCGGGCCGGCCTGTTACGGGCGCGGCGGCGTCGAGCCGACGGTCACCGATGCGAACGTCGTGCTCGGCACGATTCCCGCCGGCGCGGTCGCCGACGGCCAGATCACGATCTCGCGCGAGCTCGCCGAGGAAGCGATTGCGCGAATCGCCGAGCCGCTCGGGCTGACGACGGCGGAGGCAGCCGACGGCATCCACCGGATCGCGAATGCCCGGATGACCCGCGCACTGCGCTCGGTCTCCTCCGAGCGGGGCCGCGACCCGCGCGAGTTCGCGATCATCGCCTACGGCGGCTCCGGCCCCGTCCACGCCGGTGGGCTCGCCGACGATCTCGGCGTCACGACGATCGTCGTGCCACCCGTGGCAGGGTTGTTCAGCGCGGTCGGGCTCCTGTTCGCCCGCCCGGAGTTCCACGAAGTCCGGTCCTGCCACCTCGACGTCGACGGAGTCGACCCGGCGGTGATCGCCGGGCTGTTCTCGGAGATGGAGGCGCCGCTCACGCGCGCGTTCGCGGGGCGCGAGACGCCGGAGTGGTCGCGAAGCGCCGACCTGCGCTACGGCGGACAGAGCTGGGAGATCGAGGTGGAGCTGCCGCTCGGGCCGATCGACCAGCCGCTGCTGGCCGCGCTTCGCGCGCGCTTCGAGGACGAGCACGAGGTGCTCTACGGCGTGCGCGGCCAACCCGGCTCACCGGTCGAGGTGCGCGCGGTGCGACTTGCGGCGCTCGGCGCCTCCTCGGCGACACCCACGTTCGACGTCGAGGGCGCGTTCGTGCCGGACCGCGACGCGACGCGACGCGTCTGGATCGGCGGGGAATACGACAACGTGCCCGTTCGAAGCCGGGCGTCGATCGGGGCCGACGCCGTCTCCGGACCGCTGCTCGTCGACGAGTACGACACCACCGTCGTCGTGCCCCCCGGCTGGAGCGTCCGCCGGCACGTCGAGACCGGAACGCTCGTGCTCGAGAAGGAGACGGAATCATGAGTGCACGCGTCACGACCGCGCCCGACCCGGTCACACTCCAGATCGTCGCCAATGCCCTCCAGTCGATCGCGGACGAAATGGCGACGACGATCATCCGGACCGCCCACTCCACCGTCGTCCGCGACGGCATGGACTTCTCGGCCGCGCTCTGCGACACGCGCGGAGAGACGATCGCACAGGCCGTCAGCGTGCCCTTCCACCTCGGATCGATCCCGACCGCGATCGACTCGCTGCTCGGCCACTACGGCGACAGGATGCGACCCGGCGACGTCTTCATCATGAACGACCCCTTCGACGGCGGGATGCACCTGCAGGACATCTTCATCGTCAAGCCGGCCCATCTCGACGGCGAACTGATCGGATTCGCCGTCACGACCGCGCACCACGGCGACGTGGGCGGGCGCCTCCCGGGATCGAGCGCATGCGACAACACGGAGATCTTCCAGGAGGGCCTCCGGATGCCGTGGATCCGGTTCTATGCGGAAGGCGAGCCCGTCGAGGAGGTGCACCGGTTGATCGAGACCAACATGCGCATCCCTCGCATGACCTTCGGCGATCTCGGTGCCCAGGTGGCCGCCTGCTCCGTCGCGGAGCGCGCGCTGCAAGCGCTCGCCGTCCGCTACGGGCGCGAACACCTGGCCCACCTGAGCACGGCGCTGATCGACTACACCGAGCGGCTCGTCCGGCAGGAGATCGCCACCTGGCCGGACGGCTCCGCCTCCTTTACGGACTACCTCGGCTCGGACGGGGTCGAAGCCCGTGACGTTCCGATCACGGCCACGATCACGATCTCCGGCGACGAGGTCGTGGCCGACCTGACCGACTCGGCGCCGATGGTGCGGGGATCGCTCAACAGCACCCGCTCCTTCGTGATGGCATGCGTCTACCAGGCGGTCCGCTGCGCACTCACGGTCGAGGTGCCGAACACCGCCGGTGCGTTCAAGCCGATCACGATCCTGACCAAGCCTGGCACCGTCGCCGAGGTTGTCATGCCCGGCGCGTCCTCGATGCGGGGAGTGACCGGATTCCGTGTGCTCGACGCCATCAACGGCGCGCTCGCACAGCTGATCCCCGACCGAATTCCCGCCGCGGGTGAAGGCGGGAACACGCTTGCCATCTTCGGTGCCGACAGGCCCGGGACGGACGAGCGATTCGTCTTCTACGAGCTCGTCGTCGGCACCTGGGGCGGCACGCCGACGTGGGACGGGAACGACGGGCTCACCAACCCGGCAAGCCTCGCGGCGAACATCCCGATCGAGGTCGCCGAGTCCGAGTTTCCGATCTTCGTCGAGCGATACGGGCTTCTTCCCGACACGGGCGGTGCGGGGGAGTATCGAGGCGGCCTTGCGATCGAGCGCGTCTGGCGCTGTCTGACCCCGAATACGTCCTTGATCGTGCGCTCCGACCGCGCCGACCGGCCCCCGTACGGCCTCGCCGGCGGCGGCAGCGGCGCGACGTCGAGCAACCTCCTCCTGCATCCGGACGGAACGGAGGAGAGACTGCCGGCGATGTTCTCGACCACGATCGGTGAGGGCGACGTCTACGTCCACCGGATGGCCGGTGGGGGCGGCTTCGGCGATCCGCTGCGCCGCCTCCCGGCGTCGGTGGGGGACGACGTCGCGAACGACAAGGTCACCGCCGCCGCGGCGCTCGATCTCTACGGCGTCGTCGTCGGAGGCGACGGGTCCGTCGACGAAGCGGCGACGGCGGCAATCCGAGCAGAAAGGGGGACGACGTGATCGCACGAGCAGACGCCGTCGTGATCGGCGCGGGCATCATGGGGGCGAGCACCGCTCACTTCCTGACGAAGCTCGGCTTCGGCGAGGTGGCGCTGATCGAGAAGCGGAAGATCTGCGGTGGCTCGACGCAGTACTCGGCCGCCCACGTCAGGCAGCACTATTCGAACGAGGTGGGCATCAGGCTCGCCGTGCGTGGCGCATCGATGTTCGCGAACGCCGAGGAGGAGCTCGGCGGTCCGGCGGGCTTCCACCAGATCGGCTACATGCTGTTCGCGCCACCCGACGGCGAGCAGGGGCTGCGCGAGATCGTCCCCGTCCAGCAGAGCTTCGGCGTCGAGACGTCGCTGCTCACACCGGAGGAGGTGATGCAGCGCTGGCCGCAGCTCCGGCTCGACGGCGTCGCGCTCGCGTGTTACGAGCCGACCTCCGGGTTCGCCGACCCCGTCCTCACCGTCGAGTCGCTCGTGCGCTCGGCGCAGCGCGACGGACTCCACGTCTACGAGGGCTGCGAAGTGCTCGATGTCTCGACCGCGGGCGGGCGCGTCACCGGTGTCGTCACGGGCGACGGCGAGATCGCGACGGGCGTCGTCGTCAATGCCTGCGGGCCGTGGGGCGACCGGATCGGCCGCATGGTCGGGGTCGACTACCCGATCACGTTCAGCCGCGAGCACGAGGCGATCTTCGACGCGCCCGAGCTGCAGACGCCGGACGGGTTCCAGGACTACCCCGTCATCTCGGATGTCCCCCAGTGCTTCTACACGCGCCCGTTCGTGGGGGGCAGGGTCCTCGCGGGCGAGGGCTGGCCGAAGGTCATCGAGCCGGTCGACCCCGAGACCTACGACGACGGAACGGACGAGGCCCACCTGCAGGGAATGATCCCGAAGCTCCTGAACCGGATCCCGTCGCTCGCGGCGTCGGTGGGGCAGCCCGGGTACGGCGGCACCTACGTGACCGGCTACTCGGGTGTCTACGACATCACCGAGGACTGGTATCCGATCGTGGGCGAGGAGGAGGTCGGCGGCTACTACTCCTGCTTCGGCGGCAGCGGTCACGGCTTCAAGATCGGGCCTGCGATCGGTGAATCCCTGGCCGCGACGATCGCGGGCGGGAAGCCGCGGATCGACATCTCGTCGCTCTCGGGGGCGCGGTTCTCCGAAGGCCGCACCTTCACCTCTGTGTGGGGCCAGGGGAACCGCGCGTGACGCTCGACCCGATCACGTTCGAGGTGATCCGCAATGCGCTCGTCGCGGCGACGGACGAGATGGTGCTCACACTTCGACGAAGCGCCTACTCGACGAACATCAAGACGCGGTCGGACTTCTCGTGCGCGTTCTTCGACGCCGATCTTCGAGCGGTCGCGCAGGGCTTCACGCAGCCCGTGCATCTCGGCTCGATGGTCGAGCAGGTGCCGCACGCCGTGCGCACCTACGGCGCCGAGAACCTCCGCGCGGGCGACGTGATCATCACGAACGACCCCTACCCGAGCGGCGTCCACCTCAACGACGTCAGCCTCATCTCGCCGGTGATCGTCGACGGCGCGCTGCTCGGCTACGTCGCCAATCTCGCGCATCACGTGGACGTCGGAGGCGGCGCGCCCGCGTCGATCGGCGCGTTCCGTGAGGTCTTCCAGGAGGGAGTGATCATCCCGCCGGTGAAGGTCGTCGAGGGCGGGAAGATCGTGGACGACATCTTCTCTCTCGTCCTCGCCCAGATCCGCTCCAAGCACGAGACCGCAGGCGACTTCAGGGCCCAGATCGCCGCCAACGCGACCGGCACCCGCCGCCTGCAGTCCCTCGTCGCACGCCACGGCCGCGAGACGATCGTGACGGCGATGCGGGAGCTGCTCGACTACACGGAGCGGCGCGCGCGGGCGGAGCTTGCGGCTCTTCCGCACGGCGTCTACGAGGCGTCGGGATCCGTCGACACCGACGGCTACACGGACGAACCCGTGCAGCTGCGGGCGCGCATCGAGATCGGAGCGGGCGGCGTCTCGTTCGATCTCACGGGCAGCGATCCGCAACGGCGCGCGCCCGTCAACTCGACCTACGCGCAGACGTTCTCGGCCTGCGCCTACGCCGTGAAGTGCCTGATCGACCCCGACCTTCCGGTCAACGACGGCTTCTACCGTCTCATCCACCTCGACGCGCCACGTGGGAGTGTCACCAACTGCACGTGGCCGTCACCCGTCGTCGGCGGCTGGGAGACCCAGTTCCGGCTCGTCGACGTGATCTTCCGGGCGGTGCTGCCTGCGCTGCCGGAGGTTCTTCCGGCGGGGACGAAGGCCATGGCATGCCACGCGGGATTCGGTGGGATCGACCCCGTCAGCAACGAGTACTACTGCTTCCTCGAGACGTTCGGCGGCGGCTACGGAGCGCGGCTCGAGAGCGACGGCCCGGACGCCGTGCAGGTGCACGGCCAGAACACCGAGAACGCGCCCGTCGAGGAGACGGAGCTCAGCTACCCCGTGCGGATCGCGCGCCTCTCTCTCGTCGAGGACTCGGACGGCGCCGGTCGCCGTCGAGGCGGGCTCGGCCTTCGCAAGGACTTCCTCTTCGATCGGCCGACGACGTTCACGGTCCTCGCCGACCGGACGAGCGCCGGGCCGGCAGGAGCTTTCGGCGGCCTTGCGGGCAGGGTCGCCGAGTACGTGTTGATCCGGGACGGAGAGGAGCGACTCCTCCCGGCTAAGGGGACGCTCGATCTCGTCGCCGGTGACGTGATCAGTTACCGCACGTGCGGCGGCGGCGGCTACGGCCCGCCCGAGGAGCGCGACCCGGAGCGCGTCCTCCGCGACGTACTCGAGGGCAAGGTCAGCGCCGAGCGCGCACGCAGCGTGTACGGGGTCGCGGTTGTCGATCGCGAGCTCGACGCCGAGGGGACTGCGGGGTTGCGGGCATGACCCCGTCGGTCGATCCGATCTCGTTCGAGGTGATTCGCAACGCGCTCGTGGCCGCGACGGACGAGATGGTCCTCACGCTTCGGCGTAGTGCCTACTCGACGAACATCAAGACGCGGTCGGACTTCTCGTGCGCGTTCTTCGACGCCGATCTTCGAGCGGTCGCGCAAGGCTTCACGCAGCCCGTGCATCTCGGCTCGATGGCCGAGCAGGTGCCGAGCGCTGTTCGCAAGTACGGCGCTGCCAACCTCGGTCCGGGCGACGTCATCGTCACGAACGACCCGCATCCGAGCGGCGTGCACCTCAACGACGTCAGCCTCATCTCCCCGGTGCACGTGGACGGAGAGCTGCTCGGGTATGTCGCGAACCTCGCCCATCACGTGGACGTCGGCGGGGGCGCGCCCGCGTCGATCGGCGCGTTCCGTGAGGTCTTCCAGGAGGGAGTGATCATCCCGCCGGTCAAGCTCGTCGCGGCCGGTGTGATCGTCGACGACGTCTTCCGGATGATCCTCTCCCAGATCCGCTCCAAGCACGAGACTGCAGGAGATTTCCGGGCGCAGATCGCCGCGAACGCCACGGGTGTCCGCCGGGTGCAGGCGCTCGTCGCCCGCCACGGGCGAGACACGATTCTCGCCACGATGGGCGAGCTGCTCGAGTACACCGAGCGCCGGACACGGGCCGAGATCGCCGAGCTGCCGCACGGAATCTACGAGGCGGAGGGCTCGGTCGACAACGACGGATACACCGAGGATCCCGTACGCCTGCGCGTGCGGGTCGAGATCGGGCCAGAGGGTGTCAACTTCGACACGACCGGCTCGGACGAGCAACGACGTGCCCCCGTGAACTCGACGTTGGCGATGACGTTCTCGGCGTGTGCCTACGCGCTCAAGTGCCTCGTCGATCCGGACCTGCCGGTGAACGACGGGTTCTACCGTCTCGTGCAGCTGCATGCGCCGAGCGGGTCGGTCACGAACTGCACCTGGCCGTCCGCCGTCGTTGGCGGTTGGGAGACGCAGACGCGCCTCGTCGAGGTGATCTTCCGTGCCCTCATGCCCGCCTTCCCCGAGCGGCTCCCGGCGGGAACCAAGGGGATGATGTGTCAGGCCGGCTTCGGTTCGCTCGACGTCGAGGCCGGGACCTACACGTGCTTCTACGACACGTTCGCGGGCGGGTACGGCGGCCGCTTCGCGAGCGACGGCCCCGACGCGGTACAGGCACACGGTCAGAACACCGAGAACGCGCCGATCGAGGAGACGGAGCTCAACTACCCCGTCAGCATCGACCGGCTCGGGCTCGTCGAGGACTCCGACGGGCCGGGCCGCTTTCGCGGCGGCCTCGGCCTCCGCAAGGACTACCGCTTCGATCAGGCGACGACGTTCACGATTCTCGCCGACCGCGACCGGCAAGGTCCCTGGGGCGCACTCGGCGGCCGGAGCGGCAAGATCGCGGAGTACGTGCTGATCAGGAACGGCAGCGAGACGAGGCTCGGCTCGAAGTGCACGGTCGAGCTCGTTCCCGGTGACGTGATCAGCGTCCGCAGCTGCGGCGGCGGCGGCTACGGCCCGCCCGAGACGCGCGACCCCGAGCGCGTCCTCCGTGACGTGCTCGAAGGCAAGGTGAGCGTGCAGCGCGCCCGCGACGAGTACCGGGTCGCGATCGAGGGTCGCCGACTCGACGAGAAAGCCACCAGCGAACTGAGGAGAGGAACCGCATGAGCGTGCGTCTTGCGATCGACATCGGAGGAACGTTCACCGATGCGACCCTGATCGACGAGGAGACAGGGGAGGTCGCGATCGCGAAGGTCCTGACGACGCCCTCGGATCCGTCCGAGGGGTTCATGCAGGCAGCCGAGCGCGCGCTTGCCGAGGGCGGCATCGCAGCGGGACAGGTCAGCTTCGTCGTTCACGCCACCACCGTCGCCACGAACGCGATCATCGAAGGGAACATCGCGCGTAGCGGATTCGTCACCACGGACGGGTTCCGCGACCTGCTCGAGATCGCCCGGCAGGTGCGGCCCACGCTGTACGACACGCAGTTCGAGAAGGCGAAGCCGCTCGTGCCGCGTGATCGCGCCGTCGTCGTCGCCGAGCGTCTCGGACCGAAGGGCGAGGTAGTGCTGCCTCTCGACGACGAGTCCGTACGAGCCGCAGCGGCCATCCTCCGTCGCGAAGGGGTCGAGTCGGTCGCCGTTTGCCTCCTCCACGCCTACGTCAATCCGGAGCACGAGCAGCGGGTCGGCGTGATTCTCGAGGAGGAGCTCCCCGGCATACCCGTCTCGTTGTCTTCCGACGTGGCGCCGGAGTTCCGTGAGTACCTGCGGGCGTCGACAACAGTCATCAACGCCGTCATCCGCCCGGTCGTCGAGCGGTACCTGCAACGGATCGAGGAGCGACTCGCGGCGGCGGGCGTTCGGGCGAAGCTGCTCGTGATGCAGTCCAGCGGTGGCATCTTCGGCTCGGATGCCGCGAGCGTGCGCCCGGTGTTCATGGTCGAATCCGGTCCCGCCGCAGGCGTGATCGCCTCGGCGCACCTCGGCGAGACGCTCGGGCGGCCCGACATCCTCTCCTTCGACATGGGCGGCACGACAGCGAAGGTCGGTCTGATCCAGGGCGGCCGACCCTCGGTGACCAAGGACTACAACGTCGGCGGTCATGCGGGAGCGGGGATCGGTGGGATGTCGCTCTCCGGCTATCCGGTACGAACACCCGTCGTCGACCTCGTCGAGATCGGGGCGGGGGGCGGCTCGATCGCGTGGGTCGACTCGGGCGGGCTGCTGCGCGTCGGGCCCCGCAGCGCGGGTGCCGACCCCGGGCCGGTCTGCTATCGCGGCGGCGGCGTGGAGCCGACGGTCACCGACGCGAACGTCGTCCTCGGCCGGCTGAATCCGACCTACTTTCTCGGCGGAGAGATCGGCCTCGACGTAGAAGGCGCGTCCCGGGCGATCGAGGAGCGCTGCGCGAAGCCGCTCGGGCTCACCGTCACCGAGGCCGCCAACGGGATCGTCGAGATCGCGAACGCCGCGATGGTGAACGCGCTCCACCTCATCTCGGTGCAGAGGGGGTACGACCCGCGCGACTTCGTCCTCGTCGGCTTCGGAGGCGCCGGGCCGGTGCACGCGAACGCGCTCGCGCGCGACGCCGAAATGCCGACGCTTCTGATCCCACGCAGTCCAGGCATCTTCTCGGCCACAGGCCTCCTCACGACCGACCTCAAGCGCGATACGGCGACGACGATCATGCGGCGCCTCGACGACCTCGACAGTGCGGAGGTCGACACGGTCTTCGCCGAGCTCGAGGCCGCGGGTCGGGCCGAGCTCGAAGGAGAAGGACTGGCCGGAGACGCGATCTCGTTCCTCCGCCAGATCGATCTGCGGTACGTCGGCCAGAGCTTCGAGCTGACGATTCCGGCGGGCGACGGCCTCCTCGAGCGCTTCCACGCAGAGCACGACCGGACGTACGGCTTCGCCGCGCCGGCCGAGCCCGTCGAGGTGGTCAGCCTGCGACTGACGAGCGTCGGCACGATCGCGAAGCCGCCCGCGCGCCCCCTCGAGCCCGGAGTGTGCCCCGAGCCAAAAGAGCGGAGGCCGGTGTATTTCGCCGAAGCCGGAGACTACGTCGACTGCCCGATCTACGATCGCTACGCGCTGCCCGCAGGGGCGCGGTTCGACGGACCGGCTGTCGTGGAGGAGTTCGATTCGACCACTGTCGTCCATCCCGGGTTCGCAGTCACGGTCGACGACGTCGGGAATCTCGTGATCGAAAGGGAGGCGGCATGACGAGCGTGACATCGACCTACGGCATCGTCTGTTCGAAGAACGTGATGGTGCCGATGCGGGACGGTCTCCGGCTCGCGTTCGACATCTACAGACCGGCGCAGGACGGGGCGTTCGTCGAAGGACGATTCCCCACGATCATGCTCCACACGCCCTACGACAAGACCGACAAGCGCTACACCGAGATCGCCGACTTCTTCGTCCCACGGGGATACAACGTCGTCCTGATCGACCTGCGCGATCGCTACCGCTCGGAGGCGTCCGGCGTCTACTACCACGCGGCGACGCCGCACACGGGGCGTGACGGCTACGACATCTGCGAGTGGATCGCGACGCAGCCGTGGTCGAACGGCCGGATCGGAACCGTCGGCAGCTCGTATGGGGCGATCACCCAGGTGAGGACGGCGCTCGAGCGGCCGCCGCACCTGACAGCGATCTGGCCGGACGTCGTCCCGACGAACAGCTTCCAGAACCAGTGCCGCGAGGGCGGAGCGATGCAGCAGCACATGTTCTGGGCCCTCTTCATCCACGCCCAGGACGCGCAGGACATCGCCGACGACCCCGGGAAGCAGGAGGACGTCTGGAACGACCTGCGCGACCTCCGGCAGCTCTTCCGGGCGACGCCGTGGAAGCGCGGGCAGACGGCACTGCGGCACGTGCCGCCGCTCGAGGACTCGCTCCTCGACTACTACACGCGGGGCGCCTACGACGACTACTGGAGTCGTGATCGAGCACGACTTCACGAGGTACTGGGCGGAGCACGCGGATATCCCGGCGACGATGTCGACCGGCTGGTACGACCCGTTCCCGACCGCGGATACCGAGTACTTCGCGTCGATGGCGGCGAAGAACGACGGCGCCGCAGCGCCTCGTCGTCGGTCCGTGGAGCCACGTCGGGATGCGTGGTGACGCGACGTACTGTCTCGAGGTCGATTTCGGGCCGGACAGCACCTGGGGAGTGAACCGCTACTTCGAGGAGCAGCTCGAGTACTTCAACCGCTGGCTGCCGGACGACGCGTCGGGCCAGCCGGCGGGCGAGGCGCCGGTTCGGATCTTCGTCATGGGCGGCGGCTCCGGCCGCAAGACGGCTCGGGGAAAGCTCGATCACGGCGGACGCTGGCGCGAGGAATGGGAGTGGCCGCTCGCGCGCCGCGTCGAGACGCCGTACTACCTCCATGCGGACGGCTCGCTCTCGCCGGCGAAGCAGGTCGCCGCCACCGAGCCACGGCGCTTCACCTTCGACCCCGCGCATCCCGTGCCCACGATCGGTGGGCTCTACTGCTCGATCGGCGAGCTTCCCGCCGAGGGCGCCGGGATGGAGCAGGCCTGGGCGCGGTTCCTCAGCCCGGTGCTCCGACTCCGCGACCTGCTGACGCCGGGCCCCGCCGACCAGAAGGAGTCGCCCACCTACTTCGGCTCGGAGGAGCCGTATCCGCGCCTGTCCGAGCGACCGGACGTGCTCGTCTTCCAGACGGAGCCGCTGACCGAGGCGATCGAGGTGACCGGGCCGATGAAGGTGAATCTCTGGATCTCCTCGAGCGCGGTCGACACGGACTTCACGGCCAAGGTGATCGACGTCCACCCCGCGAACGAGGACTACCCCGAGGGATTCGACATGCTCTTGAACGACTCGATCATCCGCTGCCGCTACCGCGAGGGCTTCGAGCGCGAGGTGATGATGGAGCCGGGCGAGGTCTACCCGGTCACGATCACGCTCCCGCCGACGAGCAACCTGTTCGACGTCGGGCATCGGATCCGCGTCGACATCTCGTCGTCGAACTGGCCGCGACTCGACGTCAACCCGAACACAGGCGAGCCGCTTGGTCGCCACACACACAGGTCGTCGCGCAGCAGACGGTCTACGCGGACGCAGACCGTCCCTCGCACATCGTGCTGCCGGTGATTCCGCGGTGAGTCGCTCCGCCACGACGGAGATCGACTGGCGCGAGATTCCCGGCGGGGCGTTCACGATGGGGAGCGATCCGTCGACCGCGTTCGCATCCGATCCCGACGAGGCTCCCCGCCACCGCGTCGCGTGCGGTGCGTTCCGGATCGGCCGCACGCCGGTGACCAACGCGGAGTTCGCACTCTTCGTCGCGGCGACGGGACATCCGGCTCCCTCGCACTGGCCTCGCGGGGTGATCCCGGCAGGCCGCGAGCGCCACCCGGTCACGTACGTCTCCTGGGCCGACGCCGTCGCGTTCTGCGGCTGGGCCGGCGGCTTCCTGCCGAGCGAGGCACAGTGGGAACGGGCCGCCCGCGGGGACGACACGCGCACCTGGCCCTGGGGCGACGAGCCCCCGACCGCAGACCACGCGACCTTCGCCACCACGGACACGTCACCGGTCGGGACCCGCGCTCGCGGCGCGGGCCCGTTCGGTGCGCTCGACCTGGCGGGGAACGTCTGGGAGTGGACGACCAGCGCGCTTCACCCCTATCCCTTCGATGCAGACGACGGGCGCGAGGACGCGCCGCCACACGAGCCGCGCGTCGTGCGCGGCGGCGATCCTTCATCCACGGGCCGGGAGAGGTGCGGTGCTCGTATCGACACGGGTTCCTGCCGGGAGCGGTCGACCACTACGTCGGGTTCCGGCTCGCCGCCTCGGCCGCGGCCGACGTCGCGCCCGATCTCGAGATGGTCGACGTGACCGCCGGCGAGGTCGTGGCTCGGATCCGACCCGCGCCCGTCGGCAGGGGCCGGCCCCGCCTGACGAGTCGCCGCAGCACACGGTCGTCGCTCGCGTGCCGTGCGCGATCGGCGCGACGCCGGTGACGAACGCCCAGTACCGCGCCTTCGTCGCGGACACCGGCCACCCGGCGCCGCCGCACTGGCCGGACGCCGGCTGCGCCCGACGCACTCTCGGAGCACCCGGTGACCTACGTCGACTGGTTCGACGCGAGCGCGTTCTGCGCCTGGGCGGATGCGCGCCTCCCGTCCGAGGCCGAGTGGGAGAAGGGCAGCGCGCGGCCCTGACGGCGACCTCTATCCCTGGGGTGACGACGACCCCGGACGCAACCGCTGCGCGCGCGAACGTCGGCGGCGGGCCGAAGCACGGCGGCGACGACGCGCCGTAGGCGCGTACCCGGACGGCGCCAGCGCGTACGGTCTGCTCGACATGGCCGGGCAACGTCTGGGAGTGGGTGAGCAGCGCGTACGCGCCCTATCCGTACGACGCACAGGACGGTCGCGAGGATCCCGCGTCGGGCGCGCCTCGAGTGCTTCGCGGCGGCTCGTACGCGAGCCCCGGTTGCGAGCACGTCCGGTGCGCCGCGCGGAGCAGGAGCGCCCCGGGCCGCCGCTCGCCGCACATCGGTTTTCGCGCCGCACGCGACGTGCCGTCGGCCGGGCGGAGCGAGGAATGATCGACCACGTCGACGCCGACCGGCTCCGCGATCTCACCCTCGAGCTCGTCGGGATCTCGAGCCCGACCGGCGATACCGCCGAGGTGGCCCGCCTCTACGCCCGCCGGCTCGAGGAGATCGGGATGGAGGTGGAGGTGCTCGACGAGGTCTTTCCGGCAACGCCGATCGTGATCGGGCGCCTACACGGTGGCAGCCCCGGACCGAGGATCGTCCTCAACGGGCATCTCGACACGGTTCCGATCCCGCACGATGCGCCGCGCGTCGAGGACGGGAACGTCTACGGCCGCGGCAGTGCCGACATGAAGGGGGCGCTTGCGTGCGCCGCCGAGGTGGCGCGCGCGGTGAAGGCGGCGGGATCGTTCCCCGGCGAGCTCGTCGTCCTCGCGACGGGGCTGCACGAGTCGCCGGGTGGACGCGGTGAAGACCTCGCCTGGCTGCTCGGCGAGCACGGCTTCACTGCCGACGCGGTCGTCGTCTGCGAGCTCAGCGGCGACACGTTCATCGCTGCTCACATGGGCCAGGCGACGGTCGAGATCACCGTCTCGCGGCCCGGCATGGCGACGCACGAGCTGAAGGCGGAGCCCGGGACACCACATCCGATCATGGCCGCCGGCAAGGTCGTCGAGGCGATCGCCGCGCGCAACCTGGAGCTGTCGCGAGTCGAGCACGATCTCGTCGGCTCCGAGACGTACTTCTTCGGCGAGGTGCACGGCGGCGATTTCTACAACCGCTTCCCGAACACGTGCCGCCTCGTCGGCACGCGGCGCTGGGCCCCGGGAAACGACCTGGCCGCCGTCGACGCCGAGTTCCGGGAGTTGCTCTCCCCCATCGCCGCCGAGACGGGATGCGAGATCGAGCTCGACCTTCGACTCGTGAGGGAGTCCTACGAGATCGACCCCGAGCATCCGCTCTCCGTCGCCCTCCGGCGAGGCTACGCGGACGTGACCGGCAGCGAGCTTCCGATCTCCGGGATCAAGTTGGTCGCCGACGCGGCGTTCTTCAACGGCGTGTGCGGCATCCCCGCCGTCTACCACGGCCCGGCGGGAAGCGGTGCCCACGGCGACGTCGAGAGCGTCCCGGTGGCCGAGCTCGTCCGCGCCACGAAGGTCTACCTCCGGATGCTCGACCACCTCTGGGCATGACGGGTCCCGTGCCGAGCTACGAGCAGCTGCGGTCGGCGTTCGCGTGGAACCTCCCGGAGCGTGTCAACATCGGCGTCGAGGTCTGCGACCGGCACCCCGCCGCCGATCCGGCGATCATCGTCACGGACGGTCGCACGATCACCCGCACCGTCAGCTTCGGGGAGCTGTCGGCAGACTCGAATCGACTCGCCAACGTGCTCGCGGCGAAGGGAGTGAGCGCCGGCGACCGCGTCGCGATCATTCTCTCGCAACGCCCCGAGACCGCGATCGCCCACATCGCGATCTACAAGCTCGGCGCGATCGCGGTGCCCCTGAGCGCGGGCTTCGGCCGCGACGCGCTCGAGGTCCGACTCCGCGGCTCGGATCCTCGCGCCGTCCTCGGTGAGCGCGAGTCCCTCGAGCGCGTCGTCGCACTCGGCTTCGACGGCGTCACGATCGACGTCGACCTGGACCTCCCGCAACTCCTCGGCGGGGCCACTCCCGACTTCGCCGCCGCGGCCACGACACCGGACACCCCGGCGCTGCTCGTCTACACATCGGGGACGACCGGCCCACCGAAGGGCGCCCTCCACGGCCACCGGGTTCTCGCCGGTCACCTGCCGGGGTTCGAGCTCTCGCACGACTTCTTCCCGCAACCGGGTGATCGCATCTGGACGCCCGCCGACTGGGCGTGGATCGGGGGGCTCTACGACGTGCTCATACCGGCGCTCTACCACGGCATTCCGGTCGTCGCCTTCCGCACACGGAGATTCGATCCCGAGCAGGCGTTCGACGTGATCGCGAACGCCGGGATCAGGAACGTGTTCATGCCCGCGACGGCATTGCGGATGATGCGCCGCAGCGACGGCGTGCCGGTCTCGCTGCGGACGATCGCGAGCGGCGGGGAGACCGTGGGCGAGGAGACGGGCGCCTGGTGCCGCGAGCGTTTTGGCGTGCCGCTGAACGAGTTCTACGGACAGACCGAGGCCAACCTGCTGATCGGCAACTGCTCCGCCTGGCCCGCGCGCCCAGGGTGGATGGGACGGGCCTACCCCGGCCACGAGCTGCGGCTCGTCGACGGCGAGATCGCCGTGCGCGTCGAGGGTGACCCGGTCGTGTTCCTCGGGTACTGGCGCGACGACGAGGCGACGGCCGCGAAGGTGCGCGAGGGCTGGTTGCACACGGGTGACCTGGCCGAGGTCGACGAACAGGGCACGTTTCGCAGCATCGGCCGCGTCGACGACCTGATCTCGAGCGGGGGCCATCGCATCGGCCCGGGCGAGATCGAGGAATGCCTGATCCGCCATCCGGCCGTGGCGATCGCCGCGGTGATCGGCGTACCCGACGAGGTGCGGGGCGAGGTCGTGAAGGCGTTCGTCGTCCCGTCGCCCGGGGCGGCGCGATCACCCGAGCTCGTGGCCGAGCTCCAGGGGCACGTCCGCCAACGCCTTGCGGGCTACGAGGTGCCGCGGTCGATCGAGTTCGTCGACGAACTGCCGCTGACCGTCACCGGCAAGATCCGGCGCGGCGAGCTGCGACGGCGCGAGCTGGAGGGCGGCACGACAGCGTCAGGCGACGGGTGAGAATCGCACCTCGGGCAGGCGAACGACCCTCGTCGAGAAACGGTCGCCCGACAGCTCGATGACGCGGTACGCGGGAGGTGCCGCGACGAAGGTCGTGACATCCCCCTCGGGCAGGAACTGCAGTCCCGTCGACGGGGTCGTCACGACCGTCGCTGCCCCGACCGTGTGCTCCGATTCGTAGTGGACGTGGCCGCAGCACACGAGACGGATGCGCGCATCCTCCTGGATCAGCTCCTGCAGCAACTCGCGTCCCGTGAGCCCGATCCGGTCCATCCAGACGCTGCCCATCACGACCGGCGGATGGTGGAGAAAGAGCGCGACGGCATCGGGTTCGTGCTCGGCGAGCTGGCGCCTGATCCAGCCGACCTGGTCCTCGTCCATGAGCCCGGCCACCTGCCCGGGCAGCTGCGTGTCGAGCCCGAGACAAAGCCAGCGATCCGCGGTGAAGGAGAAGTTGACGCGCGCGGCTCCCTCGCCTCGGATCCGGTCGGCGAAGGCGGCCCGCAAGACGGCTCGGTCGTCGTGGTTTCCCGGCACCTGCCAGAGCCGGTCGAGCCACGGTTCGAGGATCTGCCTCAGCGCCTGACACGCCTCGGGCGTCTCGTCGTGGGTGTGGTCACCCGTGACGACGACGTGATCGACCCGACCCTCGTGTTGCCGGACGTGAGCCACCACGTCGATGAGCAGCTCGCGGGTGGGGATCCCGAACAACCTCGCGTCGGGATCGGCGAAGACGTGCAGGTCGGTGAGCTGGACGATGCGGGTCACGGTCATCCCTTCGACCGCCCGATCGCCGGAGCCCGAGAGCCACGCTCGATCGTCGCGGGCGTCACGACAACGCCGTCGTCCCACTTCGGCTCGCATGCGGGTGCGCTCATTCGGGGACGCTCTCGAGAACCGAACGATCGACACTCACGCCGAGGCCGGGACGGCCGGCGAGCGTGACCATCCCGTTCTCGGCTCGCGGCTCGTCGGGGAAAGCCACCCAGAAGATCTGATCCTCGTCGGCCTCGTCGGAGCTCCGCGGCGGCGGTAGGTACTCGAGGAGTGGCGTCGCGAGGCTTGCGATCGCGAGGTGGGCATTGTGCGCGAAACCGAGATGCGGAATCACGTCGAGACCGAATGTCTCCCCGAGCGCCCATACGCGCCTCGCCTCCGTGATCCCGCCGAGTCGGTTGACATCGGGCTGCAGCACGTCGACGGCGCCTGCGTTGACAAGGTCGCGGAACCCGTATCGAGTGGCCTCGTGCTCGCCCGCCGCGATCGGCGTCGAGACCGCGGCTCGGATCCGCGCCAGCCCCGGGATGTCGTCCGGGATGACGGGCTCTTCGAGCCAGCGCAGCCTGATCCCCGCGTCCTCGATCGCCTGGATGCAGCGGATCGCGTAGCCCTGGTCCCAGCTCATGTAGGCATCGGCCATCACGTCGACGTCCGGGCCGACCGCGTCGACGACCGTTCGGACGAGCTCGACGTTCCGGCGGATTCCCTCTTTCCCTTCGAGCGGGCCGTTGGGCAGGCGCTGCTTCACCGCCCCGAAGCCCAGGGCGACCCACCCGGCAGCCTCGGCCGCAAGCGCGTCGAGATCCTCGGTCGCGTAGAGCCAGCTCGCGTACGCCGTGAGGGCAGGGCGAACCTTGCCGCCGAGGAGCTCGTAGACCGGAACACCGAGCTGCTTCCCGAACAGATCCCAGAGCGCGATGTCGATAGCGCTGATCGCATGCAGCGCGACACCGCGGCGACCGGTGTTGAGTGTCGCCCGGTACATCGACTCCCAGATGTGAGTCACCTCCGACGGCGCTCGGTTGACGACGAGCGGCTCGAGCTGGCGCAGGAGCTCGATCGTGGCGGGGTTGCCGAAGCCGGCCGTTCCGACACCGACGATGCCGTCGGCGTCCTCGAGCTCGGCAACGACGAGCCACGTGCGTGCGGGCGGGAGGCCGGCAGACGATGTCCCACGCCTGTCTGCGACCCCCGGCAATGCGGTCAGCGGCGTGCCGACGGGACGCCCTTTCCCCTTCGCACCCGGAGACGGGCGCGGAGCGACGGTCGAGATCCGCAGGCGCGAGACGGGCGCGCTCACGGGTGCACCGATCTCGGCGAACCGGCATGGATCGGGTCGCCCGGAGACATGCCGACGCATCGTACGCGGTGTTGGTCAGACAAGTCAATCGACCACCCAGGACTCACCAGCGCGGCAAGCACCGCCGACACCAGAGGCTTGACATCTTGGTCTGACAAATAGACACTTGCATGCATGCCTGAGACCACGAGCACCCACGCGCCCCACCTCGACCTGCGCGCCGCCGCGCGGCACGTCATGGTCGACTTCAACCAGATGCAGACGTTCACCGCCGACCCGCTGATCATGGTCGAGGGGAACGGCATCACGCTCACCGATCACGAGGGACAGAGGTACATCGACGGGCTCTCCGGTGTGTTCTCCGTCAGCCTGGGACACGGCAACAACGAGATCATCGACGCCATCACCGCCCAGCATCGGCGTCTCTCGTTTTCCTCCCCGATCATGACGACGACAGATCGGGCGCTCGAGCTCGCCTCCGAGTTGATCCGCGTCACCGGGAACCGCTTCGATGTCGTCAAACAGCTCAACAGTGGCTCGGAAGCGACCGAGGCGGCGCTCAAGATGGCGCGGCAGTATCACCGCCAGAGCGGAAGCCCCGAGCGGTACAAGACGATCTCGTTCTATCGCTCCTACCACGGCGCCACCATGGGCGCCCTGACCGCCACGGGCTGGCCGCAGCTCCGCAACCCGTACGAGCCGTTTCTCTCCGGCGGGATCCACGCACACGCTCCGATTCCGGGCTCGTGCCGGGCATGTACCGGCACGTGCACGCTCGGCTGCCTCGCCCAGATGCGCGACGTGATCGAGCAGGAAGGGCCACGGACGGTCTCCTCGATCATCGTCGAGCCCGTGATGCTGACCGCCGGGGTCCATGCTCTGTCGACCGACTACCTCAAGGGCCTTCGCGCCCTCTGCGACGAGACCGGCGTCCTCCTCATCTTCGACGAGATCGTGACCGGATTCGGCAGGCTCGGCTCGTGGTTCGCGGCGGACCAGGCAGGCGTCTGGCCCGACATCCTCTGCGTGGGCAAGGGCCTGACGAGCGGCTACGCCCCGCTCTCCGCCGTCCTGCTCACCGAGCGGGTCGGAAGTGCGTTCTGGGGTGATGCCTCGAAGGGGCTGCAGTATCAGGCGGGCCACACGTTCGCGAGCAACCCCGTCTCGGCCGCCTGCGGCCTGGCCGTGATCCGATTCTTCGAGGAGCACGGCGTTCTCGACAACGTCCTTGCGCGGGGGGCCGAGCTCGAGACCCGCCTGCGTGGGATCGTCGAGCGGTACCCGATCGCCGGAGAGTTCCGCGGTCGCGGGCTGCTCCACTGCCTCGACTTCGTCGAGCCGAGCACGGGCGCTCCGCTCGCGTCGGATCAGCCGATAGGCACGGCAGTCCAGCAGGCTGCACGGCGACGGGGCCTGCTCGTCCGCGCATCCCCCCACAACGCGACGCTCGCACCCCCGCTCGTCATCACTCCGGCAGAGGTGGCCGAGATCGCAGACATCTTCGAGGCGAGCGTGGCCGAGGTGAACGAGCAAATCGTCTCCGGGGGAGGCATCAAGCTCGACGTCGCCTTCGGCCTGTGAGCTCTACGGGCCTGTTGGCCGGGGCGGCCGCGGTCTCGATCACGCCGCCGGTCGGAGTCGACCTGATGGGATACCTGCGGCGGTCGGAGCCGACGCGCGGCTACGGGGAGCCGATGGAAGCGACGGCGCTCGTTCTCGACGACGGAGCCGCGCGGGTCGTTCTCATCGGTGCCGACCTCGTCGGTGCCTCCGGTGATTGGGCCCAGTCGATCCGTGATCGGATCGGAGAAGCTGCGGGCACGAGCGCCAGCCACGTCCTCCTCAACTCGCAGCACACGCATGCAGCGCCGCCGACGCCCGGCTGGGCGAAGATCGGCGGTGACGTCGACTGGAACGAGGTGGAGATCCGGTACGGCGACGCCGTCGGCGACCTGCTCGTCTCCGCGGCGGCGGAAGCGGCGCGACACCTACGGCCGGCGCGGCTCGGACTCGGACGCACCGACGTTGCAGGAATCACCGTCAACCGCCGCCAGAGGCTCGATGGTGGCACGATCCTCGGCTGGAACCCGGACGAGGTGTGCGACCGCGACGTCGCCGTGATCCGGATCGACGGGCAGGACGGCGGTGCCATCTGCACGGTTGTCGCGTTCGCCTCGCATCCGGTCGTGATCGGGCCGGACGTCCCCGAGGCATCGTCGGACTTCGTCGGCCCGTTGCGCGAGCGCGTTCGCGCCTGGACGGGCGGGGAGTGCGTCTTCCTGCAGGGGTGTGCGGGCAACATCCTGCCGCTCGAGTCGTTCCACACCGAGGCGGGGGCCGAGCGGCTGTTCGGCGAACGGCTCGCCCTCGCGGCACTGCAGGCACGCGCGGAGGCCGTCGCTCGAGCCGACGGCTCCCGAGCAGGTGCCATTCGCATCCGCGGTCCCGATCGCGATCTGGCGGAACGTCGCGACGGGCGAGCAGGACACGACCCTCGCTGCGGCGGAGCGACGAATCGAGCTGCCACTCCTCGAGCCGCCGACGCTCTCGGAGATTCAGGCACTCCGGGCCGAGCTCGAGCAACGGGTGCTCGACCTGCAGGCCGCCGGCGAGCCCCGCACGTCCTGGAATCCCGTCGTCCTTCACGTGCGGTGGGCGAAGGCAATCGAGCAGCGCGTCGCCGACGGCACCGTCGAGCGTTCGGTCGAGGTCCCGGTCCAGGCGCTGCGGATCGGCGGAGCGTGTATCACCGCCTGGCCCTGCGAGCCGTTCTGCGAGCTCGGGCTCGAGGTCAAGGAGCACTCGACGGCACCGTTCCCCGTCACGCTCGGCTACTCGAACGACCTCGTCGGCTACGTGCCGACGCGCCGTGAATACCCCTTCGGTGGCTACGAGCCCGTCGTCGCACAACGGCACTTCGGTCGGCCGACGCCGTTTGCTCCCGAGGCCGGCGAGCTGCTCGTCCAGCAGTCGCTCGAGCTCACCTCCGAGCTGTTCCCCACAGACCCATGAGCACGCATACGCGCACGGACGGGCACCGCGACGGCTCGTTGGTCGACTCGGCGACCGAGCAGATCAGCTCCCGGATTCTCCACGGAGACCTCGTCCCGGGCGCCCGCCTGCCGACGGAGCGCGAGCTCGTGGAGCAGCTGGGCGTTTCCCGCACCGTTCTCCGCGAAGCCCTGTCCAGCCTCGAGGCGCTCGGGCTGGTCGAGACGCGGGGTACCCGCGGTCGCTTCGTCGCCGTCGGAGGCTCATCGGGCCGGAGTCGGGCGCTCGTCGGTGCGTGGCTGCACCAGCACGCTCAGGAGATCCTCGAGGTGGACGAGATCCGGTCCGTGCTCGAGGCCCATGCCATCCGCTCGATGTCCGAGTGGGACGCGATCGATGCAGCCCGGGTCGGGAGTGCGATCGTTCGCGAACAGGAAGCTGCGGTCGAGGATGCCGATCCCGTCGCCGCAGCCGACGGTGACGCGTCGTTCCATCGCCTGCTCAGCTCGTACACCCAGAACGGCGCGCTCAAGACCCTGATGGACGGCCTCATCGACGCGAGCCGCAAAGGCGCGTTCGCCGCCTACTCGCTCCCCGATACCGCCCGCGGTTCGCTCGAACAGCACCGCCTGATCATCGAGGCGCTCGCCGCCTCCGACGTCGTCGGCGCAGCCCGGCTCGCCCAGGAGCACATGCTCGACGTGGCAAGCAGATACGCCGCCGTCCGGAACGTGAAGGGCACCGAATGACCACGGGAAGGTGCGCCTTCCTCACTCCCTCGACGGACGGATTGGCATCGTGACCGAGCTCGCTCGGCCCACCGTCGGTCTCGTCTCCTGTTACTTCACGCTGTTCGACGACCAGATGCCGGCCGGCTTTCGGCAGGAACGCGAAGCCGTGCACCGGTGCTATCGCGACCTGCTGCGTCTCCACTTCGACGTCGTCGACGGCGGAATGCTGACCTCCGACGCAGAAGGCCGGAGCGCCAACGAAATCCTTCGCGGCGGGCGTCCGGACGTCGTCGTCTACGCGCCGACGATGGCGGCACCGCCGAGCTACGCGGCGCACGCGCTCGCGGGTCTCGATCTTCCACTCGTCGTCTGGAACGGTCCCACGATCGACCGGCTGCCCGACGGCCTGACGCAGTCGCAGGCGACGGTCAACTCCTCCCAGGTCGCGGCAGTGATGCTCGCGAATGCGCTCGTGCGGGAGGGTCGCCCCTTTGCGACCGTCACCGCATCGCCCGGCGACCCGGAGGGGGTGGCTCTCCTGCAGCGGACGGTGCGTGCTGCAGCGGTCTCCTCGACACTGCGCGGCGCCTCTGTTCTGCGCGTCGGGGCATGGATTCCCCGGGTATCTCGATGTCGAGTCGACCCAGGCCGAGCTCGAGCGCCTCGGGGTGACCGAGCGGGCTCTCACCGTCCCCGAACTGAACGAGGCGTTCGCGGCCGTGGCCGGCGGACGCATCGACACGGGCCTGGCGGATCTCGCGGCGCGAGGCTGGGCGCACCGGAAGGGCGCGGCCGACGAGCGCAGCATGAGACTCGCCCTTGCACTCGACGACGTCGTTGAGACGACGAACGCGGTCGCGTTGACGGTCAACTGCCACTCGGAGATGCTGCGCTGGAACCCCGCGATCGGGATCACCGCGTGCCTCGGTGCCTCGCTCCTGACCGCCGGCGGCGTGCCGGTGTCCTGCACCGGCGACCTTCCGACCGCGCTCGCGCTCGTGCTGGCGCGGAAGCTCTCGGGGCGAGCGCTCTATTGCGAGTTCTACACGCCGGAGCGCGAGACCGGCCTCATGCTCCTCGCCGCAGGTGGTGAGGGCGATCCGGCCTGGGCCGACCCGTCCCACCCGGTCGTCGTCGAGCCGAACGACCACTATCCCGGCGACCACGGCGCCGGCTCGTCGATCTCGTTCAGGCTCGAGCCCGGCCCCGCAACGGCGCTCTCGCTGTCGCCCTGTGGGGACACGTGGCGCCTCGCCTGGGCGACGGGTGAGATCGTCGAGGCGCGGTACGACTCGATGGGCGGGCCGAACGGCATGTTCCGTTTCGATTCCGGGTCTGCGTTCGAGGCCGGGGCGCGGTGGATCGCTTCCGGCGCGACCCACCACAATGCCCTTGCGGCGGGACGTCTCGATGTCGAGATCCCGGTTCTCGCGCGGGCGCTCGGGATCGACGAGGAGCGCGTATGACGAAGATCCGCTCGGTGACGCCGATCTCGGTTCGCTATCCCGAGCCGAACGACAACGGCGCCACACGTCACCTGACTCTCTGTCGCATCGAAGCGGACGACGGGACCGTCGGCTGGGGTGAGGCCGTCACGTCGTGGCCCGACGTCTGCCGCGCCACGGAGGCGATGATCGACGGGATCGCAGAGGAGCTCGTCGTCGGGCGCGACCCGCTCGACAACGTCGAGATCTGGCGCAGCTGCAGGCAGCGGGCGTGGTGGTACGGCAACCGGGGCGGCATCTCGTCGTTCGCGCTCTCCGCAATCGACATCGCGTTATGGGATCTCAAGGGCAAGCTCCTCGGTGTTCCCGTGACGCAGCTTCTCGGCGGGGTGTGCCACGAGCGGCTTCCTGCGATCGCGAGCACGCACCCGTGCCTTGCGAGCCTCGAGGAGGAGGCCGACAAGCACGCGAGATACATCGACGAGCTCGGGTTCCAGGGTTGCAAGTTCGGGCTCGGGAAGAAGGGCGAAGCCCGCCTCGGCTCCGACGTCGAGCGTGACGTCGAATTCATCCAGCTTCTGCGCCGAGCGGGTCGGGCCCGAGCCGATGCTCATGTGGGACCGCGGCGTGAACACGCTCACGTGGGATGTCGCCTTCGCGATCCGTCTGACGACCGCGCTCGAGGAACACGGCCTGACCTGGATGGAAGAGCCGTTCGAGCCGACGGACATCGACTCGTTTCACCGTCTCAAGGCGCGCTGCTCGACGCTGATCGGGTCCGGCGAGCGCGAGTGGAACGTCGAGGGGTACCGGAGCTTCATCGGCACCGGCGCCGCCGACGTGATCGGGTTCGACCCGGGGCGCGCGGAGGGGATCACGGGCGGACGGCGGGTGATCGAGCTCGTCGAGGAGGCGGACGTGTGGTTCAACGCTCACGCCTGGTCGAGCGCGATCGTGACCGCGGCGAGCCTCGCCTTGTCGCTGACGACGCCGCGCGTGCTCGTCTTCGAGCTCAAGGCCGAAGACGGCCCGATGCAGCACGAGCTCGTCGAGCGCCCGATCACGCAGTCGGGCGGCTTCGTCCGGCCAGATCGACGGGCCGGGGCTCGGAATCGAGGTCAGGGAGGCGGTCGTCGAGAGGTACCGGTTCTAGAGCGGCTGCGGCGCTGCCGGTTGACAGCGGCAGGGTGCTCGCCTACAGTGGCTGGAACCGTTACCACCCGACAGGTCGAGGAGCGATGACCGAGCTCGAAGTGGCACCAGAGGCGCGTCTTCGAGCGTCCGCCGGCAGCCTGACGATCGCAGCGATCGAGACGATCGCGATTCGCGTTCCTCTCGCTCAGACGTATCGGGGCAGCCGGTACAAGATGACCCACCGCTCGACGATCGTGACGCGGATCCACACCGAGCAAGGGATCGTCGGCGAGGCGTATTGCGGCGACGAGGACGCGGGACTCCTCGAGATCGACGAGATCACTTCGAACGGAGATCGCCCCGACGCTGATCGGCGAGGATGCCTTCCGCGTCGAGCGGTGCTGGGAGCTCGCCCGTCCGGCCACGTTCGACATCCTCCGTGACCGGCGTCTCGGGCTCGTCGCGACCGCATGCGTCGACGCGGCGATCTGGGACGCGATCGGGAAGGCGCTCGGCCAGCCACTGCATCGGCTGTGGGGCGGCTACCGCGACCGCTTGCCGGTGATCACGATCGGTGGCTACTACGGGAAGCAGGACATCACCGAGGAGGTCGCCGAGCTCCGCGAGCGTGGCCTCGCCGGCATGAAGTTCAAGGTCGGGGGCCTGACCCCCGAGGAGGACGCGGAGCGGTTCCGGATCGCGCGTGCCGCAGCCGGGCCCGACTTCGTCCTCATGGCGGACGCGAACCAGGGCTGGACCCCGCGCGAGGCGATCCGCTTCTCGCGGCTCGTCGAGGATCTCGACATGTACTGGTTCGAGGAGCCGTGCATCTGGTCGAACGACCGGCGCGCGATGCGCGACGTCCGGTTCGCGGGGGGCGTGCGCGTGTGCGCTGGTCAGAGCGAGTTCTCGGCCGGGGGATGCCGCGACCTGATGGTCGAGGGAGTCGATCGACTTCTGCAACTTCGACTCGTCCTGGTCGGGCGGTGCGACCGAGTGGCGTCGAGTCGCGGCTGCCGCGATGGCCTTCGACGTCGCGATGGCTCACCACGAGGAGCCGCAGATCGCATCGCACCTGCTCGCGTCGATCCCGCACGGCACGTTTCTCGAGGTCTTCAGTGCCGAGCGCGACCCGATCTGGTGGAACCTCGTCGCGAACAGGCCCGCGATCGTCGACGGCATGCTGGTGCTTCCGGAAGGCCCCGGCCTCGGCTGGGAGCTCGACGCCGACTACATCGAGAAGTACCGCGTCCGGCCGTCCAGCGTGACCGCGCGGCCAGAGCCGTCGGACCATCGTCTCGGCGAGGGCCTCGACGGGCGCGGAGTCGTCGTCACGGGTGCCGCGGGCGGCATCGGTGTCGGCCGTCGCACGTGCGTTCGCCGCCGTCGGGGCGCGCGTCGCTGCGGTCGATCTCTCCGAGCGAGCGGTCTCGGAGCTCGCCGCATCGCTGCCGGGTGAAGGCCACTGCGGCATCGGCGCCGATCTCGGGCAGATCGATCGCCTCCCGGCACTCGTCCTCGAGGCCGAGGAGAAGGTCGGGCCGCTCGTCGCGCTCGCCCACCTTGCCGCGATCATCCATCGCAAGCACGAGATCATGGAGATCGACGAGTCCGACTGGGACGCGCAAGTCGACGTCAACTTCAAGGCCATCGTTCTTTCTCAACCGCGCCTTCGCCGAGCACCTGCGCGGGGCCGGGTCTGAGGGCGCGATCGTCAACTTCAGCTCGCAGGGGTGGTGGACGGGCGGCTTCGGCGGCTCGGTCGTCTACAACGCCACCAAGGGTGGCATCGTGACGATGACGCGAGGGCTCGCCCGCACGTACGCCGCCGCCGGCATTCGTGTCAACGCCGTCGCCCCCGGACTCGATCGACACGACGATGCTGAGCGACGATCTCGACCCGGACGTTCTGCAGGGACTCGTCGATCAGGTGCCGCTCGGCCGGACGGCGACCGCGGACGAGGTCGCGCCGGCGGTCGTCTTCCTCGCCTCCGCGCATGCGGGCTACATCACCGGGGCGACGCTGAACATCAGCGGCGGGTGGTTGATGTACTGAACGGCCGCCCGACCCGGGGGTACCTTCTTGTCTTGCCAAGCCTCATCCATCCACAACCGGATCCGCTCGCAGCGCCTGTCACGGACGCCGCATCTCGCCGACCGAAGGCGTGAGCGAGAATGACCGTCCGCCTGCTCGAGGTGACGAGAGAGAAGGCCCGCGATCGCGGTCTCGCGGGAGCCGTCTGCCTGCTCCCGATCGGCTCGCTGGAGCAACACGGTGAGCACCTTCCGGTCGGGACGGACTCGCTTCTCGTCGAGGCGGTCTGCCTTCGGGCGGCCGAGATCGCGCGCCGCGACACGCTCGTCGCGCCCACCGTCTGGACCGGCCTCAGCCCCCACCACGTGCGCCTCGGGCTCACCGTCACGCTCGAGCCGGAGCTCCTGCTCGAGCTGACCCGCTCGATCGTGACGAGCCTGCGGGGCTGGTTTCGGGAGATCGTGATCGTGAACGGCCACGGCGGCAACCGCGGCTGGCTCGGAGCGCTCGCGCTCGCAGAGAATGCGCGGCCGTCAACTACTGGGAGCTTCGTCGACGACTCATTGCTGCGTGAGCTCTTCCCTGTCGACCTCGGCTCGATCGGCCACGCCGGCGAGGCCGAGACGTCGGCGATGCTCGCCGTCGCCCCCGAGCTCGTCGGGCCCGCTGGGCCGTCGTTCGAGCCGATCCGGCGGGAGAACGACCCGTTGCTCCTCCCCGACATGGGTGCGAGCGGCGTCCTCGGCGATCCCATCCGCTGCGTCGGTCGCCGCCGGCGAGCGATTCATCGGCGAGGCGTGTCGCGCGCTCGCCGCGCTCCTCGATGCCTCTGACACTCCACACCGTGAGGAGATCCCCACATGAGCGAATTCCGCGCCGGCGCCGCCTCCCTGCCACTCGAGCCGCCGCTCGGGCTGCCGATGGTCGGATTCATCCGGCAGCCAACGAACTCGGGCGGCTACGGCCTGCCCCTCGAAGTCGGCGCGCTCGCGCTCGAGCGTGACGGCACGCGCGTCGTGCTCTGCGGCGTCGACATCGTCGGGATCATCGATCCGCAGATCGAGCCGCTGATCGACCGCGTCGCCGCGGCGACCGGCGCCGATCCGGCCGGGATTCTCCTCAACTGGAGCCACACGCACCTCGCCCCTCCCGGCGGGAGTCGCGAACGGCGCCGTGTACGGCGACGTCGACGACGAGGTCGCGGCATCGATCGAGGCGTTCTCGCGCGTCATCCACGACAAGATCGTCACCGTCTGCCGGATGGCCGTCGAGCGGCTCGAGCCGGCCGGCGTCGTCTGGGGACAGGCCGAGACCGACCTGGCCGTCAACCGGCGCGAGCGCACCGAGGGCGGCTACAACGGCGGCTCGATCCTCGGCTGGAACCCGGACGAGCTCGTCGACAACCAGGTCACCGTGCTGCAGGCGCGCCGTCCGGACGAGTCGGCGATCTGCACGCTCGTCGGCTTCGGCTGCCACCCGGTCACGACCGGCTACGACATGATCATCTACTCGGCCGACTTCCCCGGGCCGATGCGCGATGTCGTCCGGTCGGTCTCGGGCGGCGAGTGCGTCTTCTTCCAGGGCTGCCGGAGGCAACGTGCTCCCGAAGTTCGCCTTCACCGACACCGAGGACGAGGCACGGCGCATGGGGACGCGGCTCGGCCTCGCGGCGCTCGACGCGGTTGCCGACCGCTTCAGCCGCCCGGTCGAGGTCGAGACGGAGGTCGAGGGATCGGTGACGCCGATCACGCGCTACCGACGGCGGTTCGTCGAAGCAGGCCCGCCGGCACTCGCCGCCGTCACGGGCGACGGTGACGATCCCGCTGCAGCCGCTACCGTCGCTCGACGAGATCGAGAAGCAGCGCGTCGAGTACGACGCCGCCCTCGAGGAGGCGCGCGCCTCGGGCGATCGCGGCCGGGTCAAGCTCGCCTACTACCAGGCCGCCTGGGCGCGCAGGATCGAGTCCCAGCTCCGCGACGGCACGGCGCCGACGGAGGTCGACGGGCCGGTACACGCCGTACGCATCGGCGACGGTGTGATCGTGACCGGGCCCGGGCGAGACGTTCACCGAGTACGGCATCGCGGTCAAGGAGCGCTCGCCGGGGGCGCCGACCCTGTACGCGGGCTACACGAACGAGATCATCGGCTACCTGCCGACCGCGAACGAGTACCAGTACGGCGGCTACGAGGCCGGGTACGGCTACAAGAGCGTCGGGCTCCCGTCGCTGCTTCGACCCGAGCGTCGAGCAGATCTGCGTCGAGACCGGCGTACGCCTCGCGGAGCAGCTGTTCCCGGAGGCAGACGCCCTGGGACGCCGCGGACGGTTGGCTGGCGCGCGGAGAATCTGCCGACGCTCGCTCCGACGCCGCTCGAGCATCCCTCCCGCTCGTCGTGAGCCGGGCACCGACGGCGTCGTCGCCGCTGCGATCGGAGCCGCGTCTCGCCAGTGGTCGGTTCGACGGTCGAGCGTCTCGATCGATGGAGAGGAGCGACATGCAGGAGAGCGTGGGACGCGTTGCGATCGTCACCGGCGGTGCTCGTGGGATCGGCTGGTCGATCGGCTCGCGGCTCGCCGAGGAGGGATGGACCGTCGTCGCCGCGGACCTCGATCCGGGCAACACCGTGCCCGGCGCGACCACGATCGCCTACCGCGAGCTCGACGTGCGTGACCCGGTCGCCGTCGACAGCGTCTTCACCGCCGTCGCTGCAGATCACGGCCGGCTCGACCTGGTCGTCAACAACGCCGGCATCCAGATCGCACGGCGCGACCGAACACCTGCCGCTCGAAACCTGGCACGCGGTCGTGGATGTCAACCTCCACGGGACGTTCAACTGCCTGCAGGCCGCCGGGAGGATCATGCTGGCCGCCGGGACGGGCGCGATCGTCAACATCGTCTCGGTCGCGGCCGACCGCGGCGCCGCCGGCCGGGCGCCGTACGCAGCGACGAAGGCCGCGATCGTGTCGCTGACCCAGCACCGCCGGTACCGAATGGGCCGCGCGCGGCGTGCGCGTCAACGCCGTCGGCCCGGGCTACATCGACACCGGCGTGTACCAGGCGGCGCTCGCGAAAGGACAACTCGATCAGGAGGCGATTCTCGGGCGGATCCCGATGCGTCGACTCGGCCTGGCCGACGAGGTCGCCGGTGCGGTCAGCTTCCTCGCCTCCTCGGCCGCGTCGTACATCACGGCGCAGACGATCTACGTCGAGGGCGGCTACCTGAACGACTACGGTGTCGCGACCACGGCGCTCGCCACCCGAGCGGTGATCGACCCGATCGCCTCGATCGAGGTCGGCGACGGTGAGGCTCGGTCTCCCGGCGCCGCTGCGCCTCGGGCCCGGTCGAGATCGCCTCGCGCGAGTACGCGGGCGTCCGGGTGACGACGGAATCGGGGCTCGTCGGGCACGCCTACTGCCTGACCCGGGAGGCGCCGGTCGCCGCCTGTGTCACGCGCCTCGTCGCGCCGGCCGCTGATCGGCACGGACAGCGCGGATCCGGCGCTGGCCTGGCACCGGGCCTCGCGCGCCACCGTCCTGATCGGGCGCGTCGGCCTCGTCACGCGCGCGATCGGGCTCGTCGACATCGCGCTCTGGGACATCGCCGCGCAGCGCGCCGCGCTCCCGCTCTGGAAGCTCCTCGACGGCTCGCCGGCCCCGGTGCCGGCGATGATCGTTGCTGCCTACCCGCTCGCGGACCGAACGCCGGAGTCGCTCGCCGACGACGTGATCCGTCACGCCGAGACGGGCTACCGGCTGCTCAAGGTCGCGCGCGACCCCGATCCCGTCCGCATGCGGCGTCTCCTGGAACGCGTCTCCGGCGGGCGCCCCGTCCACCGCCCGGCTCGTCGTCGACGTCGGGCTTCGGCTGGGAGGACGTCCCGGACGCACTGGCCGAGCTCGAGGGCTGGGGCAGCACAGCCACTCGCCTGGCTGGAGGATCCGCTCGTGCCCGAGGACGTCCCCGGCTACGTCGAGCTCCGCCGACGGGCCGGTGCCCGATCGGAGTCGGCGACGAGCTCACGTCGAGGCAGTCGTTTCAGGCGCTCGCCGACGCGAGGGCGCTCGACGTCCTCCGGCTCGATGTCGTGGCGATCGGTGGGATCACCCCTGCGCGGGAGGTTCTCGCGCTCGCGGCGGAGCACGACCTCGAGGTCTCGCTGCACGTCTATCCCGAGACGAGCATCCACCTCGCGATGGCGAGCGGCGCGATCGTCGAGACCTTCGAGCGCGGCCTCCCGGGGGGCAACCCGCTCGACCCGTCCGACCGCCTCGTGATCGGCGGGCCGGTGTTCGCCGGGGGCCTCGCGACCGCGTCGGAGAGCGTCGGGCCTCGGCTACGAGCTCGACTGGGAGCCTGTTCACACAGCCCTCAGGCTGAGAGCTGCCGGATCAGCTCGAGACTGCCCTCGACGGCCCGCTGCTCGGAGTCGCTCGCGAGCGCGACGGGCATCCCCCACGCCTGCGGGATCAGATCGGGAACGGCGTAGGTCGGCCTCGATGCTCCACCCTCCGTCCGGGTAGTCCTCGGCGCGTGGCAGGTAGGAGACGAGGCCGTTCGAGTAGCCGAGCACGAAGGTGTCGTCGAACGGGGAGCGAGCCCTGATCTCGAGCCCCGTCTCGAAGAACGTCTCGACGTTCATGGCCGTGAGCACGATGTCGTTGACGCGGATCGCCTGCAGGTGGAGATCGAGCGTCGGGTTCCCCTCCTCGACCGCGGCGACGAGATTCCGCGCCCAGTGGGCGTACTTCAGCGCTGCGCGCAGCTCCCAGTCCTGGGCACCCCGGGCCTGTCGCGCTTCGCTCTCGCTCTCCCAGCCGGCGAGGATCGCCGTGGCCTCCTCGAGCGAGGGAAGATCGCCGTAGGCGAGCGGGACGACGGCTTCGACTGCACCGGAGGGCCGTGCAGGCGTTGTCCGTGACGGGCTCCCAGGGGGTGAAGAGGATGTTGGGAACGTTGCCGAGCGGCTTCCGCTCGCCGGCGCGCGTGTTGGTGCGGATGCCCGCCGCGACCTTGAGGGCCTCGCCGCCGAGCTCGAGACCGACGCGGTTCTTGGTGTCGCGGCAGTCGACCTCGTAGCCGATGCCGACGCGCGGGTTGACGTTGCCGCCGCAGCCCTGCAGGAAGAGCGCGAGCCCGCCGAGATTCTGCTCGAGCACGTCACGTGCGGGGCCGGGGTAGTCGGACGACGCGACCTGCGAGCGGCTGCCCACCGTGACAGGGTGAGCGGAGTAGCGAAAGAGCGTCGCAATCGGGTTGCCGTCGAGGTCGTCGACGCGGATCACGCCGACCGAGGAGTCGATCGGGTGGTCGGGCACCTCGCCCAGGACGTCACGGCCGTCGCGGGTCTCGCGCCGGTAGACGCCGATCGAGCTCTCGCCCCAGGCCGCAGCCGATCCGTGCCGGCTGCAGCCGCGCGTCGGCCTCCCGCGCGGCCTCGGCGAGCCAGCCGTGCAGGTCGCGCTCGTACCTCGTGCGAAACGGGACGTCCTCGGCAGAGTCCGTCATCGCCATGAACTCCGGCAGTGCCGGCGCGCTGTGATTGTGGCTCAGGTTGAGGAGCACGTGCGCGACGGGGATGCTCGAGCGCCTCGGCGACGGTCGCCTCGGAGACGGTCGCCCTCGGCCATGCTCATCACGCAAAGGTCGGTCGCGATCACGGCGACCTTCGTCATCCCGTCGGCGAGCACGAGAACGGTCGCCGTGAGGTCGCTCTCGATCGCCTGGATCGGCGACCCGAACAGTCTCAGCCCCGCCTTTCCGGTCCCGAGCTGCGGATTGATCGTGCGGCGAGCGGCTCCCGCGCTGAGTGTGTCGCCCATCGTGCGTCGCCTCCTAGACAGTGAGTTGTCGGATCAGCGCCACGGTCTCGTCCAGCGCTCGCTGTTCGGCGTCCGGGTGCAGCGCGATGACCTGTCGCGGATGGAACTGCGGCAGCTGGTCCGGTAGGGCATACGACTCCCCGAGCCTCCAGCCGCCGTCCGGGTAATCGACGGCCCGCGGCAGGTAGGCCGTCGAGCCGTCCGTATAGCCGAGCGCGAACGTGTCACGGAACGGCGAGCGGGCCCTGATCGCGAGGCCCGTTTCGAAGAACGTCTCGACGTTCATGCCGGCGATGACGACGTCGTCGATCCGGATCGCGTGCAGCCTGAGGTCGAACGTCGCCCCACCCGCCTCGACCGCGGCGAGGAGCCGCTTCGCCCAGGCGTCCATCTTCGCGGCGACGCGGATCTCCCAGTCCTGCGCCCCTCGGTGCAGCCGGTCGGCCAGTGTCGACTGCCACTGCTCGGCGATCGCCGTGGCCTCGCCGAGCGGCGGGAGGGGGACGTACTCGAGCGCGACCTCCTTCACCGCTGCCCGGATGAGCGTCGGCCCGGGGGCTTCGGCCTGCTCCCACGGTGTGAAGAGGATGTTGGGGACGGTCCCGAGCGGCCGCCGCTCGCCCGCGCGGGTGTTGGTGCGAATGCGGGCCGCGACCTTGAGTGCCTCGCCGCCGAGCTCCATGCCGATTCGGTTCTTGGTATCGCGACAATCGATCTCGTAGCCGATGCCGACGCGCGGGTTGATGTTGCCTCCGCAGCCCTGGAGAAAGAGAGCGACGCCGCCGAGGCTGCGCTCGAGCACGTCGCGGGCGACACCGGGGTAGTCGGACGAGGCGACGGCGGCGCGGCCCCCGATCGTGACGGGATGCGCGGAGTAGCGAAAGAGCGTGGCGATGGGATCGCCGTCGAGGTTGTCCACCCGGATGACTCCGACCGACATGTCGATCGGGTGGTCGGGTACCTCGCCGAGCACCCAGCTGCCGTCACGGAGCTCGCGGCGATAGACCCCGATCCCGCTCTCGCCCCAGTCGCAGCCGATGCGGGCCGGCCGGAGCCGCGCCGCTGCGTCGGTCGTCGCTTCGACGAGGCGCTGCACCAGCAGCGCGAGGTACTGCTCCTTGAAGTCTGGCTCGTACCAGTCGGCGTAGTACCCGGGCAGTGCGGGTGAGCTGTGGTCGTGGCTCTCGTTCAGAAGCACGTGCGACACGGGGGCGTTGATCGCGGTGGCGACGTGGGCGCGCAGGTCGTCCGCGAGGAGCGTGTCGACCCCACAGAGGTCGACAGCGACGATCGCGAAGGGGTCTCCGGCTGCGCGGAGGACGAGAACAGTCGCCGTCAGGTCGCTCTCGATTGCCTGGATCGGCTCGCCGAACAGGCGACCGCCGATCTTCCCGATCCCGAGAGGCGGGTTGATGGTGCGCCTCGCGGCGCCTGCTTGGAGTATTCCTTCCACCGGGGTGATGGGGAGAGGCGCCGCAGGTGCAGCGCCCCTCCCGGTGGTAGATGCGTCGGCTTCCTACTCCGTTACGAGCTCAGCCACGCCGTGCGGAGACCGGTGTTGAAGTCGCTGAAGGCGACGTACATGTTCTTCACGCGCTTGTTGTACACCTGATACTTCCTGATCGCCACGAGCGGCATCTGGATCGGGTCGTCCCACAGTGCCGTCTGTGCGGTCTTGTACATCGGCAGCCGCTTCTTCTCGTCGAGCTGGATGCGGCCGTTGCCGATCGCCCGCCACGCCTTGACGTTCTTGTACGCAGGCGTCTGGATCGTGAACGTCGCCGAGGCCGGGTGGAACTCCTGCACGTAGCCGTCGACGTCGCCGCGCATGCCGCGGCCGTTGAGGAACCAGTCGTAGTTGCCGGCGCTGTAGAGGGCCGCGAACGTCCCGATCTCGGTGGCCTTGATCTTCACGTCGATGTTGATCTGCTTCATCTGCTGGACGATCAGGGCCGCCACCGACGGGTAGTCCTGCAGGCTCACGATCGTCATCTCGACCTGGAAGCCCTTCGACGCGCCCGCGTCCGCCATCAGCTTCTTGGCGGCCGGCAGGTCGAACTTCGCATACTTCTGCTTCAGCTGGGCTTGCGTCAACGGCCAGGGGCCGTACCCGGGCGGGACATACGATGTGTACGCGGCCTCGCCGCTGTACACCGTGTCGATGATCTGCTGGCGGTTGAGCGCCAGGTTCACCGCGCGGCGCACGCGCACGTCTGCCCACGGCTCGTTCTTGCCGGGCTTCAGCGACATCTGCAGCTCGCGGAAGGCGGCGTTCAAGTTGCTGAGCACCTGAAGGTTGCTCTCGTTGCGGAGCGACCGTGCCACATCGACGGAAAGCGTCGCCCCGTCGATCGCGCCGGCTCGCAGCGCAGCGACCCGTGCCTGCTCGTCGGTCAGCACCTTCAGGGTGATCGCGTCCATGTACGGCTGGCCCTTCTTCCAGTAATTGGCGTTGCGCACGAGCTCGACGCGGTCGAGCGGGGTGAAGCCGACCATCCTGTAGGGGCCGGTGCCGATCGCTTCCCGGCTCACGTTGATCTGGTCGTAGAGACCCTCGGGGACGATCGGGCGAGTAGCGCTGCCAGGCGAAGAAGCCGACCAGGCGGGCATCCGGCGCCTTCAGCCTCATCCGCACCTGATACTTGGAGACCACCTCGGCCCCGATCAGTGTCGCCGGGACGTTGGCCGCGACTGCCTGGCTACCGGGCGGCGGCACATTGAGCATCTTCTCGACCGAGTACTTGACGTCGGCCGCCGTCAGCTCCTTGCCGTTGTGGAACCTCACGCCCTTGCGGAGATTGAACAGGATCGACGTCTTGCTCTCCGCCTTCCAGGACTCGGCGAGCGCCGGCCTGATGTTCAGCCCCTTGTCCCACTCGGCCAGCGAGTCGTATGTGGCCTCCTTGCCCCAGTGGGCCGCGCCGGGCGCCATGCCGTACGGCGCCACTGCCACGGGATCGGACTCGAGGCCGAAGGTGAGCTTCCCGCCCCGGCGAATCTTGGGTGTCGCGAACGTCGCCTTCTTCGCGGCCTGCGCACCGCCCGCGAGAGAGCCCGCGGCGACGGCGCCCGCCCCGACGACGCCCGCCTTGACGATCAGGTCTCGACGACTGAGCTCGCCGCCGTCTCGAGTGTCAGGTGATTCTTGGTCGGACACAGCACCTTCCTCCTTTGCGTCGAACGCGGTCAGCGATCGGATCGACCCAGGGAGCCCCGCCCTGGGCCTCGTGGATAAAGACGGTCAGTGCGGGTCGTTGTTTGCGTGGCCCGCCCGCGAGGCTGGGCGAGCAGGGCCGGCGCGCCGCCGAGGGTTTCGGAATCGTTCTTGGAATCGATTGTAGGATCTGTCATTCGCCCCTCGATGTCAAGCGACGTCGGGGCCGAGTGGGCTATCCGGCGCAGCGAGCGAGGTACCGGTCGAGCGAGCCACACGACGCCACCCCGACGACGCCATGCCCGCTAGGCCATGCACACGCCACCGTCGATGTCGTACGCCTGACCGGTGATCATGCGTGCGGCGTCCCCGGCCAGGTAGACGATCATCGGCGCGATGTCCTCGGGGTCGAGACGTCCTCCGATCGGCGTCAGGCCGCGTTCGTACTCCTCCACCTCGCGCCCGAGCCGCTCCGCGTCGTACCGGACGCGGAGGTCGTTGACGCGGGTGCGGACCGGCCCCGGGCAGACGCAGTTGACCGTGATCCCGTCGCCCGCGTGCTCGAGCGCGAGTGTTCGCATCAGTCCGAGAACGCCGTGCTTGCTCGCCACGTAGGCACCGCCGTGGAGCGACGGAATGCGGCTGTTGATCGACGCCACGGTGATGATGCGGCCCCACCCCTGGGCGCGCATGTGTGGGAGGGCTGCCTTGGAGAGGACGTACGGCGCCGTGAGGTTGATCTCGAGCGTCTCGTCCCAGAACGCGTCGCGAAAATCCGCGAGCGGCCGTGGGTCGGCGCTGCTGCCGATCCCCGCGTTGTTGACGAGGATGTCGATCGGGCCGAACGAGACCGCTGCCCGCTGGACGAGCTCCTGGGACTGCGTCCGGTCGGCGAGGTCGCACGCGACGGCCGCGGCGGTGCCACCGGACGCGCCGATCGCGGCCACGACCTCGGCCAATTCGTCGACGCTTCTCGCGGCCGCAACGACGCCGGCGCCGGCCGCGGCCAGCTGCAACGCCGTTGCGCGGCCGATTCCGCGGCCTGCGCCCGTGACCAAAGCCACGCGCCCTCGTAGGTGCTTCTCTGTCACGCCCCTCGCCTCCGTCGTCTCGGTCGAATGGATTCGGGTGTCGCCCTCTGTCTCGCGTCCGCTCTCGGAACTCAGTACGCAATCGCCGTCAGGTCGATCGTCGTGCCCGTCACGAGGCCTCCGATCCCCGTTGCCGCGAGCAGCGTCAGCCGCGCGACCTCCTCCGGCGTCGCCTGGACGCCGAGCACGTTCATGCCCCGCACGCGCTCCCGCTCGGCCTCGGAGAGCGCACTCTGCAACGGCGAGGCGAGCGTCGGTGGCGAGACGGCGAAGACGCGGATACCGTGCGGGCCGTACTCGCGCGCCACCGCCTTCGTGAGCACGATCAGGCCCGCCTTGCTCATCCCGTAGGCGCTCACCGACGCCATGCCGCCCGAGACCCCTGCCGCGGAAACGATGTTGACGATCGCGGGCTCATGGCCCTCCCGCAGGTAGTCGAAGCTCTCCTGCATGATCAGCGCCGGGGCGCGCAGGTTCACCTCCCAGGCGGCCTCGAGCTCGTCGGGCTCGAGCAGGCGAAACTCCTTGCGCACGAGCGCGGCTGCGTTGTTGACGACGATGTCGAGGCCGCCCAGGCGGCGCGCCGCCTCGTGGACGAGTTCGCGACAATCGGCCGGCTCACGCAGGTCGGCGGCGACGCGAATAGCGGCATCCGGGAGGGACTGCCGCGGCGAGGGTGGCCGGCGACCCGAGGCGACCACCGTCGCCCCGCGTGCATCCGCCTCGGCGACGAGTGCCCGCCCGAGCACACCTCCCGCACCTGTGACGAGGACACGCCGACCCGTGAGCCACCGCTCCGCGTTTGTCCCGTCGCTCGTGGCCATCGGCGTGCCTCAGGCGCCTTCGGCGAAGAGCCGCCGGGCCTCGTCGACACAGTGATCGGTCAGCGCGGGCAGGGCCTCCTTGCCGAAGGGGGTCTGCCACACCTGGTAGATGTCCTGGCCGTCCAGCTCTGGCGGATAGAGGTAGCCGATCTCGGCCGAACCGCTCGTGTTCATGACCACGACGGTGCGATCGGGGAACGCGGCCCGGAGGTCCTCCTGGAAGCACGAGTACGCCTCGTTGGGATGGGCGACGAGCAGGCTGTCGCCCAGGCGCCACACCCAGGCCGACGAGGCATGGTGGTCGGCGTCGCCGAGGCTGCTCACGATCTGGATCTTGCGAAACAGACGTTCCTGCAGAGGGCGGTCGTCGGTTGCGGCGCGCTGGGCCTCGAGCTCGGCCACGGTGGGCATCGGCTTCAGCGGCAGCGGCACCGTGATCGCTCCGCCGGCGAGCGCGCGTGACGGCGTGAACGGCGTTGGGAGCCAGACGGCCAGGGGCGCACCGGATTCGGCCACGCCCTCGTAGCTCAGGCCGTGCGCGGGCGGCAGCATGCCCTCGAGCGTGGCCAGCGCGCTGAAGCCGAGCCGCCGCCCGTGCTGGTCGGCGATCGCGGGATCGCCCACGTACTGATGCGCCGGGCCGAGCTCGCCCGAGGCTCCGTGCAGGAAGAGGCAGAGCGCGCCGCCCGTGTGCTGCTCGACGAGCTCGCGCATGGCGCCGATGTAATCGGGCGAGATCAGCTTGTTGTCCCACGCCAGCGTCGTCGGGTGGCAGGCGTAGTTGACGATCGTGGCGATCACGGCGTCGTCGCTGTCGCGGGTCACCCGGCCGACGACGAGGGTGTCGTCCGAGGCGGCAACCGGGTTGAGGCCGCAGATCACCCGGGGGCCGTCGTCCGCGGGGTTCGGCAGGTCGCGGTTACGGGCGAGGTCGCACCGCCCGGTCGCCCACGTCAGCGTCGCGGGGACGAGGTTCGCCGCCGCCTCGACGCCGGCCTCGCGGATTGCCTCGCCCATCGCGTCGAGATACGGCCCGATCAACTCACCACCGGGCATGTGGCTGCGGCTGGTCGCCGCCCACGGTGCGCTGTGGGTGTGCGAGCAGTTGACGAGCAGTCGTCCGTCCGTGAGCTCGAGTGCCTCACGGGCCGGCGCGAGGATCCGCTCCGTGTCGGCGAGGCCGCCGAAGTCGCCGAGCAAGGCGAGGTCGATCCCGACGAGGAGCCGGACGGGATCCTCGTCCGACGCCCGCACCGCCAGCACGGTCGTATTGAGCGGCCGGTGCACGCCCTCGGCGAAGTCGTGCGTGGACGCTCCCCACATGCGCGCATAGATGCCGTCGGGCGGCGTGGTGTCCCGCCGCGCAACCCCGATCAACCCGGCGTAGGAACTCGGGACGACTTCCAGCGGAACGGACGGGCTCATCGGACCTCCACGGGTGGTGGTTGGCATGACGACGACGCGCGGCGCCGGACGCTCCGGGCCGGATCAGGCGCGGCGCGCGTCCCTGCTGGCATCGGTTCCAGCGATCGTACTCCCCGCGGAGACACTGTGGTAGGTTCACCTGGAATCGAGCCTGGAAAGGGTTCTAGACCATTTCCCACAGACGTTCCGCGACCTCATGAGCACGCCCACGCTGACGATGAGCGAGGCGATCAACCAGGCGCTCCGGGAGGCACTCGACCGGCCCGAGCCGATGATGCTGATCGGGCAGGACATCGGCCCCTACGGCGGTGCGTTCGGTGTCACGCGCGGACTCTCCGATGCCTACGGCGAGGAGAAGGTCCGCGATGCCCCTCTCTGCGAGTCCGGCACGGTCGGATACGCCATCGGGCTCGCGATCACAGGGGTTCGGGCCGTCTGCGAGATCGAGTTCTTCGACTTCGTCGGTGTCGCGATGGACCAGATCTTCAACCAGGCGGCGAAGCTGCACTACTTCACGGGCGGCAAGCTCAGCGTTCCACTCGTGATCCGAACACCGATCGTCGCCAGGATGGGCATGGGCCCGCAGCACTCGCAGAGCCTCGAGTCGTGGTTCATGCACGTTCCCGGCATCAAGATCGCCGTTCCCTCGAACGCCGCCGACGCGTACGGGCTCTTGCGCACGGCGTTGCTCGACAACAACCCGGTCCTCTTCGTCGAGAACGTCCGCCTCTACGGCCGACGCGCCGAGGTCGACATCGCAGGTGACGCGATCCCGTTCGGTCGAGCACGCATCGCACGCGAAGGATCGGACGTCACCGTCGTCGCACTCTCGGGGATGGTCGACGAGGCACTGACAGCCGCCGATCGGCTCGCCGAGCGCGGGATCTCGGTCGAGGTGATCGACCCGCGCACCCTGGCGCCGCTCGACATGGAGACGATCCTCACCTCCCTGCGCAAGACGATGCGGCTCGCTGTCGCCCACGACGCGCACCGAACGCTCGGCTTCGGCGCGGAGATCGCCGCGCGGTGCATGGAGGAGGCCTTCGACTACCTCGACGCACCGGTCGAGCGCATCGCCTGCAAGGACGTCCCGATCCCCTGCACTCCGAGCGGCATCGAAGCCGTCTACCCCGGCGTGGACGACGTCATCGCTGCCGTCGAGCGCCTCGTGGCATGACGGCGGTGACCCTGCCCCAGCTCTCCATCTCGATGGAGGAGGGCCTCGTGAGCCGCTGGCTCGTGGCGGACGGCGACCCGGTCACTGCCGGCCAGTCGGTGGTCGAGGTCGAGACCGACAAGGCAACGATCGAGATCGAGGCTCCGGCCGACGGCCTGCTCCGGATCGTCGCCCCGCAAGGGGCGGTCGTGGCGGTCGAAGGGGTGCTGGCAGAGGTCGAGCAGGCGGCGATGACTGCGACCGCATCCGGCGCTGGTGCGCACACCGTCGTCACGCCGGCCGATCCCGCGCCGCAGCCGGTGGTGGCGCTGACCGCGAACGGACGAGCGGAGACGGAGCAGCGTCGGGCGGGGCCGATCGCGTCGCCTGCTGCGCGGCGCCTTGCCCGCGAACAGGGAGTCGACCTCACGGCGCTGCCCGGCTCCGGCCCGGGAGGCCGCATCGTCGCGCGGGACGTGGAGGCGATCGATACCGCCCTGCCGCTCGCTCCAGCCGCGTTGGCCGCTCCCGGCGGCAGCGACCGCGTGCGCGAGGCCGTTGTCAGGAACATCACCGCCAGCTGGCAGCAGATCCCGCACGTTCACATCGGCGGGGAGCTCGTCGCCGACGGCCTCGTGCGGGCGCGTGCTGCTGCGGTTCCAGCCGAGATCGGCGTCACGGTCACCGACCTGCTCGTCGTGGCGCTCGCCCGAGCTCTGGCCGAGGTCCCCGAGCTGAACGCCGTGAGAGACCCGGACGGATCGGTGCAGCGAAGGCCGGAGGTGCACCTCTCCCTCGCGGTCGCGACACCTGACGGCGTTCGCGCGCCGGTGATCCGCGATGCCGGTTCCCGGGCGCTCGCCGACGTCGCGCAGGAGCGCCGCCGCCTCGTCGCGGCTGCGCGGCTCGGTACGAGCGACGGGCGCGACCTCGTCGGGGGTACCTGCACCCTCTCGAATCTCGGAGCCTATCCCGTCGACTTCTTCGCCCCGGTCGTCTCCGGTCCGCAGGTCGCGATGGTCGCCACCGGCCGTGTCGCGGAGAAGGTCGTCGTGGAGAACGGCCTGATCGGTGTGCGACCGCGCTTGTGGGTCAACGTCGCCATCGATCACCGTGCCGCCGACGGCGAGGCCGGTGGCCGCCTCCTCGCCGCGCTCGAGCGTGAGATCGAACTGCTCCCAGAAAGGGTCGCATGACTATCGCCCCCGCCCGTGTCGACGAGGCCGTTCCCGGCCCCCGCCCCGACGCCAGCACCGACGACGAGCTGCTTGCCCTCTATCGCGAGATGATGCGGGTGCGAGCGTTCGAGGACGAGGTCGTCGACGCCTTCGCGAAGGGGCTCATTCCCGGCTCCACACACCCGTGCATCGGCGCCGAGGGGATCAAGGCGGGCGCGCTGGCGGCGCTCCGCCCGGACGACCTCGTGTTCGCGACCTACCGGGGCCACGGTGAGGTGCTGATCAAGGGTGTCGACCCGGTGGCGGTGATGGCCGAGCTGATGGGCCGCGCGACCGGCGTCTGCAAGGGCAAAGGTGGCTCGATGCACCTGTCGGAACCTGCGGTGGGGCTCATCTCGACGAACGCGATCGTCGCCGGCCACATCCCGATGGCGGGTGGCGCGGCACTCTCCTGCCAGTTCCGGCAGACGGGACAGGTCGTGCTCTGCTTCTTCGGCGACGGCGCTTCCTGCGAGGGCGAGTTCTTCGAGACGATGAACATGGCCATGCTCTGGAGCGTGCCGCTCGTCTTCATCTGCGAGAACAACGGGGTCGCGATCTCGGTGCCGACCTCGAAGAGCCAGGCGACGCCGGACATCGCCGACCGAGCCAAGGGATTCGGGATGCCGTCCGCGATCGTGGACGGAAACGACGTGCTCGCAGTCCGCGAAGCCGTGACCGACGGCGTGGCGCGGGCCCGGGCGGAGGGTGGCCCGACGTTCATCGAGTGCAAGACGGTGCGCTGGGAGCGGCACTCGGCATTCTCGGCGGGTGGCAGCGATCCGCTCGAGCAGCGGCGGGCCTGGCAGAGCGTCGACCCGATTCCGCGGTTCCGCAATGCCCTGCGTGCCTGGGACGTCGCGACCGACGCGCAACTCGACGCGCTCGACGAGGAGATCAGAGCCGCGATGCGCGCCGTCCGGGAAGAAGCCGAGCGCGCGCCCGTGCCGGGGCCCGACTCGGTGTACGAGGACGTGTTCGCACCGTAGTGCGACGCCGCCACCTGCCCGCGGCTGTCTGCCGCCGGCACTCCAGGGGGGTGCGGCGATGACCGACGATCACGCCTCGCGGCGCGCTCGGGCGGGCATGCGCGAGGTTGCCGACCGTGCCGGCGTTGCCATGTCGTCCGTGTCGCGCGTGATGTCGGGGCATCCCGACGTCAGCCCGGCGATGCGCGCGCGCGTGCTCGCGGCGGTCGAGGAGCTCGACTACCAGCCCGACATGCTCGCCCAGAGTCTGCGACGCCGGGAGACGCTCACCGTCGGCTTCGTCGTCGGTGATATCTCGAATCCGCTGTTTGCCGAGATCATCACCGGGTTCGAGTCGTCGCTCCACCTGAACGGATATTCGATGCTCCTGACGAGCTCACTCGGTGGCCCCGCGTTGGAGGCCTCGCACATCCGGCTCCTCCGGCAGCGGCGAGTCGACGGCCTCGTGATCTCGGTGCTCGACGAGACGCACTCCGAGACGATCGACAGGTTGAGAGAGATCGACATCCCCGTGGTCGTGCTCGATCGGAACCTCCCGCCCGACATTCAGGTCAGCCGTGTCCTCTCGGATCATCGCAGCGGCATGACGGCGGCGGCGCTGCATCTCCTCGACCTCGGGCATCGACGCATCGCCCTGATCGGCGGCTCAGGGGTCCGACCCGCTTTCGAGCGGCGTCAAGGCCTCGTGGAGGCGTTCGAGTCCCGAGGTCTGGCCCCGACCTACACGGTCGACGAGGGATCCTTCTCCGTCGATCACGGTGCGGCGGCCATGCGTCGCCTGCTCGACCTGCCCGAGCCCCCGACGGCGGTGATCGCCGGCGGCAACCAGCTGATGCTGGGTGCACTCCGCGTCGTCTCGGAGCGGCGCCTCGCCCTCGGCCGCGACCTCTCCTTCGTCGGCTGTGACGATGTTGCGATCACCGATCTCTTCCAACCGGCCGTCGCCGTGGTGCGCCGCGACAATCTGGCGATGGGACGAGCTGCCGCAGAGCTCGTCCTCGGACGGATGCGCGACGACGCCTCCCCGTCGGACGTCGTCTTGCCGACGGAGTTCGTTGCTCGCCCGAGTTGCGGCCCGCCGCCACGTTGAACCGCGAGCCCTCTTCGAGGCGCATGCGCGCGGGGGTCGGCAGGGCCGATATCACCCCGCCGGTCGGAATCCCGGCCGGCGGCTGGGGGAACCAGGCGCACGAGATCTCCGAAGGAAACGACCTCGAGCTCTGGGCGACGGTTCTCGTCGTCGAGGATGCCGACGGCGCGCGTGCCGCAATCGCGGACATCGATCTCTGCATCCTCGACGACGGTCAGGCCGAGCGGGCGCGATCGGTCATTGCCGAAGCGGCCGATCTGCCCGAGGAGCGCGTGGCCGTAGGGACGACCCATAACCATTCGGTTCCCGTGACACTCGAACTCGGGGGCGCCTGGATCCGCCGTAACCGCGACCTCGTCGCGCCCTACGTCGAATCGGTCTTCGATGCGATCGGGCGCGCCGCCGTGGACGCCGTTGCCGCGCTGCGCCCGGTGCGGGTGGGAACGGCGAGAGGCAGCTCGCCGCTCGCCGTGAACCGGCGCATGACGCGGCCCGACGGCACGGCGGCGGTCGGCTTCAACCCCGACGGTGTCGTCGATCACACCCTGACCGTCGTCCGCCTCGACGGGGAGGACGATCGCCCGGTCGCCACGCTCGTGCACTACGCCTGCCACCCGATCATCCTCGGTCCGGACAACACCCTGGTCACGCCCGAGTACCCGGGCATTGTCAAGCGCGTCGTGGAGTCCTCGCTCGGTGGGCACTGTCTCTTCGTCCAGGGCGCCTGCGGCGACATCGGGCCGCGCGAGCTGTTCGTGCCCGACGTCGCCACCTACCGCCGCCTCGGCACCATGATCGGGCACGAGGCTGCGGCGACGGCGTTCGGCTCGTCCTGGCGCGGGTATCGGCAGCGCCTTCGGAAGGGAGAGGCATCCGCGTGGATCGGATCGTTCGAGTACGAGCCGGACGCCGAGCCGGACGGCACGGTGGCCGTCGCGCGAGAGATTCTCCCGCTTCCCCTGCGCGCCGATCTGGGTGATGCCCGGGCGTGGCGGCTCGAGGCGGAGCGGTGCGAGGACGAGGCGTACGCCGCGCGTGCAGCCGGTGCCCTCGACGCGGAGGTGCGCGAGCTGACGGTGCAGACGAAGTTCGCCCGGATGCGCGCGGAGCGTGGCGACGCGCTACAGGGACTCGACGCGTACCCGCTGATCGTTCACGGTGTCCGGATCGGACCCGTCGCACTCGTCGGCGTCCCCGTCGAGCTGTTCTGCGAGATCGGCATGGCCATTCGCGACGCAGCTCCATTCGCCACGACCCTGGTCTCGGGGTACTGGAACGGGTATCGAAACTATTTGCCGACGGACGCCGAGCGGCCGCGCGGTGGCTACGAAATCGACATCTCGCCGTTCCGGCCCGGTGCCGCGGCGCTCGTCGAGGACGCGTCGGCAAGGGTGCTCGAGGCGTTGCTGTGACCGGCGAGACGACGTCCCGTTTCGCCCGCACGACATCGTGAGCGGAACGATGGTTGCCGCCTCGACCAGCCCGTCACCGAACGACCCCGCCGGGCCGGGCGCCCGTGGGCGCCCCGTCTCGCCAGGCTGCCACCCCGTTCACCCAGACGCCCACGACGCCCTCGGGTGACCGGGCGGGATCGGCATACGTCGCCGTGTCGACGTAGAGACGCGGATCGATCAGGACGAGATCGGCCCTCTTGCCGGGGACGATGCGGCCACGGTCCGCGAGGTCCAGGCGATCGGCGGCGCGCGACGTGAGACGCGCCACCGCCTCCTCCACCGACAGGAGCCCTTCGCGGATGGCGAGGCGGCCGAGAAAGCGCGGAGCCGTCGCATAGAGGCGCGGGTGAGGTCGCGCGCCGAAGATGCCGTCGGATCCGACGAGCTGGAGCGGATGTCGGGCGATCGCGGATACCGCGGCGTCGGACGCGTAGTGCAGCAACATCGTGACGTCGAGCGCCGACTCGCTCATGAGGTCGAGCGCGGCGGTCACCGGATCACAGCCGCGACGTGCTCCGATCTCGGCCAACGTCAGGCCGACGACGCCGTCGTTCGGCGGCGCTGCGTTTGCGATCTCGATGCGTTCGGGCCCGAGTGTCCCGAGGATGTTCTCCCAGCCCGGCAGCCCGTTGGCGAGATCGCGCGCGATCCGCCGCCGCTCTTCGCGTTGAGCGAGTACCGCCAACGTCCCCGGCGCGCCGCCCTCCTGGGCCCAGGCCGGCAGGATGCTCGCGAGGAGCGTGCTGCCCGCGCCGTACGGGTACTGGTCGAAGGTCAGGTCGATCTCGGTCGCCGTCCGGTCGAGCAGGGCGAGCAGTGGCTCGACCAGGCCTTCGTCGGCGAGGGACTTCAGATGAGAGAGGTGCAGCGCTGCACCCGAGCGGCGCGCGACATCGATCATCTCCGAGATCGCCTCGAGCAGGCCGTGGCCTTCGTTGCGCACGTGCGGGACGAGGGGCGCCCCGACGACGGCGGCCTCCTCGGCGAGCGCGACGAGTTCGTCGGTCGCCGCAAACGCTCCGGGGAGGTAGACGAGCCCGAACGAAAGGGTGCGCGCGCCCGCGTCGAAGCCGAGGCGGATCTCGTGGCGCATCACCCGAAGCTGCTCCGGCGTCGGATCCACCCGTCGACCGCCGAGGACGAGATCGCGCACGGCACCGTGGCCGATCGACGGGACGAGGGAGATCGCGGGCCGCGTCGCGTCGAGCGCGTCCAGGTACTCGGCGACCGTCGTCCAGGGCCAGGCCTCCGGGCCGGAGCCTTCGAGCGGCCGGAGGTACGCCTGGCGCTCGCGCCACCGATCGGCGCCGACCGGTGCAGGCGCGAGCCCGTCCGGGTTGATCACCTCGGTCGTGAAACCCTGCGCGAGCTTCGGCGTCAGGAGCGGATCGTCGAACGTCCGTAGGCCCGAGTGCGTGTGCATGTCGATGAAGCCGGGACACAACATCAGCCCGGAACCGTCGACGAGCTCGGCCGCATCCGATCGTCCCGCGTCGTCCTTGTGACGATCTGTCACAAGGACGATGGAACCGTCGGCCACACCGACGTCGCCGAGAAACGGCGCCGCGTCGCCGGGATACACCTCGGCGCCGCGGATGAGGAGGTCGAGCGCCGTCACGCGACGACGAGCGGGCGCCGGAAGGCGAACGCGGTCGAGGCCATACCGGCCGCTATCAGGACGAGAAGGAGCCCGTAGCCGAGGAGCCCGAGAAGACCGGCCGCGAGCCCGATCCCCGTGATGAACCCGATCATCCCGAGTGTCAGCAACGCCATGTTCAGGAGACCCTGGTGGTCGTAATCGACCTCGGCCGCACGGGCACCGTTGAGCGAGGCGGCGGCGGCGCTGTTCGAGAGCAGGAAGACGCAGTACACGAGCGGCCCGATGATCGCGGCTCTGGAATCGGCGAACAGGACGAGGGCGGCAGCCTGCACCGTGATCGCGACGAGGAACGTGCGGACCGGGCCCACGCGAGATTGGGCCATTCGGACGACGGGAATCGTGAGCAGCACGACGACGACGGCGCCGGCGAGGAAGGTGGCGCTCGCGGTCACCTCACCCATCTCGAGATGCTGCCGCAAGACCGCAGGCATGATCCCGATCGCCGCGCCGGCGAACACGCACCAGCTCAGGTTGGCCCAGCCGATCGTCCGCAGGCGCCGGTTCAGCCGGAGCGACGTCACCCCGCGCGCCGCGTTCGCGCGCATCACGCTGAGCGGCTCCGATTCGCGCTCGAGCTCTGGCACGAAACCGAGCAGCACGACGGCACCCAAGAGCACCACGCAGATGCCGACGAGAACTGCGATGGCGCCGCCGAAACGAAACAGGAGGAGACCGACGAACGGACTCCCGAACACCGCTGCCTGGTTGACGGTCGTGCGCACCGCATGAGCGCGGAGGAGGCCACCGCCCCGGCGCGTCGTGTCGCCGATCCCGCGGAAGAGCGCTCCCTCGGAGAAGTTGCGGGTCGCACCGACGACCACGGCGGCGACGAGGACGAGGACGAATTGGTCATGCCCGGCGAGCGCTGCGACGGGATAGAGGGCGCACGCGACGAGCGTCGCATAGGTCGAGATGCGCATCAACCTGCGCGGATCGGCACTGTCCGCTGCGGCGCCGGCAGGGATCGCGGTCAGAAGCAGAGGTGCGTAGACGAGGCCCGTTGCGAGCGCTGCCACCTGGGCGGAGTAGCCGCGGCTGAGCAGCATCCACGGGAGGACGAACTGGAACTGGCCCTGCACCGCCGCGCACAAGCTGTTCGCACCGATCAGGGCGAGCGTCCGGCGGGGCAGGCCGAACCCTCGCATCAGGCCCGCAGCTCGCCCCAGCGCTCGAGCGCGCTTCGCAGCGCCGCCTCGGCTGCGACGGCCCCTCCGAACGGAAGCCGCGCGTAGCCGGGCGCCTCGAACGCGTCGCCGGCGACGACCGGCAGCCCCACCGACTCGAGCCCTGCGGCGAGGCCGTCGCCTCCGGAGGAGCCGAGAAAGAGGAACGGGGCCGCGAGCGGTCGCACCGCGGTGAGACCCGGCGTCGACTCGACGGCTGCGACGGCAGCGTCCCGGTCGGCCGCCATGGACGCGTGAATCTGATCGAGCCACCCCTGCGGTCCCTCGAGCGCGGCGACGGCTGCCTCCTGCGAGGCGACGCCGACTCGAAGACAGTCCCACTCGAGCGTGCGCGTACACGCCGCGACGCGGGGCGCACTGCCGGCGAGCGTGCCGATGCGAAGCTGCGGCATCGCGAGGCTCTTGCCGAGGCTGCGGATCACGATCACGTCCTCGCCGAGACCGAACGCGGAGGCGAGATCGACGCCTTCCCACAATGACGACGCATAGGCCTCGTCGGTGACGACCAGGAGCCCGTGCCGCGCGGCCATCGAGACGATCGCGGCGACCTCGTCGCGCGACGGCACGCTTCCGGTCGGATTCCCCGGGTTGCAAAGCAGAAGCGCCCTCGTCCGCGCTCCGACCGCGCTCTCGAGAGCGTCGGCGTCGAGCCTCCACATCTCCGAGAAGGACGAGCGCACGTAGACGGGGACACCGCCGGCGGCGCGGATCGGCCCGCCGAAGAAAAAGCATGGTGCCGGCACGACGACCTCGTCCCCGGGTTCGAGGAGTGCCCGGAAGCAGACACCGAGCGCCTGCATGGCACCGTTCGTGACGAGGACCTCCGACTCGGGGTCGACCGCGCGCCCGGTCGTCCGCGCGATCTCCGCGGCCAGAGCCGAGCGCAACGAGGTGAGCCCGTTGACGGGTGACGTCTTCATCGGACGACCGAGCGCCGACGCCACGGCGCCGACGACGTGAGGCGGCAGCGCCGGGGCGGGCGTGCCGTACAGCGGGACCGTCGCGACGCCGGCGGGCAGCCGCTCGCGACGCTGCTCCTCCGCGTGGTAGGTGGGAAACCGCCCCTCCGGGCTCATCGAGGGATCACGGGGAGCATGATGCGGGACGGGTAGACGCTCGTATGCAGCACGGACTGGCGAGCGACCTGCATCCGGGTGCCGGTGCCGACGTCCTCACCGGTGTTGAGGTTGCGCGAGAAGCGGGGAAAGCTCGAGCTCGTCACGTCGACGCGCACGCAATGCCCTCGCCGGAACACGTTTGCGAGCGGGTAGCAGCGAATCCGATACTCGGCGACCTCCCCGGGCTCGAGCGGTTCGACCGACTCGCCCTCGACGCTGTTTCTGTACCGCGCGCGGATGATCCCCTCGGTCAGGAAGATCGAGCGACCGTCGGGATAGACGTCGCAGAGACGCACGATGAAGTCGGTGTCGCGCGCCGAGGATGCGGCGTACAGCACCATCTCGACGGGACCTATCACCTCGAGGTCGGCGTCGAGCGGTTCGCTCGTGTAGACGAGCACGTCGTCGCGCACTTCGAGCGCGCGCTGGTCGATCGGGCCGGGACGGATCGGCGTTTCTGCCCCCTGCGTCATCGTGAGGACGGAGTTGACGCCGCCGATCGTCGGCACCGGGTCGGCCGGGTCGTAGTCGTAGCGGTCGGCGGGCTCGTCGGGGCGCGGCTCCTCCAGCGACAGGGCGCCACCCTGGCGAAGGTGGAACGACGTCGGGGCGGCGCGCGCGAGTGGCCACTCGCGCTCCGCACGCCACTCGCCCGACCCGAGCACGTAGAGCTCGGCGGGCGGCCGATCGTCCCAGCCGTTGTCGACGTCCTTGAGGAAGCGATCGTAGAAGTCGAGCTCGTGGTCGCGAATCACCGTGAGCGCTGGCGACAGATCGATGTCGCCGCCAAAGCTCTCGATCTCCTCCTCGTGCGACCAGGGACCCATGAGAACCCGGTTCGGCAGCCTGTCGCCGATCGCTCCGAACGAGCGCAGGTGCGAGCCCGAGTAGGGGTCGAACCAGCCGCCCTGCTGGAAGATGGGCACGTCGACCTTGTCCGGCCGGTGGCGGAACTGCTGCCAGTACTCGTCGTTCACCTGGTGCTCCCACCAGAGCCGCCAGTAGTCGACCTTGCGCCCGATCGTCACCTCGTCGAGATCGATCAGCGGTAGGTGAGCGAACACCCGGTCGTTCAACACGACGTCGCGGGCGCTCGGGCCCGTGATCAAAGCGATCGCGCTCGTCCAGAGTGCCGCCGCACCGAGCGTGAGGGCGAGCTGGAAGGCACCGCCCGTCCAGTAACCGTCCCAGAAGTAGTCGTCGTGGATGACCTGCGGGGCGATGCACTGCAGATTCGGATGGCCGAGGTGTGCGAGCTGCCACTGCACGAGCCCTCCGTAGCTCCTGCCCCACGTTCCGATGCGGCCGTTGCACCACGACTGCGCCGCGGCCCACGTCAGCGTGTCGTGTGCGTCCCGTCCGTCCGTCTCCCAGGCCGTGAACCGGCCCTCCGATTCGTAGCGGCCCCTGCAGTCCACGACGACCGCCGCGTACCCTCGCTGCGCGAACCAGGCGCCCCACGAGACGAATCGCTCTCGGGTCGATTCGTACGGCGTCCACTGGACGATCGTCGGCAACCCGTTCGCCCGCAACGGGACGTAGACGTCTGCGGACAACGAGATCCCGTCACGCATCGGGACGCGGCAGTCGTGGAACAGCCTGACGTCGTGGCCGCGCGCCGAGCTTCCTGTCATGCGGGCGGCGGCGGCGACGACCCGACCAGCGATTTCCCGGCGAAGTGACATGCGACCGAGTGATCGAGCCCGTGGTTCTCCAATGCGGGATCGACTTCTGCGCAGATCTCCTGGGCGATCGGGCAGCGGGTCCGGAAGCGGCAGCCGGAGGGCGGGTCGATCGGGCTGGGCGTCTCTCCGGTGAGCACGATGCGCGAGCTCTTGCGGCCGGGCACCGGCTCGGGGTTGGCGGAGAGAAGCGCCATCGTGTACGGGTGCAACGGACGCCGGAACAGCTCGTCGGAGGGCGCCAGCTCGACGATCCGGCCGAGGTACATCACGGCAACGCGGTCGGAGATGTAACCGACCACTGCGAGATCGTGGGCCACGAAGACGTAAGTCAGGTCGAACTCGCGCTTCAGCTCGACGAGGAGGTTCAACACCTGGGACTGGATCGAGACGTCCAGAGCGGAGACGGGCTCGTCGGCGACGATCAGCTTCGGCTGCAGCACGAGCGCCCGCGCCAGCCCGATCCGTTGCCGCTGGCCACCGCTGAACTGGTGCGGGTAGCGGTCGGCCGCCTCCGGCGGCATCCCCACGCGTCCGAGCATCTCGGCGACGACGCCACCGCGTTCCTTGCGGCCGGCGACGCCGTGGATGGTGAGACCCTCGGCGATCAATTCCCCGACCTTCATCCGTGGGTCGAGCGACCCGACGGAGTCCTGGAAGACGATCTGCATGTGCTGCCGCATCCGCTTCATCTCCCGGGAACCGAGCCCGCGGAGATCGACTCCCTCGAAGGTCATCTCACCGGCGGTCGGCTCGAGCAGGCGCAGCATCGTGCGCGCAAGGGTCGACTTGCCGCAGCCGGATTCGCCGACGAGGCCCACGGTCTCGCCACGCCGGATGTCGAGATCGACGCCGTCGACCGCCTGCAGGTAGCCGGAGGTGCGACGCAGGATGCCCTGCCTGACGGGGAAGTACTTCTTCAGGCCCTGGAGGTCGAGGAGGGTGTCCCCCACCGCGGCCCCGGCCCCCACGCCGACCGAGTCGCCGTTGCTCATCGGGCAACGCCGATCGACGGGGCCTGCCGTGGGCCGCTCTCGCACAGCCAGCAGGCCGATTCCTGGGCACCGGTGGAGAACAGCGGCGGCAACTCCTTCGCGCAGCGATCGAACGCGTAGTCACAGCGCGGCGCGAATCGACAACCCGACGGCCAATCGAGCGGGCTCGGAACCATCCCGCGGATCGCCTTCAGCGGCGTCGTGTACCTCATCCCGAGGACGGGGATCGAAAGCAGCAGCGCCTCCGTGTACGGGTGCTGCGGGTTCGAGAAGATCTCCGCGACCGGTCCGCGCTCGACGATCTTGCCGCCGTACATCACTGCGACCTCGTCGACCATCTCGGCAACCACTCCGAGGTCATGCGTGATCAGGAGAATCGCCATGCCGAGTCTCTCGCGCAGTTCCTTCATCAGCTCCAGAATCTGTGCCTGCACGGTCACGTCGAGAGCCGTCGTCGGCTCGTCGGCGATCAGGAGTTTGGGATTGCAGCTGAGCGCCATCCCGATCATCACCCGCTGCCGCATACCGCCGGACATCTGATGCGGATAATCCCTGACGCGCTTCTCCGGCGAGGGAATTCCGACGAGACGCATCATCTCCACCGCCCGCGCGGTCGCCTCGTCCTTCCCGACGTTCTGGTGCAGCCGCACGGCCTCGGCGATCTGGTCTCCGACCGTGAAGACGGGGTTGAGCGACGTCATCGGCTCCTGGAAGATCATCGAGATCTCGTTGCCTCGAATCGTGGTCAACTCGTCCTCGTCGAGCTTTGCGAGATCGCGACCTTCGAAGTCGATCGTCGAACTCGACTCGATCCGCCCGGGCGGATCGATGAGTCGCATGATCGAGAGCGCCGTGACCGACTTGCCGCTCCCGGACTCGCCGACGACGCCGAGCGTCCCGCCCTTCGGAATCGTGAAGTCGACCCCGTCGACCGCTCGGATCATGCCCCCATGAGTATTGAACCCCGTGCGAAGGTTCGCAACGCGAAGCAGGTCGCTCATGCGCGTTTCCCTCCGCCGGCCGCCTTCTGCGGGAGGCTCGGGACGTGCTCGGGCTTCGGGCTCGGGACGACGATGTGCGCCTCGAGCTGCGCAAGCACGAGAGCCGGGTCGCGCGACTGGAGTGCCTCCAGGAGCTCGCGGTGCTCCTGCACCATCGTCGCGAGGTTCTTGTTGCGGCCGTAGCCATAGAAATACGCGCGCGTCCGCGGCCAGATACTCCTCCAGATCTGCATCGTGTGCGTCTGCCTCGACGACGAGATCACGATGTCGTGGAAGCGGAGATCCGCCTCGACGAGCCGGGGGAGGTCATCGGCGGCGGCGGCCTGCTCCATCACCCAGACCTGTTTTCCGAGCTCGGCGAAATCGGCATCGGTGAGGAGGTCGAGCGCACGCGCGAAGCTGTGCCGCTCGAGTGCGAGCCGGATCGGGATCAGGACCTCCTGGATCTCCTCGTCGGAGACACCCAACACGACGGCGCCCCGATACGGGAACGACATCACGAGCCCCTCGTTCTCCAACTGACGCAGCGCCTCGCGAACCGGCCCGCGACTCGTGCCGAGACGGGCCGAGATCACGGACTCGATCAGCCGTTCGCCCGGCTCGTAGTCGCCCGTGATGATCGCGCTCCGGAGGATCTCGACGACCTGCTCGGCGCGGCGCGCGCCCTTACCGAGGCCGGTGACGGTCTCGGTCACGGGGGCTGTGCGATCGACGCTCGAAGCCATCAGCTTTCCCATCCTACTAATTGTCGACAATCAACGAATGGTTGACAATCTTGGACGTCGGGCCTAGTGTAGCGCTCTCGGTGAAGATCACCAGCGTCCACACCATTCCCGTCCGCACGCCGATGCGAGAGCCCCTCGTATGGCCCGGCGGGACCAGGTTCTCCGCCTCGGGGCTCCTGGTCGAAATCCACACGGACGAGGGCACCGTCGGCATCGGCGAGGCGCCGGGCCCGACGCTCCCCACCATCCGGACGATCATCGACGCCGAACTGTCCCAGTTCCTCATCGGCCAGGATCCGCTCCGGACCGAATGGCTCGTGCACCGGATGGAGGAGTTCACGCGGAACTGGAGCCGGATCGGTGCGTACGCGATCTCCGGAATCGAGATCGCGCTGCTCGACCTCAAGGGCAAGGCGCTCGGCGTTCCCGTCGCGGAGCTGCTCGGCGGCTTCTGCCGGCGGAGCGTCCCCGTGGTCGGCTACCTGTTCATCGACGAGCCCGAGGCGAACGCCCGCAAGGCGGCCGCCTTCGTCGACGCCGGCTACAGCGAGCTGAAACTCAAGGTCGGGAGGGACTTCGCGCAGGATCACGACACCCTCGCAGCAATCAGGGACGAGGTAGGGCCCGGGGTCAAGATCCGGATCGACGCGAACATGATCTGGGGCGTTCCGGCCGCGATCAAGTGGATCCGGGGCCTGGAACAGTTCGACCTCCAGTACGTCGAGCAGCCCGTACCCGATTTCGACGTGGCGGGACTCGCGCAAGTGCGACGCTCCGTCGCGGTGCCGATCGCGGCCGACGAAGGATGTACGGACCTCCGCTCCGCTCTGGAGCTCATCAAGGCCGACGCGTGCGACGTCTTCGTCGTGTACCCATCCGAGGCGGGCGGCTTGACGCGCGCCCGGCAGATTGCCGCACTCGCGGACGCGGCCGGGAAGTGGTGCGCGATCGGCAGCTGGGCCGAACTGGGGGCCGCGACGATGGCGAACGCGCATCTCGTCGCGTCGTCCTCGAACTTCCCGTTCGCGAGCGACACGCACTACCCGTTGCAGGAGTTCGACGTGTTGACGCAACCGATCGAGATGGGCAACGGCCAGATCGAGGTCAGCGACGCGCCAGGGCTCGGCGTCGAGGTCGACCGCGAGGCCGTCAACCGACTAACAAACATTGAGGTGAGAGAGTCCGTCTTCTATGACGACGTTCAAGGTGAAGCTCCGAGAGTCGGTCAGATCCCCTGATCGGCTCCGACAAAAGGAGGGGCGCAGCTGTGTCCAAAGAGGAAAAGAGAGACAAGGCAGGCGGTGGGATAACTCGGCGCGGTGCGCTCGTCAAGGCAGGTGCCGTCGCCGGAGGAGCGGTTGCGGCCGGGTCGATGGCAGGCGCCGCAAAGGCCTCCAAGCAGTACTCGTTTGCGACGCCGAAAATCCGCTACGGCGGCAAGATCACGTGGGCGCTCGAGCAGGACCCGGTGCATGTCGCTCCGTTCGGCGCGATTCTGACGTCGAACCAGTGGGGCAAGCAGGCCGCGTACGACTCGCTCGTCGAATGGGACAAGAACCTCAACATCAAGCCGGCGCTCGCAACATCGTGGAAGATCGCCGCCGACCAGAAGTCGATCACCTTCAACCTGCGCAAGGGCGTGAAGTTTCACAACGGCAAGGAGCTCGACGCAGGGGACGTGAAGTATTCGGTCGAGCAGATGCTCAACCCGCCGCTCCCCGGCAGCATCTCGACCGTGGGGCAGGTGCCGTCGTTCCTCGGGGTCGACGTGGTCTCGAAGTACGTCGCCCGGCTGAACCTCAAGGCGCGTGACGCCCGCGTCTTCGGCTTCTTTGCCTGGGGACGCTACTCGCCGATCGTGCCGGCGGGTCTCTACGAGCAGATCAACGTCAGCCGGGAGGCGGTCGGCACAGGCCCGTACAGGATGGACTTCTTCGGCCCGAACGACCGGGTCGAGTACGTGGCCAACAGGAGCTTCTGGAAGAAGGGCCAGCCGTACATGGACGCGATGACGTTGAAGACGCTCCCCGACGAGCAGGCGCGAATCGCGGCCCTGCGCGCCGGCGCGATCGACGGCGCCACCGTCTCCTCGGACAGCGTCAGGGCGCTCGTGAACGACACCAACCTCGTCGTGCTCAAGGGCGGCACCGCGGCGTTCCGGGAACTGCAGATGACCCTGAAGCCGGACGAGGTAAAACCGTACGACGATGTCCGCGTTCGCCAGGCGGTGAATTTCGCGATCAACCGCCAGGCGATCATCAACACGGTCTACGGCGGCAACGGCTCCTACTCCGGCCACGTCCCGCCCGGGTACGGTCCGTGGCCGCTGACGCAGTCGGAGCTGAGGACGAAGTACCTCAAGTTCGACCTGCCGATGGCGAAGAAGCTGATGGCGGCCGCCGGACAGTCGAAGGGGTTCTCTGTCGACCTGTCGACCTTCTCGACGCCGCTCGACTTCCCGCAGGTCGCCTCGGTGATCAAGTCGCAGCTCAAGGCGATCAACATCGATGTGAACATCGTCGCCCAGGAGCCCGGCACCTTCGCCGCCAACAACGGCAAGGGCGCCTTCGAATGGGATCTCACGGCGCGAGGCATGCGCGGTGACGTCGACGGCTACATGGCCGAGTTCAATCCGAGTGCCGCGATCTACAGGATCTGGTACCCGGAGTGGAAGAACGTCAGGGTGTGGCGCGACGTCGGAAACGGCCGGATCACGCTCGACGAGAAGAAGCGGCTCCCGCTGTACAAGGACGCCCAGATCCGGCTGCTCAACGACCTCCCGCAGATCCCGCTCGTCCAGGTGACGAAGTACCAGGTCGTCCGCAAGCGGGTGCAGGGCATGTACGTCGCGTTCGACGACTTCAACACGGGTCTCCGAAACACGGTGTGGCTCAGCTCGTGATCGACGGGCCCGCTGTCGACCGGGAGGGGTGCCGCTTCAGCGGCGCCCCTCCCTTTTCCGCACGCAGGTAGTTCATGGGCGGCTACGTCCTCAAACGCGCTCTGTACACGATCCCGACGCTGTTCGGGGTCTCGGTCCTGGTGTTCGCCATGGTCAGGCTGCTGCCCGGCGACATCATCGACGTTCTCCTGGGCGGCGACCAGCAGGCGTCGGACGAGGTGAAGCAGCAGGCGCGGGAGCAGCTCGGCCTCACCGGCTCCTATCCGGAGCAGTACTGGCGGTGGGTGAGCGGCATCTTCCAGGGTGACTTCGGCTTCTCCTACCGCAACACGCAGCCGGTTTCAGAGATCCTCGTCAACGCACTGCCGATCACGGTCGAGCTCGTCATCCTCGGGCTCCTGATCGCGGTCGTCGTGGGAATACCCCTCGGCGTGCTCTCGGCGGTCAAGCGCGACAGCGCGCACGACTACGTGGCCCGCGTCGGTGGCCTGATCGGCGTCTCCATCCCGAACTTCTGGGCAGCCACACTCCTGCTCCTCTTCACGTCGAAGGTGCTCGGCTGGGTGCCACCGCTGACCTACGTCCCGATCTACGAGGACCCGATCGCGAACCTGAGTCAGTTCATCCTGCCCGCCTTCTCGATCTCGGTCTTCACGATGGCGATCGTGATGCGGATGGTGCGGGCCACCATGCTCGAGGTGCTCGGACAGGACTATGTGCGTACGGCGCGCGCGAAGGGCGTCCGTCGGACGGTCGTCGTCTCCCGGCACGGACTGCGGAACGCGCTGATCCCGGTCGTCACCGTCGTCGGCTTCGAGGTCGGAATCCTGATGGGCGGCTCCGCGATCGTCGAGATCATCTTCGGCCTCCCCGGGGTCGGGAACACGCTGATCAACGCGATCTTCAACCGGGACTACCCCGTCGTCCAGGGTGCGACGATGATGCTCGCCTTCGCGTTCATCTTTGCCAATCTGATCGTCGATCTCCTTTACGGCGTTCTCGACCCGAGGATTTCCCAGGAATGAGCAACTTCCCGAACAACGAGCAGCCCGTTCTCGCGCCCGAGGGCCCGAGCGACGTCGGCGCCGGGTCGTGGGCCTACGTCCCCTCACGCAAAGCCGGCCGATTCGCGAAGTGGCGCAACCCGATCGGCATCGCAGGCGCGGTGATCGTCGGTTTCAACGTCCTCGTGGCGGTCTTCGGGCCGTACGTCTGGAGGGTCGACCCCGACGAGCTCGTCGCGACGCGACTGCAACCGCCAAGCTGGGCCTACCCGATGGGAACGGACGAGCTCGGGCGCGACACCCTCGCACGCATCATCCACGGCTCGCAGGTGTCGCTGCAGGTCGGTGCCATCGCCGTGAGCATCGCGCTCGTCCTCGGGCTCGCGCTCGGCCTGCTCTCCGGCTTCTACGGGGGCTGGCTCGACGCGGTCCTGATGCGCTTCGTCGACCTCATGTTCGCGCTCCCGGGGCTGGTGCTCGCGATCGTGATCGCCGGCCTCCTGGGGCCGAACCGCCGAAATGCGATGATCGCGATCGGCATCGTGATCGCCCCCGCGTTCGCACGCGTCGTCCGCGGGGCCGTCCTCGAGGTGATGGGCTACCCCTTCGTGGAATCCTCGCGGGCCCTCGGGGCGTCGCACTTCCGGATCATGGCCCGCCACGTGATGCCGAACATCGCGGCGCCGCTGATCGTCCTCGTGACCGTCTACCTCTCGACGGCCATCCTCAGCGAGGCCGCCCTGAGCTTCCTCGGTCTCGGAACGCAGCCACCCGAGGCGTCCTGGGGCGGGATGCTGAACAGCGCCCGCTCCTACCTCGACATCGACCCCTGGCTGTCGATCTTCCCCGGACTCGCGATCATGGTCGTCGTGCTCGGCTTCAACTTCCTCGGCGATGGGCTCCGAGACATCCTCGACCCGCGGCTCGGACCGCACGTCGGCGGCGCACCCGACAAGAAGTGAGGTGCACGTGCTCGACGTGCTGATCAAGAACGGCTGGGTCACGGACGGGACCGGCAGCCCGCCGTTCCTCGGAGACGTCGCGATCGCCGGCGGGCTCATCTCGGAGGTGGGAAGGCTCGACGACGGAGCGACCGCCGAGCGCGTGATCGACGCGACAGGCAAGGTCGTCTGTCCCGGGTTCGTCGACCCTCACAGCCACAGCGACTTCTCCCTCCTCGCGAACCCGACCGCCGAGAGCACGATCCGCCAGGGTGTCACGACGGAGGTCGTCGGCAACTGCGGCTGGAGCTACGCGCCGGTCTCGGACCACTCGCGCGAGTACATGAGCGGGCGACTCCACACCTTCGGGTACGACGGTCCGGTGATCCCGTGGACGACCTTCGGGGAGCACCTCGACTTCCTTTCCGACGTCGGACACACACCGAACCTCGCGTGGTTCGTCGGGCACAACTCGATCAGGCTCGCGGCCGGCGTCTCCGGCTCACATCCGACCGAGGCACAGGCAGCGGTGATGGATCGGTACATGAGGGAAGCGATGGAAGCAGGCGCGCTCGGGATGTCGACCGGGCTCGAGTTCAACCCGGGCCGCGAGGCGAGCACGGCCGAGCTCGTGCGACTGAACGCGATTGCAGGCGAGTACGACGGGATCTACACGAGTCACGTCCGCAACCGAGACTCGGGGATCCTGGACGCGATCGGCGAGTTCCTGGAAGTGGCCCGCGCGGGGGGCGTGCGAGCGGAGATCTCCCACCTCAACGTGCGCCACAACACGGGAGCACCCGACCGCGGCTGGGAGCGCGCAGTCGAGATGATGGCGGCCGCTCGGGAGGAAGGGATGGACGTCCTCGCCGACACGACGCCGTTCCTCGACGGGCTCGGTCAGCTCTCGGGGATCCTGCCGCCGTGGGTCGCCGCGGACGGGGCAGAGGCCGCCGTCGCGAAGCTGCGCGACCCGGACACGAGAGCACGACTGCGCACAGAGTGCGACCGCTACTGGCGCTTCATCCACAAGGGCGAATGGGATCGCGTGCGTCTGCAGGCGAGCGAACAGCACCCCGACTGGGACGGGCTCACGTTCGCGCAGATCGCCGACCTTCGCAAGGCGGATCCCTGGGACTGCTTCTTCGACGTGCTCGCCGATGCCGGCACCGCGTACGAGAGCATCCTCGTCGTCGGGAGGCTCTTCACGGACGAGCACATGGCGGAGATGATCTCGCACCCGCTCTTCTGCCTCGGTGTCGACACCTTCACCGTCACCCTCGACGGCCCGCTCGCCGACGTTCTCCGCCACCCACTCGGATACGCCGGGCACGTCCACTACCTGACCCACCACGTGCGCGAGAACGGAACGCTTCGCCTCGAGGAGGCGATTCGGAAGATGACGAGCATGCCTGCCGCGCACTTCGGCTTCTGGGATCGCGGTCTCCTGCGTGCGGGGTATGCGGCGGATGTCGTCGTCCTCGACTACGACAACCTCGACGACGTCTCGACGATCGACCACCCGCACGCGTATGCACGCGGCGTCGAGCACGTGCTCGTCAACGGCACGGTCGTCGTCGACGACGGCGACCACACCGGCGCCCGACCCGGACGGCACCTGCTGCGGCGATGATCGACCTTCGTTCCGACCTCCTCTCGGTGCCGACCGACGAGATGTGGGAGGCGATGCGAAGGGCCGAGCTCGGCTGGGCCACGATCGGCGAGGACGCCACGGTCAACGAGCTGTGCGAGCGTGCCGCCACCCTCCTCGGGAAGCCCGCCGCGATCTTGGCGCCGACGTGCGGGATGGCGAACCTCGCCGCGCTGCTCACCTACTGCAACCCGGGAGACCACGTCGTGCTCGAGGCGGCCTCGCACATCCTCACGTCGGAGGCGATGGGGATCACCGAGATCGCACGCCTCGAGCCCGAACCGATCTGGGCGAAGGACGGCCGCATGACGCCGGGCGACGTCGAGACCCTCGTGGCGGCACGGCAGGCGGCGCTGCTCGTGCTCGAGAACACGCATACGCGCGCCGGCGGCACCACACTCTCCGTCGAGCTGACCGAGGCGCTCGCCGCGGCGGCCAAGCGGCACCACTGCAGGGTCCACATCGACGGAGCCAGGCTCGTCAACGCGGCCGTCGCCCTGGAGGTGCCGCTCGCCGACCTCGCCGCTCCTGCGAACTCCGTCACGCTCTCGCTCAACAAGGGCCTCTCGGCGCCGATCGGGTGCGTGCTCGCGGGCAGCGAGGCCGTCGTCGAGCGGGTGCGCCTGATGCTCCAGCGACTCGGGGGCGCGTCGGTTCATCGCGCCGGTATCGCCGCCGCCGCCGGCCTCGTCGCACTCGACACGATGGTCGATCGGGTCGCGGACGACCACCGCCGCGCCCGCGACTGGCGGCTCTGCTGGGGGCGATCCCCGGCCTCGAGCTGAGACCGGAGCGGGTCGAGACGAACATCGTCCTCGTGGACGTCTCGGCCACCGGGCTCGCCCCCACCGACCTGGTTGCGCTGCTCGAGACAGGCCGGCCTGCGGGTCCTCGAGCGTGACACGAGCAGGATCAGGCTCGTCACCCACCGGCTCGTGGGTGACGCGGACATCGAACGTGCCGCCGAGATCGTCGCCGCCACCGTGGAGCGCCACGCCGTCCCTCCGCCCGAGCTGCCCGAGTTCGAGGACTACGAGTTGCTGCTCGACTCCGACGAGTGAGCCCGCGTCGGGCTCAGGCGATTCCGAGCAGATCGAGCGAGGGGCGTTCGATGATCCCTTCCACGACGTCGGGGTCGATCGCCGGTAGCCCGGCGCCGAAGGCGTCGCCGGTCACCGAGCGGAGGCCGTCGATCGTCTGCCGGGCCGTGAAGAAGGGGAAGTCGGTGCCGAACAGCAGCTTGTGGTCGACGCGGTACTCGATCGCGCTGACGAGCGCCTGGTAGAGCAGCCAGCGCCGGCTGACGAGAGCGGAGACGTCCGCGTAGACGTGACGGTGGCGGCGAACGACGGCGATCGCCTCCTCGAACCACGGGTGGCCCATGTGGGCGATCACGATCCGGAGCTCCGGGAAGCGCAGCGCGATCTCGTCGAGCAGGATCGGTCGTGCCTGCAGCAGCGAGCCGGCGCGCGAGAACGTGGTGCCCTGATGGATCAGCATCGGCAGCTCCAGCCGCTCGAGCGCCTCGCAGAGTCGGAGGAACTCGGGGCCGAGCGGGTCGACGTTCTGGTAGATCGGGCAGAGCTTGCAGCCGACGAGTCCGAGGTCGTGCTTCATCCGCTCGAGCTCGTCGACGGCGTCCGGCGACGCCGGATCGACGGCACCGAAGCCGATCAGGCGCTCGGGGTCGCGGGCGACGTAGGCAGCGACGTAGTCGTTCGGGACGACGAAGCCCGCAGCCGGAGCGTTGAAGGCGAGCACGACAGCACGATCGACTCCCTCGAGCGCTCCGGCGTAGTGCTCGTCGAGCGTCCCGCCGAGCTGGACCTCGGGCCAGAGCTCGCGCGCCTCGGCCACGAACCGGTCGCTGATGTGCTCCGGCGCCTCGCCGACGTGTGTATGAATATCGACGATCAAGACGGGAGCGGGGTTGCGGGGCAGATGAAGATCACGCGGATCGAGACGCTACCTGTGAGCGTGGGCGCGGGTTACGACTACGCCGTGATCGTCGTCCTGATTCGCACCGACGAGGGCCTGACAGGGATCGGCGAGGCGAGCCTGGCGGGTCGGGGGCGAGGCGTGATCGGCATCCTCGATCACTTCGCCGAGCTCCTCGTGGGGCAGGATCCCACCAGGATCGAGCACTGGTGGAGCGAGATGGTGCGCGGCACGTTCTGGTCGACGGGGCAGGTGATCATGAGCGCGGTCGCGGGCATCGACATCGCGCTGTGGGATCTGAAGGGCAAGCGCCTGGGCGTGCCGGTGTACGACCTCCTCGGTGGTCCAACGCGAGAGCGCGTCCGCGTGTACCGCCACCTCGTCGGGGACTCGGCGGAGGAGCTCGTGGAGGACGGCCTCCGCTGGCGGGAGCAGGGCTACACGGCCCTCCGCTACCACCCGCTCGCCGCGCTCGACGAGGGCTCGCTCCGCCGGTGGGATCCGCAGGCGGCGATCGCCGCCACGATCAAGGGCACCGAGGCGTTGCGACTCGCGCTCGGTGACGAGGTCGATCTCCTGCTCGACGCGCACACGATGTTCGGCCCCGCCGAGGCGGCGTACCTCGGGCACGCGCTCGAGCCGTACCGGCTCTATTTCTACGAGGACCCGATCCGCCCGCTCAACCCGAACTCACTGAAGCTCGTGCGCGACAAGGTCAACCTGCCGCTCGCAACCGGCGAGCAATTCGCCCACAAGTGGGAGTTCCAACCGCTGATCGAGCAGGAGCTGCTCGACTACCTCCGGATCGACATGGTGCATGCGGGCGGGATCACGGAGGCGAAGAAGATCCTCGCCGCCGCCGAGATGCATGGGCAACGCTCGGCCCTCCATCACGCGAGTTCACCGATCAACGGCACCGCCTGCCTCCATGTCGACATGGCGATACCGAACTTCGGGATCCAGGAGTGGATGGAGCTCGAGCCGCTCTACGAGCTGTTCCCGAATGCGCCCCGGGCCGAAGGCGGCTACGTGACAGCGCCGTCGGGCCCCGGCCTGGGGCTCGAGCTCGACGAGGAGGAGGCGCGCAGGCGCCCGTCGCGCGACGGGCGCCTGCCACAGCGCTACTGGCCGGACGGCAGCGTCGGCGACTACTGACGCGGCTCACATGGTCGCGAGCTCGGCGCCGACGGCCTCGATCACGTGCTCCAGGCAGCCGGGCGCGTACGGCGACTGTTGCTCCTGGTAGCGCCCCGTCCCGTACGTCTTCGCCGGCGGGATGTACCCGAGCGTCCCGTTCGTCATGTTGAGGACGAGCAACGGCGTCCCGGCGAACCGCTGCCGCAGCTCGGTCTGGAACACCGAGTAGCACTCGTTCGGGACCGCGACGAGCAGCGCGTCCCCCAGCCGCCACAGCCAGACCGGCATTCGGTGGACGGGGCTGTCGCCGAGCTCGAGGTCGAGGAAATGGCGCCGCAGGGCCTTCTCCTTCTCCTGGTGCGCGTCGGGATCGGCGCTCGAGAGGCTATCGACGACGCCGAGTGCCTCCTTGCGGCGGAGTTCGACGTGCGTCAGCCGCGCCTCGAGCCGTGCGCTCGTCTCCAGCTGAGCCGGCTCGCACGGCGCGTAGGCCCAGGTGCCGAGATTCGCGCCGGATGCCTGGATCCCCGTGTAGACGAAGCGCGTCCCGGGCGGTGGCATACCCTCGATCGCCGCCGCGGCCGCGTATCCGAGCTGGCGACCGTTCCGGTCGGCGACCTCCGTCTCCCCGACGAAGTCGTCGCGTGGTGCGAGCTCACCGGAGGCACCCTGGAGGAAGAGGGCGGGCGCGCCGTAGGCGTTCTCGAGCACCTCGCGGGCGGCCGCCGATGAAGTCGGGGGAGAGAAGGCGGTTCTGCCACGCGAGCGTCGTCGGGTGACAGGCGTAGTTGAACAGCGTCGCCCGCGTCGTGCCCGCGTCATCCGTCACCCGCGCCACGAGCAGGGTGTCGTCGGCCGGCCCGGCCGGGTCGTACCCGCAGGCATACCGCCCCGCGTCGGCATCCCAGAGGTCGCGATTGGCGGCCAGCGCACTCCTGCCCGTGCCGTACGTCACCCACGCCGGGCCCAGCGAGGCCCGCGCCTCGACGACCGCCTCACCGATCCGCTCGGCGAGCAGCTCGAGGTAGGGCGCGGATCAGCTCGACGCCCGGCTTGCCGTGGATCTGGGAGTTGACGTTCGGGCCGGCGTGTGTGTGCGACATGTTGAGCACGAGCGACGAGTCGTCGAGCTCGGCGCGATTCCGGATCGCTGCACGCAAGGCCCGCTCGTCGGCAGGGTGCTGGAACCAGCCGATGTCGACGGCGACGAGCGCGAGCGTCGGCCCGTCGCCCTCGATCGGGGCGAAGACGGCTGCCGTGGCGACGAACGGTCGGTGGATTCCCTCCGCCACGTCGTGGGTCGCCGCGCCCCAGGTCCGGGCGTAGATCCCGACAGGCGGTGTCACGTCTCGCGTTGCGACGCCGAACGCGCACCGGGTGGATGGATACTCGACGTTCACGTGCAGCTCCTCTCCCTTGCTCAGTTGCCGATTGGCGTGCCCTCCGACGTTCCCCTCCTCGTCGTGCTGCGCCCGGCGAGGACGGCCGCGACCCCCGCCGTGGCGACGAGGACGGCGATCGACCCGGCGACGGTGAAGGCGAGCCGGGTACCCCCGTGCGCGGTCAGCGTGCCCGCGATGAGGCCGCCCACCGGCGCCCCGCCCATGAACGCGAACAGATAGAGGCTCGCCGCCCTGCCGCGGAGATGCTCGGGCGCCGCGAGCTGCAGCGTCGTCAGCGCGCTCGAGCCCCAGAGGATGTAGAAGATCCCGATCACGAACAGGAGCACGCAGACGACGGCGAGACTCGTCTGCGGCGCGAGCACGAGCTGGAAGCCGCCGAAGCCGAGCGCACCGATGAGCACGAGCAGCAGACGCGCGCGCCCGATGGTGGCGAGGATGAGCGCTCCGCACAGGGCGCCCGCTCCGAAGACCGACGCGATCAGGCCGAAGGTGCCCGCTCCCTGCTCGAGCGTGAGTTTCGCCACGAGGGGAAGGAGGACGTCGAAGTTGAACGAGAACATGCTGACGAGGAGCACGGTCAGGAACGTGATCGTGACGCGCCGGGAGCTCCACGCGAACGCCAGCGCCTCCTTGACGCCGACGAGCAGGTGGGCACCGGGCGAGGGGTCGGCGAGTCGTACCGGGAGCTTCATCGCGAGCATGGCGCGGATCACGATCAGGTAGCTGACGGCGTTGAGGGCGAACGCGGTGCCTGCGCCACCGGCCGCGACCACGAGGCCCCCGACCGCGGGGCCGATGATGCGTGCGCTCGTGCCGAGCCCGGAGCTGAGCGCGATCGCGTTCGGAAGGTCTTCGCGCCCGACGATCTGGAAGACGAGCGTGTTCCGCGCCGGCGTCGCGAGCGCGACCGCGACCCCCTGCACGAACCCGAAGACGTACAGGTGCCAGGCGGCGATCTGGTTCGTCAGCGCGAGCACCGCCAGGGACGTCGCCACGAGCGTGAGCACCACCTCGCAGGTGATGACCATCCGCCGGAGGTCGACACGATCGGCGATCGAGCCGCCGACGAGCGCGAGCGCGGTGATCGGCAGCGTCTGGACGAGGGCGAGCGCCCCGACCGCGACAGGGGAGTTGGTCAACCGCAGGATCAGCCAGTACGCGGCGATCTGCTGCATCCAGGTCCCGATGAACGAGATCCCGTTACCGGCGAAATAGAGACGGAAGTTGCGGTGGCGTCGCAGGCTGCCGAACGTACGGCCGCCCAGCACGGAAAGCGCCGCGACCGGTCCCACTTAGAGTGTCGGCCTAGAGCAGCGCTGCACGGTCGATCGGCTCGCCGATGACGAAGACACAGTCGCCTTGCTCGGTCACCGGGATGGCCTTCGTGACGACGACGTAGCCGTCCATGGGTGCGAGCAGGAGCTCGGCTGGACGGTCTGGCCGGTCGATGAACCACAGGCGTCCGACCGGCTCGCCGGCCACCACCGGGTCGCCGGGCTCGAGGATCGCCTCGAACAGCCCGTCCTCGGGCGAGACGACGATCGTGGCGGGGTTCCGCCCGTCGAGGATGATCGCGGGTGGGAGGCCGAGCGACGCGCGCGTCTGCACCTCGCCCTCGAGCACACCCACGTGCCGCAATACGTTGTTGAGGCCGCTCCACGCAAGCCGGTGCACGGGCGCGGGGACGCGGCCGCCGCCGCCGAGCTCTGTCGTGATCACGAGCTTGCCCTGGTTCTCGGCCTCGACCGGCAGCAGGCCCGTACCGTTGACGTCGATGTAGAGGAAGTGCCAGTCGCTGCACCACGCCTCCATTCCTTCCAGCATCGACTTGCGCTGCGCCGGATCGTCGACGACGTGCATGTGCGAGCACGGCAGGAACCACGCGCTGCGCCCGCCCGAGTGCATGTCGATCACGACATCTGCGAGTGGGAACAGGACGCGCGTGAGAAAGTCGGCCAGCTGCTCGTTGGGCGGCCCGTCGGGGCGCCCGGGGAAGGAGCGGTTGAAGTTCGCGCCGGACGGCCAGTTGCGCGTGTTCGCCTTCGACGCGGCGGGCGAGAGGACGGGGATCACGATCACTCGCCCGGAGACCTGCTCCGGCTCCAGCTCCTGCAGGAGGCGGAGAGCGGCGACCTGCCCCTCGTACTCGTCGCCGTGGTTGCCGGCGAGCACGAGCACCGTCGGGCCGTCGCCGTTCGCGATCGAGGCGATGTGGACGAACGTGCTCGCCCAGCCGGCCGTGTTCGTGATCTTCGGGAACGCCAGGTGCCCGATCTGCTTGCCGGGACCGGCGAGGTCGATCGAGCAGGAAACGGCGGGGGCGCTCACCCGCGTGTCTCGAGGTACCGAGTCACGGCCGCCTCCGTCCCCGCCAGCAGCCGGTCGACGTCCTCGTCGGTGTGTGCGTAGGAGAAGTGGCTGCGCTTCAGGTTCAGAGGCAGCTCGAAGATCCCGTCCTTCATCAGCTCCCGCCGGTAGCCGATGAAGAGATCGACGTCGTTGCGGAGGAGATCGTCGTAGCTCACGACCGGGCCGTCGAGGAAGTAGCTGACGAAGATCGACCCGAATCCGGAGACGACGGCCGGGACGCCCAGCCGGTCGTAGAGCGCCTGCAACCCCGTCCGTGCCCGCTCGCCCAGGCGGAAGACGTGCTCGTGCACCGGTTCCCGCTCGAGCTTCTCGATCGTGGCGAGCGCAGCGGCGCTCGTCGCGGGATGCCCGTTGAACGTCCCGGCGAAGAACGCCGGCTGGCCGGGGCTGGACGAAAACAGATCCATCAGCTCCGCCTTGCCCCCGAGGGCGGATACGGGCCAGCCGTTCGCCATCGCCTTACCGAGCGTCGTCAGATCCGGCGTCACTCCCGTGACCGCCTGATAGCCGCCGAGGCCGTGGCGAAAGCCCGTGATCACCTCGTCGAAGATGAGGACGGTGCCGTGCTTCGTCGCGAGCTCCCGCAACGCCTCGAGGAAGCCCGGCTGCGGGAGAACAGCGCCGATGTTGTGAGGGATCATCTCGAGGATGATCGCCGCGACCTCGTACTCGGCGAGCGCTCGTGCGACATCGTCGGCGTCGTTGAATCTGCAGACGATCGTCGATTCGATCGCCTCGGGCAGCATCCCGCCCGACAGCGGATCCTTCCCGCCGACGCGCTCGGCGGGCGAGATCACGTTCATCGCGACCGAGTCGTGCCACCCGTGGTAGCAGCCCTGGAACTTGATCACGTGGCGACGGCCGGTCGCGGTGCGCGAGACCCGGAGTGCATGGAAGGTCGCCTCGCTGCCGGTGCAGGTGAGGAGAACCTTCTCGAGCGAGGGGACGTTGGCGACGAGACGTTCCGCCAGCTCGACCTCGACCCGCGTCACGCCGACTCCCATCAGGTCCACCGACTTCCCGGCGGCGGCGACAGCCGCGTCGACGTCGGGGTCGTTGTGCCCGAGCAGCGGCGGCCCGAACGCGGAGTGGTAGTCCGTGAACACACGGCCGGTCGCGTCCGTGAACGTCGAACCCGACGTGGCGGTGACGACCATGTCCTCGAGTCCCGGGACCTGACGCTGGCCGCTGTTCACGCCTCCGGGAATCACTGCCGCCGCGCGTGCCGCGAGGTCGGCTCCAGTAACCTCGGTCGTACTCATTCTCGACTCCTCGCTCTCGTTCGTTCGTGACTCTCAGCCGACTCTGAGGCTCTCGAGCACATCCTCGTCGATGTCGACGCCGAGTCCCGGCGTGGTCGGGACGGCCACGAAGCCGTCCGCGTCGATGGGGAGACGCTGCACGGTCAGCGTCTTCGCGATCGGCGTGTCGGCAACGCAGTATTCCTGCCAGATCCCGTCGGGCATGACGGCGTTGCAGTGCAGCGAAGCTGCCTTGATGATGCCGCTCTTCCACGCGTGGGGAACGGTGGCGACCCCGCGCGAGTAGGCGAGCTCCGCGATGCGAAGCGTCTCGGTGATGCCGCCGCAACGCGTCACGTCCGGCTGGACGAGATCGACGTGCGCGCGGTCGAGGAGCTCACGGAATCCCCACCAGGTGGCGTCCTGCTCTCCTGCAGTGACGCGGATGTCCACCGTGTCCGCGAGTTCTGCATAGGCCTCGTACTCGTCCGGCTCGAACGGCTCCTCGAGCCAGTAGATCCCGAGTCGCTCGTACTCGCGTGCAACCTCGATCGCCTTCTTCGCGTCGGCGACGTAGCCGAGGCCGGAGTCGATCATGATCTCGACACCGTCACCTCCGGCTTCCTTCGCTGCCGCGGCGAGCGCTACGTCGAGTGCAGGATCCTTTCCGAGCGGCCCCCAGCCGAGCTTGACGGCGGTGAAGTTCTGGTCGCACAGCTCGGCGACCGCCTCCCTCACCTCCGCGGGCGTGTCGGGCATCAGCATGGAGGCGTAGGCGCGGACCCGGTCGCGGTGAGGCGTCCCGAGCAGCTCGAAGACCGGCTTGCCGAGCGCCTTCCCCTTGATGTCCCAGAGAGCGATGTCGAGGCCGCTGATGGCATGGATCGCGATCCCGCGCCGGCCGAAGTAGATGAGGCCGCGGTACATCTTCTGCCAGAGTCGCTCGACGTCGAGCGGATCCTCTCCGATCAGGACGTCACGAAGGCTGACCGCGACGGCGTGCGAGCTCGGAGCCTGGACGAGTGCCTGCACGAGCTCGGGCGACGAGTCGACCTCGCCGATGCCGGTGATGCCCTCGTCGGTGTGGATCCGGATGACGAGGTCGTCCTGGCTCCCGTCCGCGATTCCCTCGTCGACCTCCGCCTGTCGTAGGACGATTGCCTCGACATCGGTGATCTTCACGGGGATTCTCCTGAGCTGCGCAGTCGCGGGCCGGCACGACCGCTGCCAGATTGTCGACTATAGCGAAATTGTCAACAATCCTCTAGGATCCCTGTTCGCGCCGATGAGCGACTCTCCGATCCTCTGCACGATCGACCTCGAGGCGCCCGGCAAGCAGTTCGGCAGGCTCCAGGTCCCGCGGTCGTCCAACACCGGCGGCTGGTCGAACCAGTACGTGCCGATCGTCTCCGTGGCGCGTGGCGAGGGGCCGACCGCGCTCGTGCTCGGCGGCGTCCACGGCGACGAGCCGGAAGGGCAGGTGGCGGCGCTGAACCTCGCCCGGGAGCTCCTGCCCGAGCACGTTCAACGGGCGTGTGATCGTGATCCCGTGCGTCTCGATCGACGCCTCGGCCGCCTACACGCGACTCTGGCCGTCCGGCGCGAACATGAACCGTTCGTTTCCCGGCTCGCCCGACCGGCCGGGCGGACGAGCAGCTCGCCCACTTCCTCTCGACGGCCCTGTTCCCGCGGGCCGACATCGTCGTCGACATCCACAGCGGTGGCCGGACCGGCCTCTGCCTTCCCTGGTCGGAGATGCACTGGGTCGACGACGCCGAGCAGCGCCGACGGATGGTCGACGGAATGCTGCACTGGAACACCGACTGGTGCTGCGTCTACATCGACATCGCCGGCACCGGCCTTCTCGTCGGCGAGGCCGAGCGCCAGGGGAAGATCGTCGTCAGCACCGAGCTCGGCGGCGGCGGACACGTCACGGCGGAGATCCACCGGCTCGCGGCGGACGGGCTGCGCAACGTCCTCCGCCGCTTCGGCGTGATCGAAGGAGAGGCGGTGACACGGGCATCGCTCGGACTGCCGGAGCAGGTGCTGTTGATGGCGACGGACCTCGACAACTACCTCCTCGCTCCGGAGTCGGGCCTCTTCGAGACGCTCGTCGACCTCGGACAGCGGGTGTCCGTCGACGAGCCCGTCGGCCGCATCCACTTCCTCGAGCGGCCCGATCGCGAGCCGGAGGCGATCCTCAGCAGGACGGACGGGATCGTGTGCGTCGTCCGAGCGGTTGCCACCACCGATCAGGGGGACAACGTCGTCGTCGTCGCGCGCGAGGCCGACCTCTCGGAGCTGAACTGATCGTGCGCCGGTGCAAGGTCGCAACGACGCAGGTCGACGTGAAGGTGGCCGACGTCGAGCAGAACCTCGACGCGCACCTGCGGCTGATCACGGAGACGGCCGACGCAGGCTGCGATCTCGTCGTCTTTCCCGAAGCGAGGATTGACTGGACTCAACGGGAGCGTCGAGGCGACCCGGTTCGCCGAGCCGCACGACGGCCCGAGCTTCGAGGCGATCCGGCGACGCGCGCGCGAATGCGGGATCGTGGTCTCGTACGGCTTCTGCGAGGTCTTTCGCGGCGCGCACTACAACACGTCGGCCCTCGTCGGCCCGGACGGCCTGATCGGCCTGCAGCGCAAGGTTCACGCCTCCTATGACGAGTTCTTCCGCTTCCGTCAGGCATACGAGTGGAACGTCCACGATCTCGGTTTCTGCACCGTCGGCACCGCAATCTGCCACGACAGCGACTTCTTCGAGAGCTGGCGCATCCTCGCGCTGAAAGGCGCCGAGGTCGTCCTCCTCCCGCACGCGAACCGGACGATGCCCGCCGGAGGCGGCGAGCTCACGTTCGACGGTCGCGAGCGGCGGTTGGACGATGCCGACATCGTTCGTGCCCAGCAGGAACTGCTCGAGGACAGACCCTGGCCACCACGGATGCACGACTTCATGGCCCGGGACAACGGCGTCTTCGCCGTCTTCTCGGATCAGGTCGGGTTCGACGGGCACAGCACTCATGTCGGCGGGGCGTATGTGATCGCACCCGACGGAACGATGATCGCGCGCTCCGAGATCGGGAGCGGAGACGACTGGATCGCAGTCGAGCTCGATCCCGAGCTCATCGCGCGCGCGAAAGAGAACCCCTGGTTCGCGCTGAAGAAGCGTCGACCGGAGACCTACGCCGACCTGACGGCGCACCTGTGAGACCACCGACGAGCGAGAGGAGACGGCACATGGCCACCCTGACAGCCGGCGTCGCCCGGGTCGACATCACTCCACCGTGCGGCCTCCCTCCCGGCTGCTGGTCACTGCGCACCGGGCCTCGCCGACGGCGTCCACGATCCGATGATCGCCCAAGCGCTCGTGCTCGACGACGGCCGCCGCGCCGTCGCGATCGTCGCGGTCGACCTCGTCTTCGCCGGCGCCGAGCTGACCGCGCGAGACGCGACGGCTCGTGAACGAGCTGACGGGGATCCCCCCAGAGGCCGTGCTCGTGAACGCTGCTCACAATCACAGCGCTCCGAGCATCGCCCGCGGCTCGACGATCGGCGGGCTCACGGACGTACCCGCGTTCGATCGCTACGCCGACGTGCTGCCCGACCAGCTCGCCGGGGCCGTGTACTCGGCCTGGCGTCAGCGCCGGCCCGCGCGCGTCGGGTCGGGCGTCGGCCGCGCTCCGGGCGTGAGCGTCAACCGTGTCCGACGAGAGCGACCGGTCGACGACAGCGTGCCCGTGCTGCGTGTCGACGGCGAGGACGGCGTGCCGATCGCCGTCGTTGCCGGTTTCGCCTGCCATCCGACGCTCCAGGGAGGGAACATCCTCGAATGGAACGCGGAGTTCCCCGGCCCACTGCGCGTGGCGGTCGAGCGTGCGGTCCCGGGTGTGGAGTGCCTCTTCCTGCAGGGCTGCGGCGGCGATGTGGCGGCGTGGGACTTCTGGTTCGGGAACCGCGACGCACGACGCCACTCCTACGAGGTTCGAGACGAGCTCGGCGAGGCGGTCGCCGCCGCGGTTCTCGCGGTACTGCCGGAGATCACGACGTCCGCGGATGTGCGACTCGACGCGGCGTCCGAGGTGTTGGAGCTCCGGCGACGCCGAATCCCGTACGAACTGAACGAGCTCGACCAGCGGATCGCCGCGATCGACGCCCTTCCGAAGACCGATTTCCCCGAGGTGTGGCCGGAGAGCCTGCACACGGCAACCTCGGCGCAGGACTTCCCGTCGCATTACCAGCGATCCTCGTGCGCGATGTACCGGCGACATGATCCGGCGCGCCGACGAGCCTGTCCGCGCCGAGATCCAGGCGCTCGCGATCGGCGATGCGGTGCTCGCCGCGAATCCGTTCGAGCTCTTCAACGAGTGCGGAGCGCGCATCCGCGACCTCAGCCCGTTCGCGACGACGTTCACGCTCGGCTACTGCAACGACTACGTCGGCTACCTCCCGGCGAGCGAGGATCTCGATCTCGTCGCCGACGTACCGCTGGACGAGATCCTCGACCAGGATGCGTACCGCTGGGCGTACGGGATCACGACGTCGAACATCGACCGGGGCGAGGTCGACCGCTTCATCGACGCGAGCGGCGCGCTCATCCGCTCGGTCGAGGAGGCATCGTGAAGATCACCGCCGTCGAGGCGCACGTCTGCAACGCACGCATGCGCAACTGGGTGTTCGTGCGCGTCCTCACCGACGAGCCGGGCCTCCACGGCTGGGGCGAGGCGACCCTCGAGTGGCATACCCGCGCGATCGTCGGGGCGGTCGAGGACCTTGCCGACCTGATCGTCGGCGAGGATCCGACGCGGATCGAGCACCTCTGGCAGATGATGTTCCGCCAGCACTTCTGGCACGGCAGCGGAATCGTCCGCGGCACGGCGATGAGCGGCATCGACATCGCCCTCTGGGACATCCTCGGGAAGGTGCACGGCGTGCCGTGCCACAAGCTGTGGGGTGGCCCGGTGCGCGACCACGTCCGGCTCTACGGCCATCTCGGCGGGGGCAGGATGGAGGACTTCTACGAGAGCGACGAGCCGCAGCGCTTCGGCGAGCTCGCAGCGGGGATGGTCGAACAGGGTTTCACGGCCTTCAAGTCGATGGCGGTGCCGCCGACGATGCCGCTCGAAGGTCTCGCGCCCGTCCGACACGCCGAGCGCTGCGTCGCGGCGATGCGCGAGGCGGTCGGAGACGGCATCGACATCATGGTCGACTGCCACGCACGCCCGAGCCCGCGCATGGGGCATCTGTTCGCGGCCGCCCTCGAGCAGTTCGACCTCTACTGGTTCGAGGAACCGTGCTGGCCGGAGCGCCCCGACGACATCGCCGCGATCCAGCGGTCGGTGCGCACGCCGATCGCGACCGGCGAGAGGCTCGTCGGAGCGGCACCGTTCAACGAGCTCTTGACGAAGGGCGCCTGCAGCGTGATCCAGCCCGACATCACGCACTGCGGCGGCCTCACCGAGGTACGCCGCATCGCCGCGCTCGCCGAGATCCACCGGGTGGCGCTCGCACCGCACAACCCGCAAGGCCCGGTTTCGACAGCGGCCTCGATCGAACTCGGTCTCGCAACGCCGTCCTACATCATCTGCGAGGCGGTCACGTCGGACGTGCCCTGGCGGGACGAGGTCGCCTCGGAGTCGCACCCGGTCGACCCGGCCGGGATGCTCGCCCGGGCCTCCGACAAACCGGGCCTCGGAGTCGAGATCGACCTCGACGTGGTCGCGAAGCATCCGTTCGAGCGGGAGTTGCCGCAACAGGTGTTCTACGCCGACGGCAGCGTCGGCGACTGGTAAGCGCCGGCTCGGAGGCCGGCCGTCGCGCCGCGGGCGAGGCCGATGATCAGCGGACGTTGTGCGCACGGGCACTGGAGCAGGGCCATTGACCCAGGGCCCTCGGCGCGGTACGTTCGCACGCGGCCCACCACCTTCCAGGAGGACAGACATGCCCACGCCTTCGAACCGAGGCAGCATGGACAAGTGGCTTGCGTTGAGCGGGGTTGCCTTCGTCGTGATCACCGCTGTCGCGGTCGTCGGCCTCGGCGGGAGTACCCCGTCGAGCGGAGACTCCGGCTCCAAGATCCGATCGTTCTACGAGGACGACAAGGCGCGCGAGTTCATCGGTGTGTTCGTCCTCATCGCCGCGACCCCCTTCCTTCTTCTCTTCACGACCTCCTTGGCGAATGCCGTCGCCGGCACCGGCCGCCGCTCCGTCTGGCAGCTGCTCTTCCTCGGTGGGAGCGTCGCCACGGCGTTTGCGTGGATCATCACCGCGTCGCTCCACTTCGCGCTGCTCGACGGTGTCGATCAGAAGATCTCGGACACCGCGCTGGAGGCCCTCAACACGCTCGACGGGAATACGTGGATCGTGTTCGTCAGCGCGCTCGGACTGATGATGCTCGGGGCTGGAGGAATGCTCCTCACCGCTTCGGTGACGGCCGGCTACCGCCGCCTCGGCTGGGTCGCCGCCATCCTGGGAGTCGCACTGTTCATCCCGTTCGCAGACTTCTTCGCGCTGTTGTTGACCGGGATCTGGATCATCGTGACGAGCGTCATGGCCGCGCGCGCCCAGTCTCCGCTCGTCGCCGCGGGCACGAGCCCACCGGGATGAGCGAGCGCGCCCGCGCCTCCCGCGTCGTCTAGGACCGCTTCCCCAGAAGCTGCAGGATGCTCGCGAGTGGGATCCGCACCCAGTCGGGTCTGCTGTTCAGCTCGTAGCCGAGCTCGTAGACGGCCTTCTCGAGCAGGAACTGGTCGATGACGCGCCCGAGCTCGTCCATCGTCTCCGGGAGATAGCGGGGCTCTGCGGTCTCGAGGTACGACCGGAGGAAGGAGACCGACGCCCACGAGGACCACTGCCGACCCCAGCGCTCGAGCTCGTGGAACGCCTCGGACTCGGCCTCGACGGCGCCGTGCTCGACCTGGTCGAAGAGCCCGGCGTAGGCCGCGTACTCGAACGAGCGCAACATCCCTGCGACGTCGCGTAGCGGCGAGCGTTTGATCTTGCGGTCGCCGAGCGAGCGGGCCGGCTCGCCCTCGAAGTCGATGATGAGGAAGTCCTTCCCCGTGTGGAGGACCTGGCCGAGATGGAAGTCACCGTGGTACCGGGTGCGAAGCCCGGTCATTCTCTCGTCGACGACGACGCGGAAGCGCTCGAGCAGGTCGCGCTCCGCCTCGAGGAGCAGCTCCGCCTGCTCCCGCTCACGCGGAGCGAGCGTCGGGAGCGAACGCCGGAGGAGGCGGAAGCTCCGTTGCGTGAGGTTCCGCATCGACTGGTACACGGATCGCTGGTAGAGAGGCGTGAAGGCCTCGGGCGCGAACGCCGGATCGGCGCCCGCCGCGAGGACGTTGTGCAGCTCGGCGGTGCGTAGCCCGATGATCTCCGCCGAGCGGAGATAGGCCTCGCTCGTTGCGTGCGCCTCGGGCGGCAGCTCCTCCCGGATCAGTTCGACGAGGGGCCGCTCGTCCACCACGAGATGCTTCCCGGAGAGACCGCCCTCCTCGGTCGCCACACGTTCGTAGAACCTGTTGACGGTGTCACGGGAGTACTGCCACGCGTCGCCCTCGTTGGCAACGACCTCGTGCGCGATCGCCAGCGTCACGGGCTCACCGCGCTCCCGCTCGTACTCGAGCGAGCCGACGACCGTGGGTGCGTGTTGGAAGCCCTTCTCCCCGAGGTAGAGCCCCACCTCGAGATCGGGGTTGACGCCCTCCTCGCTCCTCCGGAAGAGCTTGAGGATGACGCGGTGTCCGAACACCACCGAGCTGTTCGACTGTTCGGCCCGGAAGAGGTCCGGCGCGAGCGCCCCCTCTGCGTCCTGGAGTACCCGCCTGAGCGCGGGTGTCGGCCGACCCGTGATCGATCCCTCTGTCCCACGGTAGCGGCGACGCTTCGCGATCCCGTCGAGCAGGGCAGCGCAGAAGCGCTCGTCGTGGAGCGCGTCGTGGAGAATGGCGGTCTCGCTCCCTCGCTCGAGCCGCGCGACGACCGCGTGCGGCATGTCGGCGAGCATCCGCTCGGCATACTCGCCGTCCGCGACTGCGAGCGGCAGCACGTACGACTCGGGCTCGCCTTCGACGTACTCGACATCGACGAGCGCCACCATCGCCGGGCTGCGCTCGGGGACGGGTACGGACACGACGTCGCGGATCGAGACGTCGTGCACGGTGCGTCCCTTGCCGGCGAACCAGCGCCGCTGCTGCATGAAGCTCGCGATCGCAGCCTCGACAGGGCGCTTCGTCCGGCCGGAGAAGAGTCCCTCCGGCCGGCCGGTGAAGGCGATCGTGGCGACGTCCGCGACCTCGTCCCGCGGTCGCTCGAGCGAGAGCCAGTAGAAGGCGTGCGGACCGAGCGTGAGCATGTAGGGGAGGTCTCCGACGGGCGGGAACGTCGTGCGGCCGAAGAGCTCGAGCGGCACGAGCCCTTTGAAATCGGAGAGTTCGAGCTCGACGCATTGCGCGAATCGCGACAGGTTCGCGACCACGAGGATGGCGTCGTCCTCGTGTTGACGTACGAACGCGATCACCTTCTGGTTCTCCGGGGTGAGGAACTCCAGGCTGCCTCGCCCGAAGACGTGATGCCTCGTGCGCAGAGCGATCAGGCGCCGCATCCACCACAGCAGCGAGTGCGGATTCGCAAGTTGTGTCTCGACGTTGACGGTCTCGTAATGGAATTGCGGATCGATCACGGTCGGGAGGTAGAGCTGCTGCGGATTCGCGCGGGAGAAGCCGGCGTTACGGTCGCCGTTCCACTGCATCGGAGTCCTGACCGAGTCACGGTCTCCGAGGTAGACGTTGTCCCCCATGCCGATTTCGTCGCCGTAGTAGACGATCGGCGTGCCGGGAAGGGAGAACAGGAGGCCGTTGAGAAGCTCGATCTTCGCCCGGTTGTTGCCGAGCAGCGGTGCCAACCGGCGCCGGATGCCCAGGTTGATGCGGGCCTGCCGGTCGTGGGCGTAGACGCGGTACATGTAGTCACGCTCTTCGTCGGTCACCATCTCCAGCGTCAGCTCGTCGTGGTTGCGAAGGAAGAGCGCCCATTGCGACGTGTCCGGGATCGCGGGCGTCTGCTGGAGGATGTCGATGATCGGGTAGCGGTCCTCCATCTGGACGGCCATGAAGAGCCGCGGCATGACGGGGAAGTGGAACGCCATGTGGCACTCGTCGCCGTCACCGAAGTAGGCTGCCGCGTCCTCGGGCCACTGGTTGGCCTCGGCGAGCAGCATCCGGTTCTCGAAGCGCTCGTCCACATGCGAACGGAGTTCCTTCAAGTACTGGTGCGTCTCGGGGAGGTTCTCGCACATCGTGCCCTCCCGCTCGTAGAGATACGGAACGGCGTCGAGCCGAAGCCCGTCCACCCCGAGGTTGAACCAGTAGTTGAGCATTCGCAGAATGAGCCGCCGCACGTCGCGGCTCTCGTAGTTCAGGTCCGGCTGATGCGAGTAAAAGCGGTGCCAGAAGTACGCATTCGCGACAGGGTCCCAGGTCCAGTTCGACGACTCGAAGTCCTGGAAGATGATGCGCGCGTCCGCGTAGCGGTCGGGGGTGTCGCTCCAGACGTAGAAGTTGCGCCAACGGCTGCCGGGCGGTGCGCGCCGGGCCCTCTGAAACCAGGGATGCTGATCGGACGTGTGGTTGACGACGAGCTCGGTGATGACCCGCAGACCACGCCGATGCGCCTCGCGCATGAAGTGCTGCATCTCGCGCAGCGTTCCGTAGTCGGGGTGGACGCCGCGAAAGTCGGCGATGTCGTAGCCGTCGTCCCGTAGCGGAGAGGGGTAGAACGGAAGCAGCCAGAGCGCGGTGACGCCCAGATCGTGCAGGTAGTCGAGCTTCTCGGTGAGGCCGCGGAAGTCGCCGATACCGTCCTTCGAGCTGTCGTGGAAGGCGCGGACGTGGAGCTGGTAGACGACCGCGTCCTTGAACCAGAGCGGATCGTCCGTGATGAGCGCCGGGGCGGCCGCACGCTCGGGTGTCGCAGGCCGGCTATCCATCCGAGCCAGACTACCGCGTGCCCCGAGCCGGCCGAAAAGCGCCCGCTAGGCTTCCGTCCTTGGCCGACTCGCGAGAGACCCTGGAGACGACGCCGCTCGGCGCGGTCGCGCAGGGGGACGAAACGGTCGCGTTCCGGGTCTTCGCGCGGGACGCCGATCGCCTCCAGGCGAGGGTCGGAGGGACGCTTTTCCCGCTCGCAGCGACGGGCGCCCTGCACGCGGCCGTCACTCCGGCAGAGGCGGGCACGGAGTACGCCTTCGTGTTCGGCGACGGAAGGGAGCTGCCCGATCCATGCTCGCGCGCGCAGCCCCACGGTGTCCGTGGCTCATCCGCCGTCGTCGACCCGGATTCCTTCGAATGGTCTGACGGCGACTGGCCGGGTCTCGAGCTCTCAGAACTCGTCCTGTACGAGCTGCACGTGGGCACCTTCACCGAAGCGGGCTCGTTCGACGACGTCGTCCCGCACCTGCCGGCACTTCGCGACCTGGGAGTGACCGCGATCGAGCTGATGCCGGTGGCGACCTTCGCCGGCGACCGCGGTTGGGGCTACGACGGCCTCTACGCGTATGCTCCGCACCCCGCCTACGGCGGCCCGCCGGGGCTACGGCGGCTCGTCGACGCGGCCCACGAGGTGGGCCTCGGCGTCGTGCTCGACGTCGTCTACAACCACATCGGACCGGGCTCGGAGACGATCAGCGCTTTCGCTCCCTACTTCAGCGATCGGCACACGACGCTCTGGGGCGCCGCGATGAACTTCGACGGCGCCGGCGCTGAGGCGGCGCGTGAATGGGCGATCCAGAACGCGTGCATGTGGGCTCGCGAGTACCACATTGACGGACTGCGCCTCGACGCCGTGGACGCGATCTTCGACGACGGCCCTCGGCACGTGCTCGCGGAACTCGCCGACCGCGTTCGAGATGTCGATCCGCGAACGCTCGTCATCGCCGAGACGGGGATCGGCGACCAGCGGCCGATCGAGGACTTCGGCCACGACGCGCAGTGGGCGGACGGTTTCCATCACGCGCTCCACGCTCTCCTCACCGGCGAGCGCGACGGCTACTACGCGGAGTTCGGCAGCGTCGCCGACCTGGCGCGGGAGTTCGAGCGGCCGGACGCAGCACGGCTCGTCTACTGCGCTCAGAATCACGATCAGATCGGCAACCGTGCTCTCGGCGATCGTCTCCCGGCGGACGCCATGAGGGTCGCAGCCGCGTGCCTGCTCTTCGCACCGGGCATCCCGCTGCTCTTCATGGGCGAGGAGTACGGGGAGACGAGCCCGTTCCAGTTCTTCACCGACCACATCGATCCGGCGATCGCCGAGGCGACGCGCGAGGGACGCAGCGAAGAGTTCGAGTCGTTCGAGCTGTTCGGCGCCGCCGATGTCCCGAACCCGCAGGCGCGCAAGACGTTCGAGCGCTCGAAGCTCTCGCGCCGCGAAGTGCCCGGAGTACGCGATCGCTACCGCGAGCTGTTGCGGCTGCGCCGCGAACTGCCGCCCGAGGTGGTGACGACCGTCGACGAGGAGCGGCGCCTGCTGACCGTACGCCGCGGCCGCTACGAACTACGAGTCGACTTCGAGCAGTTGACGGCCGAGGTGCGCGCGTGACCTTCCGGCCGGACGGTCCTTGGCCGCGGTGAGGGCGACCTACCGCCTCCAGCTCGGACCGCATCTCTCCTTCGCCGAGGCCGAGGCGCTCGTCCCGTATCTCGTCGAGCTCGGCGTGAGTCACCTCTATCTCTCCCCGTCGTTCGAGGCGCGGCCGGGCTCGACTCACGGGTACGACGTCGTCGACCCGACGCGAATCTCCGAAGAGCGGGGCGGCGAAGCTGCGTTCCGAAAGCTCTGCTCGGCCGGCCTGGGCGTCGTCCTCGACATCGTCCCGAACCACATGGCGACAGCTGAGGAGAACCCCTACTGGTCGGATCCCTCCCGGCGCCGGGCGTTCTTCGACCTCGACGAGCACAGCCGGAGACATCGCCGCTTCTTCGACGTCGACGAGCTCGCCGGCGTCCGCGTCGAGGACGGTGCCGTGTTCGACGAGACCCACAGACTGACGCTCGAACTGGTGCGCGAAGGACTCGTGGACGGGCTGCGCGTCGATCACATCGACGGCCTCGCCGATCCACGCGGCTACCTCGAGCATCTGCGATCGGAAGGCGTCGCACGTGTGTGGGTCGAGAAGATCCTCGAGGAAGGCGAGCAGCTTCCCCGCTGGCCGGTCGAAGGGACGACCGGCTACGAGTTCGCGAACGATGCACAGCGACTTCTCGTCGATCGGGACGCCGAGGAAGCGCTCACCCTCCTCTACGAGGAGGTCACCGGCGAGTCCGAGAGCTTCGAGCAGGTGGCCGCCCGGGCCAAGCTGGAGCAGGTGCGAGCGACGTTCGGACCAGAGGTCGAGAGGCTCCGCCGCCTCTGGGCGGCGCCGGAGCTCGAGCGTTCGCTCGCATCGCTGCCCGTCTACCGGACCTACGTCGAGCCGTGGACGGCACGCGTCGAGGACGCCGACCGTGCGGCTCTACGGGAGGCGCAACTGCCCGCGGAACTCGAGGCTGTGCTGCTGCTCGAACGCCCCGGGCTGGACGAGTTCGTCGTCCGCTTCCAGCAGACGACGGGTGCCGTGATGGCAAAAGGGGTGGAGGACACGGCCTTCTATCGCTACGGACGGCTGCTGGCGCTCAACGAGGTGGGTGGCGATCCCGGGCTGTTCCATCTCGACATCGACGACTTTCACGTGCGGAACGCGGCCCGGGCCGAGCGCTTCCCGCACGCGTTGCTCGCCGGCTCGACCCACGACACGAAACGAAGCGCCGATGTCCGCGCCCGCATCGGGGCGCTCTCCGGGCTCGCGGACGAGTGGGCAGCCCACGTCCGCAGGTGGCTGGTTCTGACCGAGCCGCACGCGACCGACGGCGCACCCGACGCGAACGAGCGATACCTCCTCTTCCAGACGCTCGTCGGGGCCTGGCCGATCGATTCGGGACGACTGCAGGAGTACGCGATCAAGGCGCTCCGCGAGGCAAAGCGAAACACGACGTGGACCGATCCGAACGAGAGCTGGGAGGACGCGACCAGGCGCTTCTGCGAGAGCCTGTACGGCAACGCGGACTTCATGGCAGACCTCGCGAACTTCGCCGACCGGGTTGCGCGTGCCGGAGCGCGCGCCGCGCAGGCAGAGCTCCTGCTGCGCCTCACCTGCCCCGGTGTCCCCGACATCTACCAGGGAGACGAGCTCCCGTTCCTTGCACTCGTCGAGCCTGACAACCGGCGCGCGGTGGACTGGGCCCGCAGACGACGCCTGCTCGCGGAGGTGAAGAACGGTGCTGCGCCACACGAGGAGACGGCCAAGCTCCATCTCATCGTCCGGACTCTCGAGGCCCGCTCTCGGCACGCCGCGTCGTTCGACGGCGCGTACACCCCCGTCGACGCCGGCCCTCATGCGTGCTCGTATCGGCGAGGCGACGACGTGCTGGTCTGGGTACCCCTCCGTGAAGGAATCGTGAAGCCCGTCGACCCTCGGCTCGTCGACCTGCTGCCCGAATATCCGCTCGGCCTCTACGTCAGCTGAGCGAACCGGATCAGGAGCGCTTCTGCTCGACGGCTCGCTCGAGCTCGGCCTTCCTCATGCGCGATCGGCCTTCGATACCGAGAGACCGTGCTTCCTCGTAGAGCTGCGCCTTGGTTCGGCCTCGCGGTGACCGGCGATGCGAGCGAAGCCCGCCGCGCCGCCCCGACGAGATGTCGGTCTTCGACAGGCGCGACGCCTCCTTCGCTTCGCCGTGCCGGGCACGCTCCTTGTTGACGGTGCGGGCGGCGATCTCCGCGGCCTCGTCCTCCGAGGAGCCTCGCTCCAGAAGCGAGTCCTTGATGTGGTCGTACTGCCGGGCCCGCTTCGAGCCCTTCTTCACTCCGGCTGGTGGCACTCGCGGACCCCCTTCTCGTCTTCTCGTCGTGGATGTCTGCAATCACCCGCAGACGTCGCGTCAGTCGGCCGTTGCCTCGATGCGCGCGCCGCCGCGCAGCGGACGCTGCCGCGCCTCGATCAGCCGGCGCGTCGTTTCCATCTCCGCACACCCCGTCGCAGTTGCACGCCACTCGGCCGCAACCAGGCGTGATCCCGGAGGACCAGCGTCGGTTCCCCGCGTACGACGTGTAGTTCGTTCGTCGACATCATGTTGTGGATACTGAATCGCCATCCCGTGCTCCTTCCTGTCCACACGTGGACAACTCGGTGCCCTGCGACGACCGATCCGGCCTTCCTCCAGCCGCGACGGACGGGAGGGAAGGCGGGACGAGGTGGACGCTGTGCGCCGCATCCACCTCGTCCCTCGGTCCTACGAATCGCGCCTGTTCAAAGCATCACGTGCGTCGTCGACCTTGTCGTCGACCCAGTCCTTCGCGTCCTCGACCTTGTCCTTCGTCGCGCCGGCGGCCTGATCTGTCTGGCCTTCACGACGGAGATCGTCGTCGTTCGTCAGATCACCCGCGGCCTCCTTGACCCTTCCCTTCAGATCGTCGTGCGTACCGCTGCTCATCGACTTCTCCTTTGTCGTGTCGTCTTGACGATTCGCGTGATTCTGCTCTGCGATGGTTCCCGGATGCACAGGACCCGAAACATTCGGCGGACGACCAGAAGCATGTCCTCGAACGAGCTTCGCGAATCTCGCACGCGAAGACTGCGGCGGCCTACATGTTTGGGTGCTCACGCGCTCGGGTACCGATGGGTTCGCCAAGCCACCACTCGAACGAAGGAGAAGCACACATGGCGATGACCGACCCACGCGAACTCTTCCTGCACGAACTCAAGGACATCTACTTCGCGGAGAACACCCTCACGAAGGCGCTGCCGACGATGATCTCGGAAGCGACCGACAAGGAACTCGCCGCCGGGCTCGAGACACATCTCACCGAGACGAAGAAGCAGGTGAAGAACCTCGAGAAGGTGTTCGCCAAGCTGGGCGAGAAGGCGGAAGGCGAGCGCTGCCCGGGAATCGAGGGGATCAAGGCGGAGCACGACGAGTTCATGAAGAAGGAGAAGCCGTCCCAGGAGATCCGCGACATCTTCCTCACCGGTGCCGCAGCGAGGACGGAGCACTACGAGATCGCGGCGTACAACGGACTGATCGCGATGGCGAGGGGTCTCGGCGAGCGGGATTGCGTCGAGCTGCTCGACCAGAACCTGAAGCAGGAGAAAGAGGCACTCAAGCTCGTCGAGTCGATCGGCAAGCGCATGGCGCGCGAAGTCGACACGCTCGCGGCTGTCTGAGTCCGGCCGTCGAACCAACGAACGATCGTGGGAGATGGGGCGCGCTGCCCTGTCTCCCACGAGACTCTCCTCAGCTCCCGCGTCACGCTCCTTCGCAATCGCAGGAGCGTCGGTCAGGCGTGCTGCGTCGGCCGCGCGAAGAAGCTACGACCCGGCCATCGGCCCCGGGGCCGGGGTCCCCGGGGGCGGCTGCGGCGCCGGCGAAGGGTCAGGGCTGGGCGCAGGTTCTGGTGCCGATGGCTCGGGCGGTTGGGGCACCGGTGAAGGAGGCTGTGATTCGAGGGACTCGTGCAAGCTGGTTGCGCGCATTGTTGTCTCTTTTCGGTGGGGGTTGCCTCCGTCGAGATCCTTCCCTCGCGCCTCGAGGCCGAAACGCCGGCGTAACTCCGGTCGCGACGCGTAGCAACCGTTGCGACTGCGCGTCTCCGCTCAGAGGTTTGGAAATCGACGCGTCGTGGTATCGACTACCGACGACGTACGAGTTCTCCAATCGGGAATGAAGGAGGCGTGACTGATGGCAACCTGGCTCTGGATCCTCATTATCGTCCTACTCGTTCTCGCCCTCACGGGTGGGGTCGGCTACGGGCGCCGCTAGACGAATGAACGTGGTCGGCGGCGACGGGGTGCCCTTCGCACCCGTCGCCGCCACGTTCTCCGTCCGCTCGCCCGACGCGGCCGCGCCAGTCTCTGATTCCGCCTGATTCCGTGAGCGCTCCCTCGACAACCAAGCTTGAATCCGGTCGAGCCGGGCAGTTCGGGGCGGACACGCAGCCCACCTCGGGTGAGAGCCCCAAGGAGCGGACGGACCGACAGCTGATCGAGCTCCTCAACGAGTTGCGCGTCGCTCTTCCGGGGGCGCAGTTCCTCTTCGCGTTCCTTCTGACGGTCCCGTTTGCATCGGGGTTCGATTCCGTTTCGCGGGAGCACCGCATCCTCTTCTATTGCTGCCTCCTCTCGACGCTCGCGGCAACGGCACTGCTCATGGCGCCGACGATCTACCACCGAGCTCGCTGGCGGCGTGGCGACAAGGCCCGCGTGATCCACGTCGGGCACGTGACGTTCTTTGCGGGGATGACGTTTCTCGGCCTGGCAATGGTGCTGGCCGTCTGGTTCGTCAGTCATGCGTTGCTGGGACTTCGCGGCCGCGCTCATCGCAACCACGATCGGAGCGACCGTTCTCGCGTTGACGTGGTGCGCACTTCCCCTGAGCGCCAGGCGGCAAGGTCCGGGCGCCTGCCGACTCAGCGAGACCGACTAGGGCCGTGGCCCGGGTGCCGGGACGTCGCCGATCGGGTCGGGAACGACGAGCACCGAGCAATGCGCCCGGTGGGCGACCCGCTCGCTGACACTCCCGAGTGCACGTGCTCCGTGCACTCCACGTGCGCCGACGAGCACGAGATCGGCATGGAGCGAGCGATCGAGCAGCGTGACGACCGGATCGCCCGGCTCCCACGCATCGACACGCTCGGCCCAGCCCTCGTTCTCGTCGACGACCTTCCCACCGGTTGCAGCGACGACATGCAGGATCGAGCCGAGGCGGGTGGAGAGCTCGTCGGCCACGGCGAGTGCGGCCAGGGCCGGCACGGAGCCATCGAGCCCGACGACGATCCGCCGGGGATGCCACTCGTTGCCCCACTGGGGCCGGGCGACGAGGACAGCGCAGCTCGGCTGGTGCACGAGCGCGGTGCCGGTGCTGCCCAGCATGATTCCGAGGAACCGACTGCTGCGGCGACCCCCGACGGCGAGCATGGTCGCCTCGGAGGACGCGTCGCGTAGGACCTGGGTCGGGTCGCCGTGGACGATCCTCGCCGAGAACCCGGCATGGCCGGAGGCGATGCTCTCGGCCTCGTTCCGGACGACGTCGGCCTCCCGCTCGAGCTGTTCGGCGGCGTGCGTGGCGAGGAACCCGGTTTGCGCGGTGCGCTTGACGTCGAGCGCGGTCACAGCGTCGACCACTCCACCGGGCGGGCAGAGGGCCAGAGCCTGCCTGAGGGCCTCGTAACCCCACTCGGTTCCCTCGACTCCGACGACGATCCGATCGAAGATGGACATGGGCACATGATCGCATGCGAGAGGACGAGCCCGAATCCGGGCGTGCACTGAGAGGCATTGCGGGGGGCTACTCCAATCATCCCGCGACTCGGTCACAGCCCGGTCACAGGAACGCGAGGTACGCTCAGTGGCTTGGCTTCGGCGTTCTCCGACCTCTGCGACGACCCCGCCCCGGGCTGCACGTACCGGCGGCCGATCAGGACCGTCGGGTGCGCCTGACCGGGGTGTCACGCCGAGCGCCGGCCACGGACGACGGGCCGCCCGAGGGCGGGCCGGTCGAACGCGGCGGCGGCATCGGGCGACGGGCCTGGTTCGCGTTCGCGGCCGCGCTCCTCGTCCTGGCGGTGACTGCCGCAGTGATGGTCGGCAGCGGGGACTCACCGGCGCCGCTCGACGGCGCCCAAGCCGGGAAGATCGCCGCGGGCGTGGTCGACAAGGCGATCGAGAAGCTCAAGGAGGCGCCCGCGGACTCGGCGCTCGCGTATCAGGCGATTCTGCCGTCGCTCGTCAGGATCGACACGAGGGGCGCCGCCAAGAACGGCTCGGGCGGAGGGCTCGGTACCGGCGTCATCATCAACGCGAAGGGCGCCATCCTCACGGCCTTTCACGTCATCGACGGCACGGCGAGTGTGCGCGTCTCGTTCGTCGACGGGACGCGGTCGCCCGCCACCATCACCTCGACCGATCCAGACAACGACATTGCAGTCCTGCAGCCGGAGCGCCCGCCGGAGTTGATCGTCCCGGCCGTGCTCGGCGGCGGCGGCCAGGTCGGCGACGCGGTCTTCGCCGTCGGGCACCCGCTCGGATACGTCGGCTCGCTCACCTCCGGCGTCATCTCCGGCCTCGGGCGAACGGTCGAGGCGCCGAACGGCAGGACGCTGCGCGACCTCATCCAGTTCGACGCCGCCGTCAACCCCGGCAACTCCGGGGGGCCGCTGCTCAATCGCGCGGGACAGGTGATCGGCATCGTCACCGCGCTCGCCAACCCGTCTCGTGACGGCTACTTCATCGGCATCGGCTTCGCGGTTCCGATCGACACCGCCGGCGGTGCGGCCAACGCCCCATCCAAGTGAAACGAGGGAACATGAATCGACAAACCACACTCGACGCATCGCTCGAACAGGTCCTGTACGAGGTCAAGCGCGTCATCGTCGGCCAGGACGAACTGCTCGAGCGCATGGTCGTCGCGTTGCTCGCGCGAGGGCACCTCCTCGTCGAAGGCGTTCCGGGACTCGCGAAGACGATGGCCGTGAAGACGCTCGCCCAGGCGATCGGCGGCGAGTTCCAGCGCATCCAGTTCACCCCCGACCTCGTCCCGGCCGACATCATCGGGACGCGGATCTTCAACCAGAAGCTCGGGGAGTTCCAGGTCTCGCTCGGGCCGGTGTTCGCGAACCTCGTCCTGGCCGACGAGATCAACCGCGCGCCCGCCAAGGTGCAGAGCGCCCTGCTCGAGGCGATGCAGGAGCGACAGGTCACGATCGGGCGTGAGACCCATCGTCTCCCGGATCCCTTCCTCGTCATGGCGACCCAGAACCCGATCGAGTCCGAAGGCACCTACCCGCTGCCGGAGGCGCAGGTCGACCGCTTCATGCTCAAGGTGCTGATCGACTACCCGACCCCGACCGAGGAGTTCGTGATCGTCGAGCGGATGACCGCAGCTCTCGCGACCGCCGGCCGGGCACTCGACGGCGAGCAGCTCGCAGGGCTGCAGCGGGCGGCCGATGCGGTCTTCGTCGACCCGGCGCTGATCGAGTACGCGGTGAGGCTCGCGAGCGCGACACGAAACGTGACGGCCGTCGGCCTCGGTGAGCTCGATCGGTTCATCACGTTCGGCGCGAGTCCGCGTGCGTCGATCAACATGATCCTCGCCGGCCGCGCCCTCGCGCTCGTGCGGGGCCGCGAGTACGCGCTGCCCTCGGACATCCAGGAGATCGCGCACGACGTCCTGCGTCACCGATTCGTGCTCTCGTACGAAGCTCTGGCCGACGGCATCACGGCGGACGACATCATCGACCGCATCATCGCTGCCGTCCCGGCCCCGGACCTCGCGCTCCGTGAGCGCATGACACGCGACAGCGTGTGACGAGGGACGTCGTGGGAGCACCGCACAGCCTCGGAGCGCAGACGCCGGAGCGCCTCCTCCACCGGCTCGAGTGGCAGGTGATCCGCCGGCTCGACGGCGTGCTGCAGGGCAACTACCGCACGATGTTTCGCGGCGTCGGTACGGACTTCCTCGATCTCCGCGAGTACGAGCCCGGGGACGACGTGCGCCACATCGACTGGAACGTCACCGCTCGAATGGACACACCGTTCGTCCGGCAGTACTCCGAGGATCGCGAACTGACGGCGTGGCTCCTCCTCGACCGCTCGCCGTCGATGGGGTTCGGTCCGATCGACCGGCCGAAGGAGCTCGTCCTCTCCGAGCTAGGGACGACCTTCGCCCGCCTGCTGACGCGGAACGGCAATCGCGTCGGCGCAATCCTCTTCGACAACGAGATCGAGGCCACGCTGCCGCCGCGGAGCAGCCGAAACCAGGTCCTCGCCCTCGCTCGAGATCTGCTGCGCCCACCACGGGCGAACGGAGCGATCACGGACCTCACCGGGTTGCTGGAGACTGCGCTCGCGACCGTCCGTCGACGCTCGCTCGTCGTCCTCGTCACGGACTTCATCACGGCGCCGGGATGGGAGCGCCCGCTTCTCCAGCTCACCGAGCGGCACGAGGTCGTCGCGATCCGCGTCCTCGACCCCCGCGAGTACGAGTTGCCCGACGCCGGCGTGATCGTCGTCGAGGACGCCGAGACCCGCGAGCAACTCGTCGTCGACTCGAGCGACGCAGGGTTCCGGCATCGACTGCGGGAGGCGGGCGAGACACGCGAGCGCGAACTGCGCGCGGCGACGCTCCGCGCCGGCGTGGACATCCACGAGGTCTCCACGACGGACGACCTCGTCCAAGCGCTCGTGCGCATCGTCGATTCGCGAAGGAAGCATCGTCGCTGATGTCGCTCCGGTCACCATGGATGCTGCTCTGTCTCGCCTCCGTCGCCGCCCTCGTGGTGGCCTACATGTGGACGTTGCGGCTGCGCGCACGGCGAGCGGCGGGACTGGCGGCGGAAGGGCTCGTGCCGACCACGGCGGTGCGGCACGGCCGCTGGCGACGCCACCTTCCGTTCGCGCTCTTCGCGAGTGCACTGGCCCTCCTCTGCTTCGCGCTCTCCCGACCGACCGTGAGCCTGGCGCTCCCGGAACGTGAAGGCACCGTGATTCTCGCCTTCGACGTCTCGAACAGCATGAAGGCGGACGATCTCGAGCCGACTCGGATCGAGGCGGCGAAGAGCGCGGCCACCGCCTTCGTCGAGCAGCAGCCGCGCACGATCCGCATCGGTGTCGTCGCGTTCGGGGACAGCGCGATCACCGTCCTGCGGCCGACCAACGTCAAGGAGGAGGTGATCGCGGCAATCGACCGCCTCACGGTGAGCGGCGGAACATCCCTCGGTCAGGGCCTCTTCACGTCGCTCAGCACGATCGCCGGCAAGCCGCTGTCGATCGACGAGAAGGCGCTCGAGAGCGACAGCGGCACGCCGGTGGACATCGGTTACTTCGGGTCGTCCGCGATCGTGCTCCTCTCGGACGGCGAGAACACCTCGCGTCTCGACCCGCTGAAGCTGGCAGAGGTCGCGTCGTCCGCGGGCGTGCGCATCCACGCCATCGGTGTCGGCACCAAAGAGGGAACGACCGTCAAGATCGACGGTTTCAGCGTTGCGACTGCTCTCGACGAGGATCTTCTGCAGCAGATCGCCGAGATCTCGAACGGCACCTACGACCAGGCGGGCAACGCCGCCGCCCTCACCAAGATCTACGAGTCCATCGACGTCGAGTTCAAGCAGATCGAGAAGCCGCGCGAGGTGACGGCCCTGTTCGCGGCCGTAGGCGGACTGCTTCTCGCGCTCGGGTCACTGGCCTCCATCGCCTGGTTCGGACGGGTGATCTGACGTGTCCTTTCAATGGCCACTCGCGCTGTTCTCGCTCCTCGTCGTCCCCGCGCTCCTCGCCGCGTACTGGTGGATCATGCGCCGTCGGCGGAAGCACGCGGTGCGCTACTCGAGCGTCGCACTGCTGCGCTCCGTCCTGCCGGGACGAAGGCGCTGGCAAAGGCACCTCCCCATCGCACTCCTGCTCGCAAGCCTCGCCGTGCTCGCGCTGGCGGTAGGACGTCCACAGGTGAAGCGAGACGTTCCCTACTCGAACACCTCCGTCATCCTCGCGCTCGACGTCTCGGGGTCGATGTGCTCGACGGACGTCGAGCCCAATCGGTTGGCCGTCGCGCAAGAGGCCGCGCGGGCATTCGTCGAGAAGCAGCCCAAGGGCGTTCGGATGGGCCTCGTCGTCTTCTCCGGATTCGCGCAGCTCGCCGTGCCGCCGACGGACGACAGGGAGGAACTCGTCGCCGCAATCGACTCGCTCACGATCGGACGCGGGACCGCGATCGGCGCGGCCATGCTGACCAGCATCGACGCGATCGCCGAGGCCAATCCGGGCGTCTCCCCTGTCGGTGACGTCCCCGAAACCGGCACTCCGCCCGCGACCACGGCTCCAGGCGCGAACGGCTACCTGCCCGACATCGTCGTGCTGCTGACCGACGGCGCCAGCAACCGCGGGATCGAGCCACTCGACGCGGTGCCATATGCGGTCGAGCGACGGGTCCGGATCTTCACGATCAGCTTCGGCACTACGTCTCCGGCGCCACTCGTGTGCGAACGCGAGCAGGTCGGGGCGAACGCCTTCGATCCGAGCGGCCTGGGCAGCGGTGGCTTCCGAGGCGGGAGCGGTGGCGGTGGGGGCTTCTGGAGCGGTGGCCTCAGGAGAGCACTCATCGCCGACGTGCCGACGCTGCAGGCGATCGCGGAGCAGACAGGCGGGACGTACAACGGCGCCGAGGACGCGGATCAGCTGCGCCAGGTGTTTGCCGACCTCCCGAAGACCGTCGCCACGCAGAAACAGAACACCGAGATCAGCTGGATGCTCGCAGCCCTCGGCGCAGTCCTCGCGGCTGCAGCGGTCGCGGCCTCGATTCGCTGGAGCCCGTATCCCTGACGCAACTCACTGACGCAACGCGTCGCGCGAAACGCAGGCCGGCGACGAGTAGCGGGCGGGCTATTGGCGCGGGCTATTGGCGCAGTGCCGCGCCAGGGATCTCAAGCCGAGTGGGACGTGCCGCATCGATGGCCGACGCCGTCGGCGGGCCAGGCGAGAACGATGCCCGCCACCCCACGCCGGCTCGCGTGGATCACGTGGCGGATCGTGACGCGGCGGCCGACGGCAGAGATGGTCTCACCCGAACGCGGAGCGCGATCGAATTGCACGACGTCCTGGACGGTTCGCTCGCCGTCGACGACGACGATCAGGCGAAAGGGCTCGGGCGTGCCCGGTTCGTCCCGATCGCGTCGAACCTGCGTCGAGCTCTCGTTGCCGACGCTCCTGCGGTACTCAGGCTGTGGCCTGCGACGCATGGGCTTCTGATGCCCATCAGGCCGGTTCCGGAAACCTCGACGGTTTGGTCGGGGCCCGCCGGGGGTACGAGACGGGAATGCAGGTCGTCCCGAACCCCCCGATTCCAGGCCCGGATCCCCTGCCTCCGCCTGATCCGCAGCCTCCGACCGAACCGGATCCCGTTCCCGGACCGGTCATCTGACGTCTGACCGCCTGACCTCCGGCGGATCTGGATCCAGTCGCTAGATCCAGTCGCGCGCGCGGGCGACCGCGAACGTTCCCACCACGATCGCCACGATCGCCGCCAAGAAGAGCCAGAAGAGGAACGTGTGGTCGAAGAGGCCGACCCTGAAGTTCATGCCCATCACCCCGGCGATCAGCGCCCCAGGGAGAAACGTGACCGAGGTCAGCGTCAGGATCTTCATGATTTCGTTCGTACGGTGACCGGTCCGTGCGATCAGAACCTCGAAGGAGCCGACGATGCCCTCGCGCGCATCACGTGCGCCCTGCAGCGTCGACTCGTATCGTCCCAGGAGCACCTCGAACCGCTCCGCGGACTTCTCGTCTCCGAGCGCCTCGAACTCGGGATGGGCGAGCGCCAGCAGCAGCGGCCGGTGCGAGATGAGCGACCGCTTCAACTCGCCGACCTTCCACCTGAGCTCGACCAGGTTCCCGATCTCCTGATCGGGCGCGCTTTCCCCCCGCATCGCCCTGAGGTCGATGTTCCTCCAGCTCGGCGTCGATCTGGTCGAACGCACGCGCATGTTCGTCGAGAACCCATTCGAGTAGCGCCGCGAGGAAGCTCGGGCTGTCGAGTTCCCCCGTTCGCCCACTGCCCTCTGCGAGAGCGGCGAACCGGTCGAGAACGGCCACCGGGCTCCGGTGAGAGGTCACGACCCAGTTCTCGCCGATGATGGTCTCGATCTCCACGATGCCGTCCTCCGCATCCTCGGACGGGGCCGACGCGGTGACGTGGATGTACCGCCCCCGGTCCGCGAACGACGAACCCGGGCTCGGTCTCGCGAGGTGCTCCGCGATGTCGTCGTCGAGGTCGAACCGCTCTACCACCTGCCGGGCGTCCTCGGGTGACGGATCGTGGAGGTCGACCCAGAGCAGCATCGAACCGCGCAGACGGCCCGGAACGTGCTCCGGGTCGAGCTTCTCGACCTTGTCCCCGTGGAACAGAATCGTGGCGCTCATTCGGCGCCCTCCTTCGACCGAGAAGCAGGGCGAGGGGCGTCGCGAGACCCTAGTCCATCGGCGAGGATCCGACTACACTGCCCGCGATGCCCCAACGCGACCTGACCCTCACCATGGGCACGAACAACGGCGCGACGGTCATCCGCGTCGCAGGCGAACTCGACCTGTCCACGATCGCTGCGTTCGACGCGGAGATCCAGGATTCGCTGCGCGCCAGTCACGTGATCATCGAGCTTTCCGAATGCACGTTCCTCGACTCTTCCGCGCTACGGTCGCTCGTCCACGCCAATCGAGCGGCGAACGATGTCGAGAGCCGACTGGCGATCGTGGCCCCATCGCAGCCCGCGCGGCGGGTCCTGGACGTGTCGGGCTTGGATCGCGTGATTCCCGTGTTCGACACGATCGCCGAGGCTGTCACGGCGTCGTAGCTAGTTCGTGTTGCGCGCGAGCGCCGCGTCCACGGTCGGGAAGAGGTGCAGGACGCGGTCGAGCAGCGTCAGTTCGAAGATCCGTCGGACGTGCGGCTCCTCGACGGCGATGCGAAGCTCGACGCCCCGAGGGCCGGCGCGCCGCGAGGCTCCCAGAAGCACACCCAGCATCATCGAGTCGACGAACGTCACGGCGGTCAGGTCGACGACGACCGTGTCCGTCCCTGAGCCGATCGCTTCGTCCAGCGCCTCGCTGAGGACCGGTGCTGTGTGGAGGTCCGCCTCACCCGTCAGCGTGACGAGCACCATGCCGTCCGCAGACGTCGTGGTCTCCAGATGCAACCTGTGGGTTTCCGAGGGACTCGTCTGTCGCGACATTGGTTCTCCCCTACCCTCGGTCATCGTGCGCTAAACCCCTTCGACCCGATCGACTCGGCGCTCCATCACCACGGTCGTACCGACACTCTTCGCCTGAACGTCGACCGTTCTCATCAGGGACCGCATCAGACCGAGCCCGAGGCCGCGGCCCACGGTTCCGTTCCCGGGTTTCCATCGGCCGCTGTCCCGCACCTCGAGCCGGATCCAGTCTGCGTCGTCCAGCCGGGCATCGAGCCTAAACGTCGCTTTGGACGGCTCCTGTGCGTGTTCGATCGCATTCGCGCATGCCTCCCAGGTTGCGAGAACCACCTCGCCCGCCGCATCGTCGCCGACGTTGCCATCGTCGAGCCACGAGCGGAGCCGCGCCCGCATGTCGACGAGCCCATCTTTGCTCGCGGGCACGACGATGCCGAGATCGGCGACGGCCGCGGCGGCGAGCCGTAGGGCGAGAACCGCGACGTCGTCGGCCCGGTCGTTACCTCCGATCAGCGCCTCTATGACGCAGTCGACGAGCTCGTCGGCGTCTCCGTCGCTTTCGCTCGCCACCGAGGCGAGACGACCGAGGCCGTCGTCGAGTGACGTGCCCCGACGCTCGACGAGTCCGTCGGTGTAGAGGAGGATGACGTCACCCTCATCGAGCTCGGCGAGTCCTTCTTCGACAGGGACCGAGCTGTCGACCCCGATCGGCAACGAACGTCCTTCATCGAGGAACCGGGTGGCGCCGTCCCGACCGCGGACGAGCGGCGGTGGGTGCCCCGCGACGACGTATCGGACCCGGCGGGTCCGCGTGTCGACGACGAGGTACACAAGGGTCGCGAAAGGCGCCTCCGCCACGTGGTCGACGAGCTGGCCCAGCCGCGAGACGACTTCGCGGGGATCGTCGTGCTCGAACGCGAAGGCGCGCATCGCATTCCGCAGCTGGCCCATCATCGCGGCGGCTGGAACGCCCTTGCCGACGACATCACCGACCACGAGTCCGATCCGGCCCTCTCCGAGCTGGATCGCGTCATACCAGTCTCCTCCGACGTCGACTCCGGCCGAGCCCGGGAGGTATCGAGCGGCGAGCGTCGTGCCCCCGACGGTGGGTAGGCGCTCGGGCAGAACACTCCTCTGCAAGGTCTCGGCGATGTCGCGCTCGGCCTCGTACCGGGCGGCGCGATCGATCGCCTGCGAGGCCTGACTCGCGATCGTTCCGAGCCATTCGCGGTCGGCACCGGACAGCTGCCTCCGGCCCAGGGGCAGGAGAAGCGCGAGAGCACCGGTGGCAACCGGGAAGGCAGCCCATCCGTCATCGGATACCGACGCGCGCCCCGTCTGGAGACTCTCGGCGATCGCCGCTGCCGCCGCGGCCGGGATCTCCTCCCCGGACACGGCGATCTCGAGGCCGACGGCCGCGACCGGCACGATCGCGCTCGTTCCTTCGTCACCGGCGGGGTCCGGCAGGACGACCACTCCCTCGGTCGCGTCGACTCCGGCAGTCGCGTGCTCGAGACACGTGCGGCACACGTCCTGGACGGTGACCGCGCTCGACAGCGACGCGATCACGTCCTGGAGCTTCCGCAGCCTGAGCACGGACGCCTGCTCACGCTCGAACAGCCGGGCGCGCTCGAGCGCTTGCCCGCCCAGGTCGGCGGCGGCGCGCGCCACCGTTCGCACCTCTCCGGTGATCGCATCGGCGTCCACGAACGGGAATCCCATCGCCCCGACGAGGCGATCGCGGGCGAATACGGGGACGGCGAGCGCTCCCGAGGCGTAGGGGGCGAGCACGGCCCCGTCGGGGAACCTGGCCACGAACTCGGCTCGGCGCTGCGCCCAGGCCGGCTTGCCCTCCCGCGCCGCTGTCGCGATCGGGGCGCGGGACGTGAGCGCGAGACGCGACCCGGGGCGAAGGGTCTGTCCGGCCGCTCCCTCGGGGTCGACGATGACGAGCTCGTCGCCGTCGAGCAGGCCGAGCGCTCCCCCGTGTGCTCCGATCGCCGCCGGGACGCCTTCGATCATGACGCGTGCCACCTCCTCGGGCGTCAAGGCAGCCGAGAGCTGCGCGGCGAGCATCTGCAGGCTCTCGACCCGAAGATGGGATCGTTCTGCCCGCTCCGCTGCCTGCGTCGCGCGCTCGCGGCCACGGCGCAGCCGCAGGCCGACCGCTGCGACGACGAGACCGAAGGCGAGGCTTGCCGACCACCTGATCGACGTCTCGAGCAACGTGACCCGAGGGTCCGGGATCCAGATCGCCGCGATCGTCCACGCGGTGAAGAGTGCGGCTCCACCGCCGACTCCGCCGGCGACCCAGACGGCGACCGCGACGGCGCCGACGAGAGGGACGAAGCTGATCTCGCCGCTGACGTCGAGGAGGAGCTTGGACGTCAGCACGCCGAGCACGGCGACCACGGCCCCGGTTGCGACCCGGGCGACGAGACTGGATCGGTGCGATCCCCGCTTCGCCTCGGTCGTCCCGGTCGTGTCGGCGTTGTCCATCTCCAACTCCAAAGCATCTAGCGCCCGCAGCGGCATGGCAAGTTGCGATTGCGTCGACATGGAAAACGTAAGCGTACGACAGAACGGTGGCGGCGTGGCAGGCGGGAGGCGGAGCGTTGCCGGTCCGGTCGGGGCCTGTCACAACGTCTCACAACGTCGCCGGGCGTCCGGCTCCGGCTCCCTGATGGACAGGTGCCGAACCAAGCACCGTACGCGACGCAGGTACGTGCCGATCGTGTCGCCGCCGGGCTCATCTCGGACCTCTCAATCGTGCTCTGTCCTTCCTCCTTGCCTCCTGCGTACGTTCTCCGTGCCGCCCCCGTGGTTCCCCTCGTCGACACGCGCGAAACCTCGGAAGACTGCGGGCCTTGCCGGCGTGCGCGTTTCGAACGAACACCTGGCGGGTACCACCCGCACACTGGACATGAAACATCGGAAAGGATCACCATGTTGTGGTTGTTCGTACTCCTGATTGCAATATTCGCCATTGCGGGTGGCGTGGCGATATCGAAGTTCATCTTCTTGTTGCTTCTGCTCGCCATAGTCGTCGCCCTCCTCGGACGACGCGGGAGCGCTGTATGACGAGCTGCGCCGTATGACGAGAGGTGAACGACGCGAGGGCCGCAACGTCCTCGTCGTCAGCACCGTCGAGAGCCCGGGCGAGCGGGCTCTCGAAACCTGGGTCGGAGACGCCGACGCGGTCAAGCTGGTCGTCCCGGTCGTCCGCCAGGGCGTTCTCGACTGGCTGGCCAACGACGAGCGGGCGTTCTCCCATGCCGCCGAGCTCGCCGAAAGGACGGCCGAGAACCTGGACGGGACGGTCGTGTCAACGGCAGCGGGCGAGAGCGACGTGGGCCTCGCCATTCTGGACGCGCTTGCGACCTTCCCCGCCGACGAGGTCGTCGTAGCGCTCGACGAGCGTGACGACGAGCTCGTCGCACGAATCCGCAGCGACAGCGAACTCGTGCGACTCGTGGAAGGCGTCCCCGTACGCGTCGTCATCGCCTCGCCCTAGCCCGATCCCTCACCCCGGCAGGGCTCCGTGGCGCGGGCGACGCACCCGGCTCTGGGCGCGACGCACGAAGGATGCCCACGGTCACGTCCGGGGTCGTGCCGTCGGTCCTTTGCCGAGGCACCCCTCTGGGGGACACGCGGCCGAGCGCTCGGATGCCTGCGCTGCTGCGCTTGCGTGCGGGAGTCGGGGTGTGCTATAACTTGGACATAACCTGGACAAAGAGCCCAGGTACACACCCCAAGCAAAGGAGTCCGAACCATGCGGAAGTGGTCTCTCATCCTGGTGACGTCGCTGATCGCCGTCACCGCCGCGCTTGCCCCGGCCGCTGGTGCCAAGCCTGCCGCCGGCGAAGCCGACATCGTCTCGACTGCCGTCTCGGCCGGGCAGTTCAAGACACTCGCCTCCCTCCTTGCCGCCACGGGTCTCGACGCGACGCTGAAAGGGCCTGGGCCGTTCACGGTCTTCGCCCCGACCGATGCGGCGTTCGCGAAGGTGCCGAAGGCGACGCTCGATGCGCTCGCCGCGGATCCGGCCAAACTCAAGGCGGTCCTGCTCTATCACGTCGTCGCGGGCAGCGTGCCGGCGAGCGCCGTCGTGAAGCTCACCTCTGCGAAGACGGTGAACGGTGCGAACGTCTCGATCAAGGTCACCGGCGGATCGGTCTTCGTCAACGGCGCCAAGGTCACGACGGCCGACGTCATGGCCTCCAACGGGATCATCCACATCATCGACTCGGTGCTCCTGCCGCCGGCCACGACAGCTCCGGCGCAGAACATCGTCAAGACGGCCGTCGCCGCCGGGCTCGTTCAAGACGCTCGCGTCGCTGCTGAAGAAGGCGGGCCTCGTGAAGACACTCGGGAAGGGACGCTGGACGGTGTTCGCACCGACCGACGCCGCGTTCAAGAAGGTGCCGAAGGCGACCCTGACAGCACTCGGCAAGAACCCCAAGCTCCTCAAGCAGGTGCTCCTCTACCACGTCGTCAAGGGCAACGTGCCCGCCGGCAAGGTCGTGACCCTCAACGGCAAGTCCGTCCGCACGGCCTCGGGCTCGGCCGTCAAGGTCAAGGTCTCGGGTGGCAAGGTCTTCCTGAACGGATCGACCCGCGTCACGAAGACCGACATCATGGCCTCGAACGGCACCATCCACGTCATCAACAAGGTGCTCCTGCCGCCCGCCAAGACTCAGAACATCGTCAAGACCGCGGTTGCCGCAGGCTCGTTCAAGACGCTCGCGTCGCTGTTGCAGAAGTCCGGTCTCGCGAAGACACTGCAGAGCGGAACCTGGACCGTCTTCGCACCGACGGACGCCGCGTTCGCCAAGGTGCCGAAGGCGACCCTCACAGCACTCGGCAGCAATCCGGCGCTCCTCAAGCAGGTGCTCCTCTACCACGTCGTCAAGGGCAACGTGCCCGCCGGCAAGGTCGTGAAGCTCAACGGCAAGTCCGTCGGCACGGTCTCCGGATCCAAGCTGAACGTCAGGATCTCGGGCGGCAAGGTCTTCCTCGACGGCTCGACGCGCGTCACGAAGACCGACATCAAAGCCTCGAACGGCTTCATCCACGTCATCAACAAGGTGCTCATCCCGAAGGCGTAACGCGACCTCTGCCTCAGTGAGCCGACGGGCCGCGGTCTGACCGCGGCCCGTTGTGTCTCCTAGCGCATCCCGTAGCCATCCTGCAAGGATGCACAGCATGAGCACAGGTTCCTCGAGCGCTCTTCGTCCGAGTCGGGCCGACCGGGCCCGACTCCTCGCCGCCGGGGGCCTCGTCGCCCTCCTCGGCGGCATGGCGGCGATCGTGCTCACGAGCGGCGGGACGTCGACCACGGTCGTCCCCGCGCCGGCGACGACCGAGCCTGCGGCGACGGCGCCCGCACCGAAGCCGGTTCGACCTTCCACGGTCGCTATCCCCGTTTCCGGCGTCGGTGCCTACGACCCGGAGGGTGATCAGTCCGAGAACGGAGGCAGCGCCGGCCTCGCGACCGACGGAAACCCCGGGACGGCCTGGAAGAGCGAGCGCTACCGGAGCACGTTTACGAAGTCGGGCGTGGGGCTCGTCCTCGACGCGGGCAAGGACGTCACTGCCTCGCGCGTTGCCGTCACGACCGAGACTCCCGGTTTCGAAGTGGAGATCCAGGTAGGTGACTCTCCGACCGGACCGTTCACTGCCGTCTCCGCTCCGAAGGATTTGGCGCGAACGACGACGTTCGTGCTGAAGCCGAAGCGCGCCCGGTACCTGATGCTGTGGATCATGTCGATGCCTGCAGAGCGCGCGGCAGCCGTGAACGAAGTCACCGTCAGAGGACCCGGGTGACGATGTCGCTCGGCGGCGCCATAGCCGTCGCGGTCGGACTCTTCATCGGCTTGCCGGCGGTGATCCTCCTGGCCGGGCTCGCCGGACCCGTCGGATGGATCGTGGCTGCGGTCGTATTGCCCCTCGCCGCGCTCGGCGTGCTGCTCTGGCTCGGGTGGTTCCGGCGTCGTGACGACGACGGGCCCTACCACGGCTCGGACGGATCGTGGCGTTGACCGACGTCCGCGAGGTCATGAGCTGGGACGAGCTCGGCACCGGCTGTCGCGCGCTCGCCGAGGCCGTGCGCGCCGACGATTGGAACCCCGATCTCGTCCTCGGCATCTCCCGAGGCGGCCTGCTCGTCGCGGGCGCCCTCGCCTATGCGCTCGGTGTGAAGAACACCGCGACGATCAGTGTCGAGTTCTACACCGGGGTCGACGAACGACTCGAGCTCCCCATGCTCCTGCCGCCCGTCCCCGATCTCGTCGACCTGACGACCGCCCGCGTCCTCATCGCCGACGACGTCGCCGATACCGGCGCGACGCTCGCACTCGTCCACGATTTCTGCGCGGGCCGCGTGGCCGAGGCGCGCGTTGCGGTCCTCTATGAGAAGTCCCGCTCGACGATCCGCAGCGAGTACGTGTGGCGGCGGACCGACGACTGGATCACGTTTCCCTGGAGCGCACTCCCGCCGGTGGGCGGCGGCGCAGGGGAATAACGCCTCCTTCAGCCGACGCGGCGCAGAAGAACGAGCGAGCGCCCCTCGACCTCGACCTCGGCGCGTACCGGCACCTGCCAGGCTCCCGCCGGAAGATCCGGCTCCGCAGTCGACAGCTCGAGCGACCAGCGCCTTCCGAAGCGCACCGGCGGGAGACGGAACGACAGCCGGTCGTGCCAGGCGTTGAAGAGCACGAGGAACGACTGGTCGACGACCGGCTCGCCTTCGCGCGTCTCCGACATGATCTCCGCGCCGTTGAGGAAGGCGCCGATCGCGGAGGCATCGCCGCGGCCCCAGTCACCGCGCGTCATCGCGCGGCCGTCGGGCCGGAACCACCAGATGTCGGGAGCCCCCGAGTCCTGTTGCTCCTTGCCTGTCAAGAAGGTCGGTCTGCGAAAGATCGGGTGTTCCTTCCGAAGCGAAATCACGCGCTGGGTGAAGGCGTGCAGTCCTCGAGCGCGCTCACCGAGGTCCCAGTCGACCCAGCTGATCTCGTTGTCCTGGCAATACGCGTTGTTGTTTCCCTGCTGAGTCCGGGCGATCTCGTCGCCCGCGAGCATCATCGGCACCCCGTGCGAGAGCAGCAAGGTGGTGAGGAAGTTTCGGATCTGACGATCGCGGAGCGCATTCACCTCCGCGTCGTCGGTCTCGCCCTCGACGCCGCAGTTCCACGACCGGTTGTCGGTCGTCCCGTCCTCGTTGTCCTCGAGGTTGGCTTCGTTGTGGCGCTCCTCGTAGCTGACGAGATCGCGCAGCGTGAACCCGTCGTGGGCCGTGATGTAGTTGATCGAGGCGAACGGCCGGCGCCCGTCGGACTGGTAGAGATCACTCGACCCGGTGAACCTCTGTGCGAAGTCCGCGACCGGACTCTCGCTCCGCCAGAAGTCCCGCATCGTGTCCCTGTACATCCCGTTCCACTCGGTCCACAGGACGGGGAAGTTCCCGACCTGGTACCCGCCTTCGCCGACATCCCACGGCTCGGCGATGAGCTTCACCTGCGACAGAACCGGGTCCTGGTGGATGATGTCGAAGAATGCCGACAGCCTGTCGACGTCGTGGAACTCGCGTGCGAGCGCCGACGCGAGATCGAAGCGGAATCCATCGACGTGGCACTCGATCACGAAGTAGCGCAGTGAATCCATGATCAGACGCAAAACCGATGGGTTGACGGGGTTGAGCGAATTCCCCGTCCCCGTGAAGTCTTTGTAGTACCGCGGCTCGTCGGGCATCGTGCGGTAGTACGCGAGATTGTCGACGCCCCGGAACGACAGGGTCGGACCGAGGTGATTTCCCTCGGCGGTGTGGTTGTAGACGACGTCGAGGATCACCTCGAGTCCCGCCTGGTGCATGGCCTTCACGAGCCCCTTGAATTCTCGAACCTGCTCGCCGTGCGTACCGGTCGCCGCGTAGCCAGCGTGCGGAGCCAGGAAGCCGATCGTCGAGTAGCCCCAATAGTTGGTCAGACCCCGGGCCTGGAGGAAGTGCTCGTCGGCGATGTGATGGATGGGAAGCAGCTCGACCGCCGTGACGCCGAGGTCGACGAGGTACGAGATCGCAGCCTCCGACGCGAGCCCCGCATAGGTACCGCGGAGGTCGTCACGGACGCCTGGCATGCGTTGCGTGAATCCCTTCACGTGCAGCTCGTAGATGACCGATTCCTCCCAGGGGCGCCGGAGCAGCTGATCGCCCTCCCAATCGAACGATTCGTCGATCACGACGGACTTGGGTATCGCCGCCGCGTCGTCCGACTCGTCGATCACGAGATCGTCGCCGTCCGCATACGCCAGCGTTCGGCCGCGATCCCAGAGCACCGGTCCCTCGATCGCCTTGGCGTACGGATCGATCAGCAGCTTGTGGGGGTTGAACCGGTGCCCTTGCTCTGGCGCCCAGGGTCCGTAGACGCGATAGCCGTAGCGCTGACCCGGCCCGACACCGGCGAGGTATCCGTGCCAGTTGTGCGCGGTGTGCCGAGGCAGCTCGACCCGCGTCTCGACATCATCGGCGTCGAAGAGACAGAGCTCGACGCGCTCTGCGTTCTCCGACGTGATCGAAAAGTTGGTTCCCGTGCCGTCCCAGCTCGGTCCGAGTGGGAACGGCACACCTGGCCACGGGTGCATCGCGAGACCCTAGCGAGCGCGGCGGTCTCCGCTCACGCTACCCGGCCGCTTCCGCGGAGCGAAGGCCTCGTAGCGCCCAGACGGTGAAGACGAGAACGAAGGCCGACGGAAGGACGAACCCGAGGGTGAGATGGGCCGGGTCGCCGGCCAGGAGCCCCCTCCCCGCCTCCAGCGCGTACGTGGCGGGATTGAACCGCGCGACCGCGTGCAACGTGTCCCCGAGCAGCGCGAGCGGCACGTAGACGGGCGCCATGAACAGGACGAGGAACACGGGCATTTGCATCAGGGGGCCTGATTGAATCGTGCGGAGCCGCATCGCGATCCCCGCCGACCAGAGGAATCCGCAGATGTTCATGATCAGGGCGAGGGTGTACAGCCCGACGATGTCGACCGCCCCGCCGCCGACCTGCATGCCTGCGAGGAGCGCGATCGTCGTCAGGAGGGTCGCCGTGATACCCCAGCGCAGGACCGCGGCCAGCGAGTAGCCGAGCACGATTCCCGTCCGGTTGGGCGCGGCGAGCAGGAGCCGGCGGGCGAATCCGCCTTCGAAGTCGCGTGCGACCCCGAACCCCGTGAAGACGCCGCCGAACGCGGCCGACTGCAGGAGCACGAAGACGAACTGAAACGCCGTGTACCCGTTCTGATAGTCGAACCCGGGAGTGTTCTGCACCTGCGAGAGGCCGCCGGCGAAAGCGACGAAGAAGAACAGCGGAAACATCAGCGACGGGATGAGCAACGACGGTGTCGTGACGACGTTCTTCATCGTGCGCCACGCGACGGCAGAGGCGACCGGCCAGATCTTCATGTCCGCTCCAGCCTCCGTCCGAGCGCCCAGCTCGCGGCCGTGATCGAGACGATCGCGATCGCAGTCGCGGTCGTGAAACCGAGAACGAGCGTTTCCGTCTCCCAGCCCGTGATGATGAGGCTGCGCACGCACTCGATCAGATAGGAGACCGGATTGGCGGTGGCCGCATAGCGGAACCAATCGACGGCGATCAGGTCCCGCGGTGTGTTCATCGACGAGATGAAGAGGAAGACGAAGAGCACGGGGAAGAGACCCTGAATCGACTCGCCCGAGCCGGTGCGCAGCGCCAGGAATGAACCAAGCGCTCCGAAACCGAGCGCGACGAGCGCAGCGAAGAGAAGCAGGACGACGATCCCACCCGGCCCCGCGGCAAAATGGACACCCAACACGAGCCCGACCGAGATGTAGAAGACCGCCTGGAACAGGCCGAGCACGACGATCCCGGCGAGCTGCCCTGCGAGCAGTGCGGTTCCGCGCACAGGCGTCAAGGAGAGCCGCGAGAAGAAGCCCGTCTGGATGTCGCGCGCGAGGTCGGTGCCGGCGTTCATCGTCGAGAAGAGCGCGCCCTGGATGAACGGCACCGCCAACGCGAAGGCGAGGAACGAATCGGTGGGGAACCCGGGCAGGAGCGTCGACGCCTTGAGCCCGCCCGAGTTCAGAAGCAGGAGGGCCACCGGGAACACGAGCGGAGGGATCGCGCTGGCAGGCTGGCGGACGGTGCGCATGATGGAACGCTGCGCGAGCGCGCCGACCTGGGTCGACAACGTGCTCACTGGGGCTCCGCGCCGCCCTCGGCGGTCGCCGCGCCCTCCAGCGTCCTCCCGGTCTTCTCGAGGAACACGTCGTCCAGCGTCGGCGCACGCAACTCGACGTCGTGGACGCCGACGCCGTCGGCATCCATCGCCCGGACGATGTCGGCCATCCCGACGCCTTCCCTGAGCCGGACGACGAGGTCATCGTCGTCACCGAGCTTCTCGCCGAAGCGCTGCAGGAGCGCGGCGATCCGGGGGCCGTCCTCCTCGTGGAGGGGAATCACGTGCAGGCTCGGGCGACCGATCTCCGCCTTCAGTGACGAAGGTGTACCCTCGGCGACGATCTTGCCGTGGTCGATGATCCCGACCCGGTCGGCGAGAACGTCGGCTTCCTCGAGGTACTGCGTCGTCAAGAACACGGTCACGTTGTCCTCGCGCGCGAGTCGCGCGACCTCACCCCAGAGCGCAGTGCGGCTCTGCGGGTCGAGGCCGGTGGTCGGCTCGTCGAGGAAGAGGATGCTCGGCCGGTGCACGAGCGCGAGGGCAAGATCGAGCCGGCGCTTCATCCCGCCCGAGTAGCCACCCACCTTGCGGTCGGCGGCCTCGGTGAGCCCGACGCGTTCGAGCAGTTCCTCCTGCCGCGGCTTGCGCTCTGCCCGCGGAACCGCCTGCAGCATCGTCTGCAACCTGAGATGGTCGCGGCCGGTGAGGAGCGGATCGAGCGCGGCCTCCTGCAGCGCGGCACCGATCACCGATCGCACCTGAGGCCCTTCCTTGCGCACGTCGAAGCCTCCCACCCGCGCCGTTCCCGCGGTCGGCGGCAGCAGCGTCGTCAGCATGAGGACGGTCGTGGACTTGCCGGCTCCGTTTGGACCGAGGAAGCCGTAGATCTCGCCTGGTGCCACATGGAGGTCGATCCCGTCGACGGCGCGCGGGCCCTTCTTGAACTCGCGCACGAGTTTCTCGACGACGATGCTGTTGTCGCGGGACATCGCTTCAGCCTACTCACGGAAGGGATGTCCGCAGGCCGCCCGGTGATCGTGCGTTCCGGGACGAGTCAGCTCGGGGCGAGCCAGATCGTGCCGAGCGGCGGCAGCGTCACGAGGGCCGAGAACGGCTGTCCGTGCAACGGGGACGCGTCGGCCGTGAGGCCGAGGCCGTTGCCGACATCCGAGCCTGCGTAGAAGCGGGAGTCCGTGTTGAGCACCTCTTTCCAGGCGCCTCCGACCGGCAGCGGCAGCCGCCAGCCCTCGCGCACGACAGGAGCGAAGTTGACGGCGCACACGAGCGGGACGCCTGCCGACGAGAACCGCGCGAAGGCGATCATGTTCTCGTCGCGCGCGTCGCCGACGAGCCAGGCGAAGCCCTCGGGCCGGAAGTCCATCTCCCAGAGCTGCGGATGAGCGCGATACGTCGCGTTGAGGTCGCGGACGAGCGCCCGCACACCGGCATGGTCCGGGTCGTCGAGCAGCGGCCAGTCGAGCGAGCGGCCCTCCGACCATTCGCCCCATTCCGCGAGCTCGCCGCCCATGAAGAGCAGCTGCTTGCCAGGATGCGCCCACATCAGCCCGTAGAGCGCACGCAGGTTGGCGAGTTGCTGCCAGCGGTCGCCGGGAAGCTTCGAGAGCAGCGACCGCTTGCCGTGCACGACCTCGTCGTGGGAGAGCGGCAGGACGAAGTTCTCGTCCCACGCGTAGACGAGCGAGAACGTCAGCTCGTCGTGGTGGAAGCGCCGGTGCACCGGGTCGTGCTCGACGTACGAGAGCGTGTCGTTCATCCAACCCATGTTCCACTTGAACGTGAAGCCGAGTCCGCCCATCGACGTCGGGCGCGAGACGCCCGGCCAGGCGGTGGATTCTTCGGCGGTCACCGAGACGCCTGGCTCGCGATCGTGCAGCACCTCGTTGAGCTCGCGCAGAAACGCGACCGCCTCGAGGTTCTCGCGGCCGCCTTGCTCGTTCGGCACCCATTGACCCGACTCACGCGAGTAGTCGAGGTAGAGCATCGACGCGACCGCATCGACGCGCAGTCCGTCGGCGTGAAACTCACGCACCCAGTAGAGAGCGTTCGCGAGCAGGAAGTTGCGGACCTCGTGTCGCGAGAGGTTGAAGATCAGCGTGCCCCAGTCGGGGTGGGCGCCTCGGCGCGGATCGGCGTGCTCGTAGAGCGACGTGCCGTCGAAGCGCGCCAGCGCCCACTCGTCGCGCGGGAAATGCGCAGGCACCCAGTCGAGCAGCACGCCGATACCGGCGGCGTGAAACGCGTCGACGAGGGCTCGCAAATCGTCCGGAGCGCCGAATGTCGACTGCGGCGCGAAGTACCCACTGACCTGGTATCCCCACGACGGCGCGAAGGGATGCTGCATCACGGGCATCAGCTCCACGTGCGTGAATCCGAGATCGGCCACGTACGGCACGAGTTCGTCCGCGAGCCCTCGCCACGAGAGTCCTTGCCGCCACGAGCCGGCATGGAGCTCGTAGATGGAGAGCGGCTGTGTGAGCGGGTCGGTCGCGCGCCGACGGGCGAGCCACTCGTCGTCCGACCACGAGAACCGACTCCGATAGACGATCGACGCGTTTTCCGGCGGCACGTCCGCGTAGGTGGCGTACGGGTCGGCCTTGAGCCGCGTGATCCCGTCCGCTCCGGAGACGGAGAGCTTGTATCGCTGACCCTCTCGCGCGTTTGGAGCGACGCCCTCCCAGATGCCCGACGAGGCGACCGGCTGCAGCGGATCCGCGTCGGCGCTCCAGTAGTTCCAATCGCCGACGACCGAGACGGCGCGCGCATTCGGCGCCCAGACGGCGAACCGCACGCCTCCGTCGTCCTCGCAGTGGGCGCCGAGCCGCTCGTAGAGCCGCTCGTGCCTCCCCTCGCCGGCCAGGTGGACGTCGAGCTCGCCGAGGCCGCTCACGGCGTCGCCTCGGCCGTCCCTGCAGCGCCGGGCGAGCGACCCTCGGACTCGACCGAGATCACGTGGGCGCCGCCGGGGGGGAGCCCCACGAAGTTCCGTCCGCTCCGCCAGCGGTACGACGTGTCGGCGAGCAGGTCGGCGGCCGTGAACGTGTCGGGCAACCCGAGCTCCGGGGGAACGATGCAGAGCCCCTCCTGCCGCTTCACCGGATCGAGGTTGACGACGGTGATCACGGCATCCGTGCCGTCCCGCTTCACGTACGCGATGAGGTCGTCGTTGTGCGTCTCGAGCCAGGTCAGGGTCTCGAACCGCTGCAGTGCGGGATGACTGCGCCGGATCTCGTTCAGCCGGCGTATCAGCGGGAGCAAGGGGCCCTCGAGCGTCCGGTGTCTTCACCTCGTACTTCTCCGAGTCGAGGTACTCCTCGCTCCCGGCCCGGACCGGCACGTTCTCGCAGGCTTCGTAGCCGGAGTAGATCCCGTAGCTCGGAGAGAGGGTGGCGGCGAGCACGAGCCGCGCCTCGAACGCCGGTCGCCCGCCCTGCTGCAGGTACTCGTGCAGGATGTCGGGCGTGTTCGGCCACATGTTCGGCCGGTAGAACGACGACCACGAGCGCACCTGCTCCACGAACTCGACCAGCTCGTACTTGGTGTTCTTCCACGCGAAGTACGTGTACGACTGCGCGAACCCGATCTTCGCGAGCGTCGTCATCGGCGCCGGGCGCGTGAACGCCTCGGCGAGGAAGAACGTCTCCGGGTAGACGGCACGAACGTCCGCGATCAACCACTCCCAGAACGGCATCGGCTTCGTGTGTGGGTTGTCGACGCGGAAGGCACGGATCCCGCGGGCACACCAGCCGTGAACGACATCGCGTAACGCACCCCACAGCGCCTCGCGCTCGTCGGTGTCCCAGTCGACGTTGTAGATGTCCTGGTAGCGCTTGGGCGGATTCTCCGCGTACTTCAGGGTGCCGTCGGGGCGTCTGTTGAACCACTCCGGGTGTTCCTCGAGCCACGGGTGGTCGGGTGAGAACTGGATCGCGAAATCGAGTGCGATCTCGATCCCGGCAGTCTGCGCCGCGGCGAGCATCGCGTCGAAGTCGGAGTCGTGCCCGAGGTCGGGGTGCAATGTGTCATGGCCACCGCCCGCGGCGCCGATCGCCCAGGGGCTGCCCGGATCGTCCCTGCGAGCGCGCTCGGCGTTGTTGCGACCCTTGCGATTCGTCGTGCCGATGGGGTGCACCGGCGGCAGGTAGACGACGTCGAATCCCAGGGCGGCCAGTTCGGGCAACACCTCGGCGACGCCTCGGAACCCACCAAAAGACCGCGGGAACAGCTCGTACCAGGCACTGAACCGAGCCTGCTCGCGGTCGACGTCGATGCCGAAGGACGCGCTCGTGGCCGGCGTGCGTCGCTCTCGGTGCGAGCGGGCCGGCGCAGCGTCACGCCATTCGTCGATCGTTCCGTCGCCGAAGAGCGCCATCGCTTCCGACAGCTCGCTCGCGAGATCGGCCTGCCCGGCGGCGACCTTGCGGTCGTACTCGTCGAGCCAGCTGGCGAACGGGTCGACCCACGCCAGGATTCGAAATTCCCACGGGCCGAGGACGTCGGGCGTGATCGTCGTCGCGAACGAGTCGTTGCCCTCCGGGGTGAGCGCCGCTTCACGCCAGCGGCGCGTCCCCTTCGGCCGGTAGCGCACGACGGCGCCGAGCTTCTCGTGCCCGTCGCGGAAGATCGTGGCCGCGATCGGTACGGCATCTCCGAGGCACGCTTTGGTCGGGAAGCGCCCGCCGTCGACCTGAGGTCGGACTCCCTGAATCTGTATCCGCGGCGGGGCCATCTCCCCCACAAGGTAAACAGTCTCACGATGTGGCTCACGCGCTCGATCGGCGTCAACCTCCATCCGACCTCCCTTCCGGGCGGGCGGCTCGGCCCGGAGGCCTATGCGTTCGTGGACTGGCTGGCCGCCGCGGGCGCCCGTTTTTGGCAGGTCTTGCCCCTCAACCCACCGGACGAGTTCGGGTCGCCCTACTCCTCTCCATCGGCGTTCGCGGCCTGGCCGGGGCTGCTCGTCGACCCCGAGGCGAAGGTCGGCTCGGCGCAGCGACGGCGATTCGAGGCGGAGAACAGGTACTGGATTCGCGACTGGATGGAGTTCGCCGGTACCGGAGCGCTCGTGGACCAGGTGCGCTTCCAGCAGGAGTGGTCTGCGCTGCGGGCGTACGCCGCCGAGCGCGGCGTCCGGGTGATCGGCGACGTGCCGATCTACGTCGCCGCGCACGGATGCGACCATTCCTCACACCCGGAGATCTTCCGCCCGGACGACTTCGTTGCCGGCGCCCCGCCCGATCCGCTCAGCGAGCTCGGCCAGAAGTGGGGGAATCCGCTGTATGACTGGGAGGCAATCGCGGGCGACGGGTACCGCTGGTGGATCGAGCGCCTGCGACGGACGCTCGCGCTGGCGGACGTCTTCCGGATCGACCACTTCCGGGGCTTCGTCGCCGCGTGGGCGATTCCGGCGGAGGCCGCGACGGCGCGTCACGGTCGGTGGACTCCCGGCCCCGGCGAGGCGGTGTTCCGGGCCGCAGAGCGCGAGCTCGGCGAGCTTCCCGTCATCGCCGAGGACCTCGGTCTGATCACGCCGGACGTCGTGGAGCTCCGCGACGGCCTCGGGTACCCCGGTATGGCGGTCATGATCTGGGCGTTCGGCGGTCCGCCGGACAACCCCCATCGGCTGGAGAACCATCGCGTGCACCAGGTCGTCTACACCTCGACGCACGACACCGACACCCTCGCAGGGACGTTTCCCGAGGTGGCGTCGTGGGAGCTCGTCGAGACGGCGCTTTCCTCTCGCGCGGCGCTCGCGATGTTGCCCATGCAAGACGTGCTCGGTCTCGGATCCGTGGCCCGGATGAATCGTCCCGGCGAGCAGGGCGGTGGGAACTGGTCGTGGCAGCTCGAACCGGAACAGCTCGACCCCGCCGCTGCTGCACGGCTCCGCAGGGCGGCGGAGGGAGCCGGCCGTGCGTGACGACTTTCGTCGACTCGCGCACGGCGGGCTGATCTTCAACGCACCGCTCTCCGATGCGCGTGCGAACACGCTCGTGGCAGCGCTCCCGATCTCGCCGGGACACCACGTGCTCGACCTCGGCTGCGGTTGGGGTGAGTTCCTCCTGCGCGTCCTCGAAGCTCATCCCGCCACGACGGGCACCGGCGTCGACAGCGACCGTCACGCCCTCGACCGCGGCGTTCGCGAGGCCGCCGAGCGCCGTTTGCAGGGGCGCGTGGAGTTCGTCGAAGCAGATGCGGCGACGTTCGTCGATCTCGCCGACATCGTCATCTGCGTGGCGGCCTCGTACGCGCTCGGTGGCGTCGGTGATGCGCTGCACTGGCTGCGGCAGAGCGTGGCGCCCGGCGGTCGCGTGCTCTACGGCGACGCGTTCTGGGCGGACACGCCGTCGGACGCAGCACGTGAGGCGCTCGGCGACCTGCCGCAACGGGACGACCTGCGCCTGGCCGCGGTCACGGCCGGGTTCCGGATCGAGCGGGACGAGGTGTCGACCGAGGCCGAATGGGATGCGTTCGAGACCGAGTGGCGCGCGGGGCTCGAATCGTCCTCCGACCCGGAGGCCGTTGCGTTTGCGGCGCGGAGACGCACGGAATACGAGGTGGGCTATCGTGGAGTCGCCGGATTCAGCTGGCTCGTGCTCGCGCCGACCTAGGGTTCCGACCGGACGGGGAGCTTCGCCGCCACGACCTTGCGGCCGTCACGCTCGTAGGCCACGTCGACGGAGTCGTTCTGCCCGTAGGACCCGGCGATGCCGAGGGCGATCGACGCCCAGCGGATCAGGCCGAGGCTGCCTTCCTCTTTCATCGGTCGCTCGAACACGAGCGTCCCGTCCCTGACGACGTAGTCCGCCCCCTCGCGCTGCGGCACCCCGTTCACGAAGACCTCGAACGGCCGCCGAACATCCGCCGGCAGGCGGACGAACGTTCGGTTTCGCTGCCCGTCGGCCATGCACCTAGAATGCCAGCACGCAAGGCATCAACCCTCGAGAACCGCGGCCGCTCGCCGCGCACGACAGGAGCACATCGCCGTGAACGCCGAGACATCCGCCGCGAAGACCGCGCCCCATTGGCGCGACGGGCGCGTCAGCAGCTGGATCTTCGCCACGGATCACAAGCGCATCGGAACGCTCTGGCTCACCGTCGGCGGTTTCGGGCTCTTCCTCGGCGGGCTCCTCACACTCATCAGCTCGCTCCAGACGGCACGAGCCGACGCCGACCTGATCGGGCAGGGCACCTACGCGAGCCTCGTCACGATGCAGGGCACCCTCCTCACCTACGGCGGCATCCTCCCGCTCGCGCTCGGCCTCGCCGTCGTCGTCGTTCCGCTTCAGCTCGGCGCTCGTGGACTGGCGCTGCCCGAGCTCTCCGCGATCGCTCTCTGGCTCGGCGTTGTAGGCGTGGGCGCCGTCGTGCTCTCGTCGTTCTCGAATGGAGCAGCGCCACGCTCGACGTGGGCGAGCACCCCCGGTGTCGCGCTCGATCCCTCGCGCCCCGGTGAAACCCTCCGACTGATGGGCGTCTTCCTGATCGGTGCGGCCGCGCTTCTCACGGCGGTGGCCCTCATCGCCACGCTCCGTGGACCGCAGGCACCGGGAATGACGCGCGAACGGCTACCGCTGTTCGCCCAGTCCGCCGGGCTGTTCGCGACGGCGCTGCTCGTGCTCGCGCCCATCTCGCTGCTCGGGAGCGGTCTGCTCCTTCTCGCCCGGAAGAACCCCGGTTCCTTCGACTGGTATCACGACAACGGTGGCGGCCTCGTCGACGGCTACGAGTGGGTGTTCAGCCAGGCGATCGTGGCCATCGTGGTCGTGGTGGCGCTCGGAGTGGCGGCGGAGATCGTGGCGACGTTCAACCGTGGGCCGCTCGTCCAAAGGCGGTTCGCGACGCTTGCACTCGTCGGCGCCGCCGTGCTCGTCGCGGTCGTGCCGAGCACAGACACCGTCGCCGGTAACCGATGGGCGGCGCTGCTGGCGCTCATCGCGATACTTCCCGCGGCGGCACTCGCCGTGGCGCTCACGCTCGTCGGGATCGGTGCCGTCAAGCGGAACGGCTGGGCCACCCCGCTCCTGTTCGCGCTCGGCTCACTGGCGCTCGCTCTCGCCGCCGCGATCCTCAGTCTCGTTCTCGTCGTCGCGCACGACGATCTGCGGGGTACGACGTTCGAGACGGCGCGGCTCGACCTGGTCTGGACGTCGATTCTGGTCGCGCTCATCGGCGGCACGGTCTACTGGTGGCCGAAGGTCACCGGTCGGATGCTCGAGAGCCGCCTTCTCCGTGCTTCCGCCTTCATGCTCACGGGCTTCTCGCTCCTTCTCGCCTTGGGCCGCGCGGGGGCGGGCGTGCGCGACCAGCCGGTCAACGCAGCATTGACGATCGACGGAGCGGGGGGATGGTCGCTGCTCGGCACGATCGGCGTGTTCGGCATCGGAGCGGGCATCCTCCTGTTCGGCGTCGAGAAGCTGCGGGCCCACGGAGGGCGCCGAGTGGGGAACGATCCGTGGCAAGCGGACACCCTCGAGTGGTATACGAGCTCGCCGCCGCCGCCCGGGAACTTCGACTCGCTGCCCCCCGTCGCGAGCCCGAGGCCGCTCGACGACCTGCGACGGAGGCTAAAGGCACGGAATGCCCTCTGAGTCGACCGTAGCGCGCATCGCGCCGGGGCCCGTTCTGCGCCTCGCGGTCGGCGCGGCGGCCGTTGCCACCGCGCTCGTCGTCGTCAGCGCCGCCTTCGATTCGGGTCGTGGCCACTGGGCGGCGGCGCTCGTCGCCGTACCACTCCTCCTCGCGGCGGTGATCGTCGCAGCGGTCGCCTATCCACGCCTCCGGGTCGCCACGCTCGCGGCACTCGTCCTCATGGTGTCCGCGGTCGCCTCGGGGGGCTCGTCGCGCTCGCGGGGGATGCGCGCTGGGCCGTGGCGCTCCACGTCGCAGCCGCCGGCGCCTCGCTGGCCGCCTCGCTCGTCACCCTCGTTCTCTCGTTCCGTGGCGAATCGGTTGCCCTCGGCCCGTGGCGCGACTACATCGCGCTGACGAAGCCACGCATCATGTCGTTGTTGCTCGTGACCGGTGCGGCCGGGATGTTCGTCGGCTCAGCGGGGTGGCCGAACGGCTGGCTGTTCCTGGCGGCGATGACGGGACTCGCGCTTGCCTGCGGCGGCTCGAGCGCCCTCAACCACGTCATGGACGCCGACATCGACCGGCTGATGGGGGAGCGCACCGCGGCCCGCCCCGTCGCCGCCGGACGGGTGGCGGCGCCACGAGCGCTCGAGTTCGGCGTCGCACTGATGGCGAGCTCGTTCGCGCTGCTCGCCACGACCGTCAACGTCCTCACAGCGGTCCTTGCGCTCGTCGGCGGCGTCTTCTACGTCGTCGTCTATACGGGCTACCTCAAGCGCTCGACCGACCAGAACATCGTCATCGGCGGTGCCGCCGGGGCCGTGCCGCCGCTCGTCGGGTTCGCGGCCGCCACCGGGAACCTGACCCTGCCGGCGCTGGCGCTGTTCCTGATCGTGTTCCTCTGGACACCCCCGCATTTCTGGGCACTCGCACTGATGATCAAGGAGCACTACGCGGCGGCGAACGTGCCGATGCTGCCGGGGACGCGAGGCGAGCGTGAGACGACGCGCCAGATCCTGCTGTACTCGATCGTGATGGTCGCGTTCACAGTGGTCGTGGGCTTCTGGCTCGGCCCGGTCTACACCGTGGCGGCAGTCCTTCTGGGCGCCTATTTTCTCGCGCTTGCCTGGAAACTCCGCGTCGACACCTCGCAACGGCACGCCGTCCTCCTCTTTCACTATTCGCTTGCGTACCTCGCGCTGCTGTTCGTCGCGGCCGCCGTCGATCCGCTCGTCGTCTGACGCTCGACCGCGGCGCTCGACGTCACCCTTTAGGAGTAACCCGGTATCACCCGGTTGAGGGAGAGCCTTCGCCCCCTTTCATGCCGACACACGCTGTATGCGCCCAGTCCGCCTCGTCCTCCTCGCCGTCCTCGCCACGACGCTCCTGTCCGGTTCCGCTTTCGCACAGAACCAACGTGGCCTCGCGGCCCCCAAGAACCTCAAGCCCTTCCTGCTCCGTGCGAGCGAGCCTGCCGCACGTGACTTTTCACGCACTCCGTCCTTCTCGTGGGCGCCGGTCAAAGGTGCGTCCGCCTACGAGTTCCAGCTCTCGAAGACATCGACCTTCCAGGAGGGAGCGATCTTCTGGGAGAGCTCGACGCTCGCCAGCCCCGCCGTTGCCGTCCCGCTGACGCTGCCGTGGATGACCGGGGCACCGTACGCCGCGTACGCACGCGTCCGAGCCGCGACGGGAAAGTCGACTTCGAAGTGGAGCGCGCCGTATGGGTTCAACGTCCGTTGGCCCGACGTGCCCAAGCAGACGGCGACCTACCCGGGGCTCGTCCGCTGGACACCGATCGAAGGGGCTACGAGCTACCAGGTCTGGTTCACCGGGATCGGCCGAGTCGTCGAGACGCGGGTCAACGCAGTCGACGAGCGCGAGTTCTACGCGTTCCATCAGGGCACGAACTTCACCGGGGACATCAAGTGGCGCGTTCGCGCCGTCCGCCGGGTGGCCAAGCTGCAGGGGTTCATCACGCCGGTCAACTACGGCCCGTGGAGTCCGACGTTCACATCGACGAACCCCGGGATGGACGACGGAATCGTCCGCCCTGTCGCCGCGGTGTCGGCACTCGCGACGAGCACACCCGCCTCTGCCAAGCCACACGAGATGACCCCGGCATTCGTGTTCGCCGGTACGCGTGACGCGGCCGGCAACAAGCACGGTCTCTACCGTGTCTACATCTTCAGCGACAAGCAGTGCGTCAACACGGTCTTCCGCGGTGCGATCGTCGGCGGGCCCGCGTACGCTGCGCGGAACAAGGGAACGCTCAAGCTTCCGACCGACACCGCTGGGATCACTGCCGCGTCGACCACGTTCCTCGCCATCGGCGACGAAGGCCCGAGCTACACCGCCGAGGGCATCCTCGCCCCGCCCGCAACCGAGGCGGGAGTCAAGTCGAGTAGTGGTGCCACCACGGGATCCACTGACTCCTCCACCACGTCCGTCGGCTCGACCGACGCCGGCGCGAGCGGTACAGCCGGTGCAACGAACGCGAGCTGGCCGCTGATCGAGCTCCTCGAGAGCGGGTGGCCGGATGGGCGCTTCTACTGGACGGTCGTTCCGGTCCGGCTCGTGGCCACACCGAGCGAGGACGGCAAGTCGTTCACGTATACCTACGCCGACGCAGAGGTACCGCAGGACGCCTGTGCCGACGGTCGGGTCATGGCGTTCGGCAAGGCATCTCCCCCGGTCGTGGCCGGCAAAGGCACGGCGTACGCGTCGGGTCTCTCGCCCACGGGCCGGCTGACCGCCGCCGCCGGAGCGAAGCCGTTCTACGGGACGACGCTCGTCGCGTGGGAGCCGGCACCCGGCGCGGACACCTACGAGGTCGAAGCGTCCGCGACGAAGTATCCGTGGCGCACGACGAGTCGCGTCGCTGTCGACGGCGGCACGGCGACGATGCTGAAACTCGGCCCGGGCCAGTGGTGGTATCGGGTCCGCGGGATCAACAGCGCCCTGCCTACCGGCCATCAGTTCATGACCTGGTCTCAGCCGCTTCAACTCAAGGTTGCGAAACCGCTCTTCCGGCTGATCGCGTCTTCCAAGTAGCCCGTCGGATAGTAGGGTCGGGGCTCAGATGAGCCCCGACCTTGCACTAGCTCTGTCGCTTGCCGACACCGCCGACGCCATCTCGCTCGGCCGATTCCGCGCCACCGACCTGCTCGTCGAGACGAAGCCCGATCTGACGCCGGTGACGGAGGCCGACCGCGCAGTCGAGACGGCGATCCGCGAGCGACTCGTGGTGGAACGCCCCGACGACGGGATCGTCGGCGAAGAGCTCGGCGTCTCCGGTAGCGGCGGCCGGCGGTGGATCATCGACCCGATCGACGGCACCCGCAACTACTCACGCGGCATCCCCGTGTGGGCGACACTCATCGCCCTCGAGGTCGAGGGAGTCATCAACCTCGGTGTCGTCTCGGCGCCCGCGCTCGCTCGGCGCTGGCACGCCGAACGGGGCGCCGGCGCGTGGGTCAACGACGATCGCATCCGCGTCTCGGCCGTGCGACGTGTCGAAGATGCCGTGCTGTCGTTTGCGCTCGAGCAGCCGATTCCCGCGCTCGCAGGGTACGCCTGGCACGCGCGCGGCTATGGCGACTTCTGGGCGCACATGCTGGTCGCCGAGGGCGCCGCCGACGGTGCCGTCGAAGCGGTCGGCGTCAAGGTCTGGGACCTCGCAGCGATTCAGCCGATCGTCGAGGAGGCGGGGGGGCGATTCACCGACGCGGCGGGCCTTGAACGGATCGACGGCGGTACGGCGATCTCGTCGAACGGTCACATCCACGAGCTGCTGCTCGACGCCGTGGCACGCTAGTCGTTCGCGATCACTGCTCGCACCGCGGCTTCGTAGACACGATCTCGCCCGAACTGGTCGAGCTCGGCGGACAGCAGCTCGCTCGGGCCGAGGAGCTCGTCCGACGGGGCCACGGGCTCCCCGTCCACCCAGATCGCGGTCACGGTCGGCGCGTCCCGGCGTGTCAGCCTCACGTCGCGTTTGAGGCGGGACCGGAGCCAGCCGGCGACGAGCTCGGCGTCTGCCCTCGGGCCCTCGACGCGCAGCTTGTCGATCGTGGCGATCCCGGGCCACAGGTCGGCAAGGCGCCGCCGCCACGGGAGCGTCCGCGAGAAGGCGATGTCTGACACCGCAACGCGGCCGAACAGCGCGGCGAGGTTTCCGTACGAGGTGGGAACGCCGCGCCACTCCGAGGAGTCGACGACGAGCCTGTCCACGACGGCGAGGATCTCCGCGAGCTGGCCGCTCTCCCAGGTCGGCTCACCACGCCACCGGCAGAACACCGGGAGGTCCGAGAGGAGAAGGGGCAGCACGACCGACCCGGGGTGGCTCGACGCCGTTCCCCGCAGCCGTAGCTCGATCACCTCGGAAAGCACCTCGCGCGCCATGCCCTCGAGTTGGAAGTCCTTCAGTTCCGCCTTCGCCTGGATCACCGCCTTCTCACCAGGCGTCGGGATCAGGAAGATCGTCCGCGCCGGATGGCGCTCGAGCAGGCCGGCCAGCGTCTTCCGTGCTTTCGCGAGCCATTCGGGCGGGCACCAGACGATATGGGTCATCGTGCTCGTTCGGAGCTCGGGCATCCCGTCCGCCGCCTCCCGGGCGCGGAGGTGCCCGAGTTGCCGCTCGATGTCTGCGACCACGCCCACCTGGCTAGTGACGGCGCCAGGAGCGGTTGTCACGATGGATCAGCTCGTCGGCCGCCCTCGGCCCCCAGGCGCCGCTCTCGTAATTGGGGAAACTCGGTCGGTCGCGCTGCCAGCTTCCGAGAATCGCGTCGACGATCTTCCACTGTTCCTCGACCTCGTCCTCGCGCGTGAACAGCGTCGCGTCGTCGAGCAGCGCGTCGAGGATGAGGCGCTCATACGCCTCCGGGAGGCCCGTCCTGAACGAGCCCCCGTAGAGGAAGTCCATGTGCACGGTCCGGATCGTCATTCCCGCCCCCGGGACCTTTGCACCGATCGCCAGGGAGACGCCCTCGTCGGGCTGCACGTGGATGAGCAACACGTTCGGGCGCAGCCCGTCGCCGGCGATCGCCTCGAACGGTGGATGAGGCGCGCGCTGGAACTGGATCGCGATCGTCGTCTCCCTCCGTGCGAGCCGCTTGCCGGCGCGGACGTAGAAGGGGGTGTCGGCCCAACGCCAGTTGTCGACGTAGAGCTTGGCGGCGACGTATGTCTCGGTCATCGACGACGGTGCGACCCCGTCCTCCTCGCGATACGCGGGCACTTCGATCCCTTCCACGAACCCGGCGCCGTACTGGCCACGCACGACGGACTTCGGGCCGGGCGTGTGCATCGCTTTCAGCACCTTCACCTTCTCGTTGCGCACAGAGTCGGCCGTGAAGTCGATGGGGGGCTCCATCGCCGTCAGGGCGACGAGCTGCAGGAGATGATTCTGGAAGATGTCGCGGATCGCGCCCGCAGACTCGTAGAAGCCCGCCCGCCCCTCGATTCCCATCGACTCGGCCACGGTGATCTGGACGTGGTCGATGAACTGCCGGTTCCAGATCGGTTCGAAGATGCCGTTCGCGAACCGCAGGGCCAGCATGTTCTGCACGGTCTCCTTGCCGAGGTAGTGGTCGATTCTGAAGATCTCGGTTTCTCCGAACCAGCGGTGCAGGAGGTCGTTCAGTTCCCGGGCGGAGTTGAGGTCGTGCCCGAACGGCTTCTCCACGATCAGGCGCACCCAACCCTCTTTCGCCCTCCGCTCGCCGATCTCGGTCACGGCGGCGGCAAAAGCCTGCGGCGGCACCGCGAGGTAGTAGAGGCGATTGCCGGCCGTACCGCGTTCGGCGTCGAGCTCCTCGAGCACCCGACCCACGCTGTCCTCGCCCTCGTCGTCCTCGAACTCGGTTGCGACGTAGCGCATCCCCTCGGCCAGCCTGTTCCACACGTCCTGGCGAAACGGATCGCGCGCGAACTCCTTCACCGCCTTCTTCATCGCGGCGACGAACTGCGCGTCGCTGCGCGGCGTGCGCGCCACGCCCACGACGGCGAACTGCTCCGGCAGGAGCTTCCGATACGCGAGCGCGTACAGCGCTGGGAAGAGCTTCCGCTTCGTCAGGTCTCCTGAGGCGCCGAAGATGACGATTGCGCACGGCTCAGGGCGCCGGCGTAACTGCAGCCCCTCGAGGAGGGGGTTGTGCGACCCGGCCGCGGCCCTCGTCACGCCGCCGCCAGCGAGCCTGCCTTGGCGCTGATGCCCTCGAGCAGTTCCGAAAACGAGTCCGAAAACTTCTGCACTCCCTCGGCCTCGAGGGTGGCGACGACGTCGTCGTAGTCGATCCCGGCGGCGGCCAGATCGGCGAGGAGGCGCTTGGCGGCGTCGAATCCTTCCAGGATGCTCCCCTCTCTCACCTCGCCATGATCCTCGAAGGCTCGAAGGGTCTCGAGCGGCATCGTGTTCACGGTGTCCGCGCCGATGAGCTCCTCGACGTAGATCACGTCACGGTAGTCGGGGTTCTTGGTGGACGTCGACGCCCACAGGCAGCGCTGCGGCCGGGCACCTTTACCTTCGAGGTAGCTCCAGCGCTCGTCGCCGAAGACGTCGAGGTAGTGCGCGTACGCGAGCTTCGCATTCGCGATCGCAAGCTTCCCTTGCAGATCGTTGCGCCCGATCGCTTCGAGTCGCTTGTCGGCCTCGCTGTCGACGCGTGAGACGAAGAAGCTGGCGACGGAGAGCACCGTCCGCGGATCACCTCCGGCGGCGACCAGGCGCTCGAGACCTCGGATGTACGCTTCCGCGACAGCGGCGTAGCGCTCGAGCGAGAAGATGAGTGTGACGTTGATGGACACACCCTTCGCGATGCAGTCTTCGATCGCACCGAGCCCCGGCTCGGTGGCCGGAATCTTGACGTAGAGGTTCGGCCGATCGACCTCCTTGCTGAACCGAACGGCCTGCTCGAAGGTGTGCTCCCGGTCGTAGGCGAGCGTCGGGTCGACCTCCAGCGAGACTCTGCCGTCGACACCCGCCGTGCGCTCGAAGACAGGCTGCATGAGATCGCATGCGCGCCTGATGTCCTCGCTCGCGAGTGCGAAGAAGATCTCGATGGGATCGTCCGTCGTCTTCGCCACCTCACGGAGTTGCTCGTCGTACAGGTCACCCTCTCCGAGCGCCTTCTGGAAGATGGTCGGGTTGGATGTGACGCCGACGACGGAGTCGTCTGCGATCAGAGCGGCGAGTGCCCCCGAGTCCAGCATCTCCCGCGACAGCGAATCGATCCAGACACTGACGCCTGCCCGGCTCAGTGCCGCAAGTCGTGACCCGTCAGCCATCGGCCATCCTTTCGAGCTCGGCCACCTTCGCGAGGCGGTCCGAGTAGCGTCCCCCGCCGACGAAGCGAGCACCGAGAAAGATGCGGACGAGATCGCGAGCGAGTTCCTCGCCGACGATCTCCGATCCGAGGCAGAGGACGTTCATGTCGTCGTGCTCGACGCCCTGGTGGGCCGAATATGCGTCGTGACAGATCGCGGCGCGGATACCGGGGATCTTCGAGGCTGCGATCGAAGCACCCACTCCTGACCCGCAGACGAGGACACCCCGGGTGACCTCGCTGCGCCGGATCGCCATCCCCAGCTCGAGCGCCTTGTCGGGATAGTCGACCCGCACCTCGTCGGTGTCGACGCCCAGATCGACGGGCTCCCAGCCCGCCACCTCGATCGCCTCCAGCACGGCGTGGCGAAGCTTGACGCCGCGGTGATCGAAGGAGGCTGCGACTTTCATCCGAGCTCCGACTCGAGCGCCGCGGCAATCGCCTCGGCCGTGATGCCGAGCTCGGTGAAGATGCGCTGGTAGGGCGCCGACGCACCGAAACGGTCGACCCCGATGATCCGGCTCGCATAGCGCTCCCAGCCGAGCGAAACACCGGCCTCGACTGCGACGCGCACGGTCACGCTCGGGGGAAGCACGGAGTCACGATAGCCGTCGTCCTGTGCCTCGAAGAGCTCCCAGCACGGCATCGACACGACGCGAACATCCGCCGCGACGGACTTCGCGGCTTCCAGGGCCAGGTGCACCTCGCTGCCGGTCGCGATGACGATCGCCTCCGGGTCACCTTCGCCTCTCTGCCAGAGCGTGTAGGCGCCCCGGAGTGCACCGTCCGCGGCGGCGACCTCCGAGCGGTCGAGTGTCGGGAGCTTCTGCCGCGTCAGCGCGAGCGCCACCGGCCCGTCCGGCCGCTCGAGCGCGATGCGCCACGCCATCGACGTCTCGTTCGCGTCCGCCGGCCTGACGTACCAGAGGTTCGGGATCGCCCGCAGCGCCATGTGATGCTCGACCGGCTGGTGCGTCGGCCCGTCCTCGCCCACGGCGATCGAGTCGTGGGTCCACACCCACGCCGTGCGAGCTCCCATCAGCGCCGAGAGACGAACCGCCGGGCGCATGTAGTCGGAGAAGATCAGGAACGTCGATCCGTACGGCCGCAGCATGGCGGGGTCGAGCGCGATCCCGTTCACGATCGAGCCCATCGCGTGCTCCCGAATACCGAACGCGATGTTGCGTCCGGCGTGGGTAGCGGAGAACAGACCCGCGCCCTCGAACTCGGTTTTCGTCGACTCGACGAGATCTGCGGCGCCCCCGATCATGGTCGGCGTGAACGGCTTCAACGCCTGCATCACCTTCCGGCCGGCGTCCCTCGTGGCAACGTCTTCGCCGGCCGGGAAGACCGGCAGCGCGTCCCGCCAACCGTCGCGGGGCTCACCGCGCAGGTCGAGCTCCCGCTCGTTCGCGAGGTCCGGGAATGCGGCGCCCCAGGCGGCGAGGCGGTCATCCCATTCCCGCTCGGCTTCGGCGCCTCGCTCCGCGACGACCGCCATGTGCTCGCGGACAGCGTCGGAGACGGCGAACGTGGCGTCGGGATCGAAGCCCATCGCTTCCTTCGTCGCGCGCACCTCGGCGTCACCAAGAGGTGAACCATGCGACTTCGAGGTGTCGACTGCGTTCGGGGCGGGATAGGCGATGTGGCTGCGGACCACGATGAGCGACGGGCGCGTCTCTTCCGCCTTGGCGGCGGCCAACGCGCCGAGCAGCGCGTCGAGGTCCTCGGAGTCGGCGACGTGTTGGACGTGCCAACCGTTGGCCTCGAAGCGCTTGCCCGTGTCCTCGGTCGTGAACGACACCGCGGTGGAGCCGTCGATCGTGATGTTGTTGTCGTCGTAGACGTACACGAGTCGGCCGAGACCGAGCTGGCCGGCGATCGACGCCGCCTCCTGCGTGACACCTTCCATCATGTCGCCGTCCGAGCAGATCGCGTAGATCCAGGAGTCGACGATCGTGTGGTGCGGGCGGTTGTAGCGGTCGGCGAGGAAGCGCTGCGCGATCGCCATGCCGACCCCGTTGGCGAAGCCCTGTCCGAGCGGCCCGGTGGTCGTCTCGATGCCCGCGGTGTGGCCCCACTCGGGGTGTCCCGGGGTGCGCGAGCCCCACTGGCGGAACTGCTCGAGGTCGTCGAGGGAGAGGTCGTACCCGGAGAGGTGGAGCGCTGCGTACTGGAGCATGCAGGCGTGCCCGGCCGAAAGGACGAAGCGGTCTCGGCCGGGCCAATGGGGGTCGGCCGGGTTGTGGTGCATCACGTCTCGGTAGAGGAGATACGCGAGCGGGGCGAGCGCCATCGCAGTCCCCGGATGACCGGCGTTCGCCTGCTGCACCGCGTCCATCGCGAGTGCGCGGATGGTGTCGATCGTCTGCGTGCGGGGGTCCGAGGCCACGAATCGAGCATATCCACATGGCGCCGCCGCGAACCGCTTGTCACGCTGCCAAGGGAGGGTCAGGGCGACAGCCCGCGATCGCGCCTACGCTTCTACCACGATGTCCGTGCTGATCGCATCCAATCTCCGTAAGGAGCTCTCCGGTGATCCCCTCTTCGACGGGATCTCGTTCTCGGTCGACCGCGGCCAGCGACTTGCGCTCGCGGGACAGAACGGGGCCGGCAAGACGACGCTGTTGCGCGCGATCATCGGTGAGACGTCGATCCAGGGTGGCGAGCTCGCTCTCCAAAAGGGCGCTCGCGTCGCTTTGCACGATCAGCGACCGCCACGCGATCGCGGGCTGACGCTGCGCGAGTACGCCCTGTCGGGCGCCGCCGACCTCGTCCGAATCGAGGAGCAACTACGGGAGCTCGAGCAGGCGATGGCGCGCGGGGTGCACGACGACGTGACGCTGCGACGCTACAGCGAGGCGCAGGCCAGGCTCGAGCATGCCGGCGGCTGGAACTGGCGTGATCGCGCGTCGTCGGTGCTGCGGGGACTCGGCTTCCGCGACCACGACCTCGACCGCCAGCTCTCCACGTTCTCCGGTGGCGAGCTCACGCGCGCCTCGCTGGGCCGCGCCCTCGCGGGCGACCCCGACCTCCTGTTGCTCGACGAGCCGACGAACCATCTCGACGTCGACAGCCTCGAGTGGCTCGAACGGGAGCTCGCCTCGACCGATGCGGCCGTGGTGTTGGTAGCGCACGACCGCTGGTTCCTCGAGTCCGTGACGACGGCCGTCCTCGAACTGGAGGGCGGTCGCGGCCTCTACTTCGCCGGGCCGTGGCATCAGTGGCGGCTCGAGCGCGCCGCCCGCGCGCAAGCGGCAGCGAAGTCCGTGCAGCGAGTGGGAACGGACATCGAGCGCCTGAACCGGTTCGTGGAGCGGTTCCGGTACAAGAAATCGAAGGCAAAGCAGGCGCAGGCGAAGCTCACCCAGATCGCGCGTCTGGAGAAAGAACGGAAACAGGCCGCGACGGAGCTCGAGAACCTCACCCAGCGGCGCCGCTCGATCGGCTTCGAGTTCCTCAAGCCGGCGCGAACGGGCCGCACGGTCGTCGAGATCGAAGGACTGCGCTTGTCGGCCGGCGGGAAAGAGCTCATCGACGGCGGCTCGCTCGTGATCGAGCGCGGCGAGCACATCGCGCTCGTGGGGCCGAACGGATCGGGCAAGACGACCCTCCTCGAGACGCTCGTCGATCACCGCGCTCCGGACGCCGGGGTGATCCGTTTCGGGCACGGGGTCGAGCCGGCGTACTTCTCGCAGCACGAGGTCGAGCTCGACGAGCGCGGCACCGTTCTCGACTGCGCCGTCTCGATGACAGGGCTGTCCCGGCCGCTCGCGCAGAACTTGCTCGGCAAGTTCCTCTTCTCGGGCTACGTGGAGCAGGAGAAGCAGGTCTCGGTGCTGTCGGGTGGCGAGCGCAGACGGCTCGCCCTCGCGGCGATCGTCGCCTCGGGTGCGAACTTCCTCATCCTGGACGAGCCCACGAACCACCTCGATCTCGAAGCCCGCGAGGCGCTCGAGGCGGCGCTCGAGGCGTTCCCCGGCTCGATCCTGCTCGTCTCCCACGACCGAGCCCTCCTCGACGCGGCGGCCGAGCGCACGGTCGCGATCGAGAACGGCAAGCTGCGCTCCTACGACGGTGGCTGGGCCGACCTCGTCCAGGCGCGGGAAGAGGACGCGGCGCCACCGGAACCGGTCGCGCGGGCACCGAAGGAGGCGAAGGCGCCGCGCGCGGCGCCGAAGAAGAAGGGCGGGCCGACCGAGTTGGAGCAGGTCGAGCGGCGGATCACGGCGCTCGAGCAGCACGTCGCGCAGCTCGAGGCACGACTCGCCGAGGACTGGACGAACATGGACACGCTCTCCGAGTACCGCGCCGCTCGGGACGAATTGCAGGAGCTGCTCACCCGCTGGGAAGCGCTGTTCGAGACTGCGTAGTCTGCTGACCGGCGAGGCTCGGGCAGGGGCACCGCGCGAGGCGAGACACGTACATTCACGCGGTGACTGCGATCCCACTCTCCGTCCTCGACCTCGCCCCGATCGCGGCCGGTTCGACGGCAGGTGATGCGCTGCGCAACAGCCTCGAGCTCGCCCGGCTCGCGGAGCGGCTCGGGTATCGCCGTCACTGGGTGGCGGAGCACCACAACATGCCGGGGATCGCGAGTGCCGCGACCGCCGTCGTCGTCGGCCACCTGGCCGCCGGGACCTCGACGATCCGCGTCGGGGCCGGCGGGATCATGCTCCCGAACCACTCGCCACTCGTGATCGCCGAGCAGTTCGGCACCCTCGAGTCGCTCTATCCCGGCCGCATCGACCTCGGGCTCGGACGGGCGCCTGGGACGGATCAACGCACCGCCCGCGCCTTGCGACGCGACCCGACGAGCGCGGACGAGTTTCCCCGCGACGTCCAGGATCTGCAGTTTCTCTTCGGCCCCGTCCAGGACGGGCAGGCGATTCGCGCCGTCCCCGGAGCCGGCCTCCGCGTTCCGCTCTGGATCCTCGGATCCAGCACCTACGGTGCCCGGCTCGCCGCCGCGCTCGGTCTTCCCTACGCCTTCGCATCGCATTTCGCACCGGCGGATCTTCTCGTCGCCCTCGATCTCTACCGCCGTGAATTCCGTCCCTCCGACCAGCTCGCCGAGTCCTATGCCATGGCGGGGCTCAACGTCTACGCGGCCGACACCGACGAGGAGGCGCGGCGGCTCTTCACGACGCCGCAGCAGTCCTGGGCCAACCGCGCCCGCGGGCTCTCCGGCCCGTATCCGCCGCCGATCGACGACATCGAGGCATATTGGACGCCCGCCGAGAAGGCCCAGGCCTCGGCGATGCTCACGCACTCGGTCGTCGGGGCGCCCGAGACCATCCGCGAGGGCGTGGAGCGGTTCGTCGAGCTCACCGGCGTCGACGAGGTGATGGTCGTCTCGGCCATCTTCGACCACGAAGCGCGCTTGCGGTCGTACGAGATCCTGGCGAACGCCGTTTCCTCGTGACAAAGTGTCACAAGGTTCCGGCCCTCATCCGGCCCGTCATGTGACGCAACAGCCACCGGGCGGCGTAGAACGGGTGTGCACGCAGCGACACTCACCAGGCCCTTGACGCACACCGCCACTCCCCTGACGTTCGCCGAGGCAGCCGCGCTCCACCTCGACGACGTCTTCGGCTACCTGCTCTACCTGACGCGAGACCGCGCCCTGGCCGACGACCTGTCGGGAGCGACCTTCGAGAAGGCCCTCCGCCACTGGTCGCGCTTCGATCCCCGACGCGGGAGCGCCAGGACGTGGCTGCTCGGAATCGCACGCTCGACCGCGCTCGACTGGTTTCGCGCAGAGTCGAGGCGGCAACGGCGCGAGGAAGCCGCCGCCCAACCGGAGGCACATGAAGCGGATTTCATCGAGGGCCTCTCCCCGGCCCTCCAGACGGCGCTCGCAACGCTGAGCGCCGGCGAGCGCGAGGTCGTCGCGCTCCGCATCGTGCTCGAGCTCGACGGCGACCAGACGGCACGCCTGCTCGGTATCAGCCCGACGGCCGTCTCCACGCGGCTCAGCAGGGCGCTCAACAAACTCGAAGAGAAGGTGAGGGACGATGACCTCCGCTGAGCTGATCACCGCGCTTCAGGCCACGCGACCCGCGGCCGACGATGCGCTTCGCGATCGTGTTCGCACGATCGCCGTTGCCGGGCAAACGAGCCGGCCGTCCCTCCTCGGCCGGCTCGCCCGCTTCTCCCCACGTCGCTTCGCGATCGTTGCGGTTCCCGCTACGGCGGTCGTGCTGCTCGGCGCTGCAGGCGTCGCTGGGCTGCTCGACTCCGGTGCCGGGCCGCAGGCGGTGACCGCTACGCGCGAGAGCCTCAACCAATCGAGCCTCGCAGGACCCGTTCAGGCGTCTCCGCCCGCAGGCCAAGGGCAGCGGCGCGGCCGATGCCGCCACCCCCGCGCCGACGACGGGTCGAGCACAGCGCTACTCGGCCCAGCTGACGTTGTCGGTGCAGGACGTCGATGCTCTCTCGAAGGCGACGCAGCAGGCGCTCCAGATCACGCGTGATCTCGGCGGCTACCTCGTGACGGTGTCCTACGCGACAACCGACACCGGAGTCTCGGCCCTGACGCTGAAGGTGCCGACCGCGAACGTGCAGGACGCCATTGTCCGACTCTCAGGGCTCGGCAAGATCGTGTCCCAGCAGGTTCAGATCGATGATCTGCAGGGGCAGGTGGACGAGCTGACGAAGCGCGAGACCGCACTTCGCGAGCAAATAGCACGTCTCTCGGCTCGCCTCGCCGCATCCGGCATCAGCGCCGAAACACGGGCGACGCTCGAAGCACGTCGCGATGCTGCCCGCAGCGAGCTTGCGACGGTCCGCGGCACGCAGACGCAGGTGCGCGCCGAGGCAGAGACCGCAACGATCCAGCTGACGTTGCAGACGGAACAGTCGTCCGTCGTGCCCGTGACGCCATCGCGCTGGGATCGCAGCATCGACCGCGCCGGCGAGATCCTCGCGGTCGAGGCGACGATCGTGCTCTACACGCTCGTCGTCGCTGGACCGCTCGCCCTCGTCGCGCTGCTCGCCTGGTTCGGCCGGCGCGGTCTCAGGCGACGGCAGGACGAGCAGCTGCTGTCGACCCCGTAGCGTGAGCCGCGCTCGCGTGCGGCTGGAATGTCCGAGGCAGACGCGGCCCGGCAGCAAGGTGACGCCGCTACGGTTCGCCGATGCGCTGGGTGATCCACGGAGAGCGCTCGCTCTACGAGAGCGAGTGGATGGCCCTGCGTCTCGTCGACGTCGAGCTACCGGACGGAACCCGCTTCGAGCATCACGTCCTCCGGATCCCGGCCGAAGCCGCCGCAGCCGTCGTGCACGACGAAGACCGGGGCATTCTCCTTCTCCGGCGGCATCGCTTCATCACCGATTCCTGGGGCTGGGAAATCCCCGCCGGCCGCATCGACCCCGATGAGACCCCGACCGAAGCCGCTGCGCGCGAGACCCTCGAGGAGACGGGGTGGCGGCCGGGTCGGCTCCGGCCACTCGGATCGTGGTTTCCGAGCAACGGCGCGATCGACCAGACCTTCCACGTGTTCGTGGCCGAAGGCGCGACGCATGAGGGCGATCCCTCCGACCCGAACGAGGCCGAGCGGGTGGAGTGGGTTCCGGTGTCGCGGATACGCGGTCTGATCCGGGACGGCGAGATCACGGACGGGTTCTCGCTCACGAGCCTGCTCTGGTTCCTCGCCGAGTCGAGCGGCTGAGCGTCGTCACTTCACGTCGAGCGTTGCGATGAGCGCCTCCGCGACGATCTTGAGCGGACGCCCGGAGATCTGGCTCGCTTTGCGCAGCCGGGCGAACGCGTCACGTTCGCTCAGACCCTCGCGCTCCATCAGCAGCCCCTTCGCCCGCTCGATTGCCTTGCGCGCGGCGAGAGCCTCGGCCAACGAGTCCGCCTCGTCGCGGATGGCCGCCAGCTCGTCGTGCCGGGCGCGGGCCGTCGCGATTGCCGGTAGCAGGTCGGTCTCACGGTACGGCTTCACGAGATAGCCGAACACGCCGGCCTCGACCGCGCGCGAAACGAGCTCTTCCTCGCCGTATGCGGTCACCATCACGATCGGGATCTGGCGCTCCTCGAGGATCCGCCGTGCCGCGTCTATCCCGTCGAGCTTCGGCATCTTGACGTCGAGCAGCGCCAGATCGGGCTCGACCGTGCGGGCCAGCGTCACAGCCTCCTCTCCGTCCTTCGCCTCGGCGCACACCTCGAAGCCCGCCCGTTCGAGCATCTCGCGCAGGTCGAGCCGGATAATCGTCTCGTCTTCAGCGATCAGGATTCGCATCGTCGTCCTCGTCCTTTCCAGTGCGTGCGGGAAATCTGACTTCGGCACGCAGGCCATGGTCGTCGACGAGCGCGAGCTCGCCACCCAGCTCGTCACGGACAAGCGCGCGAACGATCGAGAGGCCTGTGCTGTCGGGCACACCCTGCATGCCGTCGCCGTCATCGGCGATCGCGAGCACGACATCGCCGTCGCGCCCGGTGAGAGTAACCGAGATCGTGCGCCCGCCGTGCTCGAGCGCGTTGCCGAAGAGCTCGCTGAAGACGAGCGCCAATGAGGTGGCGCGTTGACCGGCGAGCGATACCGGCTCCAGCGTCGCGCTCACGTCCTTGCCCGCGACGAGGCCCTGAACGAGCATCGCCCGCAGCCGGTCGATGAGCTCGTCGAGCTCGACGTCGTCGTCGCGATGCTCGGTGAGCACCTCGTGGACGGCTGCAATCGCGAGGATCCGGTTCACCGAGTCGCCGAGCGCCTTCTGGGGGTCGACGTTCGGGGTACGGGCCTGGAGTCGCAGCAGCGAGGCGACGGTCTGGAGGTTGTTCTTCACCCGATGATGGATCTCCTGGGCGAGAACTCCACGGAGAGCCATCCGGCCGTGCTCGAGCGCGACCGCCGCCTGGCTCGCGATCGCCTCGAGAAGCTGCCGGTCGTCGTCGGAGAAGGGGCTGTCGCGATCGACGACCAGCTCCCCGATCGTCCGCCCGCGCCAGCGCAGCGGCAGACGCACTGCGTGTTCCGCTGCGCGGCCTTCGGGCCAGGCGACACGACCGTCCTCGAGCACGATCGCGGCGCCTGTCGCGTGCGTCGACTCGACGGTCGTCTGGACGATCGCCTGCAACGACTCCTCCAGGTAGAGCGACTCGGAGACGGCCTCCGAGATCCTGGCGAGCGCTTCGAGTTCGTGCACGCGGCGCTGGGCCTGGGCATAGAGCTTCGCGTGCTCGATCGATTGGGCAACCTGCCCTGCGATCGTCATCAGCAGATCCACCTCGGCCTGGCTGAACGCCCGCGGCTCACGGGTGCGCACGTTCAGCGCCCCTTCGAGTTTCTCCCGCGCGAGGATCGGAACGGCGAGGATCGAGGCGTACTGATCCTCCGGCAAGTTCGGAAAGGCCTTGAAGCGCGGATCGAGATGCGCGTCGGCGGCGATCATCACCGGCGCCCGGTCGGCGGCCGCGGCTCCCGTGATCCCCTCGCCCCGGCGCATGCGCGGCGTCCTCGTGGCGAGCTCCACACTCGTCCCGTGCGTCGCCCTCAGGACGAGCTCGTCCGTGCGCTCGTCGTAGAGGTAGACGTACGCGGAATCGGTCTCGAGGGCCGCTGCAACCTCGTGTGCGATGGCCTCCATCACCTCCTGCAGGTCCAGCGACGAGTTGACGACCTCGGTCGTCCGGGTCAGTAGCGCGAGATGCCTGGCGGCGTCGACGGTCACGACGTTCCTAGTACAGGTACGTGAGGACGACTGCGCCGAGGATCGGCACGGCGAGAGTGAGCGAGAAATTGAACCACCCGACCCATACGAGACGCCGACGTGTCTGCGGTGCTTGCGGCGCACCTTCGCGCAGCTCGCGTTGCAGCCGCGGTCCGAGAACGTAGTCGTGGATCAGCGCGCCGACGACGAGGAAGGAGACGAGGACGGACTTCACGATCAGCGTTCGGTCGAAGTCCGACGACAGCGCCTCGGAATGGAATCCGCCATGACGGTTGGTCAGCCACAGCCCCGAAAGGATCGCTACGCCCATCGAGCTCCACCCGAGCGGTCGCCACCTGCGCCCGAGCGCTCGCATCGCCGTCGCCCGAGCCTCGCCTTCGAGCTGCCTGATCGCCGGTACGCCGACGAAGACGAGCACGATCGTGCCCCCGACCCAGATCGTGGCCGAGAGGAGATGCACGATGCGGAAGGCCGTCAGCACAGGGGCAGGCTATCGTCGCAGCCTCGGGAACCGGTCGGCTCGGGCTCACGACCACGCTCCAAGCGTGGGCTCTGGCGATCTGGAAACCCGATCCGGAACTGTCTATAGTCCTGATCGATGGCCTGGAACGACTGGCTTCTCGCGTTGCATCTGCTGAGCGCATTTGCGCTCGTCGCGGCCATCGTTCTGTTCTCGGTCGTGATCGTCGTCGTCCGGCGCACCGACCTCCCCGAGCAGGTCGCGAGTGCGGCTCGCCTCTTCCCCGCCGGCAACGCGGTCGTGATTGCAGGGTCGATCGGCGTGGTCGTGTTCGGTGTCTGGCTCGCGATTGCGCTCGACGACGTCAAGCTCTGGGACGGCTGGGTGCTCGCAGCGCTCGTGCTCGTCGTGATCGCGACCGAGACCGGTCGCCGTGGGGGGCTCGAGTACATGCCCTGCGTGGAGCGTGCGAACGAACTCGTGGCCGCCGGCCAGACCGGCCCGGACGCTCGGCTCGGAGAGCTCGGACGAACGAGCACCGGACTGGCGCTCCACGCGATCTCGACCCTTCTCACCGTGCTGATCCTCGTCGACATGATCTGGAAGCCGGGGGCGTGATGATCGCCTCGATCAGGCCGGACAGCTGGAACCTGCCGCTGTTCCTCCACGTGCTCGGGGCGATGGTGCTCGTCGGCGGCCTGCTCGTCTCGTCCGCCTCGGTGCTCGCAGCCCGCGCCGAGGCACGGCTTCTGCGGCTCGGCTACCTGACGCTGCTCACGGTCGGGCTGCCGGGGTACGTGCTCATGCGGATCGGGGCCGAGTGGATCTACCAACGAGAGAAGACTCGACGAGCTGCCGACCGACCCGGCCTGGGTCGGGATCGGCTACATCACAGCGGACGTCGGCGCCCTGCTGCTCCTGATCGCCCTCATCATGGGCGGGATCGGCCTGCGTCGGCTCCCGAGCGGTCGCACGCGGCTCTTGCGTGCGAGCCTCCTCATCTCCGTCCTCTTGCTCGCCGCCTACGTCGTCGCGGTCTGGGCGATGGGAGCGAAACCGGACTGACAGGCGCTGGCGTCGGCCGGGTCACGAGATCGTGGCCGACCGCGCCCCGGCCCGAAAGCCGTACACGCGCCTGACCCGACACAGGACGGGGCCCGAAACGACCACGGGCCCCCACTGGGGACCCGCGATCGGCCGTCAGACACAAGCGCGCCGCTCGCCTTGCGGCTGCGCCTGCACCGGTCATGATGAGCGATCGAACGGCAGTTGTCCAGTGGTCATCGAAAACCCCTTTTCCCAGGCATTTTCACCGGGTTCGGCTCGCGGGGCCGACTCCTCGGGCACCTTCGTCACGTGGGCTGAGCCTCCGCCTCAGCGGTCGGCGCGGGGAGCACGGCTGACTGCCGGGTGACCATGTGGCCGTGCTCGGTGCCGTACCCCCCGGGAACCGGAATGTAGAACTCGGGATAGCCCCACATGCCGTGCTCGGAGACGTCGAGGCCCATCTGCTCCACCTCGGGCTCGGTGCGGATTCCGACGGTGACCTTGAAGAGCAGGAGGATCAGGAACGACGCCGTGAACGTGAACGCGCCGACTGCGACCAGTCCGAGGAGCTGCATTCCCAACTGGTGGAAGCCACCGCCGTAGAAGAGGCCCGCCTTGCCCGTCGGCAGCTTGTCGGCGAGCGCCGGCACGGCGAGGAATCCGAGCGACAGCGTCCCCCAGACCCCCGACATCCCGTGGGCGGCGATCGCACCGACAGGGTCGTCGATTCCGATCCGCTCGACGAGAAGCGAGCCGACGACGACGATGATGCCGGAGACGAATCCGATCACGATCGCCGCCCACGGCGCCACGAACGCGCAGGCGGCGGTGATCGCAACCAGGGCCGCGATCGCCCCGTTCAGCATCATCGAGAGGTCGGGCTTCTTGACGACGAGCCACGACGTCACGACCGCTCCGATCACGCCGGCCGCGGCCGCGAGGTTCGTGTTCAGCGCGACATAGGCGAAGAAGCCGACGCCGCCGAAGTCGACCGAGAGCGTGGAGCCCGGGTTGAACCCGAACCAGCCGAACCAGAGGATGAGCACGCCCAGCGTCGTGAAGGCCATGTTGTGCCCGGGAATGGCGTTCGGCTTCCCGTCGGCGCCGAACTTGCCGAGACGGGGGCCGAGGAGAATCGCGCCCGCGAGCCCCGCGAGCGCCCCCTGGTAGTGAACGACGGTCGAGCCTGCGAAGTCCTGCATCCCACGCGAGAACAGCCAGCCGTCGGGGCTCCAGATCCAGTGCGAGACGAGCGAGTAGATGCAGCGTGAACACCGCGCCGAAGGCGAAGTACACCCAGAGCTTCGTGCGCTCGGCCATTGCCCCCCAGACGATCGCCAGAGAGACCGCGGCGAACGCGACCTCGAACAGGTAGCCGGCCGCAGCCGGGATCGCGCCGAACCACGAGAACGGCGCCTGCCCGATCGTGAGCAGTTCGTCGATCGACGGGAGGAAGCCCGAGCCTCCGACGAGGCCGTTGCCGCCGTCGCCGAACGCAATCCCGAAGCCGACCAGGTAGTAGACGATCGACGCGATGCCGAGGATGAGCACGTTCTTGGCCGCGATGTGGCCGACGTTCTTCATCCGCGTGAGTCCGGCCTCGAGAAACGCGAATCCGGCCTGCATGAAGATGACGAGGATCGCCGCGAGGATCACCCAGATCGTGCTGGCGGCGAATCCGAGCTCAGTGAGGCTCATACCGCCTCCACCTCCTCCAAGCTGGCACCCGGTCCGGTTGTGCGTCGACCTGACCGATCGGCGACGCCCAGCAGATGCCGTCGCCTGCCGCTGACCCGTGCGGGCCGCATCCACGACCGCGCTGATCACGCCCTCGGCGACCGTCGTCCTGCACGATGAACGTCATCAACGCCTTCGGCAGGAAGCGCGACTCGAAGACGCGGCCTCGGTACTCGTGCGTGATGCCCTTCTCACGGCCGTGACCAACGGCCTCGATCACGGTCACGCCGACGTGCCCGGTTGCGGCCTCGACAGCCTCCATCACCGTCTCGACCCGGTCGCGTACCACGACCGCCTCTACTTTCATCACGGTTCTACCTCCTCGTTGAGCCGACAGAAGCTCCCACCCGTTGGGAGCAGCCGAGGCAACGTCGCCTCCTTGGGTGGAGCCTTCGTCGGCCCCGCCGAGGACGAATGTCCTCGGCCCGCGCCCGCCGGAGATACGCGTCTCCGCGGGCGGTGGTGCGTACGGGCCTACGCCGTCTGTACCAGCGTGAGCTCCCGTGTCTCCGCGACGGCCGGCGCCTCGACCATCGCGATCGTCTCGATGATCCGTCCCGCGATCCGGTACGGGTCACCCTGCGAGTTGGGCCTGCGATCCTCGAGGTACCCGCGGTAGCCGTCGTTCACGAAGCTGTGCGGCACGCGGATCGAGGCGCCGCGGTCGGCAACACCCCAGCTGAACGTGTCGATCGACTGCGTCTCGTGCAGGCCCGTCAGACGAAGGTGGTTGTCGGGCCCGTAGACCTCGATGTGCTCCCCGTGTGCCGCTCGAAGGCGTCCATGAGGGCGAGGAAGTACTCCTGGCCGCCGACCTCGCGCATGTACCGGTTCGAGAAGTTCGTGTGCATGCCGGAACCGTTCCAGTCGACATCGGCCCCGAGCGGCTTGCAGTGCCAGTTGACGTCGACGCCGTACCTCTCGCAGAGGCGCAGGAGCAGGTAGCGCGCGATCCACATCTCGTCGGCGGCCCGCTTCGAGCCCTCGCCGAAGATCTGGAACTCCCACTGGCCCTTGGCGACCTCGGCGTTGATTCCCTCGTGGTTGATGCCCGGCCTCGAGGCAGAGGTCGAGGTGCGCGTCGACGATCTCGCGCGCGAGCGAGCCGACGTTCTTGTGCCCGACGCCTGTGTAGTACTCGCCCTGCGGAGCGGGGAAGCCCCCGCCGGCCGGGAAATCCGAGCGGTGCGTCGTCGGCGTAGAAGAAGTACTCCTGTTCGAAGCCGAACCATGTGTCCGGATCGTCCGGGATGCCCGCGCGGCTGTTGCTCGGATGAGGTGTTCCGTCCGGCAGCAGCACCTCGCACATCACGAGGATGCCGTTCGTGCGGGCCGGATCGGGGTAGAGCGCGACCGGCTTGAGGACGCAGTCGGAGTCGCTGCCGTCCGCCTGCTTCGTCGAGCTGCCGTCGAAGCCCCACAGCGGCAGTTCCTCGACTGCGGGGAACCGGTCGAACGCCGCGATCTTCGTCTTGCCCCGCAGGTTCGGAACGGGCTCGTAGCCGTCCAGCCAGATGTACTCGAGCTTGTACTTCTGCATCAGATCGTCCTCCGGTCGTCGAAAACGCGCACAAAAAAAGCCCCAGGGCTCCCGAAGGAGCACTGAGGCGTCATCGCCATCCGAGGAACCCGCATCGATCCCTCTCCTGCGAAGTGTAGAGCGACCGCACCCGCTGCGCAAGAGCAGCCCGACCACACGTGTAGGGTTCGGGCCGTAGTGCCAGTCCAGATCTGATTGCAGGTACGGCCGGCAGCCGGGCTCGTCGTACGACCGGCTGCCGGCTGCAGCCTGCTCCGAGGTCACGATCCTGATCTGAGAACGACTGGAGCCTTCGATGCATCGCCTTTCCGCCCGCACGACGTGGTACGTCTACGAGGCAGGCGCCTCGTTCCTCGGTGCGCTCGCGTTCACGGTCACCGCCGTCTACTACGTGACGGACGTCGGCATGAGCCCGCTCCAACTCGTCCTCGTCGGGACGTTGATGGAGGTCGTCGATCTTCGTCGTTCGAGGTGCCGACGGGGATCGTCGCGGACACCTATTCGCGCCGCCTCTCGATCGTCGATCGGCACGTTCGTGATGGGAGTTGCGGTCATCGCTCTTCGGCGCTCTCGGCGACGTGTGGCCGATCCTCGCCGCGAACGCACTGTGGGGGTTCGGCTACACGTTCACGAGTGGCGCGTTCGACGCCTGGCTCGCCGACGAGGTGGGGCGGAGCGTCTGGCCGCGCGTGTACCTCCGCGGAGCCCAGGTCGGGCGCGTCGGGCGCGCTCGCGGGCATCGGCGCGAGCGTTGCGCTTGCGGTCGTCGACATCCGGCTCCCGATCGTCGTCGCGGGCGCGGGGGGATCGTGCTCGCGATGGTCTTCGCGCTCGCGATGCCCGAGACGGGCTTCACACCGCTCCCGCGCGAGGAGCGGGGCTCGTTCGCACAAATGGCGCACACCGGCGCACAGGGGGCGCGGCTCGTCAGGGCGCGCCCGCGTTGCTCGCGATCCTCGGCATCGCCGCCTTCGCCGGCATGTGGAGCGAGGGGTTCGATCGCCTCTGGCAGGCGCACTTCATCCGCGACGTCGGCCTCCCGTCGCTCGGCGGCCTCGACCCGTCGTCTGGTTCGGCGTCTTCGGCGCCGGCACCATCGTCCTCGTCGATCGCCGTCGCGCATCCGCTCGGCAAGCGGCTCGAAGCACGTCGGGCTCGACGACGATGGCGACCGCGCTCTTCTGGATCCACGCCTCGCTTCTCCTGAGCGCGCTCGTCTTCGGTCTCGCGGGGCAGTTCTGGCCGGCCCTGGCGGCGTTCTTCGCGGTCGGCCTCGGGCGCAACCTCGCCGATCCGATCTTCCAGACGTGGCTCAATCGGAACGTCGAGGAGTCGGGCGTGCGAGCCACCGTGCTCTCGATCACGAACCAGGCCGACGCCGTCGGCCAGTGGACCGGCGGGCCGGCGATCGGCACTGATCGGCAACGCATTCTCGATCCGTGCGGCACTCGCCGCCGGGGCTCTCTGCATGGCGCCGGCGCTCGCGCTCTACCGTCGCGCCGTCCGGCACCACGGCGAGGCCCTGTAGACGCTGGACCGACCTGCGCCCGTCGGCTCGGCGACGGTCCGATCGTCAGGCGACGGCCTGGAGGCGCCGCTCCAGATACTCGCGTGTCTCGTCCTCGGACATCGGCGGCGAGAAGTAGAACCCCTGCCCGAGGGTGCAGCCGAGCGTTCGGAGGCCGTTCCGCTGTTCGGCGTCCTCGATTCCCTCCGCCACGATCTCGAGCCGGAGTGACTTCCCGAGACTCATGATCGCCGCCGCGAGCCTGCCGGACTCTCCCCGGCCCACCCGCTCGACGAACGGTTTCGGGATCTTCAGCGAGTCGACCGGGAACTGATGCAGATAGCTCAGGGACGAGAATCCCGTCCCGAAGTCGTCGATCGCGATGCTGACCCCGAGTGCCTTCAGCCGCTGCAGCCGAAGCGCCGATTTCTCGCCGTCCCCCATCAGGACGCTCTCGGTCAGCTCGAGCGTCAGGTCTTCGGGACGCAGGCCCGAGCGTTCGAGCACGGCGACCAGTTCGAAGGGGAACCTCTCGTCGCTGAGCTGGTGTCCCGAGAGGTTGACACTGAGCCGCAGTCGCTCGGCGCCGGCGACGTCTCGTTGCCAGCCGACGACAGCCCGTGCAGGCGTGATCCAGCACGATCGCCCCGATCCGCCCGATCAGACCCGTCTCCTCGGCGAGCGGAACGAACGTGTCGGGACCGAGCAACCCCCTCGTCGCGTGCTCCCAGCGAACGAGGGCCTCGAGGCCGACGACCCGACCCGTCTCGAGGGCGACGATCGGCTGATAGTGGACTGCGAGCATCGCGTCGGCGACCGCACGCTCGAGGTCGCCCCGCAGCTCCAGCCTCTGGACGGCTGCGTCCTGCATCCCGGGCTCGAAGACCTCGATGGTCTTGCCCGGGTCGTTCTTGGCGCGATACATCGCGACGTCTGCATGGCGGAGCAGCTCACCCACCCCCGTGGCCGTGGCTCCGAGCGCAACACCGATGCTCGCTCGTGCGTACACCTCGTTGCCGGCTGCGGCGAACGGCTTCTCCAGTGCTTCTGCGATGCGCTCGGCCACATCCTCGGCCGTCTCCGGCGGCCGCACGCCCTCTATCAGCACGCCGAACTCGTCACCACCGAGGCGTGCGCACGTGTCTCCGCCGCGGAGGCATTCGTTGAGCCGCGCGGCGACGGCGACGAGCAGGTCGTCGCCGGCTGCATGACCGAGGCTGTCGTTGACCGTCTTGAAGTCGTCGAGGTCGACGAACAGCACCGCGAGCTGCTCGCCGCTCCGGGCCGTGCGGTCGAGCGCGTGAGCGACTCTGTCGGTGAAGAGAGCACGATTCGCGAGTCCCGTCAGTGGATCGTGGAAAGCCTGGTGCGTCAATTGGCTCTCGAGCTCACGCCGCTGCGTGACGTCGTGCGCCGTGATCACGATGCCGCCGACGTCGGCGTCGTCGCTCATGTCGGTCCAGACGCTCTCGACCGCACACTGGCCTCCGTCGGCCCTTCGGATCTCCAGGTCGCGAGTCACCGCATGCTCGCCCAGAGCAGAGACGAGCGCCAGAGCGTCGTCGATCGATCCCGGCTCGAGGAGCGCGGCCAGACTTGTCCCGACGAGCTCATCCGAGTCGTACCCGAGGATCGTCTTCGTCGAAGGCGTCGCGAAACGGATCGTCAGATCGGGCTCGACGACGACGATCACATCGGTCGAGTTCTGCACGAGCCGGCGGAAGCGGCGCTCGCTCTCCCGGCCGACGGCCTCCTCGGCGAATTCCGCGCTCTCGATCGCGAGGCCGACCTGCGCAGCAAGCGTCTGCAGCGCCTGCTGCTGTGACGAATCGGGAAAGCCGTCGGTCTGGACCGACAGGCTGCCCCGACCCGTGCCCCTGATCAGAATGGGATACAACGTCAGACGCTCACCGGCGAGGAGACCGCTACCGACCGCGGCCGGGCCCCTGACGAAGCTGACCTGGCCTCGCTCGAGCGCCTCCAGTACCGCCGCGGGCAGGTTCTCGAACCTGCACCCGACGAGGTCGGAGGCCTGAGACCCGGAAACCTCGACCACGGTCATGTCTGCCGGGTCGCCGAGCGAGAGGACAGTGCTCGTGGCCGTCGCCCCGTCGGCGACGCTCAGCGCGAGAGCGGTGTCGACGGCGACGCGATAGATGCCCGGGCGACGTCGCGTTGCAACGAGAGCGCCTGCGGCCCTTCGCAGATACGCCTCGCGCATCTTCGCGCGGTCATGATGCTTCACGACACCCGCGAATCTGGCGATGACGAGGCAGAAGAGCGTCGACGACGCCACGAACATCATGAAGACGCCTACGTCGGCCATGCGGACCGACTGCTCGAGCATCAGGATCGGTGTCACGAGCGCAGCGAGGGTCAGAACGGCGAGGCGCCGGCGCGTGAGCGCATCGGTCAGCGCGTCCGTGCGCTCCGTGATGTTCGCCATCGACGGGTGGAGCGCCGCAAGACCCCACACGCAGAACGCCGCGACCAGGATGAGATCGATCGCGCTTCCGTCGACGTGGCGTCCCTGCATCGAGCCGGTCAGGTAGAAGCCGTCGCCCGCGAGCTGGAGCAGCAGCGCGCTGCCGACGAGCGAGACCGAGACGAACTGCATCCCGGATCCGATCAGGATTCTCGCAGCAACTGCTACGAGTGCGATGTCCATCATCGGATAGAACGCGGCCACGACCTTCTCGTACAGACCCAGGTTGCTGTCGCCGACGTACGGCTCGATCAGGAAGATCCAGGAGTAGAACGCCATACCGGTGGACACGATTGCCACGTCGATCAAGTTCGATGTATCGCGGCGTGGCGAGCGCGCCCGGATCATGAGGAGCAGCCCTGCCCCGACGGCGGGATACGCGGCCAGCCGGAAGATGTCCGCGGACCACTCGGTCGACGCGAGCGCTTCGACCCGTTCGAAAGCCAGCGAGGCACCGTCCGCCGCCACGACCAGCAGCTGCCCGAGTGCGATCAGATGCCACGCCCGAGGCGCTGCGGTCTGGTTGAGCCGCGCCCCGATCAGGATCGCCGCGCCACACGAGATCCCGGCACAGAGGTACCAGATGGAGTACGACAAGCTGCCTGAGGGCAGGACGAGCAAACCCGCCAAGAACAGGGAGGCGGCGAACGCGTAGATACCGAAGGCCTTTCGTGCCATCCCTCGGGATATCGGTTGTCGGAGGGGTGTGCTTGAACGCCGCAGGCGCCCCAAGACGCCCTATTCCAGGCCCCGCACGCGGTCATCGGCCCTGGTAGGGTGACACGGTCGATTTTTCGAGGCAACGGGGCCTCAGGCGCTGCTTGCGCCTGGGGCTTTTTCGTTTCAAAGGAGGAGTGGCATGGCAAGGCAACGGAGTACCGCGGCGGCCGCCAGGAAGCCGGCACAGGTGAAGAGCAAGGACCGCGCCACGTCGAGCGTGGCCGCGCGGCGCGCCGTGCTGAAGCGCATCAAGGACGAGGGCGTCGAGCACGTCCTCTTCTGGTTCACCGACCTCGAGGGACACCTCAAGTCGTTCGCGATCACTCCGAACGAGATGGAGGGCGCCCTCGATGACGGGATGGGATTCGACGGCTCATCGATTACCGGGTTCAACCGCATCGAGGAGTCGGACATGGTCGCGATCCCCGACCCAGCGACATTCGAGCTCATGCCTCGCCCGGTCGACGACCACGGGCATGCCCTCGGCTCGAAGGTCGGACGAATGATCTGCGACGTCGTCAAGCCCGACGGCACCCCGTACGAAGGTGATCCCCGATACATCCTCAAGCTCGCGCTCGACCGGATGAAGAAGCTTGGGTTCGACACGTTCAACGTCGGTCCGGAACTCGAGTACTTCCTCTTCGAGAACGACAAGGGGACGGAGACCATCGACGAAGGCGGCTACTTCGCGATGACCGCGCAGGATGCGGCGACCGAGGTGCGCAACGACACGATCGCTGCCCTCGAGTCCGTCGGCATCCAGATCGAGTATCACCACCACGAGGTCGCGCCCTCGCAGCACGAGATCGACATGCGATACGACGATGCGCTCGCGATGGCCGACAAGACGATGACGTACAGGATCGTCGTCAAAGAGGTGGCGGCCTGGCACGGGTACTACGCAACGTTCATGCCCAAGCCGTTGTTCGGCGAGAACGGCTCGGGTATGCACACGCACATGTCGCTCTTCAAGGGCGCCCGGAACGAGTTCTTCGACGCGAAGGATCCGAACCACCTCTCCGTCACCGCGAAATCGTTCATCGCCGGCCTCCTCGTACACGCGAGGGAACTGTCGGCCGTCTTGGCCCAGTGGGTCAACTCGTACAAGCGCCTCGTGCCCGGGTATGAGGCACCGGTGTACGTGGCCTGGTCACAACGCAACCGATCGGCGCTGATCAGGATCCCGCTCTACAAGCCAGGCTCCGAGCAGGCAACCCGGGCCGAGATCCGCTGTCCGGATCCTGCCTGTAACCCGTATCTCGCGTTTGCCGCGCTGCTGCACGCTGGCCTCGAGGGGATCGAGAAGGGCTACAAGCTGCCTGCGGAGATGACGACCAATCTCTATCGACTCTCGGACGCGGAGCGGCTCGAGCAGGGGGTCGAGGCACTCCCGGGATCGCTCGGCGAAGCGATCGACGCCTTCTCGGGATCGAAGTTGATGCAGGCGGCGCTCGGTGAGCACATCTTCCCACGGTACGTGGAGCTGAAGCGCACGGAGTGGGACGAGTATCGCACCCAGGTGACGAAATGGGAGCTCGACCGCTACCTGGCGGCGCTCTAGCGCTCTAGGCGCCCTCGCGATCGGGGACTCCGAACGCGCGTGTCCCCGATCGCGCTACTCGAGGACGGTGTCGGGTGCGTCGGTGGCGTTGTCGAGGTGTAGGAGTTGGTGGAGTTGGACGTAGCCCCGGCCGGCCGGGGTGGTGACGGGGATCCAGGTGCGGCCGTTGATCTTTCGGCGCCGTCCTGTCGACCAGATCGGCCCTTCGTCGTGACGGAGGCGATAGAGGCGTGTGCCCTCGGGGCGATCGTAGACGGTGAGGGTGTCGCTGCGGGGGATGCCCTCCACGAGGAAAGCGCCGCGGCCGCGGAAGAAGGCGAAGGAGGCGAGAAGGAGGAGGCACCAGATCCCGGCAGGCCCGAGGAGGCGGACGGGGGTGTCGAGTCCTTGGACGGTTTGGAGGAGGGCGGTTGCGATGACGAGGAAGCCGGTGTTGAGGGCGCGCGAGGGCTGCACCAGCGTCTTGCGCGTTTGGTCATCGGAGGTGGAGCCTCCGCCGAGTGCCGCGCCGGTGAGCCACGATCCGGTGTCGAGCGCGATCGCGACGGCGATCGAGACGTTGGCGCTGCTGCGGCCGTTGACTCCGCTGATCGTGTAGCGGAAGCTGTCGTTGCCGCGGTAGCCGGCGGCGGGGGTGTAGGCGATCCTGTTGTCCTTCAGCACCCGGACGCGGCCGTGGTCCGGCTTCCCGGCGGTGAGGCGGATCGAGTCGGCGGCGGCGACGAGGTCGTTGGCGAGCACATCGATGACGAGTTCTCCGGGTGTGGTCGCGCGGCCGCTGTCGTCGCGAGCCTCGGGCGCCGGCAGCGGCTCGGGCGTCCGCTGCGGCTCAGAAGCAGGAGGCGCGGCAGCCGGAGTCGCCTCGACCGTGATCGTGACCGTCTGCCTGTCGCTGAGGTCGGGCGTACCACCGTCGTGCACCACGACCTCGAGGGCGTACACGCCGGGGGCCACCGGCGTCCAATCGAACGCTCCGGTTACCGGGTCGATCGCCGCGCCGCCGGGTGCTCCCACGAGGGAGTACCGCAACTCGACGCCGTCGACATCGTTCGCCGAGGCCCGCAACGAGACCGCCTTCCCTGCCGGGACGCGCATTCTTCCGAGCGGCTCCAAGACCGGCGCATCATTGACCGGGTGCACGAGAATCGACGCGGTGCTGAGATCGGAGAGACCTGGCGCAGCCGGATCAGACACCTCGAACACGAGTGAGACAGGGCCGGATGCGTCCGGGGCGGGCGTGTAGACGAGGTGCTCGAGTGCGGCGTTCACGTGGGCGACGGTGCCGTCGAACGTGAGTGTGGAACCTGCGTCGCCCGAGGCGGGCGGCGTGAGCCCGTCACGACGCGGGAGCGTCAGCGTCCCGAGCGAGACCGAGACTCTGACCCGAACGGGGGGATCCGCCCCGTCCGGATCGCTCACGGTGATCGCCCGGCCACCCGCCGCATGGACCACGAAGGGAGTGTCCTCGTCGGTGGAGAGGTCGGCGGGGACGCTACCCCGCCGGGGGCTCGTTGACGTCGCGGACGTGAATGTGGATCGTCTGGGTGTCGATGAGGGAACCGTCCGTGCCGGTGACCTCGACGTCGTAGACGTTGTTCTGGTCCTCGTCCGTGGGCCTCTCGTAGTCGGGTGGTGTGACGAAGGTGAGCGCCCCGGTCGTGGGGTCGATAGTAAGGCGGTGCGCGTCTGCGCCGCCGCTGACGGCGTACGCGATCGGTTGCTTCTCGGGGTCGGAGGCCTGGACGGTGGTGACACGGATGGTGCCTTCGTCGATCGTGATGGCGGCGATTGGGCCGCCGCCGTTGGAGATGATCTCCGGCGGGAGGTTGGCGGGTGTCTCATCGGTGTCGGTGACGGTGACGGTGAGATCCTGGCTGTCGCCATCGGTGCCGTCGCTGACGGTGACGGTGACCTCGTAGATGTTGTCGGCGTTTGCGTCTGCGGGGTTCTCGTAATCGGGTGGAGACGCGAACGAGAGGACGCCGGTGCTCGGGTCGATCGTGAACCGCGCCTGATCTGCACCGCCGGTGAGCGAGAAGGTGAGGGTGTCGCCACTGTCGACGTCGGTCGCATCGACGTCGGTAACCACGCTCGTGTTCTCGACGACGCTGACCGCAGCGGTCGTGCCTCCGCCGCCGGAGCTGATCACGGGCGCGTGGTTCTCGTACTCGTCGCCCACGGTGACCGCCAGGTCCTGGCTGTCCGCCAGCGCCCCGTCCGTAACGACGCACGGTGACGTCGTACACGTTGTCGCCGTCAGCGTCCACCGGATTCTCGTAGTCGGGCGGTGCGAGGAACGAGAGCATCCCCGTGGCACTGTCGATCGTGAAGAACGCCGCGTCGCTCCCCGGTTGCAGCGAATAGGTCAGCGTGTCACCCGTGTCGGGGTCGTCGGCATTGACGTCGGTGACCGCGGTGGTGCCCTCCGCAACCGAGACGATCGCCGTGTCCCCGCCACCGTTGGAAGTGATCACCGGCGGGTCGTTCGACGCAGTCACGTGGACGGTGAACGTGTGCGTCGCGGACGTCTTGAGCCCGTCGCAGCCCGGTCCGACGGCCCCGCAGTCGTCCGGGTCACCTCGATCGCTGACCTTGTAGGTGAACGACGCCGGTCCGTTGAAGTCGGCCGTCGGCGTGAACGTGAACACTCCATTCGGTGCCGCGGCGACGAGCGTGCCCTCCGCAGGCGCAGGGCCTGTCACGATCTGGTAGGCGAGGTTCGCATCGGCCGTCTCGAGATCCGTCACGAGCGCTCGCAGGTCGACCGACAATGGCGGTCCCGTCCTCAGCCATCGAGTCCGACCCGTCCGCCGCCGTGGGGCCGTCGTTTCCGGGATCAACCGTGATCGTGAACGTCCTCGTCGGCGAGGACTTGGCCGCGGTGCAGTTCGGCCCGACGACGCCGCAGTTGTCCGGGTCTCCACGGTCCGTGACGTTGAAGGTGAAGGACGACGTACCGTTGAAATCGGCCGCCGGTGTGAACGTGAACGTCCCGTTCGGTGCCGCCGCGACGAGCGTTCCCTCCGCGGGTGCAGGACCCGCAACGATCTGATAGTCGAGATTCGCGTCGGCCGTCTCCACGTCCGAGACGAGCGCCGACAGATCTACGTCGATCGGAGTTCCGTCCTCGGCCATCGCTGCCGACCCGCCCGCCGCGGTCGGCCCGTCGTTGACCGGTGACACCGTGATCGAGAATGTCTGCGTCGCCGACGTCTTCACGTCGGCGCAGGCCGGGCCGGGAGTGCCACAGTTGTCCGGATCACCCCGGTCGGTCACCTTGTACGTGAACGACGCCAGGCCGTTGAAATTCGGTGCCGGATCGAAGGTGAGCACGCCGTTGACGGCTGACGGCAGCAGGGTGCCCGCCGCCGCCAGGGGGCCCGCGACGATCTCGTACGTCAAGTCCGCCGCATCCGTCTCGGCGTCGGACACCAGTGCCGTCAGATCGACATCGAGCGGTAGCCCGTCCTCGGCCAGTGAATCCGACTCGTCCGCCGCGACCGGCTTGTCGTTGACCGGCGACACCGTGATCGAGAAGATCGTCGAGCCGATGGTGCCCCCTGCCCCGTCGCTGACCGTGAACGAGAAAGAGTCGGAGTTCGACTCGCTGCCGTCATTGCGATAGCTGATCGAGCCGGCGTCGATGTCGGCCTGCGTGAAAGTCTCGTTCGTGTGCAACGGGGTACTGCCGAGCCTCAGCACCCCGTAGGAGGGAATCGAGCCCACCATGAAGACGAGTTGGGCGGGCGACGCGTCGCCATCGGTGACGGTCAGCATTGCGGCATCGATCACCACCGCCTGGCCCTCGTCACCGGTGGCGCCGTTGTTGGTCGCGAGGACGGGCGGATCGTTCTCGGCCGAGATCGTGATCGTGCGGAATGCTGCGACGCTGTCGGCGGTGCCGTCGAAAACCGTGAAGCTGATCGTGCGAGACGCCACCGACGGGTCGTCGTTCGTGTTCACGTAGCGCACCGCCTGCAGCGCGGCCTCAAAGGCCGCGACCGTGTCCGGGCCTGACAGCGTCAAGCTGCCGTCGAGCGCGTTCCAGCTACCGGAGATGGAGACCGTGTCCACGAACGAGAGCACGTCCTCACCCGGCACGTAGTTCCCCGTCACCCGAACGACCGCCGACACCGAGCTCGCGTCGTCCACGTCCACCACCGTCAGCCCCGGATCGACCGCCGTCGCCGGGTCGTTCTCCGTGTAATCCAGAGGCGCCCCCGTCACCGACACCTCCGGCGGATCGTTCTCCGCCGAGATCGTGATCGTGCGGAATGCTGCGACGCTGTCGGCGGTGCCGTCGAAAACCGTGAAGCTGATCGTGCGAGACGCCACCGACGGGTCGTCGTTCGTGTTCACGTAGCGCACCGCCTGCAGCGCGGCCTCAAAGGCCGCGACCGTGTCCGGGCCTGACAGCGTCAAGCTGCCGTCGAGCGCGTTCCAGCTACCGGAGATGGAGACCGTGTCCACGAACGAGAGCACGTCCTCACCCGGCACGTAGTTCCCCGTCACCCGAACGACCGCCGACACCGAGCTCGCGTCGTCCACGTCCACCACCGTCAGGCCCGGATCGACCGCCGTCGCCGGGTCGTTCTCCGTGTAATCCAGAGGCGCCCCCGTCACCGACACCTCCGGCGGATCGTTCTCCGCCGAGACCGAGGTCGAGATATTCGCGACCGACGCGGCGATTGCCGTCGCGTCACCTCTCGCACTCGTGTCGAGCGTGATTCGCGTCTCACCGGCGCCGGTGCTCGAGAAGCCGCCGGCGTAGGAGTCGTCGACACCGCGGACGACGAGCGATGTCGGCGTGCCGTTGTAGTCGGTCACCGGCACGAACCTGACGCGCGACGCGACGCTCAAGGCCAGCGCCGTGCTGTCGTCTCCGACCGCGCCGATCGGGAACCAGTCCGAGCCACCGTTCGTCGAGTACTGCCATGTACCCTCGCTGAGCGCGCTCGCGGCATTCCCGACGACAGCGATCCCGGAAAGGCTCGATCCGGCATCGACATCACTGAACTTGCCGCTGAACAGGGACGAGAGGGTTGCACCGTCGTTGCTGGCCGTGTCCTCGTCGATCGCCGCCAAGCTTGCGCTCCCGAGCAGGGGCGCGTCGTTCGCCGGTGTGACGGTGATCGTGGCAATGTCGGTCGCCGCGCTGAACGCCGACTGGCCGCCGCTGCTGCTTGCGTCGACCTTCGCGCCGGCCGTGCCCGCCGTCTCGTCCCACGCGCGGTAGCCGAACGATGCGACGGTTCCGTTCAGCTCGTTCGGCACGAACCGTACGCGATCGTCGGCGCGCAGCAGCAGTGCCGTTGTCTCGGCCACGCCAGTGATCGCGAGCCAGCTCGTGCCTCCGTCGAGGGAGTACTCCCACGTGCCGTTGCCGTTCGAAAGACTCTCGACCGCGATCCCCAGCGGGTCTCCGGCATCGGCGTCGGTCGCCGATCCGGCGAGGATCGAGGCGACGGTCTGCCCGGCGTTCGCAACCTCGTCCTCCGTCACTGCCGCAAGCACCGGCGAGACAGGGGACAGCACCGGGGCGTGGTTGTCGATCGCCGCGACGTTGGGGCCGAACTCCGAGGTGTCGTTCAGACCCGGGTCGGTGACGGTGGCCGTGACGATCTCGCCCGCCGAGACGCCGGCCGACAGGGTGGTCGAGAAGGAGGCGTCGCCGGCCGCGTCGGTGGCGATGTCGGCGAAGCCCAGGTACCGCTGACCCTCGCCGTGGCCGCTGAGATCCGCACCAGGGACGGGAACTGCGCTGGCGAAGAATTCGACCCGGTAGGTGCGCACGACCGCGAGGCTGTTGTACGTCCCGCTGATCACGACCTGGCCGCCCCGCGCGAAGGCCTCCGTCAGGATCGGGAAGTTCTTCAGGTCGTTCGGCCCTCCGTCGGGGTCGCCGACGTCGTTCGGTGTCACGTCGTCCCCGCCGAGGTCGATGCCGAGGCCCCCGTTGGCAAAGATCGAGTTCGTCTCGATGCGGTTTCCCGCCCCGGAGCCGACCGCGAGGTCGACACCGATGCCCCCGTTGAAGGCGATCGTGTTGCCCTCTCCGGTGCCTATGCCTCCGACCAGGTTGGCCGCGCCCGAGGCACCGCTGATCGTGATCCCGTCTCCCTGGTTCGAGAGCGCGGCGACGCCGCCGGCGTCCGTTCCGATCAGGTTGCCCTGCACCGTGTTGCCGCTGCTTGCGAGCGTGAGGCCGCCGTGCGCGTTTCCCGAGATCAGGTTGCCCTCACCCACATTGGCGCCGCCGACGGTCGAGGTGGCGCCCTCGATCAGGATCGCGCCGGAGCCCGATGCCGCAGCCTGCCCGTTGGGAACTGCCGCAAACCCAGCGGCGTCGGTGCCGACGTAGTTGCCCTGGATCGTGGTGCCGAGGTATCCGGGCTGGACGGCGATCGAGTGGCCGTCGTTCCCCGAGATGAGATTGCGGTCGAAGGCTCCTAGGATCGAGGCGCGCCCGATCGTGTTGCCATCGCCTGCGACGGTGATCCCGTTGCCAAGGTTGCCGAGGTCGGCGGTGCCGGCCGCGTTCGTGCCGATGAAGTTGCCGACGACGAGGTTGTTCGGGCTGCCGATCACGATCCCGTCGAGTGCGAAGCGGTTGAGCACGAGCCCGCGGATCGTGCTTCCGGCGCTCCCGGCGGCAAGCGTCAGGCCGGACGAGCTGCCGGCTGTGGATCCGTCGAGCTCGATCAGGAGGACGGCATCGTCGCCGACCTGGAGTGAGTTGACCGTGGCGCCGGGCTGGGAATAGCCGTCGATCTCGATCGGGTCCGTGATCGGCGGCAGCGCCGAGGCGAGCGTGATCGTCTTGAGGCCGCCACCCGCAATCTCGAAGGAGATCTCGTTCAGGTCCGGCGTGCTGTTCGCGGCGATGATCGCCTCGCGCAGCGAGACCTCGCCGTCCGGCCCGCGGCTTGCCGCGAGCGCGGAAAGAGAGGACGTGTCACCATCGACGACATCGTCGACGGTGGTCACGGCGATCCCGGACGGCAGGATCCTGGTCGAGAGGGTTGTCGTCGCTGCCGCTATCGGCGTGCTGCCTCCATTGCTCGTGGTGTCGAGGGTGACGCGCGTCTCGGTCACGCCGGTGCTCGAGAAGCCGCCCCCATAGGTGTTGTCGAGAGCACGCACGAGGAGCGGCGCCGGGATGCCCTCGTAGTCGGCGACCGGCACGAACCGGACGAGCGGTGACGTGCTCAGGACGAGGGCGGTGCTGTCGCCGACGGCACCGATCGCGGCCCAGTCCGTGCCAGCGTTGCTCGAGTACTGCCAGACACCTTGCGTGACCGGGCTCGCCGCATTGCCGACCACGGCAAGGCCGGTGAAGCTCGAACCCGCATCGACATCGCCGAACTTCCCTGCGAAGATCGCCGTGATCGTCTGCCCGTCGTTCGTGACCGGATTCTTTGGGACGGGCTCCAGGCTGCCGTTGGCGAGCGTCGGGGCGTCGTTGACCGCGGTGACGGTGATCGAGGCGTTCACGGGCGTGCCGCCCAGGCCAGCGTCAAGGTTCGACGTCGACGCCTGCACCGTAAAACCAGCGCTGCCGTTGAAGTTCACCGCCGGCGTGAACTTCAAGCCCGCGCTCCCCTCCGCGAACGTGATGAACGACCCGCCCGTGATCACGGTCGTGCCGTCGTTCTTGTACAGCGTCCCGTTCGTGATCGCCGTGACCTTGAAATGCGTCACCTCGGCCCCGTCAACCACGTTCCGCGAGATCACCAACCCCGACGAGCTCTGCACATCCTCATTGGTCACCGCCCCCGACACCGCCGGCGTATCCGCCACCGCGGTGACGGTGATCGAGGCGTTCACGGGCGTGCCGCCCAGGCCAGCGTCAAGGTTCGACGTCGACGCCTGCACCGTAAAACCAGCGCTGCCGTTGAAGTTCACCGCCGGCGTGAACTTCAAGCCCGCGCTCCCCTCCGCGAACGTGATGAACGACCCGCCCGTGATCACGGTCGTGCCGTCGTTCTTGTACAGCGTCCCGTTCGTAATCGCCGTGACCTTGAAATGCGTCACCTCGGCCCCGTCAGCCACGTTCCGCGAGATCACCAACCCCGACGAGCTCTGCACATCCTCATTGGTCACCGCCCCCGACACCGCCGGCGTATCCGCCACCGCGGTGACGGTGATCGAGGCGTTCACGGGCGTGCCGCCCAGGCCAGCGTCAAGGTTCGACGTCGACGCCTGCACCGTAAAACCAGCGCTGCCGTTGAAGTTCACCGTCGGCGTGAACTTCAAGCCCGCGCTCCCCTCCGCGAACGTGATGAACGACCCGCCCGTGATCACGGTCGTGCCGTCGTTCTTGTACAGCGTCCCGTTCGAGATCCCCGTGACCTTGAAATGCGTCACCTCGGCCCCGTCAGCCACGTTCCGCGAGATCACCAACCCCGACGAGCTCTGCACATCCTCATTGGTCACCGCCCCCGACACCGCCGGCGTATCCGCCACCGCGGTGACGGTGATCGAGGCGTTCACGGGCGTGCCGCCCAGGCCAGCGTCAAGGTTCGACGTCGACGCCTGCACCGTAAAACCAGCGCTGCCGTTGAAGTTCACCGCCGGCGTGAACTTCAAGCCCGCGCTCCCCTCCGCGAACGTGATGAACGACCCGCCCGTGATCACGGTCGTGCCGTCGTTCTTGTACAGCGTCCCGTTCGAGATCGCCGTGACCTTGAAATGCGTCACCTCGGCCCCGTCAACCACGTTCCGCGAGATCACCAACCCCGACGAGCTCTGCACATCCTCATTGGTCACCGCCCCCGACACCGCCGGCGTATCCGCCACCGCGGTGACGGTGATCGAGGCGTTCACGGGGGCGCCGCCCAGGCCAGCGTCAAGGTTCGACGTCGACGCCTGCACCGTAAAACCAGCGCTGCCGTTGAAGTTCACCGCCGGCGTGAACTTCAAGCCCGCGCTCCCCTCCGCGAACGTGATGAACGACCCGCCCGTGATCACGGTCGTGCCGTCGTTCTTGTACAGCGTCCCGTTCGAGATCCCCGTGACCTTGAAATGCGTCACCTCGGCCCCGTCAGCCACGTTCCGCGAGATCACCAACCCCGACGAGCTCTGCACATCCTCATTGGTCACCGCCCCCGACACCGCCGGCGTATCCGCCACCGCGGTGACCACCAGGCGGGCCGTGTCCGTCGCCGATGAGTACGACGTCAGACCACCGTTCGTCGTCGTATCCCCGAACGTTCCGTTGCTGCCCCCGTTCGTGCGGTCCCACGCGCGGAAAGTGATCGCGGCCGTCAGCGTGCCGTTGTAGTTGGCGTTGGGCAGGAAGTACAGGCGCGTTCCCACGCTTGCGACGAGTTGGCGGGCGCTCGCGCCGGAGACGGCATCGAGTGGGATCCAGCTGGCGCCGTTGTCGATCGTGTAGAACCAGGTGCCGTTGACCGTGTCGGCCGATGTCACCGCGATCCCGAGCAACGCGCCGGGATCGTTGTCGGTGACGTTGTCGACCTGGCCCGAGGGGGTGTCAAAGTCCACGAGTGCCGCCACCGACGTTCCGACCGCGCCTGACGGTGCGCCCGCGTCCTCGACGATCGGATTGAGTACGGGAGACTTCGACGCGTCGAGGGCGGGGGCCGTATTTGCCTCGAAGGCGATGCTCAGGGCGTCGACGTCCTCGCCGCCCGCGGACAGGCCCACGTCGGCTCCGCGCAGGAACATGTCCGCGTAGCCGGACGTACTGAGCCCGGTGGCGGTGGCGGTGAAGCGAGCGACGTCGAACTCCGTCACCTCCAGAGCGTTCGAGCCGACCGGCCCGCTCCCCTGGAAGCTCAGGAGCAGCTGTCCCGGCACAAGCTCGACGCCACCGATCGTTGTCGGTGTCGAGACGAGATCGAGACCGCCGATCTGGTCCGAAAAGTTTGCTCCCGAGCCGTCGCCGTCGATCAGGAGCGACAGGGTGCCACCCGTCGGGGTCGTTCCCATCGTCGTCGGCTGGAAGCGCTGGACGTCACGATCGTAGGTCGCACTGGAGAACGTGATCAGGAAATCACCGGCCGCCAGGTCGACTCCGCCCACCGTTACCGCCGACTCGACGAGGGCGAAGTCGCGGATGTGTTTTCCGGTATTGCCCGGACTTCGCAAGAGAAGGCTGAATGTGCCGCTGCTGTAGTTGCCCGGCACCGTGGGACGGAACCGGACGACATCGTTCGTCGTCGTGCTGAGGCCACCAAGCGTTTCGTCGGAGCTCGTCGTGAACAGGATGTCGCCGCGTTCGAGCGCGACGGGATTCGTCGTCCCCACCACCGTCGTCCGGCTGACGTAATGCAGGCCTCGGATGTTCGTGTTGTCGGTGGCGAAGGTGTCGAGGTCGAAGAACGACGTGAACGTCCCGTTGTTCGGGCCGGAGCCGAACGCGAGACTGGGATTGCCGATCTGCGCGACGACAGCGCCGTCATATGAAAGGCCGCCGTTCGCAGGCGGCACGGTGGCATTGGACTTCGCCGAGACCAGAGCCGTGGCGACGACGGAGCCACTGCTGAGCGGTGGGAGCTGCGCCACGAAGGCGTCGTACTGGCCTGGGCTGCCAAACGCGCGCAGGGGTGATCCCCAGGTGGCGGTGCTCGCTCCGGCCGCATAGACGTTCCCGCTGGCATCGCCGCTGATGCCGTAGCCGACGTCGTCTCCGGCGCCACCGAGGAACGTGTTCCACACCAGGTTGCCGGTGCTCGCCATCTTGGCCGCGACGGCGTCCTGACCGCCTGTATAGGCCCAGATCGGAGCGCCCCAGCTGGTGTCGCTCGTCCCGGAGAGGTAGAGCGCGCCGCCTCCGTCGACGTGGAGTCCCGCGGCAGTATCCGTGCCGCTACCACCGAGGAAGGTGTTCCAGAGGAGTACGCCGCTGCCGACGAGCCGGGCCGCAAAGCTGTCCGTCGCGCCGCCGAACGGCCGAACGGGAGCCCCCCAGGTGGCGCTGCTCGATCCGGACACGTAGAGATTGGCGTTTGCATCGGCGACGATCGCGTTACCGGAGTCGACGCCGCCGCCTCCGAGGAACGTGCTCCATACCAGCACGCCGTCGTTCTTGAGCCTCGCCGCAAAGGCGTCCTGAACGCCGCCGAAGGACTGCAGCGGTGACCCCCAGGTGGCGGTGCTGCTCCCGACCACGTACACGATGCCGCTCGCGTCCGTCGCGATGCCCGCGGCCGAGCTCGAGCCCGAGCCGCCGAGGAAGGTGTTCCAGTTGCGCCCGCCGCTGCTGCTCAACCGGGCTGCGAAGGCGGCGGTGCTCCCGGCACCGAAGGCCGACTTCGGCGATCCCCACGTCGTGTCACTCGTGCCTGCGACGAAGACGTTGCTCCCGTCCAGCGCGATCCCGGTACCGGTATCGATCCCGGTACCGCCCAGGAAGGTACTCCAGGTGAGGACGCCGGAACTGTTGAGCTTGACCGCAAATGCGTCGGAGCCGCCGCCGAATGACTGCACGGGTGACCCCCAGGTCGCGTTGCTGTAGCCCGTCACGAAGACGTTGCCGCTGCCGTCGACGACGATGCCCGTGGCGAAGTCGGACGCGGCCGCGCTGCCCAGGAACGTGCTCCAGACGAGCGTGCCGCTGCCGTCAACTTGGCGACGAAGGCGTCTCCGTTGCCGGCGTAGGGATTGACGGGCGTTCCCGAGTTCCCGAAGCTGTAACCCGCGACATAGACGTTGCCGCGGCGTCGAGCGCGATCGCCTTCGCCGGTCCGCATTGCTGCTGTTGCCGAGGAACGTGTTCCACGTCAGCGTCGGGTCGATCACGAGCGGCTTACTGCGTGTCGTACGCGCCGACCGAGAATCCGACCTCGTCGTCACCGAGCAGCGCGAACGATGCCCGCACGGGAATTCGCCTACCGCCGATCACCTGCCAGGCGATCGGCGCCGACTCCGTCACGTCCCGGTCGGGTAGCGCACGACGAGATTGCCGCCGGCGTCGAGGCGCGGTCGTGCGTTGTAGCGGAGACGGATCCGAGTCGACGGGGGTGTGCGGATCGATCGTGTACGTGCTCTCGAGAATCGCGTCGGGGTGGGACGTGTAGTCGACCCTCACACCGTCCCACGCATTCCGGTACGTGACCCGCGAAGCGGCTGGACGTCACCGGCGGTCCGGATCCTTGAACGCCGAGTCACCGCTCGACACCGGCGTCGAACGTGCTCCGACGAGATCGACGTGGAACGACGTGATCCGACGCCGCGACGGTCAGCGAGTCGGGGCCGAACTCCGATCACCTCACTCCGCGAGCGCGTCGACGTCGTCGGCCGGTCGGGGCCGGTACCCGGCCCGAACGTGCGGCCCGACCCGGTCACGACCCGGTCAGGGTGGTGGCGTACCCGGGCGAGGCGGCGTCTCACGCGCGGTCTCGGCGCTGGGCGGTGCTTGGGGATGCACCCCGGCGGCGACCCCTCGACCGGAGGGCGCTCGGGCGTGCCGCGTTCGACGATCGGCGTGAGGACCAGCGCGAGGCCGCTCACGAGGATCGCGGCGGAGGTCGCTCCGATGAGGAGGCGGCGGCGCGGTCGAAGGCGGCGCCAGGAAGCGCCTGAGAGTCCGGTCGAACTCTGTCTCTCACCCTCATCTGACCACCACTTGGGAGAACGCCTCTAGTTGTCCTGCGCATCGGCATCGGGAGCGTCCCCCTAAAGGGGAGGGATCTGGTTCCGATGATCCGCGAGACAGTGTCCAACCGCAACGAGACCTATGCCTCCTCCGCAGCCATCGCCGGGAACGAGCAAGACCACGCGAGCGCCCAGGCCACGCTGGGCCGCAGCCTGCAACCCGTCCGGATCGTCCTCTCGATCGCCTTCGTCGTCGTCGTGCTCGCGATCCCGGGAGAGAGCGTGATCACGCTCAGCCGCCAGACTGCGCTCGCGCTCGCAGCGCTCGCGGGCCTCAACGCCCTCGTCAGCGCGGCGCGACTCGCCGGAGTACTGGCACGCGACATAGGGCGTCGCGCGATGGTCGGACAGATCGCCGCGACGCGGTCATCGCGCTGACGAGCATGCTGCTCCTCGATGCCTCGGCGACGCCGCTCGCATGGATCGCGCTCCTGCTGCCGGTGTTCGACGCCGGCGTCGCATTCGGCGCCGTCGGCGCGGGAATCGGGTGGGCCGTGCTGAGCCTCGGCTACGTCGTGACGCGACTCCAGACCGACCCTCCGTGGGAGTCCGGCGGCTCGAACGTCCTCGGCCTTGCCATCCAGCAGTTGGCCGCGGTCGGCGTCGTCGCAATTCCGACGGCGTATGCCGCGGCGCGGCTGCGTGACGATCTCGCCATGTCCCACCGTGCCCGCCTCGACGCTAACCGACAGGCGGACGAGCTGCTCGGGGTCGCGTCCGCGGCCCAACGCCTGGCAACGACGACGGATCCGGTCAAGGTGCTCGAAATCGCGATCGACTGTGTCGTCGCGCTCGGGTTCACGCGAGCCGACGTCTGCGACAGAGACGGTGACCGTCCGTGGCGGCTCCTTCGCGCCGCCGGCTCACACCCCGGCCCCACCCTCGGCCGCCACCTCGACGAGGCCGCACAGAGAGGAGAGGCGTTGACGATCGGCGTCAGCGGCACCCACGTCGACAAGGAAGAACTCCTGCTCCTCGGCTACCGCGCCGGAGTCGTCATCCCGGTCGCGAAGACCCCGAGTCACGACATCGTCCTCCGGGCCTGGTCGACGGAGGACATGCCCCCGGACTCGACTGCACTCGAGTCCGTCAAGCTCGTTGCGTCACTGACGGCCGGTGCCTGGCAGAACGCGACGACGCTACTCGATCTCGAGTCGTGGTCGACCGAGCTCAACCGTCGGGCGACGCACGACGAGTTGACCGGTCTCGCAAACCGTCCGCATCTCTTTTCCAAGGTCGAAGCATCGCTCGAGAGGATGCGAAACACGGGGTCGCAGTTCGCCATTCTCTTCCTCGACCTCGACGGCTTCAAGCAGGTCAACGACCGTCTCGGTCACGACGCGGGCGACGCGGTGCTTCAGGGTATCGCCGAGCGGCTGGCTCACCAGATTCGAGGCCATGACGCCCTCGCCCGCCTCGGCGGTGACGAGTTCGTCGTCGTCCTCAACGACCTTGCCGACCGCTCGGATGCAGACGTCATCGCCGAGCGGATCTGTGACGCCGCAGCGGCACCGTTCTCGATCGGCGGCGAGATCGTCAACCTGGGAGCGAGCATCGGCATCGCCCACGCCCGCCCGGAGGATACGGCCGACACACTCTTGAACAGCGCCGACGCCGTCATGTACGAGGCAAAGCGGAAGGGCGGAAACGGCTTTATCGTCAGCAAACCGGGCCATTCGTAGCGTTTGGACGCTGCCGGCCTAGGCTCAAGCCTTGGAGCGATGGCGCCGATGAGAAGGGGATGAAAACGCGCTCACAGAGGGCAGCGGCAAAGTACCGCCCCTGGGCCGGTCGCGGGCGTGCGCTCGCCCTCGCCCTGTTCCTCACCCTCATGCTCATCATCCTGGCGAGCGCCGTCTTCTCCATCGCGGCCCGCTCACGTGAGGTCGCGAGTCGCTCGATTTCGCTCCACTCGCTCAACGAAAGCCTTCGCGCCGCGACGATCGTTCGGTCTCAGACGACCTTCGCGGCCTACCTTGCTGCCAGCGACAGCACGTTCGGGACGAACTCGAAGGCGGACATCGCCATCGCCCTGCAGGAATCACGTCAAAACCTCACCTCACTCAAGGATGCGATCGCGCAGGCCAGCCCCGAGGGGACACTCGATCCCAAGACCACTGCCGAACTCATCGCCTTCACGGCCGCGGCCAACAGTACGCTGGCGCAGGCCAGCGGATCGAATCCCGCGAGCGCCCGCACCCTGGTCGAAGAGCGACTCGTCCCGACGTTCGATGCCCTTCGCAACGACCTCGTCGCGCACCGCGACACCGCGCTCAGCGACGTCGAGAAGGCCGGGAGTCTGCTCGGCCGGCTCGGCGGCCTCGCGAGCTTCGTGATCGCCTTCGTGCTTCCGACCGTCACGGTACTCGTGTACCGGCAGATCACCCGCAGATCGCGAGAGACCGTCGAGCTCGCCCGGTCGCTCGCGTTGGAGCGTGGCCGGTCCAGACGCCGACAGCTGCTGCTCGCCGAGGCGCTCGTCGATCTCCAGGCAGAGTTCGCGAGAATCGAGACACCGAAGCAGGGCACCCCAGCCTTGCGTCGCCTTGGCTGGGAACTCGACTCGCTCAAGACCGTCGTCGCCGGAACGGGGCAACTCGCGTTCGAAGACGTCAACCTCGGGGCGGAGCTCCGAGCCGTTGTCACCTCCCTGCGCGAGGTCAGCATCGACGTCAGGCTGACGTCTGCCGAGGGCGCGGTGTGGGCCGACCCCGCAGCCCTCCTCGCCGCCGTTCGGAATCTCGTGCTCGAAGCAGAGAGCGCGGGCGCGCTTGAAACGGAGGTGGCTTCCATCGCGCACGACGACTACGTGCAACTCACGATCGCCCACGACGGCGCTCCGCTCTCATCGACCGAGTCCGAGCTCGTCTTCGCGCGGTCACACGACGACGAGCGCTCCGCCGTCGAGTCCGGCGCGGCATCGATGCGGATCCTCGCCGCGCAGGAGCTCATCGAGGCGCTCGGCGGATCACTTCGCCAGGGCGCGGACGGCGACCGTCCCGCGTTCATCGCTCGCCTGCCGCGCGGCGGCGTCCTCCGCGTCCACGCGCCCGTCGAGCTTCCGGCACGGCGCGTCGCTCCCGCCTGAGCCGCCGCGCGGCAGCCTGTCCACCTCGCGGGACGATCAGCTGAGCGCGAACGTCACCATCACGCTTGCCGTCGTCTCCTGCGCCCCCTGCTCGATCGGGGTTCCCGCGTCCGAGGCAGCGGCCTTCTGGAACATCGGGATGGGCATAGCGCCCCCGCTTTCGACGACGGAAATGACCTTTCCGAGCGGACGACCCGCCGCCTGAGCGAGCGCCTCGGCGCTGAGGCGCGCGTCGGCGACTGCTGCCTTCAGCGCCTCGCGGTAGAGCTTGCCCTGGTCGGCGACGGACAGCGTGGGGCCGCTGACCTGGTTGGCCCCGGCTTCGACGGCCGCATCGATCGTGGCGCCCGCGGCGCCGACGTCCACGGTTGCCGTGACCACGTTCGAGGCCGTGAACCCGGACGGATCACCGTTCGGGCCGTAGGCCTGCGAGAGCGACACGGACAGCGTTCCGACCTGCCGAGCGCCGGCCGCCTTGACTGCTGCGATGACCTGCCGCATCTCACGCCCGTTGGCCGCGAGCGCAGCCTTCGCGGTCGCTCCGCGCGTGTCGACGCCGAGGGAGAGGACTGCCTGGGTCGGAACGGCGGCAACGGAGCCGTTGCCGGTAACGGTGATCGAGTCCGTCGACTGCGACGGGTCGACTGCACGAGCCCCGTCGGGTCGCGCAACCCCCGCGAACGCCGCCACGGCGAGGAGCAGGACAGAGGCTAGTGCGAGACGTTTCATCGGATCCTCCGAGCATGGGTAGTAGCGAGTGGTGTCGACGTCTATACGCCGCCGCTCTTCGACGGCGTCACACGCTTTCCCTCACTCAGGAGGTGGTACGAAACCGCGCCCGCGCCTCGGCCAACGCCTCGCTGACGCCGCCCGGCCCCGGAGCGTGCCGAGAGGCGACGCTCTCCGTGGTCGTCACACCGGGCACGAAGGATCCGTCCCGAACGCTCGCTGCGACCGCTTCGTGAGCATCACGAAACGGCACCCCGGCTCGCACGAGTGCCTCGGCGGCATCGGTCGCCAGCACGAGAGGGTCAGACGCGGCCTGCGACATCCGGTCGCGGTCGACCTCGAGGCCGGAGACGAGGATCGCCAGCGCCCGCAGACCGAGTCGCGTGTCTGCGCGCGCGGCGAAGACCGGCGCCTTGTCCTCCTGCAAATCGCGGTTGTAGCTGAGAGGCAGACCCTTGACGACCGCGAACAGCCCGGTGAGCCGTCCGATCGCCGTCCCCGCCTTGCCGCGCGCGAGCTCGGCGACATCGGGGTTGAGCTTCTGCGGCATCATCGAGGATCCGGTGGCCGCGTTCTCGGGCAACCTGACGAATCCGAATTCGGCCGAAGCCCAGAGCACGATCTCCTCACCGATGCGCGACAGGTGCGTGTACAGGACTGCGACGGCATACAGGTAATCGAGCGCGAAGTCGCGGTTCGAGACGGCGTCGATCGAGTTCCGTGCCTGGTCCTCGTTCCCCGGCAGACCGAGCGTCGACCCGGCCACCGCACCGGCACCGAGCGGGCTCTCGACCGCGGCGCCTGCAGCGGCGGCGAAGCGCGAGCGGTCGCGGTCGAGCATCTCGACCCAGGCGAGCAGGTGGTGCCCGAGCGTCACCGGCTGCCCTCGCTGGAGATGCGTGTACCCGGGCAGAAGCGTGTCGGCTTCCGTCTCCGCAAAGGAAAGGATCACGAGCGCCAGGGCGTCGATCGCCTCGCGCGCTTCGGCGCAGGCGTCGAGAACGTACAGTCGGAACGCCGCCGCAACCTGGTCGTTCCTCGACCTGCCTGCGTGGATCTTGCGTCCGAGCTCACCCAGCTGCCGCTCGATCGCGCTGTGCACGTCCTCATCCTCCGCGAGGTAACCGGCGGGATCGTTCGCGATCCCGGCGAGCAGGGTCTCAGCCCGGGCAAGCTCATCGTCCGAGAGCAACCCGCCCCCGTGGAGCCGCTGCGCGTGGAGGAAGCTCGCTTCGCAGTCGTAGGGCAGCAACTCGGCATCGTCCGCGTGCAGGAATTCCCACACCGCCGGATCGAGGTCGCCGCCGACCCTGCCCGACCAGAGCGTCATCCGTTCGCTCCGTCTACCAGGTAGGCGCTGAGTTCAGCGAGGAGCTCCTGCGCGCTGGTTCCGTCCTTGGCGGCGACGAAGATCGTGTTGTCCCCTGCGAGTGTCCCAGCAATGGACGGGTGACCCCCTTCGTCGATCGCCTGGGCAAGCGCACTCGCGTATCCGGACGGAGTCGAGACGACGACGAGCCCGCTGCTCGCCGCCTCTACACCGGTTGCATAGCGCCGCATCGCGGCACCGATCGCGCGCAACCGGTCTGCGTCGCCGGTGCCGGGTGCCGCGTAGATCAGCCTGCCGCTCGGTGCTCGAACCTTCACGAGTCCGATCTCCGTCACGTCACGCGAGACCGTCGTCTGCACCACGTCGTGACCCTCGTCCCTGAGCGCCTGGACGAGCTCGGCCTGCGTCGAGAGTGCCCTTTCCTGGACGAGCCGGAGGATCGCCGCCTGTCGTTCGCGGCGGTTCATGCGGCGAGCACGCTTTCGATCGTGGCGAGCGCCTGCGCAACGTCGTCCGCTCCGACGACGAGCGGCGGCGTCAGGCGTAGGACGTCCGGCCCGGCGGAGAGCACGAGGAGCCCCTCCTCGCGGCACGCGTCCACGACCGGCCCGACTGGACGGTCGAGCTCCGCGCCGACGAGGAGTCCACGCCCGCGAACCGCGCGGACGGCCGGCAGCGCCGCAAGCCCGGCGGAGAGCTGCTCGCCCCGTTCCGTCACGTTCACAAGCAGCGTCGCGTCGATCGCCTCGACAACCGCGACCGCAGCCGCTGCAGCAACCGGGTTGCCGCCGAACGTCGAGCCGTGATCCCCCGGCACGAAGCCGGGCGCGGCGCGCTCACCGGCCAACAGGGCGCCGATGGGCAATCCGTTCCCGAGCCCCTTGGCGAGCGTGACGAGATCCGGCACGATGCCGAGCTGCTCGTAGGCGAAGAACGTGCCCGTGCGGCCCATCCCGGCCTGCACCTCGTCCACGCAGAGCAGCGCCCCGACCTCACGCGCCAGTTCCGCCGCCGCACGGGCGAACTCGGGCTCGAGCGCGATCACGCCACCCTCGCCGAGGATGGGCTCGATGAGCAGCAGCGCCGTGTCGCCCGCCGGCGCGAGCGCGGCCTCGAGGGATTCGACGTCGTTCGGCCGGGCGAACGAGATCCCCGGCACGAGCGGCCCGAACCCCTCCCACTTGGCAGGCTGGCCGGTTGCCGAGAGCGCCCCGAGCGTGCGCCCGTGAAAGCCGCCTTCGAGCGCGACGATGCGCGACCGGCCGGTCGCCTTGCGGGCGATCTTGAGAGCCGCCTCGTTGGCCTCGGCCCCGGAGTTGCAGAAGAAGGCCCTGGCGCCCGCGGAGCGCTCGGCCAAGAGTGTGGCCAGCCGCAGCATCGGCTCCGTCCAGTAAAGGTTCGACGCATGCCAGAGGCGCTCGAGTTGCTCGCGTGCGGCGGCGAGCGGACCCGGCGCGCAATGCCCGAGTCCGACGACGGCGATGCCGGCGACGAAGTCGAGGTACTCGCGACCGGTGTCGTCCCACACGCGGCATCCCTCTCCGCGCACGATGGTGATGTCCGCCCGCGCATAGGTCGGGAGCACTGCATCCCGAGCGGCGGGAGAATGGAGTTCGGGGCGGTGGAGCGTCATGCGACGACCTCCGTGGCGCCGATCGCAGCGCGGACGCCGCCGCGTGCAGCTCGAACCGCTGCCTCGAGCTTCGGAACGATGCCGCCCTCGAACGTTCCGTCACCGAGCATCCGGTCGGCGTCGTCGACGGCGATGAGTTCGACCACGACTCCGCCCATGAGCACGCCCGGGACGTCGCTGACGAAGACGATTCGCTCCGCGCGCAGTCCGACCGCAAGAGCCGCCGCCGCCTCGTCCGCGTTGACGTTGAGCGGTCCTTCGGCGAGCGGGGCGACGACCGGGATCCGACCGGCCGCAAGCGCTTCCTCCACCGCCGGTGGTGCCGACGGCACCGCATACCCAACAAGGCCAAGATGTTCCACGGGGGACGCGCGGAGGCCGATGGTGTCACCGAAGAGCGACAAGGCGTCCGGCCCGATCGCGGCGCAGACGTCGGCGTTGACCCCGGCAAGTGACTCGCGCACGACCTGCAACACCTCGATCGTCGTCACCCGCCTACCGTCGACGAAGCTCGGGACGATGCCGAGGCGCTCCATCTCGGCCGTGATCTGCGGCCCGGCGCCGTGGACGACGACGACCTCGTGACCCTCCGCCTTCAGCGCCAGCGCCTCGGCGGCAGCCGCGGCAGCAACCCTCCCGCCGAGCTTGAGGACGATTCGGCTCATGTCGTGTACTCCGCGTTGATGCGCACGTAGTCGTAGGTGAGGTCGGAGGCGAGATATCCGGCCGCACCGTCCCCGAGCCCGAGCTGCAGATCGATCCGGCACGTCGTGCCTGCGAGGCTCGGGGCGGCTCCCGTCGGCGCCCCGTCGGCGAAGACGGCCACGCCGTCGAAAGAGACCGTGAGCCGGTCCGTCTCGAGCCGCGCAAAGCCGTCACCGTGGGGGGCCGATCCCGCCGCGGCCAGCACCCTGCCCCAGTTCGGGTCGTGACCGAAAGCGGCCGTCTTGACGAGCGGTGATGTCGCGATCCGCCGCGCGATCGCCTCCGCCTCGGACGCCGACGCGGCGCCACCGACCCCGATCTCGAGAACGACCGTCGCGCCCTCACCGTCGGCCACCACCTGCCGCGCGAGATCGGCGCAGACTTCACCGAGAGCGGCTGCGAACGCGTCGTCGTCCCTCTCCGCACCGCTCGCGCCGTTCGCCAGGAGGACGACGGCGTCGTTCGTGGAGCAGTCGCCGTCCACCGAGATCCGGTTGAAGGTCCGGTCGACGACGGGCCGGAGGAAGGACGCGGCCTCGCCCTCGGCGAGCGGGTAGTCGGTCGTGATCACGACGAGCATGGTCGCAAGCCGCGGATGGATCATCCCGGCTCCTTTGGCCATCCCGCCGACGGTGAACGCTCCGACTCGTACAGCCGCGAGCTTGGGGCCGGAGTCCGTCGTCAGGATCGCGCTCGCCGCTTCGTCGCCGCCGGTCGGCGACAGCGCCGCGGCCGCCGCTCGGGCGCCGGCGAGCACCTTCTCGACCGGCAGTGGGGCGCCGATCACGCCGGTCGAGAGCACGATGATCTCCTCGGGCACGAGGTTCAGCTCGCTGGCGAGGCCGGCGGCGCAGGCGCGTGCGTCGGCCTCTCCCTGCGCACCGGTGGCGGCGTTCGCGACACCCGCGTTCACCAACACCGCCTGAGGCTGCGCCTGCTCGAGGTGCCGCTTCGAGACCGTCACCGGGGCCGCCTGGACGCGGTTCATCGTCCACACGGCGGCGCCCACCGACCGTGGCAGCGACCGGACGACGGCGACGTCCGGGAGACCCGACGGCTTGATCCCCGCTGTGACACCGCTCGCCGCGAAGCCCTGTGCCGCGGTAACCGACACGTCTAGACCGAGACACCCATGAGACGTAGCCCCGTGCTGTCCGGGAGCCCGAGCGCGCGGTTGACGTTCTGGATCGCCTGCCCGGCGGCGCCCTTGCCGAGGTTGTCCTCGGCGCAGATCACCATCGTGCGGTCGGTGAAGCGGTCTGCGAAGACGCCGATCTCGGCCCGGTCTGTGTGCTGGACGCGTGCGATCTCAGGCGACGTCCCCTCCGGCAGCACGGTGACGACCTCGCTGTCCCCGTACGCCGCCTCGAGCAGGGCGCGGAGATCGGGGCCTGTGGAGCGAACGTTGCACGTCGCGATCAGACCGCGGCGGAGCGGCAGGAGGTGGGGTGTGAACGAGACGGGAAACCCGAGCAACTGGGTCACCTCCGGAACATGCTGGTGCGTTCCGACCCGGTACGGCGACACGTTCTCGAGCACGGCTCCGGCATGGGACGACTCCTTCAAGGTGCGGCCCGCGCCGGTCATCCCCGACATCGCAGCGACGACGACCGAGTCGGGCTCGATCGCCTCCCGGAGGGGTGCGAGCGCGAGAAGGATCGCAGTGGCATAGCAGCCCGGATTCGCGATCAGCCGCCCGGCGGTCGGGACGAGCTCGGGCAAGCCGTAACTCCATTCGGCGAGCTCGCCGGGACGAGGATGCGCGAAGCCGTACCACTCGTCGTAGCTCGCGGCGTCACGAAGACGGTGGGCCCCGGAGAGGTCGATCACGATCCCGTCTCCGGGCACCTCGATCCGGGCCGCGGCCTCGTGGCCGAGGCAGAGGATCGTGACGTCGGCAGGGTGGGCGAGGGCTGCCTCGTTCGTGACGAAGGCGGGCATCGCCGCTCGGGCGAGGCGCGGGTCGAGAACCTCGCCCGGCTTCCCCGCGAGCGAGTCGGAGCCGACCGCGACGAGCTGGAGCCCGGGGTGGCCGAGCACCCGGTCCAACGTCTCCTGGCCGGTGTAGCCGGCCGCGCCGACGATGCTGACATCTGCCATGATCTGCATAGTATGCATGCGTCTGCTTGTCTATGCGGGCTCGGGAAGGCCGCTGGGTGAACACCCGGTCCTTGCGGCTCCCCTCCCCTTCAGGCATGCTTCGAAGTCGATGCTCTGCCACGCCGAATCAGCGCTCGAAAGCGATCCACGCCGTGCCACTGCCGGCACGGCCACCTCGCGCGGCGTAGGCATCGAGCTCATTGACATTCTCCCCTGCTAGGGAGACGTCGCTTGCGCACCGGGAGAAGGAGTGCTGAAGGCGACGGAGACAGCGTCGACCGCCTCGTCGCGGTCGAAGAAGGGACGAAACGCCGTGATACCGAAGGACAGAAGATGAGAATGACAGGGGCCGACGCGATTCTGCGCTCCCTCGAGGCCGAGGGTGTCGAGGTGATGTTCGGCATCCCCGGGGGTGCGATCATGCCGACCTACGACGCGATGGCACGCGGAACGACGGTGCGGCACGTCCTCGCGCGCCACGAGCAGGGCGCCGGTCACATGGCACAGGGGTACGCGCGTGCCTCCGGCAGGGTCGGCGTCGCGATCGCCACCTCGGGCCCGGGGGCGACCAACCTCGTCACGCCGATCGCCGACGCGTGGATGGACTCGACCCCGCTCGTCTGCATCACGGGGCAGGTCCGCACGACACTGATCGGGACCGACGCGTTCCAGGAGTGCGACATCACCGGGATCACGATGCCGATCGTCAAGCATTCCTGGCTCGTCCAGGACGTGAAGGAGATCCCGGCGGTGATGAAGGCCGCCTTCCACGTCGCCATGAGCGGCCGCTACGGCCCCGTCCTCGTCGACGTGCCGCGCGACGTCCAGGAGGCAGAGATCGACTTCAGCTACCCGGAGACCGTCGACCTTCCGGGCTGGCGCCCGCCTCGGAAGGTGCATCCGCTCCAGATCCGGGACGCCGCCGACCGGATCGCACGAGCGGAGAAACCTGTCCTCTACGTCGGCGGCGGCACGATCAACGGCGACGCGTGTGAGGAGCTCCGCGAGCTCGCGGAGGTCGGCGGGCTCCCCGTGATCACGACGTTGATGGGGAAGGGCGCGTTCCCGGAGAGCCACCCGCTGTTCATGGGCTGGCCCGGCATGCACGGGACGAAATGGTCGAACCTCGCCATGAACACGTGCGACGTGCTGGTGGCAGTCGGAGCCCGCTTCGACGACCGCGTCACCGGCAAGCTCTCCGCCTTCGCGCCCGGCGCGACCGTCGTCCACCTCGACATCGATCCCGCCGAGATCTCGAAGCTGCGTGAGGCCGACGTGCCGGTGGTCGGTCCGCTCAAGACGGCACTCGCAGAGCTCGCCATGGCGATCGGCAAACACCGTGAGGACGGCGTTCCTGCACCCGAGGCCTGGATCCAGAAGATCGAGGAGTGGCGCGAGGAGTTCCCGCTCCGGTACGGCACCGACGGCGAGTGGCTCAAGCCACAGAAGCTGATGGAGACCCTGCAGGCCCTCACGGCGAGCGACGACGTGATCTTCACCACCGGCGTCGGCCAGCACCAGATGTGGGCGATGCAGTACCTCCTGACGGAACGGCCGCGCAACTTCATCACCTCTGGTGGACTCGGGACGATGGGGTACGGCATCCCGGCGGCGATCGGCGCAAAGGCGGCGCGGCCGGAGGCCACCGTCGTGTGCGTCGACGGCGACGGCTGTTTCCAGATGACGGCACAGGAGCTCACGACCGCGGTGATCGACGACCTCCCGGTCGTGATCGTCCTCGTCAACAACGGCTACCTCGGCATGGTCACGCAGTGGCAGGACATGTTCTTCGACGGGAGGCGCTCGCACGTCGGCCTCGGCGCCGATGTGCCGGACTACGTAAAGCTCGCCGAAGCCTACGGCGGCGTCGGGATGCTCGTCGAGAGCGAGGCCGACCTCGAACCCGCCCTCCGCGAGGCCTTGTCGCTCAATCGCACCGTCGTCGTCGACTGTCGCGTCGATCCTGCCGAGCAGTGCTTCCCGATGATTCCGTCGGGGGCGGCCGCGATCGACATGGTCGAGTACGAAGACCCGGTCGAGGCGACCCCGTGAAGCACACGATCTCCGTCCTGGTCGAGGACAAGCCTGGTGCGCTCGCACGGATCGCGACCATGTTCGCGCGCCGCGGCTTCAACATCGACTCGCTCGCGGTCGGACCGACGGAACGAGTCGGCGTCTCCTGCATCACGCTTCGCGTCGACTGCGAGCACCACTCGCTCGAGCAGATCGAGAAGCAGATCCACAAGCTCGTCAACGTGCTGCGCGTCACCGAGCTCGCACCGGACGAGGCAGTGGAGCGAGAGTTGCTCCTGCTCAAGGTTCGGGCGAGCCCCGACCGCCGCGCCGAGTTGATCTCGACCTCCGAGGCGTTCAAGGGACGGGTCGTCGATCTCGGAGCCGAGTCGGTCACCTTCGAGCTGACCGGTACGCCTGAGGAGCTCGACGCGTTCCAGGAGCTCGCGCGCCCGCACGGCATCCAGGAGCTCGTCCGTACGGGTCGTGTCGGCATGGCGCGCGCGTCGGCACGCAAGGGCCGGCGGCTGTCGGCGATCAACTGATTTCCGCTCGAGCATCCGACAACGACGAAGGGACGAACACGATGGCGACGATTCTCCGCGAAGGCAATCTCGGCCTGCTCGACGGCAAGATTGCCGTCGTCGGCTACGGGAGCCAGGGCCACGCCCATGCCCTCAACCTCAGCGACTCCGGGATCCAGGTCGAAGTCGGCCTCCGAGAGGGCTCGCCGTCGGGGGGCGAGGCCGAGGCGGCCGGCCTCACCGTGCGGACGGTCGCGGACGCCGTCGCCGGAGCGCAGCTCGTCGCGATCCTGCTGCCCGACCAGGTGCAGCCGCAGGTGTTCGCCGATCACATCGAGCCGAATCTGGCGCCGGGCGCCGCCGTCCTGTTCGCCCACGGCTTCAACATCCTCTACGAGCGCGTCGCACCGGGACCGGACCACGACGTGATCATGGTCGCGCCGAAGGGGCCGGGCCACGTCGTGCGGCGCCTCTTCACCGAGGGGTACGGGACGCCCGCCCTGATCGCAATCGAGCAGGACGCCGTCGGGCGGGGCCCGCGATCTCGCACTCGCCTACGCGGTCGGGATCGGCGCCGGTCGCGCCGGCATTCTCGAGACGACCTTCAAGGAGGAGACCGAGACGGATCTCTTCGGCGAGCAGGCCGTGCTGTGCGGCGGCACGTCCGAGCTCGTCCGGGCCGGATTCGAGACGCTCGTCGAGGCCGGCTACGCGCCCGAGATCGCCTACTACGAGTGCCTGCACGAGCTCAAGCTGATCGTCGACCTGATGTGGGAGAACGGGCTCGCCGGGATGCGCTACTCGATCTCCGACACGGCGGAGTTCGGCGACTACACGCGCGGAAAGCGCGTGATCGACGAGCACGTGCGCGAGGAGATGAAGGGGATCCTGGCCGACATCCAGTCCGGCGCCTTCGCGCGGGAGTGGGTCGAGGACATGGACGAGGGCGAGGTGCGGCTGAAGGCGATGCGCGCCGAGGCGGCGGAGTCCGAGCTCGAGACGGTCGGCAAGGAGCTCCGCGGGCTCATGCACCGGGCAGGCGAGCACTAGCGGCATGGCGTCGGTCGACGTTCCGGTAGCACTGCTCGGCTACGGCACCGTCGGTGCGGCCGTCCACCGTCTGCTCGAGGAGTCGGCCGACGAGATCGAGCGTGCCACGGGGCATCGGCTGCGTGTGACTCGCGCGCTCGTTCGCGACACGGCGAGGGAGCGAGCGCGTGCGCCCGAGCCCGGCGTCCTCACCGACGACTTCGATGCGATCCTCGGCGACTCAGAGATCCAGGTCGTCGCCGAGGTCATGGGCGGTGTCGAGCCGGCCGGCGACTACGTGCTCGAGCTGCTCCGGTCGGGGCGCGCCGTCGTGACCGCCAACAAGCAGCTCGTCGCCCGACGCGGGACGGAGCTGTTCGAGGCCGCCTCGGCAGGCGGGGTGCAACTTCGATTCGAGGCGTCGGTATGCGCGGCGATTCCCGTCATCAAGGTGCTGCGAGAGTCACTCGTCGTGACGAACGTCCATCGCGTGCTCGGGATCGTCAACGGAACGACGAACTTCATCCTCTCGGCGATGGAGAGCGGGCACACGTACGGCGACGCCCTTGCCGAGGCGCAGCGACTCGGCTTCGCCGAGGCCGATCCGACCGAGGACGTCGGCGGGCTCGATGCGGCGGCGAAGACAGCGATCCTCGCGACCGTGGCCTTCGGCTCCCGCGTGCCGCTCGAGTGGGTCGACGTGGAGGGGATCGCGGGCGTCACGCTCGAGCACGTCGCGGCAGCGCGCGCGCTCGACATGCACGTCAAGCTGATCGGCCGCGCGACGCTCGTCGGCGACCGAGTCGACGTCCGGGTCGGCCCCGCGTTCGTCGACGGTCACCATCCGCTCGCCGCGGTCGAGGGTGCGTTCAACGCCGTGATGCTCCAGGGCGACGCGATCCGCGAGATCACACTCGAAGGCCCGGGTGCCGGCGGTATCGAGACGGCGTCGGCCGTGGTCGCCGACATGGTCTCCGTCGTCGGCACGACGGGCACCGGGTTCCTCCAGAACGACCCCGTGTGGCGGAATCTCGAACGCTTGCCGCCGGGCGAGCTCGCGTCGCCGTTCTATCTCCGACTCGAAGTGGAGGACCGCGCCGGCGTGCTCGCGCGGATCGCCCACGAGCTGGCAGCCGAAGGCGTCTCCGTCGCCCAGCTCGTGCAGCAGCCCGGCGACGGTCACGCCGTGCTCCACGTCGTCACCCACGAGGCGTCCGCGGGCCATGTGACCGCGGCCCTCGACGCGATCCGCGCGCTCCCCGAGGCGCGCGGCGAGGCAACTGCGATCCCCGTCATCTCCGGCCGCGGCGTCGCGGAGCTCGGCTGGGCATGACCGTCGCCCTGATCGAGCGATATCGCGTCGCTCCTCCCGGTGAGCGAGCAAACACCGGTCATCTCCCTCGGCGAGGGGTCGACGCCGCTGCTCGCGGCACCACGCCTCTCCGAGCGCCTCGGCGTCGAGCTCTGGCTCAAGTGGGAGGGCTCCAATCCGACCGGGTCGTACAAGGATCGAGGCATGACCGTCGCCGTCTCGAAGGCGGTCGAGGAGGGAGCCGAGGCGGTGATCTGCGCGTCGACGGGCAACACCGCCGCGTCTGCGGCCGCGTACGCGGCGCGGGCCGGCATCCCAGCGGTCGTCCTCACACCGCAGGGAGCGGTGGCGGGGGCCAAGGTCGCTCAGACCCGGATGCTCGGAGCCAGAGTGCTCGAGGTGCGCGGCGACTTCGACGCAGCGCTCGAAGCGGCACAGGAGCTCGCCCGGCGCGGGACACACGTGCTCGTGAACTCCCTCAACCCGTATCGCCGCGCCGGTCAGAAGACGGCCGTGTTCGAGATCGTGGAGGAGCTCGGCTCCGCACCCGACGCGTTCGTGATCCCCTACGGCGGAGGCGGCAACACGTCGTCCTACGCGACCGGGATCGGCGAGCTCGGAATCGGGACCCCGATCTTCTCGGTCGAGGCGGACCATCGCCCGACCACGCTCGCCTCGGCGATTCGCATCGGCCACCCCGTCCACGCCGAGGCGGTCCGCGCTTCGGGGGCCACCGTCGTCACCGTCTCCGACGACGAGATCGTCGCCGCGTGGCTCGAGCTGTCAGCGGTCGAGGGGCTCTTCTGCGAACCGTCGTCGGCGGCCGGCCTCGCGGCGATACGACGCGGCGCTGTCCCGGGTGAGCGGATCGTCGTCACGATCACCGGTCACGGGCTCAAGGACGCCGAGGCCGCCGACCGCTACGCGCCCCCACTCCGGCAGGTCGACGCCGACGCAGACTCGATCGCGGCCGCCGCGCGCGAATGACGGTTCGCGCTCCCGCCACGTCGGCCAACATCGGAGCCGGGTTCGATACGGCGGCGGTGGCGTTCGAGCTCTGGAACGAGCTCGACGTCAGCGACGGCACCGGTGTCGTGATCGAGGGCGAAGGCAGCGCGGAGCTCCCCGCCGACGCGACGAATCTCGCCGTCCGCGCCTACGCGCTGCTCGCCGACCCGTCCGGCAAGCGCTTCCGGTTCGTGAATCGCATCCCACTCGAACGAGGACTCGGCTCGTCGGCCGCGGCGATCGCGCTCGGCCTCGTGGCGGCGGCCCCCGGCGCACCCGCCGAGGAGTTGCTCGCAGCAGGTCTCACGCTCGAGCCACACGCCGACAACCTCGCCGCAGCGCTGATGGGCGGGCTGACGCTCACCTGGGAGGGAAGGATCGCCCGCATCGCAGAGCGGCTTCCGCTCGATCCCGTCGCCGTCATCCCGGCCGGGCGCACGTCGACCGCTGCCTCGCGGAAGACTCTGCCCGCGGCTGTCCCACACGCAGACGCGGCCGCCAGCGCGGGACGTGCCGCGCTCCTCGGTGCGGGCGCTGCGAGCGGCGACGCAGCCCTCTTCGCGGCAGCGCTCGGCGACTGGCTCCACGAGCCGTACCGTCCGTCGGACGTGCTCGACGTCGATCCGCGCGAGCCTGCCCGCCGGGTGCGCCGGAGCGACGCTGTCGGGGTCGGGGCCGACGGTGATCGCCTGGGCCGACGACCAGGGGGCGTGCGCGGCCGAGCTCCGCACGCAGATTCCCCGACCACAGCGTCCTCGAGCTCGCGGTCGCAGCGAGGGGTGCGCTGTGAGCATCGTGCTCGTCGACGTGCGCCCTCGTCCGGCATACGACGCGGGGCACATTCCCACGGCCGTCCATCTCGACTCGGAGACCGACCTCTCCGCGATCGGACCCGACCCGAGCGTGGGAGGCCGTCATCCGCTGCCGGACGACGCACAGCTCGAAGAGGTCTTCTCCCGCGCGGGGATCGGGAAGGAGTCGTTCGTCCTCGTGTTGGACGACGGAACCGGCTGGGCAGCTCGTTGCTGGTGGCTCCTTCGGCACGTCGGACACGACGACGCAGGCACGATCCCGATCGCCGGCTATCTCGGGCCACTCTCGACCGACGAGCCGAGGCCGTCCGCCGGCCGTTTCCGCGCCCGCCCGCGAATCGACGACACGATCGGCGCCGAAGAGATCCTCGCCCGCCTCGACGATCCGTCGCTTCGCCTCCTCGACGCGCGCAGTCGCGTCCGCTGGCTCGGCGAGGAGGAGCCGATCGACCCCGTCGCCGGGCGGATCCCGGGCGCAGTGAGCGCGCCGTTCACCGAGCCGCTCCCCGACGGCGCGACGTCCGGACCGGAGCTCGTCACCTACTGCGGCTCGGGTGTGACAGCATGCGTCGTCGCCCAGCGGCTGATCCTCGCCGGGCGCGACGACGTTCGCGTGTACCCCGGCAGTTTCGGCGAGTGGTGCCGCCGGGTGGACTACCCCATCGAGAAAGGAACGCCTTGACGACCCCCTACGACACCCCCTCCGATTCCGCCAAGCGGCACAGCGCCGCGCTCACCGACGGTCCCGATCGAGCGGGCGCCCGGGCGATGCTGAAGGCGACCGGCTTCACCGACGAGGACCTCGCGAAGCCGATCGTGGGCGTCGGCACGACGTGGATCGAGACGATGCCGTGCAACCTCAATCAGCGCGACCTCGCGGTGCACGTGAAGCGCGGAGTGCGCGACGCGGGTGGCACGCCGATGGAGTTCAACACGGTTGCGGTGTCGGACGGCGTCTCGATGGGGACGTCGGGCATGCGCGCCTCTCTCGTCTCGCGCGAGGTGATCGCGGACTCGATCGAGCTCGTCGCGCGCGGGCACCTGTTCGACGGGCTCGTCCAGCTCGTCGCCTGCGACAAGACGAACCCGGGTGGCGCGATGGCGGTCGGACGTCTCGACATCCCGGCCGTTCTCTTCTACTCCGGCTCGATCGCGCCGGGCCTCTACCGGCAACGTGAGGTCTCGGTCGGGGATGTCTACGAGGGCATCGGGGCGTACGCCGCCGGCAAGATCAGCGCCGAGGACCTCCACGAGCTCGAGTCCGCGGCCTGCCCGGGCGCGGGCGCCTGCGGCGGCCAGTTCACGGCGAACACGATGTCGACGATCCTCGACTTCCTCGGGCTGTCGCCGTTCGGATCGAACGGGATCCCCGCGATCCACCGGGACAAGGAACAGGCGGCGTATGAAGCCGGACGCCTCGCCGTGCAGCTCGTGCGCGACAACGTGACGCCTCGCTCGATCGTGACGCGCGAGTCGTTCGAGAACGCCGTCGCCTCGGTCGCCGCGACCGGCGGCTCGACGAACGGTGTTCTCCATCTCGTCGCGATCGCGCGCGACTTCGGGATCGAGTTCACGATCGACGACTTCGAGCGGATCTCGGCGAAGACGCCGATCGTCGCGGACATGAAGCCGTGGGGGCGCTGGCATGCGACCGACATGTATCGCGCCGGCGGCGTCGCCCTCGTCGCGCGCGAGCTGAAGAAGGCCGGCCTGCTGCACGAGACCGCGCGGACGGTCGACGGTCGGTCACTCGGCGAGATCGCCGACCAGGCGGTCGAGACCGAGGGTCAGACCGTCGTCGTCCCGATCGAGACGCCGCTGAAGCCGCGTGGCGGTGTCGCGATCCTGTACGGCAACCTCGCCCCCGAGGGCTGCGCGGTGAAGCTCGCCGGCCACGAGCGGACGCTCCATCGTGGCCCGGCCCGCGTGTTCGACTCCGAGGAGGACACGTTCGCGGCCGTGAAGGCGGGCAAGGTCGTCCCGGGCGACGTCGTCGTGATCCGCTACGAGGGCCCGCACGGCGGTCCCGGGATGCGCGAGATGCTCCACGTCACCGGAGCGATCGTCGGCGAGGGCCTCTCGGAGTCCGTCGCGCTCGTCACCGACGGCCGCTTCTCGGGCGCGACCCACGGCTTCATGGTCGGCCACGTCGCACCGGAGGCCTCGCGGGGAGGGCCGCTCGCCGCCCTCCGCGAGGGCGACATCGTCGTCGTCGACGTCGAGCGCGGTGAGCTCAACGTCGAGCTGTCCGAGGCCGAGATCGCGGAGCGGCTGGAGGACTGGGTGGAGCCGGAACCGCGCTACCGCCGCGGAGTGCTCGCGAACTACGCGACGCTCGTCGCGTCGGCCTCGCAGGGCGCGGTGACGCTGTCGCGGTACGAGTCCGCGTAGACTGACGATCGCGGCTCCCGGGCACCGAGCGTCAGACGTTCAAACCGGTCGCGGTAGTCCTCGGAACTCGCCTGACCCAGAGATCCTTGTGCCTGAAGTAGAGCACGATACGTAGCTCGTTTCCTGTCGCAATCGTTGCCGTAACTGTGCCGACCGCGAAGACGCGGTAGCCCCAGCTCGTCAGGGACGTATTCCACGGATCGCTGAAGGCGGCATTCGACGTGATCGTCGTGCAGCCGAGCAGAATGCATCGATCGCCTCCGGGTGTGCAGTTCTAGAGGTAGACGAAGGGGTGGCTCCGTCGATCCCGGGCGTTGAAATGGTCGCCGCCTGCGCTCCAGAGATCGAGCTGACCGGTCCCTTGAGGACGAGCGGAGCGGTCGTCGTGTAGGTCCAGACTTGGAAGCTTCGGTGCCGGTGTCTCCACGCCGGCGCCGTCGCTGTTCTTGATCGTCAGGCCCGGGTCTCCGTCGAGTGTCGAGATCCGCCGTCGCGCTGGCGCCGGGGCGAACGTGCTCGCCGAGACTCCAGATGTCCGAGGCGGGATCGCCGGGCTGGAAGTACAACGCGCCCGTCACCGTCGCGACTGGACCGACGGTGATCGTGACGATACCGTCGGCCGCGTACGCCCGGTGGTGTCGGTGATGCGGTACGGAACGTGTCCGAGCCGATGTAGCCGAGCCCGGCTTGTACGTGAACCCGCCGAGGGCATCGACGTCGATCGCGACGGCACCGTGTGCGGGCCCGGACAGATCACGGGAGTCGTCTCAGGGTGATCGTGTCGCCTGTGTCCTGGTCGCCGTCGTTCGCGGCAGCCCGGGCGCCGAAATCACGAGGTCGGTGTTGACCTGGGTCGCATACGAATCGTGCCCGCCGACGGGGTTGTGCGCGACGGCCCCGACCTGGAGCGTGACGACGCCGTCGCGGATTGCCGGAGCGGTCGGTGATCGAGTACGAGAACGTTTCGGTGCCGGTGAAGTCCGGGTCGGGGACGTACTTGAAGCTGCCGCCACCGTTGTGGGTGAACGTGCCGTTCGCGATTGACGAGCCATCGTACGAGGTGACGAGAACGAGTCACCGGGTCGGGTCGCTGTCGTTCAGCAGCACGTCGAACGTGACCCCGGCGGTCGAGTCCTGGTCGACGCTGACGACGTCGCCGGCAGCGATCGGGGGGCGGTTGGCCGGCGTGACGGTGATCGTGAAGGTCGTCGGGGCGCTCGTATCACGGCCGCCGTAGAAGCTGCCCCCGTTGTCCTTGGCCCGGACGGTCACCTTGGTCGTGCCGGACACGCCCGCGGCGGGAACGTACGTGAGCGTCCCGTTCGTGTCGATGTGCGGCTGGACGGCGAACAGGGACGGGTTGTCCGACTCGACGAGGAACGAAACGCTCTGTCCAGCTTCGCTCGGGGCACCCGGATCGATGGTGGTGGCCCAACCGGCCACGGTCTGCCCGTCAGAGTTCTCGGGCACGGACTGGTCGGGGCCTCGCGTGAAGGAGGGCGCCACGTTCACGAGTAGCACGGTCACCGAGACGACGGCGCCGGCGCGGGCGCCGTCGGCGTCTTGCATCGTGTACCGGAACGAGACCGCTCCCGCGTAATCCGTCGGCGCCGTGAAGCGAACCCGGTTTCCCGCCCTTCGTCGCAGTCCCGCGCGTGGGACTGCCGACCGAGACGAGAGAAAGCGGCGGCGCACCCTGTCGTTTACGAGCACGTCGATCAGCACGGTCGCACCTTGCGGCACCGAGACGCCGTCCCGACCGCCACGCGTGGACGCGGTCGGTGCGGACGCAGGCGAGGAGGGCGCACCGGAGCCGCCGGCAGGCGGTTCCGCTGCAGGGGTGGGTGCGTCGGCAGGCTCAGAAGTCCGCGGCACGGCGGGTTCAGGCTGCGTCGCCGAAGGGTTCGGTGGCGCCGTCACCTTCACTCTCACGAGCGCAGACGCGCGCCCGCCCTCCTGGTCTTCGACCGTGTAGGTGAACTGCGACACCCCGACAAACCCGCTCGCGGGTGTAAAGCGAATCCGCTTTCCCCGATCTCGGCGCGCGCGACCTCCGCCCTCGAACCCGCCGGGAGGACGATGCGTTCCAGAACCTGCGCCCTGTTTCCTCCGGTGCCTGACACGGACACGATCGTGAGCGGCCCTCCCTCCGGATCGACGTCGTTCGCGAGCACGTCGACGACGACGGGCACGCCCCCTGGCGACACGGCGGCGTCCGGCCGTGCGACGGGCGGATCGTTCACCGGTGTGACCACCACCTCCACGACACCCCGCCGACAGGTCACACCGGGCCAGCACGCCTCGTACAGGACCGACACTGTGCCCGTGAACCCGGGAGATGGAGTGAACTGCAGTTGTCGGCCGGCCGTCACGTGCGCGTGCCCGGCTACCGGTTGCTTCAGCACCCGAAGCGAGAGAACCTTTCCGCCCGGCCCGACTCGCTCGACGCCGATCACGACGCTCGTGTTCTCTGGGGTGATCTCCTTGATCGGATCGGACTTGCCAACCGACTGCTCCAGCGCGGGCACGTTGCTCGCGAGCACCGGATCCGGCGGGGTCGCGATCACCCCGGTCGCAACGGCGGTCGCCACGGTGGCCATGGTGCCCGCGACGGTTCCAATCGCCGGAGTGAGAGGCATCCGGGCGAGGATCGGAGCGTGCGTGAGCCACGAGAGCGGGCCCATCACGAAGCGCATGCGGCCGAGTGAGACGTTGAGGAACGCCCGCACGACACGCGGGTCGAACTGGGTGCCCGGCGCAGTGCGCGATCTCGTCGCGGGCGAGCGACCGAGCGTGAAGGACGTCCTTGTACGAGCGCGCCGAGGTGATCACGTCGAAAACGTCCGCGACCGCGACGATCCGCGCCGGCGACGCGATCTCCTCGCCGGCGAGCTTGTGCGGGTAGCCGTTGCCGTCCCAGCGCTCGTGATGTTCGCCCACTGCTCGAGAGCATCTCCGAGCCACTCCTTGAGCGGCTCGACGAGCTGGTCACCGAACTCCGGGTGGCGGCGAAGGACGCTCCACTCCTGCGTCGGTCGGCTTCCCGGGCTTGTTGAGGATCTCGTCCGGAACGCTGAGCTTGCCGACGTCGTGCAGCAACGCCGCCCAGTTCAGCAAGTCGAGCTCGCTCTTCGAGAGGTGCGAGTTCCTTGCCGATCATCTGCGCGTAGGCGCGTACCCGCTCGGCAGTGACCGCGCGTCAGGTGGTCGTACTCGTCGAGCTCGGACGACGAGCTGCGAGGAGGACGCTCGGCGGCTTCGACCGGTGTCGAGTCGCCGTTCGCGCGCTGCCCGCGCGACGCGCTGCTCGAGCGTCTCGACGGTGTTCGACCGGAAGGCAGTGCGGAAGCGAGACGGAGCCTCGTCGGGGAAGACGAGCGACAGCTTGTAGAGCGCGACGAGCGGAAGCAGCCGGCGTGAAGACGCGGTCGAGCACGACGAGCACGACGGTCGCCGTCCCGCTCATCCCGGCCCACCAGGAGACGAACAGTGACGAACGACCTCGTCGGCATCGCGACGGCGAGGCTCGCGAAGTGCACGAACACATCGACCCGGTGATCGGCACGAGGAACACGCGCGATCGCGAATCAGCCGCGCTTGCCACGGGTGCGCCGCCCATGATGACCGGCTCCGTCGATCACCGGTCTCCCTCGGGTCGGGCTCCCTGCTCTCCATCGCGTCCAACCCCATGTTGACGCATTCCGTGTCACGGCCAAATTTGGCCTATCACGCTGAACGCCCGAACAAACGCTTGTTCCTGCTTTACTTCTTGAAGTAACAGACGAGACGAGGAGGAACGACAATGTCATTGCACATCGGCGATACCGCCCCTGATTTCGAGGCCGAGACCACGGAAGGGCGCATCCGCTTCCACGAATGGATCGGCGACTCGTGGGCCGTGCATCTTCTCGCACCCGAAGGACTTCACCCCGATCTGCACGACCGAGCTCGGCTACATGGCGAAGATCAAGCCCGACTTCGACAGCCGCGGCGTCAAGGTGATCGGGCTCTCCGTCGATCCGGTCGACCGGCACGCGGCGTGGTCGCGGGACATCGAGGAAACGCAGGGCTACGCGCCGAACTATCCGATGATCGCGGACATCGACTTCAACGTCTCGAAGCTCTACGGGATGCTCGGGGCGGACGTCTCCGGCGACCCCCTCGACCGCACGGCGGCCGACAACCAGACCGTCCGCAACGTGTTCGTGATCGGCCCCGACAAGAAGATCAAGCTGGTCCTCGTCTACCCGATGACGACCGGCCGCAACTTCGACGAGGTGCTGCGGGTGATCGACTCGCTGCAGCTGACGGCGAAGCACAAGGTCTCGACGCCGGTCAACTGGCAGCCCGGGCAGGACGTCGTCATCGCCGGGTCGGTCTCGGACGACCAGGCACGCGAGCTCTGGCCCGACGGGTGGGAGGCTCCGCGCCCGTACATCCGCATCGTCAAGTCCCCGGCCTGACGCACCGGGCGGTCGGAGGCGGGGTGGCGCCAGCCCCCGCCTCCGCTAGACTGGGCGCCGGCGCGGGACCCGTCCCGCTCCGCATCGAGAGAGGCTGAGGGACCGGCCCTGTGACGCCTCGGCAACCTGCCCCACATATCGGGTGAGGTGCCAAACCCGGACGGATGTCGAGCGACGACCAGGAGGTTCTGCCCAATGCCCGCCATATCCCTTCGCTGCCGCGTCTGCGCGGCCGAGCACCCACTCGAGGCGACCGGAAGCTGCTCGCAGTGCTTCGGCCCGCTCGACCCGGCCTATGACTGGGAGCTGCTCCGCTCGACGGTCAGCCGCGCGTCGATCGAGGCAGGCCCCGCGTCGATCTGGCGCTATGCCGATCTCCTGCCCGTCGACGCACCCGCGGATGCGCGCCTCGCACCCGGGATGACGCCACTCGTCCCTGCTCCGCGCCTCGCGGCGGAGCTCGGGATCGGCGAGCTCTGGCTCAAGCTCGACACCGCCAACCCGACGCATTCGTTCAAGGACAGGGTCGTTGCGGTCGCGGCTCGCAAGGCGCAGGAGCTCGGCCTCGATACGCTCTCCTGCTCCTCGACCGGCAACCTGGCGGGCGCCGTGGCAGCGCGGGCGGCAGCCGAGGGGATGCAGGCCGCGGTCTTCGTTCCGAGCGACCTCGAGCCGGAGAAGCTCGCCGCCGCCGCGGTCTACGGGCCACGCATCTATGCGGTCGACGGCACCTACGACCACTGCTCGCGCCTCTCCGTCGAGCTGTCGTTCGAGCTTCCGTGGGGGTTCGTCAACGTCAACCTGCGCTCGTACTACGCGGAGGGCTCGAAGACGCTCGCGTTCGAGATCGCCGAGCAACTCGGCTGGGAGACGCCGGACGCGGTCGCGATCCCGATCGCGTCGGGTGCGCTCTTCCACAAGGTCGGGCAAGGGTTCGCCGAGCTCCGGACGCTCGGTCTCGTCGACGGCTCCGGCACCCGCGCTCTTCGGCGGCCAGGCGGCCGGCTGCGAGCCGGTCGCGACCGCCTTCCGCGACGGTGCTCGCGTCGTCCCCGTGCGGCCCGCGAGCATCGCACGATCGCTCGCGATCGGGAATCCCGCCGACGGCGATTTCGCGGTCGAGACGGCGCGGGCGACCGGCGGGGCGATCTACACGGTCCCCGAGGACGAGATCGGCAGCAACATGGCCGAGCTGGCAGCCACCACGGGCGTCTTCGGCGAGACCGCGACGGGAGTGACGCTCGGTGCCCTGAGGGCCGCCGCCGAGGCCGGACGGGTCGGGCCGACCTCGCGGGTCGTGCTCCTCGTCACGGGCGACGGTCTCAAGACCCCCGGGCCGGTCTCGCACACCTACGAGCCGATCCCGATCGAGGCCGACGCAGACGCATTCGTGGACGAGGTGCTCGCCGGGGTGTGAGCCCCGGTTAGGCGGGCGCTTTCCGCCCGCAGTGCAGAGCAGGGATCCCGTCGTTCCACGTGCCGCCGGTCGCGCGGCTTCCCGCCCGGGTGGGAGCGCGGGTGCGTACCATGGCAAGGTGGCAGCCCCACGCACGATATTCGACAAGATCTGGGACCGGCACGTCGTTCGCGACGCGCCCGGCGAGCCGACGCTGCTGTACGTCGACCTTCACCTCGTCCACGAGGTCACCTCGCCACAGGCGTTCGACGGCCTGCGACTGGCCGGCCGTCGCGTCCGCCGCCCCGACCGCACCGTCGCGACGATGGATCACAACGTTCCGACGCTCCCAGGGCCGGTGAGCGACCCGATGGCGAAGGCGCAGCTCGACGCGCTGCGGACGAATTGCGAGGAGTTCGGGATCGAGTTGCACGGCACGGGTTCGGGGCGCGAGGGCATCGTGCACGTCATCGGCCCGGAGCTCGGGCTCACCCAGCCCGGGAAGACGATCGTGTGTGGTGACAGCCACACCTCGACCCATGGTGCGCTCGGGGCGCTGGCGTTCGGGATCGGCACCTCCGAGGTCGAGCACGTCCTCGCGACCCAGACGCTCAACCAGCGACGGCCGAAGACGATGCTCCTCGAGTTCGTCGGCGCCCTACCGCCCGGCCTCACTGCCAAGGACATGATCCTCGGCGCCATCGGCCAGGTCGGTGTCGCGGGCGGCGTCGGCTACGCCGTCGAGTACGCGGGCGAGGCCGTCCGTGCTCTCTCGCTCGAACAGCGGATGACGATCTGCAACATGACGATCGAATGGGGGGCTCGCGCGGGCATGATCGCGCCCGACGAGACGACGTTCGCGTATCTCGAGGGCCGGCCGCACGCCCCGAAAGGCGCCGACTGGGAGCGCGCCGTGGAGGACTGGCGCTCACTGCCTTCCGATCCCGGCGCCGCCTACGACGCCCACGTCGTCGTCGACGTCACCCAACTCGTCCCCCAGGTGACCTGGGGCACCAATCCGGGCATGGTCGTCCCGGTCACCGGCACCGTGCCCGACCCAGCGACGTTCTCCGACGAGGACGACCGAACCGCGGGCGCACGTGCGCTCGAGTACATGGGGCTCCGCCCCGGCCAGGCAATCGAGGAGCTCTCGGATCGACCGGGTCTTCATCGGCTCCTGCACGAACTCGCGGATCGAGGATCTCCGGGCTGCCGCCGCGATCGTTCGGGGACGCACAGTCGATCCGAACGTGACGGCGCTGGTCGTACCCGGCTCGGCACAGGTACGGCGGCAGGCCGAGGCCGAAGGCCTCGACCGGGTCTTCCTCGACGCGGGCTTCGAGTGGCGCCTTGCAGGATGCTCGATGTGTCTCGGCATGAACCCCGACGTCCTCGCGCCGGGCGAGCGGTGCGCCTCGACATCGAACCGGAACTTCGAGGGACGCCAGGGGCGCGGGGGCCGAACGCATCTCGTCAGCCCCCAGATGGCGGCCGCCGCCGCTCTCCATGGCCATTTCGTCGACGTTCGCTCGCTCGCCTCCGACCCGGTGCCGGCGTGAAAGCGATCTCGCAGGTCGAAGGACGCGTCGCGGTGCTCGATCGTCCCGACGTGGACACCGACCAGATCATCCCGAAGCAGTTCCTGAAGCGGATCGAGCGCACCGGCTACGGGCAGTACGCGTTCTTCGACTGGCGCTTCGACGAGAACGGTGCCGAGCGGCCCGGCTTCGAGCTCAACCAGCCACAGTTCGCCGGCGCGAGGATCCTGCTCGCGGGCCGCAACTTCGGCTGCGGCTCGTCGCGCGAGCACGCCGCCTGGGCGCTGCAGGACTATGGCTTCGACGTCGTCATCGCACCGTCGTTCGGCGACATCTTCCGCTCGAACGCGGCCCAGGTCGGCATGGTGATCGTCGAGTTGCCGGAGGAGCAGGTCAAGAATCTGATGGAGGCGGTCGATCTCGATCTCGGCTCGGAGCTCACCGTCGACCTGGAAGCCCTCACGGTGACGACCCCGGCGGGCGACGTGCTCCCGTTCGACTTCGACGACGCCACCCGCTACCGCCTCCTCAACGGCCTCGACGACATCGGCCTGACACTCCGACACGAGGACGAGATCACCGCCTACGAGGCCGCAAGGCCCGGCGCGTGAGCGTGCACCGCTGCACCCCGACCGCCACCTCGCCGCGACCCACAATGCTTGTGACAATTCGTCACAAATTCGGTTCCGGCCCCGGAGCGCGGCCCGATCTTGGTGACGATCTGTCACAAGCGGGCGAGCGATGACGCACGTCGTCGTCCTCCCCGGCGACGGGATCGGCCCCGAGGTCGCCGCCCAGGCGATCCGCGTGCTCGACGCCCTCGGGATCGCCCACTCGGAGCACCCGTTCGGCGGGAACGCGATCCTCGCTCGGGGGACGCCGCTCCCGGACGAGACGCTCAGCGCGTGCAAGGCGGCCGACGCGGTCCTCCTCGCGGCAGTCGGCCTCCCCGAGCTCGAGGGACAGGCGGTGCGGCCGGAGCAGGGCCTGCTCGGCCTGCGCAAGGAGCTCGGCGTCTACGCGAACCTGCGGCCCGCCGGCGGCAAGGGGATCGACATCATGATCGTGCGAGAGCTCGTCGGCGGTCTCTACTTCGGCGAGAGCGGCACGCGGGAGGACGGCACCTGGTACGACACGTGTGAGTACTCGCGGCCCGAGGTGGAGCGCATCGCGCGGCGCGGCTTCGAGATCGCTGCCACGCGAGGCGGCCGACTCACGTCGGTCGACAAGGTGAACGTCATGCACACCTCTCGGCTGTGGCGCGACGTCGTCACCGAGATGGGCGCGACGCCTCTACCCGGAGATCGAGCTCGACCACGCTCTCGTCGACTCGTTCGCGATGACGATCGTGCAGGCGCCCGAGACGATCGACACGGTCGTGACCGAGAACACCTTCGGCGACATCCTCTCCGACGTCGCCGCTGCCGTCACCGGCGGCCTCGGGCTCGCCGCATCGGCGTCGCTCGCCGACGACGGCCCCGGCATCTTCGAGCCCGTGCACGGCTCGGCGCCCGAGATTGCGGGCCGCGGGATCGCGAACCCGGCGGGCATGATTCGCTCCGTCGCCCTGATGCTCTCTCACGGGCTCGACCGACACGACGAGGCCGCAGCGCTCGAGCGGGCCGTGGACGTCGCCCTCGCGGAGGCCCGCACGCCCGACCTCGGCGGGACGAGCTCGACGGCGGACGTCGGCGACGCCGTCTTGCGATCCCTCGCGTGAGCCCGTACCCTGTGACGACGATGCGACGCGCGCCTCTCACCGGCCTTTCCCGCGCGCGGTTCGGCTTCGCCTTTACGGGCTAGCCGGCGCCTTCGACCCTGCCACGCGCCGTCTAGCTTTCCTCCCGGCGAAACCGACTTCCAGCGAAAGGCGCGCACGACACCATGGCATCCACCGAACTCATCGTCGCCTATCCCGGCCGCGAAGGCGCCCATTCGGCAGCCGCCTGCGACCGGCTCTTCCCCGCCGCCCGCCTCGTCGCCCTGCCGACCTTCGTCGACGTGGTCGACGCCGTCACCTCGGGGCGCGTGCCCTACGGCGTTCTCCCCATCGAGAGCTCGCTCGTCGGGCCCGTCGCGGAGACGCACGACCTTCTCTACGAGTCGGCACTCTCGATCGTGGCCGAGGCGATCCTGCCGGTGAACCACTGCCTCGTCGGGCCGGCCCTGATCGAGCTGACCGAGGTGCGCGAGGTTCATTCCCACCCTGTCGCGCTCGATCAGTGTCGAAAGCTCCTGGGGTCGCTCCCGAATGCCGTGGCGGTCGCCGCTTCGACGACAGCCGAGGCTGCGTCCGTCGTCGCCGCCCTCGGCGATCCGGCCGTCGTCGCGATCGCGAGCGATCGTGCCGCGCGAATCCACGGCCTCACGGTCATCGACGGAAACGTCGGTGATCACCCCGAGGCGTTCACGCGGTTCGTCTCCGTCGCGCCGTACACACGCCTCGACCGGCGGGACGGCGCCTGGCGAACGGCGTTCTCGTTCACCACGCATCACCGACCCGGCGCCCTCTTCCATGCGCTCGAGCCCCTCGCCCGCCACGCGATCGACCTCAACCTGCTCGTCTCACGGCCGATTCCCTCGCGTCCCGTTCAGCTACCGCTTCGACGCCGTGCTCACCGGCCATCCTCTCGATCCGGAGATCTCCGCGACGTTGAAGGAGATGCGCGACCTGACCGCGGCGATCAGAGTCTTCGGCTCCTACCGAGCGGACGGCGAAGGCGGTATCGGCTCGCGGAGCGTCTGAGTGCGCGCGCGCTACGCCGCCGCGTGCTCGAGCTGGTCGAGCGAGGGCAGGTACTGGCGCCAGCTGTCCGGCACCCTCTGCGCCGCGAGGCGGATGAACAGCACGGGCGCGGGTGCCCGCGGCGGACGAGGGAGAGACATCGCCGCCTCGTCGAGGAGCCTGTCGCCCTTGCGGAGGTTGCACGGCGCACACGCGGTGACGACGTTCTCCCATACCGAGTCACCGCCTCGCGACCTCGGGATCACGTGGTCGAGCGTCAAGCGTCCGCCGCCGGTGCCGCAGTAGACGCACTTCCAGCCGTCGCGCGCGAAGAGTGCGCGCCGCGAGATCCGGCGCTTGACCGCTCGCGGAACCCGGACGTACTGGAGCAGCCGGATCACATGAGGTCGGACGAAGGACCGTTCGGCCGAGCGCAACGGCTGTGCGTGATGCTCCACCACCTCGGCCTTGCCCTTCCACACGAGGACGTGCGCGCGCCGATCGGAGCACACGTTGAGCGGCTCGTAGCTTGCGTTCAGGACGAGGACCTGATGCACGGTGGAGCGAGCGTACCAGCGGGACCAGCCCCAAAGGAGCTCGCCCTCCGTCGCCCCGCGGGCGGCCCAGGCGCGTAGGCTCGGTAGACTCGCCCCGCCGGCCGATGCGCGTCGATCGACTCCAGCCGTCGGCGACCGCGATCACCCCGTCGAGGTCGACGCCATTCTCGACTTCCTTCCGCGCGGCACCGCGACCCGGGCCTTCGCCGGCAGCAGCGCTCAGCGCCCCATCGCGCGCTCGACGGCGGTCTGCTCTTCCGGCGAGAGCGCGATCGAGGCAGTCCCGCGCTCGATGTCCTTGACGTAGATGCGGGCGTAGTCGCGACCCTGGATCGCGGTGACGACCGTCCCCGTCCGCGTCGCGTCGAGAAACGCGAACGACGCAGACTGCTTGCCACCCGTGTCCTCGTACGCGTCGTAGCGAACGACGGCCGTATTCGTGATCGCACGGTCGATTCGGCGGTCGACGCGCGAAAGCCCGGTCGCGACCTCATCGACGGCGCCGCGAAGGTCATCGATGCGACCCTGGAGCGACACGGCGAAGTCGACCAGGTCGTGGGAGGCGCCTCCGAGCAGGATCTTCTGGGCCGACTTGAGACGACGAAGACGAAGAGCGAGCCAAGCGACCGCGACGAGAGCGGTGCCGGCCGCGACGCACGCGCCGATCGCGACGCCGAGGGTCCCGTCCATTATCCGAGGGAGAAGATGACGGGGTACTCGGCGCTGTTGTTCGTCGTGTTCGCCTCACCTTCGACGGGCTTGACGCTCACCTGGACGGACGTCTGCTCCCCGAACGGCAGCGTCGGGAAGTCCTTGAAGGTGACCGTCTTGATCTCACCGATGTCGAGGAGGTCGATCGTCTGCGTCTTGACGATGGGCGTCGTGCCCATCGGAATCGTCAGAGTCACCTCGATGCGCACCTCCTGATTGTCGCCGGTGTTCTTGACGAAGACCGCGAAGGCGAGATCCGTCGAGGTCTTGACGGTCGATTCGGTGGAGTCGGAGAGCTGCGTGTTCGCGGGTTGGACGACGACTTGCTCGATTCCGGTGCCGTGCACACCGGAGGGGGCGCCACCGGTGGAGGCACCGTGGATACGCAACCAGATCGCCGTCATGGAGCGTGCCGTATACAGCTCGACGTTCTGCACGAACACGGACGGCGGGGCCGTGATGTCACCGAGCCCCTCGTCCTGCATCGTCGCCTGCGCGGGCGTGAGGAAGAAGAACTGCCAGACGACATCACTGGCTTCGAGCAGCTGGGCCTGTGCCGCGAGCTTGTCGCCGGCGGCGGTCGCGTTCTGTGCGTCGTCGTCCTTCGTCTCCTTGAACGCGTCGAGGAGGCCCTGCATGCCGCCAACTCTCAACTGGAGTGCCTCGACCACATGGTCGGTCGCGCCACGCACGGGGCCCGGCACGCCCAAGCGGGCGGCACTCTCGAGATCCTGCTGCTCACGCTGGATCAGCCCGCCCAGGGATGTCTCGAGCTCCGCTTGCTTGAGACCGGGTGTGGTGAGGAGCTGGGCGAGGCTCGAGCCGACCTTGGCGGAATCGGTCCCGATCGTGCCGAGCTCGGTCATGGCGTTCGAGTAGTCGTTCCGCTTCTTGTCACTCGAACAGCCCTGCACCCAGACGATGAGCAGGACGACGATGAGGATCGCGAACGCGACGAGCCCGATCAGGCGTAGAAGCGGCGTCACGCCCTGCGGCGCCTGGAGTTGCGGTCGCCGAGGGCCGCCGCCGCCTCGACTCGGTCCGCGACGTGTCGCCTCGGCACGGACGGCGCCGCGCGTCTCCTGGGTCGTCCCCTCCTCGAAGAACTCGAAGCCGGGAGTGTCATCGCCGGACGAACTCACAACGGCCTGAGTCTACGGCAAGCCCCGCCGGGAGGACGGTCCCGAGCGGTGGCGAAGAGGCCATGACCGTGTCGAGCACCGCCTACGCTCTTCCCACTCCCGATCTCGTCCTCGACCGCTACAGGCCCCTCAGGCCGCTCGGCCGGGGAGGATCAGGCTCGGTCTGGCTGGCCCGGGACGAGCGGAACGGGCTCGAAGTCGCGCTCAAGATCGTGCCCCGCGAGGGCAAGCGAGCCTCCAGGGCCGCGAGGGAGATGGAAGCAGCATCGCGGCTCCGCCACGAGCGCTGCGTCCGCGCCTACGACTTCGGCGGCGACAGCGGCCATGTCTACATCGCGTACGAGTATGTCCAGGGGAGCACCCTGCGCGAGACGATGCGCTCGGGCAGGCTCGGAGACGGCGATGCGGTCGCGGCCGCGGCCCAGATCCTCGACGCTCTCGCGCACGCACACAGGATCGGGATCGTCCACCGAGACGTCAAACCGTCGAACGTCCTCGTCGAGAGCTCGCCGACGATGTCGGTGCGGCTGCTCGACTTCGGTCTCGCACAGTTCGACGAAGCCGACACCTTGACGGCGGTCGGCGACGTGCCCGGCACGCTCGCATACATCGCACCCGAGCGGCTCCGGGGCGGCGAGGCGACCGCCGCGAGCGACGTCTGGGCCGTCGGTGTGCTCCTGTGGGAGTCACTCGTCGGCGAGCACCCGTTCTGGGGTGTGCCGCTCCCCCAGGTGGCCGCGGCGATCGAGACGGGAGCGAAGCCGATCACGACGGCCCGCCCCGATCTGGCGCCCGCGCTCGCGGACGCGGTCTCGTCGGCACTCGCGAAAGACCCGGCGCGTCGCCCGTCGGCAGAGCGCCTGGCAGCCGATCTTCGAGCGGCACTCGAGTCGCCTCGCCGTGACCGCACGAGGCCGGCGCGGCCCCGACCCACACCCTCCGCACCGAAGCCTGCCAGAGTCTCGGCTCCACTCGAGCAGCGGATCGTGCCGTCGGCACTCGCGGGGGGAGTCGCCGCCGCCGCAGCGACGCTCCTGCCGTTCTGGACGCCGGGCCTCGTGGCCGTCCTCGCGATCGTCTCGGCCGCAGCGATGTTCCGGTCGCCCCGCCTCGGACTCGCGATCGTGCTGTTCGTGCCCGTGTTCCCGCTCGGAAACGTCGCCTTGGCGGCCGCATTGACCTACGCGACAGTCGCCGCCGGGTGGCTCGCGGTCAGCTGGCGTGAGCCGCGCCGTGGGCTGACCTTCGTCGCGGGGCCGCTGCTCGCCCTCGTCGGGGCACTGGCGCTCCTCCCGCTCGCGGTGCAGCCCGCGGGCGATCGCGCGCGACGAGCTCTCCACGCCGTCGTCGCCGTCGCCGCGGCCGCACTCGTGGCCGGCCTTCACGGTCGACCGCTCCCTCTGACGGAGTCGGCTGTTCCGAACCTGGGAGTGGACGGCTCGACGAGCGTTCCCGTCGTACTCCATGCGGTCGGGGCCGTCGTCGCAGAGAACTCCGCGCTTCTCACCTTCGCCATGATCCTCGCGCTCGCCTCGATCTTCCTCCCCGATGCTCGGCGACGCGGGCCGATCGCGATCTCGGCGCTCGGAGTGGCGCAGATCGGTCTGGCTCTGATCCTCGCACGGTCGTTGCCGGCTCTTCCGATCGTGCTCGGCACCACCGCACTGTGCGCCGTTCTCATCGCATTCTCGCTGCGAAGCGGCCGCTACCCTTAGCCGGGAGGCGACCACTCCCCGCACATGAGCGTCCTGCGCACCATCGAGAGCAAGATCGAGGGTCTCTTCGAGGGCCTCTTTGGTCGCGCCTTCAGAACCCATGTGCAACCGGTCGAGCTCGCCCGCAAGCTGGCGAAGGAGATGGACGAGCACCGCTCGGTCTCGGTTTCGCGGGTCTACGTCCCGAACGAGTACACCGTCTACCTCTCGAGCAACGACCGGCAGCAATTCGCCTCGTATGAGGGCTCTCTCGTCGGGGAGCTGCAGGAGTACCTGACCGAACACGCCCGGCGTGAGGCATATGCCCTGCTCACCCCGCCGCGCGTCCTGTTCGAGGTCGATGACGATCTCGCGGTCGGCGAGTTCGGCATCGCCACACGCGTCGCCCAGCCGGGCGACGGCGTCCCCCTCCTCCCGGAACCGGCCGCAGAGCCCCTCGCCCGCGTTTCGATCCCGCTTGCCGCGCCACCGGCCCCGGCCCCACCGATCGCGGCACCACCGGTGCCAGCGGCGGCGGCCGTGCCGGAACCGTCAGCGACGATGGTCTACTCGCCGCGCGATGCCGTCGGCGAGGTCGCGGACGCACCGCCCGTGCCGAGCGAACCCGAGCTGCCACGCGCGACCCTGACGATCGAGGGCAAGGCTCACCCGATCAGGTCCCGGACCGTCGTCATCGGGCGATCACGGGAGTGTGACGTCCATGTCAAGGATGGGAACGCGTCGCGTCGCCACGCCGAGATCGTCCTCGAGGGTGACACGTACCTGGTCGTCGACCTCGGCTCGACGAACGGCACCGATCTCAACGGCCGTCGAATCTCCCGTGAACGGCTCGGCGACGGCGATCGCATCACCATCGGCGGGACGGACATCGTCTTCGGCCTCGAGCCGGTGTGACGTGCTCGCGGCAATCGACAGCGAGCAGACCCTCCTCGTTCTGAAGCTCGGTTTCCTCGTGCTGTTGTACGTCTTCATCTGGTCCGTGGTGCGGTCGGTCACACGGGACCTCCGGGCCGCCCCTCAGGAGTCGATCGTGCTGAGCGCCCAGGAGGCGAATGAGCTCCGCGCCCGCTACGAGCCGGTCGTCACCGCTCCGGTCTCCCGGATGCTCGTCCTGTCGAGTCCCGTGCTGGAGGCGGGCGCGATGGTCGAGGTGAGCGCGCCCACCCGGCTCGGCCGGGGAGGTGAGAATGCGATTCGGCTCGACGGCGACGATTTCGCATCGACCCGCCACGCCGTCCTCGAGCCGAGACCGGACGGCCTCTGGGTCGAGGACGTCGGATCGACCAACGGCACGTTCGTCAACGGCGGCCGCGTCACGACGGCGCGGTTGCTCGTCCCGGGCGACGTCGTCCGGATCGGTCAGACGGATCTAAGGGTCGAGGCGTGAGAACAGGCCGGGCGAGCGCTGTCACAGATACGGGGAGGCGCCGGCCGCAGAACGAGGACACGTTCGTCTGCGACCCACCGCTCTTCGCCGTCGCCGACGGCGTCGGCGGCGCGCAGGCCGGCGAGATCGCGTCCCGGCTCGCTGCTGCGGCGCTCGAGGAGCGATCGCCGTCTGCGAGGGGTGAGGAGACGCTCGCCGCGCTCCTCAGGGAGGCGAACGACAGGATCTACCGTCGGGCGCTCGGCGATCCGGCGGCTGCTGGAATGGGCACCGTCGTCACCGCACTTCTCGTCGACGAGGCTGCCGGCTCCATCGCGATCGGCCACGTCGGCGATTCTCGCGCCTACTTGCTCCGCGGCGGCGCGCTCGAGCAGCTGACGTCGGACCACTCGCTGGTCGGCGAACTCGTCCGTTCCGGCAGCTTGTCGACCGAGGACGCAGAGCGTCATCCCCACCGGTCGGTGATCACCCGCGCAGTCGGCACCGAGCCGCACGTCGAGGTCGACACGCTGACGATCTCGCCCGAGCCGGGCGATCTCTTCCTGATCTGCTCGGACGGGCTCACGGACATCGTCCGCGACGACGAGATAGTCGCGCTCATCGTCGCCGCGGACAACGACCCGGACAACGCAGCCGAGTCGCTCGTCGCTGCCGCGAATCGGGCGGGCGGGATCGACAACATCACCGTCGTCCTCTTCGAGATCATCGAGGGAGAGCCTGAACCACCACCGGCTCCCGACGACGCGGCCGATGACGAGGCCGACCCTGACCGCGATACGGTCGAGCAGGTGCTGGCGGAGCCGGCGCCACCGGTACCGGCTGCCCCGGTTCGGCGGCACGGTGCCGGAGCGGGCAGCCGTTGGCTCGCGTTCTTGGCGATCGTCCTCGCGATCGCCACCGTCGCGCTCATCATCGTGTGGAGCCTCGGCCGATGAGCGCCCGCGGTAGGGAGCTCGTCAACCTCTGTGTCGCAGCACTCGTCGCGTCCGCTGCCTTCGCGAGCGTCTCCATCGCGGCGACGGGTATCGACTCGCTGCGGTGGGTGGGCTCTGCCGGGGTCGTCTTTGCCCTGTTCGTCGTCGCTCACGTCGTCGAGCGGGTCGTCGTCCCCGATGCGGATCCGACACTCGTACCACTCGCCGGGCTCCTAACCGCGATCGGTCTGACCGTGATCTACCGGCTGAACCCCGAGGACGGACGCCGTCAGGCTCTGTGGGTCGCGATCGGGATCGCCCTCCTCCTCGCGACGCTGATCTGGCTTCGCTACGACTACCGGGTTCTCGAGCGCTACAAGTACATCTTCGGGATCTCGGCAGTCGTCCTGCTGCTCCTGCCGTCGGTGCCGGGCCTCGGCCACGAGGTGAACGGCGTCAAGTTGTGGATCAAGATCGGCCCGATGCAGTTCCAGCCCGGGGAGCTCGCGAAGATCTTCCTGATCGTCTTTCTCGCCGGCTACCTGCGGGACAAGCGCGAGGCCCTCGCGCAGGGCCGGCTGAAGGATCTCGGGCCGCTTCTCGTCATCTGGGGGGCGGCAATGCTCGTGCTCGTGCAGACGAGCGACCTCGGCTCGGCGCTCCTCAACTTCGGCATCTTCCTGGCGATGGTGTACGCGGCGACCGGCCGCGCGCTGTACGTGGGCGTCGGCATCGCGTTGTTCGCGGCCGGCTCCGCAGCACTGTACAACGCGCTCAGCCGCGTCCAGCAGCGAGTGACGGTCTGGCTTCACCCGTGGACGGACGAACGCGTCGCCTGCTCACTCAACGGCAAGCTCGACTTCCGGCAGAACTGTGACTCATACCAGCTCGTGAAAAGCCTGTATTCGATCGCAAACGGCGGCTATGGCGGCACCGGTCTCGGCAAGGGCACCTTCACGACGGTCGACGGAACGCAATTGATCCCCTACCTCAACACCGACTTCGTCTACTCGGCGCTCGCCCAGGAACTCGGGTTGGTCGGGGCGGCCGCGCTGCTGCTCGTCGTGATGGTGTTCGTCGCCCGAGGCATGCGAATCGCACTGATCGCCCAAGACGGCTTCTCCAAGCTCCTCGCAGCAGGGCTCACCTTCGGATTCGCCCTGCAGACGTTCATCATCGTCGGCGGCGTGCTTCGAGTCGTACCGCTGACGGGTATCACGCTTCCGTTCATCTCGTACGGGGGATCGTCGATCGTGTCCAACTTCATCATGCTCGCCCTACTGCTTCTCGTCTCGAACCGTGCGACGGCGACGGCGGCGGCGCGCGAATGAACCGCCAGATCACGCGCGTTGCGAGCCTCTCCCTGGGGCTCATCGTCGTGCTCATCGCGGCAACGACCTACTGGCAAACATGGGCCCGGCCGGCGCTCGCCGAACGGCAGGACAACGCGATCCAGCGCGTCGCCCAGTTCGAGATCAAGCGAGGCCCCATCCTCTCCGCCTCCCGCGTCCTCGCGCGCAACCGGGAACGCGCCGTGAGCGGCCGGACGTTCTACTTCCGACGCTACCCGCAGGGGCCTCTCGTGGCCCACGTCGTCGGCTACTCGACCGTCGGCCGCTCGCGGACCGGTCTCGAGCGGTCGCTGAACGCGGATCTGACCGGCTCGGCCCGCAGTCTGTCGTCCCTCGTCGACCAGTCCCTCGACAAACTCAGCGGCAAGCCGATCGTCGGTGACACCGTCGTCACGACGCTCGACCTCAACGGCCAGCGTGCCGCCCTGGACGCCCTCGGACAGAGCTGCGGCGCGGTCGTGGCGCTCGACCCTCGCACCGGTCGTGTCCGCGTGATGGTGTCGTCGCCGAGCTACAACCCGAACGACGTCGAAGAGAACTACGGCCGCGTCCAGCGCATCACCGCCGACTGTACACCTGCCTCACCGCTACTGAACCGAGCGAGCCAGGGCCTGTATCCCCCCGGTTCGACGTTCAAGGTCGTGACCGCGGCAGCAGCGCTCGACTCGGGCAAGTACACGCCCACATCCACCTTCGACGACCCCGGGTACTGCACCGTGTACGGCAAGCGCGTCAACAACTTCGACACGTCGAGGCCGTTCGGCACGGTATCGCTCGCGACCGCGCTCCAGTACTCCGTCAACTCCGTCTTCTGCAACATCGGGCTCGCGCTTGGAGCGAAGCGCATCCTCAAGCAAGCGAAGGCGCTCGGGTTCTACGAGCGGCCGCCGCTCGAAACGCCGGAAAGCGAGCGTCTCCCGAGCGGCCTGTACAGCAAGGGAAGCCTGTACGAACCGAAGCGCGACAGAGACGTCGACGCCGGCCGGATGGCCTTCGGCCAGGAGCGACTGCTCGTCACGCCGCTGCAGATGGCGATGGTGGCCGGCGCGATCGGGAACGACGGCATCCTCATGCGGCCGTACGTCGTGGAAAAGACCGTGACTCCGAACGGCAAGGCCCGGGATCGAACGAAGCCGACCAAGATCCGTCGGGCGATGAAGCCCGCGACGGCACGGGACGTGGGCGCCATGATGCTCTCCGCCGTCGCCTCCGGCACCGGCACCGCCGCCCAGATCTCCGGCCTGGAGATCGGCGGCAAGACCGGAACGGCCGAAACCGGCGTCCAGGGCAGCAACACGACCTGGTTCATCGCGTTCGCCGGAGATCCCGACCAGAAGCCGAAACTGGCCATCGCAGTCGTCCTCCAGAATCAGTCCCTCACGGGCGGCGCGACGGCTGCGCCGATCGCGCGCCAGGTCATGCAGGCACTCTTGACCCAGACGGCGAACTCCTAAAAGACCTTTTGATGGCACGCAACGACCTCACCGGCACCCTCATCGCAGACCGCTACCGGCTCGAGCGCAAGCTCGGATCGGGCGGAATGGCGGACGTCTGGCTCGCCGAGGACCAGGAGCTCGGGCGGCGCGTCGCGGTCAAGATCCTGCACGAGCGCTACTCGACCGACGAGCAGTTCGTCGAGCGCTTCCGGCGCGAGGCCACCCACGCTGCGGGGCTTTCGCACCCCAACATCGTCTCGATCTACGACCGAGGGGTCGAGGACGAGTCGTACTACATCGTGATGGAGTACATCGAGGGCCGGACGCTGAAGGAACTGATCGTGACCCGCGGCCCGTGCCCCGTGCCCGTCGCCATCTCGTACGCGCGACAGATCCTCGCCGCACTGCGGTACGCGCACAAGAACGGGATCATCCACCGCGACATCAAGCCGCACAACGTGATCGTCGACCGAGAGGGCAGGGTCAAGGTCGCGGACTTCGGCATCGCTCGCGCGGGCACGAGTGAGATGACGGAGGCGGGCTCGATCGTCGGGACGGCGCAGTACCTCTCTCCGGAACAGGCTCGAGGCGCGCCCGTCGACGAGAGCTCGGATCTCTACTCGACGGGAATCGTCCTCTACGAGCTCCTCACGGGCACCGTCCCGTTCACCGGCGAGACGCCCGTCGAAATCGCGATGAAGCATCTCTCGCAGGCGCCGGAGCCACCGTCCGCCCGGCGTCACGATATTCCGCACGACCTCGACCTCGTCGTTCTTCGCGCGCTCGCGAAGGAGCCGGCCGAACGCTACCGGACGGCTGCCTCGCTCGATCGCGATCTCGAGATCGTGGCACGGGGCGACTCCGTCGGCTCCGAGACGGAGACGGCCGCGACCATGGTGCTCGCGGGCGCAGGCGCGATGGACGCCACCGCCGCGACGAACGTTGCGGCTCCCCTCGTGTCTGCAGGCGGCGGGACCCTCGCCGGCAACGAGCGCTACCGAGCGTACGACGGGCCGACCGTCCGGCGACGGGGTCCCTGGCCGTGGTTGCTCGGCCTCGGTCTCGCCCTCGCTCTCCTCGCGGGTGGTTGGCTGCTGTACGACAAGGTCCAGACGCAGATCAAGGACAGCAAGCCGCTCGTCGTGAAGCAGTACACGGGCATCGTGGAGAGCCGCGCGGTCGCGCTCATCCGCGCGGACGGCTTCGAGCCGCGTGTCCGACGGCTTCCGAGCGGCGACCAGTCCGCCGGCATCGTCTTCGAGCAATCACCGGTGGAGGGAACCGGGCTGGCGAAAGGCGGGCTCGTCACGATCAAGGTGTCGACCGGCAAGAAGACCGTCACGGTGCCGCTCGTCGTCGGCAAGCAGCTGACCGAGGCGGTCGCGCTCCTCACCACGGCCGGTCTCACGACGACGAGCGTGGGCGTCCCGTCCGACAAGCCCTCGGGCACCGTGACGGCTCAGGACCCGAAGTCGGGAACGTCACTCGTCGAGGGCGCGTCCGTTCGCATCAACTACTCGACAGGCCCGAAGCAGATCGCCGTGCCCCCCGTGGTCGGGCTCGACTATTCGACTGCGCTGCAACAGCTCCAGGCGGCAGGCTTCGCGGTCGGTCGCACGGACGTCGACAGCGAGCAGCCGGCGGGTGTCGTCGTGAGCCAGGTCCCGAGTGGATCGTCGACAGCGTCCAAGGGGTCGACCGTGAACCTCTCGGTGTCGAACGGACCGCAGACGACGCCGCTGCCGGATGTGTCGGGTCAAGTCCAGGCGGATGCCAAGCAGATCTTGCTCGACGCCGGGTTCAAGGTCGTCGTGACGAAACAGGACACCGACGTCGAGCTCTTCGACGGCAAGGTGATCTCCCAGGATCCCCCGGGCAACACGCAGCAGGACCCGGACACCGTCGTGACGATCTTCGTCGGGTCGTACGTGCCGCCAGCGACGACGGCAACGGACACGACCACGACCGACACGACCGACACGACAACGACGCCGACGCCGTGACCGGACGGGTGCGCGTGGCCGTCCTCGCGGGCGGGCGCTCGAGCGAGCACGAGATCTCGGTCGAGTCTGCGCGGTCGGTCGTCGAAGGACTCGACCCAGCGCGCTACGAGACGCGCGTGATCGAGATCGGTCGGGACGGTGCTTGGGCGCTTCCGGACGCAGTAGGTCCCAACTCACTCGGCGCGGCCGGCGCGGCCTTGCCGGTGCCCACCGGCGGGACGCCGGCAGGGCTCGGCGCGATCGACGTCGTCTTTCCTGCTCTCCACGGGCCGTTCGGGGAGGACGGAACCGTTCAGGGCCTGTTGGAGCTCGCCGGGATCCCGTACGTCGGCGCAGGCGTCGCGGCGTCCGCGCTGTGCATGGACAAGGATCTCTTCAAGGCCGTGCTCCGCGACCGTGGCATACCCGTCGCTCCCAACATCACTCTTCGTCCCGGTGACGCGGTCTCGAACCCGTTCGGGTATCCCGTGTTCGTGAAGCCGGCACGTCTCGGCTCGTCGGTGGGAATCTCGAAGGCGCACGACGCGGCAGAGTTGGACGAGGCCGTCGCTTTGGCGCGGCGGCACGACGACAAGGTTCTCGTCGAGGAGTTCCAGCCCGGCGTCGAGGTCGAGGTCGGCGTGCTCGGAAACCGCGAGCCGGTTGCGTCCGTCGTGGGCGAGATCGTTTCGCGAGGTGAATGGTACGACTTCGACGCGAAGTACGCAGAGGGCGGCATGGAACTCATCGTTCCGGCGCGCCTTCCGCACGATGTGTCCGAACGCGTTCGAGCTCTCGCAGTCGAGTCGTACGTCGCCACCGACTGCGAGGGGATGGCGCGTGTCGACTTCTTCGTGCGGCCGGGGGATGCCGTCGTCGTGAACGAGCTCAACACGATCCCCGGGTTCACGGCGACGAGCGTCTACGCGAAGCTGTTCGCCGCGAGTGGCGTCCCGTATGCCGATCTGCTCGATCGCCTCGTCGAGCTCGCGCTCGAGCGCCACGAGCGACGGCGGGATCTCGCGTTCTAGCGGCGCTAGGCCGCAGGCAAAACCGAGGAAAGCGCGCTCTCCCAGACGTCGAGCGCCTCGTCGACGACTGCGTCCTCGATCGTCAGCGGGCACAGCACCCGGATCACATTCCCGGTGATGCCTGCCTTGAGGAGAATCAGGCCGCGCTCGAGCGCGTTGCGTATGACGTCGGCCGCGAGCTCGGGCGCCGGATCCTTGCCGACGGGATCGTGGACGAGCTCGATCGCCAGCATGGCACCGAGACCGCGCACGTCCCCGATCTGCGGCCAGCGTGCCTGCCACGTCTCCATGCGCCGGCGGATGGTGGCCCCGATCACGTCGGCTCGGGCCACGAGGTTCTCCTCGGCGAAGATGTCGAGCACGGCAAGCCCGGCCGCGAGCGCCACCGGGTTGCCGATGAACGTCCCGCCGATCGCACCGGTGTGGGGGGCGTCCATGATCGCGGCACGTCCGATCACGCCGGAGAGCGGGAGTCCGGCCGCAATCGATTTGGCGACGGTGATCAGGTCTGCCTCGACGTCGTAGTGCTCCATCGCGAACATGCGCCCTGTCCGACCGAAGCCCGTCTGCACTTCGTCCGCGATCATGACGATCCCCTCGCGATCGCAGATGCGCCGAATCCCTTCGACGAACTCCGGCGGCGCAGGCACGAAGCCGCCTTCGCCGAGTTGGGGCTCGAAGACGATCGCGGCGACCTGGGACGGCGACACGTGCGACGCGAACATGCCCTCCATCGCAGCAAGGGCCGAGCCTGCGGACAGCCCCCGGTACTCGTTCGGGAAGGGCGCCCGATAGACCTCGGCGGAGAACGGCCCCATCCCCGTCTTGTAGGGGTGCACCTTCGACGTCATCGTCAACGCGAGCAACGTGCGTCCATGGAACGCGGCGTCGAAGGCGATCACGGCCGGGCGGCCTGTGACGACGCGGGCGATCTTGACGGCGTTCTCGACGGCCTCGGCACCCGAGTTGAAGAACGCGGCACGGGTCGGGCCGCTGAAGGGAGCAAGGTCTGAGAGGCGCTCGGCAAGCTCGATGTACCCGGGGTACGGAACGACCGTGAAGTCCGTATGGACGAACCTGGCCGCCTGCTCCTGGATCGCGGCGACCACGCGCGGGTGGCAGTGACCGACGTTGCAGACACCGACACCGCCGGCGAAGTCGATGAACCGGTTACCGTCGACGTCGGTGATCGTCGCGCCGAGCGCCTCGGCTGCGAACACGGGCAAATAGACGCGCAACGGCGCCGCGACAGCGTGCTCACCACGCAGCAGCAACTCGCGGGAGGACGGCCCAGGGATCTCCGTGCGGATCTCGATCGACTTCGTGGCAGCCACGCGCTGAGCGTACCGCAGCGCCGGGCCGATACCCTCGTGCCGTGGACCTCGACGACCTCGACCTCGATCCGCACACGCAGTTCGCCGAATGGTTCCGGGCCGCCTCGGAGGCGGGGGTTCGATACCCGGAGCAGATGGCTCTGGCCACAGCCACACCGGACGCCGCGCCGTCCGTCCGGATGGTGCTTCTCAAGGGCCACGACCAGCGCGGGTTCGTCTTCTACACGAACCGGGACAGTCGCAAGGCGCTCGAGCTCGCGGAGAACCCGAGAGTCGCTGCAGTGCTCCACTGGGAGCTGCAGGAGCGTCAGGTTCGAATCGAAGGAACGATCGAATCGGTGTCGGACGAGGAGTCGTTCGCGTACTTCCGATCGCGGCCGCGCGACAGCCGGATCAGTGCGTGGGCGTCCCCGCAGTCGCGTCCTGTTGCGAACAGATCCGAGCTCGGGAAGCTGGTTGCCGACATGGAGGAGCGCTTCGCAGGTGAGGACGACGTGCCGCTGCCGCCGTTCTGGGGCGGGTACCGCATCGTCGCGACGGCGATCGAGTTCTGGCAGGGACAGCCCAGCCGGCTGCACGACCGCATTCGCTACGAGCTCGAGGACGGGAGCTGGAGCCGCGTCCGGCTCGGGCCCTGATCGCGCGGGGCGTTATCCCTCGAGTTTGGCGCTCGCCGGTGCGAGCGCTGCTTTGGTGTAGAGGCCCGAGGCGTTCCAGAGCAGGAAGCCCTTCGCGCCCTGCAAGCGGGCGGCCGCGATCTGTGCCTTCACCTGCTCGAGTGAGTAGTTCCAATCCTGCACCCAGGGCACGATCTGCGCCCGCGAGCCCTTCATCTGCCGGCGGAAGTCGGTGAGCGTCCGGAAGACCGTCTCGCCGGGCTGCGCGCTCGGGTTGGCGATACCGAGCTCGCCGCCACCGTAGAGCGCCGGGTAGGACATCGGCGTAGATCCCGTCGACCGTCTGCGAGATCAGCTTCGGCGACTGTCCGATTCCCAGGTCTCGGGTCGCGGAAAGCCCGAACAGCGCTGTCGAGACCCTCGTACCGAGCGGCTCCAGACGCCGCTTCGCGTATCCCGCGAAGGCGGCGATCACCCGGCCGCGCGGCTCGCTCGTCTTCCCCGGGTAGACGGCGCTGTCGACGTCACCGTCGGACGGGAAGCGCACATAGTCGAACATGATCTGGTCGAAGCCCGCGCGCGCCGCCGCCTCGGCGACGGAGACGCAGTAGTCCCAGACGCGCCGGTCGTACGGGTTGACCCAGCCGAGTCCCGCCGTCGTCTTCCAGACGCTCCCGTCGGGCCGTTGGATGGCGAGATCAGGCCTGCCCTGGGCGAGCAGCGGATCCTGGAAGCAGACGACCCGCCCGATCATGTAGATGCCGTGCCTGTGGGCGAGGGCGACGAGAGCCTTGGGGTCGTAGTACGACCTCGCGGCACCGACCTTGCGCGCGAGGGGCACGTCGGCCGGCGTAAACCCGATCTCGCCGCCTTCGTCCTTGACGTCGAGCTCGATCGTGTTGAGCCCGTAGCGCTTGTAGTCGACGTATTCCCGGAACTTGCCGGGAAGCGAGGCCAGCGCACCCGTGACGTGGACACCTCGGATCTCGACCGGCAGCGGCCGCGGCGTCCGCGTCGAAACCTGGCTCTCGACCACGACGACCGTTGCCTCCTTCTTCGCGGGGGTCGCCTGCTTCGACGAGTCGCCGACGAAACGGGCGCCCATGACGACGGCGATGACCCCGCCGAGGAGGACAGCCAGGACCACGGCGCGACGGCGCCGCTTTGACCGGCGCGTGTGATCCCGTCGGGCGCGGAAGCGCTCGTTGGGGTCCATCGGTCCGTAGAGCATGGACACCGAACTACCGAGCGTACCTCATTCGAGCCCGCAAAATGGAAGATTTCCTCGATATTTCAGGGTGGGTAGGATCGCGTCATGGTTCTCTCAGACAGGGCGATCGAGAGGCTGATCGAGGCGGGGGCGATCGCAATCGACCCCTATGACCCGTCCCTGATGCAGCCGGCCAGTCTCGACGTCCGCGTCGACCGGCTGTTCCGTGTCTTCCGAAACTCCCGCTACCCGTACATCGACGTCAAGCAGGAGCAGGAGGACCTGACAGAGCTCGTCGAGGTCGTGGACGGCGAGCCCTTCATCCTCCACCCGGGCGAGTTCGTGCTCGGCTCGACGCTCGAACGGGTGAAGCTGCCGGACGATCTCGTCGCCCGCCTCGAGGGGAAGAGCTCCCTCGGGAGGCTCGGGCTGCTGATCCACTCCACGGCGGGCTTCATCGACCCGGGCTGGGACGGACACGTGACGCTCGAGCTGTCGAACGTCGCGAACCTCCCGATCACGATCTACCCCGGTATGAAGATCGGCCAGCTGTCGTTCGTGCAGCTGTCCGAGCCCACGGCCAACCCGTACGGGTCGACGGGGCTCGGGTCGAAGTACCAGGGCCAACGCGGGCCGACCGCCAGCCGCTACTGGAAGAACTTCGAAGAGAGCGTCTAGTCTCCCGCGCCCGAGCCGCGCCGCGCCCAAGCAGCGCCGCGCCCAAGCCGGCGCCGCGCCCAAGCCGGCGCCGCGCCCAGAGCCGCGCCCAGGCCCACCAGCGCCGCGCCAGCAGCGCCGCCAAGCAGCGCCGCGCCAAGCAGCGCCGCGCCAAGCAGCGCCGCCTCACAAGCCAGCGCCGCGCCCACGCCAGCGCCGCGCCCACGCCAGCGCCGCGCCCAGCAGCGCCGGTCCACGCCGCGCCCAAGCCGGCGCCGCGCCCAAGCCGCAGCCAGGGCCCGAGCCGGCTCCTGGGTTGCGATCATCGCCAAGCCCGGCGTACTCGCCGCCGTCGTAGAGCAAACACGGGCGATGCCGTCCGCCGCCGCGCCCGGGCCGGGGCCGCGTCGGCCCCGAGAGCGAGGAGCACAACCCTTGTGACAGATTGGCACAAGCGTGATGGTTCGGGACGGTGTTGGGCCTGGGCTTCCTGGCTCTGCCCCAGACCGGCGCGTTGTCGGCTTGATGTCGGTGGGCTCGCGCTCGGGTGCCTCGTGCCGGCTTCGTGTCCGTGGGGCTCGCGGTTGCGTGGCGCGCTGCATCCGAGGTTGTGACCAGACCGACGACCGGGTGGAAGGCGGCTCGGGGTTGGCACGAAGTCGTGCCGATTCGCGTGCGAGAGTCGAGACGTGCAGTTCTCGCCCGTCGTCGATCCGCGGCTTGTCGCGAGTGTTGCGCGCACCGTGGATCTCAGGTCGTCCGCCGCGGTCTGGCGGCTGCTCCGGCAACGGGCGCGACGGCTTCGGGCGACCACGCCGTGCTACGAGACCGTCCGCAGGCTCGTCGTCGTCGAACGCGAGCGGCGGGCCCGCCTGATCGCGACGGTCGCGACGTTGCTCGAGATCGCAGGGCGGCGCGTGCCCGTCCTGCCCGAGGAACTCCCGCTCATCGCAGAGCGCCGGCTCCGCCAGAGCCGGCGGTGGCTCGGGCAGTCCCCGGATCCTCCGTGACGAGCGAGCGCGCTCCGGGAAAAGGCGAGGGCCGCCTTGCGGCGGCCCTCGATCCCGGTAGCCAGCGTTGAATTGGCAGAGGCGCTTCCTGCCGGTGCCCCTCACCCGAAGGCGAGACGGCCGGCGGCGCGGAACGCGCGTCCCCCACGCTCGGCTATGGCGATTCCCCAGTGGGTCTCGGGGACACGCCTCTACCCGCTGGTACCTCCACTGCCGGTACTGCTGGAATCTGTCACGTCCGGACCACCTCCTTTCCGCGGTAACTCAAATGTATACCGGCGCGGGTGGTCGACGGCAAGCCCCTGCTGGTGGAGAGCCCGGCGACGCGGCGCTTCAAGCCTCGACGACGACCATGCCGTCGTCGCGAACGCGCACCGGGAACGTCTCGACCGGGATGTATGCGGGAAGTGACAGCGCCCGGCCGGTCTCGATATCGAACCGGGCACCATGCCGCGGGCAAACGGCGACACGCTCGGCGCAGTCGAAGTCTCCCTCGCACAACGGCCCGTCGTCGTGGGAGCAACGGTCCTCGAGCGCAAACAGCTCGCCGTCGCAGTTGTAGACACCGATGCTGAGGAGCGGCGCGGCCTCGACGATCCGGACCGACCCCGGCGGCAACTCCTCCAGCAGGCAGACATCGAGCTCAGCCACGTCTACTCGATCGTGATCTCGCCGCTCGAGGCTCCCCATTCCTCCGGCAGCGGCGTCCCCTTCGACTTGTGCAGCGCCACCTTGAGAACCCCCAGCCCGAGCAATGCGCATTTGAGCCGAACAGGCGTCAACGGGATACCGATCTCCTCCAACAGATCGTCCTTCGGCATCACGGCGACGTCCTGCGCGGTGCGCCCGATCACGAGGTCGGTGAGCATCGACGTCGCGGCCTGGCTGATCGCGCACCCGCGCCCCTCGAAACCGACGCTCTCGATCACATCGCCGCTGCCAAACCGCACCGAAACCGTGATCTCGTCGCCGCACAACGGGTTCTGCCCCTCCGCAACCGCATCGTTGGGCTCGAGCACGCCGTGATTCCGCGGCGATTTGTAGTGATCCAGGATCACCTCGCGATACATCTGCTCGAACTCGCTCATCCCAGGTTCTTCTTCACCTTGTGGAGCCCGTCGACGAGCCTGTCGACTTCCTCGGCGACCGAGTACAGGTAGAAGCTGGCGCGCGTCGTCGCAGCAACACCGAGGCGCGCCATCAGCGGCTGCGTGCAGTGGTGGCCCGCGCGGACCGCCACGCCCTCCCAGTCCAGGATCTGCGCGACGTCGTGCGGGTGAATCCCCGCTACCTCGAACGAGATGATCCCTGCCCGACGCTCGACCGGCGGTCCGAACAGCCTGACCCAGTCGAGCTCACTCAGACGACCCGTGGCGTACACGGTCAGCTCGTGCTCGTGGCGCTCGATCGCCGAAAGACCTATCTGGCTGATGTAGTCGATCGCGGCGCCGAATCCGACCGCCTCGGCAATCGCCGGAGTTCCGGCCTCGAACTTGTAGGGGAGCTCGTTGAACGTCGTGCGGTCGAGACCGACGGACCGGATCATCTCGCCGCCGAGGTTGAAGGGCTCCATCGTCTCGAGCAGCTCGCGCCGACCCCAGAGAGCACCGACACCGCTCGGGCCACACAGCTTGTGGGAGGAGAAGGCGAGGAAATCGCATCCGAGCTGCTGGACGTCGATGGCGCGATGCGGCGCTGCCTGGGCGGCGTCCACGACCATGATCGCTCCCTGCTCGTGCGCCCAGGCGGCGAGACGCTCGACCGGGTTGATCGTCCCGAGCGAGTTCGACACGAGACCGGTCGCGACGACCTTGATTCGACCCTCGCGCGCGATACCGTCCAACGCGTCGAGCTGGAGCTCGCCCGCATCGTCGATCGGGATGTGGGTGAAGCCGGCTCCGGTCTTGCTCGCGATGTACTGCCATGGAACGAAGTTGGCGTGGTGCTCGAGCTCGGTGATCACGACCGTGTCGCCGGGGCCGAGGTTCTGAAGTCCCCAAGCGTATGCGACGAGATTGATCGCCTCGGTGGCGCTGCGCGTGAAGATCACCTCTCGCTCCGAGGGAGCGTTGACGAAACCCGCAACCTTGAGCCGGGCTGCCTCGTATCCCTCCGTCGCGCGCTCGGCGAGTCGGTAGACGCCACGATGCACGTTTGCGTACTCGTGCTCGTAGAACGCGCGCATCCGGTCGAGCACCTGCCGGGGCTTCTGTGTCGACGACGCCGAGTCGAGGTAGGCAAGCGGCCGCCCCCCCAACTCCTCCTCGAGATAGGGGAAATCCGCCCGGAGCGCGAGCACGTCCAGGGGCAGCGAGGTTTCGACAGCCATCACCTCATCGTAGCCGGGAGGATGGTCCGGCCCCCTGACGCAGCGGGACGAACCGGTCGCCGCTCAGCCACAGGAACCCGATCGCCGTCGCGGAGCCGATCGTGATCAGCATGACGGACGCGGCGCTCGGGATCACGAGCTCGAAGAAGTGCCGCATGCCTGGGATGAGGAGGAGTGTGACGTAGGCCGCCAGGAGGCAGGCGCACAGGGCGGACACGAGCCAGGCGCGTCTCGTGCTCGTCGCCTCGAGCGCGAGCACGATGTAGAGCCCGATCACGATCAGCGTCGAGGTGGCGACCGTGCGCGACTGGATCAGGGTGAGGTCGAAGACGTTCACGGAGATGAGGTAGGCGGTCGTGACGCCGAGGCCCGCCGCGACCCCCGCGGGAACCGCGAATCCCGCCACGTCACGGAGGAACCCGTCGGTGCGCCACGGGCCCTCGCTCGGTGCCAGCGCAAGGAAGAAGGCAGGAATCCCGACGGTCAGTGCCGCGACGACCGTCAGATGGCGTGGCAGCAGCGGGTAGTCGGTGGGTGTGATTCCGATCGCGACGATCAGGAAGAGCGCGAACACCGATTTCGTCACGAACAATTTGGCCACGCGCTGGAGATTCCGCAGAATCCGGCGTCCCTCGGCGATCATGCGAGGAACCGAATCGAACGTGCCGTCGACGAGCACGACGTCCGCGACGGCCCTCGCCATCTGCGTGCCCGACCCCTGCGCGATCGAAAGATGGGATGCCTTCAACGCCGGGACGTCGTTGATCCCGTCACCGACAACCGCGACATACCGGCCCCTGCGGCGGAGCGCCTCCACGACGCGCCGCTTGTCCTCCGGCGAGATCCGCCCGACGACGGAGAGCGACGTGCAGATCCGGTCGAGCTCGGCGTCCGTGTCAGGCAGGTCCTCACCGCTGAGCGGTGGGCCCTGCTCCGGGACGCCCGCGTCGTGCGCGATCGAGCTCGCGGTGCGCCGATCGTCACCGGAGAGAACGACGATCGAGACTCCCTGCTCCTCGAGATAGGCGATCGTGTCCTCGACGCCGGGACGGAGCTCCTCGGCCAGAACGCCGAGGCCGAGCGTCTGCAGCGTCGGCGGGCCGACGTCTGGGTCGGCGGGGAACCCCGAGGTCGCCATCCCCAGGGCGACCACGCGCCTCCCTTGCTCCTGTCGCGCTCGAGCCATCGGCTCGAGGTCGCCGAGAGGGAAGAGCTCCGGTGCTCCGAGGACATACCGGACGCCGCCGACCCGCATGCCGCTCCAGCGGCGCCGAGACAGGAACGGGATCTGCTCGTCGGCCGGTTCCGGCTCGACGTGGAAGCCCGCCGCAAGGGCAGACAGGGTCGCGTCGCGCGACTCGGACGCGCCCGCAAACCGGCCGAGTGCCTCTCCGAGCGCGAGCTCGGTCGTCCCAGGCGCCGGCAGCAGCTCGACAAGGCGTAGGGAAGCCTCCGTCAGCGTTCCCGTCTTGTCGCAGCAGATGGTGTCGACCGAAGCGAGGGACTCGATCGCGTTCAGCTGCTGCGCGAGCGCGCCGGCGCGGGCCATGCGAACCGCCGCTGCGGCGTACGTGATCGAGACGAGCAGGATGAGTCCCTCGGGGACGAGGGTCACCATGCCGGCGACCGCCGTGTCGACGGCGGTCCCGATCGAGACGTCCTGCTTGCGAAGCGCCACGACGAGCATCGCTGCGAGTGGGACCATCACCGTGAGGAGCACGTAGAGGAGACGATTCACCGCGCGCTCGAGGGGTGAGCGCGGATGCCTGAACTCGCGTGCGGTGCCCGTGATTCGCTCCGCGTAGCTGTCGGCCCCGACGGCCGTGACCTCGAAGGCACCGGTGCCCTCGAGAACGAACGAGCCCGACCGAACCTCATCGCCGACGGCCCTCGCGACGGCCCTGGTCTCGCCCGTGAGAATCGACTCGTCGAGGCGCAAAGCAGTGCTCGCGGACAACGACCCGTCGGCGATGACCTGATCGCCCGGGACGAGTCGAACGAGATCGCCGACGACGACCTCTGAGACGTGGAGGAGACGCGGCTCGCCGTCCCGGATCACGGTCGCGCGAGGTACGACGAGTGCCGCGAGTGCGTCGAGCTTCCGCTTGGCGCGCAGCTCCTGCCAGACGCCGATTGCCGTGTTCGTCACGACGATCCCGAGGAAGAGCGCATCCCGCCAGTCACCGAACACGAGCGTGAGGAAGCCGAGCACGAGAAGGATCGCGTTGAACGGCGTGACCGCGTTCGCGCGGACGATGGAGGCGGTCGACCGACTCGCAGGCTCGATCGGCTCGCCGCGCGAGGCTCGCCGCGCGGCCGCCTCCGTCTCGGAAAGGCCGTTGGTCACCGGATCGAGGCTACAACCGCCCGGCCCGGCGCGCCTCACTCGGGTGGCTGGACCTTGCCGTTCGTCTGGGCGCGCGAGGAGATCTCCTGCTGGCGCGCGACAGTGTCGGCTGCGATGGTCAACAGCTCGCAGAGCCGCGCCAGGCGAACGCGTTCCGAGCGCTCGGAGAGGAGCTCCTGCTTGATGTCGGTCGAGAAGTCGAAGCAGCTCGCGATCGCGAAGGAGAGATCGTCGGTGTCCGCTTCCGGCGCCTCGATCTCGGCAGACGTCAATTCGACGATGCGGGCGAAGAGTCCGAAGACCCGCTCGACGTCGTCGGGATCTGCGGGATCATCCTGATCCTCGACGGGCTCGACGCGGCCCGTTGCGAACTCTCTGCCTTCCGTCAGCTCGATGAGCTTGAAGCGCGCGCCGCCTTCGACCACGATGTTCAGTCGGCCGTCCTCGAACCGCTCGACGACCTCGGTGACGGTCGCGAGCGTGCCGATCGGTCGAAGCCCGTCGTCATCCGCGAAGACGATGCCGAACGGCACGTCGAGCTCGACGCTCTCGCCGACGAGTTCACGGTAGCGGGGCTCGAAGATGTGAAGCGGAACCTGCTCGGTGGGCAGCAGCACGAGACCGAGGGGGAAGAGCCCGATTTCCGACATCGCCCGAACACTAGTCACTCCGACTCCGCCGAGTCCCGGGCGGTCACGATCGACCGTCGGCGCGCCTTCGTCGCTTGAAAACTGGAGCGGTGAGACGAATCGCCCCGCCGCGGTGAAGCTAGGACGCCTCGGGGATGCGCGCTTCGAGCGCTTTCCCGAGCGCGTCACGAACGGGCTCGAGCTCGATCCGGTCGAGGACGTCCTGGAAGAAGCCGCGCACGATCAGCCGCTCCGCCTCGGAGCGGGAGAGACCACGCGCCATCGCGTAGAACAGCTGCTCACGGTCGACCTGGCTCAGCGTCGCACCGTGGGTGCACCGAACGTCGTTCGCGAGGATCTCGAGACCGGGGATCGAATCCGCGTGCGCCGTCTTCGACAGGAGCAGATTCCGGTTCTCCTGGTAGGCGTTCGTCTTCTGCGCGCCTTCCTCGACCCTGATCATGCCGCGCCAGACGGCGCTCGCCGTATCGCGGAGAACACCCTTGAAGGCGAAGTCCGAGGTGGTGTGGGGTGCGATGTGCTCCTGGAACGTGTCGTAGTCGAGCCGCTGCTCGTGATCGGCGAAGTACGCCCCGGTGACGCGCGAGGTCGCACCCTGACCCGCGAGGTCGTTCTGGATCCAGACCTTGCCGCCGCCCGACCCGAAACCGCCTGCCACCCAGTCGAGCTCCGCATCACGCCCGACCGTCGCGTGGTGCGAAGCGAAGTGCCACGTCTTCTGCGAGAGATTCTGGACGGAGACGTACTCGACCTTGGCGCCGTCCTCGACCACGATCTCGACCGCGGCGTTCGAGTAGCCCGAGAGCTCTGGAGTCGCGGACGCGTACTCCTCGATCACGGTGAACCGGCTCTGCGCCTCGGCGACGATCAGGAGCCGCCAGAAGAGTGAGCCACCCTCGACCGAGTTTCCGATCCTGATGTAGATCGGCTTGTCGACGACGACCCCCTTGGGGACGTGCACCAGCAGTCCGTGCTCCCACATCGCGGCGTTGTGGGCCGCGAACTTCTCCGTGTGGCCCACGAGCGTGCCGAGCAGCGGGTGGTCGTCGGTGAGGAGCTCGAACCTGATGCCATCGGGGGCGTAGTCGATCGTGATGCCCGCCTCGTCGACGGATGCAACCCCCGAGGCGTCGATCTCGAGCATCGTTGTCGACGCCGTCGTGGAAACCGCGCCGGCCGCCGTATACGAATCGGGATCGAAGCCCGTCAGGTCGGTGAAGCGCCAGTGCTCCTCCGCCTTCGTCGGCAGCGGGATCGCCTGGTAGCGCTCGAGGAGATCAGCTCTCATGCGGATGCGTATCGACGGTGGAGCATGAGGACGTTGCCGTCCGGGTCACGAAAAGGCGACATGTGGCAGACACCGGTGTCGACGATGTCTCCCTCGAACGCAACACCCTTCCCTTCGAGCTCGAGGCGCGCCTCCGGCACGTCGGCGACGCGAAGCGCGATGGCCGAGGTATGCGGCCCCGTGAACTCCTGGCCGAGGTTCGTCGGATCGAGGAGATAGAGGCTCACGTTCTCACCGAGCTGGAACTCGGGCCAGGTCCCGGTGCCGATCTGCTCGAGCCCGACGACGTCACGATAGAACGCGGACGAACGATCGAGATCGGTGACGGGGACGGAGACGAAATCCGTTCGCTCGACGATCAACCTACACCCCCCTGCCGGCTCGCCCGGCATGGGCTAGCCAACAACCCGCATGCCGGCTCGCCCGGCATGGGCTAGCCAACACTGCCCTCCATCTGCAGCTGGATCAGCCGGTTCATCTCGACTGCGTACTCGAGCGGCAACTCCTTCGTGATCGGCTCGACGAAGCCCGACACGATCATCGCGCTCGCCTCGGACTCGGAGAGGCCGCGGCTCATCAGGTAGAAGAGCTGCTCCTCGCCGATCTTCGAGACGGTCGCCTCGTGGCCGAGATCGACGTCGTTCTCGTCGACCTTGATGTACGGGTAGGTGTCCGAGCGCGAGTCCTCGTCGAGGATCAGCGCATCGCAGACCACCTTCGACTTCGCTCCGGTCGCACCACGCGCCACCTCGAGGAGACCGCGGTAGCCGGCGCGGCCACCGTCCTTCGAGATCGACTTCGACGTGATCACGGAGGACGTGTTCTTCCCCACGTGAACGACCTTGCCGCCGGCGTCCTGGTGCTGGCCCTTGCCGGCGAACGCGATCGACAGCACCTCACCGTGGGCGTGGTCGCCCATCAGCCAGATGGCCGGATACTTCATCGTCAACTTGGACCCGAGGTTTCCGTCGACCCATTCCATCGTGGCGCCCTCGTGGGCGACGGCCCGCTTCGTGACGAGGTTGTACACGTTGTTCGACCAGTTCTGAATCGTCGTGTAACGGCAGCGGCCGCGCGGCTTGACGATGATCTCGACGACCGCGGAGTGGAGCGAGTCCGACGAGTAGATCGGCGCCGTGCAGCCTTCGACGTAGTGCACGTACGCGTCCTCGTCGACGATGATCAGCGTCCGCTCGAACTGGCCCATGTTCTCGGCGTTGATGCGGAAGTAGGCCTGCAACGGCATGTCGATGCTCACGCCCGGCGGCACGTAGATGAACGACCCGCCCGACCAGACCGCCGAGTTGAGCGCGGCGAACTTGTTGTCGTTCGCGGGGATGATCGTGCCCATGTGCTGCTTGACGATGTCCTCGTGCTCACGCAGCGCCGAGTCCATGTCGAGGAAGATCACGCCCTTCTTCTCGAGGTCCTCCTGCAGCTTGTGGTAGACGACCTCCGATTCGTACTGGGCGCCGACGCCGGCGAGGTACTTCTTCTCGGCCTCCGGGATCCCGAGCTTGTCCCACGTATCGAGGATCTCGGCCGGGAGGTCTTCCCATTTGTCGACCTGCTTCTCGGTCGGCTTGATGTAGTAGTAGATGTTCTCGAAGTCGATCTCGGCGACGTTGCCGCCCCAGGTGGGAAGCGGTCGCGCGTAGAAGTAGTCGAGGGCCTTGTGGCGGAACGCGCGCATCCACTCCGGCTCCTGCTTGTGCTCGGCGATCGCCTCGACCACCTCGTGCGAGAGTCCTCGACCCGACTTGAAGAAATAGTCCTTCGCCTCGTCGGGATTCGAGAAGCCGTACTTGTAGTCGCTGCGAATTCCCTTGACGACGTCGTTCTCGGTGGTGCTCATGCAGCCTCACTCCCCACTCCGGCCACTCCGGCCGGAATAAACGCCTCGTAGCCCTCTGCCTCGAGCTTCTCCGCGAGCTCTGCGCCGCCCGACGCCACGATCCGCCCGTCCACGAAGACGTGCACGTGATCCGGCGTGATGTAGTTCAGGATCCTCTGATAGTGCGTGATCACGAGCGCACCCATCTCCGGTCCGACGAGCTCGTTGACGCCGTTCGCGACGACTCTGAGAGCGTCGATGTCGAGACCGGAGTCGGTCTCGTCGAGGACCGCGATCCGTGGCTTCAGCATGGCCATCTGCAGGATCTCGACGCGCTTCTTCTCGCCGCCGGAGAACCCGTCGTTGAGGTAGCGCTGCGCCAGCTCGCGCGGCACCTTCAGGTGCTCCATCGCCGCGAGCATCTCGACGCGAAATTCCTTCACCGCGACCGGATCGTCCTCGCCGCCGTTCGCAGCCTTGCGCTTCGCGTTGATCGCGCTGCGCAGAAAGCTCGTGACGGTGACCCCGGGGATCGCGTGCGGGTACTGGAAGGCGAGGAAGAGCCCCTTCTGCGCTCTCTCGTCGGCCCCCATCTCGGTGACGTCCTCGCCGTCGAGAAGGATCTGGCCCTCGGTGACCTCGTACGCCGGATGACCCATGAGCGCGTAGGCGAGGGTCGACTTCCCGGATCCGTTCGGACCCATGATCGCGTGCTTCTCGTTGCTGCCGACGGTCAGGTCGACGCCCTTGACGATGGGCGTGCCGTCCTCGAGCGCGACGTGCAGGTTCTTGATTTCCAGGAGTGCCACGGTTCTCGGTCCTTAACCTCGTGTTTGCCGGGAGACTGAAGAGCATGGGGGTTGCGGGAAAACCGCAACCGCGCCTGATTCACATGGTACCCGGACCCATCCTTCCCTCGGCAAGCCGCTCCCGCACTGCTACGCTCATCCCATGCCCTTCGGAATCGGCATCTGGGAACTCCTGATCCTCCTGCTCGTGCTGCTTCTCGTCTTCGGCCCGAAGCGGTTGCCGGAGATGGGCCGTCAGCTCGGTAAGGGGATGCGCGAGTTCAAGGACTCCGTTACGGGCGACTCGGGAGACGATGAGGACGACAGGGCCCTGCCCCCGGCCGAGCGCGTGGTCTCCACCGGCTCCGCACCCGCCGCACCTGCCGCGCCTGAACAGCGCGAGCGGGACACCGTCTCCTAACTCGAGACGCAGATGATCCGCAGGCTCGCCCCGCGCCGTCTCGGCACGGACGAAGAGGCGACCGTTGTCGAGCACCTGACGGAGCTTCGTCATCGCCTCCTGATCGGGATCGCCGCGATCGTTCCGGCCTTCCTCCTCACCTTTGCGTTCCACAAGACGCTGATCGAGTGGCTCAAGCGTCCGCTCCCCGCCGACAAGACACTCGTGACGCTCGGTGTCATCGAGCCGTTCACGACGGCGGTCAAGGTGAGTGCCATCGCCGCGATCGGCATCGTGCTGCCGATCCTCATCTGGCAGGTGTGGGGCTTCCTCGCACCCGCGGTCGACGAGGCGAGTCAGCGCGCACTCCGGAAGTTCATCGTGCTCGCGACCTTCCTCTTCGCGATCGGTGTCGTGTTTGCCTACTTCATCGTCCTCCCCGCTGCGATCACGTTCCTCACGAACTTCGACGACACGCTCTACGACGTTCAGATTCGCGCGAGCTATTACCTCTCGTTCACCTCGTTCGTCCTGCTCGCGAGTGGGATCGCCTTCGAGATGCCGATCTTCATCCTCGCGCTCGTCCGCATCAGAGTCCTCAGCTACGACACGCTCCGTCACAACCGCAAGATCGGCTACGTGCTGATGGTCGCCTTCGCGATCCTGCTGCCGACCGTCGACCCGGTCTCGCTCCTGTTCGAGACGATCCCGCTCCTGATCCTGTTCGAGAGCTCGATCTGGCTCGCGCGCATCATGGAGAAGAAGTGGGGATCCGGGCCGCCGCTGTGGCGGCTCGGCGGCAGCGACGACGTGGACGACGGCGACGCTGACGACGAGGACCGGGATGCGTGGTCGGACGAAGAGTCCGATCTCGACGACGGCGACGACGACGACCCGGATCAGTGGTTGGACGAGGAGTTCGACGACGAGGCCGTCAACGACGAGGCCGTCGACGACGAGCAGGAGCTCGGGCCGGAGGATCCGCCTCGATGAAGGTGATCTCGGCGGACTGGGTGGTTCCCGTCGAGGGCGAGCCGATCAGGGATGGAGCGGTCGGAGTCGCCGACGACGGCACCGTCGAGGCCGTCGGCCCGTCGGCCGAGCTCGGCCGAGGGGAGCACCACCCGGGCTGCGTCATCGTGCCCGGCTTCGTCAACGCTCACTCGCACCTCGAATACGCCGTCTATGCCGGATTCGGTGACGGGCTGCCGTTCGTCCCCTGGATCGGAATGCACATCCAGCGCAAGGGGGCGCTCGATCTCGACGACATGATCGCGATCGCGACGGTGGGTGCCCGCGAGTGCCTTCGCTCGGGCATCACGACGATCGGCGACTGCAGCTTCTCCGGCGCAGCAGCCTCCGCAGCGGCGGCTACCGGCCTCCGAGCCGTGATCTACCTCGAGGTCTTCGGGGCCGACGCCTCGGCGCTCGACCGGTTCCACGAGCTCCATGCCCGGATCGAGACAGAGCTCGATGCCCGCGTCGGCGTCGGCGTCTCGCCCCATGCGCCGTACACCTGCACGCTCGAGGTCTACCGAGCGGCTGCGGCGCTCGGTCTTCCGACGGCGACGCACTTCGCCGAGAGTGCTGCCGAACGCGACTGGCTCGTCGACGGTGCCGGTGACTGGAGCCCGCTCGCCGAGTTCCTCGTCCCTCCGCCCGGTGAGACGGGCATCAGGATGCTCGCCGGCGACGGGCTGTTGAGCCCGGCACTGATGGCCGCGCATTGCGTCCACGCCGACGCCGAGGAGATCGGACTGCTCGCGGCGCACGGCGTCGGGGTCGCGCACTGCCCCCGCTCCAACGGTTTCCTCGGCTGTGGCGTCGCGCCGGTCGACGAGCTCCTGGCGGCGGGCGTGGCGGTTTCCATCGCGACGGACAGCCCTGCCTCGACACCGTCGTTCGACGTGTTCGAGGAGATCCGTTGCGCAATCGTCGGTGCCCGGGCCCGGGCGGGCCGCCCGGACGCGATGCCTGCCGCGCAGGCCCTCGAGCTCGCGACCCTCGGCGGAGCGCGGGTGCTCGGCCTCGCAGACCGGATCGGATCGCTCGTTCCGGGCAAGCAAGCCGATCTGACCGTCATCTCCCTCGACGGCTCCCCGTTCGATCCTGTCGAGGATCCGGCTGTCGCGGCCGTTCTGGGAGGCTCTCCTGGACGTGTCACAGCTACGCTGGTGGCCGGCGAACAGCGTTACGCGAAAGGAACGACCGAATGGCTCGATTCGACAAGAGCAGCACGAAGCGCCCGAAGCAAGATGCTGCCGTAGCGGCCACGCGAAGCCCCAAGCGCTCGACCGCGCCCTCGATCGAGGACACGATGTTCTTCCCGCGGCTGCGCCGCCATGCCAAATGGATGTTCGTTTTCCTCGCCGTCGCGCTCGGCGGCGGGTTCGTCCTCTTCGGTGTCGGCGCCGGTGGCACCGGTGTCGGAGACATCTTCCGCGGCAGCGGTGACTCGAGCGGGCTCCCGTCGGTGTCGAGCGCCCAGAAGAACACCGAGGAGAACCCGAAGAGCGTCGAGGCGTGGCGCGACCTCTCGACCGCGCTGCAGACGGACGGCAGACCTCCGAGGCAATCACTGCGCAGAACCAGGTCGTCGCGCTGGCGCCGAAGGACACCGACGCCCTCCGCGAGCTCGCGGGCCTCTATCTCGCGGAGGCGAGCGCGAAGCAGCAAGAGGCGCAACTGGCGCAGTTCCAGGCGCAGTACGCGGCGGCGGGCCAAGGGTTCCCCGGCGCGCTGACCTCTCCGACAGGTCAGCCGCTCGTCGACGACAAGATCAGCGCGACGCTGAGCTCGCAGAACTCGCTCGCCGCGTCGACTCGCTCGTCTCCACGGCCCAGCAGTCGTCGGCAGCGCCGTCGCCGCGTACGAGAAGATCACGCAGCTTCTGCCGAACGACCCGAACGTCCAGCTCGAGCTCGCGCAGGCGGCCCAGCAGGCCGGCGCTCTCCCGGCCGCGATCGCGGCCTACGAGAAGTTCCTCGAGCTGGCGCCCGACGACCCGAGCGCTCCGATCGTGAAGCAGCAACTGAAGCTGCTGCAGCAGTCGTCGTCTGCCACGTCGGGATAGACTCGCACGGCATGATGTCGACTCCGTCCCCACGCGTCCGTCGGCGGTTGGCGGCACTTCCGTTCGCGGTTGTGGCCGCGCTCGTCGTTGCCGGTTGCGGCGGCTCGGTCGGGTTCAGCGAGGGCACCGGCGACAAGGCCAACGGCAAGGAACTCTTCACCCAGAAATGTGGCAGCTGTCACATCCTCGCCGACGCCGGGACGACGGGCCAGATCGGCCCCGACCTCGACTATGCCTTCTTTGCTTCACGGCGCGATGGGTTGGGCGAGAGCACGATCACCCAGGTCGTCAGGGGACAGATCGCCTATTCCGTCGTCGAGCCGTCGAGCGGTTCGCCGGGGATGCCCCGTGACATCGTCACGGGTCAGGACGCCGAGGACGTGGCGAGTTACGTGGCGAGTGTTGCCGGGGTCGGTGACCCGCAAACCCCCGCGCCGGCTGCGCCTGCACCGACACCGGCGCCCTCGGGCGACGGTGATTCGTCCGCGGGAGATGCGGCTGCCGGCAAGGACGTCTTCGCTTCAGCGGGCTGCGGCAGCTGCCACACGCTTGCCGATGCCGGGTCGAACGGGAGCGTCGGGCCGAATCTCGACGACACCATGCCCGCCGCATCCCTCGTGAGCACGCGCGTGACGAAGGGGCAGGGCGTCATGCCCTCGTACGAGGACCAGCTGAGCGCAACGCAGATCGCGGACGTCTCGGCCTACGTCTCCAGCGTCGCCGGCAAGTAGCCCCGCGCGTACCACCCGGCGGGCCTGCGGCTCGCTGCCCCTACGAGGACGGACGCTCAGGCGTCGGCCGGAGCATCGGCCGGGGTATCCTCGACATCGGCCCTTGCGGCAGCCTCCGGCGGCTGCGGCTGCGGCCGTCTGCGTCCGCGCAGCCTCCAGACGACGACCGCGGTAGCGACGACGAAGGTGACGAGCCCGAGCCAGGTCGCGATCCACGAGGCGACGACGATCGGGGCGAAATAGGCGATGGTGCCGAGGACGAACCGGAAGGCGGCATCCTCGTTGGTCAACGGGTTTTGCAATGCCTCTTCCTCGACTCCCGCAAGGGGTCAGCTCAGATCAGGTAGACCGCGGCGTACACGACGATCCACATGATGTCGACGAAGTGCCAGTAGATCCCCGGAAGCTCGACCCCGTGATGGTGGTCGGGCGAGTAGTGACCGCGGAATGAACGAACGGCGGCGAACGTGAGGAGCGTCAGCCCGACGAAGACGTGTGCACCGTGCAGGCCCGTGAGGCCGAAGAACACCGACGCGAACGCGCCATCGCCCGTATTGAAGCCCACGTGGGCGTACTCGATGAACTGGGTGAGGAGGAACGCCGCGCCCATCAGGATCGTGAGGACGAGTCCTGCCTGAAGCCCGCGGCGGTTGTTGCGCTTGATCGACTGCAACGCCCAGTGCATCGTGAAACTCGAGGTCACGAGGATCACCGTGTTGATACCGGCGACGAACTTCGGGAATTCGAACGGCTCGGGCGGCCACGTCGCAGATGCGTCCGGGTTGACGACGCGTACGAAGAAGTAGGCCGTGAAGAACGAGCCGAAGAGCATCGCCTCCGAGGCGATGAACAGGAACATCCCGAGCACCGTGGCGTCGACCTTCGAGCTCTTGTTCGCGGGCGGCGGGCCATGGTGCTCGTGACCGTGCGCAGCGGCCTCTGCGTGGGCCGTCACGCCGGAACCTCAGACGGGGTGGTGGCCTGCGACCCGCCGAGCACTGCGTGGCGAGCGCCCGGAACGCCGTACTCGTACGGGCCGCCGACGACCTGTGGGATCTCGTCGAAGTTGAACACCGGAGGCGGAGACGACACCTGCCACTCGAGCGTCATTGCGCGCCACGGGTTCGATCCCGCGATCGGGCCCCGCGCCCAACTGACGATCACGTTGTAGAAGAAGACGATCACGGACGCACCGAGCGCGAAGGACGAGATCGTGACGAAGAGGTTCAGGTCGGCGAACCGGTCCGCGTAGTCGGCGACACGGCGCGGCATTCCGACGAGGCCGACCCAGTGCATCGGGAAGAAGGTCAGGTTGAAGCTGATAAACGTGAGCCAAAAATGCAGCTTCCCGAGCGTTTCGTTGTACATGCGCCCGGTCATCTTCGGGAACCAGTAGTAGATGCCCGCGAAGATCGTCAGCACGGAGCCGCCGAACAGCACGTAGTGGATGTGCGCCACGATGAAGTACGTGTCCGACGCATGGATCGTGATCGGGACCGAGGCGAGGTAGACGCCGGAAAGACCGCCGATGACGAACATCGAGACGAACCCGAGCGCGAACAGCATCGGCGTATTGAGACGGATGCGCCCCTCCCACAGCGTCGCCAGCCAGCTGAAGACCTTCACGCCCGTCGGAACGGCGATCAGCAATGTCGAGATCATCATCGGCACGCGTAACCAGTCGGCCATGCCCGCGACGAACATGTGGTGAGCCCAGACCGAGAACCCGAGCACCAGGATCCCGAGCAGCGAGAGCGCCATCAGCCGATAGCCGAAAATCGGCTTGCGGCTCATCACGGAGATGACCTCGGAGATGATCCCGAATCCGGGCAGGATCATGATGTAGACGGCCGGATGGCTGTAGAACCAGAAGATGTGCTGGTAGCCGAGCACGTACCCGCCGCCCTCGGGGACGAAGAAGTCCGTGTGCATGATGCGGTCGAACATGACGAAGAACTGCGAGCCGGCGATGAAGGGCGTCGCGACGACGACGAGCAGCGACGTCGTGAAGTTCGCCCAGACCAGAAGCGGCATCCGCCAGAAGGTCATGCCCGGCGCGCGCATCGTGATGATCGTGACGAGGAAGTTGAGGGCCGTGAGGATCGACGACGCACCGGCCCACTGGACGCCCATGTTGAAGAACACCTGGCCGTAGGGCTGCTCCGAGGCGAGCGGCGCGTAGCTCGTCCAGCCGGTGGCGAAGGCGCCGCCGGGGGCGAGGAAGCTGGCGAGGAACATCACACCGGCGATCGGGAGGAACCAGAACGAAAGCGCGTTGAGTCGCGGGAACGCCATGTCGGGCGCACCCAACATGAGCGGGACGGCGAAGTTCGCGAGCCCCGCGAAGGCGGGGATGATGAAGACGAAGATCATCAGGGCCGCGTGCATCGAGACGAGCCCGTTGTAGGTCTGGGTGTCCATGAACTGCATGCCCGGCTGCGCGAGCTCGGCGCGGAAGAGCATCGCCATCAGTCCGCCGAGGGTGAAGAAGACGAACACCGTGGCCAGGTACTGGACACCGATGACCTTGTGGTCCGTGTTGACCTTGAAGTAGTCCTTCCACGTATACGCGCCGTGGTTCGCGTGATCGTCGGGCTTCGTCGGGCGACCCGAGATCCAGTACAGCCAGTAGTCGAAGGAGCCGAGACCGAGGAGGAACCCGATCGGAGCGAGCGTGAGCCCACCGACGAGGACGATGATCTCCCAGTTGTAGACGGGGTCCCAGCCGCCGAGCCAGCGCACGCCGGCCACCAGGTAGAGGCCGATGACGAAGAAGAGGGCGAAGCACCAGGCGGCCCGGACGAACCCTGGCCGCATCAGGATTCCGCGCCGCTGCGGCGGCGGACCGATCGTGGCCGGTGTCGTGCGAACTGTGCTCGGCGATGCTCACCTGATCTGCTTCCTTTCTCTCTCGCCACTACTTCGCCGCTCGTCAGGTAGGTGACGAGCGCGTCGATCTCCTCGGCCGAGAGCGACTCGCCATAGTTTGCAGGCATCACGCCGCTCGGCGTAGCCGGAGGCGATCACCTTGTTCGGGATCGACGATCGACTCGCGCACGTACGCGGCGGGATCCTCGCCCGCCTTCTCGGCGTCCGCGGCGAGGTTGTCGAGGTTCGGGCCGATCGCACCGGTCGAGCCGGCCGGCGTGAAGGCGTGGCAGCTGCTGCAGCCGGCGGACGCGAAGACGGCCGCCCGTCGCCACCGCCTCCGCCGCCTCCCGCACCCGCCTGCTGCTTCTTCGACCCAGGCGGCGAAGTCCGGCTGGGACAGCACGCGCACGGGAGCTCGCATCGTCGAATGCCCGAGTCCGCAGAGCTCCGTGCAGACGAGCGAGAACGTGCCCGTCCGCGTCGGCGTGATGACGATGCTGGTGTCGATTCCCGGCACGAGATCCTGCTTCTGGCCCATCTCCGGGATCCAGAACGAGTGGATCACGTCGGCAGAGTTCATCTCGAACGTGATGTTGCGGTCGACCGGAAGCACGAGCTCACCAGACTTGATCCCCTTGTTGTCCGGGTATTCGAACCTCCACGCGAACTGCAGCGCGAAGACCTTGACCGTCATCGGGTTCGTTCCCGCCCGCCCGTTCTGCGAGAGCACGACCGCGCTCAGCACGCCGATCGCGATCACGAGAATGGCGGGGACGACCGTCCAGATGATCTCGAGTCCGGTGTGGCCATGGATCGACGGGCCGTCCGACTCGTCCTCGGGCTGCGATCTGAACGTCATCACCGAATACAGGAGAACGGCCATCACGAGAGCGAAGATGGCGATGCAGATGACCGTCGCGAACCAGTAGACGAACTCGATCCGGTCCATCTGCTTCGAGGCGGAGGTCGGCAGCCACTTGATCAGGACCGCGACGAGCGAGACGAGGATCGCGACGACGATCCCGATGCCTGTAATGCGGACGATGGCTCCCCGGCGCACGGAGTCGAGGTTACATCACGAACCGGCACTGCCGGGCCCGTAACTCACGTCCAATCGAGCACCGGCGTCGTGGCCGGGTGGGGTCAACCGCGCGGCTCCGGCAGCGTCGTGTCGCCGGCGCCGAGAGCACGCTGCATCCGGATCGTGTCGATCCAACGGCCGAACTTGAAACCGACCGAGCGCAGCTCCCCGGCCGGCTCGAAACCGAAGCGTTGGTGGAGCTCGACCGAGGCCGGATTGTCGGGGTCGCCGATGACGGCCACCATCTGGCGGCAGCCGGCCGCCTCGCAGGCCGAGATCAGCTCGCCGAGCAGAGCGCTACCGATCCCGGACCTCGTGTGCTCGTGGTGGACGTAGATCGAGTCCTCCGCCGTGAATCGGTAGCCCGAGCGGCCGCGGTACACCGTCGCGTAGGCGTAGCCGACGATGTCGCCGTCGAGCACGGCGACGAGGTACGGCATGCCGTCGGCGAGAATGCTGTTCCGTCGCGCCGCCATCTGCTCGTCCGAGGGAACGGTCTCCTCGAGCGTGGCCAGCCCGTGGCGGACGTAGTGCGCGTAGATCGCCGTGATCGCCGGGATGTCGGCCGCCCCGGAGGGGCGGACCGTGACCCCCGGTGCGTTCGACGAAGCCCGACCCGAATCATCCCGATCTGCCGTCGATACGATTGAAGCGACCTCCTCTCATGTCCCGCGGCCGTACCCTGCTCGCCGCCCTCGTCGCTGTCGCCGTCGCGGGGGCCGCCGGCGCGATCATATTCGCGACGGGTGGCTCCGACACGCCCCCGACAGCGCCGCCTGAAACCGCCGTCGTCGACCACTCGCCTCCGCCTGCGGCGCTCACCGCCGGGTGGAAGACGGATTTCGGGAAGCACAACGTGCCGTTCGCCGAGATCCAGTCCGGAGGCCCCCCGAAGGACGGCATCCCCGCCATCGACGCGCCGGCGTTCGTCCGCGCCGCCGAAGCCGACTTTCTCGAGCCGCGCGAGCCGGTGATCGTGCTCGAAGTGGGCGGTGACGTTCGCGCGTACCCGATCCAGATTCTGATCTGGCACGAGATCGTCAACGACGAGATCGGCGGAAGACCGGTTGCGGTGACGTTCTGCCCGTTGTGCAATACGGCCATCGTGTTCGACCGCAGGCTCGGCAACCGCGTGCTCGACTTCGGCACCACCGGCAACCTGCGCAACTCGGATCTCGTCATGTACGACCGCCAGACCGAGTCGTGGTGGCAGCAGTTCTCGGGCGAGGCGATCGTCGGCGAGCTCACCGGCGAGAAGCTGACCCAACTGTCGGCGCGGATCGTCTCCTGGGACGTCTTCGGTCGCGAGCACCCGGACGGAAGCGTGCTCTCACGGGAGACCGGTCACGAGCGATCGTACGGAGCAAACCCGTACGCGGGCTACGACGATGCCTCCTCGCCACCGTTCTTCCCGTCCGCGAACGCCGACGATGGGCGGCTCCTCCCGAAGGAGCGGGTCGTGTACGTCGAGGGTGACCGCACGGCCGTCGCGATCCCCTTCTCGTCGTTGCGCAAGCGGCGCGAGATCTCCGTCACTCTCGAGGGCCGTGAGCTCGTCGTCCGCTGGGACCCGGGGGTCGCCTCGTCGCTCGACACCTCTTCGCTCGCGGCAGGCGCGGACGTCGGCTCGGCTCAGGTGCTGGAGGACGGTCGGCCTGTCCCGTTTCACGAGCCGTTCTGGTTCGCGGTCGCCGCGTTCCGACCGGACGCGCGGATCGTGAAGTGACGGCCTCTCGGGATCCGGAACGTCGCTGCAGCGCGAACAGACGGTCGCTCTGCCGCCGACCGCGCGTCACGCCCGGCCCGCCGTGACCACGTCCCTGTCGTGATCGACGAACCTCGCCGTGGGGAGCTACATGCTCGCGAGCGGCTGCACCTCGTGCACCTCGACCGAGAACCGGCCCGAACCCTCGCTGAGAAACGGGTCGCCCCTGCACGAGCGCCTTCGCCGCGTTCCACGGCTGATCCGCCTCGACGAACGAGTAGCCGTTGATCTCGGTGCGCCTTCCCTGCACCGTCCCGTCGTCTCACGACTGACGACACCGTTCGCAGTGGGTGCACCCGTCGATCGGTCAAGGCAGCACCGCGAATTCTCCATCCACGTGCGCCATGCACCCATCACGCTCGCCACCTGGTCCCAGGATCCATCCTCCGCCGCGGGGGTCGCGGGCCGTTCGTACAGCAACAGGTCAGGTCGCCATCGTCGTTCGCTCCTTGTCCGAGTGCATCATCAACACGTCCTGGCGTGAGTATGAACATCGCAGCGCCACATCGCTCTTCCGCGAACCGTGCCCTCCTCATCCGGGCGTCCGTCTCAACCGCCGAGAGCTTCGAGGCAACCCTGGAACGGTCCCCGGCGGAAGGCTGGGTCGTATCCTTGCGCAAAGGCGCGAGCAACCGTCCGAGGTGTCGGGTTCGTGACCTCCAGTCGCTGCGCGAGCGCTTTCATCCCGAGAGCAATACACGTTTCGTATCCGTCGTCGTAGGAAGCCTCTTCGACCTTGCCGATCTGCTTCGCACGAACGGCGTCGAGCGCAGTACGGGTGACAGGTGTCGTCTCCAGAGGCTCGTGTCCCACAGCCGTCGAGAGCGCAAGGAGAAAGATGACCGAGGCAGCGATCACGACGCCGACGACGATGGCCACTCTCCGAGGACGTGACATTGCCCCGCCGGGTCGATGGCGTTCAGGCATCAATCTTCTTCCTACCTGATCGCCCGAAGAGTGTCCATGTATGCACCCTTGCCGGAAGGCGTCGCCCACTCATCAGCGCTCTCGACGGCAGTTCCTTCACCCCATTCGTTGAATGTCGTCACGAGCTGCCAGGGTGCGCGCGAGGCAACCATGTTCTCGACGTTACTGCGCCATCGCGTGAGGTCACGAGCCAGTCTCGGCGCGCTTTCGTTGGCCTTGAAGAAGCCTGGGCTGATAGTGAACGAGTACCCAGCTTGCACATTCTCGGACTGCGCCGGCGCATACTGGTGCCAAGACTGCGGCTGCCTCCGTGAAGACCTGTAACCGGGGAACACTTTCAGATTCAGGTACGCCTGGTTGCCGATTGCCGCGTTGGCGGCTGTCCAGCGCTCGACCATCGCGGCGCCATCCATGGCGTCGGTGTAGACGAAGATGACGAACTTCCTCCCTACGCGGAGATACGCGCGGTTTGCGCCGTAACTGCCGCGAATGTATTTCAGGTCGGCGGTGATGCGGGCGATACTCGGGTCGCCCTGAGCCTCGGGTTCGTAGTACACGGCCCAGCGGAACCGCGACCTCCTCTCGTTCGTCACGGCCAGGAGATCCGGGACAGCCCTGTCCGTCGCCGAACCCCGGCCCCACCAGGACGCGATGCCGGCTGCGATTCCGCCGTATTGCATCGCCGCGATATTCTCGCGGATCGCTTCCCGGCTCCTGCTCGAGTAAAGCCCGAGTGATGGTGCGTAGTGCGTGAAGAGCGACAGCCCCTGCTGGCTCCACGCTTGCGGAAACCACGGATAGTAGAACGCAGCGCGGATCGGAAAACTGGGTTCGTAGCAGTCCGGGGCTCGGCTCTTGCCCGGAACCACGCAGAGCGGAGTCCGCGCCTCGAAGCGAAGCGGGCGCTTTGGCGGCTCCCCGATCCGCGCGGGTGCAGCAGCTGCATGTGCCTGGCTTGCGGCCAAGGCGGCGAGGATGAGCAGCAACCCGCTCAGGGCGGACAACAACCCGATCCGGGCCGGATTGTTGCGGGGTTGGTCACCAAACGGACGGCTCTTCATGATCCTGACACTAGCCTGGCTGATGGGCACGGCCGAGGCGCGACGAATGACTTGCTATCGGGCCTCGAGACCCCGCCTGTATCGGTTTGGGCGCCGGACTGCCGGTTATGGGACCCGCTTCAGTTCGAGTTCTCGTGCCGGCGGCCGCGGAAAAGGTCGGCCACGGGTACGACGATGAGCCACACCAGAGTTACGACCACAACCACCGTCCAGCGAATGGCGAGCAACGGGATGCCAAGAAGCTGTCTGAGCCACTGTGCACGTGGTCTACGGCCCTCGTGGTCGCTCGATTCGGCTCGGCTGGTAGATACTGGGGCCGCTGAGATTGTGGAGTCCATAGCCCGAATCGTACTGGGAGGGCTCCAGCTTCGAGGTAAGAAGCTTGTAAGGAGACGGTTGGTTTCCCGTGTCCTCGCGACAAACGTACTTTTCACTTTTGCCCACCTCCTCCAGCGCCTGGTGCCACTCGGCCCTGCGCGGTCCGCAGGGCCAAGCTCCTAAGCGTAGAGACCTTCGCGGACGTCGCCCGCGCCGCCGATCGGCCGCCGGCGACGAGGACGAAACTGCTCCTCTTGAGAAGCCGCTTCTGCGCCCCGTGCGCCGGCAAGATCGTAACCTCCCACCGGTATGGGCCCGGCTCGAGCGAACGTCGGGTCCCGTCCTGTCGCCAACTGCGGGCCAGCGTCAGGCTCGTCTTGGCCGTCGTCACGGTACGAATCTCCTGTGCTCGGCGGAAGAGTCGCAACTGGTAGAGCCGGACGTTCGAAATGGGATCCCAGGACAAGCCCGGCGAGCCCACGAGGCGCACGCCGGCGTCTGGGGCGAGGAGCGGTCCCGTGAGAGGTCGTAGGCCGGGGATTCCGGTCGGCTCGTGTTCCTCTTCCTCTCGTTCCTCCGCCGTACTCTCAGCGGAGGAAGTGGCGACCTTCTCCATTCGATCGTCACGTTTCGCTGCTGTCGGGGGCGTTCGCCTGCCGGAGCCATCCGTGGAACCGCTCGCCCCGACCTGTCGCAGAGGCCTTGTCGAACGCGTTGCCGCGCCAGGCGTCGTGCTCGGTGCCACGAGAGCGGGAGAGGCGGGGGCTCCGCTGTGAGACGGAGCGTTCGCAGCGTCCACGAGAGTTCCCACGAACGGGCCGACCGGTGGTGCGCCCTGGCGAACAGGGCCGACCATCGCGACTATCGCGAGCGTCGCGACAGCAAGGGCAAGGCGCGGCCTTCCCCGAAACCGTGCTGCGGGCTTCTCCCGCCGCAGCGGCGTCGCAGCTGTGCGGGAACGGCGACTATCCGCCGATCGTTCCTGCAGGAGTTCGAGATTCTCTCCTGCCTGCTCCTGCCCGGCGCCCTCAGACCCGATCCGACCGTCAGAGGGCCCTTCCCGCGGGAAACGCCCGCGTTCTGCCTGAACCTGCCCGGCGCCCTGAGACCCGATCCGACTATCGGAGCACACCTCCCGCGGGAATCGCCTGAGGATGTCCGCTGCCTGCACCTGCCAGGCGCCCTGAGACCCGATCCCGACTATCGGAGGACCCCTCCCGCGGGAATCGCCTGAGGATGTCCGCTGCCTGCACCTGCCAGGCGCCCTGAGACCCGATCCGACTCGAGCTGCGTCGAATCGCGCGAGTTGCAACTCGCGCGCCTCGGGGCACACGAGAACGAGTTCGGGGGTCAGGTCTTCGAACAGGGCGTCGCGAACCAGCTCGGTCGCATCCACCTCTCGCGTCAGGGATCCCATAACGACTCACAACCTCGGGTTGGCCGAACGATCTAGTGGCAATTGCCCGTCCCGGAGTCCGTGAAGCTTCCCGAGCCCGGATCGTTGACGAACTGCCAGTCGTACGAGGTCGGATGGAGCGTCAGCTTCAGGACACCGTAGGTCGTCGCGTCGCGGACGACCTGGCCACGAAGCGGCGGCACGCTGCCGAACCCGTAGTGGTTCTTGCCGCCGGTGCCCACGACCCACGAGCGGATCCCGGTCGGGTCGAGATTGGGTGACTGGTGGTTCGGCGTCCCGGTCGTCGTCGAACCCACCGCCGCCGCCTCCTGCGGCGTGAAACCGGCCGGCTCGAACCGCTCGTAGTCGTGGTTGTGCCCAGCCAGGACGATGTCCGCCTTGGCCGCGACGAGATGGTTCCAGATCGTCGCCATCTGCTGCGCGTCACCGTGCTGACCCGAGGAGAAACGCGGCTCATGCCAGTAGGCCAGCGTGCAGAAGTTCGAGTGACTGGCCAGATCCTGGCGCAACCACGTCTCCTGAGGGCTGCCCGGGCCGCACCCACCCACAGCCGACGCACCCGACCCGTAGCTGCACTCCGAATTCAGCGCGATCAAATGCCAGCTACCGATGTCGTAGCTGTACCAGCCCTTCGGATTGGGCGGATTGAAATACTGCACCGCCTGCGCGTTGTCGTTGATTCCACACGCCCTGCCATATTCGTGGTTGCCCGTCGCCCAACGGGTGATGCTCTTCAGCCTCCCCCACGAGGGGTCATAGCTGGCCATCAGGTTCGCGGTGGTGGAGCACTCGTATTGCGTATCCCCGAGCGGGAGCACCGCCTTGAGATTTTCCATTCTGAGAAGCAAGTCGCTCGTCCACTTCTGCCGGCAATTGCCCGACGTGCCGTTGCCGCTGTTGAACGACGTGCTCACAGGATCGCACGCGATATCACCCGCTGCGGCGACGACTGGATCGCCGCTCGACGCGGGTGGCGCGGGGGTCGGCGTGGCCGGAGCAGGTGCCGAGCAGGTGCCGGAGCGGCGCCAATGGCCGAACGGAGGACATCGAGGTACGACCCGGCACCCGTGGCGGACTGCCACTGCGTAGCCGACTCGACGCTCGATCCCTCGCCCCACTCGTTGAAGGTGGTCACGAGCTGCCACGGGGCGTTCGAAGCGATCATGTTCTGGACATTCGTGGCCCACCGTGCCGGATCTCGCGCGAGCCGCGCCTCGGCCTCGTTGGCCTTGTAGAACCCTGGCGAGATGGCGAACGAGTGACCACGCTGATGGTCCTCTGCCGCCGCCGGGACGTACTGGTGCCAGGAATCGGGTTGGCTGGCGCATGTCCGGTAACCGCCGAACACTTTCAGGTTGACGTAGAAGTTCGTGTTCGCCGAGTTCCACTTGTCGACGATCGCGCACGTCAGATCATTTGCGTTGTAGACGAAGATCACCGGCTTTCCGCCGACCTTCAGATACGCGGGATCGTTCGCGTACCGCGTACCGATGTACGTCAGGTCCGACCGAACCTGATCCGTGCTCGGGTCGTTCGACCCTTCCGGCTCGTAGTAGATCGTCCACTTGAACGTCGACCCCGACGCGGCGGAGGCGGCGAGTAGGCTGGGGAACCGTGAGTCGGACTTGGAGCCCTGCCCCCACCAGGAGGCTATTCCGGCCGTCAGCCCCGCGTTCGCCATTGCCGCGATGTGCTCTCGGATGACCGCACTGGAATCGCCGTAGAAGCCGAGCGACGGTGTGAATCGCGTGAACGGATTCAACCCCTGCTGGTTCCACCCCTCGGGGAACCACGGGTAGTAGAACGCCGCCCGGATCGGGAACGACGGCTGCGCGTCACCGGTCGTGGGTGGTGGCGGTGCGGTTGGCCCCCCGGGCGTCACGGGCGGCACCTCGGGCGTCACGGGCGGCACCTCGGGTCCTACCGGCGGCACCTCGGGTCCTACCGGCGGCACCTCGGGTCCTACCGGCGGCACCTCGGGTCCTACCGGCGGCACCTCGGGTCCTACCGGCGGCACCGACGAAATATCCGTCTCGATGACCAGTCGCGGCGCCAGGCTTGTCTCGCGACTCGCGAGGCTCATATTCACCGTTGTCGAGGTCGTCAATCCGAAGCTGTACTGGCCGTTTCCTTTGACGAGGCTCGTCACGTCGACCTGCGTCCATTGCCCCTGCGCGAAGGGGCCGGACGAGCCGACGACAGCGGCGTCCATCGCGGGCGCATTCGCGAACGTGATCGTGCCTTCCTGCCACGTCGTGTCCGCCACGACACGAACGTCGTACCCCACCTTCGACGCGCTGGCGGCGAACAGAGAGAGTGTCGCCTTCGTTACGCGGCCGGTCAGGCCCTGAACGTCGAACCGCAGGTAGCTTTGGAGTACGGGGGACGCGTCTACCCGCAGCTTCTCCCCTGCCCGGTTGTTCTTGGTCGGGGCATCTGAGCGCACGTACGCGTCCGCTGCCACGGTAATCGGCTGGGCAACGATAACGGCACGAGCGTCGTTGCTCGCGATCGGAAGCCGCAACAGCCCGGTGAGAGTAAGGCCCAGGAAGCCCAGCAGGAACAGGGCGATCAATCCGCCCTGTCGTAGAGAAACTGACTGTGATGGCATCCTTTGACCTCTCTCTCGTCTCTGGGCGGTGGCCCGCGTGTCTGACCCAGACTCGTTCGGTTGGAGCGCCGTCAGCCGATATCCCCCATTTGAGCGAGCCTCATCGGCCCCCCGCGCGCGGCCTTTCGGCGTCTTGCAGGCAAGTTTTTGAGCGTAGAGGCCCCAACGGACGGAGCTAATTCGGCACGAGGACTTGCGCGATGGGCCGTGAGAGTTCATAGTGGGTCTCAATCGGACGCGGTCGTACGTCGGCCGCCCGAGCGTTTTGGGGAGAGCAATGGGTGTGCGGCGTTTCCATCAGGGGGGGTATTTGGCATGGGACTTCATGACGTGGGGGTGAGCGCCCCTTCCAATTTCGCGTCCGGCGAGGTCGCGGGCCGTCGGGAGGAGAAAGGCGTAGATCTGTCGGTCATCGTCCCGACGAAAGACGAGATGGGCAATATTGAGCCACTTCTCGAGCGGCTTTCCAGAGTCGCGCCTGGGGTATCGGTCGAAATCATCTTTGTCGACGACAGTGGTGACGGAACAGCCGCCGAGATCGAACGTCTGGCTCCCGACCACGCCCGAAAAGTGTCCGTCATCCATAGGTCGGCAGACCAGCGCTGGGGTGGATTGGGCGGTGCGGTCGTCGACGGAATCGCCCGCTCGCACGGACGGTGGGTGTGCGTCATGGACGGCGACTTGCAGCATCCGCCAGAACTGATCGAGGATCTTCTCAAGGCCACCGAGGGCAAACCGGTCGACCTCGTCGTCGCAAGCCGCTACACGGCGACCGGTGAGACCGGAAGCTTCAGCTTGATTCGTACCGCTCTCTCCAAGGGGTCGACGGCATTGGCACGCCTCAGCTTCGCCCGCCGCCTGCGGGGTGTCAGCGACCCGATGAGTGGGTTCTTCATGGTTCGGAGGGATGCGCTCGATGTCAACGAGCTGAAGCCGACTGGCTTCAAGATCCTGCTGGAGATCCTCGTGCGCACACCCGAACTGCGGAGAGAGGAGGTGCCGTTCACGTTCGGAGAGCGGTTTGCCGGCGAGAGCAAGGCTTCTGTCGCCGAGGCCCGGCGCTACCTCATCCATCTCGCGAGACTGCGGTTCAACGGGGCGACACGCTTCGTCCTGTTTGGGACTATCGGAATCACCGGGATCGTGGTGAACACATCGCTGCTCTGGCTGCTGACGGGCGTCGGCGGGATCTACTACCTGCTGTCCGCGATCCTTGCCACGCAGGGATCCACGCTGTGGAACCTCGTCTGGACCGAACACCTCGTGTTTCGCGGGCGAGCGACCAAGCACAGCGTCCGGCGTCGGTTTGTCATGTTTTTCGCAGTGAACAACGTCGCTCTCGCGCTGCGAATACCTGTTCTTTTCGTCCTGACGTCAATGGCTGGATTCAACTACCTCTATTCGAACCTCGCCTCGCTCGCCGTCGTTTTCGTCGGGAGGTGGGTTCTTGCTGTCCGCTGGATCTGGGTCAAGAGCAATCTCGTCCGGCGGCATTCCCATTCCTATGACATCCACGGGATCGTCTCGGTCACGTCGACCGTTGCCCTGCCTGAGCTCGAGCGATTTCGGGTCGAAGCCCTTGAAGAGGCGCCGACGATCAACGTCCGAATCGGAAAAATGTCGAGTGATGAGCCCCATCGATTCTCAAGGCGTCTGGAGTGCGACGAAGGCCTTGGATCGATGGGTTTCGCGACACAGATCACGATCGGCAGGAGCACGGACATCGTCGCTTCCAGGTTGCTCAAGCACTCACCGCACGTTCTCTACACAAACGTGGTGGAGCCGGTGCTTCGCTGGACGTTCGCCGAGTGCGGCTACGCACTTGTCCACGCAGCATGCCTAGCGGTCGGCGACAGAGCGTTCCTCATAACGGCGAGAACCGATACAGGCAAGACGACGACGATCCTGAAGACACTGGACAGCCAACCAGAGTGCTCGTTCTTGTCGGATGATCTGTGCCTGCTTCAGCCCGACGGGACGGTCCTCTCTTATCCAAAACCGATGACGATCAGTCGGCATACCGTGGAGGCGGTCAAGACGCCGCTGCTTTCGTGGGTCGAGCGATTCTCGCTCGTCTTCCAGAGCAGGCTCCATTCTCGCTCCGGTCGCCAGTTCGCCTTCCGGCTCGCGCAACTTAACCTCCCGGTCGCAACGATCAACGCCATCGTGCAAGCCGTAGTCCCGCCCCCCAAGTATCACGTGGATCGTCTGGTTCCGACGGCCGCGATGACAGAGCGTGCGACGGTCAGCGGGCTCGTCGTGATCCAGCGCGGCGAGGATTTCAGCCGGCCTCTTGACGACGCTGAAGCTGTCGAGATCCTCCTCGAGAACTGCGAGGACGCCTACGGCTTCCCGCCCTACTCGCAAATCGAAGCCTTTCTCCACAGCGGGGGCGGCGCCAACCTGCCTCTGGCCGAGAAGACGACGATCAGAGCGGCCCTATCGGGCGTGCCGTCGACGCTGCTGTCGAGCAGTACCCGGGACTGGTGGGTCCACCTCCCGGGCCTGATCGATCCGGCACGTCTTCTGCTCGCGGCCCCGGCAGAGGCCGCGGAATCCGGGGGGCTCATCGGCGATCTGACGGCCGCGCTCAAGGTCGGAGGGGAACGGCTCGCCACTGCCGACGGCGAGGCATCACTCTCGAGCGATGGCTAATGAACGCGTCTGTACGAATCGCTAGCTCGGTCGCGGGCAGGTTTGCCCTCCGCGAGACAGTGCGGGGAGCACGAAGTCGCCTCACGGTCTCCGATGCCGCCCTTGCGACAGCTGTCGTGGCGGCTCTCGCCGTCGGAGGATTCCTCCGGTTCTGGCACCTGAACGGACTCGGCTACAACAGCGACGAAGCGGTCTACGCGGGCCAGGGCGCCTCGATCGCAGGCGTACCCGAACTCCAGCACTTCTTCCCGATCTTCCGCGCGCATCCACTCCTCTTCCAGGTGATCCTGTCAATCCCGTTCTCGCTCGGTGGGGGCGACCTCTGGGGTCGCCTCCTGGCCGCCGGCGTCGGCCTCGCCACCGTCTTCATGACGTACAAGGTCGGCGCGCTCATGTACGGAAGGCGCGCCGGACTGATTGCCGCAGGGCTTCTCGCGGTCATGCCATACCACGTTCTCGTCAGCCGGCAGGTATTGCTCGACGGCCCTGAAGCCCTGTTCGCGACCGTCACGCTCTTTCTCCTGGCAAAGTTTGCGATCACGCAACGTGCGGCGTGGCTGTACGCCGCCGGCGGAGGTCTCGGCCTGACGTTCCTGTCGAAGGAAGTCGGAATCCTCTTCGTCGGCTCCGTCTACGCGTTTCTCGCTCTATCGCCCGGCATACGTGCCCGCGTACGAGACCTCGCTATCTCGCTTGTCGTGATGCTGATCGTCATCGCGCCCTATCCGTTGTCGATCGCGTTCGCAGGCAGCACGACCACCGGCTCGAAGTTCCTCTCCTACCAACTTTTCCGCCGGCCCAATCACGACTACTTCTTCTATCCGACAGAGGTGTCCAAGGCAATCGGCCCCTTGCTCCTCCTCGTCGCGCTGGCCGGTCTCTGGCTCTTGCGACGCCATGGATCGTGGCGTGAAACGCTCCTCCTTTCCTGGATCGTGGTGCCTGCGACCTTCTTCGAACTGTACCCCGTGAAGGGATTCCAGTATCTCTTGCCGATCGCGGCTCCGGTGGCAATCCTCGCGGCTCGCACGCTCTCTCTGGGGCCCCCGCAGCGCCTTGCGCTCTTTCGGCGCGAATTCTCCGGCAAAGCAATCGGAATCGTCGGTGCCGTCCTCGTCGGATTGACCCTCGCGGCCCCGACCTGGGGGCGCATCCAGCCTCCGTCATCCGGAAAATTCCTTGCAGGCTCCGGCGGCGTCCCGGGCGGACGGGAGACAGGGGAATGGATCCGGACCAATATCCCCGTCGGGGCAGAAATGCTGGCGATCGGCCCATCCATGGCCAACATCGTCCAGTTCTACGGCCACAGGAAGACGTTCGGGCTGTCCGTGAGCCCTAACCCGCTCCGTCGTAACCCGGTTTACGAACCGGTCGTCAACCCGGATCTCCGGATCCGCCACAGCGATATCCAGTATCTGGTCTGGGACTCGTATTCCGCGTCACGCTCGAGCTTTTTTGGTGACAAGATCCTTCGCTATGCCGACCGCTACAACGGTCGCGTCGTGCACGTGGAAACGGTTCCCACGAAGGGGACGGACGGTCAGATGACCGAGAAACCCGTCATCGTGATCTACGCGGTGCGACCATGATCCGCCGTCTCGTGGTAAGCGCCGTTTGTGTCGCTTTCTCCCTTGCCTTCGTCGGTGCCGGCAGCGCAGCACCGGCCAGTGGGCACGAGGCGAGGACTCCCATCAAGCACTTCCTCTATCTGATGCAGGAGAACCACTCGTACGACAATTATTTCGGCACGTATTCGCGGGGAGACGGTATTCCGTCCGGCGTCTGCATGCCCCGCGACGTGCAGCAGAAGAGCGCCGGATGTGTCAAGCCATTCGCGCTCCACGACAAGCCGATCCGCGACCTCGGTCATAACCTCGATGTGTTTCTGGCCCAGTACAACAACGGTCTCATGAATGGCTTCGTATCCGTCTTTCGGCAGCAGGGCCTTTCAGGCGACACAGCGATGGGGTATTACGACGGCGAGGACATTCCGTTCTACTGGAACGTCGCCGACAACTACGTCCTCTTCGACCGCTTCTTCACGTCCGCTGCAGGTGGAAGCGTATGGAACCACATGTATTGGGTAAGCGGGTCTCCTGGGAACGAGAAACTGGATGCGATCCCGGAAGAGGGCTTCGGTGATCTGCCGATGATCTTCGATCGCCTCGAGGAAGCCGGTGTGACGTGGAAGTTCTACGTCCAGAACTACGACCCGCGGATCACCTTCCGGAACCGACTGCTGACCGATCGCGGCTCACAGATCGTCTGGGTGCCGCCGCTGGATTATGCGCGCTACATCGACAATCCCGAGTTGTTCTCGCATATCGTGGACATGAGCGAGTACTACCGCGATCTGAATCGCGGAACACTTCCGGAAGTCGCGTACATGGCACCTTCCGGCTCCAGCGAACATCCTCCTGGGAGTATCCAGGCAGGAGAACGCTTCGTGCGGACGATCATGAACAGCCTGATCGCGAGTAAGTACTGGAAGGACTCGGCGTTCTTGTGGACGTATGACGACTGGGGTGGATGGTACGACCATGTCAAGCCGCCGAAGGTCGACAAGTTTGGTTACGGGTTCCGGGCGCCTGCGCTCCTCGTCAGCCCGTACGCGCGCAAGGGGTACATCGATCACACGACGCTCGACTTCACCTCCGCGCTCAAGTTCATTGAGGAGAACTGGAACCTCGAGCCGCTTGCCGAACGTGACGCAAACGCCAACAGCATCGCCGGTGCGTTCGACTTCACCCAGGAGGCACGTCCGCCGGCTTTCGTTCCGGCACTGCGCGGAGTAGAGCCTCCAGTCCCACCCAAGCGCTCGATCGTGTACCCGGCCTACGCCGTCGCGTTCGTCGTGACCCTGTTGCTGGTCCTCGCCGCCGCCCTCCGGAGCCGACGGGGCGATGACGACAGGCCGCAGCCGCGACCGTCCCACGCAACCGCGCCACCACCTCGTCCCACCCAGCTCGGAGGACGCTCGTGAATGCCTGCCGTCCACGACAGTGGCGTCGCCGACTAGCCATCACGGTCGTCGGGGCAACCTGGCTTGCGGCCGGATTCTGCACGTCGGTCACGGCCGCCGGCTCGTCGGCGCCGAATGGACTCGTTGCTGCGAGCGCCCCTGCGGGCGACTTGTCACCCGCGACGCTGACGAGCGACGTGGCAAACGCAGCGCTCGCCCGGGCCGTATCAGAGTGGTCTGCGATCCGACCCGAAGCGAACCTCGGCAGGGTCAGCGTTTTCGTGACCGACCTCCCCGGCCTCGAGCTCGGTCGCATATCGGGCCATATCGTCGTCGTCGACTCGACTGCTGCCGGGTTCGGCTGGTCGGCCATGCACCCGGGCGACAGCACGCTCCGTATGGATCTACTCACCGTCGTTCGCCACGAACTCGGGCACGTGGTGGGCTACGAGCACTCCGCTACGGGGCTGATGGCGCCGACGCTCGCCGCGGGTGAGTCGCGCGCGGTCCCTGAGACGGCGCCGCCGGTGCCCACACGGGTCGAGAAGCCGTCTGCGCCGGCCGGGGCAGCGTCTCCCCCGCGCCAGTCGAAGACAACGCCGCCGCCGGCCACGGCAGAGCGGCCAACCAAGCCAACGCAGTCGTCCTCTCCGGCGGCGCCGTCCGGGCCGACAGCGCCCGCCAGGCCAAAGCAGCCATCCAAGCCGGCACAGCCGTCTACGGATACGCCGCCAAATCCCACGGGAGCGCGGCCCCCGGCGGCGGACGGCAAATCGGCATCTGGAAACACCGGCGGCAATTCGGCCGACAACGGCGCAGCGACGCCACAAGCGGCCTCCGGCTCGACCACTGCGGATCTTCCCCGGAAGCCGCTCCGGGTACGCACGGCGCCTCCACTTCCGGGATTGCGGTTCGACTACAAGGGCCGCACGTTCGTGACCGACAAGAACGGGGAGTTCAGGATCGCCAGAGACCTGCTTCCAGCGGAAGCAGGGGTCTTGCGCTCGCTGCGCGTGATCAAGAACTTGAAGCTGCGCTCGGGCGCGAACGAGAGCGGGCTCGAGTACCGAATCGAAAGGTTCTACGGGGTCGGCGCCAAGACGGCGACAACCCGCGCCCAGGCGGCGGAACTTGCGCAGCGCCCGATCCGAGCCGCCGTCAACGCGTACGTCAGAGTCAGCTTCGAGTTCGTCGATCGCTCCGGGCGAAAGGTCGAGCCTGCGTCACTCGACGCGGTGACGATCAAACGCAGCGATGGTGCCGTGTTCACTCTTGGCCCAGCGGCGCTCGGCGGCTCTCCGAAGCTCTTCCAGGGAAATCGGGTTGTCCCTCTCAGCGGCGAACTCGTGGCGAAAGATCTCGACTACCGGATCCAAAGCGTGCTCGTGGGAGGCAACAACGTCGTCAATCGTGCGCAGCAGGCATTCACACCGATGCGGTCCGGCAAGGTCAGGGTGGAGCTCCTGTTCTATTCCGCCCGGGTCACCGCAAGAGACATGTTGTTCGGATTCGCCATCGGCTCCGGGGTGCGCCTGCAGTTTCCCGACGGGCACGTGGAGACACGAGAATTCACGAATGGCCATGAGCTCGTGTTCCCTCGACTTCCCCGTGGGAGCTACGAGATCTCCGTCAACGCGTGGGGGCCTTCCAATCCCCAGCCTCTGACGCTCACGCGCGATCAGGTGGTCGAGCTCAAGGTCGTGTCCTACCTGGACATCATTGCGATCGTCGGGACACTTCTCGCGATAGCTGCAGGCCTCGTCGCCATCGGGCGCGGCTGGTCGCGACGGCGTGTCGCGGCCGGCCCTCCCCGGGGTGTCGTTACGACAGCGAGAGGTACGCTCGAGCCGTCGCTCCTCGACGACCTCGTCAGCGCGCTCCCTGAGTCGTCCCAACAGGAGCCGAGCGATTCCTCGGAGCGCGCTCCGTCGATCCCGTGAGCCAGAGCCGCCCCCGCGCGCTGCGCCCGCGACGCAGCACGACGAATCGCGGCCGTATCGTGATGATCCTGGCCTGCCTGTGCGCGGGGATCGCTTCACTGGCGATCGGCTGGGCCTCGGAAGCTCAGGCGTCGAGACAAACAGAACCGTCACAACCGATTCCGCTGCTCGCCTACTACTACATCTGGTTCAACACGTCTTCGTGGCAACGCGCGAAGTCCGACCTTCCCGCGCTCGGTAGGTATTCCAGCGACGAGCAGAACGTCATGCGCGAGCACGTTCGGTCGGCAAAGAGCGCAGGGATCGACGGCTTCATCGTGAGCTGGAAGGACACTCCGCTTCTCACCGGCCGCTTGTCGAAGCTGATCCGAGTGGCTGACGAGGAGAACTTCAAGCTCGCCGTGATCTATCAGGGGCTCGACTTCGAGCGAAGGCCCCTCGCGGCCGGGCGTGTCGCGGCCGATCTCGACTTCTTCGCCCGGAACTTCGCGACCGACCCGGCCTTCAAGCTCTTTTCCAAGCCGCTCGTGATCTGGTCGGGCACCTGGAAATTTACTCGCGAGGAGATCGCGGAGGTTGCACACGCTGCGGGTGGCAGGCTGCTACTCCTGGCGTCCGAAAAGAACATCGACGGGTACGAGCGGGTCGCCGACCTCGTCGACGGAGACGCGTATTACTGGTCGTCGGTCAACCCCGAGACGTATCCGAACTATCCGGCGAAGCTCGTCCAGATGGGCGCCGCCGTGCACGCACGGCAAGGTCTTTGGGTCGCACCTGCGGCGGTTGGCTTCGATGCGCGGATGATCGGCGGTACGACCGTCGTCGAACGAAAGGACGGTGAGACGCTTCGCAAGGAGCTGAACGGTGCACTCGCTTCCTCGCCTGACGCAATCGGCCTGATCAGCTGGAACGAGTTCAGTGAAAACTCGCATATCGAGCCGAGCCGGAACTACGGCGATCGCTACCTGCGCATTCTCAAGAGTATCCGTGGCGGGCCTGCTCCGTCGATCCGCGACTTCGACTCGGACGCTGCTGCGGCTGAGGGACGCAGCTACGGCCTCGCAGTCGTGATCGGCACCGCGGTGGTCGGCGGGTTTCTCCTGGCCTTGACGATCCTGCGACGGCGAGGCTCTGGGGCCTGACAGGCAGCGGGGCCAGACGATGCCGCTTCATCGCCAAGAACTCCTGCACGATAGCCCTTTTCCTTGCGGCGGGCTGATCAACGCACGAACGGCGGCGAGAAAGCGGACGAACGCAGGCCGTAAAACCCACCCTACCGCACGCTTGAGTGTCACGAATACCAGTGATACGGTCAAGGGACTCGCGGGATCAGCCGGTGCAGTTGTCCAGGCTTGGGGAAGGGTTGGATGATGTCGAGACGTCCGTTGCGACGGATGCGTGGTCTCCGTTCGTCGGTGGTCGTCGTCTGCGCTCTGGTCGTGATCGGCCTTCCTGGGGCGAACGTTGCCGGTGGCACCGGTCCCGCCGGCTTCTGGTACAAGACCGATCCGCACATCCACTCGGTCGTGAGCGGCGACGCGCTCTGGGACCTCGGGATCATGTCCGAGTCGAGAAAGGCGAAAGGCTATAACGCACTTTTCGTGACGGACCATACGGCGACGTCGATCCATGAAATCGGTGGAGTCGTCACGGATCACATTCTCTTCACCGACGACCTGCTCCAGTGGAAGCAGGCTGTGTGGAACACCATTCCGACCGCGGTCTCCTACGGTCTCGTGACGACGCCGACGCACGGCGGTACGCAGTCGCTCAATCTGGCGGCGACCGGTGGCGCCGGTGGCGCAGAAAGCTTCGCGTGGATCCAGCGGGCAGCCAACTTCCGCCACGGCGACATCATCCTCAGGTTTTCCGCGTACCCGACCGAGGTGTCCGCCAACTCGGGCCTCTACGTCTCGGCTTCGATCGGAGGGGACTCGACGATCCCGAACCGGCCCCCGAACGGGTACACGACGCAGGGAGGGACGATCTCGCCCGGAAAGTCGACGATCCTCGTATGGCAACTCGGTGGGGCGCGAACGGCCTCGACCGACCCGCAGAGCCGCGTTATCACCCGCAATCTGCAGTACAACCTCAACGCCTGGAACAACTACGTCATCAACGTGACGACCGGCGAGGCCACCTGGAACGGAGTTCCGGCCCCCGAAGCGGGCGGAAACGGGTTGAACGATATTCCCGCTGCGGATCGCCCCATGGACTACAACGGGCTGACGATGGTGAAGATGGCCGCGCGCGGGACGAATGGCACGGCCGCCGGCTATTTCGACGACCTCTTCCTCGATGCCTCGAGTTCGACCTCGGGGGGCGGTCAATTCGTCTATCGCAACAGCATCATCCGCGACTACGACACCTCGACCTTCAAGATGTTCCCGGGCCAGGAGGTCGGCTATGCGGACCACGTCATGCGGTTCAACTTCGACATCAGCAACCCTGCCGATTTCTTCCCCTGGAATAAGGGAACGGATTCGATTCCCTCGACGCAGGCCACCGGCTATCCGACACAGCTCAACCATCCAGGGCTCCCGGGAGGCGTGACGGCCGACGATGCGACGCAGACTCTCGCCTTCGGCGCTGATGCGGTCGAGGTTGCCGAGCGGGCGCAGATCCAGCCCGTCAAGGACACGATGGTCAACGTGTGGGATTCGATCCTGCAGCAGGGCGTTCCGATCATGGGTACGTGGACATCCGACAGCCACCGGACGGAGGCTTTCGGCCCCGCCACCTACATCTACGCGTCGTCGCTCGCCTTCGACCCGCTCATGCGCTCGCTTTTCGAGGGTCGCGAGTACCTCGCCTTGGACGACTTTCCGGGGACGGTGATCTTCAATCGCGACCAGTTTTCGGCGGAACCGTACCCAGCGCGCTACCCGACCTTCGTACCCGATACACAAACGACGGCGAACGTCAATCTGAACGTCACCGCAGGGATACCCTCGGCCGGGCAGGTGCTATGGCTCCGGAATGGTGTGACGACGATTACCGACTCGCCACCGACGAGTTCGTACAACGAAAACAAGTCGATTTCTCTGGGGCCTTCGTTTACGTACGTGCGGGCCGAGGTGCGCAACTCAGCGGGTGCGCGCCTCGCGATGACCGAGCCGATCTTCTTCAGGGCTGTACCGTCCCTGCCCGCGGGGATGAGCTTCCACGTCGACGGAGTGCAGACGTCGGATGGGAAGGGCTATACGAAGACGATGACCAAAGGGATTACGGCGGCAAGCTACGCGCCCGCGACCAAGAAGCTGTCCCTGACCCTAGACAACCCCGCGAATGCGCTCGTCACGGTGCTCGGGTCGACCGTCGGCCTCGTCCCGAATGCCATGACCGTCAACGGATCGACCAAGTCCGGGGCAGGCTCGGCAGCCGCCTTCGATGCGGCGACGAACTCGACGTACTTCTACGACGGGTCCACGGGTCAGCTCAAGGTCAAGGTGCTCGACACTGCCTCACCCGACACCGTCGAGCTGACGTTCGTGCCGAGCGGCGATACCTCGCCGCCGAGCGTTCCAACTGGCCTGTCGGCAACGGCAGCGGGGCCGACGGCGATCGACCTCGATTGGAACGCGTCCTCGGACAACGTCGGTGTCTCCGGCTATCGCATCTACCGCAACGGCGTGGCGCAGCCAATCGCGACCGTGAGCAGCCTGCTTACTGCCTACCAGGACACTGGCCTCATGGCCGGCACGTCATACAGCTATACGATCTCTGCGTTCGACACGTCGGGAAACGAATCTGGTCACTCGAGCCCGCCCAAAGCGGCAACCACGGCCACGAGTGGAACGGAGACGTTCGTGGCAGTAGCGGACGCCACGGTGAGAGCCGACTTTCCATCGACGAACTACGGAACGTCCACGACCCTCTCGGTCGACGCTGACCCAGACGTCCGGAGTTATCTGCGATTCAACGTCAGTGGCCTGGGCGGCGGCACCATCTCGGAGGCACTGCTACGGATCTACGCAAACAGCCCCGGCTCCCAGGGCTACAACGTCTTCGGCGTCGCCAACACGACCTGGATCGAGAGCGGCGCAGGCGGGATTACGTTCAACAACAAGCCTCTGCTCGCCGCGTCGGCCACCGGTTCGTCCGGGGCCGCCGGCGCGAATTCCTGGGCAACGGTCAACGTGACTTCACTCGTTACCGGCGAAGGACCCGTGAGCTTCGGGATCACCAATTCTTCGACCACCAATTTCAGCTTGTCCAGTAGAGAAGGCGCCAATCCGCCGGAACTCGTTGTCACCACTATCGGCGGAGCGGTCCCGGACACGGAGGCGCCGAGTGTGCCGTCGAATGTGGTGGCGACGGCGGCCGGCGCGAGCCAGATCAACCTCAGCTGGGACGCCTCGACCGACAACGGTGTGGTGGCGGGCTACCGGGTGTTCCGCAACGGCGGCACGACACCGATCGCGACCGTGACGAGCGGGCTCAGCTACCAGGACACAGGTCTGGCGGCGAACACGTTCTACTCCTACACGGTGTCCGCGTTCGACGCCGCCGCCACGCCAAACGAGTCGGCGAAGTCGAGCCCGCCCGCCTCGGCGACGACGACGGCGAACACGTCGGCGACGTTCGTGCCGGTCGCCGACTCGTACGTCGATTCGGGGCTGGCGTCGAGCAACTACGGCACCAACACGGCGCTGCGGGTGGACGCCTCGCCCACTTTCGTGCGTTCCTATCTGAGGTTCAATCCGGCGGGGCTGACGGGGACGGTGACGGGAGCGACGCTGCGGGTGTGGGCCGACACCGCCCTCAGCGACGGCTACGACGTGTTCGGGGTCGCCAACACGACCTGGATCGAAAGCGGCGCCGGCAGCATCACCTCCGGCAACGCGCCCACGCTGGCGGTGACCAAGACCGGCTCCTCGGGCCCGGTTGCCGCCGGCGCCTGGACGAGCGTGAACGTGACGCCGCTGGTCGGCGGCAACGGCCTGGTCAGCCTCGCCCTCACGACCCCGAGCAGCACCGCCCTGAGGATGCAAAGCAGGGAGAACACCCACCCGCCCGAGCTCATCGTCACGACAAGCGGCGGCGCAGGGCCGGACACGACGGCGCCGAGTGTGCCGACGGGTGTGGTCGCGACGGCGGCCGGCGCGAGCCAGATCAACCTCAGCTGGGCGGCCTCGACCGACAACAGCGGCTTTGTGGCCGGCTACCGCATCTACCGAAACGGCGCCACGACGCCGACCGCGACCGTGACGAGCGGGCTCAGCTACCAGGACACCGGCCTGCCCGCGAGCACGACCTACTCCTACACGGTGTCCGCGTTCGACGCTGCTTCCCCGGTCGCGAACGAGTCGGCCAAGTCGAGCCCGGCCGCCTCGGCAACAACCGACGCGGCCCCGGACACGGAGGCTCCGACTGTGCCGTCGAACGTGGTGGCGACGGCGGCCGGCGCGAGCCAGATCGACCTCAGCTGGGACGCCTCGACCGACAACAGCGGTTTCGTGGCCGGCTACCGCGTCTTCCGTGACGGCGCCACGACGCCGATCGCGACCGTGACGAGCGGGCTCAGCTACCAGGACACCGGTCTGGCGGCGAACACGACCTACTCCTACACGGTGTCGGCCTATGACGGCGCCGTCCCCGTCGCGAACGTGTCGGCGAAGTCGAGCCCGGCCGCCTCGGCAACCACAGCAGCAGGCACGTCGGCGACGTTCCTGCCGGTCGCCGACGCGTATGTCGATTCGTCGGCGGCGACGAGCAACTACGGCACCAACACGGCGCTGCGGGTAGACGCCTCGCCGACAGTACGTTCCTATCTGAGGTTCAACCCCTCGGGGCTGACGGGGACGGTGGCGGGAGCGACGCTGCGGGTGTGGGCCGACACCGCGCACACCGGCTACGACGTGTTCGGGGTCGCCAACACGACCTGGAGCGAGAGCGGCGCCGGCAGCATCACCTCCGCCAACGCGCCTCCGCTGGCGGCGACCAAGACCGGCTCCTCCGGCCCGGTCGCCGCCGGCACCTGGACGACCGTCGATGTGACGCCGCTGGTCAGCGGCAACGGCCTGGTCAGCATCGCCCTCACCACCCCCAGCACCACCGCCCTCAGGATGCAGAGCAGGGAGAACACCCACCCGCCCGAGCTCATCATTACGACAAGCGGCGGCGGCACACCGGACACGACGCCGCCGAGTGTGCCGACGGGTGTGGTCGCGACGGCGGCCGGCGCGAGCCAGATCAGCCTCAGCTGGGCGGCCTCGACCGACAACAGCGGCTTCGTGGCCGGCTACCGCATCTACCGCGACAACAACCCGACGCCGATCGCGACCGTCACGAGCGGGCTCAGCTACCAGGACACCGGCCTGACGGCGAGCACGACCTACTCCTACACGGTGTCCGCGCTCGACGCCGCCACCCCCACCGCGAACGAGTCGGCGAAATCGAGTCCGCCCGCCTCGGCAACAACCGACGCAACCCCCGACACGCAGGCTCCGACTGTGCCGTCGAACGTGGTGGCGACGGCGGCCGGCTCCAGCCAGATCGACCTCAGCTGGGACGCCTCGACCGACAACAGCGGCTTCGTGGCCGGCTACCGCATCTACCGAAACGGCGCCACGACACCGACCGCGACCGTGACGAGCGGGACGAGCTACCAGGACACCGGCCTGGCAGCGAACACGACCTACTCCTACACAGTGTCCGCCTACGACGCCGCCGCCACGCCAAACGAGTCGGCGAAATCGAGCCCGGCCGCCTCCGCAACCACAGCAGCAGCCACGTCGGCGACGTTCCTGCCGGTCGCTGACTCCTACGTCGATTCGTCAGCGGCGTCAACCAACTACGGCACCAACACGGCTCTGCGGGTGGACGCCTCGCCGACAGTGCGTAGCTATCTGAGGTTCAACCTCACGGGGCTGACGGGCACGGTCACGGGAGCAACGCTGCAGGTATGGGCCGACACCGCCCTCAGCGACGGCTACGACGTCTTCGGGGTCGCCAACACGACCTGGATCGAGAGCGGCGCCGGCAGCATCACCTCCGCCAACGCCCCCCCGCTCGCGGCAACCAAAACCGGCTCCTCCGGCCCGGTCGCCGCCGCCACCCTGACCGGCGTCGATGTCACACCTCTGGTCACCGGCAACGGCCTGATCAGCATCGCCCTCACCACCCCCAGCACCACCGCCCTCAGGATGCAAAGCAGGGAAAACGCCCGCCCGCCCCAACTCCTCGTCACCACCGCCACGCCACCCCAGGCGCTCGTTGTGAGCCCTTTGACGGTCGGCGTGAACGAGGGCTCGACGAACACGTTCACGGTCAGGCTGGCAGTGCAGCCACCGGGCGACCGGGCCGTCTCGGTGGCCCGCGTCTCCGGCGACACCGACCTGTCGGTCACCGGCGGCGCCAGCCTCACGTTCACAAGTGCTAACTGGAATACGCCGCAGACGGTCACACTCGCGGCAGCCTCGGACGCAGACGCGAGCAGCGGGACGGCAACCATCAGGGTCTCCTCGGCCGGGCTCGCCAGTGTCGATGTGACAGCGAACGAGATCGAAGATACGGCGGCGCCGACGGTGGCGTCGCTGAGCCCCGCCGATGACGCGACGGGTGTCCCGATCAACGCGAACCTGGTTGTCACGTTCACCGAAGCGGTCGTCAAGGGCAGCGGCGACATCGTGATCAGCAAGACGGGGGTCGGTGCGGTCGAGACGATTCCCGTCGGCAGCAGCCAGGTCGTCGTCGCCGGCGCTGTCGTCACGATCGACCCGGCCAGCGACCTCGCCAACGGCACCGGCTACGACGTCCAGATCGCGGCGACCGCGTTCGACGACACGGCCGGTAACAGCTACGCCGGCATCAGCAACGAGACGAGCTGGAACTTCGTGACCGTCGCCGACACGACCGACCCGGCCGTTCAGACCCTCGCTCCGGCCGATGACGCGACGGGTGTCCCGATCAACGCGAACCTGGTTGTCACGTTCACCGAAGCGGTCGTCAAGGGCAGCGGCGACATCGTGATCAGCAAGACGGGGGTCGGTGCGGTCGAGACGATTCCCGTCGGCAGCAGCCAGGTCGTCGTCGCCGGCGCTGTCGTCACGATCGACCCGGCCAGCGACCTCGCCAACGGCACCGGCTACGACGTCCAGATCGCGGCGACCGCGTTCGACGACACGGCCGGTAACAGCTACGCCGGCATCAGCAACGAGACGAGCTGGAACTTCGTGACCGTCGCCGACACGACCGACCCGGCCGTTCAGACCCTCGCTCCGGCCGATGACGCGACGGGTGTCCCGATCAACGCGAACCTGGTTGTCACGTTCACCGAAGCGGTCGTCAAGGGCAGCGGCGACATCGTGATCAGCAAGACGGGGGTCGGTGCGGTCGAGACGATTCCCGTCGGCAGCAGCCAGGTCGTCGTCGCCGGCGCTGTCGTCACGATCGACCCGGCCAGCGACCTCGCCAACGGCACCGGCTACGACGTCCAGATCGCGGCGACCGCGTTCGACGACACGGCCGGTAACAGCTACGCCGGCATCAGCAACGAGACGAGCTGGAACTTCGTGACCGTCGCCGACACGACCGACCCGGCCGTTCAGACCCTCGCTCCGGCCGATGACGCGACGGGTGTCCCGATCAACGCGAACCTGGTTGTCACGTTCACCGAAGCGGTCGTCAAGGGCAGCGGCGACATCGTGATCAGCAAGACGGGGGTCGGTGCGGTCGAGACGATTCCCGTCGGCAGCAGCCAGGTCGTCGTCGCCGGCGCTGTCGTCACGATCGACCCGGCCAGCGACCTCGCCAACGGCACCGGCTACGACGTCCAGATCGCGGCGACCGCGTTCGACGACACGGCCGGTAACAGCTACGCCGGCATCAGCAACGAGACGAGCTGGAACTTCGTGACCGTCGCCGACACGACCGACCCGGCCGTTCAGACCTTCGCTCCGGCCGATGACGCGACGGGTGTCCCGATCAACGCGAACCTGGTTGTCACGTTCACCGAAGCGGTCGTCAAGGGCAGCGGCGACATCGTGATCAGCAAGACGGGGGTCGGTGCGGTCGAGACGATTCCCGTCGGCAGCAGCCAGGTCGTCGTCGCCGGCGCTGTCGTCACGATCGACCCGGCCAGCGACCTCGCCAACGGCACCGGCTACGACGTCCAGATCGCGGCGACCGCGTTCGACGACACGGCCGGTAACAGCTACGCCGGCATCAGCAACGAGACGAGCTGGAACTTCGTGACCGTCGCCGACACGACCGACCCGGCCGTTCAGACCCTCGCTCCGGCCGATGACGCGACGGGTGTCCCGATCAACGCGAACCTGGTTGTCACGTTCACCGAAGCGGTCGTCAAGGGCAGCGGCGACATCGTGATCAGCAAGACGGGGGTCGGTGCGGTCGAGACGATTCCCGTCGGCAGCAGCCAGGTCGTCGTCGCCGGCGCTGTCGTCACGATCGACCCGGCCAGCGACCTCGCCAACGGCACCGGCTACGACGTCCAGATCGCGGCGACCGCGTTCGACGACACGGCCGGTAACAGCTACGCCGGCATCAGCAACGAGACGAGCTGGAACTTCGTGACCGTCGCCGACACGACCGACCCGGCCGTTCAGACCTTCGCTCCGGCCGATGACGCGACGGGTGTCCCGATCAACGCGAACCTGGTTGTCACGTTCACCGAAGCGGTCGTCAAGGGCAGCGGCGACATCGTGATCAGCAAGACGGGGGTCGGTGCGGTCGAGACGATTCCCGTCGGCAGCAGCCAGGTCGTCGTCGCCGGCGCCGTCGTCACGATCGACCCGGCCAGCGACCTCGCCAACGGCACCGGCTACGACGTCCAGATCGCGGCGACCGCGTTCGACGACACGGCCGGTAACAGCTACGCCGGCATCAGCAACGAGACGAGCTGGAACTTCGTGACCGTCGCCGACACGACCGACCCGGCCGTTCAGACCTTCGCTCCGGCCGATGACGCGACGGGTGTCCCGATCAACGCGAACCTGGTTGTCACGTTCGACCGAAGCGGTCGTCAAGGCAGCGGCGACATCGTGATCAGCAAGACGGCGTCGGTGCGCGATCGTGGAGACGATTCCCGTCGGCAGCAGCCAGGTCGTCGTCGCCGGCGCGTCGTCACGATCGACCCGGCCAGCGACCTCGCCAACGGCACCGGCTACGACGTCCAGATCGCGGCGACCGCGTTCGACGACACGGCCGGTAACAGCTACGCCGGCATCAGCGAACGCAGCAGCTGGAACTTCGACCACCGCTGACACGGTCGACGCCGACCGTGTCAGACCTTCGCTCCGGCCAACGACGACATCGACGTCGCGCCCAACAGCAACCTGGTTGTCACCTTCGACGAGGACGTGGCGGTCGGCACGGGCGACATCGTGATCAGGGAGAGCGTCGGCGACGCAATCGTGGAGACGATCGACGTCACAAGCGGCCAGGTCACCGTCGCCGGCGCGCAGGTCACGATCGACCCGGCCGCCGACCTCGGAAGCTTGACCGGCTACTACGTCACGATCGCGGCGACCGCGTTCACCGACACGGCCGGTAACGCCTTCGCCGGCATCGCGAACAGCAGCAGCTGGAACTTCACCACCGCTGACACGGTCGCGCCGACCGTGTCAACCTTCGCTCCGGCCAACGACGACATCGACGTCGCGCCCGACAGCAACCTGGTTGTCACCTTCGACGAGGACGTCGCGGTCGGCACGGGCGACATCGTGATCAGGGAGAGCGTCGGCGACGCAATCGTGGAGACGATCGACGTCACAAGCGGCCAGGTCACCGTCGCCGGCGCGCAGGTCACGATCGACCCGGCCGCCGACCTCGGAAGCTTGACCGGCTACTACGTCACGATCGCGGCGACCGCGTTCACCGACACGGCCGGTAACGCCTTCGCGGGCATCGCGAACAGCAGCACCTGGAACTTCACCACTGCTGACACGGTCGCGCCGACCGTGTCAGACCTTCGCTCCGGCCAACGGCGACATCGACGTCGCGCCCGACAGCAACCTGGTTGTCACCTTCGACGAGGACGTCGCGGTCGGCACGGGCGACATCGTGATCAGGGAGAGCGTCGGCGACGCAATCGTGGAGACGATCGACGTCACAAGCGGCCAGGTCACCGTCGCCGGCGCGCAGGTCACGATCGACCCGGCCGCCGACCTCGGAAGCTTGACCGGCTACTACGTCACGATCGCGGCGACCGCGTTCACCGACACGGCCGGTAACGCCTTCGCGGGCATCGCGAACAGCAGCACCTGGAACTTCACCACTGCTGACACGGTCGCGCCGACCGTGTCAACCTTCGCTCCGGCCAACGGCGACATCGACGTCGCGCCCGACAGCAACCTGGTTGTCACCTTCGACGAGGACGTCGCGGTCGGCACGGGCGACATCGTGATCAGGGAGAGCGTCGGCGACGCAATCGTGGAGACGATCGACGTCACAAGCGGCCAGGTCACCGTCGCCGGCGCGCAGGTCACGATCGACCCGGCCGCCGACCTCGGAAGCTTGACCGGCTACTACGTCACGATCGCGGCGACCGCTTTCACCGACACGGCCGGTAACGCCTTCGCGGGCATCGCGAACAGCAGCACCTGGAACTTCACCACTGCTGACACGGTCGCGCCGACCGTGTCAACCTTCGCTCCGGCCAACGGCGACATCGACGTCGCGCCCGACAGCAACCTGGTTGTCACCTTCGACGAGGACGTCGCGGTCGGCACGGGCGACATCGTGATCAGGGAGAGCGTCGGCGACGCAATCGTGGAGACGATCGACGTCACAAGCGGCCAGGTCACCGTCGCCGGCGCGCAGGTCACGATCGACCCGGCCGCCGACCTCGGAAGCTTGACCGGCTACTACGTCACGATCGCGGCGACCGCTTTCACCGACACGGCCGGTAACGCCTTCGCCGGCATCGCGAACAGCAGCACCTGGAACTTCACGACCATCACGTGACAGGCTGCCCCGATTCGGGCACGGCACGCCAGATCATCCAGTCCCAATCTCGACCCGAACGGGATCCGCTCGCGGGTCACCGGACGCGAGTGCGAGCTCTGGCGCTCCAGGCAGACAGGACGGCCGGCTCGCGTTCTACCCGGAGTGCTGCAGCGGGCGTTTTGCGCCCGGCGATCGCGTGGGGTAGGCTCGCCTCGTGGGTGGTGGCCCAATGGGGCAGGTTCGTCGGGGGACCTCGTCGGGCCGGCCCGCAACCTGGTGGGCCTAGCGCCAGTGGCCTCGCACTTCCTCTCCCCTGAGAGTGCGAGTGCTAGCTAGGCCCGCCACCCTCAGAGCGCATCCCTTTGGGCACTTTCCGCCAGACCGGCCGACCGATCCACGAGTCGCGCCGATTCTGCCGAAAGTGCTCGCAGCAGGAGTTCGGGGCCGGGAACACCGCGGCCGTTCTGACGCGAGGGATGTTCGCGGGCGGGAGCGGCTCAACTCGCCCATGGCGCGAACCCCCCAGGGACTCGCGGACTCCCGCCCGTCTTCTCATTTGTAGGCACGTCGGGACAGATTGCAAGGTGTCGTGCTCTGCCCGGAGTAGCGGCCGCAGGAGGCGGCGGCGGTGGGTTCGACGACGACCGGGACGCCGAACCACCAGTCACCCAATCTCGACCCGACGGGGATCCGCTCGTGGGTCGTCGGCACCGGCGGCAAGAACCACTACGGGTTCGGCGGCGTGCCGCCGCTTCGTGGCCAGGTCGTCCGCGACGCGACGACCTACGGTGTCCTGAAGCTGACGCTCCATCCGACCTCGTACGACTGGCAGTTCGTCAACGACCCGGGCTCGGGAAGCTTCACGGACTCCGGGACAGGGAACTGCCACTAGCGAGGAGCCGCGCGGCCCCGAGGTGGCCGGAGAGTCGCCGGCGCCGACCCGCGGCCGGCCGATCCGTCACGAGCGCGAGCCACCTGGCGTGGCGGCTCGAGGAATGTCGCAACGTGCGGTATTCGTGACTTCAACTGGCCTGGAACTGGCTTGGATCAGCCGAAACCTGGATAGCGTGCAGCGATGCGGCAAAGGTTGGCGGTTGACTTCGTGCGCCATCTACTCCCGATCGTCATTTCGGTGACGGCGCTCGTGGTCGCGGTGCTCGGCACGACGCAACTCGGGAACGCCGCTTCCATCACGGCGTTTCAGCCGGTTGCCGATTCCTACGTCGATTCGTCTGCGGCGGCGAGTAACTACGGCACCAACACAGCGCTACGGGTGGACGGCTCGCCGACGGTGCGCACCTATCTGCGGTTCAACCCCTCGGGGCTGACGGGCACGGTGACGAGAGCAACGCTGCGGGTATGGGCCGACACCGCTCAGGGCGTTGGCTACGACGTGTTCGGGGTCGCCGACACGACCTGGGTCGAGAGCGGCATCACCTTCAACAACAAGCCCGGGCTGGCGGCGACGAAGACCGGCTCCTCGGGCCCGGTTGCCGCCGGCACCTGGACGACGGTCGATGTGACGCCGCTGGTCAGCGGTAACGGCCTGATCAGCATCGCGCTCACCACCCCCAGCACCACCGCGCTCAGGATGCAAAGCCGACACAACACCCGCCCGCCCGAACTCGTCGTCACAACGACAACCGCTGACACGGTCGCGCCGACGGTGGCGTCGCTGAGCCCCGCCGATGACGCGACCGGAGTCATGGTTGCCAGCAGCCTCGTCGTCACCTTCGACGAAGCGGTGCAGTTGGGCACCGGCGCGATCGTGATCAAGCAGAGCGACGGGCTCGTGGAGAGCTTCGACGTCGCGACCAGCGCCCGGGTCACCCTGGGCGCCGGCAACACACAGGTCACGATCGACCCGACCAGCGACCTCGGCAGCGGCAGCGGCTACCACGTGGAGATCGCCGCGACCGCGATCACCGACACGAGCGGCAACCCCTTCGCCGGCATCAGCGACGCCAGCAGCTGGAACTTCACCACCGCTGACACGGCGGCGCCGACGGTGGTGGCGTTGAGCCCCGCCGATGACGCGACGGGTGTCGGGGCCGCCAGTAACCTGGTCGTCACCTTCAGCGAGGCGGTCGCGAAGGGGACGGGCGCGATCGTGATCAGGGAGAGCGTCGGTGACGGGCTCGTGGAGAGCTTCGAGGTCGCGACCAGCGCCCGGGTCACCCTGGGCGCCGGCAACACGCAGGTCACGATCGACCCGACCGCCGACCTCGCAGCGGCAGCGGCTACCACGTCGAGATCGCCGCGACCGCTTTCACCGACACGAGCGGTGACCCCTTCGCCGGCATCAGCGACGCCAGCAGCTGGAACTTCACCACCGCTGACACGGCGGCGCCGACGGTGGCGTCGCTGAGCCCCGCCGATGACGCGACCGGAGTCATGGTTGCCAGCAACCTCGTCGTCACCTTCAGCGAGGCGGTCGCGAAGGGGACGGGCGCGATCGTGATCAAGAGAGCGTCGGTGACGGGCTCGTGGAGAGCTTCGACGTCGCGACCAGCGCCCGGGTCACCCTGGGCGCCGGCGCCGCGGTCACGATCGACCCGACCAGCGACCTCGGCAGCGGCAGCGGCTACCACGTGGAGATCGCCGCGACCGCGATCACCGACACGAGCGGCAACCCCTTCGCCGGCATCAGCGACGCCAGCAGCTGGAACTTCACCACCGCTGACACGGCGGCGCCGACGGTGGTGGCGTTGAGCCCCGCCGATGACGCGACCGGGTGTCAGGGCCGCCAGTAACCTGGTCGTCACCTTCAGCGAGGCGGTCGCGAAGGGGACGGGCGCGATCGCGATCAGGGAGAGCGTCGGTGACGGGCTCGTGGAGAGCTTCGAGGTCGCGACCAGCGCCCGGGTCACCGTGGGCGCCGGCGCACGCAGGTCACGATCGACCCGACCGCCGACCTCGGCAGCGGCACCGGCTACCACGTCACGATCGCGGCGACCGCTATCACCGACACGAGCGGTGACCCCTTCGCCGGCATCAGCGACGCCAGCAGCTGGAACTTCACTACCGGCGGGAGCATCGTCACACCGTTCCTGCCGGTTGCCGATTCCTACGTCGATTCGTCTGCGGCGGCGAGTAACTACGGCACCAACACAGCGCTACGGGTGGACGGCTCGCCGACGGTGCGCACCTATCTGCGGTTCAACCCCTCGGGGCTGACGGGCACGGTGACGAGAGCAACGCTGCGGGTATGGGCCGACACCGCTCAGGGCGTTGGCTACGACGTGTTCGGGGTCGCCGACACGACCTGGGTCGAGAGCGGCATCACCTTCAACAACAAGCCCGGGCTGGCGGCGACGAAGACCGGCTCCTCGGGCCCGGTTGCCGCCGGCACCTGGACGACGGTCGATGTGACGCCGCTGGTCAGCGGTAACGGCCTGATCAGCATCGCGCTCACCACCCCCAGCACCACCGCGCTCAGGATGCAAAGCCGACACAACACCCGCCCGCCCGAACTGGTGGTCGTCACAACCACGCCCGACAACACGCCGCCGGCGCTCCGGACGCTGAGCCCGGCCGATGACGCGACGGGTGTCACGGCCGCCAGAAGCCTCGTCGTCACCTTCGACGAGCCGGTCGCCAAGGGGACGGGCGCCATCGCAATCAAGGAGAGCGTCGGCGACACAATCGTCGAGACGATCGACGTCACGAGCGCCAAGGTCACCGTGGCCGGCGCGCAAGTCACGATCGACCCGACCAACAATTTCGGGAGCGACACGGCCCATTACGTCACGATCGCCTCCACCGCGTTCACCGACACGGCCGGCAACCCGTTCGCCGGGTATCACCGACACCACGACCTGGAACTTCACCACCGGCGCGGTCAGCAACGAGATCAGCCATGTCATCGTCGTGTGGATGGAGAACGCGGAGTGGGCAGAGGTGACGCCAACCTCGATGCCGTACCTCTACGGCCTGTCAACGACGTACGGCCGGGCTGATCAGTTCTATGCCATCACGAATCCCTCACAGCCGAACTATCTGGCGCTGTGGTCAGGCTCAATGCACGGTGTGACGACGAACACCACGGTCGACCTTCCCGGCGAGAGCATCTCGAGTCAGATGACGGCGGCAGGGCTGTCCTGGCGCACCTATGCCCAGAATTACCCCGCTACCGGCTGCAATACCGGCTCCTCGTATACCGGTGGCATCGACGGATGGGGTGAGCCCGGCACGATCCACGGATACGTACGAAGGCACAACCCGGCAATGAGCTTCACCTCTGTTTCTCTTGATGCGAACGAGTGCGCAAAGATCCAGCCTCTCGCCTCTTTCGACCCTCTCGTGAACTTCGCGTTCGTCGTTCCCAACAACTGCAACAACATGCACGACTGTTCTCTCGCGACCGGGGACGCATTCCTACAGGCCTTCTTGCCCCAAGTGTTCAACAGCAGCGACTGGGCTCACACGCTCCTGGTCGTCTCGTTCGATGAGGGCTCCACCACCGCCGGCAATCACATCTTCACGGTGGTGGCGCGTGAGGGACTGTCCGGATTCGCTTCATTGTCACCTTATGACCACTACTCGTTGCTGCGGACGATCCAGGACATCTTTGGGCTGCCGTGTCTGGCAAACAGTTGTGGGGCCGCCCCGATGACGGAGTTTCTGCCGACCCCGTGAGGCGTGCTCGCCGGGCTGGGACGTGGTGCTCGCTAGTCGCCGTGCGGGAGGGTGACGGAATCGACAATGCGGCGGAGGATCGTGGCGCGGTTCCTGTTCAACACCGGAGTCGTCAACTCGATGATGCCGACGCGGCTCGAATCATCCAGGAACACGATATACGTCAGGCGTTTCCGACCCGCACCACGACCTCTCAGGGCCTCGATCCGGTACGCGGGCACGTCAGTGGAGAGGCGAAACTTGCGGGTGTACCCGGTCAGCCGGGAATCTGCGCGGGAATGAATCCCCGCGCGAAGCCGTTGCGTCACCACGTCGGGCGGTGGCGTTCCTGACCCGCCTGCAATGAAGGTGATACGAACCGCACGAGCCTTGGTCGACGGCGGCGTCAAGGTGATCGTCCACCGCGACGAACCGGCATGATGTGACACGTGCCAGCTTTTCGGATACCCGAACCGGATGCGGGAATCGGCGTAGAAGTACAAGGGAGCTGGGGGCGTGCCCCTTGCCGGCGAAGCCGCCGGGTTCAGGCCAGACTCGAGCGAACGTGGCGCGGTCGCACCCGTGACGCTCGGTTGGCCCAGCCACACGACCGGCACGAGAACGAGGGCTATCGACAAGGTCATTCGGGCCATGGGCTGGGAGGCAGGATACATCCCGGACAGCCCAGGTCGCGGGGCGGGGCCCGGGCTCACGGGCGGAGCGGCGCCTCATGAAACACCTGCTGGTCGCCGGTTTCGTCGCCCCGCTGCTCGCCCTCGTAGGCGCAGCGTTCGCGGTCGATCAGAGCCCCGGGCGGAACAGTCTCCCCGGCCGGGGCGAGCTCGGAGTCTTCCCGACCCACCAGCAGGCCATCCGCGCTCGCATCCTGGGTTCGATGCGGGTCGGCGAGCTGCTCGTCGGCGCCGTGAAAGGGCCAAAGCCGAAGACCCCGCGGAAACTCGCTTTCCAGTGGATGGCATGTGACTGGACGGGAACCACGTGCGAGCCCCTCGCCTTCGCTCGACGACAACGCTACCGCGTGCGCAAGGCGGATCTCGGTGCGACGCTGCGCGTGCAGGTGACGATTTCGAAGCCCGCGCCAAGGCGAACCCTGCTCTCCCCGGCGAGCACCGTGGTGACGGGCCCAACCGACCCGATCGTGGCGGCAGCGGGCGACATTGCGTGCGATCCGACCAGCTCGGGCTTCCGAGGGGGCCTCGGCTCACGTGGATCCTGTCGGCAGAAATGGACGAGCGACCTGCTGCTCAACAGCGGCTTGAGCGCCGTCCTGCCGCTCGGCGACATCCAGTACGAGTGCGGAGTCGAGAGTGCCTTCCTCGAGTCCTATGCGCCCAGCTGGGGGCGCCTGAAGCGCATTACGCGTCCGGCGCTTGGGAACCACGAGTACGGGCGGGGGTGTGGCACCAACGATGCGAGCGCCTACTTCCGCTACTTCGGGGCCGCCGCAGGAGCCCAGCCGGGCGGCTGGTACAGCTACGACATCGGTAGCTGGCATTTGATCGCGCTGAATTCGGAGTGCAGCTACGGGTCGGGTGCGTCGGCTGTGGGTGGGTGCGGCCCGGGCAGCCCCCAGGAGACGTGGTTGCGGAGGGATCTGGCCAGTCACTCGAACTTCTGCACGCTCGCCTACTGGCACGAGCCGCGTTTCTCCTCGGGTCAGCACGGTGACGCGCAGCAGATGGCGACGATCTGGAACCATCTCGTCGCGGCCAAGGCCGACATCGTCCTGGCTGGGCACAACCACGACTACGAGCGGTTCGAGCCGGCCGGTTTCACGCCGCAGGAGGCGGCGGCGGTGGGTTCGACGACGACCGGGACGCCGAACCACCAGTCACCCAATCTCGACCCGACCGGGATCCGCTCGTGGGTCGTGGGCACCGGCGGCAAGAACCACTACGGGTTCGGCAGCGTGCCGCCGCTTCGTGGCCAGGTCGTCCGCGACGCGACGACCTACGGTGTGCTGAAGCTGACGCTCCATCCGACCTCGTACGACTGGCAGTTCGTCAACGATCCGGGCTCGGGAAGCTTCACGGACTCCGGGACAGGGAACTGCCACTAGCCGAATAGTCAAGACCTTCCTCGGGCTGTCGCGATCCTTCTCATCGCTGCGTGCTGGAGGACGGCCGGCCGGTCCCGTTTCACGAGCCGTTCTGGTTCGCGGTCGCCGCGTTCCGACCTGATGCGCGGATCGTGAAGTGACGGCCTCTCGGGATCCGGAACGGCGCTGCAGAGCGAACAGGTGGACCTACCCGACGGGGCGTTCCCCCGCCGGGTCAGGTCGTATTTCGCAGCTCCGCCACTGACCTCGCGTTGCGTGCCCTGCCGCCGTGGCTACGCGCGCGATCCGACGGGGATCTCGACGATCGGTGCCTCGTAGAGGTCGACCGAACGGACCGTGCCGCCCATTCCTCGAACGATCTCCTCCCGCTTCGGCCCGAATTCGCGTTCCGCCTCCTCTGCGCTCTCCCTCGTCTCCCAGAGGACGACAGAGCGCGTGCGGCGGCTCTCCTCGTCGACGAGCGAGATGAAGCCCGCGAATCCGGCGGTTTCCTTCAGGGCGGGAACGATTCGCTCCCGCATGATCCCGAGGACCTCCTCGCGCTTCGAAGGGTCTACGCCTTCGACCTCGATCAGGCGTCCGTACATCGCTCCTCCTTTGCGTCGAATGTCACGATGATTGTACTCCTGTCGTGATCGACGAACGTGACGAGGCAGAGCTACATGCTCGGGAGCGGCTGCACCTCGTGGACCTCGACCGAGAACCGGCCGGAGCCTTCGCTGAGAAACGGGTGGCCCTGCACGAGCGCCTTCGCCGCGTCCAGGCTGTCCGCCTCCACAAACGAGTAGCCGTTGATCTGGGTCGCCTTCCCGACCGTCCCGTCGTCCACGACTGCGACGCCGTTCGCGGTGGGTGCACCCATATCGGTCAAGGCGGCGCCGCAATTCTCCATCCAGGTGCGCCACGCACCCATCACGCTCGCCACCTGGTCGGTGTCCATCTCCGCCGCGGGGGTCGCGGGGCCGTTGTACAGCAACATGTAGGTCGCCATCATCCACTCCTCTCCGCCCGTGTCGTCGACAGGGGCGTCCGGCGATTATCCCACGATCGCGCGCCCCGCTTCGGATCCGGGCGCTCGGCGCGGGAGGATCGGCCGTCGGTCAGCCGGTCGTGATCCGCAGAGCGCTCGGGTAGGCAGCGGTCAACGCGACCCAGAAATCCTCGTGCTGCATGAGCAGGCGGATGCGGAGTTCGCGACCCGCGGCGATCGCGCGGTTCACCGATCCGATCGTGAGCTCGTGGTAGACCCAGTCTGCTGTCGAGCCGTTCCAGTCGACGACATGCACGTCCGTCTCCGCAATCTTGACGCAGGCTGTCCCGCCGGCGGCGCAGTCGTACAGATAGAGATAGGCGTGGCCGTCCTTGTCGGTCTTGAAGTGCTCTGACGTGCTCCAGAGCTGGAGCCTGACGGGGCCGTTGAGCTGCAGCGGCGCGCCCACCACATAGCGCCAGATCTGGTACTTCCCCGGTCCGGCTCGCTCTCCCACCCGTTGCTCGCTTTGATCGTCAGTCCTTGGTCGCCGTCGCCGTCGTGATCGGGCACGGGCGTAGCGGCCGGCGGCGCTGCAGCTGAAATGTCCCAGACGTTCGCCGAGGGACCCGTCGGCTGGAGGTAGAGCGTGGCAGAACTGACCGTCGAGTCGACCGTGATCGTGACGAGGCCGTCGCTCGTGCGCCCCGTGCCGTCGCCGATGCGATAGGTGAAGGTGTCCGTGCCCACGAAGAGCGGATCCGGCGTGTAGACGAACGAACCGTCCGACTGAAGGAGCGCGAGCCCGTTTGTGGGGCCAACAACGACCGACGTGACGACCGTGAGTCCATCCCCGTCCTCGTCGTAGTCGTTCACGAGCACCCCTGGCGCCGAGACCGTGAGGTCGGTCGACTGTGCGGTGGTGTAAGCGTCTGCGCCGGCAACCGGATCGTCCGGCTGGGCGACGACGGTGATCGTCACGCCTGCCGACGCCGTGCCGCCGTTACCGTCGACGACGGTGTAGGTGAACGTCTCGGAGCCGAAGAACGCCGGGTCGGGGAGGTACGTGAAGCTGCCGCCTCCGTTCGTTGTCAGCGTGCCGTTCGCGATCGACGAGCCGTCGAACGAGTCGAGCGTCACGGTGTCGCCGTCCGGATCGCTGTCGTTCGCGAGGACGTCGAACGTGACTCCCGCGGTGTCGTCCTCGTTCACGGAGACGCCGTCGTCGACTGCGACCGGCGGGTCGGGTACGCCGGAGACCTGGATCGTGAACGTCTGCGCCGCGCTCGTGTCGACGCCGCCGTTCGCCGTGCCGCCGTCGTCGACGGCGTGCACGCTGACCGTCGCCGAACCGAACGCGTTCGGCGCCGTCGTGAACGTGAGCGGCCATCCGGAGCGACAGCCGGCTGGCCGCCGACGGTGAAGAGCGTGTTGGCGGAATTCATGACCGTGAACGTGACGTTCTGGCTCGACTCGTCGGCCGGGCCGGCGCCGTTGCCGGTCGCCCAGCAGCGGACAGACTGCGGCCCGGAGTCCTCGCACGAACGGTCTGGTCTGCGCCCGCCGTGAAGGAACGGCGCGTCGTTGACCGCCGTGACGGTGATCGTGAACGTCTGCGGGAGCGCTCGTGTCGGCGCCGCCGTTCGCCGTGCCGCCGTTGTCGACGGCCGAACGGTGACCACAGCGCTGCCGTTCGCATCCGGGGCGGGCGTGAACGTGAGCGTGCCGTCCGGCGCGACGCCGGCTGGCCGCCCGCCGTGAAGAGCGCGTTGGTGGAATTCGAGACCGAGAACGTCACCGTCTGCCCGGCGTCCGCGGCCGGGCCGGGGCTGATTCGCCGTCGCCCAGCCGACGAGCGTCTGCGGCCCGGCGTCCTCGAACGCGTCCTGGTCTGGCCCACTTGTGAACAAGGGGGCGCTGTTCGGAACCGGCGGCGGAGGCGCGGCTGGCAGTGGAGGCGACGCCTCCGGCGCAGGCGATGCTGGCAACGTACCACCCGTCCCGACGCCCGGAGGGGCTGAAGTCGGCGGCGGCGACTTCCGCTGACCGACGTCGGTCACGCGCCCGATGGAGTCGGCTGCGCCGACCCGCACCTCGTCGTCGACCGCAATCGGTGCGCGATTCGCGTCGGGCACTGCCCCGTCTTCGCGCGGCGACACGAGAACCGCCCCGATGGCTCGGGCCGTCCCGCCGAGACCGCGCGCCACGTCGACCCCGGGCTTGCGTGGCACGACGGCGACGTCCTCGTCGCCCGCCGGAGCAATCGCGCGTGCGAGACCAGGGGGGCTGGCGGCAGCGAGGGCAGGCTCCGCCGACGGCGGGGCGACGACGCCGGTCGCGAGCGCCGCGGTGACAGCTGCGAGCGCCCCGGACACGGCGCCAATGGCTGGAGTCATCGGAAGCCGCCCGAGGAACGGAGCGTGCGAGAGCCACGACAGCGGGCCCATTGCGAGGCGAAGCTTGCCCAGCGAGATGCCGAGGAACGCTCGAACGACCCTCGGGTCGAACTGCGTAGCCAGCGCAGCGCGCGATCTCCTCGCGCCCTGCGACAGCGTCGGACGGATCTTTGTACGACCGCGCAGAAGTGATCACGTCGAAGACGTCGGCCACCGAGACGATGCGGCCCGCGAGCGAGATCTGCTCACCGGAGGTGCCCTGCGGATAGCCCTTGCCGTCCCACCGCTCGTGATGCTGCGTGACCGCATCGAGCCAGTCTCCGAGCCAGGAGCTGAGTGATGCGACGATCGTGCCGCCGAACTCGGGATGGCGCCTGAGGATCGCCCACTCGTCGTCGGTCGGCTTCCCCTTCTTCGTGAGAATCTCGGTGGGCACGTCGAGCTTTCCGACGTCGTGCAGGAGCGCCGCCCAGTTGAGGAGCTCCAGATCCCTGCGGCCGAGATGCAACTCTTCCGCGATCATCTGCGCGTAAGCGCGAACGCGCTCGGAGTGCCCTCGCGTGAGCGAATCGTGCGTATCGAGCGCCGCCACGAGCGCCAGAAGCTCCTGGGCGGCCTCGACCGGTGTGGCTCCGGTGTGGCCGGCCTTCACCGCGGCGATGCGCTCCTCGAGCGTGGTCACGCTGCGGGAGCTCATGGCGGTGCGGAACCGAGAGGGGGCGGCGTCCGGGAAGACGAGCGAGAGCTTGAACAGGAACGCAAGCGGCAAGAGCCGGCGCGCCACACGGTCGACTGCGATGAGAACGAGCGTTGCCGCGCCTGTGAGGACCGCCCACCACGTGAGGTAGAGCCAGAACGACGCCAGCGGGGCACGAACGACCTTGCTGAACAGCGCGACGAAGCCGATCGAGGCGGCGATCGGGGCGACACCACAAAGAAGCGGATCAGACGCGCCTGCATCGGCCTCGGTGCCCAGCGCGCCGTCGACTGAGTGGGGTCGTCTGCGGGCGTCATTTGTGACAATCACCCTCATCTGTCGGGTGCGCCAGCCCGGATGCTGTCCCCCACAGGGGGGGTTTCCTGGAGTCACGACCCTGCGTCCAGTTGGCGTCGGCCGCGGAGCAATCGCCCATCCTGCGCCGTTTGGTCGCCGCCGCCAGAAGGGGTTACCAAAAGTGGACGCGCGCGGCCGGGGGCTGCCCGGCGTGGTGGAACTACGCCCGGTACACCGGAGGAACGTCTTCCCGATGGCGCCCCAGGCTGTCAACGAGGCTGTAGGTGCGGCCGCGCCGACGTTCAATCGAGTGGTGCTTGGATGGGCCGTGAAGGATTCGAACCTTCGACCTTGGGATTAAGAGTCCCCTGCTCTACCAACTGAGCTAACGGCCCGAGCGGAGCGGAAGTGTAGCCACCCGCGGCCGCTGGAGCACGCGACCGAGGCGCACCGCGTTCACAGCGGCCTCTCAGCGGCGCGGCGTATCGTGGCGCCATGACAACCACGCCGGATCCGCCCACGAATGGCGGCGAACGCCTCACACGCCGACGCACGATCGCCCGTGCCGGCGGCCTCGTCGCCGCGTCGCTCGGCGCTGCGGGTCTCACGAGCGCGCGCTCCGAACCCGCCGCGGGCGCCGGCGGTGGTCCGGCCGCGGTCGCGTCGGGGCTCGTTCGCTGCGTCCTCACCCCCGAGCAGAGCGAAGGACCGTTCTACCTCGATCTCGAAAAAATTCGTCGCGACATCCGGGCCGGCAGACCGGGACAGCTGCTCCTCCTGCGCACGACCGTCGTCGACGCCTCCACGTGCAAGCCGATCAAGGGCGCCGCCGTCGACATCTGGCATTGCGACGCCGGTGGTGTCTACTCGGGCGTCGACGGCAATACCGGCACGTTCCTTCGTGGGATCCAGAAGACGGGAAAGAAGGGCGTCGCCACGTTCGTGACGATCTTCCCCGGTTGGTACCCGGGTCGTGCGACCCACATCCACGTCACGGTGCACCTCGGCGGCGCGGTCGTCCACACGGGCCAGCTGTATTTCCCGGAGTCGGCCGTCACGGCGGTGTCCAAGAAGACGCCGTACAGCCGCCGCGGCGCGCCGCAGACGCGCAACGCGGACGACGCGATCTACCGCAACGGGGGCAGCAGGTCGCTGACGCGCGTCGCGCGCGACCCGTCGGGCAGGACCGTGGCGTCGATCACGATGGGAGTGCTTCGATCCTGACGCGCGGCCGGGGCGCGAGGACGACGAGCGCGACCATCAGCGCGACGGCGCCGGTGAGAGCGAACGCGACGCGCACCTCGGCGTTGCCCGCGGCGAGCCCGGCGACGAGAGGCGTCAGGAGTGCCATCACCGCCCAGGCGAGGTTCATCACGCCGATCACCGCCGGGACGGAGGCGGCGGCACTCTCACGCGCGACGACCGCATACGCGATCGCCGCGATCGCGGGACGGCAGCCGGCCGAAAGGATCAAGAAGGCGACGATCGCCAGGGTCGAGAGGTGCACGGCCGGGATGATCCAGGCGCAGGCGAGAACCGCGGCCGACAAGCCGACGGCCTTGAGGTGGACGGCGGAGGCGTCGAGCCGGCCGACGACCGTCGAGGACGCGATCCACACGACACCCGAGATCCCGAAGACGAGACCGATCCCGCCCGACGACACCCCGTTGGCGGCGAGCGCCAGGGGAACGAGGAGGCCGGACGCGCCGGTCACGACCCCGAGAAGGCCGCTCGCAAGCGTCGCGCCCACGAGCGTCCTGCTCCGGCGGACTGCCCCGATCGTGGCCCGCAGCAGCCGGCGGTCGAGCGTCTCGCCGGTCGTCTCGTCCACCGCGTAGCGGAGGACGACGAAGAACAGCGGCACGGTCGTGACCGCGAGCACCGCGAGCGCGGCCCGCCAGCCGAAGGCCTGCGCCACGCCGCCGGCGAGGATGGGACCGACGAGCCATCCCGCTCCGGTCGCCGCAAGGAGCGGCCCCGTGCCGGCGGCGCCCCGGCCCCGTGCCGCCGCGCGGGCTGGCCCGACCACCCAGAGGATGCCGAAGGCCACGCCCGACACGATCCGCGCGAGGAGGAGTACGCCGAGGCCGCCCGCCAGGGCCTGCCCGATGAGCCCTACCGGGATGAGGAACGCTGCGAGCAGCATCAGCTTCCTCGTCCCGATCCGGTTCGCAACGAGGCCGATCGGCATCGTCGCGATCAACATGGTGAGTGTCGCCGTCGAGAGCAGCAGCCCCGTCTCGAGTGTCGAGAGCCCGAGCCCCGACCGGACCGCGGGCAGCAGCGGCACGATCGCCGATTCTGCGACCCCGTTCGCGAACGCGAAAACGAGGAGGACGCGCAGTTCGAGGTCGAAACGTTTCACGCCTTCAGCATCGTCATAGCCGACCGATTCGTAAAATGCGAATATCTAAGCATTGTGATCACAAACCATCATCGATTGGCAGGAGTTGAGATCCGCCACCTCGCGGCACTCGAGGCCGTCGTCGAGACGGGGTCGTTCGGCCGCGCCGGTGCCGCCCTCGGCTATTCGCAGTCGGCGATCAGCCAGCAGATCGCGACGCTCGAACGGGCGGCCGGCCTCCGGCTCCTCGAGCGCCCGGGAGGCAGGCGCGCAGTGACGCCGACCGACGCGGGCAGACGCCTGCTCCGCCACGCGCGCCGCGCGTCGGCCGCCATGCGCGCCGCAGAGGCCGACCTGCGCGCACTCGCCGAGGGGGAGGCCGGGACCCTCCGTGTCGGCACGTTCCAGAGCGCGGGAGTGCGCCTACTGCCGGGTGCGATGCGGCGCTACGTCGACCGGTGGCCCGGCGTCGAGGTTCAGCTCGTCGAAGCCGACTACGACGAAGAGATGCTGGCGCTGCTGGAAGGCGGCGACCTCGACCTCGCATTCGTGCTCGCGAACGACGATGCCATGTTCGAGCAGGCCCATGTCCTCACCGACCCCTACGTCCTCCTCGCTCCCGCGGACTCCGAGTTGGTGCACGTCGAGCGGCGGCCGATCCGACCCCGGGAGCTCGCCGGGCTGCCGCTGATCGGCTACCGGCGGGCGACCGAGGGCGCCGAGGCCTACCTGCGCTCGCGCGGACTCGAGCCGGAGATCGTCTTCCGCACCGACGAAGGCGGGATCCTGCAGGGCCTCGTCGGCGCGGGCATCGGCCACGCGGTCGTACCTCTGCTCGGCGTTTCGGAGCACTCGGACATCGTCGTTCTCGAAGTGGCGGACGTTCCACCCCGGGTGATCACGGTCGCGTGGCACGTCGACCGGACGCCGACGCCGGCTGCCCGTGCCTTCGTCGAGATCCTCACCGAGATCGGGTCCGAGATCGCCGAGGGCTACGCTCACCGGATGGGCACCGGCACCAAGAAGCGCTGCGAGCCGACGGCGATGAAGCTCCTGACCGTCGTCGGCAACCGACCGCAGTTCATCAAGTCCGCGCCGTTGTCGGCCGCGCTGCGCGCCGCCGGAATCGACGAGATCGTCGTCCACACGGGCCAGCACTGGGATCCCGACCTCTCGGCCGTCTTCTTCGAGGAGCTCGCGCTCGAGGCGCCTGCGGTCACGCTCGACCTGCGCACGGCCGACGTCTCGACGCTGGAGGCCGCACTTCGGACGACGATCGCCGCCGCAACCCCCGACGCCGTGCTCGTCTTCGGGGACACGAATTCGACGTTGGCAGGGGCGCGGGCGGGCACGGGGCTGCCGGTGGCCCATGTCGAGGCGGGGCTTCGGAGCGGCGACCTGACGATGCCCGAGGAGCGGAACCGGATCGAGGTCGACGAGATCTCGTCACACCTCTTCGCGCCCGACGAGCGCTCGGCCCTCGTCCTTCGCACCGAACAGGTGGCGGGCGAGATCCACGTCGTCGGTGACGTCATGGCCGACGTCTCCACCCGTTTCGCCCCGATCGCGAGGGAACGCTCCACCGTCCTCGACCGGCTCGGTCTCGAGCCCGGTGCCTACGTCGTCGCGACGGTGCACCGCGAGGCCAACGTGAGGCCAGAGCGCATGCGCCGGATCCTCGAGGGCCTCGGACGTTCGCCGCTCCCTGTCGTGCTCCCTGCTCACCCGCGCGCGCGCGCCGTGATCGCCGCCGAGGCGATCGAGCTGCGCCCGTCCGTCACGATCACCGGTCCGCTCGGCTATCTCGACTTCGCCGCCCTCGCCTCCCAGGCTGCGGTGATCGCGACGGACTCCGGCGGACTCCAGAAGGAGGCCTACTGGTACGGGGTGCCGTGCGTGACCATGCGCCCCTCGACGGAATGGGTCGACACCGTGCTTGCGGGGGCGAACGTCCTCGTCGACGACGATCCCGACCGGATCGCAGCCGCCGTCGCGGCAGCTCGGATGCCGGACGAACGGCCGCCGCTGTACGGCGACGGACACGCTTCCGAGCGGATCGCGACCGTGCTCGGCGCTACGATGGCCCGCTGTGCATCGTGACGTCGCAATTGTCGGCGCCGGCTACGTCGGCGTGCCTCTCGCCAGGGTCTTCGCCGACGCTGGACGCTCGGTGCTGCTCGTCGACACCAATGGGGAACTCGTCGACGAGCTCAACCGCGGCGAGAGCCATATCGAGGACGTCCCGAGCGAGAAACTGAAGGAGCTCGTCGAGAAGCGCGGCCTCCGCGCGACGACTGACTACGACGAGCTCGCCGACGCCGATGCGATCCTGATCGCGCTGCCGACACCGCTCTCGAAGCAGCGCGAGCCCGACCTCTCGATCGTGCGCGCCGCTGCCGAGCAGATCGCGGCACGCCTGCGCGCCGGGCACCTGGTCGTCCTCGAGTCGACGACGTACCCGGGCACGACGCGCGACGAGCTGCTGCCGATCCTCGAGCGCGGCTCCGGCCTCACCGCCGGGGTCGACTTCCATCTCGCCTTCTCACCGGAGCGGGTGGATCCCGGCCGGGTCGACCACACGACGAAGACGGTGCCCAAGGTGGTCGGCGGCATCAACGATGCATCGACCGAGGCTGCTGTCGCTCTCTACGCCAGCGCCCTCGACACGGTCCACCGCGTCTCGACGCCGGAGGCAGCGGAGCTGACCAAGTTGCTCGAGAACATCTTCCGTTCCGTCAACATCGCGCTCGTCAACGAGCTCGCCCAGCTCTGCGACCGGATGGGCATCGACATCTGGGAGGTCGTCGACGCCGCCGCAACCAAGCCGTTCGGCTTCATGCGCTTCGAGCCGGGGCCCGGTCTCGGCGGCCACTGCATCCCGATCGATCCGTTCTATCTCACCTGGAAGGCGCGCGAGTACGACTTCTCGACGCGGTTCATCGAGCTCGCGGGCGAGGTGAATCAGAACATGCCCTACTACTGCCGCTCGCGCGTCTCGCAGGCGTTGAACCACGGCGCCGGCAAGTCACTGAACGGCTCGCGGATCCTCGTGCTCGGCGTGGCCTACAAGGCGGACATCTCCGACATGCGCGAGTCGCCCGCGGTCAAGCTGATCGAACTGCTGAACAACGCCGGGTCGATCGTCTCCTACCACGACCCGCACGTCCCCTCGTTCACCGAGGGCGGCGACGAGCTCGTCTCGCAGCCGCTCGACCCCGGGGCCTACGATGCCGTCGTCATCGCGACCGCGCACTCGGGTATCGATTACGCACAGGTCGTCGCCGACGCGCAACTCGTCATCGACCTTCGCAACGCGGTCGGCCGCCGCGGCATCAGGGACGAGAAAGTCTGGAAGCTGTGATCCGCGTCGCTCACGCGGGTGTCGGCGGCTGGGGAGCGAACGTCGCACGGGTGATCGGGGAGCTCGCCGATCTCGCCTGGATCGTCGACGTCGACGAGGCGCGGGCGGCGGAGTACGCGACGCGCCACCCACACGCGAGGACGAGCGCCATGTTCACCGAGGCGCTCGCCGACGACACCGTCGAGGCCGTCTCGATCGCGACGCCCGTGCCGACGCACTACGCGCTCGCCAAGCAGGCCCTCGAAGCCGGCAAGCACGTCTTCGTCGAGAAGCCGCCGTCGATGCGCGGCGAGGAGATGGAGGAACTGGTCGCACTCGCGCGAGCCAACGGCCTCGTGCTCATGCCCGGGCACCTGCTTCTCTACCACCCCGGGCTGCGCAAGGTGAAGGACCTCGTCGATTCGGGCACGCTCGGCGATATCGCCTGCGTGTACGGCAACCGGCAGAACCTCGGCGTCATCCGTTCCAACGAGAACGCGCTCTGGTCGCTCGGCGTCCACGACCTCTCCGTGATCCTGTGGCTCCTCGGCGAGGAGCCGAGCGAGGCGGTCGCACACGGCGTCGACTACCTGCAGAACGGGATCGAGGACGTCGTCTTCTGCTTCCTCCGATTCCCCTCGGGCAGGATCGCGCACATGCACCTCTCCTGGCTCGACCCCCACAAGATGCGCAAGATGACCGTCGTCGGGCGGGAGAAGATGGTCGTCTTCGACGACATGGAGCTCGAGCGCAAGGTGACCGTGTACGAGAAGGGCCCGTGGGAGCCGGCACAGACGTACGGCGAGTGGAGGACGCGGACGGGCGACATCTTCAGCCCCAACATCGCGAACGACGAGCCGCTCAAGCTCGAGCTGCAGCATTTCCTCGAGCTCGTGCAGGACGGGCCCGGCGACCACCGCGAGGCGACCGACGGCCTTGCCGTCGTCCGCACACTCGACCGGCTGACGGTATCCCTTCGCACCGGAGCTCCCGCGTGAGCGCCCCGGAGATCCACGCGAGCGCGATCGTCTACCCCGGCACCGTCCTCGGCGACGGCGTTCGGGTGCTCGAGAACGCCGTCGTCGGCAAGCAGCCGACACTTTCGCCTCGGTCGACCGCGAAGCGTGAGGCGCTGCCGCCTGCCACGATCGGCGACGGCACTGTCGTCTCGACCGGCGCGATCGTCTTCGCCGGCTCGACGATCGGCGCTCGCGTCATCCTGGGCGACCAGTCGTGCGTGCGCGAGAGGGTCACGATCGGAGACGACGTGGTCGTCGGGCGCGGCTCGCTGGTCGAGAACGACACCACGATCGGGGCGATGACGAAGATCCAGGCAGACGCCTACATCACCGCGTACTCGACGCTCGAGGAAGACGTCTTCATCGCACCATGCGTCGTGACGACGAACGACAACTGGATGGGGCGGAGCGAGAAGCGGTTCGGAAAGATCAAAGGCCCGACGATCAGGCGCGGCGCTCGCGTCGGGGGCGGCGCGATCCTCTGTCCCGGGATCGAGATCGGTGAGGACGCTTTCGTGGGTGCCGGCGCGGTGGTGACGAAGGACGTGCCGCCGCGCGTCGTCGTCGTCGGCAGCCCTGCGAGGGTGCTGCGAGACGTGCCGGGCGACGAACTGCTCGGCTAGGACGGCTTCGAGACGACGAGCAGGTAGCGCCCCTCGCCCGGGCGGGTCAGACGCACGTCGAGGAGATACCACCCTGCGCTCGTCGCCCGGTAGCCGAGCGTGGCCCCTGCCGAGCGCGCGGCGAGCAATCTGGTCGCGTCCGACGTCGTTCCGACGTCCTTCGTGCCCGGCCGCCAGAGACGCAGGCTCGGTCGGAGCGGCGTCGTCCGACCCCCGCTCACGACAACGCGCTGCCCGCGACGGAGGTAGACGCGATACACGTCGCGTCGGTCATTCCAGTAGTCGAGCGTCGCGTCGATCCGACGCTTCACGCCGTACAGCTGGTAGGAGTCCAGGCCGCCCCCGTCGTTCGGCTCGTACCGATCACGTCGGGGTGGACCCACGGCGAGGAGATCGAGAGCGCCCTTCTGGTCCAGCCGTCCTTCTCCCGTGAAACGGTCACGGCCGACCGAGCAGCGACTGCAGCCGTTGTCGGGAACGGCATCGACGGCGCTGCGCTGGAGGAGCTCGATCACCTGGTCCGGTCTCAGGGCAGGGGTGGTCGCGATCAGCATCGCCGCCGCCGCAGTGACCTGCGGGGTGGCGAAGCTCGTTCCCTCGGCCATGACGTAATCGTCGGACCCGCAACTCGAATAGCCCTGGTCGGCGCAGCCGGGCCGTTCCGCGGTGAGCGGAAGCGGGAACGTCGAAAGGATCTCCTCACCGGGAGCCGCGAGATCGTTGAACTCGGGATCGCGATTCGAATAGCCCGGCGAGGCGCCACTGCGGCTCAGTGCACTCACACCGAGGACGTGCGGCAGGGCCGCCGGCCAGCTCGCGTAGGGCCACGGTTGAGAGGGAGACTGATCGGAGTTCCCGACGGCCGCAACGACGAGGACGCCTTTCTTCACCGCGTACGAGACGGCGTCCGCCTCGAGCTTCGAGTACGTGTCCTGCTCGGGATTGAGCGGGTCTCGTAGCCCACCGAAGCTCATGTTGATGACGCGGGCACCGTTCTCGACCGCCCACCTGATCGCCTTCGCCTCTGCCTCGATCGGTATCGCAAGGTCGGGCGCGACCACCTTGGCGATCAAGAGCTCCGCCGCCGGAGCGAGCCCCGCGATGCCGACACCGTCGTTCGTCTTGGCGGCGATCAGCCCGGCGACGAATGTGCCGTGTCCTTGCGTGTCCACCAGGGCGCTGCCGCGGACAAAGCTCTTCGCGGCGGTGATTCGGCCCTGCAACTCGGGATGCGTGCCGTCGACGCCGGAGTCGATCACGGCCACGGTCACGGCGCCGAGCGGCGGCACCTCGAGCCAGGCGTCGAAGGAACGGTTCTGCGCGACGTACCACTGCCGGGCGAGAAATGGATCGTTCGGGACGTACGCCGCGCGCCGCGTCGAGATCAGCTCCACGTATCGGACTCCCGGCACTGCTCGGAGAGCCGAAGGGCGAGACGCCGAGACCGTGACCGCTGGGATCGGAGCGAGGTCGACGAGGTTGGTCGCGCCCGCGGCCCGGAGGCTTCGCACGACCGATGTGCGCTCAACCGCGGGGTCGATGCCGACGGCGAACCGTGCAGCGTCGGCCGCCGGAGTCGCCGTGGCCGAGAGCACAACGGCGCCGACGGCGATCGCCGCGACGACGATGCCGCGGCTCATGCCGGTACGGCGATCGTGAGGGCAGGGCCGACCTGGCCCTCCGCGGTGATGCGATACGTCGAGGTGACCTTCGGCCGCACGGTGACGGTGAACTCCCCGTCGCTTCCGGGCACGAGCTTGGAGGACCTGACCCAGGTGCCGTTGCCCAGCAGCCGCTCCAACGCAGGCCCTGAGACGTTGCGGACGACGCCCGACACGACGACAGGGCCTCCCGGCACCACCGCTTCCGTTGGAGCGCCCGCGAGGCGAAGCACGCCCAGACGGAACATCGTCGATCGCAGACCGAGCCGGTCTCGTACCTCGGCTCCGGTCAGCGCCACCCGGGCGCCGCTCGACTTGAGCAGCGTGACCGACGACGGTCGCCCGGAGCGCGTCAAGACCGAAACGGCATCGACGACAGGCGCGGAGAGGCCGAGAGCCTTCGCGAGAGACGCGGGTGTGAACGTGCGCGGCGCCCAACGATGGAACGGTGAGAGCGTGTCCCACGGGTCGGTTCGAGCGAGAAGATACGGCGTGACGAGACCGAACACGTCCGCCCCGGCGGCCGTGCGGCCGCCCGACGACGAGTAGTAGAAGGTCGACGCGACCTTGCCGCCGTAGGTGAGGATCACGCCGGCCGTCGCCTTCACTGCCGAGTTCGTCGCCGGCGTCTCTGCCGCGACGCCCGGGTACACCTGATTTCGCGTATCGGGGTAGAGGTCGAAGGGACGGCTCTTGACGCGGCTCGCGAGCGCGTAGGAGCGAGCCGCGACCGCCTGTGCCTGCAGGGCTGCGGCGGGCCACTCCTTGGGCATCTCGCCGGGCACGACGCCGCGGAGGTACGCGTCGAGACCGACAACGTCGATCACCTGCAGCGTGCCCTCCGTCGCGGTCACCTTGAGCACCCCGCGATACCCGCTCCCATCGAGCGACAACACGCCCCCCTTCCCGGGACGGAACGCCAGCGGCCCGGGCAGCGCGACGGGTTTGTCCGCGACGAGTATCTCGAGCGCGTGGTCGAGGACGACCTCACCGGCGGGGAGCGATGTCACCGTGCCCGAGCCGTCTCGGACCGAAAACGGAACCTCGGAGGCGACCGTGACGGACGGCCTCCGCTCGGCGAGCAGCACGCGCACGCTCGACACCGGCGCCTTGTCGGTGTCTGTACCGGGGAAGTAGAACGACAGGATGTCGCCGTAGCGTCCGACCTGCCTTCGCCTGCGCGAGCGCGCCGTACTGGTTGAGCCCGACGCCGTGGCCGTACCCGCCGCCCGAGAGCACGTAGACCGGGGCGGACGACGCGTCGGGCGAGGGCGCTGAGCCACCGTCCGGGCGAGCCGGGGTTGCAGCGGCGACGGCGGTCGCGGCGAGCGCCGCGACGGCGGTGAGAGCGATCGCTTTCCGCATGCGCTTCCTCATGGAACTGTTCTCGGCCGGATGCCTCAGGCCTTGAGCCGATTCGCGTATTGGTCCTCGTAATAGGCCCGATAGGCCCCCGACTTGATCGGCTCCCACCACGCGCGGTGCGTGCGATACCAGTCCACTGTGGCCGGGAGGCCCCCTTCGCCGAACGAATGCTCGGGCGCCCAGCCGAGCGCGCGAAGCTTCGTGTCGTCGACCGCGTACCGGCGGTCGTGGCCGGCCCGGTCCTCGACGTGGCGGACGAGCGTCGCCGGAGCTCCCGTCAACTCGAGGATGCGGTGCGTGACCTCGATGTTCTCGTGATCCTCGCCGCCGATGTTGTAGACCTCGCCGGGTGCTCCCTCGTGGAGGACGAGCTCGACACCTGCGCAATGGTCCTCTGCGTGCAGCCACTCGCGCACCTGCCTGCCGTCGCCGTAGACGGGCAGCGGCTCGCCTTCCAGCGCATTCGTGACGAAGAGCGGCACGAGCTTCTCGGGATACTGGTTGGGGCCGTACGTGTTCGCGCCGCGTGTGATCGAGGCGCGGACTCCATAGGTGCGCACGTACGCGAGCACCTGCAGGTCGCCACCTGCCTTTGCCGCGCTGTACGGGCTCGACGGTCTCAACGGGTCACCCTCGATCGCCCTGCCGCCCAGCTCGAGGTCGCCGTAGACCTCGTCGGTCGAGACCTGGACGAAGCGCGCGTCGTGCGCCCGCGCCCACTCGAGCAGGCACATCGTCCCGAGCACGTCGGTGTGCACGAACTCCTGCGGCCCGAGGATCGAACGGTCGACGTGCGTCTCGGCGGCGAAGTTGACGATCGCGTCGCACCCGGCGGCTGCACGCGCCACCGCCTCCGGGTCGGCGATGTCACCCTGGAAGAACTCGTGCTCCGCGCCCTCGAGGTTCGCAGGATTACCGGCGTACGTGAGCTTGTCGAGCACGGCAACCTCGGTTCCGGCCCGCGCGAGCCGCCGCACGAAGTGCGAGCCGATGAAACCGGCTCCACCGGTGACGAGAACGCGCATCGGCACAGGGTAGCCTTCGTCGTTCGCAGCCGGGCTTCTCTCGGGGCGCGAGGCCCCAGAGGCCCTATCCGACCGGCTCAGCCGATCGGGGGTGTCTGGATTACCCGCTCCAGCGCGAGCTTCCCATCCCCGAAGCGGTAGACGGCAACCGGCGCCGGGACGATGTCCCCGAAACGGTCGAACGAAAACGAGCCGAGGATGCCACCGACGACCCTGGACGCGAACATCTCGTCCACGATGGAGGCGCGCGTCCCGTCGGAGCGCGCGATGGCGTCGAGTAGCACGACGGCCGCCTGCGCGGCTCCCGCCACATACGTCGCATCGGGGTCGCTTGCGGCGAGTCCGAGCGCAAGCACCAGCCGTTCGCCCGCCGGTGGCAGAGCACCGACCGGCATTCCGGGAACCGTCACGTACATGCCTTCACCCGCCGCGCCCAGCTCCACGTGCGACGTCTTCGGCGGCAAACGAATCCGGGCCGATCAGCTCGACGGTGCGCGGCAGCGATGCCCGGAGATCCTCGACCAGCCGCTTCGCGTTGACCTGTGTCAGGCCGGCCAGGTACACCGCACCCGGACGTGTCGCGGCAATCGAGGAGGCAAGCACCGTATACGCGTCGCGTTCCTCCCAGTCGAACTGCTCGACGTCGAGCTGGAGGCTTCGGGCGGTCGCGAGGAACGACATCGTGAGCCCTCGCACGTACTCGTCTCCCAGGTTCTGGTGGATGACAGCGACCCGTCGCGCCCCGAGCCGCGAGGCGAGGCGAGCCGCAGCAGAGCCCTGCGCGAAATCGTGCGTGACAACGCGGACGTAGCTGCGCGCGCCATCCGGATACAGCGTGGCGGCCGACGGGGTGCCCGCAGACACCTCTCTCGTCAGGGCGGAGAACGTGTTGGAGGGGCTGATCATCGCCAGCGGCCCCGCCTCCTTGCGGCTGACGAGCGGGATCTGGAGGATCGCGCACCCCGAGTTCCATGGCCCGATGATCCCGACGACATCCCTCGCGGCCACGTATGCCTGCGCGTTCTTCTTGCAGAGCAGCGGATCGTACGGCTCGTCGCCGACCGTGTCGTTGCACGACTGGTACCCGACGCGATATGCCCCCGCCCTGAACTTCGCGCTCGCCGAGCACGTGCTCTATCGCTTCGACCATGCGCTTCGTCGTCCTCGCGCCGATCCCGCGCAGTGGCAGGTCCGAGACGATGATCACGTTCGGCTCGCCGTCGCCTTCGTGGAGCACGGCGCCGCATGAGCTGACCGCGACAGGTTCCGCAAGGTCCTCGGCGCTGCAGCCGGCGGCGAGCAGCGCCAACACAACGCAGACTGCCGCGAGCCCCGGCTTCACGCCGCCCATGATCGTGGGTTTCCTCCGGGTGGTCAACTCAGTTGACCGAGACCCACACCGCCCCTCGCCCGATCGCGATCCCCCGAGGCGCACCGCCGACGGACGTCAGCGTCACGTCGCCCGTGGGGGGGTCGATGCGCGCCGCGGTACCGTCGTCGACGGCGACCCATACCGCGTCGCGACCGATCGCGATCCCGAACGGGCTGCCGCCGACCTGGTACGTCTGCGAGATGCCGTTCTCCAGAGGGTCGATCCTGAGCACTCGACCATTTTCGTCATCTGTCACCCAGACGGATCCCAGCCCGGCAGCGACCCGAACGAATCCTCCCGCGAGTTCGACCACCGCCTCGGGACGCATCGTCTCGGGCGACAGCCGCTCGAGCTCGGACCCGAGCACCCACAGCGAGCCGAACCCGTACGCCATCGGGCCCCACACGCGGCTCGTATGCGGGCGAAGCCTGTCCGTGACCGGGTCGATCCGAGAGATGGCGCGAGTGCTTCCGGCCCAGACGGCGCTCGCGCCGACGGCGAGCCAACCTGCACCTTGGTCGTTCGCGAACACAGTCGCTGCGCCGGCATTCGGGAGCGTCCAGCTCGTGTCCACGAGATCCGAGCTCGGGTCGATGCGGAAGACGCGACCCTCGGTCGTTCCCACCCAGAGCGAGCCGAAGGCTGCAGCGATCGCGCGCGGTGTCCCGCCAACGGAGAACGTCGACACCCGCTCTCGCGTTCCGGCGGCGAGACGTGAGATCGTCCCGGTCCCGTCGTTCGCGTTCAGGACCCAGACCCAATCGTCGGACGCAGCAACCTCCGTCGGCGCATTGCCGACCGGCACCATCGCCGACAACGTTCGCGTGGCCGGATCGACGACACCGACCGAGTTCGCGACCGCTTCGAGCGCCGTCGCCCTGTCGAGCGCAACGACGATGGCGAGCGCGACGACGGCCGGGCACGAGCAGCAGCCCACCCGCCGCGAGGAGCCGTCGACCGAGCCGTCGCCGGCGGAATCGGATCGTCGCCGGCGGCGTCCCCAGGCCGAGGGCGGCAGCCGCGCCGTCGACGAACGCGCTGCAGCTGGGGTAGCGGTCCGCCTGTTCCTTCGACAGTGCACGGGCAAGAACCGTGTCGAGCACGTCATAGTCCGCCGGGATCGGAGGCTCCTCCTGCATGTGTGCCCACAGCGTCTGCGCCTCGGTCGCGCGCCGAAACGGCGGCACGCCGACGAGCAGCTCGTAGAGGACGCACCCGAGCGCGTACTGGTCGGTCGACCCGTCGACCTCCCCTCGGCGGATCTGCTCGGGGGCAAGATAGTCGAGCGTTCCCGCAAGTCCCGACGCCGTAGTGCCCCCTGCGCCGAACTGCTTCGTCAGACCGAAGTCGCACAGGTAGCAATGGTCGTCCTGGTCGACGAGCACGTTCGCCGGCTTGACGTCGCGGTGGACGAGCCCGCGCGCGTGGGCGGCGTCGAGCGCGTCCGCGACCTGGGCGACGAGTGCCAGCGTGCGTGCCGGAGGGAGCGGCCCGTCGTCGATCAGCCTGCGGAGATCGGTGCCGTCCACGAAGCGGTTCGCGATGTACAGCTCTCCTTCCGCCTCGCCCGCCGCGTAGACGGGCAGGATCCCCCCATGGTCGATCGCCGCCGCGAGCCGCGACTCGCGGAGAAAGCGCTGTCGGAAGGTCGCGTCGCCGGCCAGCTCGGGAGCTATCAACTTCAGGGCGACCGGCCGGTCGAGCGCGAGCTCCGTCGCTCGATAGACGACTCCCATGCCGCCTCGTCCGATGACCTCTTCGATCCGGTAGCCGGCGAGCTGTGATCCAACCTGAAGCATGTCAGCCTCAAACCCTGGGCGATTGGAGTGACCAGGTGAATCGTGTCAGCGCGTCGCGGGGGGCGATCCCGCCGGGCCGGAGCCCTCGGCGAACGAGCACGGTCGGAGCAACCGGCCTCGCAACGAGAGCTCGGCGGGTCACGCCCAACCCCTCGGTGCGCCAGCGCTCGGACAGTCCCAGCACGAGCAGTCCGGCCCCGGCGGCGAGCGCCGCGACGCCGTCGCTCCCCGGCCGACCGAGCACCGGCTCGGCGACAAGGCCCGAGACGTGCTGCACGATCAGCGACGCGTCGGCGAGCAGCCGACTCGCGTCGCGCCCCCCGGGCGCCTCGTCTGCAGCACCGATCAGCCTCAGTGGGCGAGCGAGCGCCATCGCGACCCATGCGCCCAGTTCGAGAGCAGCCCAGTCGTGCTCGAATGCCCCGAAGGGGACGATGATCGGCCCGCCCCCGACCGCTCCGCCGGCCTCCACGAGTGAGACAACGTCGCAGGTCGCGGCAGCGAAGACCGAGGCGAACGGCCCGCCCAGCGGATCGCCGGCCGTCGAGAGCAGCAACGTGTCAGCGCCCTGCTGACTCACGAGCCGGGCAGCGTCGTCCCCGGGGGTCAGCGACGAGAATGCGGCGATCCGCACCGTCGTCCCCCGGGCAGCGAGCGCGCCGCGTACCTCGTCGAGCTGCGTCGTCGCCGACGACAGCTCACCACTCTCCACGATGCGCGCGAGGACGAGCCGCCGTTGTTCGGACCCTGACGCAAGCGTCCCGGCGAGATCCGCAAGCGCCTCGGTTGCATCGGCGCTCTCGGCGATGGCAACGATCGTCCCTCGAGTCTCGTCGGTCACCGGCGGCGCGGCCGCGAGGGCCGGGTCCTGCCTGAGGACTGCGAGCTCGAGCTCACGCAACACAGGCCCGGGCTCGAGGCCGAGCTCCTCGTCGAGGACACGCCTGCCGTCCCGGAAGACATCGAGCGCGTCCTGCGGGCGACCGGCGCGATAGAGGGCCCGCATGAGCAACGCGCGGGGACGCTCCTGCAGCGTCCACGCGGCGACGAGGCCCTGAAGTTCGGCGACCAGCTCCGCGCCTCCCCCGAGCTCCAGCTCCGCCTCGATCCTGTCCTCGAGTGCCAAGCGGCGAAGCTCCTCCAACCGGGCTGCCTCGGGCTGTGCGAACGCGTCGTACTCGAAGTCCGAGAAAGGCGCTCCACGCCAGAGCGAGAGCGCCTCCCGCAAGGTCGCCACGCGTGCTGCAGGATCCTCCCCCCGCGACCGCGCGAGCAGGCTCTCGAAGACGTGCAGGTCGAGCTCCCCGGGCCCAACCCGCAAGACGTAACCCGAACCGCGTGTTTCGAGCACTCCGCGCGCAGTGCGGAAGGCGGTACGCAACCGGGAGACGTAGACCTGGATCGTCTTGGCGTGGGTCTTCGGCACCTGCTGCGGCCAGAGCGCCTCGACGATGCGGTCGGATGACACCACCTCGTTCGCGTAGAGGAGAAGGAAGGCGAGCAGGGCCCGCTGGCCGGGGGCCCCCAGGTCGAGCGGGCGCCCGTCCTCGAGAACCTCCAGCGGGCCGAGCACTTTGAACTCCACAACGGAGAAGCTACTCCGCGGCAGTTACCGAATGTTAGGTCCGCGGTTACCGCAGTCCCCGATCCTCAGCCTCGTGAGATCGCAGCGGGCGATCGAAGAGGAAGGAGACGGAGATGAGAAGTCGGACGAGGTTCTTCGCGATGCTGGCGCTGGCTGCTGCGACTGCAGCTCCGATCGCGCAGGCGGAACGCCCGGACGACCGCGCCGGTCTTCGCGGCCCGGGAGCGTCATCACTGACCGCAGGAGTAGCGACGGTAGCCCGGCCCGACGACCGAGCTGGGCTCCGTGGCCCCGGAGCGTCGTCGTTGACCGCTGGCGAAGCAGGAGTCACGCGTCCGGATGACCGTGCTGGCTTGCGCGGGCCCGGCGCCGCGTACAGCACGCTCACGTCCCTCAATCCGGACGATCGCAGCGGGACGCGTGGGGCCGGAGGTCTGACGACGTTCGCGGCGCAGCCCGGGTCGACCGGGTTCGACTGGAACGATGCGTTGGTCGGAGGTCTTGTCGGTATGGGAACGGCGCTCCTCCTCACCGGAGGGTTCCTCGTTCTCGCGAGCCGCCGCGCCACGCCCCGCAGCTTCGCCTGATCTCGCCGCAGAACGGCGCCGCCGGCCGCCCCATGGCACCGGCGGTGCCGTCCGCGCGCTGCGGGTCGTCGACGTTCCGCGCGGCACCGCGCCGAGCGCGCCTACTCGGACAACCGGGAGGGCCGGATCGACGGATCGAGCCGGGCGAGGCACTCGAGGCACTCGGCCAGGCCGTCGCGCCAATGAGGCAGGTCGGGCGCTCCTTTCTCGCTCCGCAGGATCGACGAGGGGGGGCGGGGGGCACGAGCGCCGAACTCCGCCGTCGTGATCCGGTTCACCCGGCAGTCGAGGCGGGCGAGTTCGAAGATCGCTTCCGCGAAATCCGCCCACGTGCAGTCCCCCTGGGCCGCGAGATGCCAGAGCCCGTACGGCGCGCCCGCGCCGACGAGCTCGTTCGTGGCTTCCGCCAGGTGGCCGACGTAGGTGGGACACCCGCGCTGGTCGTCGACGACGGAGACCTCGTCACGCTCGGTCCCGAGGCGAAGCATCGTGCGGACGAAGTTGTGCCCCGTCGGCCCGAAGAGCCACGAGCTCCGAACCACCCAGGCGCTCTCACCTGCGGCCGCCTCGCTGTGGAGCTTCGTCCGACCGTACGCCGAGAGGGGATTCGGGCTGTCGGACTCGACGTACGGCGAACCCTTGCTGCCGTCGAAGACGTAGTCCGTCGAGTACGCGACGAGCGGCGCCCCGATCTCCGCTGCGTGCGTGGTGCCGCCGACGTTCACCTCGGCCGCGCCCTGAGGATCGTCCTCGGCCCCGTCCACGTTCGTCCAGGCCGCGGCGTGCAGCACGAGGTCGGGCTGTTCGAGTCCCGCCGGCGCGGGAAACCGGACGTCCCACTCGGCGCGCCCGAACGCGCGCAGATCGTCGCCGGCAAAGGCGACCGCGAGCGCGTGGCCGAGCTGCCCGCCGGCGCCGGTGATCAGGACGCGGCGGCGCTGTCCCGGGCGGAGAGGATCGGCGTCTCCGTGCTCCATAGGTCCTTGACGCGAGGGTCGTCCCACGGGATGCCCTGCTCGTCGGGGTCGTTGGGGTCGTACTCCTCGGTCACGTGATAGGCGAACAGGAGGTCGCTGAGCGCCTCGAAGCCGTGGGCGTGATGACCGGGGATGTAGAGCGCGACGGGGTTCTCGTCGCCGATGTCCTCCGTGAAGGTCGCGCCCGAGTCGCGGTCGAGCACGACGACGCGGGCTGCCCCCTGCAGACAGGTGAAGAGATCGTCCTGGCCACGCTCGTGGTAGTGCAGGCCTCGGATCACGCCGCGGCGCGAGAACGAGACGTTCGTCTGCACGGTCGGCCGGGGCAGCAGGCTCTCGCGCCGCAGCTCGCAGAACCAACCCCGCTCGTCCTCGAAACGCTGCAGCGGGATCCGGACGATTCCCTCGGGAGTCACTTGTTGACCCCCGTCTCGTCGATCGTGCGGCCGATCTCGGCGAGATGCTGCCAGTGCTTCCCGGCGTCTTCCCACCAGCCGCGCACCTTCACCACCGACAGCGCGCCGCGCTCGGCGTAGGCACGGTTGACGTCGGTGATCTCGAGCTCACCGCGACTGGAGCGCTCGAGGCTCGCGATCACCGAGAAGACGTCCGGCGGGTAGCAATAGAGGCCGACGACGGCATCGCTCGTCGGCGGCGCGGGGTAGCGAAGGTCGACGACCCCGGCCTTCTCGACGAGGTCGACGACCGTGCCGGCGTCGTCGTACACGACGACGCCGAAGTTCTCCGGGTCGGGGACGTCCTTGACGAACACCTGCGCCGAAGCGACGGCCGTCCCGCCTCCCCAGGCGGAGATCTCCGCCGCATGCGCGTACTCGAAGATGTTGTCGCCGAGGACGACGACGAGCGGCTCGCCCCGGGCGAAGTCCTCTGCCATACCGACCACCTCGGCGATGCCGCCGGGGCGGGTCTGCACCTTGTAGGTGAGGTCCAGCTCGAGCAGCGGTGCGTCGCCGTCGCGCGTACTGAGATGGCCGTCACCCAGTAGGTCGATCATCTGGCCGGCATGGCCCTTGCCGGTCACCACCAGCACCTCGCGGATGCCGGCGAGTTGGAGGAGCTGCAGCGGGTAGTAGACCATCGGCCAGCTGCCGACCGGCAAGAGATGCTTGTTCGTGACCCGCGTCAGCTCCCCGAGCCGCGTCGCCTCTCCTCCCGCGCACACGAGTCCCTTCATGGGCCGATGCTAACCGGGATCAGACGGCGGGCGACGTCTCTGGCGCCGGATCGGCGAGGGGGCTGCGTCCGAGCAGCCAGAACGACGCCTCGACGGCCGGGCCGATCCCGACCGCAAACGCGAGCGTTCCGATCCCGACCGTACCGCCGAGCGCGAACCCGACCACCGTCACCGCGACCTCGATCGCCGCGCGGGCCAGCCCGATCCTGGCGCCCGTACGGCGTGCGGTGACGAGCATGAGTGAGTCGCGGGGGCCCGCACCCATTCCCGCTCCGATGTAGAAGCCGGAGCCGACTCCGGTGATGACGACGCCGCCGACCATCAACACGACCCTGACTCCGAGCGACTCCTCGGACAGGCCGTCGATGGCATCGAAGCGCAGCATGCCTTCGACCATGAGCCCGATCAGCGCCGCGTTCGCGACCGTCCCGGGACCGATTCGGGCACCCAGCGCCCAGGCGAGGACGAGGACGACGAGCGCGGTGCCGATATTCGCGGCGCCGAACGACAGCGGCGTCCTCTCCGAGATCCCCTGGTTGAGCACGTCCCACGGGGCGAGCCCGATCCGCGACTCGAGGAGCAGGACGATTCCGAAAGCGAAGAGCGCGAGGCCGCCGACGAGCGACACTGACCGGACCGCGACGGAGCCGCGGACGAGGGGCGGTGTGTGCACGGACCCTGGCCCTCGTCAGCCGGCTCTCGACCGGCGCGCGGCCGCTTTGCGGCGCCGGACCCCGGGCACGGCCCGGACGGCGGCAACCCATACGTACACGACGCCGGACAGGGTCGCGAGGACGACACCGGCAAGACGTTTTGGCTGCAGCATGGGGTGAAAGCATCGTAGACGAGCAGACATCGTCATACTTCACACCACCCCAGAACGAGGAAAGGATGGCCGAGATGGCCAAGACCAAGGTCAAAGTTGTGCCGTCGGTCGATGCGATGAAGCCGTATCTCGATCGCGCACTGAACGACAAGGAGTTCCGCGAGGACCTCAGAGAGGCCATGTCCGCGGCGAAGCGGCTGTACGGGCCCCTGGTGCAGGACGCCCGGGACGACGGCCCCGCGAAGTCGGCTGCGCGGCTCGCCACGGACGCCAAGGTGCAGGAGAATCTCCGCAAGGCTCTCGAGGACTTCGGCAAGGCGGCAGGGTCGCTCAAAGGCAAGAAGAAGAGCCACAAGGGGCGCAACGCGATGCTGCTCGCAGGGCTCGTCGCGGGTGCGCTCTACAACCCGTGGTCAGGGGCCCAGACGCGCGAATGGCTGATGGAGCGGATCGCCGGCGACGACGATCTGCACCCGCTCGACGGCTTCGATCTCCCCGGTGACGCCGGCGACGAAGCGACCGTCGACGCCAACGGCGCGAGCGACAAAGCGACCTAGAGGCGCGAAGACTCAGCGATCCTGGCCGCCGGTCGGGCTCTTCGGAGCCCGTCCGGCCAGGGTCGTCTCGAGCGCACCCGGGACGAGGCCGCTCGTACTCGAGATGTCCTCCGCTTCGAGCAGGACGGCACCCGCCGGAGGAGCGAATCCCCGCTGACCCCCCGCCCCGTCGAGCGGCAGGTAGGCACGGCCGGCGTCGAACGAGACGTCCTGCGCGCGGCGCCACGCATTGAGGAACGGGTATGGCGCGACCGCACCGTCGTACCCGCGGTCGAGGAGCGAGGCTGGGTGGATCTCGAAATGAAGGTGCACTGGTGAGTGCTCCGCGTCACCGGTCCGGCCCATGAACCCGAGCACGTCACCGGCGCGCACCTGTGTCCCGTTGACCGCGAGGGGCGAATAGGCGGAAAGGTGCGCATAGTAGAACTCGTTGCCCGTCGCGTCACGCAACCAGATCCGCCAGCCGCCGATGTCGTTCCAGCCGACGGAGAACACCGTCCCGTCGGTGACGGCGAGGAGCGGCGTGCCGAGCGGAGCGAAGATGTCCTCTCCGTGGTGCCAACCGCCGGAGACGTCCGGCCGCGGGGCGCCGAAGGTGTCGCTGAACGAGGCGGGCCCGTAGACGGGGAAGACGTAGCCGCCGCTCGAGAGCTGCGCGGTCACCTCCGGCGCCGGGCGCACGAGTTCGGGAGGCGCGCCCGGAATCGTCTGCCCCGGTTCCCTCGGTGCGTCGGCAGGGATCACGGGACGGAGCTGTTGCGGCTTGCTCGGCGGCGCGGTCGTCTTCGGTGGGCTGGCCGTTGGGGCAACGGAGGTGAAGACCGAGGCGGAACCGATCTCGATCGCGCTCCCGGCGGCGAGCCCGCCGTGGTCGGCCAGGATCGTGACGCGAGCGGCCGTGACGGATGCCTGGGCTGAGCGCGGCGGCTCCTGCACGGCGTCGGCGCTCGAGGTGAGGAGCTCGAGCTTCCCCCAGTCGGCCAGCTGGACGGTACGGCTCGTGCTCGCGTTGACCAGCTGCCCGAGCACCGTGAGGCCGGTCACCGACGCGGTCGACACGTTGCCGAACGCGTTGGCCGCACCCGCCGCAGCGCTGGCGCGGATGTCGACGGCGTCGATCACGATCTCGCCCCCGAAGAGGACGACCTGAGAGACGCCGACGTCGGCCTGCGCGCTCGACGAGACGCCCGGCTGCGCGAGGACGCGCGCGTTCGCGGCTCGGATCGTGATCACCGACCCGTCGGCCGGATAGGCGTACCCGGGCAGCACCTGCTCGGAGGGTGGGGGCGCCGTGAGTGCGAGCGAGTACTGGTCGGGCAAGCCGGGTTGAACGACGCGGGAGACGACGGCGGTCGCCCGCGCCTCGGGCTGCTCGGGCGCAGCGGCCGCGGCGAGCGACACGACGAGCGCCACCAGAAGCGGTACCGCGACGATCGGGACGAGTCTCATCGCGCCTCAGGGTAGCTCGCGCGCGTGCTGCGGGAACGCCACGCGAGGTGGGCGGCGACGACGACGAGCAGCGCCCCGAAGAGGCGGCGCAGGACGTGCTCGGGCACCGACGTGGCGAGCTGGACACCCGCCGCGACCCCCGCGATCGACGCCAACCCGACGACGAGCGCCGGTCTGGGACGCAGATTCCCGTATCTCGCCTGGCGCCAGGTTCCGACCGCCGCGGTCGGGACGACTGCGAACAGCGACGTCGCAGCGGCTTCGACTTGACCAAGGCCGAGGACGACGAGCGCCGGCACGAAGAGAATGCCGCCGCCGACGCCGAACAATCCCGACATGACCCCGGCGGTTGCGCCGAGCATGACCGCGAGGATGATCGTCCAGGTGCTCATCCGGCGATCAACCACATGCCGATTGCCGCGAGAAGGACCGAGAACGCAACCGTGAGGGCGCGACTCGAGAGCCGACGTTGGATCGCCGCTCCGAGGAGGGCGCCGGCCATGGCCGGGATCCCGACGAGCAACCCGAGCGCGACATCGACCTTGCCGTGAAGTGCATAGAGAGCCACGCCCGCGAGTGCCGTGAGCACGATCGCTGCGAGAGATGTCGCCGTCGCCTCTCTGGCGCCGAACGCAGCCCCGAGGATGAGCAAGGGCACGATCACGATCCCGCCGCCGACGCCGAACAGAGCGCTGAAGAGGCCGGCGACGAGACCGATGAGAACGAGCCGCAGCACGAAGTCCATCCTAGGCTGGCGGCCAGATCACGGGCGGACGGGGCCTTGGAGGAGTGGGGCGCGGTCGCCCCACTCCTCCTTCGTTTCGGGTCAGGCGGCCTCGGGTGCTGCCTCGAGCGCAGGAGCGTCCGCGGCGAAGTCGCTCCGGCGCACGAGGACGAGCGAGACGACGACACCGACGAGCGTGATCGCCGCTCCCGCCCAGAACGCGTTCCGGAAGCCGTCCGTCAATGCGTCCGGCAGCGGCGTTCCCGCGGCGACGGCATCGCTCGTGGTCGAGGTCGCGATCGTCGAGAGGATCGCGATCCCGACCGCGCCGCCGATCTGCTGCGACGTGTTGATCAACCCCGACGCGAGCCCTGCCTCCGACTGCCGTGTTCCGGCGAGGGCGGCGATCGTCAGGGAGACGAACGCGAGCGGCATACCGAAGCCGATCACGAGGAAGCCGGGGAACAGGTTCCTCCAGTACGACCCGTCGGTCGTCACCTGACTGAAGAGCACGAGCCCGACGGTCATCATCGACATGCCCACCACGAGCGTCGGCTTGACGCCGACCCGGGTGACGGCGGCAGCGGCGACGTTCGCCCAGATGATCGCCGTTCCCGCGACGGCGAGATATCCGAGGCCGGTCTTCAGCGGCGAGAAGTCGAGCACCTGCTGCATGTAGAGGGTCAGCATCAAGAACATCGAGAACAGCGCCGTGCCCATGATGAACATGACGATGTTCGCGGCCGTCAGCGTCTGCAGACGGAAGATCGAGAAGGGCATGAGTGGATGCTTGGCCCGGGTCTCCTGGGCGACGAACGCAGCGAGCAGGACGCCCGAGGCGACGAGCACTCCGATCGTGCGACCGGAGGCCCACCCCCATTCCTGGCCCTTCGTGATCGCGAGCACGAGCACGCTGAGGCCCGCCGTCACGAACACGGCGCCGAGCACGTCGAAGTTCGACTCGCGCTCGTCACGGCTCTCGAAGAGCAGGATCGGTGCGGCGATGAGCGAGAGGACGCCGACCGGAACGTTGACGTAGAAGATCCACGGCCACGACAGGAACTCGACGAGGATGCCTCCCATCAGCACACCGGCGGCGGCGCCGAGACCGCCGACTGCACCCCAGGCGCCGAGTGCGATGTTGCGCTCGCGCCCTTCCTTGAACATGGTGGTCAGAATCGAGAGCGCTGCCGGCGAGATCGTCGCGGCGCCGAGGCCCTGGAGCGCCCGAGCGGTGATCAGCGAGGCCTCGCTCCACGCGAGGCCGCACAGCAAGGAGCCGATCGTGAAGACGACGAGACCCACCATGAAGACACGGCGCCGGCCAAGGAGATCGGCGAGCCTGCCTCCGAGCAGCAGGAAGCCTCCGAAGACGAGGGAGTAGGCCGAGATCACCCACTGGAGGTTCTCCTGCGAGAACCCGAGATCGGTCTGGATCGAGGGCAGCGCGACGTTGACGATCGCGATATCCAGGATGACCATGAACTGCACCATGCAGAGCAACAGCAGTCCGATCCACTTGCGCCGGTTCGACTGACTCATCGTTTCCGTCCTTTGGTCGTCATCGTTTGTGGCCGGCACCTTACACCCCTCACTTGCTTTTTGCAAGTGTTTGATTCATAATTCGAATTGAACACTTCGAGTTACGAATCAGAGCTCTCCCCGACCACCGGAGACGAACTCCGTGAAGCCCTACGACCAGTACTGCCCGGTAGCCCACGCGCTCGACCTCGTGGGCGACCGCTGGGCGCTCCTCGTCGTCCGTGAGCTCCAACACGGCCCCCAGCGCTACAGCGATCTCCACGAGCGCCTGGCTCGGTGCAGCACCAATGTGCTCGCGAGCCGGCTCAAGGAGCTCGAGGGCGGAGGCGTCGTCAGCCGGCGGCGGCTGCCGCCGCCCGCGGCCTCGACGGTGTACGAGCTGACCGACGACGGCGCCGCCCTCGCCCCGGTCCTGGCTGCGCTCGCCCGCTTCGGCGCGCGGACGCTCGGCCCGCCCCCAGACGACCTCGTGGATGAGCCCGGCTGGCTCGAGCGGGCGCTGCGCACAGCCGTCGCCGCGTTCGCAACCGATACGAGGATCGCGTTCGAGATCGGGGAGGAGCGCGCGTCGCTCGACGGCGCGCTCGTCGTGCCGGGGGTGATCGAGGGCGCAGACGCGCACGTTCGCGGGACTCCTGCCGACTTCTACGCGCTCTTCGTCCTCGGTCGATTGGACGGCGCAGAGATCAGCGGGGACCGTGCGGCCGTGGAGCGGCTCGTCGGCGCGGTCGCACCCGCGCAGCCCGTCGGCTAGAGCCGCGCCGCCTCGCGGCGGAGGACGTCCCACGCGAGGGAGACGTCGGCCTCGCTCGTACGTGCGTTGCCGATCGCGAGCCGGAGCACGAACCGTCCGTCGAGCTTCGTGTGGGAAAGAAAGATCTCGCCGCTCTCGTTGACGCGAGTCATCAGGGCCTCGTTCTCGTCGTCAGGTCCCTCCTTGCGGAAACAGACGAGCGAGAAGTGACGGGGCGCGGACAGTTCCCAGCCGGGTTCGGCCTCGACCCATTGCTCGAACAGCGACGCGAGACGAACGTGCTCGCGGATGATGACCTGCAGCCCCTCGCGCCCGAAGCACCGGAGGGTGGCCCAGAGCTTGAGCGCTCGGAATCGCCGTCCGAGTGGCGACGCGTACTCGCTCAGGCTCACGACGTCCTCGTCCACGCGCAGGTACTCGGGCACGAGGCTGAAGGCACGGCGGAGATCGTCGGGACGGCGACAGAAGAACGCCGAGCAGTCCATGGGCGTGAACAGCCACTTGTGCGGGTTCACGCCGATCGAGTCGGCGCGCTCCCAGCCGGCGAAGTGGTGCCGAAACTCGGGGCACACGGCCGCCGCTCCCGCGTAGGCGGCGTCGACGTGGAGCCACACTCCCGCGTCTGCCGCCCGGTCGGCGACCGCTGCCACCGGATCGACGGCTGTCGACGAGGTCGTGCCGACCGTGGCGACGACCGCGCATGCATCCTCGAGCTCGAGGCGATCGGGGCGGATCGCGTGCGCGGCGTCGACCGGCGTGGTGCGGATCTCGAGCTCGAGCAGGCGCGCTGCCTTGATCGTCGACGAATGGGTGTGCTCGGAGCAGACGACGACGCGCCGGTCCGGTGACGCGGCTCGTGCGGCGGCGAGGGCGGTGATCAACCCGGACGACGCCGTGTCCTCGATGTGGCCGTGCAGCGACTCGGGCAGGCCGAGGAGCTGCCGCAGCCAGTCGAGCGTCACCTCCTCCAATTCCTGCAGCGCGGGCGACGTGCGCCAGAGGATCCCGACCTGGTTCAGAGCGGCGATCAGTAGCTCCGCCAGGATCCCGGGCGCGGTGGCGGAGGAGGCGAAGTACGCGAAGTAGCGCGGGCTCTGCCAGTGCGTGACCCCCGGCATGATCACCTCGTCGAGGTCGCGCAGCACGGCCGCGAACGGCTCGGCGGTCTCGGGCGGAGCAGACGGCAGCGCTTCCCTGACCGCGCCCGGAGCGGCCCGGGAGAGAACGGGATGGGCCTCGACGGTCTCGAGGTACCGCGCGGCCCATTCGAGCGCGGCGGCTCCCTCGTCACGGAATGTGCTCATGCACGCTCCGCCGCGATCTCGCTCCACTGGCGCGTGTTCAGAACCTGCTCCTTCGTCAGCCAGGCCCTCCGGGCCTGCCCGATCCCGAGCTCCGCGTAGGCGAGGGAAGCGGTCGTGTGCGCGTCGGTGTTGACGGGTATCGCCACGCCGGCCTCTCCGGCCAGCCGTGCGTGCGAGTCGCGCATGTCGAGCCTGTCGGGCTGGCTGTTGATCTCGAGCGCCGTCTTCGTCTCGGCCGCACGGGCGACCACCCGTTCCAGGTCGAGGTCGGCTCCGGCACGGCGCGAGATCCTGCGGCCGGTGAGATGCCCGATGCAGTCGACGTGCGGATTGTCGATCGCCGCCAACACGCGCTCGGTCGGGTTGCGGTCGAGTGAGGTGTGCAACGACGCAACCACCCAATCGAGCTGGGCCAGAACGTCGTCGTCGACGTCGACGACTCCCTTGGCCGTGATGTTCGCCTCGATGCCGCGGAGGACGCGAAACGGATCGAGGCGAGCGTTGACCTTCTCGATCTCTCGCCACTGCTCCTGGATCCTGCCGTCCCGCAAGTAGTGCGAATGGTCGGTGAGACAGAGGAACGTGTAGCCGCGTTCGGCAGCGGCACGTGCCATCTCCTCGATCGTCGACTTCCCGTCGGCCGACCACGTCGAGTGACAGTGCATCTCGCCGCTGAGATCGCCGAGCTCGACGAGGGCGGGGAGGCGTCCTTCGCGCGCGGCCTCCAGCTCGCCGCCGTTCTCGCGCAACTCCGGCGGGATGAAGCTGTAGCCGAGAAAGTCGTAGAGCGACTCCTCGTCGCGGAAGGTCCGCTGCTCGCCGCTCTCGACGATCGTGACTCCGTACTCGGAGATCGAGAGCCCGTTTCGCTGGGCGTGCTCGCGGAGCGCGACGTTGTGCTCCTTCGAACCGGTGAAATGCTGGAGGAGGTCGCCGTAGCTCTCGGGTGGAACCACGCGGAGATCGAGGCGAAGGCCCTGCTTGGAGATCACCGTCGCCTTGGTGTCCCCGTGCGCCACGACCTCGAGGACCCAGGGGAGCGACACGAAGTGGGCGGTGAGCGCTGCCGGGTCCGTCGCAGTCGCGATCACGTCGAGGTCCCGGAACGTCTCGCGCCGACGGCGGGTGCTGCCCGCGTCCGAGACGTCGATCGCGGCGGGGTGCTCGCGCAATGTCTCGACGACCTCGCGGACGACCGGCAGCCCCTTGCCGAGAAGTCCCCGGCGCGGCTCCTCGGCACCCTGGCCCTCGGCCAGCGCCTTCAGGATCTTCGCCTCGGTCGTCGCCCCCATGCCCGCCAGGGTGCGCAGCCGCTCGCCCTCTGCCGCAGCCTTCAGCTCGGCGATCGTCGTCACCCCTAGCTCGCGCCAGATGCGCGCCGCCGTCTTCGGGCCGAGCCCGGGGAGGCGCATGAACGACGAGACCTCGCCGGGCACCTGCTCCCGCCGCTTCGCGAGCGCCTCCATGTCACCGGTCTCCACGACCTCGACGATCTTGCTCTCGATCGTCTTGCCGATGTCGGGGAGCTCCTTCGCTCTCCCGTCGACTGCGAGCTCCGCGACCGAGGACGCGGTGTCACGGATGCGGGCAGCGGCCTTTCGGTAGGCGCCGACCCGGAAGGACTGCTCGCCGAGGATCTCGGACAGGTCGGCCAGCTGGTCGAATCGATCGGCGAGATCGGCGTTGCGAGGAAGCGCGGCCACCATCACCCGATCATAGGCCTGGCAGTGCGGGCAAGATGGCCCGATGCGCGCGATGGTTTGCCTGCCCACGTACAACGAGCGCGAGACGATCGAGCCGATGGTCCGTGCCCTCGGCATGCACCTCGACCTCGCCCGCGACCGCGTGCTCGTCATCGACGACAACTCCCCCGACGGAACCGGCGAGATCGCCGACGCGCTCTCGGCCGAGCTCGCGTGGGTCGACGTCCTGCACCGGCCCGGCAAGCACGGGCTCGGAGCGGCCTACCTCGCCGGCTTCGAGCGCGCGCTCGCCGCCGGTGCCGAGCTCGTGATCGAGATCGACTGCGACTTCTCGCACGACCCGGCCGTCGTCCCCGAGCTGATCGCCGCCTGTGAGGCGGGGGTCGACCTCGCGCTCGGCTCCCGCTGGGTCGAAGGTGGCGGAACGGTCAACTGGGGCGCCGGCCGGAAGCTCATCTCGCGCGCCGGGAGCCTGTACGCACGCGTCATCCTCGGCGTCGACGTGCGCGACCTCACCGGCGGATTCAAGTGCTTCCGCAGAGAAGTCCTCGAGCGCATCGACCTCGATGCCATTTCCGCGAAGGGGTACGGCTTCCAGATCGAGACGACCTACCGCGCCTTGCGGGCCGGGTTCTCCGTGCGGGAGATCCCGATCACGTTCGTCGATCGTCGGGTCGGCGAGTCGAAGATGGACAGCTCGATCGTCGTAGAGGCGATCATCCAGGTGCCGGCGCTTCGGTTGAAGGCGCTGCGCGGCAGGCTGTAGTCGAAGCGTCGCCGGACGGGTCCCTTCGCGTACCTACACTTGACGGATGGACGAGGTCACCGATGCGACATTCTCCGACGAGGTGCTCGCGAGCGACGTCCCGGTGATCGTCGAGTTCGGAGCGCCCTGGTGCAGGCCCTGCAAGGCGATCGAGCCCGCGCTCGCGGAGATCGCCGCTGCGGCGGCCGGCCGCGTCCGCCTTCTGCGGCTCGACATCGACGTCAATCTCCGCACACCGTCGCAGTACCACGTCCTTTCGATTCCGACGGTGATCCTCTTCGAGGGCGGCGAGGCACGCGAGACGATCGTCGGACCGCACGGCAAGGGCCGCTACGAGCGGTCGTTCGCGCCGTACCTGTGAGCGACGCCTGGGACGATCTCGTCGTCGGCGAAGAGCTCGCCTTCCGGACGACGGAGCCACCTCGGGTGGCGAGGCTCGAGCCGCTGCCGAGCGATGTCGAGCCCAGGGTCACGGCCGCTCTCACCCGCGGCGGGATCGACCACCTGTACGGCCAGCAGGCGGAGGTCTGGGAGGCGGCGCGGCGCGGGGAGAACGTCATCGTCACGACGGCGACCGCATCGGGGAAGTCGCTCGCCTTCAACCTCCCGGTGCTCGACGCGATCGCGCGCGAGCCCACCGCACGAGCGCTGTATCTCTATCCGACGAAGGCCCTGACGCAGGATCAGGCGCGCGGGCTCGCGAGCCTCCGAATCGCCGGCTTGCGTCCCGCGATCTACGACGGCGACACCGAGCCGGAACGACGCGCACAGATCCGCAAGACGGCGAACGTGATCCTCACCAACCCGGACATGCTGCACGTCGGGATCCTCCCGAACCACAGTCGCTGGGCCGACGTCCTGCACAACCTTCGCTTCGTCGTCGTCGACGAAGCGCACGTCTACCGCGGCGTCTTCGGCTCGCACGTCGGCAACGTCCTGCGCCGGCTGCGGCGGCTCGCGCGCGCGTACGGCGCTGAGCCGCGGTTTCTCCTCGCGTCCGCGACGATCGCGAACCCCGGCGAGCTCGCACTCGGCCTCACCGGGCTGGCGGCGACCGTGGTGGAGACCGACACGTCCGCCCGCGCCCGCCGCGAGGTCGTCCTCTGGAACCCCGCCCTCGTCGACCCCGAGCTCGGGCTTCGCGCCAGCACGCTCTCGGAGGCGTCGATCCTGATGGCCGGGCTCGTGACACGGGGCCTGCGCACGATCTGTTTCGCGAAGAGCCGGAAGGCGGCCGAGCTGATCCATCGCTTCACGGCCGATCGCGTCGACTCGGCGACGGCCGCGCGGCTTGCTCCGTACCGCGCCGGCTACACACCGGCCCAGCGCCGGACGATCGAGCAACGCCTGATGAACGGCGAGCTGCTCGGGGTGTCTGCGACGGACGCACTCGAGCTCGGCATCGACGTCGGCGAGCTCGACTGCGCGATCTCCGTGGGCTTTCCGGGCACCGTCGCCTCACTGCGCCAACAGTGGGGAAGGGCGGGCCGCCGTGGTCCGGGCCTCGCGATCCTCGTCGCGAGCGAAGACGCGCTCGACCAGTTCTTCATGCGTGAGCCGGAGGCGCTGCTCGAGCGCCGCGTGGAGGCAACCCGGCTCGATCACACGAACCCACGCATCCTCGATCCACACGTCTACGCGGCCGCCTACGAAGGTCCCGTGACACGCGACGACGCCGAGACGCTCGGCCCGGAGGCGCTCGAGCGGGCAGCGACCCTGCCGGAGCTCGAGTCGACCCGGGCGGGATACGTCTGGAAGGGGCGAGACGCTCCTGCAGCCCGGTTCTCGCTCCGCTCGGGGAACCAGGAGGCGTTCATGATCGTCGACGGGGCCACCGGTTCGGTCCTCGGTCTCGTCGAACGGGAGCGCGCCTACTCCGTCGTCCACGAAGGAGCCGTCTACCTCCACCTCGGCGAGCAATACCTGGTGCGGTCGCTCGACGGCGTCAGCCGCACGGCGGTCGTCGAAGCCGCCGCAGTGGACTGGTACACGCAGGTGAAGAAGGAGACCGAGACCGCGATCGACGAGCCGCTCCGAACTGCGCGCGTGGCGGGCGTCGACCTCACGTTCGGCCGCGTCTCGGTGACCGAGCAGGTCGTCGCCTACCAGCAGAAGGCGATTCGGGACGGCTCCACGCTCGCAGTCGTGCCGATGACGATGCCGGAGGTGACGTTCGAGACCGAGGCCGTCTGGTTCTGTCCGGACGGCGACCTGCTCGGCGGTCTCGACGAGATGCCCAAGCTCCTCGGTGCGCTCCACGCGGCGGAGCACGCGCTCATCTCGCTGCTGCCGCTCTGGGCGATGTGCGACCGCTGGGACATCGGCGGCCTCTCGACCAACCTCCACTTCCAGACCGGGCTCCCGACCGTGTTCATCTACGACGGCCACGCCGGCGGGGTGGGAATCACCGAGCGCGGATTCGAGAGCTTCGCCGGCTGGGTGGCCGACACCGAGCGGTTGCTGCGCGGCTGTCCGTGCGCGAGCGGCTGCCCGTCGTGCGTCCAGAGCCCGAAATGCGGCAACCTCAACGAGATGCTCGACAAGGCCGCCGCGACACTCCTGCTCGAACGCATGTCGTCCGCGTGAGGCACCGCCCTGTCGATTTCCGTGCGAGCCGTTCGTCGTCATGGTGAAATCGCACACAACGGCAAGGAGGCGCGATGGAGTACCTGGCACTCGTGTACGGCGACCCGGCCTCGTGGGAGGCAATGCCCGAGGCCGATCGGGCGGCCACCTACGAGCAGTACGTGGCGGTCGCGCGCGATGCGACGGCAGCGGGCGCGCTCGTCGACGCGGGCGAGTTGGAGTCACCGGCCGACGCGACGAGCGTTCGCGTGCGGAACGGGGACACGGTCGTCACCGACGGTCCGTACGCAGAGGTGAAGGAGTCGCTCGGCGGCTACTACCTCTTCTCGTGCGCGTCGCTCGACCAGGCGATCGAATGGGCGGCGAAGATCCCTGCCGCCCGCAACGGCGGCGCGATCGAGGTGCGGCCCGTCCACGTCGGCGAGGAGGAGGCGGCATGAAGTACGCCATGCTCGTGTACAGCGACCAGTCGTCCTGGGAAGGCATCTCCGAGGAGGAGGCGGCTCGACGCCGGGACGAATCGATGCCGCGCTGGCTGACGCTGTTCGAGGAGATGGGCAAGGCCGACCCGACCGTCCAGGGTCGTGAGCTCGCTGCGGCCTCGGAGGCGAAGGTGGTTCGCGTCGTCGACGGCCAGACGATCGTCACCGACGGCCCGTTCGCCGAGACGAAGGAGCAACTCGGCGGCATCTTCGTGACCGAGCTTCCCGACCTGGACGAGGCGATCCGGCTGGCCGCGCTCGTCCCGGCTGCGGAGTACGGCACGCTCGAGGTCCGTCCACTCGCCGTCGCGTGAACGACCGACTCGCCGCCGTCTACGAAGAGGAATGGCCGCGCTGTGTCTCGATCCTGACCCGCGTTCTCGGCGATCTCGAGCTCGCCGAGGACGCGGTTCAGGACGCGTTCGCGAAGGCACTCGACCGTTGGCCGAGGATCGGGCGTGCCCGACAATCCCGGCGCCTGGATCGTGACCACCGCTCGCAACCGGGCGATCGACCGGATCCGGCGTGAGCACGTCCTCGCGGACAAGACCGCAGTGCTCGCGCGGCTCGAATCGATCACGCCGGACCCGGACGAGATGAGCTCGCTGCCCGACGAACGGCTCGCACTCGTCTTCACGTGCTGCCATCCTGCCCTCGCGACCGACGTTCAGATCGCGCTCACCCTGCGCGAGGTCGGCGGCCTCACGACAACCGAGATCGCCGCCGCGTTCCTCGTCCCCGAACCGACGATGGCACAGCGTCTCGTGCGGGCGAAGCGGAAGATCAGGACGGCGGGGATCCCCTTCCGGGTGCCGTCCGACTCGATGCTGCCGGACCGACTCGCGGCGGCGCTCAGGGTGCTCTACCTCGTCTTCAACGAGGGGTACAGCGCAAGCACCGGCAACGCGCTCGTCCGGCGCGACCTCTGTGCCGAGGCGATCCGGCTCGGCAAGCTGCTGTGCGTGCTGATGCCGGACGAGCCCGAGGTGTTCGGGCTGCTCGCGCTGATGTTGCTGCAGGATTCCCGCCGCGACGCGCGCGTGTCGCCGGACGGTGAGCTCGTGCTCCTCGCCGACCAGGACCGCAGCCTCTGGGATGCTCGCGCGATCGACGAGGGGCTTCGGATGCTCGAGCGAGCGGCATCGCTGCGACGACAGGGGCCGTACCAGCTACAGGCCGCGATCGCCGCCGTGCACGCACGGGGATCTGAGCAGAGCGCGCTCGTGGCCGCGTACGAGGCGCTCCTGCAGGTCGACGCGTCGCCGGTGGTGCGGCTCAATCACGCGGTAGCCGTCGCGCTCGGCGGCGACGTCGAGCACGGCCTCGCGCTGATCGACGCGATCCCCGGGCTCGAGGAGTACCGCCACTTCCATTCCGCCCGCGCCGATCTCCTCCGGCGGCTCGAGCGTCAGACGGATTCGCGTGCTGCCTACGCGCGGGCGCTCGCGCTGACCGAGGACGGCCCCGAGCGACGATTTCTCGAGCGCCGCCTCGCCGGCTAGCGGCACCGCTCTTCGGAGACGCTCAGCCGAGCTTGCGCAGCGCCGCACCGAGCGACTGGCGCAGCGTCAGGACGGGAGCGAAGAGATCGCCGTGGTGCGCGACGCGGCGGCGCACCTCGTCCAGGGTGAACGCCTCGGGATCGAGGCCGGCCTGTACCTCGTCCCACCGAAGCGGCGTCGAGACCGCGGCTCCGGCCCGCGGTCGCACCGAGTACACCGAGGCCGTCGTCTTTCCGGGCCCGTTCTGATTCGCGTCGACGAGCACGCCACGTCGTTTCCGCTTCGTCCACTCGGTCGTCACGAGACCCGGGTGCGTCCGCGCCAGAGCGCCGGCGATGACCGAGGCGAACGACCGCGTCGCCTCGTACCCCTGCCGGCGGGCGATCGGTACGACGACGTGAATGCCTCGCGAGCCGCTCGTCTTCGGAAAGCTCTCGAGTTCCGCGAGGTCGAGAAGCTGCTTGACGAGGAGTGCGACCTCGATCACCTCGGCGAAACCGACGTCGTCCGAAGGGTCGAGGTCGAACATGACCCAGTCCGGCCGGTCGGGGCGATCGACGCGGGACGCCCACGCATTCATGTCGATGCAACCCATGTTGACCATCCACAACAACGCGAGCTCGTCGTTGACGAGCGGATAGTCGATCACGCGCCGCTCGCCGTCCCTCGTCGAGGCCGGGAACGGAGCGCGCTTGATCCACTCGGGCATGTGCTTCGGCGCGTTCTTCTGGAAGAAATGCTTGCCCTGCCAGCCGTCCGGGTAGCGCTTCATCGTGAACGGCCGGTTGCGCAGGTGCGGCACGAGCGCGGGAGCGACGTCCCGGTAGTACCCGAGGAGATCTCCCTTCGTGATGCCCTCGTCCGGCCAGAACGGCTTGTCGAGGTTGGAGAGCTGCAACGTGCGCGAGCCGCGACGGATCGCGGTCGGCATAGGTGCGCGTTCCACCACCACCTCCTCGGCAGGTTTGTCGTCGCGGAGACCATGGTAGACGGGAGCGCGCAGTCGGCCGTCACGGGTCCATTCGGCGAACTCGATCTCGGCGACGAGCGTCGGCTCCACCCAGGTGATGTCCCCCCGGCGCACCCGCGGCATCGCGGGCACGACGGCAAACGGCGAATCGTCACGTCGCAACGGCACCAGCAGGCCCTCGAGCCGGTCGAGCTCGTCCGCCGTCAGGCCGGTTCCCACGTTGCCGGCGTACTGCAGACCCCCCGACCCGTACACGCCGAGCACGAGCGCTCCGATCCCCGCCGCGCGACTTCCCTTGCCGCGGGTGAACCCCGCGATGACGAACTCCTGCCGCTGGGTCAGTTTCAGCTTGCGCCAGTCGGACGAACGGCGACCGGCGCGATACGGTGAATCGACCCGCTTGGCGACGATTCCCTCGAGACCGTGGTCGTGGGCCACCTTTTCGAGCGCCGCCCCGTCGTCGAACGACGGGGAGACGAGCACGCCCTCTGCAGACGCGTCGAGCAGCTGCTCGAGAGCCCGGCGGCGCTCGCGATACGGCAGCTCCACGAGCGATACCCCGTCGCGTTCGAGCACGTCGAAGGCGACGTAGACGAGCGTGCCCGCGCCGCGCTGAAGCAGCCCGAAACCCGATCGGCCTCTCTCGTCGAGAGCGCAGATCTCGCCGTCGAGAACCGCTGCCGGTGAGCGCACCGCCTGCCCGAGCGAACGCGCCACGGTCGGAAACCGCTCGGTGAGATCGTTGTCGTTCCGACTTCGCAGCGTCGCGACGCCGCCGCTGATCCGGGCGACGGCGCGGAACCCGTCCCACTTCGGCTCGAACACCCAAGCCTCACCCGTCGGCAGTGCGTCGGTCGTGGCGGCGAGCATCGGCGCGTAATCGGACGAGGCGTCGCCGCCGTCCTTCCGGAGCAGCAGCCAGTTGCGGGGGTCGCCGTCCAGTGCGGCAGGGACGAGCGTCCACGTCCCGTCGAGACGATCGCCGTGAAGGCGCACCGTGAGCCCCCCGTCACGTTTCTCCTCGACGAGATCGTAGGTTCCGCGATCCCAGATCTCGACCGTGCCGGCCCCGTATTGCCCGGCCGGGATCTCCCCCTCGAAGTCGACGTAGTCGAGTGGGTGGTCCTCCACGTGAACGGCGAGGTGCCGCTCCCCGGACGCCAGGGGGATGCCCTTCGGAACCGCCCAGCTGGCGAGGACGCCGTCCCGCTCGAGCCGGAGGTCGTAGTGGAGCCGCCGGGCGGCATGGCGCTGGACGACGAACCGGGGCGCCTTCCCCGCCCGCCCGCCGAACGGCTCGGGTGTCTTCCCGGGATCACGCTTCTTCCGATAGGCCTCGAGCGGCATCTCCGCATGATCTCCGAACCGGCCGGCCCGAGCCGACCTCCTTAACGAGTTTGACATACTCGAGGCGTATTCCCCTGCAAAGTTCGCTTTTTGGGTCGGGGGATAAGCCTGTGGATAGTGTGGAGAGAACGCCGGCAGGGCCGTTCAGGCAAACACGCCCATGGCGCGGAATTTCGCCCGGCGGGAGCGGCGCAGCCGGTCGGCCGGGATGCCGTCGAGTTCCTCGAAGTGCGAGACGACGGACTCCCGCAAGAGCGCTGCCGCCGCGTCGGGGTCGACGTGGGCGCCGCCCTCGGGCTCGGGCACGATCCCCTCGATCACCCCGAGGTCGAGGCAATGAGCCGCGTCGAGGCGGAACGCCGACGCAGCCTTCTTGGCCTGGGAGGCGTCCCGCCAGAGGATCGCCGCGCAGCCCTCGGGCGAGATCACCGAGTAGATCGCGTTCTCCTGCATCAGAACGCGGTCCGCGACCGCGATCGCAACGGCGCCTCCCGACCCGCCCTCGCCGATCACGACGGACACCGTCGGGACGCCGAGTCTGACCATCGCCGCCTGCGAGCGGGCGATCGCGCCACCCTGTCCATGTTGCTCGGCCGCCACCCCCGGGAACGCCCCCGGGGTGTCGACGAGCGTCAGGAGGGGGAAGCCGTGCCGGTCGGCGAGCTCCATCACGCGCATTGCCTTGCGGTAGCCCTCCGGGAACGCCATTCCGAAGTTCCGCCAGGTGCGCTCCTTCAGATCGCGTCCCTTCTGGTGGCCGACGAGGGCGATCGTCCGCCCCTCGAGACTCCCGATCCCGGTCACGATCGCGTGGTCGTCCATCCGGCCCCGGTCGCCGTGAAGCTCGAAGAAGTCGTCGAGGATCCGCTCGGCGTAGTCGAGCGTGTACGGCCGCTCCTGATGACGCGCGAGCTCGACCCGCCGCCAGATCTCCTCGTCGGAGGTGTCCTCCTTCAGTCGCTCGAGCTGCCGCTGGAGGCGTTCGAGCTCCGACGAGAGTTGCGTGCCGCGCAACAACTTGACGCCGCTCAGCTTGGCGAGACGATCGCGGAGCCCGAGTTCGGCGTCGGTCGTCACGGCCGCCTCGCAAAGAGGCGGAGCAGTTGCGCAACCGTCGACCGCAGGTCGGGCCGCTGCACGATCCGGTCGATGTGGCCGAACCGGAAATTCGACTCGGCGAGGCCGAAGTCGTCAGGGAGCTTCTCTCGCGTGGTCTGCGCGACGACTCTCGGGCCCGCGAACGACATCAGTGCGCCGGGCTCGGCGAGGAGCACGTCGCCGAGGGACGCAAAGCTTGCGAGGAGGCCGCCCGTCGTCGGGTGAGCGAGCACCGAGATCATGACGCCGCCCGAGTCGTGCAGTTCCTCGAGCGCGCACACCGTCTTCGGCAACTGCATGAGCGAGAGGATCCCCTCCTGCATGCGCGCGCCGCCCGAGGACGAGACGGAGACGAGCGGGACGCGGTCTGCCGCTGCGTGGTCGCACGCCCGTGCGAATTTCTCACCGACGACGCTCCCCATCGACCCGCCCATGAACGAGAAGTCCATCACCGCGAGCCGGCACGGGATGGTCTCGATGCGAGCGGTGCCGGTGATCATCGCGTCACCGAGGCCCGTCGCCACCTCGGCCTCGGCAAGCCGCTCCCTGTAGGGCTTGAGGTCGAAGAAGTCGAGTGGGTCGCCCGAGCGCAGCCCCGTCTCGTCCTCGACGAAACTCTCGCTGTCCGCGAGTTGAGCGATGCGATCGCGGCCGAGCACGGCGTAATGGTGGCCGCACTGCGGGCACACCCGCAGCGTCGCCTGGAGCTCGTCGTCGCGATAGTGGGATCCGCAGCCGGGGCAGGTGTTCGGATGCTGCTTTGCCGTGTCGTCGTCGAGCTTCGCCTGCTTGTGCTCGATCGAGACGTCGATCTTGTCTGTTGCGGACATCTGCGCCATCTTAGACCTGCCTTCGCGGCCGGGGGTTACAGGCCCGCCGCCGCGAGGAGGGAGGCGAGAGCGCCGAGATCGGCCTCCGCCCGCAGGCCGGTCAGCCCCAGGCCCGCCACGGCCCCCCTGCCGGCGACGTCCCGGAGCAGGTCCTCGGTCTCGCCGAGGCTCGGCCCGCCCGGCTCGGGCATGAACACCGCGAGCTCGCCGGGGCGGAGCACATCGCAGTCGAGGGCGACGTAGACGCGGTCGCACCCGGCCAGGGCCCGGCCGAGATCGTCGTCGATTCCAGCGGCCTCCAGGAACTCGAGCTCGGGCGGATCGAGGCTGCGGGCGCCGACGAGCGCGACGTCGTCGCAGCGGACGTCACCGGCGTCGAGCAGCATCCGGAGTGGCATGCCCCAGGCGTTCCCCGACGGCGAGGTCTCCGGGGTGTTGAGATCGCCGTGGGCGTCCAGCCAGACGACGCCCAGTCGGCCCGGTCGGGCTGCGAGCCCTCGGATCACGCCCACGTGGGCACAGCAGCACCCTCCGAGCACGAGCGGCCGCGCCGGCAGGTTGCGCAGTTGCACCGCGATCTGCTCCTCGAGCGAGCCCTCGGCGACGACGGCGGCCTCCGGATACGGCAGCGCCAGAAGGGCGGCGGCGGCCATCTCGTCGCCGTCGGCGCCCCAGGCGCGCGGGACACGCACGAGCCCGGCCTCCCACTCGCGCCCGCAGCTGTGGCATTGGTAGCCGGCGTCGAACGCGACGGCCGTCAGCGTCCTACAGTCCGGACAGCGGGCGCGGAGGGTGCTCACACCGTCGCGTCGGCCGGCTCGAGTTCCTTGCGCCAGAGGTCGGCCCGCCAGAGGATGCGCATCCCGGCGCGCTCGTAGAGGCGGCCGGCGCCGGTCGGGTTCTCGCTGTCGACGCCCAGGGCCGCGACGGTCTCGCCACGCTCCTCGAAGCGGCGGAACCCTTCGTGCAGCAGCGCGAGGCCGAGTCCACGCCGGCGCCACGCGGCTCGAACCGCCAGCGTTCCGATCCATCCCCAGTTTCCCATGCGCTTCGGGTAGTTGAGGGACACACCGGCGATCTCGTCGCCGTCCCAGACGACGAGAACGAGGTCGGGATCGAAGCGATCTCCGTCGAACACTCGCGCGGCAAACGTGTCGTATGCGCGCGGCTCGTGCCCCCACTCGTTCGCGAACGCGTCGTCGACCGCCGCCTGGACGCGGCGACCGTCGCGCTCCCGGTCGAACGCACGCAGCTCGAGACCCTCCGGCCAGACAGGTGCGGGCGTGGCGCCTGAGAGCTCGGCGACCATCCGGAAGAACGTTCGCACGCGCTCGTACCCGCGGCTCGCGAGGAGCGCCGGCGCACCGGGGTCCCCGACGAGGTGCGCCGTCTCGATCCACCGGACACCCGCACCGGCGGCCTCCCTCGCGCGCTCCCTGGCGCGCTCCTCTGCAGCTTCCAGAAGCCGCGAGCCGACGCCGCGACCTGTCGACGCAGGATGGACGTAGCCGTCGATGATCACGCGCGTGCCGCTCGTTTCGTGGACGTGGACGACGCCGGCGATTCTCTCGCCGTCGACCGCGACCCATGCGTCCGCACGCAGATCGAGGGCGTCCCACTCCTCGCGCAACTCGTCGGCCGTCCAGTCGCTGTCCCCGTAGACGGCGCGGTCGCAGGCCTGCACCAGGGCGAGCACCTCGTCGAATTCCGTGGTCGGGTCGGGCGGCCGGATCTTCACGGACGAAAGTCTAAGGAGCGTCCCCCGCCCGTGGCGCTGCCTCCGTCAGGCCTCGGCCGGCCAGCGGCGGAAGACGAGGCACGCGTTGTGACCGCCGAACCCGAACGAGTTCGAAACGCCGATCTCGACCTGCTCGTGCCGCGCCTCGTTCGGGATGTAATCGAGGTCGCAGGTCGGATCCGGCGTCGTCTGGTTGATGGTCGGCGGCAGGATCCCGCGCTGCAGGGCGAGGATCGTGAAGATCGCCTCCACCGCGCCGGCCGCGCCTAGGCAGTGGCCGGTGGCACCCTTGGTCGACGAGATGGGCGTCCGGTAGGCCTTCTCCTCACCGAGAGCGAGTTTGAGCACACGCGTCTCGCCGGTATCTCCGGCGGGCGTTGACGTTCCGTGCGCGTTGACGTAGCCGACGTCTTCCGGCGTGATTCCCGCATCGGCGAACGCCATCGTCAGGGCGCGCGCTGGGTTCTCGCCGGAGGGATCGGGGTCCGAGACGTGATTCGCGTCGGACGAGACACCGTAGCCGAGGAGCTCGGCATAGATCTTCGCGCCTCGTGCCTTCGCGTGCTCGAGCTCCTCGAGCACGAGCATCCCGGCCGCTTCGCCCATGACGAAGCCGTCGCGCTCGGCGTCGAACGGCCGCGACGCGCGTTCGGGATCATCGTTGCGGCGCGAGATGGCGCGCATCGCCGAGAAGCCGGCGATGCTCACCTGGGTCACCGGGGCCTCGGTGCCGCCGCAGATCATCACGTCCGCGCGACCGAGGCGGATGGCGTCCATGCCGTCGCCGATCGCCATGTTCGAGGCCGCACAGGCGGTGCACTCGGAGAGGAGCGGGCCCCGCGTGCCGAGCTCGATCGACACCCAACCGGCGGCCAGGTTCGGGATGATCTGGACGATCGAGAACGGATTGACACGATCGGGCCCGCGCTCGTTGAGCTGGTTCACGCACGCCTCGAACGATGCGAGTCCTCCGATTCCCGTCGCGACAGCGGCCCCGACACGGTCGGCGATCGGTGCGATGTCGAGCCCCGCGTCCGCCTCGGCCTGGCGGGCAGCCGCGATGGCGAGGTGGGTGAATCGGTCCATACGGCGGGACGACTTGTAATCGACGTAGTCGGTGACCTCGAGGTCACGGACTTCGCATGCAAAATGGACGTTGTAGGCAGTCGAGTCGAACTGCGTGATCGGGCCGGCGCCGGAACCGCCGGCGATGAGCGCAGCCCAGGTGTCCTCGGCCGTGTTTCCGAGCGAGGTCACGGCACCGAGCCCGGTGACCACGATCCTGCGTCTTCCGTTGCCGCCGCTCACGCCGAACCCAGGCTACATCCCGAGGCCGCCGTCGACGAGCAGCACCTGGCCCGTCAGGAACGACGCCTCGTCGGAGCACAGAAAGCGCACCGCGCCCGCCACGTCGGCCGCCTCGCCGAGGCGGCCGAGCGGCGTCTGCTGCAACATCGCCTCGGTCGCCTCCTCGGGCAGCACCTCTGTCAGTTGCGTTCGCACGTATCCCGGCGCGACGACGTTGGCTCGAATGTTCCGGCTGCCGAGTTCACGCGCAAGCGACTTCGTAAATCCGATGATGCCCGCCTTCGAGGCCGCGTAGTTCGTCTGCCCCCAGTTGCCGTGCACGCCGACGATCGAGGAGATGTTGACGATCGCGCCGGAGCGCTTCTTCATCATCGGCCGGACGACGGCGCGACAGGTGTAGAAGACCGACGAGAGGTTGGTCTCGATCACTGTGTGCCAGTCGTCGTCACTCATCCGGGCGAGAAGCCCATCTCTCGTGAGGCCGGCGTTGTTGACGAGAATGTCGATGTCGCCCGCCGCCTCGACGAGCGCCCGAGCGGATTCCGCATCCGCGACATCGGCCTGGACGGCGCTCCCTCCGATCTCGCCGGCGAGCTCCTCGGCCTCCGCCTCCCCGGTCCGATACCCGACGACGACCGAGGCGCCGGCCGACGCAAGCTCCTGTGCAATCGCACGACCGATGCCGCGGGAGGCGCCGGTGACAAGGGCCCTCTTGCCGTCCAGTGAGCAGTAGCCGCTCACGTCGAGACGGCCTCGCTCGCCTTCTCCAGGCTCGCGAGATCGTTGACCGAGATCGCGCGCACGCTCTTGTCGATCCTCTTGATCAGCCCCGAGAGGACGTTGCCGGGACCGACCTCGATGAACGTCGTCACTCCTCCGTGGACGAGCCCGCGCGCTGCCTGGGTGAACCTCACAGGGGCCGTCAGCTGGTCGACGAGAAGTGAGGCGAGCCGTGTCGCCGGCTCGACGCGAGCGGTCACCGTCGACATGAACGGCGCGATCGGATCGTGGAACTTGATCGTGTCGATCGCGGGCTTGAGGCGGTCCGCGGCACGGGCGACGAGTGGACTGTGGAACGCGCCGGAGACCTTCAGCCGGATGGCTCTTCGTGCGCCGAGGCTTTCCGCCTCGGCGCATAACTCCTCGACGGCGTCGTTTTCACCCGAGATCACGATCTGTCCCGGACAGTTGTAGTTCGCGGGCCAGACCCCGACGATCTTGCGACAGAGGTTCTCGACGACCTCGTCGTCGAGGCCGAGGATCGCCGCCATCGAGCCCGGGTGGTCGCGCGCCGCCTCCGCCATCGCCAGGCCGCGTTCGCGAACGAGACCGATCGCCTCACCGGTGCCGAGTGCGCCGACCGAGGCGAGCGCCGAGAACTCGCCCACCGAGTGGCCGACGACGATGTCGGGCTCGATTCCCCGCGCCCGGATCGACGCGAGGATCGCGAGACACGTCGCAACGAGCGCCGGCTGCTGCACCTCGGTTTCGACGAGGGACTCGAGCGGCGAGTCGAAACAGAGCGACTGCAGGTCGAGGCCGGAGGCCTCGCTCCCGACTCGGTAGACCTCCATCGCTGCGGGGACGGCCTCGGCGAGCTCGCGGCCCATACCCGCCTCGAGAGCGCCCTGGCCCGGGAAACAAAAGGCGATCTTGCTCATTCACTCCTCCTCAGGTCGCTGTCGTTCGAGCTACGGGGCTGTGCGGACGCTCGGCTGCTCATCGTTCTCCTCCCACCCATTCGATCAGAGCGGAGCCCCAGGTGAGGCCGGCTCCCATCCCGGTCATGAGCACGAGTGCACCGTCACGGAGCCGGCCTTCCGCGCGTGCATCCGCGAGCGCGAGGGGGATCGACCCCGATGACGTGTTCCCGAACCGGTCGACGTTGACGACCGTTCGCTCCGGCGGAATGCCGAGCTTGCCGACGGCGTAGTCGATGATCCGCTTGTTCGCCTGGTGCGGCACGTAGACGTCGATGTCCTCGATCGACTTGCCGCACTGCTCGAGCACCGCCTCGGCCGACGACACCATCACACGGGTTGCGAACTTGAACACCTCGCGACCGTTCATCTTCAAAATCGATTCGGGCTCGTCGAAGTGCCGGGAGCCACTCCCCGGATAGCAGAGGTGGATCCCGCCGCCGCCGTCGGCTCCGAGCTCGAAGCCGAGGAAGCCTCCCGCCTTCACAGGCTCCATGACGACCGCACCCGCGCCGTCACCGAAGAGGACGAGCGTCGAGCGGTCGTCCCAATCGAGGATCTTCGAAAGAAGGTCACCGCCGACGACGAGCGCCTTCTTCGACAGTCCCGAGGCGAGCATGCCGTACGCCTGCGCAACGGCGTACATGAAGCCGGTACACCCCGCCAGCAGGTCGTAGGCGGCTGCGTTCCGCATCCCGAGTGTGTCCGCCATCAGTGCCGAGGTGGTGGGGAACAGCATGTCGGGTGTCACCGTGGCGCAGATGACCAGATCGATCTCGGACGGATCCGCACCCGCTTCGGCGAGCGCCTCCCGCACGGCGGGAAGCGCGATGTCGCTGAGCGCCTCCTCTTGCAGCGCGATGCGGCGCTCCCGGATGCCCGTGCGCTCCTGGATCCATGCGTCGGAGGTGTCGACGTACTTCGCCATGTCGTCGTTCGTCATCACCGTTGCGGGGACGCTCGTCCCGAGGCCGGTGATGCCGATCCGCATCGTCGCCGCGGAGCCGATCATCGTTCCACCGCGAACGTCAGCGTTCCGCGAGCCGCGAGTTTTCCCTCGACCGTCGCCGTCGCCTTGCCGCGGCCGACCGGGCCTCTCACCGCGTCGATCTCGCAGGTCACCGTCAGCGTCTCCCCGGGGGTTACGACGCGCTTGAAGCGGCAGTCGTCGATCCCGGCGAAGAAGGCGATCTTGCCGCGATTCTCCTCCTCCACGAGCACGGCAACGGCGCCCGCCTGTGCCATCGCCTCGACGATGAGCACGCCCGGCATCACAGGTCGTTGCGGGAAGTGGCCGGGAAACCACCAGTCGTCGGCGCGGACGAGCCTCGTCGCGACGACTTTCCTGCCGGGCTCGAGCTCGATCACCTCGTCGAGGAGGAGGAACGGGTCACGATGCGGGAGGATGCGCTCCAGCTCCTCCTTGCCGAACGGCGTCGCGGGAATCACGCCGACTCCGCGACGTCGAGGAGCTCGCGCATCGTTGCACGCGCCCTGTGGGCGTAGCACTTCGCCGTACCCACCGGCATCCCCGAAGCGGCAGATATCTCCTCGAAGGAGAAGCCGAGCGCATCCTTCAGGACGAGCACGCGGGCCTGCGCGACAGGAAGCTCGTCGAGACCGGCGCGGAGGTGCATGCGCAGGTCGGACAACTCCGCTTCCGCCTCGGGTGACTGCTCGGTTGCGGCGCGCACGTCCTCGTCGAACGGGTCCTGCCGGCGAGCGACGCGGCGTCGCAGGACGTCGGCGCAGGCACTGGTCGTCAGTCGATGAAGCCAGGTCGTGAACGCCGCCTCACCACGGAACTGGTCGATCTTCGCGCACAGCTTCGCGAGTGCGTCCTGGGCGGCATCGCGCGCATCCTCGGAGTCACCGAGGAGATGGACCGCGACCCTCCGGACGCGCGGCGCATGACGCGCGCAGAGCGCCTCGAGCGCGAGAGCATCGCCGTCGCGGGCGCGGCGGACGAGAATCGGATCGCTGAACAGTTCGTACCGTGGCCTGGCCTCGGCGCGGAGCGCAACACCGATCCGGCGGCGTTGGCGGAGGGCGCGTTGCACCCGGCGAGTCTACTCGCCCGGGGCCGTGCGGCCGGCCCGAACCCCGGCCTCCAGGGGCACTCAGGGGCGCTGGAGAACCGCTCGATGGCCTGCCGCATCCCGCGCGACCACGACGATCGACCGCACCGAGCGAATCCCCCGCAGCGGCACGGTTCCACGACCGCGAGCCGTGATGCGGCGGCGCGAGCCGTTGACCCGGATCGTCAGCGAAGCGGCCTCCGACAGCCACAGGCGCGGAGGGCGGGAGAGGAGCCTGATCGACGGCGCCTGAGCGTCGAGGAGGAACGGCAGGGCGAGCGAGACGGTGCCGACGGCATCCGTCGCCTCGACGACAGCGGAGTAGGATCCGTCGACTGTTCGACCGCTCCGCTTTGCGCCGTCCCAGCGGACGCTCTGCAACCCTGGGTCGAGCGCTCCGGAGAACAGCGTTGCCACCCACGTTCCCTCGCGGAGGACTCTGACCCTCACGGACGCGGGCGCGTCGAGCCGGAAGGTGACGGCCAGCTCGTCACGCTTCCCGTCTCCGTCCGGCGTGAAGACGGCAGGAGAGAGGGACGCCGTTGCAAGGGTACGAGTGATCGTGATCCGCACGCGGCGGGAGACACTCACTCCCGTGTCGCCGACTGCGGTGACGACGAGTGTGTACACGCCGTCCGGCAGGTCGAGACCGTCGAACGTGAGCGAGTGCCGTCCGGCCGGGAGCAGTGTCTGCGGGACGACCGCCGTGAGGACGGAACCGCCGGCGTCGAACAGCGTCACGTCCACCGTCGCCTGCGTCGTGGTCGTATAACTGAGCTTCGTGACGTCGGCCAACCCGTCGCCGTTCGGGGTCAACATGGCCGGGTCGGCAACGAGTTCCTCGATCGCGAGCGGTTCCTCGGGTTTGCCGAGCGTGCCCGCCGCGGGTGTCGCTCGCGCGACGTCGATGCTCCAGCGCACACCCGAGACGCCCGCAAGCGATGCGTCCCAGGTCCAGTCGACCTCCGTTCCCTTGCCCGACCCGATCGCCAGGTCCTGCCCCAGCAGGTCGGTGACCCTGACCGTCCACGGCAGCGCCGAGGAGACCCGCGCCCGGAACCGCACCCGTCCCTCGAGGTCACCGCTCACGTCGGGCGAGAAGATCTTGGGGAGGCCGAGTTGCTCCGCTCTCGAGGCGATCGTCTCGAGCCTCCCGTAGAGGCGGTCACCGGGGCACGTGGTCAGACCGGTGTCCCGGTGCCCCGAGACCGTTCGCAGCACGACCGCTGTGCCTTTCGGGTACCTCTCGCTGCCGTCTGAGACCGCGATCAGCGTCGAGAGCGGATCGACGTGCGCGAGGTCGAGTCTCCACGCGATGAGCCTCTGGAGCGACGCCTGAGCGGCGGCTGGGAGCTCCGAGCGTCCGAACGAGCCGATCACGGCAACGCCGACCGAGCCCTGGTTGAAGCCGCGGATGTGCGCTCCGACGACATTCTCGTCGACGCCGCCGTATCGCCCTTCGTAGACCCGGCCGTAGCGATCGACGAGGAAGTTGTAACCGATGTCATCCCAGCCGTTGGACTCGACGTGGAAGAGCTCGATCGCGCGAATGATCGCAGCGACCTGCGACGGCGAGTAGTCGTTCGAGCCCGCCGTGTTGTGCACGCTCGCAAACCGGACGCTCGGAGCGTAGGAGGGGTCGCGCCGCCGAATCTTCTCGTCTGCGCCCCAGGAGCTGCGTTTGACGATCGGCGGGGAGCCCGCCGCCGAGACGGCTCGCAGCGGAATCTTCAGCTCGGGGCTACGCACGAACGAGGCGCGAAGGTCGGCGACCGCGCCCGTGATCCGGTAGCGGATACCGCTCGACGGACCCACCCACGTCGGGGCGCCCACGCGCCAGCCGCTCATCCGGGCGGCCTCTGGCGTCCCGTCGTCCGGCCGGTCGTCCTCCCCGCCGGTCGCGTCGAGCCACGGGCCGTAGCCGCCGCCGAGCCCTCGAACGCTGAACTCCACCGAGCCGCTTCCGTGCCAACGAAGGCCGACGAGGTCGAACCGTCCTGGCGAACCGGCGAGCGTGCGGTCGCGGTCGAGCGAGACCGAACGAAACGTGATCGACGCGAGGCCGGCCGAAGCGGCCGCCGGGAACGCGAGTGCGGAGAGTGTGACGATGACTGCGAGTGAGAACTTCACAGGAGAGTCAAGCCTGGCGCACGCAGGCGGCGGGGACAAGTAGAACGGTCCCCGCTGATACGATCCGTATCGTTGTGCGACTGGCGCGTTTGCAGATCTTTCTGCTCGCGGCCGTCGTCGTAGGGTTCTCGCTCGCGAGCGCAGCCTCTGCGTCGGCCGCTACGCCGCGCGTTCTCGTGGCGCAGCTCGACAACGACATCAACCCGGTCACGCAGGACTACGTCCAGGACCAGGTTCGGCGGGCAGCGTCCGGCGGGTACGACGCGATCGTGATCGAGCTCGATACGCCGGGCGGTCTCGGGACGTCGATGCGTGAGATCGTCAAGACCTTCCTGGCGTCGACCGTGCCTGTCATCGTCTATGTGAGCCCGGGCGGCTCGAGCGCGGACTCGGCGGGAGCCGTGATCGGGCAGGCCGCCGACGTGCTCGCCATGGCGCCGCAGACGAACATCGGCTCCTCGACTCCGATTACGACGAACGGAGCCGACTTCTCCGACGACCTCCGTCGCAAGGTCGTCAACGACGCGGCGGCCTACATCTCCGAACTCGCGCTCGAGCACGGACGCAACGCGAAGGCGGCCGAGGCGATGGTGCGCGACGCTGCCAACTTCGGGGCAAGGGACGCCGCCGCGAAGAACATCGTCGACGTGGTCGCACCGACCCTCCCGGCGCTGCTGCGCGACATCGACGGCACGGTCACCAAGCCGAAGGGGCTGACGCTTCGCACTGCCGGCGCAGCGATCGACACCGTCGAGATGTCGGCCTGGCAGCGCGCCCTCGACCTGCTCATCGATCCGAACATCATCGCTCTCATGCTCTCGCTCGGAGTCGTCGGGATCATCGTCGAGCTGTGGAACCCCGGTCTCGTGCTCCCGGGGACGGTCGGAGCGATCTCGCTCATCGTCGGGCTCTATGGACTCCAGGTGCTGCCGGTCTCCGTCGCCGGCATCCTCATGCTGCTCCTCTCCGTCGGCTTCTTCGTCACCGAGGCGTTCGTGCCCTCGCACGGTGCACTCTCGCTCGCGGGAGCCGTCACCTTTGTGATCGGCGCCCTGATGCTCTTCGATCCGGCCGGGCCCGCCTACCAGGTGTCGCTCTGGACGGCGATCAGCATCGCCGCCACGCTGACGCTGCTGCTCGGGTTCGCGCTCTCGCGCGTCGTTCGCGCCCGCCGCAATCCGGTGGAGGTCGGGGTCGGACTTCTCGTCGGAGAGGGTGCCGACGTGCGGGGAGATGCGCTCGTCGCGGTCAACGGCGAGCTCTGGCGTGCGCGACGGGCGGACGGTCTCCCGCTCCGGCGTGGCGAGCGAGTCCGGGTCGAAGCGATCGAGGACGGGCTCGTGTTGCGCGTAGGATCACATAACCCCACCGAAGGGAACTGATCGTGAGTACCGCACTGGTCGTCGTTGCCGTAATCGCAGCTCTGCTGATCATGCTCCTGTTTGCCACTGTCAAGGTCGCGCGCGAATACGAGCGCGGCGTCGTCTTCCGTCTCGGTCGACTCTTGCCGGAGCCGAAAGGTCCCGGCCTCTTCCTCCTCATCCCGGTCGTGGACCGGATGGAGAAGGTCGAGCTCCGCACCGTCACGCTCAACGTGCCGCCGCAGGAAGTGATCACGAAGGACAACGTGCCGGTGCGCGTCAACGCCGTCGCCTACTTCCGGATCGTCGAACCGAAGGCCGCGATCGTCCAGGTCGAGAACTACATGAATGCGACGTCGCAGATCGCGCAGACGACGCTGCGCTCGGTTCTCGGTCAGCACGTCCTCGACGAGTTGCTGTCGGAGCGCGACAAGATCAACGCCATCCTGCAGACGATCATCGACGACGCGACGTCACCCTGGGGCATCAAGGTCTCGATCGTCGAGGTGAAGGACGTCGAGATCCCGAGTGACATGCAGCGAGCGATGGCGCGTCAGGCCGAGGCCGAGCGCGAGCGGCGCGCCAAGGTCATCTCGGCCGAGGGTGAATACCAGGCCTCCGAGCGGCTCAAGGATGCGGCGGCCGTGATGGCGCAAGAGCCGATCACGGTTCAGCTCCGCTATCTGCAGACGCTGCTCGAGATCGGCTCCAACAACAACTCGACCATCGTCTTCCCGATCCCGATCGATCTACTGACGGCACTCTCGAAGACGGCTCAGGCGAGCCACGACGCCAGTCACGGCTAACCGGCTCTCGCCGACGACGCGCTACAGGTCGTCGTCGGCGTCGGACTCGTCGGTCGCGAGATCGTCGTCCTCGACCTCGAGCAACGAGGGCGATGCGTCATCGCTGCCGGCGACGGGTGGGGGCGCGGCCGACGTCGTCTTGACGAGGGCCGCGTCGTCGTCGTCGGAGCCCACGACGGGAGCGAGGGTCGAGACGTGCTCGCCCTCGCGTAGCCGCGTCACGATGACGCCCTGCGTCGCTCGACCGGAGCGCTTGATCCCGTCCACCGCCATTCGGATCACGGTGCCTGCGTCCGAGATCAGCATCACCTGATACCCCTCGCGCACGATCCGCGCGCCGGCGAGGCGGCCCTTGCCCTCGACGAGTTGGGCGGTCTTCACGCCCATCGTCCCGCGACCTTTGCGTGGATAGTCCGAGACGCGCGTGCGCTTGCCCCAGCCGTTCTCGGTCACGACGAGCAGGTCGGCGTCGTCCTCGGCGATATCGACCTCGATCACCTCGTCGGCGCCGCGCAACTTCATCCCGGCGACGCCGGAGGCAGGTCGTCCCATCGGACGCACGTCACCCTCGTGGAAGCGGACTGCCTGGCCGAGGCGCGACACCATGAGGATGTCGTCGTCGCCGTTCGAGAGGCGAACGCCGATCAGCTCGTCGCCTTCGCGCATCTTCAGCGCGATGATCCCGTCGGCCTTCAGCGGCGTGTTGTACTCGAGGAACGCGGTCTTCTTGATCACGCCCTTCTTGGTGGCGAAGACGAGGAACTTCGACTCCTTGTAGTCCCGCGTCGCGATCACCGCGCGCACGAGCTCGTCCTGGCGAAACGGCAACAGATTGACGATCGCGCGGCCCTTCGACTGGCGGGAGCCGAGTGGAAGCTCGTGCACCTTGAGCCGATAGACCTTGCCGACGGTCGTGAAGAAGAGGATGTAGTCGTGCGTCGACGCGACGAACAGGTGCTCGATGTAGTCCTCGTCCTTCATGTCCATTCCCATGACGCCGATGCCGCCGCGCCGCTGCTCGCGGTAGGTGGTGACCGGCAGCCGTTTGATGTAGCCAGAGCGCGTGATCGCGATCACCATGTCCTCTTCCGCGATCATGTCCTCGAGCTCGAGCGAGTCCTCGCCCATGACGATCTCGGTCCGGCGCTCGTCGGTGCGTGCGTATGCATGCTTGACCTCGAGAAGCTCCTCCCGGATCAACGCGTCGACACGAGCCGGATCGCCGAGAATGGCCCGGAGCTCGCCGATCCGCTCCTGCAGGTCGGCGAACTCGGCCTCGATCTCCTTGCGGGCGAGGCCGGTGAGGCGGGCAAGGCGGAGGTCGAGGATCGCCTGGGCCTGGATCTCCGACAGGCCGAACTCGCTCATCAACCCCGTGCGAGCCGCGTCGGTGTCGTCCGACCCTCGGATGAGGGCGATCACGGCGTCGAGGCTGTCGAGCGCGATCAGGTAGCCCTTGAGGACGTGCGCGCGCTTCTCGTTCTGCCGCAGCTCGAACTTCGACCGTCGGGTGACCACTTCGCGCTGGAAGTCGAGGTAGTGCTGGACGAGCTCGAGGAGCGAGTGCGTGCGGGGCACGCCGTCGGCGAGCGCGACGGCGTTGTATCCGAACGTGCTCTGGAGCGCCGTGTGCTTGAAGAGCTTGTTGAGTGCGACCTGCGGGATCGCGTCGCGCTTGAGCTCGATCTGGATCCGCATACCGGAGCGGTCGGAGTGGTCTGCGAGGTCGGAGACCTCCGTGATCACCTTCTCGTTGACGAGGTCGGCGATCTTCTTGATCACGCCGCTGTCGCCGCCCTTCTTCACGCCGTAGGGAAGCTCGGTGACGACGATCGCGCTCTTGCCGCCGCGTAGCTCCTCGATGTGCGCACGGGCGCGCATGACGATGCGGCCTCGCCCGGTTCGGTAGGCATCGCGGATTCCGGAGCGGCCGACGACGATCCCGCCTGTCGGGAAGTCCGGTCCGTGAAGGTGCTGCATCAGGTCCTCGACGTTGGCGTCCGGCTTGTCGATCAGCTGCACGACGGTGTCGATCGCCTCACCGAGATGGTGAGGCGGCATGTTCGTCGCCATCCCGACCGCGATCCCGGACGAGCCGTTGACGAGCAGGTTCGGGAAGCGGGACGGCAGCGCCAGCGGCTCCTTGCGGGACTCGTCGTAGTTCGGCCCGAAGTCGACCGTGTCCATGTCGATGTCCCGGAGCATCTCCGTCGCGACCTTGGTGAGCCGGCATTCCGTGTACCGCATCGCAGCCGCCGGGTCGTCGTCGAGCGAGCCGAAGTTGCCCTGACCGTCGACGAGTTGGTAGCGCAGCGAGAACGGCTGCGCCATGCGTACCAACGTGTCGTAGATCGACTGGTCGCCGTGTGGGTGATAGCGGCCCATCACGTCACCGACGATGGCGGCGGACTTCTTGTACGGGCGGTTCGGCTGCATGCCGGCGTCGTGCATGCCCCAGAGGACGCGGCGGTGCACGGGCTTCAGGCCGTCGCGCACATCGGGTAGCGCGCGACTGACGATCGCGTACATCGCGTACGACAAGAAGCTGGAGCGCATCTCGAGCTCGAGCTCGCGAGGTTCGACGCGGCCCGCGCCGAGTGGCTCGATCACATCAGACATCGAGGAACCTCACAAGCGTGGGGAAACCCGTGGTTCCCCGACGAGCCCCCTCCTTCGTCGCGCGGCTATCAGACATCGAGGAACTTCACGTCCTTCGCGTTTGCCTCGATGAACACGCGCCGCGGCTCGACCTGGTCGCCCATCAGCATCGAGAACACCTGGTCCGCGGCAGCTGCGTCGTCGACCTCGACCTTGAGCAGCATCCGCCTCGCGGGATCCATCGTGGTCTCCCACAGCTGCTCCGGGTTCATCTCACCGAGACCCTTGAAGCGGCTGATCTGCATGCCCTCCTTGGCGAGCTCCAGCACCGAGTGCCGGAGGTCGGCGTAACTCTCGGCGGTGTCGGACTTCTTCCCGTAGGTCAGTTCGAAGCCCGGGAGGCCGACGATCTCCACCAGCTTCTCGTACGCCCGCTTGAGGCTCGCGTACGCGGGAGAGCCGAACAGGCCCGACGGCAGGTCGAGATGTGTGGCGGCGCTCGTCTCGGTCTCGACCACCTTGACGCGCAGTCTGTCCTCGATCCGCTCCGTCACCGACAGCTCGTACCCGTTCGCCGGTATCCCCGGGATCGCGGTCTCCGCGTCGGCCGCCGACAGTGCGCCGGTCTCGATCAGCCGGTGGGCGATCACGAACTCGGCCGCTGCGGGGTACTCGCTCTCGAGCTTGGCCTGCCACGCTTCGAGCTCGGAGAGCGCACGGACGAATCGCTGGTATCGCGCCTCCGTGAGGGCGACATCAGCTCCGCCACGCGACGTGATGGAGATGTCCTTGACGCGCTCGCGGACGAGCAGCTCCTCGAGCTGGCTGTCCTTCTCGAAGTACAACTCCTGGTTGCCGAGCTTCACGTGGTACAGCGGCGGCACGGCGATGTAGATGTGGCCCTGATCGACGAGCTCGCGCATCGTGCGGTAGATGAACGTGAGGATCAGCGTGCGGATGTGCGCGCCGTCCACGTCGGCGTCCGTCATCACGATGATCCGTCCGTAGCGGAGGTTCTCGATCGTGAACTCGTCGCCGAATCCGGTGCCGATGGCGGTGATCATCGCCTGGATCTCGTTGTTCGAGAGCACCTTGTTGATGCGGTTCTTCTCGCTGTTGATGATCTTCCCGCGCAGCGGCAGGATCGCCTGGTAGGTGCGGTCGCGTGCCTGCTTGGCCGAGCCGCCGGCGCTGTCGCCCTCGACGATGTACAGCTCGCAGAGGTCTGCGTCCTTCAGCGAGCAGTCGGCGAGCTTGCCCGGCAGCGACGAGTTCTCGAGCGCGCTCTTGCGTCGCGTCAGCTCGCGTGCTTTCCGTGCCGCCTGCCGGGCTCGCGAGGCAGAGACCGCCTTCGTGATGATCTGCCGGCCCTCGGCGGGATTCTCCTCGAGGAACTCGGCCAATTTCTGGTTGACGGTCTGTTCGACGAGGCCCCTGACCCACGGGTTGCCGAGCTTCGTCTTCGTCTGACCCTCGAACTGCGGCTCGCGCAGCTTCACCGAGAGCACGGCGGCGAGGCCCTCGCGGACGTCCTCGCCCTCGAGGTTGTCCTCCTTCTCCTTCAGGAGCCCCATGTCGCGGGCGTACTTGTTCAGCGTTCCGGTGAGCGCGGCCTTGAAGCCGGACAGGTGCGAGCCGCCCTCGGTGGTGTTGATGTTGTTCGCGAACGAGAACACGGACTCGACGTACGAGGTGTTCCACTGCATCGCCACCTCGACGCTTCCCTGCTCGTTCTCGCCTTCGAAATAGACGACGTGCTTGTGAACGGGATCCTTGGACTCGTTCACGTAGGAGACGAAATCCCGGATGCCGCCCTCGTAGTGGAACTCGTGCGTCGTTCCCGCGGGGCGCTCGTCGCGCAGCACGATCTTGAGGGCGCGCGTGAGGAACGCTGTCTCGCGCAGCCGTTGCGACAGCGTCGGGGCAGAGAAGTCGGTCTCCTCGAAGACCTCTCGATCGGGGAGGAACGAGATCGTGGTACCGGTCCCGTCGGCGGGGCCGACCGTCTCCATGTCGCCCTGTGGCACGCCACGGGCGAACTCCTGGCGATAGAGCGTGCCGTCGCGTCGCACCTCGGCGACGAGCCACTCGGACAACGCGTTGACGACGGAGACGCCGACGCCGTGGAGCCCACCAGAGACCTTGTACCCCTCGCCGCCGAACTTGCCGCCGGCGTGGAGCTTCGTGAGCACGACCGTGAGCGCCGGCAGGCCCTGTTCCTCGATCATGTCGATCGGGATCCCGCGGCCGGCATCGACGACGGTGACCGAGTTGTCGGGATGGATCGTCACGTCGACGAGATCGTTTCGCCCGGCCAGAGCCTCGTCGACGGCGTTGTCCACGACCTCGTAGACGAGGTGGTGGAGCCCTCGCGGGCCGGTCGTTCCGATGTACATCCCGGGCCGTAGGCGGACCGGCTCGAGCCCTTCCAGGACCGTGATGTCCTTTGCGGTGTAATCCGTGTCGGTCACGCTGCTCAAGTTCACCTCTCCAAACAGGAAAAAGCCCTGCAAATCGGGCTTTTTGTGAATACTCGAAGTGTATCAGAAACGGCGGTCGGAAGCCGCTCTGGAAAGGCTCGCCGCAGCCGCTCGCGCGATCGTCGCGCGGAGGTCCGCGTCGCTCATTTCCGCCGTCAGTTCCTCTGCGAGCCGGCGGGTCGCCTCGTCCACGGCGACCGGCGCCGGCTCCCGCTCGGACGCTGCCGGGGCGGGCGGCGCCGGGACCGGGCCCGGGCTGAACCGGAGCGCCGTCGGGGCGCCCTCTCCGACTGCCGGCGCGAGCTGCTCCAGGATCGCGTCGGCCATCAGTCCGAGCTCGAACGCCCACGTCGCGGAGGTCGTCGCGACGAGCAGGGTGCCGTCGCGGGTGATCCGCTGCGGCCACGCCGCTCGCGCGATTGCGTCCCCGACCGCCTCCGGCCAGACACGCGTGACAGCGGCAAGAGCGCCGGCGTCGGGGACACCGACGCCGCTGAGCGCACCCCGCACCGACCCTTCGAGTCGTTCCATCACGTCTGCTCGACCTTCCCGGGTGTGACCCGGAGGAGTTGGGCGGGAGCCAGGGGAAGGGCCTCGGGGCCGGTCGCGGTCACGATCGACTGTCCCACGGAGCCGATTCTCTCACTCAGGATGCGGCGCCTGCTCTCATCGAGCTCCGAGAGGGCGTCGTCGAGCAGGAGCAGCGGCGGGACGCGGCGGCGGGAGGCGAGCAGCTCGGACTCCGCGAGCAGGAGCGCCAGCACGGCGAGCCGCTGCTCACCCTGGGAGCCGAACGTCCGGAGGTCGCGGTCGCCCGCCCGGACGGCGATCTCGTCGAGATGCGGGCCGACACCGGTCGTGCCCCGCTCGATGTCACGGGCGAGGCGATCTTCGAGCGCCGTGATCGTCGGCGGTTCGGCGTCGTACCCGAGTGTCGCTCCCTCGAGCCCGAGCTCGCCGGCTCGCTCCTCGAAACCCGGCTGCAGGAGTTCGATCACGTCGCGGCGGGCGGCGGTGAGCATCGCGCCGAGATCCGCCACCTGGGCCGTCCAGGGTGAGAGGGCGGCGCGGTCCGAGGCGCCGCACGCGACGCGGCGAAGGGCCGCGTTCCGCTGTCCCACGGCTGCCGCGTAGTCCAGCGAGACATGCGCTCGGGCGGGGTAGAGGCGGCCGAGCGAGCGGTCGAGATAGGCTCGTCGTGCGGCGGGGCCGCCCTTGACGATGACGAGACGGTCGGGTGTGAAGACGAGCGTCGTCAGCTCGTCCCGGAGGTGCTCGGCCGAGCGGAGCGAGGCCCCGTCGAGCAGAACGCGCTTCGGCTCGGTGGCGCTGAGAACGAGCGACACCGAGACGGGGACAGGGCCGCGACGCCCTGCGAGGTCGACATGACCGACGGTCGCTCCCTGGCGGATCAACTGCATGTCCGAGCGAGTTCGCGGCGAAAAGCCCTGTGTCCCGACGTGGAGCGACTCGAGGAGGTTCGTCTTGCCGGCGCCGTTCGCGCCGGTGACGAGGACGAGACCTGCCTCGAGCGTGAGTTCGAGCCGGGAGTACGACCGGAAGTCGCGGAGCGTGACCTGGTCGGCGATCAGCCTGCGAGCCTGATCGGCATGATCAGGTACCAGAACGACTCGTCGTCCGTCGACGTGATCAGGCCCGGCCGCAGGGGGTTGATCAGCTTCAAGCGAATCGTGTCGCTCCGCACCGAGTCGACGCCGTCGGCAAGGAACTCCGCATTGAAACCGATCTCGAGCGGCTCACCCGTGTAGGCGGCGGGGAGTGACTCCGTCGTCTCGCCGACGTCCTGGCTCTGGGCCGAGATCGTCAACATGCCGTCGGCGAACCGGAGTCGCAAAGGCGCGTTCCGGAGCGCCATCACGCCGGCGCGTCGGACGACGTCTCGAAGCTCGGCACGTGGCAGGTCGACCTCGATCTCGAAGGATTCGGGCAACAGCCGTGCCACGTCGGGGAACTGTCCGTCGATCCGGCGCGTCGTCAGCCAGGTGTCGTCGGCGCCGAAGACGACGGTGTTCTCGTTCACACCCATCTCGACCGTCTCCGTACCGCTCGCGATCCGGGCGAGCTCCGTCAGCGCTCGCGCCGGGATGATCGCCTCGAGATCGGGGCCTGCCTTTTCGAGCTCCGTCTCCTTGAACGAGAGGCGGTACGAATCCGTCGCGGCCATGAACAGCTGGGTGCCCTGGAACCGCACCTGGATACCGGTCAGAACCGGCCGTGACTCGTCCTTGGATGCCGACCGGGAGACCCGGTCGACGGTCTCGAGGAGCGATGCGGTTGCGATTGTGTGTGGCGCCGACTCCACGGACGGAAGGCGCGGAAAGTCCTCGGCCGAAAAGACGTTCAATTTCGAGGAGTAGGTTCCGCTCGAGATATGCGCGACGCCGTCCTCCGGTCGGTACTCGATCGTCACCTCGGCTGCGGGCAGCAACCTGGCCAGATCGACGAGCAACCTGCCGGGGACGACCACGGAGCTGTCGCCGTCGATGCGGGCGGCGAGCGTGGTGCGTAGCGAAAGTTCCATATCCGTCGCGGCGAGCTCGAGCCCGTCGGCGGTCGGCCGCAGGAGCACACCCGAGAGAACCTGAACGGAACCGCGGGACGAAACAACACGAGAAACGCTCGCAAGTTTGGCGACGAGTTGATCCCGGTCGCAGGTGAGCTTGAGGCCCGAACCGATGACGATGTCTGTTTCCATCATGATCTAAAGAACCTTTTGTAGCAGTACATAGAGAGTGTGATTATGGGGACGGACGGGTCGAATTCCTGCAGAACCCCGCTTTTCGGCTGTGGTTCGATCTGGGGACGTTTCGGGCGGGTCCCACAGGCTCCCGTTCGGGTGCTCGCGGGTCCCACATTTACCGGGCGTGTTTGATCCTTGCTGTGAGGTCCTGAACGAGGTTGTACACAGATCTGTCCTCAGAGATGAGGCGGGTGATTTTGGTGGTGGCATGGATCACGGTCGTGTGATCGCGGCCGCCGAACTCCTTTCCGATCCTCGGGAGCGACGCGTCCGTGAGCTCGCGCGAGAGATACATGGCAACTTGACGAGGATAGGCGACGGCCTGCGAACGCCGCTGGCCACACAACTCGGTGATCGAGAGGCCGAACCGCTCGGAGACGGCCACCTGGATCGAGTCGATGGTCACGGCCGGGACGGCATCACCGTGGGGGAACAGGTCGCGGAGCACCTGCTCCGCCAATTCGACCGTGAGCGGCAGACCCGTGAGAGACGAGAACGCGATCACCCGCGTGAGGGCTCCTTCGAGCTCGCGGATGTTCGTGGAGACCCGGCCGGCGATGAACGTCAGGACTTCGGGGTCGTCGACTCCGATTCGGTCGGTCGTGACCTTCTTCCGCAGGATCGCGATCCGTGTCTCCAGGTCCGGCGGCTGGATGTCGGTGATCAGGCCCCACTCGAACCGCGACCGGAGTCGCTCCTCGAGCGTCGCAATCTCCTTCGGCGGCCGGTCGGAGGAGATCACGATCTGCCGCCCCGCCTCGTAGAGGGAGTTGAACGTGTGGAAGAACTCTTCCTGGATGCGCTCCTTCCCCTCGAAGAACTGGATGTCGTCGACGAGGAGGACGTCGTAGGTGCGGTAGCGCTGCTTGAACCCCTCGATGCGCTTGTCACGAAGCGAGTTGATGAAGTCGTTCATGAACGTCTCGCTCGTCACGTACCGAGACGTCGACCCCTTCGTGTGCTCGCTCACGTACTGCCCGATCGCCTGCAGAAGGTGGGTCTTGCCGAGGCCGGTGCCGCCGTAGATGAAGAGCGGGTTGTAGGCCTGGGCCGGCGCCTCGGCCACGGCGAGAGCGGCGGCGTGGGCGAACCGGTTCGACGACCCGATCACGAAGAGGTCGAATGTGTATTTCGGGCTCGCGGGCGGCCGCGGCGGCTCGACCGGTAGACCTGCGACGGCGGTATCCCCCGGGGCCTCGCCCACCGGGAGCGCCGGCTCTCGCACGGTGAGCGTCACCCGCACGTCCCGGGCGAGCGCGTCGCGCGCGGCGGCCTTCACGAATCCGAGGAAATGCCCCTCGATCCACTCACGCGTGAAATCGTTCGGAACGACCAGCGAGAACGTGTCGTCACTCAGTTCCCCGGCGGACGCGTCTCCGAACCACGTCGCATACGTCGTCTCGTTGAGTGCTTCTCGGAGCCGGCCCGAGACGTCGTCCCACAGGCGTTCGGCGGTCGGCTCGGCGGCGTACTGCACCCTTCGGAGACTCCTTCGACTGGTCGCGGGGAGGGCGAGCATAGCATCGCCCCCACGGGGTCTCAATCACACCGCACGGCCGGCAGAAGACGCTCAAAAACAGATGTTTTGCAGGTCTTTCGGGTCTTCCACAAGAGTTTCCACACCTGTGGACAGACGCTGGGGGCGAGCCTTCGGAGACAACGTGCTTTCCCTGCGTGCAGCACTTTCGATCTCGTGCCTCGCTCCACCGCTTGTGGATAACTCGGAGCGGCAAAGTCCTCGTCTATACTGACGCCCCGCGTCCGCTCGTTGCGGACCACGATTCCTCGACCGAGAGAGCCCACCTGTGAAACGCACGTACCAGCCAAACGTCCGCCGACGCAAGCGAAAGCACGGGTTCCGTGCGCGCATGTCGACGCGCGCCGGACAGACGATCCTCAAGCGCCGCCGCGCCAAGGGGCGCAAGCGCCTCTCCGCCTGATCGTCCGCACTGCTGTGGAGCGACGGCACCGCCTGTCAAGGTCGAAGGACTTCGACGTCGTCTACCGGCAGGGCCGGTCGGTCTCGACCCGCTACCTGACGCTCCACTGGTTCCCGCGCGAAGACGAACCAGAAGCGGCGCCGAGACTCGGCCTGGCGGTGCCGAAGGCGATCGGTGGCGCCGTCGTCAGGAATCGCCTCAAGCGCCAGCTGCGCGAGACGTGGCAGGAGCTCGCCCGTGACGTCCCGCCGGGTCGGGACTACGTCCTCGCTGCCCGGGCCGGTGTGGCGGAGCCCGCGGATACCCGAGGTCACGAATGGCTCGTCGAGCAGGTGACCGAGGTTCTCGGCAAGGCGTCGGCGTCGTCATGAGGTATCTCGGGATCGGTCTCGTCCAGGTGTGGCGTCACACGTTCGGGTTGCTGACACCTTCCGGGACGTGCAAGTACCACCCGTCCTGCTCGCGGTACGCCATCGACGCAATTCGGCTGCACGGGCTCGCCAAGGGATCGGTCTTCGCGGCGTGGCGCCTGCTGCGGTGCAATCCGTGGAGCCACGGGGGTGTCGACCGGGCCGAGGACGCACGGTTCGGCCGTCGGCAACCCGAGCCGGGGCCGTCCTCGTGATCCCGGACCTCCTCGCGATCTCGAACCCGCTCGGCCCCCTCGAGCGCTTCCTGGAGAAGGTCCTCATCTGGCTCCACGAGACGGTGGGCTTCTCCTGGGCGTGGTCGATCGTCGTGCTGACCGTGATCGTGCGTTTTCTGCTCGTGCCCATCACCGTCAAGCAGATCCATTCGATGCAGAGCCTGCAGGCCCACGCGCCGGAGATGAAGGCGCTGCAGCAGAAGTGGAAGCACGACAAGCAGCGCCAGAACGAGGAACTGATGAAGTTCTACCGGGAGAACAAGATCAACCCGGCGGCGTCGTGCCTCCCCATCGTCCTCCAGATCCCGATCTTCATCTCGCTCTTCTACGTCCTGCGCGAGTTCGAGCGCGACGTGCTGACGATCTACGGCGGTTCGGTCGACTGGCTCAACCTCGTCGACATCACCGAAGCGGTGAAGCACGGCTGGGGCCCGCTGCTGCTCGTCATCTACGTCGTCAGCCAGCTCTCGTCGTCGTACTTCATGTCGACGACGATGCAAGGGGCACAGCGGATCCTGCTGATGGTCCTCCCGGTGCTGTTCGTCCCCTTCATCCTCAACTTCCCGGCCGGGCTGATGTTGTACTGGCTGACCACGAACCTGTGGACGACGGGCCAGGGCCTCATCACGCGGAGGATGATGCCGAAGCCGGAACCGCCGGAGAAACGCAGCTCGCGAACGCCGGCCAAGGAGGCGCCGCAGGAGACGAGCGACAACGGCACGCCGGCCGCCACCGCCAAGTCGGGTGCGCCGCCCGCGCGCAAGGCTGTCGCCGGACCGCCGCGGAGGGTCAAGCGCAAGCGCGGCGGAGGAGGCGCGAGGCGGTGACGACCGAGATCACCGTCGAGGCCACCGGGGACACGGTCGGTGAGGCGAAGTGGAGCGCCGTGCGCGAGCTCGAGCGACAGGTACCCGGGCTCGACCGCGACGCGATCCGCTTCCAGATCGTGAGCGAGGGTGAGCGCGGCCTGCTCGGCGTCGGATACAAGCCGGCAGCGGTCGTCGCGACGGCATCAGTCCCGGACAGACCCGCAGCTACCGGCGACGCGCTCGACGAGTCGCCCCAGGCGGCGGCGACACGGGAGCTGCTGGAGCGCATGATCGCCGTGAGCGGGGTGCCTGCGACGGTGCGCATCGACGAAGGGTCCGAGGAACTCGTCGCGACCCTCGTCGGCGACGATCTCGGCGTGCTGATCGGGCGTCACGGCCAGACGATCGACGCGCTGCAGTATCTCGCCAACGCGATCGGGCACCGGACGGGTGGCGACGACAGAGCCCGCGTGATCGTCGACGCCGCCGGGTACCGCGCGCGTCGTGCAGCGACACTCGAGACGATCGCACGCTCGGCAGCCGAGCGTGCCGCGGCCACCGGCCAGCGTGTCGAACTGGAGCCGATGACTGCGGTGGAGCGCAGGATCATCCACGAGTTCCTCAAGGAGGATCCCGAGGTGGAGACCGCGAGCGAGGGCTCAGAGCCGAACCGGTTCGTCGTCGTGCTGCCGGGCCGCTCCGCCGACTGACCCCGGTCGCGCGCGTGCAGTCCCCCACTCTCGACAGGTGGCTCGTAGCGGTCACGAGCACGCCCGGGCTGACCGCGATCAAAGAGCCGGCTGCCGCCCGAGCGATGCTGCTCGACGACGCGCTCCGGGGTCTCGACCTCGTCGCAGCCTCGGACGGGCCGATCGTCGACGTCGGCTCGGGTGGCGGCACCCCGGGGATCCCGCTTGCGGTCGCGCTGCCCCACCGCGAGGTGACGTTGCTCGAGGCCGAGCGGCGAAAGTGCCGGTTCCTCGAGACCTGGGCCGCCGAGATCCCGAATCTCGCGGTCACCTGGGGTCGGGCCGAGGAGCAGCCGCTCGGCGCCTTCGGGGTGGCGGTGGCAAAGGCTCTCGCCCGCCCCGCGACCGCGGCGGAGTGGTGCCTGCCGCTCGTGCGCGAGGGAGGACTCGTGGTGCTCTGGGTCGGGCAGACGGCGGAGCCCGGGAGGGTGGCGGCGGTGGCCGAAGTCCTCGGCGGCAGCCTCGAAGCCGCCCCCGCGGGCCTGCTCGCGATCCGCAAGACCGGCCCGACGCCGGCGGGGTTTCCGCGCCGGTCGGGTGTGGCCAAGAAGCGTCCGCTCGCCTGAGCGGCGGCGGCGGAAGCGTCCGCCTGTCCGAGTAGCCTGAAACGATGCCTGCGCGGATCTACGCCGTCGCGAACCAGAAAGGCGGGGTCGGGAAGACCACCACCGCCGTCAACCTGGCTGCGTGCCTCGCAGAGGCGGGAGAACGGTGCCTGCTCGTCGATCTCGATCCGCAGGCGAACGCAACGTCGGGTGTGGGTTGCCGCGCCAACGGCGTCTCCACCCACGATCTGCTCGACGGGGTGCCGCTCGCCACCCTCGCGAAGCCGACCGCGTTCCCGAACCTCGATCTCATCCCCGCCAAGCCCGAGCTCGCTGCCGCCGCCGTGCAGCTGTCGGCGCTCGAGGGCGGTGAGCGCTACCTCGCGGACGCACTCGGGCCGCCGTCGACGGACCCCTACGCCTTCGTCTTCCTGGACTGCCCACCCGCCTTCGGTGCGCTGACCGTCAATGCGCTCGCCGCCGCCGACCGCGTCATCGTTCCCGTGCAGGCCGAGTACTACGCGCTCGAGGGCCTGTCGCAACTGCTCGGGTCGATCAACCTCGTCAAGGCCCGCCTCAACCCACGCCTCGCGGTCGCGGGGATCCTCCTGACGATGGTGGACGGCCGCACGCGGCTCGCAGCCGAGGTCGAGGGCGAGCTCCGTCGGCACTTCGGCGACCTCGTCTTCACGACGTCCGTTCCCCGCTCGGTGCGGCTCGCCGAGGCGCCCAGCCACGGGCTCCCCGCAATCGCTTACGATCGCCGTTCGTCCGGCGCTGAGGCCTACTGGAAGGTGGCGATGGAACTTGTCGAGCGTCAATGACACGCCGCGCCGCGGCCTCGGCCGCGGTCTCGAGGTCCTGATCGGCGGCGCCGGTGAGGCCGAGTTGCTGCATCTCCCGGTGGAAGCCGTGCACCCCAACCCGCGCCAGCCCAGGCGTCGCTTCGAGCCCGACGCGACCACCGGCCTCGCAGCATCGATCCGTCATCAGGGTGTGCTGCAACCCGTCGTCGTGCGCGCGCGTCCGGAAGGTGGCTACGAACTGATCGCGGGCGAGCGCCGCTGGCGCGCAGCCCGTGAGGCGGGAGTCCCCACGATTCCGGCGGTCGTTCGGAGTGCCGACGACCGCGACTCGCTCCTGCTCGGCCTCGTCGAGAACGTGGCTCGAGAGAACCTGTCCGCGGTCGAAGAGGCGCGCGCCTACGCATCGCTGATCGACGAGTTCGAGCTGACGCTCGGCGATGTCGCCGAGCGGGTCGGACGCTCGAAACCGTCCGTCTCGAACCGCGTTCGGCTGCTCGAGCTACCCGAGGACGTGCTGTGGATGCTCGCCCGCGGTGACCTCACCGAGGGCCACGCCCGCGCGGTCCTCGCCCTTCCCGACGACGACGCTCGCCGGCGGCTGGCGAAGAAGATCGCAAACGACGGGATGACGGTGCGTGCGGCCGAGCAGGCGGCACGGGCAGGTGGCGCCAAGCGCCGCAAGCGCACCGCCGCGACGGCCGTCGACCCGGCGCTGGCCGATCGCGCCCGCGCCGCGGCGCTGCAGCTGACCGGTCTCCCGTCCCGGGTGAGCGGCGGCAAGCTCGAGATCGAGTTCGGCGACGAGACGGGCCTCGCGGAGCTCGTCGAAACGCTCGAAGCGGCGTCGTAGCTCGCGCGTTCCGAGGCCCGCTCGTTGCGGTGGCTTCGATACACTGCCGCTCCCTGCGGGCGATTAGCTCAGTTGGTTAGAGCGCCGCTCTGATAAGGCGGAGGTCCCTGGTTCGAATCCAGGATCGCCCATGCTGGTTTATGCGCAGAGCAGAAATCCCATCGCTGGGATTTCTGCTCGCGAGGATCCCTGAAGTTGGAACCTACGGTTCCCGGGGAACCTCCCTTCCAAGAGGCACTGTCCCTTCCGCGCTGCCTCGCAGAACACCCCGAGAGGGGGATGCGGCGGGTGAGGGGCACCGACCAGGGTTCGCCCATGACGGCGCACCGGACGATGGCGGGGCTGCTTGCGTGCGTCACGCTCGTTCTGGCCGGGGTCGGTGAAGCTCTCGTGCTCACGAACACGGCAGGGCCCGCCGGGCTGATCCTCCTCGGCTACGCGTCCCTCGCCGCGGCGGCGGCCTGGCTCGCGCTCGGCGCCCCGCGCACGCGGCGCGATCTGCCGGTGTAACACGGACGAGACCCGGATACACTTTGGAGCGGGCCGATGCATGAGATGACCGTCTACGGTGTGAGCTTCGACATGATCGGCAAGCAGCCGATCGTGCTCCTGAAGACAAAGGGAGGAAACACGTTCCTCCCCATCTGGATCGGCCACCCCGAGGCCGCGGCGATCCTGATGAACCTGAAAGGCGACGACCCGCCGCGCCCGATGACCCACGATCTCGCCACGTCCATCATCGGCGCCCTCGATGCCGAGATCCGCGAGGTGACGGTGACCGAGCTGCGCGAGAACACGTTCCACGCGCTGATCACGATCGTGCGCAACGGCACCGAGATCGAGCTCGACGCGCGTACCTCAGACGCGATCGCGCTCGCCCTCCGCACCGACGCGAAGATCTACGCGGCGGACGACGTGATCGAGGAGTCAGGGGTGGAGTTCGAAGGGGACGAGGACGAGGCCTCCCGCCGCCTCACAGGAGTGGAGTCACTCGCAGACCTCGACCCCGACGAGTTTCGTCGCTTCCTCGACACCGTCACACCCGACGAGTTCGCTGCGGAGCACGAGGACGAGACCGGCGAAGAGGCGTAGCGACGTCGCTAGGCGCCGAGCTCGCGCTTCGTCAACGCGAGGAGCTCGGTCACGAGGCGGTCGAGCCCGGCAGCGGAGAGTGGTCCGCCGTTCGTGGCCGCCAGACGCTCGCGCAACAGACGCTCGCGATCCGGGTCGACGGTGTCGGCTCCCCGTTCGGCCTTCAACACCCAGAGCTCCGCGACGAGCGTGAGCCGGTGGTTGATCGCCGCGACGATGGCCTCGTCGTTCTGGATGATCTCGCGCCGGATCTCGTCGAAGCGGTCGCTCACATCGTCACCGACGCGATCAGCGCAGCCGCGTTGAAGAGAGCGTGGACGATCATGCCCGGGAGCACGCTCCCGGTCCGCCAGCGCAGCCAACCGAGCGTGACGCCGAAGACCGCGAGTACCGGGAATCCCTCGACGAGGCCGTGTGCGAGCGAGAACGCGACGCCGGTGACGACGATCGCAGGCCACGGACCGACGAACCGCGTCAGCAGGCCGTAGCCCAGGCCGCGATAGAGCAGCTCTTCGACGAACGGTGCCGCGAGAGCGATCACCGCCGCGTTCGCGACGAAGGGCGCCGCCCGGCTCCCGTCCCATCCGTCCGGCACGAGCCCCTGCTCGCCGCCGGCGTCGAGGAAGAGGCTGAGCACGGCCGTCGCGGCGAGGATCACCCCCAGCGCTGCGAGCGCGCGCGTGAAGGCATGCCACCGAGCCTCGGGAGGGGCGAGGGCGAGCAGCCGACGGTCGAGTCCGCGAGCGATCGCGAGCACGAGCACGAGCATGATCCCGTACTGGACGAGAGCGCCCGCGAACGTCGACCAGAGGTAGAGCAGGTCGTCCGGGACGTCACCGCCCGCAAAGCGACCGGCATACGCGACGGCCGCGAGCAGCCCGGTGAGCACGCACCACGCGACGAGCTTGCCGCGCGGCTGCTGAGCCGCCGCGACAGGTCCGCCGTCGTCCCCCTCCGGTGTCCCGCTCACGTCAGGCAACCCAGTACCACAGAGCCCATCTGACCACATATGCGGCGAGCCACGCGCCGAGAATCGTCGCCGTCACGATCACGGCGCGTCGGTCCCGCACGATCGCCGCGAGTGCCATGAAGGCCGGGAACACGACGACCGCGAAGCGTTGCATCGACCACAGAGGCACCTTGTCAGAGACGAACGTCAGCGGGAGCGCCACACTCGTCAGGGCAAACGCGCCGTAGGCGGCCCCGAGCCGGCGCCACGCCACGATGCCGAGCACGATCAGCGCCGAGGCGACGGCGAGATCGAGCAGCTCACGGTCCTGGGCGGCCGCGTAGATGCCGCCGAGCGGCCCGGCCGGAGAGAGGCGGCGCTCCCAGATCACTCGCTGCGCTTCGAGGAAAGCGAACGGCCGCCCCACCCAGAGCGCGAGCAGCACCGGATAGAGCGCGAAGATCGCCGGTGTCAACGCGACGCCCGCCAGCGCCCGCCGGCGATCCGGTGCCTTCCACGCGAACACGACGAGCGCCGGGACGAGAGCGATGCCCGCCGAGCGGGTGAGCAGCGCGAGACCGCCGAGAATGCCCGCCTGCCAGAACCGGCCCCGCTCGGCGGCGAGGAACGTGGCGACCGCGAACAGGAGGAAGAGCGACTCGCTGTACACCGCACCGAAGAACAGCGACGTCGGTGCGAGAGCGAGAAACAGGACCGTGCGTGTCGCGACGCGCTCACCGAGGCGTGCGACCGTCAACCGATAGAGGAGTGCGAACGCGGCCGTCCCCGCCGCAAGCGAGAGCAGGACACCCGCGAGCACGTAGTGACCCCCGAGCGCCCGCCCGAGGCCTCCGACGAGGAGCGGATACAGCGGGAAGAACGCCGGCGTGCTCGAGGGCCAGGAGTAGCCGTGCTCGGCGATCCTCAGAAACCAGTCGCTGTCCCATCGTGCCCAGACGTCGACGGCGGCACCCAGTTCGTGCAGGCGAGCACTGTCCCACTCGCTGCGGCGGTCGTTCAGCGCCCCGTCGAACCCGACGACGACCACGATCGCGAGCAGCCAGATCGCGGCGCGACTCCAGAGGAACAGCCGAATCGCGGGCGCAACACCACGCGTGTCGTCCGCCACGCCGTGACTCTAACGGCAACGACGAGAGGCGACGGGGCCGCCGCCACGAATGCCGCAAGGGGATGGCTACCATCGCATCATGAGTGCGCCACGCCGGCGACCACAGCGTGCGCCCCTCCCGGCCATCCCTGCTCGACGCCGGCGGCGCCGACAGCGAAACCGCCGACGCCCCGCCGTCGTTCTCAGCCTTGCGGTCGTCGGGCTCTTGGCTGCCGCCGCCGTGACGGGAGCAGGCGGTGTCTTCGCATTCGGCTCGTCGTGCGATCTCTCCGCACTGCACGAGGTCGCCATCGGTGAGAACACGTTCATCTACGCAGCGGACGGCTCGCTGCTCGGCGCGATTCCGGCCGAGCGCAACCGCCAGGTCGTGCCACTCTCGCAGGTCAGCCCGTGGATGCCGAGGGCGACGGTGGCGATCGAGGACAGGCGCTTCTACGAGCACGGTGGCATCGACCCGCAAGGAATCGCCCGCGCCGTAATCGCGGACGTCGAGGCGGGGAAGGTCGTGCAGGGAGGGTCGACGATCACGCAGCAGCTCGTGCGCAACCTCTACATCTCGAACGAGCGAACCCTGCAGCGAAAGCTGAAGGAAGCGTGTCTCGCGCTCAAGCTCAACGGCGCCTGGTCGAAGGAGCGAATCCTCGAGGCGTACCTCAATCAGGTGTACTACGGGAACCTCGCCTACGGCATCGAGGCTGCGGCGCAAACGTACTTCTCGAAGTCGGCCCGGTCACTCGGACTCCGCGAGGCCGCCTTGCTCGCGGGCCTGACGCAAGCCCCGTCCGCCTACGACCCGTTCGTCGAGAAGACGAAGGCGCTCGCGCGTCGCGACGCCGTCCTCCGAGCGATGCGCGACGAGGGCTCGATCACGGCCGATCAGTACGCGTGGGCCGTCGCGACGCGGGATCTTCTGCTCAAACCCGGGCGACTCTACAAGGAGATCCGCGAGCCGTACTTCTTCGGATACGTGCGTGACGAGCTGATCCGGAAGTACGGCGCCGAGACCGTCCGGTCCGGGGGGCTTCGCGTCTACACCACGATCGTGCCGCGCTGGCAACGGGCGGCCCAGGACGCGATCAAGGAGACGCTCACCGAGCCGGACGATCCCGCCGCCGCCGTCATCTCGATCGATCCCGCGAACGGCGCCATCCGCGCGATGGCGGCCATCGTCCCGGGCCGCAGCAACAACCAGTTCAACCTCCTGTCCCAGGCACGACGGCAGCCGGGCTCGACGTTCAAGACATTCGTGCTCACGGCGGCGATCGACAAGGGGATCGATCCGGACACGAGCTACTACGTCTCGGCGCCGTACACATATCGCCCGGTCGAGAGCGGGAACTGCGACGACGGCTCGTGGTGGTGCGTCAAGACGTACGACTCCACCTACAGCGGCTGGACCTCGGTCTCGCGCGCGACGCTTCGGTCGGACAACTCGGTGTACGCGCAGCTCACGCTGGACGTCGGTCCCGACCTGGTCGGCAAGATGGCGGAGAGGCTGGGCGTGCGCTCGTCGCTCAAGGTCGGCGGCGATTACGTCCCTGCGATGGGCCTCGGGTCCGTCGCCGTCTCGCCGCTCGACATGGCCTCCGCCTACGCGACGCTCGCGGCAGGAGGCGTGCGCTCCGAGCCACGGGCGATCCGCAAGGTCGTGCTGCCGAACGGCAAGGAGGACACGAAGGCCGGGTGGGGATCGCCGAAGCGCACGCGCGTGATTCCCGACGGCGTGGCGTGGAAGGTCACCCAGATCCTCGAGGACAACATTCGCTACGGCACGGGGACGAGCGCCGGGTTCGGCCGCCCTGCCGCAGGCAAGACGGGGACGACGGACAAGCACGCCGACGCGTGGTTCGTCGGCTACACGCCCGAGCTCGCAACCGCCGTCTGGATGGGGTACCAGGCCGGCGAGATTCCGATGGAGAGCGTCCACGGGATCGCGGTCTCCGGCGGCAGTTTCCCCGCCCAGATCTGGCGACTGATGATGGAGCGCACGATCGGCCAGCTGCCGGTGAGAGAGTTCGCCGACCCGACGACATTGCCGGAGTACCAACCGTTCAGCCGCGGGCCGCTCGCCCTCAGTTACGACCCGTACTACGTCGCAACAGAGACGACATCGACTGAGACGACGACGACGACCGAGAAGCCCAAAGCGACGGCGAAGGACGCGAAGAAGACGCCGACGACGCCGTGAGACGACGCGTCGCGGTGGCGGCGGGGGCGGTCACCCTTGCCCTCGTCGCGACCGCGTGCGCTCTCGCCTGGCAGACGGACTCGCCGCTCGTCCCCCGCGACGGCGGGACGGTCGCCGGGACGGCACCACTCTTCCTCGCGCTTCTGATCGGTGCGTTCGCCGCGTACCTCATCGCCCTGGCCGGAATCAGGATCTCGGCTCCCTCCACGCGGGCGGTGATCGTTCTCGCGGCGGCGATCCAGCTCGTCCCGCTCGCGTCGCCGCTCCTGCTCTCGACCGACGCCTGGACGTACTGGTCGTACGGATGGATCGAGGCGCGCGGCGGCGGCAACCCGTACGCCGACGCACCGGAGGCCTTTCCCCGGAATCCTGCGCTCCCGTTCATGGGCAGGGAGTGGCTCGACACCACGAGCGCGTACGGACCTGTCTTCACGGCCGCGTCGGCACCGATCGCCGCCGCCGCGGGGGAGTCCGATGCGGTGGCCGCCTGGACCTACAAGGCGCTGGCGGGCGCCGCAGTTCTCGGCGCCGCCCTGCTCGCGGGTCGCCTGGCGCGGCGGCGGGCGTTTGCCGTCGCGCTCGTCGGCTGGAACCCGCTGCTCGCGGTCCATCTCGGCGGCGGCGGCCACAACGACGCCTGGGTGGGAGCCTTGATCCTCGCGGCGTTGGCGCTCTCGGCAGCGCGTCGACAGAACGGTGCGGGCGCGGTGTGGGTGCTCGCCGTCTTCGTCAAGTGGGTGCCCCTCTTCTTCCTTGCCCTCAGAGCCGTCGAGGCGCGTCAGTCGGGAAGGTCGACGCTGAATCGTGGACTGATCGGAACGGCGATCGCAGTCGTCGCCGGGGCCACCGTGTTGTACGGCAGCGAGTGGCCGAGCGCCGTCGTCCCGCTGATCAGCAACGCTGCGACCGAGACCGGGTACGCGCTGCCTCGGCGGTTGGAGACGGCCGGCATTCCCGATCCGCTCGCGCTCGCCGTGGCGATCTCCGTGTTCCTCGTCGGGAGTGCCTGGCTTGCGCGTGAGGCGCATCGAGGCCGGGCGCGACTCGCGCTCGCGGCATGTCTCGTGCTCGTGACGACTCCGTATCTGGCCGTGTGGTACCTGGCGTGGGCGGTGCCGCTCGCCGCGGCGGAGGAGGACCCGGTCGCGACGGTCGCATGTCTCGCGTTGTGCGCGTACCTGTTGCCGCAGACGATTCCGGTCTAGGAGCGCCGTAGCACGACGACGCCGTCCTCGGCTCGGACGACGCGCCAGCGTGCGTCACTGCGGAGGAGTGCATAGGCAATCGCGAACCGTGTTCCCGGTGGACCGTCGCGGTAGCTCGCCCGCTCGAGGTCGACGGCGACCCAGCGCGCCTCGCGCAGCACGGGGAAACTGAAGATGCGCCGCCGCTCGGACAGATGCGCACCGAGAGTGTTCGTTGCACTGACGGCGACACCGTCCGGCACGGCGCGAAGGACGCGGGCCGCAGCGCGGTCGTGATCCGACACGATGTGGTCACGCGTCGCGAGGGTCGATCCGAACGGAACGTGTCGCCACACCGGAAGCGGTCCGAGGAGCACACCCGCGACGAGCACGAGCACGACGAGCGAGCGCGCGAGTCGCGGAAACCACTCGGGCCGGCGCCGCTGTAGTCGCGCCGCACCGAAGATGGACGCCGCCACCAACCCGGGGATCATCGCCGCTGTGTAGTGGAAGTGGATCGACGTCTGAGTGCGGGTGTCGGAGAGCACGTTCAGCACCAGATCGGGTAGGGCGCTGAGCGCGACGAGCGGCGAGAGCAAGGACAGCAGGCCGAGTGGCGCCAACAGGTCGAGCAGGTAGGCGAGGTCGTGTCGCCGAGTCGCGGCCTCGACGAGTCGTAGCGGGTCGTCGAACGCGGTCCGGAGGACGCCGCCCGGCGACCCGCCGACGGTGTCGTAGCGACTCGCGAACGGCGATCCGCTCCCAGGCGCGAAGTGGGGGATGATCACCGTCGTGGCCACGATCGCGACCGAGGCTCCGAACACAGCGATCGCCGATCCTGCCCGCGCTCGCCCGTGCGCGATCGCGTACCAGAGTCCGAGTGCGGCGATCGCGAAGCCGACCTGCTCCTTGCTGAGGCAGGCGCCGACGGCGCAGAACGCAAAGGGCACCAGGCGGTGCTCGTCGAGAAACCAGATGGCGCCGAGGAGGAGCGGCGTCGCGAACGCAACGGGATGGAAGTCGTCGACGACGAGCCATTGCGTCGGTGGATAGAGGAGATAGACGAGCGCGAAACCGAGGCCGGCCCAGTCGCTCCCCAGATGCTTCCGCGCGAGCAGGTAGACCGGAAGAGCACCCAGCGCGACGGCCACCGCCTGGACGACGAGCAGCAGGCTCGGATGTGGCCAGATCCACCAGAGCGGCGCGAGGAGTGCCACGATCGGATCGAAGTGCGCACCGAGCCGCGAGATCTGCGTCCCCTGGAGGCCGGTGACCTCGAGAAACCTGCCGTGTGCGGTCGACCACACGGCCTGGGTGAGGTTGCCGACGTCGAAGCGCCCGGTTTCGAAGGCACGCTGCTGGAGCACCGCGAGCGCCGACATGCCGGACGCGAAGGCGCACACCGCAGTCCACAGCAGGACCCGCGTTCGCGTCACCGCGCCGCGATCGCCCGCTCGAGCACACCCCGCCAGCGTGCGCCGAGGACGGCCTCACTGGCGTGCGCGACGTAGGTCTCTCGCCCTGCCGCACCGAGCCTCTCGGCGAAAGTGCGATCGGCTTCGAGACGACGCACCGCCCTCGCGAGTGCCGCCGCATCGCCCGGCGGGACGAGAAGCGCGTCCAGCTCGTCGGTGAGCAACTCGCCGCTCGCGGGTGTCGCGGCCGTGATCACGGGCCTGCCACAGGCCAATGCCTGGAAGACCTTGTTCGGTATCACGCGGGCCGCCTTGGCACCCGTGCCGAAGATGCCGAGGACGCAGCCCGCCGACTGGATCTCGCCGGGAAGATCCTCGTAGTCGACCCAGGACACCCAGTCCACGTTCGGCGGCCGCTTGGCGACGAGCGCATCGAGTTGCCCGCTTCCGACGACGCGAAACGGGATCTCCGGTGTCAGTGCCGCCGCGGCAAGGATCGTCTCGAGCCCGTGAAGCGGGATCAGCTTGCCGACGAACAGGACGTGGAACGGTGTCTCCGGTTGCCAGCCGGGACGAAAGAGCCGGTCCTCCGCTCCCACGAAACACACCTCGACGTCGCCCAGCCCGAACTCGCTCCGGAAGAACTGCGCGTGCGCCGACGTGTCGGCGACGACGACGTCCGCGCGTCGGAACGCACGGCGGTCGGCGATGTGGACGACACCCGCGGCGGGCGTCCCGCGCCGGAACCGGCCCCGGTCGGAGATGAGCGTGTCGTAGAGCGACACGAGCGGGTTGAAGACGACCGGTCGCCCGCGGGCGATCCGCCTCGCCGCCGGAAGGTCGAAGTGCCCGGGGTAGCCGACGATCAGCGCGTCGACATCGCGGGCGTCGTCGCCGCGCTTGCTGAGGCTTCGTTCGGCCCCGGCCACGCGCAGCATCTGCCTCACGCCCATCGTCCAGTTGTGTCGTCGATCCCACACGTCGCGATGTCGTTCGCGCACCTCGACACCGGCACCGGTCAGCGCAGAGATGACCTGCGCGTTGCGCGGGTAGGCGCGATCGTAGGTCCCGAAGTAGAGGACGCGCAAGGCTGCTACCGCAGCACTTCGTCCACGAGTCGCGCGGCACGGTCGGCGCCGCCGGTTCGCTCTTCGTGATGACTCGTGATCAATTCGGAAAGGAGGCCGAGTGAGAGCAACTGGATACCGACGACGACGAGGAGGACCCCGAGCAGGAGGAGCGGCCGCTGGCCGATTGCATGGCCCATCAACTTGACAACAGTCAAGTAGGAGAGAATCACGGTGCCGGCGAAGCTGAGGAGCAGCCCGACGCCTCCGAAGAGATGCAGCGGGCGATGCCGGTAGCGACCCATGAACGTCACTGTCAGCAGATCGAGGAATCCGCGGAGGTATCGCTCGACGCCGTAGTTCGACCGACCGTGTTCACGCGCGCGGTGGTTCACCGGCAACTCCGCCACGCGATACCCGCGATAGTGCGCGAGTACCGGGATGTAGCGGTGTAGCTCGCCGTACAACTGCATGCCCTCGACGACCTCGGCGCGATAGGCCTTGAGCCCGCAGTTCAGGTCATGGAGTCGAACGCCGGAGACCTTGCCGACGACGGCGTTGAACAACTTGGACGGGACACGTCGCGTCAGCGGGTCGCGCCGTTTCGTCTTCCACCCAGAGACGAGGTCGTACCCCTCGTCCAGCTTGGCGAGAAGCCGGGGGATCTCGGCGGGATCGTCCTGAAGGTCGCCGTCGATCGTGACGACGATGTCGCCGGCGGCCTCGCCGAACCCCGCATCGAGCGCCGCCGCCTTGCCGAAATTCCGACGCAGCCGCACGACGCGAATGTTGTCGTGCGCGTTGTGGAGACGGGTGAGCGCGCCGAAGGTGTCGTCGCTCGAGCCGTCGTCGACGAAGACCGCCTCCCACGTCATGCCCTCCCCGGCGAAGGTCGCCGACAGCTCGTCGTAGAGGAGGGCGACACTCCGCTCCTCGTCGTGCACGGGAATGACAACCGAGATCACGTCGCGAGGGTACCCCGTTCGGCTGGTGTAGCGTGCGATCGTGGACACGCTGCTCACCGTCACCGAGGCGCTCGACGCCGTTCTGGCGAAGGCGCAACCGCTTCAGACCGAGCGCGTCGCGCTCGAGCTCGCGGCGGGGAGGATCCTGGCGGAGGCCATCGTCTCGACGGTCGACCTCCCTCCCTTTGCGAGCTCGTCGATGGACGGGTACGCGGTCAGGGCTTCCGACACGCCGGGCACGTTGCGCATCTCCGGCCGCGTCGCCGCCGGTCGGCCGGAGTCACGTGCTCTGCAGAGCGGCGAGGCGATGGAGATCTCGACGGGTGGCGTCGTGCCGGACGGAGCCGACACCGTGATTCCCGTCGAGCGGATCATCGTGGGGGACGGCGTCGTCGACGCTCCCGATGTCGTCGCCGAAAGGGACAACATCCGTAGCGCAGGAGGCGACGTCCGCGCGGGCGACGTCGTCATGGCGGCAGGCGTCGAGCTGACACCGGCGCGGTTGGCCGCTGCGGCCGCCTGCGGCGTCGAGAGCGTCATCGCGTCACGCGTGCCCCGGGTGGCGATAGTCGTGACGGGATCCGAGCTTCGCTCGCCGGGCGAGTCGCTCGAAGCCGGCCAGATCTACGAGTCGAACGGGATCATGCTCGAAGCGCTGCTTCGTGCCGCCGGCGCGCACGTCGAGCGCCACGGTGCGACCGAGGACAGCGCGGACGTTCTCGAGCGCGCGTTGAGCGATGCGCTCGCCGCGGACATCGTCGTCACGTCGGGCGGCGTGTCGGTCGGACCGCACGATCTGGTGCGAAGGGTCGAAGCGCGGCTCGGCGTCGACGAGGTGTTCTGGGGTGTTGCGATGCGACCGGGGAAGCCACTTGCGTTCGGCGTTCGCGGTCAGACGCTCGTCTTCGGCCTGCCGGGCAACCCGGTCTCGTCGCTCGTCGGCTGCCTGCTCTTCGTCCGGCCCGCGCTGCTCGCGCTGTGTGGCCACCCTGATCCGGCGCCGCAATTCCGGCCGGGCACGCTCGCGACCGAGGTGCGGCCGCGCGCCGAGCGGGACGACTTCGTGCGCGCGCGGATCCGGTGGACAACGCGGGGCGCGGAGCTCGATCCGATTCTCGGCCAGGAGTCGCACATGATCGTGCACACGACCGCCGCCGATGCGATCGTGCACATCCCGCGGGGAACCGAGGCGCTCGGGCCGGGGGCACCCGTCGGCTTCCTGCAGCTGTAGGTGTTACGGCCTGTGAGCTAGCCCAGCCGCCGCGGCGACGTCGTGCGCCGTGCGACCGGCCGGTAGCGTCCGGCCGCGAGCGCCCCGAGCTGCGAGGCGATTGCCGTCCAGGTGATGAGGACGAGCACGGTCGTCCACGGGATGAATCCGAGTGTCATGAGCGAGACGAGGTAGTACGGCGTGTCGAAACCCAGCCCGAGGCTCGTCCCGATCGCGACGGTGGCGAGCACCGGTCCGAGGAGCCCCACGCCGTACAGCGCGTCGCGGGCCCAGCCCGTGCGCTCCATCTGCGGCAGCCACAACCAGGCGTAGAGCGAGGGGATCACGAACGCGAGGCCGTAGGGACTGATCAGCGCCGTTGCGATCGCAACCCCGCCGAGCGCGAGCAGCGTCACCGCATAGCCCGCCAGCACGTCGTCCTCTTCCGCGGGCTCGGTCGGCGTGAGGGGGCGGCGCGCACGCAACCATCCCAGAGCGGCGACGGCGCCGAGCGCGATGAGACCCGCGACCGGCAGGTCGGTGACCATCGGACTGTCCGGTGCCGGCGGCAAGACAGAATCTCGCGGGAAGATGCCGGTGAGCGCTCCGACCCAGACGAGGAGACCGACCCACAGCCAGAACCCGAACCGCACGCGCAGCGCACGCCACGCTCCGGCGAGCAGCAGGCCGCGCCGCCACATCCTGGCGAAGAGATCGATCGACCCGACGAGGAACGGCACGAGCGCGACGAGGAAGACGAACTCGATCGCCCAGCCACGGACGACCCGGTCCCCCAGGTAGACATTTGCAGCCGTGCCCCCGGCGAGCTCGATGCCTCCGTCGAGCGAGGCGAGCACGGACTCCGCGGCACGACCCAGCTTGGCGAGGACGGCGGCATCGAGGGCGGCGGGCACGTCGCCGGCGGCGTCCGAGCCGTTCTCGGCGGCGGTCGTCAGGCGCACCGCCGAGATCTGGCGGCTCAGGAACGGTGCCTGCTCGCCGTACCCGAAGGGAAGGCCGAGAGCGGTGAGCTGGACGAGCCAGTCCGGGCGCGCCGGCGACTCGCCCATCTGGGCAGCGACCTGCACGTCGACCGTCCGCGTCAGAGCCGGCGCCGGCGATCGGGTGCCGAACCCTGCGATCTCGAGCCGGGGCCGCGCCTTCCCCGCGAGCCCCTCGAGCGCGATGGCGGCCTTGACCCTCTCGCGAAGCGGCGAGGTCGAGGCGAACCGCTCCGCGCCGTAGCCCCCGTAGGCACCACCGTCGGACGAGAGAAAGATGAGCGTGTGCTGCGGCTGCGGGCGGCCCGCGATCGTCCCGAGGCGACCGTAGGCGCGCACGAGCTCGATCAGCGCCGCGGTCCCGGAGGCATTGTTGTTCGCACCGGGCCCGACGCCTCTGTTGTCACGATGGGCAACAAAGAGGATGGCATCCTTGCGTAGGCCAGGGATGACCGTGACGAGGTTCCGCAGCTGGACGCGGCCGAGCCCGGGAATCGTCTGATCCCACACGTCGGGCGCCGTCGCGAGGGCGTACAGGCGGAGCGTCTCCCGGTACCAGGCGGCCGCTCCCGTCGCGCCTGCCGATCCGGGCGCGCGGTCCGGATAGTCGCGCGCGAGTTCGGTCGCGAGGGCGGCGGCCGACGGCCCGTCGAACGCGTTCGGAAGTTGTGCGTCCGGGAACGGCCCCGGCCGGCCGATGCTCAGCGCGAGCAGGAGCAGCGGCCCGACGAGGAGCAGCGCCGTCGCCCGGACGAGCGGCGTGTTGATCGGACGGTCGAGCGAACCACGTCCGCTGCGGACGTGGTGCCGGCGCGGCCACGGAGTCCGCGGCGGCCGCAGTTGAACCCGCCGGGGTGAGTCTGGCGCCCGCACAACGGGGGCTATAGTACGACCTGGCGGGTGCGCCGCCCCGTGTCGACCACCCGCGACGATGTCGGAATCCCCCACCATTCTGCTCGTCGACGACGAGGACGCGATCCAGAAACTGCTCACCTACCCGCTCGAGCGGGACGGTTATCGGGTCGTGCAGGCGCGCGACGGCGAGGAGGCACTCGCCCGGTTCGGCGAGGAGGAGATCGACCTCGTCGTGCTCGACATCATGCTGCCGAAGCTCGACGGCCTCGAGGTCTGCAAGCGTCTGCGGGCCGCGAGCACGGTTCCGATCATCATGCTGACGGCCCGTGACGACGAGCTCGACAAAGTGCTCGGACTCGAGCTCGGCGCCGACGACTACATCACGAAGCCGTTCCTCATCCGCGAGTTCCGGAGCCGCGTCCGCGCGGTCCTGCGGCGGGCGGCGACGCCGCATCTCGGCGGGCGGCGGGAGGAGACGATCGAGCGTCACGACATCCGGATCGACCTCCCCCGACGGACGGTCGAGGTCCGCGGCACACCCGTCGAGCTCACGTTCGTCGAGTTCGAGCTTCTCTCCCTGCTCGCGTCGAACCCGGGCGTCGTCTACTCGAGGCGGCAGCTCCTCGAGCGGTTGCGCGGGAGTGCCGACTACCGCGAGCCGCGCACGATCGACGTGCACGTCCGCCACCTGCGCGAGAAGATCGAGGAGAAGGCGCACGAACCCGAGCTGATCCTCACCGTGCGAGGCGCCGGATACCGCTTCCGCGACGGATGAGCATCCCCGGGGGCATCCGGGTCAAGCTCGCCGTCGCGCTGCTCGCGATCGTCGGCGGCGCCCTGCTCGCCGCGTACGCCATCGTCGTTCCCTCGCTCGAGCGACGGCTCGTGGAGGCGAAGCTCGATCAGCAGCAGAGCGACGCGGCGGCGCTGGCCGTCAACTACGCGGCGCTCGAAGCCCAGAACCGTCTCGACCTCGGCGACTTCGTCAACAGCGCCGGCTTCGTCTCCAACGCGCGCGTCGTCGTCTTCGGGGTTCGCGACGGAAGCACGTCACTGACCCTGACCTCGCTGGCGGACTCCGGGGCGGTGGGAACGCTGCGGATGGAGGGCGACACGACGGCGCTCGAGGCGGCCGCGTCCGTGCGCACCGTCCGCGCCCGCGTCAGGCACGACGGTCGCGAGTTCGCCGAGGTGGCCGTCCCGCTCCTGACGACCGGGAACGTGATGCTGCTCTCGAGCTCGCTCGCCGACCAGCTCGCGACGGTGGCGCTCGTCAAGCGGCGGCTGCTCGACGCCACCGCGGCGGCGCTCGTGATCGCGCTTGCGCTCGGGTTTGCCCTGGCGGCGCTCCACGCCCGTCGGCTGGGACGGCTGCAGCGGGCGGCCGACCGGATCGCGGAGGGCGCCTTCGACGAGCCGATCGTGGACGCGAGCTCGGACGAGGTGGGGCAGCTGGCGGCCTCGTTCGACCGGATGCGGATCCAGGTGGCCCAGCTCGACCGCGCCCGCAAGGAGTTCGTCGCCAACGCATCGCACGAGCTGCGGACGCCCCTCTTCTCGATTGCGGGCTTTCTCGAGCTCCTCGCCGACGAGGAGCTGGACGAGCGCACGGGGCGCGAGTTCCTCGCGACGACGAGGAGCCAGGTCGACCGCCTGACCCGGCTCGCGACCGACCTGCTCGACCTGTCGCGCATGGACGCGGGTCGGATCCGGATCGAGCGCGACGAGGTCGAGCTGACGGACGTGGCGCGGGTCGTCAGCGACGACCTGGCCGCCCTCGCGGAGACCTCCGGCCACACGCTCGTCGCGGTGACGGGAGACGATGCCTGGGCGTTCGCGGACGAGGAGCGCGTGCACCAGATCGCGCGGGCGCTCGTCGCCAACGCTCTCGTCCACACCCCGGCGGGGACGACCGTGCGGGTGCGGGTGGCCCGCAACGGCGCGCGCTCCTCCTTCATCGTCGAGGACGACGGGCCCGGGATCCCGCCGGAGCATGTCGACAGGATCTTCCAACGGTTCTACCGGGTCGACGGGGGCCAGGCCTCGGGCAGCGGTCTCGGCCTGGCGATCGCCCGCGAGCTCGCTGGACGGATGGGCGGCACCGTGACCGTGGTCAGCCGTCCGGGTGCGACGACGTTCACGCTCGAGCTCGCTGCCGAAGAGCCCGCAACGCCGGCGCCGCCCGGCGCCTAGCCCGTCCCGTTTCCACGTGGAAACGGTGGCACCCGAGGGCCGGGTCGGGCGCGTGGGTACAGTGCCCGCGTGCGCCCGCAGACCTTTGCTCTCGCTCTCGTCGCGGCCGTGCTCGGGGCGGCTCTCGCGGTCGTCGCCGTCGATGCCACCGGCCTCGTGGAGGGGGGCACGACCACCGTCCTCGTCGAGCGACCCGTGGTGGCGCCCGGCGCGGACGCCGTTCCCGCGCTCGGGAACGGCTTCGACCCGGCCGCGATCTACGCGCGCCGCGCGCCGGGGGTCGTCACGCTCTATGCCGACCTCGGCCCCGACGGCCAGTCCCAGGGGTCGGGCTTCGTCGTGGACGCGAACGGGACGATCCTGACGAACGCGCACGTCGTCACGAACGTCGCCGATGCCGCCGGCGGAGACGTGCGCGGTGCCGATCGGCTGTTCGTCGAGTTCCGCGACCGGGACCGCGTGCCCGCCAAGATCGTCGGCTGGGACCTGTTCAGCGACGTGGCGGTGGTGACCGTCGATCCGAGCTCCCACGCCCTCGCGCCGGTCCCGCTCGGAAGCTCCGCCGCCGTGGTCGTCGGCACACCGGTCGCCGCGATCGGGAGCCCCTTCAACGAACAGAGCTCGCTCTCGGTCGGCGTCGTCTCCGCCATCGACCGCTCGATCGACTCGCTGACCTCGGCCTACTCCGTGTCCGGTGCCATCCAGACCGACGCCCCGATCAACCGGGGCAACTCGGGTGGACCGCTGTTCGACGCCCGCGGCCTCGTGATCGGGATCAACGCGCAGATCCAGTCGACGAGCGGCACAGCGGAAGGTGTCGGCTTCGCGATTCCGATCGATACGGCGCGCCGCGCGCTCGATCAGCTCCTGCGGAAGGGCCGCGTCTCCTATGCCTACATCGGGATCACGACGCAGGACGTCACCCCCGGTCTCGCCCGGCGGCTCGGGTTCACGAGCGAGACCGGCGCCCTGATCGCCCGCGTCGAGTCGGCGTCCCCCGCCTCCCGCGCCGGCCTGCGGGGTGGGACGCGCACGGTCGACTACAACGGTCTCCAGATCTCCGCCGGCGGCGACGTGATCGTCGCGATCGCCGGGACGCGCGTCGCGGATGCGCAGGATGTCGCGCAGGCGATCGCGGAGCTCGCGCCGGGGCAGCGGGTCGCGTTCACCGTGCTTCGCGACGGCACGGCACGCCGCACGATCGAGGTCACGCTCGGCGAGCGCCCCTCCTAGAGCCTGTCGCCGCGTGGGCGCCGCCGATGTGGTTCGCGACGCCAGTACGATGCGCGCGTGACCGATCTCTCCCACGTCGGGCCCGATGGGGCCGTCAGGATGGTCGACGTCGGCGACAAGCCGCTCTCCCGTAGGCGCGCCGCAGCGCGGGCGAAGGTCAGGATGGCCCCCGAAACCGTTGCCCGACTGGACAACTTGCCAAAAGGCGATGCTCTGGTGACGGCGCAGCTCGCTGGGATCATGGCGGCGAAGCGGACGAGCGAGTTGATCCCTCTCTGCCACCCGCTCCCGCTCACGGCGATCGAGGTGAACGTGACGGTCGCCGGCGACGGCGTCGAGATCGAGGCAGTCGCCGAGACCACGGCCCAGACCGGCGTCGAAATGGAGGCGCTCACTGCGGTCACCGTCGCCGCACTGACCGTCTACGACATGGCAAAGGCGATCGACAAGGCGATGACGATCACCGACGTCGCGCTGGTCGAGAAGACGAAAGCACCCGTGTGAGGGCGGCGGTCCTGACCGTCTCGGATGGCGTCCATCACGGGACGCGCGAGGACCGGAGCGGCGACACGCTGACCGAGCTGCTCGTGGAGGAGGGGTTCACGGTCGAGCGCGCCGTCGTGCCCGACGAGGTGGAGGCGATCCGCACGGCGCTCGTCGAGCTCGCCGGGCGCAATGCCCTTCTGTTGACAACAGGCGGCACGGGGTTCACGCCACGGGACGTTACCCCCGAAGCGACACGGCCCGTGCTCGATCGCTCGGCCCCGGGCATCGCAGAGGCAATCCGGGCGGACGCCCTCACGCGCACGCCGCATGCCTTGCTGTCCCGCGGCCTCGCCGGCCTGCGCGGATCGACCCTCGTCGTCAACCTCCCGGGTTCGCCCGGCGGTTGCCGCGACGGGTTTGCGATTCTTCGCCCCGCCCTCGCGCATGCGCTCGAGCTGGCAGCCGGCGACCAGGCGTCGCGACACGTGCAGACATGAGTTCCGCGACCGTTTCCCTGCCGCGTCGTTTCGCATCGCTCGTCAAGTTCGAGCACACCGTGTTCGCGTTGCCGTTCGCGTACGTCGGAGCCTTCCTTGCGGTCAATGGGTATCCGGGCACCAGCTCGCTCGTCTGGCTCACCATCGCCATGGTCGGTGCCCGGACACTCGCGATGGGGTTGAACCGGTTGATCGACGCCGAGCTCGACGCACGCAATCCCCGCACGGCCGGGCGCGAGCTACCGGCGGGTGTGCTCTCTCGCAGGCAGGTCTGGTTGCTGTGCGCGGCTGCTCTCGGCCTCTACCTCGTCGCTGCGTTCCAGCTCGACCCGATCGTCCGTCTCCTCTGGCCGATCCCCGTCGTCATGTTCGTCGTTTACCCCTATTTGAAGCGGTTCACGTGGCTCTGTCACCTCTGGCTCGGCTCGTGCACGGCGCTCGCGCCGCTCGGCGCGTGGCTCGCCGTGACGGGGTCCGCGCCATGGGAGGCCTGGGCGCTTGCTGCCGCGCAGGCGTTATGGGTCGCCGGGTTCGACCTCTTCTACTCACTCTTCGATCTCGAGCACGACCGCACCGCCGGCCTGCGCTCGTGGGCGACGCGCTTCGGCGAGCTCGGGGTGTTTCGCGGCGCGCGCGGCTTCCACCTCACAGCCGTTGCGCTGCTCGCCGTGGTCGGTCTCGGTCTCGGCGGCGGCGTCTTCTACTGGCTGGGCGTCGCGTCCGTCGCAGCGTTGCTCGTCTACGAGCACGCCCTCGTTCGTCCGGGCGACACCCGTCGCCTCGACGCCGCGTTCTTCACGGTCAACGGGATCATCAGTGTCGTCTTCTTCGCCTTCGTCGTCCTCGAGACGACGGTGTGACGGTCATGTCCGCCGAGACGAAGCGCACGAGATGATTGCGGGGGAGAGCGTCGAGAAGCGCTACGGCCGCAAGCGTGCCCTGAAGGCGGTGTCGTTCGCGCTCCCGCGCGGGGGCTTCCTCCTCGTCACCGGCCCGAACGGCTCGGGGAAGACGACCCTCTTGCGTCTTCTCACAGGACTGGCTTCGCCAACAAAAGGCAACCTAAGCGTGGACGGCGAACGGGTCGACCTCGGGTACGTCGGACACGAGCACCTCCTCTACCGCGAGCTCACGGCTCTCGAGAACCTCGAGTTGTTCGGACGTCTCTACCGCGTCCCGGAACGCCGCGAGCGGAGCGGGATGCTCCTCGAGCGGTTCGGCCTCTGGGAGGTGCGGACGGATCGAGTTTCGACCTACTCGCGCGGGATGACGCAACGGCTCGCGCTCTGTCGCGCACTTCTGCACGACCCTGCCCTACTCGTGCTCGACGAGCCGTTCACCGCGCTGGACGACGAGGGCGCCGACCTGCTCGATCGCGAGCTCGAAGCACTGACCGGGGACCGCACGATCGTGTTGTCCACCCATGACCCCGACCGCGTCGCGCAACTCGCGACGCAGAGACTCGTGCTCGCGTGAGCGCGATTGCGCTCTACACCGGCGACGTCCTCGCGCTCGCGCGCAAGGATCTTCGGCTCGAGTTGCGCGCACGCGACACCCTGCCCGCGATGTTGCTCTTCGTCCTCTCCACCCTGGTCGTGTTCCACTTCGCCCTGCCGGCGGGGACCGGGGAGGACGCCGCCTACGGACTGCTCTGGATCGCGATCGTGTTCACGGCACTGCTCGGCCTGGCACGGGCGTGGGCACCGGAGCGGGAAGGAGGCGCGCTCGACGGGCTCGTGCTCGCCCCGTGTGATCGGAGCGCGATCTGGCTCGGCAAGACGCTTGCCACGCTTGCGTTCCTCGGTGCCGCCGAAGTGGTCGCGCTGCCCGCCTTCGCACTCTTCTTCGCACCGGTCGACCTCGTCGCGGTGGCGGGCGTCGTCCTCGCGAGCATCGGCATCTGTGTCGTCGGCTCGCTCCTCGCTGCCATGGCGGCGGCAAGCCGGGGGCGCGAGGTGATCTTGCCGGTGCTCTTCCTCCCACTCGCGATCCCGCTCGTCGTCGGAGGTGTCGGCGCGGGAATCTCGCCCGACGGGGCGACGTTCCTCACCTTCCTTGCACTGTACGACCTCGTCTTCGCGATACTTTCCTGGGCCACCTTCGAATATGTCGTCACGGAATAGCCTCCCCGTCCTCGCCGTCGCGAGCGCCGCACTGCTCGGCCTCGCGGTCGTTCTCGCGCTGCTCGTCGCGCCCGAGGACGCGGACCAGGGGGTATCGCAAAGGATCTTCTACTTCCACGTGCCGATCGCTCTCACCGCCTACCTGTGCTTCGGGCTCGGTGCCTGGAAGGCACTGCGACTCCTCTGGGTCGGCGGCGACCGTCGCGACCTCGAGAGCTACACGTGGATCCACCAGGGAACGATCTTCGGCGCTCTCACGCTGATCACCGGGTCGATCTGGGCGAAGGCGTCCTGGGGTGTGTGGTGGAGCTGGGGCTCGAACCAGCTCGTCCTCTTCCTCGTTCTTTTCCTCTTCTACTGCGCGTACTTCATGCTCCGGTTCTCCGTCGACGAAGGCGCGAGGCGCGAGCGGATCTGCGCCGTGTACGCGCTCTTCGGTGTCGCGCTGATCCCGGTCAGCTTCTTTGCCATCCGGCTCGCGAGCGACTTCATCCACCCGACCGTCTTCACCCGCGAAGGCCCTCAGATGACGAACACGATGTTCGGCGCGTTTCTCGTCTGCTGGGCGGCGATCACACTTCTGGCGTACGTCATGTACCGCATCGAACTCGTCGGCAAGCGCACCGACGCGAACCTGCGCGAGCTGCGCGAGGTTCTCTCGTGACGCAGGGTCAGTACGTCGCACTCGCCTACGGAGTCGTCCTCGTCTTCGTGCTTCTGTGGGTCGCGATCATCGCGGCCAAGCTCGCGCGACTGGAACGCGAAACGGGTGAGCTCGCCGAGCTGGCGCGCGAGCGTCACGCCGGTGGCTGAGCTCCTCGTCTGGCCGGCGATGATCGCCTACGGCGAGGCCGCTGTCGCGTATGCCGGCTCGCTGCGCAGCGCCGGAGTGTCCGCCCGGCTCGGCATCTGGGGCGTGCGGATCGGCTGGCTCGCCCAGTCCGCGCTTCTGATCACCCAGGCTCTCGCGAGCGACGGATTCCCATGGGGCACGTGGGCTGGCGCCCTGAACCTCTTCGTGTGGCTCGTCGTCGGCGCCTACCTGATCTGGGGTTGCACTCCGCGCTACCGGCTTCTCGGCCTCGCCGTCATGCCACTTGCCGCGCTGCTCCTCGTCGTTGCCTGGGTGGGCGGCGGCACCGTGGCGGCGTCGCGCGACACGGCAGGCTGGCTCCTCGCGCTTCATGTCGGTCTGATGCTCGCCGGCTTCGCCGGCCTGACGCTCGCCGCCGCGCTCGCGGCCCTCTACCTCTCGCAAGACCGCCGACTGAAGCGGCGCGATACACGCGTCCTGCGTCTCCGGCTACCGCCGCTCGAATCGCTCGACCGCCTGTCCGCCCGCACGGCAGCGATCTCGCTCGGCGTGCTGACGGCGGGGATCGTCGTCGGCCTCGGGAGCTTCGAGCGCGGCGACTTCGATCTGCCGATGGCCGTCACGCTCGGCATCTGGACGCTGTACGCCGCCGCCCTCCTCCTGCGCCGCGAGCTCGGACTGCAGGGCCGCCGATTCGCCTTCCTCCTCGTCATCGGTTTCGGGCTCGTCGCGATCGTCCTCCCACTGACCCACTTCGCGGCATGAAACTCGCGCTCGTCGGAGTCTCCCATCGCCAGGCGCCGGTCGAATTGCGCGAGCGCGTCGCCGTCGACGCGGCAGCCGCTGGGGAGCTCGCCCGTGCGCTCGCCGACGACCAGGCGCAGTCCCCGTGCGAAGCCGTCGTCCTCTCCACGTGCAACAGGACGGAGCTCTACCTCGCGTCCGAGGCCGTGGACGCGCGGCTCGGCGAGCGGGCGAGCGCTTCGCTGCTCGCACTCGCGGGCGACGACGGTGCCGCGCTCGCACCGGTGCTCTACCGGCTCGGGGACGACAGTGCCGCCCTGCATCTGTTCAGGGTCGCCGCCGGCCTCGACTCGCTCGTTCCGGGAGAAGGAGAGATCCTCGGTCAGGTGCGCGACGCGTTCGACACGGGGGCGACCGGACCGCTGCTCGACCGCTTGTTCAGGCAGGCGTTGCATGCGGGGCGCCGGGCGCGGGTCGAGACCGCGATCGGCGAGAGCCCCGCCTCCGTGCCCGCCGCCGCAGCTGCCCTCGCACAGCAGGTGTTCGGCGATCTGGACGGCCACAAGATCCTCCTCGTCGGTGCGGGCAAGATGAGCGAGCTGACCGCTCGCAACCTCCGCTCGCGGGGCGGCATCATCGCGGCAGTCGCCAACAGAACGCGGGAGCACGGCGAAGCTCTCGCGAACCAGACCGCGTCGCAGGCCGTCGGGCTCGACGAGATTCCGGCGTTGCTCTCGAGCGTCGACGTCGTCGTCACCTCGACGAGCGCGTCGGGATTCGTTATCGAGCCTGGCGCCGCATCGGCGGCGCTGCGGAGCCGTCGCGGCCGCCCGATCCTCTTCGTGGATCTCGCGGTCCCACGCGATGTCGATCCCGCGCTCGCTTCGGTGGACGGCACGTTCGTCTACGACGTCGACGACCTCGAGGCGGTCGTGGAGGCGTCGCTCGCCGGCCGGCGCGTCGAGGCGGTGCGGGCGGAGCAGATCGTGGCCGCCGAGGCAGAGCGCTTCCGCGAGTGGCAGGCGTCGCTCGCGGTCGTCCCTGCTATCGCATCGCTCCGGGCGCGCGCCGAGGAGATCCGCAGCGGCGAGCTGGCCAAGGCCGAAGGGCGCCTCGGACGGCTGCCCGAGAGCGAGCGCAAGCTCGTCGAATCGGTGACATCCCAGATCGTGGCCAAGATCCTGCATCTTCCGACCGTCCGGATGAAGGAGGCTGCGGCCGGCGCCGAGGGTGTGGTCTATGCTGACGTCGTGCGGCACCTGTTCGGACTGGGAGAGGAGGAACAGTCGTGACGCGACCCGTCATGATCGGACGCCCGCTGCCGTTGCAGGCCCCGACCTCCTTTGTCCGCATCCGTCCGCGGGGCCGCCTCATGTGTGGTGAGCCGCGCCTCACGACCCGCCGCTGTGCTGCTGCGCGTCGGTTCCCGCGGAAGTAGGCTCGCGCTCACCCAGGCCGAGCGCGCTGCCGAGGCGTTGCGCAGGCCGGGGGTCGAGATCGCACTCGTGCCGATCACGACGGCAGGCGATCGAGACCGGACGAGCCCGTTTGGCGAGATTGGCGCGCGCGGGGTCTTCGTGAAGGAACTCGAGGAGGCGCTGCTCGAGCATCGGATCGACGTCGCCGTGCATTCGGCGAAGGACATGACGTCGTCGGATCACGAGGGTCTGGCGGTCGGCGCCTACACGCGTCGCGAGGATGCGCGCGATGCGCTCTGCGGAGCGGGCGCGATTCGGCCCGGCATGCGCCTCGGCACGGCATCGGCGCGGCGACGTGCTCAGCTGCTCGCGCTCGAGCCGACCCTCTCCATCGAACCGTTGCGGGGCAACATCGACACGAGGCTCCGCAAGCGGGGTGAGCGTGGCCTCGACGCGATCGTTCTCGCCGCCTGTGGCCTCGACCGGCTGGGACTGTCCGGTGAGATCGGGCTCCGATTCGATCCGGACGTGATGCTGCCGGAGGCGGGCCAGGGTGCACTCGCGCTCCAGGTGCGTGCCGGTGAGGAGGAGCTCGTTGCGCGTGTCGACGACGCGGAGACACGAACGCGGGTCGAGGCCGAGCGCCGTTGCGTCTCCCTGATCGGAGGTGGTTGCCTCGCGCCGGTTGCGGCCTACCACGACGGCACGTTGCTGACCGCACTGATCGCGGCCGAGGACGGCGCGTGGATCGAGCGCCGTTCGGGTTCCGACCCCGTCGCGCTGGCGGCCGAGCTCATTCCCCTCAACCGATGAGCCCGCACCGGTGAGGATCGTCGTCACCCGTCCCGAGGGTCAGGAGCGCGACCTCGTCGCGCGGCTCGAGCGGCTCGGCCACGAAGTCGTGCACTGCCCGTTGATCTCGATCGAGCCCCTGGGTGACGACGCGATCGACGTCTCGGGCTACGACTGGGTCATCGTGACGAGCGCGAACGGAGCGCGTGAGCTCCTTCGACGTCGAACCGGTGCGATGCCTCGCGTTGCCGCCATCGGCGCTGCCACCGCGGAAGCACTCGGCGGCGCCGACCTCGTCCCGGCGGTCGCGACCCAGGAGGGCCTGCTGGCGGAGCTACCCCGACCCGCCGGCCGGGTCCTGTTCGCGGCTGCCGAAGGCGCCCGCCGGGTCTTGCCCGATGCACTCGGCGCCGATGTCGTCGTGCTCTACCGGACGCACGCGATCCGTCCTGCCGAGCTCGCGCCCGCCGATCTCTACGTCCTTGCGTCCGCCTCGTCGGCGCGCGCGCTCGCCGCGCTCGGCGGCGGGTTCCGCGTCGTTTCGATCGGGCCGGAGACGACCCGCGCCGCGCGTGAGTCGGGCTTCGCGGTCGTCGCGGAGGCGGAGGAGCACTCGGCGGCCGGACTCGCGGCGGCTGTCGCACGCATCTCGAGCCTCCCGCCCCGTTGAGCCTCGCGCCGTCGTAGACTCGGGAGCCAAGGTGTTCATCACGTTCCTCACCGACTTCGGGCTCCGGGACGATTTCGTCGGCACCTGTCACGGCGTGATCAAGCGGATCACTCCCGCCGCCGAGATCATCGATATCACGCACGGGATCCCGCCACAGGCGGTCTTGCAGGGGGCACTCGTCCTCGCCAACACGCTCCCCTACATGCCGGTCGGGGTCCATCTCGCCGTCGTCGACCCCGGTGTCGGCGGTCACCGGCGAGCGCTCGCGTTGCGCGACGCCGAGGGCCGGCTCTTCGTCGGCCCGGACAACGGCCTGCTCGTGCCGGCGGCAGAGCGTGCCGGCATCGTCGACGCGCACGAGCTCGCGAACCCCGCGTACGCCCTCCAGTCCGTCTCGCGCACGTTCCACGGGCGCGATCTCTTCGCTCCAGCGGCAGCGCATCTCGCGGGTGGCGTCGCGATCGAGGAGCTCGGCCCGCCGATCGACGCAGACGCGCTCGTGCGGATTGAACTTCCCGAGCCGTCGTTCGCCGACGGCATCGTGCACGCCACGACACTGTATGTCGACAGTTTCGGCAACGTGGCGTTGAACCTCACTCGTGCGGATCTCGACCGGGTCGGAGTCGTGCCGGGCACCCGCGTCGAGCTCGACATCTCCGGCGAGCGCTACTACGCCGTGGCCGCGAGGACGTTCGCAGACGCTCGTCCGGGCGACGTGATCCTGTTCGAGGACAGTTATCGCAACATGTCGATCGCGATCTCGAACGGAGATGCCGCGACGATGTTGCGTGCGGTGGTCGGTAACCCGCTCGCGATCCGTGTTGCCTAGCGCCGGCGCGGCAGGGCTGGATATCCGCAGCTGCCTACGCTAGAGTTGGGGGTGCTGAGAGGCGTCGGCGGAGCGGGTCTCCGTCCCCGACGTCTCTCCGTTCGTCTGTGGGGGAACCGTCGTCGGTACGCGGTTTCCTACCGGCGCCGCCACGGTGACCGGCGGGCTAGGGTGGAGGCGACCGGAGGAGGCGCAGGCCCCGCGCGCCCCGTTTGGGCCAGCGACCACAGGAGGCAATCCGTGAGTGCCGAGAGTCTGACCGTCGTGGACAACCGCACCGGCGCGCGAGTACACGCTGCCGATCGTGGACGGCGCCGTCCATGCAACGGAGTTCGGTCAGATCAAAGGCCCGGACGGTGCGGGCCTGTTGTCGTACGACCCGGCCTTCCTCAACACCGCATCGTGCCGGAGCACGATCACGTACATCGACGGTGACGCCGGGATCTTGCGCTACCGGGGCTACCCGATCGACCAGGTGGCCGAGCAGGCCGGCTTCCTCGAGACCGCCTATCTCCTGCTCGAGGGAGAGCTCCCGACGCAGCAACAGTTGGAGGTCTGGACCGAGGACGTCCGCACACACACCTACGTGCACACGAACATCGAGGAATTCATGTCGGGCTTCCGCTACGACGCGCACCCGATGGGAATGCTGCTCGGCGCGGTCGGAGCGCTCTCGACGTTCTACCCCGACGCGAAGGAGATCTCCGATCCCGAGAACCGGTATCTGCAGCGCGTGCGGCTGATCGCGAAGCTGCCGACGATCGCGGCGTTCATCTTCCGTCACAACCGGGGCCTGCCGTATGTGCTCCCGCGCAACGACCTCGACTACATCGGCAACTACGTCAACATGACGTTCGCGATCGGCGGCAGGCACGAGCCGAACCCCGTACTCCAGCGGGCTCTCGAGATCCTCCTCATCCTTCATGCCGACCACGAGCAGAACTGCTCGACGAGCGCGGTGCGGAGTGTCGGCTCGTCGAACGTGGATCCGTTCTCGGCCGTCTCAGCGGGGATCGCGGCACTCTATGGCCCGCTTCACGGCGGTGCCAACGAGGCAGTGCTGCGGATGCTCGACGAGATCGGCGACGTCTCGAACGTGCCGAGCTTCATCGAGGCGGTGAAGGACGGCAGCGCCGGCACCCGGCTGATGGGGTTCGGCCACCGTGTCTACAAGAGCTACGACCCGCGCGCGACGTTGATCAAGAAGGTCGCCGACTCGGTCTTCGCCGAGACGGGTGTCGATCCGAAGCTCGCCATCGCGCTCGAACTCGAGAAGATCGCGCTCGAGGACGAGTACTTCGTCAGCCGCAAGCTCTACCCGAACGTGGACTTCTACTCGGGTCTCATCTACAAGGCAATGGGCTATCCGACCGACTACTTCACGGTGCTCTTCGCACTCGGTCGCCTTCCCGGCTGGATTGCGCAGTGGGAGGAGATGCTCACCGACAAGGAGACGAAGATCGCACGTCCGCGTCAGCTCTACGTCGGCGAGAACGAGCGGCCGTTCGTCCCGATGAAGGACCGTTCGGGCTGGCGGGCCACCACGCGAGTCGCCACCCGTTCGAGCCGAGGCGGTTGGGCGAACTGGTGGCGCCGGGTGCTGCGCGCCGAGTCGCCGGACTGATCCCCGACGTGAGGGGCACAGCCCGCCGCTCGTGAGTGCGCGGTCTTCAGGCCCGGCTCTTCCCTCGCTCAATAGGGAGGTTCCCCGGGAACCGTAGGTTCCAACTTCAGGGATTCTCGCGATCAGGATCTCCACCAGGAGATCCTGATCTGCGGACCAACACAGTGGCGAGAGCCGGACTTGAACCGGCGACACCACGGTTTTCAGCCGTGTGCTCTACCAACTGAGCTACCTCGCCTCGTCGTACTGCGGCTCCAGCGTACCGGACACGCTGCCGTGTCAGCGCAGGGCCCGAGCAGTCCTTACTCGTCGACCTTGTTGTAGTCCCAGGTATGCCAGTCCGTCGGCGTGATCGTGACGATGGTGCGGCCTTCGGCCATGATCGGGTCGGTATAGAGCTCAGCGTCGTCCGCGCCGAGCGCCTTCGTGAGAACGCGCTTCGTCACCTGCCGGATCAGGTCCTCGTCGCGTGAGAGCGTCGCGCTGCCACGACACTCGATCGCCCATGCGCCTGCCTCAAGCCCCTGTTCCAGCCGCGGATCCTGATCCACGAGGATCGTGATGCGGTCGTCCGTGGCGAGGTTCTTGAGGTGCACCCGCCCTGCGCCGAGCGTGAGGCGGAAGGCCGTGCCGTCCCAGTCGAACCAGATCGGGGTCAGGTGGATCATCCCGTCCGCGCGGTAGGTGGCAAGCCGGGCGAGCGCCGTCGACCCGAGTCGGTCATCGATCTCGGCTTTCGAAAGCGCGTTCTCGGGCGTGGCGGTGGACTTCGAGCTCATTGCGCCTCCTCGGCGGGATATCGGACCGCACCATCTTATTACCGTGGTGCCGAGTCTCGCGCGCGGACGGCCCGGCCCTCGTCGTCCCGCCCTGGGTGCGAGGGCTGAGGAAGCCGCGCTCGGTGCCGCAGCATGTCCGTACGAGGTAGGTTCCGCACCGTGAAGCGTCCCGTCTCGATCATCGGCGCCCCGCTCGATCTCGGCCAGGAGCGGCGCGGCGTCGACATGGGTCCGTCGGCGATCCGCTACGCCGGCCTCGAGGAGAAGCTGACCGAGATCGAGCTCGCCGTGTCCGACCTCGGGAATGTCGTCGCGCCGGAGCCCGAGGGGCTCGCGCTCGTCGACGAGCGCGCGAGGTATCTGCCGGAGATCCTCGCGGCGTGTGCGGAGCTCGCCGATCTCGTCGAGCAGACGGTAGGAAACGGCTCGCTTCCGGTCGTTCTCGGGGGCGATCACGCGGTTGCGATCGGGACGCTTTGCGGCCTCGCCGCAGCGGCCGGACAGCCGGGCGGCGTGATCTGGATCGACGCGCACGGCGACCTCAACACACCGGAGTCGAGTCCTTCGGGCAACGTGCACGGGATGCCCCTGGCGGCGGCCATCGGTCGCTCGCCGGAGTGGTTCGCGCACGACCGGCTCGTGCTCCCGTCCCTCGATCCGTCCCGCGTCGCCCTCGTCGGCATCCGCTCGCTCGATCCGTCGGAGCGCGCCTTCCTGCGCGATGCCGACATCCGTGTCTTCACGATGAGCGACATCGATCGGATCGGGATCGAGCGCGCGATGCGAGAAGCGCTCGACCGGGTAGCCGGTCCGGGATTCGTCCACGTCTCGCTCGACCTCGACTCCCTCGATCCCGAGGTCGCCCCCGGCGTCGGTACGCCGGTTCGCGGCGGACTCACCTACCGCGAGGCGCACCTGGCCTGTGAGCTCGTCGCAGAGTCCGGCATCGTCGGCTCCTTCGAGGTCGTGGAGGCGAACCCGATCCTCGACCGGGAGAACACGACGGCATTGACGGCCGTCGAGCTCATCGCGAGCGCGCTCGGTCGGACGATCGCCTAGCCTCCGCGGCTTCAGGCGGGGGTGGCGAGCACGACGCGCGCGACGCCGACGGCCGCAACGCTGCCGTCGTCTGCGACGAACTCCTGCAACCGACTCTCGGCCGCCGCGCGAAGGGCCTGGGCCTCGTCGACGGACAGGCGTCCGAGCAGGTCGGTCAGGACGCGCGAGACGTCGCGCGTCGCCTCCCACCACTCGTCGAGTGAACGCGCGCTCCACGCCACGGGAACGTCGTCCACGCTCTCGACCGCCAGACCTCCCCCGGCGATCACCGAGCGGAGCTTCTCCACGTCTGCGAGCCGAAACGGTCCCGGGGCATCGTGATCGGGAGGCTCCATGTGCCCGAGTTCGACGGCGGCCTTTCCGGTCGCCGCGATCCACGGGTTGAGCTTCGGGCTCGGCCCAGACCGCGAGCACCGCCCGTCCTCCCGGTCGGAGCACCCGGGCGATCTCGCTCGCAGCACGATCCATCTCCGGGACGAGCATGAGACCGAATCGGCACAGAACCGCGTCGACCGCGTCGTCGGGGAGAGTGAGCCGCGCCGCATCCTCCACGGCGAACTCGACGTCGTCGAGCCCGAGCTCGTCGGCACGGCGCCGCGCCACGTCGACCATCTCGGGCGCCGCGTCGGTCGAGAGCAGGACGCCGCCGGGCTGAAGCCGTGGATGGAGGAGGAATCCGGTCTCGCCAGGGCCGGCTGCGAGCTCGAGGACGCGCATACCGGGCTCGGGCGCAAGCAGCTCGATCATCCTGGCGGAGAGCAGAGCTGTCGCGCGCGCGAACGACTCACGTCGCCGCTCCCATCCGGCTGCGACGCTACGCCACGCGGCGACTTGCTCCGCCGCGATCTCGTCTATGCGGCCACGCCCTTGAAGGAGGGAATGATGTGCTTGCCGTACGCGGCGAGTGTCTCCTCCTGGCCGTGCGTCATCAGGTAGATCGAGTAGTGGTCGACTCCGATCGACTCGAGCTCGCGCAGCTTGGTGGTGATCTGCTCGACGTTGCCGAGGACGGAGAAGCGGTCGCAGATCTCGTCGGTGACGAACTCGCCGTGCGCGGCACCGACCCGCGAATGGTCGTTGTAGTCGTAGAACTTTCGCGCCTCGACGTAGTCGGTGAGCGCCTTCGGAACGACGGAGCCGTCGGTGCCGTAGCGCTCGATCAGGTCCTTGACGTGGTTCGACACCATCGCCGGGAACCATCGGGTCTGCTCGCGCGCGTCGGCGAGGTCGTCGGAGACGTGGCTCGGCGCACAGACGATGCACTTGAGCGCCGCCGGATCACGGCCTGCTTCCTCGGCCGCGGCACGGGCCGTTCCCATGATCCACTGGATGATCTCGGGGTCGGCGAGCTGGATGATGACACCGTCACCGACGCGGCCGGCGACGGCGAGCGCCTTCGGCCCGTAGCCCGCGACCCACATCTCGATCTCGGGCAGCTCCGGCCGCACCCACTTGAGCTGCAGGTCCTTGTCGTTCCAGTGCACTTCTTCGCCGTTCATGAACGGCTTGATCATGCGCAGCGCCGTCTCGAACTCCGCGACGCGAACGGGCGCCTGACCGATGTAGCGTCGCGCCGAGTCGCCGCGGCCGATGCCCATCACCATTCTGCCGTCGGAGATGTCGTGCAGCGTCGCGTACAGGCTCGCGAGCACGGTCGGCTCCCGGGTGCCCGGGTTCGTGACGAGGTGGCCGAACCTCATCGTCGAGGTCGCCTTCGCCGCCAGCGTCAGCAACGGAAACGAGTCCTGCCAGAGGACGTGTGAGTCGTACGTCCACCCGATCTCGAAGCCGTTCTGCTCTCCGAGCACCATCAGCTCGACGAGGCGTTGGTAGGGCGGGTCGGGTAGGACGGTGACACCGAAGCTGAGGGCCATGTGGGTCTCCTTGGAGATGTCTCTCGCGAAGACCGATTATCTCACAGGCCGGGCGGCTCTCCCGACGACGAGCAGCGCGGACGCCCAGAGGAGCCCGATCGCGAGGAAACCGAGCCTGCCGTCTCCCGGGAGGCCGAACGTCAGCCCGGCGAGCGGTGTGAACGTGAGGATCGCGAGTACCGCACATCCGTTGACGAAGCCGACTGCGGCCGCGGGGGCATCGGGGCGAAGCTGCATCGTCGCGTCGAAGACCGGGGCGAACGGGAATCCGGCCGCGAGGCCGACGACGAGTGCCGCCAGGGCACCGACCCAGAGCGGGGGCCCGGCGGCGAGCACGAGGATCCCGACCGCGCCGGCGACGAGACTCGAGGCGACGAGCCGCCAGGCGAGGTCCGGATTGCGCCGGACGAGGAGACCGCCGGCCGGGCGGGTCACGATCCCCGCGAAGAGGACGAGCCCGCCCGCGAGGGCGGCTGCGCCGCGCGCGTGGCCCTCGCGTTCGAACAGCGTCACGATCCAGTTTCCTGCCACGACCGAGAGGCCGAATGTCGCAATCTGAACGGCGCCGAGCGGCCACAGGCGCCTGTCCGTGAGGACGCTCTCACGGAGGGCCTCCCGCGCCCCCGGGTGCCGGTCGTTCCGGGCAGGTCGCGTCGCGAAGACGGGAGCCGCGGCCGCGACGGCGAGTGCGAGCCCGGTCCAGTACGGCGCCTGCCAGCCGAGCGGCCCGTCGAGCTGGGGGACGATCATCAGGGCGAGGCCGCCACCGGCCATCGTCGCCCCGCCGTAGGCGCCCTGCCAGAAGGGGCCGCCCCCGCCTGCACGCACGAGATCGATCCCTGCCACGAAACCTGCGCCGGTGCCGATCCCCATCAGGACCCGCGCCGCGAGGCCGATGCCGAGCGACGGCGTCGTCAGCGCGATCGCGTTCCCCGCCGCAACGACAACGAGGGAGACGAGGCCGACCGCGCGTGCTCCGATCCGGTCGATCAGGCGCCCGCCGGGAATCTGCACCAGGAAGTGGGTGCAGAAGAGCGCTGTCGTCAGCAAGCCGACTGCTGCGAGCGAGGCGTCGTAGCGGGCACTCATCACCTCGGCCACGGCGCCGATGTTCGAGATGTTCCAGGTCACGGCCGCCCCGAGCACGAGCCCGCCGGCGATCGTGAAGCGGCTAGAGATCGGAGGAGACCCTGTCGATCGTCTTGGCGGCGAGCCGATCGAGCGCTTGCACCGACAGCATGATGTGCTCGGGGTGCGTGTCCTCGACCTTCGTGTGGGAGAGCCCCCGCAGGCTCTGGACGAACATCATCACCGTCGGTACGCCTGCGCGCGCGACCTCAGCGGCGTCGTGGAGCGGGCCCGACGGCAACCGGTGCGAGACGCCTGCCACCTCGCGGCACGCCTCGTCGCAGAGGTGGATCAGCGCGAGGTCGAAGAGGATCGGCTCGATGTGCCACATCCGCTCCCAGCTCACCTCGATGTGCTCCTCCTTCGCGAAGCGTTCGCTCGCTTCCTTTGCCTGACGGAGGAGCTCGGCCAGGCTGGGCGCGTCGAGGTGGCGTTGGTCGAGAAGTTGAACCGCCGTCTCGACGACGGAGGTCACGATCCCGGGCCGGCAGACGACGCCACCGGAGGTGCAGACAGCGCCGTTCCCGACACGCGCGGCGATATCCCGCAACTCGAGCGCGAGCTTGGCGGCGCCGGCGAGTGCGTCGCGTCGTTTGTCCATCGGCGTCGAGCCGGCATGGGCGGCCTGGCCCGTCCAGGTGACGCGCCAACGCTCGACCCCGAACGTTCCGAGCACGGCCCCGAGTGGCATGTCGAGGGATTCGAGGACGGGGCCTTGCTCGATGTGGAGCTCGAGATACGCGGCGGCGGACGCGAGCTGAGCGTGTGCGTCGAGCGCCCGGTCGAGATCGACGCCGTTTTCCGCGAGCGCGTCGGGAAGCGAGATCCCGTCCTTGTCCTTCAGGCGACGGAGCTCGTCCTGGTCCTGCATCGAGCCGGCGGCCGCCGATGAACCGAACAACGAACGACCGAAGCGAGCGCCTTCTTCGTCGGCCCAGTCGACGAGCCTGACCGTGACGGGGGGCTTTCCCTGGTCCGCGATCCGCCGCAGCACCTCGGCGCCCGCGACGGTGTTGAGCGCCCCGTCGAGCCAACCGCCGTTCGGAACGGAGTCGATGTGCCCGCCGATGAGGACGGCGCGATCGGAGTCTCCGCGCAGCGTCCACCATTCGTTGCCCGCGGCGTCGCGCTCGTGCTCGAGCGGCAACCCCTCGAGCAGCCCGGCGAGCCAGGCTCGAGCCGTCCTCCAGGTCTCGCTCCAGGCGACGCGTTGGGCGCCGTTGTGATCGCCCGTCAGCTCCTGCAGCTCGCGGAGCTGGGAAAGAACGCGTCCGGGATCGAGAGCCACTGACGCAGAGCTTATCGCGTAGGGAATACGATCGAAGCGTGGATGATCGGCTCAGCTGGCTCCGCGTGCCCGCAGAGGACGAGCTTCCCGCCGCGGTGCACGATCTCTGGGCGCCCTCGCTCGAGAAGCTCGGCTTCGTCCCCAACGTCCTGCGGCTGTTCGCGCTGCGTCCCGCGCACGTCCTCGCGTGGAGCGCACATCACGACGAGTTGATGAAAGGGGAGTCCGGCCTTTCGAAGGCGGAGCGCGAGATGATCGCCGTCGTCGTCTCGGTGACGAACGAGTGCGAATACTGCATCGCAGCTCACTCCGCAGCGCTCCGCAAGCTGACGAAGGATCCCGCCCTCGCCGATCGGGTTGCGGCCGACCACGGTGCGAGCCGCCATCCCGGACCGCATGAAGGCGGCGCTCGACTACGCGATCAAGCTGACGCGGACGCCGGCTGCGATCACCGAAGCGGATGTGCAGCGCCTACGCAGTGCCGGTTGGACCGACGAAGACGTGATGGATATTGCCGAGGTGACGGGCATGTTCAACATGTCGAACCGCATGGCTTCGGGCCTCGGCTGGGTGCCGAACCCAGAGTACGAGACGCTCGGGCGCTAGCGTCCGCGGATCAGCCGGCGGACACTTGCGCGAGCGCGTCAGCGAGCGAGACGACGTCGCCGTATTTTGCGTCGATGTCGTAGAGCGCCTGCTCGTGTGCGGCTGGGTTGCGGTCGCCGACCGCCTCCCGAGGGATTGTCAGCCGGTAGCCGTTCTGCAGCACGTCCACAGCGGTTGCGCGCACGCAACCGGATGTCGAAGCACCCGTGACGATGACCGAATCGCAGCCGTGAGCTGCGAGCAGGCTTTGCAGCGGCGTGCCGAAGAAGGCCGACGCGAAGAGCTTGTTCAGCACCGGCTCGTCCGGCCGCGGCTGGAGCCGGGGGTCGATCTCGGTGAACGGACTGCCTTCCGCGAGCGTGAGCAGGATCGGCACCTTTTCGATGAACGCCTTTGCGACGACCGTGTCGCCCTCGCCGTACGACACGGTCGTGAAGACGACGGGCAGCCGCTTCGCCCGGGTCGCCTCGAGGAGGGATGCGATCGCCGCGACTGCCTCCTCGAGATCGCAGTGCAGCGGCGAGTCCGGACTCGTGAAGCCGAGGCTCATGTCGATGACGAGGAGGGCAGGGCGCTTGCCGGCGCCCTGCCGCTCCCCGAACCCGGCCAGATGGCTCACGACGGCGCGGGAATCCCGTCGCCGGCTCGCACGCGCGCGAGCGCGTCGTCGGCTGGCTCGAGCGGAGACCACCGCAGCGGCTTCGCGGGCGTCGGCGGCGTGAGCCCCGTCTCCGCCTCGCAGTTCGCGAGCACGTCTTCGAGTGACGGCCCGAAGTCGAAGTTCGGCGCCTCACCTCTCTCGGCGCGCTGGCGGGCACGTTCGGTCTCGGTCGCCGCCTCATCCGCCGAGCCGTCGTCGGTCAGAACGACGCCGTAGCCGGCGAGCGCGTTCTCCCGCGACACGAGCCCGAAGGCGACGTCGCGCACGACGACGTCCACGGGACGATCGAGTCGGTCCTTCCAGCCACCGCCGCCCGCAGTCCGGTAGATGAGCATGTCGCCCGGCTCCACGACCACGTTGTCGCACTTCGACGGCAGCCGTTCCTCGCTCCCGTCTGTGCGCTTGAGGATCTTCTCGGAGCGTCCGCCAGGGAGCCCGCCGAGCACGCCCCACGGGCGTGTCAGCCAGCGGTCGTCGTGGATCGACACCTCCCCCGGCTCGAGGTAGACGTACCTCTTCTCGACACCGTTACCGCCGCGGTGCAGGCCCGGACCGCCCGAGTCGGTCACGGTCGTATAGCCGTCGATGCGCAGTGGGTAGTACGCCTCGAGGTACTCGGTCGGGATGTTCTCGAACAGGGGCCACCACGAATGGCCGTCCATCCCGTCGCCGATGGGCCGTCCGGGAATGCCCCCGTAGAGGATCTCCATCGAGTAGAAGAACTCGCCGTTGCCGTCCCAGCCCGAGTAGAGCATGTACGGGCTCGTGCCGTAGCCGGCCGCCGTGTTCAGCTCCGGCGCGTTCTTGCAGAGGGCGCCGCCGAGCACATCGAAGAGACGTGCCAACGCGTGTGTGCGGCAGCCGAGCGCGGCCGGGTATCGAGGTCGGAGCAGGCTTCCCTCCGGCATCACGACGTGCAGAAGGGGATAGAAGCCGTCGTTGAAGAGGATCTGAGGATCGTTGACCATGATCAGGTAGATCCCGATGAACATCTTGAACATGCCCTCGGAGAGGTAGAAGTTGACCGGGCCGAGGGCCTGAGGGTCGGTTCCCGACCAGTCGAAGAAGGCGTGCTCTCCTTCCCGCCAGATCGTCAACTGCATCTTGTAGGGGCCGTTGCCGAGCCCGTCGTCGTCGACGTAGTCGATGAACGTCTGCGGTTCCTCGGGGATCACGACCGAGATCAGGAACTTCATCGCGTTGTAGGTCCGGTCGAGCAACGCCTGCAGAGCGGCGAGGTATGTCTCCTTGCCGAAGCGCTCGCACAGCTCCATCACGCGTCGCTCGCCGGCGCGGCAGCCTGCGACGATCGCGAACAGGTCGGCGCGGTTCATTTCCGGCAGGCGGACGTTGTTGAAGATCAGGCGGAGGACGTCCTCCTGCACCTCGCCGCGCTCGACGATCTTGAGGGGCGGGATGATGATGCCCTCCTCGAAGATCGTCTTGGCGCCCGTCGGGAGAGATCCGGGCAGCGGCCCTCCGGCATCCATCATGTGGCCAAACTGCGACGACCAGCCGACGAGCTCGTCCTCGAAGAAGATGGGTACGAGCACGAGCCAGTCGTTCGTGTGCGAGATCGAGGCCGAGCACTTGAACGGATCGGAGGTGAGGATCACGTCCCCGGGGTACACGCCCCGGTCCCACTCCTCCATCATCTCGTTGATGTAGGCGCCGAACTGGCCGACGACCATTCGGCCGCGCGGATCGGTGATCATCGGGAACTCGTCGTGCTGCTCCCGGATCACGGGACTCATTGCCGACCGGAACAGCACGGCGTCCATCTCGAAGCGCGCGTTCTTGAGGGCGCCCTCGATGATGTCCAACGTCACCGGGTCGACCTCGAGATCGGGGATCTCGGCGATCTTCAGCGGCGGGTGTTCGGTGGTTGCCATCTCGACCTCCTTCCTTACGCGTTCGGCGTGATCAGAATGTTGTAGTGCGCATCCACCGTGGCGCCGTGATCGGGGAGGATCACGGTCGTGGAGTCGAACTCCGTCACGATCGCCGGGCCGGAGATCGCCGCGCCGGGCTCGAGCTTCGCCCGGTCGTAGATCTTCGTCTTGATGCTGGTGCCGTCGAAGATGACGTCGTGCTCGGCGACGACGGCACCCGACGAGTCGGATGTGCCCACGGTGCCGACGCGCAGCTCCGGCTTCGGCGCGTCGCCGAACCCGACTGCCCGCAGGTTGACGATCTCGGACGCCGTGCCCGGCATCCGGAACCCGTACAGCTGCTCGTGCAGGGCGTTGAATCTCTCGTCGAGCCCACCGAGGCCGCTCGTGCGAACCTCCTCGGGCTCCAGGGACGACCGGGATCTCGTAGCCCTGCCGGTGGTAGCGCATGTCGGCGACGTACGAGAGCCTCTGCTTCCCCTCGTCGATCCCTTCCCCGTCGAGCCACGTCTTGGCCCGGGACCCGAGCCCGTCGAGGATGTCCGCCACTTCGTCTCCGCTTGCTTCGGAGACGAGTCGGATGTGCGTCTGCGCGAACTCGTCGCGGAAGTCGGCGACGAGGTCGCCGATGGCGCACAGAAGCCCGGGGGCGGGCGGGACGATGACGGGATATGAGCCCATCAGCTTGGCGACGGCGTTCGCGTGCAGCGGTCCGGCGCCGCCGTACGCGACGAGCGCGAACTCACGCGGGTCGTGTCCGCGCTGCACCGAGACGAGGCGGAGGGCGCCGGCCATGTTCTCGTTCACGATCGCGAGGATGCCCTCCGCGGCCTGCTCGACGGAGTCGAGCCCCATGGCAGCGGCGATCTTCTCGACGGCCGCGCGTGCCGCGTCGACGTCGAGCGTCATCTCGCCGCCGAGCAGGCTGGGCGGCAGGTGACCGAGCACGACATTCGCATCGGTGACGGTCGGCTCGTCGCCACCCTTGCCGTACGCGGCAGGACCAGGCTCGGCGCCCGCCGACTGCGGGCCGACCCGGAGCGCCCGCGTCAATTCGGGCACGTGGGCGATCGAGCCACCGCCGGCGCCGACCGTGTGCACGTTGACGGACGGCACCTTGATGCGGAAGTGGCCGATCGACGTCTCGCGTCCGATCGTCGGCTGGCCGTCCTGGCAGAGGGCGACGTCGGTCGACGTGCCGCCCATGTCGAACGCGAGGATGTCGTCGTGACCCGCCTTCGTGGCGACGAAGAGCGCTCCGGCGACACCGCCCGAGGGGCCTGAGAGGACGCCGTAGATCGGGTTGCGCGCCGCCTCCGCCGTCGTCATCAGACCGGCGTCGGACCGGAGGATGTTCACCTCGGCCTTGGCGCCGATGGCGGTCAACTCGCTCTGCAGGTGATTGACGTAGGTCTGCACCTTCGGTCGCACGTACGAGTTCATGCATGCGGTGAGCGCCCGCTCGTACTCGCGGAACTCCGGCAGGACGTCCGACGAGAGCGTGACCGGGAAGCCCGGATAGAGGCGCTCGACGATCTCGCCGATCTCACGCTCGTGCGCGCCGTCGACGTAGGAGTTGATCAGCGCGACCGTCAGCGATTCGACGCCCGACTCGACCAGCTGTCGGATGATGCCCTCGACCTGCTCCGTATCGACCGGAACGAGCGTTGCGCCGCTCGCGTCCATTCGCTCGACAGCCTCACGCGTGTCCGCGAGCGACGCCGGCGGGTCCGGCTTTTGCATGATGATCCACCCTGCCAGGGGCCCAGGTGTCTGCGAACGGGCGAGATGGAGGATCTGCTTGAAGCCCTGTGTCGTGATCAGGCCGACGCGCGCGCCTTTCGATTCCAGCACGGCGTTCGTCGCCACGGTCGTGCCGTGGAGGATATTGCGGATCTCGCCGACCTCGACCCCGGCCTCGTCGCAGATGCGCTTCACCCCCGTCAACACGCCGACCGACGGATCGGCGGGGGTCGACGGCGTCTTCACGCGGTGATGCGCCGCCCCGCTCTCGTCGCTCACGAGGTAGAGGTCGGTGAACGTTCCGCCCACGTCGACTCCGAGCCTGTACGCCATCTCCCGTTCTCCTTTGTTCAGCCGGCGACCGACGCGAAGGTGCCGGCCCTGTAGACCTGTCCCTCGAGCTGATGCCCGAGCACTTCTTCCAGCCACTCGGCGACGCCGATCAGCGCGTCGAGATCGATCCCCGTGTCGATCCCGTCGCCGTGCAGCAGGTAGACGACGTCCTCCGTGGCGATGTTGCCGGTCGCGCGTGGCGCGAACGGACAGCCGCCGATCCCGCCGAGCGAGGCGTCGAGCATCGTCGCCCCTGCCTCGACGGCGGCGACGGCGTTTGCGTAGCCCGTGTTACGCGTGTTGTGAAAGTGGGCGCCCACCGGGATCCCGAGCTTCGCGACGGCGGGAACGAGCTCGCGAACCTGACGCGGCACGCCGACGCCGATCGTATCGGCGAGCACGATCTCGTCCGGCCCCGCGTCTGCCAACTGCGCAGCGATCTCGATGACGCGACCCGGGTCGACGCGACCCTCGAACGGGCATCCGAACGAGGCGCCGATCGTGACCGTCGAGCGGAGGCCGTCCTCGCGGGCGCGGCCGACGATGCGCGACAGCGGCGGCGATCGAGTCGGCGACGGCGGCACCCTGGTTGCGCTCGTTGAAGGTCTCGGTGGAGGCGAACGCGAAGTGCACCTCGTCGAGCCCGCTTGCGAGCAGCCGGTCGTAGCCTTTCTCGTTCAGCGCCAGCCCGGCATAGACGACCCCGGCCCGCCGCTCGATCGCGGCGACGACCTCCTCCGCCCCGGCCATCTGCGGTACCCGGGTGGGACTGACGAAGCTGACCGCCTCGATGCGCGGCAGCCCGGTGGCGGCGAGGCGGTCGACGAACTCGGCGCGTACCGCGGGGGCAAGGATCAGCGAATTGTTCTGCAGCCCGTCACGTGGCGCGACCTCGCAGATCGTGACCGCGCTCACAGCACACCTTCCTCTTGCAAGCGCGGCGATCTCGTCGTCGTCGAGGCCGAGCGAGCCCGCCGTACACATCCTGGTTGTGACTTCCCTCGTCCCACGTCGCCGACCACCGCACCGCGCCGGGGGTGCGGGTCAGCTTCGGCACGATGCCGGGCCCGATGTACGGTCCGAACTCCGGATCGGACATGCTCGAGCAGCATGTCTCGGGCACGGTACTGCGGATCCTCGAAGATGTCCGCGATCGTGTAGATCGGGCCGCAGATCACCCCCGCCTCGTTGAGGACGCGGTCGATCTCGGCTGCGTCTCGCTCGCGAGCCCACTCGGCGACGATGCCCTTCGATCTCGTCCTGGTTGTCGCCCCGCGCGAGGTGGGTGCTGAACCGCTCGTCGTCGGCGAGCTCGGGCCGGTCGATCGCCTCGCACAGTCGCCTGAAGACGCCGTCCGCGTTTGCGGCGATCACGATCCATTTCTCGTCGCGCGAGCGGAAGATGTTCGAGGGGGCGATGCCCTTGAGGTTCGTGCCCTGCGGCCCGCGGACGAGCCCGAGCCGGTCGTACTCCGGCACGGTGCTCTCGAGCAGGGCGAAGGACGCCTCCATCAGCGAGACGTCGACGACCTGCCCGAGGCCGCCGCCGGACACGTCGCGCCAGTAGAGCGCCGAGAGGATGCCCTGCGCCGCGAACATCGCCGGCCAGAGAGTCTCCGAGAGAGATGTGCATCCGTGGTGGCGGCTGATCGGGGAAGCCGTTGAGGTGGCGGATGCCGCCCATCGCCTCTGCGACGGAGGCGAATCCCGCTCGGTGGGCATACGGCCCCGTCTGCCCGTAACCCGAGACGCGCGCGAGGACGATCCCGGGATTCGCAGCGGACATCTGCTCGTAGCCGATGTTCCAGCGCTCGAGGGTGCCCGGCCTGAAGTTCTCCGTGACGACGTCGGCGCGCTCGACGAGGCGCAGCAGCAGCTCTTGTCCGCGCGCCTCACGGAGGTTCAGCGTCACGCACTTCTTGTTCCGCGACTGCACCGGCCACCAGAGCGAACGGCCCTCGTAGCGCGCCTTGCCCCAGTCACGAATCGGATCGGGTTTACCGGGGGCCTCGACCTTGATGATCTCCGCGCCCGAGGTCACCGAGCAACCGGCCCGTGAACGGTCCGGCCAGCAGCGTCCCGAGCTCGATCACGCGGATCCCTGCCAGCGGCCCGATGCGCAGGCCTTCCGTTGCGGCAGTCGCCTTGAGCTCGCCGGCCGGCGGCGTCACATCGTCCCCGTTTCGCCACCCGCATCGTCGAAGACGCAGGGGATCATGTGAGCCGCAGCCGAGCTCGCGCCTCGCGCAAGCGGCGGGTGCACGTCAAAGGGGCCCACGGGTGCGACCATACAGGATGTACCGAGAACCCTGGCCGTCGCTCGCGAAGCCGACCGGAGCCGTTCAGAGAGGCGTCTGCAGTCCTGTGCGCGACTCGCCGTCCTTCGCCTCCAGCGCCTCGATGTAGCGTTCGAGAGCCTGTTGGAGCGTGCGCGATGTGGCGACCTCCCCTTCGAGCCTGAGGCGCTCGTCCTCGCGCTCGAGGCGGATCTCCGCGGGTGTCTCGGACAGGAGCGCCCCTTCGATGTCGAACTCCTCCGCGAGTTCGACGCCGCCGGGGTCGAGCACCTCCCGCACGAGCGTGACGTCCCCGGGCGTCATGCGAGCGAACGCCGCCTCGTCGATCCGAGACCCTTCCAACTCGGTGAGCACCTCCTCGACCTGTGCGAGCAGAGTGGTCTCGCGGACGCGCTCGAACTCCAGCGCGTCGAGCGCCTGCTCCCGCCGCCGCGCGCGCACGATGCTGTCAACGTCCACGCCGAGACGATAATGGAAGACGTGAAGAAGGCCGGACCCCGCGCGCCCGGCACCGTGCTCACAGCGGCAGTCGGCGCTCAGGCCGCAGTCGCGTTCGTGAGCGTCGGTCTTCCGGCGATCGGTCCCGAGCTCGCCGAGGTGTTCGATCTCACTCTCGCCGAGCTGGGCGTCGTCCTCACGGCCGCGCTTGTTCGGCTCCGGGCTGGCGCTGATCGTGGCCGGGATGGCCGTCGATCGCTTCGGCGCGAGGGTCCCGATTCTCGCCGGCACGGTCCTCGGCGTCGCGGGGCTGTGCGTGGCTGCGACGGCCGGGTCGGCGGCTGTGTTGGTCGCGGCACTCGTCGCCTCCGGTGTCGGCTCGGCAGTTGTCCCGATTGCGGGCGCGGGAGCGCTCTTCCGCGCCTATCCGCCTGCGCGGCGCGGCTGGGCTCTCGGCGTCCGCCAGATGTCGGTGCCGCTCGGGGGCATGACGGCGGCGCTGACGATGCCGGCTCTCGAGCGCTACGGCGGCGTCGGGCTCGCTCTCAGCGCCGCCGCCGCTGCCGTGGCGGTCTCGGGCCTGCTCTTCGCCTACGTCACGGTGGATCCGCCACGACCTGTGGCCGATCGGGTGCACCGGCCCCTGCGGAGCATCTGGCGTACGCCCGGCATGCAGCGCCTGCTCGTCGTCGCCGCGTTCTACATCGTCGTCCTGCAGGCTGTTCTGGCCTTTACGGTGCCGGCGGCGCGCGCAGCCGGGCTGACCACCTTCGCTGCGTCGGCAACGTTCTTCGCCGTCAACGCCGCGGCGATGGTGTCGCGCATCGCCTGGGGTCGCGTCGCCGATAGGGCGGGCGGGTCACGCCGGGCGCGAACACTCGTCGAGGTGGGTGTGGTTGCGGCCGTGGGGGCACTGCTGTTCGCGCTCGCTCTGCACGCGGGCGCAACGTTCGTGATTCCTGCCGCGGTGCTGTTCGGTTTCGGTGCTCTCGGTTGGAACGCGCTCGTGTACGTCAGCGCCGGCGAGCGGGCTGCGCCCGAGCTGGCTGCGCGGGCGGTTGCCGTCGCCGCGACCGTGGTCTTCCTGATCTCCGCCGTCTCGACGCCGCTTCTCGGAGCGCTCGCTTCCCACGCGGGCTGGGACGTGTTCTGGATCGTGACGGCCGTCCTTGCGGCGACCGGAGCGCTCGTCGCTGTCAGCCTGCCGGGGCACACCGGCGCGAGAGCTACGTGACCACTCGGCCGGCCCCTAGTCGGCGGAGGCCGCCAGGGCGAAGACGAGGTTCCGAGGAAGTGCGCGCCGAAACTGGTGGAGGACACCGCGTGCACTCTCCGCTCCGAAGTATGCGAACTCCCGGAAGCGGAGCGCTTGCGCCTCGGCGGTGGCGGACACGTCGGCGACGACCCGTCTTCCGGCTTCACCCGCCAGGAACGGGCCGATTGCGCGCCACGGCTCGTCCAGCAACCCCTCGGCTGCGAGCGCCCGGTACATGCTCGGCACGTGCTCTGTGAGGTAGACGGCTCGGATCTCGTCGAAGAGCGCATGCTCGCCGCGCTCCTCGGGAACGCGGCTCTCGGGGACCTGCCCCGGCTGCGGCAGTTCGGGCGGCGGCAGCGGTTGCAGGGGGATGACGCCGTCGAGCGAGAGCCCGAGCGACGTCACGATCAGGAGCAGAGCGGGAAGCTCCTGAGCGAAGGGAGCCACCGCGTCCCGAACGGCGCCGCTCGGTGTGTAGGAGAGATCCACGACGGCGCGCTCTTTCAATCGTGCGAGTGCTGTGCCCGCACGAGGATCGTCGTAGATCGCGCGCGCCTGCAGCCACGCCGGGACGAGCGCTTCGGGGTCAGGTGCAAGCGCCTTGAAGATCGCGGGCACGAACTCCATCCGCACCCTGACGTCACGGAAGACCGAGGACACGACACCCTCGGCTTCCTCCTCGTAGCGGAGCGTGAATCCTGAGGTTGGCGGCACGAGAGCCATACTGTATGTTCGACCCGTGGTGCACGCTCCTGGGACGATCTGGTGATCGCGTGTCCGGGGTGAGCATCGAGAGGTCGTCGTGATCGTCCGCGATACGGGCGATGCCTGGCAGGTCGTTCTCCAGACGGATCACGCCGACGTCTCGGGGGACTGCGCGCGCCAGTGGGCCGACACCGGCGCCCGCCACGCCTCGCTGGTCGTCGCCGCCGAGCGCCACGACGACGGGTGGGCCGTCTGGGAGCAGGCTCCGATGATGGCTGCCGACAGCGCCCGACCGCTCAACTTCCTCGACGTCCCGGTACCGGCGCACCTCGCGTTCTACCGGGCGGGCATCGCCGCGATCACCGACGAGGATCCCTATGCCGGTCTGCTCGTGTCGATGCACGGGGCCGGGTATCTACCGCCAGCGCTACGGCGCTCAGCCCGAGCTCGAGCTCAGCCGGGCCGAGGAGTTCAGGGATCTCGTCGAGGCATTCGTGGCGGAGCAGGAAGCGACGCATCCGTCCAGGCAAGACGCGATCGGCGTCAGCGAGGAGGAGCGCTGGGCCGACTACTTCCGACTCCAGGTGTACGACCGCTTCTCGTTGTATTTCTGCCTCAAGGACATCGACGCCGGGGAGAGCGACGACATCGGAGGTTTTCGGCTGCAACCGGTCGGCCCCGGACGGGTGCGCATCGACCCATACCCGTTCGTCTCGAGCCCGGCCCGCTTCACGCTCCTGCGCCGTCTCCTGCCCAAGCGGCGCCGCTCGCTCGACGAGTTCCGGCGCGAGCTACTGGGCACCCCGCCGGCCCGGCTCGAACTCGCGGTCGAGGCCGGCTAGGTCCAGGCGAGGGGTGCGTTAGGCTTGCGTTTCTCGCGACCGGAGGAGGACAGGCGTGCAGGGTTCGGCTGAGGTAAACGGAGCACGTCTCTGGTACGAGGTCAGCGGTGAGGGCGAGCCCGTCGTGCAGATCCACGGCGCCGGTTTCGGGCACTTCAACTTCGCCCCCGCGACGCCGGTGTTGTCGCAGCACTTCAGGGTCGTCGACTACGACCAGCGAGGCTACGGGCAGTCGGATCGCCCGCTCCAGCACTACGACATGGAGGTGTGGGCCGACGACCTCGCCGGGCTGATGGACGCGCTCGGCATCGACGCCGCGCATGTCCACGGAACCTCCATGGGGGGCATGATCGCGATCGTGTTCGCGGGGAAATATCCGCACCGGACGACCTCGGTCGTGATCAACTGTGCCGCCGCGAAGCTCGGTCTGACCGGGCGGCTGATCTTCAAGAACTGGATCGACATCGCGCGCCTCGATCCGGACGGGCCCGGCAGTCGCATTCTCGCGGAGCTGATCGCCTGGCAGGCGCTCTCCAAGGCCTTCCTCGAGACGCCGGACGGCGTGGCGGCGATCGACACGATCCAGCAAATCCTCCGCGACTCGAACTCGACCGAGGTCTTCACGACCGCGTGTCAGGCGATGTGCGACATGGACATCACGGGTTGGCTGCCCCGGATCACGTCCCCGGCCCTCGTGCTCGGCGGTGACGAGGACATCATGACCCCGTGGGACCAGGGTCCGGGCGGCGCCGGCCAGGACGCGATCCACGAGGCCATCCCGCAGGCCGAGAAGCACGTGATTCGAGGCTCGAACCACTCGACGATCTTCGACAACTCCGTCGAGCACAACCGCGTCGTGCTCGACTTTTTCTCGCGGCACCTCGCCGGAGCCTGATGCCCCGGATAGAGGGGTACGGAGTCGAACCGATCCCAGCGGCGCTGCGCACGGTCGGCTGGCGCGACCTGTTCGCGATCAACTTCACGTTCTTCCTCAATCCCGTCATGTACGTGCTCGGCGCGTTCGCGGTCGTCGCCGGTGGGCTGCCTCTCTGGTGGGCCGTGGCGGCGATGGTCACCGGACAGGCGCTCGCCTTCGCCATGCTGACCGTGGCCGCGCAGCCCGGAGTCGACTACGGGCTTCCCGGCCAGGTCGCGATGCGCACACACCTGGGTTTCTGGGGAGCGCGCCTGCTCTCTTCCCCGTATCGGTTCGTTGCCGCCACGTATTGGTTTGCGGCGCAGGCGCTGGCTGCCGGCCTCGGAGCGCAGGCGATCTACGAGGCGATGAGCGGCGACCGGCTGCCGCTCGTGCCGCTCGCACTTGCCTTCGCCGTTGTCCACGCGACGCTCGCCGTGCTCGGATTCGACGTGATGCGGTGGCTCCTGCGCGGCGTGCTGCCCGTGTCGCTCGCGTTCACCGGAGTTCTCGTCGTCCTCTACTTGTCGACCGACAACCCGAGGTATGCGGTGAGCCGTGTGTTCGACGCCCCCGATCAACATCTGACCTGGACCGGCTTCGCCACGTACGTGACCGTCATGTGTGGGGCATCGCTCACGTTCGTCACCAACGTGGCGGACTTCTGCCGCTACACACCGACCCGACGTGACATGCGCATCGGCCTCGTTGCGTCGGCTCTCACCTCGGCGGCGGTGACCACCTTCGTCGGCGGCTATGCGGCCGCGGCCACCGGCGAGACCAATCCCTTCGTTGCTGTTGCCGAGCTGACCTCGAGCAACCTGCTGCTCGTCGTGCTCCTGGTCGCGATAGTCGTACAGGGGCTGGCCGCCAACATCACGAATGTCTACACCGCCGGGCTCTCGCTCGTGAACGCCGTTCCGCGGCTCGGGCGCGTGCGGGCGACGATCGTGGCGGCAGGGGCCGCCGTCGTGCTCTCTGCCTTCCCGGCCTTCGTCAACGACGCGCAGCGCTGGGTCACCCATCTCGGGAACCTCGCAGCTCCGCTCGCGGGAGTCGTTCTGGCCGACTACCTCTTCGTCAAGCGTCAGCGGATCGACGTCGCCGGACTCTTCGATCCGCAAGGGCCGTACCGCTACGTCAACGGCATCAACGCAGCCGCTCTACCGGCGATCGCTGCCGGCATCGGTGTCTACTACGCGGTGCCCTCGAGTTGGGTGAAGGTCGTGTGGGGAGTCGGAGTCGGCGCCTCGACCTACCTGGCGATCCTCCTCGCCGCGCGGTTGCTGGCTCTACGGCTGGCGCAAGAGACGGCCTAGGGAGCTCGAGCGTGAAGGTCCGAACGCGATCGTCCACGCCGCGTCGGGCGGTGTCGATGAGGCGTCGTCCCGCGCTCCTCGTCGCAGCCTGCGCGGTCGTCGCAGCCGGGGCTGCGGTCACCGCCCTCGTCGTCTTCAGCGGCGATTCCGGCGCCGAGCCGACGGAGGCGCAGTATTTCGCCCGGGTGTCGGCCATCTGCCGGGTCTACGGTCCGCAACTCGACAAGATCCGCCCGCCGGACGTCTCCGGGCCGGGTGACGTCGTGGCGGCCGTCAGCCGCGCGCTTCCCCTGCTCAAGGCGCAGGAGCTCGAGGTGCGGGCGCTCCCGGCGCCCGAACGGCTGCGCACCAGGCTCGCGCGGTGGCTCGACCTCCAGGATCGGCGGATCGGCCTCCTCGAGACGGCGCTCCGCGCGGGCCGTGAGCAGGATTTCGGGACGATGGGCGTGGCGTACGTCGGCTTCACGCTCGCGGGTCCCGAGACGGCTCGTCTCGGGACGGCGATCGGTATCCCGCATCCGCCGTGCTGAGGCGGAACCCGACGTTGCGATCCCCGACGTCCGTCAGTTCGCTTGCGCCCGGCGAGCGGACGAAATGCCGTGCGGGCGGCGTGAACAAGAGCGTCCGTGGGATCTCTACCAGGTTGACTCGCGTCTGGGCGCCTTGTATACAGAACAACAATCTGGCTGAGACGACGTCCCCAAGCAGTAGGAGGCGGACCGAACCCAACGCCGACGCGTGATTGCCGCCGGAGAACCCGGGGCGGAAGGAGAGCAGCAGATGAGTCACCATCTCGACTACGACCCCAACGAGTACGCCGAGGCGCTCGCTGAGGGGGCGGATCTTGGGCATGGCGACCTGCCGGGCAGACGGGAGAGCGGCCTGACCCGCGGCGAGCTCCTCAAGCGAGGCGCCGTCGGTGCCGCGGCCCTCTCGGGCGCCGGCGCCCTTGCCGGCTCGGCAGCCGCACAGACGTCTGCGAGCGGCAAGTTCACGGGCACCCTGCGCGTCCTCACCCTCGGGGTCGAGTTCCCGACCCCGGACATCGCAAAGCAGGCGTCGAAAGACCTCGGCTTCACCGTGAAGCCGATCCTGGCTCCGTCCGAGAAGCAGCCACAGATCGCGATCACCTCGCCGGACACGTTCGACGTGTTCGGCGGCTACAACTACCAGTCGCTGCTCGTCTGGCCGTCCGGCAGCCTGCAGCCGGTCGACACGAGGACGGCTCCCGAGCTGGAGGAGTCCAGTACAAGCTCTTCACGCGAGGCAAGCTCAACCCGGCGTCGAAGGTCTGCACGTTCGGCGACGGCAACGCGCCGTTCCGGACGACGTACGTCGATCCGGACGGTTCGACCGGGCTGCCCGCGTTCAACGGCGGGCCGGCGAACAACAAGCAGATCGTCCGCTGGATCGGCGAGAACGGCAAGCCGATCGGCGGCAAGCCGCAGCCGCGGTACATCGTCGGCCCGGCCGCGCATTTCAACGCCGACTCGATGGGCTACAACGCCGACGTGATCAAGAAGGCGCCGAACCAGATGTCCTGGGCGGAGCTCCTGAACACGAAGTGGAAGGGGCGCGTGTCGCTCCTCCGTGACCCGGGCATCATGTCCCAGGATGCGGCGTTCGCTGCGTCGGCGCTCGGATTGATGAAGTTCAAGGACTTCGGCAATCCGACGAAGGCCGAGATCAACATGCTGTTCAAGATCATGACCAAGTACAAGAAGCAGGGCCAGTTCCGCGCGTTCTGGTCGGCCTTCACGGACTCGGTCAACCTGATGGTCTCGAAGGAGGTCGTGCTCGAGTCGATGTGGTCGCCCGCCGTGGCGCTCGTCAAGGCGGCCGGCATCAACATCCTGTACGCGGCGCCGAAGGAAGGCTTCCGCGGCTGGTGCAGCTCCGAGGGCATCTCGTCGAAGGTCACGGATCCGGCGAAGCTGCAGGCCTGCTACGACTACATCAACTGGAACTACAACGGGTACCTCGGCGCCGTCGATCATGCGCCAGGGCTACTACATCGCCAACGGGCAGAAGCTGCTCCCGTGGATCCAGTCCGCAGCCGGGCAGAAGGCCGGGTTCTCGGTCGGCGAGTACGACTACTGGTGGAGGGGCAAGCCGGCACCACGCGACCTGCCCGGTATCACCGGCAAGGTCGGCGACATCAAGAAGGGGGAGCGTCGCGAGGGCGGCTCGTTCGGCCAGCGCATCTGCAAGTACGCCTCCTGGAACTCGTATCCGCGAGAGAGCGTGCATCTGGTCAAGACGGTCAACGACTTCCTGTCCGCGTAGCGGCTGCATGTCGGAGCAGGGAATCTCGCAGTTGGAGGGGGCGGCGCCTGCCGCCCCCTCCGTTACAGGGCAATCGGGACTCGATCTCGTCGGGTTGACCAAGGTCTTCGCCGGCGGCACGGTCGCCGTCGACGACGTCAACCTGCACGTCGATCACGGCGAGTACGTCGTGCTGCTCGGCCCGTCCGGCTGCGGCAAGACGACGACGCTGCGGATGATCGGCGGCCACGAGTACCCCACCGAGGGCGACATCCTGCTCGACGGCCAGTCGCTCGTGGACCTGCCGCCCCACAAGAGGCCGACGACGACCGTCTTCCAGCACTTCGCCCTCTTCCCGCACCGGACGACGCTCCAGAACGTCGAGTTCGGCTTGAAGATGCATGGCGTGGGGAAGGCGGAGCGCCGCCAGCTGGCGTTGGAAGCGATCGAGATGGTCGGCCTTTCTCCACTCGCCGACCGGAAGCCCAATGCGCTCTCCGGCGGCCAGCAGCAGCGCGTGGCCCTCGCACGCGTCCTCGTCACCAAGCCGCAGGCGCTTCTCCTCGACGAGCCGCTCGGCGACCTCGACCGCCTGCTCCAGCTGCGGATGAGGGTCGAGCTTCGCGATCTCCAGCGTCAGCTCGGGCTGATGTTCATCCACGTGACGCACAACCAGGAAGAGGCGCTCTCGATGGCGGACCGCATCGTCGTCATGAACGAGGCACGCATCCAGCAGGTCGCCGATCCGCTCACGATCGCAACGAGACCCGCGACGGCCGTTGTCGCGCGGTTCATGGGCGACAACAACATCATTCGCGGCAAGGTCACGGGACGCGAGGGCGACCGGCTCGATCATCGAGGACGAGCGAGCAGCTCCGCGCCAGCGTTCGCGCCCGCGAACGCGCGTCATGCCGTCGGCGACCCGGCGATGATCGCGGTCCGGGCAGCGGCGGTGACCGTCGACTACCGCCGGCACCTCGGCGGTGACCTAACTCGGCCGAGTGCGAGATCGTCTTCGTCGAGTTCCTCGGTGACCTCGTCAAGCTCCACCTGCTCGCAGACGGCGAACGCATGCTCGCCAAGGTCGGCGCCAGAGCAGTACCCGGCGCTGCGCGGTCGCGAGGGCGAGCGGATCCGGATCTCGTGGAAGGAGGAGGATGTCCAGCTCCTCGAAGCCTGAGCACCCCGGCGGCGACGGCGAAGGCGGCTCTCGCTCGGCGAGGTCGCGGAGGCCGAGGCAATCCTCGAGCAGCGCCTGCGAAAGACTGCGGCGAAAGACAAGGGCCGGCGACGTGGAAGCGGCTGGGTGACGACCGCTCTGGCGGCTCCGGGGTTCCTCTGGATCGGCTTCTACCTCGTCGCCCCACTCGTGATCATCGTCCTCGTCAGCTTCTGGACGTGGACGGATGCCGGGCTTCGACACGACGTTCACGACGACGAACTACACCGAGCTCTTCCACGACCGCGACGTACTGGGACAACATGGCTCTCGACGGTCATGACGTCGGTGATCGCGGTCGTGGCATGTCTCATCCTCGGCTTCCCGGTCGCGTACTTCCTCGCTCTCAAGATCCAGAGTCTGCGCATCCAGATCGCGCTCTTCATCATTGCCCTGGCGCCGTTCTGGACGAGCTTCCTCACCCGCGCGATCGCGTGGACCTTCCCGCTCATGGGCCGCGAGGGAGCCCTGAACCAGGTACTCATCAAGCTCCAGCATCGTCTCCGAGCCCGTCCAGGAGTTCGGCTTCTCGACGCTCTCGGTGCGCCTGGCGATGATCCAGCTGTACATCCTGTTCATGGTCACGCCGCTCTTCTTCACGCTGGCGCAGGTCGACCGCTCGGCCATCGAGGCCGCGCGCGACCTCGGCGCCAACTGGTGGCGGACCTTCAGAGAGGTGATCCTGCCGCAGACGATGCCGGGCATCGTGATCGGTTCGATCTTCATCTTCGTGCTCACGATGGGCGACTACGGAACCGTCGCGACGGTAGGCGGCGGCAACGTGACCTCCGTCGGCACGCTGATCAACTCGAAGATCGGGGCCGTCCAGTATCCGCAGGGGGCGGCTTCGGCCGTCCTGCTCGTGATCGTCCTGCTGGTCGGCGTCTTCGGGATCACACGCTTCTCGAACCTGCGGGAGGATCTGTGATCGAGACGATGGCATCGGCGGCGGAAGCAGGCGCCGCGCGCGCAGGATGCCGTCGTGCGGCGCGAGGTCAAGCGGCGCCGCGACTGGACGAAACTCGGTCTCGGCGTCTACTTCGCCATCTTCCTGTTCTTCCTCTACATCCCGATGATCCTGATGGCGATCCTCTCGTTCCAGGGGTCGACGGGACAGCTGACGTTCCCGTTCCGCGGCCCGTTCAGCCTCGACTGGTGGAAGACGATGTGGGATTCGAACCGTCTTCTACACGATCGCCGACGACGTCAGCGCCTCGGGCCGCCAGTCCCTCTGGCTCGCTCTCGTCGCGGGCGTCCTCGTGGCGGTGTTCGGGTTCTCGCTGTCGATGGCGTTCCGCCGCCGCTGGCGACTCAAGGGCGACGTCATCGCCTTCTACATCCTCATGCTCGCGCTGATGACGCCGGCCTTCCTCGTCGGTCTCGGCAACCAGCTCCTCTGGAGGTACATGGGCGAGACGCCCAGCCTCTGGTACACGGCGCTCGGTGCGAACGTGATCTGGGGGATCCCGTTCGCCTTCCTCGTCATGCTCGCCGTCTGGAACCGCTACGACAAGCACGTCGAGGAGGCGGCTCGCGACCTCGGCGCGAACGGCCCGACGACGTTCCGCGAGGTGACGCTGCCGCTCGTCTGGACGGGCATCTTCGGCAGCTTCCTGTTCGGCTTCACCCTGGCCTGGAACGACTTCGACCGGACGATCCTGCTGCAGAACGGCTACCAGGCGCAGCCGCTTCCGATCCTGATCGGCACCTGGCCGTCGAGCAGGCCGATCCTTCCGAACCTCTACGCGCTCGGGGCCGGGACGACCGCGGTGACGCTGTTCCTGATCCTCGATCGTGCTCATCGTCGTCACGATCAGCCTCCGCTTCCGCACCGCGCCCGTGCATCGCGTCGAAGAGGAGTTCGGCGAGGAGGTCGGCGGCCGCCTGGACGTCTCCAAGACGGCCACGCTCTCGCAAGAAGTAGGCAGTGCCGAACGCGTCGACCGTCGTCGTCGTCTCCACGGGCGGCACGATCGCGATGCGACCCGACCCGGAGACGGGCAAGCTCGTCCCGGCGGTGAGCGGCGAGGAGCTCGTCGAGATGCTCGCCTGGCCCGATGCGCCGCCGCTCGAGCTGGACGACTTCGTGCAGGTGCCCAGCTTCGACGTGCACGGTCGGCTCGCGCTCTCCCTCGCCGAACGGGTGCTCGAGCACACCGGCCGGCGCGACATCGCAGGAGTCGTCGTCGCGCACGGGACCGACACGATGGAGGAAACCGTGTACCTGATCGATCGCCTGCTCGACTCGGACGTGCCGGTGGTGCTGACAGGTGCGCAGCGCGGAGCGGACGAGACGGACACCGACGGGCCGCGCAATCTCCGCGACGCGATTCGCGTTGTCTCGGCGCCCGAGGCGCGCGGGCGCGGCGCGATGATCGCCTTCGCGGGTGAGATCCATGCCGCGCGAGAGGTGCGCAAGGTCCACACGACCGCGCTGCGCGCCTTCGCAGCCCCCGGCTACGGCCCCCTCGGTGTCATCGACGGCGAGCGGGTCGTCTTTCAGCGGCGGCCCGAGAGGCGTCCGGCGCCCTTGCCGTTCCCGGCAGAGCTCGCGCCCGTCGACCTCATCCGGCTGCACGCCGGCAGCGATGCGCGCTTCGTGCGGGCCTCGGTCGAGGCAGGAACGAGCGCGATCGTGCTGGAGGGGACGGGACGTGGCAACGCGAACGACCAGGTCCTGGCGGGCGTCCGCGACGCGCTTGCGCACGGCGTGACGGTCGTCGTCTGCTCGCGCTGCGCAGCAGGGCGCGTCGAGCCCGTCTACGGTCGCGGCGGCGGCCGGGACCTGGCCGACGCCGGCGCGCTCTTCGCGGGCGACCTCGCAGGGCCGAAAGTGCGCGTGCTGCTACAGGTCGCTGCTGGGCGCCGGACTCGATCCCGCTGCTCAGCTGGCTGTGGCGGCCGGGTAGCGGCTCCTGACGTCTCGCGAGCGGCTTGTAGATTGCGTGCGCGATGGCACGCCGCCGTGACGTTTCTCCGAGTGGATCAGCTCCGACCGTCGTCGCACTCGCGCGAGGGCTCGCGAACGGCGATACGACCGTGCTGTCGGTCGCCAGGCGTGCCTCGAACGAATCGAGGCCGACGAGCCGAGAGTGCGGGCGTGGGCGCATCTCGATCAGGAGCTGGTGCTCGCCCGAGCCCGTGAGCTCGACGACCTGCCTGCGGGGGCACGAGCCGCGTTGCACGGGATCCCGTTGGGAGTGAAGGACATCTTCGACACCTACGACATGCCGACGAGGCACGGGTCACCGATCTACGCCGACAACCGTCCGCGCATAGACGCCGCCAGCGTCTCGATCGCACGGGAGCGAGGCGCGCTCGTGTTCGGAAAGCTCGTCACGACCGAGTTCGCGGCTTGGCCGCCCGGCCCGACGACGAACCCTCACGACGAGACGCGCACCCCGGGTGGCTCCTCATCAGGCCCCGCTGCGGCCGTCGCGGCGGGCATGGTGCCGGTCGCCTACGCGACGCAGACCACTGGCTCGATCGTGCGACCCGCCGCGTTCTGCGGGATCGTGGGTTACAAGCCGACGCACGGGACGCTGCCGTGCGTCGGGGTAAAGGCGATCTCGGAGACGTTCGACACGGTCGGCGTGATGACGCGCACCGTCGAGGATGCAGCCTTCGTCGTCGGTGCGCTCACCGGTCGCGAGCTCGCGCTTCCTCAGAGCCTGCCGACACCTCGACTTGGCGTCTGCCTCACGCACGAATGGGGAGCGGCAGCCGCCGAGACCGTGGCGCTCTTCGAAGGGCTGCCGGACGCACTGGTGCGCGCCGGAGCTCGCCCGGTCGCTGTCACGCTCCCGCCCCTGTTCGCCGGGCTCGTCGAGGCGCAGAACCGGATCTGGACGTTCGAGATCGCCCGTTGTCTGGCGGACGAGTACAGCCGCTTCGCGCAGATGATCCGGGAGCCGCTGCGCACCATGCTCGAAGAGGGGGCGGCGATGCCGGTGCGGGCCTACGACGAGGCGCGCCGCGTGGTGAGCGACTGCCGGGTTGCGCTCGCCGACGTGTTCGAGGACGTCGACGCCCTCGTCACCCCCTCCGCGCCCGGCGAGGCGCCTCCGCTCGCAACGACGGGAGACCCGGTGTTCGATCGTGCGTGGTCGGCGCTCGGCACTCCGGTCGTCAACGTCCCGGCCGGCACCGGGCCTTCGGGGCTGCCGCTCGGAGTTCAGCTCGTCGGCCTGCCGACGCAGGACGCTCGCACGCTCGCAAGTGCTGCCTGGGTCGAGGCTGCGCTGGCGAGCTGAGCGTCGAGATCCACTCGTCCGTACGAGTGGCTCGAACCCGTGAACATGCACGTCGTCGCTTGCGGCGGCGCCGAGACCGGAGTACCGTCGTTCTCACACCTCGACCCGTTCCCGGCTCTCGCAAAGGAGACCCAATGGCCACCCAGACCGATCAGCTCACACGCGACCGGCTCGCCGCGCTGCCCGACAGCTACTTCAAGGCCGTCGACGCGAAGGACGTCGACGCGGTCCTCTCGCACTTCGATGACGACGCGACGCTCACCGTGCAGACCGACCATGTGACGTTCTCCGGCTCGGACGAGATCCGCCGCATGTTCGACGACTTCATCGGCAATTCGGTCTCCATCTTCCACGAGATCAAGAACATCGTCGTCGAGCCCGAGGCGGGAAAGGTCGCGACCGAGCAGAGCTACATCGGTGAGCTCAACGACGGCACGCGGAACGAAATGCACAACTGCAACTTCTTCGACATCAGCCCCGAGGGGAAGTTCACTCGCGTGATCATCTGGATGGCGGGCACGAACCCACTCAAGTAGTCGACCGCGCAGCCGCGGCCGTCGAGCCCCTCGGCCCGGCGGCCGGCTCGGATCACCGTCCTCTGATCACGCCCGCCTCGGGTACCGCTTCGCGAAGTCGTCGGCGATCTCGTCGAAGGTCGCCCAGCGCACGCCCGTCGTGCTTGTTGATGTGGTCGATGATCCGCTCGTGCATCAGCAGCACCTGCGGCCGTCCGCTCACGTCGGGGTGGATCGTCATCGTGAAGACCGCGTAGTCGTACTCGCGGTAGACCCAGTCGAACTGGTCGATCCAGATCTCCTCGAGGTGGCGCGGGTTGACGAAGCCGTGGCTGTTCGGGGCCCCCTTGATGAACATCATCGGCGGCAGGTCGTCGAGGTACCAGCTGGCGGGGATCTCGATCAGGTCGGTCTCCTCGCCCGCTCGTCAGCGGCACCATCCACTCCTCGGCCTTCTTCGCGTAGTCGATCTTCGTCCATGAATCGCCGACGCGGACGTAGTAGGGGTGGAAGTCGTTGTGCATGAGCGAGTGGTCGTACTTGATCCCGCGCTCGAGCAGCAGCTCGTTCGTGACGTTCGAGAACTCCCACCACGGCGCCACGTACCCGGTCGGCCGCCTTCCCGACACCTGCTCCACGAGCCCGATGCACTTGTCGAGGACGGCCATCTCCTGCTCACGCGTCATCGCGATCGGGTTCTCGTGGGAGTACCCGTGGATGCCGATCTCGTGGCCGCCGTCGACGACCAGCTGCGTCTCTGCCGGGAACGTCTCGATCGAGTGCCCGGGGATGAACCAGGTCGTCTTGAGCTCGTGTCGCGCGAAGAGGTCGAGCAGCCGCGGTGTTCCGACCTCGCCGGCGAACAGCCCGCGCGAGATGTCGTCCGGGGAGTTCTCGCCCCCGTACGAGCCGAGCCAGCCTGCCACCGCGTCGACGTCGACGCCGTACGCGACGAGGATCTCCTTGGCCATCACAACCTCCGTTGTCGGTGCTTCCAGAGCTCGTGCTGCTACAAAACGACTCTAGTGTGCGCGCTCTGCGGTGTCATCTCGAACGAGCACTGGGCCGAGCAGGACGGGGGACGGCGGGCGCGTGTGTTCCGGGCGGCGCTCCTCGACAGGGTGCTCGGCCCACTTCGGGCTCGCCCTGCACGACTGGGCGGGCGTCTACGTCCTCCGCGACCGCAAGGGCTCCTCGGCCGTCGTCACGGACATCGGAGCCGTCTGGAGCGAGGCTGAGCGGCTCCTCGGTCGCACGACTCGACCCACTCGACGCCGGACTCGTCGCCGAGCTGAGTCGGTGAAGACGCCGGTCGTCCTCGTCACGGGCTTCCTCGGCAGCGGCAAGACGACGCTCATCTCCCGGCTGCTGCAGCACCCCGGGATGGGAGAGACGGCCGTGATCGTGAACGAGCTCGGCGAGATCGGGATCGACCATCACCTGCTGCGCCGGGTCGACGAGCGGACCGTGCTGCTCGCGAGCGGGTGCGTCTGCTGCGTCCTCCGCGGCGACCTCGCCGACGAGCTGCGCGACCTCCTCGATCGGCGCGACGCCGGCGAGGTCCCGCACTTCGGCCGCGTCGTCGTCGAGACGACGGGGGTCGCGGACCCGACCCCGATCGTGATGACGCTCCTCTCGGATCCCGTCGTGCGGAACCACTACGAGCTCGAGAGCGTCGTCGCCACCGTCGACGGCGTCCACGGGCTCCGTGGCCACGAGTCCGTCAAGCAGGTCGCAGTCGCCGATCGGCTCGTCATCACCAAGGAAGATCTCGCCGCCCCTGCCGGCCGGGCCGGCCTCGAGGCGCAGCTCGCGCGTCTCAACCCGACGGCGCTCGCTCGCCCGGCCGTCGTTCGGTGAGGTCGATCCGGACTGGCTCTTCGACGGCGCGGCTCGCGACCCACGGGATCTCGACCCCGGTCTCCGTCACGACAACGGGTACGCACGCGCACGACGACGACGTACGCTCGTGCGTGCTCTTCCTGGGCGAGGTCGACTGGACGGCATTCGGCCTCTGGCTGACGATGCTGCTGCAGGCTCGCGGCACGGACATCCTGCGCGTGAAAGGGTTTCTTGAACGTCGGCGGTGACGGCCCGGTACTCGTCAACTGCGTCCAGCACGCCGTGCACCCGCCGGTCCACCTCGACAACTGGCCCGACGACGACCGCCGGTCGCGTCTCGTCTTCATCGGCCGGGGCTTCACGGCCGGCGAGCTGACGACCTCCCTGCACGCGTTCGACCACGCGGCACGCCGCCGATCCTCGGGCTCGACGTAGAGGTCGTCGGCCGCCCCCGGACGCTGTCGCCCCGTACCGCGCTCAGTACGAGCGCGGCATTCCGAGAACGTGCTGGCCGAGATACGCGAGGATGAGGTTGTTCGAGACCGGCGCCACCTTGTAGAGCCGCGTCTCGCGGAACTTCCGCTCGACGTCGTACTCTTCGGCGAAGCCGAAACCGCCGAATGTGTCGAGGCACGCGTTCGCCGCCGCCCACGATGCCTCCGCTCCGAGCAGTTTCGCCATGTTCGCCTCCGCGCCGCACGGCAAGCCTTGCTCGTACAACCAGGCCGCCTTGTAACGCATCAGGTCCGCCGCTTCGATCTGGGCGTGCGCGAGCGAGATCGGGAACTGCACTCCCTGGTTCGCGCCGATCGGCCGGCCGAACACGACACGCTCGCCCGCGTACGCCGATGCCTTCTCCACGAACCAGCGCCCGTCGCCGATGCACTCGGCGGCGATCAGCACCCGTTCCGCGTTCATGCCGTCGAGGATGTAGCGGAAGCCGCGTCCCTCCTCGCCGACGAGATTCTCGTCGGGGACGAACACGCTGGTCGAGGAAGATCTCGGTCGTCGCGTGATTCATGAGCGTCCTGATCGGGCGGATCGTCATCGTGCCGTCCGCGGTCGCCTGCTTCATGTCGACGAGGAACGTCGAGAGTCCCTCGGTCTTCTTCGCGGTCTGGTCGACCGGGGTCGTGCGGGCGAGCAGCAGCATGAGGTCCGAGTGCTCTGCCCGCGACGTCCAGATCTTCTGTCCGTGACCGACCAGCCGCCGTCGACCTTCGTCGCGAACGTCTGCAGCGAGGTCGTGTCGGACCCGGCGCTCGGCTCGGTCACGCCGAAGGCCTGCAAGCGCAACTGGCCCGAGGCGATCGCGCGGCAGGTAGCGCTCCTTCTGCTCGTTGGAGCCGTGCCGCAGGATCGTGCCCATCGTGTACATCTGCGCGTGGCAGGCACCAGAGTTGCACCCGGATGGCGTTGATCTCCTCCAGGATCACGCTCGCGGCCGTGATCGTCAGGCCGGCGCCGCCGTACTCCTCCGGGATCAGCGCAGCGAGCCAGCCGTTCGCGGTCAGTGCCTGCACGAACTCCGTGGGATAACGGTCGGGCTCGAGGGCGCGCCAGTATTCGCCGGGGAACCCAGCGCAGAGCTCACGGACGGCTGCCCGGATCTCTCCCAGCTCCTCGGGGATCGCGAAGTCCAGGGTCAGCTCCCGTCTCGCTCGAGCAGCCGTCGCCCGATGATCACCTGCTGGATCTCGTTCGAGCCCTCGCCGATGAGAAGCAGCGGTGCGTCCCGGTAGTAGCGCTCCGGCCGGAACTCGGTGGAGTACCCGTAGCCCCCGTGGATGCGCATGCAGTCGAGCGCGTTCTCCTGTGCCGCCTCCGTCGCGAAGTACTTCGCCATCCCGGCCTCGAGGTCGGCGCGCTCGCCCGAGGCCTTCTTCTGCGCAGCCTGGACGCGTGAGAAGGCGCGCTGCCTCGGCGCGAGTCGCCATCCGCGCGAGCATCATCTGCACCGCCTGATGGTGCCCGATCGGCTTGCCGAACGCCTCCCGCTCGCGCGCGTAGCCGAGCGCGTCGTCGAGCGCAGCCTGTGCGACACCGACGCCGCGCGCCGCGACGTTGACCCGTCCGACCTCGATGCCGCTCATGAAGTACTTGAAGCCCTTGCCGACCCCTTCCTCGCCCCCGAGCACGCTCGAGGCAGGCGTGCGGAAGCCGTCGAACACGAGCTCCGTCGACTCGACGCCCTTGTAGCCGAGCTTCTTGAGCCCCGGCATCGGAATCTCGAGGCCGGGAGGGCTCGTCTCGGGCTCCTTCTCGATGATGAACCCGGTCATGCCCGTGTGGGTGGGCACCGCGGCCGGGTCGGTCTTCGCGAGCAGCATGACGATCGACGAGCGCCAGCCGTTCGTCACCCACATCTTCTGGCCGGAGATGACGTACTCGTCGCCGTCACGGACGGCCGTCGTGCGGATCGCCTGGACGTCCGAGCCCGCGTGCGGCTCGGTCATCGAGAACGACGAGCGGATCTCGCAGGTGGCGAGGCGCGGGCAGGAGCGTTGCCGCTGCTCCTCGGTGCCGTGCAGCCGGATCATCCAGTCGCGGCGATGAACGTGCCGTTGAGGATCCCGGACAACGTCACCCAGCCGCGCGACAGCTCCACCACGATCAGTGCGTACGTGTCGAGGCCGAGTCCGAGGCCCCCGTACTCCTCCGGGATCGTCGTCCCGAAGAGGCCCATCTCCGACCATCGTCGCGACGAGCGTCTTCCGGGTACTCGTCGCGATGCTCGAGTTCGGACGCGACCGGGATCACATCGCGGTCGACGAAGTCGCGACGGCCGCGACGATCTCGCGCTGCTCGGCGGTGAGGTCGCGCTCACCGCCTCGCGGCTTGGCGCAGAGCGTGAGCGGCGCCAGCGCCGCCGCGAGATCGTCCCTGCGTCTCCAGGGCGAGCACCGAGTCGGCGAGTGCCTTCGACCTCGTCATCCGGCAGAGAATGAGGCCCGCGTTGCCATGGAACTTCTCCCGCACCTCGTCGTCCGAGAGAGGGTTCTCCGGGCCGCCCTTCTGATACGCGAGGTCGCCCTCGAACGACTTGCCGGACTGCGAGCGTGACGCGGACACCGCCGGGGAACGCCTGCGGGTAGGTCGGGTAGTCGCGGGTCTCGTAGCGCACCTTGCCGGCGACGGCAAGCACCGCCGGATCGGTGATCGCCTCGTCGGTGAAGTCCACGACGGCGACGTGGCCGCGCACGAGCAGCGAGGCGACGGAGTACTGGAGCGAGAACTTGCCCTCGTACTCCGAGCGTGGCTGCATCTTCTCCGGCGCCGGCTCGAGCACGAGCGAGACACCCGCCGCAGGAACGGTGACGAGCACGTCGTCGATCTCGTCGGGCGTGAACGTGCGCCCACCGCTCGCGTCGGCCGCTGCACCGAGCGAGCCGTGCATGAAGTGGCAGACGGGGAACGGCTTGTACGCGATCCGCGGTGTCTCCCAGCGCGAGCCGAGGTCGGCGAGCTGAGCCTGCGATGTCGACCTCGCCCTCGGCGGCGCCGAGGAAGGCGTGGTAGAGCCCGAACTTGCCTTCGAGCACGGAGCTGGGGCCGATCGCGCCGTGGCGCGGCGAGGGCGACGGCGAGATGCGCGCCGTGCGCCGCCCAAGCGGGGTGCATCGGCTTGGTCGGCGTCCCGTCGGCGAGGTAGGCGAACAGTCCGCCGGCGAACGATCCGGCGATGCCGAGTGCCCGCGTCGTCGTCTCGGCGTCGAGGCCGTTCAACCGCGCAACGGTGGCGACGCCGCCGAAGATGCCGCAGATCGCGGTCGGGTGGAAGCCGCGCCGGTGGAACTCGCCCGGAGCCGCCATGCCGACGCGGCACACGACCTCGTTGCCGGCGACGATCGCGGCGAGCACGTCCGCCCCGGACGACCCGAGCGCCTCGCCCGCGGCGAGCGCCGCAGGTGCGATGACCGCCGAGACGTGGCTGACGGACTCGGAGTGCGTGTCGTCGAAGTCGAGCCCGTGGCAGAGCATCGCGTTCGCGAATGCGGCGTTCGCGGCAGGCAGCCTGTCGCTGAGCCCGATCACCGTGGCGTCGCCTGTTCCCCCGAGCTCCACCATCGTGGCGCGACCCTCGCCTGCGAGACCGCTTCCGTGCGCTGCGAGCCCACAGCCGAGCGCGTCGAGGACGTGGAGCTTGGCGTGGTGGGCAACGTCCGCGGGGATGTCGTCGAGGGCTATGTTCGTCGACCAGCGGGCGATCGTCTGGGCGGCAGTGGTCATCTCATCTCCTCCAGTCCTCGTCGGTGTGCGGGAACGAATCGGCGACCTCTGCCGCGTCACGCTTGTACACCATGAACGTGCGCTTGAACTCGATCACGACCTCGCGCCGCTGGTTGATGCCGCGGCAGCGCATCGAGCCACGATACCGACGCTCGGGTTGGACGACGACTCGCGTTTCTCGAGAATCTCGCTCTCGGCCCACAAGCGTGTCGCCCTCGTACACGGGTTTGGGGAGCTTGATGTCCGTCCACGCGAGGTTGGCGGCGGCGTTCTCGCTCGTGTCGGGCACGGTCAGGCCGGTGACGAGCGCGAGCGTGAACGCGCTGTTGACGAGCGGGCGGCCGAACCGGGTCGCGGCTGCGAACGGCTCGGAGAAGTGCATCGGGTTGGTGTTCATCGTCAGGCACGTGAACCAGATGTTGTCCGTCTGGGTGACCGTGCGCCCGAAGCGGCTGCGGAACACGTCGCCCGCGTCGAAGTCCTCGTAGAAGCGACCGCGCCATTCCTTCGGCGCGGCGGGCGTCGTGTCAGTCGGCATGTAGCACACTCCGTTTCGTTTCGGCCAGCAGCTCGCGTGCGCGCTCGACGACCGGCAGGTCGATCATCTCGCCGTCGAGTGCGACCGCACCCACGCCCTCGGCCTCTGCCTGCTCGAAAGCGGCGACGATCGCCCGCGCCCTGCCGAGGTCACGCTCGGTCGGTGCGAAGCCCTTGTTGACGGATGCGACCTGATCCGGGTGGATGCAGGCCTTGCCTCGAAAGCCGAGCGACCGCGCGAGCGCGCAGTCCTCGCTCAGGCCGTTTGCGTCCTTGATGTCGACCCAGACCCGGTCGATGGGCGGCCGTAGCCGTGCAGCTGCCGACGTCGAGGACGATGCTCGACCTGGCGTGGAGCAGCTCGAGGCTGTCGGACCTCGGCTCGAGGTGCGAGCGTCGAGGCCGAGGTCGACGGCGCCGAGCATCAGGCCGGCGACCCCGCTCGTCGCGGCGGTCTCCGCCGCGCGGAGAAGGCCCACACGCGGTCTCCACGATCGCGACGATCGGGATGCCGAGCTCCCCCGCCGCGGCCGCCGCTTCGGGCGTCGCCTTCGGCAGGACGACGCCGTCGAGCCCGAGTGCTGCCGCCGCCTCGACGTCGCCTGCGAACCACTCCGTGCTCGGCGCCGTTGACGCGGACGAGCCGGAGCCCGATCGCCCTCGCGCCCGGGTGCGAGGAGCCTTGCGGCGATCTCGCGAGCCTGCGCCTTCTCGCTCGGGCAGGACGGCGTCCTCGAGGTCGGCGATGACGGCGTCGGCGCCGGCGGCGATCGCCCGTGCGAGCTTGCGTTCGTCGCTCGCAGGGGCGAAGAGGAACGAGCGGGCGGTCGTGAGAGCGGGGTTGGCGTTTGACATGGGCCTTGAATGTCAGACATAAACACATGTCTGACAACGATCGCAAGCGGTCAGCGCCGAGAGGAGCCGTACGTGAAGGCAATCACTTTCACGAGTTCGGGGACGCAGATGTCCTGCGGGTCGAAGAGCTACCGGATCCCGAGCCCGGGCGAGGCGAGGTTCTCGTTCGGGTCACGGCCTCGGCGCTGAACCATCTCGACGTCGACATGCGTGAGGGTATCTCGCGATTCCCGGTGAGCTTCCCGCACGTTCCGGGTGTCGAGCCGGCAGGTACCGATCGCGGCGCTCGGCGAGGGCGTCGACGGCTTCGCAGGTCGGTGATCGCGTGTCGCCGTACCTGATCGCGACGTGCGGCGAGTGCGAGTACTGCCGGAGCGGGCAACGAGTCGCTGTGCCTTGCGCCGGCCTCGTTCATCGGGATGGGCGCCGGCGGTGCCTACGCCGAGAACTGACCTGCAGGGCCTCGCAGCTCGTGCCGGATCCCGGACGGGGTCAGCGACGTCGAGGCCGCCGCGGCCAGATCGCCTTCGGCACCGCCTGGCACATGCTGATCACGCGCGCCGGTCTCCGAGTCGGGCGAGACGGTGCTCGATCAACTCCGTCGGCAGCGGCATCGGCTCGGCCGCGGTTCAGGTCGCCAAGCACGCCGGCGCGTTCGTGATCGGCAACTCGAGCCGCGACGACAAGCTCGCGAAGGCGCGGCGCTCGGCATGGACGTGGGCATCAACTACACCACCCACGACGTCGTCGAGGAGGTGTTCGCAGTCACCGGACGGGCCGCGGCGTCGACGTCGTCTACGAGCACGTCGGCGGCGAGCTGTTCCAGGAACGGTCTCGACTCGCTCACGAAGGACGGCCGCCTCGTCATCTGCGGCGGTCACTCGGGCGAGGTCGTTCCCTTCGACATCATCCCGTTCTTCCGCCGACAGCTGTCCATCATCGGCTCGTTCGTCTTCTCGCGGGCCGAGGTCGCCAGACGTGCTTCGCCCTCATCGCCGCGGCGAGCTCAAGCCGCAGGTGGCGGCGACGTTCCCGCTCGAGCAGGTCGAAGGAGGCGATGGAGATGATGGAGAGCCGCGAGTTCTTCGGCAAGATCGTTCTCACACCGGAGGTGCAGCGATGAAGCGCATCGGGGTCGACGTCGGTGGCACGTTCACCGATCTGATCTACGTGGACGACGAGGCGGGCACGATCCAGGTGCACAAGCTCCCGACGACGCCGGACGATCCGTCGCAGGGCACGATCCAGGGCATCCGCGAGCTCGCCGAGCAGGCCGGCGCCGATCCGGCCGACCTCGACCAGGTCTTCCACGGGACGACGATCGCGACGAACATCGTGATCGAGCACAACGGCGCCACGGTCGGGATGATCACGACCGAGGGCTACCGCGACATCCTTCACATCGCGCGCCACAAGAAGCCGCTCAACTTCTCGAACTACCAGGACCTTCCATGGCAGCGCTACCCGGTCGTGCGCCGGCGCTACCGACTCACCGTGCCCGAGCGCATCGTCGGTGACGGCTCCGTGCTCGTGCCGCTCGACGAGGACAAGGCGCGCGAACAGGTGCGCAAGCTGAAGGACGCGGCAGTGGAGTCCGTCTGCGTTTGCTTCCTGTTCTCGTTCCTCAACCCGATTCACGAGCAGCGCGTCGCCGAGATCGTGCGAGAGGAGTTCCCGGAGGCATTCCTCTCCGTCTCGTCCGAGGTGATCCCCCAGTACCGAGAGTACGAGCGCTTCTCCACCGTTGGCCTCAATGCCTACGTCGGCCCGAAGGTTGCATCGTACGTCGCCCGCATCCAGAAGGAGCTCGAGGCACTCGGGGTCCGAACGGGTCTGCACCTGATGACCTCTGCGTCGGGCGTCGCGACCGCGGAGGCGGCGATCAAGCGTCCGGTCACGCTCCTCATGTCAGGTCCCGTCGCCGGAGTCGTCGGCGGCATCTGGGCCGGCAAGCAGGCGGGCTACGACAACGTCATCACGCTCGACGTCGGAGGCACATCCGCGGACATCGGCCTCGCGCAGGAAGGTCGACTGCGGATGAAGCACCTCCTCGACACGAAGGTCGGGCCCGTATCAGGCGATGATCCCGATGGTCGACGTCGACACGATCGGCGCGGGCGGAGGCTCGATCGCGTACGTCGACCCCGGCGGCATCTACCGCGTCGGGCCGAGGTCGGCGGGTGCCGTGCCGGGGCCGGCAGCGTACGGCCGCGGGGGCACCGAGGCGACCGCGACTGACGCGATGGTGAACCTCGGTTGGCTCCTGCCCGAGGCCTTCCTCGGCGGCGGCATGTCGCTCGACCGCGACGCGGCTCACAGAGCGTTCGCAGACGGGCCCGCGGCCGCGCTCGGCATGAGCGTCGAGGAGGCGTCCATGGGGGCCGTGCAGATCCTGTCGCACTCGATGGTGCAGTCGATCGAGGAGAACTCGGTGCGCAAGGGCTTCGACCCCCGAGACTTCGCGCTCGTCGCCGAGGGGGGTGCCGGGCCTCTGTTCGCAGTTCCGATCGCGATCGAAGTCGGGACACCGCACGTGATCGTGCCGCCCTACCCCGGCATCGCCGCTGCGATGGGTCTCGTCGCCACCGACATGGTCTACGAGTATGCGGCGACGACCTACCAGCGCCTCTCGACGCTCGACGCAGCCGCGTTGCAGGCGCGCTTCGAGGAGCTCGAGGGTCAGGCCGCGCAGCAGCTCGAAGACGACGGCATCCCCGCCGACCGCGTGATCGTGCAGCGGATCGTCGAGGCTCGCTACCTCGGCCAGGGCTACGAGCTCCGCGTCGACGTCGCCTCGGGCACGATCGACGCGTCTGGGCCGAGAAGCTCGCGGCCGACTTCCACGACATCCACGAGCGCGAGTACTCGCGGCGGTTCGAGGAGTCCGACATCGAGATCCCGAACATCCGCGTGCGCGGCATCGGCGTGATGCCGGCGCTGTCGACGCCCGAGGTCGAGGCGGGTGGCGACTCGGCCGACGCAGCACTCCGCCACGAGGGCGACGCATGGTTCCTCGTCGATCGCAGCTCTCGAGCAGGTCACGACCCGTTACTACGATCGCGAGGCGCTGAAGGCCGGCAACCGTCTCGACGGCCCGGCGATCGTGAACCAGTACGACACGACGACCGTGATCCCGCCCGGGGTGGGCGGCGTCGTCGATCGCTACGGCAACATCGTGATCGAGGTGGGTGCATCCGCGCAGGCCATGGCGATCGCGGCAACTGCAAGCGTCTCGACGAGCCAGGGGGTGTGAGCATGTCGACGCTCGAATACGAGCTGGGTAAGCATCCGGGCCCGCCTGAGCGGGACCGGGTCGATGTCGACCCGATCACGATGCGCGTGCTCGGCGGCGCCTTCCACGCGATCGCGAAGGAGATGGCCGGCGTCCTCTTCCGGATGTCGTACTCGTCGATCATCCGCGAGTCGGAGGATCTCGGGGCGGGCATCTTCGACGCGAAGGGCCGCGAGCTGTGCGAGTCGGACTCGACGCCGATGCACATCGGCTCGCTGCCCTGGTACATCCGCGGCTTCATGCGCCACCTCGAGGGCAAGGTCGAAGAGGGTGACGTGATCATCCACAACCACCCCTACTTCGGTGCCTCGCACACTCCGACATCGCGGTCGCGGTGCCGATCTTCTTCGAGGGAGAGCTCGTCGGCTTCGCAGCCGTCACGGCTCACGTCCTCGACGTCGGTGGTTCGTTTCCCGGTATCAACGCGGACGCGTTCGACGTCTACGCGGAGGCGAAGATCTACGACGGCCTGCGCTGGTACCACGCCGGTGAGCTGAACGAGGATCTCGACCGGATGGTCTTCGACAACGTGCGCACGGAGACGATGAACCGTGGCGACATGAACGCGATGATGGCCGCCTGCCAGCTCGGTCGGGATCGCATGCTGCGGCTCTTCCAGCGCTACGGCGTCGATACCGTGATGAGCGCCGCCTACAACTGGATGGACTACAGCGAGAACATGCTCCGCGAGCAGATCCGGGCGCTACCGGACGGCGAGTACTCCGCCCCGACGGGCTGGCTCGACGACGACGCGCGCAACCGCGACGTCCGGCTGCGGATCGAGACGAAGGTGATCGTCGAGGGGGACGAGATCACGATCGACCTGACCGGGTCGAACGCGGAGGTGCCGACCGGCTTCAACGTCCCGTTCGAGGGCTCGCTTCTCGTCGGCGCGTACTACGCAATCCGCACGATTCTCCTCGACGAGGTGACCTTTCCCGAGCACGTGCCCCAGAACGACGGGGTGTTCAGGCCGGTGAAGGTGATCGCTCCCGAAGGGCACGATCTACAACCCGACGTTCCCACGAGCGTGCTTCTCGCGGTTCTGCCAGGTGCAGCGCGTGGTCGACAACACGATCCTCGCGCTCGCCGACGCGTTGCCGCAGGGCGTCACGGCCGGCAACTCGGCGGGGATCCACTTCTGTGCGTACTCGGGCTTCTCGCGAGGAGATGGGCGAGTACTGGCTCTACCTCGAGGTGAACGAGGGCTCGTACGGTGGTCGTTACGGCAAGGACGCGATGGACTCCGTCGACAACCTGATGGCGAACACGCGCAACAACCCGATCGAGGAGCTCGACCTGCGCTTCCCGATCCGGTGCGACCAGTACGAGCTCAGACCGGAGCCCGCGGCGCCCGGCCGCTGGCGTGGGGGGATCGGCATCATCCGCCGCAACCGCTTCCTCGTCGACGGCGTCTACTCGTGCGAAGGCGACCGGCAGACCGATGCACCGCGTGGGCATCTTCGGCGGCTGGGACGGTCTCGTCGCGTCGTGCCGCAAGAACCCCGACACGTCGCGGGAGGAGATTCTCCCCGCCAAGGTCACCGGCAGTCGAGTTCGCCGCGGGTGAGTACATCGAGTTCCGTGAGCCGAACGCGGCCGGGTACGGCGATCCGCTCGACCGTCCGGCCGAGGCGGTGCGCGAGGACGTGCTCGACGACTTCACGACGATCGAGCTCGCGCGTGACGCGTACGGGGTCGTCTTCGCGGACGAGCGCACACTCGAGATCGACATCGCGGCAACCGAGGCGCGGCGGGCAGAGCTACGCGACGCGCCTCCCACCAAGTCGCTGACGTCCTATTTCGAAGGACGTCTGCCGAACGCGAACAAGCCCGTGTCCGTCGCCGGCAACGTGGAGTTCGGCTTCGAGTAGCAGGGTGGCGGAACGTCGGCGGAACCGGGCGGATGCATCGCCGTCGCTCGGCGGGCGACTGCGTCCCGTCGAGCGGTCGACGACGCCCGTGCGGCCTGCGCGGAAGAGCTACGAGCAGATCGCAGACCAGCTCCGCGAGCTGATCTCTCGCGGGCACGTTGGCGCGGGGGGAGCGGCTCCCCAACGAGATCGTGCTCGCGGCCGAGCTCGAGGTCAGCCGCGCAACCGTCCGCGAGGCACTGCGACTGCTCGCCGCGCAGAGCCTGATTCGCACCGCGCGGGGTGCGGGTGGCGGAAGCTACGTCACGTTGCCCACGGTCGATCACATCTCCGAGTTCCTCACAGCGAACATCGGCCTGCTCACCGACGCACGCGATTTCACGCTCGACGAGCTGATCGAGGCGCGGATGCTGCTCGAGGTTCCCGCGGCTCGCCTTGCCGCCCGCCGCCGCAGGCGACGACGACGTTCGTCGATTACGCGCCTCGATCCCCGGTGACACTGCGAATCTCGACACCGAGGACGAGTTCATCCAGAACCGGGAGTTCCACACGAGCCTGATCGAGAGTTGCGGGAACCGGCTTCTCTACATCGCGGCGCAGCCGCTCTTCTCCGCACTGCAGACCGCGCTCGCCCGCTCGCTGCTCGGGCGTCAGTTTCACACGGGCGTCCACGCTCAGCACACGCGAATCGCCGAGGCGATCGAAGCAGGAGACGAGGAAGGGGCGGCGAGCGAGATGACATCGCACATCGCGTTTCTCGTGCCGTTCTACGAGCAGGCATGGAAGGAGCGGCGCTGACGCCGTCCCGTTCGAGCGCGGCCGCCGCGATCCGTGAGAGGATCGACGCTGTGGGGTGCGCGAGACGTACGGCGGTGACGTGCTGATGCTGCCGCTCGAGGACGTCCGGATCGTCTCGGTCGAGCAGTTCGGGGCCGGGCCCTGGGGCACGCTCCAACTCGCCGACCTCGGTGCCGAGGTGATCAAGATCGAGGACCCGACGGTCGGTGGCGATGTCGGCCGGTACGTGCCGCCCTTCCAGGAGGGCGAGGACTCGCTGTTCTTCGAGACGTTCAACCGGGGCAAGAAGAGCGTCTCGCTCGACCTCAGGCATCCCGGATCCCGCGCGGTGCTTCACGACCTGGTGTCGGTGAGCGACGCGGTCTACTCCAACCTGCGGGGAGACCAGCCCCGCAAGCTCGGGCCTGACGTACGACCAGCTCAAGGAGGTCAACCCCGCGATCGTCTGCTGCTCGCTCTCCGGCTTCGGGATGACGGGGCCGCGGGCCGGAGAGGGAGGCTACGACTACATGATGCAAGGGCTCGCCGGGTGGCAGAGCCTTACCGGTGAGCCGGGCGGCCCGCCGACGAAGAGCGGGCTCTCCCTCGTCGACCTCTCGGGTGGGTACGCATCGGCCATCGCCGTGCTCGCGGGCGTCTGGCGCGCCCGACGGGACGGCATCGGGTGTGACTGCGACGTCTCCCTGTTCGAGACGGCGCTGCACGAGCTGATGTACATCGGCCCGTGGGCCGCGACCCACGGCTACGTCCCCCCGCGCCGGAGGAGCTCTGCGCACCCGACGATCGTTCCATTCCAGAACTTCGAGGCGGCGGACGGCTGGTTCGTCATCGGTGCGGCGAAGCAGGTGTTCTGGGAGCGCACCTGCACCGTGATCGGGCGTCCCGACCTCGGTCGGGACCAACGGTTTGCGACGATGGCCGCGCGAAACGAGAACCGCGAGGAGCTGGTGCCGATTCTCGAGGAGGTGTTTCGTACCCGCACGAAGAGCGAGTGGGTGGAGGATCTCGTCGCCGCCGGTGTGCCCGCCTCGCACGTCAACACGGTCGAGGAGGCGCTCGTCGACCCGCAAACCCTGGCGCGAGAGGACGTCGTCGAGCATGAGCATCCGACGCTCGGCACCGTGCGCTCGATCCGGACTCCTCTCAGGCTCGAGAGTGGCGGCGAGCGGCTCGAGCGCGAGCCTGTCCGAGGCCCCGGTCGCGGCGAGCACACCGCCTCGGTGCTCGAGGAGCTCTGCGGCTACGAGCCCGAGCGAATCGCGGCGCTCGCCGACGACGGCGTCTTCGGAACACCCACGTGAGCAGTCGCGACTTCATCGGGTACGGGGCATGCCCGCCCGATCCGCAGTGGCCGGGCCGCGCGCGCCTCGCCCTGAGCTTCGTCCTCAACTACGAGGAGGGTGGCGAGAGCACGCCTCTCGAGGGCGATCCCGCCTCCGAGGCCTTCCTGCACGAGGTCGTCGGGGCGCCGGCCACCGTCGGCCGTCGCAACCTCAACACCGAGTCGATGTTCGAGTACGGCAGCCGGGCGGGTTTCTGGAGAGTTCACCGGATCTTCGCGAGGCACGAGCTGCCGCTGACCGTCTATGCCGTGGGCCAGGCGCTCGAGCGGAATCCTCAGGCGGCGAGGGCGATGATCGACGCCGGGTGGGAGGTCGCCAGTCACGGCTGGCGTTGGATCGACTATCTCGAGATGCCGCCGGACGAGGAGCGAGCCCAGATCCGGCGCGCGATCGATGCGATCGAGACAGCCTGCGGCGTTCGCCCCGTCGGCTGGTACACAGGACGGATCTCCGAAAACACGCGTGCGCTGATCGTCGAAGAGGGCGGCTTTCTCTACGACTCGGACGCCTACGCCGACGATCTTCCCTACTGGGTCGCGGTTGGTGGCAAGGATCACCTCGTGATCCCCTACACCCTGGACGCGAACGACTTCAAGTTCCTGCTGCCGAACGGCTTTGTCACCGCGGAGGACTTCGCGACGTATCTGATCGACACGTTCGAGCAACTCCGCTCCGAAGGCGGCCGGATGATGTCCGTCGGGCTTCATTGCCGTATCGTCGGAAAGCCGGGCCGCGCCCGCGCGCTCGAGCGCTTCCTCGACCACGTCTGCGCCTGCGACGACGTCTGGGTGACGACACGTGCCGAGATCGCCCGCCACTGGCGCGCCCACCATCCGCCGCCGGCGGCCTGAGCAGACTCGGTCGGCGGCCTAGCCTCGACGGGTTCGAGACTCAGGCAGGGACGAGCGCTGCGTCGAAGAAGTCGCCGACGATGCGCACGGCGTCCGCCGGGCACTCGAGCAGGTCGGCGTGGCCGATGTCCGGGAACTCGTGCGTGGTGATGTGCGCGTTCAGTCTCCGCCATCTTGCGGGCGCCGAGTCCGGACGGGGCCAGCACGGGCGGGCAGAGGATGTCATGGGTGCCGTTCGTCATCAGCAGGGGGCGCTCGATCTTCGGCACGAGCGGTGACAGGTCCATCTGCTCCATCGCGATGCACGCCTGCCGCACGGTGTACGGGTCGTTGAGACCGATCACCGAGCGCACGAGGTCGAACGTGTCCTTGCCCTCCTCGGTCTCCAGGAACGACGCCCCGACCGCCTGTGTCGTCACATGGTCGGAGAAATCGTCCCACGGCATCGCCTCGGCCATGCGCCGCCAGACACGGAACAGGGTCGTGCGATACACATCGGGCTTCGCGAACGCCACATCGGCGCATGCGGCGATCGTCCGGTCGCCGTGCAACGCGGTGAAGGCGATGGCGATCATGCCGCCCATCGAGGTGCCGTGCACCAGGACCCGATCGAGGCCGAGGGCGTCGAGCAGCTTGACGCCGTCGTCGGCCCAGCCCTCGATCGTGTACCACTCGCGCGGACATCGTGGAGGCGCCGTATCCGCGCGCGTCGAACGAGAGAAGGCGGAAACCGCGCTCTCGGAAACCGTCGTTGACCGCACCGAAGTTGTGTCGGCCGAAGAGGCCACCGCCGAACTGGATCACGACGGTGCCGTCCTCCGGTCCGGTCAGCTCGTAGTACAGATCGATCCCGTCGGCGATCTCGGCGTATGGCAAAGCGCCTCCCCTCAGAATTTTGAAAGACTCCGGGAGTCTGACCTATTCGACGCGGTGATTCCACCACGGAGCGGAGGCGCGGTTGTCCATCACATTCGTCTGCGCAGCGGCTCCGGCCCGGGGCGTCAGTCCCAGGAGCGCCCGACGCGGTCCCAGGCGACGGCGCTCGGGAGCCACTCGGTGTTGATGTTCGAGAGCTTGCGCTCGACCTTCGGCCGAGCCGCACTTCGGGCACGGCGGTGTCGGATTCGTCGACAGGGTGAGGAACTCCTCGAACAGCTCCTGGCAATCCTCGCACCGGTACTCGTAGATCGGCATGGATTCCCATCCTACCTCCGTCTCGACTCTGCGAGCCCTTGCCGCGCGCCAGGGTGTGATGCCGAGCGACGATGACCTCGAGTCGGTGGAGGCGTTTCTCGAATCCGTGCTGGAGCGCCTGTCCGAGGTCGAACGACTGTTGCCGCCGGAGACCCCGCCTGCCGGCCAGTACTTGCCATGAGCATCGCCGCGTTGGCAGCGCGCATCAGGTCCGGCGAGCTGACCGCACGGGCGGCCACCGAGGAGAGCCTGGAGCGGATCGCCGAGGCAAACCCCGCGCTCAACTGCTTCATCAGCGTCCGGGCCGAGGAAGCGCTGCTCGAGGCGGACGCCCTCGATCGAGAGCAACCGCGCGGCCCTCTCCACGGCGTCCCGGTTGCCGTCAAGGACGTGATCGACGTCGCCGGCGCCCGGACGACGGCAGGCTCGCGCATCCTGGCCGAGAACGTCGCGCGCGCGGATGCTGCGACGGTCGCGGCGCTTCGTGCCGCCGGCGCCGTCGTGGTCGGCAAGCTCAATACGCACGAGTTCGCCTTCGGTGCGATGACGACCAGCCCGCATTTCGGGCCGGCGCGAAACCCGTGGGCGGCGGATCGGATCTGTGGCGGCTCGAGCGGCGGCAGCGGCGCCGCTGCCGCCGCTCGGCTCGTGCCCGCGACGCTCGGGACCGATACTGCCGGCTCGATCCGGATCCCCGCGTCCTGCTGCGGTGTCACCGGCATCCGGCCGACGACGGGCCGCGTCTCGAACAGAGGCGTCGTGCCGGTCTCGTTTACGTTCGACACGGTTGGCCCGCTGGCGCCGCAGTGCGGAGGACTGTGCCATTCTGCTCGAGGTCATCGCCGGTCACGACCCGCGCGACCCGACGACGACGGACGTTCCGGTGCGGTCGTACCGGCGCGAGCTCGAGCGGAGCCCCGAGGGCCTGCGCGTCGGCGTCGTCAGCGCACTCGTCGAGCGGGCAGACCCGGCTATCGCCGCCGCGGTACGAGAGGCGGTCGAGAGGCTGGCAGCGGCCGGGGCGGACGTCGAGGAGGTCGACGTACCGCTACTCGACGAGGCCGGCACGATCCTGCAGCTGATCATGCTTCCGGAGGCGAGCGAGGTGCATCTGCCGTGGCTTCGGTCGCGGCTCGACGAGTATGGAGCCGACGTGCGCGCCAGGTTGCTGACGGGACTGCTCCTGCCCGGCACGGCCGGTGTCACGGGGCGCCGCGCCCGCCGCTGGTACTGCGAGCAACTCGACGGCGGTTCTGGCCCGCTTCGACGTTCTCGCCGCGCCCGCAGATGCTGAGCGTTCCGCCGCGGATCGGCGAGGAGACGGTCGAGGTGGGCGGGGAGCAGGTGCTGTACCGGCTCAGCGTGATTCCGACGAACTCGCCGTGGGCGCTGGCCGGACTCCCGGTCGTCAGCGTCCCGTGTGGCTTCGTCGACGGTCTCCCCGTCGGGCTGGCGTTGGTCGGGCACCGCTTTGCCGAGGCGACCGTCCTGCGCCTGGCTCATGCGTTCCAGTCGGTGACCGACTGGCACGAGAGAAGGCCTCCGAGTGCGGGTGCCGTTTGACGTCGCAGAGCGTGGGGGCGTATATACCGAGACAGGAACCCGAGAGAGGAGCGTGACCGCATGTCAGTCCTGATCAAGGGCGGGCGCATCATCACCGCGTCGGACGACTATGTCGCGGACGTCTTCATCGAGAACGGAACGATCTCGATGATCGGTGAGTCGCTCGAGATGTCCGCGGAGCGGACGATCGACGCGACCGGCAAGATCGTGATGCCGGGCGCTATCGACCCGCACACGCATCTGGAGATGTTCTTCGGCGGCACGACCACGTGCGACGACTTCACGTCCGGGACGACAGCGGCAGCATTCGGAGGCACGACGACGTTGATCGACTTCTGCATCCAGACGCCGGGCGACACGTTCGCCGAGGCGCTCGCCAAGTACCACGAGAAGATCGAGCGTTGCAAGCCCGTGATCGACGTCGGCTTTCACATCGCCGTGACCGACCTCCACACCGGGGGCTCGCTCGAGGATCTGGCGAAGCTGCCCGACGAGGGCATCACGTCATACAAGCTCTTCATGGCCTACAAGGGCGCCGTCATGGTCGACGACGAGACCCTCTTCAAGGTCATGCAGGTGGCGCACGACACCGGCGGTCTGGTGATGGTGCACGCGGAGAACGGCGATGCGATCGACGTGATCGTCAAAGCCGCCGTCGCCGAGGAGAACAGCGACCCGATCTGGCACGCGCGAACGAGGCCGATGGAAACGGAGGCCGAGGCAACGAATCGGGCGATCCAGCTCGCGCGGGTCGCGGGAGCGCCGCTCTACGTCGTCCACGTGTCGTGCCAGCCCTCGGTAGAGCCCATTGCCCTCGCTCGCGAAAAGGGCTGGGACGTGTGGGGCGAGACCTGCACCCAGTACCTCTTCATCGACGAAAGCGCTCTCGAAAAGCCGAACTGGGAAGGCGCGAAGTACATCTACACACCACCCCCGCGACCGAAGGCTGAGCAGGAGCATCTCTGGAAGGCGCTCACGTCCGACGCACTCTCGGCCGTCTCGACCGACCATTGCCCCTTCAACTGGCCTGAGCAGAAGGGCATCAACGGCCGCGAGTTCCAGGTCGTCCCGAACGGCGGCCCCGGGATCGAGAACCGGCTTCACATGCTGTGGACCTTCGGCGTTCGGACCGGGTCGGATCACTCCGAACAGGTTCGTCGAGCTCGTCTCCACGAACGCCGCCAAGCTCTTCGGGCTCTACCCGCGCAAGGGGTCGATCGCGCCGGGCTCCGACGCGGACATCGTCGTCTGGGATCCCGACAAGAAGCTGACGATCTCGGCGGCGACGCATCATACGAACGTCAACTACAACCTGTTCGAGGGAACCGAAGTCGTCGGCGCACCCGAGGTCGTGCTCGTCCGCGGGCAGGTGATCGTCGAAGGCGATCGGCTCGTCGCCGAGCCGGGAGCCGGCCAGTTCGTCAAGCGGGCACGCTTCGGCCAGCCGCTTGCGGCGGGTCAGCGGGCAGCGGTCTGAGCCGTGTCGGACGAGGCAGCACGTCGAGGTCTACGACCGGGCCGGTCTCGGGAAGGCCGTGACGCTCGGTGCGCATCCCGCCGTGCTCGTAGTGGACTTCTCGTGCGGCTTCACGGATCCTGAGTGCCCGCTCGGCTCGGACCTGACGACCCAGGTCGAAGCGACGCGGCACCTGCTCGACGCCGCGCGTGAGAAGGGTCTACCGGTGATCTTCACGACGATCGCGTTCGAGCCGAGCCTGAAGGACGGCGGTCTGTGGATGCAGAAGGTTCCGGCGCTCGCGGCGCTGCAGCTTGGCGGGACGTGGGCAGAGATCGACCCTCGCCTCGAGCCGCGCAGGGAGGAGACGGTGATCGTCAAGAAAGGGGCTTCGGGGTTCTTCGGCACGAATCTCGCCACGGTGCTGGTTTCCCAGGGCGTCGACTCCGTGATCCTGTGCGGTGCGACCACGAGCGGGTGTATCCGTGCCACGGCGATCGACCTGCTGCAGTACGGCTGGCCGACGATCGTGCCGCGGGAGTGCGTCGGCGACCGCGCACAGGCGCCGCACGAGGCGAATCTGTTCGACATCCAGGCCAAGTACGCGGACGTCGTCTCGCTGGTCGATGCGCTCGGTTACCTCGAGACCGTGCCCGGGAAGGTGGGATCGGCGGTTTGAGCCACCGGATCGCCCTGCTTCCAGGCGACGGAGTGGGGCCAGAGGTGACCGCCGAGGCCCGGCGCGTGGTCGATGCCCTGGGGCTCCCGGTGGAGTGGACCGAGCTTCCGTGGGGCTCCGCGTACTACCACGAGCACGGGCGGATGATGGCCGAGGACTGGGCGGACGTTCTGAAGGCCCACGACGCTGTCCTCATGGGTGCGATCGGCGATCCGTCCGTGCCCGACCACGAGTCGCTGTGGGGTTCGATCCTCGCGATCCGCCAGCACCTCGATCTGTGGGCGAACGAGCGTCCGGCGCGGCTGCTCCCGGGCATCCCATGCGCGTTGGCGGGTCGGGGTCCCGGGGACGTCGACATGCTGTTCGTGCGCGAGAACACGGAGGGCGAATACGCAGGTGTCGGCGGTCGCTCTCATCGCGGCCACCCGTTCGAAGTGGGCATCGAGACGAGCGTATTCACGCGCGCGGCGATCGAGAGGGTGGTACGCCACGCATTCGGTCTCGCTGCGGGTCGGCGCTGCCTGCTGACGAGCGCGACGAAGTCGAACGCGTCGCGGTTCGGCTACGTGCTCTGGGACGAAGTCGTCGAGGAGGTCGCCGCCGAGTTTCCGGGCGTCCGCGTCGAGCGCGTGCTCGTCGACGCCCTCGCCGCGCGGATGGTGCGTGATCCGGGCAGCCTCGACGTGGTCGTCGCCTCCAACCTGTTCGCCGACATCCTCACCGATCTCGCCGCTGCGATCCAGGGTGGCATGGGAATCGCCGCGAGTGCGAACATCGCCCCCGGCTCGTCCATGCCGGGTGTGTTCGAGCCCGTACACGGCTCCGCACCGGACATCGCAGGGCAGGGTGTCGCGAATCCCGTGGGTGCGATCTGGAGCGCGTCGCTGATGCTCGAGCATCTCGGCGAGCCGGAAGCGGCGCAGATCGTCATGGATGCACTGCAGTCGGTCTGCAGGGAAGGGCCGCGCACGCGTGACGTCGGGGGCAGCGCCTCGACCCGGGACGTCGGCGATGCCGTCGTGGCGGCCGTGTCGCTCAGCGCACGATCGTGACGATTGCACCCCCGGCCAGCACGAGCAGAGCCGAGAGCACCGTCCGTCTGCCGATGACCTCGCTCTTCCCGATCAGCAGCGCGGCGAGCAGCACCGCCCAGAGAGACTGCGTGGCGTTGAGCGGGGCGACGACGCTCACGCGGCCGTGGTGAAAGCCCTCGACGAGACTCGCGTAGGCAAGACCGAGCACGACCCCGGCTGGGGTCAGAGCGATCAGCGAGGCGCGTAGCCTCGCCCGCACGCTGCGACGGCGCACCACGAGGAGATACAGCAGCACGACGGCACTCGCTCCGAGCAACGACGCCGCGGACGCGGCGAGCGGTGGCACATCGGCGTCCTTTGCCGCGAGGCGGACGCCGTTGTCCCGTACGGCGAACAGCGCCGCACAGGTCAGCGCGAACACGGCGCCGAGGGCACGGAAGTGGAGGGGACGGGCGCGCTCGCGTGCCAGGATCGCCCCGCCGGCGACGATCAGTGCGGTTCCGAGGAGAAGCGGCGGGCGGAACGGCTCGCCGAGTGCGAGGAGGGCGATGAGGACGGAGATGAGGGGGGCCGTGCCGACGAGGATCCCGGTCCGCGAGGGCCCGACGTCGCGAACGGCCAGGACGAAGAGGATCTGCGAGGCACCCGGCACGATCGCGCCGACGACGAAGAAGGGCCAGAGGCCGGAGACGTCGGCGCCGCTTGCGAGCTCCGGGAGTGCGAGCACGACGCCGGTGAGGAAGCCGACCCCGGTGATGACGAATGCGCCCGCCTCCGGATCCGCGCCACGCGTCAGGCCCGCGCGCACGAGGAGGATGAAGACGCCGAAGAGCGCTCCCGCGAGCACTCCGAAGAGGACGGCAAGCACGTACTAGTATCTCGCCGTGAGGCCCACTCCGCCGATCTTCTCAGAGTCGTCGGCGTGAGCACGAAACCTGTGGTCGAAGTCGTTTGACGCCGATTCGCCGGGCAGTGGTCGGCGGTAGCGCGCTCGGCTTCGCAACCGGTTGGAACATCGCGAACACAGGCTCGGTCGCGGGCCTGCTCGCCGCCCGCTACGACATCAGCCTGGCGGCCGTGGGACTCTTCACGACGGCGCTCTTCATCACCCATGCCGGCATGCAGATCCCGGCAGGGCGGGCGGTCGATCGGTTCGGAGCCCGGCGGGTGGGCCTCGTCGCGCTCGCGGTCATTCTGAGCTTCAACCTGGTCGCACTCGTGGCTCCCGATCCGGCCCTCGCGCTCGCCGCCAGGCTGCTGATAGGTGTCGGCACGGGTCTCGGGTTCATCGCCGGGAAGTGCCTATGTCAGGAACAAGAGCGGCACGGCGTTTGCGCAGGGCCTGTACGGCGGCATCGCTCTCGGCGGGGGCGGCCTCGCCCTCGCCGTCGTGCCGGTCACGGCAGGGTTGATCGGCTGGCGGGCGCCCTTCGCGACCGCCATCGTGCTGGCCCTCGGAGCCCTCGCTGTGCTCGCGTCCGCACCGCCCGACGGGATTCGGCGCCCGCAGCCGCGGGAACGGCACGGTTCGACCGGCGTGCTCCGGGACGCGCGTCTCTACAAGCTCGCGGTGTTGTTCTCCTGTTCGTTGGGACTGAGCGTCGTGCTCGGCAACTGGGTCTCGACGCTCCTCCAGCGGGCGGGCGGCTTGGACCGAGGTCCGGCAGGCGCGATCGCCGCACTGACGCTCGTGCTCGGCATCGTCTCGCGCCCACTCGGCGGCTGGATCCTGCACACCCGTCCGGCGCGCGTCCGAGCGGCCGTGGGGGCGAGTCTGGTCGCCGGCGCGCTGGGTACGATCGCGGTCGCCGCGGCGACGCCGACGGCTCTCACCGTTCTCGGCGCGATGCTGATCGGCGTCGCCGCGGGGATCCCATTCGCCCCCGTGTTCCAGGGAGCGGCCCGACTTCGTCCCGACGCGCAGGCGGCGGCGATCGGATTCGTCAACGGTGCCGCGAGCGCGGTCATTCTCGTGGGGACGCCGCTGCTCGGACTCGCGTTCTCACTCCCTGGAGGCGGGAGGACAGGCTTCCTCGTGGTCGCTGCTCTCTGGGCTCTCGCCCTGCTCATGCTCCCGAGCGCTCACGCCCTCGGAACGGACGTCAGACGAGAACCCGAATCGCGTTGAGGATGATCTCCGCGGCCAGCGCCGCGTCCGCCGGGTCGGCCTTCTCGTCCGGGTGATGGCTGATCCCCTCGACGCACGGTACGAACACCATCGCGCTCGGCACGCGCTCGGCGACGCACATCGTGTCGTGTGCCGCACCGGAATGCATCCGAAGGTACGGCTCCCCGGCGGCGCCGCGCAGCCGCATCGAGTGCGTTCACGACGGCGGTGTCGAGTGGCGTCACGGGAAGCGTCTGTCTGCGACGACCTCGGCGGTCATGCCTCGTCGCTCGGCGGCCGCGACGGCGAAGTCGCCTATCGAGTCTGCGACCCCGCGGTACAACGCGTCGACCGGGCCTCGGATGTCGAGCGAGAAGCGCACCGAGCTGGCGATGGCGTTGATCAGCGACGGGTCGACCTCGATTTCGCCGATCGTGCCGACCGTCCCCTCGCCCGCCGCCACGGAGAGCCGCTCGAGCTCGAGCGCCGTCTCGGCGAGGACGAGGGTCGGGTCGAGCCGGAGGTTCATCGGCGTCGCCCCCGCGTGGTCGCCGCGACCGTGGACGAAGACGTCGGCATGAACGTACCCCGCGATCGCGTGCACGATCCCGACCCGGTTGCCGGTGTCCTGGAGGACGCGTGCCTGCTCGATGTGCATCTCGATCCAGCCGATGAGGTCGTCGAGCACGTGAATCGACTCCCGCCAGCGATCGCGGCGTGTAGCCGGCGTCGGCGGCGTGCTCCCAGAAGCTGCGACCGTCGTCGACCGAGAGGAAGGACTCCCTCAGATCCTCCTCGCTGACGCGCTGCAGCATGATCCGGCTGCCGAGGAGCATCTGGCCGAAGCCGGATCCCTCCTCCTCGAGAAACGAGATCAGTTGCAGCGGCAGCGTCGAGGTCGAGCTCCTCGTTCAACCGGCAGACCTCGAGTGCGGTGACGACGCCCATCGTTCCGTCGTACTTTCCGCCGTTCCGGTTCGAGTCGCAGTGCGAGCCGATCCCGAAGACGCGCTCGCCCAGCGGCCGGTTGCGGGCGACGAGTGTGCCCACCGGATCTTCGCTCACGTCGATAGCCGATCGATCTCCAGCTCGCTCGTGAAGTAGTCGAGCGTGTTTCGGTACGCCGGTGTGTAGGCGTACCGGCGAATCGCCTCGTCGGAGACGGTAAAGGCGGGGCCGGCGAGCGTCTCGATGTCGCGCTCGATCCGCGCAGCGCTTCGAGAACGGTCTATCGCCACGGCGTTGGCGCTCACAGGCGAACTCTATTATGACTCGATGCGGCGCCGACGCACAGCCGCCGATCCGACCGCCCGGCAGGTGCAGGAACCAGCCGATGTACGAGCCCGTCGCCGAAGAGGAGTGGCCTCCGATTGCGAATCGCCTGCGGGCGATCCGCTGGCGTGCGGACGCGCATTTCGAGCGTGATGAGTTCATCGCGGCAGCCCGTACCCTGACCGAGGCGTTCGAACTGACTGCATCCGGCGAGGGGGAGGTGTTTCGCGGACTCCACCATCTGGCAGCCGCCGGCTACCGGCACCAGACCGGTGACACGGAGCGGGCAGTCCGGCAGCTCGCCCGCGCCCGGCGGCGGCTTGCACCGTTCCCCGATTGCGCGAACCAGGTCAGCGCGGTCGAGCAGTTGCTGTCGCCGTAGGGTGCGGCCGATCCAGCCCCGCGCCCTCGGACATCTGAGGCGATCGACAGGTGTAGTGTGACCGGATGCCGCGACTCCAGCTCATCGACCCCGAGTCGGCTCCCGCGGAGACCCAGGCCGCGTACGAGGAGATCCGCCGCGACTGGGGAGGAATGCTCTTCACCGACTGGCAGCCGCTCGGTCTCAGTCCTCAGATCATGCTGTCGGTGCACAAGCTCTTCTTCAACCTCCAGGGCGAGAAGGGCGGCAGCCTCACCGACGTCCGCGACAAGGAGCTCGTCGCGATCAAGACGTCCCACATGAACGGTTGCGCCTACTGCCTCGGCCACAATGTCGACTTCGGTCAAGCGGTCGGGCTGACGCTCGAGCAGATCCAGGCGGCCGTTTCGCCCGGCTATGCCGAGAGCGAGCTCCTGTCGGACCGTGAGAAGGCTCTGCTGCGCTGGACAGAGACCGTCACGCTCAACACCGCGGCCGACGACGACGAGGCATTCGCGAGCCTCGCGCAGCACTACTCGGATGCGGAGATCGCCGAGCTGACGCTCATGTCGGGCCTGTTCAACATGTGGAATCGGTTCACCTCGGCAATTCAGATCGAGCTCGAGCCCGCCGCGGAGCGAGAGCTCGTTGCCTGCCTCGCGCGCTCGAGGCCCGTGGAGCCACGAACGCAGTAGGGGACGGTGACGCGATGACCACAGAGAGCTGGCGCAACCGGAAGACGCTGATCCTCGGCCGCACCGACATGATCGGGCTCCTGACCCCGGCCGAGTACAACGACTGCGTCGAGCATGCCTTTCGCATGCACGGGCTCGGCCGCGTCTACATGGAGCCGAAGGGCCACATCGTCCTGGACAAGTATCCCGGGCGAATGGGAAGTGATGCCCTCCTACATCGAGGAGCCGGAGGCCGCGGCCTGCAAGTGGGTCTCGATCCGCGAGAACAACGCGCAGTACGGCCTTCCGGCGGTCTTCTCGATCCTGATCTACACCGATCCCGAGACCGGGTTCCCGCTCGCGATCTGCGACGGCTCGCACCACACGCTGATGCGGACCGGGGCCTCGGCGGCCGTCTCGGCGAAGTGGCTTGCGCGCAAGGACTCGACGGTGCTCGCGATCGCCGGCACAGGCAGTGTCTCGAAGGGCGCGCTCGCCACGTGCGACGCCGTCTTCCCGTTCCGCGAGGTGCGCATCTGGAGCCGGACGCAGGAATCGCTCGACCGCTTCATGGCAGAGGAGCAGCCCCTCTACCCACACCTCGAGCTCAAGCCCTCGACGGATCTCGAGCAGGTCGTGCGCGGCGCCGACGTCGTCGTCACAGGGACGCACGCGCGCGGGTGGATCGTCGACAACGACTGGATCGAGCCCGGCACGCACCTCGCGGCGCTCGGCGCCGACCTCAGCGGCGAGCAGGAGCTCGATCCGCGCATCCTGCAGCGCGCGCGCGTCTTCGTCGACGACATCCGGCAGTGCATCCCCGACGGCGAGATCAACGTCCCGCTCGCGCGAGGGCCTCATCACCGAGGATCACATCGCCGGCGAGATCGGCAAGGTGATCTGCGGCGAGCTCGAGGGGCGCCAGTCGGACGATCAGATCACCGTCTTCGACTCGACCGGGATCGCGCTCCAGGACTCCGCCACTGTCCCGCTCGAGGTCGAGCGTGCGCGCGCAGCCGGGCGTCGGGATCGAGAAGAAGATGATCTCGACGTGATGGCCGCGGCGATCTTCGAGGCTGCGCTGAGCGCGGAGCAGGCGGAGCAGCTCGCGCGACTGATGGAGGACGGGCGTCCCACGAGGCCCGACGGGGTGCTCGTGGCGACGCCTGCTCTACGACGGCGAACGCGGCCGGCTGATCGCGATCTGGAAGAGCCGCGACGACCTCGAACGCTACGTCGCCGAGACCGAGGTGCCCGCGCGGCCGCGAGCTGATGCGCATCGTCGGCGTCGAGCCGACGATGTCGATCGTCGACGTGCTCGATCTCGGCTGAGACCTATTCGCGCGGGAGCAGTGGCTCGCCCGCGAGCAGGCGCTCGACACCGCCGAGACCCCAGTGAGTTCGACCGTCGGCCGTGACGAGGGTCGGCACGCCCCGGACACCGACCTCGACGGCCTCCGCGCGGATCGTCTCGATCCGCGTCAGTCCGGCCGGATCGTACGCCGCCGCCACAGCGGCTGCCGCGTCGAGCCCCGCTCGCTCCGCCGCTCGCGCGATCTGCGGCGTCGGCCGAGATGTCCTCGCCCTCGCAGAAGAACGCCTCGTAGAGCGCGTGCTTGAAGGCGCGGAGCCGTCCGCTGTCCTCGGCCCACAGGCAGGCGGCGAGCGGCAGCGTCGAGCGCGGCTGGAAGCGCGGGAGGTGGATCTCGACCTCCCGGGCGAGCGCGTGGCGATAGACGTTGTGCGTCCAGTCGGTGCGGAGGTGGTCGCCGCGGACCTCGAGCAGGGGTCGCGGGGCCGGGCGAAGCTCGAACGGGAGCCACTCGATCTCGGCATCCCCGGCGTCCTCGGCCTTCTCGGCGGCATGTGACTCGAGATAGGAGTACGGACAGACGACGTCGTAGTAGAGGCGAAATCGTTCCACGGTCGCGAAGTATGCTTGACGGGTGACGCCCGACGTCAGCCAGATCCGCGTCGACCCCGACCCCTACGTTCCCTTTCGGCTCTCGCAGGGATTCCGGGTCGGCGAACTCGTGATCGTCTCGGGTCAGGCGGCGATCGACGAGCACGGCGACCTCGTCGGGGTCGGGGACTTCGATGCACAGGCCGAGCAGGTCTTTCGCAACCTCCAGAGGGTTCTCGAGGCAGGTGGCTCGAGTCTCGACCGGATCGTCAAGGTGACGATCTTCCTGACCGACATGGCGAACTTTCCGAAGATCGTCGAACTCCGAGGACGCTGGTTCACGGAGCCGTACCCGGCGGACACCATCGTCGAGGTCTCCGCGCTCGCGCTGCCCGAGCTCGAGATCGAGATCGAGGCGATTGCCGTCGCCGGCTGAGTCGCCGTCGCCTTCGCGACACGGGACGGCTCCGACAGCCTACGACGTTCTTTTCACGTCGATGTCGACCGGCACATCCGGAGGTTCGGCGTCCACGCAAAGTCGTGCTCGGTGCCGTTCACTCTCCCTCGAAGATCTCGAGGGGAATCAGTGCCGACACGAGCGGATACGGCACGTCGACGACCTGGGACAGGTGCAGATCGACGCACGCGGAACAGAGGCAGTACGCCGCCGGGCGCGAGAGGCCGTGTTCGGCCTCGAGCCAGTCGATCATCGCGACGAGCGCCGCCCGTGCAGCGGCAGTCAGGTCCATGCCGTGCTCCTCCGGGATCCCGGTCGTCGCGAAGCATGCGCGACCCGCCGCTCGCGGGCGTCACGTACGTCGGGAAGCGCGGCACCCAGCGCGGCGCCTTCCTGACGTCGAGCCGAACGGTCACTGCGGCTGCGATCTCGATCCCGGTTCCGCACACCTCGCCGTCCCCCTGCGAGAAGTGGACGTCGCCGAGCGAGAGCAGTGCGCCGGGAACGTGGACCGGTAACGAAAGCTTCGAGCCGGCCACGAGGCCGCGGATGTCGACGTTGCCGCCGGTCTCGCGAGGGGGGATCGTCCGCAATCCCGCCGCAGCGAGGCCGGGCAACGCGCTTTCGGGCATGGACTCGACCACCGGGCCGCCGGCGGCTGCGATCCGTTCTTCGCGTGCTCGCTGCAACTCCATCAGCTCGTGCGACGGTGCGACGCCGACCACGCCGGCATGGACACACGCGGGGACGGCGATCCCGGGAAGCTCGCGGGAGCGGGCGTGGGTGTCGTCGAGATCCCACGGGACGAGGAACGGCTCGGTGAAGACGTCTGCGAGGAACCCGAACCCCGGGAGCACAGCGTTGACCCCGAACTCGGGCGTCTCGTACGCCACGAGTTCGACGTCGAGCACGTCTCCGGGGGCCGCGCCCTCGACGAAGATCGGCCCCGTGAGCGGATGGGCACCCCCGAGATCAGGTCCGTCGCAGTCGGCGTGGGTGCTCTCGCGCGTCAGCTGCCCGGCGAGGCCGTCGCGGCACTCGAGTGTGAGGGTGTCGCCCGGCCGAGCGTGCACGACGGGCGGGATGTCCGGATGCCAGCGGTTGTGGGCGTGCTCTGCAGTGACTCTCACAGGAGCTCCCGGATTCGGTCGGCGGTGGCAGTCGCTGCTGCGATCTCGCCCTCCGTCCAGTGTCGCGGAGTGCCGAGCTGGTGGAGCGAGAGGATCGCCTCGACCCGGTCGGCGACCTGGATCGGCGTCACGATCTGTGACCGGAGATCACCGTAGGTCGTCAGCATCGCCTGGAAGGCAGGGTCGTCGTAGGCGCTCGCGCAGTCGTCCTGGACGACCTGGCGACCTCGCTGGATTTCGCGCACGACCGGCTGAGTCGGCAGGTGCACGGTCGACTCGCCGCGCAGCGACCCGACGCCTGGTGCGAGCGCCTCCTCCACGACCGGGAACGGCGAGGGCCCATCGACGTCGCGGCGCAGCGTCACCCGGCTCGCATGCGTCGTCTCGAGCAACTCCTCCAGCAGGGCCTGAAGCGCGGGCACGAGACCGATTATCGAGCTTCGCGAGGCTCGCTGCCCCGGGTTGTGGCGGCGCGCGCTCCCCGGCCGACACAGCCGGGCCGGCGGGATCGGTTCCCGCATCTCGTTGCTCGTGACAGGTTAGGCTCCGATCACACCCCGTCGATGTCAAGGAGGCAGCACCATGGCCGACCCCGAACTCGTTCCCGAGGCGATTCACGAGAAGGATGGCCTGAAGGTGTCGAAGAGCCCCTGGGGCCCGGATGACGAGATCGGGCGTCTCAACTGGATCACGCCCGAGACGAACGCCGCGATCCTCGGTCACCTCGACGGGAGCCACGTCTTCGACCTCAACGTCGAGTACTTCATCGGGATGCCGTCGTGGGTCGCAGCAGGCGACCCCGGTTACGGCATCTGGATGACGCACACCCCGCAGGGCTCGGTCAACGACAACCTCTCCGGGGTGGGCAGTCACGTGCACGAGAAGTACTCGTACTGCGGCGACTCGATCCACATGTACACGCACTGCGGTACGCACATCGACACGCTCAACCATCTCGGTCATCACGGGAAGTTCTGGAACGGCTGGACGGCCGACAAGGACCTCGGGAGCCGGATCTGGAACAAGGGCGGGCTCGAGAAGTACCCGCCGGTGATCGCGCGCGGCGTCCTCGTCGACGTCGCCGGCATGCACGGCGTCGACGTGCCTGCCGGACAGTTACGCGATCACGCCGAAGGATCTCCAGGACGCGCTCGCGAAGCAGGGGTCGAGATTCGGAAGGGCGACGTCGTGCTCGTCCGCACCGGTCGGATGACGGTGTGGCCCGACTTCGACGGCTACCTCGTCAACACGCCGGGCATCGGGCTCCCCGCCTGCAAGTGGCTGTGCGAGGAGGCAGGCGCGATGTGCATCGCGGGCGACACGATCGGCCTCGAGGTGCTGCCGTCCGAAGAGAAGGACGTGTTCCTCCCGGTGCACGCGTACATGTTCTCGACCGCCGGGGCGCAGATCATCGAGGTCGTCGACATGGAGGAGATCGCGGCGGAGAAGCAGTACGAGTTCGCCTTCCTCGGCATGCCGCTGAAACTGCGTGGGGCGACCGGCGCGCCAATGCCGTCGTACGCGGTGCCGCTGCGGGGCTAGTCGCCGCAGAGGCGCTGCTCATTCGGACGGTGGCGCGGCAAGCCGCGCTCTGCGGCCGAGAGCGATCCCGGCTGCGATCACGCCACCGCCGAGGAGTTGTGCGACCCCGAGGCGCTCGGAGAGAACGAGGACTGCGAAAAGGGCACCGAGGAACGGCTGCATGTTCGCGAACAGCGAGGCGCGCCCGGGTCCCGCTCGGGCGATCGCGGTGAACCAGAAGACGTTCCCGAGCACGATCGAGGCGAGAGAGCCGTACAGCAGAGCGCCCCAGGCGAGCGGCTCTACCGCGCCCCAGTCCTGGTCGGCCAGGGCGCTGGAGCACACAGAGCCGAGCACTGCCGCGCCGATGACTGCGCTGAGCGCGTTGACGGCGAGGGGAGAATTGCGCCTCACGACCGGCGCGATCGCGACGGAGTAGACCGCAAACGTCGAGGTCGTGACGAGCGCGAGGAGGATGCCCCAGGCGCTCGCCGAGAGCCCTCCGGGGGCCCCGGTGGCCACGAGCACGACGCCCGTGAAGGAGATGCCGGTCGCGACCCAGTGCCGCAGGTGCAAGCGCTCGACGCCGCTCATCTGGGCAACGAGCGAGATGAAGATCGGCAACGTGCCGAAGACGAGCGCCACCATCGACGCCGACGAGAGCCGGAGGGAGTAGGAGAACGCGATTTGGTTGAGCGTGATGCCGGCGAGGGATGCCGCGGCGATGATTCGGAGGTCGCGTCGGCTGACGCGCAGGCGGTGCCCTCGCAGGCTCGCCAGCGCGACGAGTGCGACGCCCGCGATCCCCCAGCGCAGTGGCGCATACGCGAGTGGTGCGAAGCCGTGCGTGATGGCGTACCGGAAGGCCGTGAAGTTGAAACTCCAGAGCAGCACGGTCGCGACGAGAAACCCTTCGGCCGGAACGCGACGCACGCCTCGAGCCTACTCAGGGTGCTCCTGGTCCGCCCGCGGCTTCGAGGTCACGTGTCTTCCCGGGCGATGCTGGCGGTATCCTCCGACCCGCGCCAAGACGAGATCCGTCCCCGATCCGATCGGAGCAGCCGCCGGTGAGCAAGGTTCGACGACCGTCTCTCGAACCCAGGGTCTCGTCCCGGTGAGGATCGCGATCGTCGGGGCCGGGGCGATGGGCTCGGTCTACGCCGGCCTGCTCGCAGGCGCCGGCAACGAGGTCTGGGTGGTGGACGCATGGGAGGAGCATGTCGCCGCGATTCGAGAGAACGGCCTCAGCATCGCCGGCGCGAGCGGAGAGCGGACGGTGCAGGTCAGTGCGACGACGAGGCCGACCGACGTCGGCGAGGTCGACCTGATCGTCATCGCGACGAAGGCGATGGATGTCCGTGAGGCGTCCCGGGCCGCGCTGCCACTCCTCGGAAGTGAGACGGTCGTGCTGCCGATCCAGAACGGCCTCGGTAGCGTCGAGGTTGCGGCGGACGTCTTCGGCAGTGACGCTCTCGGGAACGATCGGGTGATCGTCGGTGTGGCAGGGGGCTTCGGTGCGTCCGTCGAGGCCCCGGGAGTCGTCCACCACGAGGGGATGGAACTCATCCGTCTCGGCGAGCGACAGGGACCGGTGACAGCGCGCCTCGAGCGCGTTGCCGACGTGTGGCGTGCTGGTGGCTTCAGGGTGAAGACGTACGACGACGCGGACGTCCTCGTCTGGGAGAAGCTCGTCTGCAACGTGTGCTTCAGCGCGACGTGCGCGTTGCTCGACCTCACGATCGGGGAGGTGATGGAGGACCCGAATGCCTGGGGGGTCGCGTCCCGGTGCGCGGTCGAGGCGTACGACGTAGCGCTTGCCCTCCGTGTCGCGCTGCCGTTCGACGATCCGCTCGAGCACGCGCGGGCCTTCGGCCGTGCCATCCCGGACGCACGACCTTCCCTGCTTCTCGACCTGACGGCGGGACGACGGACGGAGATCGATGTGATCAACGGTGCGATCCCGCGCGCCGCACGGACGAGTGGGCTCACAGGCGCCCGTGAACGAGACCGTCACCGCGCTCGTGAAGTCTGCGGAGGCGCGCTCGAGGGGGGACGGCCGACCTCGCTAGGGTGAACCCGAATGGCCGCGCACGAGATCCTGATCTGGTCGGACTACATCTGACCGTTCTGCCGCCTCGGCCAGCGGACGGCTGAGCGGCTCGCGCGCCGGTTCGGCGCCGCCGTCGAGTGGCTGCCCTTCGACCTGCATCCCGAGTATCCGCGCGAGGGCATCCCGCGCGCCGATCTGCTCAGTCGCTACGGCGAGCCCTTTCACGACAACCTCAAACGCTCGTTCGAGCGCGAGAGCCTCGTCTACAACCCCCCACCCGAGGTTGTGCCGAACTCGCATACGGCCTTGCGCCTCACGGAGCTTGCGCGGGCGCAAGGCCGGCACGCCGCGACACACGACCGGATCATGGAAGCCTATTGGGAGCAGGCGCTGGACATCGGCGACCACGACGTGCTGCGCTCGCTCGCGGTCGAGCTCGGCCTCGACGGGGCGGACGCCGTGATCGAGGGGACTTTCTACGGGGACGCGGTTGCTGCATCGAGCTCCGATGCGCATCGCCTCGGTATCAACGCGATCCCGGCGTTCCTGCTCGACCGGCGCCTGATCGTGCTCGGCGCACAGGCCGACGATGTGTTCGAGCAGGCGTTCGCGCAGCTCGCCACTCCGGCGACCGAGGCTTCCGACGGTCCGTAGCCCTACGCAGTAATTGCGTGCACGTCGACGCGGCTCTCGAAGGGTGAAATCCCGTCCAGATACTCGAGTACGCGCTCGAGCGGTTCGACGTCGCCGAACTTGGCGTCGATGTCGAACAGGTTCCACTCCACGACCCCGGGCACGCGGTCGCCGACGGCGTCCCTGACCACGATCGGTCGGAAGCCCTCAGCGATCGCGTCCTCGCACGTGTGGCGCACGCAGCCCGCCATCGTCACACCGGTGAGGATCACCGTGTCGACACCGTGGGAGTTGAGGTGGCTCGTGAGGTTCGTGCCGTGGAACCCGCTCGCGCGCTTCTTCACGATCACGAGGTCGTCGTTCGCCGGAGCGATGCGATCGTCGATCTGCACCGCAGGATCGTCGATGTGGAGCAGCTCGACGGGGATCTTGTAGCGCCAGAGCCCGGTGTCGCCGTTTCTTCCCTCGGTGTTCGTGTAGGCGGTCGTGGTGTAGACGACGGGGATCCCCTTTGCCCGGCCGGCTTCGTTGAGCCGCTGCACGGCCGGGATGATCACGTCCATCCCGTCACACGAGAAGGCATGGCCGGGCCGCGTCCACGCGTTCGCGAGGTCGATGTGGACGAGCGCCGGGCGGCTGCCGAAACCGATCCGGCGCTGGAACCCGCGCTGCTGGTAGATGCCCGTGTCTGCGTCGAAGATCTTGGCGAGCGCTTCGACGACCTCGTTGCTGTGAGACATGTCGCGTCTCCTTCGTCGTTGCGGGACGTGGCCCGGGGGTGACCACTCGGCGCGCAGCCGCGCGGTCACATCTCTTGTCGAGCATGAGCGTATCCGCAGCGGGCATGACGCAGTGGTTCGCACGCCTTCGCGGCGCCCGTCTGCCCTGACGATCGTGTCCTCGAAGCGGGTCGAACGCCCGGCGCGCGGGGCGACGCCGCCTCGTAGAGTGTCCCGACAGGGACCAGACGACGGGAGGGTGCATGTCTCAGGAACGCTATGACGCGGGGTTGGCGGTCAGGCGCGACGTCCTCGGTGCCGAGCGCGTCGATCGGATGATCTCCGGCGCCGACAGCTTCAATCGTGAGTTCCAGGAGCTCGTGACCGAGTATTGCTGGGGTGGCACGTGGGCGCGCGGTGTGCTCGAACGCAAGACGCGGAGCATGCTCAACCTCTGCATGCTGTCCGCGCTCAATCGGCCCCACGAGTTCAAGCTCCACTTCCGCGGCGCGCTGCGGAACGGCTGCACACTCGACGAGCTCAAGGAAGTGCTGCTGCAGGTGACCATCTACTGCGGCGTTCCGGCGGGTGTGGAGGCGTTCCGGCTGGCGAGGGAGGTGCTGGAGGAGCAGGGGATCGTGCCGGACGAGGCGTCGTGACCGCCAACCGAAGGTACGGCTTCGTCGGGCTCGGCAACATGGGCGGGCCGATGGCGGCGAACCTCAGCCGCTCGGGTGTCGAGCTCGTCGTGTTCGACGCCGCAGGCACGCTGGAGCGCACGCCCGAGCACGCAAGGGCGGCGACCTCGTTGACCGACCTCGCCGCCAGGGCCGAGACAGTGTTCCTCAGCCTGCCCGACGGCTCGAACGTGCTCGATGTCGTCGCAGGGCTCGGCGGGGCGCACGACCGCAGCGTGGACACGGTCATCGACGTCTCCACGATCGGCATCGAGTACGCCCAGCGGGCCTTTGCAGAGGCGAGGGCAGTGGGCCTCGGCTACGTGGACGCTCCGGTGTCCGGCGGCCGCAGCGGCGCGGTGGACGGGACGATTGCGATGATGTGGGCCGGGCCGGCCGACGTGCTCGAAGCGCACCGGGAGGCGCTCGAGGCGATGGCGAAGCATGTGTTCCACGTCGGCAACCGCTCTGGTCAGGGGCAAGCGCTGAAGCTGCTCAACAATTTCCTCTCCGCCACCACCACCGCCGCCACGGGTGAGGCGCTGCTGTTCGGGCTTGCGCAGGGGCTCGAGCTGGAGACGATCCTCGATGTCGTCAACGTCTCGACCGGGAGGAGCCACGCTTCCGCGGACAAGTACGTCCGGCGGGTGCTCACGGGCACGTTCGACTCGGGTTTCGCCACGCGGCTGATGGCGAAGGACGTTCGGCTCTTCGCCGAGGCTGCCGCCGCGGCGAACACGCCACACGAGATCGGCGTCACCGTCCGAGCGCTGTGGGACGCCGTCGACGCCGGCCTACCGGGGAGCGATCACACGGAGGTCTTCGCGTTCCTCCGTGACCAGGGGGACGGCGCGCCCTAGACTCGTGAGCGAATGATCGACCAGAGCCACTCGCGGCGACGCCCGAGCGGTGATCCCGGAGGAATGACCCGATGACGGATATCGGCAAGGTGGGGGTCTGGCTCGGCGCCCTCGGGTGGGCTCCGGCTGCCGTCGAGCGCGACGTCGTGGCCGAGGTCGAAGACCTCGGCTATCGGGCGCTCTGGTACAGCGAGGCGCACAACGGCAAGGAGTCACTCAGCCACGGGGCGCTCCTGCTCGCCGCCACGCAGCGGATCGTCGTCGCGAGCGGAATCGCAAACGTGTGGGTGCGCGATCCGATGGCGATGACCGCGGGTGCGAACGCGCTCGCAGAAGCGTTCCCCGGGCGCTTCGTGCTGGGGCTCGGAGTCAGCCACCCCCGTCAGGTCACCCCGCGTGGCCACACCTACGGCAAGCCGGTCGCGACGATGCGCGCGTACCTCGCGGCCATGGACGAGGGCGGATACACCGGACCGCGGCCCGATCAGCCCCTCCCGCGCGTGCTCGGTGCGCTGAGGCCCGCGATGCTCGAACTGGCGGCGGAGATGGCCGACGGGGCCCACCCGTACCTCGTTCCCGTAGAGCACACCGTCCGAGCGCGCGCGATCCTGGGTCGCGACAAGCTGCTCGCCACCGAGCAGCTCGTCCTGCTCGAAGACGATCCCGCCGAGGCTCGCAGGCTGGCCCGCGAGGCGATCTCCTGGTACCTGACCCTGCCGAACTACACCGACAACCTGCGCTGGCTCGGTTTCGGCGATGACGACCTCGCCGACGGCGGTAGCGACGCGCTCGTCGATGCTCTCGTTGCCTGGGGGGACGAGGAGGCGATTCGCGCCCGCGTCCTCGAGCACCTGGAGGCGGGGGCGGATCACGTCTGCATCCAGCCGGTCGGCCGCGGCTCCGACACCTTCGGCGTCGACCAGCTTCGTCGCCTCTCGCCGGCTCTGCTCGATCTCTCGTGATCCGTCGCGGGACGTGCGTGCCCTTTCGGTGAGGAGCATCCCGCGCGGCGCTGCACGTGCAACGGGGAAGGGGCCGGTGCCCGGCTGCTGGGGGGCGGATCCCACCCTCGCGTTCGCCCATCACCTCGCCTGCAGCGCTTCCCCGCCAGCGCGCTACGATCGACGCGGAAGCACTACGGAAGGAGCGTCCCGATGACGACGATTCAGACCGACCCGAACCTCGGCGTCCAGATCGTTGCCGACGCGAAGGAGCATGTCCTCTACTCGTGGTCGGTGCAGAACGCGATCAACCCCATTCCGGTGGCGGGCGCGGAGGGTCGCCATTTCTGGGACTACGACGGGAAGCGCTACCTGGACTTCGCCTCCCAGCTCGTCAACGTCAACATCGGCCATCAGCATCCGAAGATCATCCAGGCGATCAAGGATCAGGCCGACAAGCTCTGCACGATCGGGCCGCCGATGGCGAACGAGTCACGCTCCCAGCTCGGACGGATGCTGGCGGACGTCACCCCGGGCGATCTCTCGGTCTCGTTCTTCACGAACGGCGGCGCCGAGGCGAACGAGAACGCGATCAAGCTCGCGCGCATGGTCACGGGACGGCACAAGATCATCGCGCGGTATCGCTCCTATCACGGCGCGACACACGGCGCCGTCTCGCTGACGGGTGACCCGCGCCGCTGGGCGGTCGAGCCGGGAATGGCCGGCATCGTGCGCGCGTTCGATCCCTACACCTACCGGTGCCCTGCCGGGCATCCCGACCCGTGCCCCGTGTGCACCGGTGCTCCGCACCTCGAGGAGATCCTCGAGTACGAAGGCGCCCACACCGTCGCCGCGATCATCCTCGAGACGGTGACGGGCACGAACGGGGTCATCGTGCCGCCCGACGGCTACTTGCAGAGCGTGCGCGAGGTCTGCGACAGGCACGGGATTCTCCTCATCCTCGACGAGGTGATGGCCGGCTTCGGTCGCACCGGGAAGTGGTTCGCGTGCGAGCACTGGGACGTCGTCCCCGACATCCTCTGCGTGGCGAAGGGCATCAACTCCGGCTATGTCCCCCTCGGCGCGATGATCGCACGTGGCGAGATCGTCGACCAGGTGCGCGATCGGTTCTTCCCCGGCGGGCTGACCTACGCAGGCCATCCACTCGCGTGCGCCTCTGCGATCGCGTCGATCGAGGCGTTTCGCGAGGAGGGCGTCGTCGAGAACGCCGCGGCGATGGGCGACTACTTCGGCGACGCACTCCGGGGGCTACAGGCGAAGCACCCGTCGATCGGTGAGGTCCGTGGCCTGGGTTGCTTCTACGGGGTCGAGCTCGTCAAGAACCGCGAGACGCGCGAGATGCTCGTCCCGTACAACGCGGCAGGGGAGGCCGCCGCACCGGTGGCGCGACTCGCCAAAGCGGCCCTCGAGCGCGGGCTCTACCTCATGACCCATTGGAACGTGATCATGGTCGTCCCGCCGCTGACCGTGACCCGGGAGGAAGCGGAGGAGGGTGTCGCGATCCTGGACGACGTCCTCGCGATCGCCGACGAGTACGTCGTCTAGTCGAGACCCTCGCGTCCGGCTGAAGCCGGACACGGCCCGCACACGGACGCGAGGTGTCCATTTCACCGGGAGCGCCGAACGGCTTCGGTCCGGCGCGGCGCCGTCGGATCCGTGCGCACGGTGTCCGGCTTCGGCCGGACGCTTGGGTTCGTTTTCGCCGGGAGCGCCGAGCGGCTTCGGTCCGGCGCGGCGCCGTCGGGTCCGTGCGCACGGTGTCCGGCTTCGGTCCGGCGCGGCGCCGTCGGATCCGTGCGCGCACGGTGTCCGGCTTCAGCCGGACGCCTGGGTTCCGTCGCCGAGGAACGCGACGATGGCCGCGGACGTTTCCTCGTAGGCATCCCACAGCAGCGTGTGTCCCCCGGGCACGGTCACGACCTGGAGCAGGTCGCCGAGGGCGGCTTTGTGATCCGGGAGCAGGTGATCGTAGGTGACGTATGAGTCCTCTCCGCGTACGAGCAGGGTCGGAATGCGCACGGCGGCGAACGGCGGCGGGTCGGACGCCATCACGCCGTACGACGCGACGACGGCCGCTTGGCTGTAGCGGTAGCGCCAGCGGCCGTCCAGGTCGGCGGTCAGGAACCCCTCGAGGTCCTCGACCACGAACTCGCGCGACGTTCGTTGGAGGCCGCTCTCCTCGAAGCGCCGGTCGACGCCGTCGTCGAACGAGGCATACGACCGGTCCCGCCGCGACTCCTCGGCGACGTGCAAGGCGACGGCGGGATCGAGCAGCATCGCAGGGTCGAGGAGGACGAGTCGCTCGACGAGCTCGGGTCTCCTCGCGGCGAGCTCGAACGCGAGTCGGGCTCCGAAGGAATGACCGATCCACGCCGCCGGCTGTTGGCCGAGGCTCTCGACGAGCGCGTCGAGGTGATCGTCGGTGCTCCACGGCGGTTCATACGGAGAGGAGCCGTGGCCGAGCAGGTCGGGGGCGAGCACGTGGTACGTCCCGAGCCAGGCCTCGGCGAGGCGGTGGAAGCCCAACCCGCGCCCTGTGATGCCGTGCAGGCAGACGACCCGCTGCGCCTCCGGCTCACCCCACGTCTCGACGTGGAGCCGGCGCGGCGCCGACCGCGCCGTCATGGTTTCGCGTCGAGTACGCCGAGCGACTCGGGAACCATCTCGGTCCTCTTCTCGTCCTTCACGAGCGACCAGATGACGACGCCGTTCTTGTCGATCAGGAACGTTCCGCGGCGCGATGCCCCGACCTCCTCGTCGAAGACGCCGTAGGCGCGGGCGGCCTCACCGTGCCGCCAGAAGTCGGAGACGAACGGGAAGGTGGCGCCGATGTCCTCCTTCCACGCCTGTCGGGCGGCCGACGAGTCGCAGGAGACGAAGAGGACGTCGGTCTCGGCGTCGTGAAACGACTCGAGGTTGGCCTGGAGATCCAGCGCCTCCTCGGCGCAGACCGCCGTGAACGCGAATGGGTGAAAGACGAGCAGGACGTTCCGCTTGCCCCGGAAGTCGCGAAGCCTCACGCGCGGCAGGTCATACGCCTCTTCGAGGTCGAAGTCGGGTGCCTGATCACCTGTCCCGATCGCCGTTGGCGCTCTCCTCTCCATTCTCGGACGCAACATAGTAGGTCCGGCCCTGGAGACCGTCGGGGAGGTGGCTCGGCAGTGCACCGCTCGGGTCGTCATGAGGAGAGACGTACCCCTCACCGTGTCCGCGCGCGCGAGCTCCGGCGTAGTGCGCATCGCGCAGCGCGGCAGGCGGCGCCTCGATGCCGCGCTCGCGTACGTCGTTCCGCGCGTCCCAGATCGCACGCGCGGAGGCGTTCGACTTGGGCGCGCCCGCGAGGTAGATCGCGGCCTGCGCCAGATTGAGCTGCGCCTCGGGCAGCCCGACGTGCTCGAGCGCCTGCGCTGCCGCCACGGCCACGAGCAGCGCCTGCGGATCGGCATTGCCGACGTCCTCCGAGGCGAGAATCACCATTCGCCGCGCGATGAAGCGCGGATCCTCGCCGCCCTCGAGCATCGCCGCGAGGTAGTAGACGGCGGCGTCCGGATCGCTCCCTCGCATCGACTTGATGAAGGCGGAGACGATGTCGTAGTGCTGGTCGCCGGCGCGGTCGTAGCGAAGGGGGCGCTTGCGAGCCGCGTCGGCGACGTGGCGCGCTTCGAGCGGTGAGCCCTCGGCGCCCGCCGTCTGCCACGACAGCTCGAGCGTGGAAAGGGCGCTTCGGGCATCGCCACCCGCCTTGCGCACGATCGCCTCGACGACGTCGGCAGACACGTCGACTCCGAGCTCGGTCGCGCCGCGGGCGACGACCGCAACGATCTCCTCGTCGGAGAGCGGCTCGAGTTCGACCACGGCACAGCGGGAGAGAAGCGCGGCGTTCACCTCGAAATACGGATTCTCGGTTGTCGCGCCGATGAGCGTCAGGAGGCCCGACTCGACACCGGGAAGCAAGGCATCCTGCTGCGCCTTGTTGAAGCGATGGATCTCGTCGAGAAAGAGGATCGTCCGCGTGCCGTTGGCGCCGAGACGGTCGCGGGCGCGCTGCAGCACGCCGCGGACATCGTCGACGCGCGCCGAGACCGCCGACAGTTCCTCGAACGATGCCCCGGTCGTCTCCGCGACGATGCGCGCGAGCGTCGTCTTGCCGACGCCGGGCGGCCCGTAGAGGATCATCGAGGGGTGGCGATCGCCTTCGATCGCAAGGCGGAGGGCGGAACCCTGGCCCAGGACGTGTCGCTGACCGATGAGTTCGTCGAGCGACCGTGGTCGGATGCGCTGCGGCAGCGGTGCGGTCTGGCGCTGATGCGCCGACGCAGCGTCGGAGAAGAGGTCGGTCATCCTGGTGAGTGTACGACGGTCGATCGCCTCTCGGCGCCGGGCGTCCTGATCCTCCTGTAGAAGTCCAACGGTGGGAGCAATCGACGATCTGCTGCAGAACAACGCCGCCTTCACCGCGCGTTACGACCGTGGGCATCTGGACGTGCGTCCTTCGCTGCAGCTCGCGATCGTCGCCTGCATGGATTCGCGGCTCGACGTCTTCGCGGCGCTCGGACTTCAGGACGGCCAGGCGCACATTCTGCGAAATGCAGGCGGTGTGATCACGGACGATGTGATTCGCTCGCTTGCGATCTCGCAGCGGCGTCTCGGCACCGAGGAGATTGCGCTCATCCACCACACCGACTGTGGCCTCGAGCTGATCACGGACGACGGATTTCGTGCGGAGCTGCAGGAGGCAACCGGGATGGCCCCGTCGTTTGCGATCGAGTCGTTCACGGACGTCGACGCCGACGTTCGGCAGTCGATCGCCCGCGTCAAGCATTCTCCCTTCCTGCTCCACCGAGACCGCGTACGCGGCTTCGTCTACGACGTCGACAGCGGCGCATTGCGCGAAGTCGCCGAAGACGCGTGACGCGGACGACCCGTCACGTGGTCGCCGCTCACTATGCTCTTCGTGATGACGTTCACCGTGATTGCGAAGGGACCTAGGCGCCACTAGCGTGGGACGCGGCCAGAGACCGGCGGGAGCCGAGGCGCCGACACTCAGGCAGGAGGCGACTGTGCTTCTGCAGGAGCTGCTCCGGCTGAACACCGTCAACCCACCGGGGAACGAGACGATCGCCGCCGAGGTGTTGCGCTCGTATCTGGAGAGCAGCGGAGTCCCGTGCGAGCTCGTGGGCCGGACGCCCGAGCGGCTCAACCTCGTGGCGCGTCTACCGGGCGGTGACGGCGCGTCGCTGGCGCTCCTCGCGCACACGGATACGGTGCGCGCCGATCCAGAGGAGTGGGCGCGCGACCCGTGGTCGGGAGACGTCGTCGACGGCGAGATCTGGGGGCGTGGTGCGCTCGACATGAAGAGCCAGGTGGCGGCAAGCGCGGTGGCGTTCGCGTCGCTCTGGCGGGAGGGGTTTCGGCCGGCCGGCGACCTCGTTCTCGCGCTCACGGCGGACGAGGAGGTGAACGACAACTATGGACTCTCCTGGCTCGTGCAAGAGCGTCCGGAGCTCGTCAGAGCCGACTACTCACTCAACGAAGGCGGCGGCGAACGCTGCCTCTTCGGGGGGAACGCGTTCTACCTCTGCGGGGTCGGCGAGAAGATGAGCGCACCGTTTCGCGTCCACGTCCGTGGTCGCAGCGGTCACGCCTCGGTCCCGGCGATCGCCGACAACGCGCTCGTCAAGGCGGCCACGATCATCGAGGCGCTCGGCCGGTACGAACCACCGAAGGCGTACATCCCGGAGGTGGAGCAATTCCTCGAGGCAGTGCTCGGCGAGCTTCCACCTCTCGACGTCGCCGTCGACCGGTCACGGGCGCTGCATCCGCTCGCCGCCGAGATCATCGAGCCACTCCTGTCGTTCACGCTGGCCCCGACGCTCGTCGAGGCTTCGAAGCAGGTCAACGTGATTCCGGCGACGTGCGTCACGACCGTCGACTGCCGCCTGCCGCCCGGCATGACTCCAGAGGACGTCGATCCGCTCGTCCGCTCCGCGATCGGACCCGGAGACTACGAGCTCGAGTGGTACGAACGGGACGGCGGCACGCGGTCCCCGCTCGAGACCCCTCTGTGGTCTGCCCTCGAGGACTGGGTCGGCGAGGTCGAGCCCGGTGCGCGCCTCGTTCCTGTCGTCTGTGCAGGGTTCACCGACTCCCACTGGATGCGCGAGGCATTCGGAACGGTCGCGTATGGCTTCTTCCCCCAGAAGACGATGGACGGCGAGGTCGCGGCGCGCCTCGTCCACTCGGCGGACGAACGGATCCCGATCGACGACCTCGAGCTCGGCGTTCACGCGTTGCGAGCCGCGGCGACCTCGCTGGGCAGCCGATGAGCGATCCTGTTCGCGTGACGATCGTCCCGAACGAGGTGGCTGCCGATCTCGTGTGCTCGTTCCTGCGGGCCGAGGGAATTCGGTGTGCCCACCGGATCACGAACATGGGCGCGGGCAGCTGGGACGGCGTGCCCAACGTCGGCGGGGCTCGGGAAGTACTCGTAGACCCGGCAGACCTCGGAACCGCCCGTGAGGCGCTCAACTCGGCCGAACTCGGAGAGTTCTCGTCCTGACCTGGCTCCGCCCGAGCGACGGGGCCTACGCGGCGGGCTTCTCGTGGTGGCCGCCGAACTGCTTTCGCATCGCCGACAGGACCCGGTTCGCGAAGAGTCCTTCGTCCCGAGACGAGTAGCGCGAGTACAGGGCCGCCGTGAGCACGTCGGCAGGCACTCCTTCTTCGATCGCGGCGATCGCCGTCCAACGACCTTCGCCGGAGTCCGAGACCCGCCCTGCGAAATCCTCGAGCCCCGGTGACGCGTGGAGGGCCGCCGCCGTGAGGTCGAGCAGCCACGATTCGACCACACTGCCACGACGCCACACCTCGGTGATCGCCGGGAGATCCAGGCTGTACTCGTAGAACTCGGGATGATCGAGAGGCGCCGTCTCGGCGTCCAGATCGCGTTGCTCGAGCCCGGCGTCCGCGCGGTGGAGGATGTTCAGCCCTTCGGCGACCGCGGCCATCATCCCGTACTCGATCCCGTTGTGCACCATCTTGACGAAGTGACCTGCACCCGTGGGCCCGCAGTGGAGATACCCGTGTTCCTCGGGCGCCGGCTCTCCTTCGCGCCCGGGCGTCCGCTCGGCAGCTGCGACGCCGGGGGCGAGCGAGGCGAAGATCGGCTCGAGCTCCGCGAACGCGTCGTCGGGCCCACCGATCATGAGGCAGTATCCGCGCTCGAGCCCGAACACCCCGCCGCTCGTGCCGCAGTCGAGATAGCGAATGCCGCGCGCGGCGAGCTCGGCGCCGCGTCGGATGTCGTCCCGGTAGTAGCTGTTGCCGCCGTCGATGACGGTATCGCCTGCGCTCAGCTGCGACGCGAGGTCGGTGAGCGTCGACTCGGTGATCGCACCTGCCGGCACCATGATCCAGGCGCGGCGGGGCACGTCGAGCTTCGCCACGAAGTCGTCGAGCGAGCTCGCGCCGGTCGCTCCTTCCGCGACGAGGGCCGCGACAGCGTTGGGATCGACGTCGTAGACGACGCACGTGTGGTCGTCGCGCATCAGCCGCCGCACGATGTTCGCTCCCATGCGGCCCAGCCCGATCATGCCGAGTTGCATGGAGCCGAGCCTATACCCTCGACAGCGTGGAACCAGCGTTCCGACGACCACGGGGTTCGTCCGCGCCATGCTTCCGAGGAAGGAGGCGGCGAGCGGCGTGACGGGCCGTGATTCCATCGAGCTGCACGAGCCGGGGGATGCCTTCGAGCAGATCGAGGCCTGGCTGCGCGAGCGTGGCTTCTTCGCGCCCGGAGGAGACGGGCTCGTAGCCGACCTCTATCTCGGCTACGGGCTGTCGGCCACGATTCGACGCGATCACGCTCCGGCACCGCCGGAGCCCTGCCCCCTGCCGCTCGCCGCCTGCTCCATCCGACCGAACGGCTATGTTGTCGAACATGACAACACTCGACGTGACGACACGCTCACATTCGGTCCCTGGCTCCGCACCTGGGCGGCGGACGACTACGCCGCCGCGGTCGAACGTGTCCGCGCGGCGATCGCCGCCGGCGACGTCTATCAGGTCAATCTCGTGCAGCACCTGTCCGCGACGTTCGCGGGCGCGCCGGGCGCGATCGCCGCCCGCCTCGGTGCCCTGAACCCACTCAATTCAGAGCCGTACCTGGGTGACGGCTGGGCGGTCGTCTCGGGCTCACCTGAGCTCTTCCTGGCGCGGCGCGGCCGCCGGGTCTGGACGTGCCCGATCAAGGGAACCCGTCCGATCGGTGCGGGGGCAGTCGCCGAGCTGGCCGGCTCGCCCAAGGACGCTGCCGAGCACGTGATGATCGTCGATCTCGAGCGCAACGATCTCTCACGCGTCTGCGAGCCGGGAAGCGTTCGCTGGCCCGAGCTGATGGCGACGCGAACGCTCGCCGGCGTCGAGCACATGGTCTCGACTGTCGAGGGAACCCTCCGCGACGGCGTCGGGCTGGCCGAGGTACTCCGGGCGACGTTCCCCGGCGGATCGATCACGGGTGCCCCGAAGATCGCTGCGGTCGATCTGATCGCGCGCCTCGAGCCGGTCGGGCGCGGCGCCTCGATGGGCGCGCTCGGCCGCGTCTACGGCAACGGCGACCTCGATCTGGCGCTGACGATCCGGACGTTCGCAATCGCGGACGGACGCATTCATCTCTGGGTCGGTGGGGGTGTCGTCTGGGACTCCGATCCGCAGGCGGAGATCGCCGAGTCCTGGGTCAAGGCCGATCCGTTGCTCCGTGCGATCGGCGCACTCCCGGATCGCCGGGGAAACGGGAGCGCCGGGTTCCCGAACGCGGCCGGTGGTCGGTGCCCGGTGAGCGTGGTGAAGGGGTGAGCGCCCCGAGCACTCCTCTCGCGGTCGCCGTCAGCGGGCGCGGGCTCGTCGATCCCCGCGATCCGGTGCTCCGGGCGGACGACGAGGGATTCACGCGGGGACGCGCGGCGTTCGAGACGATGCGCGTGTATGCCGGCCGCCCGTTCGCGATCGAGCAGCACCTCGCGCGGCTCGCGCGGTCGGCCGAGCGGATCGGGCTCGAGCCCCCCGACCGGGCCGAGATCGAACGCCTCGTCCAGCTCGCGCTCGGCGCAGCCGGCTCGCCGGACGCCGCGCTGCGGCTCTACTGGACACCGGGGCCGCCCGGTGGGCAGCATTGCGCGATCGCCCTCGTCTCGGCCGTCCCCGCGTGGATCGAAGAGGCGCGCGAGCGGGGTCAGCGGCTCGTCTCGCTCCTGCACCATCGTCGTTCTGAACCATGGCTCCTGCCTGCGACGAAGTCGACGAGCTACGCCGTCAGCATCGCGGCCGAGGCTGAGGCGAAGGCGCGCGGCGCCGACGACGCCGTGTTCGTCGACGGGGACGGCATCGTCCTCGAGGGGCCGGTGACGAACATCTGGTGGCGCGAAGGCGACGTTCTGGTGACACCGTCGCTCGATGTCGGCATCCTCGCAGGCGTCACCCGCGCCGCCCTCCTCGATCTCGCCGTCGCGGTCGGGTACACCGTCGAGGAGGGCGCCTTCCCTCTGGCGCGGCTGCTCGGAGCGGACGAGGCCTTCACGTCGTCGTCGGTGCGTGAGGTGATGCCTGTCGTCGCGATCGACGGTCAGCAGATCGCGCGGGGTCCGGCGGCAACGTCGCTGCAGGAGGCGCTGCGCACCAAGGCGTACGACTGAGAGAACTCGCCGGATGCGCGGCTAGCGGCTCGCCGTCAGTGTCCCTGCTGCCGTCGATGACGAGGTGCGCGCAGCTGACCGGGTCGTCACGCTCGACGTAGCGCTCCTCCGAGGGCATCCAGACGTCGACCCAGGTCGTGCGCGCGGCCTCTCCGTCGCGGGCAACACCTCGCGCGAGCCGCACGTCGTACGGTGCGTCGACCCAGACGCGGACCGCGTACGCGTCTCGGAGCTTGCGATGGAGCGCGCAGACTCCCTCGACGATCACGACCCCCACAGGCTCGACGACGCGCGAACCGCGTCGACGGCGGGTCTGCCAGTCATACGACGAGAAGTGCGCAGCCTCCCCCCTCGCCAGGGGCGAGACGACCTCGGCAGCTAGACGGTCGATGTCGAAACCCTCGCCGTTCCAGAACTCGTCCGTCGCCACGATCTGTGCCCCGGTGACCATCCGCGCGAGCGTCGTCTTGCCGGCCGCCCCGTGGCCGCCGATCCCGACGAGCGTCGCTCCCTCGGTGATCCCCGCGGCTGCGATCATGTCGAGCATCGGGCTCGCGTCCATCGCCCCACGGTACCCTGCCTGCATGGAGAAGCTACGGCTCGGTGGCATGGCTCTTGCGAACGGCGTGCTGGTGCACGGCCCGACGTCGTGGGGAGCTGCCGTACGGTCGCGAGACGGCTCGATCTGCGCCGCGTCCGGGACCAAGCTCGGCTTCGCCTCGAGAGTGAAGACACCATTCCTCCGGGGGCCGGCCCACCTCGTCGAGGCATTCGCCGTCATTCCCGCCGTCAAGCGAGCGCTTCCGGAGGCACGCTTCCCGTTTGCACGCCCGCGCGTCCTGGCCGCCGTCGTCGTGGGGGCGACGGCCGCAGGCATCGCGCGCCGCTCCGGGCTCGGCCTTGCCACGCGCGAAGCGATCGCGGCCTTCGCGTCGCTCGCGCCGTCGGCGTTGGCCCTGCGAGGCGGCGAACTCGCCTCCTATCACGGCGCCGAGCATGTCTCGATCGGGACGTACGAGTCCGGCGAGACGGCCACCAAGGAGCACGACCGCTGCGGTGGCCACCTCGTCGGTCCGCTGCTCCTGACGAGCGCGGCGGCGAACGCGATCGCCGCTCGCGCGCCCGCTCGTTCGCGTCCGGCCGCGAGGGCGATCGGAGCGGTCGGCGCGATCGGCGCGGCGGTCGAGGTGTTCTCCTGGATGGGCCGCAACCCCGGTCACCCCGTCTCCCGCGCGCTCGCGCGGCCGGGGCACGAGCTCCAGGTGCGGCTCTCCACGGCGCAGCCGACCTCGGCCCAACTCGACGTCGCCGAGGCCGCGCTCGCGGCCTGTCTCGCCGCAGAAGAGGCTGCGTGAGCCAGCCCACGCTGATCCGCGAGGAGCGGCTCGATCCGAGCGTCTTCGATCTTCCGGTGGAGAAAATGCGCGAGGGCTACTACACCGACGCCTACTTCAACCACACACGCGCCGCGCTGCTCGCAGACCGTCACCACCCGCAGGTCGTGATGCAGGTCTTCCAACGGAAGAACGCGATGCTCGGCGGGATGGACGAGGCGATCGCGATTCTCAAGCTCTGCTCCCACGACTGGGGTGCGCTCGACGTGACGGCGCTCCGCGACGGTGACCGGATCGAGCCGTGGGAAACCGTGATGACGATAGAGGGCGACTACACGCTCTTCGCTCACCTCGAGACCGTCTACCTCGGGGTGCTCGCTCGGCGCACGCTGATTTCGACGAACACCGAGCGCGTTCTGCGCGCGGCGAATGGAAAGCCGATCATCTTCATGCCTGCGAGGCACGATCACCATCGTGTCCAGACCGGCGACGGGTACGCCGCCTACGTCGCCGGGGTAAAGCTCGGGAGCGAGATCGGCGTCACGTCCGACGCACAGGCGTCGTGGTGGGGCGGACGCGGCGTCGGCACCGTGCCCCACTCGCTCATCGCCGCCTACGACGGCGATACCGTCCTCGCGGCGAGGAAGTTCTCCGAGTGGGCCGATCCGGACCTCCACATCACCGTGCTCGTCGACTTCACCAACGACTCGGTCGCGACCGCACTGGCGGTGGCGGACGCGATCGGCCCCCGGCTCTGGGGCGTCCGCCTCGACACCTCGGGCCAGCTCGTCGATCGTTCGCTGTGGGATGAGATGGGTGACTTCGATCCGCGCGGCGTCAACGAGCGTCTCGTCCGCAAGGTGCGCGGCGCGCTCGACGACGCGGGACATGAGAACGTCCGCATCGTCGTCTCGGGCGGTTTCTCGGTCGAGAAGATCGAGGCGTTCGAGCGGCGCGGCGTTCCTGTGGACGCCTACGGCGTCGGATCGTCCCTGATCCGCGGCGAGAACGACTTCACGGCAGACATCGTGCTGACGGACGGGAAGCCGTCCGCCAAGGTCGGTCGTCGGTTGCGGGCGAACCCGCGACTCGAGCATGTCCGCTGACGCGGTTCTCTGGGACGTCGACACGCAGGTCGACTTCGTGCTACCCGACGGGAAGCTCAGCGTTCCCGGCGCGGCGGAGGCGATACCTGCGATGGCGCGTCTGGTCGCCTGGGCGCGCGCCAACCGCGTCGTGCACGTCGCATCGGCCGACGACCACGAGCTGAACGATCCCGAGCTCTCGCCGACGCCTGACTTCTCGAACACGTACCCGCCCCACTGCCTGCGTGGGACGCGAGGCGCACAGAAGATCCCCGAGACGGAGCAGGTCGACCCGCTGCCACTCGGGCACGTCGCGTACCCCCCGGGCCTCGTACGCGAGCTCGTGGCCGGACGCACCGAGATCCTGCTCCTGAAGAAGAGCTTCGACGTCTTCACGAGTCCGAATGCGGACGCGGTCCTCGAGGCGCTCGATCCCTCCGAGGTGATCGTGTTCGGCGTCGCCACGGATGTCTGCGACCACGCCGCGATCGTCGGCCTGCTCCGTCGTGGCCGTCAGGTGGCGTTCGTCGAGGATGCCTCGCGTGGGCTCGACGAGACGCGCACGGCTGCGTGCCTGGCGCAGTGGCGCGAGGCCGGAGTCCGGTTCACGACGAGCGACGAAGTGACGGCAGGTCGCTGACGGGCCCTGCTCGATGCAGACCCCACCTCTCGTCGAGCAAGCGCTCGCGATCGCCGGAGCCGAGGGGTTTCGGCACTCGTGCGCGCAGGAGGACGGCGCCCTGCTACACGTGCTCGCGGCCCGTCGTGGTGTTCGCCGGGCGGCTGAGATCGGAACCGGCGTCGGCGTCGGAGCCGCGTGGATCGTCTCCGCCCTGCCGCCGCAGACGCCCTTCTTCACCGCCGAGCTCGACCCCCGGCTGGCCTCGGTCGCTGCGCATCTGTTCGCGAACGACGCGAACGTGACGGTCGGCACTGGATCCTGGCGAAACCTGCTTCCTCCCGAGGCGCCCTTCGACCTGCTCTTCGTCGACGCAGACGACGCCAAGGACGACGTGGATGCCGTCGTCGGCATCCTTGCGCCCGGAGGAACGGCGGTGCTCGACGACTTCCACCGGGATCCCTCTGTGGCGGATCCGCGCCGTGATGCCTGGCTCGGGCACCCGCTTGTTGGCGGCGATCGAGCTCTACGTGACCCCCGAGCGGCGGGCGATCGTGGCCGTCCGCGTCTAGCGCTACAGATCGACAGGGGTCGTGCCGATAGGCAAAGGAGTGGTTACCTGGCCCCATTCTGTCGACGACATTGGCGGCTTTCTCATCACCTGGCTGCCGATCGTCTTCTTCGCGATCATCATCTGGCTGCTCCTTCGCACGATGTCGCTGGTTCCGAAGGTCAAGCCCGCCATGGTCGACCGCGACACGACCGACCCGGTGGGCTGGGACGACGTCGCCGGCGCCGACGAGGCAAAGGAGGAGCTGAAGGAGGTCGTCGAGTTCCTGCGCGACCGCAAGAAGTTCGAGCGGCTCGGCGCCCGCGTTCCGAAGGGGATCCTCCTGTACGGACCTCCCGGCACCGGCAAGACACTCCTCGCCAAGGCCGCCGCGAACGAGTCCGGTGCGAACTTCTACTCGTCGAGCGCCTCCGCATTCGTCGAGATGTTCGCCGGCCTCGGTGCGGCTCGGATCCGCAAGCTCTTCGAAGAGGCGCGCCGGAATGCACCGGCGATCATCTTCATCGACGAGCTCGACGCGGTCGGGTCGGCACGCTCGGGTGGCGCCCACAACCGTGAGCACGACCAGACGCTGAACCAGTTGCTCGTCGAGCTCGACGGCTTCGGTGGTGCGGACGAGGTCGTGATCATGGGCGCGTCGAATCGCCTCCAGGATCTCGACCCTGCCTTGCTGCGGCCGGGCCGCTTCGACCGTCAGGTGAACGTTGCACCGCCCGACCTCCATGGTCGCGAAGAGATCTTCCGCGTCCACACGCGGTCGAAGCCGCTCGGAGCCGACGTCGACATAACTGCCCTTGCCCGCCGCACGGCGGGACTGACCGGCGCCGACCTCGCGAACATCGCGAACGAAGCCGCAATCTTCGCCGCACGTCAGGACCAGCAATACATCAGGCAGGAGGATTTCGAGGGTGCGATGGAACGCGTTCTCACGGGGCTCCAGAAGCGTCGCGTCGTCACCGAGAAGGAGAAGCGGATCCTCGCGTTCCACGAGGCCGGCCACGCGCTCGTCGCGTATCTGATGGGTGACGTCATGCCGGTGCAGAAGGTGACGATCGTCGGCCGCGGCGATGCTCTCGGCCTGGCCTACTACCTCCCGGTCGAAGATCGCTACCTCCACACGAAAGAGGAGCTGATCGACGTGATGAAGGTCGCACTCGCGGGACGAGCGGCGGAGGAGATCGTCTTCGGCCGCGTCACCAACGGTGCCGCCAGCGACCTCGAGAAAGTCACCCAGATCGCCCGGTCGATGGTCTTCGAGTTCGGCATGTCGGACGTCGCGCCGTCACGGACGATGCGAGCCGACAACTACGCGCTGTCGGAGGAGACGAAGCGAATGCGCGACAGCGAGCAGGCCCGGCTCACCGACCACGCCTACGAAGAGGCCGTCCGCCTCCTCAACAAGCACCGTGTCACGCTCGACCGCCTCGCCGCCGGGCTCCTCGAGAAGGAGACGATCGACCGCGAGGAGTTCATGGCCATGATGGGCGACTTGCCTCGTGAGTCCCGCTCGGCCGAGACGGTCGGCACGGTACGCGCGCTGAACACCGAAGCGCTGTAACCGCCGCGGCACAGACGCTTGGAAGTACCATCGGCGCCGTGCAGTTCAACGGCGTTCATCACCTCGGTGTCGCAGTCGCCGATCTCGACGTGGCTGTGGCGACGTACCTCCGGCTGTTCGGCGGCACGCTCGAGCACCGGCAGTTTCTCACCGAACAGGGCGTGGAGGCCGCGTCGGTGCTCGTCGGCACGAGCCGGATCGAGCTGGTCACACCGACCGGCGAGGATACGCCAGTAGGACGCTTCCTCGGTCGCCGAGGTCCTGGAATGCACCACGTCGCCTACGAGGTCGACGACGTCGAGGCCGCCCTTTCCGACCTCGCAGACGCGGGCGCCGAGTTGATCGACACCTCACCACGCCCGGGCCTGTTCGGCCTGCAGGTCGCTTTTGTCCATCCCGACGCCGTCCACGGCGTTCTCACGGAGGTCGTAGCCGTTGCCCGACTCACCTGATTCCGTCCGCATCGAGGTCGCGTTCGTCGGCGGCCCGATCATTGCCGCCAACGTCTCACCGGCAGGGGCCGACGCGCTCGAGCACGCCCTCGCCTCGGGCTCCCAGGGAACGCACCAGCTGGACACGGACGACGGGCGTACAGCGATCGTCCTCTCGCACGTCGCCTACATGAAGCGCTTCGCGCGCGATTCGAAGGTCGGCTTCGGCCTCTAGGTGTCGCTCGCGTGGCGCGGGCCGCTACGCGGGAAGCCATGCCTCGCGACAGCACGACCACCCGCGGCCGGGGAATCTCGCGTACGCACCGGCGGGGTCCGTCGTGAGCACCATCCGCGCGATCGTGCCACGCGCAGCCTCGCCGGCCCGAGCACGACCCGAGCCCTAGTGACACATCGTCACAAGCGTAGAAGAGGTCGCACCGCTCCTCCCGGGCCGACCGAGCGACGTGGTGCGTTCGGTGGCGGTGGTGCGCCCGCTACCCTTCGCCGCCGTGGCGCTCGAGGTCGGCATCGTCGGACTTCCCAACTCGGGCAAGACGACGCTCTTCAACGCCCTCACGAAGGCCGGTGCCGAGATCACCGCGTATGCGTCCCAGACGGACAAGTCGAACGTCGGGATGGCCACGATCGCCGACGAGCGGCTCGAGCAGCTGGCCGCGCTCGTCGGCGCCAAGAAGATCACACCCGCGGCCGTGCGTGTGCAGGACGTCCCCGGCACAGGCCCGGCGCTGCTCGGGGGGCTGCGTCAGGTTGACGCGCTTCTCGCTGTCGCCGACGGGTTCTCAGGCAGCGGCAACCCCGAGAGCGACCTCGAGACGTTGAAGCTCGAGCTGCTCGTCGCCGATACGGATCATGTCGCAAAGCGGCTCGAGCGGGTCGAGAAGCAGGCGAAATCGGGTGATGCGACCGTCCGCAAGGAGGCGGAGACGTTGCGGGAGATCCTCGCGCATCTCGAGTCCGGGAGCCCGCTCACCGAGTGGGCGGGCGAACTCCCCGACGAGCTCGACCCGCTCACCACCAAGCCGCTCATCGCGATCGTGAACGGAGCCGCCGGCATCGATTGCAAGCTCGAGGCCGAACTCGCGGAACTTCCGGATGACGAGGCCGCGACCTTCCGTGACGGCGCCTCGGCCCTCGACGAGGTCGTACGCAGGCTCAAGGACGCCCTCGGTCTGATCACGTTCTTCACCGCAGGCGAGAAGGAGACGCGCGCCTGGACGCTCCGCGACGGCCAGAGCGCGCTCGAAGCCGGCGGGACGATCCACTCCGACATCGCGCGCGGCTTCATCCGCTGTGAGGTGATCCGCTGGAACGACCTGCTCGACGCCGGCTCGCATGCAGAGGCGTCGAAGCGAGGGACGCAACGGCTCGAAGGCAAGACCTACGTCGTCGCAGGACGGCGACGTGCTCAACATCCGGTTCAACGTCTGACCTGCCGCTCAGTCGTCGCCGACCGGACGGGTTGCGGCCTGCGCGTCCAGCTGGTTCGCGTGGTACAGCACCGCCGCCTCGGCCGTCCGCGCCGCCTGCCGGTCGTGGTGTACCGCCACCGCATGGAGCAGCTCGGCCCGCACGTCGGCATCCAGGCTCGCCGCCCGTTCCTCGATCACCCGCAGCCCGAGGTGGACATGGCCGAGCAGGCGGCCTTCCTCGGTCTGGCGGAACGCCGGCCCGCGGCCCAGTTCGACGGTGCGCCCGACGTCATGGACGAGGGCGGCCGCGACCAGGAGGTCATGGCGAAGACGGGGATGGAGCTGCGCGGTCTCCCGGCACAGCGTGGCGACGCCCACGGTGTGCTCGAGGAGGCCACCGGCGTAGCCATGGTGACCGTCCGCACCCGCCGCCGGGCAGTGCCCGCAGCGAGGCACGGATGCCGTCGTCGGCGAACAGGGCCGCCACGACGGCCCCAAGGCCGGGGTGCGTGATCTCGCCCGCGAGGAAGTCGAGGAAGCCGTCGAGCTCGTCGGCATCACGCCGCATGGTGGGCGTCAGGTCGCCGGGATCGGTCTCCGGTGCCGATTCGACAGCGCGCACCTGGACCTGGAGCCTGCCGCCGAATCGCTCGACGCGCCCGAGGACCCGGACAGCGTCTCCTTCCCCGAAGCGGCCGTCGAGGAGCTCGACGTCATCCCAGATGCGCGCCTCGATCCGCCCGCTCGCATCGACGAGCTCGAGCGCGAGGTAGGGGGCGCCCGCCTTCGTCCGCCGGCGCTCCTTGCGGCCGACCGCATACACGCCTTCGACGGTCCGGTCCTCCGCGAGCTCGGCAATCGTCGTCACGCCTGGAGTCTAGGCTCCGGGCGAGCTGCTGTACGCTCGAGTCGTGGCCGATGTCGCTCCTTTTCGCGCGATTCGCTACGCCCACCCCGGCCCGCAGGTCACGGCGCCTCCGTACGACGTCCTGACACCGGCACAGCGGGACGCGTTTCGCGCGATCGACCCGCACAACGTCGTGCACCTGACGCTGAACGATTCGGAGGAGGAGGCGGGGCGGCTCTTCCGCTCCTGGCTCGCGGAAGGTGTCCTCGTCCGCGACGAGGCGGCGGCAGTCTGGGCACTCAGGCAGGACTACGTCGGGCCGGATGGGACCGCGCGCACGCGCGACGGGCTCGTGGCCTCGCTGCGCGTCGAGCCGTACGAGAAGCGCGTCGTCCTCCCCCACGAGAGAACGCACGCCGGCCCGAAGGAGAGCCGCCTGCGGTTGTTGCGCGCGGCCCGTGCCCAGCTCGAGCCCATCTTCCTCCTCTACGACGGGGAGCCGCCCGTCGCGGTGCCGGATCACGAGCCGGACATTGCGGCCGAGGGAACGCGGCTCTGGCGCGTCCCCGGAGACGACGTCGCGGCGGCGTTCGCCGACCGCCAGCTCCTGATCGCCGACGGCCACCACCGGTACGAGACGGCACTTGCCTATGCGGCCCACGAAGGCACGCCTGAGAGCGCGCGGATGATGGTCGTGCTCGTTTCGACGTCCGATCCCGGCCTCGAGATCTTTCCCACTCACCGCCTGTTCCGGGGCCACCCGGATGCCTTACCGCCTGTGAGCGTCGGCGACTCGACCGCGCCGGCCGCGGCGGTGGCGCGCCTCCCGAGCCTTCCGTACGATCGCGCGCACGCGGTCGGGTACCGCAAGGGCGTCACGTTCCCGGTCATCGGGGAGCTTGGAGAGCTCGACGTCGAGCTCGTCGATCGCCTCGTCGGCCATGACGACCTCGGGTACGCGGCCGATCTCGAAGAAGCAGTCGCCCGCGTCGACTCGGGCGAATTCGACGGGGCGTTCCTGCTGCGAGCGACGAGGATCGAGGATGTCTTCGAACGTGCCCGCCAGGGCGACGTGATGCCGCAGAAGACGACGTACTTCTACCCCAAGCTCACGAGCGGCCTGCTCTTCCACCCCGTATGACGGTCGACTGGCTCAGCCTCTGTCGCGACTGTGTCGCGGACATCGAGCGCGTCCTCGCGCAGCTGCCGACACGACTCGAGCGGGAGCCGGTACTCCGGCGCGGAGAAGGCGGCGATGACACCACCGCGATCGACGCCGCGGCGGAAGACGTGGTCGTCGCACGGCTCGCAGCGCTCGAAGCAGATTTCGTCCTCGTCTCGGAGGAGCTCGGAGAGAGGGTCTTCGGTGCCGGGGGCCCCGTCCGCGTCGTCGTCGATCCGATCGACGGGTCGGTGAACGCCAAGCGGGGAATCCCGTACTTCTCACTCTCGCTCGCAGTCGCGGACGGCCCGGCGATGGGCGACGTGACGTTCGGGTACGTCTACGACTTCGGTGCCCGTGAGGAGTGGTCGGCGGAGCGGGGCGGCGGCGCCCGCCTCGACGGTCGCCCTCTCGAAGGACCTGCACCAAAGGATCCGATCGAGATCCTGTCCTTCGAGGCCACGACCACCGCCTACATCGCCGAGAACGCCCCCTCGCTCGTCGGGACCGCGGAGCGGCTACGGGTCATGGGCTCCCTGGCCCTGTCTCTGTGCCATCTCGCCGCCGGACGTGTCGATGCCGTCTGCTCCCTCAAGCCGGCGCGGTCGATCGACATCGCAGCCGCCCAGCTGCTCGTGCGCGAGCGTGGTTATGCGATCGAGCTGTTCGAGGATCCGCCGTTTGCAGCCGCACCCCTCGACCTGGAGGGCCGCTCCCGCGTGGTCGCTGCGGCCGGCCCCGAGCTCTGCGAGCGCCTCGCCTCGGCCCTCGAGCCCACGCGAACGTGAGAGGGGCGGCTCCCGCCGCCCCTCTCGTCTGCTCCGGGAGGTCGGAGCAACCTGCTCCGGCCCCGTGATGGTTCTCAGCCGGTGGCGGGAGTTGCCGCTCTCGCGCCCTGCTTGACCTTCTCTTCGACGCGCGCACCGCCGAGCACGGCGATCGCCAACACCATGAAGCCGATCCCGGCAAGGAGGAGTGCGATCCCGACGACGACGCCGAAGAGCGCGATCTGCTCGGCCATGTAGCTGACGTTGAGCGCCGTTCCGAGCGCCGTTGCGGTCACCCACGTGTTACGCGTACCGTTGGAGACCGGAGCGCCCTTCTCGTCCTTCAACGCGGCGGCCGTGTCACTCGTTCCTGCCGGATCGGTCGGATCCGACGCGAGGAGGAAGCGGCCCATCTGCGCATACGTCAGGCCGCCCGAGCTTTCGAGCGCATGGATTCGCAAGTACTGAGCGAAGCAGCGCGCGTCACTGCCGTTCGTGATGCTCTTGCCGGCGACGTCGCACGTCGGGATGACGACACCGGTCAGACCGGCCTCCTTCGTCGCCGCGGCGATGTCGGTCGGGTTCATGTCGGGCGAGCCGACGATGACCTCGGCCTTCAGTTCCTTGCTGACCGTGCTTCGTGCGTTCACGCCCATCACGAGCGCGACGACACCGATGGCGACCATCAGCGCACCGGCGACGAGCCCGCCGATCTCGAGAATTCTTCGTGTGTTCATGCTCCACCTCCCGGTATTGACTTGACAGGCCGAGTATCCGACTCGCGTCGTGCCCGGAGCATCCGGGTCGAGCGCCGGGAACCGCGGGAACTCCCTCGAGGTGGTTGCGGCCAACTACGGACGGCCGGACTCGGCATCTGGTTGCGCGGGCGGTCGTTGCTACGCTCACCCGGAATGACGCCAAGCCGTGACGCGATCCTCCTGGCGCTCGAGTCGGTCATCGACCCGGAGCTCCACAAGCCGGTCACGGAGCTGGACATGGTGCGCGATGTCGTCGTGCAGGAGAACGGAGACGTGGCGGTGACGATCGCCCTCACGGTGGCCGGCTGCCCGATGCGCTCCTCGTTCGAGGATCAGGTGCAGCGGTTCGTCGGTGGAGTTGAGGGGGTTACCTCCGTGCAGCTCCATTTCGACGTCATGAGTGCGGACGAGAAAGCGGCGCTGTCGTCGCGTCTGCGGGGCGGACGGCCCGAGAAGGCGATCTCCCTCGATCCCAACACGCGTGTGCTCGCGATCGCATCCGGGAAGGGAGGGGTCGGGAAGTCGACGTTGACGGCGAATCTCGCCGCGGCTTTTGCCGCCCGGGGCGAGAAGGTCGGAGTGCTCGACGCGGACGTGTACGGCCACTCGATCCCTCATATGCTCGGCGTGCAGCAGCGACCCGTGGTCGTCGACACGATGATCGTGCCACCCGTCCGCGGCGACCTGAAGCTGATGTCGATCGGATTCTTCCTCGACGACAACGCACCGGTGATGTGGCGCGGCCCGATGCTGCACCGGGCGCTCGAGCAGTTTCTCTCCGATGTGTACTGGGGCGACCTCGATACCCTCGTCGTCGACATGCCACCCGGTACCGGCGATGTCGCAATCTCGCTGGGTCAGCTGCTTCCCCGAGCCGAGGTCGTGATCGTGACGACCCCTCAGCCCGCAGCACAGCAGGTCGCGGTGCGCGCGGCCGGAATGGCCGAGAAGGTGGGCATGCGCATCGTGGGCGTCGTCGAGAACATGTCGTATCTCGTCGGCACGGGCCAAGAGCTCTTCGGATCGGGAGGCGGCCAGCGGCTCGCCGACGAGATCGGGGTGCCGTTGCTCGGCAGTGTTCCGCTCGACCCGGCTCTGCGCGAGGCCGCCGACGCCGGAACGCCGATTCTGGAGACGGCGCCCGAGGCAGAGGCAACGACAGCGATCGTCGCGCTCGCCGAACGGATCCAGCAGACGCGCCGCGGTTCGATCCGCAAGGCGCTCACCGTCCTCTCGTAGGCAGAGCTCGCAAAGGCGAGAGGGCGCCCGGGGGCGCCCTCTCGCGATGCGTCACTGGGTGAGCTGCAGGCGGTAGCTGTCTACCTGTCCTTCTTCAAGCCCCGGAGCAGCCAGCCGCTACCGGTGTTCTCGCACTTCATCTCGACCTTGTCCTCGTTCGCGAAGCCACCGAGGGAGGGAGAGGTCGCGTCGACGGTGCAGGTCGCCGTGAAGCGGTTGCTACGGGTCACCGAGACGGTGACGGGATTCCCCGTGCCGATCGACAGCTTGCCCTCGATCGACAACCGCTTCGGTTTCGGACCATTGTCCTGGACCTTCTTCAGAGACGTGACGATCCAACCGTCGCCGGTGTTCTCACACTTCATCTCCACCGTGTCGCCGTTGGCGAATCCGGTGGAGAGCGGCGGCGAGGCCGAGTCGATGCAGGTGGCGGTGAAGCGGTCGTTGCGTGTCACCGACACCTTCGTGCCGTCGAGGGCCAGCGTCCCCTTGATCGAGAGCCGCTTGGGTCGCGGCGTCGACTTCGGATTCTTGCAGACCCGGCCGGCGACGACAGCGAGGGCGCCCGACGCGCCGGCGGAGCCGACGGTGGCGGGGCTCGTGAAGCCCTTGGCAGGATCGAACGTCCCGTTCAGCGTTCCGACGACCTTCGCATAGTGACCACGGGATGTGCCGACGAGGAAGCCCGTGAGCTTGTTGCTCTTGTCGAGCGTTCCCCAGAACCTGCCGGTCATGCGAGAGTCGTCGTCCCGGACGCGGAACCACCCTTCGACGTAGCCGATGTCGTGGTTCGCGTTCGCCGCGGTCGTATCGAGCGTCGTCCGCGCCGATATCGTGAGCGCTCCGTCCAGGTCGGTGGCGGGGTTCGAGAAGTCGGCCTTGCCGACATAGCGACCGCTCGTGACGGCGAACGAGGCGCCGTCCTCGCCGGTGCACGTGCGGAGCTTCGCCGAAGCGGTCTCGGTCGTCAGCGTGGCCGTGGTCGGGTTGATGCCGACCGCGGTGAACGCGGCGGCGGCGACGGCGGCGGCCACGAGTGCGGCGGTAGCGCCGATTGCGATGATGAAGGCCTTGCGCATGTGTGACTCCTCCTGAGATTGCGTACCGGTCGAGTGTCTTCGGAACGTGTGTGGAAGACGCACGCGCTACGTAAAACGTGCGTAAAGCGGCCCAGTAGGGTGTCGCCATGACTCCGGAAGAGGCGCTCGGACGGCTCCAGGCCCTCGGACTCGCCGACGCTGACGCCGCGGTGCTGCTCGGCCACTTCGCCGACGCCGAGCGGCGCGGCAAGCCCGGTCACGGCTTTTCGCGGATCCCATGGCTCGAGACCCAGACGTTCGACGCTCGGGCTCGGCCGGTCAAGCACGGCTCCAGTGGCGGCATCGAGCGCTGGGACGGAAACGGCGCGCTCGGCTACCTGACCCTGGCGGCCATCTGCGACGACGTGCTCGCGACGGGTGTCGATACCGCCCGCCTCGTCGTCGCCTCACGCTGCTTCCCCACCGGAGCGCTCGGGTACTGGGTCCGCCTTCTCGCGGCCGGCGGCTACGTCGCGCTCCTCACGGCAACCTCTCCTCGGCGGCTGCCCGCCCCGTCGGGCGGCGAGCCGCTCACGGGCACGAACCCGCTCGCAATCGGGATCCCGTCAAGCGTCGCGGAGCCAATCGTCGCGGACGTGTCGATGGGTGCCGTCACCCACGGCGACGTGATCGCGGGCCGTGCGCGATCCGAGGAACTGGTTCCCTTCGGCGGCCCGCTCGCGCACAAGGCGTTCGCGCTCGCCGTCGGGCTGGAGCTCTTCGTCTCGGCACTCGCCGGGCCGGAGCACTCGGCCGTGTTGCTCGTCGCACGACCCGAGCACGATCCCGTTCCGGCGTTCCGCGACCTCGCCGCAGGAATCCGGCTCCCCGGCGACGGTTAGCGTCAGCTCGACGTGGTCGGAAAGCGATCATCGTCCCGGAGCGCGGCCAGATCGCCGTCGTCCTGGGCGAGAGCGGCGAAGTTCGGCTCCAGCTCGACGGCACGCTCGAGATGCGTGAGCGCTGCGTCGCGATACCCCGCTCGGCTCTCGGCACACGCGAGGTTGTACACGAGGTTCGCGTTGTCCGGATCGTCGCCGAGCTGTCCTTGGAGAACGTCGATGGCGCTGTCCCACTCCTCGGTCATCCAGAAGCGCAGCGCCTCCGCCGATCGCTCCCACGGCGACACGATGAACGCGGCTCCGGGTCGGGCGCCGATGACCAGAATCGTCGTTGCGGCCTCATCCGCTACCGCGCTTCGCCGCGCAGCGGGATCCTTGACGTAGACGAGCGACCCCGCCGGAGCGGCGACGAGCTCGCCGTCGACCGAGAACGTTGCGCGGCCCGACACGACGAAGTACAGCTCCTCGTGCTTTCCGGCTCCGGCCCCGAGCTCGTCGTGCTCACCGATGATCGTCTGTCCCGCCTCGGTCGCGCGCCACGCGTTGATGCCGAACGACTCGATGCCGAGCATTGCTCGGACCATGTGCCAGCGGGGACGGCCATCGTCGGCATATCCCTCGACCTCGTCGAGCCGCATCACGCGGTAGCGCTCCGTCATGTCGCCTCCCGCAGCGCAGCGAGAACGACGGGGTCTATCTCATCGCCGCCGTCGACGCGCTCCTCGAGGTTCTCGACCGCTGCCCAGTCCTCGAGCGTGGAATGGCCGAGGAACGACAGACGCTCGTCGATCTCCGCCCGCAACCCCTCGTCCACGGGGAGCCAGTCCTCGCGCGGGGTCTTTCCGAACAGCGCCCGGTGCAACCGATAGAGACGCTGCAGTTCGTCGACGGGTCGTTCGTGGTCGTCGACTCTGAGATCGACGAGTGTGTCGGAAAGGCCCGCATAGCCGCCGTCACGCTCGACGACGAGCAAGGCGGCCGACTGCTGGCCGCGGCTGTCGCCTCCCGCAGTCTGCGCCGCTGCGAGGCAATCGAGGAGTCGTTCGGCGAGCGCGCGTCCGGTGGAGGCGACGAACGTGTCGACGAGCGCGGTGACCGTTGCCTCCGAGACGAGGATGTTCCCCTGTGCCGCGTACCCCTCGCCCGCGCTTCCGCCGGCCCAGTCGAGGGTGTTCGATCCCGTGAAGGTCGCACCTCGTCCGCTTGCGTCGACGACGCCGAGCTGCCGCTCGGCGCGACCCTCGTCGGCGTCCGTCAGCCGGCGCACGACCTCCTCGGCGGAGCAGCCGCTGCGGAGCAGATCGAGTCCTTCGGGCCCGTAACGCGGGTTCGCATACGCCTGGGTTGCGATCGCGCCGATGCCTGGCGCCGCCCACGGCACGACCGAGCCGACGGCGAGGAACTTCGACTGCGTGGCGACACCCCACTGGCCCGCATCGAGATCGCAGGCGCAGATCGAGTACGTCGCTACGAGGGGGGCGTTCTCATCCATAGGTGAGGTCCGCGAGATCGACCTGGAGGAGTCTCTCGTCCTCCACGAGCACGCACGCGACCTCGGGTCGCGCAAGGGCGGCCGTGATCTCCTCGATCGAGCTCGCGTGGACGACGACCGGAACGCCGTCCTCGTGAGCGGCGCGGAGCGCCGAGACGTCCCGAACGTCGCGGAGCTCGAGCGCTCCGGTCACGTCGATCGTGCCCGCGAGGGCGAGCTCCGGCACCTTGCGCCCGGTCGCTCCGAACCACCGCTCGCGGCCGGTCACAGTGGAACCGTCTCGCCGGGTGCCGGCGCGACGAGCTCGACGTCAGGCGGCAGGAGGGCACGGAGTGCCTCGGGCGTGCCGGTCAGCAGGGCGAAGGTCCCGTAGTGGCTCGGCATCACCCGGGCCGCGCCCACGAGCTCCGCCGCAACGGCAGCCTCGCGCGGTCCCATCGTGAAGTGATCGCCGATCGGGAGGATCGCGACGTCGGGTGCGTAGATGCGGCCGATCAGCGCCATGTCCCCGAACGCGTTCGTATCCCCCGCGAAGTACAGGGTCGGCATGCCCGCGGTCTCGATCACGAAGCCGCACGACTCACCGGCGTAGGCATCGCCGTACGACGAGGAATGGTTGGCATGTGTGAGTGTCACTCGTGAGCCGAGAAGCTCGACGCCGCCTCCCTTGTTCAGCGACTGGGACAGTTCGTTCCCGATCTCCGCGCCCAGGTGGCCGCGGAGTTCGACCTGGGCGATGACCGGGCACGCGAATGCACGAGCAAGCTGCACGGTGTCGCCGACATGATCGACGTGACCGTGAGTGACGAGGATCGCGTCGACCCGCTCCGGCTGGAGCTCCGGTACGGGGCACGAGGGGTTTCCGGTCAGAAATGGATCGACGTAGATCCGATCACCCGACGGCGTGTCGAACCGGAACGCCGCGTGTCCGAGCCAGGTGATCGATCCAGCCACGGAGCCAGATTACTGGAGGCGGCGAACGGCCCCGCCCCTAGAAGGGGAGCGCGAGCGCGGCCTTGGCAACCTGGTCGATCAGCGGCTGGACGAGGAAGAACGAACCGACGGTGACGATGACCGACGCCGCGATTGCGAGATCGAGGGCGAGGTCGCGAGGCGGAGAACCGCCCGCGACGACGAGATCCGCTCGGGCGGAGGTGGGCCGCATGTACATCGACCGCACGACTGCGAGGTAGTAGTAGATGCTGACGGCGGTCGCGACGACACCGATCACGATGAGCCACCACCACCCGGCCTCGTACGCGGCGCTGAACACGTAGAACTTGCCGATCATCCCGCCCGTGAGCGGGAAGCCGGCGAAGCCGAGCATGAAGATCCAGAGTGCCGCGCCGTATGCCGGGCGCTCCCACCCCCATCCTTCCAGCGTCGTGAGAGTCACCTCGCGGCCGAGCTCGCGCTCGCGCGCTGCGACGATCGCGAACGCGCCGATCGAGGCCGCGCCATACGGAATCAGGTAGTAGAGCAACGCCTTCCCGCCGAGCTCGTTGTTCGCCGCCACCGCGATCAGCATGAACCCGGCCTGCGAGACGGACGAGTACGCGAGCAGTCGCTTGACGCTCTTCTGAGCGAGCGCGGCGAGGTTGCCGATCACGAGCGAGGCAACCGCGATGGCGGCGACGGCGACCGACCAGATCTCGGCCTGCTCCGGGAACGCCGTGACGAGCACGCGGAGAGTGACGACGAGCGCCACCGCCTTCGTCGCCGCCGACATGAATCCGGTCACCGGCGTCGGAGCGCCCTCGTAGACGTCGGGTGTCCACATGTGGAAGGGCGCGGCCGAGGCCTTGAACGCGAGTCCGGCGAGGATCATCGCCATACCCGCCACGAAGAGAGGGTTGTCGGCGCCCGTAGCATCTCGGATGGCGTTGAAGCCGAGTTCCCCGGTCGCGCCATAGGTGAGCGCACAGCCGAAGAGCAAGATGGAAGATCCGAAACTTCCGACGATGAGGTACTTCAATCCCGCTTCGAGCGACTGCTTCCGATGCGTGTCGAGCGCGACGAGGATGTAGAGAGCGATCGAGAACCACTCCAACCCGAGGAAGAGCGTCATCAGGTTCCCGGCAGAGACGAAGAACGCCATACCTCCACCCGCGGCGGCGAGAAGCGCGTAGTACTCCCCGACGTGGTCGCGCCGCCTATCGCCCCACGAGACGAGCACGGCGGCGACGCCGAATCCCGCGACGAGAACCTGCGTCAACGCGGCGAGGCGGTCGCGGGTCATCGACTCGGCGATCAGGAGCTGCTGTTCGGGAGAATGATCGAAGACGGCGATCGCGAGCGCTCCCGAGACGACGAAACCGCCTCCGGCGATCGCGACGGAGAAGAGCCGCCTGCCGGCCTCCGGGACGAGAACCGAGCCGAGCAGGCAGATCGACGCGGCTACGAGCAGGGCCAGCACGGGTGAGAGCGCGAGCCAGTCGACCTTCGGGGTGGCGATCGCGGCGACGATCACGGCGTGACCTCGGACGAGACGGGAGGAGCGCTCGGGAACGAGTGGTCGCTGATCGCGGACGGCCAGGCGGAGAGCGCGAGGAGGATGGCGACGAGCGGGACGACGAGTGCCAACTCACCGAAGCGGAGATCGAGCGACTCTTGCCGGACCGCGTCGCCGCGGTCGCGGTGGAGCACGGCCGAGATCAGTCGGAGCGTGTACATGGCGGCGAGCACGATCGCCGCTGCCCCCACGGCTGCGTAGCCCCAACCCTGGGTGAAGACGCCCGCCAGGATCGAGAACTCGCCGGCGAAATTCACCGACCCCGGGACGGCGAGGGTCAACATGCCAACGACCATCACCACCGTTGCAAAGGCGGGTCGTCCCTTCGCGAGCCCTCCCAGCGCGTCGAAGCGGTCGGTCCCGGTGCGGTGGATCAGCATCGCTGCGAGCAGGAACATCGCTGCCGAGACGAGGCCATGGCTGACGGAATGGAGAACGGCACCCGTGATGCCGAGGTCGTTCGCAGCGAAGATGCCGAGGACGATCAGGCTCATCTGGGCCATGGACGAGTACGCGACGACACCGCGGACGTCCGGCTGGCGAAATGCCAGCAGCGAGCCGTAGACGAGGCCGGCCGCGGCGAGCACGAGCACAACGGTGCGCCAGGAGTCGGTCGGGCCCGGGAAGTGGCGGATGACGATCCAGATGAGACCGTAGACCGCGGCCTTGGAGACGACACCGGACAACAGCGCGGCGACCTCCGGCGGTGCTTCGGTGTACGCCGTCCTCAGCCACCCGTGGAACGGGAGGAGCGGCGCCTTGACGGCGAAGGCGACGAGGAAGCCCAGGAAGACCCAGTTGTTGCCGCTCGTCCCCGACTCGATCAGGTCGAACGTTCCCTGGGACAGTCCGAACACCACGATCGACGCGAGCATCAGGAGCGACCCCGCCATCGTGTAGATCACGAACGTCACCGTGGCGGCGATGCGGTTCGGGCCGCCCCAGACACCGACGAGCACGTAGATCGGGATCAGCATCGCCTCGAAGAAGACGTAGAAGACGAGGAGATCCTGGGACGCGAAGACGCCGACGACTGCGCCGACGAGGAAGAGCATGAGGCCGAAGTACGCCCTGGCCCGATCGCGACCGACCCAGGCACCGAAGCCGATCGCGGCCGCTCCGACGACGATCGTCAAGCCGACGAGCCAGAGCGTGAAGCCGTACAGGCCGACGTGGTAGGTGACACCGAGGTCGCCGAACCACGCGCGCTGGGAGGAGTCCTGGAGCACAGGGGAGGCGAAGTCGAAGCCCACGGCGGTCACGATCCACAGGACGACCTCGGTCACGGCGACGAGAACGGCGACCAGGGCGGTCACGTCACGGGGCAGTGGAGCTGCCCAGACGACGAGAGCGCCGACCAGAGGGAGCGCGATGAGGAGGGTCGTCAGCATCAGCGCACCGCCACGAAGATGACGACGAGCACCGCGACCGAGCCTGCGATGACGAGCGCATAGGAGCGCAGGAGTCCGCTCTGCAGGCGCGCAGCGCCACCGCCGATGTCGCGCACACCCGTTCCGATCTCGCCGAGCGAACCCTGGATGACCGGACCTTCGAGCTCGTCGCGAAGGCGAGTTGCGATCACCTGCGAGGGCTTCGAGAACACGGCGTCGTAGAGTTCGTCGAAGTAGAACTTGTGCTCGAGCGTCCTACGGACGGTGCCCGCGGCGACGAGCTCGCGTCCGGCGACGAAGGCCCTCCGTGCCAGCCAGATGCCGACTGCGGCGAGGGCGACGGCGAGAGCGCTCGTGGCGTAGTCCTGCGCCACCGACTGCTTCACGACGGGCTCCGCGGTGTGGTCGATCCAGTGGAGGAGCGGCTCCCACAGCCCGGGTACGACGATGAGGCCCCCGATCGCCGCCAGCACGGTCAGCACGCCGACCGGAAGCAGCATCGACAACGGTCCCTCCCGGTGGCCGTGCGCGTCGCCTGCGCCGTGGGCGTGACCCGATCCGGTGCCCTCGGCATGGGCAAGGACGAGCTCGGACGGCGGCCCGTGGAAGACGAGGAAGTAGAGCCTGAACGTATACGCGCCCGTGAGCAGCGCGCCGAGAAGTCCGAGGACGAACAGTGTGTAACCGAGAACCCCTCCATCCGCGAGCGCGGAGGAGATGACGCCGTCCTTCGACCAGAAGCCGGACAACGGCGGAATGCCGGCGAGCGCGAGCGCTCCGACGAGGAACGCGGCATGCGTCAGCGGCATCATGGCCCGAAGGCCGCCCATCTTGCGGATGTCCTGCTCTCCGGCGAGGTGATGGATGATGACTCCGGCCGAGAGGAACAGCAGCGCCTTGAAGAAGGCGTGCGTCATCAGGTGGAACATCGCGTAGCCGTAGGCACCGAGGCCCGCGGCCAGGAACATGTAGCCGATCTGCGACATCGTCGAATAGGCGATCACGCGCTTGATGTCCCATTGCACGAGTGCGATCACGCCGGCTACGACGATCGTCACACCACCGAGTACGGCCGACAGGTGCTGCACATTGGGCGCAGCCTCGAAGATCGCGTGGGTGCGGACGATCAGGTACACACCCGCGGTGACCATCGTCGCCGCGTGAATGAGGGCGGAGACCGGGGTCGGTCCTTCCATGGCGTCCGGCAGCCACGTGTGCAGTGGCAGCTGCGCCGACTTTGCGATCGCCCCACCGAGGAGCCCGAGGGCGACGAGGTTCAGCGTGCTCGACGACAGCGCACCGCTCTCGGCTGCGTCGAACGAGGCTGCGAATCCCAACGAACCCGTCTTTGCGATCAGCAGGAAGAACCCGAGCGCCATCGTGGCATCGCCGATCGCGTTCATGATGAACGCCTTCTTCGCGGCCGCGACCGCCTCGGGACGGTCGTGGTAGAAGCCGATCAAGAGGTAGGAGGCGAGCCCGACGAGTCCCCAGCCGACGAGCAGCAGCAGCAGGTTGCCGCCCATCACGAGCATGAGCATCGCGAAGACGAAGAACGCCATGTACGCGAAGTAGCGGCGCTCCTCGTCCTCGCCGCTCATGTATCCGGCCGAGTACCAGACGATCAGACCGCCGACCCCCGTGATGATCAGCATCATCGTCAGCGAGACCGGGTCGACCAGGATCTCGAGCGGAACGCTGAAGCTTCCCGCGCCGAACCACGTATACGCCGTCGAGAGGTGCGAACGCTCGGAAGCGCTCTCGCCGATCACGCCGAACAACGCGACGAGCGCTCCCGCGAATCCGACGAACACCGAACCGGTCGAGATCCACGCGGCGGCAGAGCGCGTGATCCGCGTGCCGGCGAGCGTGATCAGCAGCGCCCCGGCAAGGGGTGCGAGCAGGCAGAGCCACGCGCCGGCGATCATCCGCGCAACTCCGTCAAGGCGTCGACGTCGAGCGCGAGTCGGCGCCGCGTGAACGCGACGATCAGACCGAGGCCGACGCACACCTCGGCGGCGGCCACCGCCATCACCGCGATCGCGAAGATCTGCCCGTCGAGCGCGCCGAAGTGGCGTGAGAATCCGACGAACGCCAGGTTCGAGGCGTTGAGCATGATCTCGAGGGAGAGCAGGACGATCAGCGGACTGCGGCGGAGGATCACCCCGGTCGTGCCGATGCCGAAGAGGACTGCGGCGACAGCGATGTACCAGCTCGTGCCGGGCCCGAGCATCAGTCGTCGTCCTCCGCAGACGACTTCATGCCGAGCACGACACCGCCGACGGCGGCGATCAGGAGCACGATCGAGGTGATCTCGAACGCGAGCAGGTGATCCGTGAGGAACAGCTGGCCGATCTCGGCAGGACTCCCGAACGAACGGGAGATCTCCTTCGCATCCGCGAGGTCGCCGCTCGCCTTCGTCGCCAGCGCGACGATGACCTCGATCAGCAGCGCGGCGCCGACGATGAACGACCCGAGCTGCAGCCAGCGTGGTCCTCCGGCCCAGGGCGCATCGGCGCGCCCTCCGAGGTAGGCGATCACGAAGAGGAACATCACCATCACTGCACCGGCGTACACGAGGATCTGCGCCGCGGCGACGAACTCCGCGGACGCGAGGAGGAAGAGCGCGGCGAGCGAGGCGAGGTTCCCGATCAATGCGAGTGCCGAGTAGAACGGGTTCGTGAAGCTGACCACCGCGAGCCCGGTCGAGATGCACGCGAGCGCCGCGGCGAACCAGATCACCCAGACCAGAAAGTTGCCCATCAGGAAGAGGTCTTGTAGGCGGGGATCGGCGTGTCGAAGAGATCCGCATCCTGCACGGGAACACGCTTGATCGGCTCGGTCAGCAGCATGTCCTTCGTGTAGATCAGGTCGTCGCGCGAGTACTCGGAGAACTCGAACTGGTTGCCGAGCGTGATCGCGTCGAACGGGCACGCGAGCTCGCAGTAGCCGCAGAAGATGCAGCGGCTCAGGTTGATCTCGTAGATACGCGCGTAGCGCTCTCCCGCGGAAACACGGTTGTCGGGCGTGTTCTCGGCCGCGACGACGCGGATGCAGTCCGACGGGCACGCGGCGGCGCACAGTGAGCACCCGACGCACTTCTCGAGGCCGTTCTCGTGGCGGTGGAGCATGTGCCGGCCGCGGAAGCGTGGGTACACGGCCCGCTTGAACTCGGGGTACTGCTCCGTGATCGGCTTGCGGAAGATCTGGCGGAAGGTGACGCCGAATCCCTTGAGGGTTCCGAACGGCTGCGGGCTCACGCGTCCACCTCCGTACGTCCGATCGGGATCGCGCGCGCAGGGGTCGCTGTGCAACGACAGGCGAGTGCGCCCTCTCGCGACGACGCCGTTCCATGGGTCGCGGGACGTCGCACTAGAACGCCACCACCAGGATCGCGGTGACGACGGCGTTGAGGGTCGCAACCGGCAGCAGCACCTTCCAGCCGAAACGCATCAACTGGTCGTAGCGCAGTCGCGGCACGGTCGTGCGCACCCAGATGAAGACGAAGAGGAGGAGGAAGAGCTTGATCAGGAACCAGATCGGCCCCGGCAGCAGGGGGCCGTGCCAGCCGCCGAGGAAGAGCGTCACGCAGAGCGCTGTGAGCGTGATCAGGTTGATGTACTCCGACATCGAGAAGAGGCCGAACCGCATGCCCCCGTACTCGGTGTGGTAGCCCGCGACGAGCTCCTGCTCCGCCTCGGGAAGGTCGAACGGCGCCCGCGCCGTCTCGGCCGTGCCGGCGATCAGGAAGACGACGAAGCCGACGAACTGCGGGATGACGTACCACATGTCGTTCGCCTGGGCCTGCACGATGTCGACGAGCGAGAGCGAGCGCGCCATCAGGATCACGCCGAGCACACTGAGGGCGAGCGAGACCTCATAGGACACGAGCTGGGCGCAGGTGCGCATGGCGCCGAGGAGCGCGTACTTCGAGTCGGACGCCCAGCCGCCGAGGATGAAGCCGTACGTGCCGATCCCGCCGATCGCGAAGATCAGGAGCAGCGCGATCGGAAGATCGACGACGTAGCCGTTCACCTGGTAGCCCGCGATCGTCCAACCCGGGCCGAAGGGGATGACGGAGAACGTCGTCAGTGCGGTGAAGGCGGCGAGAAACGGCGAGAGGATGTAGAGCACGTCGATCGCGGCGGCCGGGAAGAAGCTTTCCTTGCGGATCAGCTTGACCAGGTCGGCGATCGGCTGCAGCAGGCCGTAGGGGCCGACGCGGTTCGGTCCGTATCGCAGCTGCATGCGACCCATCACCTTGCGCTCGGCGAGCGTGAGGTACGCGAACGTGCCGAGGACGAGGTTGATGATGATGGCCGCCTTGATGACGGCGATCCACCAGGGCTCGCCGTTCGAGCCCGACGCGAGGAGGAGATTGGGGACGCTCACGCCTTCACGACCTCGACGAGCGGGTGCAGGTCGCCGCCGTGCTCGTCGGATACCCGCGCGACGCCCTCTGCGAGGCGGCGGTTGACGCGCGCGCGGAGCTTCACCGACGTGCCGTTCGATCGCACGACGACCGTGTCGCCCGACGAGATCGCCCGTCTCGCGGCATCGCCCGCTGAAAGCTCGAGTTCCGCGGGCGGCCGCTGGAAGTCAAGTTCGTCGACGCGCTCGACGAACGGGCCCGAGAAGAGGGGCCGGTAGCGAATGAGGCGGAGCTCGCTGCCGTTCGCCTCTACGGCCGGCTGCGCCTCGGGTGCCGGTGCGGGGGCCACGTACGGTGCCCGCTTCGGGAGCCCGGCAGCGGCGTTCAGCTCGGACCCGTCGACGCCGCCGAACGCGAGAGCGGAGAGCTCGTCGAACACGACGACGGCATGAGGCGAAACGTCGACCTGGAAGCGCTCGGCGAGCCGCGCGATCCATGCCAGCTCGTCGGGAACCGGGGCGATGACCGCACGGCGGAGTCGCTGTAGCCGCCCCTCGAGGTTGAGGAGCGTCCCGTCGCGCTCGAGTGCGCTCGTCGCCGGCAGGACGAGGTCCGCCCATCCGACCGCGAGACCGTGGAACATCGTGATCGCGATCACGGTCTCGGCGCGCTCGGCGAGCGCACGCACGGCCGGGTCGGCGGCCGCATCGTCTCCGGACACGATCAGGAGCCCGATCGGCTCCGGGTTCACGTCGTCCTCGTCGGCGGCGGCTGCCCAGGCCGTCGCAACGCCGCGGCCGTTCGGCGTCGCGGGCAGATGGAACGCGCCGCAGCCGGGCTTGTCGTCGAAGCCGAGCGCGTGCGCGGCCTCGGCGAGCCGGGCGCCTCCGCCTCCGCCGCTGCCCGACCAGACGAGGATCGCCCGCTCGGACGCGCGCAGTCTCTTGCCGAGGCTGCTGCGGCCGCTCGCGAGTGCGTGGAGTGCTGCTGCGGCGCCTCCGGGCGCGTGCGGCACGGTGCCCGTCGGGCCGTAGCGCACGATCTCCGCGCCGTTCCGCCGGGCCGCCTTGAGCCAGAGCCCGACGATGGGGGCGCGCTGCGTGACGGAGTCGTCTCCGACGATGACGACGATCTCGGCGTCGGCGATCGCGGAGAGTGGGAGCCGGAAGGCGTCGAGCGCGTCCGAGGTCGACTCGGGCAGCACGGCGGCGTGTGCACCGAGACCTCGTCGTAGGAGTCGGGCGAGTGCGTAGGCCTGCTCGACGGTCTCGGATCCGGAGAGCGCGGTGACGGTACGGGTGCCGGCGTCTCGGAGCAGGCTCTCTGCGCGGTCGAGCGCGACGTCCCAGCTGACGGGCTCGAGGCCTTCCTCACCGCGGACGAGCGGTTCGGTGATGCGATCGTCCGCGTTCAGATGCGGATAGGTGAACCGTCCCTTGTCGCAGATCCAGCCGCCGTCGACCTCCGGATGGTTGCGGGAGAGGATGCGCTTGACCTTTCCCTCCCGCACCGTTGCATTCACGTTGCAGCCGACGGGACACAGTCCGCAGACGGTCGGGACGTTCTGGATGTCCCACGGGCGTGCTTCGAACCGATACTGCGTCGAGGTGAGTGCGCCGACCGGACAGAGCTCGATCACGTTGCCCGAGAACGGTGCGCGGTACGGGTCGCTCTCGAACGTGGTGATCTCGGTGTGCGACCCGCGGTTGCGCGCCACGAGCTGGTTGTCCTCGGCGACGTCCGAAGAAAATCGCGTGCAGCGATAGCAGAGGATGCACCGCTCTCGGTCGAGCGCGATCAACGGAGAGACCGGGATCGGCTTCTCGAGCGTGATCTTCGAGAACGTCATGCGCGTGTTGCCGGGGCCGTACCGGAATGTGAGGTCCTGCAGCGGGCACTCCCCGCCCTTGTCGCAGACCGGACAGTCGAGAGGGTGGTTGACGAGGATGAACTCGAGCGTCGCGCTCTGCCCCTCGGCGGCCTTCTCTGACGAGGCGGCAGTCTTGACGACCATGCCGTCCTGCGCCGTGAGGGAGCACCCCGCCTGGAGTTTCGGCAACCCTTCGACCTCGACGAGACACATGCGGCACGCCCCGACCGGCGGGCCGAGGCGCGGCTCGTAACAGAAGACGGGGATCTCGATCCCTGCCGCGGCGGCGGTCTCGACCAGGCCGGTGCCCTTGGGCACCGCGACCTCGCGGTCGTCGATCATCACCTTGACGAGATCGCTCATGCGTGCACCGGCGCCAGGTCGTGCACGTGCATCGCTACGGGCGCGAGCAGCTGATCGAGCGACGACGAGCCGTGGAACGGGCAGCCGCCCTCGTCGATATGCGCCTGGAACTCGTCCCGAAACTTGTCGAAGTAGCTCATCACGGCGATTGCGTCCGAGTCCCCGAGCGGGCACAGGCACTTGCCGTTGATGCGCTCCGCCACCGAGACGAGCAGGTCCATGTCCGCCTGGGTGCCGCGCCCGTCCTCGATCTTCTGGAGGATCTCCGTCAGCCACTTCGTCCCGACCCGGCACGGTGTGCATTTCCCGCACGACTCGTGCTGGTAGAACTGCGAGACCCGCACGGCGAGCTGCACCATGCAGCAGCGGTCGTCGATCGCGATGACCGCAGCCGAGCCGATCGCGGACCCCGCTCCGACGAGAGAGTCGAAGTCGAGCGTGACGCGGTTGGCCTCGTCGGCCGTCAGGATCACCGTCGAGGATCCCCCCGGGATCACCGCCTTGAGTGTGCGACCTCCCTCGATCCCACCGCCGAGGTCGTAGATCAAGTCCTTGAGCGGGAAGCCGTGCGGCAGCTCGTAGTTGCCGCCGTTGACGACGTTCCCCGACAGCGAGAAGACGCGTGTGCCGGTCGAGCTCTCCGGCGCGCCGATCTTGGCGTACTCGGCCCCGCCGATCTCCATCACCGACGTCGCAGAGGTGATCGACTCGACGTTGTTGACCGCGGTCGGCGAGGCGTAGAGGCCGGCGATCGCCGGGAAGGGCGGTTTCGTCCGCGGCTGGCCGCGCTTGCCCTCGAGCGATTCGAGGAGCGCCGTCTCCTCGCCACAGATGTACGCGCCCGCGCCGCGGTGAAGGACGATCGTCACGTCACCGAGCAGCTTCCTGGCCCGCATCTGCTGGAGCGCCGAGACGAGGACGTCGTACTCGGCCTCGTACTCGCCACGGATGTAGATGAAGACGTGGGTCGACTGGATCGCGTGGGCTGCGATCAGCGCCCCTTCGAGGAAGCGGAAGGGTACGCGCAGCATGATCTCGCGATCCTTGAACGTTCCCGGCTCGGACTCGTCCGCGTTGATCACGAGGTAGTGCGGCTTGTCGAGTTGGTCCGGCTTGGGGACGAAGCTCCACTTGCGGCCCGTCGGGAAGAATGCCCCGCCTCGGCCGCGCAGGTTCGACGCGTTGAGCTCCTCGATCACCGCGTCGGGCTCGAGCGTCCGTGCCTTCGCGAGCGCCTTGAAGCCGCCGACCGCCTCGTAGTCGGTGATCTCCGTCAGCGCGCCGCCGTTCGTGCCGGCGAAGACGATCTCAGGCGTCGTCGCCACCCGGCTCCTCCCATTGCTGGCCGCGCAACTCGGCGGCGATGCGTGGTACGTCGTCCGCTTGCACGTGCAGCCGGTGGCGGTTGTCGACCGCGACGACAGTCGCCCACCCGCAGCCGCCGAGGCACTCCACGGCTCGGAGGGTGAACTCGTCCGTCGTCTCGCCGGCGCGAAGGCCCAGCTCGCGCTCGAACGCCTCGACCACCTGCTGTGCGCCTTTGAGCCCGCAGGAAATGTTCGTGCACACCTCGACCACGTGCTCGCCGACCGGCTCGAGCCGGAACATGTCGTAGAACGACGCGATCGAGAGGCAGTACGCAGGCGTCAGATCGAGGGCGTCAGCGACGTCGCGGAACGACTGCTCGTCGAGCCAGCCGCCGTTCCGCTCCTGAGCGAGCTGCAGCGCCGGCATCACCGCCGACAGGGCTTCCGGGTACGTCTTGCGCATCTTCTGGATCTCGCCGTAGATCGCGCTCACCGGTCGACCTCACCCATGACGCCGTCCAGCGAGCCGACGATGGCGATCATGTCGGCGATCGCAGCGTCCGTCATGCACGTTGCCGTGGCCTGTAGCGCGACAAAGCTCGGCGCCCGGAACTTGACCCGCCACGGCTTCGGCCCGCCGTCCGACACCACGTAGACGCCGAACTCACCGCGCGGCGACTCGACGCACGAGTAGATCTCGCCCTCGGGAACGATGTATCCCTCGGTGACGATCTTGAAGTGGTGGATGAGTGATTCCATCGACGTGTGGAGCTCCTCGCGCGGCGGCAGCACGACCTTGCGGTCGTCGGCGATCCATGGCGTCCCGCGCATTTCCTCGAGCCGGTCGAGGCACTGCGACACGATCCGGACCGACTCGCGCATCTCGTCGATGTGCACGCGATAGCGGGCGTAGACGTCGCCCTCCGGGAAGACCGGCACGTCGAAGGCGACCTCGTCGTACGCGAGGTAGGGCATGTTCTTGCGGAGGTCCCAGTTGACTCCGGACGCGCGAAGGATCGGGCCGGACTGGCCGAGTGCGATCGCGTCGTCGGCGGAGAGCAGGCCGATTCCCTTCGTGCGCTTCAGCCAGATCGCGTTGCGGTTCAGGATCGCCTCGTACTCGTCGATCGCCTTCGGCATCTTCTTGCACCACTCGCGCGCCTGCTCGTAGAACCCTTCGGGGATGTCCTCGGCGAGGCCGCCGGCCTGGAAGTAGCGCGTGTGCATCCGCGTGCCGCACACCATTTCGAAGAGGTCGAGCGTCGCGTCGCGGTCGTCGAACGTGTACCAGAACATCGAGATCGCACCGAGCTCGAGCGCGGACGTGCCGAGCCAGACGAGATGGGAGTGGATGCGTGTCATCTCCGCCAGGCACATACGCATCCACGTGGCTTTCTGCGGCACGTCGATCTCGAGGAGCTTCTCGATCGCGAGCACGAATGCGAGCTCGTTGGCCTGGAAGGAGACGTAGTCGATGCGCTCGGGGTACGTGATGCACTTCCACCACGTCTTGTGCTCCATCGTCTTCTCGAACCCCGTGTGGAGGTAGCCGATCACGGCCGAGATCCCGGCGATGTGCTCCCCGTCGAGATCGACGACGAGACGAAGGACGCCGTGCGTCGAGGGATGGTTCGGCCCGAAGTTGACGGTGAGGATGTCGTCGAGGGCGTGCTTGGCCGGATCGACCCCGAGCACTGTCGGGATCGGGCTCGGGATCCGCGACCCGTCGTACACGCTCGTCGCCCGCTCGATCACCGACACGTTCCTATTCCTCCCCCGAGAACCGCACCGGCTCGCCGCCGATCGGATAGTCCTTGCGCAGCGGGTGGCCTTCCCAGTCGTCCTCCATCAGGATCCGGACGAGATTCGGATGGCCCCGGAACCGGATTCCCATCATGTCCCAGGCCTCGCGCTCGAACCAGTCGGCTGTCGGCCAGACGGCCGTGACGCTGTCGATCTCCTCGCCGTCGTCGAGCCACGCCTGAACGCGAACGCGAACCGGTTCGTCCGTCAGGCGGAGGAGGTGGTAGTTGACGGCGAAGCGCTTCGGCTTCGGGTCGGGGACGCGCCCGAGGCCCTGGGTGCCGGGGGCGTTGAGGTCGCGACCCGCGGTCGTCCCCAGGTAGCCGGAGACGGGCAGCTCACCCCAGCCGAGGTAGTCGGTCGGCGTGACATCGGACAGGAAGTTGAACCCGAGCCCGTCCCGCAGGTGTGTGCACGATTCGACGATTCGCGCGGGGTCGACGACGAGCGTCGTCTCGCCGTGCGCCTCGACCGTCTCGACCAGCCCCGGTACTCCCTCGTACGACATGGTCATTGCGCGACGCCGCGGATCTGGTACGCGGGTGGAACGCCGGCCTTGATCTTCTCGTGCAGGCGGACGATGCCCTCCATCAAGGCCTCGGGCCGCGGCGGACAGCCCGGCACGTGGATGTCGACGGGAACGATCTTGTCCACCCCCTGCAGCACCGTGTAGTTGTTGAACATCCCGCCCGAGCTTGCACAGGCGCCCATCGCGATCACCCATTTCGGCTCGAGCATCTGGTCGTAGACCTGCCGCAGTGGTGCCGCCATCTTGTGCACGACGCGGCCGGAGACGATGAGCAGGTCGGCCTGACGTGGCGATGAACTGAACCGCTCCATCCCGAAACGTGAGATGTCGTAGCGGGAGGAGACGATCGACATCATCTCGATCGCGCAGCAGGCGAGCCCGAAGGTGTCCGGCCACATCGAGCCTGCCTGCGCCCACGCGATCGCCTTCTCGACGGTGGTGATCCCGAGGGCGTCCTCGAGGCCGTCGACCTCGTCCTCGAACACACCTGGCCCCTTGTTCGGCATCAAGACCCGCTCGGAGTTGAGGCCCGCGTTCGCGAGCGGCCGGTCGCTGATGAGGGGCAGTTTGCGGGCTAGTGCCATTCGAGCGCCCCTTTCCGCCAGACGTAGACATATGCAACCAGGAGGATCCCGATGAAGGTCAGGAACTCGATCAGGCCGAACCAGCCGAGCGCGTCGAGCTGGATCGCGAGCGGGTACAGGAAGACGATCTCGATGTCGAACAGGATGAACAGCATCGCCGTGAGGTAGAAGCTGACGGTGAAGCGCCGATCCTGGGCCGGCGGGCCGGCGGAGACGCCGGACTCGAAGGGGATCATCCGCTGTTTCGTGCGCGATGTCGGCCGGGTTGCGAACAGGAACGAGCCCGCGATCATCGAGGCGGGAATCGCCGCCGCGAAGAACGCGTAGATCAGAAACGGGAGCCAGTCCGAAAGCATGCGGGTCCTCGGGTCGGGGAGCCCTTCGAACGAAACCTAGCACCTCGCTCCGAGCTGCACGAAAGCATGTGCGATCCTCCTGAACATCGCGAAACGCGTGTTACAAACTCCCCCTTCGGGGGTGGACACGCCGGCCTCTTAGGCTACGATCACAGAGATGGAGATCCAGGAGCGTCCGACAGAGGTACTGCTCGCGATCACGCCGGTCGCTGCGGCGAAGATCCGCGAGCTCATGTCCGAGGAGCCGGACGGTGACACGATGGTGTTGCGGGTCGCGATCCAGGGAGGCGGCTGCTCCGGGTTCCAGTACGGTCTCGGGTTCGACACCCAGGCCGCCGAGGGTGATCACGAGCTCGTGCTCGAGGGCGTGAACGTCGTCGTCGACCCGTTCAGCGTCCCGTACCTCCAGGGTGCGACGATCGACTTCCTCACGGGCCTGCAGGAGTCGGGGTTCAAGATCGACAATCCGAACGCCGCCTCCTCGTGCGGTTGCGGCCATTCCTTCCAGGTGGAAGACGGCGCCGAGGGCGACAGCGCTCCCGACGCCCACGCCGGCGGCTGCGGCTCCGGCTGCTCCCACTAACGGAGTCGTCTCCAACCGGCGTCCGGGTGGCGACGGAGGTGTCCCGGTGTACGCTGGGCCACGGGGTTCGACGTGATACCGCGGGTGACCCGCCCGGTGTCCGGCTTCAGCCGGACGCCCGAGTTCCACCCGAGTCAGCCCTACGACGCCGCCCGACCTTGTGACACTTTGTCACAACCCACGGGCTAGGATCGACGCATGGCACTGCGCGTCGCCGTCGTCGGCTCGGGCCCCGCAGGCTTCTACGCCGCGGGGGCGCTGCTCGGGAACGAGGATCCTTCTGTGGAGGTCGACATGTTCGAGCGCCTGCCGACGCCGTGGGGGCTCGTTCGGCTCGGCGTCGCGCCCGATCACCCGAAGATCAAGTCCGTTTCGAAGGCGTTCGAGCGGACCGCGCAGCGCGAAGGGTTCCGGTTCTTCGGCAATGTCGAGGTAGGACGCGACGTCTCCCACGACGAACTGGCGGAGCTCTACGACGCTGTCGTCTACGCGTTCGGGGCTCAGGCCGACCGGCGCATGGGCATCCCCGGAGAGGACCTGCCGGGCTCGTGGCCGGCGACGGCCTTCGTCGCGTGGTACAACGGCCATCCGGACTTCCAGGGGATCCCGTTCGATCTCTCCTCGGAGCGCGCCGTCGTCGTGGGCAACGGGAACGTCGCCGTCGACGTCGCGCGGATGCTCGCCCTGACCGCCGAGGAGCTCGCGCCGACAGACACGACCGACGAGGCGATCGCCGCGATCGCCGGCTCGGGGATCGAGGAGATCCTGATGCTCGGGCGGCGCGGACCGGCCCAGGCGGCGTTCACGACGCCCGAGCTGCAGGAGCTGACCGAACTGGAGGGCGCCGACCTGATCGTCGACCCCGCCGATCTCGAGCTCGACCCCGCCAGCGCTGCTGCGCTCGAGAGCGACACGGCGCTCGCGCGACGCAATGTCGAGCTGCTTCGCGAGGTGGCAGGGATCCCGCCCACCGGCAAGCCGAAGACGCTGCGCCTGCGCTTCTGCGTCTCGCCGGTGGCGATCCTCGGCGACGGGCGCGTGGAGGCGATCGAGGTCGTCCGGAACGAGCTCGTCGCGGATGCGGACGGACGGATTCGCGCCGTCCCGACCGACGAGCGCGAGGTGATCCCCTGCGGGATCGTCCTTCGCAGCGTCGGCTATCGCGGCACCGCGATGCCGGGCGTCCCCTTCGACGAGGAGCGTGAGACGATCAGGAACGACTGCGGCCGCGTGCTCGGCGACGACGGCGCGCCGCTCCCGGGGGTGTACTGCACGGGCTGGATCAAGCGCGGCCCGAGCGGCGTCATCGGCACGAACAAGAAGGACGCGACCGAAACGGTCGAGCTCCTGCTCGAGGACGCGGCGGCGGGGTTGCTGCCGGGGCGATCCCACCGCGACGTGGCCGATCTCCTCTCCGAGAAGGGCGTGACGCCGGTGACCTACGCCGGCTGGCAGGCGATCGACGCCGCCGAGTGCGCCCGCGGCGCGGAGCAGGGACGGCCGCGCGTGAAGCTGGCGCAGTGGGAGGAACTGCTGGCCGCCGCGCTGGCGGAGGACTCGAACTAGCCTCTCGTCGTCCCGGCGCCGGCTCAGCCGACGAGGAGACCCGTCAGGTACATGACGGTGATGCCGGCCAGAAATCCACCGATCACCGGGCCTGAGCGGAGACCCCCGGGCGCGCGGCTGCGCGACGAAGCGGCCGACCTCGACCACGACCTGCAGCGCAGCGCCTGCGGCTGCGGCAAAGAAGAGAACGCCCAAGACGTCGGTCGACGCATAGCCGCCGATCCACGTTCCGACGATCGCCGGCGCGCCGGCGATCATCGCGAGCGCGGCGAGTTGGAGGAACGAGACCCGTCGTGCCTCCGTCGCCGGCCCGGCGATGGCGAGGCCTTCGGTGAGGTTGTGGATCATGAAGCCGACGATCAGGAACGTGCCGAGCTGAAGCTCACCGAACGCGAACGACGTCCCGATCGCGAGGCCCTCACCGAGGTTGTGCACGCCGATCCCGATCGCCACGAGGAGCGCGAGACCGAGGCCGGCCATTCCGGACCGACCCCGACTGAGGCGACTCGAGAGGAACGTCATTCCGAGTGCGCTCAGGGCGACGCCGAGGAGGACGAGCCCTGCTCCTCCGAGCGCCCCCGGCAGAAGTGCCTGCTGCGTGAACGCCTCGGACGAGCGACTCGACGGCGAGGAACGAGAGCAGCCCCGCAGTCAGGGCCATGAACGCCGCCAGCCACTTCGGATCGGCGTGGCGCAGCGAGGGGAGCCAGAGGAGACCGAGCGCAACCGGCACGACGCCGACGAGGAACCCGATCACCCCGTAGCCGAGGAACCCGCGGGCGGACGCCGTCGGCGTCTCGACCGCGGCGGCGACCTCCTGAACCGTCTCGATTCCGGTCGAGCTCGTCACGCCGACGCTGATCGGGTCGTCCTGGACCCAGTTGTACGGCACCACGATCGTGCTACCGCGGAGGCGCTTCAACGTGGCCGGTCCGTCGAGCGTGAAGGGGACGATCGCGTCGTCGACCGTGACGGAGGCGATCGTCAACTCGTCGGGCTGTGGGTTGCGGACGGTGATCCGGATCGTCCCCGGACGGAACTCGACCCGGCGAATGTCGAATACGTCAGCGGACGGTGGGTTCTTGCCGATCAGGTCGACGATCGAGGAGCCGCCCCACACGAAGGCGCCGACGACGAGCGCGAGCAGCACGATCGGTGCCAGGACCCACAGGCGCCAGCCCAGCCCGTGACTCGATGTGGCGCCTGCCTCCATCAGTCGACGACGTCGAAGAACCCCATCCAGCCGAGCTCGGCGAACTCGGACTGGTGGGCGTGGAACATGAAGGTGCCCGTGTTCGAGAACTCGATCTCGAGGATCCCGCGCTGCCCCTGGCACTGCATCACGGTGTCCGTGTACTCGAACAGGTCGCTCGATCCGGTCGGGTAGTAGCGGAAGAAGTCGGCGTGGAGGTGGAACGAGTTGATCAGGTCGAACTCGGTCAGGTTGGCCAGGTAGATGCGGACGAGCTCGGAGCGCTTGACCCGGATCGGGTAGCGCGCGTAGTAGAGGCTGCGGCCGTTGACGGTGTAGAAGTTGTTGCTCCCGTCGCCGTCGGTGTCGTACCCGTTCATCACCATCACGAGCTCTTGCGCGGGCGCGCGCGGCTCCCTCGGGTCGATGATGAACGCGCCGTAGAGCCCCTTGTGGATGTGCTTCTTGAGCGGAGTCGCGTGGCAGTGGTAGAGATGCATCCCGTACGGCTTCGCCTCGAACTCGTACGTGAACTCGCCTCCGGGTGCGACGATCTCGAAGACACCGTCCATGTTCGTGGGATGGATCCCGTGGAAGTGGATCGTGTGCGGATGCGAGCCGTTGTTCGCGAAGTTGACGCGGAGGAGGTCGCCCTCCGTGGCGCGGATCACCGGACCGGGCACGGTGCCGTTGTACGTCCAGGCGGGGAAGAAGACGCCGGGGGCGATCTCGATCTCGCGGTCGGTCGCGATCAGCTCGTACTCGCGGACCCGCCCGGGCTGAGTAGGGAAGCGCGGGGGGCGGATAGAGGAGCTCGTCGAGGTCGTTCGGCCCGCCGACGGCGGGCGCCACGTCCCCGATCATGGCCGCGTGCCCCATCGCCGCGTGCGTCGCATGGTTCGCGGGGTCGGAACCGCTCGCCTGGGCGGGGCTGTCGAGTGCGTAGCGCGCGACGACGGGAGCGGCCGCGAGCGGGGCCGCCGCCGCCAGGAGCCGACGACGGGTCAGATGGGATTTAGCCATTCCTAAGTACAGGTTACATGTACGCTGATCTGCAGTCATGGCCAGGCACGGGAACGCAGCTCACGAGCGCCGTCGAGGACTACCTCAAGGCGGTCTACGCCCTCGCTTCCGAGGGCAAGAAGGCGACGACGTCGGCGCTGGCCGAACGGATGGGTGTCAGCGCGCCGTCCGCCACGGCGATGATGAAGCGCCTCGCGGAGCTCGGTCTCGTCGAGCGGTCGCCGTACCGGGGGGTCGTCCTCACCGAGCGAGGGCGGTTGTGCGCGCTCGAGGTCGCTCAGGCACCACCGGTTGCTCGAGCGCTACCTCGCCGACTCGCTCGGGATGTCGCTCGACGAGGTGCACGCGGAGGCGGACCGGCTCGAGCACGTCCTCTCGGAAGAGCTCGAGGCGCGGATCGACGCGGCGCTCGGGTACCCGACGCACGACCCGCACGGAGACCCGATTCCCGACAGTGCCCTGCGGATCGCGAACGACGCCTCCCGCTCGCTCGTCGATCTCGTGCCGGGTGACACGGCCGTCGTCGCTCGCGTCCCGGACGCGGACCCCGAGCTGCTGCGGTATCTCGCCGAGATCGAGCTCGTCCCCGGGCACGCGCTCGAGCTGACGCGCGCGGCGCCGTTCGGCGGCCCGCTGACGGTGCGGACGGGCAGCGGCGAGCACGCGATCGCTCGCGAGCTCGCGGCATCCGTCGGAATCGTCTAAAGCGCGCGTCCTTCTACTGACGCTGGCCGGCGGGCTGCTGGACTACGCTTGCTGCCATGGGCACGGACAAGCTGTGGGGCGGTGAGACCGACAAGGCGGTCGCGAACTTCCCGGTCTCCGGCGAGCCGATCCCGGCCGCCGTGGCGCACTGGCTCGGCGCGATCAAGGCCGCCGCGGCGCGGGCCAACGCGGATCTCGGGTTGCTCGACTCCGAGATGGCGGGTCGCATCGCTGCCGCCGCCGACCGTGTCGCGGCCGGCGAGTTCGACGACCAGTTTCCGATCGACGTCTTCCAGACCGGTTCGGGGACGAGCTCGAACATGAATGCGAACGAGGTGATCGCGAGCCTCGCGGGCGAGGGCGTGCACCCGAACGACCACGTCAACATGGGTCAGTCGTCGAACGACGTCTTCCCGTCCGCGGTGCATCTGGCCGCGCTCGACCGCGCAGTCAACGATCTCCTGCCGGCGCTCGAGCGTCTCGCGCAGTCGCTCGAAGCGAAGGCCGCGGCGTTCGACGACGTGATCAAGTCCGGGCGCACCCACTGGATGGACGCCGTGCCGGTGACGCTCGGTCAGGAGTTCGCGGGGCTATGCGGCGCAGGTGCGCCAGGGGATCGCCCGGGTCGAGGACGCACTGCCACGGCTCGGGCAGATCCCGCTCGGCGGCACAGCGGTCGGTACCGGCCTCAACACGCACGAGGAGTTCGCCGCACGCGTGCGCGACCTGCTGCGGGCGAACACGAACCTGCCGATCGCGGCCCCCGCCGACCCGTTCGAGTCGCAGGCCGCGCGCGACGGTCTCGTCGAGATGTCGGGCGCGCTCAAGGTCGTCGCCGTCTCGCTGACGAAGATCGCGAACGACCTCCGCTTCCTCGGCTCCGGCCCGCGCGCAGGGCTCTCGGAGATCTTCCTGCCCGAGCTGCAGAAGGGGTCGTCGATCATGCCGGGCAAGGTCAACCCGGTGATCCCCGAGGTCGTGACGCAGGTCTCGGCACAGGTGATCGGAAACGACACCGCGATCACGATCGGCGGCATGAACGGCCACTTCGAGCTCAACGTCTACATCCCGCTGATGGCGCGGAACCTGCTGCAGTCGATCACGCTGCTCGCGAGCGCTTCGCGGCTCTTCGCGGAGAAGTGCGTCGACGGGATCGAGGCGAATCGCGAGCAGTGCGAGAGCTACGCCGAGCTGACGCTGTCGGCCGCGACGGCCCTGAACCCGTTCATCGGGTACGACAAGGCATCGGAGATCGTGAAGACGGCCGCCGCGAGCGGCCGCTCGCTGCGCGAGGTCGCGCTTGAGGCCGGCGTGGACGCGAGTGTCCTCGACGAGGCGCTCGACTACCACGCGATGGCCAAGCCGCACGGCTGAGCGCCGGGCCGTTCCAGCGACGGGCATCGTCCATCCGTCCGGCAAGATCCTCGACCCGCGGCCGTCGTGGGCGATCGTCGCTCAGCTTCTGGGGCTGCGTTGACGTGACGCATCCACCGGCACGCTGCGACCCTTGGCCGATCCGGCCCGGCGAGTTGCGCTCCCACAACGGAGGTGTAGGTTCGACGGGCGCAGCACCGTCGAGGCGAGCGGGCGTCCCCGTAAGCCGCGGAGCAACGCCTGGTTCGCCGCCGGGGAGCGTCGGAGGGATCACCGACAGCCGACCGAGGGGAGCATCTGTGTCCAGGAGACGGTTTCTCAGCATTCTTGTCGCGTTCGCATTGCTGATGGCGATGCTGGCGCTGACGGGCGTCGGCAGGTGCTGCCGACTCCATCGACGGCAAGAAGAAGCACGTACAGAAAAGCAAGAGCGGCAGCTACGTGGTCGTCATGAAGGCCGATCCGGTGGTCGCACACGTGGCGAAGGACAAGCTCGAAGGGGCAGCAAGGCCAAGAGCAGTACGAGCCGGCCTCAGGTCGCAGCCACGACGCGGCCCTCGAGGCGGTCGATGCCTCGACGGAGACAAGGTCAACGACTACACCAACGCGCTGAACGGCTTCTCGGCGATCATCTCCCACGACGAGGCGGTGCGGCTGGCCGCGCGCAAGGACGTGCGCTCGGGTCATCCCGACGAGATGCGTCAGCTCACCACCGACTCGACCCCGAAGTTCCTCGGCCTCACCGGCGGCGGCGAGGCGTGGGAGATCGGGCCTCACCGGCGCAGGGCGTCGTCGTCGGAGTCATCGACACCGGCATCTGGCCAGAGCACCCCAGCTTCGCCGACGACGGCAGCTATTGCACCCCGTCGAATCTGCCGCTCGACGGCACCACCTTCCCGACCTGCGACTTCGGCAACACCGGCCACCATCCGGACGACGCGCCGTTCACCTGCAACAACAAGCTGATCGGCGCCCGCCAGGTGATGCCGACGTACCGGGCGCTCGATCGGCGCGGACCCGGACGAATTCGACTCGGCGCGCGACGACGATGGGCATGGAACCCATACCGCGTCGACGGCGGCCGGGAACGCCGGCGTGGAAGCCAGCATCTTCGGCCAGGAGCTCGGCACGATCTCCGGCATCGCCCCGCGTGCGCACATCATCGCCTACAAGGGCCTCGGCAACCTGGGCGGTTTCGGATCCGACCTGGCAGCCGCGATCGACCAGGCCGTCGAGGACGGCGTCGACGTGATCAACTACTCCGTCGGCGGCGGCCCCAGCCTGACAGACGCCGACGACATCGCGTTCCTGTTCGCGGCCGACGCCGGTGTCTTCGTCGCCACCTCGGCCGGGAACAGCGGGTCCGGGGCCGGCCACGATCGGCGGTCCGGCGTCGGTGCCGTGGTTGACGACCGTCGGCGCCAGCACCCAGGACCGCTTCTTCGAGGGCGAGGCGAAGCTGCAAGGAGGCGGCAACGTCAAGGGTGCCTCGATCACGCTCGGAACCAAGAAGCTCCGGCTGGTCGACGCCGCTGGCGCCGGTGGCGATCTCTGCATCCCCGGCACACTCGCGTCGAGCGTTGCCGGCAAGATCGTCCTCTGCCGCCGGGGCGCCGTGGGTCGCGCAGAGAAGAGCCTCGCGGTGTCCATCGCCGGCGGTGCAGGAATGATCATGTACAACAACTCCGACGACGACAACCTGTTCACCGACAACCACTGGGTGCCGTCGGTGCACGTCGACTACAGCGAGGGCCTCAAGGTCAAGGAGTACATCGCCAAGACCCTCGCCAAGGGGAAGACCCCCGAAGCCGAGATCAAGACCGGCAAGACGAGCAAGTGGAAGCACGCACCGACGATGACGATCTTCTCCTCGCGCGGCCCCGACCCGGTGGCCGAGGACATCATCAAGCCGGACGTGACTGCCCCGGGCTTGCAGATCCTGGCCGGCAACTCGCCGTTCCCGGATCCGGACTCCACGCCGCCTGGTGAGCTGTTCCAGGCGATCGCCGGCACGTCGATGTCGAGCCCGCACGTGGCCGGGCTGTTCGCGCTGCTCAAGCAGGCGTACCCGGACTGGAGCGCGGCGGCCGCCAAGTCGGCGCTGATGACGACGGCCGACCAGAAGGTGCGCGACAACGACCGCAAGCAGCGACGCCGGTCCCTTCGCGATGGGCGCCGGTCACGTCGATCCCGGCAAGGTGACAGGAGAAGGGCTCGATGTTCAACCCGGGCATCGTGTACGACGCGGGATTCTTCGAGTATCGCCGCGTTCACTGTGCGATGTTGACCCGGCCGCGCTCGGCCCCTCGGACTGCCCGTTCCTCGAATCGATCGGTGTGCCGACCGACGCCAGCGATCTCAACCTCGCCTCGATCGGCATCGCAGAGCTGGCTGGGTCGCAGACGGTGATCAGGACCGTGACCAGCGTGGCCGACAAGGCGGTCAAGTGGAAGGTCAAGGTCGACGAGCCCGACGGCTACGACGTGACCGTGACCCCGGACGAGCTGACCCTGAACCCGGGTGACGCAGCCACCTACGAGGTGACCATCACCAACAACGGTGGCGGCCCGGTCGGCGAGTGGCGGTTCGGCTCGCTGGAGTGGAAGGGCGAGGGCTACCGGGCCTACAGCCCGATCGCCGTCAACGGCGCCCTGTTCGACGCTCCGCCGGTCGTATCCGGCTCGGGCACGAGCGGGTCGGCGAGCTTCGCCGTCAACTTCGGCTACACCGGCGCGTACACCGCTGCGCCTCACGGCCTCAGCGCGGAGGCGCCGGAGACCGGCGACATCAGTCAGGACGCGGATCAGACGTACACCCCGGGCGAAGTGAGCGGCGGGGTCGACCTGATCACCTTCCCGGTCAGCGCCTCGGCGTTCGTGCGCTGGTCGATGACCATCTCGGGACCGGATGACATCGATCTGTTCCTCGAGAACTCGGCGGGCACGATCATCGCGTCGAGTACGAACGGGGGCACCGACGAGCTGATCGAGCTGGCAGCTGCCGGCAGACGACACGTACACGCTGGTCGTGCACGGCTGGTCGGTGCCGAACGCAGCCCCTGCCGTACACGCTCCACTTCTGGGACGTGCCGGCTGCCCCGGGCGGAGGGAGCCTGTCGGTCGACAGCGCCCCGGGCTCGGCCACGATCGGGACGACGGGGACGGTGGACGTGAGCTGGTCGGGCCTGTCGGCTGGAACCGACTATCTCGGCGCCGTCTCGCACAGCGACGCGGGCGGGATCATCGGCCTGACCCTCGTCGAGGTCGAGGTTCCCTAGAGATCGCGATCAGAGCGAAGAGACGAACGAAGGGGGCGCCCAGCGGGCGCCCCCTTCGCATATCCGGACTACGCGCCGCCGCCGCCGCGGAGGTCGGCGCCCCTGGTTCCCGGTTTCTGCTCGAGCGCCTGCTCGCACAGGAACGGCCCTCGCCGGCCGCCACTGTGGTAGCGGTACACCTTTCCGCCCGCACCGAGTTCGATCAGCGAACCGTCCGTCGGAACCTGGGCATAAGACCTGTCCGGCTCGGGACAGCCGAGCCCAGCATCCGACCACACGACAAGCACCCCCGTCAGGACCTGGACATCGCTTTCCGCGATCCCGAGTCGGGCAGCCAGGTCGACGACGGCGATGTCGATGAACGGCGCCAGGCCGGGATCGATATCGCCCTTCTCGAACACGGTGCGGTCGAACCCTACTGGAGGCTGCGTCCCGCCGACTGGGCACTCCCTCGGCGGCAGCTTGTAGACGGCGCGGTCGCCGCGACCGCCGATCGCGACGAGCGTCATCTTCGTGCCGCAGCGGTCTTTCTCGCGCAGCATCCCGAACTTGACGACGAACCGACCGGCCGCCGAAGTGCGCACCCGCCGGACGCGCTTGACGCTGCCCGCGCGCAGCGTCACCGTCACCTTCTCGCGCGGAATGAAGTTCGCTGCCCGAACCGTGACGGGCGTCGAGGCGTACGAACCGCAACGTCGGCTTGTCGCCGGCACTCGAGCCGGCCCCGGCCGTCACCGAGGCGACGAGGACGGCCACGAGAGCTGTGACCTGCGCCTTCCGCATGCTTCGAGTGTGCCGGAAGGCTTGGCCACCGTGTAAACCGTGCGCCGCCGTCCCGAGGCGGCGTTGGGATCGCCTGTCTGCTGGCGGTTTCGGGACCCGTCTAGTACGCGACGACGCCGAGGCCCGTGTCGGCGGCGTGCTTCTGCTCGTCGGCGCGGTAGCTCGACCGCACGAGCGGGCCGGCGAAGACCGAGCCGAACCCGAGCGCCTCGCCCTGCTCGCGCAGCCAGCGGAACTCGTCGGGATGCACCCAGCGGTCGATCTCGGTGTGCTTGCTCGACGGCTGCAGGTACTGGCCGATCGTGACGACGTCGACGCCGTTCGCGCGCAGCTCGCGCATCGTCTCGACGATCTCCTCGTTCGTCTCGCCGAGCCCGGCGATGATCCCCGTCTTCGTCATCACCGGGTAGTCGGCGACCTCCTTCGCACGACGCAGCAGCCAGAGGGCGCCGTCGAAGCTCGCCTTGGCGCCGCGCATCGAGCGGTGGAGCCGGCGCACGGTCTCGATGTTGTGGCTGAAGACCTCCGGCCGGGCCGCGAGCACCGTCGCGAGCGCCTGCTCCTCGGCGCCGAGGAAATCCGGCGTCAGCAGCTCGACGGAGCAGCCGGGGAGCTTCGCGTGCAGCGCTCGCGTCACCGCCGCGAACTGGCCCGCGCCCTTGTCGTCGACGTCGTCGCGGTCGACGGACGTGACGACGACGTGCTTGAGTCCCATCTGCGCCGCCGCCTGCGCGAGGCGTAGCGGCTCGAGCGGGTCGGGCGCATGCTCGGGCCGGCCGGAGTTGACGTAGCAGTAGCGGCAGGCGCGGGTGCAGGTGTCGCCGAGGATCTGGAACGTCGCCGTCCCCTTGCCCCAGCACTCGGCGATGTTCGGGCAACGTGCCTCCTCGCAGACCGTGTTGAGACTGGCGCCGTGGATCAGCTTCTTGACGTCGAAGTAGCGGCCGTCGGCGCTCGGCGCCCGCACCTTCATCCAGTCGGGGCGACGCGGTCGGTTCGTGACGGGCAGCGAGGTCTCCACGACGACCAGTGTACGGGCGGGCGCCACCTCTCGGGCACCTCGGCGAGCAGCGTCGGTGGAGACCTCCCGACTGCTATACCGATACTTGAAGCCACATCGCCTCAGGAAGGGGTCCAATGACCGTTCGTTTGCTCACCGCCACGCTCGTGATCGTGGTCACCTCGTTGCTGCTCGTTCCCGTTGCGGCACCGGCGACGACCGCACCGAAGCCTGTCACGGTGACCATGAAGGAGTTCAAGTTCGTGTTTTCGTCGAAGTCCGTCACGGGCGGCCCGGTCGCCTTCAAGCTCGTCAACAAAGGGGCACTGCCGCACGACCTCAAGATCGGCGGTAAGACGTCCGCGCTGATCAAGGCCGGCAAGAGCGGCACGTTCAAGGTCACGCTCAAGAAGGGCAAGCTGGCGTTCGTCTGCACGGTGGCCGGCCACGCTGCCGCCGGCATGAAGGGCACGCTCACCGTCAAGTAGGGTCGTCCTGCGAGGTTGGCCCGCAGCGCACAGGCGCTGCGGGCTGCCTTGCTCTCAGCGCTGCGCGAGCTTCTCGTGCACCGGCTGCGCCCAGAGCCCGCCACCGTCCTCGGCGGGGAGCGTCTCGAGCTCGAGTCCGAACACCTCGGCGAGCGCCGCGAGCGCCGCCGGCTTCACCTCGTCGACGGTGATCGGCCGCCCGAGCTCCCGGGCCATCGTCGTGAACTCGGCGTCGTCGAGCCCGCAGGCGGTGATCCACGCCGTGAACGGCGAGCCGGGTCGAGATCGACGTTGAGCGCGAAGCCGTGCGTCGTCACCCACCGTGACACGCGCACGCCGATCGAGGCGATCTTGCGCGGGCCCCGCGATCCGGCGGGCGGCATCCAGACTCCCGTGAGTCCGTCGATCGTCGTCGCCTCGAGTCCGAACTGCGCCACCGTCTCGACGATCGCGCGCTCGAGGTCGCGCACGTACTTCTTCACGTCCTTTCCGTGGCTGCTTCAGGTCGAGGATCGGGTAGACGACGAGCTGCCCTGGTGCGTGGTAGGTCGACTTGCCGCCCCGATCGGTCTCGACGAGCTCCACGTCCGCTGCCGTCCGGGATGTGCAGCTCCTTCTCCTCCTCGGTGCGGCGCCCTGTGGTGATCACCGGCGGGTGCTCGAGCAGGACGATCGTCTCCGGGATCGCCCGCTGGGACACCGCTGCGGCGAGCGCTCGCTGCAGCTCGAGCGCCTTCCGATACGGGACGAGGCCGGCGTCGAGGAGATAGGCTCCGGAGCTGCTCACCGAGGGAGGGTAGTTGACGGCCATCGACGTCGCGCCGGCACGGACGAACGCCGAGTTGACCGCGTTCCTCGCGATCGGCGCACGCCGTGCACCCCGGCATGATGCCGAGCGTCGAGGCGCTGCGAGCACGAGCTCGCGATCGGAGCGGGAACGGTGTTCCTGCTCGCAACGCGCGACGGCGTCCCGGTCGGGTCTGGCGTGGGAAAGGTCTCGAGCGTCGGCGACTCCCTCTTTGCGATGGTGCGCGTGCTCCCCGAGGCGCGATGCACCGGCATCGGCACGACGGTTCTCGCGGCACTCTCCGACCACGCGAGGAGCGCCGGGCGTGGATCGCTCATCGGCCGCCTGCGGGAGGACGACGCGCCGTCCCGGCGCTTCGTCGATCGGCGTGGTTTCACCGTGATCTCGCGGGAGTGCCCCGTCTCACTCGATCTCGCGCGGGTCGACCCGACCGGGCCCGCGGCGCCGGCCGGGGTGACGATCGCGAGTCTCGGCGGAGCAGCCCGACCTGGTCGAGGCCGCCTACGAGGTGCACGCCGAGGCGCTGCGCGACGTCCCTGTCGGCTCCGCCGAGTCCCCGACTGCCCAGCCGTTCGAGGTCTGGCGCGCGGAGACGCTCGAGGGACCGTCTGCGTTGCCCGATCTCTCACTCGTCGCGATTCTCGACGACGCGGTTGTCGGCTGGGCCGGCCTCGCCGCGCTCACGAATCAGCCCGGCGTTGCCGAGAATCTCCTGACCGGTGTCAGGTCGTCGGCGCGCGGACGTGGAATCGCGTCGGCGCTCAAGCGCGAACAGGCATGGCGCGCGAAGCGGGCCGGCTTCCACCGGATCGAGACGACGAACGACGAGGCGAACGCCGCGATGCGCGCTGTCAACGCGAAGCTCGGCTTTACCCCCGAGCCGGTGTGGCTGCTCGTGCGCGGCCCCCTCGTCGAGCGCGGCTAGTTCGCGAGTTGGAGATCGGCGATCTCCGGTGCGCCGCTCCGATTCCTAGTCCGTGCTCTCCCAGCCCTCGAGCCGCTCGCGGAGGTCGCGGAGGAACGCACCGCTGTAGGCACCGTCCACGAGTCGGTGGTCGTAGGTGAGAGTGATGTTCATCAACGGACGAATCGCGATCACATCCTGGCCGAGTTCGTCCTGGATCACCCACGGCCGCTTCACGAGCGCGTAGGTGCCGAGGATTCCGACCTGAGGCTGGCTGATGATCGGCGTCCCGTGGAACGTGCCGAACCCGCCCGGGTTCGTGATCGTGAACGTCCCGCCCTGGACGTCGTCCGGGAGGAGCTTCTTCGTGCGCGCCCGCGCTGCGATGTCTGCGATCGCCCGCGCCATCCCGAGCAGGTTCAGATCCTGTGCGTTCTTGATCACGGGCACGATCAGACCCTTGCCGTCCTCGAGCGCCACCGCGATGCCGAGATTGACCCAGGGACGGGTGACGATCGTTTCGCCGCGGATCTCGGCGTTGACCCACGGGTAGTCGCGGAGAATCTCGACGGTCGCATGCGCGATGAAGGAGAGGTACGTCGGATTGACGCCGTACGAGGCCTGGTACTCCTTCTTCAGCTGCTCGCGCGCCGCGACGATGCGCGACATGTCGACCTCGATCGCGCTCGACACATGCGCGGAGGTGTCGAGCGACCGCCGCATGTGCTCCATCACGCCGCGCCGCATCGCCGTCATCGGCTCGGCGGCCTCGCCCGTCTGGAGCGGCGCTGCCGCAGCGGCGGGTGCGGCGGGTGCGGGTGGAGGAGCTGCGGCTGCCGCGGGGGCGGGCGGCGCGGCGGGAGCTGTCGGCTCCGGCGTCGGGGCCGCCTCCTCGGGTGCCGTCGGCGCGGGTGTCGCCTGCGCGCTTGCGCCCGATTCGATGAACGCGAGAATGTCCTTCTTCGTCACTCGCCCGCCGGTACCCGTCCCGGGGACGGCGTTCGGGTCGATGCCGTGCTCCGACGCGATGCGCGCGACGACCGGCGAGACGAACGTGCGCCCGTTCCCAGACGGTGTGCCGTCCGCGGCGGGTGCCGCGACCGGGGGTGCAGGGGGCGCGGCGGGCGCAGCGGCAACGGGTTCCGCAGGAGGAGCGGGCGGTGCAGGCGCGGCCTCCGGCTCAGCCGCCGGGGGAGCCGCTGCGGCCGGTTCGGAGACGTCCGAGCCGGCGGGGCCGATGACAGCGAGCACTCTGCCGACCTCGACCGTCTCTCCTTCGGGGACGAGGATCTCGCTGACGACGCCGTCGCCGGGGCTCGGGACCTCCGTATCGACCTTGTCGGTCGAGATCTCGAGCAGAGGCTCGTCCTGCGCGATCGCCTCGCCCGGCTGCTTCAGCCATTTCGTGACTGTTCCCTCCGACACAGAGACGCCCATCTGGGGCATCACCACGTCGATCCGGGTTCCGGTAGCCACAATCGTCCCTTCCTAGTATGCCGCGAGTTCTCGGAGGCCGGTGACGACGTCGCCGACCTGGGGGATGAACGCCTTCTCGAGCGTCGGCGAAAACGGAACCGGCGAGTCGGGGGCGGCGATCCGCTTCACGGGGCCGTCGAGATCCTCGAACGCTTCCTCCGCGATCGTGGCCGCGATCTCGGCGCCGAACCCACCCGTGCGGGTGTCCTCGTGCAGCACGAGGACTTTCGACGTGCGACGCGCGCTCGCGAGCACCGCCTCTCGATCCCACGGGATGAGCGTACGGAGGTCGAGTATCTCGACCGAGATGTCGTCGGCCTCGACCACGTTCGCCGCCTCCTCGGCGGTGTAGACCATCGCGCCCCAGGTGACGACGACGATGTCGTCACCTTCGCGATGAACGCGCGCCTCGCCGAACGGCGTCGTGTAGCGCTCGTCGGGCACGTCGCCCTTGATCCGCCGGTAGAGGTGCTTGTGCTCGAAGTAGAGGACAGGATTCGCATCCGCGATCGCGGTCGCAAGAAGTCCCTTGGCGTCCTCGGGCGTCGAGGGGCAGACGACCTTGAGGCCTGGAATGTGCGCGAACAGGCTCTCCGGATTCTGGGAATGGAACGGGCCGCCCGAGAATCCGCCACCGGAGGGAAGCCGGAGCACGATCGGGATCGGCGTCCCTGCGCGGTAGTGCTGCTTCGCTGCGACGGTGACGAGGTGATCCCACGCGCAGGAGACGAAATCGGCGAACTGCATCTCGGCGACGGGCCGCATGCCCATCAGTGCTGCTCCCGTCGCTCCGGCCACGATCGCCGTCTCCGACAGCGGCATGTCGATAACGCGCCACGCCCCGAACTCCTCCTGGAAGCCGTTCGTGACCTTGAAGGCGCCGCCGTACACGCCGACGTCCTCGCCGAGGACGAACACGCGCTGATCGTGTCGCATCTCCTGCCGGAGGCCGTCGCTGATCGCCTGGAGGTACGTCTTCTCGGCCATTACTTGTGGTGGGGTGTTTCGAGTTCCTCGGCCGACGCATAGACCCCGTCGAGGAGCGTTCCAGGGTCCGGTTGCGGGGACTCCTCGGCGCGCTGGAGTGAATCGTTGAGGAGCTTCTTCACACCGGCGGTGATCTCGTCCTCCTCCTCCGTCGTCATCCCGGCGTTGTCGCGCAGCCAGGTCGCGAATCGGTCGATCGGGTCGCGCCGGCCCCATTCCTCGAACATCTCGCGCGGCACGTAGGACGCGTCGTCGTGCACGGCGTGGCCTTCCATTCGCAGCGTCAGCGACTCGATCAACGTCGGGCCACCGCCCTCACGAGCCTTCTCCACCGCGCGCTTCGCCTCGCGATAGACGGCCAACACGTCGGTGCCGTCGACGACGACGCCCTCGAAGCCGTACCCCGCCGCCCGCACCGCGAGGTGCTCGACGGCGTGTCCGAGGTGAGCCGGTGTCGAGTACGCCCACTGGTTGTTGTCGATGATGAAGACCACGGGAAGCCTGCGCACGCCGGCGAGGTTCATCCCCTCGTGCGCGTCGCCGCGGGCCGCCGCACCCTCGCCGCACCACGCGATCGCGACACGCCGCTCCTCGCGGATCCTGAAGGCGAGCCCCATGCCGACGGCGACGGGAAGCATGGCCGGGAGATGGCTCACCATCGCGTGCAGGCCCAGGCGTGCATCTCCGAGGTGCACGTTCCCGTCTCGCCCGCGTGTCGGTCCTTCCGCGCGACCCATGTACTGCGCGAAGATCCGCCACGGTTCGACGCCGCGCGTGATGTGGACGCCCATGTCGCGCTGCAGCGGACAACCGACGTCGTCCGGGCCCATCGCCGTGGCGACACCGACGGCCGACGCTTCGTTGCCGCGGCCGGTGTAGAACGAGCCGGGGATCTTGCCCTGCTTGTAGAGGATATGGCCGCGCTCCTCGATGCCGCGTGCCGTCAGCATGTTGCGGTAGATGCCGAAGAGGTCCTCACGGTCGAGGCCGACTTCCTGCACTTCGTGAAGCGAGCCGACAGGCTCCGCCTCCCTGACCGCCATGTGGGATCCCCTCGGGCCGTTGTCGAGTGCACTCTACCTCCAGATGCGGAGGCCGTAACCTCCTCGTCTAGGCTCCGGTTGCATGGCCGGAGCGAAGCGGAACTGGATTCAGGAGGAACGTCGCAAGACGCTCGGGGACTGGGTCGCGTTCTGCGTCGACTGCGGTTTCACGCTGCGCTACTTCGTCGAGCTCGAAGCGGAGCTGCCGGCTGCGTGCCCGAGTTGCTCGGGTGAGGTGCGGCACCTGTGCCCGTCGTGCGGGGCGAGGTTCCCGTCCGCGTTCCTCGTCGAGTGCGAGGAGTGCGGTGCGGCGGTGCGTCCGCCCGAGCTCTTCGGCGGCCCGATCCGCAAGCCCGGGAAATGAGGAGCGGCGAGGCACACCTGCGCACGCCACGAACCGTTCCTTGGGTTTGGGCCGCGGGCGGCCCCCTTCAGGGATCTTCCGCGGTGTCGGATCCGCGCTAGCGGATTCGGCGCCTGCGCCAAGGAAAGGCGCCGCGGGCGGCCCCCTTCAGGGATCTTCCGCGGTGTCGGATCCGCGCTAGCGGATTCGGCGCCTGCGACCAAGAGGCGCCGCGGGCGGCCCCCTTCAGGGATCTTCCGCGATCGATGATCGCGCGAGTGAATCTCGACCTGGCGGCTGAAACAGCGTACTCCGATCCCTTCCATGGTATGGGGCCGCGGGCGGCCCCCTTCAGGGATCTTCCGCGATCGATAATTCGCGCGAGCGAATTCTCGATCTGTGGCTAAAACATCGTCCCGATGATCTGCGAGAAGCGGATCACGGTGACGGTGTCGGTCTCGGAGACCTCGCGGTTGTAGAGCTGGCCGAGCCAGCGGACGAGCTCGTCGACGCGCCTGATCTCGGGGTTGTCGTGCTCGATCTCGCGCGGTGAGAGCTCGCCGAGGGGCTTCACTTCGACCCGGTCGATGACGGCGTCGAAGATCTTCTCCCGCGCGCCGTAGCGGGTGCCGACGAGCACGGTCACGATCATCCCTTTCTTGTACTTCGGCGACTTGTCGCCGAGCCGGATCGTGGCCGTCTTGCGCCCCGTTCTCAGCTGGTCCGCGACGACCGGCGAGTAGAAGTTGAGCGCGAAGGTCGGCATCGCGCCCAACTATAGAGCGTGGGGTGACAGACCCCTTGCCACGGGGCCAGAATGTGCTAATTTGGCAGGTGTTGGCACTCTCCCCTATGGAGTGCCAGAGAATGTTCCCCTGAAAGCACACGACGTATCACAGGAGGCACGTGCATGAATCTGGAGCCCCTAGGTGACCGGCTGATCGTGGAGGTCCTCGAAGAGGAGTCGACCACGGCAAGCGGCATCGTGCTGCCCGACACCGCCCAGGAGAAGCCGCAGCGCGGCAAGGTCCTGGCCGTCGGCCCCGGCCCGCGCGACGAGGACGGGAAGCGCATCAAGATGGACGTTGGGAAGGGTGACGAGGTCATCTTCTCCAAGTACGGCGGCACCGAGATCAAGGTCGGCGCCGACGAGGTCCTGATCCTGCGCGAGTCGGACGTGCTCGCGAAGGTCGTCTAGCACCACCTCTTCGAACACCAATCTGTACGACGGAAGGAATTGACAAACAGATGGCTCACAAGGATCTGAAGTTCAACGAGGACGCCCGCCGCGCGCTCGAGCGCGGGGTCAACGTCCTTGCCGACGCGGTCAAGGTGACGCTCGGCCCGAAGGGTCGGTACGTGGTGCTGGACAAGAAGTTCGGCGCCCCGACGATCACGAACGACGGTGTCACGATCGCTCGTGAGATCGACGTCGAGGACCCGTTCGAGAACCAGGGCGCCCAGCTCGTCCGCGAGGTGGCGACCGCCACGAACGACGTTGCCGGTGACGGCACGACGACGGCGACGGTGCTTGCCCAGGCGATCGTCCGCGAAGGCCTCAAGAACGTCGCTGCCGGTGCGAACCCGATGGGTCTCAAGCGCGGCATCGAGACGGCGGTCACCGCGATCGTCGACGACCTCAAGAAGCAGTCGACGGAAATCTCGGGCAAGGAGGACATCGCCCGGGTCGCCACCATCTCGTCGCGTGAGCGCGAGATCGGCGACGTCATCGCTGACGCGATCGAGAAGGTCGGCAAGGACGGCGTCGTCAACGTCGAGGAGGGCCAGACGTTCGGCCTCGACCTCGAGTTCACCGAGGGCATGCAGTTCGACAAGGGCTACCTGTCCCCGTACATGATCACGGACGCCGATCGCATGGAGGCCGTGCTCGACGACCCGTACATCCTCATCGCCAACCAGAAGATCGGCGCGGTCAAGGACATGCTGCCGGTGCTCGAGCAGGTCATCCAGGCCGGCAAGCCGCTCGTCATCGTCGCCGAGGACCTCGAGGGTGAGGCGCTCGCGACGATCGTCGTCAACAAGCTGCGTGGTGTCTTCACCGCTGTCGCGGTCAAGGCTCCTGGCTTCGGCGACCGCCGCAAGCGGATGCTCGAGGACATCGCAGTCCTGTCGGGCGGCGAGGTCATCACCGAGGAGCTCGGTCTCAAGCTCGAGAACACGAAGCTCTCGCAGCTCGGTCGCGCGCGCAAGGTCGTCGTCGACAAGGACTCGACCACGATCATCGACGGTGCCGGTGACGGTGAGGCGATCAAGGCCCGGATCAAGCAGATCAAGGGTGAGATCGAGAACACCGACTCCGACTTCGACCGCGAGAAGCTGCAGGAGCGGCTCGCGAAGCTCGCCGGCGGCGTTGCAGTCGTCAAGGTCGGCGCGGCCACCGAGACGGAGATGAAGGAGAAGAAGCACCGCGTCGAGGACGCCCTGCAGGCAACCCGGGCGGCACTCGAGGAGGGCATCGTCCCCGGCGGCGGCGTCGCGCTGCTCAACGCGGCCGACACGGTCAAGAAGGCGTTCGCCACGATGGAGGGCGACGAGAAGACCGGTGCGAACATCATCCTCCGTGCGCTCGAGGAGCCGCTTCGTCAGCTCGCCTACAACGCGGGCCTCGAGGGCTCGGTCGTCGTCAGCCAGGTTCGCGCGGCCAAGAAGGGCCAGGGCCTGAACGTCGACACCGGTGAGATCGAGGATCTCGTCAAGAACGGCATCATCGATCCGACCATGGTGACGCGTTCGGCGCTGCAGAACGCCGCGTCGATCGCGAAGAACATCCTCACGACCGAGGTGATCGTCGTCGACGCGCCGGAGAAGAACGGCGGCGGCGGTGGCATGCCCGACATGGGCGGCATGGGCGGGATGATGTAAGCAGGCCGCTCTGCGGATCTGCCAGATGGACCCGAGGGGGCCGGCGAAAGCCGGCCCCCTTGTCTTTGGAGGCACGTGATCGTCCCGGGGCCCGCTCGCCCTCGTCTTTGGAGCGAAGCGTCTCGACGGCGCCCGGGCAGTTCGCTGTGCCCTGCAACTTCGGCTCGTCGCCGGAGGCTCCCTTGCTGCCCGGCCCGCGCTGCCGCGCGCGCGTGTGAGGGCCGGCTTGGCCGGCCGGGAGGCTCGCACGGTTGAGCCGTGAGCTGCGGCGAAGGAGGGCAGGCTCGTGGGGGAACCATGGGTTCCCCCACGGTTATGCGCCCGGCACGATTCGAACGTGCGACCTCTGCCTCCGCAGGGCAGCGCTCTATCCCCTGAGCTACGGGCGCGGGGAGGGTGAGTGTAGCTGTGTCGCGGCGCGGGAGCCGTGGTGGAGAACGGCGTCGTCGGGCACTTCGCGCCGCACGTAGGCGAGCCCGAGCACGCCGGTTCCGCTTCGGACTGCGCTCGTGATCCGTCCGACGACCTTTCCCTCGAGCGTGAGCTCTGCGTCGTACGGCGGGAGCTCGTCGCCTGCGAGCTCGAGCACCCGCAGGCCCCGGTTCGGATGGCCCCGATAGTGGAGCCGCGCCACGGGTTCCTGCCCGGGATAGCAGCCTTTCGTGAAACTGACCGCGCGTTCGTCGAGCCCGGCCTCGGCGGGCAGCACCCTGTCGTCGAGCTCGCGCCCCCACGCGGGTGTTCGGGCGAGGATCCGCAGCCGCTCGAGCTCGTCGAGGTCGAGCGCCGCCACCGTGGGCGCGGGAGCGTCGATCATCTCGTACGCGGGGACGCCGAAGTCCCTGGTCGGCACCGCTCCGGGAGGAGCGTCGTCGCCGAGGACGATCGTCGACGTGTGCGCCTCCGCCTCGACGGTGCATTTCGCCGCGAAGCGAAAGCGGAGCAGCTCGTTCGCGACGCGCTCGCCGAGCTCCGGTTCGGTGAGGAGCAGGAAGTCGTCTTGAGCTCGCCGGAGGATCGTGAGCGGCGCGATCAGCCGCGCCTTCGCGGTGAGCAGGAGGGCCTCGCACGCCTCCCCCGGGGCGAGCGCCTCGACGTCGTTCGAGACCATGCGCTGGAGATACGACGCGGCCTCGGGACCGGCGACGCCGACGAACGATCGCGGTCGGGGTGCAGCCTGTAACGCAGTGGCGCTCACGAGGTCTAGTGTACGAGCATGTTCAGGGGCAAGGCCGAACGGAAGGCCAGAGAGGCGGGAGTCGACCCGGCGCGGCTTCCCCCTGGCCAGTACCTGACCGAGAAGTGGCCGGTCCTCCATGCGGGCTCGATCGCCGAGTATCCCGCCGACCTCTCCGGGTGGAGCTTCCGTGTCTCCGGCGAGGTCGAACGGCCGCTGACGCTGACCTGGCAGGAGCTGAACGAGCTCCCCCGGATCGAGGTCACGCAGGACATCCATTGCGTCACGCGCTGGAGTCGCTTCGACGCGACGCTCGCCGGCATCTCCTGGGCGGCAGTGCGGGACCTCGTCGGTCCGCTGCCGACCGCGCGCTTTGCGATCGCGCACGCGGAGGCCGGATACACCGCCAACGTGCCGATCGAGTTCCTCGAGAGGGAGGGCGCGATGCTCGCGACGCACGCGGACGGCGAGCCGCTCACGGCCGAGCACGGCTGGCCGCTCCGCCTGATCGTGCCCGGGAAGTACTTCTGGAAGAGCGCGAAGTGGCTGCGGGGGATCGAGCTCACGGGCGACGATCGGCCCGGGTTCTGGGAACGGTACGGCTACCACAACGATGCGGACCCGTTCCAGGAACAGCGCTTCGGCTTCTGATCCCCCGTTTGCTCGGACGGATCACTCCTTCGCCCGGGCAGATCACCCCTCCGGGGGAAGGATGCGCGGCGCGTCACGCCGATGATGAAGGCATCCCACCCCCCTGTTCTACCCCCCGAAACGGCCCTCCCCCAGGGCCGTTTCATTTTGTCTGCCTGCAGATCTGGGATCCGCTGCGCGGATCCCAGATCGCAACGCAAGATCCCTGAAGCCGGCTCCTTCGTGCCGGACTAGCGAGGGCCGCCAGCGCGCGGATCCCAGATCGCAACGCAAGATCCCTGCAGTCGGCTCCTTCGTGCCCAACTGGCGAGGGCCGCTAGCGCGGATCCCAGATCGCAACGCAAGATCCCTGCAGCCGGCTACTTCGTGCCGGGTCTGCAAGAGCCGCTAGTGCGGATCCAGAACCCGCGATCGCATCGCAGAAGGTTGGTCGACGGAGCGCTTCGCTCTAGTTCAGCGACGACTTGGCGGCTTCGACCATGGCGCCGCCGACCGCCTGCATGATCTCGGGCCGGTCGAGGAGTCGTGCCCGCTGCTCGGGCGACTGCAGTCGATTGACCACGTACTTGTCCTCGAGGATGTCGTTGAGCGAACGGCCGCGGTCGTGCTCGCGGATCACGTATTGCGCCACGCGCTCCTCCTTCGCAGAGCTCTGGAAGAGAAACGAGAAGATGTCCTTGAGTGCCATCGGCCCATCCTACCGGGTAGCGGACGCGCCGTCGGTTTGACCGGCGAGGCGGCGAAGGCATGGTGCTACGGTCGTGCCCTATGCGGATCAGAGTCGGCCACAGTCCGGATCCCGACGACGCCTTCATGTTCTGGGCGCTTACGACGAATCACGTCGACCCGCGCGGATTCGAGTTCGAGCAGGTGCTCGCCGACATCCAGACGCTGAATCAGTGGGCGCGTGCCGCCCGGCTCGAGGTGACGGCGATCTCGCTCGCCGCATATCCCTTCGTGCAGGAGGACTACGCGCTCCTGCCGCACGGCGCCAGCATCGGCACCGGGTACGGCCCGATCGTCGTTGCGCGCGAGCCCGCGAGTGTCGACGACCTACGCGGCAAGGAGATCGTCGTGCCAGGTGCCATGACGACCGCGTTCCTGACGCTGCGGCTCGTGCTCGGCGACTTCCCGTACCGCGAGCTTCCGTTCGAGGAGATTCCCGACGAGGTGGCCTCCGGCCGAGCCGACCACGGACTGCTCATCCACGAGGGACAACTCACGTTCTCCGACCTCGGCCTGCACAAGGTGCTCGACCTCGGCGACTGGTGGCTCCTCGAGACCGGACTCCCGCTTCCGCTCGGAGTCAGCGTCGCCCGCCGCGACACCGAACGGCTCGACGACCTGTCGGCGGTGCTCGGCGAGGCGATCCGATGTGGCCTCGATCACCGCGACCAGGCGCTCGAGTACGCGTTGCAGTTCGGGCGGGGCATCGATGACGCCGTCGCGGACCGGTTCATCGAGATGTACGTGAACGAGCTGACCGAGGACTACGGCGAAGAAGGACGCGCGGCCGTTGCCGAGTTGCTCCGCCGCGGCGAGGCGATCGGTGCGTTCCCTCAGCCCGTCCAGCTGGACTTCGTCTGACAGAGCGGGCGCCCGCGTGCCCGGCTTCAGCCGGGCGCGTGGGTTTCCGGGCGCCTGGGTTTCCGGGCGCGTGGGGCTCACGCCTCGCTGAAGACGATCTCCTGCGCGCCCTCCCAGAGGAACTTCTTCCCGAGCGGCCGCAGGTTTTCGTTGCCCTCGACGATCGTGGCGAAGTGGTTGCCGGCGAGCTGCCCCGCTTTCGAGGCGAAGTTGACGTAGCCGTAGGCGAGCAGGATCTCCGTCTCCGAGACGCCGCCCGGGTAGAGGACGATCTCGCCCGGGTGCGGATAGCACGTCGCGTTCTCCGCCCCGAGCCCGAGGTCGAGATCGCCGAACGGAATCCAACCGGCCTCGCCGCTCCAGCGAACGTGGATGATGCGCGACTCGAGCGGCAGCAGCCGCCGGAAGGCCGCCACCGTCTCCGGGGCGTCTCCCTCTTCGAGGCGCGCGGTGAACGTGAAGCCTCCCGCGTCGATTGTCAGCATCGGCACACCTACTTTCCCGTATTCGCGCCTTGGGTGACCCACGCGACGACGAGGGCGCGTTCCTCGTCCGTCATTGCGGTGACGTTGCCGAGCGGCATCGCCTTGGAAGCGACCTGACTGCGGATGTCGTCCGCGCGAGCCGCGATCTGTGCGGGTGTCTCGAGCACGACACCTGCGGGTGGGCTCGAGAAGCCAGGCGAGGTCGGCGACAGCGCGTGACACGTAGCACAGCGCTGCGCGATCACCGGCGCCACGGCCGAGAACGCGACCGGCACCGAGCCCGCGCCATCGCCGCCGTCATCCGGTCGGATGACGAACGCGAGCACCACCAGCATCACCACGGCCACGACCGGGATCGCCCACACGGTACGGCCCTGATGGCGAAGGTTGAAGAACATGCGGGAGAGAACACCGGCGGCCGAGATGACGAGGAGGACCACCCAGGCATGGCTGACGCCGTACGTGAATGCGAAGTGCCCGGCCAGCATCGTGAACAGCACCGGCAACGTGAAGTAGTTGTTGTGCACCGAGCGCTGCTTGGCGACGATTCCCGGGGTCGGATCGGGATCGCGTCCGGCGCGCTTCGCGTTCACGAGCTCCCAGTGGGCCGGGATGATGTTGAACAGCACGTTCCCGGCCATGACGGTGCCGATCATCGCCCCCACCTGGAGGAAGGCGGCCCGAGGCTGGAACAGCTCCCCGCACCCCCAGGCTGCGACGGCGGTGAACGCGGCGATGAGGAGCCACAAGACGACACCGTGGCCGACGAGCAGTCGGCAGAGCACGTCGTACACGATCCACGCAGCGACGAGCAGGCCGACGCTGAGGCCGACGGCCTGCCACGGGGAAAGATCGGCGATCGACGGGTCGATCAGATACGTGCGGGCGTTGAAGTAGTAGAGGACGACCATCAGTGCGAACCCGGAGAGCCAGGTCGTGTACGCCTCCCACTTGAACCACGCCAGGTGCTCGGGCAGGACGGGCGGCGCGACCTTGTACTTCTTGACGTGGTAGAAGCCGCCGCCGTGCACCTCCCATAGCTCGCCTCCGACGCCGTCGCGAAGATCTTCGACCTTCGTCGGCGCATCGAGCGACTGGTCGAGGAGGACGAAGTAGAACGAGGCGCCGATCCAGGCAATCGCTGCGATCACGTGCAACGAGCGGATCGCGAGGTCGAGCCAGTCGGTGAGGTACGGGTCGAGGAACGCTGCCACGAGGCTCATGCCCGTTGCCACCGATCGGTCGCGATCGCGACGAGCTCCTGCAGCGCGCTCTCCAGCTCGACGCCCGTCGGGTTGTCGATGCGGGAGCGCAGGACATCGAGGATCTCCGCCTTCGGCCTCCGGTTGACGAACACGACGAAGCGGAAGCCGTGACGCGCCTCGTACTCTTCGTTCAGTCGCGCGAGCTCCTCCAGCACCTCGGGGTCGTCATCGGTTCCCTGCTCGGCCGCCGATCGTGCCGACAGGCCCGTCTTCTGGCCGATCGCCGGGTGCGCATCGAGGACCTCGCGCCGCTCCGCATCGGACAGCTCCTCGATCACCGCGGGCGCGGAGCCGAGCGGATCATCGCGCTGCGCGAGCAATTCGACGAATCGCGTTCTGCCTTCGAAGAGCTCCGCGAGCTCGTCGGCGCTCAGCTGCCGCGGTAGCTCGCGCATGAGTACGGGGAGACGATGAGCGGCACGTGGTAGTGCCCCGTATCGATTTCGATCTCGAGCTCGACACGGCGGAAGAAGGGGGACGGCGGATGAAAGACGAGGCGATAGCGGCCGGGGCCGAGCGACTCGGCGAGCCGGGCGCGCCCGTCGTCATCCGTTTGGGTGCTCGCAACGGGCTCCGTACCGTGGAGCAGTTCGACGGTGACCCCCGAGGCGGGACGACCGGCCGCCGTATCGAGGACGTGCGTGGAGAGTGACGCGCTCATCCGGAGAACTTTCGCGCTTGAACGCGATGTGCCTGCGCGATCTCGGCCTCGTCTGCGTGGACGAGACGCCCGTCGCGCACGACCTCCGCTCCGCCGACGACGAGCCGATCGACGCGGTGCGGTGCAGCGAAGACGACGCCGGCCACGAGGTCGTCGGCACCGCCGAGCTCGAGTCCGTCGGTGCGCCAGACCGCGAAGTCGGCGCACTTGCCCGGCTCGAGCGAGCCGATGTCGTTTCGACGGAGCACCGCCGCGCCGCCGCGCGTGCCCACCCGGATCGCCTCGCGAGCCGTCATGGCCGTGCCCCCGTCGCGGCCACGCGACACGAGCAACGCCTGCTTCACGTCGTACATGAGATCGCTGCGCTCGTTCGACGCGGAGCCGTCGACGCCCAGCCCCACCCGAACGCCCGCGTCGAGCATGTGACGCACCGGGGCGACACCCGCGCCGAGGCGGAGGTTGGAGGTCGGGCAGTGCGCGACGCCGGTGCCGGTTCGGGCGAACTGCGCGATGTCCTGCTCCGAGAGGTGGACGCAGTGCGCGCACCAGACGTCGTCCGCGAGCCAGCCGAGGCGGTCCAGGTACTCGACCGGACGGCAGCCGTAGAGCTCGAGGCAGTACGCCTCCTCTTCGAGCGTCTCCGCGAGGTGGGTGTGGAGTGGCAATCCGAGCCGGCGCGCGAGTGTCGCCGACTCCTCCATCAGGCGGCCGGTGACGGAGAACGGTGAGCACGGCGCGACCGCGAGTTGGACGCGGGCGCCGGGGCCGGGCTCGTGCAGCAGCGCAGCGAGGCGTTCGGTCTCGGCGAGGACGGCGTCGAGCTCCTCCACGAGCTCGTCGGGCGGCAGGCCCCCGTCCGAGACGCCGAGGTCCATCGACCCGCGCGAGGCGACGATGCGCACCCCGATCTCGCGCGCCGCCTGCACCTCCGCCTCGATCAGGCCGTCGCGTCCGCGCGGGAAGACGTAGTGGTGGTCGAAGACGGTCGTGCAGCCCGAGAGTGCGAGCTCCGCGAGACCCGTGCGTGCGGCCGCGTACTCCGCCTCGGCGTCGATCCGCGACCAGACCGGATACAGCTCGCGGAGCCAGGTGAAGAGATCCGCCTCCTGGGCCCGAGCGCGGGTGAGTGTCTGGTAGAGGTGGTGGTGCGTGTTCACGAGGCCGGGGGTCACGACGGCGTTCCCGAGGTCGATCCGTGTCGTGCCCGTCCCCGGCCCGGCCTCGGGCTCGGGACCGGTGCCGACTGCTGCGATCGTCGTTCCCTCCACGAGCAGCCAACCGTGGTCGTGTTCCGTCCCGGCGTCGTCCATCGTGACGATGACGCCGTTGGCGTAGAGCGTGCTCACGCCGACCCCGGATGCGACTCTCGCTCACCGGCCTCGGTCTGGCGGACGAAGCTCGCCTTCTCCCAGAACTCGGTGACCGTGGCCGCATCGACGTAGCTCATCCCGCTGCGGAGGCCGCCGTGCAACTCCTCGATGATCTCCGCCACCGAGCCGCGGAGCGGGAACTCCATCTCCTCGCCCTCCGCCACGTACTGGTCGAGCGAGTCGCCGCGACCCTCGATCGCGAGCCTCGCCGCCGCAGCGGAGCGCGAGGCCATCCCCCGATACACCTTGAACAACTGCCCCCGCCGCCTCACGACGTCTCCGGGGCTCTCCTCCCGGCCCGCGAACAGGCTCCCGACCATGACGGTGCTCGCCCCTGCACCCACCGCGGTCGCGACGTGCCCGGCGCGCCGAATGCCGCCGTCCGCGATCAACGGCGTCCCGATCTCTCGCGCAGCAGCAGCACATTCGAGCACCGCCGAGAACTGCGGTACGCCCACGCCGGCGACGAGGCGGGTCGTGCAGGCGAAGCCCGGACCGATCCCGACCTTGATCGTGTCCGCCCCGGCCGCCGCCAGATCCTTGACCCCGTCGCCGGTCGCGACGTTGCCGGCGACGACCTCGACGGAAGGCCAGGCGCTCTTCAGTTCCTGCACCGCTTCGATCGCGGCGTCCGCGTGTCCGTGGGCGATATCGAGGACGAGTGCGTCCGCCTCCGCCTCGATGAGTGCCTCCGAACGGACCAGGTAGTCGCCGCGGATGCCGATCGCCGCTGCGACGCGGAGGCGGCCCTGCCCGTCGCGCGTTGCCCGTGGGTAGCGGTCTGCGAGTGAGAGGTCGCGGAGCGTCACGAGTCCTGTGACCCTGTCGTTCGTGTCCACGAGCGGAAGCTTCTCGACCCGGTTCGCGGTCAGGAGCTGACGCGCCTCCTCCAGGTCGATCCCTGCATCGGCGGTGACGAGTCGCTCGCGCGGGGTCATCAGCTCGTCGACGCGCTGGTCGTCGCCGCCGGCGAGCATGTCGCGCGCGGTCAGGAGCCCCAGCAGCCGTTGCTCGGGACCGACGACGACGAAACCCGTGACCTGCAGGCGCGCGGCCTCCGCCCTCGCCTGCGCGACGGTCTGCGCAGGATCGATCACGTACGGCTCCGACACGACGTGCGTGAGGTAGCGCTTGACGCGGCGCACCTCCGCCGCCTCGTCCTCGACGGGGAGAAAACGGTGGAGAACGCCGATACCGCCGAGCTGCGCCATCGCGACGGCCATCGGCGCCATCGTGACCGTGTCCATGTTGGCGGACACGATCGGCACCTCGAGCTCGATGCCGGGTGTGAAGCTGGCTCGCGTCGAGACATCCTGGCGCGAGCGCACGCGGGAGCGACGCGGGACGAGCAGGACGTCGTCGTACGTCAGCCCGATCTCGATCGTGGTGCTCACGACGCCACTTCGAGCGGCACGAGCTCGAATCTGTCGACGTCGACGAGCCCGTGATCGGTGATCTTCAGCGAGGGGATGACGGACAGGGCGAGGAAGGCCAGCGTCAGGAACGGCGTTGCGCCGGACCAGCCGAGCGAGTGGGCTGCCTCGTTGGCCGCGGTGCTCTGCTGGATCACCTCGGCGAGCGGCGCGTCCGAGAGCAGCCCCGCCACCGGCAGCGGGCACTCTGCGACGACGTGGCCCTTCTCGACCGCGACGATGCCTCCACCGATGTCGGCGAGATGCTTGACGGCGGCGACCATGTCCTCGTCGGTCATCCCGACCACGACGAGGTTGTGAGCATCGTGGGCGACCGAGGAGGCGAGCGCGCCGCGGCGGAGGCCCGAGCCTGCGACGAAGCCCAGTCCGATCCGCCCCGTCGCCAGATGGCGTTCGACGACGGCGATCTTGGCGAGGCCCGCCTCCGCATCCGCGACGGCGTGGCCGTCGACCACCACCGGCTCGCGCTCGAGCGACTCGGTCACGACCTGATCCTCGATCAGACCGATCGCGCGGATCGTGGCGCCGTCCGAGCGGATCGCAAGGTCTGCGGCGACGACCGGTCGCACGCGGACCGTCTGGCGCACCCATTCGGGCACGGGCACCGACGGCACCTCCTCGATCCGGCGACCACGCTTGAGGACGAGCTCCGGCATGAAGGAGACGAGATCCGGCAACAGCAGCAGGTCAGCCTGGTAACCCGCGGCGACCGCCCCGAGGTGGCCGAGGCCGTGCCACTGCGCAGGGTGGAACGACGCCATCAGGAGCGCGTCCTGGGGTGTGACGCCGTGCGCGACCGCCTCTCGCACCATTCCGTTGATGTGCCCGTTGTCGGCGATGTCGTCGGGGTCGCGGTCGTCCGTGCAGAAGGCGATCCGGCTCGGTCCGTACTCGAGCACGAGCGGAATCAGCGCCTCGAGGTTGCGCGCCATCGATGCTTCGCGGACGAGCAGCCACATGCCGGCGCGGAGCCGCTCACGACCCTCCTCGACCGTCAGCGCCTCGTGGTCGGAGCGGATGCCCGCCGCGACGTACGCCTGTAGGCCTTTGCCGAGGAGCCCAGGAGCGTGTCCGTCGACGTGCTGTGCGCCCTCGAGCTCGAGCTTCTCGAGTTCCGAGGGAAGGCCGTTGACGACGCCGGGGAAGTTCATCATCTCCGCGAGCCCGAGCACGCGGTTGCGACGCATCAGCGCCTCCAGGTCGCCGGGCGTGAGAGCACGTCGTGGCGACTCGAACGGCGAGGCCGGAACGCACGACGGCGCCAGGAAGTACACCTCGAGCTGCAGACCCTCGGACGCGTCGAGCAGCCAGTGGACACCGTCCGAGCCGAGGACGTTTGCGATCTCGTGCGGGTCGGCGACGACAGCGGTCGTGCCGAGCGGGAGCACGAGGCGGGCGAACTCGTCGACGAGCAGCTTCACCGACTCGAGGTGCATATGTGCGTCGATGAAGCCGGGCACGACGTAGCGACCGGTCGCGTCGATCACCTCGTTGCCCTCATAGGTCCCGACGCCGGCGATGACGCCGTCGGCGATCGCGACGTCTGCATCCAGCCATTCCCGCGTGAACACGCAGAAGACGTGGCCGCCGCGCACGACGGTATCGGCGGGCTCGTCTCCCCTGGCCACGGCGAGTCGCCTCGAGAGAGCGGTCATGCTCCGAGCGTAACGCGTCGGCACGGTTCATGGGTGAACCGCCCTGGGACAGGTGCGATGCTTCCGCCATGTCGGCTCGTCCCCAGCTGCGCTCCCGATCCGGATGGGCCGCGGTGAGCGAGTTCGACCTTCTCGTCCGCGAGGGGATCGTGGTCACGCCCGCCGGGCCGGTACTCGCCGACGTCGGCGTCGCGGACGGACGTATCGCGGCAATCGGGCCGGACCTGGACGGGACGGCGGGGGAGACGATTCTCGCGGACGGTCTGCACGTGCTCCCCGGCGCCGTGGACGTCCATGTCCACCTCAACGACCCGGGGCGCGCGGAGTGGGAGGGGTTCGCTCACGGAACGGCAGCCCTCGCGGCTGGGGGCACGACCACGTTCTGCGACATGCCGCTCAATGCGAGTCCGCCGACGCTCGACGGCGCCTCGTTCGACCTCAAGGTCGCCGCCGCCTCGCGCGTCGCGGTCGTCGACTTCGCGCTGTGGGGCGGGCTCGTTCCCGGAGACGTCGACCGCCTCGACGAGCTGGCAGGACGTGGCGTCGTGGGCTTCAAGGCGTTCATGTGCCCCTCCGGGATGGAGGACTTCCCGGCGGCCGACGACGAGACGCTGCTCGCCGGCATGGCACGTGCCGCCGCCCTCGGCCTGCCCGTGGCGGTGCACGCAGAGAGCGCGGAGCTCACGAGCAGGCTCGCGGCGCGAGCCGTCGCCGAGGGCCGCACGTCGATGCGCGACTACCTGGCGTCGCGTCCGGTCGCCGCGGAGCTCGAGGCGATCGCGCGCGCGCTCGAGCTGGCGGCCGAAACCGGCTGTTCGCTCCACGTCGTCCACGTCTCCAGTGGCCGCGGCGTTCGGCTCGTCGCAGCCGCGCGCGCGGGTGGGACAGACGTGACGTGTGAGACGTGCCCTCACTACCTTGCCCTCGACGAGGAGGATGCGGAGGCACTCGGGGCGATCGCGAAGTGCTCGCCGCCGCTCCGCCCGCGGGAAGAGCTGGAGGGTCTCTGGGCCGCGGTCGTCGAGGGGCGACGTCGACCTCGTCGCCTCGGACCACTCGCCGAGCCCGCCCGAGCTCAAGCTCGGCGAGGACGCGTTCGCCGTGTGGGGCGGGATCGCCGGCTGTCAGACGCTCCTGCGGGTCATGCTGACCGAGGGCCTTCGGCGGGGGCTGTCGCCGGCCGAGGTCGTGCGGTTGTGTGCGGAGGCGCCGGCGCGACGGTTTCGGCTCGAGGGCAAAGGATCGCTCGAGCCCGGAGCCGATGCCGATCTCGTGCTCGTCGATCTCGCTACCGACGGGCCGCTCTCCACCGACGAGCTGTTGTACCGACACCCGATCAGCCCGTTCGTCGGGCGCGTCCTTCGCGGCCGGGTCGCCCGGACGATCGTGAGGGGCGCGACGGTGGCCGAGAGCGGCCGCGTCGCACCCGGGCCAACAACCGGCTCGCTCGTACGTCCTGCTGCACGAGGGTAGGACGCGATCCGCGGTTGCCTTTGGCAGCCCGGCAAGAGAGGATTGCGCGTGTTGGAGAATGGGGCGCCGCCGCCAATGGCTCGCTCCCGACGAGGAGGAGAACAGATGAGGAAGAAAGGGGTAGCCCTCGGTGTCGCTCTGGCGACGCTCGCGTTGGCGGCGCTCGCTGTCGCGACGACGGGCTCGGCCGCGCCGAGTGCGAAGCAGGCGCCGATCAAGGCCGCATGGATCTACGTCGGCCCGCACAACGACGGTGGGTGGTCGCAAGCGCACGACGAGGGTCGGCTGTACGTCCAGAAGAAGATGGGCGCGAACGTGATCACGACGTACAAGGAGAACGTGCCCGAGGGGCCGCAGGCGGCGCAGGTGATCGACAGCCTCGTCCGTGACGGGAACAAGATCATCTTCGCGACGTCGTTCGGCTTCATGGACGCCATGGAGGCGGCCGCGAAGAAGTATCCGGACGTCTACTTCGAGCACGCGACCGGTTACAAGTCCGGCGAAGAACTTCGCGAACTACTTCGGCGCCGCCGAGGACGCGATCTACCTCTCGGGCATGGCGGCAGGAGCCGCGACGAAGAAGGGCGTCGTCGGCTACATCGTCCCCTTCCCGATCCCCGAGATCATCCGGCACCTGAACGGCGTTCGCGCTCGGCGTCCAGGCGACGCATCCAGGTGCGAAGATCAAGATCGTGTGGACGAAGTCGTGGTTCGATCCGGCCAAGGAGAAGAAGGCCGCCGAGAGCCTCGTCGCCGCCGGGGTGGACGTGATCGGCCAGAACGTCGACAGTCCCGCCGCCGGGCAGTACGCCCAGTCGAAGGGCATTCCCTGGGTCGGCACATGGGTCGTACGCGAAGAAGTTCGCACCGACCTCCTGGCTCGACGCGGCGGTCTACAACTGGGGCCTCTACTCCCTCAAGCGCGTCAAGGCGGCCGCAGAACGGGACGTGGAAGACGGGGAGCTACTACGGGATCGATGGGCGACGGGTTCACGCTTCTGTCGCCCTACGGGCCGAAGGTGTCGGCCAAGACGAAGAAGCTGATCGCTGCGAAGCGGAAGGCGATCATCTCCGGCAAGTTCTACGAGTTCCAGGGGCCGCTCTACGACCAGAAGGGCAAGCTGCGCGTCAAGAAGGGCAAGCGGATGACGTTGCCCGAGATCCTCGTCGATCGACTGGCTCGTGAAGGGCGTCGAAGGCAGTCCGAAGGGCTGATCAGCACGAGTTCGACGACACGATGACGGTGGGAACGTGGGCATCCGGTGCAGGCCGGATGTCCACGCCACCGTCGCCAAGTTCGGCAACATCGACACCGAGGAGATCGAGATGACGAGGAATCGAACGTGACGCACGTACGACGAATTTCTTCGGCGTGTTCCGAAGGTGGAGCTCCACTGCCACTTCGAGGGCACGGTGAGGCCGGCGACGTTCGCAGACCTCGCCCGTAAGCACGACGTCGCGCTGCCGACCGACGAGGTCGACCGGCTCTACGACTACACCTCGATCTACGAGTTTCTGACGATATTCGCGATGGTCTCGTCGACCTTGATCGACCAGGATGACTTTGCGCGTGCCGCCTACGAGTCGATCGAGGACGGCGTCAAGCTCGGGAACCTCAAGTATCGGGAGATGTTCTTCAACCCGACGCTTCACACGAAACGAGGCATCCCCTACAAGACGGTGGTCGACGGGCTCGTCGACGGGATCCGGTCGGCCGAGACCGACTTCGGCGTTCCCTGCCGCCTGATCGCGGATGTCTACCGGCAGGACACGCCGGCCGAGGCGCTCGAGATGGTCGAGCAGGTGCTCGAGCACCGCCGCGACGAGCTGATCGGGCTCGGGATGGACGGCGCCGAGGCCCCGATCCCCCTGAGAAGTTCGTCGACGCCTATCGGCTCGCGGCGCGCGGTGGGCTTCGCCTGACCGCTCACGCCTGCGAGGACGCTCCGGCCCGGAACATCGCGACCTGCCTCGACGTCCTCGGCTGCGAGCGGATCGACCACGGGTATCACGTTCTCGAGGACGACGCTCTCGTCGAGCGGTGCCGCGACGAGGGGATCACGTTCACCGTGTGCCCGACCGCGACCGCGGTCTGCTACTTCGATCCTGAGGACTACACCAAGCATCCGATTCTCGACATGGTCGCGCGCGATCTGACCGTGATGATCAACTCGGACGACCCGACGATGTTCCACACCGACATCGGCACCGAGTACGTGAAGATCGCTGAAGCAGCTGGTTGGGGAGCGGACAAGATTCGCGAGCTCAGCCTCAACGGTGTCGACGGCGCGTGGCTTTCCGACGACGAGAAGCGGCGGTTGCGACGGGAGTTCGCGGACGAGATCGACTGCGCTCGAGGTGCAGGTCGCCTCGGCCGACGGATGATCGCGGCGCGGGACGACGAACTCGATGCCTGGACTCTCCCGCGATGACCGCGCCTCGCCCGTTCCGACCGAGACGCCGCAGGGCAGGCGCCTGCCGTCTCGATGCGCGGGATCACGAAGGTCTTCCCTGGAGTCGTCGCGAACGACCAGGTCGACTTCGAAGCGCGCGTCGGCGAGGTCCATGCCCTTCTCGGCGAGAACGGCGCCGGCAAGACGACGCTGATGAACGTTCTGACCGGCCTCTACCGTCCCGATGCGGGTGTGATCCAGATCGACGGTCGGCCCGTCGAGTTCCACAACCCGCGCGACGCCATCGCCGCTGGGATCGGGATGGTGCATCAGCACTTCCGGCTGGTCGACACGTCTGAGCGTCTCCGAGAACATCGTTCTCGGCTCGCGGTCCGAGCCGTTCCTGCTGCACCGGCAGGCGCGCACGCGCGAGGTCGAGCTGATCGCCGAGGCACTGCACATGCCCGTCGACCCCGACGCCAAGGTCTGGCAGCTGTCGGTCGGTGAGCAGCAGCGCGTCGAGATCATGAAGGCGGTTCGGCGTGGCTCGAACGTGCTGATCCTCGACGAGCCGACCGCGGTGCTCACGCCGCAGGAGGCGCGTGCGCTGTTTCGCACGCTGCGTGTCGATGGCCGCAGAGGGGCACTCGGTGATCGTGATCACGCACAAGCTGCACGAGGTGCTCGAGGTATCGGACCGAGTCACGGTGCTGCGGGGTGGTCGATCGATCGGCACCGTCGATACTCGCCGACGCGACGGCGCAGTCGCTCGCCTCGCTGATGGTCGGCCGGGACGTCGACGTCTCGAAGCGGCGGGAGAGCGCTGCCATCGGCGACGTGATGCTCGAGCTTTCCGGCGTCAGCGCGGCGGGCGACCGGGGCTTCGACGCGCTCCGAGAGGTCTCGCTCATCGTGCGCGCCGGCGAGGTGCTCGGCGTCGCAGGCGTCGCCGGGAACGGCCAGCGCGAGCTCGCCGAGGCGGTCACCGGCATGCGTCCGTTGAGCGCCGGAGTCGTCAAGGTGGCCGGCAAGGAGCTCGCGAACGGCGATCCGCGCGCGGCCATCACCGTGGGCATCGCGCACATTCCGGAGGACAGGATGCACACGGGCGTCTCGCCCAGCCTCAGCATCGCGTCGAACATCGCGCTGAAGTCGTACCGAACGGACGCCGCAGGACCGTTCCTCCGCCTCGGTCGCATCCGCCGACGGGCCGTTGAGATGATCGAGCGCTACGACGTGAAGACTCCCGGCCCTGAGACGCCGGCCCGGCGGCTATCCGGTGGCAACCTTCAAAAGGTCGTGCTTGCGCGGGAGTTCTCCGGCGACCTCAGGGTGCTCGTCGCTGCGGCACCGACCCGCGGGCTCGACGTCGGCGCGATCGAGACCGTCCACGGCTATCTCCGCGAGGCGGCGGAACGCAACGTCGCCGTACTGCTGCTCAGCGAGGATCTCGACGAGGTCATGACCCTGGCGGACAGAGTCGTCGTCATGTACGAAGGCGCCGTCGTCGGTGAGGTCGACCCGAAGACGGCGAGTGTCGAGCACATCGGACTCCTGATGGCCGGGGTCACCGGCGCGGTCGCCGGTGAGCGACACGTGAGGCTGCCCGGAGATCCGGATCGAGAAGCGGCTGAAGCAGCGGCGCTGGCTGATGGTGGCCGTGCCGCTCGGATCGCTCGTCGTCGCCTTCATCGCGATCGGCATCCTGCTCGTGGTCACCGGGCACTCTCCGTGGACGACGTACCGGCGACTGTTCGACGCGGCCTATCTCGCGGACGGCGCCCTGACGAACACGCTGATCGCAGCGACGCCTCTCGCCTTCACAGGTCTCGCTGCGGCTGTGGCGTTCCGGATGAAGCTCTTCAACATCGGTGCCGAGGGACAGCTCTACTTCGGTGCGATCGGCGCGGCAGCCGCTGCGATCTACCTCGCCGACTCCTCGACGCCCGTGCTGATCGTCGCGATGGTGATCGCCGGCGCGGCGCTCGGCGCCGCCTGGGGTGCGATCCCTGGACTGCTGCGTGCCTTCCTCCGGACGAACGAAATCATCACCTCGCTGATGCTCAACTACGTCGCGGCTCTCGTTCTCAACTATCTGATCTTCGACAGCTTCTCGTACTGGCGGGACCAATCGCCGACCGGACTCGTCTTCCCGCAGGGCAAGGTCTTCGTCGATGCCGCGACGTGGCCGCTGACCACCATCGGCGGGATCTCGATTCCGTTCGGCTTCTTCGTCGCTGTCGTCGTAGCGGTGCTCATCTGGGTTCTCTACGTCCGGACGAGGTTCGGTTTCGAGGCGCAGGTCATCGGTGACTCGCCTCGCGCCGCCCGCTACGCCGGCATGCGGACACGACGCAAGATCGTCGCGATCATGTGCCTCTCGGGCGGCATCGCCGGCATCGGCGGCGCGAGCCAGATGGGCGACTTCCGTCACGTGCTCGACGCGCGCGGCCTGCAGCAGGCGAACTACGGCTACAACGGGATCGTCGTTGCGGCGCTCGCCCGGTACAACCCGTTCGCCGTCGTCTTCGCCGCCTTCCTGCTCGGCGGCCTGCAGAACGCCGGCTACACGCTCCAGAGCGCGGACTTCCCGTCGGGACTCGTCGGCGTCATGCAGGGGATGATCCTGTTCTCGATGCTCGGCGGCGAGTTGCTCGTCCAGTACCGGATCACCGTCGCGCGGCCCGCGCGAACGGTGCACGTTCCGGCGGAGCCGGTCGCGTGAACAGCAGCATCGTCGTCGTCGTCCTCGCCTCGGCCGTCGCGTACGGCACACCGCTCCTGTACGCCGCTCTCGGCGAGTTGCTGGCCGAGCGCTCCGGGGTCCTCAACCTCGGCGTCGAGGGGATGATGCTCGTGGGTGCCGTGATCGGGTTCCTCGTCGTGCAACGCCTCGGTGGTCCGAAGGGTGTCGTCCTTCCGGTAGCGGTCGGAGGGGCCGCGCGGTCGCCGGTGCGGCGGCTGCCCTCCTACTCGCGTTTCTCGTCGTCACCCTGCGCGCGAACCAGATCGTCTCGGGTCTCGCGCTCACGATCCTCTGTGGTGCGGCGGGGCTATCCTCGTACCTCGCGAATGACTTCGACCTCGCGGACAACCCGGCGCGCTACTCGTTCGGGGACGTCAACGCCTTCGGGTTCGAGGACCTGCCGGTCATCGGGCCCGTCCTCTTCGGGCAGACGTGGCTCGTCTACGCCTCCTGGCTGTGCGTCGCCGTCGTCGGCTACTACCTGGCGCGAACCCGGCCCGGCCTCAACGTGCGCGCAGTCGGCGAATCGCCCGCGGCAGCGGATGCGATGGGGATCAACGTGACGAAGTATCGGTATCTCCACACGATCGCAGGCGGAGCGTTCGCCGGCGTCGGCGGAGCGTGCTTCAGCCTTGCGTTGACACCGCAATGGGTCGACGGACTGACGGCTGGCTCCGGCTGGATCGCGATCGCTCTCGTCATCTTCGCGTTCTGGCGCGCCGACCTGTGCCTCGTCGGGGCGTATGTCTTCGGCGCCTTCTCGGCGCTGCCGCTGATCCTGCAGGCGAAGGGCTACACGATCACCCCACAGCTGTTCCAGGCTCTGCCGTACGTCATGACTATCGTGGTGCTCGTGATCGTCTCCTCCGGTATCGGGCGTCGTCGTCTCGGCGCTCCGGCGAGTCTCGGTGTCCCCTACGTCCGTGAGGAGCGGTAGGGATGGACGTCCACACGCCTCGCTCGCTCGACGAGGCGCTTGCGCCTCAAGTCCGAGCAGCCGGACGCCCGCTTCGTCCAAGGGGGCACCGACGTGCTCGTGGAGCTCAACTTCGACCGCTCGCGCCCGCAGGCGTTGATCAACCTGAACGAGGTCGCCGAGTTGCGCGGGTTCTCGCGCGAGAACGGCACGTTCGTCCTCGGCGCCGGCCTGACATACACGGAGGCGATGCGCGGCGAGCTCGCGCAAGCCCTGCCCGCGCTCGCCGAGGCGTCGCGAACCGTCGGTTCACCGCAGATCCGCAACCGTGGCACGATCGGCGGGAACCTCGGCACGGCTTCACCCGCCGGCGACGCGCTCCCGCCCCTTCTCGTCGAGGACGCTCAGGTCGAGATCGCAAGCGTCAGGGGGCAGCGGCGCCTGGCGCTGTCGGACTTCCTGCAAGGCGTCAAGAAGAACGCGCTCGAGCCCGACGAGATCGTCGTCTCGGTGCGCGTGGATCCGAGCCGCGCAGCGCAGACGTTCATGAAGGTGGGACCACGAAACGCCATGGTGATCTCCGTGTGCTCGCTCGCCTTGCACGTCGATCGCGACCGGAACGAGATGCGCGCGGCCTTCGGCTCTGCGGCGCCGACCGTGCGGCTCGTGAGCGCCCCGCTCGACGAAGCGGCCGGATTCCCGGAGCTCGTCGCGCAGAGCGCGAGTCCGATCGACGACGTGCGCGGGACGGCCGCCTACCGCCGTCACGCGCTCGAGGTGCTGACTCGACGCGCGCTCGAGAGGTGCCTGGCATGAAGATCGAGCTGACCGTCAACGGCGAGCGCTGTGAGGCGGACGTCTGGGGAGGGGAGAGCCTTCTCTTCGCGTTGCGGGAGCAGCTCGGCCTGCCTGGCTCGAAGAACGCCTGCGAGCAAGGCGAGTGCGGTTCGTGCTCGGTGCTTCTCGACGGGACCCTCGTCTGCTCGTGCCTCGTTCTCGCCGCCCAGGCCGACGGTCACGAGGTCGTCACGGTCGAAGGCGTCGCGCAGGGCGGCTCGTTGCATCGCGTGCAGGAGGCATTCGTCGACGCGGGTGCGGTGCAGTGCGGCTTCTGCACGCCGGGGCTGATCGTGGCCACCGTCGATCTGCTCGAGCACACGCCGAACCCCTCGGACGACGAGATCCGCGAGGCGCTCTCGGGGAACCTCTGCCGTTGCACCGGCTACCAGAAGATCTTCGACGCAGTCAAGGCGGCGGCGCGGGCATGAGCGCGACCGAGACGACGCTCCAGGTCGGCCACATCGGCGAACTCGTCCGTCGCCCCGACGGCCCGCCGAAGGTACAGGGCGAGTTCATGTACGCGAGCGACCTCAATGCGGCGGGCATGCTCTGGGGTCACACGCTGCGCAGCCCGCATGCGCACGCTCGCATCGTCGGGATCGACATCTCGAAGGCCGTGACGATGCCCGGAGTTCACGCCGTTCTCACGCACGACGACGTTCCCGGAAAGAAGACCTACGGACTCGAGTTCCCGGACCAGCCGGTGCTGGCGATCGACCGCGTTCGCTACTACGGCGAACCGGTGGCTGTCGTCGCCGCCGAGCATCCGGAGCAGGCCCGACGCGCCGCCGAGGCGATCGTGGTCGAGTACGAGCCGCTCGAACCGGTCGTCGATCCCGAGCGTGCAACGGAGCAGGAACCGCTGCATCCCGACCGGCCGACCCAGGGGCACGGCTATCGCGACGATCCACGACCCAACGTCGTGCGATCGGTGGAGATCCGGCACGGAGACCCCGACGTCGCGGGCGACGTCGTCGTCGAGGGCTACTACGAGCTCGGCTCCCAGGATCAGGCGTTCCTCGGCCCCGAGTCCGGGATTGCGCTGCCGGACGGGAAAGGCGGGATCGACATCCACGTTGCGACGCAGTGGCTGCACGTCGACCGCGACCAGGTGGCGCCGTGCCTCGGTCTGGAGCCCGAGCAGGTGCGCATCCACCTGGCAGGGGTCGGAGGCGCGTTCGGCGGCCGCGAAGACCTCTCGATGCAGATTCACGCGGCCTTGCTCGCGCTCCATACCGATCGGCCCGTCAAGATCGTCTACAACCGCGAGGAGTCGTTCACGGGGCACGTGCACCGTCACCCGGCGCGGATCTGGGCCGAGCATCGCGCCACACGCGACGGCCGTCTGGTCTGCGCCCACGTGCGGATCCTGCTCGACGGCGGGGCCTATGCCTCGAGCTCGACCGCCGTCATCTCGAACGCCTCGTGCTTCGCCCTCGGGCCGTACCGTGTCGACAACGCGTTGATCGAGGGCACGGTCGTCTACACGAACAACCCGCCCTGCGGCGCAATGCGTGGTTTCGGCGCCGTGCAGACCTGTTTCGCCGGCGAGGCGCAGATGGACAAGTTGGCGGACGCGCTCGGGATCGACCCGATCGAGCTGCGTCTTCTGAACGCGATCGAGCCCGGCGACTCGTTGCCGACGGGCCAGGTGCTGACGGGGTCGCTGCCGGTGGCAGAGGTCATTCGCGCAGCAGCCGCGATCCCGGTCCCGGAACCCGAGCGCCTGCCGCGCGACCCGATCCGGCTCCCGGGCGGCGCGGGGAACACGACGCGCGGCGACGGGGTTCGTCGCGGAGTGGGCTTCGCCGTCGGGTTCAAGAACATCTGCTTCTCGGAGGGATTCGACGACTACTGCGCGGCTCGCGTGCAGCTGCACGCCGACGGAAGCGCGGTGGTGCATTGCGCGGCGGCCGAAGTGGGCCAGGGGGTCGTCGGCGTGATCCTGCAGGTCGCGAGGGCCGAGCTCGGGACGGAGGACGTGACCCTCGCGCCTCACACGACCTCGACGGTGGGCTCGGCGGGATCGACGTCGGCGTCGCGCATGACGTGGATGGCGGCCGGCGCCGTGCGCGATGCGTGCCGGGCCGCGCTCGAGGAGCGCGCCGTCCACGGTGGCGCAGCCGTCGACGTCGAGCGTGTCTACCGTCACCTCCCGACCTCGCCGCTCGACCCGGAGACCGGGCAGGTGCTCGGTGAACGGGCGCACGTCGCCCTCGCCACGTGCGCGATGCGCGTCGTCGCGGAGGTCGACGTCGAGCTGGGGCTCACCCGCCTCGTCTGGATCGGGACGGCGCAGGACGTCGGCAAGGCGCTGAACCGCCAGAGCGTCACGGGACAGATCGAAGGTGGTACCGCCCAGGGCATCGGGCTCGCACTGATGGAGGAGATCCAGACGCGCGACGGGCGGATCACGAATGCGAGCTTCACGGACTACCTCCTCCCGACCACGCTCGACATGCCGCCGCTCGAGATCGTCCTGATCGAGGACCCGGAGCCGGACGCCCCCTACGGCGTCAAGGGCGTCGGTGAGCCGCCGACCGTCGTCTCGACCGCAGCCGTCGTTGCCGCGATGCGCGCCGCCACAGGGAGGCCGTTGAATCGAGCGCCCGTGCGACCCGACGAGATCGTCGGGATCGGGTAGTCCCGCCGCGCACCGGTCACTCGGAGAACGGCTCGACCACTCTGCCCGCCTCGTTTCGGATCACGACCGCCACGGACGCGAGCACCACGGCGGCGCCGATGACGATCTGGATCGTGACGCGTTCGTGGAGGAACACGACGCCGAGCAGGATCGCGACGACGGGGTTGACGTAGGCGTAGGTCGCGACCGTCCCGATGGGGACGTTGCCGAGCAACCAGACATACGCCGTGTAGCCGACGAGGGATCCGATCAGGACGAGGTAGACGAGCCCGATGATCGAACGCCCCGACCACGCCGCCGGATCGAGTGACTCGCCGCCGCGGAAGAGCAAGCCGATCGGGAGCAGGAGCAGGCCGCCGGCGAGCATCTCGACCGCTGCTGCGACGAGGGCATCCGGTGGCAGCGGAAGCCGCGAGGAGAGGAACGAGCCGGTCGCCCACATCGCAGCTGAACCGAGCACGAGCAGAATTCCGCCGAGGCTCGCGTGACCGCCGGGACGCACGAGCACCGCGATCCCGGCGAAGCCGGTTGCGACGCCGAGGAGTGCTGCGCGTGTCGGCCGATCTCGCATCAGCGTGCGCATCAGCACGATCCAGAGCGGCACAGAGGCGATCAGCAGCGACGCGAGACCGATCGGGACGTCCCGCTCCGCGACGAAGAGAAGCGCGTTGGCACAGAGCAGGAGCACTCCGACGAGAACTGCCGACGCGAGCTCGTTCCGGCCGATCCGGAACGCTCCTCGGCCGCGTCGGGCGAGAACGAAGCCGCCCATCAGCACTCCGGTGAGGAAGAAGCGGACGCCGGCCGCGAAGACGGCCGGAATCGTCTCGCCCGCCAGAGCGATTCCCAGGTACGTCGAGCCCCAGACCACGTACACGGTGCCGAGCGCGATCCACGTGCGGCCGTTCATCGGGGCGCGGCGGTCTCGAGCACGCCGGTGACGGTATCTGGGAGACGCCCGGCGCGATAGGCTCCGGTCGTGAGCGAGGTTCTGACCACACGCGAGGGTGCAGTGCTGACGATCACCCTCAACCGTCCGGACGTGTTCAACGCGTTCAACCGCGCTCTCCACGCCGCCCTTCGGGTGGCGCTCGAGGAGGCGGGTGACCCCGCGGTTCGCGCCGTCGTGATCACGGGTGCGGGACGCGGCTTCTGCGCCGGACAGGACTTGCGCGAGTTCTCCTCGCTCGAGCGTCCGCTGAGCGAGGAGCTGGAGGAGACCTACCACCCGAACGTCCGTCTGATCAGGGCGCTCGAGAAGCCCGTCATCGCGGCTGTCAACGGCCCGGTCGCGGGTGCCGGGCTGTCCCTCGCGAGCGCGTGCGACGTTCGTGTCGCGTCGAGCGCCGCGGCGTTCGTCCCGGGCTTCGTCGGCATCGGCCTCGTCCCGGATTCGGGCGGCACCTGGTTCCTGCACCGGTTGCTCGGGTTCGCCCGAGCCTTCGAATGGATGTCCTCGAACCGCAAGCTCTCCGCGGACGAGGCGCTCGCCTGGGGTCTCGTCTCCGAGGTGATCCCGGCGGAGAGCTTCGACGTGAGGCTCGGTGAGCTCGCTGCCACCTGGGCCGCGCTCCCGACCCAAGCTGTGGCGATGACGAAGCAGCTGTTCGAGCACGCCTACGGCGCCTCGCTGGAGGCTCAACTCGCTCTCGAGGCGGAGCTGCAGCAGTCGGCCGTCGCCACCGCCGACTTCTCCGAGGGAGTCGCCGCATTCCTGGAGAAGCGGCCTCCGAGCTTCACCGGTGCCTGACCGGCACCGGTCATGAAGCGAATCGAGGCAGTCGACTACCACACGGGCGGTGAGCCGTTTCGGATCGTGACCTCCGGTCTCGACGGTCTGCGCGGAACAACGATCCTCGACCGGAGGCGCGATGCGCTCGAGCGGTTCGACCACGTGCGCCGGCTCCTCGTCAACGAACCGCGGGGCCACGCCGACATGTACGGCTGTCATGTCGTCCCGCCGAACGACGAGGGCGCGGATCTGGGCGTCGTGTTCTTTCACAACGCGGGCTATTCGACCGCGTGCGGGCACGGCACGATCGCGCTCGTGACGTGGGCGCTCGACGAAGGAATCGTCGAGCGTCGCGAGGGGGAGAACCGCGTCGTGGTCGATGTGCCATCCGGGCGGATCGAGACCGTGGCCACGGTCGACGGCGGTCGGGTTCGCTCCGTGACGTTTCGAAACGTGCCGTCCTTCGTCTGGGCGCTCGGTCTCGACGCCGGTGGGATCGAGGTCGACGTCTCCTTCGGCGGTGCCTTCTATGCGTCGCTCAGCGAGCGTGTCGAGCCTGCGGAGCTACCACGTCTGATCGAGCTCGGGCGTCGGATCAAGCGGGAGCTCGAGGCGGGGCACGAGATCGTCCACCCGCTCGAGCCGGAGCTGCGCGACGTGTACGGCGTCATCTTCTGGCAGCAGGAGGCGACGCAACCGTTGACGCAGCGCAACGTGGCCGTCTTCGCCGACGGAGAAGTCGACCGTTCGCCGTGCGGGTCCGGGACCTCCGCCCGGTTGGCGCTCCTCGATGCCTCGGGACACCTTCCGCGCGGCGCGGAGTTGCGCCACCTCTCGATCGTCGGGTCGTCGTTCACCGGCCGCGTGGTCGGTGAGGAGGACGTGGCGGGACGCAGCGCCGTCGTCACCGAGGTGACGGGGAGTGCGTGGCGGACGGGTGAGCACTCGTTCGTCCTCGATCCGGACGACCCGCTCGGCGAGGGGTTCCTGCTCCGCTGATGATCGACGACGCCGATCCGATCGACGACGCCGATCCGTTGGTCATGTACCTCGTCGTGAGGCGGCGGACAACGAGAAGCTTCGCCGAGCTGGCGACCGCTGCGGCTCTCGGTACGCGGCGTTGTGCGCTCCGGTTCAGGAACGACGAGCGCTGGCGCGACGGGTTCGAGGACTGGTGGCGCGATTCGTTTCGCAAGGTGTGCCTCCGCGCAGAGCCGCGCGAATGGGAGGACGTCCGCGCGCTCGACCACGAACGCGTCGGCGATGTCATCTGCCTGCCACCGGTGCGACGGTCGCAGCGCAGTCGCGTGCTCGTGCGCATGCAGGCACTCAGCGAGGAGGCCGGACTGCTTCCCGAGTTCGGCGCCGTCGAGCCCGCCGACGTGACGCTCGTCGTCGCGACCGATCTCGGCATGAGCGCCGGGAAGACGTTGGCCCAGATCGGTCACGCCGCGCTGATGGCCGATCTCGACCCGACACTCGAGGTGCGGGTCGCAGGCGCGGTGGAGGGAACCTGGGACGCGCTCTCGGGCACGGCCACTGCGGTCGTCAGGGACGGCGGGCTGACCGAGATCGCGCAGGGCTCGCCGACCGTTCTCGTGCTGCGGGATTGGCAGCAACCCGATCCGGGTAGAGGATGAAGCCGTGGCCCGCGTCCTGATCGTCAATCCGTTTGCGAGCGGCGTCAGCGAGCGCAAGGTCGAATCGGTCGCGGCAGCGCTCCCTCCGGGAACGGAGACCGTCTACACCCATGGGCCTGGCGAGGCGACGGACATCGCGGCGGAGTGGTCTCCCCGCGCAGAGGCGATCTACGTGTTCGCCGGTGACGGCACGTACAACGAGGTGATCAACGGACTGCGCGCGGACGTGCCGGTCGGATTCGTGCCGGGCGGCGGCACGAGCGTGCTTCCGCGCGCGCTCGGTCTTCCCCGCGACGCGATCCGAGCGGCGGATCGGATCGCCAAAGGGACGCCGCGACGCATCTCACTCGGGCGTGTCAACGGACGCCGCTTTGCGTTCAATGCCGGCATCGGCTTCGATGCAGAGCTCGTGCGGCGTGTCGATGCCCTCGGGCGCCGTGCGGACGGCAAGCGTCCAGGAGATCTCGCATTCGGCTGGACGATCCTGCGAACGCTCGCCGAGCACCGCCTCCGTTACGAGCCGGCGCTCGAGGTCGAAGGGCTCGGACGCGCCGCATTCGCACTCATCGCGAACTGCTCGCCGTACACGTACGCGGGGCACCTCGGCCTGCGGATCGCTCCGGACGCGTCGTTCGAGGGGGGGTTGGACATCGTCGCGCCGGTCGAGGTACGCGCGTCGGCGATCCCCCGACTCGCAGCACAGGTCCTCCGCGGACGAGCGGGTTCCGAGAACGTGCTCGTCGGGCACGACCTCGATCGGATCCTGATCCACTGCGATGTCCCGCTCCCCGTTCAGGTCGACGGCGAGGACATCGGTGACCTGGGCGAGGTCGAGATCTTCGCCGAGAGGGAGGCACTCACCGTTCTCAGCTAGGTCGCTCGGCCGCCCGTCCGTACACTCATTCCAGGATGGGCGACTGGTACGACATCGGGCTCGCGGTTGGGATCGGGGTGTCCGTGGGCATTGCGCTGGCCGGTGTCCTGGCGAGTCGCCGCTACGGCGTGCCGGCCACGCTCCTGCTCGCCCTCGTCGCAGGCGCGGTCGTCGGTCAGCTGTTGAACGGTTCGAGCGGTGCGATCGGCGGCGCGGTCGGCGGCGCCGTCGGCGGGCTCGCCGCCGCCACGATCGCCCGCGGCGCCGGCGTCCGGGGCGCGACGCGTGTCGGGACAGCGCTGCTCCTGTTCGTCGCGGCCGTGGTGGTCGGGCTCCTCGCGCTGATTCCCGTGGTCGGATACCTCGTGGCCGTCGTGTTCCCGGCGGCTGCGGTGCGTCGCGCCCGCCGCAGTCCGGAGAAGTACGCGGGGCTCCGTTCGCTCGCGAAGTGACGCCTCGCCCGCTGATCCTGATCGTCATCGACGGCTTGACACCCTCGATGCTCGAGGGCGTCATCGCGTCGGGGGAGACGCCGATGTTGGCCATGATTGCCGCCGACGGCGTCTACCGGCGGGCCACATCCGTCTTCCCGTCCCTGACCCCCGTCTGCCTTTCGTCCATCGCGACCGGTGCGCACGGCGACATCCACGAGATTCCACATCTCGTCTGGTACGACCGGCGGGAGCAACGCATCGTGGAGTACGGCAGCTCGTTCGGCGCCGTGCGTGCTGCGGGGATCGGCCAGACGCTCAGAGACACGCTCGTCAACATGAACAGCCACCATCTCGGGAGACGCGCTGTGACGGTCTTCGAGTCGCTCGCCGATGCGGGACTGCGCACCGCGGCAGTCAATTTCACCGCCTACAGGGGCCGCACGCAACATCGGTCGCTGCTCCCCTTCCTCGGTGACGCCATGGGTCCCGAGCGATTCTTTTTCTACAATCTCTTCAGTTCCGATCGCACGGGCGCGCCCCTGTCGTGGCGCAACCGACCAGCGGGGTCGATCGACGCGTACGCGACCGCGGTCGGCCGGTGGCTCGTCACCCGTGACGCGTTCGACTTCCTCCTCTTCTACCTCTCCGACTACGACTATGCGTCGCACGCACACGGTCCGGACAGTGCGCTCGAGGTGCTTCGCCGTTGCGACTCTTCGATCGCATCACTCGTCCAGGCTGCGGGAGGAATCGACGCCTTCCTCGAACGGTACGCGGTGATCGTGATGGCCGATCACGGTCAGACGCGTGTTCACGCCGCCGTCTCGCTCGGCGAGATCTACGCGGACGTCGACGGAGTTCTTCCGCTCGCGTCGAACCGTGCCGCCCACATCTACGCGCACGACGGTTGCCGGCTCGACCTCCGAGCGATCGCGGCGCGGCTCGACAACGTGCCTGCCGCCGAGGTGATGTTGTTTCGTGAAGGGGGCGACGCGATTGCTCGGCGCGAGGGCGAGGAGCTCGCGTTCTCGCGTGCTGCCGACGGACGCTTCGTGCTTTCGGGTGACGCCTCCATTCTCTCCTACCCGGACGCGTTGTCGCGAGCCTGGGCCGCGCTCGAGAACCCGAATGCGGGGGCAGTTCTCGTGTCCGCAGCAGAGGGACACGAATTCTCGGACATCGGCGGCGGCAACCATGTCGGTGGCGGTTCGCACGGATCGCTCGTCACCGGCGATACGGAAGTGCCGCTGTTGACGTCGGGTATCGAGGGCACCGCTGCGAGCATCGTCGATGTCGCGCCGCTCGTTCTCTCCCACTTCGATGTCGCGGCTCCCGCCTATGCCCTCGACCGCGCGGCATGAGCCGCTACGCTCGCCCGACGTGATCGAGCCGCCCCCTATCTCCCGTGGAGAGGGCGCCGCCCAGCGCGTCGGCAATGCGCTCGGCCGGCGGAGCAACTGGGAGCAGCTCGCCAAGTTCTGTCTCGTCGGTGCGAGCGGCTACGTCGTCAACCTCGCCGTCTACGTCGTGCTCTTCAAGGCCGCCGGCCTGCATTACCTTCCGGCCGCCGTCGGGTCGTTCCTCGTCGCGGTGGCGAACAACTACACGTTCAACCGACTCTGGACCTTCAGTGAGAACCGGGGTGCGATCGTCTACCAGGGGCCTCGGTTCCTCGTCGTCTCGACGCTCGCCCTCGGAGCGAATCTCGTCGTCCTCTATCTCCTCGTCGAGGCCGGCACAGACGCCGTCCTCGCGCAGGCCATCGCGATCGTGCTCGTCACGCCACTCAACTTCATCGGCAACAAGCTCTGGTCGTTCCGCCGGTGAGGTCATGGTTGTGGGCGGCGGCGGCGATCGCGCTCGTGCTCGCTCCCACCGCCGGCGCGGCAGTGACGGCCCCGCAGCCCGGCGGCACGGGAGACGGCGCGTCGGTGGGGACGCCCTTCGTGCCGTCCGCGGGGCCGGTTCGGACCGAGTCGCAGGTCGTCGCGCTCTTTCGGAAGAACCCGAAGGTCTCGGCGTGGCTGTCGCGCTACCCGCCGAGGCCGACGACCGACGCGACCTTCGACCGTGCGACGCGGCGGTGGACGGTCAAGGTGTGGTCGGGGCGGGCGGGGCAGATCGCCCTCGGCAAGGTCGAGGACGGCGACGGCACCGTGTCGGAGGCGTGGACCGGACCGCAGGTCGCGTGGGGGATGGCGCGCGGCCGGGTCGGCTCGTTCGGCGGCGAGGTGTTGAACGCGTGGTGGATGTGGATCCCGCTCAGCGCCGTCTTCTTCCTCGGGCTCGTCGACTGCCGGCGCGTTCGCTCCTTACACACGGTCGACCTCCTTGCGCTGCTCTCGTTCGGGTTCTCGCTCCTCTTCTTCAACCGAGGACAGATCTTCATGAGCGCGTCGCTCGGGGCGGTCCCGCTCGCGTACTTCCTGGTGCGCACATCGTGGATCGGTTTCAAGGGGCGTGCCAGGACGCCCGCGCTCTCGTGGCCGGTCTGGCTGCTCGCAGGCGCTGCCGTCTTCCTGGGGGGTCTGCGGATCGGTCTCAACTTTGAGCACCCGCGAGGAGTGATCGACGTCGGGTACGCGGGTGTGATCGGGGCCGATCGCATCCTCGACGGCGAGGCGCCATACGGCCACATGCCCGTTGGCGACACGAAACGCTCGTGCGGCCCAGCCGACTCGGAGGGATCCATACGCAACTGGGTTCAGACGAATGGACGCTGCGAGTCGTCCAACGAGCGCGGCGACACCTACGGTCCCATCGCGTACCTCGCCTACGTCCCGGCGGCGCTCGCGTTTCCCTGGTCGGGAAAGTGGGACTCGCTGCCGGCCGCGCATGCGACGGCGATCGCCTTCGACCTCCTCGCCGCGCTCGGCATGTTGGTGGTCGGTCGACGTTTCGGCGGAACGCGGCTCGGCGTGGCGCTCCTCTTCGGCTGGCTCGCCTTTCCCTTCACCGCGTATGCGCTGAACTCGAATTCGAACGACACGATCATGCCTGCCGTCCTCATCTGGGGCTTCTGGCTCGCGACATCACCGGTCGCGCGCGGGGCGGCGATCGCGCTCTCCGGCTGGACCAAATTCGCCTCACTGCTGCTCGCGCCGCTCTGGCTCACCTACCCCGACGGCCTGCGACCGCGGACGGCGCTGCGATTCGCAGCAGCATTCCTCGTTGCGTCGGCGGCGGCGTTCGCCGTGTTCCTCCTGGAGCCCAGCCTGACGGAGGCAGTGCGCGTCTTCGTCGATCGCACGATCGGTTACCAGCTCGATCGCGGCTCGCCGTTCTCGCCCTGGGACTGGGGCCAGTATCACGCGCGCGGAATCCCGGATCTCGGCGCCGTTCAGCTCATCCTCCAGGTCGGCGTGCTCGCGCTCGCCGGCGTCGTGGCCGTGATCCCGGGCCGAAAGGGACCACTCGAGCTCGCCGCTCTCAGCGCCGCCGTGCTCGTCGGCTTCGAGCTGGCGCTGACGCATTGGTCGTATCTCTACATCCCGTGGTTCCTTCCGTTCGTCCTGCTCGCGCTGTTCCTCCCCCGGCGCGAGACCTCGTCCGAGTGCACGGTTGCCGCCGGGAGTACGCCTGCGGCCGAGGGCGACGTACCGTGACCGCGCCTCTCGCGCTTGCTGCGACGGTGGCCGCTGCGGCGGCGATCGCGGTGGGGGTCGTCGTCGACACGGTGGGAAGCGGTCCCGGCATCGCGGACACGCCGGTCTACCGCGACTACGGGGAGCGGATCGTCGGCGGCGATGTGCCCTACCGGGATTTCCGCGTCGAGTATCCGCCCGTCGCACTCGTTCCGTTCGTTCTGCCGGCTCTCGTCACGTCGACATTCGACGGCTACGACACGGTCTTCAAGGCACTGATGACGATCGCGCTCGGGGTGGCAGCCGCGCTCCTCGTGCTGACGCTCGGGGGGTTGAGCGCCTCGGCGAAACGTACCGCCTTCGCCGTCGGCAGCTTCCTCGGCGGGATCGCGCTGCTCGGGCCATTCGTACTGACACGCTTCGACATCTACGCGGCAGCGGTGACCCTCGCTGCGGTGTGCGCGATCGTTCGAGGCCGCCGGCACCTGGGACCAGTTCTCCTCGGAGTCGCGATCGCGACGAAGCTCTATCCCGCCGTGCTGCTCCCGTTGCTCGTGGCGAGAGTCTGGCGTCGTGACGGCGCCACGGCGGCGATGCGCGCCCTCGTGCTCGCAATCGGCACGGCTTGCGCGATCTATCTCCCGTTCGTAATCGTCTCACCCGACGGAGTCGCGCGGAGCGTGTGGCGGCAGGTCGGTCGGCCGCTGCAGATCGAGAGCCTCGGCGGGGCGGTTCTCCTCGCGCTCCACAACGCGTTCGGGATGCCGCTGGCCTGGGCGTCGAGCGCCGGCTCCCAGAACCTGACCGGGACCGTCGCCTCCGTCGCGTCGGCGGTGACCACGCTTGCGGGTGCCGTCGCGCTTCTCCTCGTCTGGGTGCGGTTCGCACGCCGAGACACCTCGAGCGCCGCCCGCTTTGCCCGCTACGGGGCGGCCGCGACCGTCGCGTTCATGGCCTTCGGCAAGGTCGCGTCCCCGCAGTTCCTCGTCTGGCTCCTCGCTGCCGTCGTACTCGTCGCGGGTCGGCGTGGAGCTATGGCGACGGCGCTGATGCTCGTCGCCTGCGCCCTCACGCGAGGGTGGTTCCCGAACGGGTACTGGGACCTCGTGAAGGAGTTCGACCCGACAGCGTCTTGGCTCGTCCTCGCCCGTGACCTCGTGCTCGTGGGTGCGTTCGCGGTCCTGGTGGTGCCGGCCCTTTCTAGGGCCAGGGAATCCGAACCGGCCTGATCGCCGTCGCGCTGCCGGTCGAGGCGTCGCATTCGACCACGACTCCCTCGATCCTGACTCCGCCGGTCGCGACCTCGAAACGCACGGGCATCCCGGTTCGCATGCGTTGCGTTGCCAGTTCCGTCTTCACGCCGATGACTGAATCGTGCGGTCCGGTCATCCCGGCGTCCGTGATCGCAGCGGTGCCGCCTGGCTGCACGCGCGCGTCGGCGGTCTGGACGTGCGTGTGCGTGCCGATGACCGCCGTCACGCGTCCGTCGAGCCACTGCGACAGGGCAACCTTTTCGCTCGTCGCCTCTGCGTGCACGTCGACGAGCACGATCGGGGTCGACGCGCGAGCCTCGTCGACGAGGTCGTCGATCATGCCCCACATGCTTCGCGCCGGCTCGAGCGACAGCGACCCCATCACGTTCACGACCGCGACGACGCTTCCGTCCCCGGCCGGTACGAGCGCGATGCCGCGTCCCGGGGTGCTGTCGGCCAGGTTGGCAGGGCGGATGACGCGGTCGGAGGCGGCGAGGTAGGGGCCGATCTCCTGACGCCTCCAGGTGTGGTTGCCGAGCGTGATCGCGTCGGCGCCTGCTGCGAGGAGCCGGTCGGCGAGCTTCGGCGTGATGCCGACGCCGTCTGCGACGTTCTCGCCGTTCACCACGCAGAACGACGCGTCGAGCTCGACCTTCAGTCCGACCAGTCTGTCCTCGACTGCCTCGCGCCCCGGTCTGCCGACGACGTCTCCGACGAAGAGGATGTTCAGGGCAGCGATCCGGCAGCTGGGTGAACGTCGATCGCCACGTTGTTGCCACGCTCGCGCGCGTACTTCGCGAGTGCCTGCCGTTCGAAGCTCGCGATGTCCACGACCGTCCCGAGCTTGGACGACGAGGCGAGGACGGGGCTGCCGACGGCGATGGATGGGTCCGGATCGAGATGGCTGAGCGTCACGATCAACGACGGCGTGGCTGTCGGACGCACGTCGATCCGGGAGCCGACCTTCTTGCCGTCGATCACGAAATCGGAGATGGACACAACCGTTCCTTCGACCGGGGAGTAGACGTCCGTGCCGGGTGCCGCGCCGACGTCCAGAACTTCGGTGCGAGGCCCGCCCTCGAGTTGGTACCACACGGGGCCGGACTGCGAGGAGCCTGCGATGCGCCGCCACAAGCGTGCCAGGAGGCCCTCGTTCGCCTGGCGGCCGACGGGTCGGAGCTCGAGTGCGCCGGCGTCCATGCCGTGGTAGCCGATCGCCGTCACGGCGTCTGCGGCGATGGGCAGCTTGATCTGGAGATTGCTCACGGTCGCGAGGATCTCGGGCTCGGGCGGCACACCGCTCGCGACCGGGGGTGGGGTCACGCTCGGCGTCACCGCACGAGGCGAGCCCGAACCGAATGCGGTCAGGATGAGCGTGACGACGGCGAGCGCGGTGATGATCCCGATCACGGTGAGTCGGCGCGCGCGATGAAGCGCGCGCTGCCGTCGGGCCCGGTGCCGGGCTGCTCGCCGGGAGCGCGGCGTGGCCATCGATGCACCGTAGCGGACGTCTCCGCCTCCCTCAACGGAGATGAGGCGTCGCGGCCCCTTCGAGGCCCGAGAGCGATGGCTACGATCAGCCGCATGACTGCGCCCCCAGGGCCGACGATCCGGGTCCCTCGCTGGGTGCAGCTCGTCGGCCTCCCGGTCGGGCTCCTCATGATCTGGATGCTGGCCGGGATCCTCGGGCAGGTCGTCTTCCTCTTTCTCACCGCAGCCGTGATCGCGTTCCTGCTCAACCCGCTCGTGCGGGATCTCCAGCGAATACGCCTGCCCCGAGGACTGGCGGTCGCGTTCGTCTTCCTTGTCTTCGCGACTGCGGTGACGTTCGTCGCGTTGGCGCTCGGAGGCGTCGTCGTCGATCAGACCCGGTCGGCTACCTCGCGCATCGACGACTACGTCACGGTGGCCGACAACTCCGGCCGGACGGGGGCCGAGCGCGACATCGACCGCCTCCAGGCGTGGCTCGACACGCACGGCCTCGAACGCATCAAGATCGAGAAGCAGGCGACGGACTGGGCCGACAACCTCGGAGCAGGGGAGATCTCGAAGTACACGCAGGACGCGATCTCGTTCGCTCAGGGAGCGGCCTTCTCGATCGTGGTGACATTGTTCCATCTCGTCCTGATCGTCGTCATCGCGATCTACATGCTCCTCGACATGGAGCGGCTCGAGAGATCAGTGGACCGCCGCTTCCCGCCGGGGGGAGGAATGCGGTTGACGCGTCGGATCGAGAAGGCGCTCGCCGGCTACGTGCGCGGACAGCTGATCCTCTCGACGGTGATCGGTGCGAGTGCCGGGATCGGGATGTGGGCACTCGGCACGACCGGGCTCGTACCGGGCGCCGATCGCTACGCGTTGCTCTTCGGCGTCTGGACCGCGGTGATCGAGGTGATTCCGTACATCGGCCCCTGGCTCTCTGCCGTGCCACCGGCGATCTACGCGCTCGTCATCGATCCTGTGTCAGCACTCTGGGTGGTGGGGCTCTTCGTCTTCATCTACCAGGTCGAGGGCCACGTCGTGGTGCCGAACGTGATGGCGAACGCGCTTCGACTGCATCCACTGCTCGTCATCTTCGGACTGCTCGCCGGAGGCGAGCTCTACGGCATCGCAGGCGTGCTGATGGCCCTTCCCACGATGGCGGCGGGGCGCGCGATCTGGGAGTTCTTCGCCGAGCGCCTCCGCTTCGACACATGGGAGGACGAAGGGATCCCTGTCGGTGTGGACGTCGACGAGCCGCCCGGCGTCCCGGCTGACGTACCCTTGTCCCGATGACAGGGTTCCCCGTCACCCGCCTCCGGCGCCTGCGACGCACCGACACGCTGCGGTCACTGGTGCGTGAAACCCGGCTGTCGTTGGACGACGTGGTGATGCCGCTCTTCGCGTGCCCGGGGGAGGGCATCGTCTCGCCTGTCGCCGGCCTCGACGGCATCGCGCAGCGGTCGATCGACGAGCTCGTGCTCGAGGCCACGGAGCTCGCCTCGCTCGGCGTCCGGGCCGTCCTCCTCTTCGGCATCCCGGAGGAGAAGGACGAGGAGGGCTCCGGCGCGTGGGAGAACGACGGCATCGTGCAGCGCGCCCTGCGGGCCTTGCGCGCCGAGGCGCCGGGCCTCACGCTCGTCACGGACGTGTGTCTCTGCGAGTACACGAGCCATGGTCACTGCGGCGTGGTGCGCGACGGCGAGGTCGACAACGACGAGACGCTCGAACTCCTCGCGCGCACGGCCGTGAGCCATGCCGAGGCGGGTGCGGACGTCGTCGCTCCGAGCGACATGATGGACGGTCGCGTCGCGGCGATCCGCGAGGTCGTGCCGCAGACGCCGATCATCGCGTACGCCGCAAAATACGCATCCGCGTTCTACGGTCCCTTCCGAGAGGTCGCGGACTCTGCGCCCTCGTTCGGTGATCGCCGGGGCTACCAACTCGATCCACCGAACGTTCGGGAGGCGCTGCGAGAGTGCGCGCTCGACCTCGACGAGGGTGCCGACGCGCTGATGGTGAAGCCCGCCCTCGCGTACCTCGACGTGATCCGAGCCGTGCGCGAGCGCTTCGACTGCCCGGTGGCGGCGTACAACGTCTCCGGGGAGTACGCGATGGTGAAAGCCGCCGCAGCGGCCGGTCATCTCGACGAACAGGCCGCGGCACTCGAGTCGCTCGTCGCGATGAAGCGCGCCGGCGCCGACCTCGTCTTCACCTACTGGGCGAAGGACCTCGCGCGATGGCTCTGATCCGCTCCGCCCTCTACGACCGGGCGCAGCGCCTGATTCCCGGTGGCGTCAATTCCCCGGTGCGCGCGATGCGCGCAGTCGGGCTCGACGAGCCGCTGTTCATGCGGAGCGGCGACGGCGCGTACATCGAGGATGTCAACGGCAATCAGTACGTCGACTGGGTGCAGTCCTGGGGGCCACTGCTCTTCGGCCACGCCGACCCGACCACCCTCGCGGCCGTGGAGGACGCTCTCGCGCGGGGCACGACCTTCGGCGCGCCAACCGAAGCCGAGGTCGACCTGGCGGCCGAGATCGTCGATGCCGTGCCGTCGGTCGAGATGGTGCGACTCGTCTCGTCCGGGACCGAGGCCGCCATGAGCGCCGTGCGTCTCGCGCGTGCCGCCACCCGGCGCGATCGGCTGATCAAGTTCGCCGGGAACTACCACGGACACGTCGACGCCCTGCTCGCGAGCGCCGGCTCCGGCCTGATGACGCTCGGGATCCCCTCCACGCCGGGAGTCCCGTCGGGTGTCGCCGGCGACACGATCGTCTTGCCCTACAACGACATCGACGTCGCAGCTGCGGCCGTAGCCCAGTACGGCGAGGGTCTCGCTGCGATCCTCGTCGAACCCGTCGCCGGGAACATGGGAGTCGTGCCGCCCGCCCCGGGCTTCCTCGAGGCGTTGCGCGCGCTCTGTGACGCGAGCGGTGCGCTGCTCGTGTTCGACGAGGTGATCACGGGCTTCCGGGTCGCTCGAGGAGGTGCGCAGGAGCGCTTCGGGGTCGTGCCCGACCTGACGGTGCTCGGGAAGATCGTCGGCGGCGGGCTGCCGGCGGCCGCGTTCGGCGGTCGCGCCGAACTGATGGAGCAACTCGCGCCGGGCGGGAGTGTCTACCAGGCAGGCACGCTCTCCGGTAACCCGCTCGCGACGGCTGCGGGCATCTCCGTGCTGCGACGGTTGCGTGATCCGCAGGTGTACGAGGAGCTCGAGCGTCGCGGCTCGCGGCTCGAGACCGGCCTGGCGCCGTTCGGCACGGTGCAGCGCGTTGGCGCCATGCTGACGCTGTTCTGCCAGAACGAGGCCGTCAGCGACCACGACGACGCGGTCAAGTCCGACACCGAACGGTACGGCGCGCTGTTCCGGCACCTGCTCGACCGGGGCGTCTACCTGGCGCCGTCACAGTTCGAGTGCATGTTCGTCTCGCTCGCCCACGGCGACGAGGAGATCGACAGGACGATCGAAGCCGTTGGCGACTTCTTCGGCGACTGACCTCTGGGACGTCCTCGTGGCCGAGGCCGCGGCTGAGAGCCCCCTCTGGGGCGAGTCGCTGCGCGCGCCGGGGGAGCGCGACGCCGAGCCGGTCTTCTCGACGCTGTGCGACGAGACGTTCGCACTCGGCGTCGAGACGGTGTACGAGGGCTACCTCGTCCACTACGGGCAGTCGCGCCTGTTCATCCCCCCGGACGCCGACGCCGCGCTCCTCCTCGGCGACTACCTCTACGCCCACGGCCTCGTGCGCATCGCCGCGACCGGGAACGTGGACGCGGTCGGCGATCTCGCCGAGCTGATCTCCCTGTGCGCGCAGGCGCGCGCGGACGGCCGGTCCGGCGAGACCGAGGCGTGGGCGGGAACCTGTGCCCTGCTCGGCCGCGGCGGCCTGGACGGGGCCCGGGCCGCGCTCAGGGAGGGTGCCGACGCAGCACCGCTGCTCGAGCTCGCCCGCGCCGCCGCCGGAGCCGCCGCGGTCGAGCGCGCCTGCCGTGCGCACGATCGCTTCGTCGGGTAAAGTCGTCTCCACGATGCTCGCTTCGCTCCTGTTCGTGGCGGATGCTGCCGAGGAAGGCCGCAAGGTCGTGCTCTCGATGCTCGTCGTCGGCCTCATCTTCGTCGCGGTGATCGCGATCGGCGAGCTGACGCACTACCTCTCGGCCAAGCGCAAGGCGCGCACCCCTTCCCGGACGCTGTAAGTCGCCTGCAGGCTGATTCCCGCCTGCAGATCGATCTTCCTGCCTGCAGATCGGTCGTCCGCTCGCGCGCATTCTCGATCGCAGCGCGAACCCACGAAGCCGGCGACGTCGTGCCGGGGGCGTGGGGCTCCGGATCGTCGTTCTCAGTCCCTGCGTTCGGTGAGCCCTGCGGGGAGCGCTGGACAGCCCCGTCGCCCGAGTCGCGCCCCTAGACTGAGCGCTGAATGGCGCGCCCGGCCGCAGACCTGCGCGAGTGGATCGCCCTCCTCGAGAAGGAGGGCGAGCTCGTCCGCATCTCGGCCGAGGTCGACCCGGACCTCGAGATCACCGAGATCGTCGACCGCGTCGTCAAGTCCGGCGGCCCGGCGCTCCTGTTCGAGAACCCGAAGGGCTCACCCCATCCGCTCCTGATCAACCAGTTCGGGACCGAGCGGCGCATGTGCCTCGCGTTCGGCGTCGAGAAGCTCGACGACCTCGCCGACAAGCTCGGCGAGATCCTCGAGCTGCAGCCACCTCAGGGCCTCGTCGACAAGGTGCGCTCGCTCGGCAAGCTGAAATCGATCGCCGATTCGATGCCGAAGGAGGTCTCGAAGGCGGCCTGCCAGGAAATCGTCGTGACCGGGGACGACGTCGACCTCGACGTTCTGCCGATCCAGCGCTGCTGGCCACTCGACCCGGCGCCCTTCATCACGCTGCCTGCGGTGATCACGAAGGACCAGGCGACCGGCGTCCGCAACGTCGGCATGTACCGCATGCAGAAGATCGACCGGCGCTCCACGTTCATGCACTGGCAGATCCACAAGGACGGCCGCGCCGACCTGCGGGCCGCGCCCGATGGGAGAATCCCGGTCGCGGTCGCGCTCGGCCTCGACCCTGTCACCGCGTACTCGGCGAGCGCGCCGCTGCCCAAGCACATCGGCGAGCTGATGGTGGCCGGATTCCTCAAGGGCTCCGCGGTGCAGCTCGTGAAATGCAAGACCGTCGATCTCGAGGTGCCGGCCAACGCCGAGATCGTCCTCGAAGGCTGGGTCGACCGCGCCGACGTCGGGATCGAAGGGCCCTTCGGCGATCACACCGGCTTCTACACGCCGCCCGAGGAGTTCCCGATCTTCCGCATCTCCGCCATCACGATGCGCCGCGACGCGATCTACCCGTCGATCGTCGTGGGTAAGCCGCCGGCGGAGGACGAGTGGCTGGCGAAGGCGACCGAGCGGATCTTCCTCCCCGCGATCCGGATGAGCGTGCCCGAGATCGTGGATTACGACCTCCCGACGGCGGGTACGTTCCATAACTGTGTCATCGTCTCGATCCGCAAGAGCTTTCCCGGCCATGCGCGCAAGGTCATGCACGCGATGTGGGGGCTGGGGCTGATGAGCCTCACGAAGTCGGTCGTCGTCGTCGACGCACACGTCGACGTCCACGACTACGAGCAGGTCTTCTTCTACGCGTGCGCGAACGTCGACCCGGCGCGTGACATCCTCCTCAGCGAGGGCCCGATCGACCAACTCGACCATGCGACGACGATCCAGGCCTACGGTGGCAAGATCGGCATCGACGCGACGGCCAAGGGGCCTGACGAGGGTCGGCGCGAGTGGCCGCCCGAGATCGAGATGAGCCCCGAGATCCGGGCCCGCGTGGACGCCCGGTGGGCCGAGTTGGGGCTTCCCGCCGCGCCCTCCGGCCAGGATGTGCAGAATGGTGCGCGCGCGCGAACTTTGACGCAGCTGTTGCGTCGTTGACAGCTGTCCGGCCGGGATGTTCAATCACGTGATGGAGAACGCCGAGTGACCGACAAGCCAGACGCCCCACAAGCACCAGGTTCCAGCCTCTGGCCGATCGGATTCGCGATCGGTATCGCCATCGCCCTCGTCGGCCTCGTGGTCAGCTGGCCGGCGGCGGTGGTCGGTGCCGCGCTCGCGACCGTCTTCGGTCTGCTCTGGATCCGCGAGTCGACCGGGCGCCACGCCGCCGGCTCCGGGGACGCTGCCGCGGCGATGTCTTCCACGGAAGAGGAGCACCTCGAGACGTACGGTCGCGGCGACTTCCTCTCCGTGGCCACGATCGGCCTCGGCGGTGTGATCGGTGCCGGCGTCGTCCTTCCCTCGCTCGGCTTCGCCGTGCTGCCGTCCTTCACCGGGGCGACGGTGAAGACGAAGGATGTCGACCTCGGCCCGGTCTCGAACTTCCCCGAGGGGACATTCGTCATCGCCACCTTCCTCGCGGACGCGGCCGAAGGCCCGGTGTCGCGTCGCACCGCGTACATCCGTAACAACGGCCTGACTGCCGCCAACGAGCCGAGCTTCACGATCATCTACAGCCGCTGCGTCCACCTCGGCTGCCCCGTCCAGCCGAACGGGCCGTCGTTCGAGGACGAGATGGTGACGTACAAGGACGCCACGCTCACGCCGGTCCAGCCTGCCGGCTTCGGCTGCCCGTGTCACGGAGGCGCCTACGACGTCGAGGGCAATCGCACCGCGGGCCCGCCCGTCCGCTCGCTCGACCGCTACGCCTTCTCGATCGTCAACGGCAACCTCGTGCTCGGGAAGCACTTCAGCGTCGGCACCGTCGAGGGCACTGGAGCAGACGCCAAGATCAGCCGCTACCGGGCCGCGTACCCGGGCGTTCACGTGGACGGCATCGAGCGCTGGCTCTACCCGCTACCGGTCCCGGGGTCCTGACGATGGCCAAGTCCGCCCGGCGCATGCAGATGGAGCGAGCAGCTCTCTACCCCGTCGACTGGGTCGAGGAGCGCAGCGGCCTCGTCGGGTACGTGAAGTGGTTCCTCTTCCGCAAGGTCCCGCGCGACACGAACTGGATGCAGACCCTCGGGGCCGCGACCCTGACGGCGTTCCTCGTCCAGGCGACGACCGGTGTGTTCCTCGCGATGTACTACAAGCCCGACCCGAACAGCGCCTACGACTCGATCGTCCACATCACGAACGACGTCACGCTCGGCTGGCTCGTTCGCGGCATGCACAAGTGGGGAGCGAGCCTCTTCATCATCCTGATGTTCCTCCACATGGCCCGAACGTTCCTGTTCGGGGCCTACAAGTACCCGCGCGAGCTGAACTGGATCGTCGGCGTCCTGCTCCTCGTCATGGGGATGGCAGAAGGATTCACCGGCTACCTGCTTCCCTGGGATCAGACGGCCTACTGGGCGACCGTCGTGGGCATCAACATCAACGCGACGGCGCCGATCGCCGGACCGTTCCTGGCGCAGTTCCTCCAGGGCGGCTCGCAGATCGGGCCCGACGTCCTTGCCAAGTTCTACTCACTGCACATGCTGGTGATCCCCGGCGGGATCATGGCTCTGATCGGCCTCCACCTCTACCTCGTGATGCGGCTCGGTGTCACGTCGCCTCCGTGGTCGAAGGTCGCTGCCGGCCGCCCGCGCGTCGAGGAGACCCCCACGGGTGATCGGACCGGGCTGATTCGCGAGTCGTCGCCGCCCGAGGAAACGAGCTGACGATGGCGAGCAAGATGCAGCAGCAGAAGCGGGCCGAGTTCAAGCGGTACAAGGAGGACGTCGAGAAGGAGGGCAAGCCCTTCTTCCCGTACGCGATGTTCCACGACACCGTGATGTCGCTCGTCGTCGTCGCGGTGATCATCGGTCTCTCAGTGATCTGGAAGGTCACCGCCGACGGCACCGAGGCAGGCATCCTCGGCCCTCTCTATACGGACGAGGCCGATCCCGGAACGACGAACTTCGTCCCGCGCCCCGACTGGTTCTTCTACTTCCTCTTCTACCTGCTGCGCATCTTCAAGTGGCCGGAGTCGGTGATCCTCGGGACGGTCGGGATCCCGACGATCCTCCTCATCCTCCTGATCGGGCTGCCGTTCTACGATCGCCGTCCCGAGCGCGCCGTGCTGCGCCGCCCCGTTGCGTTCGTGGCCGCGATCCTCGTCGTCCTCTCGATGGGCGTCCTCACGTGGAAGGGCGCCACCGCCAAGGAGTCGCTGGGCTCGGAGACCGTCGGTCTCGTTCCGGAGTGGGCCGACAAGCAGGGCTTCGCCGGCAACCAGGAGGCCATCGACGGCGCCACGCTGTTCGCCGAGTCGGGCTGCCTCAACTGTCATATCTACCTCGGCGCCGGCGGTCAGAACCTCGGCGCCCCCGAACTGACGGCCGAGGGCGCCAAGGGCAGAGGGATCGAGTGGCAGGTGCAACACCTCGAGAACCCGAGCAGCAAGGTGCCGGGTTCGGCAATGCCGTCGTTCGCCGCGCTCGGAACGGAGAACCTGACGAAGATCGCGACCTTCCTCGAGGCCTCGAAGGGGCCGGGCGGATAACGGCGGCGGTGACCGGCCACCGCCGGCCACCGGTTGCTTCGCGTAGGGGATGAGCGCGGCGCCCCGGGCGTCTACGCTCTACCGTGATGCGCGTCTTCCTCGGAGTCACGGGCGCCTCGGGTGCACCGTACGCAGCGAGGCTGCTGCAGTCGCTCGCGGCCGCCGAGTGCGAAATCGGTCTCGTCGCGTCCGCGGCGGGCATCGAGGTGATCGCCACCGAGCTCTACGGCGACCCGAACCTTCCGCGTGAGGAGGTGCTCGACCGCTTCGTCGGTTCTGCAGCCCCCCAGGTCTCCGTCTACGGGATCAACGACTACAAGAGCCCGTACGCGAGCGGCTCGGCCCGCGTCGATGCGTACGTCGTGTGCCCGTGCTCGATGAGCACCGTCGGGACGCTTGCCGCCGGGGCGATGGCGAACCTGATCCACCGCGCCGCTTCGGTTGCGCTGAAGGAGCGGCGCAAGCTCATTCTCGTTCCTCGCGAGACGCCCCTCTCGTCGATTCATCTCCGAGGCCTCGCAACACTCCACGAGGCGGGCGCCGTGATCCTCTTCGCAGCGCCCGGCTTCTATCACGGCGCGAAGACGATCGACGATCTCGTCGACTTCGTGGTCGCTCGGGCGCTCGACCAGATCGGGATCGACAACACGCTGATGCCGCGCTGGGGGCAACCGTGAATCACGCCGGCGGGACGTTGGAGCCGGACGTCGTTCGTTCGATGTTCGATCGGATCGCTCCGGTCTACGACCTGATGAACCGCGTCATGACGATGGGGCTCGACCGCACCTGGCGACGCCTCACCGTCGAGGCCGTCGTGCAGCCGGGCGCCCGCGTCCTCGACGCGTGCTGCGGCACCGGCGACCTCGCGGTCGCGGCCGAGCGCGAGGGAGGCCTCGTCACGGGCCTCGATTTCTCGGACGCGATGCTGGCCCGCGCCCGTCGGAAATCACAGACGATCGAGTGGGTGCGGGGTGACCTTCTCGCGCTTCCACATGCGGACGGATCATTCGACGCGGCAACGGTCGGCTTCGGCGTCCGCAATGTCGCCGACCTCGAGGCCGCTCTCCGCGAGCTCCGCCGCGTGCTCCGTCCCGGCGGGCGTCTTGCCATCCTCGAGATCACGCAACCGCGCGGGCCCCTGAAGCCGTTCTTCTCGCTCTGGTTCGATCGGATCGTGCCGGTGCTCGGGCGCGTTCTGCCGGGCGGCAAGGCGTACACCTATCTGCCTGCGAGCGTGCGGCGCTTCCCCGGCGCCGAGGATCTGGCGCGTCTGATCGACGCGAGCGGGTTCGACGACACCACGTTCCGGCTTCTCGGAGGCTCGATCGTCGCACTGCACACGGCGACCGCGCGATGAGCGCGACACTGGAGGCGATGCGGGCCGCTCCCGGGCTGGCCGAGTACCTCGACGATGTCGAGGAGATGCTGGAGCGGTCGGTCGCGGGTCACCCGGGGCTCGTCGCCGAGATCGGCGCCGAGGCACTCGGAGCGGGTGGGAAGCGCCTGCGGCCGATCCTCACGTTCCTTTCGTCGCCCCCCGGCGGGACGCCTTCGGTCGCGGCGGGCACCGCCGTCGAGCTCGTGCACATGGCGACACTCGTCCACGACGACCTGATCGACGGTGCCCGCGTGCGCCGGGGCAGGGCGGCCGCCTGGACGGCGTTCGGCGCAGACGCCGCCCGGGCGGCCGGCGACTACCTCTTCGCCCGCGCCTTCGCCGAGCTCTCGCGGCGCGGAGACGTCGAGAGCGTGGCGATTCTCGCCGAGGCCTCGCTTGCGCTCGCGCGGGGCGAGGCGATGCAGCGCTCGCAGCGGCACGATCCGGACACGACGGTCGAGGGCTATCTCGAACGCTGCACGCTGAAGACGGGCAAGCTGTTCGAGGCCGCGTGCCTGCTCGGCGGTGGCAGCGGCGACTTCGGCAGGCTGCTCGGCGTCTCGTTCCAGATCGTCGACGACATCCTCGACTGTGCGGGCGACACGATCGAGACGGGCAAGATCCCCGGCACCGACCTACGTGACGGCACGCCGACGTTGCCGATCCTGTTCGCGGCCGAGAAGGACGAGGTCGTGCGTGCCGCGATCGCCGGTGGGCCGCTCGAGGGAGTGCTCGTCCGCGTGGCCGCGACGGGTGCGCTCGACCGCTCCAGGGTGGTAGCGCTCGACTACGCTACGAGAGCAAGGGCAAGCCTCACCGACGAGTCCCGGCGGGAGGAGCTCGACGCTCTCGCAGACGCAGTCGTCGACCGCAACCGATAGGCGCTCCCATGGCACTCCTCGACCGCACTTCAACGCTCGCTCCGATCCGCGAGAAGATCGAGGCCGGCGAGCGCCTCGAGCTCGACGACGGGCTTACGGTTCTCGAATCGGATGACCTGCTCGAGATCGGCGAGCTCGCCGATCTCGCGCGCCGCCTGCGAGGTGGCACCGACGACGTGTCGTTCGTCCAGAACCTCTACCTGAGCCAGACCAACGTGTGCCGCGTGAAATGCAAGTTCTGCGCGTTCGCCGCGACGCAGAAGCAGGAGCACGCCTACTCGACGACGACGGAGGAGCTGGTCCGCGACGCCGTCGAGCAACACCGTCTCGCCGGGTTCACCGAGATCCACATGGTCAACGGGGAGAATCCGCACATCGATCTGGACTTCTATCTGGACACGCTCCGGGCGCTCAAGGCGGAGTTGCCGGACGTGCATCTCAAGTGCTACACGGCGTCGGAGGTGCACCACATGACGACGCTGTCCGGGCTGACGCACGAGGAGGTGCTCCGCCGGCTGAAGGCCGCCGGGCTCGGTTCGCTCCCCGGCGGCGGCGCCGAGATCTTCGCCGATCGCGTCAGGGCACTCGTCGCTCCCGGGAAGGAGCACGCCGACATCTGGTTCCACGTGCACGACACCGCGCATCGGATGGGCCTGCGGTCGACCTGCACGATGCTCTACGGCCACGTCGAGACCTACGAGGAGCGGATCGACCACCTGCTCCGGCTCCGCGAACAGCAAGACCGCACCGGCGGCTTCGTCGCATTCATCCCGCTCGCTTTCCACCCGGAGAACACGGTGTTCGAGCGCCGCGGGTTCCGCCACACGACGGGATCCGAGGATCTCAAGATGCTGGCCGTCTCGCGCCTGATGCTCGACAACATCCCGAACATCAAGGCGTACTGGATCATGATGGGCATGCCGCTCTCGGCCGTCGGGCTGCACTTCGGTGCCAACGACGTTCAGGGCACCGTGATGCGGGAGACGATCTTCCATGCGGCGGGCGCGCGCACCGAGACGGAGCAGAAGGTCGAGCAACTGGTGCGGTTCGTTCGGGAGGCCGGACGGATCCCCGTCCAGCGAGACTCGCTCCACGACCCGATCCGCGTCTGGGATGCAGCGTGATCAGGCTCGGCCGCATCTCGTACGTCAACATGGCTCCGGTCTTCCACCGTCTCGAGTACGACGTGGAGGAAGTCGTCGGCGTGCCGACATCGCTCAACCGGATGCTGCTCGACGGCGAGCTCGACATCGCGCCGATCTCGTCGATCGAGTACGCGCGGCACGCGGACACGCTTCGGCTCCTGCCTCGCCTCTGTGTCTCGTCCGAGGGCGCTGTCGACTCGATCCAGCTCGTCACGCGGCTGCCGCTCGGTCGGGTGCGCTCCGTGGCCGTCACTCCCGAAAGCGCCACGTCGGTCGTGCTCACCAGGGTGCTGCTCCCGGGCGCCGAGATCCGCCCCTTCGAGGAGGACGCGGACGCGAAGCTGCTGATCGGTGATGCCGCGTTGAAGAGCGCGTTCGAGGATCCGACCCCGCACTACGACCTCGGCCGGCTGTGGCTCGAGAAGACGGGCCTGCCGATGGTCTTCGCCGTCTGGGCGGCGCCCGAGCCGGTCGCCGACGGCATCTCCGATCTCGAGCACGCCCTCGTCGCCTCGGTGAGGCTCGCCCGCTCCGAGCCCGAGAAGCTCGCCTACGAGGCGAGCGAACGCTACGGCTATCCGCCGGGATTCCTGGCGCGCTACTTCGAGAAGCTCCGCTACAGCTTCGGGCCCCGCGAGCGAGCCGGCTTCTACACGTTCCTCGAGATGGCGCGCGACGTCGGGGAACTCCACCACGTCCCGGAGCTCAGGTTCGCGCGGGACACGGGGGTGACGCTTTGAGCCTCGCGATTGCGCAGCCGGCCGTCGGGGTCGTCCTCGAGAAAGCGCTCGACGGTGAGCGTCTCACCGACGAGGACGCGGCGACGCTGTTGCGATCGCGGGACCTCGTCGCCGTCGGGCGGGTCGCGAACGAGATCCGAAGCCGAAAGACGGACCCGAGCCGGGTCACGTTCATCATCGACCGCAACATCAATTACACGAACGTCTGCGTCACCGATTGTGACTTCTGCGCGTTCTATCGCAGCCCCGGCGACACGCGTGAGGGATATCTGCTGCCGAAACCGGTCATCTTCAAGAAGATCGAGGAGACCCTCGCGATCGGCGGCACGGGCGTATTGATGCAGGGTGGACATCACCCCGACCTCGGGATCGAGTTCTACGAGGATCTGTTCAGCTCGATCAAGAGCCGCTACAAGATCCACCTTCACTGTCTCTCCCCGCCGGAGGTCCAGCACATCTCGCGGCGATCGAAGCTCACCGTCTGGGAGACGCTCTCGCGCCTGCGCGATGCGGGACTCGATTCGTTGCCGGGCGGCGGCGGCGAGGTTCTCGTCGATCGCGTTCGCACGATCATCGCGCCGAAGAAGACGACCTCGGACGAGTGGCTCGACGTCATGCGTCACGCGCACCGGCTCGGCATGTCGACGACGGCGACGATGATGTACGGCCACGTCGAGACACTCGAGGAGCGGATCGAGCACATGCGCCGCGTGCGCGACGTCCAGGACGAGACCGGTGGCTTCCGCGCGTTCATCTCGTGGACGTTCCAGCGCGACGGCAACCGCCTCGACAACGTCGTGCGTGACGAGGACATGCCGACGTCGTTCGACTACCTGCTCACGCAGGCCGTTTCGCGCATCTATCTCGACAACGTCCCGCATATCCAGTCGTCGTGGGTGACGCAAGGGATGAAGATCGGCCAGGTCGCACTCAGCTTCGGTGCGGACGACATGGGGTCGGTGATGATGGAAGAGAACGTCGTCTCTGCCGCAGGCACGACGCACCGCACCTCGGCGGAGGAACTCGCGCACCTGATTCGCTCGCTGGGAAAGACTCCCGTGCAGCGCGACACGCTCTATCGCGACGTTCGCGTCTGGTGATCGCTCGCGGCGAGCGCGCCGCGGCGATATGAGGATCCTGTTAGGGGAGGAGATGCCCCGCGCAGCCTCGGCTACGCTGGATCCCGGCCGATGGTACGTCGTCTCCTCGCCACCGGGCTGTTCGCGCTGCTTCTCGCCGCGCCGGCGGCCTCCCAGCCGCGGATCCTCTGGCCCGGTGTCACCTTCGACACGGGCGTCCAGTTCACGACGAACGGACCCGTCGCGATCAACATCCTCACGGGACCACGGCCGGGAGGTACGACCACGCTCGCACCCGTTCTCTCCAACGACACGCTGACCGGGACGGAGACGCTGACCGCGATGCAGCGCCGCCTGGCGAGGACGGCGACGACCGCGGGAGTCAACGGCGACTACTTCACGTTCGCATCGGGGCTGCCGAGCGGCGTGCTGATGCAGGAAGGGCAGGTGCTGAGCCCGCCGACCGGGGATCGTGTGAGCGCCGGCGTGACGACCGACGGCACGATCGACATCCGCCGGATCTCGTTCTTCGGGACGTGGCAGGGCGCGAACGCCCGCCGCACGCTCAACCTGCTCAACAAGCCGCTCACCAAGTCGGGAACTGCTCTGTACACCCCGGCGTATGGGCCCTCGACGCCGGCGGTCGCCGGGACGACAGCGGTCGTCCTCTTCCCGTTCCCCGCTGCGATTCCGAACGCGGACCTGCAGGCGCCTGTCGTCGAGGTACACGTCGGCGGCGCCCCCGTATCGATACCGGCCGGAGGCGCGGTCCTCGTGGCGCGGGGATCCGCGCGCGCCGCGCTGACCGCGGGGGCGGGCCTCGGCCAGATCGTGACGACGCGCCTGCTCTTCAGGCCCGACTGGCCCGGCGTCGTCTCGGCGATCGGTGGCGGGCCGCAGATCGTCCGGGACAGCGCGGCCGTCTTTCGGGCCGGCGAGTTCTTCACGCCGTCCCAACTCGGGCCGCGCGTGCCACGCAGCGCCATCGGTCAGCTCGCGGATGGGCGGATCATCCTCGTGGCGATCGACGGGCGTCGCCCGGGGTACTCGGTGGGAATGACGAACTTCGAGCTGGCCCAGACGCTGGTCCGGCTCGGCGCCGTTACAGGGATGGCGCTCGACGGAGGCGGCTCGACGACGATGGCGTTCGACGGAACGTTGTTGAACCGTCCGTCGGGAACAGAGCGATCGATTTCGACAGGGCTGTTGTTCCAGTACACAGGCGTCTACGTGCGGCCGGCCGTGGCGGTCGTCTCACCCGACGGAGACGGTGTCGACGACCGGCAGAGCCTGCGCTACAAGCTCGTGCGGCCGTCGACCGTGAAGGTGACGCTCACGGGGCCGAACGGCTCCGTCGTCTACGAGGAGTCGGCGACGAAGCAGCCGGGCAGCTACTCGCTCGCGTTCCCGCCTCCCCCCTCGCCGCCGCCGCCACCTGCTCCGGAGAAGCCGACGCCGGAGCCGACGCCCGTGCCGCCGCCGACACCCGTCCCCACACCGGTCCCCACGCCCGTCCCGCCGCCGCCTGAGCAGGGCACGCCGCCGACGCCGACCGCGCGGACGACCGCCGCGAGCGCTGCGGCCCCGACGCCCGCCCAGGGGAAATGGAAGCTCACCGTCGCCGCCATCGACGACGTCGGTCAGGTGTCGTCGATGGCGCAGCGCTTCCTCGTCAATTCCACCGCAGGGTTCCTCGCGACGAAACCCAGGAAGCTCTTCCTGCCGCCGTGGGGCCGGGACATCCAGATCGGCTGGAGACTGACACGGAACGCGCGGGTCGTCGTCACGGTCGAATCGACCGAGGGTGAGGTCGTCCGTACGCTCGCCAAGCGGTTCTACCGCCCCGGTCGTCAGGCTGTGACGTGGAACGGCCTCGACACGAAGCGGAAGCCCGTCAAGGGTGGGCGCTACGTCGTCCGGGTCGTCGCGAGAAACGGCCTCGGCGAGATCGAGCTCACGCGCACCCTCCCGGTCCAGCGCATTGTCGGCAAGAAGGGGTAGCCGTCCAACGTAGAGTGTCGGGGTGCCCGCGGCCTCGATCACGAGCTACCTGACCCAGATCGTCGGGGACTACGGGCTCTACGCCGTCTTCTTCCTGATGCTCATCGACGCGGTGCTCCCGGCAGGGAGCGAGATCGTGATGGTGTACGGGGGCGCGATCGCCTCGGGTGCGATCGCGGGGCAATCGGCGACCCTCTTCGGCTACGAGTTCGCCCCGGGCCTGTCGGCGTACCTCGCGATCGCGCTGGCGGGCAGCATCGGCTACGTGATCGGATCCGTGCTCGGATGGGAGGTCGGCCGCCGAGGTGGCCGACCGTATCTCGAACGCCACGGTCGCTGGCTCCATCTCGACCACGAGAGGCTGGAGCGGGCGGAGGCCTGGTTCCTTCGCTACGAGGACTGGGCCGTCCTGCTCGGCCGGCTCACCCCCGTCGTGCGATCGTTCATCTCGATCCCGGCAGGCATCCTCGAAGCGCCGCTGCGGCGCTACACGTTGTTGACGCTGCTCGGATCCTCGCTCTGGTGCTTCGCGTTCGCCGGAGCGGGTTGGGCCGCCGGCTCGAGTTGGGAGAGCTTCCACCACGCGTTTCGCTACGCGGACGTCGTCGTCGGAGTAGTCCTCGTCGCGGCGGCAGGGTGGCTCGCATGGCGCTTCACTCGTGGCCGCCGTTCCCGGGGCGGTGCCTGAGAACCCTCGACGCCGGTCCTGCTGCCGCGAGCGTTTTCCCTGCATTGCGGGGTAGCTGCCTGCCCAGCCCGGTACACTCGGACGTCGTGATTCCGCTTGTCGACGTCAAGGCGCAGTACGCACCCCTGATCCCCGAGCTCAAGGAGCGCTTCGCCGAGGTCCTCGAGTCGGGTCGCTTCATCTTCGGTCCCGAGGTCGAGGCGTTCGAGCGCGAGTCTGCCGAGTACCTCGGCGTTCCTCACGCGCTCGGAGTCGCGAACGGCACCGACGCGCTCGTCCTCGCACTCGAGGCGATGCGGATCGGGCGGGGAGACGAGGTGATCTGCCCCGCGTTCACGTTCTACGCGACGGCCGAGGCGATCGCGCGGGTCGGGGCGACTCCCGTGTTTGCCGACATCGACCCGGTCAGCCTCAATCTCGATCCTGGCGACGTCGCCGCGCGCATCACCCCGCGGACGAAGGCGGTCATGCCGGTTCATCTCTTCGGCCGGCCGGCGCCGCTCGCGGAGCTCGCCGCGCTCGGATTGCCGTTGATCGAGGACGCCGCGCAGGCGTTCGGGGCCGACGGGGTCGCGAGTGCGGGACTCTGCTCGACGTTCAGCTTCTTCCCGACGAAGAACCTGTTCGCGCTGGGCGACGGTGGTCTCGTCGCCTGCCGGGACGACGAGGTGGCCGGTCGGATTCGGATGCTGCGCTTCCACGGCTCGAGTGACAAGACGACCTTCGAGCTCGTGGGCACGAACTCTCGGCTGGATGCCATCCAGGCCGCGGCGCTGCGGGTGTTCTTACCTCGGTTGGCCGGATGGAACCAGGCTCGTCGGGAAGGTGCGGCGCGGTACGCGGAGCTCGGGCTCGCGGAGGCGGTCGACGTTCCGGTCGACGAGCCGGGCCACGTCTACCACCTGTACGTCGTTCGCACACCCGATCGCGCGCACATCGCCGCGGCGTTGAAGCAGGCCGGGATCGCCTCTGCGTCGTACTACGCGACGCCGCTGCACCTGCAACCGGCCATGCGCTATCTCGGCTACGAGCCGGGCTCGCTACCGGAGACGGAGCGCGCGGCCGCCGACAACATCGCCTTGCCGATGTGGGGCTGCATCAGCGCAGACGTCCAGGAGCAGGTCGTCGAAGCCGTGCTTGCGGCCACGCGGACCGGGAGGGGAGACACGCTCCTGTCTCCCTCTGTCTGACCGGGAAAGCCGGCTCGTGAGACTCCCGTTCAACCGGCACGCGTTCTGGCAGGTCGTCGCCGACACGGGGATGGTCGCCGTCGCCTGGATCCTCGCCTGGGCGATTCGGTTCGACCAGGGACGGCCCGTGTACTACGACTGGTACCTGGGCTGGCAGATCATCCTCGTCGTCATCGGCATCCAGTTGTCGGTGTTCGTGGTGTCGGGCTTCTACAACCGCTGGTGGCGGTACGTCTCCACCCGCGACATGTGGTCGGCGCTTCGCGGCGTTTCGCTCGGAGTGCTCGCCACGTTCGTCGTCTTCACACTCTTCGAGCTGCATCCGGCCCGGGTCCCGACGGGAGTCTGGTTCGTCGACCTGCTCCTCCTGCTCGCGTTCGTCGCGGGCTCGCGGCTGCTTGCCAGAACGCTGATCGAACGGCCGCGTCCCGGGCAGGTCGTGGCGCGGGGCAAAGAGGTCGTCATCGTCGGCGCCGGCGACGCGGCCCAGCTCGTGATCAAGGAGATGCTGCGGAACCCGAGCCTCGGGTACACGCCGATCGGCCTCGTCGACGACGATCCGCGGAAGCGCAACCTACGGCTCCACGGGATCCGCGTGCTCGGCACCACGGGCGACCTGAGGCGCGTGATCCGCGATCGGCGCCCGGACGAGATCCTGATCGCGATGCCGTCGGCGCCGGGCGAGACCCGCGGCACGATCGTCGAAGTCGCGCGGCTGGCTGGGCTCCCCGTCAAGACGCTGCCGGGCCTGGCCGAGCTCGTCACCGGCGACTCCGGCCTGACGACGCAGCTGCGGCCGGTCGAGGTCGAGGACGTCCTCGGTCGCGAACCGGTCGAGGTCGACCTCGACGCCATCGCCGGGTTCATCTCGGGCGAGGTCGTGATGGTGACCGGAGCGGGTGGGTCGATCGGCTCCGAGCTCTGCCGGCAGGTCGGTCGACTCGGGCCGGCAAAGCTCGTCCTGGTCGACCACTCCGAACCGGCGCTGTTCGACATCGACAGGGAACTCGCGCGGGAGCGCGGCTTCCTCGCCGGTGTGCCGGTCCTGGCCGACATCAAGGACGGCGCGAAGATGCGGCAGACCTTCGACAAGTATCGCCCGGGCGTCGTCTTCCACGCGGCCGCGTACAAGCATGTCGCGATGATGGAGACCAATCCGATCGAGGCGGTGCGGAACAACACGCTCGGGACGCGAACACTCGCAGACGTCGCGATCGAGTTCGGCACCAAGCGGTTCGTCCTCGTCTCGACCGACAAGGCTGCGAACCCGAAGACGATCATGGGCCAGTCGAAGGCGCTCAGCGAGTGGATCGTCGAGATCTGGGGGCACCGCAGTAACGTGACGACGCGTTTCGTGGCGGTGCGGTTCGGCAACGTGCTCGGCTCGTCGGGGTCGGTCATCCCGATCTTCCGCCGGCAGATCGCCAAGGGCGGCCCGGTGACGGTGACGCATCCCGAGATGACACGCTTCTTCATGACGATCCCCGAGGCCGTGCAGCTCGTCGTCCAGGCTGGCGCGATCGCCGAGCCGCGGACAGATCTACGTGCTCGACATGGGAGAGCCCGTGCGCATCATGGATCTGGCCGAGAACATGATCCGGCTGTCGGGGAAGGAGCCGGGGGTCGAGATCGCGATCGAGGTGATCGGCCCCGCACCCGGCGAGAAGCTGCACGAAGTGCTGGTCGGCGACGGCGAGATCGTGTCGGCGAGCCCGCATCCGAAGATCGAGCGGATCTCGCGAGCTCCGGTGGACGCTGCGTGGCTCGACGAGGAGCTCACCGTGCTCGAGCGCCTCGTCGAGGAGGGCGACACGCTGGAGCTCATCGGAGCTCTCAGCCGGATCGTCGGTGACCCGAAGCGCGTAACCGCCCTCGTGCAGCACTCCGGCTGAAGCCTGCGGCACCTGCCGCCGGCGCGCTCAGCGCTCGAGCGCCGACAGCAGCAGGTCGAGCATCACCTCTGGGTCGCGCTCCGCGACGGCGCTCGTCTTCGACTTCTTCTCGAGCACGAGCGCCGAGGCGTCCGTGAGCTCTGCGAGCTTTCCTGCCGCGATCAGGTTCTCGTCCACCGCTCCGAGCCGGCCCGCGAACGTCGTCCAGACCGGTGTTCCGAGAGCGACCGCTTCGCGGTTCATGGTGCCGCCGGCCGAGACGACGAGGTCGGCGAGCGCGATCAGGCTCTGTGCGTCGATCGCCTGCTCGGGCACGACGAGCGATGGCAGCGCCGCGGTGCGAATCGCATCGCGCTGAGTCGAGGTGCGCGGGAGAACGACGGCCTGCACCGCGGAGTCGCGACCGAGCCGCTCGAGGACGTCCGAGAACAGCGGGTTTCCGTGACGGTGGTAGAGCGATACCTCGGGTGGAGTCCGCACGACGGCGAGCACACGGGACGAGTCGAGCCCGAGCTCTTCCAGAACACCCGCGTCGGGCGCGAAGCCGGACAGGTAGTACTCCTCCTTGAGGCCGGGGTAGCGGCGCACCTTGGCGGCGTTCGCGCCCAGCCGGTCGAGGCGGTCCTGCGGGATCGCCTCTGGCGCGACGACGCGCGTCGCCGCGCGTGAGCCGAGGGTGTGCTGTGTCCGGGCGAACTCGTAGTCGTACGCGTACGACGATCGCACCCGGAGCGACCGCGCGACGAGAGGAAGTTCGTGCGACGCGTGGGAGAGAGCGAGGTCGAACTGCTGTGGTCGCGCCCACGCGCGAAGTGCCCGCAGCCGGGATCCCATCGCTCGGATCTTCGCGGCGCGTCCGGCGCCACCGTGCGGCGGCCCGACGACGTCGTGCTCGATCCGCGCGGAGGTGAGGAGCTCGAGCGTCTGCGCGAAATCGCGCGTCGAGACACGCACCTCGTGGCCCCGACGCTCGAGGAGCGCGAGCAACGGCCGGAAGAACGGGACGTGCGGCGAGTTCGTCATGTCGACCCAGACCTTCACCGGCCGACCGTATCGCACCGCGGCAGGGACTGGCCGCCGGGGTGGCATTCGGAAAGGTCGGGAAAATCGTGATCCTGGGATAAGATTCACTTATGGACACGCGTCAGCTGGCAGCGTTCTGCGCCGTCGTCGAGCGGCGGAGCTTCTCGCAGGCGGCGGAGCGGCTCGGCGTCACGCAGCCGGCGGTCTCGCTGCAGGTGCGGGGACTCGAGAAGCGCCTCGGCGTCCAACTCCTCGATCGCTCCGGCCGCCGCGTCGAACCGACCGAGGCCGGGCTGCGTCTGTTCCAGAGCGCTCAGCGCCTGCTCCAGCTCGAGGAGCAGATGCTGGACGACGTCGCGGTCGACGGCACGGGAGCGCTCACGGGCGAGCTGTCGATCGGTGCCTCCACCGGCCCCGCCGCCGTCGCCGTGCCCGTCCTCCTGTGCGAGTTCCAGGCGCAGCATCCCGATCTGCACGTGTCACTCGAGGTGCACGGGACACAGGCCGTCGTCGACCTCGTCGCCGAGCGGGGGCTCGAGCTCGGCATCGTCGGCGCGGCGCGCAGGCACCGCGCCGTCAAGTTCGAGCCGATTCTCGAGGACGAGGTGATTCTCATCTGCCCGCCCGGTCACGCCTTCGCCGGTCGTACGATCTCGGTCGATGAGCTCAGGGCCGAGACGCTGATCCTGATGCAGGAAGGCGCCGGTGTGCGGCAGATGGTCGAGGACGAGCTTCGCGGGCGCGGCGTCCGCCTTCGCGACTTCGCGATCTCGCTCGAGCTCGGCCTGCAGGAGTCGGTGCGGAGTGCCGTGCTCGCCGGTTACGGGGTGACGTTCATCTCCCGGACGGCGGTCGAATCGGATCTTGCGGCAGACACGCTCGGTGAGGCGCGGCTCGAGGGCATGAACGCGAGGCGGGAGATCTCACTCGTGCGCGCATCGGGCCGCTCGCAGACGCGGGCCGCGGAGGCGTTTGTCGCCTTCGTGCGCGAACGCGCGTGAGCTGACGGTCGCGACCGAGTCAGGCGGGCTTCGCCGCCGACCTGGCGGCGGTGACGACCTGCCTGCAGGCTGACGACGCCCATCACGCGCCCTCCCTCGTCGATCACCGGCAGATGGCGGAAGTTGCTCTCGAGCATCACGCGCGCGGCCTCTTCGACGTCGGTCTCGCCCGATGCCGTCACCGGTTCCTCGGTCATCCACTGGCGGACACGCGCCTCGCTCGAGTGGACGCGGGCGGCCATCGCCTTCAGCAGATCCCGTTCGGTCAGGATTCCGATCAGCGTTCCGAAGTCCTTGACGACGACGGAGCTGACGTTCTGGACGTTCATCTGCTCGGCCACCTCGCCGAGCGTGTCCTCGGGCGCGACCTCGACGAAGTCTGAGCGGACGACGTCGGCGAGCCGCGGCATGGGGCGATTCTACCGCAGTCCCGGCGGGCCCCCGGGAGCGGCTCAGCAATAAGTATTTGTTATGCAACGCATTAATAACATGGTATACTTTGGATGATGCGGCCCGGGTCTCCGTTCGACGTGCTCGTGATCGGGAGCGGCGCCTCCGGGCTCGCTGCCGCGGTCGCCGCCGACCGGGCCGGCGCCAGGGTCGCGCTCGCGACCAAGGGGTCGATCCAGGCCAACAACTCCTCCAAGGCCCAGGGCGGCATCCAGGCCGCCTTCGCTGCCGACGACACGCCGGAGCTGCACGCCGAAGACGTGATGCGCTCGTCGCACGACACGGCGAATCCCCGGCTCGTCGAGATCCTCACCGGTGATGCCCAGGCGGCGATTCACTGGCTCGAGGAGCTCGGCTGCGCGTTCACCCGCGAGAACGGCGGCTATCGCCTCGCCCGGTGTGGCGGCGCGTCGCGCAAGCGGCTGCTGCAGGTCGGTGACAGGACCGGTCACGCCATCACGAAGGCGCTGCGCGATGCGCACGAGGCCGGTGGGGCGACGACGTTCCCCGACCATGCGCTCTCGGCACTCGAGCCCACCGCCACCGGGTGGCGCGCCTCCTTCGACGTCAAGGACGGTGGCGTCGACTCAATCACCGCCGGCGCCGTCGTCCTTGCCGCGGGCGGGCGCTGCTACGCCGAAGCCGCCCTCAGGCACGAGCTCTCGACGAATCATCCGAACGCAACCGGCGAAGTGACGGCAATCGCCCTCGACGTCGGCGCCGAGGCGCGCGATCTCGATGCGCTGCAGTACCACCCGAACGGCGGCGCCTGGCCCCCGACGATGCAGGGCTACTCGATCCCCGAGACGACGCGCTCGTACGGCGCGGTGCTCCTCAACGCCGACCGCGAAGAGTTCACCGACTCGCTCGGACCGCGCGATGTCGTATCGCAGGCGATCTTCGACGAAGTCGCCGCGGGGCGCGGCGTGAAGACCGAGGACGGACGGCCTGCGGTGTACCTCGACACGACGCGGATCCCGGAGGCCGACGCGGACATCTCGCTGCCCTACATGCTGCGACGCTATCGCGGCTCGGGTATCGATCCGCTGCAGGAACCCCTGCTCACCTACCCGGTCCTCCACTACCAGAACGGCGGCCTCGTCATCGACGAGCACGCGGAGACCACGCTCGAGGGCGTGTATGCCTGCGGCGAGATCGCCGGTGGCACCCACGGACGCAACCGCATGATGGGCAATTCGCTGCTCGAGTGCGTCGTCTTCGGACGGCGCGCGGGACGGGCAGCCTCGGAGAAAGCGAGCATATGAGCACGACCACCACGACCGATCTCGAAGGCGCCGTCGAGGACGCTGCCGCGCACCTGTACGTATGGGCGTTGAAGGACATCCCGCAGGACCTCCGCGATGCGCTCGCAGCGGCGCGCGACCGCGAGACGTCGAAGACGGGCATCCGGATCCTCGAAACGATCCACCGCAATGTCTCGATCGCCGACGAGCAGAAGAACCTCGTCTGCCAGGACACGGGGATCGCCGTCTACACGTGCCGCGTCGGAGAGCACTTCCCGCTTCATCCGACCCGCATCTACGCGGCGTTGAAGGCCGGGACGGCTCGGGCGACGGTCGAGCACCCGCTCCGCTCGAACACCGTGCACGTCCTCACGCGCGAGAACACGGGACCGAACATCGGATACCGGCTGCCGATCGTCCACTGGGACTTCATCCCCGACTGGGACGGCCTCGACGTCAAATGTGTTCCGAAGGGCTCTGGCTCCGAGAACATGAGCTTCCTCAAGATGTGCATCCCCGCCGACGGCGTCGTCGGGATCAAGAAGTTCGTGCTCGAGTCGATCGTCGACGCGGGAGGCAAGCCGTGCCCGCCCGGAATCGTCGGCGTCGGCATCGGCGGCTCGGCCGACTACGCGATGTACCTCGCGAAGGAGGCGATCGCACGTCCCGTCGGCACGCGCAATCCCGACCCGCTCGTGGCCCAGCTCGAGGACGAGCTGTACGGCCTCCTCAACGAGACCGGCATCGGGCCGATGGGGCTCGGCGGCGACGTCACCGTCCTGCAGTGCCACATCGAGCACGCCGACACGCACATGACCCTGAATCCCGGTCGCCGTCAACTACCAGTGCTGGGCCGCACGCCGCGCCTCGGCCCACATCGCCGCCGACGGGTCAACCGACTTCGACCGGGAGTTCTGATGGCCCACCACGAACTGACCTTCCCGATCACCGATCCGGCCGAGATCCTGAAGCTGCGCGCGGGCGACGAAGTGACCGTGCAGGGGCACATCATCGGCATCCGCGACCGCACGCAGATCCGCATCTTCGACCAAGGCGTCGAGCCGCCGATGGACCTCTCCGGTGCGTTCCTCCTGCACACGGCGCCGAACGTCCGCAAGGTCTCGACCGACGCCGAGGGCAGAGGCACCTACGAGAAGATCTGCATCGGCACGACCACCAGTGCCCGCATGGTGCGCTTCACGGAAGGTCTCGGCGCGCAGTACGGCGTCCGCGCGATCTGCGGCAAGGGAGGCTTCCCTGACGTCGCGATCGAGCCGATGCAGCGCCTCGGAATGGTGTACTTCGCGATCGTCGGCGGCGCCGCGGCACTCGAGACCACCCAGATCGAGGAGATCGAGGAGGTGCTGTGGGAGGAGCTGATGCCCGAGTGCCTCTGGAAGTTCCGCGTCAAGGACTTCGGCCCGCTCATCGTCGGCATCGATGCCCACGGCAACTCGCTCTACCACGATGTTCAGGCCCGCGCCCACGACAAGCTGAAGGAGCTGTATGCCCGACTCTGAGAATGGCTGGTTGGGCGTGCCCGCCCGCCCCGGCAAGCCCCGCGAGAACGGGCTCACCCATGTGATGGACAAGGGTCTCAACATCCGCGACATCGAGGGGTTGTTCGACACGGCGGGTGAGTTCGTCGACATCGTCAAGCTCGGCTGGGGAACGAGCTACGTCACGAACAACCTCGAGAAGAAGATCGCGCTCTATCGTCATTTCCAGACGCCCGTCGTCTGCGGCGGCACGCTGTTCGAGGCGGTGTACGCGAAGGGCAAGATCGACGAGTTCAAGTCGTGGCTCACCGAGCATCGGTTCGCGCACGTCGAGATCTCGGACGGCACGATCGAGCATGCCGCGCGAGGTGAAGCTCGAGCTGATCGCGCGACTTCGCCCGCGACTTCACGGTGCTCTCGGAGGTCGGCTCGAAGGACTCCGACGTCGTGTACGCGCCCTACCAGTGGGTCGATTGGATCAAGGAGGAGCTCGTGGCCGGCGCCTGGAAGGTGATCACCGAGGCGCGGGAAGGCGGCACGGCGGGGATCTTCCGCAAGGACGGTGACATGCGCACGGGCCTGATCGACGAGATCGCCCACGGCGTCGCGCTCGACGACCTCATCTTCGAGTCTCCGACGAAGTCGTCGCAGGCGTGGTTCGTGAGGCAGTTCGGGCCGAACATCAACCTCGGCAACATCCCGCCGGACGAGGTGATCCCGCTCGAGACGCTCCGCCTCGGGCTCCGCGGTGACACGCTCAAGGAGATCCTTGTCCCGGCGGTCGAGCCGACCGCGTGAGCCTGCGGTTCCACGTGTGTCGTAGGACGCGCTGAGATGGAGTGGAAGCTGTCCCTCGCCGGTCTCCTGATCGGGCTGCTCGTGGGCATGACCGGGATGGGCGGCGGCTCGCTGATGACGCCGCTGCTCGTCCTCGTCTTCGGCTTCAAGCCCACGGTTGCGATCGGCACGGACATCGTGCACGGGGCGATCTTCAAGTCGTTCGGCGCCGTCCAGCATCGACGGCTCGGCCACGTGCACGCGCGGCTGACCGCGTGGATGCTCCTCGGCTCGGTCCCGTTCTCGATCGTCGGCGTCGCCGTCGCGTGGTGGCTGACGCGCACCTACGGCGACGGGTACGAGGACACCGCCAAGGTGATCCTCGGATTCGCGCTCGTCCTGTGCGGGATCGGTTTCCTCGTCAAGGCGTACATGCATTCCCCGCAGGACGACCGCCCGTTCATCCTGCGGCCGAGAGACCGGGTGATCGCAGTCGTCGCGGGCGTCGTCGGCGGCTTCGTCGTCGGCCTCACCTCCGTCGGCAGCGGCACGCTGTTCGGGCTCGTGATGCTGATCGCATTTCCGCTGACCGCCGCCAAGATCGTGGGGACGGACATCTTCCACGCGGCGATCCTGCTCGCAGCCGCCGGGGCCGGGCACCTCGTCGCCGGAAGTGTCGACCTGGCCGGCGACGGGCTGGCTGCTGATCGGCTCTGTTCCCGGTGTCCTCATCGGCGGCCACTTCACCGTTCGCCTTCCCGACCGATCGTTGCGGATCATGCTCGCGGCGACGCTGACCCTCGCCGGCGTCAAGCTCGTCGACCCACCGGGCGCGGACATCATCCTGATCGCGGGCGCCGCGGTCGCGGCCGTCGCTGCGGTCGCGACGCTCGCTCGCTGGTACGGAAGCCGCGGAGTCGTGGCGACGGCGGAGGTCGATCCCTCCTGAGCTGGCCCCCCGACCTGCCCGTTATCCGGGTGCGCATGGCCCGACCCACCGACCGGCTGGAAGACGTCCTCGTGTTCTATCGTGACGGCCTCGGCCTGCAGGAGCTCGGCCGCTTCGAAGGGCATGCGGGCTACGACGGTGTCCTGCTCGGACTGCCGGGAAGCGACTACCACCTCGAGTTCACCTCCCACGCCGACGGCAGTCCCGGCCCCGCGCCGAGTCCCGACAATCTGCTCGTCCTGTACGTCGAGTCGGAGCAGATCGCCGAGCTCGCGGCAGGCCGGCTCGCCGATCTCGGCTACCCCGACGTCGAGCCGGAGAACCCGTACTGGGACGGTCGGAGCGTCACGATCGCCGACCCCGACGGGTGGCGGGTCGTGCTCGACTGGGGCTTGGCCGAGGACTAGTAGAGCGGGACGGCGCGCCGGACGCTCACGCGTCGCTCGGCAACGGTGGCAACGGGCACGAGACGAACCGCCGGCCGGTGACGACGTGCCCGAGCTTGTAGGCGTTGCAGCCGGCGCAGATCCCCGTCAGCGCGGCGAGGAGGGCGAGAGCCGCGACGATGCCTCCGAGCGCCGCCCCGACTGCGGCGAAGCCCGCGAGGTACGCGACCGAGGCGGCACCGAGGAATCCGAGCCCGACGAGATTCGCGAATCGGGGCGGCCGGCTGTCCTCCAACGGTCCTTCGCCGAACCGGGGCTGCAGCACCTCGAAGTAGAAGACGCAGGCGAGGCAGTAGCGGCGCCCGAGCGTGAGGCCGAGCGCGAGCTGCAGTGCCAGCAGGGCGAGCAGCCCCCACCAGCCGGTGAGGACGGCGGCGAGCGCCACGAGGCCGACGACGACCTGGTTGACGCGCGGCGCCCTCGCGTCGATCACGTGGGTGTCGAGGTAGGGATCGGCCCGACGCTTCATTTCGTAAAGTATGCCTGCCGGGCCGCCCTCCGTGGCGACCTACAATCAGCGGCGAGTTGGCTAGATACGCACCAGCCGCCCTCGTTGCGGCTCTGCTCGTAGCCACGGGGCTCGCGTTCGCCCACACGGAGTCGCTCAAGTTGACCCCGAGCCCGATCCTCGGCACCCAGGTCACGAAGGTGTTCTCGCCGGTCTGCGGGTGCGAGACCGATAGCGCCGAGATCGCCTTTCGCCTGCGCAAGGCCGACATCCTCGATCTCGAGATCATCGACGCGCGCAATCGTGTCGTTCGCCGCCTGGTGGCGAACCGACGGTATCCCCGTGGCCCCGTGAGTTTCAGCTGGGGCGGTCGTGACGCCGCCGGGCTCGTGGTTCCGGAGGGCGTCTACCGCCCGCGCGTGCGTCTGCTCGACCAGCATCGGACGATCGTGCTCCCGAACCCGATCGTCGTCGACACCACGCCGCCGGACGTCTCGCTCGTCTCGCTCGGGCCGCGGGTCTTCTCGCCGGACGCCGACCAGCGTCGCGACCGGGTCGTCATTCGCTATCGCGTGGACGAGCCGGCGCGCGTGTCGCTGCTCGTCGACGGAAAGACCGCGGCCCGCAAGCGCGGCACGCAGACGACGGGGCAGATCGACTGGTACGGCCGCGTCGGGGGAGGCGCCCTACCGCCCGGCACCTATCTGCTGGAGGTCGAGGCCGTGGATCTCGCGGGGAACGTCGGCGCCCGGACGCGGGCCAAGAAGGTCGTGCTCCGCTACGTCGCACTCGGACGCAGGAACATCGTCGTCCCCGCCGGCGGCAGGTTCGCCGTGCTCGTACTCACCGATGCCGCCAGGATCCGCTGGAAGCTCGGGCCGCTGACCGGAACGAGTCGGCCTGGCACGCTGAGGCTGACCGCCCCGCTCGCAGCCGGGTCGCTTCACGTTGACGGTGACGGCGAACGGCCGCGCGGTCCGGGCCGCGGTGGTCGTGCAGGGCCCCGGGATGAGCGTCGTCGCGCAGATCGGCAGCGTCGTCGGCTGTGGAGGGCTCGCACTCCTCCTTGTCGCGCGACGACGGGCGCACCGACTCGGTGGGCTGCTCGCCTGGGCGGCGGGACTCTCGGCGATCGCCGCCTATCTCGCCCCCGACGTCGGCGCGGCGAAGCTCGCAGCGGCTGCGGTCGGAGGCCTCGTCATCTCGGCGGTCGGCGCCTGGGCGATCACGCGCCGACCGTATCTGCTCGCGTTCGCCACCCTCGCGTGCGTGCCGATGCGTATCCCGGTCTCGCTCGGTTCGGACGATGCGAACCTCCTGCTGCCGCTCTACGCGGTCGTGGGCGCGCTCGCCGTCGCGATCGCGTGGCAGCTCGTGGTCCGGCGCGAGCGGATCGCCCGCGAGCTCGGCCCCGTTGCCGTCCCGCTCGCCGCCTTCGTCGCCTGGACGGGCCTGACGCTCACATGGAGCAACGACGTCCGTGAAGGAGCGATCTTCGTCGGCGCCTTCCTCCTCCCGTTCGGCCTGTTGGCGGTCGGCTTTGCGCGGCTCCCGTGGCGTGGCCGCTGGCTCACATGGCTCTGGGTCGCGTTGGTGGGGACGGCGCTCGCCTACGCGACGATCGGCGCCTACCAGTGGGCGACGCGCGACATCTTCTGGAACCCGAAGGTGATCGTCGGAAATGCATACGCGCCGTTCTTCCGTGTCAATTCCATCTTCTGGGACCCCTCGATCTACGGGCGCTACCTGACGGTCGGAATCCTGACCGCGCTGGCGGGAATCCTGCTCGGCGGCGTCCGCGGTCGGAAGCTCATCGGACTGTACGCGGTCATCGGAGCGATGTGGGTAGGGCTCTTCTTCTCGTTCTCGCAGTCGAGCTTCGCCGCGCTGGCCACAGGCGTGCTCGTTGCCGCGCTCGTCGTCTGGGGCCGGGTCGCCGTCTACGTCACGGCGGTCGTCGCGCTCGTCGTCGTGCTCGGCGCGCTGGCGACGCCCCAGATCCGCGATCGCGTCGAGGCGAAGTCGAGTTCGGGTATCGACGCCGTCACGAGCGATCGCGCGACCCTCGTCGGGCAGGGCCTGCGCATCGCGCTCTCGAACCCGGTTGGCGGAGTCGGGGTCGGCGGCTTCAAGCGCGCCTACGCCGATCGCACGGGCCTCCCCGGCAAGCGGCCGAAGACCGCGGCCTCCCATACGACGCCCGTCACCGTGGCCGCCGAGGAGGGGCTGCCGGGGCTTGCGCTCCTCGCCTGGCTCCTGGTCGCGACACTCGGCGCGGCGCTGCGGGGGCTCGGCAAGGGCTTCACCTCACGCGTGTCGTTCGCCGTGGGCCTTACGCTACTGGCAATCACCGTGCACAGCTTCTTCTACAACGCGCTCTTCGAGGACCCGATGACCTGGGCCATGCTCGGGCTCACCGCCCTCGCGGTGAGCGTTCCGCGGAAGAGCGACGAGCCATGATCGAGTCGCTGCGGCGGGCGCTCGTGCTCGCTCCTCACACGGATGACGGTGAGTTCGGCTGTGGCGGTGCGACGGCCCGCCTCGTCGAGGCGGGATGCGAGGTGCGGTACGTCGCCTTCTCGACCGCAACGCGGTCGCTGCCCGCCGGTTTCCCGGCCGACACGCTCGCGCGCGAGGTTCGCGAGGCGACGGCCGAGCTCGGGATCCCGGAATCGCAGTTGACGGTGCACGACTTCGACGTGCGCACGTTTCCGGAGCGCCGCCAGGAGATCCTGGAGATCCTCGTCGCGCTGTGGGAGGAGTGGCAGCCGGAGGTGGTGTTCCTCCCGTCCCACCACGACGTCCACCAGGATCATCAGACCGTTGCCCAGGAAGGCCTGCGGGCCTTCAAGCGGACGACGATCCTCGGCTACGAGATCCCGTGGAACAACTTCGACTTCTCCTACGGCGCCTACATCGGGCTGGAGCATCGCCACCTGGAGCGGAAGATCGCCGCGGTCGAGAAGTACGCCTCCCAGCAGCACCGTCGCTACGCGAACGCCGACTACATCTGGAACCTCGCCAAGGTGCACGGAACGAACGTGAACCGCGAGCTCGCCGAGGTGTTCCAGGTCTATCGCCTCGTCGTCTGAGATCGGTCACGCGCCCTGGGACACCGCGAGCAACATGTGAGCATGGCGTGAGGATCCTGGTCTCCACCGGTGGGGCGGCTGGCACACTGGGGGCGGCCGCCGGCCGATGCTTATGAGCAAGAAGGTCATCTTCGCCACGGCCGCGGCCGCCCTCCTCGTCCTGCTCGGCATCGCCGTGGCGATCGTGCTCTCGCGCGAGCCCTCGGGCGGCTCGCTCGACACCGCCCTCAGCGACGTCACGGTGATTCCGCCGACCTTCACCGTCGCAACCCCGACGACGCCGAAACCGCCCGCCGTGAAGGTCGACCGTCGGTGCTGGACGACATTCGGCGGCGATTCGGCGCTCTCGCTCGCCCGTTCTGACATCGATATCGGGATTCCCGCCCGGAAGCTCTGGGCTCGGGGCCTGAAGTCGTACATCGAGTTCCCGCCCGTCTACTGCAACGGTGTCCTCTACGTCAACACCTACCGGGGCGACACGTGGGCGATCGAGGCCCGCACCGGAGACGTCGTCTGGCTCAGACGCAACTCTGCAGTGAAGCCCTCCTCACCTGCGATTGCCGGCCGATACCTGCTCGTGAGCGCGAAGGACGGCTCGGTGACCGCCCTCGACCGCCGGAACGGACGAGTCGTGTGGCGCGTCGTCGTCAACTCGATCGTCGAGTCCTCTCCCGCCGTGGTCGGCCGCACCGCCTACTTCGGGGCGAACGACGGACGCCTCTTTGCCATCAACACGGCGAACGGGCGGATTCGCTGGGCCTACGACACCGGCGGCCGGATCAATTCGAGTCCGTCCGTGTGGGGGAACCGTGTCTGTATCACGACCTATTCGGGGTCGATCTTCTGCCTCAACGCGAAGAACGGACAGAAGCTGTGGGACACGTACATCAAGCGGGACTCGTTCCGCTACGAGAGCTTCTACGCCAGCGCGTCGACCGACGGCCCGCGTCTCTACACGATCGCCCGTTCCGGCAGGGTCGTTGCGCTGAAGTCGTCCAACGGCGACGTGCTCTGGACACGCAACCTGAACTCGCTCGGGTACTCGACGCCCGCGATCGGACGCGACCGCATCTTCGTGGGAGATTTCAGAGGGTCGCTCCATGCTCTCTCGAAGACGACGGGTGAGGAGATCTGGCGTGCGAATATCGGAAGCGGCCGAATCCTCGGTCCGGCACTCGTGGTCGGCCCACTCGTGTTCTTCTCCACCCTCGAGCAGCGCACCTATGCCGCGCGTGTGTCGGACGGCAAGATCGTCTGGGAACTCTCGATCGGCAAGTACGCGCCCGGCATCGCGACCGAGCGGGCCTACTACTTCTCGCTCAACGGGATCCTCGTCGCCTTCCCCGGGCGCAAGTCGCCCCGCTGACGACCCGCCCGCCGTCGGCCACGTTGCCGCCACGGCGGATCACCTATCCTTCGCGGCCGTGGAATCGCGCCCCTTGAGACGCCGGGACCACATCGGGCCGGCTCTGTGCATCCTCGGTGCCGTCTGCCTCCTCGCAGCCCTTCTCGTCGACCTGGACAGCTCCGAGGCCAAGGTCCTCATGGTCGCCGCCGCGGTCCTGTTCGTGCCCGGTGCGTACGTGACACTCGCGCTCGTCCGGCGTCGCGTCGGCGCCCCGCGCTGAGCTCGATCGCAGCGACAGGTTGGGTGTTCGGCCGCCGCGTCAGAGAGGCCCGGCAACCACCCGCTACTCGATTTAGCCAACACTAAATACGCCAGGCTACGATAGCCCCGTGACGCCCGAGCAGCCGCCGAATCCGGACGCGCCGTCCCGTCCGAGGCGCCCGTCGGTCGCGGGCTCGCTCGTCGTCGGCGCCGAGGAAGCGCTGCCGGGTGAGGCTGCCGTTCTCCGTGCTGCGGAACGCTCGCTCAGCGGCGAGCGGCGGGGCGTTCGTCGTTACACGCCGTTCCTCGGTCCTGCCTTCATCGCGGCGGTGGCGTACGTCGACCCCGGCAACTTCGCGACGAACATGGCCGGGGGTGCGAAGTTCGGCTACCTCCTGCTCTGGGTCGTGCTGACCGCGAATTTGATGGCGATGCTGATCCAGTCGATGAGCGCCAAGCTCGGGATCGCCACCGGACTCAACTTGCCGGAGGTGTGTCGGGAGCGCTTCTCACGACCGGTCACCTTCCTGCTCTGGGTGCAGGCAGAGCTCATCGCGATGGCGACGGACGTCGCGGAGTTCGTCGGTGCGGCGATCGGGATCAACCTGATCACGGGAATGCCGCTGTTTCCCGCCGCACTCCTCACGGGTGCTGCCGCGTTTCTCATCCTGATGCTCCAGAGTCGCGGCTTCCGAAAGCTCGAGGCGGTGATCGCTGCGTTCGTCGGTGTCATCGTGATCGCCTTCGGCTTCCAGGTGTTCCTGGCCGAGCCCTCCGCGTCGGGTATCGCCGAAGGTCTCCTCGTGCCGGGTTTCGACGGGAAGGAGAGCGTGCTCCTCGCCGTCGGCATCCTCGGCGCGACGGTGATGCCGCACGTCATCTACCTGCACTCCGCCCTCACGCAGAGGCGCATCGTCGGGGCCACCCCGGAGGCGAGGAAGCGGATCTTCCGCTTCGAGCTCGTCGACGTCGTGATCGCGATGACGATCGCCGGGTTGATCAACATGAGCATGCTCGTCATCGCCTCCTCGGTGTTCCACACACGCGGGCTCGTCGACGTCGGCGACGACCTGAGCGAGGTCTACGACGGGCTCGACCAGTACCTCGGCTCGAGCGCGGCGATCATGTTCGGCGTCGCGCTGCTCGCCTCCGGCCTCTCGTCCTCGAGCGTGGGCACGATGGCCGGCCAGGTCGTGATGCAGGGGTTCATCCGTCGGCAGATCCCGCTTGCACTGCGGCGGGCAATCACGATGGTGCCGGCTCTCGTGATCGTCGCGATCGGGGTCAACCCATCGCGGGCGCTGGTCCTGAGCCAGGTCGTGCTCTCGTTCGGGATCCCGTTTGCCCTGGTCCCGCTCGTCATCTTCTGCCGGAACAGGTCGCTGATGGGGAGTCTCGTCAACCGCCGCTCGACGACGGCAGCGGCGATCGTGGTCTCGCTCATCGTGGTCTCGCTCAACGTCTTCCTGCTCGAGCAGACGCTGATCGGCTGACGCGATCGCCGCCGGTGGGCGAGGGCCGCCCCGCGCGATACAGATCTCAGGCGAGCACGATGCGCGCGTCGAGTCCGATCACTCCCGTCGGCGTCGCGAGCAGTGGATTGATCTCGATCTCCGCGATCTCCGGATGCGCAGCCGCCACACGTGACAGCGCGGCGGCGGCCTCGGCGGCGGCACGGAGGTCGACCGGGACGCGGCCACGCGCGCCCGTGAGAACGCCTGCTCCACGAAGCGACAGGAAGAGCGCTTCCAGCTCGTCCGCACCGGCCGGCGCCAGCGCGAGCCGGACGTCGTGCAGCAGCTCGGCGTACACCCCGCCGACGCCGACGAGGACGACCGGGCCGAAGCGGGGGTCGCGCTTGCAGCCGACGATCAGCTCGACGCTCCCGGCCACATCGACGAACGTCTCCACCGTGAACCCCTCGGGTCGGAGCCGCTTCTGCATCTCGCTCGCCGCGGCGAACACCGCTTCGTCGTCGTCGAGGCCGAGTGCGACGCCCCCCTCGTCCGACTTGTGGAGGAGCCCGAGGGCCTTGACGACGACGGGATAGCCGAGGTCCGCGGCGGCCGTGCGGACCTCGTCGACCGACGTCGCGCGGCGCGCCGGCGCGAACGGGATCCCAGCCGCGGCCAGCAACTCGCGCGCCTCGTAGTAGGCGTTCCCTGCGACGGGCGGTGCGGCAACTCCCGGGTCGGGAATGCCCGCGTCAGGGACTTCGTCGTGCTCGACGAGATGACGCAGCGTGTCGACGACCGCCTCGATGTCGCGGTACACGGGTACGCCACCCGCGCGCAGCGCCCGAGCCGGTGGGGAGTCCCAGTACATCGCCTGTGCGAGGAGCGCGCACCCGTTCGTTTCGGCCAGACGGGCGATCTCGTGAGCGACCTCCGTCTCCTTGTCGCTGAACGCCTCGTTCATCTGGCTGTAGCCGCCGAAGTAGCCGGTGAAGACGACGCAATCGACCTCACCCGACTCGAGCACAGCTGCGTTGACGCGCGCGAAGTTCCAGAAGTCCTGCTCGCCCGCGCCCGCAAGATCCACCGGGTTGGTCGCGACGACGGTGGGAGCGATCGAGAGCAGGCGCTCGGCGAGAGCGCTCGAGAGTCGCGGCAACTCGAGGCCGGCGGCGGTGACGAGGTCGGCGGCGACCACTCCCGTCCCGCCCCCGTCGCCGACGATCGCGACTCTTCTCCCGCGCGGACGATGTGGCGCGAGACACGCAAGCGCCCGATCCACGAGCTCTTTCGGCGTCGCCACCTCCAGGATCCGAGCAGCGCGGCACGCAGCGCTGACGGCTGCCGCATCGCTTGCGAGGGCACCGGTGTGGGAGGCAGCGGCGCGCGCCCCGGCCTCGCTGCCGCCCGCCGCGAGCAGGACGACGTGCTTGCCGGCGGCGACGGCCGCGGCGCCGGCGCGGGCGAATGCCCGGCCGTCGTGAAAGTCTTCGCAGTACACCCCGATCACCTTGGTGTTCTCGTCCGACGCGAATGCCTCCACGAGCTCGGCGGCGTCGATATCCGCCTCGTTGCCGAGCGACGCAAAGCGTGAGACCCCGATCCCGTACTGCGCCGCAAGCAGGCTCATCTCGAGAGCGAGGTTGCCGCTCTGGGAGATGATCCCGAGCGCCCCGGGGACGAAGTCGTTCGTGCCGAGATCGAGCTCGGCGGCGGCGTCGTAGACGCCCAGGCAGTTCGGTCCGAGCATGCATCGCTCCGGCCGCGCGAACGCGCTCCGCCACCCGCTGCTCGATCTCCTTCCCCGCGTCGCCGATCTCGCCGAAACCGGCCGTGATCGCGAGGATGGCCCGGGCGCCCGCGTCCAAGGCTGCGCCGACTGCCTCCTCGAACGCCGCGGCGGGGAGAACGACGACGACCAGCTCGGGTACGCCGGGCAGCTCGCGAAGCGACCGGTAGGCCTCCTGGCCGAGGATCTCGCCGCCGTTCCGGTTCACGAGCCAGACGTCGCGGCGGTGGGCGCCTCGGAGGGCGCCGGCCGAGAGCCATTGACCCCACTTCGCGGGGTCGCCGGACGCGCCGAGGATGGCGACCGAGCGTGGATCGAAGAGCGGCCTCAGGTCGCGCACGGAGGAAGCCTATGCGGACGGCCGCTCGCTCGCTCTATCAGGATCCGGGCGCAGCGCACGTGAAGGTACGACGCCTGGAGATGCTGCGATCCGCATCTCCTACGGAGCGCTCTTACCGCGGCGTCTCCAGGCGCGCCTTGCGGCTCGATGCCTGCTGGCGTTTCCCGGCCGCGAGCTCGACCTTCCGAAGCCGGATCGACGTCGGCGTCACCTCGACACACTCGTCCTCGCGGATGAACTCGAGCGCCTGCTCGAGCGACAGCGGCCGCGGCGGGATCAGCCGCACGAGCTCGTCCGACGTCGAGGCGCGCATGTTCGTGAGCTTCTTCTCCTTGGTCGCGTTCACGTCCAGATCCTCGGAGCGCGCGTTCTCCCCGACGACCATCCCCTCGTAGACCTCGACCCCCGGCGCGACGAAGAGCGTGCCTCGCTCCTGCAGGTTGGAGATGGCGAACCCCGTCGTCGGGCCCCGCCGGTCGGCGACGAGCGATCCGCTCGGCCGCGTCCGCAGCTCCCCGTACCACGGCTCGTAGCGGTCGAAGACGTGATGCAGGATCCCCGTGCCGCGCGTCTCGGTGAGGAACTCCGTTCGGAAGCCGATCAGCGCGCGCGCGGGCACGAGGTACTCGAGCCGGACCCAGCCGGTGCCGTGGTTGACCATCTGCTCCATCCGGCCCTTGCGCAACGCGAGGAGCTGCGTCAGGACGCCGATGTACTCCTCCGGCGCGTCGATCGCGAGTCGCTCGACGGGCTCGTGCACTTTCCCGTCGACCTCCTTGGTCACCACCTGCGGCTTGCCGACGGTGAGCTCGAACCCCTCGCGCCGCATCAGTTCGACGAGGACCGCCAGCTGAAGCTCGCCTCGGCCCTGCACCTCCCACGTGTCGGGCCGTTCGGTGGGGAGAACGCGGAGCGAGACGTTCCCGATCAGCTCGGCGTCGAGCCGGCTCTTCACCTGGCTCGCCGTCAGCCTCGTTCCCTCGAGCCCGGCGAGCGGCGAGGTGTTGATCCCCACCGTCATCGAGAGCGACGGCTCGTCGACCTCCTCCACCGGCAGTGGGCGCGGATCGTCGATGTCGGCGAGCGTCTCACCGATCGTGACCTCGGGAATGCCCGCCACCGCGATGATGTCACCAGGACCTGCCTCGTCCGCCTCGACGCGGTCGAGTGCCTCGGTGACGTAGAGCTCGGTCACCTTTGCCCGCTCGACCGTGCCGTCGGCGCGGCACCAGGCGACCTGCTGCCCCTTCGCGATCGTGCCGTTGCGCACGCGACAGACAGCGAGCCGCCCGACGTACGGCGATGCGTCCAGGTTCGTGACGAGAGCCTGGAGCGGGTGACCCTCCTCGTAAACGGGTGCAGGGATCGTCGCGCGCAGCGTGTCGAGCAGCGGCCGCAGGTCCTCGGCGAGCTCGTCGGCTGCGAATCCCGCCCGGCCGGCCCTCGCGTTGCAGTACACGATCGGGAACTCGATCTGGCCCTCGTCGGCGTCGAGGTCGAGGAAGAGCTCGTACACCTCGTTGACCACCTCCTCGACGCGTGCGTCGGGGCGGTCGACCTTGTTGATCACGAGGATCACGCGGAGCCGCGCCTCGAGCGCCTTGCGGAGCACGAATCGGGTCTGGGGGAGTGGACCTTCGCTCGCGTCGACGAGCAGAAGGACGCCGTCCACCATCCTCAGCCCGCGCTCGACCTCGCCGCCGAAATCGGCGTGGCCGGGCGTGTCGACGATGTTGATCTTCGTCTCGCCGTAGCGAACTGCGGTGTTCTTGGCGAGGATCGTGATGCCCTTCTCGCGCTCGAGGTCCATCGAATCCATCACCCGCTCGGCGACGTCCTGGTTGGCACGAAAGGTGCCGGACTGCCAGAGCATCGCGTCGACGAGGGTCGTTTTCCCGTGGTCGACGTGCGCCACGATGGCGACGTTGCGGATGTCGTCGCGCAGAGGCACCGGTGGAGGGTAGCCGCGAACCTCCTCCGTCCCGCAGACACCGGGGTTTTACACGCTGCTTACGCACCGAACACCACGGGCTTACCACCGATCGTAACGATGTGCCAATGACGATCGGTGGACTCCGGCTCCTCACCCTCGCCGCGCTGCTGGTGCTCGCGCTGCCTGCCACGGCTCTCGCAGGTCCGAGCGCCGTCGCCGTCGATCGCGGAGTCGTCCAGTCCGCCGATTCCATGGAGCTCGTCCTCCGAGCCCTGGACGGCACGGTCGTCACGTACACGGTGACGCCGAGGACACGCGTCAGGGTCAACCGCGAGCGGGCCGCGATCGCCGATGTCGCACCGGGCTACGTCGCCACCGTCAGGCACGATCGCAAGATGCGTGCCCTGCTCGTCGAGGCGGTCGGAACACCTGCGGGCACGACGACGGACCGGGGGATGGTCACGGCGTTGACACGGACGTCGATCACGTTGCGCGCCGCCGATGGTGGCACACTGACCGTCATGCTCGATCGACGCACGCGCTTCCGCCTCTTCGGTCGCGCCGCCGGGTGGCGCGTCGCGCGCCCCGGGACTCTGGTCACGGTGGCGCACGCACCTGACGCGCCCGCGCTCGTCGTCAACGTGCTCAAGCGCCCGGGGGCGTGAGCGGCGGAATCGCGCGCGGCGGCACGGTCCTGCTCGTCGAGGACGAGGAGGACATTGCGACCCTTGTTCGCACGTATCTGGAGAAAGACGGCTTCCGGGTCGTGTGGGCCGCACGCGGCGCCGAGGCGCTCGCGGCACTCGAGCGCGACGACATCCGGCTCGCGATCCTCGATCTCCAGCTCCCCGATGCAGACGGCTTCGAGCTGTGTCGCACGATCCGGGGCAGCTTCGACGCTTCCGATCGTGATCCTGACGGCGCGCGACGAGGAGGTCGACCGCATCACGGGGCTCGAGCTCGGGGCAGACGACTACCTGACGAAGCCGTTCTCGCCGCGGGAGCTGATTGCGAGAGTCCGGGCCGTACTGCGGCGGGCCGAACCCGATCCCAGTCGTGCGCTCGTGACGCTGTCGGACGTCGTCCTCGAGCCCGCCGGCCGCACGGTGGCCGTCGCAGGTGCAGCGGTCGACCTCACCGGGATGGAGTTCGACCTGCTGGCGTTCCTGCTCTCACACCCGGGGATCGTGATGTCACGCGAGCGACTGCTGGAGCGTGTCTGGGGGCTCGAGTTTCCCGGGGGCACCCGCACGGTCGACGTCCACGTTGCGCAGTTGCGCAAGAAGCTCGACCGGCCGGAGCTGATCCGGACGGTGCGTGGCTCCGGGTACAAGGCCGTCGCATGAGGCTTCCGCATTGGCCCCGCTCTCTCCGCGGGCGCCTGTTCGTCGGCATCGCTGCGACCCTGGCGATGTCCACGATCGTGATGCTCGCTGTCGGCTCGGTGCTCACGCGAAGGTCGCTCGACAACGACGCGCGAAATGCACTCAACCGGCAGGCGGATCTGATCGCTGCGCAGCATGCGGCCGCACCACTTCCGCGTGGCACGTCTGCACTCGGTCGTTTCCTTGCCACCGAGGACGAGCGGCTCGCGATCCTGACACCGGAGCAGGCGGAGCTGCTGCTGCCGGCCGCAGCCGCCGAGAGGCTCCGGGCGAAGGGTCGCGCCGACGGCACCGTCGACATCCGGGGTGAGCCGTTCCTCTACGCGGCGCGGCTTGGCGCTGGCGACGCCATCGTTCTGCTCCGCTCGGTGCGCAATCAATCCGAGGATTGGCAGCCGTTCCTCGTCGGCCTCGCGCTCGCCGCCCTGCTCGGGGCGCTCCTCGCGGCAGCGGTGGCATTCCTCCTCGCGCGGGCCGTCGCCCGGCCGCTGACGAGGGTGGCGGCTGCGAGCAGGCGGCTGGCCGAAGGCGAGAGCCCCGACCCGCTCCCGATCGAGGGCTCGACGGAGCTTCGCCAGTTGTCGACTGCGTTCAACGAGCTCTCGGACGAGCTCCATCGCGCCCAGGACGCCGAGCGCGCCTTTCTCCTCTCGGTCAGCCATGAGCTCAAGACGCCGCTCACCGCGATCCGCGGCCACGCGGAGGGGCTCTCCGACGGCGTCGTCACGTCGGAGCGTGCGAGCGAGGTGATCGAGCGCGAGGCGCACCGCCTCGAACGACTCATCCGCGATCTTCTCGATCTCGCCCGCTTGCGACGCCGCTCGTTCGACGTCGTCCAAATCCCGATCGATCTTCGCGAGGTCGCGAACGACGCGATCACCCGCCACGGCCTCCAGGCTCAGGCGTACGGTGTCAGCCTCGAGCTCCGCGCCGATCCGGAGGCCGGAGCGATAGCCGATGCCGGGCGCACGCTGCAGGCGCTCTCGAATCTCGTCGAGAACGCGATCCGTTGCACGCCGAGCGGCGGCACCGTCGAGATCGCCGTGGCTCCGGGCCGGGTGTCGGTCATCGACGACGGCCCGGGCCTCGATCCCGACGACCTCGAGCGCGCGTTCGAGCGCTTCTACCTCTGGGACAAGTACGGCGCCGACCGACCCGTCGGCTCGGGGCTCGGGCTCGCGATCGTCGCGGAGCTCGTCGACGCGATGGGAGGACGCGTGTCGGTCACGAGCGATCCGGGAACAGGCTCGACCTTCACGATCACGCTCGAACCCAGCCGACCCTCGGCCCACACGGATTACGCAGGGCTTACGCAGCGCTGATCGTCGTCGAACACGGCCCTCCTACCGTCCTCTGCAGGTAATCCCAACAGGAGGAACGAACATGAGGCGCTCACTCATCGTCGCCGCACTCGCACTCGCGCTCGCCGCACTCGCTGCGGCCACGACCGCCGCTGCCGGCGACTCGCACGGGAAGACGCTCTTCCGCTACGTCGGCCAGCTCAAGAGCACGAGCGGCACGTCCGTGACGGTGACGATCCAGAACGGCAACCGGCTCGCTCTCCGCTCACTGGTCGGCCAGAGCCAGGAGCAGACGTTCGTCACCGATGACAAGACCGTCTTCCTCAAGTGGGAGAACGGGATTCCGAAGCAGATCGGCATCGAGGATCTCGCGGTGAACGACTATGTCGCCGTGAACGTCCGGTCCGCCCGCGATTCCTCGCTGGACGAGATCAAGGGGACGCCTGCTGCCTCGATCGGCGACCGTGGCCAAACGATCACGCGACCGACCGAGCCGCTCTACCTCTTCCGCGGCACGTTGGTTGCCGCCGAGGAGGGAAAGGTGACGATCGACGTGCGGGGTGGCAATCGCAAGGCACTTCGTCTCATGATCGGCGCTGATGCTCGCCAGACGTTCGACGTCGACGGACAGACCGTCTTCCTTCACTGGGCCAAGCGTATCCCCACCGTGATCGACTGGAAGGGGCTGACGGTCGGCGACCGGATCGTGGTTCGCGTCCGGGCAGACCGAGGCTCGAGCCTGGCCGAGGTCGAGGCCACGGCGGCCAAGCGCGTCGCGGACCGTGAGCCCCGCGCCCGGGAGCACGACCAGAACGACCAGGCGTAGGCGGATCGCACAGCGGGCAACGGGCGTCCGGCTTGCGGCCGGGCGCCCGCCGCGCGCCTAGTGGCGGCGCCGGTGCCAGAGGGTCGAGCGCGCCGCCTCGCCCTCTTGAGGATTGGCGTCTGCGAGCCGCTTGTACTCGGGCACTTCGCTCTGCGGAATCGAGCCCGCATCGGGATGATCGAGCTCGACGAGGTTGCCGGCGGGATCGCGCACGTACATCTGGATGCCTCCGTCCGGCAGTTCGTACATCGCGTTGCCGAAGGTCTCGTGGTCGAGCGCGCCGATCTCCTTCATCCGCCGGTAGACCGGCATGAATTCGGCGATCTCGAGACCGAAGTGCGCCTGGGGCGGAGGCGCGCCGGGACGTTCGAAGAGGTGCAGTTGTCCGCTCCCGGCATCGAGCCAGATGACCGGGAAGCCGAAGTTCGGTGTCGGCAGGGGCTCGAGACCGAGCTCGTCGACGTAGAACCGTTGTGACTCGGCCAGATCGTGCGCGACGACGCTGACGTGGTTGAGGATGACGCCCATACCGGGATGATCGCGGACCCGGACGGACGGCGCGGCAGGACTACGCGGTCGCGATGTCGCGGCCGAATGCCGTGGCGCTGAGCGGGGCGCCGGTCGCCTGCTCGATCAGCCGGTCCCAGCGCACGGACAGCCCCGGCGCGAAGACGCGGTCGCGGAGCAGTGCGCCGGCCTCGGGCCGGTCGACGAGCCCGCCGCATTCGCGCTCCAGGGTCGCCGCGAGCTGCGACGCGACCATGTGCCCGTAGAGGTAGGTGTGGTAGTAGACGGGCGCACAGGCGACGTGGATCTTCGCGGCCCAGTCCCCCTGCGCGGTCCGGCCTGCCGGTTTTTGCACCAGCTGGTACTGCTCCACGAGCTCCCACCAGCGTGCGTCGAGATCCGAGTCCGGGTCGGCGTAGAGCGAGCGCTCGAAGTTCGTCATCACGAGCACCCATCGCGTGAAGACGAGGATCTCGGCCGCGCGGGCGGCACGCAGACGGTCGGCGAGCGCTGATATCTCGTCGGCGTCGACGCCCGCGACGCGCGCGAGCCACTCGGCGTCGCCGGCAAGGCGGCCCATCAGGATCGCGATTCCCTCCGTGAGGACGAGGTGTGTGTCGCGCAGCAGCCACGGTAGAGATGGGTCGAGTCCCGCATCGAACGTCGCATGACCGAGCTCGTGCAGCATCGTGTCCATCCAGTACTGGCCGGGGACGACGTTCGCGAGGACGCGGACATCCCCCTCGCGGTCGATGTCGATGCAGAACGCGTGCTGGCACTTACCCTCGCGGGGGAACAGGTCGCTTCTCCCGAGCACGTCTTCCGTCTCGAGCCCGATCCCGTCGTAGGTGCGGCGAGAGAGCTCGACGAGATCTGCCGACGCGAGGAATCGGTCGACGTCGACACCGCCCTCGACCGGAACCTCCTGGAAGAAGGCATCGGCGTAGTGCCACGGGGCGAGGTCGGCCACCGCGCAACCGAAGCGCGACGCGAGCTGCTCGTCGAGATCGGCCTTCCAGCGCGCAAAGGAATCCGCGGTGGCACGGTCGGCCTCGTCGAGTGTCGCCATGAGCTTGTCCTCGTCCATCTCCGACGTCGAGACCGACAGTGCGAACCAGTCCCGGAAGCCGAGTTCGTGCGCGGCGGCATTGCGCAGGCGGGCGAGCTCACGCACGTCGTCGGCCGCGATCGCGCCCACGGTCTTGGACGCCTCCCACGCTGCCCGGCGCTCGTGGACGTCATCACTCTCTTCCAGGATCTTCCGGATCTCGTTTTCGTCGACGCGACGGCCGTCGATCTCCCCACGGTGCTGCGAGAAGCGCTTCTCCACCGAGGCCTCGAGCTCGATGATCCGGGCCCGGATCTCCTCGGGGATCTGCTTGGGAAGGGAGGCGTGCCAGAGGAGGTCGAGCCTGCGTGCGTCGAGCCCTTCGGCAACCGCGCGGGCAGCCTCGATCTCTGCGAACCGCTCCTTGTCGGCGAGAAAGTTCGAGAACGCCGTCTCGAGCTCGATCCGGCGCCGCTCGTTCTCCTCGGTCGCATCGACGTTGATGTCCCACATTGCCCGGGAGACGTCGGTGTAGAGCGGCGCGAGCTCGCTCTCGATCCGATCCGCAACAGCGCTGGCCTTCGTCATCGCGCACGAAGTGTAGGCGAGGACCGCGAGCTTTGAACGCTAGTTCGACGGTCATGCGTGCTGGTTTCGTCACAATGGCGTCATCCCCGAGCAAGGAGCACCCCTCATGGCCGTCACCCCCCACGTCGAGATCGACAGCAGCCGGATCAAGGAACTCACGAAGCGTGAGTCCGCGCGGCTCGACGAGCGCACGACGGGGTCGCGGGAGTTCTACGGCCGGGCGCAGAACAGTCTCGTGGGCGGCGTCGCCTCCTCGTACCAGACACGCGACCCCTGGCCGATCTACCTCTCGCACGGGAAAGGTGCGCAGGTCTGGGATGTCGACGGGAACGAGTATCTCGATTTCCACAACGGCTTCGGCTCGATGGTGCAGGGACATGCGCATGACGTGATCTCGAAAGCGGTGACCGACCGGATCGGGCTCGGCACGCACTTCGCAGCCCCCACCGAGGACGCAATCGTCGTGGGCGAGGAGCTCGCGCGCCGCTGGGGGCTTCCCAAATGGCGCTACGTCAACTCCGGTTCGGAGGCGACGATGGACGCGATCCGCATTGCGCGGGCGGCGACGGGGCGCGACACGATCATGAAGATCTTCGGCTCCTATCACGGCCACCACGACTATGTGATGGTCTCGATCGGCGTCGAGTACGACAAGATCGGCGACCGCTTCGACCTCGCGTCGCTGCCCTACGGCCTCGGGATTCCCAAGGCCGTCTCCGACATGACGATCGCGGTTCCCTTCAACGACGCCGAGGCGATGGAGCGCCGGATCGAACGGCTGGTGGAGGAAGGTCGGACGCCTGCCTGCGTGATCTTGGAGGCCGCGATGATGAACCTGGGGGTCGTGCTTCCGATTCCCGGCTACCTCGAGGCCGTGCGTGAGATCACGAGCAAGCACGGCATCCTCCTGATCTTCGACGAGGTCAAGACCGGCCTCTGCATCGCGGCTGGCGGCGCCGTGGAGCGGTTCGGCGTCACGCCCGACCTCGTCACCCTGGCCAAGGCGCTCGGCGGCGGCCTGCCGTCAGGTGCGATCGGCGGCACCGCGGAGGTGTTCGAGCTCGTCGAGTCGGGAGCCGTGATCCAGGTCGGAACATACAACGGCAACCCGCTCTCGATGGCTGCTGCGCGTGCCAACCTGCTCGATGTGTTGACGCCGGATGCCTACGCGCATCTCGACGCGCTGAACGATCACCTGCTTGCCGGCTGCCAACAGGTGATCGAGAAGTACTCGTTCCCGGGCTACTCGGTAGGCATCGGGTCCAAGGGGTGCGTGACGTTCTCGCCGGAGCGCATCACGGACTACACGTCCTTCAAGGCGAACCAGAACGAAGAGCTGAGCGAGCTCGCATGGCTCTACAACATGAACCGCGGGATCTTCATGACCCCCGGTCGCGAGGAGGAGTGGACGCTCTCGATCACCCACACGTTCGAGGACTGCGACCGCTTCGTGGCCGCGTTCGAGGAGCTCGCCGACGATCTGACGGCCTAACGGCCGGGCGTGCGATCAGAGGGCAGCGGCGGCGAGCGCGGCGTCGGCCTGTGCGTAGCCGCGCGCGATGAGACTGCGCTTCGCTCCTTCGGTCCACGGCTTCTGGGTTCGCAGACCGGGCTCGAGGCTGATGTCTCCGAGCGTCCCGAGAACCGAGATGCGCGGGATGTGTCGATCGTGCCGGAACGGGAACCGCGCTGCCGCGAAACGGTCCTCGACCTCTCGCACGGTCGCCGCGCGTGCGACGGGGTCCTGAACCGACGATTCGAGCACGCGGTGGATGTCTGCGCGCAGCGACTCGAGCTCGACGATCGACTCGTCCTTCTCGCGCGCCAGTCGTTCTTCCAGTGCCGTGTTTCGCAGGATCGCGACCCGGCCGAGGCGCGCGAGCATGTCCGCGAGGTGCGCGGGCTCGCCGCGCTCCGCGCGGCTCTCGGCCTCTCGAAGTTCCGCCACGAACGTGCGCACGAGCGGCACTCGACCGATGCGCTCGAGTCGCTGACGCATCGCCTTGAGCGGGAGCGCCGTGAAGACCGGGTAGCGGGGGAGCAGGCGGAACGAGACGATCAGTTCGACGTCCGCGCGCTCGTAGGCGTGACCGAGTGGGAAGTTTCGCACCCACCCTCCGTCCGAGGCGATGCGGTCGCCGACGCGCATCGGCAGCACGAACGCGTTGACCGCGGCCGAGGCGAGGACCGCCTGCGCCATCTCCTCCGGCGGTGTCGTTCGCGACGAGTACACGAGCTCGGAGCTCTCGCCGTCACGCAGGTCGACGCCGAGATCGGTCGCGATCACGACGACCTCGATCGGGCTCGACCGGAGGTCGGTGGCGAGGTCGACCGGGTCTCCCAGCCGCTCGGCGATCGTGCGAGGGAGCGCGTAGTCGTACGCGCCGAGCAGTGGCAGGCGCCACAGCCGATGCGGGCGAAACGTGTCCTCGGGACGGAGCGAGAGGAGGAACCGCTCTAGGTCGTCGAACCGATCGAGCGCCGCCATCATCCCGGTCAGGGCGCCGGCAGAGGTGCCGAACACGCACCCGACTCTCGGCCAGAGCTCGCTCTCGCGCAGCCGGCGGAGAAATCCGAGCTCCATCATCGCCGCATTCGCACCGCCACCCGACAGGACGAGCGCCACATCTCGTTTCTGGGTGCTCGTCACCCCGTGAGTCTGCCTGCGACGAGGCGGTAGCATCTGCTGATGGCGATCGCGACCGACAACACCACCATCCCATGGGACTGGTTCGCGGATCCTGCGGTCGCCCGCCTCGAGCACGAGCGGATCTTCCGCCGCACGTGGCAGTACGCAGGGCACACGGGTGAGCTCACCGAGCCCGGCTCCTTCGTCTCGACGCGGGCCGGTGCGGTACCCGTCGTCCTCGTCCGGGATCGCGAAGGAGTCTTGCGCGGGTTCGTCAACGTGTGCCGGCACCGCGGCTATCTCCTCTGCGACGGGAACGGCCGCCGCGAAACGCTGCAGTGCGCCTACCACGCCTGGACGTACAACCTCGACGGATCGTTGCGCAACGCTCCCCGCTCCGACGCAGAGCCGGGCTTCGATCGGGAGGGGCTCGGCCTCCTGCCGGTCGCGGTCGACACCTGGGGGCCGTTCGTCTTCGTCAATCCCGACCCGCAAGCGGCGCCTCTCGCCGAGCACCTCGGCGAACTGCCACGGATCGTCGCGGACGGCGGAGTCGATGTCGACGCGCTCGTCTTCAACCAGCGGGCGGAGAGCGACTACGACGCGAACTGGAAGACCTGCGTCGAGAACTTCCTCGAGTGCTACCACTGCGCCGTCGCCCACCCGAGTTTCTCCAAGGCGATCGACGTTTCACCCGGTGCGTACGAGCTCGTGGAGCACCCGACCTTCTCGAGTCAGTACGGGCCGCCCAAGAACGGCGGCGGAGGCGTCTACGACGCCTCGGGCGACGTCGGCGGCGGGCAGTTCCATCTCCTCTTCCCCGGAACGACGATCAACGTGATGCCGGGACGCGGCAACATCTCGATCGGTCCGGTCGTGCCGACGGGGCCGGAGCGCACCTATCGATTCCTCGACTATTTCTTCCTGCCCGGTACGGACGAGCAGTGGATCACCGACTACCTCGAGCTCGACAACCAGGTCGGCGCCGAGGACAAGGTGCTCGTCGAGCGCGTGCAGGCAGGGATGCGCTCGGGCCTGATCGCCGGCGGCGCGCTGATGCCCGAATCCGAGCGACTCGTGCGGCATTTCGAGCTCCTGCTCGTCGAGGCGCTCGGCAGCGAGGCTTCGTCGCGAGACGGACTCGGCGCCTCGTGAGGTTCACGAGGTCGAGACATCGCCGCGCGGCCGCTCTGGCGCCATCGGCCTGATGCCTGCCAACACCCTCACGGCCGAGGAGCGACTCCTCAACCGCGAGCTGTCGTGGGTGGAGTTCAACGCCCGCGTCCTCGAGCTCGCCTACGACGAGTCGTGGCCGCTCCTCGAGCGCGTGAAATTCTGCTCGATCTTCTCGTCGAACCTGGACGAGTTCTTCATGGTGCGGGTGGCGGGTCTGATGGGCCAGGAGATCTCCGGCTTCGCGGTGCGCTCGTCCGACGGGATGTCACCCGCGCAGGCGCTCGCGGGAATCAAGGCGCGCGTGGCGGAGCTGACCGCACGCCAGGCGAAGTTGTGGAAGCGCGAGCTCCGGCCGGCGCTTGCCGCCGAGGGCATCGAGATCGTGTCGATCGAGGAATGCACGCCGAAGGAGCTCAAGAAGCTCGGCACGATCTATACGCGCGAGATCTACCCTGTGCTGACGCCGCTCGCCGTCGGCGCGGGCCAGCCATTCCCGTACATCTCGGGCCTGTCGTTGTCACTCGGGGTCCTGGCCGTCGATCCGGAGACGGCCGAGGAGCGGTTCGCACGGGTCAAGGTGCCGGAGGGCCTCGACCGCTTCGTCGATGCCGGGACGCGACTCGTTCCTCTCGAATCGGTGATCGCGCACTTCCTCCCTTCGCTCTTCCCCGGGATGGAGATCTCCGAGCGCGTCGTGTTCCGGGTCACCCGGGACGCCGATTTCGAGGTGTCGGACGATGCCGACGACCTCCTCGAAGCGGTCGAATCGGAGCTCCGCCGGCGGCGCTTCGGCGACGTCGTTCGCCTCGAGGTGTCCGCGTCGGCCTCGGCCGGCATGCTGCTGCGGCTCCGCGAGGGCCTCGGAGCCGGACCGGATCAGATCTACGAGATCGAGGGTCTCCTCGACCTCGCCGATCTCGTTCAGCTCGCGCGCCTCGAGCGCCCCGACCTCGAGCCCGAGCCGTGGGTACCACTCTCGCAGCCGCGCCTCGCGCGCGCGAAGGACGCGGCGCGATTCTTCGACGAGATCCGGCGCGCCGACATCCTCGTGCAACAGCCGTATGAATCCTTCCGAACGAGTTTCGAGGCGTTCGCTGCCGCGGCGGCCGACGATCCCGACGTCATCGCGATGAAGACGGCCGTCTATCGCACGTCGGACGACAGCGCGCTCGTTTCGGCCCTGATCGACTGCGCAGAGGACGGGAAGCAGGCGGTCTGTCTCGTCGAGCTCAAGGCGCGGTTCGACGAGCGCCGCAACATCGAGTGGTCGCGAGAGCTCGAGCAGGCCGGCGTCCACGTCGTCCACGGTTTCCCCGACATGAAGATCCACGCCAAGATGACGCTCGTCGTCCGGCGGGAGGCCGAGGGCCTGCGGCGCTACGTCCACATCGGCACCGGCAACTATCACGCAGCCACGGCGCGGCTGTACGAGGATGTCGGGATCTTCACCGCCGACGAGGAGATCGCAGCGGACGTCGCCGACGTGTTCAACTACGTCACCGGTTTCGGGCGGCCTCGGCGGTTTCGGAAACTGCTGGTTGCCCCGTTCGAGATGCGCACCAGGCTGGTGGAGGAAATCCGCTCCGTCACCGCCGCGGCAAAGGCCGGCGAGACGGCACGAATCCGACTGAAGCTCAACAATCTGGTCGACTCCACGTTGATCGACGAGCTCTACGCAGCGTCGGCGGCGGGAGCCGTGGTGGAGATCTGTGCGCGCTCGGTCTGCATGTTGCGACCGGGTGTGGCAGGGCTGTCCGAGAACATTCACGTCCGCTCGATCCTGGGGCGATTCCTGGAGCACAGCCGCATCTATTCGTTCGAGGCGGGCGACCATGTGGCGATCTTCATCGGGAGCGCCGATCTGATGCCGCGAAATCTCGACCATCGGGTCGAGGTGCTCGTCCCCGTCGAGGCTGCACGGACGCGCCAGGAGCTGCAGGCCGTGCTCACGAGCGCCTTCGCGGCGGACACGCATGCCTGGACGCTCGCGAGCGACGGCTCGTGGTCGGCGGTGGAGCCGGCGCGGGCGAGCAAGCCCGTCGAGCATCAGAACGTGATGATGCGGCGCGCGCGCCTGCGGCAGCGACGCCAGTCGGACGGCGGCACGCGTAAGCGCGCCTAACCTCTGGGTTTGCCCGTCCGGCCCGGCGAGCAGAATCAGCCCGATGCGGGTGGCGGTCATCGACGTCGGCTCCAACACCGCCCGCCTGCTCGTCGCGGACGTCCACAAGACCGGCACCGTGGATGCCGTCGTCGAGGAGAAGGAGTACCTCCGACTCGGCGCCGAGATCGAGCGCCGGGGATCGCTCGGTGCGAAGAAGATCGCTGCCGCGCGCAGCGGTGTGCGGCGACTTCGCGCGCCGCGCCGCAGAGCTCGACGCCGAGAGGACGACCGTGATCGTCACAGCTCCGGGGCGGCAGGGAACATCGGCGGGCAAGCTGAAGGCGGCTCTTGCCGAGGCGACGGGAGTGCCCGTGCGGGTCCTCAGCGCCGACAGTGAGGGAGGGCTCGCCTACGACGGAGCGATCGCACGGTCGGAGCGCGAGCTTCCCGAAGTCGTCGCCGTCGTCGACGTCGGCGGCGGATCGACGGAGATCGCAGTCGGTACGCCGCTGATCGGGGCTGCGTGGATCCACTCGGCCGACATCGGCTCGCTGCGACTGACGCGTGCCTGCCTGGCGGGCGACCCGCCGACGGCGGCGCAGCTGGCCGCGGCGAGGCAGGCCGTCGACGACGCATTCGCCGGCGTCGCGCCTCCGACGCCCGACCTCGCGCTGGCCGTCGGGGGCAGCGCGCGTGCGCTCGCGAAGATTGCAGGCTTCAGGTTCGACGCCGACGACCTCGAGGAGATCGTCACGGGACTCACCCGGCGTCCGGCCGCGAAGGCGGCGCGGGCCTTCGGCGTCAGTGCCGAGCGGGCCCAGACGCTCCTAGCCGGAGCGCTGCTGCTCGCCCGTGCGAGCCGTGCTCTCGGGGCCCCGTTCGAGCTCGGACGAGGCGGTCTACGAGAGGGTGCCGCCCTCGAGCTCGCGGGCTTCGGCGAGCTCGCCGAGCGTGCCGCCTGACGACGAGGCACGCGCAGGCGTCAGGCCTGCCAGGATTTCCAGAGCGCCGCATAGGCGCCGTCGTTCGCGATCAGCTCGTCGTGTGTGCCGAGCTCCTGGAGCACGCCGTTCTCGACCACGGCGACCCGGTCCGCGTCGTGTGCCGTGTGCAGCCGGTGCGCGATCGCGACGACGCTCCGCCCGGTGAGGACGGATGCGAGTGAGCGCTCGAGGTGGCGCGCGGCCCTCGGGTCGAGCAACGACGTCGCTTCGTCGAGCACGAGTGTGTGCGGATTGGCGAGCACGAGACGCGCGAGCGCGAGCTGCTGCGTCTGGGCGGGCGTCAGCGACGCGCCGCCGGCGCCGACGACGGTCTCGAGCCCTTCGGGCAGCGCGTTCACCCAGTCCGACGCATCGACTGCCTCGATCGCTGCGGCGAGCTCCGCAGCCGACGACGATGGGCTCGCGAGTCGCAAGTTGTCCGCGAGCGTGCCGACGAAGACGTGCTGTTCCTGCGTGACGAGCGCGACCTCACTTCGCAGCAGGTCCAGCTCGAGGTCGACGAGCGGCACGCCGCCCACCTCGACGGAGCCGGTGCGCGGAGGGTGGATACCTGCGAGCAGGCGGCCGAGCGTCGACTTACCGGCGCCCGACGGGCCGACGACGGCGAGACGCTCACCCGGTCGGAGATCGAGCCCGATCCCGTGCAGCACGTCTCGGCCGGGGACGTACGCGTAGCGCACGTCGTGCGCGCGCAACCAGTCGTCTTTGGGCTGCTCTCCGGTCGCGGTCCGGTCGCCCGGGACGTCGGCGATGCCGACGAGCCGCGCGAACGAGGCACCGCCGACCTGGACCTCGTCGAGCCAGGAGAGCAGGCGGTCGACCGGGTCCGCGAGCTGCTGGATGTAGAGAACGACGGTCGTCACCTCGCCGACGGAGGCATGGCCGTTCGAGACCAACCAGCCACCCCAGACGAGCGCGGCGACGACCGGGAGCACGTACGCGACGTCGACGGTCGGGAACCAGATCGTCCGCAGTCGGAGCGTGTAGCGCTCCGACTGGTACGCGTCGGCGAGGGTGGCGTCGATCCGGCGGGCACGCTCGCCGCCGAGACCGAGCGCCTCGACGGTGCGGCCGCCGTCGACCGTCTCCCCGGTCGTGCCCGCCATCGACGCGTAGGCGGCCCGCTCCCAGAGATACCCCGCCGGTGCGTAGCGGAGGTACCAGCGTGTGCCGACGACGAGGATCGGGATCCCGACGAGGCACGGAAGCGCCGCCACCGGGCTCACCCAGACGGCGGCCCCGACGACGAGGAGCGCCGTCACGATCGCAATCGACGTTTCGGGGATCGCGAACCGGATCGTCCGTGCGAGCGCGTCGATGTCGGCGGTCGTGCGCGAGACGAGGTCGCCGATGCCGGCTCGCTCGACCGTCGAGAGAGGCAGCGCCAGCACGCGACGCATGAAGTCCTCGCGCAACTCGGCGAACATGAGCTCGGAGAGCGTGAACGACGAGCGCCGCGCGAAGTAGGTGAGGACCGTCTGCGTGACGAGGAACACGAGCGAGGACGAGAACGAGGCGATCGATCTCCGACGAGTCGATCCCCGTCTGCAGTCGCTGCACGAGCGAGCCGAGGATGGGTGCTCCGACCAGGCCCGCTGCCGCGGCGAGCGCATTCAGGAGGAGGACGACGGCGAGTCCGCGGCGATGACGCCCGGCGAGGACTGCGGCCTGACGATGCATCTCGGCTCGGTCGGCGATCGGCAGGAGCGTGCTGCCCGCAACCGGGGTGCGCCCGTCGCCGGGGTTGGGCGGGACGCTCACGACGCTTCGCCTCGGGTGACGACGTCCCGGTAGGCGGGGCTCGTCCGGAGCAGCTCCCGGTGAGTCCCGACGGCCTGCACGCGCCCGTCTGCGAGGAGGACGACGCGCTCGGCGCGGTCGAGCACGAGCGGGCTCGTCGAGACGATCACCGTGGTCTTGCCGGCGCGGTAGTCGTGCAGTTGCCGGGCGATGCGCGCCTCGGTGTGTGCGTCGACGGCGCTCGTCGGTTCGACGAGCACGAGGATCTCGGTGTCGGCGAGCAGGGCGCGAACCAGCACCAACCGCTGGCGCTGTCCGCCCGAGAACGACCGGCCGCGCTCGTCGACGATCTCGTCGAGGCCGCCGGGAAGCGCGACGAGGACGTCCTCCGCTGCCGCGATCTCGATCGCCTCTGTGATCGCGTCGTCGCTCGCCAGTCCCCACGGATCGAGCTCGGTCCGGAGTGATCCCGAGAAGATGATCGGATCGGGCTCGCTGACGAGGATCCGCCGGCGGACGACCTCGAGCGGGAGGCGGTCGAGTGGGGTGTCGCCGAGGACGACGCCGCAGTCGTCCACGAGCCGGCCGAGCCGATCGGCGAGAGCACCCGTCTCCTCCGGCCGGGCCGAGACGAGACACGTGAGCACGCCCGGCTCGATCACGAGCCCCGAGTCCGGATCGGTGAGGACAACGCCGGCCGGCGGCTCGGGCAGCGGCTCGACCGGGTCGTCGACAGCGCGCTCGACGGCGAGCACCGTCAGCATCCGGCGCGACCCGACGAGCGCGCGCGTGATCTTCTCCACCGCCTCGGCGGATGTCCGCAGGGGGATGACGAGGAAGCCGGCGTACCCGTAGAACGCGACGAGTTCGCCGGGGCTGATGCTCCCGGAGGCGGCCAGGCGCGCGCCCACCCACGTGACGAGCACGACGAACAAGCCTGGCAGCAGCACCTGCGCGGCGTCGAGCGTCGACTGCGGCGTCGCCACCCGGACGCCCGCGGCCCGAACCGCCTCGGAGCGGAGGCGATAGCGCTCGTAGAACGCCTGCTCGCCGCCCACCCCGCGCAGGACGCGAAGGCCGGCGGCCGTGTCCGCGCCGAGCGCGGTGAGAAGCCCGACCTCCTCGCGCTGCTCGCGCTGGCGTGCCTGGAGCGGCTTGATCACGAAGCTGAGCGACAGCGTGAGCGCCGGCACGCCGAGGAGGACGAGCAGGCCGAGTGTCGTCGACGTCGTGAGCAGGATCACCGCCACGACGACGTACGACACGATTCCGCCGAACAGCCGGGCGAGGATGTCGAACGCGCCGCCGGCGCGGAGCGCATCGTTCGAGACCGTCGCCACGACTTCACCGGTCGAGAGCCTCGACCGCACGGCGTCTCCCGTGTGCGCAGCGTGATGGCCGACGACCTGGGCCAGCCGGTACGACGCCTGCAGCCAGTTCTGGACGGCGTAGCGGTGGCGCATCACGCCTGCGGCCGCCTGGACGACACCGAGGACACCGAGGACGACGCAGAAGCGGAGGAGTGCATCGTTGTCCCCGTCGACGACGCCTTGCTGGATCGCCTGACCGATCGCGTACGGCATCAGCGCCTGCGAGACCATCCACACGATTCCGAAGAAGATCGCGATCACGAGCGAGCCGAGCTGCAGGCGGCCGACCCAGAGCAGGAGGCGGAGCGGCGAGCGGGTATCCGGTCGCCCCGGATCGGCGACCGGGAGATCGATCACGGGCGGACGAGCGGCTTGTACGCGATGCGGTGCGGCTCGAGCGCCTCGGGGCCGCGGGTCTCGGTGACCCAGGCGGCGTACTCGCCCCACGATCCCTCGAACCACGTCACCTGCGAATCACCCTCGAACGCGAGGATGTGCGTCGCGACGCGGTCGAGGAACCAGCGATCGTGGGTGATCACGACCGCGCACCCTGCGAAATCGAGCAGTGCGTCCTCGAGCGCGCGGAGCGTATCGACGTCGAGGTCGTTCGTCGGCTCGTCGAGCAGCAGGACGTTGCCGCCCGACTTGAGGAGCTTGGCGAGGTGGACGCGGTTGCGCTCGCCGCCCGAGAGATCCTTGACGAGCTTCTGCTGGTCGCCGCCCTTGAAGTTGAACCACGACGTGTACTGGCGCGAGTTCACCTCACGGGTGCCGAGCAGGACGATGTCCTGGTTGCCGGAGATCTCCTTCCAGACCGTGTTCTTGGGGTCGAGGCCGCCGCGCGACTGGTCGACGTACGCGAGTTGCACCGTGTCGCCGATCCGGAGCTCGCCGCTGTCGGGCGCTTCCTCACCCGCGATCATCCGGAAGAGCGTGGTCTTGCCGGCGCCGTTCGGGCCGATCACGCCGACGATGCCGCCGGGCGGCAGCGAGAAGGTCATGTCCTCGACGAGCAAGCGGTCACCGAAACCCTTGGCGACGTGGTCCGCGTCGACGACGAGGTCGCCGAGGCGCGGTCCCGCCGGGATGTGGATCTCGACCCCTTCGAACTTGAAGTTCGCGTCATCGGCGAGCAGCTTCTCGTAGGCGCCGATCCGGGCCTTCGACTTGGCGTGACGCGCGCGCGGGCTCATCCGCACCCATTCGAGCTCGCGTGCGAGCGTGCGGCGACGGGCCGACTCCGTCTTCTCCTCCACCGCGAGGCGCGCCTGCTTCTGCTCGAGCCAGGACGAGTAGTTCCCCTCGAACGGAAGCCCCTTGCCGCGGTCGAGCTCGAGGATCCAGCCGGCGACGTTGTCGAGGAAGTAGCGGTCGTGCGTGACCGCCATCACGGTGCCCTTGTAGTCCTCGAGGAACCGCTCGAGCCACGCGACCGACTCGGCGTCGAGGTGGTTCGTCGGCTCGTCGAGGAGGAGGAGGTCGGGCGAGGAGAGCAGGAGCCGGCAGAGCGCGACGCGGCGCCGCTCGCCGCCCGACAGCGTCGTCACGTCGCGGTCTCCGTCGGGGAGTCGCAGCGCATCCATCGCGCGGTCGAGCGCGGCGTCGAGACCCCATGCATCGTGGCGGTCGATCTGCTCCTGCACCGTCGACTGCTCGGTGAGGAGCGCATCGAAGTCTGCGTCGGGCTCGGCGAATGCAGCCGAGACGGCGTTGAACCGGTCGAGCAGGTCCCGCAGCGCGCGAACGCCGTCCTCGACGTTTCCGCGCACGTCCTTGGCCGGGTCGAGCTCCGGCTCCTGCTGGAGGAAGCCGACGCTCGCGCCCGGGTGCAGCTCGGCGACACCCGACGAGGGCTCCTCGAGGCCGGCCATGATCCGCAGCAGCGTCGACTTGCCGGCGCCGTTCGGCCCGAGCACGCCGATCTTCGCTCCCGGCAGGAACGAGAGCGAGATGTTGGCGAGCACCTGTCGGTCCGAGCCGTAGAACTTGTCGACCCGGTACATGGTGTAGACGTAGTCGCTGCTCATCGACCCGTCAGGCTAGCGAGAAGCACGCTGCGGGCAGACGGAACACTCTCGGGCCGTCGCGCGCGCCGACGGCGCCGTCCCGTCTCAGACGTGGGCGAGGGCGGAATCGAGCATCTCGACCATCACCGCCACGTGCTCGTCCTCGATGACGAGCGGCGGGGCGACCGCGACCCCGTCGCGGATCCAGCGGGTGAGGAGCCCGGCGTCGCGGGCTGCGCGCCAGAGGCGCATCGCCGCGTCGGGGTCGACGGCGACGAGTTCGGGGTCGAGCCCCACCGCGGCCATCAGGCCGACGCCGCCGCGCACCTCTGAAACCCGCGCGTGCGCCTCGAGCGCGCTCAAAGCTGCGTGGAACGGCTCTTCGAGCGAGCGCGCCCGATGGACGAGGCCGTCTCGCTCGAGGAGGTCGATGTTCGCGAGCGCCGCCGCACAGCAGGTCGGATGACCGCTGTAGGTCGCGCCGTGCAGGAAGGAGCGGCCCGGCTCGCTCCAGAACGGCTCGGCCACGTGTGCCGCCGCGACGACCCCGCCGAGTGGGAGGTACCCGCTCGTCACGCCCTTGGCGAACACGATCAGGTCGGGCGCGAGCCCGAAGCGCTCCACACCGAACCACTCGCCGATCCGGCCGAAGCCGCCGATCACTGCATCGGCGATCGTCAGGACACCGTGGCGCCGGCAGATCTCGACCGCATTTTCGAGATAGCCGGGAGGTGCAATCAAAACGCCACCCGCTCCGATCACCGGCTCGAACACGAACGCGGCGACCCGCTCCGGCCCGATCTCCAGGATCGTCGCCTCGAGTGCGGCGGCGTCGTCCCACGCCACCTGCGCCGTCTCGGCCACGAGCGTGCCGAAACCCTCGCGGTAGGGCATCCCGAGGATGCTCGTCGCGATCCCGTGCGTTCCGTGGTACCCGTGCTCGCGGCCGATCAGGTACGTCCGGTCCGGCTCGCCACGAACGGCATGCCAGAGACGTGAGAGTTTCGCGGCAGTGTCGATCGAGTCGGCGCCCCCGCTCGTGAGGAACACCTTGGCCCCGGGGAGCGGGGAGAGCGATGCGAGCCGCTTCGCGAGCGCGAGGGCCGGAGGATTGGCGGCGTCGCCGAACACGTGAAAACCGGCCAGCCGGTCGAGCTGCGCCGCGATCGCGTCGGCGATCTCCCGCCGGCCGTGGCCGACGTTGCAGTACCACAGGCTCGCCGCCCCGTCGAGGTAGCGCTTGCCGTTCGTGTCCCAGACGTGGACGCCCTCACCCCGTTCGAACACGAGCTCGTTGCCGTCGACGGCCGCCATGTCGGAAAAGGGGTGCCAGAGGGCGGTCACCGGCGTAGCCTGCCTGAACGACGCGGCTGCCGCGGCCGCGTCATCCCGCCGTCTGCCACGATGCGCCGATGCCCGGCACCGCACCCGTGGGGACGACGGCGCTCGAGGAGCAGGTGTGTGACGCGGTCGCAGCCGCGCGCGACGAGCTCGTCGAGCTGCTGCGCACCCTGATCGGGTTCGACACGACGGCACATGCCGTCGGGCAGCCGGCCCGCGAGGAAGCGGCCCTGCAGGAGCACCTGGCCGGTCGGCTCGGCGGTGCCGGGGCAGCGATCCTGCTCGAGGAGCCGGACGTCGCCTCGCTGCGCGGCCACCCGTTCGTCCCCGAGGGTTTCGACTTCTCCGGGCGGCCGCAGCTCGCGGCACGGTTCGCGGGCAACGGCGAAGGTCCGACGCTCCTGTTCAACGGGCACGTCGACGTCGTCGACGTCGAACCTCTTGCGCAGTGGGCACACGATCCCCGGGCCGCGGTCGTCGAGGACGGCGTCGTCCACGGGCGCGGCGCCTGCGACATGAAGGGAGGTGTGGCCTGCATGACGATGGCCGCCGAGATCCTCGCCCGGCTGGGAGTGGGGCTCCGCGGCGATCTCGTCGTCAACACGGTGACGGACGAGGAGTCGACGGGCGCCGGCGGACTCGTCACCGCCCGGACGATCCCCGCCGCGGCGGCGATCGTCCCCGAGCCGTCCGGTCTCGAGATCTGGATCGCCTGTCGCGGCAGCCTGCTGCCGACGATCACCGTCGAGGGCCGGGCGGGTCATGCGGGCATCGCACTGCGTCACCCCGACCAGGGCGGCGCCGTCAATGCGATCGAGAAGATGGCGCTCGTCCTCGAGGCGCTCCGCCGGCTCCGCGAGGAATGGGCACTCCGGCCGCGCCATCCGTACTTGTCGCCCGCCGACATCGTGCCGACGATGATCCGCGGCGGCGAGTGGATCGTCTCGCACCCGGCCTCGTGCCGGTTGGACTGCCATGTCGAGTACCTGCCGGAGCAGGCAGACGATCGAGGCTGGGGCTCGCTCGTCGAGAAGGAGCTCACCGAGTGGGTCCTCCGGGCGACCGCCGCCGATCCGTGGCTCGCGGCACATCCGCCGTCGATCGAGTGGCTCGTCGGCGGTGTCCCCCCGTCCTCGGTCGCCGCGGACGACCCGATCGTGCAGGCGGCTGTTTCCGCCGTCGCATCGGTGGGTCGAGAGGCTCGGCTCGGCGGGCTCGACAACTGGCACGACGGCGCGACCCTGACCGTCGAGGCCGGGATCCCTGCTATCTGCCTCGGGCCCGGGGACGTGCATCTCGCGCACACGACGTCGGAGTCTGTGCCGGTCGACGACCTCGTTGCGTGCACGCAGGCGCTGGCGCTCGCCGCGATGCGCTTCTGCGGCGTCGCCGCCCGCTAGTCCCGTTCGACCCGGGTGCCTGCCGACGCGAGCTCGAGGAAGCGCCCGAGCAACGCGCGCCCGACCGGAGCGTCGTCGCTCCATTGTTCGGGATGGAACTGTGTGCCCCACCACGGGCGGTCGCTCGCCGCGGCCACCTCGACGACGCACGACGCGCTGCGCGCGAGCACGCGCAGGCGCGGCCCGGTGTCGACGATCTCGTGGGAGTGATCCTCGATCGCCTCGAAGTGGGCAGGGAGCCCCGCGAGCAGGCAGCTGTCGTCGTCCACCTGGATCGTCTCGTGGCCGAGCACGTGGCGACCCGGCGGGCCGATCCGTCCACCGAGCGCGCGTGCCTGCAACTGGAACCCGGCGCAGATGCCGAGCACCGGCTCTCGGTGCTCCGCGAGCAGCTCGACGAACCGGTCGAGCGCGGCCGGATCGTGCGCCTCCCACGGGTCGTGCGAGCCGGAGAGCACGACCGCGTCCGCCTCGAGACTCTCGACGTCCTCGTACCTGGAGACAACCAGCGCGCAGTCGCCTTGGACGACCTCGGCGGCGAGCGAGCGCAGCCGTCGGGCGGCACGCTCGTAGGTCGAGACCACCGCGGGTGTGTACCCGCCGGAGTGCTCGGTCGTCACGAAGAGGAGGCGCTTCAGTGCTCGACACCGTCCAGTTCGCGCGAGCGGCGCGCGACGAAGGCGTCGAGTCTCTCGACGATCTCTTCCGGGAGCGGCGGTGCGACGAACCGTTCGAGCGTCTCCTGCCACACCTTCGTCGCGCGCAGCTCCGTCGTCTCGGAGCCGGCCTCCTCCCACGCCTCGTGGCCGCGCCAGTCGGAGAGCAGCGGCGCATGGAAGGCGGTCTCGTACCGGGTGAGCGTGTGTGGCGCGCCGAAGAAGTGCCCGCCGGCGGGAACGCCTTCGATCGCCTCGAGCCCCTCCCGCAGCTCCTCTTCCGTCACTCCGGCCGGTGCGATCGTGGCGGCCAGCATCCTGATCATCTCGACGTCGAGCACGACCTTCTCGAACGAGGCGGTGAGACCGCCCTCCATCCAGCCGGCGCCGTGGTAGACGAGGTGGGCGCCGCCGAGCACCGAGGCCCACAGCGACATCTGGGATTCGTAGGCCGCCTGGGCGTCGACGGCGTTCGACGCGCTCGCGTTGCTCGCCCGGTACGGCAGTCCGACGTGACGCGCGAGCTGGCCGGCCGCGATCGTCGCGCGGGCGTTCTCGGGAGTCCCGAACGCCGGCGCACCGCTGCGAAGGTCGACGTTGGACGTGAACGCGCCGTAGACGACGGGACAGCCCGGTCGCACGAGCTGCGTGAGCACGACACCCGCGAGCGCCTCGGCGTGCTGTTGCACGAGTGCCGCGGCGAGCGTGACCGGCGTCATCGCCCCCATCAGCGTGAAGGGCGTGATCACGGCCGGCTGCCCATGCTCCGCCATCGCTTCGAGCCCGTCCGTCATCGCGCCGTCGAAGCGCCGCGGGGAGTTGACCGAGATGATCGTGAGGACGCACGGGTCGTCGACGATCTGATCGCGCGTGAGGCCGCGGGAGATCGCCATCACCTCGATCCCGTCGAGCGTGCGATCTCGTCCGAGCGCGAGGCAGTGATAGACGCGGTCCGTGGTCAGGACGTTTGCGCGGTAGCAGTGGAGGTGGCGGACGTCGGCGCCGAGCTCGATCGGGGGCGTCGGCTGGTTGCCGACGAAGTGGATGGCGTCGAAGCTCTGGGCGAGCTGGAGCAGCCGAACGTAGTCGTCCAGGTTCCCGGCGCGGCGCCCGGCGACGCGGTCCTCGACGACGGGCGGCCCGGCGACGAGGCCGAACCAGACCGCGTCCGTGCCGATCTCGAGCGCGCGCTCGGGGTTGCGAGGCGTCACCGTGAAGCTCGCCGGCGCGGTCGCGAGCGCTGCCTCGACGAGCTCACGGCCGATGCGGGTCACGCCCGTCTCCCGCTCGACGAGAGCGCCGGCCGCGCCGAAGCGATCCTGGGCCGACCGACCGAGCAGCTCCACGCCGACGCCCTCGAGTAGCTCCAGGGCGGCCTCGTGCACCGCCGCGACCTCGTCCGCCGAGAGCAGCTCGACCGGCGCGATGGCCCGCCGCACGGAGGCCGCGCCAGTCCCTCCCGGGCCGCCGCGTGCCGCCCGGAGCTCGTCGCGCGAACGACGGGCGCGGCGCGCCGGTGGGGCTGGGTCGGGGGTCACGGGCGCAGTATGCAGCCGTCACCCGTCACCGCGTCGGCGCTGCCGGTGCCACCGGAGGTGGCCGGCTACGTCTCGGCCGCCTCCCGCAGCAGCTCGACGTCCCGCGGGTAGGTGAGCAGTTCCGCCGCCGCCGCGGCCGGGAGCCATCGAGCGTCGTCCACCTCGTGGTCGAACCGAAGCGTTCCGCCGACGACCCGCATCAGCCAGTAGCGCACCTCCTTCGGCCGTCCCTTGGCGTCGACGTAGGACGTCGGCGCCGAGCTCGCGCTCGAGCGACGCAGCGCAGGCCCGTCTCCTCCTCCACCTCGCGCACCGCACAGTCCTCGTCGCTCTCGCCCGGCTCGACCTTCCCCTTCGGGAACGTCCAGTCGTCGTAGGCGGGCCGGTGCACGAGGAGGACCTCTGCGGCGCCCCGGACGACGACCCCTCCGGCGGCACGAACCGTGTCGGTCAGCGGACCGCTTTCCGTGCCGCGACGTCGAGCTTCGCCCACGCGGCCGGCCACGCGGCGCGGGCAGCGGTCGCACGCTCACGCTCCAGCTGGACCAGGCGTCCGGCCACGAAGTGCGCTCCCGAGCCGGATGGTCGCTCCGGCCCACGTTCGAATTCGAGCCTGCGCCACGACCGCGTCCTGGTGGTCGCCGAGGATGTCCTGCAGCTTCTTCGCCAGCTCGACGACGCGGGCGCCCGGGCGCCCCAGCTCGTGGGCGGCGAGGTCGGCGGCGTAGCGCGCACGCTTGACGCGGATCCGCGCTTCGTGCAGCGCCTCGTCGGGCGGGTCGTCGGCGAGCGCTCCGAAGGTGCGCCGCATGCGCTTCGCCTCGCGGTGGAAGATCGTCGCGAGGCTCGTCTCGTCAGCCTGGAGCGGCGGCGCGGCGGCGGTCTCGAGCCGGTCGAGCAGCGCGAAATAGCGATCGCTCTCGAGCGTCTCCGCGACGTCGCGGTAGGCGGCTGCGCGCTCTTCTCCGAGCACGACGAGGAGCCCGCTCGCCGCCCCGGCGTCCCTGCCGAGCGATTGGATCTCCGCGCGCAAGTCGGCCGAGCATGACGTCGAGGTCGCGGGCCGGGCCGAGGTGGCCGCCGAGCCAGCGGAGCTCCTCCCGGAGCGACGTCGCCCAGTCGACGTCGACGAGAGCGCGTCCAACGCGGAGAAAGGTCCGGAGCCGGCGGGTCGCGACCCGAAGCTGGTGCAGATCCTCCGGATCGTCGCCGCGCCTCGTGCCGGGGTCGTGGACGAGGAGGGCGCGGTACTCCGCCTCGAGGGCGATCCCCAGTGCCTCCCCGGGCGCAGTCCCCTTCCGGCTGGAGCGGCTCTCGATCGCGTCCGCCAGGTCGAGCGCGCGGTAGAGCTTCGGCTGCAGCGGCCCGGTCGACGCCGCGCCCGCCCTGCGCAGCTCCTTCTCGATCTGGCGCAGGGTTCGCTCGTCGCCGTCGAGCAGTTCCACCTCGACCTCGCGGAAACGGCGCGATACCTGCTGACCTTCGAGGACGGAGACGCTGTCGTCGACGATCTCGGCGCCCCGGGCGCGAATCCCCTCCCGGCGCGTGCGCAAGCGCGCCACGGGCACGAGCCTGGCGCCGCGCAGGTAGGCGGGGAGCAGCTCCACCATCTCCACCGGCGGCCTCGACGACGAGCCCGGCGTCTCGAGCTCCAGCCGGGCGGCGTCGCGCGGCAGCTTGAGCTGCCACAGGCCCGTTCCGTCCTCGACGCGATGCCTGAACGTCACGCCATGCCGCGCGAGCCGGAGGTCGGGGGTGTCGTGGTAGGTGGAGATGAAGACGCGGGTTCGCAGGCGCTCGCCGCCGAGCTCGGGCAGGACGAACCCCTCTCCCGGAGCCAGCTTGATCTCGCGCTCGAGCGTCTCCTTCATCTTCGCTCAGAGTACTCGGGTTCCGCGTTCACACATCTCTCCGATTGGCTAACGTGCCGCCCAGTGAAGATCTCGCTCACCCCGAAGACGACCGAGTTCTTCGTTCTCTTTGCGCAGGCAGGCGAGAACGCGCTCGAAGTTGCGCGGCTCGTGGAGCGGCGCTTCCACGACCACCCGAACTCGAACATCACCCAGGAGCAGGTCAAAGCGGCGGAGACGGCCGGGGACACGATCACGCGTGACCTCATCACGCTGCTCAACACCCAGTATCTGACGCCGTTCGACCGCGAGGACATCTACCAGCTCACGACCAGGATCGACGATGTCGTCGACAACCTCGAGGAGGCATCCGATCTCCTCGGCCTGTACGGCGTCGAGATGCCGACCCGCCACGCGGTGGAGCAGTGCACGATCATCGTCAAGGCGGTCGAGTTGCTCGCCCTGGCGTGTGCCAACCTGAAGGGGATGCGCGGCGTCCATCAGGCGTTGATCGACCTGAAGTCGCTCGAAGATCAGGGCGATCGCGTTCTTCGTGACGCGCTGGCGTCACTCTTCCGTGACGACAGGATCGACCCGTTGATCGTGATCCGCTGGAAGGACATCTACGAGTCGCTCGAACGGGGCCTCGATGCGTGCGAGACCGCAGCGAACGTCATTGGCAACATCCTCGTCAAGAACGCCTAGGAGCGTGCTTTGAGCGCGGCCCTCATCGCCGTCGTCGCGGTGGCGCTCTTCTTCGACTTCACGAACGGGTTCCACGACACGGCCAACTCGGTTGCGACGAGCGTCTCGACCAAGGCCCTCTCGCCGCGGACCGCGGTGGCCATGGCCGCAGTCCTCAATTTCGCCGGTGCCTTCATCTCGTTCAAGGTCGCGGCCACGGTCGCCAAGGGAATCGTCGATCCCGCAGCGATCACCCTCGACATCCTTCTCGCCGGCCTCGTCGGCGCGATCACATGGAATCTGGTCACGTGGTACCTCGGGTTGCCGTCCAGCTCGAGCCACGCGCTGATCGGGGGCATGATGGGCTCGGCGATCATGGCGCAGGGTTGGGACGTGGTGGAATGGGCCGGCCTCTACAACAAGGTGTTGAAGCCCTCGCTGATCGCACCGTTCGCCGGCATCGCGATCGCGTTCGTGCTGATGATGGTGATCGTCTGGGTGATCAAGAAGCGATCACCTTCCAAGATCAACCGGGTCTTCCGGCGGGGGCAGATCATCTCCGGTGGCTTCGTCGCGCTCACCCACGGGACGAACGACGCGCAGAAGACGATGGGAATCATCGCGCTGGCGCTCGTCGCGTCGGGGGAGCTCGACGCGGACTTCACGAGGCCGCCGATGTGGGTGGTCGTCTCGGCTGCGCTCGCAATGGCGATGGGAACCTATGCGGGTGGCTGGCGGATCATCCGCACCCTCGGCACGCGGATCGCGAAGATCGACCCGCCGCAGGGGTTCGCGGCGCAGACGGCGTGTGCCTCGATCCTGTGGACGACGGCACACCTCGGCTATCCGGTGTCGACCACGCACGTGATCTCGGGGTCGGTCATGGGAGCGGGAGCATCGCGTGGCCTACAGGCCGTGCGGTGGGGGGTGGCGGGGAACATCCTCCTGGCCTGGCTCTTCACGATCCCGATGGCCGGTCTCGTGGGGGCCCTCATGGAGGCGATCACGCGACTCCCGAGAGGGAACCTGATCGTGTTCGTGCTGGCCGTCGCGATCTCGCTCACTGCGTTTCTGGCCCGCAACTGGGAGACCCGAAGGCTCCGCCCCGCTGCGACGCTCGAGGGCGCAGGCGCTTCGTCCCAGGGCGCAGGCGCCTCGACCTAGGCCTCGGGCGGCTCCGCTCACTCGGGTGGGCCGGCCGGCTTCGTCCCCTCGTCGCGGATCACCTGGTAGGCGATCGCCCCCAACGCCGCTCCGAGCAGGGGAGCGGTGAGGTAGACCCACAGCGAACCCAGTTCGCCCGAGACGAGCGCGGGGCCGAGCGACCGGGCCGGGTTCATCGACGCACCGGAGATCGGCCCGCCGAAGAGCGCGTCGAGGGCGACGGTGCCCCCGACCGCGATCGCCGCCGCTTCTCCGACCGCGCGCGTATCGGTTGCGACGGCCATGATCACGAACATCAGGAACACCGTCAGCACGATCTCCCACAGGAACGACTGCCCGTCGGAGCCGGACGGGAGCGTCGCGCCGACGTCGGCCACGTCGCCGAGCGAGGCACGGAGGAGCAGCGCGGCGAGGATCGCGCCCGAGGCCTGCGCCATCCAGTAGAGCGCGGCCCGTGGCCACGGGAAGTGGCGCGTCAAGGCGAAGCCGAATGTGACCGCCGGGTTGAAGTGCGCTCCCGAGACGTGCCCGACGGCGTAGATCATCGCCATGATCACGAGACCGAAGCTGAGCGCGATCCCGACCTGGCCGAGCGCCTGCGTCTTCGCGTCGACCATGATCGCCCCGCAGCCTGCGAACACGAGGGCGAACGTGCCGAAGACCTCGGCGGCGAGCTTGCGGGCGAGGGGCGCGGCTATCACCGCGTGCGCCGTGCGCGGCGTGCTGTCACGCGATCAGCTCGCCGACGAGGCGCTGGACGCGCGCATCGATCTCGTCCCTGATCAGCCGTACCGACTCGAGCGACTCCGCGGCGGCGGGATCGTCGAGATCCCAGTCCTCGTATCGCTTGCCCGGGTAGATCGGGCACGCATCGCCGCATCCCATCGTGATCACGACGTCGGCGGCGCGGACGACCTCGTCGGTGAGCGGTTTCGGGAACGCGGTCGCGAGGTCGACGCCGAGCTCCACCATCGCCTCGACGACGAGCGGGTTGATCGACTCTCCCGGGCTCGAGCCCGCGGAGCGCACGTGCACGCGGCCGCCCGAGCGGAGGGTGACGAGGCCGGCGGCCATCTGGCTGCGCCCTGCGTTGTGGACGCACACGAACAGGACTTCGGGCTGCTCTTTCACGATCAGCCCGTCCGCCTGGCCGAGCGCCTTGAGCCGTTCGCGCGCGAACCGGTGCGCGAGAACGGGGACGAAGACGGAGACCGACGAGTTGCCGAGCAGATCGACCGACTCGGCGACGTAGCGCGCGATCGTCTCGCCTCCGAATGTGCCGGCGAACTCGTCCCGAAGGGCAGCGGCGGCCTTCTCGACGTGCTGCCGTGTGATCGGGTCGAGAACGGCGAGACTGTCTTCCTGCGAATCCACGATGACCTCCTGATCGACGACAATCTAGCTTCCGGCCCCTGCAGCCCGACTAGGCGCCTTCGAGGCTCTTGCGCTTCCTCCCGGCAAGGAACTTGGCGAGGATGTTCATCAACAGCACGAAGGCGATCAGCACGAGCGCGGCCGCCCAGGCGGCGGCCTGATCGTCGGGCGACGGCGACTCCGACAGCGTGAAGATCCGTACCGGCAGCGACGCGAGCGCCCCGTGCACGTCGGTCGAGATCTGGTTCTGCACGATCGACGACGTGAAGAGGAGTGGCGCGGTCTCGCCCGCCACGCGCGCCACTGCGATGACGACGCCCGTGAGGATGCCGCCGATCGCGGTCGGGAGGACGATGCTGTAGACCGTCCGCCAGCGCGGGACGCCGAGCGCAAGGCTCGCCTCCCGTAGGTGGCGTGGCACGAGCTCGAGCACCTCCTGCGTCGCCCTCGCCACCATCGGGACCATCAGGATCGCGAGCGCGAGCGCGCCGTACACCGCACTCTGCCCGCTGCCGACGACGAGCAGGCCGTAGATGAAGATGCCGACGATGATCGCCGGAATGCCGTTGAGGACGTCGAGCATGACGCGGAAGAACGCCGCCGCCTTCGGCCCGGCGTACTCGGCGATGTAGATCGCGACGAGGATCGAGACGGGAACGGCGATCGCCATCGCCATACCCACGATCAGCGCGCTCCCGACGAGAGCGTCCGCGATCCCGCCCTTCTCGCCGAAGAGCGCCGCGGGCTTGGTGAAGAACGAGATGTCGATCTGGCTGAACCCCTTGACGACGACGGAGCCCAACACGAGCCCGAGGAGCGCGACGGCGAGGAGCGCGCTGAGCAGGGCGAGCAGGGAGACGAGCTTCTCGACGAGGCGGCGGCGCCTCAGGTTGTTGGACGAGGCCGTGATGTCGTACGGGTCGGTGATCTGCGTCGTCGTCATCCGGTCGACATCCTCCGCGCCTTCTGGAACCTGTTGACGATCAGCTGCGCGGAGACGTTCGTGACGAGCGAGATGACCATCAGGATCGCGCCCAGGTAGAGGAGCGACTGCACCTCGATGTTGTTGCTCGCCCCCTGGTAGGTGCTCGCGATGCGGCTCGCGAGAGTGTCTCCGGGCGGGAAGAGCGAGCGGTTGATCGAATTGCCGCTCCCGATCACCTGCGTGACGGCAATGGCCTCGCCGAACGCGCGCCCGAGGCCGAGCAGCACGGCTGCCGAGATGCCGGGTGCGGCGTAGGGGATCGCGACCCGCCGGATCGCCTCCCACCGGGTCGAGCCGAGCGCGAGCGAACCGTCGGAGAGGTCGCGCGGCACCCGGCTGAACAGTTCCCGGCAGATGGCCGACGTGATCGGGATGATCATGATCGTCAGCACGAGTGCCGCCGGCAGGATGCCCGCCTGGGACGGCTCGCCCGAGAAGATCGGCAGGAACCCGAACGAGCTCTGCAGCCACGGCTCGAGGTGATCCTTGAGCCAGGGCCCGAAGACGAGGATGCCCCAGAGACCGAGGACGACACTCGGAATCGCTGCGAGGAGCTCGACCATCGTCGCGATCGGAGCGGCGAGCCGTCGTGGTGCGATCTCGGTGAGGAAGAGTGCGATCGCGATCGAGAGCGGCGTCGCCAGGAGCAGCGCGATGAACGCCGTCACCGCGGTTCCGTAGATGAAGACGAGGGCGCCGTAGACGTTCGTGTTCGGGTTCCAGCCCTGCGTCCACAGGAAGGAGGGCCCGAATTCCCGCATCGCGGGCCAGCCGAGCGCGAACACCTTGTAGGCGAGCAGACCGAGGACTGCGGTGACGCCGGCGGCGGCGACGAAGGCGACGCCCTTGAAGAGGATGTCACCCAGCCGGATCCCCCGGCGCTCGATCGCGACAGGCGCCAGGGGATCCGGGGTGACGGTGCTCATGTTCAGATGCCGTGTCCGGGCTAGGTCGAAGCCTGGATCTTCTTGAGCTCGCGGTACGCGTAGGCCTGCACCTGCGGCGGCAGCGGCTGGAAGAACAGCGGCTTGCCGAAGGTCTGGCCTCGCGTCACGGCCCAGTAGATGAACTTGCGCAGCTCCGCCGCCTTGCTCGAGCTCGTCGGTGCGACGACGTAGGTGAAGGTGCTGATCGGGTAGGCGAGCTTCCCGGCGCTCCTCGGAGGATCGACGAGCTTCAACTGCGTCGGGCTCGTGACCTTCTTCGGGATGCCGGACGCCGCCGCTGCGATCCCCTTCAGTCCCGGCTGCGCGAACTTGCCGGCCCTGTTCTGGACGCTCGCGAAGTTGAGCTTGTTGGCGAGCGAGTAGGCGACGTCGACGTAGGTGATCGCGCCTTCGGTCTTCGTCACGACACCCGTCACGCCCGAGCTGCCGCGGGCTCCGACGCCTGCCGGCCACTGCGCGTTCGTCCCGGTGCCGAACTTCGACTTCCAGGTTCCGTTCACGTTCGACAGGTAGTCGGTGAAGGCGTACGTCGTGCCCGAGTTGTCGGAGCGGTACACGGGTGTGACCTTGAGATCGGGCAGCTTGCACTTGCCGTTGATCGCCTTGATCTTCGGGTCGCTCCAGTTCGTGACCGTGCCGAGGTACATCCCGGAGATGAGAGCCGGCGTGAGCTTGACGATGCAGCCGACTCCCGGAAGGTTGTACGGCAGCGAGACGGACGAGAGGGCCCACGGGATCACGACGCAGCCCTTGCAGTCGCGTCAGCTGGTCGGACGACAGCGGCGCATCCGAGGCGCCGAAGTCGACCGTGCGGGCCGTGATCGCGGCAATGCCGCCGCCGGAGCCGATCGGCGAGTAGTTGACGTTGATGCCGTAGGCGCTGCCGACGGCCGGGATCCACTTCGAGATCAGCGGGAACGGGAACGTCGCCCCGGCCCCTGTGAGCGTTCGTGTCCTGCGTCGTGGCGGGGGTCGCGCCCGCCGTCCCGACCGTGAATGCGACGGCGGCGACGGCGGCTACGACGACCATCGATGCGAGAGTCTTTCTCATGTCATGCCCCTTCCTTCTGTTCCGAGCGGGTGAGGTTTCGAGATCCGTGCTTCCGTGATCCGTGACGGCAGCATCCGCGGTCGGATGCTTCGGCTGGGGAGAACTTCGGTGAGGTTCTGGTTGCAGATCGGTGAACGGCGGCCATCAGTGCGAAGCGTCGGTGAACTCGTGGAACTCGCCGGTGACGAGAAACTCCGTCTGCTCTCCGATGTCGACGGCGTTGTCGCCGATCCGCTCGATGCAGCGCGCGACGATCACCATGCGCATGCCCCATTCCTGGGTGTCGGGCGTATTGGCCATCGAGAGCACCTGGTCCGCCACCTGCCTGTTCGTGCGGTCGATCAACTCGTCGAGCTCGACGAGCGAGCGAGCCCGGATGACGTCGCGGGTCGCGAACGAGTCGAGTGCGATGCGCACCATTTCCTCGCCGCGCTCCCCCATTTCCGTGAGGCCCGCCACGAGGTCGTGGCGCGGCTCGAGGGCGCTCGCGAGCTTCGTCAGCTTCGCGACCGTCACACACTGGTCGCCGATGCGTTCGAGGTGGATCGAGTTGTGGAGGGTGGCCAGCACGAGGCGCAGGTCAGTCGCGACCGGAGCCTGCTGCGCGAGCAGCTCGCCGATCGACTTCTCGATCGCGTGGTAGCGGTCGTCGACCTCGTCGTCGAACGCGATCACCTCGTCGCAGAGCTCGGCGTCCTGCGACCGGAGCACGTCGATCGCTCCTCGCAGGGCGCGTAGGACGAGCGCGCCCTGCTCCTGAAGACTGGATTCGAGCCCGTCGAGGCTGGCCTGATACTCGATGCGCGCCATCAGCCGAACCGCCCCGTCACGTAGTCCTCGGTGCGCTTGTCGGCGGGGTTCGTGAAGACCTTCGTCGTCTGGTCGTACTCGACGAGGACGCCGTGGCGTCCACCGCCCTCTTCGCGCAGCTCGACGCTGAAGAACGCCGTCATGTCCGCGACACGAGCCGCCTGCTGCATGTTGTGCGTGACGATCACGATCGTGTACTGCGACTTGAGGACGTTGATCAGGTCCTCGATGCGGGAGGTCGAGATCGGGTCGAGCGCGGAGGCCGGCTCGTCCATCAGGATCACGTCGGGCTCGACCGCCAGCGCGCGTGCGATGCAAAGGCGCTGCTGCTGCCCGCCGGAGAGGCCCAGCGCGTTCTCCTTGAGGCGGTCCTTCACCTCGTCCCACAGTGCTGCGAGGCGGAGCGTGCGCTCCACCCGCTCGTCGAGACCGGCCTTCATCCCGAGCACCCGGGGGCCGAAGGCGATGTTGTCGTAGATCGACTTCGGGAACGGGTTCGGCTTCTGGAAGACCATCCCGATCCGGCGCCGAACCTCGACCGGGTCGACGTTCGCCGCATAGAGGTCGCGTCCGTGGTAGAGCACCTCGCCCTCGATCCGCGCGCCGGGGACGAGATCGTTCATGCGGTTGAAGCAGCGAATGAACGTGCTCTTGCCGCAGCCCGACGGCCCGATGAACGCGGTCACGAAGTTCTTCTGGATCGTCAGGTCGACGTCCTTGAGCGCGAGGTTCCCGGAGTAGCTGACCGACAGGCCGCTCACCGTGAACACGGTCTCCGCGCCTCGTCCGTCGGGTGCGGTCGCGAGGGCGCCGAGCTTCCCGGAGTCGATGGAAGGCATCGTCATGCTCATGAACCTGGGGCGAGTGTCGCCCCCGCCACGAGGCGGGTGGGGCGCGGACTGGTGAACGACTGGTGAGGAACTGGTGAACGAGCCGTGGGGCTCAGGTGGAGACCGGGAACGCGCAGCGAATCTCGAGCCCGGCGCCCTTGTCGCCCCGTGCCTCGACGGTCCCGCCGGCCTGCCCGACGATGTGCTTGACGATTGCGAGCCCGAGCCCCGTGCCCCGCGAGGCGCGGGCGCGATCGGCCCGGTAGAAGCGCTCGAACAGGCGCGAGAGCTCCTCCTCGTCGACGCCGGCGCCGTCGTCGCTCCCGCGCAGCACGATCGAGTCGCCGTCACGCTCGACGGCGAGGGTGAACGAGGCGCCCGGCCCTGCGTAGCGGATCGCGTTCTCGGCCAGGTTCTGACCGATCACCTGCAGCATCCGCGGCCGCATCTCGAGCTCGATGCCCGGGTCGCCCTCGACCGACAGCGCGACCCCGGCCCTCGAAGCACGTTCGTCGAGCTCCGCCACGGCGATGTCGAGCTGCTCTCGCACGGGCACGGCGCCGAGCGAGACGACCCGACCGCCCGACTCGAGCTCGGAGAGGAAGAGCACCTCGTCGATCAGCTCGCGCGCCGACTCGACCTCGCTGCGCGCGCTGTCGACGAGGGCGTGGATGTCCTCACCGGGCAGCGTCGCCGTCTCGAGGAGAGCGAGCAGCCGGGCCAGTGGCGTTCGGAGCTCGTGCGAGACGGCTGCCGTGAACCCGGTCCGGAGCTCCTCGTACGCGGTCATGTCGCCGACCTGGCTCAGGTACACGATTCGCTCGCGCCGTCCGCCGGCGTCGTAGGGGACGACGAGCGGCACGAGCCCGCGCTCGCCGGACAGGAGTCCCTCGGGGACGCGGGCGCCTTCCGCGATCCCGTCGATCGACTGCCGTGCCCGCCTGCTCGCGAGCAGCACCCTGTCGTCGTCGTCGATCACGACGACTGCTTCACGGCTCTCCTCGATCAGCATTCGACCTCGTCGGCTGTCGGGATCCATCGCGAGACCGTTCTAACAGAACGGCTGTCGCCTTCGGCCCGTACACCGCATCGTTACCGGTCCGTTACATGCTCACCGCCCCGGCACCACCGCGGAACGGCATGATCCCTCCGAGTGGCAAAGGTCCTGATCATCGAGGACGACGACGTCATCGCCCAGGGAATGGCGCGTCACCTCCAGTCCGCCGGGTTCGACGCGGTCGGCGTCGCCAACGGCGAAACCGGTCTGGCGCGGCTCCGCTTCGAACGGCCCGACGTCTGTGTGCTCGACCTGATGCTTCCGGGCCTCGACGGCTGGAAGGTGATCGAGCAGGCGAGGAGCGAGGGGATCGGGACTCCGATCGTGGTCGTCTCCGCGCGCGGGACCGAGCACGACCGGGTGCACGCGCTCGAGATCGGCGCCGACGACTACCTCGTGAAGCCGTTCTCGATGAAGGAGCTGACGGCGCGGGTCGGCGCGGCTGCGCGCCGCGGCACGCGGGCCCAGGATGCCGACCGGGGTGACGAGATCGTGATCGAGGAGCTTCGTCTCGACACGAAGAACGTGCAGGCGTATGTCGACGACAAGAGCGCCGAGCTCACCCCGACCGAGTTCCGCCTGTTGTACGCCCTGGCGCTCGACATGGGGCGCGTCCTCACCCGCGACGAGCTGCTCCAGCGCGTCTGGGGCCGGCGTGCCTCGCACCGCGACCGCACCGTCGACGTGTTCGTGCGGAAGCTGCGCGAGAAGATCGACCACCGCTCCTCCTCGCACACGTTTCTCCAGACCCGGTACGGCGTCGGCTACAAGCTCGAGCCCGAGCGCAAGACCGAATCGGCCGCGCAGCGGTCGTAACCCCCACCCTCCTTCCGTGTCGGTCTACCCCGTCCGGGGGTGGACGGCCGACGCCCGCTACTGTTATCATTCGTGTAGCTAATGATTAGTGTGGCTACCAAAGATGCTCCGTCTCTCGCGAACGAGTTGCGCCCGGTGCTGCTTCGGCTCACCCGCGAGCTGCGGCGCGAGACGGAGCAGTTCGGCGTCACCGGCCGCCAGGCGACGCTGCTGTGGTTGATCAAGAAGCAGTCCCGGCCAGACGCTCCGGGCGCTCGCCGAGTCCGAGGGAATCTCGCCACCTGCCCTCTCCGGCCACATCGACCGGCTCGAGAAGGCGGGGCTCGTCGCGCGCGTTCGCTCCGACGTCGACCGCCGGCGGGTCGGGCTCGAGCTCTCGCCGGACGGGGACCGCGTGCTTCGCTCCGTGCGGGAGCGGCGAACGGCCTGGCTCGCCGAGCGCCTCGGAGATCTCGAGCCCGACGAAATCGACGCGATCGACGCGGCCATCGAGCCGTTGCGCCGTCTGCTCGATGCCGAGTGAGCACGATCTCGTTGGCACTGCAGGCGCGCACGTTCCGGAGCCTCCGACAGCACCACAACTACAGGCTCTTCTTCGCGGGCCAGATCGTCTCTCTCGCCGGATCGTGGATGCAGAACGTCGCGCTCGCGTGGCTCGTACTCTCCCTTTCCCGCTCTCCGCTCGCGGTCGCCATGCTGCTCTTCTGCCGGTTCGCGCCCTACACCGTGCTCGGGCTCTTCGCCGGCTCGGTCGTCGACCGGATGGACACGCTTCGGCTCGTGATCTGGACGCAGGTGGGCGCGATGACCGTCTCCGCGGCGCTCGCATTCGTCGCGATCACGAACACCGCCACGCTCCCCGTCGTCTTCGCGCTGGCGACGCTCGGCGGCATCACGCTCGTCCTCGACGCCCCGGGGCGCCAGTCGCTCACCTTCGAGATGGTCGGCCCGCGCGAGCTGCCGAACGCGGTCGCCCTCAACTCGGGTGTCCTCAACGCCTCCCGGATCATCGGTCCCGCCCTCGCCGGCGTGTTCATCGCCGTCGGCGGTGTCGGTCTCTGCTTCCTCGTCAACACGCTCAGCTTCGTCGCCGTCCTGCTCGCCCTGTTGCTGATGCGCCGCGACGAGCTCTACCCCATCCCGCCCAACAGTGGCGCGACGCTGCTCGCGGGGACCCGTGAGGGACTGGCGTTCGCGTGGCGCGACCCGCAGGTGCGCATCGTGCTCGTGGTCGTGACCTGCGTCGGGCTCGTCGGCTTCAACTTCAACACTCTCGTGCCGCTGCTCGCGTCGGACACGCTGCATGTGGACGCCCGTGCGTTCGGGCTGCTCTCGGCGTGCTTCGGCCTCGGAGCGTTCGTGGGCGCGATCGTGACCGCGTCGCTGGAGCGTGCCACGTTCAGCGCGTTCATCGCGGGAACGCTCGGGTTCAGCCTTCTGCTGCTCGCGCTCGCGCCGGTGCGGGAGGCGCGCCTCGCCGGCGTCCTGCTCGTCGGCATCGGCGCCTCGTTCACGCTGTTCGCCGCGAACGCCAACACGCTCGTCCAGCTCGCCGCGCCCGACCACATCCGCGGACGCATCGTGGCCCTCTACCTGTTCGCGTTCGTCGGGCTCGCACCGATCGGGTCGTTGTTCTCTGGAACGCTCGTCGAGCTGGGAGGCACCGAGCTCGCGTTCCTCGTCGCCGGTGCCGTCGGCCTCGCCGCGACGGCCTTTGCCGCGGTCGGGAACCGGAACCGGTCGCCCCTCGATCGAGGGGTGGCCGGCTGAGGAGCACCCGCCGATAGCGATGGTGTCCGCAGCGACGAGGAGGAACTGGATGACGATTTTCGGGAACCGCGACTCCGGCCACGGTGCCGTTGCAGACGCAACCCGCTCCGGCAACGTTCAGCCCCATCACCCTCGCCCGCGGCTTCGGCGCCCCCGACGTCCGCCGCGTGATCCTGCGGATGCACGGCGAAGAGAGCATCGTCGTCGGAAGTGCCGACGGCCGAGACAACGCCGTGCAGCCTCGCGCGCAACATGGTGCAGCACATCGAACAGGCCGCCGCGAAGGGCGAGTGGCCGCAGATCGACGAACGGTTCATCCGGCCGGGCGCGATCGTGTCGGTCGACGTCCAGCGCGGCGACTGAGGTCAGGTCTCGAAGTTCCGATCCCGTCAGGAGAACGCCATGCCGCTGATCAACGAACCAGGCGGACCATCCATCGATCGAGCGAGCGCCTGGTCGCCGTCGGAGCTCCGACGGGTGGTCGTGCGGCTGAACGACGGCGAGGTCGTGCCCCTGGGAACCGCTCCGAATCGTGACAGCGCGCTCGCCCTCGTCCGCTCCGTGATCGCCGAGATCGAGGAACCGCGAGGCGAATGGCCGCTCGTCGGCGATCGGCTGCTGCGGCCGGACGCGATCGTGTCGATCGACATCCTCTCGGTCACCTGACCGAAGGTCGATCCGGGGCGGGCTAGGCGATCTGCCAGGTGTCGCCGGCGTTGAGCAGCGCCTCGAGGTCGCCCTCGCCGCGTTCTTCCTTCGCGTCCCGGATCTGGGCGGCGACGCCGTCGTCGTAGACCGGGCGCTCGACGGCACGGAAGACACCGACCGGCGTGGCGCCGACGGTGTCGTAGGTCAGGCGGGAGAGTGCGAACGCGACGCTCGGCTCGACGTGCGACGGATCGTGGATCAACAGGTCGCCTGCGGAGGCATCGACCACCTCGGCCGATCCGTCCGCGGCCTGGCGGACACCGCGGTCGCCGAACACGATCGGCTCGCCCGCCTTCAGGTAGATCCGGTTCTCCTTCTGCTCGCGGACGAAGTCGAACGCACCGTCGTTGTAGATGTTGCAGTTCTGCAGCACCTCGACGAACGACGCTCCCCTGTGTGCGGCCGCCGCGCGCAGGACGTTCGTCAGCTCCTTCTTGTCCGTGTCGATCGCGCGCGCCACGAATGTCGCCTCGGCGCCGATCGCGACACTCAGCGGATTGAACGGCTGGTCGACGGAGCCCATCGGCGTCGACTTCGTCACCTTGCCGATCTCGGACGTCGGTGAGTACTGGCCCTTCGTGAGCCCGTAGATCTCGTTGTTGAGGAGGAGGATCGTCAGGTCGACGTTGCGGCGGAGCGCGTGGATGAGATGGTTGCCGCCGATCGACAGCATGTCGCCGTCACCGCCGATCACCCACACCGACAGATCCGGGCGGGCGGTCGCGAGGCCGGTCGCGATCGCCGGCGCCCGGCCGTGGATCGAGTGCATCCCGTAGGTCTCCATGTAGTAGGGGAACCGGGCCGCGCACCCGATCCCCGAGATGAAGACGATGTTCTCGCGCGCGATCCCGAGCTCCGGCATGAAGCCCTGCACCGCGTTGAGGATCGCGTAGTCGCCGCAGCCCGGGCACCAGCGCACCTCCTGGTCGGACTTGAAGTCCTTCGCTGCGAGCAGCTTGGGCGTCGCCGTTCCCGTCGCTCACGACGTCACCATCGCCGTGATCACGTCGGCGAGCTCGCTCGACCGGAACGGCTGGCCGTGGACCCGGTTGTAGCCGACCGCGTCGACGAGGAACTGGGCGCGGATCAGCTGCAGCAGCTGGCCGGTGTTCATCTCGGGCACGAGCACCTTGTCGTAGCTGCGGAGCACGTCGCCGGTGTTCCTGCGGGAACGGGTTCAGGTAGTACATGTGCGCGCTCGCGACCTTGAGGCCGGCCCTGCGGACCCGCCGGACGGCGGCGCCGATCGGGCCGTAGGTCGAGCCCCAGCCGAGCACGAGCGTCCTCGCATCCCCGTCCGCGTCGTCGACCTCGAGCTCCGGGATGTCGGCCGCGATGTTCGCGACCTTCTGCGCGCGCAGCCGCACCATCTGCTCGTGGTTGTCGGGGTCGTACGAGATCGCGCCCGTCACGTCTTCCTTCTCGAGCCCGCCGATCCGGTGCTGCAGGCCCGGCGTGCCCGGTATCGCCCACGGCCGCGCGAGCGTGACGGGATCGCGCTTGTAGGGATGGAAGAGCTCGCCGTCGTTCGGCTCGGTGGCGAAGTCGGTCGCGATCGAGGGCAGTGTCGAGACGTCCGGGATCAGCCACGGCTCCGAGCCGTTCGCGAGCGCGGCGTTCGAGAGCAGGTAGACCGGCGTGCGGTACTTGAGCGCGATGCGCGCGGCCTCGATCGCGGCGTCGAAGCACTGCGACGGGCTCGCTGCGGCGATGACCGGCACCGGGCTCTCGCCGTTGCGGCCGTAGAGGACCATCAGCAGGTCGGCCTGCTCTGGCTTCGTCGGCATCCCGGTCGACGGCCCGGCCCGCTGGATGTCGAGGATGAGGAGCGGCAGCTCGAGCATCACCGCGAGACCGACCGTCTCGGACTTGAGCACGATCCCCGGTCCCGACGAGGTCGTGACACCGAGGGCGCCGCCGAACGACGCGCCGAGCGCGGCACCGCACGCCGCGATCTCGTCCTCGGCCTGGAACGTCGTCACTCCGAAGTGCTTCTGCTGAGCGAGCTCCTCGAGGATCGAGGACGCCGGCGTGATCGGGTAGGCGCCGAGGAAGAGCGGCAGGCCCGACAGCTTCGACGCGGCGATGAGCCCGTAGCTCATGCGCGGTGTTGCCCGTGATCTGCCGGTAGCGCCCGGGCGCGAGCTGGGCGGGCGCGATCTCGTACGAGACGGCGAAGTCCTCGGAGGTCTCGCCGTAGTTGTAGCCCGCGTTGAACGCGCGCGTGTTCGCCTCCGCGATCGCGGGCTTGAGGCGGAACTTCTGCTCGATGAACGCGAGCGTGCCCTCGGTCTGGCGGTGGAAGAGCCAGGACATCAGGCCGAGCGCGAAGAAGTTCTTCGACCGCTCGGCCTCCCGGGACGTGATCCCCTCGACGGGCTTCAGCGCCTCGACCGTCATCGACGTCAGCGCGACCTCGTGGACGTGGAAGCCGCTGAGCGAATCGTCGGCGAGCGGGCTCTCGTCGTACCCGGCCTTCTGGAGGTTGCGCTCGTTGAACGCGTCCGTGTTGACGATCACCATGCCGCCCTGCGGCAGGTCCCTGCACGTTCGCCTTCAGCGCGGCCGGGTTCATCGCCACGAGCACGTTCGGCTCGTCGCCCGGCGTGAAGATGTCGTGGTCGGCGAAGTGCACCTGGAAGCCGGAGACACCGGCCAGCGAGCCCGCGGGCGCGCGGATCTCGGCGGGGTAGTCGGGGAACGTCGCGAGATCGTTGCCCATCATCGCCGTCTCGCTCGTGAACCGGTCACCCGTCAGCTGCATTCCGTCGCCGGAGTCCCCGGCGAACCGGATGATGACTCGGTCGAGGTGCTCGACGGGCTTGGCGCTCACGGAGTGACGCTACGCATGGCTAGGTACGAAAGGTAGCGCGCGATACCGGTCACCGTCGCATCGTCCACCGCGTGCCGGACGGCGCCGCGCGCATCAGTTCGTTGCGGCGCCGTCGTCCACCGCGCGCCGCTCGACCGTGATCCCGTAGGCCGCACCCGTGGCGAACAGGTCGTCCGGGTCGACGTCGCCGACCCAGCCCAGGAAGTGACGCTCCGGTCGTTCCGCGGTCGAGCCGTACACGGCCGCCCGCTCCTCGGGGGCCGGCTCCTGCGGCTCGGCGAGCTCCTCGAGCCGCCGCTCCGCCTCCTCCGCGGCAGGCCCTTCTGCGTATCCCTTCCCCATCCGGACAGTCTTCCACGTCTCAGGCGCGCGGGTGCTCCCTGCGGGCGATGATGAACGCCAGGACGGCGAGCGCGAGGAACGCGACCTCCCCGACCGTGCACGCGACGGTCGCAGCCGTGCTCGAGACGACCTGGACGCGGATGATCTCGAGGACGAGCGCGCAGCCGACGAGGATCGCGGCGACGCGATTGAGGCCGATCCGATGCGCGATCGTCTTCACGCCGTCTCGGCCTCCTCGTCGGGCAGGCCGCGGCTGATCGTCGCACCGGCGAGGGCGAAGAGGACGTAGGCGATCCAGTGGACGCCGATGACGTCGGTCTGGATCCCGATCGCGAGCATGGCGGCCCAGGCGGCGCAGAGCCACTGCGAGCGGCGCCAGAGCGCGAGCAGGACGGCGAGCATCCAGGCGCAGAACGCGAGGAGGCCGACGACGCCCGTGTCGACGCCGATCTCCGTGAACGTCGACTCACCCGCCTTGATCTCGACGCCGGTTCGCGATGCGTTCACGCCGGAGTTCCCGAGCCCGAACCCCTGCGGGTGGTGCGTGACGGTGCGGATGCCGTCGCGGAGGTTGCGGAGATGGCTCGAGGTCGACGCATCGCCGCCGCTGAGGGGATCCTCGCTCACGTCGGGTTGTTGCTGGCCCTGCGCGCGCAGGAAGACGAGCTCGGCCGGGGTGTAGCTCGTCGACGGGCCCGATGTGGGGGAACGCCTTGACGAAGCCGACTCCGACGACGAGCGACGCCGCCGCGAGCGCGACGGGGAGGAGGCGCCGCTGCGCGAACGCGAGCACGACGAGGCCGACTGCGAGTGCGAGGTACGCCGCCCGAGTGTGTGTCCAGAGCAGGCCGACGTATGCGAGCGATGCGCTCGCGAGCACCCACGCCGACCGCCGGCGGGTGAGGAGGAAGAGGAGGATGATCACGAGCACGTACGCGGTCGCGAGCGGGCTGAGGAACGTCGAGACGAGCCGTCGGATCGGGTTGTCCTCGTCCGCCGTGTTCAGCACCCAGTTCTCCGGGAGCCCGGACAGCCCCCGGTAGACGAGCCCGAGCTGGTCGCGATACCAGCCGGGCACGCCCGAGTCGCGCCAGCGCTGCAGCGAGACGAGGTAGACGTCGGCGAGTCCCCAGACGGTGAGCGCGACGGCGAGCGCGGCGAGGGTGGCGGAGAGCCGGCGCCAGGCGGGCGGCGCCAGCACGAGCAGGCGTCCGAGGAAGTAGGCGCCGACGGGGATGAGGTGATGCCGGGCGGCGAACAGCTCTCCGCGCTGGGACGCCGCCCCGTCGAGCCAGCTCTGAGGCGCGAGCCAGTAGAGGACGACGACTGCCGCGTACACGACGGCGAACAGGTCGGCCCACTGGTCGAAGGGCAGCGACCGTGCTCGTGCGATCGCGGCGGCGAGCGCCGCCGCGAGCAGCACGTCCTTCCACGCGGCGACGACGTCGAGCGAGGCACCGCGCACTCCGGCCTGCCACAGCTCCGCCATCACCAGGTTGTGCAACGCGAGCCCGACGACGAAGACGAAGAGCGCGGCCGTGCCGAGGCGGGAGCTCACGCGATCGCCACGAGGGTGAGCCCGAGGTTGACGATCCTGACCTCACCCGGGAACAGCGCCCGGAGCTCTCGGCTCGAGAGCAGGTGGTTCTCGCGCGCCCAGCTCTTCCCGGCCATGTCGTAGGCGCGGCCGGCGAGCGGCGGGCGGCAGCCAGTGGACGAACGGCAGCCTCGTGTGCACCTCGACCGGGAACCAGCGGTTCGGCGTCGTCAGGAAGACCCGCCGTCCCACGCGGAGCGCCTCGGTGACGAACAGCCGCTGCCGCTCGCGATCCCCGACGTGCTCGACGACCGCGTTCGAGAAGACGACGTCGAACGCGTCGTCCGGAAACGGCAGTGCGCAGGCGTCGCCCTGGACGTAGTCCACATCCGGGTAACGCCGTCTGAAGCTGATGCCGTCGTGGAGTCCGAGGGCGGTGACGCGGTCGCGCCAGGGGTAGAGCTCCTCGAAGAAGTTGTGGGTCCCACAGCCCGACGGCGCGTCGTCGGAGCCGAAGCCGACCTCGTCGGCGCCGACGTCGAGCACCGTCGTCGCGGGCGTCGGGTGCAGCTCCTCCAGGAAGAGCCGCAGCTTCCGCCGCCGTGAGCGGAGGGAAACGGCGTCCACGAGCCTCATCCGGGCGAAGGTACCGGGCGAAGCGGCGATCCGCCCGGCCAGATACCGTCGGCCGGACATGGTCGAGGACGTCGTCACGCCCACCGGCCCCTACCGGCTCCGCCTCATGAGCCGGAGCGGTGCCTGGAGCGGCCGGGTCGAGGACGGGTCGGCGGCGAGCGCCTGGCAGCGGCCGGACGGCCGGGTCGTCGTCAGGGCGACCGGCGAGGAAGGGCTCGAACGAGCGCGGTTCATGCTCGCGCTCGACGACGACACGTCCGGGTTCCACCGCCGCTTCGACCGCGATCCGCTGCTCGGGGCGGCCGCGAGGACGCTCACCGGCTACCGGCCCCTCCGCCTCGCGACCGTCGCCCACGCGGCGCTCCGTGCGATGTGCGGCCAGCTGATCCAGGCGGGTCGCGCCGCGGCGATCGAACGCTCGATCCTGCGGGAGCTCGGCTCGCCGGTCGCCACGCGCGACGGTCTCACCACGCTGTCTCCGACCGACCTCCGTCGCCACGGGCTCGCGACCGCGAGGGCGACGACGCTCGTCCGCCTCGTCCGGTCGCTCGATCTCGAGCGGCTGCGCGGGCACGACACCGACGTCGTCCTCCGCCGGCTCCTGCGCGAGCGGGGCATCGGCCCCTGGTCGGTCGGTGTGATCGCGCTCGAGGGGCTCGGGCGCTACGACCACGGCCTCGTCGGTGACCTCGGGCTCGTGAAGCTGCAGTCCTCGCTCGAGGGCCGATGGGTCGAGGCGGGCGAGACGGCGTCGCTGCTCGAGCCGTACGGGGAGTGGCAGGGCCTCGCGGGGCAGTTCTTCATGCTCGGCTGGTCGCGCGGTCTCATTCCGGGGGCCGACGCTGACGCCGGCCGGAGGGCTCGCCTGCGGACGAAGCGCGCCGCCTGAGGCACCGCTCTACACTTGGCGGATGGAGCTGAACGAACGGCGCATCGCGGTCCTCGGGGCCGGCAAGATCGGCGAGGCCATGATCTCGGGCCTGCTCTCGTCCGGCTGGCGCGAGCCGGCGGACATCTCCGCGTCGAGCCGCCGCGAGGAGCGCGTGCAGGAGCTCGTCGAGCGCTACGGGATCGGCGCGACGCTCTCGAACGCCGAGGCCGTCGCAGGGGCCGCACTCGTCGTCATCTCGGTGAAGCCGCAGGACATCGAGGCGCTGCTCGGTGAGATCGGCCACCTGATCACGGTCGACCAGACCGTGCTCTCGATCGCCGCGGCGATACCGACGACGACGATCGAGCGTCACCTGGCGAAGGGCGTCCCGGTCGCGCGCGCGATGCCGAACTCCCCCTCGGTCGTCCACGAGGGCGTGGCCGGCCTCTGCGCGGGGGCGCATGCGGACGACGCGCACATCACGCTGGCCGAAGAGGCGCTCGCCCACCTCGGCGCGGTCGTGCGCGTGCCGGAGTCGCTGATGGACGCCGTCACGGCCGTGTCCGGCTCCGGCCCTGCCTACTTTGCGCTCCAGGCCGAGGCGATGATCGAGGCGGGTCTCCTCCTCGGGCTCTCGCGGGAGATCTCGACCCAGCTCGTCGTCCAGACGATGCTCGGGACGGCCCAGCAGATGCGCGATCAGCGCATGCACCCGGTCGAGTTGCGCGAGATGGTCACCTCGCCCGGCGGCACGACGATCGCGGCGATCCGCGAGCTCGAGATCGCGGGCGTGCGTGCAGCGTTCCTGAACGCGATCCAGGCGGCGATGGTGCGCGCGCGCGAACTCGCCGACGGCGGCTAGCCGCCGCGGCGGTGCCCGGCTTCCGCCGCGGCCTTCTGGCGCGCGGCCGGTGCCCGGCTTCTGACGCGGCGGCGGGTGCCGGCTTCCGACGCTGCCGCCGGTGCCTGGCTTTGACGCTGCGCCGCGGGCTGCGTGCGCGGTGCCCGGCTTCAGCCGGGCGCCTGGGTTTCGCCTGTTCCGTGGCGCGCGGCGTCCGTGTCCTTGCGCTGCCGCCGGTGGGCCTGCCTTCTGGCCGCTGCCGGCGGGGCTGGTGTGGTGCCCGGCTTCAGCCGGGCGCCTGGGTTCCGCCTGTCCTGCCGCGGCGTCCGTGTCCTGGCGCTGCCGCGGTGGCGCCTGGCGCTCTGCCGGCCGCCGCCGGGCGCCTGGGTTCCGCCCCTTACGACCCCGTCGCCTCGGGCGCGAGCTTGATCACCGAGAACGCGGCTCCCGCAGGATCGACGAGGACGGCCATGCGGCCGTAGGGCGTGTCCGCCGCCGGTCGGGCGGTGCGCCCGCCGAGCTCGGTCGCCTTCGCGCTCGTCGCGTCGGCGTCGTCGACGGCGAAGTAGGCGCTCCAACCGGGCGGGGCCTCGTTCGACTCGAAGATGCCGGCCACGATGCGGTCGCCGTTGCGCTGCACGCGGTAGACGAAGCCGGGGTCGTCACCCATCGGCTCGGGGATCCAGCCGAAGACCTCGGTGTAGAACAACTGCGAGGCGAGGATGTCCGCCGTCACCAGTTCGGCCCAGGAATACGCGCCGGGCTCGGTTGACCAGCTGGGCGCCGACATGGCCGGTCCCCTGCCAGATCCCGAACGGCGCACCCTGCGTGTCGAACGCGAACGCCATCCTGCCTGCCTCGAGGACGTCGAACGGCTCGAGCATGATGCTCCCGCCCGCGGCCGTGATCTTCGCCGCGTCCGCGTCGACGTCGGCGCTCGCGATGTACGTGCTCCACGACGTTGGCTGGCCGCTCTGGTTCACCATCGCGCCTGCCACCGCCTTCCCGTCCTGCAGGAACATCGTGTAGCCGCCGCCGTCGGGCGCCACCTCCGCCTCCCAGCCGAAGAGGTTGCCGTAGAACGCTGCTGACGCCTCGACGTCGTCCGCGGAGACGTCCACCCAGCACGGCGTTCCGGGAGCGTAGGCGGTCATCTCGGGCATCGGAGCTCCTTCGGGTCGAGGTGGTTGCGAGTCTACGACAGCGGGGCGAGGTGCGAAACCCGGGCGCCCGGCTGAAGCCGGGCACCGCCGTGGCACGACCGGCTCGCCGCCGCGGGTGTCCGGCTTCAGCCGGAACGCCCGCGTCTCGGCCCCATCCCTGCAGCGTCTCAGGCGTCCGAAGGTGCCGGCAGGAGCGGCGTCCGCGCGTGCGATGCCGACAGCCCGCGCGTTGCGGCGAGCGCATCGAGCACGAGCACCGTGTCGGCAACGGGAACGTCCTCCAGGAACGCGTCACGCTCCTCGAACGAGGCGATGACCGCAGCGGCGGCCCGCGCGTAGCCACTCTCGTCCCGGGCGGCAATGGCGGCAAGGCCGTCGGCGACCGACCGCACGAAGTCGTCGCTGCTCCGCAGCGTGGTCGCGATCGGTAGTGCCTCGTCGTCCCGGCCGAGTGCGAGCAACGCGAGCGTCGTCGCGTAGGCGGCGATGGAGCCCGGTGCCGCGGGCGACCCGGCCGAGAGCGTGGCAGCTGCGTCCGCCCCGAGGCCGTCGTCGTCGCCGGCCATGAGCCGGCAGCGCATGGCGGCGATGGGTCGGCCCCAACTTCCTTCGGGCGCCGCGGCCCAGCTCGCTCGGTACTCGTCTGCCGCGCGGCGGAGCAGTCGCGCCGCGTCGTCGCGCTTCCCCAGCATCATGGCCGCGAGACCCTCCGCCCACGACGCCCCGGCGATCGCAGCGAGGCGGAAGTCCTCGCGCTCTCCTTCCTCGGCGGGTCGCACCGAGCGAGCCTCGTGCTCCGCCGCCGCCCAGGAGCGCTTGGCGTTCCAGTCCATCGGGGGAGTATGGCGTGGTGTGCGCCGCGGTGGGCGTCTGGCTTCAGCCGGACGCCAGGGTTCAGCCGGGCGCCGGCGGCGCGTATGGCAGAACGCGGCCCTCGGCAACGACGTCGACCCGGGCGCCCGGCTTGCAGCCGGACGCCAGGGTTCCGCCCGGCCTTGCGCCCGGCGGCAGCTTCGCCGCCGCGGGGCGTCCGGCTTCAGCCGGACGCCTGGGTTCGGCCCCGGCCCCGGCCGCGCTGGCTCCGCGTGCCTGACGCCTGGGTTCCTCCCGCCCCAACCCCGGAGCCACCCCTCCCGTATCCTCCGCCGCATGGCCCGCGAGCTCCGCGAAGTCGTCTTCGTCGACGGCATCCGCACCGCGTTCGGCAAGGCCGGGCCGGGCGGTCTCTTCTGGAAGACGCGCGCGGACGACATGGCGGTGAAGGCCGTGCGCGAGCTCCTGCGCCGCAACCCCACCGTCCCGCCGGAGCGGATCGGCGACGTGATCCTGGCCGCGACGGCCCAGGTCGGCGACCAGGGCCTCACCCTCGGCCGCGACGTGGCCCTGCTCGCGGGGCTGCCGCACACGGTGCCCGGCTTCGCGGTCGACCGCATGTGCGCCGGCGCGCTCACTGCCACCACCGCCGGTGCGGGCGAGATCGCGATGGGCGCGGCCGATCTCGTCGTCGTCGGCGGGGTCGAGCACATGGGCCACCACGCGATGGGCGACGAGGTCGACTTCAACCCCCGCTTCCTCAGCGAGCGCCTGATCGACGAGAGCGCCGCCGTGATGGGCCAGACGGCGGAGAACCTCCACGACGCCTTCCCGCAGCTGACGCGCGAGGCCGCCGACCGCTACGCGCTCGAGAGCCAGCGCCGCGCCACCCGCGCCTGGGCCGAGCCGGACGGGATCATGGCGCACACCGTCGTGCCGATGAGCGTCTTCGGCGACGAGGGCTGGCGCGTGGCGGCGCGGGACGAGTTCCTCCGTCCCGACACGACGCTCGAGGGGCTCGCCGCCCTGCGGACGCCGTTCCGCGCCGGCGGCAGGGTCACCGCGGGCAACTCGGCCGGGCTCACCGACGGCGCCACCGCGGCGCTCCTCGCCTCCGAGCAGGCTGCCGCCGAGCTCGGGCTCGAGCCCGCGATGCGGCTCGTCGGCTTCGCCTACACGGGCGTCGAGCCGCACCTGATGGGCATCGGCCCCGTCCCCGCCACCGAGAAGGTGCTCCACCAGGCGGGCCTGACGATCGACGAGATCGGCCTGTTCGAGCTCAACGAGCCGTTCGCCGTCCAGGTGCTGACCTGGTGCGACGGTGTCGGCGTCGCCCCCGACGACCCGCGCCTGAACCCCTCCGGCGGCGCGATCGCCTGCGGCCACCCCCTCGCCGCGACCGGCGTCCGCCTGATGGCGCAGCTCGCCTACGAGCTCGAGCGCCGCCCCGACGTCCGCTACGGCCTCACGGCGCTCTGCATCGGCCTCGGCATGGGCGCCGCCCTCCTCTGGGAGAACACCCGGCATGGCTGAGCGGCCGACGCAGTTCTTCCTGCAGGAGATCGAGACCAGGGTCGGCCCCCTCGCGCTCGTGACGATGGACAACGGCGAGGACTGGCAGAAGCCGAACGTCTTCGGCCGCGACGCCCTCGAATCGCTCGCCGCCCTCATCCCCCGGCTCAGCGAGGGAAACCACGCCGGCCTCGTCCTCACCGGCAAGCCGTTCGTCTTCGCGGCGGGCGCCGACCTGACCGAGTTCCCGGCGATGAGCACCCCGGAGCTGGCCCGCGCGGCGGGCAAGGCGGGCCACGACGCCTTCGCGGCGATCCGCGCCCTGCCGTATCCCACGCTCGCGGCGGTCAACGGCGCCGCCCTCGGCGGCGGCCTCGAGATCGCACTGCACTGCGACTTCCGCACCCTCGCCCGCTCCGTGCGCCACCTCGGCTTCCCGGAGGTCTTCCTCGGCATCGTCCCCGCCTGGGGCGGCACGCAGCTCCTGCCCCGCGTCGTCGGCGCGAAGGCCGCCGTGGAGCTGATCGTGTCGAACCCGCTGCAGCAGAACCGGCTGATCGCGGCCGAGAAGGCGGCGGAGCTCGGGCTCGCCGACGCGCTCCTCGACGACGTCGAGTTCCTCGACGACTCGATCGAGTGGCTCGTGCGCGCGATCGAGGAGGGCCGCGCGCCGCGCGCGGAGGCCGACCTCTCGGACGCGGCCGAGGTGTGCGCGAAGGCACGCTATGCCGTCGACGACGCGGTGCACGGCGTCGCGCTCGCGCCCTATCGCGCGCTCGACCTGATCGCGGGCGCCGCGACCTCGAGCGTCGAGGAGGGCTACGTGGCCGAGGAGGACGCGCTCGCCGATCTGCTGCCGGGACCGCAGGCGCAGGCGGGCGTGTACGCGTTCGACCTGATCGAGCGGCGGATCAAGCGCGGCGTCGGCATCCCGGACGCGAAGCCGCGACGGATCCAGCAGGTCGGCGTCGTCGGAGCCGGCCTGATGGCGACGCAACTCGCGACGCTGTTCCTGCGCCGGCTCGAGGTTCCGCTCGTGATCACCGACGTCGACGCGGCGCGCGTCGAGGAAGCGGTCGCGACGATTCGCGCCGACCTCGAGAAGCAGGTCGCGCGCGGACGCATGGCGGAAGGAAAGGCGCGCTTCCTCGCCTCGATCGTGCAGGGCGTTCCCGACACGTCTGCGTTCGCGGGCTGCGACCTCGTGATCGAGGCCGTGTTCGAAGAGCTGTCCGTCAAGCAGGACGTCTTCCGCGCGCTCGAAGCGGTCGTGTCGGACGAGTGCCTGCTCGTCACGAACACCTCGTCGCTCTCCGTCTCCGCGATGGCGCGCGACCTCGAGCATCCGGAGCGCGTCGTCGGGATGCACTTCTTCAACCCGGTCGCCGTGCTCCCGCTCGTCGAGCTCGTGCGCGCCGAGCGCACCGACGACGCCACCCTCGCGACCGCGTGGGACGTGACGAAGAAGCTCGGCAAGCGCGGCGTCGTCGTCAAGGACGCGCCGGGCTTCGTCGTCAACCGGCTCCTCACCCGCCAGTCGTGTGTGCTGATGCAGGCGCTCGAGCACGGCAACACGCTCGAGGAGACCGACGCGGCCGCGCTCCGCCTCGGCATCCCGATGCCGCCGTCGGCGCTCCTCGCGCTCGTCGGCCCGCGCGTCGCGAACCACGTCCTCCACACGCTGCACGACGCCTTTCCCGACCGCTTCCCGCTCTCGCCGACGCTCGAGAACTTCGCGAACGGCGAGATGGACATCGTGCTCACGGGCGACGCCCGCCAGACCGAGGACGAGCTCCACGCCGCCATCCTCGACGCGCTCGCCGACGAGTGCGGGCACATCCTCGAGGAGGGGGTCGTCGCCTCGCCCGCCGAGATCGACGCCTGCCTCATCCTCGGGGCCGGTTTCCCGTTCTTCCGCGGCGGCCTGACGCGGTATCTGGACGAGAGCGGCGCCTCGGCGCGTGTCGGCGCGGCCCTCGGCGGCCGTCGCTCCGAGCCGGCCTCGGTCCCGCCCGCCTAGCGGTCGGTGCGTCGTTTTCCACACCCCAACCCCCGCTGCCTTGCTTTTCGAGCTTTTTGGAGGTAGATATTGGGTCAGGGAGGTATGAGCGTGCTGTGCTTTTGGGGGGGAGATGCTGTGCGATCCGTCATGGGTGGAGGCGGTAGGCTCGCTGCGCGGGCTCGCCCGGGATCGGCAGTGCGCTCATGGAGGGGGTTGGACTGCACGTGAACGACTTGCACGTGGATGACCTGAAGGGGACGGGTCTGTGATGCAGCGCGGAGCTTCCGCCGCTGCGTCTCCCCTGGGAGATTTCAATCTGAATCACTTCTGGGAGGCGTGAAAAATGCGGCGATTGGCGAAGGAAACGAGCGGCACCATCAAGCTGGCGATGGTCGTGGTGGTGCTCATGGCGATGTTCGGGATCGGGATCGGCGGCGCGCTTGCCCAGGAGGACGACGAGGGATTCAATCCCCAGCATGGTTTCGCCGTCACGAAGGGCTGCGTCAGTCCGACGAAGGTCGACGCTCCCTTCCTGTGCCGGTACGGCCTCGACAACATCGTCGACGAGGCCTATGACACGGTGACGGTCAACTCGGTCGTCGACACGGTGCACGCCGCGAGCGGCGACGTGACCTCGGTCAACCTGCTGCCACAGCTCAAGCTGGTCGCCGGCCCCGACAGGCCGCCGCTCTCGAGTATGTTCGGCTTCCCGAACTGCACCGGCGGCACGGGCAGCGGCACCGAGGCGGACCCGTGGATCGGCGTGACGTCGTGCACGCTCCCCTTCGGTTCGCGGATCTCGTCGATGTACATCTCCCACTACACCGTCGCGCCACTCGACTTCAACAAGCCGAGTCACGCGCTGACGAACGATGTCCAGGCCGGGTGGAACGACGTCTGCAACGACCCCCAGAACCAGGGCGTCACGAACTGCAACCCGAATCCGCCGCCCGTGTCGGCGGCCGGCCAGACGATTGTCGAGCAGCTGCCGTCGACGACCGACACGACGATCCACAGCGGAGGCGCATGCCGGCGTGCTGACGGTCGCCGCGGGCTCGACGGTGCACGACTTCGTGTCCGTCACCGGCGGTGCGGGCAAGCCCGCCCCGACCGGCAACGTCACGCTCGACTGGTTCACGAACGACCAGTGCACCGGTGCGCCCTGCGAAGACCTCGGCGCACGATCCCGCTCCTGGCCGGCGGCACCGTCGACGCGACCGGGTTCGCGCAGGGCCCGCTGGCCGCGGGTGGCTACTCCTTCAAGGCGCACTACCTCGGTGACAGCAACAACCCGAGATACGCGCCGTCGGACGGGCCGTGCGAGCCGCTGAAGGTTGTTGATGCGAGGATCAAGATTACGCCGGCGACGGGGGTGAATGGTCGGCACGAACCATGTGTTGACGATCACGGTGACGGGATTGGTGGGAAGCTCGCGTCTGGTACGGCGACGGCGTCGATCGCGAGTGGCCCGGGTAGCTTCGTCGGGTCGCCCGACCTGTGCGTATACGGGTGGTGGAGCGAGTGCATCGTGCACGGTCACGATCACCGTCGGCGGGCCCTGGCGACGACGTGTTGGTCGGTCGCGCACCTCGACGGTGACGCGTGGCAGGTCAGGCCGATCACGTTCCGTCGACGACGGTCTCGAATCCGCGGCCCGGCCGTGGCAGTGCGCTGTCGAACGCGTCGAAGACGTGGGTTGATGCGCGGATTCAATGTTTGTGCCGTCGGGTGCGAACAGGGTTGGGGATCCGCATACGTTCACGGTGTACGGTGGAGAAGAACCTTGGGGCGGGTTGGGTGCCGCTGCTGGTGCGGCGGCAGCGATCGAGTCGGTGACCGACTCGCGATCGGGCGCGGTCACGGGTGGCACCTGTGCGGCGAACACGTGTCCGGCTGGGACGAAGCGTTGGGCACGGTGCGTCGTGAACAGCGTTCGGCGGCGAATACGGGCACGGGCAACGTGACCGCGGACGCGTTCGCGGTCTCTGGCCGACTTGGGTGTTCGCGGCTTCGCGATCTACGACGGACGGGAATGGCCAGTACGGCTCGACGCCGAGAAGACGTGGGTTGACGCGCGGATCAATATTGGTTCGTCGGGGGTGAACAAGGTTGGTGATCCGCATACGTTCACGGTGACGGTGGAGAAGAACGATGGTTCGGGTTGGGTGGCTGCGTCTGGTGTGGCGGTGACGTCGTCGGTTTGACGAACACGATTGGTGCGACAGGATCGATGTCGGCGAGCACGTGCGCCGGCTGGGACGGATGCGTGCTGGGCAAGTGCACGGATGGTTGTGAACAGCGCTCGATGCCGGGCACGGTGACGGTGAACGCTGTCGGCGATCTGTTGCCGTCTCGGGTGTGGACGTCGCTGTTGCGACCAATGGGTATGGCGCGTTCGGCTCGATCGCGAATCAGAAGACGTGGGTTGATGCGCGGATCAATATTGGTTCGTCGGGTGGAACAAGGTTGGGGATCCGCATACGTTTACGGTGACGTTGAAGAAGAACGGTTGGTGCGGGTTTTGTGGCTGCGAATGGTGCGAAGATCACGGCGTGTTTCGATCACGGGTACGGGTTCGATCACCGGCGGCACGTGTGTGGTGAACGCGGTGCTGGCCGGGAGCAGTGCACGGTGGTCGTGAACAGCGCTTCGGCGGCGGGGACGGGTACGGTCAACGTGTCGGCCGATGTTCCGGTTTCGGGTCTGACGATCGGCGGTTGCGACCAACGGTTACGGCGAAGGGCACGATCTCGAACCAGAAGACGTGGGTTGACGCGCGGATCAGTATTGGTCCGTCGGGTGTGAACCAGGTTGGTGATCCGCATACGTTCACGGTGACGGTGGAGAAGAACGTTGGTTCGGGTTGGGTGCCTGCGTCTGGTGCGGTGGCGGCGTTGACGGCTGACCGACTCCGATGGCGCGGTCAGGGTGGTGTCGGCGAGCACGTGCACGGCTGGTGACGAACGCGTTGGGCCAGTGCGCGTACACGTTTACGTCGAACACGCCGGCAAAGTACCGCGCACGGATTTGCGGTTCTGCGCAGCGACTGTGGGTGTTCCGGCCTTCAGGATGTTACACGAGACGGGTACGGCGCCATTCGAACGGCTCTGACGCCGTGAAGACGTACGTGGACGCGAACATCAAGATCAGTCCGGCAACGGCGCAGAATCCGGTCGGCACCGAGCACGTGCTGACGATCACGGTGAACGCGGTCGGTGCGGCGCGCTGCTGACCGCTGGCACGGCGACGGCGTCGATCGTGGCGGCCCGGGCAGCTTCGTCGGCTCTGCCGCCTGTAACTACGCCGGCGGCGCTGCGACTGCGTCCTGCACGGTCAAGATCACGTCCGCGGCCGCGGGCACCTCGATGGTCAAGGCGACGTCGAACATCACGGTCAGCTGGCCTGGTGATCACGCGGGAGACGAACACGACCGCCAACACCACGGCGGGCGGCAGCGGCAACGCCGCCAAGACGTGGATCAAGCGGAAGATCGTGATCGTCAACGACGAGACGGTCGTGGTCGGGACGTCGGTGACGTTCACCGCGACCGTGTCCGACGACACCGGCTCGGGCTACAGCCCGGTCGGGGCAGGCGTGGATTGCGACATCACGCTGACGAACCAGAACGGTGCGGTCGCGAATCCGGCCGCGGGGACGTTCCAGGGCACCACGAACGCGAGCGGCCAGTGCTCGGTCGACGATCACGTCGGACGCGTACCCGGCCAGGTGGTCGGGAACGCGTCGTCGACCGGCACGCTCGGCGGTCTGCCGATTTCGGTGACGACTGCCGCTCCGGCCACGAAGACGTTCGTCAACGCGTACATCAACCTGACACCCGGGACGGCGTCGAACCCGACCGGCACGACGCACACCTGTACGGCGACGGTCACGCGTGAACAACGGCACCGGCAGCGGCTACGTGGCGGCTCCGAACGGGACGCTCGTCACCTTCACGAAGACCGGCGGACCCGGCAGGTTCGTCGGCGGCAACACCTGCACGACGACCGCAGGTGCCTGCACGGTCGATACGACCTCGGCCGATCCAGGCGTCGCGACGATGCAGGCGGCGACGACCATCATCGTCCCGACGGTCACGGGCCCGACCGGGACGATCCAATTCACCCGCACCACGGGTACGGGTACGAACACGATCGCAGGCGGCAGCGGCAACGCCGCCAAGACGTGGGTCAAGCGGAAGATCTCGATCGTCAACGACGAGACGGTCGTGGTCGGGACGTCGGTCACCTTCACGGCGACCGTGTCCGACGACTCCGGCTCGGGCTACAGCCCGGTCGGGGCAGGCGTGGATTGCGACATCACGCTCACCAACCAGGGCGGTGCGGTCGCGACTCCGGCCGGCCCGGTCAACGGCGTCACGGACGCGAACGGCCAGTGCAAGGCGACGTTCACGTCGAACACGCCCGGCCAGGTGGTCGGCAATGCCTCGTCGATCGGGCACGCTCGGCGGCCTCCCGGTCACGGTCACGACCAACGGTGTCGCCCCGAACAGCGGGCCGGCGACGAAGACGTTCGTGAACGCGAACATCAAGATCGGTCCGCCGACGGCGGACAACCCGGTCGGCACGACGCACGTGTTGACGATCACCGTGAACGGGCTCGGCGGCAACGTCGCCTCCGGCACGGCGACGGCGGCGATCGTGAGCGGCCCCGGCAGCTTCGTCGGCTCGCCGACACGTGCTCCTACACCGGTGGCGCAGCGACGTGCCACGTGCACGGTCACGATCACGTCCGCGACCGCGGGCACGACGGTCGTCAAGGCGACGTCGAGCATCAGCGTCGCCGGCCTGGCGATCACGCGGGAGACGAACACGGCCGCCAACACCACCGCGGGCGGCAGCGGCAACGCCGCCAAGACGTGGAAGGAGATCTGCATCCCGGCCGAGGGTTCCATCTCCGGCAACGACAGCACCTCCGGTACGGCGGGCAACGTCAAGACCTTCACGCTGGACAACGGCGTCAAGGTGAAGGTGACCGGCTGGAGCCGCAACAAGTCGACCGGTGCCTGGGCCCCGGCCTACGTCGGTGCCTACGGCGGCGGGCTCGGCGTCACGGACTCGGTCAGTGACGGCAACGGCTCGAACGACCAGCACACGCTCGACAACGGCGGCGCGGACAACTACCTGTTGTACGAGTTCGACCAGCCCGTCATCGCCGACCAGCTCTACCTGGGCTACGTGGCCGGCGACAGCGACCTCTCGCTGTGGCTCGGCACCGTCGCCGGGGCGTACACGAGCGCACAGACGCTCAGCGACGCCTACCTCGGCGGGCTGACCGCGGAGACGAACGACGGAGCCGGCTCGGCCCGCTGGGCGAACTTCAATCCCAGCGAGATCAACGGCAACGTCATGATCGTGGCGGCGAGGACGGGTGGCGACAGCAACGACAAGGTCAAGGTCGAGAAGCTGAAGACCGTCTGCCCGGGAGGTCCGAGCCCGTCGATCTCGATCGTCAAGAAGACGAACGGGACCGACAACAACGTCGCTCCGGGCCCGACGGTCGAAGAGGGCTCGACGGTCACGTGGACGTACGAGGTCACGAACACCGGCAACGTGACGCTGACGAACGTCCGCGTCGACGACGACAAGGTCGGCGTCATCTGCACCGGCCTGACGCTGGCGCCGGGAGCGAGCCAGACGTGTACGAAGACCGGGACTGCGGTGATCGGGCAGTACACGAACCTCGGCACCGTGACGGGAACCCCGCCGGGCGAGGGAGTGCCGAAGGTGACGGCGACCGACCCGGACAACTACAAGGGCGCACCGAGCGGGCGTCCGTCGATCGACATCGAGAAGTACACGTTGATCCAGGCTCCCACCGGTGCTGCGTTGTGCGTCAACGAAGAGAAGCCGACGCAGCTGACGTTCCTCTACACGGGTGACGATCCGCCGGTACCCGCCGGCACGTTCGGAAACGGCAATACCCAGGGCAAGTTCGCGTTCAGCGTCAACAACCAGACCGGCAGCCAGACCGTGAATATCGTCGTCGGGAGCGGGCTGGTGGCGACTCCGGCCCAGGTCGCGGTTGGCGAGTCGTTCACGGTGAAAACGACGTCTGGTGGCACGATGGGTTCATCGACGCAGATCGTCCTGAAGGCGCTCAACGGGACGGTGCTCGAGGACATGTCCGTGCACACGTCGTGCTCGTCCCCGCTCGTCCTGGGCGATCAGTTCCTCAGCCTGAATCTGACGGGCGGCGTCGATGCCAACGGCACGACGTCGCTGCCGGCTCCGGGCCTCGGTGAAGATGCCGACGCCGCTCCGGGCCCCGAGGCAACGGTGGGCGCGGGAGTGACGTGGAACTACGTCGTCACCAACACGGGCGACACCGTCCTCACGAACATCAGGGTCACCGACGACCATGCACCGAACGTCGTGCCCGCCTTCGTGAAGGAGCTGAGTGGTGACGGCGACGCGTCGTTCGAGCCAGGTGAGAAGTGGCTCTACTCGGCCACGGGCACCGCGACGCTCGGTCAGTATGCGAACCTCGGCACGGCGAAGGGCACCCCGCCGAGCGGCCCCGACGTGATGGACACCGATCCGAGTCACTACAAGGGGAAGTACCCGGACGTCGAGCTGTGCACCGCCTACGACAAGCCGACGGCGATGGTGATGAAGTACCTCGGCAACCTCGACAACAACAACACGCAGGCCTCGGGCAAGGTCGAGTTGATCGCAGGCGGGAATCCGAACGGTGCCACGAACGTCCGGATCGTGGTCACCGAGAACAGCACGCCCGGCACGGCTACGAGTTCTTCAACGGCTCGCCGCTGAACCCCGGGGATTCGTTTACCGTCGACGTCGTCGGTGAAGTCCCTGAAGCGGGTCCGACGTACATCTATGTCTTCTCCTCGAGCGGGCAACTCCTGGAGGAACTGACGTTCCACACCTCGTGCTCGTCAGCCGCTGAAGCTGGGCGACACGTACCTCGGATTCGAGCTGGTCGGCTACTGGAACGGGAGTTCCGGCGCCGGGCGGCCCCCGGGTCCCCCGGGTCCCTGAGACCAGGGAAACGACGCAACGAACGAGGGCCCGGCCACCAGCCGGGCCCTCGTTCTTCGTGCCGGTGCTTCGCCCCGACTCGGACGCGCTCGCGATCGGCGGTGCGATCGCATGTTCCGGATGGCGGGCATCGTCCGCGTCAGCATCCTCGGTCGCAAGGCCTGCAACTCGCAGCGTCTCGGCATCGTCGGCGTCTTCGAGCCGCCGATCACCGGGTAACCGGCCGAGCTCGATCCGCACGTCCTGCGACGCCCCCGGGAGACCGGGGGCGTCGCGTGTTGGGCAGGCTCCCGCGAACGTTTTCCACGACCTGCACCCGCCTCGCGTCCGATTTTCCGGTACTCTCCCCGTAGCGCAGTTCCTCCGCTACGTGTCTGGAGAACGCGCCGAAATCCTTGGAGCAGCATCACCCAGCGTGCTGCGCATATGGACGAACCGACACTCAACCCGACTTCATCGTCGGAGCCCGCCGAAGCCCTAGAGGCCGCCGCGCTCCGCGCTCACGCCTGGTACGGCGAGCCGTTCCTGCACGACGGTGAGGAAGCCGCCGTCGCCCTCGCACCCGGCACCGCCAGGCGCGCCGCACTCGACGACGCCATGGCCGAGATCGAGGCGGGCGGCACCACTCCCTCGAACCGCTGGCGCGTCCGCTACGGCCTCATGCTCGGCCTCGAGCGGGTGCTCGCCGCACCGAGGCCCGAGACCGCCGCGGGAACCGACCTGCGACGCCATCAGGTCGATGCGCTCGCGGGGATGCTGACCGAGCTGATCGCGTCGAACCAGCGCGACGCCGACGAGAACGGCAACGGCAACGGCAACGGGCACGGCAACGGCGCCGCGGCGGGAGACGCCGAGACGGCCGAGCTCGACGAGGAGGACGACGACTTCGACGCCGGCGTGATCGACGACGACGACGAGGCCGACGAACCAGCCTTCACCGGCGAGGATCCCGGCGCCTCGCGGCGCTACCGGTTCCGCCACCCCACCGCCTCCGGCAAGACGATCGCCGCCGCCGGCTTCGTCGAGTCGGCCCGGCACCTCGGTGTCCTGATCCTCACCCACCGCCGCCTCCTCGTCTCCCAGTTCCAGCGAGACCTGACGACGGAGGGGTACGCCGAGCGTTTCACCGACGCGATCGAGACGGGCAAGGAGCCGTTGCGCGACAACCCGATCACGATCCAGACGTACGCCTGGTTCGCGCGACACGCGGGCGACATCTCGCGCAACGCCTACCAGCTCGTGATCTGCGACGAGGCGCACACCGCGCTCGGCGAGAAGACGAGCGCCGCGATCCGCTCGTTCAGCGATCCCGTCTACATCGGCATGACGGCGACCGAGCAGCTGATCGCGAAGCAGGTCTCCGACGTCTTCCCCGCCTCGGTCGACGACCTTCCGCTCGCGGACGCGGCCCGCCGCGGCCTCATCGCTCCGCTGCGATGCCTCCGCGTGCCACCCGCGGCCGCGATCAACTCCGTCCCGATCGTCGGCGGCGACTTCGAGGAACGCGCCCTCGCCGCGGCGCTCGACCACAGCGCGCTCAACCAGGCGGCGGCGAGCCTCTACGGCCAGCGCTTCGGCTCCACGCCCGGAATCGTCTACGCCGCCGGTGTCGAGCACGCGTACAACCTCGCGCAGGAGTTCCGCGCGGCCGGCATCAAGGCCGAGGCCGTCTCGGGCAAGACCCCGCCGGTGAAGCTCGCCGAGACGCTCGCCGCCTACGAGCGCGGCGAGATCAACGTGCTCATCAACGCCCAGCTGCTCGCCGAGGGCTGGAACTCCCCCCGCGCGACCGTGTGCTTCCATCTCGCGCCCACCGCGTCACGCCGCGTCTACCAGCAGCGCATCGGCCGGATCATGCGCATGCACGGCCGCAAGGAAGCGGGGATCGTCGTCGATTTCGTGACGAAGGGCTCGACGCACAACGACCGCGTCATCTCCCTCCACTCCCTGCTCGACGCCGACTTCTACCGCGAAGGCGCACGCGTCACGCCGGCGCCGCGGCGGCGGCAGCAGCGGCGGGCTCGCCGACAGCTCTCGCCCGCCCCGTGGCTCGTGCCCGTCACGCCGGACGTGGCGCGCCGTGTCGCGGTGATCCAGCGTGAGTGGCAGCGCGTCGACCCCAAGTTCCTGGACGACGACGAGCAGCGCTTCTGGGCCACGATCGCCGGCAGGCAGATTCGATTCGACCAGCGCACCGACTTCGCACGCAAGTTCACCGAGGGTCGCGCGGGCAAGGGCGCACTCGAGACGTTCCTCGCAGTCTGCGCCGCCGAGAACCCGAACCGGCGGCTCCGGATGACGGCGCTCGCCGACCGCGTCGCGACCTCGGTCGAGCGCGCCGACTTCGACGACCTCGTCACGCTCGTCGGCCAGGCGCCGCCCTGGGACAAGGACCGCTCGGCCGGTGTTCGCATCCTCCTCCGGGCCATCCACGAGGGCAAGGCCAACGCCCCCGATCAGATTCTCTCCCGCTGGACGTGGAAGCTCGCGCGCGCGACCCGCAAGGTGCAGGACCGGCGCGCGAGTGCCGAGTTCCCCGAGGCGAAGCGACTGCTCGGTGCCGTCGCGAACTCGCGCGGTCACCGCCACGAGGACAACGTGGCGAAGCTCGTCCAGGTGGCGCGCGCGCTTCCGCTTGCGGTCGGGGCGGCGTTGCTCGCCTCCGCGGACGGCTACACGCCGCGCGCCAACTCGCTGCTCGACCAGGCGCGCGAGGACATCGGGCCGATCGGGGAGATCGCCGGTGCGCTCGCGGAGAACCTGCCCGCGCCGAAGGCGCCCGCACGCAAGTCGCGCCGCCGGCGCAAGAAGCGCCGCACGGGCGCCGCGGCGGCGGCCGAGGCGCGGCCGGCACGGAGAACACCACGGACGCGACGGCAGAGCCGGCCGACGGAGAGCCTGCCGCCGTACCCGCAGCGCCGACGCCCGACGCGCCACCGGTCGTGGACGAAAGCCCGAGCGCTGCCGTCGTCGCCGACGCGCGGCGGGAGAACGCGGCCTAGAGCCCGGCGCTACTGCGCGGGCGGTGGATCGTCGCGCTCGCGGTCGCGGAGGAACCGCGTCAACTCGGCCGCGAGCGACTCGCCCGTCGGAAGGTCGGAGTCGTCGAAGACCTCCTCGATCGTGTCCGCCCGACGCTCGAGCTCGGCCACGTAGGAGGCCGTCTCGGGATCCGACGAGACCGCCTCGCTGATCTGCTCCGAGTAGAGCTCCTCCGCTTCCACGAGCTCCGTCACGTCGATCGAGACCTTGAGCAGCTCTCCGAGGCGTTCGCACAGCGCCTTGGCGGCGCGGGGGCTCGGCGCGAGCGAGACGTAGTGGGGCACGGCCGACCAGAGGCTCACGGAGGGAATGCCGGAGCGGCGGCACGCGTCGTGCAGGACGCCGACGATGCCCGTCGGGCCCTCGTACCTGGACGGTTGCAGTCCGAGCTCGGTCACGAGCTCGAGATCGCTCGCGGCGCCGGTGACCGGAGCCGGCCGTGTGTGCGGGACGTCTGCGAGCAGCGCGCCGAGCGTGACGACGAGCTCGACCCCGAGATCGCGCGCCAGACCGACGACGAGATCGTTGAACGCGCGCCAGCGGTAGTTCGGCTCGACGCCGATGAGGATCACCGCGTCACGGTCGGCGCCCGGGATGGCGCCGGCGAGGAACCTGATCTCCGGCCATTCGATCTGGCGCGTCATGCCCGAGTCGAGCTTCACCGTCGGCCGCGTCGCCTGGAAGTCGACGAACGCCTCCGGGTCGATGTCCGCGAACCGTGTCGCCCCCCAGGTCTGTGCGAGCGTCGAAGCGGCGAGTGTCGCCGCCTGGCCGCCGTCGTTCCAGCCGCGGAACGCCGCGATCATGACGGGGCGTCGGAGTGTCGGCCGCTCGCCGATTCGGAGGTCGCTCTCCACCTTCGGAGTCTAGCCGCCTGTCGTCGCCACGAGAGGCCGGGGCGGCCGGTGCAACATGTACGCGATCGCCACCGTCAGGACCCAGATCGACGCGGCCAACGAGACGTGGATGACCACGAGCCACCAGGGCAGCGCGTTCCGGTACTGGATCTCACCGACAGCCATCTGCACGAGCAGCATCGGCGAGGAGGACGATGCCGAACCGCACGATTCCTGGAAGCTCGGTCCGTCGGCGCCAGAGGAACACGCCGATGACGAGCAACCCGATGCCGAAGACCGCGGTCGCCCGCACGTGGACGTAGACCGTGTCCGACACCTGCAGGCCGAGACGCCGGATGTCCTGCTCCGCCGGAGTGAGGCCCGGATGCGGTCGCGACCGTGCCGGTGACGACGAGGACGGCGCACGCGGCGACACCGACGATTGCGACCCTGCGCAGCCAGACGGGGCCGACGGGCGGCGCGAGACCGCTGCGCCTCGTCCATGCCTCGATCGCGACGACGATCGCTCCCGCGAGCACGAGGATCGCGAGGAGGAAGTGCGACATGACCGCGATCGGGTGGAGGTCGAGGAGCACCGTGATCCCGCCGAGTGGAATCTGCGCGATCGTCCCGAGCGCGGTCGCGAGCGCGAGCAGACGCACCCCGCGTGGCAGCCGATCGACACGGCGGGCGGCGAGCCACACGATCAACGCCAGCGCGATTCCGACGAGCGCAACGACGCGATTGCCGAACTCGATCGCGGCGTGACCGCCCTTCTCCGGATACGGCTTGTCGCCGCAGCGGGGCCAGTTGTCGCAGCCGAGCCCGGACGCTGTGAGGCGGACGACCGCGCCGCTCGTCACGACGACCCAGAGTGCGAACACGGATCCCGCGGCAAGCTGGACGAACCGACGGGGGGAGATCTCGCCGCCGCGCCCGCGCCGTCTTCGACCGCGCCTTCGGCGTCGACCCCACCGAGCTCCATGCGGTTCACAGTAGCGCGACGCCTGCGCCGTCGAGCACGCGTCCGACGCGATGCAGCTCGAGATCCGCGGCGGCGAAGGTGGCGGTCAGCACCGCGGCCTTGTCGGCCGCGAGTGAGACGAGCATGCCGCCGGCGGTCTGCGGGTCGAACGCGAGCGCTTCCGCCGCCTCGGAGGCGGAGCTCTCGACGTGCGCGCCGGCGTAGTCCCGGTTTCTCCGGTCACCGCCCGTGCGGACGCCGGCCTTCGCGAGCTCGAGCGCGGAGGGCAGGGCCGGCAGCGCTGCTGCGTCGAGCTCGATGCGGACGCCGCTGCGCGATGCCATCTCGTACGCGTGGCCCGCGAGACCGAAGCCCGTGACGTCGGTGACCGCATGCGGGGCGAACGGACGCAGCGCCTCGGCCGCATCGCGATTCAGCGTCAGCATCGCGGCGACGGCAGCGTCGAGCGCTCCCGGCGGTGCGCCGCCGTCGCGCTGCGCCTGCAGGACGAGTCCGGTGCCGAGCGCCTTCGTGAGGAAGAGCGCGTCGCCGACGCGGGCGCCGCTCTTCGGCCAGATCCCGTCCGGGTGCACGGTGCCGACGACGGCGAGGCCGTACTTCGGCTCGTCGTCGCGAATCGTGTGACCCCCGGCGAGGATCGCGCCCGCTGCCCGCACGGCCTCGTCCGCGCCCGCGAGGATCTCGCCCAGGATCTCGGTCGGGAGCTCCTCCGGGAAGGCGGCGATCGAGAGCGCCAGCATCGGGACGCCGCCCATCGCGATCACGTCGTTGAGCGCGTTCGTCGCCGCGATCGCGCCGAACGCGTGCGGGTCGTCGACGACCGGAGGGAAGAAGTCGACCGTGAAGACGAGGGCCCGGTCGTCGTCGAGCCGGTACACGGCCGCGTCGTCGGCGGGATCGAGGCCGACGAGCAAATCGGCGGAATCGACCGGCAGAAAGCCCGCGAGCAGGCGCTCCAGGCGCGCCGCCGGGTACTTCGCGGCGCAACCACCGGCTTTCGCCAGCGAGGTCAGCGTCGGGGTCGAGGGCACGAAATCGAGTCTACGTTCGCGAGAAGGAGTCCCGCGGACGGGGACGAAATGAAGCGGCGGAGAGTCATACCCCCCCTTCCCCCTCTCCTCGCAGCACACGAAGGTCGCCACCCCCCGGCGGCCTTCGTTCTTTCTGTGGGAAGATCGGCCGCATGGCCTCGGCCCTCGTCACCGGCGGCTCGTCCGGCATCGGCCTCGCCATCGCCCGGATGCTGGGCGAGGAGGGGTTCGCACTCACGCTCGCCGGGCGAGACCTCGAACGGCTCGAGGCTGCGCGTGAAGGCCTCGACGCGGCGATCGTGTCCGCGAACGTCGCCAAGGAGGAGGACTGTGCCCGCGTCGTCGCCGAGCACGTCGCCGCGCACGGTGGTCTCGACGTGCTCGTCAACTCCGCGGGCGTCGGGATCGCGGGCACGGTGGCGGACATGACCACGAAGGCATGGGACATTCAGCAGGCGGTCAACCTGCGCGGTGCGTTCCTCGTCACGCAGGCGGCGCTCCCGCACCTGAGGGCGACGAAGGGGTACGTCGTCAACCTCGCCTCGATCGCCGGCACCATCCCGACGCCGGGCCTCGCCGCCTACGGCGCCGCCAAGGCGGCACTGATCGCGCTGACGCGGACGCTCGCGCGCGAGGAGGTGGAGCACGGCGTGCGCGCAACGGCGCTCTGCCCGGGATTCGTCGACACGCCGATGGCGGCGTGGTCCGGCGTTCCGCCGGAGGAGATGATCACGCCCGAGGACTGTGCCGAGATCGTGCGGGCGCTGCTCCGCCTCTCGCCGCACGCCCGCGTGCCGGTGGTCGTGATCGAGCGCGCCGGGGAAGAGGTCTGAGGTCGGTGGGGATGCGCGGGCCGGGAACCCTGGCGTCCGGCTGAAGCCAGACGCCGGACGCGCGCGGTCGGGACGTGGCGTCCGGCTGAAGCCAGACGCCGGACGCGCGCGGTTCGGGACGTAACCCTGGCGTCCGGCTGAAGCCAGACGCCGGACGCTGCGCGGTTCGGGACGCAACCCTGGCGTCCGGCTGAAGCCAGGCGCCTCGCGCGTCTGGGCCGTCGCGCGGGCGGTCGGAAACCCTGGCGCCCGGCTGAAGCCAGACGCCGGACGCTGCGCGGTTCGGGACGCAACCCTGGCGTCCGGCTGAAGCCAGACGCCGGACGCTGCGCGGTTCGGGATGCAACCCTGGCGCCCGGCTGAAGCCGGGCGCCTTGCGCTTCGAGCGCGGCTCAGTCCGGGCCTGGTCGGTCTCCGCCGCGCGCCCGGCGCCTGGCTTCAGCCGGGCGCCCGGGTTCAGCGCCTCGGGCGCCACGGCGCCTCCCTCGCCCGCGAGCAGCTCGAACGGGTCGCCGGCCTGCGTGAGGCCGAGGCGCGCGTAGAGCTCGAGCTTGGCGCGCGAGTCCTCGAGGTCGAGCAGCCGCATCGTCAGCTGCCCGATCCGGTCGCCGGGCCCGAACATGCTCTCGACGTTCTCCATCGAGAGGCGGTCGGGATGGTAGGTCGCGTTCGGGCTGGTCGTGTCGAGCACCGTGTAGTCGTCGCCGCGGCGAAGCTCGATCGTCACCTCGCCGGTGACGGCGAGACCGACCCAGCTCTGCAGGCTCTGCCGCAGCATCAGCGACTGCGGATCGAACCAGCGTCCCTCGTAGAGCAGCCGGCCCAGGCGACGGCCCATCGTGCGGTAGTTGTCGATCGTCGCCTCGTTGTGGATCGCATTGACGAGGCGCTCGTACGCGATGTAGAGCAGCGCCATCCCGGGCGCCTCGTAGATACCGCGCGACTTGGCCTCGATGATGCGGTTCTCGATCTGATCCGACATCCCGAGCCCGTGCCTGCCTCCGATCGCGTTCGCCGCGACGACGAGATCCACGTGATCTCCGAACTCCCTGCCGTCGAGCGCCACCGGCCACCCTTCGTGAAAGGCGACGCGCACCGTCTCCGGCTCGATCGCGACGGACGGGTCCCAGTGGGCGACGCCCATGATCGGCTCGACGATCGCCATCGAGCGGTCGAGTGACTCGAGATCCTTCGCCTCGTGCGTGGCGCCCCAGATGTTCGCGTCGGTCGAGTACGCCTTGTCGGCGCTGGCGCGGTAGGGCAGACCGCGCTCGAGCAGCCACTCGCTCATCTCCTTGCGCCCGCCGAGCTCCGCCACGAACTGCGCGTCGAGCCACGGCTTGTAGATGCGGAGGGCGGGGTTCGTGAGCAGCCCGTAGCGGAAGAAGCGCTCGATGTCGTTGCCCTTGTACGTCGACCCGTCGCCCCAGATGTCCACGCCGTGCTCGCGCATCGCGTGGACGAGCATCGTGCCGGTGACCGCGCGCCCGAGCGGCGTCGTGTTGAAGTACGTCTTGCCCGCGCTCGCGACGTGGAAGGCGCCGCACTGCAACGCGACGAGCCCCTCGTGCACGAGCTGCGCCCGGCAGTCGACGATCTCCGCCGCCTCGGCGCCGTAGGCGAGGGCTCGCTCGCGCACGTCCGCCACATCGACCTCGTCGACCTGCCCGAGGTCGGCCGTGAACGCGTACGGGATCCCGCCCTTCTCGCGGATCCAGGCGACGGCGACCGCCGTGTCGAGACCGCCCGAGAAGGCGATCCCGATGCGCTCGCCGACGGGCAGCGATTGGAGGACCCGACTCATTGCGGAAGCGTAGTCGGCGACCGGCGCTACGGTAGGACGATGCGCTACCAGCTGGTCGCCGACGAGGCGCTGCCGGACTTTCTCGACCTGCCCTGGTCGAGCCCGCTCGAAGAATGGGATTCGCCCCGCCTGGTCGACGTCGTGCGGGGGATCAGCCGCCACGTCGTGCGGTTCGTCCATTACGACGGCGCGATCTTCGCGCTGAAGGAGATCGACCCGCGGCTCGCCGAGCGGGAGTACCGGTTGTTGCGCGACCTGGCCGAGCAGGCGGTTCCGGTCGTCGAGGCGGTGGGCGTCGTGTCCGACCGCCCCGACGGGCTCGAGGCGATCCTGGTGACGCGGCATCTCGACTTCTCGCTCCCGTACCGCACGCTCTTCTCCGGGTACGGCGTCCCGAACCTGCGCGAGCACCTGCTCGACGCGCTCGCCGAGCTGCTCGTGCGCCTCCACCTGGCCGGGTTCTTCTGGGGCGACTGCTCGCTGTCGAACGCGCTGTTCCGCCGCGACGCGGGTGCGCTCGCCGCCTACCTCGTCGATGCCGAGACGGGCGAGATGCATCCGACGCTCTCCGACGGGCAGCGGCGTCACGATCTCGCGATCGCGGTCGAGAACCTGGCGGGCGAGCTCATGGACGTCGCCGAGGAGGGGATGCTCCCGTCGGGGATCGATCCCGCCGAGACCGCGTTCGAGGTCGGGCGGCGCTACGACGCCCTCTGGACCGAGCTGATGCGCGAGGAGCTGATCGGCCAGGACGAGCGTCATCGGATCCACGAGCGTCTCGATCGGCTGCACGCGCTCGGCTTCGACACGGACGAGCTCGAGCTCGTCGCCGAGGACGGCGGGTACCGGCTCCGCGTCAACCCGCGGGTCGTCGAGCCGGGCTACCACCAGAAGCGCCTGCTCTCGCTGACCGGCCTCGACGTCCAGGAGAAACAGGCGCGGCGGCTGCTCGACGATCTCCTCGGATTCCGTGAGGAGATCGAGCGCGACGGCGGCGCGCTCCCGGACTCGATCGTCGCCTACCGGTGGCTCACCGAGGCGTACGAGCCCGCGCTCGCCGCGATCCCCGACGCGTTGCGCGGGAAGTTCGAGCCGGCCGAGCTGTATCACCAGTTGCTCGAGCACCGCTGGTTCCGCTCGGAGGAGCTCGGGCGGTGCGTCACCATGGGCGAGGCGATCGCGACCTACGTCCCCGGTGTCCTCGTCCCGGCGCCCGACGCGCGCGTGCTCCCGGTCGTCGAGACCTAGGCGACCTTGCGAATGGCGGCGTCGAGCTCGGACGCACTGAAGGCGCCCTCGAGCCGGGTGCGGATGACGCCGGCTCGGTCGACGACGAACGTGAACGGCTCGCTCTTGAGCCTCCACTGGTCGACCCACCGGTTCGTCCCCTTGGCGGGGTCGTTGCCCTTGTAGATCTCGATGTGGATGAAGTCGACTCCGTCGCCTTGCCACTGCTTCGCCACCGACTGCACGACCTGGACGACGGGACCGCACGTCCGTGTCTGGCAGTACTGCGGTGTCGCGAACGTGACGACGAACGGCCGCTTCGCCGCCATCGCAGCGGCGACGGTCGTGCGGAGAAGCATCCTGTCGACGGGCTCGGCCGTCGTCACCGTCTTCGGGTCGACCCCCGGTCGGAGGATCGGGTTGCGGGACGGGATCGCACGCTCCCCGACCAACGGTGCCGAAGGCTTCTTCTTGACGACGACGTTCCCGAGCGCCTGGATCTTCCTCCCACCGACGGGCTCGGCGAGCAGCCAGTAGGTCCCGGGCTTCGAGGTCTCGACGCTGGCCACGTAGATGTTCTGTGCGTCCGCCTTGGCGCCGCCGGGGACGCCGATGGGCTCGAGCGTCGCGGTCGTCTCCGCGTACGGCTTCTGCTTCAGGCCGCGTGCGATCCACACCCGCGCCGTGGGGCGCTCGATCAGCTGCGACTGGCTGTCCACGATCAGGAAGGAGACACGATTGGTGCCCGGTCCGTAGTCGGACGTGCCGAAGACGGCCGCGACGTCGTCGCCGGGCGCGCGCCACAGGGCCTCGATGCTGCCCGAGGGAGCGGGGGCCGTGTCGGCCGGTGAATCGGTCGTGTCCGTGCTGCCGCCGCAGCCGCTGAGAGCGGACGCGCAGGCGAGCAGGACGAGGGCCGCGGCGGGGCGGAGCACGATTCGAGTCTAGCTTCGCCCTGCTCGCGCGCGGACGGCGCGCGGTGCGTCAGAAGCGGGTGTCCTGCAGGGCCTCTGCCGCGCGGCGGTACCAGTGTGCCGCCTCACCGTCGTCGTCGCGCCGGCTCGCGAGGTCGCCGAGCGCCACCCAGGCGCCGGCACGGTGCGTGAGAGACGCCGTCTGCTCGAAGACGTCGTCCGCCACCTTGAAGCATGCCTCTGCGTCGTCGAAGCGACCCTGCTCGAGCAGGGCGCGACCGAGCACGATCTGCGATCCGCCGAACACGTCCTGGAGGTCGTCGCGCCCGTCGAGGAGCGCCAGCGCCTTGCGCGCATGCTCTTCGGCGGCGACGTGGTCGCGGCGCTCGAGATGCACCGCGGCGAGCCGACCGAGTGCGAGTGCAGCGTCACGCTTCGAGTCGGCGCCGACAGCGAGCTCGAGCGATGAGGTCAGGTGGGCGACGGCGTCCTCGTGCTCGCCGCGGGCGAACTCGATGCTGCCGAGGTCGAGGAGCAGCCTGCCCGCAGTCCGCTCGCTGCTTCGTTCGCGGAAGATCGTCCGCGCCTGCTCCGCGTACGTGCGCGCGGTACCCCAGTGGCCTCTCTGTTCGGCAACGTGCGATGCCTCGACGAGCGCGTCCGCCTCGGCGCGACGATCCTCGTCGTCGCGGGTGAGCCCGAGTGCCGTCTCGACATCTGCCTTGGCTGCCTCGAGGTCACGCTGGCGCCGGCGGCACCGTGAGCGCCAGCCGAGGACGTCTGCACGGAGCCGGTCGCAGGTCGGGCCCGAGGCTTCCGCGAGGGCGAGCGCCTCGTCGAACAGCGCAGCGGCAGTGGCAACGCTCCCGAGCGTGAACCGGCACGCGCCGAGACGGAACAGGAGGTCGGCATGGTCGAGGTCCGAGAACTGGGGGCCTTCGGCGAGTTCGCGGGCGACGAGGAGCAGGTCGACCGCCTCGCGTGCGCCACCGTCGCCGAATCGCGCCCACGCTTCGCCGACGAGGGCGCGGACCTCGAGCTGCGTCGAGCCGGTCGCTCCGACGTCGCGACGGGCGAGGACGAACAGGTCGATCGCCTCGCCCGGGCGGTGTGCCGCCGCGAGCGCTTCTGCCCGCGCGAGCAGCGCTTCGACGCGGTCGCGGACGTCGGTCGTGGCGCCGCGGCCGAGAAACAGCGGATCGACTCCCAGTTGGCTCGCGAGCCAGGCGACCGCCTCGTCGGTCGGGCGCGTCTTTCCCCGTTCGATCTGGCTCACGTACTCCTTCGAGAACCGCTCGCCACCGACCTCGGACTGGGTCAGGCCGGCGGCGAGGCGCAGCGCGCGGAGCCGCTCGCCGACCCGGGACGACGGCGCAATGGGCGTCGTCGTCCCGGGCACTGCCGCGAGCGGCGTTCGCCCCCCGTCCTGCGAGAAGTCGTTCTCGGCGTCCATCGAGTGAAGTGAAGTCTAGAGCAAATCACTTGACCGCTCTACTTGACTTTTCAGGACAGGTCCCGTAGAGTGCCGCCCTACCAAGCACCTCAGTCCACGCCAGGCTGTGGGAGCGCGGGGTACACCGACCGGAATCGGTGGCAACACGGAGGCTCGTGTCTGGGCCGCAGAGGCGCAAGACTCCGTTTGTCGCTCCCGGAAGGAGCCCCCACAAGAACGAGACGCCCCCGGGGCCGCAGCCGGGGGCGTTTCACGTTCTCGGCCCGTAGGATCGGGCGCGTGCCGGCGACAGACACAACCGGCGCGTTCGAGCGCGGCTTCCGGGCGCTCGCACCGCTCTGGCTCGGTGTCGTCCCCTTCGGGCTCGCCTATGCGATCGTCGCGCGCGACGCCGGCCTCTCGCTCCTCGAGACACAGGCGTTGTCGGCCCTCGTCTTCGCGGGGAGCGCCCAGTTCAGCGCCGTCGGCCTGTTCGCGGCCGGCACGGCCGGGCTCGAGATCGTCCTCACGACGCTGCTGCTCAACATCCGCCATGTCCTCTACGGGTTCTCGCTCGGCCGGGAGCTTCCACTGACCCGGCGCCAGAGGCCCGTCGCGGCGTTCTTCCTCACCGACGAGGCGTTCGGCATCGTGGCCGGCTCCCGCGAGCGGTCGTTCCGGTTCCTCCTCGGCGCCGAGCTGAGCCTCTTCCTCGTCTGGAACGCGGCGACGGTCGCCGGCTTCCTGGTGGGTGCGACGATTCCCGACCCGACGAAGCTCGGCGTCGATCTGATCTTCCCGCTCGCCTTCCTGGCGCTCCTCGTTCCGCTCGTGCGCACGCGCGTCGAGCTGCTCGTCGCAACCGCATCCGGTGCTCTCGCGTTCGTGCTCGCGCAGGTGCTCACGGGCGGCCTGCCGATCCTGCTGACCGGCGTCGGCGGCAGCCTCCTCGGAGCCTTCCTCACGCGCGGCACGCCGACCGACCGTGCGATCGAGCTCGACGACGCAGCGCGGGAGGTCGCATGAGCTTCTGGCTGACGCTCTCGGGGATGGTGGCGGTGACGTTCGGGTCGCGCTACGCCGGGCTCGCGAAGCGCACCGAGCTGTCCGACTTCTGGGTGCGGTTCCTGCGCTTCGTGCCGATCGCCGTCTTCGCCGCACTCGTGACGCCGTCGCTCGAGGGCGACGTGGGCGAATGGGAGATCAGGGTCGTCGCGGCCGCGCTCGCGATCGTCGCGGCCTGGCGCACCCGTCAGCTGTGGGTCGCGATCGCGGTCGGCATGGCGGTGTTCTGGTTGCTGCGGATCCCGTTCTGACGCGAAGGCGCCGGCCGCGGTGCGGCGTTACGCCGCTTGTGCGACCGGCGACGCGCCCGTGCCCTGTGGGTGCGCATGGCTGCGCACCGTCACGAGTGCGGTGAGAGCTCCGGCGAACGCGATCGCCGCGGCGACGTAGAGCGCATGGTGGAGCCCGTTCATGAACGCGGCCACCTTCGTCTCACCCGACGCCAGCGCCGTGTTCGATCCGCTCGCGAGGATCGCTCCCATCACCGCGATCCCGAGTGCCCCGCCGACCTGACGGAACGTGTTCAGCATCCCGGAGCCGACGCCTGCCTTGTCGATGGGGACTGCGTGGAGGGCAGCCGCCGTCATCGGGGTCATCGTCATCGCCATCCCGAAACCGCCGAGGATCATGCCCGGCAGCAGCGTCCAGTAGGACGAGTCGCGCTGCAGTTGGGCGAAGACGAGGAGCGACAGGGCGACGAGGGTCATTCCCGAGGTCATCAGCCAGCGCGACCCGAGCCGGTCGGACGCCCTGCCCGCGAACGGCGCGACGATGATGATCAGTCCCGTCATCGGCAGGAATGCGAGGCCGGCGCGCACCGCGCTGTAGCCGAGGACGTTCTGCATGTAGAGCGAGATGAAGAAGAACACGCCGAACATCGCGAGCGAGACGAGCAGCGCGACGGTGTTGGCTCCGGCAAAGGTCGGGTTCCGGAACAGCGCGAGGTCGAACATCGGCAGCCGCTGGTGCACCTCGAGCAGGACGAACGCGACGCCGAGCACCGCCGAGAGCGCGAGCAGCGAGAGGATCAGCCCCGACGTCCACCCACGGGCGTTCGCCTCGGTCAACGCATAGACGAGTGCGAAGAGCGCCACCCCGGAGACGACGAGCCCGGGCAGGTCCAACCGCTGTTCGTGTGAGGTGTCTTTCGACTCGGGGATGATCACGCGCGCCGCGACGAGCCCAGCCAGGCCGACGGGGACGTTGACGTAGAAGATCCAGTTCCAGCCGATGTGCTCGGTGATCAGACCGCCGACGAGGGGCCCGATCGCAAGGGCCATCGCCGAGACCCCGGCCCAGATCCCGAGTGCGGCCCCGCGCTCCCTGGGCGGGAACGTCGCGGTGATGATCGAGAGCGTGGCGGGCATCATGAACGCCGCTCCGACTCCTTGCACGACGCGGGCCGCCACCAGCAGTTCCACGTCGCCGGCGAGGCCGCAGAGCAGCGAGGAGATCGTGAACACGGCGAGTCCGGCGAGGAAGATGCGCCGGCGTCCGAGCATGTCTGCCAGTTTCCCGCCCGTGAGCATGAGCACCGCGAAGCTGAGCGCGTACCCCGTCACGACCCATTCGAGCTTCGCGACGCCGATTCCGAGGTCTCGTTGGATCGCGGGCAGCGCCACGTTCACGACCGTGTTGTCGAGCATGATCATGAAGAGCGCGAACGACACCGAGGCGAGCGTCCACCACTTCCGATTCTCCTCCGCGAACAGCCTTGCCTTCATGCCGTTTCCCAGCCTCTTCGTCACGTCGTCGCGAGCTCTCCGGCCAGACTAGCTTTCAGCGGGCGTACGGCGGCCGCGAGGCCATCGCCTCGAACGGCTCGAGTGCGCCCGGGGTCGCGAGTGCATCACGGCTGACGGTCGTCTCGGCGGCGGCGCCGAGCAGGATGCGCTTGACCGGGAGCTCGAGCACCTTGCCGGAGAGCGTGCGGGGAACCTCTCCGATCTGCTCGACGACATCGGGAACGTGCCGCGGTGAGCAGTCCGCGCGGATGCGGCCGCGGATGCGGCCGACGAGCTCGTCGTCGAGCTCGAGCCCGTCGCGGAGGACGACGAACAGCGGCATGAAGCCGTCGGTGCCCGGTAGCGGCAGATCGAGTGCGAGTGCGTCGACCACCTCGTCGACGGTGAGGACGGCGCGGTAGATCTCGCTCGTTCCCATGCGGACGCCACCGCGGTTGATCGTCGCGTCGGAGCGGCCCGAGATGATCGCGGTGCCGCGCTCCGTGATCTCGATCCAGTCGCCGTGGCGCCAGATTCCCGGGAACATCTCGAAGTAGCTCTCCCGGTAGCGGCTGCCGTCCGTGTCGCCCCAGAAGTAGAGCGGCATCGACGGCATCGGCTCGGTGATCACGAGCTCGCCGACCTCACCGACGAGAGGCCGTCCCTCGGGGCTCCAGGCCTCCACCCTGGCGCCGAGCGCGCGCGCCTGCAATTCGCCTCGATACACGGGCAGCGTCGGGACACCGCCGACGAAGGCGGTGGCCACGTCGGTGCCCCCCGACGTCGAGAAGAGCCAGATGTCGTCGCCGAGCGTGTCGTAGACCCACGAGAACCCCTCGGGCGAGAGCGGCGATCCGGTCGACCCGACCGACCGGAGCGCCGAGAGGTCGCGGCCGTCGGCGGGACGGAGGCCCGCCTTCTGGCAGTTGCCGATGTACGCGGCCCCGACGCCGAAGCACGTGACCCCCGCAGCCTCGGCGAGATCCCACAGCACACCGAGATCGGGCGTCCCCGGGTTGCCGTCGTAGAGGACGACCGACGCCTCCGTCGTGAGGGCGCCGACGACGAAGTTCCACATCATCCAGCCGGTCGTCGTGAACCAGAACAGCCGATCGTCGGCCTGCAGGTCGACGTGGAGGTGCATCTTCTTCAGCGTCTCGAGCACGACGCCGCCGTGGCCGTGGACGATCGCCTTCGGCAGCCCGGTCGTCCCGGAGCTGTAGAGCACCCACAGAGGATGATCGGAGGGAAGCTGCTCGAAGACGAGCGTCGCGTCGCCTTCGCGTCGCAGCTCGTCCCACCCGATCGCGTTGCGGAAGCGCTCGAGTCCCGGGGTCGGATCGAGGTAGCCGAGCAGCACCGTGTGCTCGACCTCCGGCATCGCCTCGAGCAGCTCGAGCACGACGCCCGTGCGGTCGAAGTCCTTGCCGCCGTAGCGGTACCCGTCCACCGCGAGCAGCACCTTCGGTCCGATCTGGGCGAAGCGGTCGATCACGCTCCTGGCGCCGAAGTCGGGCGAGCAGCTCGACCAGATCGCTCCGATCGACGCGCACGCGAGAAACGCGGCGACGGCCTCCGGGATGTTCGGCAGGTAGGCGGCCACCCGGTCTCCCGGCCCGACGCCGAGCGACCGCAGCCCGCGTGCGATCCTCGTCACCTCGTCGCGCAGCTCGCCACGCGTCATCTCGGCGAGGGGGCGGAGCTCCGAGGCGTGGCGGATCACGACCTGGTCCGGGGTGGAGCCGCGGAGCACGTGCTCGGCGTAGTTGAGCCGCGCGCCGGGAAGCCACTCCGCACCCGGCATGCCCCGCTCGCCGAGCACCCTCGTGTACGGCACCGAGGCGCGCACGTCGAACCGCTCCCAGATCGACGCCCAGAACCCTTCCAGGTCGGTCGTCGACCACTCCCAGAGGTGCTCGTAGTCGGGGAGGTCGAGTCCGCGCGTCTCCTCCAGCCAGCGCGTGTAGCCGGTGATCGTCGCGCGCTCGATGCGCTCCGGGCCGGGGCTCCACAGCATGGGCGGCCTGCTCGTCACGATGCGCGTCCGTCCTTTCTCTCGGTGGCCTGCACTGCCACACCTACGATACGGGCGTGCCCGTCTACATCTGCCCGAACTGCAGAAATCGGTCCGTCGACATCGACGGCTTCGAGGGATTCTCCAACTCCGACGCGCTCCAGTGCCGCCGGTGCGGCTTCGGGTTCATCTTTCAGCTGCTCGAGGACTACTACCCCGCGCCGTCGACGGGGTTCATCGTCTGCGACAGCGAAGCGAGGGTTCTCGCAACCGGCCGCGGCGTGTTCGAGCTGACCGGTTTTCAGGAGGGTGACCTGATGGGGCGGGACGTCGGCGAGGCGCTCGCGCTGTCCGACGCGGCGCCGATCGGAGTCGTGCGCGAGTGGGGAGTGCGGCAGCTCGGGCTCGAGCTCGAGCTCTCGACGCGGGCGTCGATCCGCAAGCGCGTCACGGTCGACCTCTTCCCCGGCTACGACGAGGACGGCGGGCTGCTCGTGGCGCTGACGCCGCGCAGCGGGCCCGCGACGAAAGAGACTGCCTGAGCTCGGTCACTCCGCGCCGCCGCGGCGCGGCTCGATCCACAGTTGCCGCGAGACGGCGAGGACGTCTCCCTGTTCGCCGTAGAGCGCCGTCGCGGCGTTGCGCTTGCGCCCGTCCTCGTCGAGGGGCCAGGCGGCGACGACGCAGCGCTCGCCTTCCTCCGGCAGCCGGTCGATCCGAGCCGTCATCCGCGCCAGGAGCGGGTCGCCGCGGCGCTCGCCGCGGAGGGCGTAGGCGCCGGGGCAGTCGATTGCCGCCCACACGATCTCCGGACGCACGTCGGTCGCGACCCACGTCGTCGCCACGAGCCCGTCGCGGCCCGGGACGCGACCGGCGTGGATCTCGAGCCCGTCGTGCTCGGGTCGCGTCCCGCAGACGAAGCACTCGTCGAAGTCGGGCGAGCCCCAGTCGCCGACCGACCGTGAGGCCTCTTCCGCCTCCGCGAAGGAGGGCGGTGTCGGCGGGGTGACCGCCGGGTCCCCCGGTTTCGCCTCGGCGACGAGCGCGTCCCCGTCGTGGAGCAGCACGCGCTCACCGTCGCGGTGGAGCGTGAGGGGACGCTCGAGGGGCGGTGGCAGGCGGAGCGTCACCTCGACGGAGGGGGCGTCGACGGCCTGGGCGAGCAGCCCCGCGGAGTAGCCGCCGTTTCCCGACGCGCGCGGCCCGCGGAACCGGCGGGCGATGAGGAGAGCGTCGGTCATAGGGGTAGAATGGAGTTTATGCCTCACAGTCGAAAACAGGGGGGAACGGCGTGAGGCTCGCTCTGGCGCAGATCGACGCGGTCGTCGGCGACCTCGCCGGCAATCGCTCCCTGATCGAGGATGCGATCCGCGAGGCGCGTGCGGTCGCGGCCGACCTCGTCGTCTTCCCGGAGCTCGCCGTCACCGGCTATCCGCCGGAGGACCTCCTCCTGCGGCCGGGCTTCATCAAGGCCGCCCGCGCCGCGCTGGCCGAGCTCGCGCCCGCGACGGAGGGGATCACCGCGCTCGTCGGCTGTCCGCTCTTCGACCGCGACCTCGCGAACGCGTGCGCGGTCCTCTCCGACGGAGAGCTGCGCGGCGTCTACCGCAAGCACTACCTGCCGAACTACGGCGTGTTCGACGAGCATCGTTACTTCGCATCGGGCCGCGAGCTCATCCTGCTCCGCTGCGGTGAGGTTCTCGTCGGGCCGACGATCTGCGAGGACATCTGGCAGCCCGGCCCTCCGGCGGCCGATCTCTCGCTCGCCGGTGCGCAGCTGATCGTCAACCTCTCGGCTTCGCCCTTCCACGTCGGCAAGGCGGAGGATCGCGAGGAGATGCTCGTCACGCGCGCGCGTGACAGCGCCTCGTACCTCGCCTTCTGCAACCTCGTCGGGGGGCAGGACGAGCTCGTCTTCGACGGACACTCGGTCGTGCTCGACGACGAGGGTGAGGTCGTCGCGCGCGCCCCCGGATTCGAGGAGGCGCTGCTCGTCGTCGACATCGACCCGACCGAGGCGATCGGCCGCCGGCTCCGCGACGTCCGCCGACGCGAGCTCGAGCGGAGCCGCGACAACGCGCCGCAGGCAACGGTGATCGACGTCGTCGCGTCATCGCAGACACGCGAGCCTCTCGACGCGACGATCGTGCCGTTCGCGCCCGAGCTCGAGCAGATGCGGCTCGCGCTCGGACTGGGCTTGCGCGACTACGTCGAGAAGAGCGGCTTCCGCGAGGTCGTGCTCGGGGTCTCCGGTGGCATCGACTCGGCCCTGACCGCAGCGATCTGCGCCGATGCCCTCGGCGCCGACCGCGTCCACACCGTCTCGATGCCGTCGCGATTCTCGTCGGAGGGAACGCGTGACGACGCGCGTGAGGTGAGCACGAATCTCGGCGTCGACTTCCGCGAGATCCCGATCGAAGGCGTGCTCGCGTCCTTCACCGACGCGCTCGCGCCGTCGTTCGCCGGCCGCGAACCGGACCTGACCGAGGAGAACCTGCAGGCGCGAGCCCGCGGCACGCTGCTGATGGCGCTCTCGAACAAGTTCGGCTGGCTCGTCGTCTCGACCGGGAACAAGTCGGAGATGGCGGTCGGCTACGCGACCCTGTACGGCGACATGGTCGGCGGCTTCGCCCTGCTCAAGGACGTCTTCAAGACGGACGTCTTCCGCCTCTCCCGGCACCTGAACGAGCGGGCCGGGCGGGAGCTGATCCCGCAGACGACGATCGACCGGCCGCCGACGGCGGAGCTCCGCGCCGACCAGCGCGACGACCAGTCGCTCCCGCCCTACGACCTCCTCGATCCCGTGCTGGAGGCGTACGTCGAGCTCGACCGCTCGCGCGAGGAGTTGCTCGCCGAATTCGACCCCGCGACGGTCGAGCGCGTGCTCGCGCTCGTCGACCGCTCCGAGTACAAGCGCCGCCAGGCCCCGCCCGGCGTGAAGCTGCGGCCGCGGGCGTTCGGGCGCGACTGGCGGCTCCCGATCGCCAAGCGCTGGCAGGGCTGAGGAGACCGACCTCGCTCACACCCCGGCGTCGATCGGCTCGGGAGGTGGGCCGTCACGCACGAGTTGCCGGACGAGCTCCGGCAGGCGCGTCGGCGCGAACGCCTCGGCCGAGGCCCGGAGCTCCGTCTGCGACCACCACCGCACGTCGAACAGGTACTCCGCGTTCAGCTGCTCCCACGAGAGAGTGCGGAGTGGGCGTGAACGCGGGCGTGCGCACCAGGTGGTACTGCTCTCGCTGGCCGTCCCAGCGCCCGCCGATGAACGGGATGATGTGGAGGCGCGTCCAGACGACGGGCCCGATCTCGAATGCGTCGAGCCCCGCCTCCTCGTGCAGCTCGCGCCTGATCGCGTCCTCGGGCGTCTCGCCCGCCTCGATGCCGCCGCCGGGTGTCGCCCACAGTGCCCGCGCCGGGAACTCGAAGCGGACGAGCAGGATCCGGTCGTCCGGATCGAGGACGACCGCACGCGCCGCCGGGCGAATGCGGAGGTCGGTCAGGGCGCGTACTCCTGCAGGACACGGAACCAGCGCAGCCGCTCGTCCCACGACACGGCGGCGTTTGCCGGGGACGTCGACGGCACGACGAACAGCTGCGTCTCGCCGAGCCGGCGCTCCTGCGGGCCGTGCTCGGGCCGCTCGCGGAACGGGCCGCGGTACGCCTCCTTGCCGACGAACGCGATCACGCCGGGCCGGAGCTCGGCGGCAAGCGCTTCGAGTCGTGCGGCGCTGTGCTCGAAGTCCCGCGCGCGCAGGTCGCCCGAGCCGGGCGTCGTCCTGTAGGCGGCGTTCGTGATCCCGATGCCGAGCGGGAGGAGGTCGAACTGCTCGGACGGCTCGAAGAGCCGCGGCGTGAAGCCGGCCCCGTGCAGGAGCCGCCAGAAGTCGTTGCGGGGATTGGCGAAGTGCGCCGCGGCCGCATGGGAGAAGCGGCCGGGGTTGATGCCGCAGAAGACGACGCGGAGGCCGGTGGAGAGCACGTCCGGCACCGCCGAGGGTGTTGAGGCTCCGGTGTCTATGCCGCTTCGGGCTCGCGTGCCTCGAGGCGCGCCTCGAAATCGAGGCGGATGCGTTCGGCCAGCGCCGTGGGCGCCGTCAACGTTTCGGGGTCGTCTGAGGGGACGACCTTGACGGTGTCCTCGCTGCCTCTCCAGCCGTAGCATCGGAGGTAGCACTCTTCCTCACTCAACGGCCTCAACCGCTGCACCGACGAGACGGTATGGCACGGTCCGGACGGTATAGGCTCGGATGATGAGCGCTCGCGCCCGCACGTTCTCCTATGACGTCTCGCTCGATCGGGACTGGGCCGCCACCAGTGCGCTCGGCGGTTCAGTGATCCCGAACGAGGAGGACGAGTGGACGCCGGAGCACCTCGTCCTCGCGGGCCTCTGCCGCTGTGTCCTGACGAGCTTCCGTTACCACGCCCGTCGGGCGGGCCAGGAGCCGAAGGCGAACGCGGCCGGCCACGGCGTCGTGACGCGGCGCGAGTCCGATGGCCGGTTCGCCTTCGTCGAGATCGTCGTCCGCATCGATGTCGACCTCGACGGCCCATCCACGGTGGAGGCCACCCGCGAGCTGATCGAGAAAGCCGAGCGGGACTGCTTCGTCGGTGCTTCTCTGACCGTGAAGCCCGACTACCACTGGACCGTCAATGGAGAGGATGTGCCATGAGCGCCACGCTGCTCGACATCGCCGCGGTTCGTGCCCGTTTCACCGCCCTGCAGCGAAGGCTCGCGTTCTTCGACGGCCCGGGCGGGACGCAGTGCCCCGATGAGGTCATCGACGCGATCGCCGACGTACCTGCGCCAGGACAACGCAAACGTCGGTGCGCCCTACGAGACCTCGCGCCGTACGACTGCGCTCGTCGAGCTCGCCCACGAGAAGGCGGGCTCGTTCCTCGGCTGCTCGGGCGACGAGATTGCGTTCGGCCAGAGCATGACGTCGCTCAACTTCCTCCTCACTCGCGCGCTCGCGCGCGAGCTGAAGGCCGGGGACGAAGTGCTCGTGACCAAGCTCGACCACGACGGCAACGTGGCTCCGTGGCTCGCCCTCCAGGACGATCTCGGCATCGTCGTCCGCTCGGTCGACCTGCACGACGACCTCTCGCTCGACTACGAGAGCCTCGAGTCGCAGCTCAACGACCGAACGCGTGTCGTCGCGTTCCCCGTCGCGGCGAACTCGGTCGGGACGGCGCCGGACGTGAGGCGCATCGTCGAGCTGGCCCACAGCGTCGGCGCGCTCGCATGGGCCGACGCCGTCCACTTCGGCCCGCACGGCCCGATCGACGTCACCGCCTGGGACATCGACGTGCTGCTCTGCTCGCCGTACAAGTTCTACGGGCCGCACATGGGAATGGCGTTCGGGAAGAAGGAGCTGATCGGTGCCTGGCGCCCGTACAAGGTGCGGCCCGCAGCAGACGAGCCGGTCGGGCACCGGTACGAGCTCGGCACCTGCCAGCACGAGCTGCTCGCAGGTTTCGTCGCCGCAGTCGACTACATCGACTCGATCGGCTGGGACGCGATGCTCGCGCACGAGCGTGCGCTCGGGCAGCGCTTCCTCGACGGGCTTCCCGACGGCGTCGACCTCTACGGGCTGCCGACGATGGAGGGTCGCGTGCCGACGTTCTGCTTCAACCTGCCGGGCCGAAGTTCGCAGGAGGTGGCGACCCATCTCGCCGACGAGCACGAGGTCGCCGTGTGGTGGGGGAACTACTACGCACTCGAGACGATGAGGCAGCTCGGCCTCGACGAGTGGATGGGCGCCGTGCGGGCCGGCATCGTCCACTACAACACGGAAGAAGAGGTCGACCGCCTGCTCGTCGGGCATGGCCGAGCTGCTGTGAAGATCCTCGTCCTCGGCGGCACGCAATTCGTCGGCGCGCGCCTTCGTCGAGGCATCGCTCGCAGCCGGCCACGAGCTGACGCTCTTTCACCGCGGCAAGACGAATGCCGACCTCTTTCCCGAGGCGGAGCACGTGCTCGGCGACCGAGACGGTGGGCTCGGAGCGCTCGACGGACGAGCCTGGGACGCGTGCGTCGACGTCTCGGGGTACCTGCCGCGGCTCGTCGGTGACGCGGCCGCGGCCCTGCGTGACCAGGTGGAGCGGTACACGTACGTGTCGACGATCTCGGTCTACGCCGACCTGGCCGAGCCGCGTCACGAGGACGATCCGCTCGCGACGATCGACGACGAGACCACGGAGGAGATCACGGGCGGGAGCTACGGCGCCCTCAAGGCGCTGTGCGAGAAGGTCGTGAATGAGGTCTTCGGCGACCGGGCCACCATCGTCCGGCCCGGGTTCGTGATCGGCCCGTACGACCACACAGGCCGCTTTCCCTACTGGATGCACCGCGCGGCTCGCGGCGGCGAGATGATCGTGCCCGCATCGTTCGCGCGCGCCTTCCAGGCGATCGACGTACGCGACCTCGCCGACTTCCTGCTCCTCCGCACGCGCTCGCCGCTCACCGGAGTCTTCAACGCCACGGGGCCGGTTCCGCCCGTGACGATGCTCGACTTCGTCGAGGCGGCGGCGAGCGCGAGCGATGCCGACCTCAACGTCGAGGTCGTCGACGATGCGTTCCTCACTGCACAGGGGATCGAGAACGAGCTGCCGCTCTGGGCGGACGATCCGCTGTGGGCGTCGTGGGCTCAGGTCGACGTCGGTAAGGCGATCGGTGCGGGGCTCGGCTTTCGCCCCGTCGACGACACGGTCGCGGGCACGCTCGCCCACACCGAGGTCGTGGCGGGCATCGGGCTCGAGCCGGAGCGCGAGGAAGAGGTCCTCGCAGCCTGGCGCACCCGCTAGGACCGCGCCGGACCTCGATCTCGATCGGAGTGAGCTCGCTGGGCGGGACGTCCGGCCGAACGGCAGCCTGCTCACCGCGACGCGTCGGGCGCCGCACCTTGACGTGCCGGGCCGCGAGAGAGGAGCCGACGACGGCTATCTGCACGCGAAGCCGACCCGCGACGAGGTCGGAGGGCGTTCGCCGCCCTCAGGCAGTCGTGCCACTGCCGTCGACGAGAGCGAGGAACGCGAGCGCGCGCTGCGTCAACAGCGCCGCCGCCTCCGCGTCGAAGTCGCCGAGGCTGCTGTCGGCGAAGAGATGCCCGTCACCGGGGTAGAGGAACAGCTCGACGCCGTCGGTGGCAGCGACCAGCTCCTCTGCGGCGGCCCGGTCCTCCTGGAACCAGTCGTCTCCTTCCATCGCGTGGATCTGCGCGGGGACGCCGTCCGGCCAGACACCGAACTCCGAGCTCGGCAGGCAGGCGTGCAGCAGGAGCGCTCCCCTCGCGCCGGGACGCGTCTGCGTGAGCTTCTGCGCCGGCATCACTCCGAGCGAGAAGCCGCCGTAGACGAGCTCGGCCGGCAGGCCCTCCGCCGCCGCTGTGCCACGCTGCATGATCACGTCGAAGCCGACCTCTCTCGCGTAGCCGACGCCGTCGTCGATTCCGGAGAACGTCTTTCCGTCGTACAGATCCGGCGCATGAACCGTGTGTCCGGCCGCTCGCAGCTCGGCGGCGAAGGCGAGGAATCCGTCCGTCTGCCCCTGGGCGTGGTGGAAGAGCAAGATCTCGGCCATCGCGGAAACTCTAGTGCGTTCGTGGTGGCTCGTCGTCGGTAACGGTCTCGATTCCCGCGAGCGTCGCGAACAAGATCGCATTCTCCAGGATGTCGTTCACGGGCATCCGCGCACCTCGGAGCGCTTCTGCGCCACGGAGACCCGTGAGGTCGCAGGCGCGAAACTCGACGCGTCGAAGACGCGCGGCCGAGAACGTCGCTTCGCGCAACTCACACCGCTCGAAGAGCACATCGGTCAGCGCAGCGCCGGCGAACTCGCACTCGCCCATCCTGCAGTCGCGGAACACCACCCGCACGAGAGTCGCGTGGCGAAACCCGGCCAGATCGATGCGGCACTCATCGAACGTGACGTCGGAGAGTCTTGCTTCGGCGAGCTCCGCGCCCGTCAGCCTGCAGCGGCGCAGTTCGACCCGCTGGGCCGACACTCCGACGGCTCGCGTGCCCGCCCAGTCTCGTTCGACTGCAACGGCGTCGACGAGATCTTCGAACTCGAGGAGCTGTCGGGCCTCGTCGTCCGGGTCCGGAGGGTACGGCGAGGCGGGAGGCTTGGAAACCATGGGCGGTAGTCCGTTCGCCGCGGCGAGAGGAGCGGCTCGCCTACTCCCAGCCGAGATACGGTGCCGCGCCGCGCTTCTCGAGTCCCCGCGCGATGATGAGCCGCTGGATCTCGCTCGTTCCTTCCCAGATCCGGTCGACGCGCAGTTCGCGAAAGAAGCGGGCCGCGGCGGTGTCGTGCGAATAGCCGCGCCCGCCGAAGATCTGCACGGCGCGGTCGGCGACGCGGCCCGCCATCTCGGACGCATACAACTTCGCCATCGAGACCTTTCCGTGCACGACCTTGCGGTCGGTTAGCGTGTCGAACGCATGCGCGGCGTGATACGTGAGCAGTCGCGCCGCGTGGAGCTCGGTCAGCGAGTCGGCGAGCGGGAAGGAGACGCCCTGGTTCTCGATGATCGGGCCGCCGAACTGCTCGCGCTCCTGCGCCCACGCAGCCGCCTCGTCGAGCAGGCGCAGGGCGGCGCCGCAGCAACGCGCGGCTATGAAGAGGCGCTCGACCAGGATCCACTCGCGTGACCCCGCATCGCCGCCGTCCACCGTGTTCGCAGCGGGCACGCGGCAGTCGGTGAACACGATCTCCGGATGGTGGTCGAGGTACGGATCGTGGAGGAACCGCGGCGTCCGCTTGATCACCATTCCCGGTGTGCCCGGGTCGACGATGAACAGTCGCTGCTCCCCCTCGGCCACCGCGCCCACGAGATAGAAGCCCGCGTCTCCCTCGCTCGTGACGAACCACTTCTCGCCGTTGAGCACCCAGTCGTCACCGTCGCGGGTCGCCGTCGTCGCGAGCGCGGCGAGGTCGGAGCCGGCCCCCGGCTCCGTCAGCGCCCACGCCTCGCGGTACTCCCCTCGCACGACCGGCATGACGTACTTCTCGATCTGCGCCGGCGTGAGCAGTTCGAGCAGCTCACGCGGGCCGCGGTCGACAACCGTGAATCCGAGCCCGTTCGTCGCCTTGCCCGACTCCTCCTCGAGCGCGACCTGGCCGAGCATCGACAGATCGCGCCCGCCGAGCGCCGCGGGCATGTTCAGCATCGAGAAGCCGGCTGCCCGGGCCTTCGCACGGAGTGCGTCCACCTCTCCCGGGTCGATCGCGTTCCGCTCCACGACCCGCTGCTCGACGGGGTAGACCTCGTCCACGATGAAGCGGCCGACCTGCCGCTTCAGCTCGGCGATCTCGGCGGGAAGCTCGGGCACGATCACGGACGGACCTCCAGGTGGTTTGACCGTACGGTCAGGATTCGCAGCTGCCGGAGAGACTACACGGCCTCGATGATCTCCTGCGCCGCCCGGAGGCCGCTGGCGAGGGCGCCGTCCATGAGCGCCCGGCTCGCGCCGCTCGTGTGCTCGCCGCAGGCGTGAAAGGGGCCGGCAGGCGCCCAGGCGGCAGGGTCCGCGGCCTCGCAGGAGTAGGCGGCAGTGACCCACGGGTCGTCGTCCCAGGTCGAGAGGACGGCAGCGTCGGCCGCGAGCACGAGGTCCGGCCGGAGGCGCGCGAGCGATTCCAGCCACCCCTCCGGCCCCTCCGCGACCCGAAGCCCGGCAAGCGCCGGCGCCGACCCCGCGAACGCATTGACGACAGGCTGTACGCCCGCGGCGCCCGTCGCCGTCCAGCACCAGTAGCGCTCGGGAACGGAGAGCACTGCGCTCGGCGGCGCCTCCCCGGCGAGCGGCACGAAGAGCTTCGCCGCGTTGCCGTAGCCGACGCCGGCGTAGGCGGCACGGAGTGACTCCGGCAGCACCGGTTCGAACGCGATCCGGCCGAGCACGGAGGCGGGCAGCGCGAGCACGACCCGGTCGACCACGATCTCGGAGCCGCCCGCGCGCACGACCGGGCGATCGCCGGCCCAGCCGACACGCTCGACCGGCGAGGAAAGGTGAACGGTGTCACCGAGTGCGGCAGCGAGCGCGGTCGCGATCCGCTGGTTCCCGCCGGCGACGCTCGGACAGACGTCGTCAGAGTGCGCGGCGAGGCCCGCGAGGGCGGACGCCGCGACCCGATCGGCTGTGGCGGCGCTCGAGATCTCGAGCCGAGCCCGGATCGCCTCGCCCGCTCCGGCGTCGAGCGGCAGCCGCGCGAGCAGGCTCGCGGCCGATTCGTCGACGGCGGCCGACGGCAGCGCCTCCCCGATCGCGGCCAGAGCCGTGTGCATGCTCGTCGCCGTCACACCGAGGCCGCCGCGCGGCTCCCGCTCGCCGTAGCGCATGCCCTTCTCCCACAGACCGAGACCGAAGCGCTCGACATAGCGATGCACCGTCTCGTTGCCGGGAAGGATGAACTCGGCGCCCATCTCGACCGTCGCTCCGTTGTCGAGTTCGCGCGACCACACCCTGCCGCCGACGCGATCTCGCGCCTCGAGCACGACGACATCGAAACCGTGATGCATCAGCGCGTCGGCGGCGGCCAGTCCTGCGAATCCTGCGCCGACGACTGCGACGCGCATCGCCGTCAGTCCGTGAGGCCGGCGCGCTCGAAGCCGGCGCGTTCCGCTTCGGTCAGCGCGCGCGAACGTCCCGTCGTCGGGTCGCGTGCGACGAGCACCGACTCGGCCTCGGCGGCGAGCTCGCCGCTCACGGTGCGAATCTCCTCTCGCAGTGTGATGCTCGAGTTGCCGATCTTCTCGACGATGCAGCGGACGACGATCGCGTCATCTTCCTGCGTCAGCTCGCGCCGGTAGTCGATCGCGACGCGTGCGAGGACGAAATCCCAGGCGTTGCCGGCATCCGAGAGTGCGTCGACCGCCAGTTCGTCGCGGCACTCCTCGAGGTACGTGGCGTACACCGCGTTGTTGACGTGGCGGTACGCGTCCAGGTCGCGCCACCTGATCTCGATCCGCTTCTCGTGTGCCATGGCCCGTGATCCTAGCCACCCGGTTTGACGCCACGGTCAAACTCTGGTTGGGTGATTGTCTCAGTCTGCATGGCGATCACGACGATGGGAGATGTCGGATGACCACGTTTCATCCACGAGAACCCCGCGGGATCCATCGGCGAGAGTTCCTCACACGTTCGGCGCTCGGTGCCCTCGGGCTCACGATGGCGCCCAGTCTGCTGGCCGGATGCGGCGGCTCCGACGGCTCGAGCAGCGGTTCAACCGTCCTCCAGCTGGCGCGGCCCGAGAGCCCGGTCACGCTGCCGCTGTTCGACGACAACCCCATGATCGCGTCGGGGCTCGCACCCGAGAAGGGCACGTTGAAGATCTACAACTGGGTCGACTACCTCTGGAAGAAGGAGCTGAACGCTTTCGGCAAGAAGTACGGCGTCAAGGTCGAGCTGACGACGTTCGCGACGATGGACGAGGCGATCGCGAAGCTCGCGAGCGGCGCAACCGACTTCGATGTGTTCTTCCCGACGCCTGACCGGCTGTCTCGGCTCGCTGCCGGCAAGGTGTTGCAGCCGCTCAACAAGGACTACATTCCCAACCTTTCGAACATGTGGCCGGTGTTCCAGGACCCGTTCTATGACGTCGGCGCGCAGTACACCGTGCCGTACACGGTCTACACGACGGGCATCGGCTACCGCACCGACAAGATCGAGGGCACGCCAGGCGACCTCGACAACCCTTACGACTTCTTCTGGAACACGTCGGCCGAGGGGAAGGTATGGCTCCTCGACGATTCGCGCGAGGCAATCTCGGCGATGTTGCTGCGCGACGGGATCACGGATCTCAACACCGAGGACCCCGACCAGATCGCGGCCGCGCAGGCGGCACTCACCGACCTCACGAAGAAGGTCAATGTCAAGGTCTCGACCGAGGACTACTCCAAGCTCCCCGAGGGGGCGGCATGGATCCACCAGGCGTGGTCCGGGAGCATGGTCTCGGCGCAGTACTACCTGCCCAAGGGCGTGACCGCCGATGTGCTCGGGTACTGGTACCCCGAGGACGGTCGCGGGCCGATCGGCGTCGACCAGATGGCCGTGCTCAAGAGTGCGAAGAACCCGGTGCTCGCACACGAGTTCCTGAACTTCATGCTCGACAAGAAGGTCTCGTACGACAACTTCGTGCAGTTCGTCGGGTATCAGCCGCCGCTGAGCTCGATCAACCCGGACAGCCTCGTGGCCGACGAAGCCGTGCCTCAAAACCTCGCCTCGGTCGTCGTCCGCGAATCTGACTTCGACAACGGCTTCCAGGAGCTCGAGCTGAGCCCGGACGGGCAGGTGCTGTGGCAGAACGCGTGGGCGAAGTTCAAGGCTGGTGGCTAAGCCGCCGCCGGATGAGATGAAGTACCCGCGCTGGTTCTGGCCGGCCGCCGCTCTGCCGGGCGTGGGTTGGCTCGTCGCGTTCTTCCTGATTCCGTTCTATGCGATCCTCGCGGTCGCCATGGGGAGGGTCGACCCCATCTTCCAGACGGCGCACCCGGCCTGGAACCCACTCGAGTGGGACACGCGAGCATTCTCCTTCGTCATTGACGGGCTGAGCGGCTCCGGCACGTTCCAGACCGTGTTTCTGCGGACGCTCGTCTACGTCCTCATCGCCGTCACGGCGTCACTTCTGATCGCGTACCCGGTTGCGTACACGGTCGCCCGGCACGCGGGGCGTTACAAGGGACTGCTTCTCATCGGCATCGTGGCGCCGTTCTTCATCTCGTACCTCATGCGCATGCTTGCCTGGATCAACCTGCTCGAGGACAACGGCTGGGTGAACGACGTTCTGTTGCGACTTCACCTCATCAGCAGCCCGGTCAACTGGCTCGACGGCCGCGCAACGGCGGTCGTCTTCGGGCTCGTCTACGGGTACGTGCCGTTCATGATCCTGCCGCTGTATGCCTTCCTCGACCGCGTCGACCAGCGCCTCCTCGAGGCCGCCCGCGATCTCGGTGCGAGCCCTGCCCAGGCATTCCGGATGGTCACGTTCCCTCTCTCGACGCCCGCAATGCTGGCGGGCGTTGTGATCATCGCGCTGCCAATGTTCGGTGACTACTACACGCCCGATCTTCTGTCCGGCTCGCCGAACACGTCGATGATCGGCAACCAGATCAATCTCTACATCCGCGGGGGCCAACAGATTCCGGTCGGCGCCGCTCTCGTCTGCGTGCTGATGCTGATGCTTGGAGTCCTGATGACGTACTACCTCGTCGTCACCACCCGTTCGATGCGGAAGTACGGTGACGCGTGAACGGCGCGCGAACCTGGCTCAGGAACCCCTGGGGGAGGGCCCGCTTCCTCTGGATCGTCACCGGAGGCTATCTCGCCTGGTCGATCATCCCGATCCTGATCGCGATCCGTTTCTCCTTCAATGACGGAAGGTCGCGCTCGACGGCCCAGGGCTGGTCGACCCGATGGTACTGGGGCGATCCCGATCTCTCCGTGGTGCACGATCCGGATCTCTACAACGCGCTGGAGCAGAGCTTGAAGCTCGCGGCCCTTGCCATCCTCATATCGGTACCGATCGGTGTTGCGCTCTCGATCGGTCTCACCCGCTGGCGCGGCAGGGGATCGGGCACTGCGCGATTCGTCACGTTGTTCCCGCTCGTCACGCCGGAGATCGTCATGGGCGTCGCGCTCTTCCTCGTCTTCACGAACCTGTTCACCTCGATTGGCCTCGGTACGACGGCCCAGGTGATAGGACACGTCACCTTCTCGATCACGTTCGTCGTCATCATCGTTCGCGGTCGGCTGCTCTCGATCGGCAAGGACTTCGAGGAGGCTGCGATGGACCTCGGCGCCTCCTCCGTCAATGCGCTGCGGATGGTGCTCCTGCCGCTGCTCGTGCCGGCGGTGATAGCGAGCGCGATCGTGGTCTTCGCGATCTCGATGGACGACTTCGTGATCAGCGCGTACCTCTCGTCGAGCGCCGGAACCGAGACCGTGCCCGTCAAGATCTACTCGAATGCGCGAGGAGCACCGACGCCTGCCCTCAACGCGCTCGCGACCGTGACGCTTGTTCGCGACCGTCCTGCTCGGTGCGGTCATGTTCGCCTTGTGGTCGCTGTTCCGACGCGGCCAGGGCGCAGCGTGGCTCGGGCATGGACGAGTTCGCCCGCCTCGACGCCTAACCGGCGGGGGCCTCGGACGGCAGTGGGCTCGACGCGCAGCACGCGCAGCGCGTCGGCCGGCAGGTTCACGGCAACTGCGTCGCCCGCGGGCGTACGGGAGAGTCGCGCCCCGTGTTCGTGATCAGCGCCTGCACGGTCTGGCCCTGGTCGAGCGTCACGTTGACGTGCATCGTCGGGCCGATGTAGACGATCTCCGTCACGGTTCCGAGGACACAGTTCGCTGCCTGCGCGGTCGACGGGCTCGATCTCGATGCGCTCGGGCCGGATCGTCACCATGACCTCGCCGGCGACCGTCGCGTCCGCGCCTTCGACCGCGAGGACGGTGCCGTCGAGGCGGATGACGCCCGCGCCGTCGCATTCCGCGCGCATCAGGTTCGAGACGCCGAGGAAGTCGGCGACGAACGGCGTCGCGGGGTTCTCGTAGACGTCCCGCGGCGTGCCGAGCTGCTCGATGCGGCCCCCGGCCATGACGGCGAGGCGGTCGGACATCGTCAGCGCCTCCTCCTGGTCGTGAGTGACGTAGACGAACGTGATCCCGACCTCGCGCTGCAGGTTCTTCAGCTCGATCTGGAGGCCGCGGCGGAGCTTTGCGTCGAGTGCCCCGAGCGGCTCGTCGAGCAACAGCAGTGCCGGGTTGAGGATCAGCGCGCGGGCGAGCGCGACGCGCTGCTGCTGTCCGCCCGAGAGTTCGTGTGGCTTGCGCTTCTCGTAGCCGCCGAGCTCCACGAGGTCGAGCATCTCGCCCACCTTCAGCTGTTTCTCCCGCTTGTCCGATGGTCGTGAAGCGGAGCCCGAAGGCGACGTTCTCGCCGACCGAGAGATGGGGGAAGAGCGCGTAGCTCTGGAACACGGTGTTCACGGGCCGCTTGTGTGGCGGCGTCTCGGTCACGTCGGAGTCCCCGATCCAGATCCGTCCCGAGTCCGGCCGCTCGAAGCCGGCGATCATCCGCAGCGAGGTCGTCTTGCCGCAGCCGGACGGCCCGAGCAGCGAGAAGAACTCGCCGCGCTCGACGTCGAGGCTGATGTCGTCGACCGCGCTGACCGCGTCGAACGCCTTGCTGACGCCCTCGAGCACGACTCCCTGTGCGGATGTCACGTCGTCGTCACCGGTGGTCGCGCGTCGCTCCCGTGACGGGCCCGCTCGAGCGTCGGGACCGCGCGGCCGGTGCGTGGAACTGAGGTCACCGTCATGGAAGCGTCATTGTGACGGATCGTCGACACACAGGGCTCGGGACGGCCACCCCGGCGCCCTCGTCTTCGGTCGATCGGTTCGCCGCGTCACGTCCCGAGCTCGCGGGCGATCGCTCCGCGCATCAGCTCACCGGCCTGCTCGCGGGTGATGAGGCCGAGGTAGAGGAGCGAGTCCAGTCCGTCCGCTGTCGACAGGAGTCGCCACCCCGCGGGCGTCGCGTCCACCGCCGCGGCGATCGGACCCGTCGGCCTTCCCTTCCTCGATCAGGCCGACGACGCGTTCGAGCCAGGCGCGATAGGAGCTCTCGACGAGCGGTCGCAGCTCGTCGTCCGAGCGGACGCTGCTCCAGACCTCGTTCCCGAGCGCCCGTTGCTCGCTGTAGGGGAGCGCCGCCTCGACGCTCGCGAGCAGCATCCGCTCGACCCGCGCCGCGCCCGTCGTGAGCGGCCGCGAGCTCGGCGTCGAGCGCAAGGTGCCAGCGCTCCTCGGAGAACGAGAAGGCGTTCCGGAGCAGCTCCTGCCGGGTCGCGAAGTAGTAGTGGACGAGCGCCTTCGACACGCCGGCCTCCTCGGCGACGCTCGCCATCCGCAGCCCGTGTGCTCCCTCGCGGACGATCACCCGGCAGGCGGCCTCGAGGATGCGGACGCTGCGGGCCGTTCGGCGCGTGCGTGGTCGCTGGAAGCGCTCATCGGCCCCCATCTTGACTGAAGATAGGGGCGTCTGGTATCCTGACTGACCAGACAGTCAGGATTCTCTATGGCAACACTCGACCCCATCTCCGTGCTCCCGCCCCTCGAGCATCCGCTCGAGGAGGGCTGGACGCTTCCTGCCTCGTGGTACTCGGATCCGACGGTGGCCGAGCTCGAGCGGAGCGGATCTTCGCCCGCGCGTGGCAGTACGGCGGGCCGGCCGAGCACGTGGCGCAGAACGGCTCCTACCTCGCGACGCAGGCCGGACACGTCCCGGTGGTCGTCACGCGCGACCAGCAGGGCGTGCTCCGCGGCTTCGTCAACGTCTGCCGCCACCGCGCCTACATGGTGGCGCAGGGAAACGGCTGCCGCGAGACGCTGCAGTGCGCCTACCACGCCTGGACGTACAGCCTCGACGGCTCGTTGCGGAAGGCTCCGCGCTCGGACCGCGAGCCGGGCTTCGACGCGGCGGACTTCTCGCTGCTCCCGATCTCGGTGGACACCTGGGGGCCGTTCCTGTTCGTCAACGCCGATCCCGACGCAGCGCCGCTCGCCGAGACGCTGGGCGAACTGCCGGAGATCGTGGCCGCCTCCGGCGTCGACTTCTCCACGCTGAAGCTTCACTCGCACTACGACTGGGTGATCGATGCGAACTGGAAGGTCGGTCTCGAGAACTACCTCGAGTGCTATCACTGCCCCACCGCCCATCCGGGCTTCAGCAAGGTGATCGACGTCGATCCGGATTCGTATGCGCTGACCGTCTCGCCGACCTTCTCCAGCCAGATCGGCCCGATCCGCGCCTCGGCGTTGAGCGGCAACGGGCGCGCGCCGTACGTGCCGGTCGGTGAGGTGACGCACTCGCAGTACCACTTCATCTGGCCGAACACCACGGTCAACATCGTTCCCGGCCCTCAGAACATCGCCCTCGAGCGCTGGCTGCCCGACGGCACCGGTCGCACGCTCGAGGTGACGGACTACTGGTTCGGCGAGGACGTCCCCGTCGAGATCGTGAACGAGGTGCTCGAGTTCGACGCGCAGGTCGGACAGGAGGACACGGACCTCGTCGTCTCGGTGCAGGCAGGGCTCGCCTCCGGTGCCGTGTCGCAGGGTCGCCTGATGCGGGAGAGCGAGCAGCTGATCGCCGACTTCCAGCGGCGCGTCTACGACGCGCTGACCTAGGCAACCGTCGCTCGTCGCCCCGGCCGCGTTGTTGTGCGCGGCCTCGAACGATTACGCTGCCTCTGATGCGCGACTCGAAAGTCTTCGCGATGGTGCTCGCGGGCGGCGAGGGAAAACGCCTCGCACCGTTGACGGCCGATCGCGCCAAGCCCGCCGTTCCCTTCGGTGGCAACTATAGGCTGATCGATTTCGCGCTCTCGAACCTCGTCAACGCAGGGCAACTCAAAATCGCAGTGCTGACGCAGTACAAGAGCGAGAGTCTCAGCAGGCACATCGCAACGACGTGGCGGCTCTCGCCCCTTCTCCGCAACTACGTCACGCCGGTTCCGGCTCAGATGCGCTACGGGCCGAGTTGGTTCGCCGGCTCGGCCGACGCGATCTACCAGAACCTGAACCTGATCCAGGACGAGCGCCCGAGTCACATCCTCGTGTTCGGCGCCGACCACGTCTTCCGCATGGATCCACGCCAGATGCTCGAGCAGCACATCGCGCTCGGCGCCGGGATCACGGTCGCAGGCATCCGGGTGCCGATCGAGTCCTCGCGGGAGTTCGGCGTGATCGAGACCGACGGCACCTCCCGCATGATCAAGGCGTTCCTGGAGAAGCCGACCGATCCTGTCGGTTTGGCCGACTCGCCGGGAGAGATCCTCGCGTCGATGGGCAACTACATCTTCTCGACCGACGTGCTCATCGAAGCCGTCACGAAGGACGCCGCCGATCCGACGTCCGCTCACGATCTGGGCGGCAACATCATCCCCGCGCTCGTCGAGCGCGGCCAGGCGTGCGTCTGGGACTTCGCCAACAGCGAGATTCGCGGCGCGAGCGAACGAGACCTCGCCTACTGGCGTGACGTCGGGACGCTCGACGCCTACTACGACGCGCATATGGATCTGATCTCCGTCGATCCGATGTTCAATCTCTACAACGCCGACTGGCCCATCCTCACCTGGCCGGAGCAGTTGCCACCTGCGAAGTTCGTCTTCGAAGAGGAAGGGCGCGTCGGTGCGGCGATGGACTCGATGGTGTGTTCGGGAGTGGTCGTCTCGGGAGGAACCGTGCGGCGCTCGATCCTGTCACCGGGCGTCCACGTCCATTCCCACGCCCTCGTCGAGGGGTCGGTGGTGATGCACGGAGTCGACGTCGGACGAGGCGCGATCGTCCGCAACGCGATCGTCGACAAGGGCGTGCGCATCGCGCCAGGGGCGAAGATCGGCGTCGATCCCGAGGCCGACGCAGCACGGTTCTCGATGTCGGCCAACGGCATCGTGGTGATCAAGAAGGGCGTCACCGTCGACGCATGATCAGGGCCGCGCTCCTCACGCGCGAGTATCCGCCCGATGTCTACGGGGGAGCGGGCGTCCACGTCGAATACCTCGCGCGAGAGCTCGCACGCGTCGCCGACGTCACGGTCCACTGCTGGGGAGGTGAGCGAACGTCGGCCGACGGCGGCCCTGCCGTGGTTGCCTACCGGCCGTGGGATCGACTCGATGGTCCCGAGCCCTACGCCGCCGCACTCGGAGCGTTCTCGATCGACCTTGCCATGGCGGCCGGTGCGAAGGGGGCCGACCTCGTGCACAGCCACACCTGGTACGCCAATCTCGGCGGGCATCTCGCGAAGCTCATGCACGGGATCCCCCACGTCGCGACGGTGCACAGCCTCGAGCCGATGCGGCCCTGGAAGCGGGAGCAGCTCGGAGGCGGCTACGCGCTCTCGAGCTTTGCGGAGCGGACGGCGCTCGAGGCGGCCGACGCGATCATCGCGGTGTCGGCCGCGCATCTCCGCGAGATCCTCGACTGCTACCCGTCCGTGGATCCCGCGCGGACGAGCGTCGTCTACAACGGGATCGATCCGGGCGAATATCGGCCGGACGACGGCACCGACGTGCTCGCCCGTCACGGGATCGACCCGGCGCGACCGTCGGTGGTGTTCGTCGGCCGGATCACCCGCCAGAAGGGCCTCACGCACCTTCTCGACGCGGCACCCGCGCTCGACCCCGGCGCACAGCTCGTCCTCTGTGCCGGCGCGCCCGACACGCCGGAGATCGCCGCCGAGATCGCGGCGAAGATGGAGGTGGTGCGGGCGGCGCGTGGCAACGTGGTCTGGATCGAGGAGATGCTGCCGAAGGGCGACCTGATCCAGATCCTCAGTCACGCGACCGTGTTCGTGTGTCCGTCGGTGTACGAGCCGATGGGCATCGTCAATCTCGAGGCAATGGCCTGCGAGGCGGCCGTCGTCGCGACCGCCGTGGGCGGGATACCCGAGGTGGTCGAGGACGGCGTCACCGGTCTGCTCGTCCCCTACGAGGCGGTCGCGGACGGCACGGGCACGCCCGCCGACCACGCAGGTCTGGCAGCGGACCTCGCGGCGCGAACGAACGAACTGCTCGCCGACCACGAGCGCGCGACCGCGATGGGACGGGCGGGCCGCGCTCGCGCCGTCGCCCGCTTCGGCTGGGACGTCGCCGCGCAGCAGACGCTCCAGGTGTACGAGCGGTTGCTCGGTCCGACGAACGCACCGGCGTGAGTCGCCCCGGAACGACAACGGAGCAGAGGCTTTCGCTGCTGCTGCTCCTCGTGGCGGCGAGCCAGCGGATGGGGCAACTCGTCGACGCCGAGCTGGCTGCCGAGGGCGTCGACAGCGCGCACTACGCGCTCCTCAGCCTGATCGGTATCCGCGGCCCACTGCGTCTGACCGAGGCGGCGATCGAGCTCGGGATGCCCCTCACGACGGCGTCGGATGCCGTTCGCCGACTCGAGGCGAACGGCCGCGTCGACCGTCTCCCAAACCCCGAAGACGGTCGCTCGTCGCTCTTCCAGCTCAGCGAGGCAGGGCAGGTCGAGTGGAAGCGGGGGTGGCCCGCTGTTCGCCGGATCCACGAAGACCTTGCCGCGAGACTCGAGAACGTCGAGGAGGTTCGCGCGGCGCTCGAGGCGCTCGTCGAGGCGTTCGACCTGGCGCTCGAGAACACGAACTGACGAGGCCGTCCCAAATACTCCGGATCCGTAGTAGTATGCCGGCATGCGGAAGGCGCTCCTTCTTCTGACGGTGGCGGCGGCTGCGGCGGTCGCCGCGGCCCACGCACTCCCGACCTCGCCGCGGCTCGTGGCACGGATCCCTGTCGGTGGAGCCGTCCAGCCCTGCGCCGCCGCGGCCGGGGGCAGGTTCGTCTGGGTGAGCACCTACGCGGCGCCCTACCTGCTCAAGATCGATCCACGACGCAACAAGGTCGTCGGCCGCACGCGGATCGGCGACGGCTCCTGCGGGCTCGCGTACGGCGCGGGCTCGCTCTGGGTCGAGGACACGTCGTCGAACACGGTCAGCCGCGTCTCGGTGAAGACGGGCAAGCGGGTCGCAGCCGTCAAGGTCGGCTTCTCGCCGTACGACGTGACGTTCGCGTACGGGGCCGCCTGGGTGACGACCTTCGACGGCGGCAAGCTGGAGCGGATCGATCCGGCCCGGAACCGCGTCGTCAAGCGCCTCGCGCTGCCGGGGGCGACCGGCGTCGTCGGAGCCTTCGGATCGGTGTGGAGCGCTGGCAGCTTCGACGTGATCCGCATCGATCCGAAGACGAACGCCGTCGTGGCGAGGATTCCGGTGACGAGAGGCGGGTGGACAGCGGCATCCGCCGACGCGGTGTGGGTGACGACGACAGCAGGGGTCGCGCGCATCGATCCCGAGACGAACGCCGTCGTGGCCACGATCCTCATCGACGGCCCGCTCGGCGATCCGGACGTCGTCGCCGGCCGTCCTCTGGGTGCCGCAGGTGCAGCGCAACCGGATCGCGATCGTCGATCCCGTCTCGAATACGGTGACGGCCTACGTCAAGGCGGGCACCGGCCCGTTCGTCGTCACCGCGATCGCGGGCGAGGCGTGGGTCCCGAGCTGGAACGGCCGCGACGTCCGACGCTTCAGGCCGTGAACGGGTGACGGCGGCGACGTCGCTCCCTGACTGATTTTCACTAGGCTCGCTCAGATGAGGATCCGCGCCGCCGTGCTCGAGGAGTTCGGGCAACCCCTCGTCGTCCAGGAGGTCGATCTCGCCGAGCCGAAGGCGGGGGAGGTTCTCGTTCGGCTCGCCGCCTGCGGCGTCTGTCACACCGACCTCTACACGGCCTCGGGCGCCGACCCGACCGGTTACGCGCCGTGTGTGCTCGGCCATGAGGGCGCGGGCGTCGTCGAGCGCGTCGGCGACGGCGTCTCGCTCGTCGCGCCGGGCGATCACGTGATCACGCTGTTCGCACCCGAATGCGGGACCTGCGTGCACTGCAAAAGCGACCGCACGAACCGCTGCATCGCCATCCGGGATCAGCAGGGACTCGGTTATCTCCCGGACGGGACGGCTCGGCTCGCGCGAGGGGGCGAGCCGCTCAGGCACTTCATGGGGACGTCGACGTTCGCGGAGTACACGGTCATGCCGGAGATCGCCCTCGCGAAGGTGAATCCGGAAGCCCCACTCGACGGCTGTGCGCCCTTTGCCTGCGGGCTCTCGACCGGAATCGGCGCGGCGCTCTACACCGCGAAGGTCGAGCCCGGCTCGACGTGCGTCGTCTTCGGCTGCGGCCTCGTCGGTCTCGGCGCCGTCATCGGGTGCCGTCTGGCGGGAGCGGCACGGATCATCGCGGTCGATCTCTCCGAGCAACGGCTCGCGCAGGCGCGGCATCACGGCGCCACCGACACCCGCGCCGCCGGGGAAGGCATCGTCGACTGGATTCGCGCGGAGACGGACGGCTTCGGCGCCGACTACACCTTCGAGGCGACCGGCCTCGTCTCCGTCATGCGGCAGGCGGTCGAGTCGGCGAGGGAGGCGTGGGGGCTCGCGACGATGTGCGGTGTGGCCGGTAAGGGCGACGTGCTCGAGGTGGTCCCCCGCTTCCTCATCACCGGCCGTCGCGTCACGGGCTCCTCGTTCGGCGGCGTCAAGGGACGAACGCAGGTCCCACTGCTCGTCGACCGCTGGCTCGCGGGGGAGATCGACGTCGCGGCCCTCCTCTCACACCGGCTCACGCTCGACGAGGTCAACCACGGCTTCGAGTTGATGGAGGCCCAGGACGGGATCCGCAGTGTGATCACGTTCACGTGATTCTGCGCTAGGATAGATTCATTCCTAATGTACCCGCCTCGAGTGCGAGGTGGTTGAATCTACAAATGGCAGGTAGACGCACAACCCGGGCCAGCTACGCCGACGCGGCGACCGTTCGTGTTGCGTTGCGGTCGTTTGCGCGGCAGACGGACGAGATCACGAGCCGGCACGGACTCACCTCCCAGCGGTACGTGCTGCTCCTGTTGCTGAAGGTCGCCGAGGACGAGGGCGTCGCCGCCACGGTGACCTCGCTCGTGCGCTCCCTGCAGACGACGCAGAGCAGCGTCACGCAGCTCGTCGCCGGCGCGGAGCGCGCGGGTCTCGTCACCCGCCGGGGAGACGTCCGTGATGCCCGGCGCCAGTACCTCCATCTCACCCCGAAAGGCGCGGAGCGGCTGCAGAAGGCGTTTTCCGAGCTCGGGCAGGAGCGGGCCCGGCTCGCCGCCGCCGTCGGCGCCTCGGGCGCCACCTCCTAGCGCAGATCCGGGTTCCCGGGGGCTTTCGGTCACGTGTCGCATCCGGCTGGCGCCAAAGCATATAAGCTGCTAATGTTGTTCTCCCGCACGTGAGGTACCTCAGGTACCCCCCGCGTCCCTCGGCAGAGAGGAGGCCACACCTCGTGGCCAGCGTGACGCTCGACCGGATCGGCAAGACCTATCCGGATGGGACATCAGCCGTCCAGGAGCTCAGCCTGGAGATCGAGGATGGTGAGTTCGTCGTCCTCGTCGGGCCGTCCGGCTGCGGCAAGACGACCGCGCTGCGGATGGTGGCCGGCCTCGAGGACATCACCGAAGGCGTCGCGCGCATCGGCGACCGTGTCGTCAACCACGTTCCGTCACGCGACCGCGACATCGCCATGGTGTTCCAGAGCTATGCGCTCTATCCCCACCTCAACGTCTATGACAACATCGCGTTCAGCCTCAAGCTGCGTGGCACGCCCAAGGACGAGATCGATCCACTCGTCCAGAAGGCGGCACGGTTGCTCGGTCTCGAAGAGCTGCTGAAGCGCAAGCCGCGGGCGCTCTCCGGCGGGCAACGGCAGCGCGTCGCGATGGGTCGCGCGATCGTGCGTGAGCCTGCGGCCTTCCTGATGGACGAGCCGCTCTCGAATCTCGACGCCAAGCTGCGCGTGCAGATGCGGGCGGAGATCAGCGAGCTCCAGCGCTCGCTCGGTGTGACGACGATCTACGTGACCCACGACCAGGTCGAGGCGATGACGCTCGGCGACCGCGTTGCCGTGATGCGCAAGGGACGCCTGCAGCAGGTGGCCCACCCACAGACGCTCTACGACAATCCCGTCAACCTCTTCGTCGGAGGGTTCATCGGCAGCCCGGCGATGAACATGCTCGAGGGCACACTCGCGCAGCACGAGGGCGCACTCCAGGTCGTCCTCGGAAGCCAGCGCCTGCCCATTCCCCCCGAGACGCTGCAACGCAGACCGGCGCTGAAGGCCTTCGAGGGCCGGCCACTGATCGTCGGGATCCGTCCCGAGGACCTCGAGGACGCCGCTCTCGGCGCGCCCGAGCAGCCGACGCTGCGCGGCACGACGAGGCTGCGGGAGTCGCTCGGCTCGGACGTGATCGTGCACTTCGAGGTCGACGCCCGCCAAGCCGTAACCGACGAGGTGCGGGAACTGGCGAGCGACGCGGGAGCCGAGGCACCTGCGGCGGGAGACGGTGACCGCGGCGCAACCGTCGTGGGGCGGTTCGGGCCCCGCTCCCGCGTGCGCGTCGGAGAGGCATTCGACGCGAGCGTCGACACGACGGCGCTGCATTTCTTCGATCCGGAGACAGGACTCGGAATCCACGACCAACAGACATCGACAACGTAGTGAGAGGGGCAGTGAACATGCGACGGAGACATGCAGGTCTAGCCGCGCTCGTGGCGGCGCTTGCGCTCGTGGCCGCGGGATGCGGTGGCAGTGACAACGGGTCGAGCGGAAGCAGCGACATCAGCGGCACGATCTCGGTGACGGCCGTCTGGAGCGGGCCGGAACAGGAGGCCTTCCAGGCCGTCATCGACGCCTTCACCGAGAACTACCCGAACGTGACCGTCAGCTACACGTCGGCCGGCGACCAGTTGCCGACGCAGCTCTCGACGGCCGTCGAGGGTGGCAACCCGCCGGACGTCGCGGTCCTGCCGCAGCCCGGCCTCCTGAACGACCTCGTCGGCAAGAACGCGCTCCAGTCGATCGAGTTCGCACGCACCGACATCGAGGCGAACTTCAGTCCCTCGGTCGTGGCACTCGGCGAGGTGACCGGAACGCTGTACGGCTTCCTCTTCAAGGCGGCCAACAAGTCGCTCGTCTGGTACAACGTGCCCGTTCTCTCCGACGCTGGAGTCGACGTTCCGACGACGTGGGACGACCTCCTCGCGGCTGCGACGACGGTCAGCGACTCCGGCGTTCCGGCCTGGTCGATCGGCGGAGCCGACGGTTGGACGCTCACCGACCTGTTCGAGAACATCTACCTGCGTACGGCAGGCGCCGACATGTACGACCAGCTCGCGAAGCACGAGATCCCCTGGACGGACCAGTCCGTCAAGGACGCTCTCGCCGAGATGGCGAAGATCGTCGGCGACACGAACAACATCGCGGGCGGCACGAGTGGTGCCCTGCAGACCGACTTCCCGACCTCGGTCACGCAGGTGTTCGCGGATCCGCCGAAGGCGGCGATGGTGTCGGAAGGCGACTTCGTCGCCGGCGTGATCAAGGACTCGACGACGGCCGAACCCGACTCGGGGTTCAACGCATTCGCGTTCCCGTCCATCAACGACTCCCCGGTCTCGGTCGTCGGTGGTGGGGACTTCGTCGTCACCTTCCGCGACAACCCGGCCGTCCAGGCCTTCGTCACGTATCTCGCCACCCCCGAGGCGGCGGGCGTCTGGGCGGAGAAGGGCGGTTTCGCGTCGCTCAACCAGAACATCGACAAGGACCTCTATCCGGACGAGATCACCAAGACGACGGCCGGTGCGCTCGCGGATGCCGAGGTGTTCCGGTTCGACCTCTCGGATCTCCAGCCGTCGGCGTTCGGCGGCACCGTGGGTCAGGGACTGTTCAAGCAGTTCCAGGACTTCGTCCAGAACCCGACCGACATCGACGGGATCACCCAGCAGATGGAGGATTCCGCGTCGCAGGCGTTCGGCTCGTAGATGTCCACGGGTAGCGCGATAACGGGGGAGCCGTCGCTCGAGACGGATCCCCCGGCGCTGCCCGGACGCCGGCGGCTTCGCGGCCACCTGCTCGCGCTGGGATTCCTCGCCCCGGCACTGATCCTGCTGGGTGTCTGGGTCGTCTATCCGACCGTCTCCACCATCATCCGCAGTTTCTTCGATCGCTCCGGCGACAGCTTCGTCTGGTTCGACAACTACGAGGCGCTGTTCACGAGCGACCTGCTCGTCACGGCGATCAAGAACAACTTCATCTGGGTGCTCGTGGTGCCCGCCACGGTGACGGCCTTCGGGATCGTCTTCGCCGTCCTGACGGAGCGGGTCGGCTGGGCGGTCGCGTTCAAGACCGCGGTGTTCATGCCGATGGCGATCTCCGCCTTCGCGGCGGGAATCACCTGGCGGATCATGTACATCCAGGATCCGGATCGCGGCGCCGTCAACGCGGGGATCGAGTCCGTGCGGAGCGTGTTCGCCGAGCCAGGGGCGCTGACGACGGCGAGGCCCTCCTCCGACGCCCTCACCGGTTCGACCGGTAAAGGGTTCGCGACGGCGGCGACGGTTTCTCCCGGCGAGACGGTCGACCTGGGCCTCACGGCCGTGAGGAGCGCCGACATCCCCGCAGACGCGCAGCCGGCCGTCACACCCGAGCCGCTTCAGGGCGGCATCAACGGCGTCGTCTGGCGGGACTTCAAGCCGGGTGGCGGCGGCACCGCGGGCACGGTCGACGAGGGTGAAGTCGGTCTTCCCAACATCACCGTCGAGCTCCGGGACACCCAGCAGGCCGTGAGCGCGACGACGAAGACCGACGCCGACGGGTCGTTCGCGTTCCCCGACCTGCAACCGGGGGACTACGTCGTCGCCGTCGGCCCGGCGACCTTCGTGACGCCGTTTCGCGGTGTCTCGTGGCTGGGATCGAAGCTGATCACGCCCGCGATCATGATCGCCTACATGTGGATCTGGGCCGGTTTCGCGATGGTCGTCATCGCCGCGGGGCTCGCAGCGATCCCACGAGACGTCCTCGAGGCCGCGCGGACTGACGGAGCGACGGAGTGGCAGGTCTTCCGGCGCGTCACCGCTCCGCTCCTCGCTCCGGTCCTGAGCGTCGTCTTCATCACGATGCTCATCAACGTGCTCAAGATCTTCGACATCGTGATCGCGATCGCGCCCGGGTCGGTGCAGGACGACGCCAGCGTGCTCGCCCTCGCGATGTGGCGTACCGCGTTCTCGGGGGCGAACGACTTCGGGCTCGGGTCGGCGATCGCCGTGTTCATCTTCCTGCTCGTGATCCCGATCCTGCTCCTCAACGTCCGTCGCTTCCGGAGGGAGGTCTGATGACATCCGTCGTCGAGAACCCGGTCGGTGACGTGACGGCGGCCTCGGAGCGGTCCTCGTCGAGGCTGGTGCGCATCCTGCGCAAGGCGCCCGTCCAGGTGTTCCTCGCCGTCGTCGGACTGCTGTGGCTCGTTCCCACCTTCGGGCTCTTCATCACCTCCCTGCTCACGCCGAGTGACTTCAACAACGGCGGCTGGTGGAGATTCGTCACGGAGCCGAGCATGCTCACCTTCGACAACTACCAGAAGCTCTTCGAGGACGGAACGATCATGTCCTCGCTGTTCACGACGATGCTGATCGCCGTAGGAGGAACGGTTCTCCCGATCATCGTCGCGGCGCTCGCCGGGTACGCCTTCGCCTGGCTCGAGTTCCCCGGTCGCGACTGGATCTTCATCGCGGTCATCGCGATGCTCGTCGTCCCACTGCAGATGGCTCTGATCCCGATCTTCTCGCTCTACAACACGCTCGGGCTCTTCGACACCGTCTTCGGGATCGTGCTCTTCCACACCGCCTTCGGACTTCCGTTCGCGATCTTCCTGCTGCGGAACTTCTTCATCGGGATTCCGCGCGACCTGATGGAGGCGGCACGGATCGACGGCGCCTCGGAGATCAAGATCTTCGTCCGGCTCATCCTGCCGCTCGGCCTGCCCGCGATCGCCTCGCTTGCAATCTTCCAGTTCCTCTGGACCTGGAACGACCTCATCGTGGCGCTCACGTTCGGCCGGAACACCCAGCCGATCACGGTCGCGATCTTCTCCCAGCTGCGCCAGTTCGGCGCCAACATCGATCTCATCGCGCCGGCATCGTTCATCTCCTTGATCATTCCGCTGATCGTGTTCTTCGCCTTCCAGCGCTACTTCGTGCAAGGACTGCTCGCGGGCTCGGTGAAATGATCGCCGTCGTCGGCTCTGGGCTGGCCGGGTTCTGCGGCTACCTGGCGCTGCGGCGTGCGGGCATCGCGGCGACGGATATCGCCGTCTTCGGAACGGATGCCGATCCGACCGACGCCTGGCGCCCGCGCGCGGCGGCGATCCGCCAGCAATGGATGCGTTCGGAGAGCGACGGCCATTGTCTGCCGACGTCGTTCCCCGGCCTTGCCGTTCGCGCGGCGCTGCAGCGCCTTTCTCCCGCCCCGCTCGTCGCGTCCGCGTTCGACCGTTATCACCCGAGCGTCGGGGAGTTCCTCGCACACGTCGAGCGGTTGCGCGAGACGAGCGGATGGGACGACCGCGTCGTGCTCTCCCGGATCGCACGGGTCTCGGCCACCGACGACGGCTTCGAGCTCGACGGCCACGGCGCCTTCCCTCACGTCCTGCTGGCGCTCGGCCACCCGGGGCTCGAACCTGCCCGACGAGTTGCGATCGGATCCTCGGGTCGTGCACGCCTACGAGCCGCACGACTACGCGGCCACGGTGACGGTCGTCGGCGCCGGACTTGCTGCCGCAACGGAGTGGCTGAACGCGCTCGGAGCCGGTGCCGAGGTCGTGTCCGTGCGGCGGCGGGAGCCCGTGCGAACGCCGCTCAACGTGCCGCGCCCGTACTTCTCGCGACGTGGGCTCGCCGGCTTCCAGCGGCTCGCGGCGGGTGAGCGCGCGGCGCGTCTGAGGACGCTCCTGGCACCGTCGTATCCGCCGGGCGCCCGCTTCGACGAGCCACTCGCGCGCGCCGCGGCCGAGGGCAGGTTCAGGATCGAGTCGTCCGTGAACGGCTCCGCTCAGGTCATCTGCGCCACCGGCTTCAGGCGCGGGTTCCAGAGCGACCCGTTGCTCGCGCAACTCGTGAGCGACCACGACCTCGAGACGGCGGATCGCTGGCTCGTGCTCGACCCCGATTCGACCGTGGCGCCGCTGACCGACGCGACGAGGACGCTCGCCGTCGCGGGAGCGCACGGTCAATGGGCGTTCCCGGCGGCGGACACCCTCGCCGGTGCGAAGTACGCCGCCCGGCGCTTTGCGAGGAGAGTGCGGGCGTGTCCTACACGCTGAGGGGACGACTGGAGTCGCGCCTGGCGTCGCTCCTGCCGGTGCTCGTCGGCGCCTGCGTCCTCGGCGTGCTGACGCGGCAGTGGTGGCCGGTCGAGCTCGCAGCCCTGATGGCGGCGGTCGGCGTCGCGCTCGACGCCAATCTGTATCACCGCCTGCTCGACTACCAGCCGGGTTGGGTCGCGTTTCCTCTCGGGTTGCTCGAGCTCGCCGTCCTGATGGTGCTCGTGCGCGTGATCGGCATCGAGGCACCGCTCTGGCCTGCAGTGGCCGTCTTCGCCTCCGGCTGGCTCGTCGCCCAGCTGCTCGGGCACGCGGGTTTCCCGCTCCTCTCCCTGACGTACGGAGAGGACGGCGGCGAGCTCGGTGCGGCCGGCCTGCTCGCCGTGGTCGTTGTCCTCGTCACCCTCGCCGGTGGCGCCGGCCTCGCCTGGGTGCGGCTGCCCCCGACCGTCCACCTCGCGGCGGGCGTCCACGAAGGGCCGCTCGTGATCACCGAGCGCCAGGTGCTGCAGGGCGCGCCGGGCGCGATCGTGCGGGGAGGCATCGTCGTGCAGGCGAGCGGGGTCACGATCAGGGACGTCACGGTGATCGGCGGCGAGAACGGCATCGAGGCCGACGACGTCGAGAACCTCCGGCTCGAGAACGTCTCGGTGTCGGGTGCCGCGATGGACGGCATCCACATCCGTCGCTCGTCCGTCGCGATCCTCGGGTGCTCCGTCGACAGCATCGGTCGAGAGTACGGCCAGGGAATCGACATCTCGTACGGCTTCCATCGCGAGCCGAGCAGCGTCGTCGGCTGCACGGTGGTCGGCGGCCAGGAGGGGATCGTCACGCACTTCACGACGGCGAGGATCGCGCACAACCGCGTCAGCCGCACGACGCTTCGCGCCATCTCGATGACCGAGATGTCCATGGGGATGATCGAGCACAACGAGGTGCGCGACGCGCTCGGCATCGGCATCTTCTGCAACGACTCATCGATGTGCCACATCGAGCACAACCTCGTCGTCGGCACCCGGCCCGACGAGGCGTCGGGCAACCTCTGGCGGCTCGGGTTCGGCGTTCTCGCGAGCTATCACTCCGAGGCGGAGCTGAAGGGGAACGTGCTCGACGCGAATCCCCACCCGATGCGAGCCGTGCTCGACTCGACACTCGAAGGCACGTAGCCGGCCGGTTTCGGCGCCGCACGGCGGGCGAGGTGCCGTGCGCTCGCCCAGACGGCTTGTGATACCCCTTTGCGGTCATGGACGCGGACAAGCTGACCAAGAAGGCCAAGCGCACCCTCGTCGCCGTCAACGAGCGGTTCGGCTGGCAGGGCGACGAGGAGGATCAGGCGTGGGACCTGCTCGTCCACGCGTGGGGGCGCGAGCCGTACCTCGACGACGACGTGCCGGCGCAGATCGAGCGCAAATTTCACAAGCTCGTCGAGAGGCGCGTCACCGGTGAGCCGATGGCGTTCATCATCGGCTGGGTCGACTTCCTCGACTTCCGTCTGCACCTGAAGTCGGGTGCCTTCGTTCCACGCTTGACCACGGAGTTCCTCGCCGAGCAGGCGATCAAGCGGCTGCGCGGGCGACGCAAGCCCGTTCACGTCGACCTTGCGACCGGAATCGGGCCGGTCCCGATCGGCACTGCCAGAGCCGTCCCCAAGGCGACGGTCTACGGGCTCGACATCTCCCGCAAGGCGGTGAACCAGGGGAAGGCGAACGCGAAGCGGCTCCGCGTCCGCAACGTCACCTTTCTGCAAAGCGACATGTTCGACGCGTTGCCGAAGCGATTGCGGGGCAACGTGGACGTGATCACGATCCACCCCCCGTACGTGCCGCGGGGCGAGGTCTCGGATCTTCCGGTCGAGATCGCGCGCTTCGAGCCGAACCACACGCTCACCGACCGGTCGAAGGACGGTCTCGGTCTCGTTCGCCGCGTCGTCGACGAGGGGCGCGACTGGCTGCGTCCGAGCGGCTGGCTCCTGATCGAGATCGTCGCGTCCGAGTTCAAGCGGATCTCGCCGTTGCTACGCGAAGCCGGCTACACGAGCATCAAGAGCACGCACGGCGAGCTGAAGCTCACGCGCGTCATCACTGCTCGTCTGCGCTGACCGCAGCCGGCGCACCTGCACGCGGCTGGTCGGGCAGCCTGCGGCGGCACGCACCGCCGGCGACGACCGCTTCGCGGGCGCCCCTCCCGGGGGCGCGGGCGACCGTTCAGCCGACCGCGAGCAGGAAGAACGACGCGAGCAGGACGACGGCGTTGCGAAACGGGGTGACGAGGCGTGTGCGCATGCGAGCATCGACGTTAGCATTGGCCTTTCATGCCGGAGACACCGGAGGAGCTCCACGCCCGCGCCGCCGCTTCTCTGCGGATGCCGGCCGTGGAGACGTGGGAGACGTTCCCGTTCGAGGGCGAGCTGCGGCCGCGAGCGCTGCAGCCACCGGTCGAGCGTGAAGCGCCGCGTCGCGGCGTGGATGGCACCGACTGTGATCGCTGCAGCGCGCCCGACGGTGAATACGTATGGGTCGACGAGCACTGGCGTCTCCGTCCGCTTCCCGAGCCGACCGGGCTCCCGGTCATCCTCCTGCTCGAGCCGCGCTCGCACCACGCCGAGCCGGGCGATCTGCCCGACGAGCTCGCCTCCGAGCTCGGGCTGATGATCGCGAGGGTCGAGCGCGCGATCCGCTCCATCGGCGAGATCGGACGCGTCCACGTCTGTCGCTGGGGTGACGGCGGCGAGCACCTGCACTGGTGGTTCATGGCGAGGCCGGCGCGGCTGCCGCAGCTGATCGGGAGCTTCGCCGCGGTCTGGGACGACGTCCTGCCACCGACGCCCGAGCACGTCTGGCGGGCGGACATCGCGGCCGTCGTCGAGGCCCTCGAGCGTTCCTGACGTCGGCGGGCGAGGGACGATGTCCCCTCGCCCGCCGTGCTTCCTGCCTTACGAGGTTCGCTCGATGACGATGCGGGCGACCGCACCGTCCCAGTCGTATTGCGCGCCGAGCTCGCCCACCCCCGGGACGATTCCTTCGTGGTGGCGAATGAGGGCACCCTCGGGATCACGCTTGAACGGATTGCCGCAGCACGGGCCCGGTATGAATGCCTTGAGCTGGTTGTTGTTCTCGCTCCCGGCGTCGTACGCCATCGCCTCGTACGTCGATCCCTTGCCGCGTAGCTGGACCGCGTCGAGCCCGGTGAAGCCGTCGTTCGTGTTGACGAGCATCGTCAGCACCGAGAGCCGCTTGAACTCGCCGGAGGTCTCGACGGTGTACGCCCGTGTCGCCCCTGACGGAATCGGTCCCTGTGGGTTCCCGTCAGGCGTCGTGGTGGTGGCGGACTTCACGCCCCGGAGTAGCGGCAGGGCCGACTCGAGCGGCCCGTTGTTCGCATCCTCGGCGATCGCGGCGAGGCCGTGACTGGCGATCTCGCCGACGCTCCAGACCACGGCCTTCTTGGAGTGGACGACGAAGAGCGGTGGTGACAGCGGCTGGGAGCCCGGCCCGTTCGCGATCGGAGGAGTCAGGTTCGTGATCGTGATCCGCCAGGTGTGTGCTCCCCCGTCGTCTCGGTCGTCTCGATCGATCCCCCGGTCGCCGTCTGCCGACGCCGTCCCGACCATCAATGCAGCGGTGGCCAGGGCGACCAGCCCGAGCAGTATGACCCTCTTCACGTGCGCCTCCTTCGTCGTTGTGTCGTTGCAGAACGACGGTACGAGGCAGTTCTTGCGCTGAGCTTTCGCGACCCTTACGACATCGTGAACAAGACTGCGATGCGGTGGTCTCCGGCCGGGCGGCCTAGACGACCGGATCGAGCAGCTCGGCGTGCTCGTGCTCCGGCGGGGTGCCGTACGCGTAGACGACGAGGTCGACGTCCCCGTGGTTGACCGACTGGAGCGGCGTCCCCGGCGGGACGTGGATCAGCTCACCGGTGGCGACGTCGTGGCGCTCCGCCGGTTCGCCGACGTACATCGACAGCGTTCCGGCGAGGACGACGAACGTCTCCTCCTGGATCGGGTGGCGGTGCCGGCGACCGGCGGCTCCGGGTTCGTAACGCCAGAGGTTGGCCCTCGTGTGGGCGAACCCGGCGAGGTCGCTCAGTTCGGCGACGTGGCGGGCGGGTTCGCCCGCTTCGTGAGGGCGCGTGATCCACGCGAGCTCGGCAGGCCGGACAACGCGAAACGTCATGACGTCAGAGTAGTCGGCGGCCGTACTGCGAGCCGCGAGCAACGCCAGTGCATCGTTGAGATCGTCCAGGATCGCCTCGTACTCCTGGAGCGGCTGCGGCAGGAGGCGCTCGAGCTCCAGGTACGCCCGGAGCAGAGCAGGATCTGCCGCCCGCACGACCTCGTTCCCCCTGCGCGTCGGTACGAGGAGGTACGAGCGTCCGTCGTCGGGGTTCCTCACCCGCCGCACGAGCCGGCGGTCGACGAGACGCTGCACGTTGTCACGCAGCGTCGTCGGTGGCATTCCCGAAGCTCTCGCGATCTGCGTCGGGCTGACGGGAGCGAGGTCACGAACGTGGGTGACGAGGGCGAGGAGATAGCCCGGAATCCCGACCGGCTCGAGGTGCGCCTCGACGATGCGCCCGACGAGCTGCGCCGTCGTCCCGGCCTTGAGGAAGAGCTGTCTGTTCGCCATGTTGCCGCCTCGTTGCATTCTCGATCTGGGGCCGCTAGATTTACTGCGTCAACGCAGTATTTACCAGGGAGAGCGGATGAAGCGGTTGCTGGGTGGGGTCGGGATCCTCCTCGTTCTGGTGGCGGTGTCCGGCGCGCCGGCGGGAGGTCGCGCGCCGGCGGGCACGTGGGTCGGTACCTATCTGCTCGGAGGGCCGGACGCCCTCGCGCTCACGTTGAAAGGTGACCGCGTGCTCGTCGCCCTCGGCCCCGGGCACGCAGAGCTGCAGTCCGTGCCGCTCGCAACCTCAGGCGCCAGGCTCACGTTCGCGCTTCCCGGGCGGCCGGCCGCCCTCGTCTTCGTCGGCGAGATTGCGGGGGGACGGCTGCGGGGCACGGTGAGCCAGGGCTCCCTGCGCGGGACCTTCGCTGCCCGCCCGGGCACCGCCGCGGGACTCGAAGCTCGCGGTCTCTACGGAGGAGTCGCCGGGACGCAAGCCGTCGTCGACGATCCCTACGGGCCGGCGCGCCTCGTGTACCTCGAGAGCGGCCGGGTCCGCGCGCTCTACCCCTCGGGCTCGTCGTTCGTGATCGGATCGGGTTTCGCCACGAGGTCGCCGGCCTCGGGAAAGGCGAGGTTCGGCGCCGTGGACGCGCGGATCGACGGGCGGGCGGCGAAGCGGCAGGTCGTCCGTCAGTTCGAGGTCAGGTTCAAGAGCGGCCCGGTCACGCTGGCGGGAACGCTGTCGCTCCCCCGGGAGCAGGCAAGCGCGCCGCGGTCGCCTTCGTCCACGGCTCCGGGCGAACGGAGCGAGCCTACCTTCCCGATCTCTCCGCCCTCCTCCTGAGCCACGGGATCGCAGTGCTCGTCTACGACAAGCGCGGGGTCGGGCAGTCAGGTGGCTCCTTTCCCGGCGAGTCGCCGACGTCGGGGACGATCGACGTACTGGCGCGTGATGCGGCCGCAGCCGCACGCTTCCTTGCCACGCAGCCGGAGATCGATCGAAATCGGGTCGGGCTCGCCGGTCACAGTCAGGCCGGCTGGGTCGCGCCGCTCGCCGCCGAACGCGCGCCGGTGATCCGCTTTCTCGTTCTGTTTTCCGGCCCCGCCGTGACCGCGGACGAGAACGACGTCTATCAGGATCTCGCGGGCCAGGGTGAGCGCCGGGCGACGCTCTCGGAGGACGCGATCGATGCGCAGGTCCTGAAGCGCGGCCCGGGTGGCGTCGACCCGATTCCGTCGGTCGTGAGGTTGAAGCTCCCGGTCCTGTGGCTGTACGGAGGCAAGGACAGCTTCATCCCGTCGCGACTCTCGGCACAACGGCTCGCCCCGATCGCCGCCGACCCCGGTCGCGATTTCACGATCGAGACGTTCCCGCGTGGGAACCACGCTCTCGTCGAAACGGCGACCGGCCTCACGTCGGAGATGCTCCGCTCGGACACGTTCGCGCCGGGCCTGTTCTCGACCGTCGGCGCCTGGCTCAGCGCCCACGGCCTGTCGCGCGGATAGTCAGACGGTCGCGATCTCGGCAGAGGGGTGCAGGAACGGCACGACTCCCTGCCAGCCCGAGGCGAGCAGTGCGAGGAGCGAGGGGGGCGTGATCACCGTGGCAGGCCCCCGAGGGCGGCGGACCGGCGCCTCGTAGCCGGCGGGCGTCCAGCGTCGAAGCCGGTCGCGGTGGACGACGTGCGCGGCGTTCTCGTGCAGGACGAACGCGCCGTCGGGGAGCGCCGCGGACGGGGCTGCGTGCAGTCTCTGGGTGCGGCTTCCCGGCTCCACCCGCTCGGCGTGGAGCCTTGTGTCGATCGCGTCGGCGCCGACGTCGTCCGCGTGGAGCTCGTGCCAGAGTGTCACAAAGTTTCGGTAGTCGTCGTGACGGCACAGGGCGCACGGGCGGTGGCCGGCCGCGAAGGCAGTCGCCTCGTCGAGGAAGAAGAGCTCGGTGAACCTGCCCGGCTGCAGCAACGCCTCGCGCTTCCAGTCGCGGAACTCGAGCCTGCACGCGATCCACCGCTTGCCCGAGTAGCGCCTCCGGATCGCTCCGCCCGCATCGTGCAGGCAGCCACGGTTGCCGTAGACGAGCCCGCGTGCCGGGTCGGCGACGAGATCGCCGAGCGGGGTGGCGCGGTTGCGCAGGGTCATCGACCGTCGGCCTCGGCCCGCCCGCTCCTACGGGGTGACGTCGGTCGTCTCGGTCGACGTGTTGTTCGCGCGATCGGGGTCGTCGGCCGAGGTAGAGGCAACGGTGACGGAGTTCGTGATCGTTCCGACTTCCTGCGGCTTCAGCACGATCGTCACGGTCACCGTTTCCCCCGCGGCCACGTCGCCGAGGTTGCACGTGAGCACTCCCGCTTTCGACGGCTTCTTGTCACATGTCCCTTGCGACGTCGTCGACAACTTGAAGTCGGTCTTCGCGGGCAGCGCGTCGGTCAGCGTCACGCCGCCGGACGTCAAGCCCGTGCTCCGGACCGTGATCGTGTAGGTCAGATACTTGCCCTTGCGGACCGGGTCCGGGGCATCGGTCTGGGTGACCGACAGGTCGGGCGCGGGCGGTGCCGGTTCGACCGTCGTCGTCGCGCTCGCCGTGTTGTTCGCGAGGTTCGTGTCGGTCTCGGCCATGGCGACCGAGACGGTATTCGTGAGCTGACCCGTGGCGGTCGGCGAGACCGTGACGGTCACGGTGGCGCTCGCGCCACTCGTGATCGCTCCGAGGCTGCAGGTCACGGTCGCGCCGGACGCGCAGCTGCCCTGGCTGGCCGTGGTCGAGACGAGGGTCGCGCCGGAGGGAATCGGATCGGTGAGCACGACGTCCGTGGCCGCATGAGGGCCGGTGTTCGCGACCGTCGCCGTGTAGGTGAGCGTGCCGCCGACGGCCACGGGGTCCGGAGCGTCCGTCAGCGTGACGGCCACGTCCGACTTCCCGATCTCGTCGAGCGTGAGGGCGAACGACCCGAAGTCGCCTGTCGTTGCGCCGCCGATCCTGGCGCGGTTGACGGCGACGTAGTAGCGGCCGGAGGCGGGGGAGGTGAGGCTCAACGACTGCGCGCCCGGGCCCCGGGCGTCGTTCGCATTGTCGTTCGTGACACCCGGGGCGGCGAATGGATGTGTGCTTGCGATCAGGTCGAATCTCGAGTCGTACAGATAGAGGTCGTACGTCTCGTCGCCCGCAGCCGTATCCGAGACTGTCAGGCGCGCCTCGTCGAGTCCGCTGCCGAGGTCGAGCGGATACACGAGCCAGTCTGCATTGGCACCCGTACCCGGCGTGCCCACGGCCGACGGCCAGTTCGTGTCGTCCTTCGCGAACACGTCGCGCTCGGAGGTGATCCCCGCCTGCGGGCCTGGCGTGTTGCCTTCGGCTCCGTTGCGATCGTGGAGAGCGACCGAGACGAACACCGGGACGTGCAGAACGTGCCCGTTCGACAGGGTGACGATGATCGAGCTCGTGTACGTGCCGGCGGGTGCGTCGGCCGGGATCGTGATCCGGAAGTCGACGAGCGCGTCTTCGCCCTTCTTCACCGTCGCGGCCGCCGGCAGGGAGAGCCAACCAAGTGGGACGGCGTGGCTTCCGTCGGACGGCGGCGCTGCAACGGCGGCAAAACCGGCATCGACGGAACCGGCTGCGTCCGGAGCGGCGTGCAGGACGAAGCGCGTCGCCTGCGTCGTGCCGGCCGCGATCGCGCCGACCTGCCAGCTGCCCTGGAAGTCGCGATGCCCGGTCCCGGAGTCGGCGCCGGCATCCGTGGCGGCGCTGTAGATGACGACCCCGTCGCGCAGTGCGTCGATGCTGCGGCCGATGTCGAGCTTGCCGGCGCCCTCGGCGAGCGGGCCGACGTACGGGTCGGCGGCGCGGTTTCGCACCTCGTACAAGGTCAGCGAGCCCAGCGAGTCGCGCACCGCGTCGGTGATGATCGCGGCGAACGGGCAGAAGAAGTTGAGTGGATCGATTTCCGGTGGGCAGGCGAGCCGCGTGCGCGCGTCGGTTGTGAGGATCCAGCGTGACTCGTACAGGTCGGACGTGGCCGTGTTCATCATCGCCGCGCGAAGGAGGGCGTACGCGGGCGCCTTCAGACCCTCGACCCCCGAGGCGCCTTCGGGGAGCGCGCCGTACTTCAGCCGATACGCCTGCAGGATGAGAGCTGCGCTTCCTGCCGTGGCAGGGGCGGCCATCGACGTGCCGGTCGCGGTCGCGTAGAGGGGATCGGCCCGTGTGTTGAGGGCTAGGTCGTTCCCGGCGAGCGCCGTCCCGCTCGCCGCCTGGGCGGAGACGATGTTGTAGCCGGGTGCGGCAAGGTCGGGCCGCAGCCAGACGTCACCCGAGGGGCCGCGCGAGGAGAAGGAGGAGATCGAGGACGGTTGGGTGCCGACACCGTCTCGGCAATCGTTCCGGGGCGAGCCAGGATGCATCCATCCGGCGCATGAGTCACCCGACAGCGTGTCGTCGTGGTTCACGTCGTAATCCTTCGCCGTTGCCGCAACGCTCAATGCCTGCGCAGACGAGCCGGGTGCCTCGAGTGCGCTGCCGATGAACGGGCCGCTGTTGCCGGCGGCTGCGACGAAGAGCGTGCCGTACTTCACCGCGAGGCGATCGAGCACGTAGCTGACGAAGTCGACGTCGCTGCCGGAGTTGAGGCGCGTCGGCCGCGACTCCGAGCCGATGCTCATGTTGACGATGTTCGCGCCCACGGAGCAGCCCGTGGCCGACGGATCTGCCGGCATCGCGGCCCATTCCATCGCTGCCACGAGGTCGCTGTTCACTCCTGCTCCTGCATCGGTCAGGACCTTCGCCACTGCGAGTTCGGCGTCCGGGGCGATGCCCGCGTACTTGCCGTTGTCGCTCGAGTCCAGGGGTACCCCTTCGCCCGTTCCCGTCGCGATGGCGGCGACGTGGGTGCCGTGGCCGTGCCCATCTGTCGTGCCGAGCGGGGAGCAGACGCCGCCGACGAAGTTCCGGGAGTCGACCACCTTGTTCGGCGCCGGAGTCAAGCTCGACCAGTTGCGGAAGTCGAGATCGTTGAGATCGCGATGCGTCGAATCGAGCCCGGTGTCGAGCACCGCGATCCGAATGCCCGCGCCGGTGACGCCCTGATCCCATTGGGTCGGTGCGCCGATGTCGGCAGTCGTGGCCCGGTCCTGGGCGACCACGGGTTCGGAGGGGCCGGCCAGGGCACGCACGATCTCGACCGGTGCCAGCCACTTCACCCACGGGAGCGCCGCCACCTGGCCGACGACGGCGGGCGTCGACGCGACGGCGTAGGCGTCGACGGAACGGTAGGTGCGGAGAATGCGTGCACCGAGGGCGGTGATGGCCACCGTGCGCGCTGCGTCGTTCGGCTCGGAGAGGACGACGAAGTAGGGAATCTCGCCCGGCCTACTGCCGGCCAACCCGGACAGCCGCGGGTCGAGGGCCTGCCTGCCGGTGACGAGTGCGGTCAGGTCGCCGCGCAGCTTCGCCGGCCCCGCCGCCGCGCTCGACGCGGTCGAGGCGACTCCGGCCGACGACAACAGCAGCAGAAACAGGCCGGCGACTCCCCCGAGAATCCGGCTCGGGCGGGTCACGCGGTCGCTCGACTCCCTGTCACTACCTCGTCGTAGGCCTGCTCGAACGTCAGCCCCTGCTCCCAGACGGCGTTGAACGCGATCTTGAGGATGGCGGCGAGCGAGGGGTGCTCGACGACGACGATGGTGAGGTCGGACTTGCCGGCAACGGGATCCTCCATCCCGAACATCACGATCCGCTCGTCGATGATGACGAGCTTGAGCGGCAGCGTCGGGACGAAGCGGGCCATCTCGCCCGCCTCGACGAAGCGGCGCACTCCCTCGGTGACGGCCGGATCCTCGAAGACCGAGTACTCGTAGACACTGCGCGCCTCGTGTGACTGGGTCACCTCGAGGCCGACGACCTCGTCCTGGGGTGGCGTCGCGTACGGCGGCTTCGTGAAGACGAGGATCTCGTGCTCGATCGCCCCCTGCAGCTCGTCGAAGCGCTCGTTGATCGCCTCCCGGTCGCGCAGGACTTCGATGTACTCGAGCGGGTCCGACTCGGCCTGGCCCGCCTTGAACTGGGGCGCGAGATCCATGATCAGCGCGCCGGTCTCACGCTCGACGGCCGCGAGCTCGGTGCGGTGGCGGTCGAGGAGCCGCTCCAGGGCGAGCTCGGGCGCGGTCGCGCCGTACTTGACCACCCCGCCGGGCCGGGCCGAGGCGAGGCCCTTGTCGACGAGGCTCGAGAGGACGTCGTAGATCCGCTGGCGGGGCACCTGGGAGAGGCGCGAGACCTGGGCCGCCGTGGAGGTGTCCCGTCGGATCAGCGCGAGATACGCCTTCGCCTCGTAGGTCGTGAGGCCGAGCTTCGTGAGTCGCCCGACCCCGTTGGCGATATCGCTTTCCACGCGGCGGATCCTACACACCACTCAACGTGGTTGCAAGCTCGTGCACGATCCGTGGAGAGGACGTATTCCGCTCACTCGGGCACCGGGGGATTCGGGCGTGGGCCCGTCCAGTGCTGTGATTTCCGGCTCGGACCAGGCACGTGCCGGTGCCCGAAGCACGCCGGGCGAGCCCCGCAAACCTCCCGCAGCGCGACGTCGAGCGCCCCGTCGTCACCGTCGAGGGCGGCTGTGGCCCGAGGTCAGGCTGTGGCCCGAGGTTTGAAGGGTGCGCGTGGCGGGTAGATGGGGGTCACTTGAGCGGCTCGAGCCCGACCAGGATCCCGCTTTCGGCAAGACGCCGAGGGCCGGCTTCGGCTGCCCGAAATCTCGGAACGGAGCCCGCGGGCGGTCGGTCGACCGCGTGGCGAGCGACGCTCCATCTCGCGCACTGAGAGGAGACCCATGTCCATCGCAACCACCAGCACCCTGCGCGATCAGGTGCACGGCGACGTGATCGCGGAAGAGGATGCCGGCTACGACGAGGCGCGTCGTGTCTACAACGCGATGATCGACCGGCGACCGCGCGTCATCGTCAGGCCCAAGGACGTCGGCGATGTCGTCGCCGCCGTGAACCACGCGCGGGAGAGTGGGCTCGGGATCGCCGTCCGCGGAGGCTCGCACAGCGTGCCCGGCTTCGGAACCGCAGACGATGCGGTTGTGATCGACCTCGGACCGATGCAGTCCGTCGACGTCGACGCTTCGGCGAGAACTGCGAAGGCGGAGGGCGGCACCACGTGGGGCGTCTTCAACGAGGCCACCCACCAGCACGGCCTCGCGACCACCGGCGGGATCATCTCGACCACCGGGATCGGAGGCCTCACCCTCGGCGGCGGCATCGGCTACCTCTCGCGAGGGTACGGCCTCTCGTGCGACAACCTGATCGCGGCCGAGGTCGTGACGGCGGACGGCCAGGTGGTCAACGCGAGCAAACGCGAGAACGACGATCTCTTCTGGGCGATCCGCGGCGGCGGTGGCAACTTCGGCGTCGTCACGTCGTTCGAGTACGGGTTGCACCCCGTGAAGGAGGTCTACGGCGGGCCGCTGGTCTTCGAGCTCGAGCATGCAGCCGACGTCCTCGCGTTCTACAACGAGTTCATCAAGGACGCGCCGGAGGCATTCGGCGGGTTCCCCGCGTGGCAGATCGCACCTCCACTGCCGTTCATTCCCGAGGATCGCCACGGCGAGCCGTTCCTGATCTTCGTCACCTGCTGGTCCGGGCCGGTGGAGGAGGGCGAGGCTGCGCTGAAGCCGCTCCGGGACGTGGCGCCAATCGTCGCGGAGCACGTCGGTGTGATGCCCTATCCCGCGATCAACAGTGCCTTCGACGCTCTCGTCCCTTCCGGGATGCAGCACTACTGGAAGGCGAACTTCGTCAAGGAGCTCACCAGCGAGGCCATCGCCGCCCACCTGGAGCACGGGCCGAAGGTGCCGTACGTGAGCTCGACCGTCCACATCTACCCGATCAACGGCGCCTGCCATCGTGTCGCCGCGGACGAGACCGCGTACGCCTACCGCGACGCGAACTTCGCCACCGTGATCGCCGGGATGTGGGCCGATCCAGCGGACAACGACGCCAACATCGCCTGGGTCCGCGACTTCTACGACGCGACGGCTCCGCACTCCGAAGAGGGCGGCTATATCAACTTCATGGCCGAGGACGATCAGGAGCGCATCAAGGCCAACTACAAGGGCAACTACGACCGCCTCGTCGAGGTCAAGCGGCAGTACGACCCCGACAACCTCTTCCACTTCAACCAGAACATCAAGCCCTAACGGGTCCGTCGAGGCGGGGCGGCGGCGGCCGTCGCCCCGCCTGGATGGATGTCAGCGCCGATGCGCGGTGCGCGTTCGACCTGCATGATGCGGCGCTTTGCGTCCGCCTCCGACCTGGGTGACGTGACGCCGTAGTGCACGTGGTCAGGCCGGAACGCCTGATCACCGACAGCCCCGAGCGGAGTCCCTGCCACCACGTCGTCGCCCAGCCGAACCGAGCGGGAGCCGAGATGCGTGACGAAGTAGCGGTACCCGCGCGGGGTCGTGAAGTGCACGCTCCAGCCGAAGGTTCCCGCCGCGTCCCATGTGTCCTTGCCCGGCGGATGACCGGACAGCTTCGTCACCGTCCCCGCCTCGCACGCGAGGACGAGCGTGTTCGGGAGCGACGCAGAGGTCGAGTGCCCAGTTCCCTTCGAGTCCGGAGGTCTGGTGCAGTCCCTGGCAGACGGAGTAGCGCGGCGCACCCAGCGGGATCGGGTTGCACAGCAGCAGAACGGAGGGGCGGCTGGGAGCGCGTGCGTCGTCTGCCACGGCACGACCGACTATTCCGTTCGCGCTCCCTCGAGTCAACGATCGCCGGCCCCGGTCACGCCCGCCGTAGCCGGTAGAAGCGCTCTTCGAACCGGAACAGCCGTGCGAGCGGGTCGGGCTCGCTGTCCGCGACCTCGACGTCGGTGATCCGCCACCCCGGGAAGGCGCGCTCGACGTCGTCGCGGCTCGCTCCTCGGGGCAGTGGGCCCCGGTGTCCCGGCGCGAAGCAGTCGAGGATCACCGTGGCGTCGGCGCTGGCGACGGCACTCACCTCGTTCCCCATCGCGATGCGTTGCTCATCGGTGAGGCCGTGGAACGTGCCGGTGTCGAGCAGCAGGCGGAACCCGGAGCCTGTGCCGGCCTTCCGCATCGCGGTGACGTCGCCGCGTACCAGACGCATCTCGACGCGGGCCGACTCGATTCGCGCGCGGGCGCGGCGGAGGGCACCCGCGACCAGGTCGATCCCGGTCACCTGCCACCCCCGCTTGGCGAGCTCGACGCCCCAGACGGCGCTGCCGGTGCCGATGTCGAGCGCCGGCCCGTACGGCGGCTCGCGCCCGTCCTCCTCGCGAGCAATGAGGTCGACGAGGGTGGTGGCGAAGGGTCGATGCTCGGCGAGAGCCTCCCACGGATGGAAGCCGACCGCATAGGCGAGTTTGTAGTTCATGCGAGGCCTCCGGCAACTTCGCGCGCCTGCAGGTTCTTCATCACGACGGGGATCGTGTCGGCGAGGATCTCCGTGGGGCTGAACTCGACGATCTCCGTGCCGGCGTAGTGGACCGGCGTGTGGCCCGGCGGGACGTAGTAGGCCTCGCCCGCCCCGTATGCCTCCTCGCGATCGGCGAACCGGAAGCCCATCTTCCCTGCGATCACGTACCCCCAGCGTGGAAATTGGGCGCGATCGTCGGGCAGGCCCCGGAACAGGTCCGCGAGGTCGGCATCCTCCGCGTGCGACTCGAAGCACACCGAGTAGCCGCCTTCGAGGTTCTCGACCCGCACGTCGTTTCCGTCGAACGTGATCTGCTCCGACGCTGTCTGTCTCGATACGCTCGGCATTGCTGCCTCCCTGGCTCGTGGACGATTCACGGTCAGGCTAGGCTCGCTCCGCCTCCTGCACATCGGCCGAATCACCCAACTTCGCCGTCGTCGGCGCCTGGGTGATCTCACCCAGTCGCCGCGCTTCTCAGACGAGTCCGTGCTCGTATGCGGCAGCCGTCGCCGCAGCGCGCGAGGGGACGCCGAGCTTTGCGAAGATGTTGCTCACGTGCCGGTCGATCGTGCGCTCGCTGACGACGAGGGCTGCCGCGATCGCCTTGTTGGTACGGCCGGCGGCAACGAGCCGGAGTACCTCCAACTCGCGTCCCGTGAGCCCGTGAGCTTCGCTTGGCCGGGCCCGAGGAGACGCGAGCGCGTCGATCCGGGCGACGTCGGGGCTCGCCCCGAGCTCGGCATAGGCGGCCCGCGCGGCCTCCAGCTCGAGCGCGGCAGTGTCCTCGTCCCCGAGTGCGCGGCAGCAGAGACCGACGAACTCACGGACACGCGCGGTCTCGTACGGCACGTCGAGCTGCCGCCAGAGCCCTCCCGCGCGCCTCAGGGTGGCGATCGCGGTTGCGGGGTCGCCCTCGGCCAGCTCTACGGTGCCCCGCGTCTGGGCAGAGGTCGCGGTGAGTGCTGACGTCTCCTCGCCGCCGGCGAGCGATTCCAGTTCGCGGCTTGCGTCACGGGCAGCCGCGAGATCACGGGCGGCGAGCATGATCTCGACGTGGGCCGGCAGCAGCCTCGCCCGCCTGGCGGCGTCGGTGGTCTCGGCCAGCGACCTCCCGATCGCCGCTCGTGCGGCGTCGAGCTTTCCCTGCGCCAGGCGCAGCAAGGCATACCCGGGCTGGGGCTCCATGCCGAGGAGGCTTGCCTCACGGAAGGCCTCCTCGGCGGCCTCGAGGTCGCCCAGCATGCGGCTGATCTCGCCCCGCCGGTAACAGGCCTCGGCGGCCGCGCCAGGGTTCTCTGCGCGAACGCAGCGCTCCTCCGCCCTCCTCGCCTCCTCGAGCGCCTCGAGCCAGGCTCCGTGCAGCTGCATCACCTCCGCGCGGTGGGTGAGGCAGCGACCCGTGAACGCGACGAGGTCGGGTTGGCGCGTGCACCAGCCGGCGAGCGCTGCCGTCCACTCCTGGGCCCGGCGAACGTCCTGCGCGTCCTGGCAGGCGAGGATGACGCCGCAGTAGACGATCCCGGAGACGATCGGGGAGAGCTCACCTGCGGTCACCGAGACCATCGCCTCGTCCAGCAGCCGTAGCCCCTCCCGGGAGCGTCCGAGCCGGATCAGGATGTGGCCCTGCTCGTGGGCGGCGAGCGCGAACAGGTCACGGTCGCCGAGTTGCTCGCCGATCGCCGCCGCCTCGCTCGCGGTCGCGGCGGCCGCTTCGAGCTCACCGCTCGCCTCGTGCTCGAAGACGACCGGGAGCAGGAGGTAGCCGCGCTCGAGCGGGTCGTCCCCGCACTCGTCGAGCGCCCGCTCCGCGCGTGCGAGCCACCCGTTCGCACGACCTGTCTCCCCTCGGCCGGCGAGGTTGACGGCGATCCAGAACGCGCAGCGGAGTGCCGCGAGCGGCCGGTCGCCATCGAGGTGCGCGCGGTGAGCCCGCTCGAGGAGACCGAGGTACTCGGACTCCCGACCGAGCATGTAGGCGGACGTTGCGAGCAACTCGACATCCTCCGCCTCGAGCGTTGCGGCTCGATCCGCGACCGACAACGACTCGTACGCGTCGAGCCAGGCCTCCGCTGCATGGGCCTCGCGTCCCCGTGAGAGTTCCTCCACGGTCTCCACGACAGGGCCATTATCGCTGCTCTGGTCGAGACAGCTGCAAAAGGCGGGAGCGACGGGACTCGAACCGGCGACCTCCGGGCGTGTCTGGCAGGACGAATCGCCGGAACGCTGTTCCCGTCTGTTCAAGCCGTCGAGTGGCCCCCACCGGGTCGACGCACCGAGCGTTCCATGCGGCCGATTCGGGGCGTTCTCGGCCGTCTTCAGTCGAGCGTCGGGGGAGGCCCCACGATCTCGATGCCGTAGCTCGCGGCCACGCGGGCGAATTCCGCCGGATCCGGCGCTCGCGGGGGAGGCGCCGGCTCGCCGGGCACGACAGGCGGGGCGACCTCGGCGAAGAACCGCTCCGCCCCGGCGGGAGCGAAGCTGGTCAGGTACTCGGCGCGATCGGAGGTGACGAGGAAGGTGTGTGGGATGCCCTTCGGCGCGCAGACGAAATCGCCGGTCGTCGCCTCGATCCGCCGGTCGCCGACGAAGAGAGCTGATCGCGCCCTCTGCCTGCGGAGAAGTACTGGCGGCGTTCCGCTCAAATCCGGATGAACCTCCTCCTCGGGGCAGCCAGAGTGAGCGTATGGCTTCCACGCTTCTCGAGCTCGTCGATTTGCACGGCAAGACCGCGATCGTCACCGGTGGTGCGATGGGGATCGGCAAGAGCATCGCCCTTCGGCTTCATGAGGCGGGAGCGGCGGTTGTTGTCGCCGATCTCGACGAGTCGGCGGGCACGGCAACTGCCGCCGAGCTGAACAGTCTGCGCGAAGGGAGCGCAATCGCGATCACGACCGACGTCAGCGACGCCGGAGATGTAGCCCGAATGGTCGCCGAGACAGCGGACCGTTTTGGCGGAGTGGACATCCTCGTCAACAACGCCGGCATCTTCCCGTTCATCCCGCTCGCCTCGATGACCGAGGCCGACTTCACGAAGGTGATCGATGTCAACCTCAAGGGTGTGTTCCTCTGCACCAAGGCGGTCTCCGCCCGAATGATCGCCCAGGCTCGCGGTGGCAGGATCATCAACATCACCTCGATCGACGCCGTTCATCCCTCGATGGTCGGGCTCGCGCACTACGACGCCTCCAAGCACGGCGCCTGGGGCTTCACGAAGAACGTCGCGCTCGAGCTGGCGGAGCACGGGATCTGGGTCAACGCGATCGCGCCCGGCGGGATCACCACGCCAGGGGTCGCGGCGGCCCAGGGAACCGAGATCGATGCGTCGGTGATCGAGCAGATGACGCAGCGCATCCCGATGAAGCGATTCGGCGATCCGGACGAGATCGGTCGCGTCGCGCTCTTCCTGGCGTCGGACCTCGCAAGCTACATGACCGGCTCGCACGTGATCGTCGACGGCGGCCTACTCCTCCGGTAGGCCACCGTCGAGGGGTCGCAACATCAAGTTTTCGCCGGCCCCGATCACGTTGCACTTAGGCTTGCCTGATGGGGTCCTGGCCACGACGGACGCTGCTCGTTGCAGTCGTCGTCGCCACCGCTGTCGTGGCGCTCGCGATTGGCTCCCTGCTGTACTGGGTCGGCGAGGGTCGGCCGCGCTCGCCCGCGGCGTTCCGGGAGTTGGTTGCCGCGAGTGGACTGGTGGTGGACTGGTCGAACAATGGGCCTAGGGGCGGTGACGGCGTCGTTGCCACCGACTGCGGTGAACGAGTGGTGAGCGTGAACGAGTTGGACGGCGCGTTGTGGATTCAGTGGGGCGATCAGCGAGCCCGGGTCACGCCTGCGGTGATCGGCCAGATCGTGCGATGCGCGGAACGCTGACCGGCCTCCTCGCGGATAGGCTGTCCGCGGCGTTTTTCGGTCAAGGTCCTGACGCTTCCAGTCCGTCCAGTTGGGTGGTCTTCGGAGTGGTTGGCTTCTCTCACCGGCGGGGCACGCCGGTGCCTTGCATGGTCGCGTTCGGCACGCGCGGTCGCGTTCAGGCTCGTCGATGCGCGGGCCGAGTCTACTGGGCCAGCCTTGTGAGCCGCCGTGCGGCAGCGAGATTTCGGGAGGCCCTCAAAGGGAAGTTCAGCACCTGAGGCGGAACAGGACCGTGTGGCCAATCGTTTTTCTCCCGATCGCCCATCCGTCGTTTCGACCCGTTATCGCAAGATCGTTGATGGTCAGACCTGCGTTACGTGCGCTAGCTGGGTCGCCGCGCCAGCTGACTCCGTTCCAGTGGAAGAGACTAGGCCCGTTCCCGTGGCCTCCGGCCAGCCAAACGTCGGACCGGCTGGTTCCATCAATGAAGTAGCCGGTAACCGGGGCTGGCGTTTCTCCAGCCCACCGTGTCCCGGCCCAGCGGAGCAACCCCACGTCGTCGTCCATCCCGCCCCCGCGAGACGCGAGCACAGTTCCGTCGCGCAGCGCCTTGACGGTCAAGAAGAACTCTCCGCGGTCTTCGGGCCTCGCTCCTGGATCGTTCGGCAGGTTAGGAGTCGAAACAATCGACCAGACCCGGCCGTCCCAATGCATGCTAAACGTGCGCATGCCTGAGCGATCCCTGTAGAAGCCGACAGCCCAGACATCCCGGGCCGACAGCGCTGTTATTGCCTTGATCTCCGCTGATGCAAGGTTTGCCGCCGGCGTTTTCACCAACCTCCAACGCCGACCATTCCAGTGACGCATCTCTGCGCCAAGTGACCACCACGCGTTTTTGCGGCCAAGCGCGTGAATCGCGTGGCTCCAGTGCGCATCCTGCGCTGAATAGCCTCGGATCCAGCGCTGCCCGTCCCAGCGGAGGATCGTTCGGTTGGCGGACGCCCAACCATCACCTGCCGGCGAGAACCCGAGAGCACTGACGTTACCGACGTCCCTCCAGAGCCCCCGCGGCAAGGGGAAGTTTTTCCAGCGACGCCCGTCCCAACGTTCGATGCTGGCAACGCGAGCGCCAGAGTTCCGCACCCGGGTGGTGCCGAAAATCCAAAGAGACCGGTCAGGCGCGACGGCGGCGAGCTCCGACGTCTTCGAATCAGGGTCGGCTCGCACCTGGCGCCAAGAGCACCCAGCAACGTGTGCTGGAGCTTCGACGGTAGCTGTCGCGCCGACGAGACTCATCCCCGCGACAACCACCCCTAGAACGGTGGTCGTGAGCCGCACGCGACCATTGTCGCGGTATGAGGCGATTGGTACAAGTGTAGAACTGCGGGCTTGAAGGGTCTCGGGTTTCATGATCTGAGGCACACCTACGCAGCGCTCATGTGATGGCAGGAGCCAACGGCGAGTACCTCGAGACTCAGATGAGTCACAGCTCCATCGAGGTCATATTTGGCCGACCTTGGGCACCTGCCCGGATGAGAACCGGAGGGTGTTCGCCATTCCCGATGGCGTGACGATGGGGCGCGGCCTGAAGACCGCGAAGCGGCTGCGGGGTTTGAGTGACCCCATCCAGACCCCATTTGTAGGAAGGCCCCTAACTGGACCGCAGCCACAACTGGCTTGTTCAGGAGCAGTACGAAGCGGGAGCGACGGGACTCGAACCCGCGACCTCCGGCGTGACAGGCCGGCGTTCTAACCAACTGAACTACGCCCCCGTGGGCCGAAGGATTGTAGCGGCGGCTTCCGTTTCGGGCGAAACGACCGGCGCAGGGGTGCGGCGCTCGCCTGCGAAGGTAGGGACGTGCCTGCCGTCGACCTGATCGCGATCGCGCTCATCATCCTGACCGGGCTGGCCGGTTTCCGGCGCGGACTCGTCGTGGGCGTCTTCTCGCTCGCCGGGCTCGTGCTGGGCTTCGCTCTCGGCTCACGGGTCGTCCCGTCGCTCGTCGACCGTGATCTCGGCCACTGGGTGCCGCTCGTCGCGCTCGGGGGCGCGATGCTGTGCGCTGCCCTCGGGCAGGCGATCGGAGGCCTCGTGGGACGGAGTCTGCGGCGGGCACTGCTCGTGCTGCCCCCGCTCCGGCTCTTCGACCATGTCGGCGGCGGTGTGCTCGGTGCGGTAACAGGTCTCGCGCTGTGCTGGGCGGTCGGCGCGGCGCTGCTCTACCTCCCGGGTCAGACAGAGCTCCGGCGCTACGCCCGTGACTCGGTGATCCTCTCCACGCTCAACGAGGAAGTCCCCCCCGACAGGCTCATCGACGCGCTCGCGCGCTTCGATCCGTTCGCGTCCATCGTCGGCCCCGCGGCGGGGGTCGCGCCGCCGGATCCCGCCGTACTCGACTCGAGTGGTGTCAACGGCGCCGCGCTCAGTGTGGTGCGCGTGGTCGGGACGGCCTGCGGGGTCGGTGTGGAGGGATCAGGCTGGGTCGCCGGTGCCGGCCTCGTCGTCACGAACGCGCATGTCGTGGCGGGGGTGCGAACGCCGCGCGTCGACCGGAACGACGGCCGTGTCCTCGCGGCAAGGGTGGTCGGGTTCGACAAGCACAACGACGTCGCGATCCTCCGGGTTCCCGGCCTCACGGCCAGGCCGCTTCCGCTCGCCGACGCCGTCGAGGGAACGCCGGCCGGCTTGCTCGGCTACCCGGAGAACGGTCCCTACGCCGAGTCGGCCGTCCGCGTCGGTGGCGTCGTTCGGGTCTTCGGCCGCGATGCCTACGGGGCCTTCGGCCAGCGGCAGGTGACGACGATTCGAGGCGTCGTCCAGAGCGGCAACTCGGGCGGCCCGGTCGTCGACGCGCAAGGGCGCGTGATCACGACAGTGTTCGCACAGCGTGTCGGCAGCGACGGCGGGTACGGCGTCCCGACGAAGATCGTTCGCGAGGCGATCGCGAATGCGGGCAACGCCGCGCTCGAGACACCCTGCGCCGACGGCTGAGGCAGCTCAGCGGAGGAGGTCGAGCGACGCCTCGGGCTGTTTGAACGGCGGGATCACGTAGACACCCGCCACTCGACTGCGCAGCGATGCCAGAAGGTCGCGCGCGAGCGCCAGTCCGACGGCCGGCGCCTCCGGCCCCGCTTCGTCGAGCGCGCGGAGCACGGGCTCGGGCACCGAGATCCCCGGCACCTCGTTGTGGAGGCGTAAGGCCATCGCGTGCGAGCGCAACGGCCACACGCCCGCAAGCAGCGGGATCGGCGACGTTCCGCCCAGTCGCGTGAGGAAACGCTCGAGCCCGTCGAGATCGAACAACGCCTGGGTCATCGCGAAGCGCGCGCCCTCGGCCACCTTCTGCTGGAAGCGGTCGAACTCGAGATCCGGATCGTCGGCCGACGGGTTGACGGCGACACCGATGAAGAACGACGTCGGCCGGTCGATCGCCTTGCCGGCGTAGTCGACACCGTTGTTCAAGCCCGCCAGCAGTCTGACGAGTCCGATCGAGTCGATCTCGTACACACCACGCGACCCCGGATAGTCGCCGACCTGCGGCGGGTCACCGGTCACGGCCAGGATGTTGCGCACCCCCTCCGCGTGCGCACCGAGGAGCATCCCCTCCAGTCCCATCACGGTCGCGTCGCGCGGAGTGACGTGCGGAATCGTCTCGATACCCGCTTCGCGCTGAATCGCGATCGACGCGACGAGAGCGTTCATCCTTGCCCGGGCCATCGGGTTGTCGTTGACATCGACGAAGCCGACCTCGCCGGACTCGCGCAACGTCCGCGACACGGCGATCATCGCGTCGTTCGTGCCACCCTTGGGCGGATCGAGCTCGACGCTGACGACCCATTCCCCCTCCCGCAACGCACGCGCGAGCTCGGTCTCTTGCTCCAGTGCGATCGCCACGGGCCGCTCGTCTCGCTCGCGGGGTTCGAACGCTCCCCGCGGGACACGCTCCTCGTCGAACGCGGTGCGGATCGCCTCGATCTCGGCGGGGGTCGTACCGCAACAGCCGCCGACGATGCGGGCGCCGAGCGCCACCGCCTGGGCTGCGAAATCGGAGAAGTACTCGGGCGTCGAGTGCGGATAGACGACGCGTCCGCCGACGATGCTGGCGAGGCCGATGTTCGGCAGCGCAGCCAACGGCAGCCCCGCGCTTCGCATGCCGTCGAGCGCGGTCAGCGCCGCGTGCGGGCCGGCACCATGGTTCGTCCCGATCGCCGCCACGTCGAGCTGTGCCAGCCGCTCGGCTGCCGCACGCGCGTCGATCCCGCCCGACGTCTCGGCTTCCTCGTCGAACGTGAGGAGCGCGACGATCGGGAGCGACGAGACGCCACGGACCGCCTCCACGGCGGCGGCGAGCTCGTCGATGTCGAAGAACGTCTCGATCATGAACAGATCGACTCCCCGTCCCTCGAGGATCGCCGCCTGCTCTGCGTAGAGGGGCCCGTGCTCGGCGACGTCGAACAGCTCGAGCTCGCCGAGCGGCCCGATCGCGCCAGCGATCATGACGTCTCGGCCCGACACCTCGCGTGCCTCGCGGGCGAGGCGGACGGCCGCCGAGTTGATCGCCTCGAACTCCTGCTCGAGCAGCTTCCCGGCGAGCTTGCGCCGGTTCGCACCGAAGGTGTTCGTCTCGATCAGCTCCGCCCCGGCACGGATGTAGCTCGCGTGAACCGCGACGACGCTTTCCGGTACCCGCAGGTTCGCCTCCTCGGGGCAACGCAGACCGGGGACCGCGCCCGCGAGCAGGGCGCCCATCCCACCATCTGCGACGATCGGCCGACCGCTGCGCAGCCGTTCGAGGAAGTCCGCCACGCCGCTGAGTCTAGGCGACCCTCGTTCCAGTCATGCAGTCCTCAAGGGTCCCCGACGAGCTGCCGATAGGCAGGCAGGCTCCGGGTTGGGGACTGACGGCAATCATCACCCGACCGCAGGAGTGAAGAGGGGGCGGCGCCTAGCCGCCCCTCTTCGTTTCCGCTCGCCGTTTCAGTCGTCGTCGTGAACGACGCGGCCTTCCATGCCGCCCGCGACGGTGACGAGCTGACCGGTCACGTGCCCGGAGAGCACGTCGGAGGCGAGGACGACGACCTGCGCCGCCACGTCCTCGGGGCTCGCCACCTTGCGCAGCGACATCGTCCGCGAGATGCGACGCACTGCCTCGGCATCGACGAGGCCCCGCGTCATCGGTGACTCCGTCCACCCGGGAGCGACGGCATTGACACGCGCGGCGGGAGCGACACGAGCGACCTCGTTCTTCAGCGACAACAGCAGTCCGCCCTGGAGAGCCGACTTCGCGGCCGCATAATCTGCGTGCCCGGCCTCCCCGAACCGGCCCGCAGTCGAACCCACGAGCACGAGCGAGCCGTGGCCCGTCTCGCGCGACCTCGCGTAGGAATCCGCGGGCGGTGAGGAACGTCGCGGTGAGGTTCTGCCGCAGCGTCTCCTCCCAGCGCTCGAGCGGCAACTCCCAGACGGGGAGGTCTTCGGCCGGCCAGACACCCGCCACGGCGGCGCACACGTCGACCGTGCCGAGCGCGTCGCGCGCCGTCGCGAAGAGGCGGTCGACATCCGCTTCGACGGTGAGGTCCGCCTGGACGATCGGCGCGCCGCCGATCTCCGCGGCAACCGCGGCGGCTCGTTTCTCGCCGCGGTTGTAGTGGACGAGCACCGTCGCTCCCTCTGCTGCGAACAGACGCGCACACGCGGCGCCGATCCCACCCGAGGCGCCGGTGACGACCACACCCTTGCCTGCGAGGCCCGTCTGCACGAGGCGTAACCTATCCGGTGTGAAGGTCTTCATCGTCAGTGACCTCGAAGGTGTCTCGGGCGTCACGAAACCGGGGCAAACGGGCGGCGGCGCACCCATGTACGAGGAGGCGCGGCGGCTCTACACGGAGGAGATCAACGCAGCCGTGCGCGGTGCGAAAGCGGCGGGAGCGACCGAGATCGTGGCGATGGACTGTCACGGCGCCGGCGAGGAGTGGGACTTCAATTCGCTCATCCCCGAGTTGCTCGACGAGGCGTGCGACTTCGTCGTCCAGGACGAGTGGACCGAGTACACCGCGTTCCTCGAGAGCGGGGTGGACGCAGCGCTCTTCGTCGGCATGCACGCCATGGCGGGCACGCGGTACGGCGTCATGAATCACACCGTCTCGGGCCAGGCCTGGCAGAACCTCTGGTTCAACGGTGTGCTCGTCGGCGAGACGGGGATCAACGCGGCGCTCTGCGGCGCCTGGGGGTGCCCCGTGCTCATGGTCACGGGCGACGATGCAGCGTGCGACGAAGCGCGCGATCTGCTCGGCCCGTCGCTCGTCACCGTCGCCGTGAAGCAGGGCCTCGGAGCCCAGTCGGCGCGCAACGTCGCACCGGTGCGCGCCAGGCAGATGATCGAGGAGGGTGCGCGCCGGGCGCTCTCCGACCTTTCGGCCGTCGAGCCGTACCTGCCGGGGAGCCCGTGCGAGATCCAGGTGGAGTACAAGAACACGCGCGCCCCCGATGCGCTGCGTCACCGGCACGGCGTGGAGCGGCTCAGCGACCGGATCGTCATCTCCCGCGCCGACACGTGGTGGGACGCGTGGCGGCAGTTCTTCTTCTAGCCGCGACCGGCGACCTGTGAGAATGGAGCGCATGGTCCCGGCGCCCAGACCCTCGGCCGCCTGGGATGCGCTTCGGGCGCATGCAGGCGCGGTGAAGGACGTTCATCTGCGCGACCTGTTCGCGTCGGACCCGGCCCGTGCAGATCGTTTCACGCTCGAAGCGGCAGGCGTCTTCCTCGACTACTCGAAGAACCGCCTCACCGACGAGACGCTGCGGCTCCTCGTTGCGCTCGCCGAGGAAGCGGGCGTCGAGCAACGTCGCGACGCCATGTTCGCGGGAGAGCGGATCAACGTCACCGAGAACCGGTCCGTCCTCCACGTCGCGTTGAGGATGCCGCGGTCACGGTCGCTCGTCGTCGACGGCGTCGACGTCGTCGCAGACGTTCACGACGTCCTCGATCGCATGGCCACGTTCTCCGATGCGGTCCGATCCGGCGAGTGGAAAGGCTCCACCGGCCGTCCGATCCGAAACGTGGTCAACATCGGTATCGGCGGTTCGGATCTCGGGCCCGTCATGGCCTACCAGGCATTGCGTCACTACAGCCGTCGGGAGATGACGTTCCGGTTCGTCTCGAATGTGGACGCTACGGACTTCGCCGAGGCGACGGGCGAGCTCGATCCCGCCGAGACGCTGTTCATCGTCTGCTCGAAGACGTTCACGACGCTCGAGACGATGACGAACGCTGCCACGGCCAGGCAGTGGCTGCTCGACAGTGTCGGCGGCGGCGAGTCGGCGATCGCGAAACACTTCGTCGCCGTCTCGACGAATCTCGAGGGGGTCGCCGCCTTCGGGATCGACCCCGCCAACGCGTTCGGATTCTGGGACTGGGTCGGAGGCCGCTATTCGATGGACTCGGCGATCGGTCTCTCCACGATGATCGCGATCGGGCCCGACAGGTTTGCGCAGCTTCTCGCCGGCTTCCACGCCATGGACGAGCACTTCCGGACGGCGCCGCTCGACCGGAACCTGCCGGTCCTGATGGGCCTGCTCGGGGTGTGGTACACGGACTTCTTCGACGCGCAGACCGTTGCAGTCCTGCCGTACGACCAATACCTCGAGCGCTTCCCGGCCTACCTCCAGCAGTTGACGATGGAGTCGAACGGCAAGCACGTCAGGCTCGACTCGTCGACGGTGGACGTCGACACGGGCCCCGTCTACTGGGGTGAGCCTGGCACGAACGGGCAACACAGCTTCTACCAACTCATCCACCAGGGCACGAGGCTGATCCCGTGCGACTTCATCTGCTTCGCCTCGAGCCTGAATCCGATCGGGCGCCATCACGATCTGCTCGTCGCGAACGTGTTCGCGCAGGCGGAGGCGCTCGCGTTCGGCAAGTCCGCCGACGAGGTGGCGGCCGAAGGAACGCCAGCGTGGCTCGTGCCGCACAGAACGTTCGACGGCAACCGGCCGTCGAACGTGTTGATGGCGGAGCGGCTCACCCCCGAGGTGCTCGGAGCGCTGGTGGCGCTGTACGAGCACAGCGTCTTCACGCAGGGCGTGGTCTGGTCGGTCAACTCGTTCGATCAGTGGGGTGTCGAGCTCGGCAAGGAGCTCGCGCAGAGGATCGTGCCCGAGCTCGAGGCAGTCGACGAGCCGGCGCTGACGCACGACACGTCGACGAATGCGCTGATCCGCCGCTACCGCCGGCTGCGCTGACGTCGAGGAACCGCGTGGGTGTGGGGTTGTCCGGCTTCAGCCGGACGCGGGGGTTTCGTCGTGCGGGGGGCGCGGGTTGCGGTGGGGTGGTGGTGTCCGGCTTCAGCCGGACGCCGGAGTTTCACCCTCCGGTCGCCGCCACTCGAACACCGCGATCAGGCAGCCGTCCACCGTGTGCGAGTTGTGGTGCGTGCCCGCCTCGTAGCTGACGAAATCGCCGGGGCCGAAGACGGTGCCGTCGGAGTCGACGAGGTCGCCCTCGAGAACGAGGAATTCCTCCATCCCCGGGTGGTCGTGGGCGATCGTCGCCGCGCCCGGTTGCATCCGCATCGCGTAGCAGCCCTGACCGGTGCCGGTGTCGTAGGAGATCGGCAGCCAGCTCATCTCCGGCTGCACTGGTCCCTCGAGGTCGTACTCGAGGAACGGGGTCGTATGCAGGTTGAAGGCGCGGCGGCCGGGCACGCCCTGATGGTAGATGCCGGCCTACCGCCCTGGGAGCCAGCGGCGCACGAGCCGGATGCGCCGCGCGGGCCGCCCCGTCCGATCCTCCACCGCATCGGTCCCGGCCGCGATTGCCGCGATGCCCCGCGCCGCGATGAACCGCAGCGGTTCCGGCTCCCAGCGGCGGCTCGCGTGTCCCACCCACGGCAGGCCGACGAGCTCGGTTTCGACACCGGCGATGAGATCGGCGAGCGTTCGTCCGGCGAGACTCGAGGCGACGACTCCGTGCCCCGAGTAGCCCCCCGCTCGAGCAAGGCCGGTGCGGCGATCGAAGTCGACGCTCATGCTCCAGTCGCGCGGTGCGGCGAAGAAACAGCCCCAGCGGTGGGTGACGCGGGCCGAGGCGGCCGCCGGAAAGAGGCGCCGCAGCGCCTGCTCGAGCTTCGCGTGGATCGCGGGTTGGTTCTCGTCGGCCTCGCGGATGGTGCCGCCGAGGCGGTAGGTCAGACCCCGACCCCCGAGCGCGATCCGGCCGTCCGGCGTTCGCTGGGCGTAGGCGAACTGGTAGCGCTGGTCGGCGATCGGCGCGCAGCTCTCCCAGCCGATTTCGTCCCATGCGCCCGCGGGCAGCGGCTCGGTGGCGAGCATGTGTGACGCGAGCGGGAGGTAGGTGCGTCTCTCATTCGGAAGTCGGGTCGTGAACGCCTCGGTGGCCCGCACGACCACACCCGCGCTGAGGCTCCCTCCGGGACACGTCACCCGGCGCGGCTCGATCCGCGTCGCAGGCGAGCGCTCGTAGATGGTGACGCCGCGCGACTCGCACGCCTCCGCGAGTCCGCGCGCCAGCAGTGCCGGGTCGACACGCGCGCAGTGCGGCGTGTACGTCCCGCCGAGGACTCCCGCGATCCGCACGTCAGTCTCGATCTCCGCCGCGGTCACGAAGCGAACGTCAGCTTCGCCGTAACCCACGTGCGCGCTTCGTCGCGAGCCCGGCCTCGACCCGTGCGAGCTGTGGCCGGCTCGTCGCGACGCGATAGGCACCGCTCTTCACCCAGCCGCAGTCGATCGACTCACGCGCGACGACATCCCCGATCCAGTCGATGCCGTCGATCATCGCCCGCTCCGCGCGCGCGATTCCCTCGGCGTCGCTGCGACGTCGGTACACACGAGCCTCGCCCGCGATCCCGGCCGAGACGAATCCTCCGTTTCGGCCGGAGGAGCCGTAGCCCACCGTCTCGGCCTCGACGATCGCAACCCGCAGCCGTGGGTCACGCAGCGTCAGCGCGTACGCCGTCCAGAGACCGGTGTACCCCGCGCCCACGATCGCGACGTCGACGTCGACGTCGCCGACGAGTTGCTGCCGCGGTTCGAACTGCGCGAGCGCGCCGTCGAGCCAGAGGCTCCGTTCCCGATAACGCGTTGCGTCATCCACGAGCGCGAGCGTACCCGCACCCGCTCACGGCAACAGGGACGCGGCGGCGTGGTCGAGAATCGCGGTCGTTCGGCCGGCGCGCGAGCGAACGAGGCTCGCCGGGGTCGTCTTCGACGGCTCGTCGGCGAACGCGCGCCGGACGGCGTCGGCCTTCTCGGCGCCGACGGCGAGGAACACCACGTGCGCGCCCGCCTCGAGCGCCGGAATCGTCAGCGTCACGCGCTCGACGAACGGCTCGAGCCCGGCCTCGGCTGCCACCGCCAGCCGCTCCTTCTCGTCGAGGGCGGGCGCCCCGGGAAAGAGCGAGGCCGTATGGCCGTCCGGCCCGAGGCCGAGCAGGACCAGGTCGAGCGGTTGCCCCTGGATCGCGGCGTCGTATGACGCGGCGGCATCGGCTGCGGCGAGGTTCGTCGCGATCGGGTGCAGCGTCGGGGGAACCACGAGTCGATCGAGCAGCGACTCGCGCACGAGGTGCTGGTTCGAGCGTGGATCGTCCGCGGGGACGCAGCGGTCGTCGCCGAACCACGCCTCGACTCCTCCCCAGTCGCTGCGAGCCTCTGCGGCGAGCTCGTAGGCCAACCGGGGAGTCGAGCCGCCGGAGAGGACGACGGAGCCGTCGGCGTCGGCGACTGCGACGAGAAATCCGGCCGCTGCTCGCGCGGCCGCTGCCGCGTCCGGAACGATGACGAGGTCGACGTCCACCACGGCATCTTCGCGCATCCGCACGCTCGAGCCGCGGGTGAGACATGATTCGGCCGATGCGTCCCAGGGTCCATCTCAGCGAGCGCGTTCCGGACGAGATCGAGCGGCAGCTCGGCGTCGACTTCGACCTTGTTTCATCCCATGTCGGTGCGGACGGGGTCCTGGCGGTGCTGACGGTCACGATCGACGACGCCTATCTCGAGGCCGCCGGCCCGCAGCTCCAGATCGTCGCCAACTACGCCGTCGGAGTGAACAACATCGATCTCGACGCGGCCCGTCGGCGGGGCGTCGTCATCTCCAACACTCCCGACGTGCTCACGGGCGCGACGGCGGAGCTCGCGCTGACGCTGATGTTGTCGCTCCTTCGTCGCGTGACCGAGGGCGACCGCTTCGTCCGGCGTCGAGAGCAATGGCAGTTCTCGCTCGAGTTCATGCTCGGCGAGAGCATTGCGGGCAAGTCCGTCCTGATCGTGGGGGCCGGGCGGATCGGCCGCGAGACAGCGCGGCTGGTCAGCGCCTTCGGTGGCGCGCCTGTGCTCGCCGGTCGTGCCGACGACCTCGACGAGCTCCTGCCCACTGCCGACATCGTCTCGGTGCACGTCCCTCTCGCCGCGGACACCCACCACCTCGTCGACGCGCGTCGCCTGCGGCTGATGAAGAAGAGCGCCGTCTTGATCAACACGGCGCGCGGCCCCGTCGTCGACGAGGAAGCTCTGGTGGAGGCGCTCCGAGAGGGCGTGATCGCCGGCGCGGGGCTGGACGTCTACGAACGAGAGCCCGAGGTGACCGAGGCGCTGCTCGGGCTCGAGAACGTCGTGCTGTCTCCTCATCTCGGGAGCGCCACGCGCGACACCCGGATCGGGATGGGCATGCTGTGCGTCGAGGCGCTGCGTGCCGTCCTGCTCGAGGGTCGCACGCCGGCCAACGTGGTCGTCTAGCCTTCGCGACCGTGTCCGGCTATGGATGCCAGTCGATGTGGGGCGACCTCGAGCGCGTGCTCGTGCGCCCACCACTGCCCGCCGACGCGGCTCACGTCGAGGATTTCGGTTGGCGCGGTGTGCCTGACGTAGCCGCGGCGGCGGCCGAGCACGAGGCGCTCCGCGAGTTGCTCGCGGGAGCCGGCGCCGAGGTGGTCGTCTCCGAGCACGATCCCGGCAACCCGGACGCCATCTACGTCTACGACCCTGTCCTCGTCGGCGACGGCGGCGCCGCGCTGTTGCGCCCGGGCAAGGACGGGCGGCAGAGCGAGCCCGCGGCGATCGGCTGCGAGCCTCGAGGCCGCCGGCGTGCCCGTCGCCGCGAGCCTGTCCGCGCCTGTGACCGCCGAGGGCGGTGACACGGTGTGGATCGACCACGACACACTGCTCGTCGGCCACGGCTACCGCACGGGCACGGCGGGAATCACCGCACTCCGGTCGGTGTTCCCCGACGTCGAGGTGATCGCGTTCGACTTGCCGCACTGGGTCGGCGCCTCCGAGGTGATGCACCTGATGTCGCTGATCTCGCCGCTCGATCGAGACCTTGCGCGTCGTCTATCCGCGCATCGCGCCGGTGAGGTTGTTGGAGATCCTGTCCGAACGCGGGATCGAGATCGTCGAGGTCCCCGACGAGGAGTTCGAGTCGATGGGATCGAACGTGCTCGCCCTCGGGCCGCGGCGGGCGCTCGCGCTCGAGGGCAACGACGTGACGCGGCGCAGGATGGAGAAGGCGGGAGTCGATGTCGTCACCTACCGAGGCGACCACATCTCTCGCCTCGGCGACGGCGGCCCGACCTGCCTCACGCGACCGCTGCTTCGGTCCGAGTCGGCGTAGCCGGCATAGGGCCCGGCTACGGGTCGAACGTCAGCTGGCGGTAGTCGGTGAGCCCGGAAACCCCGACCCCGACCAGCCTGAGCGCCCCCGGCCGGTCGCGCAGGCCACGGTCGAGCAGGCCGCACGCGAGGTCGCCGATCCGGTCGGCCTCGTCGACTGGAGCCGCCAGGGTGGTCGAGCGGGACCTGATCGAGAAGTCCGCGTAGCGCAGCTTCGCCGTGACCGTGCGCCCGCTCACCCCGGAGCGCTGCATCCGCACGGAGAGCTCCTGGGCGAGGCGACGCACTTCGGTGTGAAGCAGTGCCCGATCGGCGATGTCGCGCTCGAACGTCTCCTCGACGGAGATCGAAACGCGCTCCGTCTCGAGCTCGAGGTCTCGCGGGTCGATACCGAGCGCCCGGTCGCGCAGCAGCGGTCCGATCGTGCCCGGCAGCACGACCCTGCAGCTCGGTGTCCGACAGCGCCGCGAGCGCACCGACGGTCGTCACGCGGGCGGCGGCGAGGCGTTGTTCTGCCTTCGGACCCACTCCGGGAAGCGTTCGCACCGGAAACGGCCCGAGGAACCCCGCCTCCTTCCCCGGCGGTACGACCGTGATCCCGCCGGGCTTGCGGCGGTCGGACGCGACCTTGCAGACGACCTTGGAGGTTGCGACACCGAGCGAGCACGAGAGCGAGGTGGCGGCTCGGATCGACGTCTGCACCGCTTCGGCCGACGGCGCGCGCGCCGGTGAACGCAGAGACGACGGTACCGAGGTCGAGGTAACCCTCGTCGATGCCGACCTGCTCCACCCGGGGTACGACCTCGCGGACGGCGCTCCACACCGCCTCCGAGTACTGCCGGTAGAGGGCATGGCGCGGGCGGACGAAGACGACCTCGGGGCACCGCCGCAGCGCCTCGGCCGAGCTCATAGCCGAGTGGATGCCGAAGCGCCGGGCGACGTAGTTGGCGGTGGCGACGACGCCCCGGCCCTGCGGGTTCCCGCCGACGACGAGTGGTTGCGTTCGCAGCGAGGGGTCCTCGAGCTCCTCGACCGCGGCGAAGAACGCATCCAGGTCGAGATGGGCGAGAATCGGCACATGACGAACGGTACGGTGCCGCCGTGATCACCGCGTCGCCTCCGCCCCCGGCGATCGAGCAGCCTGCGCCCTACCAGGTGTCGTACGGCGTCATTACCGGCACGGCGGCGCGCGGCTCGAAGCGTCTGATCGTCCGAGTGGGCTCGCGCACGCTGGCCGACCGCCCGCTGCGGCAGCGCAGGTTCCACGTGCGCGTGTCGCTGCCCGCCGCCGACACCGCCGTGCGCGTCGTCACCGTCGATCGGGCCGGTCGTCGTAGCCGAGCGACGGTGCCCCACGTGTTCGGCGTTCCACCGACCGCCGCTCCGGGCATCCGCACCGGGCGTGAGGACAAGCGTCTCGCGCGTGAGCTCGACCGGCTCGCACGCGGTTTCGGTCCCACGAGCGGGATCTACGTCCAGAACCTCGTGACAGGTGCCGGTGCCGCCTGGAACGCGCGCGCAACCTTCCCTGCCGCCTCCACGCTGAAGCTCGCCATCGCGGTGACGGCACTCGCCAGGGCCGAGGGGCCGCCGCCAGGCGTCGGATCGACGCTCGACCGCTTGTTGCGGACGATGCTGATCCGTTCCGACGACGCAGCTGCGAACGAAACGGAGCGCTACTTCGGTGGCTCGGAGCTCGGTGGCTCGGCACTCGTGAACTCGATGATGCGCTCGATCGGTCTCGTCGACAGCGAGATGTACGGCGGCTATCTCGATCGAGTCCGTCGGCTGCCGCCCCTCGGGCACTTGCCTCTGCGATACCGCTCCAGATCGAAAGCCAGCCGAGCTTGGGGGCGGGGGAAGAAGACGACTGCGTACGACCTCGCCCGTCTGCTGCGCGCCGTCTGGCTCGCGAGTGGCGGGCGTGGCCCTCTGCGCGCCGCGCAGCCCGGCTTCACGCCGGCCGACGCGCGCTACCTCCTCTATCTCCTCGCGCACGTCGAGGACGCGGGCAAGATCGACCGCCGGATCGGCGGGCTTCCGGGCGTGCGTGTGCTGCACAAGGCAGGCTGGATCAATGACGCGCGTCACGACAACGGCATCGTCCTCTGGTCGGGCGGGGCCGTGCTCGTGACCGTGATGACTCATCGGTTCGCCGGCGCCGGATCCTCGTCCGACGTGCTCGCGGGGGAGGTCGCCGCGGCGGCGTTGCGCCACTTCCGCGGCGGCTGACCCGATGAGGTGCGAGCCGATGCAGGAGCCGGCGAGGCGGACCCTGCATCGACTCACGGTCACGCCCTCGGAGAGCGCGACCGACCCATGGGGCCCGGATCCGGGGGAGGCGATCTCGGGGAGCCGGACTCCACTAACTGAGACTCTGCGCTGCGCGGCAGGGTTTGTTCGCGTTCGGTAAGCATCCCCAGGGTGTCTCGCGAGCGGCGGCGAGGAGCGGGAATACAGGTATACTTTTGATAGTTAATAACTGTATGACCGATACCACCACGGACGCCGAGGAGCGTGAACCGACTGTGAGCAAGCTGCTGCTCATCCCCCTGGACGACATCGTCGTCTTCCCCAACATGAACGTCACCCTGACCATCGACGTCGGGGACGAGGAGCGCGTGCTGCTCGTCCCGAAGCACGACGGCGAGTACGCCGCCGTCGGCACCGTCGCCGAGGTGACCGAGAAGCTGCGGCTGCCCGGCGGCGACACCGCCGTCGCGCTGAGCGGCCTCCATCGCGCGATCGCCGGTGCTGCCGAGACGGATGCGAGCGGGCGGCTCTTCGTCGAGGTCGACGAGCGGCCCGACGAGTCGTCCGCGGGCGAGGACGTCCGCGACCTCGAAACCGAGTACCGCGCCGTCGTCGAGGAGATTCTCGAACTGCGCGGCGACGACGGTCGCATCGCTGCGTTCGTCCGCTCGATCTCGAATCCAGGCGCGCTGGCCGACACCTCCGGCTATTCCCCCGATCTCACGTTCGAGCAGAAGGTGCAGGTACTCGAGGCAGTCGAAGTCAAGGCGCGGCTCGAGCTGGCACTCGGGTTGCAGCGCGAGCGGCTGGCACTCATGCAGATCCGTCGTCGGATCCGCGAGGACGTCAACACGGGGATGGAGAAGCAGCAGCGCGAGTTCATCCTCCGCAAGCAGCTCGACTCGATCCGCAAGGAGCTCGGCGACGACGAGACATCCGTCGTCGAGGAGTACCGGCGCGAAGATCGCGGGCTCCGCGATGCCCGAGCACGTACGCGAGCAGGCAGAGCGCGAGCTCGGCCGCTTCGAGCGCATGGGCGAAGGCTCACCCGAGTCGCAGACGATCCGCAGCTACGTCGACTGGCTCCTCGCCGTGCCGTGGGGCGTGTGTTCGGACGAGCGGCTCGATCCCAAGGCCAGCCGTGAGGTGCTCGACGCCGACCATGCGGGCCTCGAGGACGTCAAGGACCGCATCGTCGAGTACATCGCCGTGCGCAAGCTCCGGCAGGAGCGGGGGATCGAGGTCGACAAGAAGTCCGGCGCGATCCTCACACTGATCGGGCCCCCGGGCACCGGCAAGACGTCGATCGGCGAGTCGATCGCACGCTGCGCTGAATCGCGAATTCGTCCGCATGTCGCTCGGCGGTATCCGTGACGAGGCCGAGATCCGCGGGCATCGCCGAACGTACATCGGTGCCCTTCCGGGCCGGCTCGTCCGCGCCCTGCGCGACGCGAAGACGATGAACCCGGTGATCCTGCTCGACGAGGTCGACAAGGTCGGCGCGGACTGGCGTGGCGATCCGTCGGCAGCCTTGCTCGAGGTGCTCGACCCGGCGCAGAACTCGACCTTCCGCGACCACTACCTGGACGTGGAGCTCGATCTCTCCGACGTCGTCTTCATCGCGACAGCGAACCAGGCGGACACGATCCCCGGTCCGCTGCTCGACCGCATGGAAGTGATCCGCTTCGACGGCTACACGACCGACGAGAAGGTGGCGATCGCGAACGGATACCTCTGGCCCCGCCAGCGGGAGCGCAACGGTCTCCACGACGACGAGGTCAACGTCTCGGACGACGTGCTCGAGCTCGTCATCTCGGAGTACACACGCGAGGCGGGTGTCCGCCAGCTCGAGCGCGAACTCGGCAAGGTCCTTCGCAAGACCGCGACACAGATCGTGTCCGAGACGTTGGAGGCGCCGGTCGCCGTCGACATCGACGTCGTTCGGGACGCACTCGGCCGACAGAAGTTCTTCCGCGAGGCTGCGGAGCGTACTGCCGTTCCCGGCGTCGCAACGGGCCTCGCCGTCACCGGAGTCGGCGGTGACGTGCTCTTCGTCGAGGCGACGACCGTGCCGGGCGGCGAGAAGCTCGTGCTCACCGGCCAACTCGGCGACGTGATGAAGGAGTCGGCGCAGATCGCACTCTCGGCGGTGCGCGCGAAGGCCGGCGAATTCGGGCTCGACGACGAGCTCTTCGAGAACCGCTCGTTCCATCTCCATGTCCCGGCCGGTGCGATCCCCGAAGGACGGCCCGAGCGCCGGTATCACGATGGCGACTGCCCTGGCGTCGCTTCTGACCGGGCGTCCCGTCCGCCATACGGTCGGGATGACGGGTGAGGTCACGCTGCAGGGCCGCGTGCTTCCGATCGGTGGCCTCAAGCAGAAGGTGCTCGCAGCGCACGCGGCAGGGCTCACGGACATCGTCATACCCGAGCGCAATCGCGCCGACATCGACGAGGTCCCGGAGCACGTCCGCGACGAGCTGACGTTCCATCCGGTGATGGCACTGTCCGAGGTGCTCGCGCTCGCACTCGAGCCGGTGAGCCAGCAGCTCGATGTCACGGTGTAGGCACTGCGCGCCCGTTCCCGAGGGGGTCCGCCGCGCGGCGGGCCTCCTCGAGGGACGCTGGACGATCTCGATCTTGTGGGCGTCCTACGAGGGCGCGTCGCGGTTCAACGAGTTCAAGCAGGCCGTGGGGGAGATTCCGCCACGAACCCTCGCCCAGCGGCTGGTCGAACTCGAAGAGGCCGGCGTGCTCGAGCGCAGGGTCGTCGACGCGCGTCCACCCCGGGTCGAGTACACGCTGACGCCACAGGGACTGCGGCTGCAGTCGGTCGTCGACGAGCTCGTGCGCTTCGCCGGCGTTTGACGTGCCCGTCGTGCCGCGCTCGCCCTGAAACCGCCGGCTCGGCTCAGTTGATCAGGGCCTGGCGAATGGCGGTGGCGACGGCCTGCGTTCGCGTGTCGGCGTCGAGCTTCGCCATCGTGTTGCGGACGTGCGACTGAACCGTCTCGGATGAAATGCCGAGCTCTGCCGCCACCCGGTCGTTCGTAAGGCCACCAGACAGCAGTGTGAGCACTTGCCGCTCGCGCTTCGTCAGTGACGGCAACGTTCCGCTCGTCGCCGCCGAGGTGAGGGCCGCGGCGAGCTCGGCGTCGACATACGTACCCCCGCCGGCGACCGTGCGGAGTGCGTCGACGAGCTCCGAGAGCGCCGTATTCTTGAGGACGAACCCGCGCGCACCTGCATCGAGTGCTTCCCGGAGAAGCCCGTGATCGCGGTGCCCGGTGTAGAGAACGAAGGCTGTCTCCGGAGACGCGGCAGAGGCGCGACGTACGACCTCGATACCGCTGAACGGCTCCATCGTGATGTCGACCAGAGCGGTCGCGGGGCGTCGCGCCTCGATCTCCTTCACAGCGTCGTCAGCCCGCAGCACGCGGGCAGTGATCTCGAAGCCCGTGCGCTCGAGATAACGGGAGACCGAGTCGAGCACGGTGGGATGGTCGTCAGCGACCACACATGTGATCGTGTCCACCCGGACCTCCGTGGCGTTGTCGCCGTCGAGTCGTCGCGGGAGCACGTTGTTCACGGCCTGCACGAGCTCGGCCGTCGAGAAGGGCTTGGCGACAAACGCGAAGCCGCCATCGCGAGCTTCAGCAGCGGTCGGGAGGCGCTCCGAGTACCCCGAGATGAACACCACCCGAGCCTCCGGATGCGTCTCCGCGACGCGCGCGGACAGGTCCTGGCCGCTCATCCCGGGCATCACCAGATCGGTGATGAGCAGCTCGATCGGTCCATTGAGTCGTGCCAGCATCTCGAGCGCCTCGCGGCCTCTGTCTGCTGCGAGCACCGTGAATCCCTCGCGCTCGAGCACGCTTGTGACGAGCTCGCGGACGAGATCCTCGTCCTCGACGAGAAGGACGACCCGGGCGGGAGTGCTTGTTTCGTCGCCCGAGACCTCACCTGTCGCTGCCGGGAAGCAGAGCTCCACCGTCGTCCCTCGGCCGGGCGCGCTCTCGAGAGAGACGAAGCCGCCGCTCTGGCTGACCGTTCCATACACGCTCGCAAGTCCGAGCCCCGACCCCTTTCCGCGCGACTTCGTCGTGAAGAAGGGCTCCATCGCGCGGGCGCGTGTCTCGGGATCCATGCCGTGGCCCTCGTCTGCGACCGTGATCATCACGTAGGAGCCGGCCTGCCCGCCGGCGTGCTCTCTGTCTGCAGCGAACTCCGTGCTCGACACGGTGATCGTCAGCGTGCCACCGTCCGGCATCGCGTCGCGGGCGTTGAGCGCGAGGTTGACCAGCGTCTGCTCGATCCGATCCGGGTCGACGCGCACGAGCGCCGGTCCCACTGCGGGAGTCACCGTTACGTCGACTGTTGCACCGACGATGTGGCGGAGCATCGAGGATGCGTCGAGGACGAGCGCGCTCAGGTCGACGAGTTCGACGTCCATGGTCTGCTCGCTGGCGAACGCGAGCAGCTGGGCCGGCAGCGACGATGCCTGCTCGGCGGCCCGGTGGATCTGCTCTGCCTCGTGGTGGGCGGTGCTCCCGGGCTCGAGCCGGTCGAGCAGGAGTTCGCTGTAGCCCTTGATCGCCGTGAGCATGTTGTTGAAGTCGTGTGCGACACCTCCGGCGAACCGGCCGAGTGCCTCCAATTTCTGCGCCTCGTGCAGCGTCTCGCGAAGCTGGTCGCGTTCCTCCTCGACACGTTTCCGCGCTGTGATGTCGAGCAGGAAGCCCTGGATCCGGTGGCCATCGACCTCATGGGGTACGCGATACGAGCGATCCTGCACCCAGACGACGCGTCCGTCGGCTGCGACGTAGCGATACTCCTCGAGCAGAGGCTCACCCGCTGCACGAACGGTGGCGCAACCGGCGAGGATGCGCTCGCGGTCGTCCGGGTGGCCGGCGAGGGCGAGCATGCCGGGGTCGGTTTCCCACTGCTCGGCCGGGTAGCCGAGCATCGACTCGACCTGCGGGCTGGCGTAGATGTTGGGGAGTGCCATGTCCATCGAGCGGATGTACATGCCGATCGGCATCTGCTCGACCAGCGTGCGGTACTGCTGCTCTGCCTCGCTGAGTCGGCTTTCGGCCAGCTTTCGCTCCGTGATGTCCTGGATCTGGTCGATGAAGTACTCGGGCTCCCCCGAACTCGAGATCGCCAGCGAGACGCTCACGAGCACCCAGACCGGATGCCCGAGCTTGTGGATGTAGCGCTTCTCGATCTGGTAGGTGTCGATCTCGCGCGCCAGGATCGCGTGAAGGAATTCGGTCGATGCCTCGAGGTCGTCCGGGTGCGTGATGTCCCTGAACGTCAGCGCCCTGAGTTCGGGCTTCGTATATCCGACGATCCCGCAAAGGGCCGCGTTCGCGTCGGAGAAACTGCCGTCTAGGGCGAAGATCGCCAGCCCGACGGGGGCGCTCTCGAAGAAGGTGCGGAAGCGCGCGTCCGCCAGTCTGCTGCGCGCTTCGCCGCTGCGGTCGCTGACGATGCCGAGCACCCCGGTCGGCGAGCCGTCGCTCGAGATCACCGTCGACGTCACGTGCACCGGCACCGGTGCCCCCGCGCGCGTGAGGACGGTCGTCGCTTCGACCGACGTCTCGTCGCGAAGCCGTGCGTTGAACGCCCGCGCTGCCTGTTCGCGTTCCTCCGGCACGATCAACTCGAGAGCAAAGCGGCCGATCAGATCGGCGGCCGGGTATCCCGTCAGCTGCTCGCCCGCCGGATTGACCGACACGAAGCGCCCGTCAAGATCGAGGATGCAGACCATCTCACCGGAATGGTCGAAGAGGGAGCGGCAGGCCGCGCCGATCGACGGTGAGACCGGATTCCGTGCCGCCTCGTCGCTTGCTCCCATCGTCCGATCCTCCCGGTCTGGACGCGGATACCCGGCGCCCCGCCTCCCTGATTCGCGGGAGTGCCGCTTCCCCCTTCCCGCGAGCGACGCCGTCACCTGGGACAGCTACCGGAAACGGGGGACGCCCCGCATTCGACAGCCGCATGCATATCCCCCAAAAGCGGCATGAAGCGGCTCGAGGACCGGGCCGATTCTACGACTGTCCAGCTCGACTACCTGTTTCGCGGTAGAAACCCACGTCCGTAGGAGTTCCGATGTCCTTCCGTCTCCCCCGTCGCAGGCTGATTCTCGTCTCGGCGCTTGCAATCGCGATCGCCGGTGGGGTCTACGCCTACGCTGCGGCCAACACCGTCCCGAACTCCACCGTCGGCGCAGGATCCGGCACGATCTCGGGATACACCGTCACGAACGTCGTCTACACGCTCAACTCGACGACGCCGACGAATCTCGACCAGGTCGCGTTCACGATCGCACCCACGACGACGAGCACGCTGAAGGTGCAGCTTGCCTCGGGTGGCTCGTGGTACACGTGCACGAACACGGCTGGTAGCGCCTCGTGCAACACGACGTCCCCGCAGGCAACAGCCGCTGCAGCGTCGCAACTCACGGTCGTCGCGGCGCAGTAAGGGCCGCCGTGAGCGGATCCACCCTGGTGGGTGCCGGGGCAGCGGGCGAAGAGGCCGCGCTGCCCCGGCTCGCCCGTCGTCAAACCGCCGGTCGTGTCCGTCGTTGGCTCGGCGCCGCGCTGACGATCGCCGTGCTGGCCGGTTCCTGGTGGTCGCTCGCGCCGCCCCAGATCGGGGGTTCGACATCGTTCGTCGTCGTCGACGGCGCCAGCATGCTGCCGCAGCTGAGCAATTCCGATCTTGTCGCTCTGCGGCCCTCCTCGCAGTTCCGGGTCGGTGACGTCGTCGGGTACAGGAGCTCGCTGCTCGATCGGGTCGTCCTCCATCGAATCGTCCGTATCCACGGTGACACGTACGTGTTCAAGGGCGACAACAACACCTTCCTCGATCCGGAGCAGGTAACACGTGCGCAGTTCGTCGGGAAGCTCTGGTTCCACGTCCCCGTCGCGGGGCGAACGATCGCTGCGCTCCGTCTCCCCTGGGTGCTCGCCATGCTCGCCGCGATCCTCGTCTTCGCGTTCGCTTTCGACGGGTCTCCTCGCCGAGGGCCGAATGCCGGGTCGAAGCCGTCGTGACCGATCGCCGTGTCGCCCGTGCCGCGTCCGCTCTTGCCACGGCGCTCGCCGTGCTCCCGCTCAGCACCGCCCTGGGAGCCGGAAACACGCTCCCGACGACGCGTGTCTCGCGGTATCAGGTTCCGATCACTGTGAACGACCTCAAGCCGGCGGCCTGCTCGGGGATCACGCTCACGAGCGCTCGTCGTCGGAGTCGACGGCACGGACGCCAACGATCTGCTTCTCGGCAGCTCAGCGGACGACAAGATGGACGGCGGGAAGGGCGACGACTGCATCCTCGGCGGCGGCGACGACGACGACATCAAGTGCGGCAAGGACACGGACGTCGCGATCGGCGGGCCGGGGAACGACAAGTTCAAGAACGACTGCGAGACGGAGATTCAGTAGCGCAGGTCTGAAGGTGCTGCTACGCGGCCACCTTGGGCCGGCGCGCCTTCTCTGGGCAGTCGCTCAGCTCGGCGACGATCTCGGCCGCGATCGTGCCGCTGGTCGACCGAGGACTGACCGTGACGACAGTGACGCAGGTCTTCTCGTCGATCGGGATCAGGTCGCCCGGCGCGGGTGCCTCCGCCAGTTCGCGCACGATGCTTTGGCCCTCTGAGCACGAGACATAGGCAATTCGGTACAGCGGCACGGGATGAAACGACCTCCACTGGAGGGACCAACGGCTCCCGCCATCGTATTACCCCGACGGTCATCGTGCAAACCTCGGATCCGACGGGAGCCGCCCGCCCTCTCCCGTTGGTGTGAAGATGGGGCCATGGATCCCCCAGGCACCGCTGCGCGGATGAGCGACCCTTCCGTCGCGCCCGTCGTGCGAGCCCGCGGAGTGACGAAGCGGTACCGCTCGACCGTCGCGGTCGACGGTCTCGACGTCGACATCGGTCACGGGATCACAGGTCTGCTCGGGCCGAACGGGGCAGGGAAGACGACGTTCATCTCGCTCGTCCTCGGTCTGCGCTCCCGCGACGCGGGCGAGCTCGCCGTGCTCGGGAGCGATCCGGCGACGTCCGGGATCGGCGTGCGTGCCCGCATCGGCTATGCCCCCGAGCACCACAACCTGCCACCCGACGTCCATGCGTCCGACCTCGTGCGGCACCTCGGCGAGCTGCACGGACTGCCGAGCCGGGCTGCAATCCAGAGGGCGAACGATGCGCTCTGGCAGGTCGGCCTCGGCGAAGAGCGGTTTCGGCCGATCGGAACCATGTCGACCGGCCAGCGCCAGCGCGTCAAGCTCGCAGGAGCCATCGTCCACGACCCGGCCCTCGTGCTGCTCGACGAACCGACCGACGGCCTCGACCCGCTCCAGCGGGACGACATGCTCGCGTTGATCCGGCGCGTCGGGACGGAGTTCGGGATGGACATCGTCATCTCGTCGCACCATCTCGAGGAGGCCGAGCGGATCTGCGACGGAGTCGTCATCCTCGGCGGCGGCTCGGTCGTGCGCGCCGGTCGCCTGAGCGAGCTCCAACGCCACTCGGAACGGCTCAACGTCGTCGTCGACGAGCGGGGTGAGGAGCTGGCCTCCCTCCTGCGCGAGCGCGGCTTCGAGGTCGCGATCGAGGGAGAGGTGCTCAGCATCGCCTGGGCCGAAGGGATGCACGACGTCGTCCGGGACTCCGTTGCAGAACTCGGGGTCGGTCTACGCCGCCTCGGGCCGGAGCGCCAGACGCTCGAGGACGTCTACATGGAGGCAAGCGCATGAGCGCACCGACCGGCGCGCGCATCTTCGACGTTGGGTACCGGTCCTACGACGGCCCGCGGAGCGTGCCTGCGTGGGCGCTCGTCACCGTTTGGCGCCACACGGTGCAGCGTGTGCTCGGCCTGCACCGGTCGTTCCGCCACAAGGTGCTGCCCGCCATCGCGGTCCTGATCGCGTTCGTCCCGGCGCTGATCTTCGTCGGCATCGCCGCCTTCCTGACCGTCGACGCTCTGCGCGAGGAGATCCTGCCGTCGTACGGCGAGTACGTCGAGCTCACGACGCTCGCCCTGGCGCTGTTCGCCTCCTTCGTCGCGCCGGAGGCGCTCTGCACGGACCGGCGCACCGGCATGCTCGACCTCTACCTCGCCGGTCCGCTCGACGTGAGGCGGTATCTCGCTGCCAAGTGGGCGGCGGTGGGCGGAGTGATGCTGGTGATGACCGTCGGTCCGCAGGCGTTTCTCGTCGTGGCGTACACCGTGGAGAGCGCAGGGCCGCCGCTTCGGGAGATCCCGCTCCTCGCGCTCCGGATCGCCGTAGCCGGAATCGGGGTCGCGCTCTTCTACACGGCGATCGCGATGGCCGTCTCCAGCCTCACCACCCGCAGGGCCGTTGCCGCCGTGGCGATCGTCCTTCTCTTCCTGGTGCCCTCGATCGCCGTCGGGGTCGCGGTCGAGAACGGCGGCGCGCCGGCGCAGCTCTCGCTCCTGACTCCTGCCGTTTCGACCGAGTACGCGTTCCGCGTGTTCGGAGAGAGCCGCGCGCCCTCCGACGGGAACCCGATCATCGACGACGTCTCGACCGAACTCGTGATCGCCGGGCTCGTCGGATGGATCCTCCTCGGCGCCGGTGTCTCGCTCGCGAGCTACCGCTGGCAGGGCGGCCGGCGTTGAGCACCGGTGCCGCGGGACCGCACCTCGTCGAGGTGCGCGGCGTGTCGAAGTGGTTCGGCAGCCTCGTCGCGGTCTCGGACGTCAGCTTCGACATCGGGCCTGGCGTCACCGCGCTGCTCGGCCCGAACGGCGCCGGCAAGTCGACGATGTTGCGCATGCTGGCAGGGCTTGCCCGCCCGTCGAAGGGCACGGTTCGCCTGCTCGGGCTCGATCCACGCTCGGACGTCGGCGTGACCCGGCGGATCGGGCTCGTCCCGCAGCAGGAGACGGTGTTCGAGCCGCTGACGGCGCTCGGGTTCGTGCGTCTCTCCGCCGTTCTGTACGGCCTTCCCGATCCCGACGGCGCCGCGCGTGCCGCGCTAACCACAGTCGAGCTCGATCCCTCCGACGAGCGCCGGCTGCCGACGTACTCGAAGGGGATGCGCCAGCGTGTCAAACTCGCCCAGGCGATCGTGCACGACCCGCAGGTGATCGTGCTCGACGAGCCGTTGACCGGGCTCGATCCGCGCCAGCGCGCCCAGATGATCGGGCTCTTCCACCGACTCGGTGGTGAGGGCAGGTGCGTCATCGTCGCGAGTCACGTCCTCGATGAGGTCGAGCGCTTCGGGTCGGACGTTCTGGTGATGGCGAAAGGCAGGCTCGCGGCCTCAGGCGACTTCCGCGAGATTCGTGCGCTCATGGACGATCGCCCACGGCGAATTCGACTTCGAGTGAGCGATCCCCGGGAGCTCGCCGGGGATCTCCTCCACGCGGGTGTCGTCGTGGGCGCGCGCGTCGACGGCGAGGACGGCCTCCTCGTCGACACGAACGACGTGCGTGGGCTCGCGCGCGCGATCGCTCCGCTCGCTCGCGCCCGGGGTGCCCGCTTGCTCGAGGTCGGCCCGGTCGACGAGGACCTCGACGACGTCTTCCGGTACCTGGTGGAACGATGACGAGCGCTGTTCCCGCGACCTCGCGCGGGCCCTGGCGGCAGGGGAGCCTCGCGGCGCTCTACCGGCTCCTCCTCCGCCTCCAGGTGACGCCTCTACGGGTCATCGGCATCCTGGCGCTCGGGTCCCTGGGGGTCGCGCTCGGGGCGCTGACGCGCGGTGACAGCGACGTCCTCCGGGCGGCCGCCACGTTCACCGCGACGTTCGGGCTCGGCATCGTCCTGCCACTCGCGAGCGCCTGGCTCGCGACCTCGACCATCGGAGACCTCGTCGAGGACCGGCTGCTCGTCTACCTCTGGCTCAAACCCGTGCCGCGGTGGCAGGTGCCTGCGGCCGCCTTGTCGGCGACGGTCACGATCGTCGTTCCGCTCGTCGGGGTGCCGGTCGTCGTGACCGCGCTCGCCGCCGGGACGACGGAGCTCGTCGGGGCGCTCGCGCTCGCATCGCTTCTCGGCGCCTTCGCGTACGCGGGCCTGTTCGTCGCTGCCGGACTGAGGTTTCGGCGTGCGCTCTGGTGGGCGCTGCTGTACATCCTCGTGTGGGAGAACGGTATCGCGCGCGCCGTCGACGGCGCGGCGCGTTTCTCGATCGCGAGCTACCCGCAGTCGCTCGTCGTCGACGCTGCGCACGTCGACGTGTCGTGGGCCGATCGCGGTCCGACGGCGTCGGTGATCGTTCCGCTCACCGTCGGCCTGGTCGGGTTCGCGCTCGCCGTGGTGCGCTACCGCCGCGCCGAGGTCGACTGAGCGGCCGGCCCGCAGGGGGAAGTCATCGCCCGCGCCGTGGCGCACGATCCGCTCTCCGAGAGCCCTGCCGCCGGTGCGACACGCGTGTTCGGAGCGTCATGGTCGCCTTTCCCGACGAGAAAGGGTGATGAGCAGTGGAGGGACACGTTTCGTATGTGTTCGAGCTCGCGGTCAAGGACGGCGCGCTCGCGCCGTTCAAGGAGCTCATGGAGGAGATGGTCGATGGCACCAGTAAGGAACCGACCACGCTCGTATGAGTGGTACATCTCGGGCGACGACAGCGCCGTCCACATCTACGAGAAGTACGCAGACTCCGACGCCCTGGTCTCCCACGTCGGAGGGTTCATGGAGAAGTGGGCGGGTCGGTTCCTGGAGTGCGTCGACGTGACCCGGATCACCGTCTACGGCGATCCGAGCCCCGCCGCGCGCGAGCTGCTCGACGGCTTCGGAGCGGCGTACCTGGGCCCGTGGGGTGGGTTCTCGCGCTTCGCCTGAGTGGCGGCTGCGGGGAGATCCCGCTAATCGAGGAGACCCGGTACCCTTGGCGAAGGAGGTTTGTCCATGGGGTTGCGGCGCGACGAGGTGTGGTTCGACTTCGACGGGGCCTGGTTCCGGGAGCAGCCGAGAAGGCGCTACGGCGCGCTCGCGCTGGACATGGCGGGATCCGCCACGTTCGGGCTCGAGCCGCCGTTCTCCCTGCCGGTCGCCACGGGGCTGGAGGCGTCGCGGCGCAGACGGCAGGCGGCGCAGGCGGCTCGGAAGCGCCGGTTCGCCACCCGCACCGTGCCGGCCGTCGCCCTCGTTCTCGGCTCGGCCACGATGCTCCCCATCGCTGCCTTCAGGAACAGCGCCGGGCAAGTGGGGAGCGCCGCGCTCCAGGAAGACCCGCCGAGCCTCTCGTTGCAGCTCGGCGTCGCCCCATTCGGGATTCCCGAGGCGCCGTTCCTGCGTGCGGCCTCCCGGACCGCCGCCGTCAGCACGCTCGCGCCGAAGAAGACGTTCCCGAAGGTCGACTGGCACCAGGCGTCCTCGATCGGCCTTCCGTACTCAGGCCGACTCGTCGACGGAACGCAACTCCCCGTCGAGGGAGTCGACTGGGTCACGTGGAATCCGGTTACCGATAGTTCTCCGAACCTGCGGCACCGGCTCTACGGCAATGACCACACGATCCGCACGATCCTTTCCGTGGTCGGCGCCTACCGCAGCCAGCATCCGGATGCGCCACGCGTGGTCGTAGGGGATATCAGCTTCCGCGACGGCGGCGGCATGGACCAACACGTCTCGCACCAGAACGGGCTCGATGTCGACGTCTACTACCCTCGGCTCGATCACAACCTGTCGGCGCCGATCGCGATCAGCCAGATCGACCATCGCCTCGCCCAGGATCTCCTCGACCGCTTCGTCGCGGCCGGAGCTCAGACCGTGTTCGTGGGCTACTCGACCGGACTACGGGGGCCGAGCGGCGTGGTCGTGCCGTACCCGAACCACGAGAATCACATGCACGTGCGCTTCCCGACGCCGTCCGGCTGATCAGCGCGTCGAGGTTGCGGCGGGTGCCGCCGAGGCTCTTGGATCGGTGGCGATCCGCGCGGCTCTACGGGTCCGCAAGGCAATCGGCGCTCAACGAGTCGTTCGAGGATGCCGATAGCGATGAGATGCGCAGCCTCCGCGACCGCCCCGGCCTCTTCATCTGGCTCGTAACCGTCGTCGGCCTCGGAGGCCTGATCGCGGCGACTGTTGTCGGCCCTGGTTCGACGCTCGTCTGGGAGGCGCCGATCGTTCTCTTCTGGCTCGTGGTGATCACGGCGAGCTTGTGTGTGCTCGCCGCTGTGGGGGTGATCGTCGTCGCGCATCGCGACGCGACCGCTGAGATAGGGATCCTCGGTGGGGCTCTGTTCGCGCTGTCCATGTTCGGACTCGTCCACGGGATCGCGCTTCCGGGTGTGTTGTTCGACCAGAACGGCGCCGTCACGACGGCGGCGCTGATGGCGCTGCCGGCCGCCGTCATGATCGCGTCGCCGCTCCTCTTCGTGCGGAGTGCGGTCTCTCGCGCGGTGTCGCGGCACTGGCGGCCGTGGGTGGTCGCATGGTCGGTCGTCGTGGTCGCGACGTCCGCGCTACTCCTTGCTCGACCGGATCTCCTCGTGCTACCCGGCGCGCGCACGCCGGTGGCAGTGTCGGTCGCCGCGCTGTCCCTCGTGCTCGTGCTGATGGTGTCGTTCCGGCAGCTGCGCCTGTACTGGGTCGGCGAGCTGCGTGCAACACTCGTCGGGGCGATCGCATTCGCGTTCATCGGTCTGACGGCGATCGTGTGGATCGGCGAACAGCCGTTCAGCGCCGGTTTCTGGCTCGTCCACCTCCTCGACATCAGCGGGGTGCTCGGAGCGTGCGCGGCAGTCGCGTTCGGGCATCGAGCGGAACGCCGCGTCACCGACGTCCTCGGTCCGATCCTCGAGCGCGACCCGCTCGCGGCACTCGAGCTCGGTCTCGCCCCGGTCGTGAGGCGATTCGTGGCGGCACTGGGCGAGAAGGACGAGCAGACGCGAGATCACGTCGTGCGTGTCGGCGAGACGGCGACGCGGGTCGGCGAACGGCTTCGCCTGACTCCGAGGCGGCTGCGGTACCTCGGTCTGGCCGCGATCCTGCACGACGTCGGGAAGCTCGCCGTGGACGATGCGATCCTGCAGAAGCCGGGGCCGCTCACGGGACCGGAATACGACCGCATCAAGCGGCACGCGGCCGACGGTGAGCAACTGCTGTTGGTGACGCCCGAGCTCGCTCCTGCGGCGCGGTTCGTTCGCTCGCATCACGAACGCGTCGACGGGATGGGGTATCCCGACGGGCTCGTGGCCGACCAGATTCCTCTCGAGGCACGGATCATCGCGGCCTGCGACGCGTACGACGCGATCGCCAACACGCGGTACTACCGCGACGGGCTTGGCGGCGGCGGTGCGGCATCGGTCCTGCAAGAGCATGCAGGCAGTCAGTGGGACGCGCGTGTCGTCGCGACCATGCTCCCCGTCATTGCCGACATCGGCGAGATCGGACGCGCGTTCGAACGGGTCGGCCGCGGCGAGGTCGAGCATGGCTGCGACTCCTGCCTCGATGCGCTTCCCGCGGAGGTCAGGGAGCTTCTCCTCGTTCGTGGCGGCTGATCGCGTCGAAGTCGCCGCGCGCGGCCGACTAGGGCGTCGGAACGTCAGCCATCCGGTGGCCGCGCGGCGGCATTCGGCTGCGCCACGGACGCGGCACTGCCGCCGTGGTGCGGCGGCTCGATCGTGATGTTCGGGAGCGTCCTGTCGAGCCAGCGCGGGATGTACCACGACCGCTCGTTCAGAAGCGTCAGGAACGCGGGCACGAGGGTCATGCGCACGACCAGGGCGTCGGTGAGGATCGCAACCGCCAGCAACAGGCCGAACTCCTTGGGGATGCGGTCGGCGCTGAGGATGAACGCCGCGAACACCGTTCCCATGATCAGGGCTGCGGCGACGACGACCCTGCCGATGGCGGAGATCCCGTGCTCGACGGCCGCCCTCGTATCGAGTCCGTGGACGTGCTCCTCCCTGATCCGGCTCATCAGGAAGACCATGTAGTCCATCGAGAGACCGAAGAGGATCGCGAACGCGATCGGCGGCACGAACGTCTCGATCGGCCCCGTCTTGTCGAGGCCGGTCAGACCGAGCAGGTGGCCCTGCTGGACGACGAGGCCGAGCACGCCGAAGCCGATGAACGCCGACAGCAGCGTCGTGATCGCCGCGGTGAGCGAGATCACGATCGAGCGGAACGCCATCGCCAGCACGAGGAAGGTGACGCCGATGATGAACAGCAGGAAGATCGGCATCCGGCTGATGATCTGGTCGGCGATGTCCTTGAAGGCGGCCGTCTGTCCGGAGACGTAGCCGTTGGCCGCACTGCCCGCCAGCGCAGCCGGGACGATCTCGTCGCGGAGTCGGTTGACGAGCTTGTCCGTTGCCTCGTCCTGCGGCGCCGAGGAAGGCGTCACGAACACGATCGCGACCGTCTCCTCGTCGTTGAACTGGGGCTTGCCGACCGACGCCACGTCGTCCGCGCCCCTGACGCCGTCGAAGATCCTCTGCGGTGCCTGTGTGTCGCCGTTGACGTCGACGACGACCGGGATCGGTCCGTTGAAGCCGGCCCCGAAGCCCTCCGCCAGCAGGTCGTAGGCTCGCCTGCTCGTCTGCTCGAGCGGCTGGGTGCCCTGGTCCGCCGCGCCGAGCCGCACGAGTCCGGACGTCGAGGCGAGGAGGACTCCGGCGATCAGGAGCCCGAAGAACACGACCTTCGCGTTCGCGGTCACGAACCGTCCCCAGCGGGCGACGAGTGTGTTCTCGCGCGCCTGCTCCGAGTCGTCGACGGCGCGGAGGAACGGCAGCTTGAGCCGGTCGATCTTGTGGCCGAGGAGCGCGAGAACTGCGATCAGGAGCGAGTTCGCGATCAGGACGGTCGTGAGGACACCGAGCGAGCTCCCGATCCCGAGCTTCGTGACGAAGTCGAGACCGATGAAGGCGAGGCCGGTGATCGAGATCGCGACGGTGAGGCCGGCGAACAGCACGGCGCGCCCGGCCGACGCCCCGGCCTCGGCCGCCGCGTCGGCAGGGCTGAGCCCCTCGTGGAGCAGCTGTCTGAAGCGCGTGACGATGAAGAGCGAGTAGTCGATCCCGACGCCGAGCCCGATCATCGAGACGAGGATCGGTGTGACCGTGTTGATGTCGGTCAGCCCCGCGATGATGAAGAGGAGCAGGAACGCCGTCATCAGCGCCACGATCGCGAGCGCGATCGGGATGAGCATCGCGACGAACGTCCGGAAGACGAAGAGCAGGACGATCACCGCGGCGAGCAGTCCGAGCGCTTCGGAGATGCCCTGCTCGATCGGCGGGAACTCGGCGTCGCCGTTGAACTCGGCCGTGACACCGGCCGGCTCGACCGTCTGGCGGACGGCATCCTGCACCGCGACGACCGCCTCTCGGTCCTTGTCCTCGATCGTCTGGTCGAACTGCGCCTCCATGTAGGCGATCCGGCCGTCGTCCGAGAACGTGTCCGGGCTGAACGGGTCGCCGACGCTCGTCAGTCCCGCCTTGTCGGGTGTCGGCTTGAACTCCTGCGTCTTCAGACAGGGCAACGGCCTTCAGGACGGCTGCCTTGCGTTCCGGCGTGTCGAGCCGCTGGCCGGCAGGTGCGGCGAAGACGACGTTCAGGACGCCACCCTGCTCGGAGGCGAACTTCTCCTCGATCAGGTCGGTCGCTTTCTGCGTGTCCGAGCCGGGGATCGTGAACTCGTCCCGCAGCGAGCCACCCACCGTCGAGACGAGCGCAATGAGGACGACGATGATGCCGAGCCACGCGACGACCACGCGCCACGGGTGCGTTGCGCAGGCGCGCATCCATCGCGCGAGTCCTCCGGTAGCGAGGCGCTCGTGCGCCGCCCGCCGCCCTGAAGCCGTGTCGTGTCCCTGCTCGCTCATGTGGATCACCCCCGCCGGTTCGAAGTCTCCCCGTAACGCTACCGGCGCCGACCGGGCCGCCTTCGGTTCAACCTCTGCCTTTCGCGTCTCCGCTCCGCGAGCCGCTTGCACCAGCCGGCCAGCTGACGCCGAACACGGCGAGACGCACGGGATGGTGCCCCCAAGGGAGCCTGGGAGGTCTACCGTCGAGGACGTCGCGCCGATTTCCCGAGCTGGACGCGAGGGGGACGTATCGGCGACCCGGCTCGCCCCGAGCCACTGGCGGCCGCTAGGGCTCGAGCGACGAGGTGTCGACGACCTCGAACGCCGAGCCGAGCACGCGGTGAAGTGTGTGCAGCTGGTCGTTCGACCAACGGGAGTTCGGCGCGCCGGACACGTACCAGTTCGACCCGTTGTCGGCGACGATCATGCCGTACTCCTTGAGCGCCTGCAGCACGATGCGGGCCTGCCGGGGGAACCCGGCGATCGGATAGGAGCGCTTCAGGCGCAGCCGGAGGCCCATGGCGGGAAGGGACGCGTCGGTGAGGTCGCTCGCGAAGTGGCGCGCCGGCCAGACGTACGCTCGCCGGCTGCGTGCGACGGTGAAGCGGAGCGCGTGCCGGATGCGGCCGCTCGCCACCTCCTCGTAGCGTGCGAGGCCGGGGAGGATGGGCAGGCCGGCTGCGTCGGCGGACGTCCAGCCGCCGGGCCGGAGGCGGTTCGAGCGCAGATTCCAGATCGCGCCTGAGCCCGCAGTCCAGCGACCGTCGCTGTGCCGCACCCCGAAGAGCTCGTACAGCCGGCAGGCGCGGCGGTCGACGATGATCGCGTGCCGGTCTCCATCGGAGCGGGGTCCGCCTTCGATGGCCACGTTGCGCGGGACCGGATACGGCCCGCGGTCACTCTCGTCCGCGTACTCGAACGTGACCGGCGACCGCGGTGTGCGGGCGTCGACGACCGTGACAGGGATCCCGATCGGGCCCCCGTCATAGAGACCCGAGCCGAAGTCGGCGTGGAGCGAGTCGCCGACGCCGATCGAGCGGACGACGGCGTTCGAGTTGCGCGCGACCGGGAGCGCGTCGACGCGCCGGTTCCACGGGTTGTCGACGGGGAACACCGGGCACCCCGCGATGCGCGGCGACGTCGGCGTCGCGCCCGTGGCGAGAGCGCCGCCGACCACGGTCAGCGTCAGCGCCACGAAGCTCAGCGCCGCGCTCCACTGGCGGGGAATGATCATGATCTCCTTCTATTCCGCGTGTCCATACCGATCACCTTTCGCGGGCGCCGGTGCGCGGAGCGGGCGAGTCCATCCCCGGCCGTCGGTCGCTCGTTGCTCTCGATGGCTGTGCTGGATCGCACCAGCGACCGTCGGGATCAATTGTCCGACCGGATAGGCTTTCGGCGCAGTGATGATCAGGTTGTGCACCGACTCGAGCTCGCTTCTGACGCAGTCAGCGGTGGTCGTCGATGTGCAGCGGTACCGGGTCGGGCCGTCGTCGGATGCGCGCACCGGGCCACTCAGCCTCGGCGCCTTCTGCTGGAGGCCGTGATGGAGCTCGTCGCGGCGCCGGGGGTCGTCGATGCCATCCGTGAGCGTGGCGGCGCACTGTACGTCTGGCCGCGCAAGGCGCGCTGCTGTGGTGGGGCAATCACGCTCGAAACCGCAACGGAACGGCCGGACAAGGTCTTTCGTCAGGTAGAAGCCGAGGGAGTCGACCTCTACCTGACGATTGGGATGCAGTTGCCCGAGTCTCTCCACGTCGAGATCAGCCGTCGTGGGCACATCCGTGCCTTCTGGAACGGCCTGGCCTGGGTCGTGTAGTGCCACGCCGTTGACGCGCTCCTGTTTCGAACGCAGCAGCAGAAGATCGGGGACATCGCGTTCGGTGTGTTCGTTGGCCGGCCCTCAGATGCGATCACGAGTTGCAATGACGTCATTCTGGACGCTCAGTGTCTTCTTCGACAACAGCGCTGTGCATCATATCTCGAGCGCTTGCAGGGATTTCTAGTGGGCCGTGCTGGGATCGAACCAGCGACCTTGGGATTAAAAGTCCAGCCTCGTTGGCTGCAACAAACTGCGGGCAACGCGAAAGGCCTGCAAAGAACGCAGGTCACCACTGCACCTAACTGCGCCTGAATGCAGGTTGCAGAGACAGGTGCGTACGCTCACCGTACGCTCATGCTCCGCATTCTCGGCATACCGATCTCTGACGATGGCTCCCGTCGGCTGACTGCGACCGAGCGGGCCTTCCCACGAAAAGGCAAGTTGCTCGTGCTCGGCTAGCAGCCGATGACGTTGATGCAGGCGTTCGGGGTGTTGCCGGCGATGGTCGAGTTGTTGAGTACCACCGCCCCGGCGACAACAACGAGACCCCCGGTGGAAAGCACACCGATGCCGCCTGAGGCACCAGTGAATGAAGAAGGAGTTATCCCTGTGTAGGAGACCATTCGACGCCCAGCGCTGGAAACCACGTTGAGATGCCCGTGAGGCGCGAAACCGGATGTGCTGGCGACACTGATGGTTGACTGGGGCAGTGATTGGCCGTCGGAGCTGGCTGCAATCGTTGTCGCGACCTCGTTGAAGATGCCGCCGCCGTTGGTGGCGGTGTTGCCGGTGATCGTGCTGCTGTCGTTCATCGTCACCTTGCCACGGCTGTTGAAGATGCCGCCGCCGGCGCCGTTGGCGGCGGTGTTGCCGGTGATCGTGCTGCTGTTGCTCAGCGTCACCGTCCCGTCGTCGTTGTAGATGCCGCCGCCGCCGAAGGAGGAGGTGGCGGTGTTGCCGGTGATCGTGCCGTCGTCGTTCAAGTCCACCGTGCCGACAAAGTTGCTGATGCCGCCGCCGTGGGCGGCGGTGTTGCCGGTGATGGTGCTGTTGTCGTTCAACGTCACCGTGCCGAAGGAGTTGCCGATGCCACCGCCGCCGTAGGTGGCGGTGTTGCCGCTGATCGTGTTGCTGTCGTTCAACGTCACCGTGCTGCCGCTGTTCCAGATGCCGCCACCGCCGTTGGTTGCGGTGTTGCCGGTGATCGTGGTGTCGCTGAGCGTCAGGGTGCCGCCGCTGAAGATGCCGCCGCCCCGGTTGAGTCCGCCGGTTGCGGTGTTGTTGGTCACGATGACGTCGGTGAGAGTGAGAAGGCCACCGTTGTTGTTGATGCCGCCGCCTTGGCCGTTCTGCCCGCCGCTGATGGTGACGCCGCTGATCGACACGGTCACGCCAGCCTGGATGGTGACGACCGAGCCCGGGATCGTAGCCCCGCCGCCTTGCAGGGTCGGCGTGCCAGAGCTGTTGCCTTCGATCGTCAGGTTCTTGGTGATCGTTGCGCCGCCGGGGCAGGTGCCAGAGATCGTCAGCGTGTCTCCCGCAGTCGCGGCGTCGTTTGCGGCCTGCAGCGAGGTGTAGCTGCCGCCACGGGTGCTGTTGTCGATACAGCTGCCGTCAGTGGCCGTCGCTGTCACGACCAGTTCGGGCGGATGCGTGTTCTCTCTGCTCTGCATTCTCAGCGCATTGGCGCTGGTCGTGGTGAGGGCGAAGCTGACCTGGCCGCCGCCGGCGGGCAGCGAGGTCAGATCAACGCTCGCCCAGCCTCCGGCGTTGACAGGACCCGAAGAACCGATGCTCGTCCCGATCGCGGGCTTGTTCGCGAAGGTCACGCGTTGCTCGTCCCACGTGTTCCCGGCGACCACGTAGTGGACGTCGTAGCCGACGCTCTGGGCGGTGTCGGCCCACACCCGCAGCGTCGCGCCGGTCACCGTACCCGTCAGCCCGGTGAGGTCGAACCGCAGGTAGGTGGTCTTCACCGGCGAGCCGTCCACCCGCAGCGCCGTGTCGAGGCCGAACTTCGTTGACGGCGCCGCTGCGTCGACGTAGGAGTCGGCGACCGGCTGGAACGTGACTGGCGCCACGATCACCGGGGCCTCGACGGTTACCTCGACCGTGTCAGTGGCACAGAGCGGCTCGGGGTCACAGACCTCGAGCTCGAAGGTGAGCGTCGCCGGCCCGGCCGGTGCGTCGAAGCTCGGCGTCGCCGTGCCGGCCCCGCTCTGGACCACGGCCGGGCCTGATGTCTGCGTCCAGCTGTAGGTGAGCGGGTCTCCTTGGAAATCGGACGATCCCGAACCGTCGAGGCCGACCCCGGCTGCCTCGGAGGCGACCGTCTCGTCGGCTCCCGCATCGGCGGTCGGGGCCGTGTTTCCGCCCGCCGTTGTCACGACCAGCTCGGGCGGATGGGTGTTCTCTCTGCTCTGCATCCGCAGGGCGTTGGTGCTGGTCGTGGTGAGGGCGAGGCTGATCAGCCCGTTGCCGCTGACCAGGGTCGTCACATCGACGCTCGTCCACGTATAGGCGGTCACTCGGCCCGAGGAGCCAATGACCCCCGTTGTCGGCGCGGGCCCGTCGTTGAAAGTGACGGCGTTCTCGGCCCACGTGTTGCTGGTTGCGTACACGTCGTAGCCGACGCTCTGGGCGGTGTCGGCCCACACCCGCAGCGTCGCGCCGGTCACCGTACCCGTCAGCCCGGTGAGGTCGAACCGCAGGTAGGTGGTCTTCACCGGCGAGCCGTCCACCCGCAGCGCCGTGTCGAGGCCGAACTTCGTCGACGGCGCCGCTGCGTCGACGTAGGAGTCGGCAACCGGCATGAACGTGACCGGGGGTGGGTCTAGTGCGGAGGCGCCGCCGGTCCCAAACACGAGGAACACACCGAACACAACCAACAACAAACCAACTCGACAGAAACGAGCAACACCCCTCATGCCGCTCTCCCTCCCCGGTTAAGCGCGATCGCAAGGCCTGTCTACGGATGAGCCAGCGAGGAAGAGAAGGGCTCGACGTCGCAAAGGCCACAACAGATGCGGCTGCCTCAGGAGGGCGTGTGGGCGCAACTCAACCCGCTGTGGGCGCGACGATACGACCTCGTGCCGGATGTGTCAAGCACACCTACCCGCTCCACATGGCGTGGCTACCGCCGTTGCCGCCCGCGTGTCGCTCGCGCGCGGGCAGCATCGGGTCCGATCATGGGGCAACAGACGGGGAACACGCGGATCTGCGCGTGCTTGCTCGCATTATCGGGGCTGGTTGGCGCGGGTTGGCGCGGGTTGTTGTTGCGGCGAGCGTCGGGTGGGCCGAGGGCGGGCAGGCCCTTGTTGTGTGTCGCGTTGTTTGCGTGTGGGGGTTGCTCAGGGTGGGGTGGTTGTGATGATGAGTTGGGGTGGGTGGGTGTTTTCTTTGCTTTGCATGCGGAGGGCGGCGTTGCCGGTTGTGGTGAGGGCGATGCTGGTCGGGCCGTTACCGGTGATGAGGGGGGTGACGTTGACGGTCGTCCAACTGCCGGCGGTGACTGGGCCGGAGGAGCCGATGATTCCTGCTGTGGGGCTGGGTTTGTGGTTGTAGGTGATGCTGTTAGTTCCGCTTTCGATCCAGGTTGTGTCGGGGACGGCGTAGGCGTCGTAGCCGTCGCGGTGGGCGGTGTCTGCCCATATCCGTAGTGTCGCTTCTGTCACCGTGCCCGTTAAGCCTGTCACGTTGAATCGCAGGTAGGTGGTCTTGATTGGTGAGCCGTCGACGCGGAGCGCGGTGTTGGTGCCGAAGTTCGTTGTCGGTTTTTTTGCGTCGATGTAGGAGTCGGCGACGGGCGTGAATGGTGCGGTGGTGGTGGTGGCGGCGGTGGTGAAGTTCCAGGTTGTTGTGTCGAGGATGCCGGCGAAGCTGTTGCCGGAGGTGTCGTCGATGGCGGTGGCGGCGATCTGGACGTGGTAGTCGGTGCTGTTTGCGAGGTCGTTGGCCGGGTTGATCGTGACGACCGCGCCGGAGATGGCGACCTGGGCGCTTGTGATGGGGATCGTTTCGACGACGCCGCCGCCGGTTTCGGTGATCACGATGTCGCCTGTGCCTTTCATGACCGGCTCGTTGAAGGTCGCCACGAGGTCGCTGCCGGCCGCGGCAGCGGTGGCGTCGTCTGCTGGGCTCAGCGTCTGTAGCGTCGGGGCGGTTGTGTCGGTCGTCGTGACCACGACCAGCTCCGGCTTGTTGGTGTTCTCTCGGCTTTGCATCCGCAGGGCGGCGTTCCCGGTCGTTGCGAGAGCGAAGCTGACGAGGCTGCCGCCGCTGACAAGCGAGGTCACATCGACGCTCGTCCAGCTGCCGGCATCGACTGGGCCGGAGGAGCCGACGATCCCTGCTGTCGGGGTGGGCTTGTGGTTGAAGCTGATGCCGAGCTCGTCCCAGCTCGTGTCGGCGACGGCGTAGACGTCGTAGCCGACCCGGTGGGCGGTATCGGCGTACACCCGTAGCGTCGCGCTGCTGATCGTGCCCGTCAACCCCGTCAGATCGAACCGCAGATAGGTGCTCTTGACCGGTGAGCCGTCCACCCGCAACGCCGTGTTGGCACCGAAGTTCGTTGCCGCCTTCGCCGCATCCACATACGAGTCAGCAACCGGCAACACCGTCACCGACACCGGCGCGGCGGCGGCGAGAACCCACAACTCGGCGCCGTTTGTGCCGTCGTTCGCTCTGAAGTAGAGCGTCCCGCCCACATCCGTCAGCTCGTCCGGGGACGAGTGGAACCCGCCGGGGTTGATGTCTTCGACGAGGACGGTGCCGGCCGCGGTTCCGTCGCTCCGCCACAACTCGATGCCGTTTGTGCCGTCGTCCGCTCTGAAGTAGAGCGTCCCGCCCACCTCCGTCAGAAAGGACGGGGACGAGCCGCCCCCCGCCGGGTTGATGTCTTTGACGAGGACGGTGCCGGCCGCGCTGCCGTCGCTCCGCCACAACTCGAAGCCGTTTGTGCCGTCGTCCGCTCTGAAGTAGAGCGTCCCGCCCACATCCGTCAGCTCGACCGGGGACGAGCTGGCCCCGCCGGGGTTGATGTCTTTGACGAGGACGGTGCCGGCCGCGGTTCCGTCGCTCCGCCACAACTCGATGCCGTTTGTGCCGTCGTTCGCGCTGAAGTAGAGCGTCCCGCCCACATCCGTCAGCCCGAGCGGGGACGAGCCGCCCCCCGCCGGGTTGATGTCTTTGACGAGGACGGTGCCGGCCGCGGTGCCGTCGCTCCGCCACAACTCGAAGCCGTTTGTGCCGTCGTCCGCTCTGAAGTAGAGCGTCCCGCCCACATCCGTCAGCTCGAGCGGGATCGAGCTGCCCCCGCCGGGGTTGATGTCTTTGACGAGGACGGTGCCGGCCGCGGTGCCGTCGCTCCGCCACAACTCGATGCCGTTTGTGCCGTCGTCCGCGCTGAAGTAGAGCGTCCCGCCCACATCCGTCAGCCCGAGCGGGAACGAGCTGCCCCCCGCCGGGGTTGATGTCTTTGACGAGGACGGTGCCGGCCGCGGTGCCGTCGCTCCGCCACAACTCGAAGCCGTTTGTGCCGTCGTCCGCTCTGAAGTAGAGCGTCCCGCCCACATCCGTCAGCTCGAGCGGGATCGAGCTGCCCCCGCCGGGGTTGATGTCTTTGACGAGGACGGTGCCGGCCGCGGTTCCGTCGCTCCGCCACAACTCGAGCCGTTTGTGCCGTCGTCCGCTCTGAAGTAGAGCGTCCCGCCCACATCCGTCAGCTCGAGCGGGAACGAGCTGCCCCCGCCGGGGTTGATGTCTTTGACGAGGACGGTGCCGGCCGCGGTTCCGTCGCTCCGCCACAACTCGATGCCGTTTGTGCCGTCGTTCGCGTTGAAGTAGAGCGTCCCGCCCACATCCGTCAGCCCGAGCGGGGTCGAGCCGCCCCCGCCGGGGTTGATGTCTTTGACGAGGACGGGGTCGGTGCCTGCCCCGCTCGCCGACAGCGCCAACACCGCCGCCGCGACCACCCCCATCAGCGCCAACCCAACCAGGCGCAGCAGCCGCCGCAGCCGATTCTCCCCACCGCTCCCGCTTGCTGCCCTCATCCCAGCTCCCTCCCCAATCGCGCAGGAGCGCACACCCCTACAACCCGACCACACAAGAACGAAAACCACACAAGGCGACAACGACCGACCACACCCGATGCGATCGGCATCCACCCACAAAAAGCTTTGGTCGACTCCTGCACGCCGCACTCCGCTTCAGATCTCCACGGGGGCGCCCAGGCGCTCAACGACAGCAACTCGCGATCTGTCCCTTCCCTAAACCGGAAGGCCCCGCTGGAACAAACAGGAACCTAATCCATTCGTGCCGAACGTGTCAAGCACAACCACCCGCTCCACACGGCTAGCTACCACCATTGCCGCCGCACCACGACCCCCCACCGCTTGACCGACCGCGGATCCGGTACATCGTGGAGCCGACAGGAGGATGATGCAACGGATGCCGCATTCAATGATCCTCTCCATCACCGTTGCCCTCGCAACGGCGCTCGTCTCATCGGCGAGCGCCGTTAGCGCAGCCACCGCAGTCCCACCACCCTGGAAAAACTGCACCCAGGTCAACAAGAAGTACCCCCACGGCATCGGCAGAGTCGGTGCCCGCGACAAGACGACCGGCACCCCGGTAACGACGTTCAAACGAAGCAACAAGCTCTACGAGCTCGCACTGAAGAACAACAAAGGGCTCGACCGCGACAAAGACGGAGTCGCCTGCGAGTCCGCCTGAGTACGACGGATAGATAGACGTTCAACCGCGCAGACAGCGGAAGCCGCCGATTGGTGCAGTTCTATTCCGTTCGAGGCAACCGCTTAGATTCTCCCGTGACATCCCCGCCGCTCACTCCACCCTCGCTCTGCCATACGTGCAGCTCCGCCCGAGAGGTGAGCGGCCGACGCGCTCAGGTGTATCTCTTGTGCCGCAACGATGCCGTCGCGGAGAAATACCTGCCGCAGCCGGTGCTCGAGTGCCACGGAGACAAACCAGTCGGGACGTCGCCCCCGTAAAGGATGAGATGTCAGGATCCCATGTCGTCTTCGCAACGCACGAGGCGGCCGCGAACGCGATCGCTTCCTATCGCCTTCTGTCTCAAGGAATCGGCTATTTCCAGGGAGTTTCCGATGGGCCGTGCTGGGATCGAACCAGCGACCTTGGGATTAAAAGTCCCCTGCTCTACCAACTGAGCTAACGGCCCGACGAGCGGAGTGTAGGCAACCGGAAGACAGGGTATTGCGGCCGGTTCGGGCGCCGCGCCGCCTCGCAAGGCACAATAGAGGCGTGAGTGTGCTCGAGAAGCCGCGACTTCGTGGAGTGTTCCACCTCTGGGCCTTTTTCGTCGCCGTTGTCGCCGGCGTCGTGCTCGTCGCGCTCGCGGATGGCGCGCTGTCGCGCTTTGCCGCCTGGGTGTACGTGACGGCGCTCGCCGCGATGTTCGGCGCCAGCGCGCTCTATCACCGCTACCCGTTCAAGTCGTCGGCGCGAAGGATCTGGGCGCGGCGGCTCGACCATTCGACGATCTTCCTCTTCATCGCCGGCACGTATACGCCCTTTGCGCTTCTCGCGTTCAACGGCACCATCAGCTGGGTCGTCCTCGCGACCGTGTGGGGAGGCGCTGCGCTCGGCCTCGTACTCAACTTCTTCTGGCTGCACGCCCCCCGCTGGGTCAGCGTGCTCGCCTACATCGGTGTCGGCTGGGTCGGCGTGGTCACGATCCCGCAGATGTTCTCCGGGGCCGGACGTCGCTGCATCGGTACTCGTGGTCGTCGGCGGCGCGCTCTACACGCTCGGCGCGATCACCTACGCACTCCACTGGCCGAACCCGTTCCCGGCAACACTCGGGTTCCACGAGATCTTCCACCTGCTCGTCGTGGCAGCCGCTGCAACCCAGTTCGTCGCGGTTGCTTTCGTCGTCGTCTGACGCGCGAGGCGACGCGCGGACGGTAACGTGACGGACGTGGAGAAGACACAGCTCACCGACGCCGAGTGGCGGGCCCGCCTCACGCCCGAGCAGTACGCCGTGCTGCGCGAGAAGGGCACCGAGCGTGCCTTCACGGGTTCCTACAACGACACGAAGACGCCCGGCATCTACCGCTGCGCGGGGTGTGGAACCGAACTGTTCCGCTCGGACGCGAAGTTCGACTCGGGCTCCGGCTGGCCGAGCTTCGTCGAGCCCGCGGCGCTCGAGAGCGTCGACACGCACGTCGACACGAGTCACGGGATGGTTCGCACCGAGGTGACGTGCGCCTCCTGCGGCGGCCATCTCGGCCATGTCTTCCCGGACGGGCCGGGCCCGACGGGACAGCGGTATTGCATCAACTCCTGCGCGCTCGAGCTCGAGCCGCAGCAGTAGTCCACGCCGTGCGCGGGGAGGGCGACCGCCATCCTCGACGGGCGCGTCGCATTCCTACCCGCCTGCGAGAGTAACGCCATGGTGTCTACGCACGTCTACCGTCGCCGTCGCGCGATCGCCGTTGCGGCACTCGCTGCGGTGCTCGGGGTTGCGGTGCTCCTCGTCGTCGTGGTCGGCCGTGGCGGCTCCGACGGATCCGGTGACTTCCCCGTTCTCGTGCCGCGGGTCGACGCTCTCGCCGGTGGCGACCCGCTCGCCTACGACGACGTCGATGCGGCGAGGCTCGAGCGTGACGCGGCATTCGGGCTCAGCCACCCGCTGTACGCGAAGAGCCCAGGCGGCGTGTTCACCGCCGCGCAGCGAACGGCGCGCTTCCGGTCGCTGATCGAGAAGGCCGTAGCCGGCAGCGGCTTCAGCGCGGACATCGTCGAGGCGATCGTTTTTCTGGAGAGCGGTGGCCGGCCCAACGTCATCGCGGGCGACGATCCTGCGCGCGCCTCCGGCCTGACGCAGATCCTCGCCGAGACGGGCGCCAACTTCCTCGGCATGAAGGTGGATCTGGCGAAGAGCCGCAAGCTGACGAGCTCGATCGGGAAGGCGGAGAAGAGCGGCCGCGAGGAGCTCGCCCGCGAGTTGCGGCTCGTGCGGCGCACGGTCGACGAGCGGTTCGATCCTGCGAAGGCGTTGGCCGGGACGGTGCGTTACCTCGGGATCGCGCGGGAGCGACTCGGTCGCGACGATCTCGCCGTCGTCTCGTACCACATGGGTATCGGCAACCTCACGTCCGTCCTGCGCGCCTACGCGGACGCCGGCTCGGACGTCGCTGTCCCCGACCTTGTCCGCGACCGCGAACTCTCGTGGGTTCGTGTCTTCTTCGACACCGCGCCGGATAACAACGAGGCGGCATACCGCGTCCTCGCGCCCCTGGGTGACGACTCGCCGACGTACTACTGGCGCGTCCTGGCAGCCGAGGAGATCATGAGGCTCTATCGGGACGATCCGGCTCGTCTGACCGAGCTGAACCGCCTGCAGACGGCCAAGGCGAGCGCGGAGGAAGCGCTTCATCCGCCCGAGGCGACGGAGATCTTCAGCGATGCGGGGGACCTCGAACGGGCGTGGGAGAGTCACGCGTTGCAGCTGCTCCCCGACGACCCAACCCGGCTGTGGTTCTCGATCGCCCCGGGGATGGGCGAGCTGGCCGTGCAGCTCGGGCAGCTCGGCTGAGCTCTACAGAGGCCTGCGCGCCGAAGCGCTGGCTCTCCTCTCGTACATTGCGGCAAGAGTTCACGCGCTCAGTGGAGCAGTCGAGCCGCTCGAGGTGACGAGCACCGTTCGCGACGCGGACTACCAGCGGTCTCCTTCGCGTCAGGAAACGTCGAGGCGACGTGCGGGTACTCCCTCCACACGACGGGCTACGCGCTTCGACATCCGTCGGCGCTACGAATCGAGGGCACAGGCCGTCGCGTTCCAGTTCGTCCTCGATGATCTCTCCCATCGGGGCCTGATCGCGTGGGTTCGTGAACCGGCAGCGATCCACGTCACGGTCTCGCTCGGACGCTGCGGCGCTCGTGCCGGTCATGCTCCAGCGCGCCCGGCTAACTCGTCGTCGCCCGGACGTCCGGCACGGGAGAGCCGCTCACACCTCGGCCGAGGGCGCCTGACGTCAGGCACGAATCCCGCGCGGACGGGATGAGCGTCCGTTGATCCGGGCTCTAGTGCTCGACCACGTCCTCCCGTCCAGCCTAACAGCTAGGGTCCTGTTATGTCCGAGTTAGCGCAGCGTGACGCCGGTACGAGAGAGGTGAGACCGATCGAACCGTCGCCGTCCCTCCGACGAATACCCCCGCGACTTCGCGAACTCGGAGGTGACCTGCAGCGAACCACGCTGGCGCATGACCCATCGAACGTCCATTTCAACGCACGCGCACGCACCAAGAAGGAGTTGATCATGTCGGAACACCTGACGCTCGAAGCGATCGATGCAGACGGCGCAATCCGCGAGGCGTACGAGGAACTTCCTCGCTCCACGAGGATGAGCATGCTCAAGCGCGGCCTGTTGGCCGGCGGCACGCTCGCGGTCGGAGGTATTGCGATCGGCGGCCTGCCGAAGTTCGCGACGGCAGCCCCGTCGCCTTCGCAGGACGTGAAGATCCTGAACTTCGCCCTCACGCTCGAGTACCTCGAGGCCGCGTTCTACACCGAGGCCGTTGCGGGCGGCGCTCTCTCCGGCGAACTGCTGCAGTTCGCGAAGACCGTCAAGGCACATGAGGTCGCGCACGTAGCCTTCCTCAAGAAAGCTCTCGGTGGCAAGGCCGTCCCCAAGCCCACCTTCGACTTCAAGGGCACGACCGACGACCCGGCAGCGTTTCAGGCCACGGCCGTCGTCCTCGAGGACACCGGGGTCGCGGCTTACAACGGGCAGGGAGCGAACCTGACCAAGGGGGTGCTGGCCGCAGCGGCATCGATCGTGTCGGTCGAGGCGCGCCACGCCGCCTGGATCAGGGATATCGCCAAGAAGAGGCCGGCGCCGGTCGCATTCGATGCGGCCAAGACCTCTGATCAGATCCTGTCCGCAGTCAAAGCTACCGGCTTCATCACGGGGTGACCATGACCATTCAAGAACACACAAAGACAGTTCCCTTCACGCTCGCCGAAGTCGACAGCGACGGCGCTATCGCCGAGGCGATGGACAAGCTCGAGCGATTCGCGGACACGCGAGCCGGATTCCTCCGCAAGACGACGCTCGCGCTCGGCGGGGTCGTCGGTGGCGGCGCGGCACTCGGCGCTCTCGCAGCCCCCGCAGGGGCGGCGACCACGGGTGATGTCGCAATCCTGAACTATGCGCTCACCCTCGAGTACCTCGAGGCCGCGTTCTACACGGAGGCGGTCAAGATGGGCGCCCTCTCCGGCAACGTCGCCACGCTCGCGCGTGTCGTCGGCGCGCACGAACGGGCGCACGTCGTCGCATTGCAGAAGGCCCTCGGGTCGGCCGCGGTGAAGAAGCCGTGGTTCGACTTCAAGGGCACGACCGAGGATGAGACGGCCTTCCGGAAAACGGCGCAGGTGCTCGAGGACACGGGCGTGATGGCGTATGCGGGCCAAGCGCCCAAGATCGTGTCGAACGCAGTTCTCGGTGCAGCGCTGGCGATCCACACGGTCGAGGCGCGGCACGCCGCGTGGATCAGGCGCTTGAACGGCGCCCCTCCCGCACCCGTCGCCTTCGACAAGTCGAAGACGATGGATCAGGTGCTGGCGATCGTCAAGGGCACCGGCTTCATCAGGCAGGCACCGTCGACGACATCGAGCGGAGGCTCGCCGTCGTTCACCGGGTGACCCAGCGGCACGGCAGGCGGCGGGCGGGCCTTCGGGCCATGCTCGCCGCCTGCCTCGGCGCGCTCGCCCTCGCGACGGTCGCCGCCTGCCTACACCCATGAGTCGGGCCGGAGTTCTGCTCCTGGAGCGGTCGTCCTTCTCACGCAATCGGCGTCCTCTGGCCCGCTGGGGCTGTCGAGCCCGGCGGGCGACGGCATCGTTCGAATCGGGGGCACCAACGACTCGGCGTGGGCGCCAATCATCACATCTGTCGCTGCACGCTCCGCCCCCTCGGCGAGGGCAAGAGTCGTAGGCCGTCTGACGACGAAGACTCCGGAAGGCACGACGATGATCGTTCCAGCCCTCCGCAGAGCCGAACGGGGTGGCAGGCTCTGGGTCGAGGTGGGACTGCCGGTTCTTCCGAACGGCACCACCGGCTGGGTGGAACGGTCGATGCTCGGCGGCTATCGCTTCGTGTCGACTCGTCTGGAGGTGTCGCTTCGCACGCGCACTGTGACGCTCTATCGATCGGGCAAGCGCATCTTCTCGGCGCCCGCCGGAGTGGCCGACAGCGCGATGGCCCACGCCCACCGGGACCTTCCTGATCCGGAACAAGTTGACGCAGTACGCAAGCGCGAGCCTACGGGCCCGTCGCCTTCGGCACGAGCGCGCGCTCCGCCGTGCTCACCGACTGGCCCGCTGGAGGATTCATCGGTATTCACGGCACGAATCGACCGGATCTCATCCCGGGTCGAATCTCCCACGGCTGCATTCGCCTTCGTAACGGAGACATCCTTCGGCTGGCGCGGCTGATGCCGCTGGGGACGCCCGTCACGGTTCGCTAGGCGACGGGAGGAAGCCTTGCTCCGAGGGAGGTTCGAGGCGTAATGTGATGGCTCGCTGCTGGTCCAGATCGTTCGCGGCGCACTTTTGCGCCGACGGAGCCCGGTGGTTGGGCGGACTGTCCGGCGGGAACAACCACGGAGGAGAACACCACCGAAAGGAACAACCTGGGCATCGTCGCATTCATCCTTCTCGGCCTGATCGCAGGCGTGATCGCGAAAGCGATCGTTCCGGGGAGCGACCCCGGCGGAATCGTGGTCACCACCCTCATCGGCATCGTCGGCGCGCTCCTCGGGGGCTTTCTCGCCACCGCGCTGTTCGACGCCCATCCACTGGACGAGTTCTTCGACGTTTCCACCTGGCTGACGGCGATTGCCGGGGCTGCCGTTCTCCTCCTCATCTACCGCGCCGTGACGGATCGGGAGGGCCGCGCACGGTGACCAGCCCAGTTTCACAGATCGTGCCGTTCCTCTCCCGGGGCGTCCGGTGAGCGATACTCCATGGTTCCTTGTCGGAAGCGCCCAGCAACCGTCCGATCGTCGCGCTCATGCAGGCCGTTCAGGAGGCGTATGAACAGCAGGACTGGGCGCGGCTCCGTGCGCTCTATCACGACGATGCGCTTCTCTCGACCGTCGCCGCCCAGCACGAAATTCTCCCGCCGGACGAGCTCATAGCGGTGTTCCGTCGCCTCGCGACCGATTCGGTGTACGAGGTAGACGGTGCGACCACCGAGATCCTCGACGACTCGGCTGCTCTCGTCGTCGGAAGGATCAGATACCCGCTGTCGGGTGGTGGCTTCGGCGACGGGAATCGGTCGTGGGTGCTGACGATGAAGGACGAGCTGCTGTATCGAACGTGCGCGTACGCCACGCCCGCGCGCGCTCGCGAAGCGTATGCCGAGCACGGCGTCACGCTCGGGATCGTGCCGGATCCGTCCCCGTGACTAGCATGTGTCGCATGGGCAACGAGCAGCAGCCCGGTGGTTTTGCGCACGAGGCGCTCTTTTACCGGGGGGCCGCCGAGTTCGAGGCGTTGGCGCTCGCGTTCGTCGAGGAGGGTCTTCGTGCCGGGGAAGCGGTCATGGTGATGGTCGCCGCGGCGAAGCTCGACGTCGTGCGCGGCGCGCTGGGAGCCGATGCCGATCGCACGGAGCTCGTCGACATGGAGACCGAGGGCCGTAACCCGGCCCGGATCATTCCCAGGTGGGCTGCGTTCTTCGGTGAGCATGCGGCGACCGGCCGTCCTGCCCGCGGGCTCGGCGAGCCGATCTGGCCGGAGCGGAGCCCGGCGGAGTTGCTCGAGTGTCAGCTCCATGAGGCGCTGATCAACCTTGCGTTCGGGACGAGCCGCGGTCGGCTCGTCTGCCCGTACGACCTCGACGTCCTCGACCAGGACGTGGTCGGCGAAGCCCGTCGTAGCCATCCCCTGCTCACGGACTCGGCCGAGACGCATCCGAGCACCGCGTGCGCGGCGACGCCGTGGCTCGATCCCCGTTTCCAGGAGCCGTTGCCCGAGCCGACCGGACCGGTGGACGCGCTTGCGTTCGACGACGTGAATGTCCCCGCCGTTCGCACCTTCGTCGCGCAGCGGGGTGCGACGTTCGGCATGAGGCCCGAGCGGGCTGCCGACGTGGCGCTCGCCGTCCACGAACTCGCGGCGAACAGCATCAGACACGGGGGAGGAGCCGGCGCGGTTCGACTGTGGTTCGAGCACGACGCGCTCGTCTGCGAGGTGCGAGACGCCGGGCGGATCACCGACCCGCTCGCCGGACGACGCGTCCCGCGTTCCGACAGCGACGGAGGCCGCGGCTTGTGGATCGCAAACCATCTGACCGATCTCTCACAGGTCCGTACCGGCCCGGAGGGAACGGTCGTCAGACTGCGCGTCGGCCGGTGAGGTAACGCCGCGCCACGACCCTGATGACGTTTGGAAAGCCGCCGACGCGGGTACGCCAAGGCCCACATGATGACCCGGGACGAACCTCTGTCGGCCGCGATCCGGACCACGCTCGGCTCCTGCCGGCCCTCGCCCCGCGCTCGCCGGTGATCGAGCCGATGGCAGCCATGACGACGGTCGAGGCGTTCGGCGACGCAGCCGTTGTCGTGACCGTTTCCGGAGAGGTCGATGCGTACTCGGCTCCGACGCTCCGCCTCGATCTCCGCCGAGTCGTCGAGGAAGACGGGGCGAATGTTCTCGTGATCGATCTCTCGGCGGTCACCTTCCTCGACTCGTCCGGTCTCGGTGCCATCGTCGGCGCACTCCGGCGGCTGTCCGAGAGAGGGGGACAGCTACGCATCGTCGAGCCCCGCTCATCTGCCCGTCGGATCTTCGAGCTGACCCGCCTCGACACCGTGCTCGAGCTCTACGCCGACCGCGAAGCCGCGCTCAACGGAGAGCGCGGGTAAACCGGATCCGGGTTCCGGAGCCGCTCGGTCGCGGCCCGATCTCGACCTCCTCGGCGACCGCTCGGATGATCGCCAGGCCCATCCCGTCCTCACCGAGCTCACCCGGCCGCCAGTCCTCGACCTCGGCCACGTCGAAGCCCGGTCCGTCATCCTCGAGAATCACCTCGAGCCGGTCGCCAGCCGTGAGCTCGAGCCGCAACGAGATCTCCCCGGCGTCGTCCGGATAGGCATGGCGACAGGCGTTCGCGGCCGCCTCGGTGACCGCAAGGCGAAGATCGGCGAGCGCCTCTTCGTCGGTGTTCGCGATCCGCGCGATCCCGGTGAGGGCGAGTCTCGCGAGGACGAGGTACTCCGCCCGCGCGGGGAACACGAGGTGGACGGATTCACGGCTCACTCGGCAACGCCCTCTTTCTCGTCGATGCGGCCGTGCATTGCCGCCAACGATCGACGCAACAGCCGCGACACATGCATCTGGGACATGCCGAGCTCCGCGGCGATCTCGGACTGTGTCATCTCGTGGAGGAATCGCAGGATCGACGATCTTGCGCGCCCGCTCGTCGAGCCCGTCGAGGCCGGTGCGGACGACGGATCCGCGCTCGACGGCTTCGTAGCCGGCCTCGTCGTCTCCGAGAAGGTCGATCAGCGTGAGTTCCCCACTCGCGTCGACCGGGGTGGCCAACGATGTCGGCGTGTACGCGCGCGCGGTCTCGAGCGCTTCGATCACCTCTTCCTCCTCGACCTCGGCGGCCGCTGCTATCTCCGAAACCGTCGGCGTCCGGCCGAGCGTGGACGAGAGATCGTCGACGAGCCGCGAGACCTGAAGCGAGAGCTCCTTCATGCGGCGCGGAACATGTACTCCCCAAGAGCGATCGCGGAAGTGCCTCCGGATCTCTCCGACGATCGTCGGCACCGCGTACGTGGAGAGCTCGAGGCCACGATCGAGATCGAATCGATCGATCGCCTTGATCAGTCCGATGGCGCCGACCTGCTCGAGATCGTCGACGGGTTCCCCGCGGCCGGCGTAGCGGCGAGCGAGAGAGCGCACGAGCGGCATGAGCTCCTCGACGAGGCGGTCCCTGGCCTCGCGGTCGTTGTGCAGCCGGTACGCCTCGAGGAGATCGATATGGGCTCGACGGTCAGCCACGTGCATTGTCCGACCTACCACGTGCGACTTCGAGCTCCAGCCATTCCTGTGCGTCGTGCTTCCGCACGACGTCGACGCGGTCGACGAGCGGCTTCACGACGCGGCGCAGTGATTCCTCCGTAGCGGCCCCTTCGCCGAGCGGCCCGACGAGGAGCACAAGCCGGTCTTCCAGGACGTTCATCTCGAACTCGATGGTCTCGCCTTTCGCGGCAACACCTGCCGCTTCTGCGGCAAGCGTCAGCTCGTCGACGCGATCGACCGGTAGCTCGAGGCGCGAGCCGAGCCCTCCCAGCACGAGGGCGATGATGCCGAGTCCCCGGCGCCCGGCGGGAACGGTGAGGGTGATCGTGTCCGTCACGGAAACGTATTCGATACGTGCCGACCCACGACGCGCTGTCGGTGAGCTGGGCTTCCGTCATCCCGCCGGGCGAGCTCGAGCGTCGGGAAGATCCGCAGAGCCCGATCGAGCAACGTCAGCTCGAAGAGCCGGCGCACCCGCGGATCGTCGACGACGAGGCGAAGTTCGTCGCCGCGGGCCTGCATGGCCCGGGACGCCCTGAGAAGCACGCTCAACATCATCGAATCGACGAAGGTGACACCCGTGAGGTCGACGATCAGGGTCCGGGCGCCCGCTGAGACTGCCGCGTCGAGTGCCTCGCGGACACTTCGCGCCGATCTGAGGTCGGCCTTCTCCCGGAGTGCCACGACGACCGTGGCATTCGCTGCGAGGTGGTCACGAGCCGTCCCGGCGCGGTATGTCTCGACCGAACTGCCGGGAGGCTGATCCATCGGCACGTTCTACCCCGTTTCGGCCGGGGCCAAACCTCGGCCGGCGCGAGATCGAAGCCCACGCCCGGCATCAGCCCGCTGGGTCGACCCCTCCGCCCTCTGCACTTCCGCGGCGGTCGCGCTCTGCGTACCACTGCTCGAAGCGACCTCGCGCAGAGGAGAGGTATCGGGCGAGTTCGTCGCCCAGGGTCGCGATCTCCCCGCGCAGCTGGAACAGCTCGAAGTCGATCCGCCGCTCCGGATTGCAGACGTGCTCCCGCTCGTTCGCCACGGCGACCGACTCGCCGCACTCGGGGCACGGCATGAAAGGGGGATGGGAGAACGACGCGGACATCGACCTCGACGACAGGTACGACGTCCATTCGCCAGAGCCTTCTCGGGAGCTGCGTCCGTGGACGTCGAAAGAGCCGCCCTGGGGCGGCTCTTTCGACTCCTCAGCGACGGCCGAGACTCAGGCTGTTGCGGGCTGAGGTACCGCGCCGAGCTGGACGAGCATCCCGAGCGTGTCCATCAGCTGCCACTCCTCCGCGACCTTCCCGCCGGCGATGCGCGAGATCGTGATGCCGCTGATGGTGACCTCTTTGCCGGTTGGCGCGATACCCATCAGTTCGGCCGTGTGCGTACCGCGGCCGGTCCACCGGGTCACGATGGTGTCGCCTTCACCGATCAGATCGTCGATCGTGACGGAGGCGTCCTTGAACGCGGACTGGTACACCGAGACGAATTGCCTGAATCCGTCTCGGCCGCGAATCGGTTCCGGTTGCGACGGATCGTGCCCGACGTAATCGCCGGCGACGAGGTCGTCGATGATGTCGAGGTTCCGCTCGGTCCATACGCCCTCGACGAGGCGTCGAACGATCTCCTTGTGCGCGCTCACTACGGCTGCGCCTCCTCTCCTGCCTCGCATGCGCCGTGTCACGAGCAGGGCGAGAACCACCCCAGCCACAAGAGCGAGGGAGAAGCCTCCCGCACGACGACTCGGCCACGTCATAATCAGAGGCCGACGCTAGCACCTCGTGGCGGATTGCACAAATTGCCGGAAATTGCGAAAACCGTGCGCGTTATGGTCGGCAGGACGCGGTCGGGCGAGGCGCTGATCAGCCGGAATCGACCGCCGGCAGCGGGGTGCCGACGAGCTGCCCACCCGAGCACGACTCGGCGTGCACGTCGCGGCGCGGATTCTGGATCCCGATCGCCGCGATCACGCCGCCGCTCGCGACGAGTGCGGCGCAGCACGCGATCGCGATGTGGAACGCGCGCACCGATTCCGTGTCTGCGGCGAACGTGTTTCCGGGCAACGACGAGGCGATCGCCGCGCCGATCGCCGCGATCCCGACCAGTCCCGCGACGCGGGCGATCGCGTTGTTGACCGCCGACGCGATGCCTGCGTCGGAGTCCTCTGCATCGGCGAGCACCGCGGCGGTCAGCGGTGCGACGGTGATGGAGAGACCGATCGAGAAGACGACGAGCGCCGGCAGGAGGTCGCCGGCGAACGACGTCGTCAGGTCGACGCGGAGGAAGAGGAGGATCCCGGCGGCGGCGACGAGCGGCCCTGCGCCCATGAAGATCCGTGGGCCGTAGCGATCGGCAAGCGCCCCCATCCGTCGGGAGAGTGCGAACATGATCAGCGTCGACGGGATCGTGGTCAGGCTCGCCTTCAGGGCCGAGTAGCCCGCCACCTGCTGCAGGAAGATGAAGAGGAAGAAGAAGAGGATGGAGAGACCGGCGTACATGGCCAGCGTCTCGAGGTTCCCGATGGCGAAGTTACGGCGCGCGAACAGGTCGAGTCGCAGCATGGGGTGCGCTGCCCGTCGTTCGTAGAGCACGAATGCGACGAGTGCGACGCCACCGCCGACGAGCGGTCCGAGGATCGACGCGCTGCCCCATCCGAATGTCGGCTGTTCGGTCAGGCCGAAGACGATCCCGGAAAGACCGAGCACGCACAGCGATGCGCCCACGACGTCGACCGGCCGGCGCGGCGCCGGGACGTCCGCTGCGGCCGCGCGTACGAAGAGCAACGTGACGAGGACGAGTGGCACGTTGACGGCGAAGATCCATCGCCAGGTGGCCTGGTCGACGATGACCCCACCCACGAGCGGACCGACGATCAGCGCGATTCCACCCCACGCCGTCCAGGTGCCGATCGCGGCGCCGCGCTCGTTGCCGGGGAACGCCGCCACGATGATCGCGAGCGAGCTCGGCGCGAGGAGCGCTCCCGCTGCCCCTTGCAGCGCCCGTGCGGCGATCAGCGTCTCGATCGTCGGCGCCACTGCGCAGGCGACCGAGAGAATGCCGAACGCGGCGAGGCCGACGATGAAGACGCGCCGTTTGCCGTAGATGTCGCCGAGCGATCCCCCGACGAGGATCAGCGCACCGAGGGTGAGGGTGTATGCGTTCGCGACCCATTGCTGTGCCTGGAGCCCGCCGCCGAGGTCTGCCTGAATTGCCGGGAGCGCGATGTTGACGATCGTTCCGTCGATCATCGCGACGCTCGAGCCGAGGATCGCCGCGATCAGCGTCAGTCGCTGGACCCGTGTCATCGGGCGCGCCCGGCGCGACGACGACGCGAGGCGGGAGTCATGCTCTCGACTCTATCCATTGGCTCCTCCGAACTGCCAGATCGAACCTGCGGCGCAACCCGGACACCGCCTCCGACCTGGGAACCTCCAACCCAGGCGTCCGGCTGAAGCCGGACACCGCGCGCGTGGAACCGATCGGGAATCCCCAGCTCGGGGATTCCCGATCTGCGGAATCAACGATAGGGATTCGCGATCGGAATCCGATGAAGATCGGGGAAGGGGTGGTTCCCAAGGGAACCGGAGGTTCCCTGGCTTTAGGGGTTGTCGCGATCGGGAATCCCACTCGGGATTCCCGATCTGCGGAAACATGGGATTCCTGATCTGCGGAAAGCGTGCGCGCTTGTACAGCTCGGGCATCGTGCATTACACGAGGAAGGGTTCCCAAGGGAACCGAAGGTTCCCTGGCTTTAGGGGTTGTCGCGATCGGGAATCCCCACTCGGGGATTCCCGATCTGCGGGGAACATGGGCGGTGACGGGCTCGAACCGCCGACCCCCTCGGTGTAAACGAGGTGCTCTACCAGCTGAGCTAACCGCCCCTGCTCTCGGCATTGAAGCGGTTTTCTCGCGATGGCGACCGGCCCGGGCTGTGAACCGTGGTGGGCTCACGGCCCGGGCCGGCGTTCGGCTCTAGCCGACGGCCGCCGCGGTGGCGCGGCCGACCTCGGTCGCGTCGGCCACCTCTTCGAGGCGGCCCGTCCGGACGTCGTAGACGTACCCGTAGATCGGGATCGACGGCGGCACCAGCGGGTGGTCGCGAATCCGGCGCACGTCCTCGACGACGCTGTGCTCTCGATCCGCAATGGTGAGCCAGTCGATCTGCCGGCCCGCGGGTGAGCCCGGGCCCTCCCCGACGTCGTAGAAGCCGTCAGGCCCGAGCGCGGCTGTCTCGAGGCTCTGCTCGAGCAGTCCTCCCATGACGTCGTTCGTGAAGAACTCCATCCCGCAGTCGGTGTGGTGAATCACGAACCACTCGGCAGTGCCGAGGAGTTTGTAGGAGATCACGAGCGAACGGATCGCATCGTCGCTCGCCCGGCCTCCCGCGTTGCGGATGACGTGCGCGTCGCCCTCGCTCAGGCCCGCGTACTTGGCGGGGTCGAGCCGCGCATCCATGCAGGTGAGGATCGCGAAGCGCCGCGCGGGTGGGAGGGTGAGCTCACTCTTGTCGCCGAACGTGCCGCTGTACTTCGCGTTCGCGGCCAGGACCTCGTCGAGCACAGGCATCTGAGACTCCTTCGCATGGGGTCGAATGAGTCTCTACTTTACATAATAAAGTTACTTTGTATATGGAAGTAACAGTGGCTCCGACGGCGGGATGTTCAGGGCGGCGCCGGTGGCACGTCGGCGCCGCCCTGTGTTTCCACGGCGTCTACGGACGCGTCGTGACGTAGATGTCGCCGCTCCCCTCGGGTCCGGGTGCGCGCCCGAAGAGGAGCTGCTTGCCGTCGCGTGACAGCGACGGTCGCGACTCGGAGGCGGCGGTGTTGACGACGGCGCCGAGGTTGACCGGCGCAGACCACGGTGCGCTGAGCGACCCCCGCGTCGCGACCCAGATGTCCTGACCGCCCAGCCCTCCGGCGCGGTTCGAGCTCAAGACGACCTCGAGCCCGTCGGCGCGGACGTTGGGCTGGATGTCGTTTGCCGCCGCGTTGTTCAGCTCCGCCACGGCGGTCGCAGGCCCGAAGCGAGCCCCTGCTTGCCTCGAGCTCATGAAGATCTTGCCGGGAACGCTCGGCGCGACCGAGCCGCGGGAGAAGTAGAGGTGCTTGGGCCCTCGCAGGGTGTCGCTGACGTCCACCCAGGACGGACCCTGCTCGTCGAGCTCCGAGTTGGGGCCGGCCGGGGAGCAGAGGAGCCGTTCCGGTTCGGCCCACGCGCCTGCTTCGTTGCGGTGGGTGAAATAGATGTCTCCCTGTCCGCAGGCTCCGAGGAGTGCCTCCCGGCTCACGAAGAACAGACCTTTCTTGCCGACGGGGGTCGGGCAGAAATCGTCTGCGGCCGAGTTGACCGGCTCGCCGATGTTCTGCGGAGCGCCCCACGGCGCTCCCGTGCTCGCACGTGTCGACACCCAGATGTCGAGCCCGCCCTTACCTCCCGGACGGTTCGAGGCGATGTAGAGGCTCAGCCCGTCTGGCGACTGGATCGGGCAGCCATCCTGCGAGGGCGTGTTCAGCTCACTGTTGTTGCCTCCGATGGTGTCGATCTTCTCGGCCGACGCCCACGTCGCCGAAGCGATTCCGGCCACCGTCAGAGCGGCGGTTGCGATGAGGAGCGTGATCGCTCCTTGCGTGCGTCCGTTCATCAGGTTTCGACCTCCTCCGAGGTTCGGTCGGGCGAGAACGGCGGTTGTGGCGACGGCTCGGACGAGCCTGCGCGGCAAGCTCCACATGAGAGCTCCTTTCGGTCGATGACCCCGTGAGCGTCCGTCGTCGGGCTTGCGGGCCGCTCGCGGACGGCTCGACGGAGCTTGCAGAGCGCTTGCAACCGGCTCGAATGGACTTTCCTCGACTGGGCGAACGTGCTTTGCTTTACCTGTGGCGAACGACGCCGTCGAGTTCCGAGTCCTCGGGCCGCTCGAAGTCCTGGGCGGCGGTGAGCCGCTTGCGCTCGGTGGAGCCAAGCAGCGGGCCGTGCTGGCCGTTCTCCTGCTCCGGGCGGGCGAGGTCGTGCCGCTCGAGCGCCTGATCGACGAGGTCTGGGGGAACGATCCCCCGCCGTCAGCGGCCCACACCCTCGAGTCGTACGTGTCGAGGTTGCGGCAGCTGCTGAACGGGCGCGGGCCGATCCTCTCGCGCCGTGGGGCGGGTTACGCGATCGATCTTCACGGGGCGCAGCTGGACGCGCTCGCGTTCGTCGAGCTGCAGGAACGCGCCTCACTTGCGTCCGCGCTGGAGGAGCACGCGAGTGCCCTCGAGTGGGCCTCCGCCGGTCTCGACCTGTGGCGGGGGCCGGCACTTGCGGACGTCGCCCTCGCGTCGGCCGGCCGCGCGGAAGCGGAACGATTGGAGGAGTTCCGCCTGCGGGCGTATGAGATGCGCTTCGACGCCGAACTCGCTCTTGGTCGACAAGCACAGTGCATCGGAGAGCTCCAGGCGCTCGTTGCGCAGAACCCGTATCGCGAGCGGTTCGTCGAACAGTTCATGCTCGCGCTCTATCGCTCGGGGCAGGCACGCCGAAGCCCTCGACGCCTACGAGCGGACTCGGCGGCGTCTGGACGATGACCTCGGGCTGCAGCCGAGCGCCGATCTGCAGCAGTTGTCGGGTCGGATTGTCCGGCAAGATCCCTCACTCGAACGCGCCGCTCACGAACGGCGACGCGTCTGCAACGCGTCTCGCCCGGCACCGCGAGGCGACGATCAGCGACGGTGCTCGTCGCCGTCGCAGCTGCGATCGTCGGCTTGACCCTGGTTCTCACCGCGAGTGGAGGGGCTTCGGTGCCCGACCGGGGGTCGCCGAGTCTGCAGCGGCTCGCTCTTGTCCTGCCGGAGTCGCCGACGCCCGGGGTCGCCGCGCGCGGTCTGTCGGTAGCCGTCCACAGCGGAGAGATCCTCCACGACCTCGAGACGCAGGTCGCATACATCGATCCTCGTCTGCCGCAGAAGGGCGCCGACTTCGTGGCCACGCTCATTCGCAACGGGGGTATCGGTCTCGTCGTCGCGCTCGGGCACGGAGCGGATGCTCAAGCCCTCGCCAGCGTCGTCCGCAGCTTGCCCGAGACGCAATTCGTTTTCGTCGACGCCTCCCTGAGGGAGTTGTCGCTGGAAGGCGTACCGAACGCAGCCGCCATCCGGTTCGCCGAGGAGGACGTTCTCTTCTTGGCGGGCTATCTCAGTGGACTGATGCCGACGGTGAACGGGACGAGCCGCGTCGACCGCGTCTCGGTCGTGGCTGCGGAGGCCGATCGCGACACCAGGAGGCTTCTCGCCGGGTTCAAACGCGGCCTCCGCGAGACGAGCCCCGGCGTGAGCGTCCGCGTCGACTACTCGCACGAGTTCGACGATCCCACCGTGTGCGAAGCCCTTGCGAACCGGCAGATCGACGAAGGATCGGACGTGGTGGTCGCGATCGCGGGCCGCTGCGGTCTGGGCGCGAGCGAAGTGGCGAGAATCCGGGGCGTCTGGAGCATCGGGGCCGAAGAGGACGGCGTTGTGCAGCGCCGGCACGTCCTCGTGTCCACCCGCAAAGAGTGGACGCCCGCCTTGCTGTTCGCCATTGAAAGCCTCGTCGCAGGAACTCTCCCGATGGGGCGGGACACAGTGCTCGGGCTCGAAGACGACTACGCAGTCCAGGTCGACACGAGCCAGCTGATCTCGGGCGTGCTCGACTCCTACCTCGTCCACCGCTGCAGCCAGCTCCGAGTGACCCGGCACAGGGACATCTAGCACTCAGCGGGACGGCGGCAGAACGACGCTTTGGTGTCGGATGGCGATGCCACCGGGAGCCGACGGCCCAGAGGGTTGGCGGAGGAGCTCCCGACGCAGCGATGCTGCGTGCGCAACATGCCCCCAACGGGATTCGAACCCGTGCAGCCACCTTGAAAGGGTGGTGACCTAGGCCGCTAGTCGATGGGGGCGGCTGGCCGAGGATAGCGTCAGGGCTCGGATGGAAAGGAGCGCTACCCTCGTTCTGCGATCGGGAGGGAGACAAGACGATGGCCTACAGCGAGAAACTGGCCGACCGGGTCCGCGATCTGCTCGACACGGAGGACGGCGTGACGGAGAGGAAGATGTTCGGCGGTCTTGCGTTCATGGTCCGGGGGCACATGGCCTGCGGCATCGTCGGTGACGAGCTCATGCTGCGGCTCGGGGCGGAATCGGCGCAGCGCGCGCTCGAGCGACCGCATGTGCGGCCGATGGACTTCACCGGTAAGCCCATGAAAGGGATGGTGTACGTCGCCCCAGATGGCCTCAAAGGGGTCGCGCTACGTTCCTGGGTGAAGCGCGCACTTGAATTCGTGGCGACACTGCCGCCGAAGGGATAGCGCTCGGCGACCAGCCGACAAACATCGAGCAAGGAGAACGCATCGTGGATTGGACACTCGAGCTCGTCGTCGTTCCCGTCGTCGACGTCGATCGCGCCAAGGAGTTCTATCTCGAGAAGGCAGGTTTCGAACTCGTCGTCGACCATCGAGCAGGAGAGGATTTCCGCGTCGTGCAACTGGTGCCGCCGGGATCGTCGTGCGCGATCGCCCTTCTCAATCGGAGCGTCATGCCGCCGGGTTCCCTGCAGGGACTGCACCTCGTCGTCTCCGATATCGACGCAGCTCGCACGGAGCTCGTGAGCCGCGGCACCGAGGTCAGCGAGGTCTTTCATTTCGAGGCGGGCAAGCAGGTGGAGGGGCACGATCCGGAACGCAACGACTACGGCTCGTTCCTGGCATTCAGCGACCCGGACGGCAACGGCTGGCTCGTACAGGAGGCCAGGCGGGGGTAATCGAGCCGTTGCTCGGCCGCTCCGACCGCTACGCTCACCCAACACGAGGACGAATACAGGCGGCGCTTCCTTCGCGCTCTCCCTATCCGTTCGTAGAGGGAGGCCATCATGACGGCAGCCACACCGAAGGTCGCGTTCGACAACGGCGGCGCGTTCATCGAGGACACGCGCCGGGAGGTCGAGCAGTATCTCTCCCGTCGCCGTACACGCGTCAGGGGCGTCGTGCAGCTCTATGCGAAGGCTCCGGTTGCGCTCGCGCTGACCGCGTCCTCGTGGGCGGTGCTCATGTTTCTCCACCCCGGATTCGTCGTCGTCTCACTGTGTCTCCTGGGGCTCGTCGTCGGCGCCACACTGATCGCGTTCTGCGTCCAACACGACGCGAACCACGGTGCCTACTTCAAGAAGCGACGCTGGAACCACCTCGTCGGCTGGTCGAGCGACTCGCTGCTCGGCTTCTCGAGCTACGCCTGGCGCGTGAAGCACAACGTCGCCCACCACACCTACACGAACGTCGACCGCTACGACGACGACGCGACCCAGGTACCGCTCGCTCGCTTCGTCCCGTCTCAGCCGGTCCGGCCGTGGTACCGCTTTCAGCAGTACTACATCTGGCCGATGTACACGCTGATGGGGCTGCGCTGGCAGACGGCCGGCGACATCGCCGCGTTCTGGCGGGGCAGCATCGGGGAGAGCGCTCTGCGGTGGCCGCGCGGCTGGAACCTCGCCGGCCTGTTCGCCGGGAAGGCGTTGTTCGTCACGTGGGCGATCGTCGTGCCGCTGCTCGTGTATCCCTGGTGGGCCGTTCTCGGCGCCTACGTGGGCTTCAGCATGGTCACGAGCCTGATCATGGCGACGACGTTCCAGCTCGCGCACTGTGTCGAGGAGGCATCCTTCGCGTCGGCGGACGAGCTCCGCCGCGAGCGGCGGATCTGGGCGGTGCACGAGGTCGAGACGACGGTCGACTTCTGCCCCCGAAACCCCGTTCTGACCTGGGCGCTCGGCGGTCTCAACTTCCAGATCGAGCACCACCTGTTCCCGAAGGTGCCCCACACGCACTATCCGAAGATCGCCGAGATCGTGAGGCGCAACTGTGCCAAACACGGCGTCCGCTACTCGTTCCACTCGTCGCTCGCAGGCGCTCTGCGCTCCCACTTCCTCCACCTCAAGGCGATGGGGCAGCTCGGCCTCCCGGCCGACGTCGAGATGGGTTAGAGCCCGGGGACTGGAGCCTCGGCGCTCACCCGAGCGAGACGAGCTCGCGCGGATCGTCGTCAGGGAGGTCGCCGTCGACGACCGCACCGACCTCGAGCTCGAGCAGGTCGGCGATGCCACCGATGACGGTGAGGAATGCGGTGTCCGCGGCGTCCCGACCGGTGGCGATGCGAACGAGTGAATGCCGCGGGGCGAGCAGTGTCGCGTCGACGACGCGCCAGGTGTCGTCGACAAGCGCTTCGACGACCGCGTGGAAATCCATCGGCGCCAGGCCGGGAGCATAAACAGCGGCGAGACGCGCGGGAACATCCCGCGCTCGCAGGAGCGCCACGACGAGGTGCGCGAAATCGCGGCAGACACCTCGGCCGCCGAGCAGCGTGTCGACCGCGCCGTGAGTAGGCAGGCTGCTACCGGATTCGTACGCGAGTTCCCCGCCCACCCACGACGAGACCGCGGCCAGGATCTCCCGCGCGCCGTCGATCCCTCCGAACTGTCTCCTCGCGACCTCGGCGAGCCTGTCGGACTCCGCGTAGCGGCTGGGCCGCAGATAGAGGAGGCGCTCCTCATCGGTCGGCGCCATCGGTGTCGCCCGACCGGCCACGGTGGCCCGGTAGTCGACGACGAGTTCTCCCGGCTCCGCCTCGAGCAGGTGGGTACGTCCACCGTTTACTGCCGTCGACTCGCGCCACTCCGCGCGCGTACCATCGAGGCGGATGTCGAGGTTCTCGTCGATGCGCTCTCCTCCCGCCACGGCGATCTGCAGCACGATCTCCGCGCGCGTGCGGATCTCGACCTCGAGCCTGGCAGATACCGTGCGTTGCATGGGCGCTGACCGTAGCTCAGACCAGGCGTGCACGTACCGGATCGCGTGGCGCGCATCGTGACGGGCATCGTCGTGTCCATCGCGTACGCCCCTGTCAAGGGTCTGGCGCTGAGCCAGGCGGACGAGATCGAGCTCGAACCGATCGGGCTGCGCGAGAACCGCCGGTTCTACCTGGTCGGCGCGGACGGCCGCCTTCTCAACGGCAAGTCTGCGGGAACGCTGGTCCAAGTCGCAGCTACCGCGGACCGCGACGGGACGACGCTGTCGCTGCTCTTCCCCGACGGGTCGACGGTCGCAGGCGAGGTCGAGCTGGGTGCGGCGCTCGAAACGAACTTCTACGGGCGACCCGTCGCAGGCCATCGCGTCGCCGGTCCGTTCTCCGAGGCGCTCTCGTCGTTCGTCGGCCGGCCGCTCGAGCTCGCCCGCGTGGACGACGTCGGCGCCGGCGTCGATCGAGGCGTCGACGCAGCCGTCTCGTTCATCTCGACCGCCTCGCTCGACACGCTCGCGCGCGAGGCCGGCGAAGAGCAAGTCGACGGCCGACGGTTCCGAATGCTGTTCACGGTCGACGGCATCGGGCCGCACGCCGAGGATGATTGGATCGGACGCTCCGTCGCAGTCGGTGAGGCGGTCGTTCGGCTGCGTGGGCTCGTCGGGCGCTGCGCCGTCACGACGCACGACCCGGACTCCGGTGTCAAGACCCTCGACACGCTCCGGATCATCAGGAAGTACCGATCCCATGTCGAGACCATCGAGCCGCTTCCGTTCGGGGTCTTTGGCGGCGTCGAGCGGCCCGGTCGGGTCTCGGTGGGCGATACCGTCTCGCCGTTGTGACAATCGATCCCCGCACCTCAATGGGCAATGTCGCGCTGACCGTGGCGCACCTGGACGAGCTGGCAGCGTTCTACCGTGAGGCCGTCGGTCTGCGCGAGATCGGCCACAGCGGCGACAGCGTCGAGTTCGGCGTCCCCGGCACGGTGACGCCACTCGTGACGCTCGTCGAGCGACGAGACGCACCGCCCCGTCCGGCGCGCACGACGGGTCTCTTCCACGTGGCGCTCCTCGTGCCGGACCGAGCCGACCTCGCTCGGGCACTCAACCGCGTCACCGTCGCAGGCCACCGCTTCACCGGCGCCTCCGACCATCTCGTCTCGGAGGCGCTCTACCTCGACGACCCCGAGGGGAACGGGATCGAGATCTACTGCGACCGCCCGCGCGAGGAGTGGGCCTTCGTCGACGGGCAGCTGCAGATGGCGACCTTGCCACTCGATCTGGCCGGACTGCTCTCGACCGTCCCGGCAGGCGAGACCGGCGACGGCATGGCCAGCGGAACGCGGATCGGGCACGTCCACCTCCAGGTCGCGTCGATCGAAGCGTCCTCTGCGTTCTACGTCGACGGGCTGGGCCTCGAGCCGACCGTCCGAGGGTATCCCGGTGCGCTCTTCGTCTCGGCCGGCGGGTACCACCACCACCTGGGGTTCAACACCTGGGCCGGTGATGGAGCGCCCGCCCCGCCGCCCGGCGCCCGTGGCTTGCGAGCGTTCACGATCGTACTACCGGACGCTTCTGCGTTGGAGGCGACGGTCGCAGCTGCCGCGGCGCACGGGCTCGAGGTCGGTGACGACAGCGGCACAGCAGTCGTCACCGACCCGTCAGGCAACCGGGCGCTGCTCGCGACTGTCTGAACGGGTCGCGTCGGCCGCAGCGCGTGCCTGCCGCTCGTACTGGTTGGCGGCGTAGCCGGTCCCGAGGTAGCTCAACGGCATGCGAATCGGGCGATGCTGCATCTGCCACACGTGGCACACCTCGTGCACGACAAGATCGTCCGAGACGTCGTCGGAGCGAAGGAGGATGCCACGGTGGAAGGCAAAGCCGTCGTAGCGAGCGAACCACGGAAGGCGAAAGAACCACGGCGTGATCCACAACCGGACACCGTCGATTCGCACGGGGTTCGGCCACCAGTCGAGACGGTCGAGCCGCTCCTTGGCCGCGACGAGGCGTGGGTTCGGCTTACGCGCCGAGGATGATCGGGTTGTAGATGAGGATCGCACTCCCGTCCTGCGCCTGCTGGTACTCGTACGTGTAGAGCCTCGGTTGGGTGATCCGGTTGACGAGTTTCAGCTCGGCGCTCGGCATCTTCCCGACCGTCGGAGCCTTGGGTCCGATCGACGCGGCGAGCGGCTTGCTCAGCTGCTCACGAACGTCGCCCCGCTTGAGGAACACCGAGTTCGCGTTGACCTGGTCGTCGGGGCGTGGAGGGAGGAACACCGAGACAGAGTCGACCCCGTCGACGTACTTGAACGTGTAGAGAGCGAGTTCGAGTGCCTCGCGTCGAAGCAGCGCATGCCGGGCAGTCGATGCGGTGCCGCCCTTGATCGAACAGCCGGCCCCGAGGCCACACAGGATGAACTGAATGCTGTTCTCGGCGGGAACGATGTCGATCTCGCTCTCCTCCTTCTTGCCCGTCGACGTGTCGGGGCGGATCGCGATGACGCTCACCGCAAGATCACCCGTCGCCCCGCTCACCTTCGGCGTACTCGGCAGCGCGGCTGCGAGTTGCTGGCCGCCGGCGAGCCGATAGCGCTTTGCGACGTGATCCGCGATCTGCCTGACCTCGGCGATCTCGCTCCCGGTCGGGCGCCAGGCCGACCACGGTGCCGGCGGCGCCGGATCCGCGCGCATCAGCTGGACGAGGAATCCGCCAGCGGCGCCGCCGGCGAGCAGCGCGAGGCCCAGGTAGATGAGCGCAAAACGCGAGCGATAACCGGCGCTGCGCGCCCGGTCGGTTCGTGAGACGCGCTTCAGGTGGCCGATCGGCTGAGCCGGCTCGGCCTCGATGAACTCCGGAGACTTCTCGCCGTCGTCTGCCGTCAGCTCGCTCATCCGGTCGTGTCCGGGGTGATCGCCTCGAGCGGTGGCTGCTGCCCGCGGCCGATCGCAGCGGAGAACTCGAGTGGGGGCCAGACCGACTCGTCCGCGAGGTCGAGCTCGGGGATCACGATCTGCGCCGAGTCGAGGAGCGTGAGCAACTCGTCGCCCATGATCTCGCGCCGTTCTTCGAGCGCGTCGGCGATGGCCTCGATGCCCGCGCGGTTTGCAATCGCGAGGTTGTGGGCGGTGACGTAGGCCTGCCCGAGGATCTGCGCGGCAACGGTTCGCTTGGTCGGATCGCTCAGCACGCCGGCGATCGGGTCTGCGTCGAAGGCTCCACCACCACCGGCGCGAGACATGATCTGGAGTCCGATCTTCTCGAAGCGGTCGAGAACCTGCTTGCGCGCCTGCTCTTCGCTCTCGCCTCTCCTCGGCGTGACGGCGAACGGCTGTGGCCCCATCGCGGCCCGGCCGACCATCAGCGCCGCACGGGCCGTCACGCCTGCCACGTCGCCACCGACCCCGCTCGAGTTCTCACCGTAGACGACTCGTTCGGCCGCCATCGCGCCGAGACCCCAGACGATGTCGTGGAACATCTCGTGCTGGAACGAGAACAGGCGCTCCTCTTTCTCGATCATCCAGTGGTGACCACCGACGCCCTGGTCGCCGCGCTTCTTGATCGTCAGCCTCGTCGACTCGCGGCCCGTCAGGAAGACGTGCCCGGCGACGGCGTGCCCGGCCTCGTGGATCGCGACCGCGCGACGCTCCATCGGGATGTACTCGGAGCCGATCGCGGTGCCCGCGTCGAGCGTCGTCACCGCCTCGACGAGATCGTCCCAGCCGAACCCGTTGCTCCCGGCATGGTGCGCGAGCGTCAGTGCCATCGAGATCGCCTGCTCGATCATGGCGGGCGAGTAGCCGCTCATCACCCGTGCGATCTCGTCTCGGCGGGCGGGCAGGTCGAGCTCCGGGTCGTGCGAGACCTTGCCGATGTAGAGATCCAGGATGTCGAGGCGGTCCTGCTTGCTGGGTGTCCTGAACCACACGTGCCGTCCCATCCGCCCGGGGCGGATCAGCGCGGGATCGAGCCGGTCGATGGGGACGTTCGTCGCACCGATGAAGTAGATCTGGTCGTTGCGCGGCCGGGCTGCGGGGAGGCGCAGCTTCACCTTGCCCAACCTGCGCGGGATGATGAACGTCGCGTCCAGCAGGGTGTTGAACTTGCTCGTGAGCGTCCGCTTCATCCACGGCGGGTTGTCGATGCCGTCCATCACGACGAGCAGCTGGTTCAGCGCCATGCCGCCACCCATTCCGCCCATCCCCCCCGGGAACATGAAATTGAACACGCTTGCCATCCGTTGCTGGAATCCCGAGACACCGACCGGCTGCGGCGCCCGCGACTCGAACAGCCTGTCGCGCCAGGCGCGGGTCTCGACGATCAGGTCGCCGCTCGGATCACGTGATCCGAGCGGTCCGAAGAACAGAAGATCCTCGACGTTGGTGGGCGTGAGCGGCTCGAAGCCCTGCGCCCTCGTTCCACCGAGAGACTGGCGCCGCATCCCGACGGCGTCGATCTCGTCGATGAAGACGATGCACTGTCCGCCCCACTTGCGCGCCAGCTTCTTGGCGCGTCGCGCCAGCACGCGGACGACGATTGCGTCGATCCCGATGAAGGTCGCCGCGAAACCCGAGCCGGGCATGGAGATGAACGGTGAATTGAAACCGGTGGCGATCGCCTTCGCGAGCATCGTCTTGCCCGTTCCCGGCGAACCGAAGAGGAGCAGCCCTCGCTCACGCTTGCCGCCCGCTCGCTCGAAGTGGTCGCCCGACTGCCAGATATCGACGACCCGGCGCACCTCTTCCTTTGCTTCCGCCTGGCCGCGGACGTCGTTCAGCTTCACGCCCCATTCCGCATCGCCAGGCTCGAACGACTGCATCTGCGACAGGTTCATCATCAGCAGCGGCCCGAAGAGGATCGCGAAGTTGGCGAAGAAGAGGAAGAAGACGAAGACGAACTGGATCCACAGCTGCGGAGAGCTGAGGATCGTCCCGACCTTGTCCATCATCGTCCCGGCGGCTCCAAACCACGTGCCTCCGATGAAGAGCCAGGCGATCGTGATCGCGATCGAGAAGAGCAGGCCGATCTTGAACCAGAACCGCCAGAACCAGGCGCGGCGCCTGCCGACGACGTCCGCCTCCCGCAACGCAGCGCTCTCGACCCCGAAGAGGCTGGGCCATGGAATGAGCCGCCGGAAAAGGAGATCCGTGAAGCCGCGGAAGACGATCACGATTGCGAGCGCCGCGAGCAGCGAGACCCAGGTTCCCCAGCCGTTCTGCTGCGTGAACCAGACGAAGAGCGCCGGAGCCGTCATCGCCGCCACGACCGTTGCGACCCTGGTCAGCCGGCGCCAGGACTGGGCCAACTCTTGCGACGCGGCGCCGCTCGGGAGGGTCGAAAGCGGGACGGCGGTTTCCATCGTCAAAGTGTACGCAGGTCTGGCCCGAATAGGTGTTCATTCGCCGTTATCGGCCGCGACGCTGCTAGCGTCGCGGCATGACACAGGCAACGTTTCATACCAGCGAAGGCGTGATCGAACTCGAGCTCTTCCCCGAGGATGCTCCGAAGACCGTCGCGAACTTCACCAAGCTCGCAGGAGACGGCTTCTACGACGGACTCGTCTTTCACCGCGTGATCCCGGACTTCATGATCCAGGGTGGGTGCCCCCAGGGCACCGGCACCGGAGGGCCTGGCTATCAGTTCGAGGACGAGTTCAACGACCACAAGGTCGTCAAGGGCGCACTCGCGATGGCGAACGCCGGCCCGAACACGAACGGCTCACAATTCTTCATCGTCACGGCCGAGGCAACGCCCTGGCTCGACGGCAAGCACACGGTCTTCGGCCGCGTGACGACGGGCCAGGATGTGGTCGACCGGATCTCGCTCGTCGATCGCGACGCCGGCGACCGCCCGAACACTCCGGTCGCGATCGAGCGCGTCGAGATCCAGGGAGCGCCTCAGGAGGACTGAGCTTCGAGCGATTCCTCGGCGCGAGCGAGCAGTACCGGCGCGTCGATCGTCTCACCGTCGAGCGTGACGCCTCCGATCACAAAGGTATGCCCTTCGATCGACTGCACGCGGGTGGCAACGAGGTTGCGGCCACTGGCGTTCGTGCGGGGAAGCAGGATCGCGAAGCGCCCAGGGGCGATCCGGGCCACGAAATCGGTGACGCGGATGAGCCGGAGCAGAGCTTCACCGGCGCTCCGCTCGTCCGCGTCGTCGCCGGTGAGGTCGAGGAGGAGAAGCGAGAGCGGCTCGGAGTAACGCGTGGCCGCGGCGACCCCGCGCGTGAGGTCGTCCATGAAGCGAAGGCGGTTCGGTAGGCCGGTCACCTGGTCCGTCGACATCGTCCGCTCGAGCTCGAGGCCGAGCTCACCGAGGGCGGCTTGGCCGTCGTCCGCATCGAAATCCGCGAGCTCGGCGGCGATCCGCGCGAGCAGAATCTCGCCGGCCTCGCCCGGAAGGGCTTCGCGGACAGCCGCCGCGATGCGCTCGGAGCGATCGAACGGAGTCGTGGGGAGCGTGACCTCTTCAGGCATCTACCCGTCATCTTCCCCCGGAGGTGCGACCGTGCCTCCCCCGGACGGGGCATCTTCGGCTCGCGACCCCAGCAGGTCGTCGCCGCCGAGACGGCCGCGAAGGTCTGTCTCTCCGCGATAGGCTGACGCGCATGAACCTGGCGGGCAAGACGGCGATCGTCACGGGGGCGTCGTCGGGTATCGGGGCTGCGACGGTTCGGAAGCTGCGCGAGGCGGGGGTGACGGTCGCGGCGGGGGCACGACGGGTCGAGCGCGTCGACGCCGACGTGGCGCTGCCGCTCGACGTCACGGACGAGGCCAGTTCGGCTGTGTTCATCGACGCGGCCGTCGACGCGCTCGGTGGGGTGGACATCCTGTTCAACAACGCCGGCCTCGCGCTCGGACGGGCACCGTTCTCCGAGTCGACCGAGGAGGACGAAGCACGAGTCGTCCACACGAACGTGGACGGCGTGATGCGGATCACGCGCTTGACGTTGCCCCACATTCGGGACGAGGGGCACATCGTCTTCATGGGGTCGATCGCGGGGCGTCAGGCCTACCCAGGGGGCGCGTCGTACATTGCCTCCAAGTTCGCCGTGCGTGGGTTCTCGTATGCGCTGCGGGAAGACCTGCTCGGCCGGCCGATCAGGATCACGACGGTCGACGCGGGCCTCGTCGAGACTGAGTTCTCGATCGTGCGCTTCAAGGGGGACAAGGCGGCGGCGGACAAGGTGTACGAAGGCCTCGACCCCGTCACACCCGACGAGGTCGCCGACTGCGTGATGTTCGCGCTCACGCGCCCCCTGCACGTCAACCTCGACGAGATCGTGATCAAGGCGCTCGCCCAATCATCCGGATCGCACGTCGTACGCCGAACCACCTGACGGCTCCTCGAGCCCTCGTGGGGACGGCGGTGGCCGGCTACGGGCCCCGTCTAACGCGCGCCGGCCGTAGCCAGTTCTCCCTCACCGCCACTTCCTGGAACCCTGCCCGGAGGATGTTGCGGTACGAGTTCGAGGGGCGGTTTTCCCGCCGCTCGCCCGTCTCGGTGACGAGGACGTCGCAACCTGCCTCGCGTGCATGCCTGATGCGGGCCGCAAGGAGCGCGCTCTGCGCCCCCTTGCCCCGATGCTCCGGCAGGGTTGCGGCGAACCCGAGGTAGCCGACGCCGTCGTCCATGTACAGGCCCGCGGCCGCGGCAGGCGTATCGCCGTCGAGCGCGAGCCAGCAGTCCCAGCCGAGCCCGTGTGCGCTTGCGATCCACGATGCCGCCGCGTCCGGGAGGCTGTAGCCGATCGCGGTGACCGTGCCGAACGCCTCGGCTTCGTCGTCGCCGACACGTACGAGGCGGAGCGACGTCGACCGTGTGGGCGGGTCGTCGACGCCGCGCCGGAAGCTCATCCAGTTCCAGCCCGGCTCGAGCCCTCTGGCCTCGAGCCATACGGGAATCGAATCGGGCTGGGACCCCGGCGCGACCGCGACGTAGCAGCTGACGTCGTCCCCGATCGCGGTCAGGGCCTCGTCGAGAGCCGACTCGGTGGCCGGCTCGCCGACGCCGAGGCCGACGATCTGGTTCAGCATCGGGCTGAGAGGTGCCTCGTCCGAGCGTAGGACGGTGACGCCGCCCAGCTCGACGCGGCCCGGATAGAGGCAGGCGTAGGCGGCGAGGGCGACCCGTGCCTCACGGTCGACGGTCACGTCAGACAGCAATTCCGGCCTCCGCGAGGTTCTTCGCCACGACCTCGAACGTGCGACCGAGCTCGTCGGTGGGGCTGAACTCGACGATTTCCGTCCCCGCGAAGAGCTCGGGCGTGTGACCCGGTGTCGCGTGGTAGGCGTCGCCCGTGACGTACGTCTCGTCGTGATCGGCGAAGTGGAAGACGACCTTGCCCTTGATCACGTAGCCCCAGTGCTCGCACTGGCAGCGATCATCGGGCAGTCCCGCGAAGAACGGGGCGACGTCGGCGTCCTCCGTGTACGTCTCGAAGCCGACGGTGGTTCCCGTCCCGAGATCTGCGAAGTGACCTTCGTAGCCTTCCATTGCCATCGACTGCGACGCGCTTCTCTTGGATGCACTGGGCATCTCGACTCCTCTCGTGAAGGGTTCTTCGATCCCCCGACGCTACGCCCCGAGTGCGTAGCTCCGCATCCGTGCCGGTACCCAATTCGTGGAGCGTCGCTACGCAACCCCGTGCGTGTGCGCCCAGGCAGTGGCCGCGGCTCGGGCGGAGCGGCCGGAGAGCCCGAGCTTCGTGTAGACGTTCGCGACGTGCCTTTCGACGGTTCGCACGGACAGAACGAGCGCTTCGGCGATCTCGCCGTTCGACCGACCGCGCGCGATGTGGACGAGGACCTCTCGCTCGCGCGGCGACAGGTCGCCGACCCGCTCGGGCCGGTCGTCGCCGGCGCCGAGCGCGGCCAGCGACGCGAGCGCCTTCCTGGCGGCGCTCGCTGCGGAGCCGTCCCGTCCAAGAGCTTCCAGAGCGCGTGACAGCTCGAGGCGGGCGAGAGCCCCGTCGTAAAGTGCGCCGGCCGCGTCGAACAGGTCGGCCGCGTCCTCGAACAACGCCGCAGCCAGCGGCTGCTCTGCCGCCGCGGCGGCGAGACGGCCTTCTGCGAGCATGGCGGCGGCCTGGAGGGGAGCGTTCGGTGTCGCGGCCGCGATCGCGGCGATCTCGTCCGCGCCGTCTCTGGCCGCCTTCAGGTCTCCGCCTGCGATCGCCGCACGAACGAGCAACTCGAGTCCGACGACCCGTTCGAACCTGTCGGCCGTGCCGATCCGGCGCAGAAATCGTTCGGCCGCCTCGCGCGCGAGTTCGATCCGACCGTGGTCCAGGGCGAGCCCGCCCGCGACGAGCGGGTGGAGACGGTGCGAGGCACGACTGCTCGAGCAGAGCCGCGGCCTCCTGTCGGCGTCCCTGGCGCCGTCGCAGCTCGGCCAACCGGACGAGCGCATCTTCGTCCTTGCCCGGCCGGAGCTGCGCGAGCTCGCGCGCGCCGGTGACGAGCTCGAATTCCGCCTCGGCCCAGTCGCCGTGCCAGAGGAGCACGTCCGCGTAGTGCGTCCGGCAGACGGCGAACATCTGCCGGTCGCCGAATCGGGTTGCGATCTCCCTCACGCGCAGGCACCAGTCGTTCGCGCGTTCGAGGTCACGCACACGCTTGCACGCGTCGATCATGAAGCAGCACACGGTCTCGATCGAGTCGGCGTCGGTCATCTCCCCGCCCACCGCCGATGCAGCTGCCGCATCGAGCTTCTGCATCCCTTCGTGCACCTGACCGACGCTGACGAGCGAAAGGCCCTCGAGTGCGAGGGCCTGCATCTCGAGGTCGATGACGCCGGTGAGCTGCGCGAGTTCGCGCGCCTCGATCGATCCGCGGAGCGCCGCTTCGGGATCGTGATGGGCGAGCAGCGCGAGGTACGCCCTGATGTATGGGACGAAAGCGGTCGCCGCCGTTGGCGGCCGGTCGCTCACGAGCATCGCCGCCCGCTCCGCCCAGCCGAGCGCTTCCGACGCGCTGTGGAACGAGAACGCGTCGTAGGCGAGTTGGATGGCGACCAGGGCCGCGGCGTCGTCGTCGCGGCGGGCGCGCGCAGCCTTGAAAGCACGTTCATGTGCGCCGACGGCCGCGCGCGCGTCGAGTTGGTAGCGGGCGGCTATTCCGAGACCGAGGAGCGCGTCGACGGACTCGTCGAGCTCGATCGCGAGCTCGAAGGACGCGCGCGCCTCATCCCAGGCGCCCTGTGCGAGCGCGGCGCGGCCGGCATGGATCAGCTCAGTGGTCGAAGCGTGCGTGACTAGAGGATAGAGCGCTGCTGCGCCGCGAGGGGGGAGCGTGGGAGATTCCGCACGTCGTGCGAGAGCAGCTGCGCGACGATGGCGACGAAGACGATTGCTGCGCAGAGCCAGAGGGTCTCCGCGATCCCGATGACGTCGGCCAGCGGACCGACGACGGCGTAGGCCGCCGGGATGAGGACGAGCGACCCGATCGCGTCCCATGCCGAGACGCGGGACAGCACCTCGTTCGGCACGTGTGTCTGCAGCGACGTGTCCCAGAACACGGAGAACAATTCGATACCGACGCCGGCCAGCAAGCCCGCGGCGGCGATCGCCGGCCAGGGAGCCTCGAACGAGAGGAGCACGAGAGGGGGGAAGAGGAGCGTGATCGAGAGCACGCCCACGAGGAGCGGGCGATCCGGGCGGACCCGGAGAGCGATGATGCTGCCGACAACGAGGCCGACGCCGACGCCCGCGAGCACGAGACCCCACACGGAAGCGCCGCCGAGCGACCTTTCGGCGACGATCGGGCCGAGGATGTTGAACGCGGCCGCCTCTGCGGCGTTCGCGAAGGCGAACCCGAGCACGACGACCCAGATCCAGGTGCGAGACCGGAACTCCTGCCATCCGTCCCGGAGCTCGTGGACGAAGCTGGCCACGACTCCCCGCTCCGGCGCCCGAACCCGGATCGGGATCAAGATCGCCGCAGCCACCAGGTACGTCAGCGCGTCGACCGCGATCGCCCAGCCGGGCCCCGCTGCGGCAACGAGCAGGCCGCCGAGCGCTGCGCCTCCGATCGTGGTCGCGTTCAGCGCGAGTCGCAGCAACGCATTTGCGGCCTGGAGCTCCGAGGCGGGAACCGTCTGCGGCACGATGCCCTGCTGGGCCGGGAAGAAGAACGAGCTGGCGACGGCCCGGACGAGCGCGATCACCGCGAGATGCCAGATCTCGGCCCGGCCGGAGATCAGGAGTACCGCTGCCCCCGCCTGCGCGAGCGCCGGCGACGAGGTTGGAGGCGACCATGACGCGATGCCGAGGGAGGCGGTCTGCGATCACGCCGCCGACGAGGAGGAAGAAGACCTGCGGCAGGATCGCGAGCGACAGCACGAGCCCGAGCTGTGTCGCGCTCCCGTCCAGCTCGAGCACCGCGAACGCGAGGGCGACCGGAGCCATCGCCGACCCAGCGAACGAGACGACACGGCCGAGGAAGAGGAGGCGGAAATTCCGCTGCCGTAGCGGCTCCAGCATCTAGGCAGCGGGTGTTTCGCGCGTGCGCCAGTAACGCTCGAGTCCGAGAAAGCACTGTGCGTACGGTGCCGACCTGTCGTAGGCCTCGACCTCCGCCGGGTCCGAGGCGAGACAGTCCGCCCGCGCCGCCGCCACGAAGGTCGGCCCGTCCATGCCGTGGGCGACTCGCTCTCCCCAGGTCTGAAGTGTCTCGCGGAGCCGGCGCGAGGTGCTGCGAGACGTCCTCGAAAACCCCGAAGTGGGTCAGGGCGAGGCGCGCGGGAGCTCGGCGCTCGGTCTCGGCGATCGTCTGCTCCCAGGCGACGAGATCGATGTCGGGCGGCGGTGTCGGAGCGAGTACGAAGCTCGCAGGGGCGATCCGCACGCCCGCCGAGTCGCCGGCGTAGAGCGTTCCGTCGTCGTGCAGCATCGAGACGTGGTGGCCGGCGTGCCCGGGGCTCGGGAAGCACTCGAGCCCGAGTACGTGGTCGCCGACGACGTTGATGTTCTCGGCCGGTACGGGGACGAGCTCACCCCACAGCGAATCGAAGCTGTCGCCGTAGAGCCGACGCGCGCTCGCCTCGAGCTTGCCGGGGTCGTTCAGATGAGGGGCTCCGACCTCCGAGACGTGAACCCGGAGCGAGGGATACGCCCGGACGAGGGATCCGGCGGCACCCGCGTGGTCGAGGTGGATGTGGGAGAGAAGCAGATGCCGGATCTCGCCGAGCTCGAAGCCCTGGTCGGCCAGACCCGCCTCGAGTGCCGGCAGGCACGTGGCCGGGCCGCAGTCGTACAGCGCCGGTCCGTCGTCGGTCTCGATCAGATAGACGCCGATCGTCCGGCCCGCACCCTGGTGGAGGAGGTCGATCGGAGCATGAGAGGGTAGCGTCATTCAGGTCAACTCCACGGCAAAGGACGGAAATGCTGATCGCAACGACCAACGAGGTTCCAGGTTACGAGATCCAGGAGGTGTTCGGTGAGGTCTTCGGCCTCACCGTCAGGGCACGAAACGTCGGCTCGCAGATAGGGGCGACGTCTGAAGTCGCTCGTCGGCGGCGAGCTCGCCGGGATGACCAAGATGCTCGCCGAGGGTCGGGAAGAGGCCATCTCCCGCCTGATTGCCGAAGCGGAATCGAAGGGTGCGAACGCGATTCTCGCCATGCGGTTCGATACGTCCGAGCTCGGCTCGACGTGGACGGAGATCTGTGCCTACGGAACGGCGGCCCGGATCAAGAAGCTGTAGCGCGAACGGGCGCGAGCGCCTGCGCCAGGTCGGCGATCAGATCGTCCGCTGATTCGATTCCCGCGGACAGTCGCACGAGGTTGGCCGGCGAGGCAAACGGCCCCATAGCCGTCGACGCGTGCGTCATCCGGGCCGGGTGCTCGATCAGGCTCTCGACGCCGCCGAGGCTCTCCGCGAGCGTCCAGACCTTCGTGCGCGCGACAAGGTCGACCGCTTCCTGCTCCGACTCGACGAGGAACGAGACCATGCCGCCGAAATCGCGCATCTGGCGCGAGGCGATCTCGTTGCCGGGATGCTCCGGGAGTCCGGGATAGAACACCGTTTGCACACTCGGGTGATCCTGGAGGAACGCGACGACTGCGCGCGCGTTCTCGCAGTGCTGTCGCATGCGAACGGCGAGCGTCTTCAGTCCGCGCAGGACGAGCCAGGCGTCGAACGGCCCCGGGACGGCGCCGAGCGACTTCTGCAGGAAGCGGAGCCGTTCCGCGATCGTCGGGTCGTTCGTCGCCGCGAAGCCGCCGATGACATCGGAGTGACCGCCGAGGTACTTCGTCGTCGAGTGCACGACGATGTCGGCGCCGAGGTCGAGCGGTTGCTGGAGATACGGTGTTGCGAACGTGTTGTCGACCACGAGCAGGGCGCCCGCCGCGTGAGCTGCCTCGGCCGCGGCGCGAATGTCGACGATGTTGAGCAACGGGTTCGTCGGCGACTCGATCCAGACCATTCGCGTGCGGTCGTCGAGGTGCGCCGCGAGGTTCGTCGACACCTCGTCCGCTGTGAGGTACTCGAACGCGTATCCCTTCGGCTCGTAGACCTGCGAGAACATGCGGTACATGCCGCCGTAGACGTCGTTCACGCAGACGAGGCGCTGACCCGGGTCGACGAGGTGCATGATCGTCGTCGCGGCTCCGAGGCCCGACGAGAACGCGTGTCCGAAAGCTGCCGACTCGAGTGAGGCGAGACACTCCTCGAGTGCCGTGCGGGTCGGGTTCGCCACGCGTGCGTAGTCGTAGCCCTTGTTGACGCCGACTGCCTCCTGCGCAAACGTCGACGTCTGATAGATCGGCGTCGTCACCGCTCCCGTCGCCGGATCGGGCTCCTGCCCCACGTGGATCGCTCGGGTCTCGAAATCCATGGGCGTGATGGTAGTCGCCCGCGAGGAACGGCACGGGGATTCGAGGTCAGCGGCGTACCGCCTCGAGCCCGCACGTGCGGCGGAGGCGGTCGAGCGCCCGGTCGAGCGCGTCGTCGAGCGCCGACGAAGCACGAACGCCGGGCTCTCGATGGAACGCCTTGACGACGAGTGTCCCTTCGCCTCGCTCCGACTTGAGGTCGGCGCGGCCGACGATGCGGTCGCGCCAGAGCAGCGGCAGGACGTAGTAGCCGTAGCGACGTTCGTGCTCCTTCTTGTAGACCTCGATCAGGTGGTCGAAGTCGAGCACGCGACGCGCGAACGGCCGGTCCCAGAGCAGGTTGTCGAACGGCGACAGCAGCACGGCGGCAGTCGGCCTCGACGGCTCGAGGTCGGTGCCGACGACGACGACGACGGGCGCACCGCCGTCCTCGACGGTCACGCGCTCGAGCATCCCCTCCGCGACGAGCGCGTCGACGACCGGCCGGATCCGCGCGGTGCCGCCGCGCAGTCGCCAGTGCTCGACCACACCCGCGTCCGTGAGCGCGCCGCGTGCGGTGACCGCCTTCAGCGTCAGCGCTCGCAGGCGCGCCGGCTCATCCGGAACGGGCGCAGCGAGGATCTCCTTCGGGATCACGCGCTCGGGCAAGTCGTAGAGTCGCTGAAATCCCTGCCGTCCCGCGATGACGAGGTCGCCGTGATTCCAGAGCAGGTCGAGCATCGCCTTCGCCGGCTTCCAGTTCCACATCCCGCCCTCGCTCGCTCCCTCGAACTGCCGGGAGCCGAGCGCTCCTCGAGAGCGGATCTCGGCGAGGATCTCGTCCGCGAGGTGGGGGTGGGTCTCGCCTACGTTGCCGTACCAGCGCCTCCCTCCCTCGCGCATCTGGCTCACGAACAGCGGCCACTCCTCGACCGGGAGGAGGCACGCTTCGTGTGCCCAGTACTCGAAGACGCGACCTCGCTCCAGGAGCCGGGGGACCGTACCCGGTGGGTAGGCACCGACCCGCGACGAGAGCACGATGCGATGGCTGCGCTCCACGGCTGAGATCGAGTCGAGTTGGACGCACGAAAGGTGGCGGATGGCCGCCTCGACCTCGGCCGCCGTGCCGCTTCGCGAGCGTGTTGCATACCGCTGCGCTGCGATCACCGTGCGCCGGAGCGCAGCGACGGAGATCGTGCGCGATGGACGGGCGGGGCGGCCGTGGTGACGCTGATCCATCACGCCGATGGTATGGGATGCCGGCCGGTCTCCTGCGCAGGCAGGATCCGGTAGGTTCGCGAAGGCGCCAACGGAAGGCACGAGCCCAATGACGTACGTCGCGGCAGGCGATCGTTACGACCGGATGCGATACAACCGCTGCGGCCGCAGCGGCCTCGCCCTGCCCGCGGTGTCGCTCGGCCTGTGGCACAACTTCGGCGGTGTCAACATCTTCGAGACGGCACGGGCGATCGTGCGACGCGCATTCGATCTCGGCGTCACGCATTTCGACCTGGCGAACAACTACGGTCCGCCGTACGGCTCGGCAGAGGAGAACTTCGGGGATCTGCTGCGCCGCGATCTGCGACCCTATCGCGACGAGCTGATCGTCTCGACGAAGGCCGGCTACGACATGTGGCCCGGGCCGTACGGCGAAGGGGGCTCGCGCAAGTACCTTCTCGCGAGCCTCGACCAGAGCCTGCAGCGCCTCGGCCTCGACTACGTCGACATCTTCTACTCGCACAGGTTCGACCCGACGACTCCGCTCGAGGAGACAATGGGTGCACTCGACAGCGCCGTACGCCAGGGAAAAGCGCTCTACGTCGGAGTCTCGTCGTACTCGGCGCAGAGGACGCGCGAGGCCGCGACCATCCTTCGTGATCTCGGCACCCCGCTTCGCATCCACCAGCCGTCGTACTCCCTGCTGAACCGGTGGATCGAGCCCGACCTGGTCGAGACCCTTGGGGAGCTCGGCATCGGATGCATCACGTTCTCGCCCCTGGCGCAGGGCCTGCTCACCGATCGCTACCTCGACGGTATCCCCGCAGGATCGCGTGCGAGTCGCAACGACTCTCTGTCGCCCGAGACGATCACGGACGAGACGATCGCAAAAGTGCGCGCCCTGCACGCGATCGCGGCGACACGGGGCCAGTCGCTCGCCCAGATGGCACTCGCGTGGACACTGCGCGACGCCAGGGTCACGTCGACCCTCATCGGTGCGAGTAGCGTGGCGCAGCTCGAACAGAACCTCGAGGCACTCGACAATCTGGAGTTCTCCGACGACGAACTCGCCGCGCTCGACGGAATCGCGCCCGAGAGCACAGTCAACATCTGGTCGCGCTCGAGCGACCAGTGAGACCCGGGCAGGGACGGTGGCGGACCATGGCGAACGGTCAGCGGTGACCCGGGACCGGCTCGAGGAGGCGCAACACTCGGCGCGGCGCGAGGCCGCTCCTGCCGTTCTCGTCGCGGCTGTCGCGGATGTCCTCCTGGCCGTGATCAGTGCGTGGCAGGACTGGCGGCTCTTCTCGACGCAGGACTGGTGGGCCTGGCTCGTGCTTGCGGTGCCCGCCGTCGTGCTCTCCTTCGTCTTCCTGCTCGGCCTCGGCCGGCTCGGCATGAGCAGTCGACACCGGCGCAAGGTCGCGGTCACCCTGCTCGGCTTCGTCGCAGCCGCGAACCTCGTCGGGATCGGGCTCGTGGTCGGATCGCTGCTCGAGGGAGGAAGCTCGATCACCGGTGCGCAGTTGCTCGCAACCGCCGTTGTCGTTCTCCTCGTCAACGTCATCACCTTCGGGCTCACCTTCTGGGAGCTCGACAGCGGCGGCCCCGTCGCTCGGGCGCTCGCCGACAAGCGGTCTGCACCCGACTTCCAGTTTCCACAGGACGAGAACCCGCTTCTCGCCCCCGACGGCTGGACTCCGGCTCTCAACGACTACCTCTACATCGCGTTGACGAACGGGATCGCGTTCAGCCCCACGGATGCGATGCCGCTGACGCACCGAGCCAAGCTGCTGATGGGTCTGGAGGCGATGATCTCGGCGGCGACGGTGCTCATCGTCGCCGCCCGTGCGGTCAACATCCTGCACGGGTAGCGCGCGAAACCTCACACGCGTTTCGGACGTGGGTCACAGGGCGGTGCCAGCTACTGACGTTTACATGGGTCTCACCTCGACATCTCCCGAAAGGAGAACACAGTGAGACGCACCAAGACACGCAACATCATCGCAGCCGTCGCTGCACTCGCCCTGATGGTGAGTGCCGGCACGGCGATCGCCGCGAGCGGTAAGGGCGGGCTGAAGGAGGCGGCGGCACGGATCGCCGACCGCTCGAGCTTCGACGCCGCGGTTGCCAGCAACCTCGGCACGACTGCCGCGAAGGTCAAGGCGGCCGTCAAGGCGGCCGCTGTGGCCCAGATCGACGCAGCGCTCGCCGCTGACGAGATCACGGCCGCCGAGGCGGCGACCCTCAAGGAGGCGTTGGCCGACGGAGGTCGCCTGATGAGGATCGCGACCGCGGCCGACGTGGCCAAGGAGCTCGGAACCACGGAGGCGAAGCTCAACGCCGCCTACAGCAGTGCCCGGAAGGCGCAGGCCACGGCCCGTGTCGATCAGGCGCTCGAGGACGGCAAGATCACCGAGGCGTACGCCACGGAGCTCAAGACCGAGATCGCCGACGCGACGTTCCCCGGCTTTGGCGCCGGCGGGCACGGCAAGCACGGTGGCAAGGGCAGGGGCGGCTTCGGCGGCGGGAAGGGATTCGGCCTTCCCTCCGGAGCCGATCGGTCCGACAGCGGCTCGTCGAGCACGGCGCCGACGGCGTACGCGTTCTCCTAGACGCTGATCCGGAACGACCACGGATGCACGACGGTGATGGGCGCTTCGGCGCCCTTCACCGTTGCGCGGGCAGACCCGCGAACGCCGCGTACGCCGGCTCGAGCGCGTCCCGGAGATCGACGCCGTCGACCACGAGCCCGCTCTCGCCGAGCCGCTTCAGCACCGACGCCACCGGCAACGGCCGCGCTTCACCGAGAGTCGGCAGCGGCCCAGCATCCCAGGGATCTCCGAGCGGCTCGGCGGGATCGGCCGCAACATCCTCGGCAGACCGCGTCCGGCATCCGCGCCACTCGAGCAGCAGCGACGGGTCGTCGTCGATCGCGGCTGCAACCACGTAGGCGAGCGCGATCACGTGCTTGCACGCGCCCGCGCGGTCGGCGTCGGGGCAGGTGCACGAGCGGCGAACACGCGCGTCCCGGCGGGATCAAGGGCTCGTCCCAGTCGACCTTCAACACGTGCTCGAGTTGGAGCGACTGCTCCCGGCCCGCGGCTGCCGCCTCGAACAGCGGTCGGTTCCGGGGCGATCCGACGACAGCCGACCACACGCGAGGCGGCACCGGATCCGCAGCCAGTCCGACGCGATATTCGGCGCCGCTCGACCCGATCACGGAACCGGTGATCTCTCCCTGCGTGACAGCGACGCTGTGGACGAACCCGGTGCGGGCAAGGATTCGTCCACGCTCGGCTCGGGGCGATCGTTCGTCCGGCACGATCGCCGTCGCGAACCAGCGCGCCCACGGCCCGCGCCCGATGCGTTCGTCGTCCCCGTCCAGGATGACCGGTCGTCCGTCGTTCAGCACCGTCATGCTGCCTCCTCGACGTGCGTGTCCGACAGCGCCACGGCGGACCGAATCGCATCCAGATCGAGCTCGCCGAGCCAATCGTCGGCGCGGCCCGCGACGACCTTCTCCGCGAGTTCGCGCTTCGAGTCGAGGAGCTCGTCGATCCGTTCCTCCAGCGTTGCCGTGCAGATGAGGCTGTGGACGAAGACATCTTTGTGCTGGCCGAAGCGATACGCGCGGTCGGTCGCCTGTTGCTCGACGGCGGGATTCCACCACCGGTCGAAGTGGAAGACGTGGTTCGCCGCAGGCAGGTTGAGGCCACGGCCGCCCGCCCGAATCGAGATCACGAGAACGGATGGTCCATCGGATGTCGAGAACGCGGAGACGAGCTCGTCGCGCTGCCGGGCCGGCAGGCCCCCGTGGAAGAACCCGATCTCGCGCCCGAGCCGCTCGTGCAGGTGTGGGACGAGGCGATCGAACCCGGGGTACTGCGTGAACACGAGCGCCTTGTCGTCGCTCGGCATCGCCTCCAGCAGTTCGATCAGGCGCTCCAACTTGCCGGACCGGCCCTCGAGGGCGCGGCCTGTCGCGAGCACCATCTCCGGGTGGTTGCACACCTGCTTCAGCTGGCTCAGCATCGCGAGCACGGCACCGCGACGACCGAAGCTGCGCTCGTGCTCCTCGATGCGCGGCATCCACTTGTCGACCGTCGCCCGGTAGAGGCTTGCTTGCTCGAGCGTGAGCCTGCAGTACTCCTTCGTGACCGTGATCTGCGGCAGGTCGAGTTCGACCTCGGGGCTGTCCTTCGGCCGCCTCAGGATGAACGGCTGCACCATCGCGCGGAGACGCTCGAGCGCATGGCTGTCGCTGTGGGCCTCGATCGGTCGCGCGAACGTGCGCTGGAAGCGCTCGCGGGAGCCGAGCAGGCCGGGATTGACGATGTCCATGATCGCCCAGAGCTCGTCGAGTCGGTTCTCGATCGGCGTGCCGGTCATCGCGACCATCCGTCTCGCGTCGAGGCGCCGGAGTGCCCGCGCCCGCTTGGTGGCCGGGTTCTTGACGTCCTGGGCCTCGTCGAGCAGCAGTCGATCCCACCTTACGCCGCTGAGCGTGTCGACGTCACGAGTCGCGATGTCGTACGACGTGATCACGACGTCGCTCGCGCGTGCGACAGCGGCGAGCTCCGACCCGGTGAGGCGCTCGCCGCCGTGGTGCAGGTGGACGCGGAGCGAGGGAGCGAAGCGCTCGATCTCGCGGGCCCACTGCCGTGTGACGCTCATGGGGCACACGACGAGCGTGGGGCCGAAAGCCTCGGTGCCGTACTGCTCACGCTCGGAGGCCAGCATCGCGATCGCCTGAACCGTCTTGCCGAGGCCCATGTCGTCGGCGAGGATTGCGCCGATGCCGAGGTCGCCCAGCATCCGCAGCCAGCCGTGACCGCGCTCCTGGAATGCGAACAGAGGCTGTGTCATCGTCGCCGGCGTCCCGAGAGCTTCGAACCGACGGTCGTCGTCGCCGGCGAGAAAGGCGCTCAGCGTGTCGTCGAGCGAGACCTCGCCGAGCTCGAGCCCGGCGTCGTCGAGCTCGATTCCCGAGACGGCGCGGACGAGGTCGACGACCGACCCTTCGCGGCGACGATCGAGGAAGAGCAGTGCGCGTTCCACCTCGGAGCGCTGCAGCGCGTGCCAGCGACCCCCGATGCGGATCAACGGCTCTTTCGCCGCGGCGAGTTCGGCCAGCTCTTCCTCCGTCAGCGTCGTGTCGCCGATCGCAAGCTTCCAGTCGAACTGGGCGAGTGCATGCGTCGTCAGGAGGCCGCTCGATCGGGCAGGCATGCTCGTCGCGGTGAGGTTCACGCGCACCTTGCTCTTCGACATGATCCAGTTGCGCGGTAGCAGTACCGGCACGCCGAGTTCCTCGAGTCGCGGGATCGCCTTGCGGAGGACGAACCTGACGTCGTCGTCGCTCAGTGCGATCTCGGTCGGCTCGGTTTCGTCGAACGAAAGGTTTCCCTCGGCGAGAACGGGCTCGATCAACCCGAGCTGGCGGTGGACTGCGATCCGTGGATCGGCCGAGCGGAGGAACCCGAACACCGCTTCGCCGCCGTCGTAGAGAAGCGACGTGGGCAGCGCGAGCGTCGGATCGTCGGCTGCCTGGAGCCACAACTCGAGCACGACGGTCGCCGGCCCGTCCTCCACGTGAGCCAGTTCGTCGAGTCTCAGGCTGAGGAGCCACGGGGCGGTCGAGCGGCGCTCGAGACCGCGGTCGACCCACTCGGTGATGCGTCGTTCCAGCGCGCCGAGACCCGCGTGAGGCGGAAGCTCCGGGTCTGCCGCGGTCAGGCCCTCGAGGAAGAGCTCCGGTGCGCTCGGCCGGCTGCGCATCGAACGGTCGCCGATGCGAACTCGTGCGGCGACGAGCCGGTCGCGGGCGATCTGGTCGACGGCACACGCATAGAGATCGTGGACGGCGGCGTCGCGGTTTCCCTCGAAGGCATCGGCGCAGACCGCCGGCAGAGCGGCCGCGATCGCGTCGAGTGCCGCCTGCACGGATTCGTCGATCGTCGCGCCCCAGTAGGCGAGCCACGTCCGTCCGCCGTGCTGGAGCTGCGGGTGGAGGAGGCCTTCCGTCACAGAGCGAGCAGCGAGCTCGAGCACGGCGAACGTCGCGCGCGCCGAGCCGCCGACCTCGAGCTCCGGCGGCGGTTCTGCGGCCAGGTGGATCAGCTCGGCGAGTCCGAGCCGGCGCGCGCTCGCCCCCTGCCCGAGATCGGACAGGTCGGTGACGGCGGGTATCCCGACGTGGAGTCCGCCGGCTGACAACGAACCGTCCTCACCCCGCGCGAACACGGTGGCACTGACGTCCTGTTGCCACAGGATCTCCAGCGTTTCGCGGGCGCGAGCAGGAGCGGGGTCGGAACGGATCGGCTCGGGTGCGGACACGAACCTTTCAGGATATGTGCAGCGGAGGATGCCGGGCGGGTTGCAGGTCCCTGCTGAACCCTGGCGCCCGGCTGAAGCCGGGCACCCAGCCGTTTGGTGGGCCGAGGCGCGTGCGTGCCGGACTCTGGCGCCCGGCTGAAGCCGGGCCCCCGGCCGTTTGGTGGGCCGGGCTCGTGCGTGCCGGACTCTGGCGCCCGGCTGAAGCCGGGCACCCGGCCGTTTGGTGGGCCGGGCTCGAGCGTGCCGGACTTCGGCGCCCGGCTGAAGCCGGGCCCCCGGCCGTCTGGTGGGCCGGGCTCGTGCCTGCTGGACTCTGGCGCCCGGCTGAAGCCGGGCACCCGGCCGTTTGGTGGGCCGGGCGCGTGCGCGCCGGACTTTGGCGCCCGGCTGAAGCCGGGCACCTGTTGTGGTGGTGGGCCGAGGCGCGTGCGTGCTGAGCCCTGGGGGTTCGCTGCTGCCGCGGGCCGACGCGGTGTCCGGCTTCAGCCGGACGCCCGGGTTTCGCGCCCCGGCGATGAGGACGAGTCATTGATATATTGATGATATGTCATCAAACTTGGCCATCGCTCTCCAACTCTCGCGCGCGCGGACGCTCGTCCTGCGGGACATGGACAACGCCCTCGGCAGCCATCACGGCCTCGGTCTCAACGACCTCGCGGTGCTGCTCGAGCTGAAGGAGGCGCCGTCCCACACGCTGCGGCGGGTCGAGCTCGCCCGCCGGCTCGCGGTCACGACCTCGGGGATCGCGCGCCAGCTCGGGCCGCTCGAGCGGATCGGGCTCGTCACCCGCGAGTCGAATCCGGCCGACGCCAGACTCGCGCTCGTCGTCCTGACCGCGCGGGGCGCCGAGGTCGCGGCGGAGGCCGCCGCCACCGGCGACGAAGCGGCGAATGCGGCCCTCGGCCGGCTGTGGTCCGACAAGGAGCGGGGCGTGCTCGCTCGCCTGCTCGCGCGGGCGGCAGCCGACTAGTCGGACGCGCGTGGAGGATCGGATCCACCGAGGCGGACGATGGTCGCCCCATCGGCCGAGTCCGAGACCTGCTCGTCCACGAGTGGATGGCGGGCTAGCTCGTCGCGAACGGCCTTGCGCACGGCGCCGGTCCCACGACCGTGAATGACCCGTACCTCGCTGCGGCCCGCGAGCGCGGCCGCATCGACCAGGTCGCGCACCGCCTCCCGTGCCTCCTGGGCGGTGCGCCCGCGCAGATCGATCTCGTCAGGGAGATCGTTCTGGATCATCGCGCGCACGGTCACCGCCGGCGCTTCCGGATCGCCCGCCCGCTTCGCGTCCCGATCCGGGTGAAGGTGGTCGAGCGGGACCCGAATTCGAAGCCCGCCTCTCCCGAGCACCGTCGCCTCGCCGCCCACGATCTCGGCGATCGTGCCCCTGACGCCGAGGTCGGGTGCGACCACCGGGTCACCCGCCGCGAGGGGCGCCGCGAGCGGGAGGGGGTCGTCGAGTTGCGCGAGCGCGCGCGATGCCCGGGCCGCGCGGTCGGCCGCGGCTCCGAGCTTCCTGTCGCGCGCGGCTTCCTTCTTCTGCGCTGCAGGACTCGTGGCACGACCGCGCTCGCGCTCGAGCTTCCGCGCGGCGCGGATCTCGGCGCGGAGTCCCTCGAGCTCGGCGCGTACGCCTGAGAGATCCGTCTCTGCCTCGGCGAGCGCGCGTTGGCGCTCGGCGGCGGCCGACGATCTGACGCGCTCGGCCTCTTCCTCGAGGCCTTCCGCGGCGCGCTGGGCTCTGACCCGGGCCGCGGCAGCGTCCTCCTGCTCGGCTGCCGCCGCCGCGAGTGTCGCCTGCGCTTCTCGCGCCGCCTTCTCCGCCTCGGCGACGAGCTCGGCGACGCGGAGACGTTCCGGCGCGATCTTGTCTCGCGCGGCCGCCACGACCGGGGCAGGCAACCCGAGTCGCTCAGCCGTCCTCAGCGCGTGGGAGGTTCCGGGTCGTCCCAGGGCGATCGTGTACAGCGGTTCGTTGCTCTCGAGATCGATCCCCGTGGCGGCGTTCGCGGCGTCCTCGGCGGCGCTCGCCCACTCCTTCAGCTCGGCGAAGTGGCTCGTTGCAACGGTGAGGCGGGCCTGCGTGACGAGGTGTGAGAGCACGGCCTCGGCAAGTGCCGCGCCTTCGACGGGATCGGTGCCGGCCGCGAGTTCGTCGAGGAGCACGAGCGAGCGGCCCGTCGCAGTCTCGATGATCCCGACCAGATTTCGCACGTGCGCGGAGAACGTCGACAGGCTCATCGCGATCGACTGCTCGTCGCCGATGTCGACGAGGATCTCGTCGAACACGGGGAGGTCCGCCTCGTCTGCCGGCGGGCGAAGTCCGCACTGGTGGAGGACGGCGGCGAGACCGAGCGTCTTCAGCGCCACCGTCTTGCCGCCGGTGTTCGGGCCGCTGATGACGAGCGCGCGAAGCCCCTCGAGCTCGAGGTCGATCGGCACGGCGGCGCGTTCGTCGAGCAACGGATGCCGGGACCGTCGCAGGTTGACCGCGTCGCTCGGTGTGACGCTGGCGCCGCGCCAGCTCCGCGAGAGCGTGGCGCGGGCGAGCACGAGATCGAGCGCCGCTGTCGCACCGACGAGGGCGATGAGCGCCTCGGCCTGGGCTGCGACGAGCGAGGAGAGGTTGCGCAGGATGCGGGCGACTTCGTCCCGCTCGGCGACCTCGGCCTCCCGCAGCCGGTTCGAGTCGTCGACCGCAGCGAGGGGCTCGACGAACAGCGTTTGCCCGGACCCGGAGGAGTCGTGCACGATTCCCGGCACGCGTCCCCGGGCGGTCGCCTTGAGCGCAAGGACGGGACGGCCGCCGCGCTCCGTGACGAAGTCGTCCTGGAGGTGCTCGGCGATCGACGGGTCTCGCGCGATCTTGCGAAGACGCTCGGCGAGTCGCCCGCGACCCTCGCGAAGCTCGCGGCGCAGGCGACGCAACTGCGGCGAGGCCGAATCCTTCAGGTCCGACCCGTCTTCCTCCACGGCGCGAGCGATCTCGCCTGCGACCGAGAGCAACGAGGGATCGATGTCAGCCACGACTGCACGCAGTGCCGGCAGGTCAGCTCGCTCGGAGAGCGCACGCCACGCCGCCGCACCGGCCTGGATCGTGCGCCCGATCTGGGCGAGCGCGCGCGTGTCCAGCGTGCCGCCCCGTGCGGCAAGCTCGGCCACGTCGCGCACGTCCTCGGCGTCTCCGAGGTCGGGCTCCGCCGCCTCGTCGAGCAGCGCGATCGCCTCGGTCGTCTGCTGCTGGCGGAGGCGTACTTCGCCCGCATCCGCCGACGGCCGAAGCGCGCGCGCGAGGTCGGCGCCCGGCCCGCTCGCGGACGACGCGGCGAGGCGATCGAGCACCGCGGGGAGTTCGAGAAGCTCGAGATCGTGCGCGCGCATGGGGCCGAGTCTACGACCGGATGCTGCGAGAACGTGTTTGCGTGGGCCCCGAGAATTGGGATACTGCCCGTTGATGGACGGCCGCCCGAGGTATCGGAGTTCGCTTCCACAGCTCGACGGGAAGGTCTTCCTGACCGATGGCGGCATGGAGACGACGCTCGTCTTCCTGGACGGGTTCGAGCTTCCGTGCTTCGCCTCGTTCCCGCTCCTCGAGCACGCCGAGGGCCGGGAGGCGATGAAGCGCTACTTCGCGCCCTATCTGGAGGCTGCCGCGCGGCACGAGACAGGGTTCGTTCTCGAGGCGAACACCTGGCGTGCGAGCCCGTCCTGGGGTGCGAAGCTCGGCTACTCGCTGGCCGACCTGGAGGAGGCAAACCGACGCTGCGTGTCCTTCGTGGAGGAGATTCGCGAGGGGGCAGAAGCACGGGGCCGGCCGCTCGTCCTCAGCGCCCCGATCGGCCCGGAGGGGGACGCGTACGCACCGGAGGACCGTATGTCCGCCGATGCCGCCGAGGCCTATCACGCGTGGCAGGTCGGCGTCCTCGCCGACACAGCGGCGGATTTCATCAGCGGCCTCACGCTCACCTACGTCGAGGAGGCGATCGGGATCGTCCGTGCTGCGAAGGCGGCTGAGATGCCGGTCGCCATCTCGTTCACGGTCGAGACGGACGGACGCCTGCCAACCGGGCAACCGCTCGGCGAGGCGATCCAGGAGGTCGACGGCGAGACGTCGGGAGCGCCGGCGTACTTCATGGTCAACTGCGCTCACCCGACCCACTTCATGTCGGTCTTCGACGAGCCCGGGCCGTGGGATCGGATTCTTGGCATCCGTGCGAACGCATCGACTCTCAGTCACGCCGAACTGGACGAGTCCGAGGTGCTCGACGACGGCGATCCGAACGAGCTTGCCGCCGGCTATCTCGAGCTCGGCGAGCGTCTACCGCATCTCGCAGTCCTCGGCGGCTGCTGCGGCACGGACCATCGGCACGTCGCGAGCATCGCAGCGGCCTGGCTCTCGTAGCGAGCGGCCGGGCCAGGCGCGAGACGGAACGGCCGGGCGACGGGCAGCACCCGTCCGCGGGACGCGGCGAACGGGTGCTGCCGAGCGTTGGCTCCTTCGCCGCTCGTCAGGCCGCGTACTCGAGCGGCTGATCTGCCGGATCCCGCTCGAGCGGCTCTCCGACCTCGATCGGGTTCTCGGTCGGGTCCTGGCTCCACTCGAGCCAGCCGCCGTCGTACACGGCGACGTTCTGCCAACCCATCAGGAAGGCATAGAGCCACGTCTCACTGGCCCGCCAGCCGGTGCCGCAATAGAACGCGACATTCTTGTCGGCGGTGATCCCGGCGTCTTCCCAGTTGGCTGCAATCTCGGGATACGGGCGCATCGTGTTGTCGAGATTGCGGTAGTGCTGCATGTGGTACGCGTCGCTGCCGCAATTACCCCAGACGTCACCGGCGATGCGCCCCGCCGGCGTGATGTAGTTGTAACCGCTCGTCTTGCCGGTGTGCTCCTTCCACGTCCGGACGCTGACGAGCGCGGCCCCCGCGGGGTCGGCCAGGATCTGCTTCGCCTCCGAGATGTCGGCGATCAGCTCCGGCCGGGTGGGGACGGCGGCGCCGAACGACGGAACCGACGTCGGGAATCGGGGAACCGTCTCGAGCGGGTGTCCGCCCTGCACCCAGGCGTCGTAACCCCCATCCAGAAGCCGGACGTCCTCGACGCCGGAGTAGCTCAGGATGAGTGCCGCGCGGCTTGCTGCGATCTGGCCTGCGCGCCGTCCGGGCCACTTCTCGTTGGCCGCCCCCTCGGTGTCGCGCCCGTAGAGGATGACGGTCGTGTCGCTCGTGATCCCGAGTGCTCGGAGCGCCGCCTCGATGTCCTCAGGGCTCCGTCGGTTCCAGTCGCGTGGGCTCTCGAGGAGGTTGGAGTCCAGATAGAGGGCCTGCGGGAGATGGCCGTCGACGTACTCCTCCGGGACGCCGAAGTTGACGTGGAAGAGGAGGAACCGTCCGTCAGGTGCGTGTTCGGGCCGTCCTCCGCGCAGCAGCTCGGAGAGCCAGTCGGCATGAACGAGCTGCCGATAGCGCTCGAGCCGCTCGAGCGGCAAGCTCGGATCGGACGTCCACTCCTCCCAATTCTCGAGGGCGCGGACGGTGCCGGGAAGTCTGGCCTCGACACGGTCGCGAAACAGCGCCGTTCCCGTCGGATCGCCGTAGACCACGACCTCGGAACTCGCCGCGATGCCCTTCTGCTCCAGCAGCGCGTGGAGTTCGAGGTCGTCGAGTCGCGCGAGCCACGTGCTCGGTAGCGAGACCGCGCCCGGAACGTGGCCGCCTCGGGTCGCTCCGGGGTCGCGCCAGCCGTTGTACCGGGCCAGTGGGCGCACGTCGACGACGCGCAGGCCCGGGGAGCCGAGCCTGCTGCTCAGTTCCGTCGGCGAGATGTCGGATTGTCCGTGCTCCACCGCGATCGCAGTCGCCATTTCGTCCTCCTGCTCATAATTCTTTACCAAGTAAAGCGACTATATATTGGGAAGCTTCAAATTACAAGCAGGTCGAAAACGACTGCTCCCGGGCGCTCTCGGCGGTCGCTCGGCACCGCGCCGACTCGGCCAGAGGTTCCCGAACCGTCGGGCGCGCCGAGGCTTCCCGACAAGGGCGGGCCGAGCCGGCGTAGAAGTCCTAGCGACGATGGCACGCTCGCGGCTCGTCGGCATCAACCACGTTGCGCTCGAGGTCGACGACATCGACGAGGCTCTCGGCTTCTACGGTGCCGTGTTCGAGTTCGAGCTCCGCGGGCGCTCCGGGGGCATGGCCTTCATCGACCTCGGAGACCAGTTCGTCGCGCTCTCGACCGGGCGGGCCCAGCCGCCCGATACCGACCGGCACGTTGGCTTCGTCGTCGACGACCTCGCCGTGACCCGGGCCGCGCTCGTCTCGGCGGGTGCCACGATCCTCCCGGGTCGTGGGCTCGACTTCCTCGACCCCTGGGGCAACCACGTCCAGGTCGTCCAGTACGACGAGGTGCAGTTCACGAAGACCGATGCAGTACTGCGCGGCATGGGGCTCGAGCTCGGGAAGACGGAGGCCGCACTCGGCGAGCTGCGGGCGAAGGGGATCGAGCCGGGCAGCGGGTACGATCAGTCACCTAGGGGGAGGTGACATTCTGGGCGGCCGGCGGCGTATCAGTGGTGACATGACGAAGCGGATCGCGCTACCCATCGTGGTCGCTGCCCTGCTGGCGGCGCTCTTCGCCGTGGGCGGTGGCCCAGCCGCCGAGGCGCACCCGTCTGCGACCACCGGCAAGGGCGCGCGTCTCAAGTCCTTCGGGTCGTGCCCGAAACTCCTGACCTATGCGAAACAGCACGCGCTGCCGCTCGTCGGCTCGTGGGGGCTCGGCGGGGTTCGCGTGGGCATCGCCACAAGCCCGGCGATCGGGGCGCCCGAGGCGGACGCCGCAAAGTCGTCCGGCGTGGCGGGCGTGGACTACTCGACCACGAACGTCCAGGAGGACGGTGTGGACGAGCCCGACGTCGTCAAGTCGAACGGTGAGTTCTTGTTCGTCGTTCGCGGCGACCAAGTTTTCGCGGTCGACGTGCGCGGGGCGGGGCCGAAGCTCGCCGGCTCGTTGCGCCTCCCGGTGGGCTCCGGCTACGAGCTGCTGCTGCACGGCGACCGGCTCCTCGTCCTCTCGCACGGCGGCTTTGTCGGAGGACCGGCCGTCGACGGTCCCCCTGTCGCCGAATCGACGCGCATCGCGCCGTACCCCGTCGCTCAGTCGTCCCTGATCGAGGTGGACGTTCGGAATCCGTCCTCATTGCGGATCGTCCGCAGCGTGGTGCTCGACGCGGACTACGTGACGGCCCGGCTGGTTGGCTCCGTCGTCAGAGTCGTGACCGCGTCGTCCATGCCTCAGCCGCTCCCGTTCGTCACTCCCGAGGGGTCCACATCCACTGCAGCCGCTGCTGCGCTCGCCAGGAACCGCGCGGTCGTCCGCACGTCGCGGATCGCGAACTGGCTGCCGTCGTACGCGCTCAAGGGCCGGCGCGGCGAGACGCTCGCCAGGCGCTCGCTCGTCAACTGCAAGGACGTGCGCCGGCCGGCCGTGTACTCGGGGCTGGGACTCATGACCGTGCTGACGATCGACCTCGCCAAGGGGCTTGCGCTCGTCGACTCGAGTTCGGTTCTCGCAGACGGCCGCACCGTGTACGGGTCGCAGGAGAGCCTCTACGTCGCGACGCAGCGATGGTTCGCCGTTCCCGTGTCCGCTGCCTCGGCGGATCCACCGAAGCTGACGACGACGATCCACAAGTTCGACGTCTCCGACCCGAAGGCGACGCACTACCGTGGTAGCGGCTCGGTCCCCGGCTACCTGATGAATCAGTGGTCGCTGTCCGAGTACAAGGGTGTGCTCCGCGTTGCGAGCACCGAGGAACCGACGTGGTGGAATCCTGGCCCGGGCGAGAAGAGCGCGAGCCTCGTGACGACGCTGCGGGAGGAAGGCGGCTCGCTCGTCAAGGTTGGCCAGGTGGGAGGGCTCGGCGAGGGAGAGCGGGTCTATGCCGTCCGCTTCATGGGTGACACGGGCTACGTCGTCACCTTCCGACAGGTCGACCCGCTCTACACGATCGATCTCTCGACGCCCGCCACGCCGAAGGTGCTCGGCGAGTTGAAGATCCTCGGCTACTCGGCATACCTTCACCCGGTGGGCGACGGCCTTCTGCTCGGAATCGGCCGCGACGTCTCGGCCGAGGGCCGGGTGCTCGGGATGCAGCTCTCCCTCTTCGACGTCTCGGATCTGCGTCGGCCGGTGCGGATCCAGGCACACGCACTCGGATCCTCCTGGTCGGAGGCCGAGAGCGACCACCATGCCTTCCTCTGGTGGGCGCCGTCCCGGCTTGCGGTCCTGCCCGTCCAGGCGTACGCGGACAAGCCGTTCTTCGGTGCCGTCGGCTTCCGGATCGGTCGCAGTGGCATCGACGAGGTCGGACGCGTGACGCACGCGGACAAGCCGGAAGCTGCCGCCAAGATCTTCGGCGGAACTCCGATCAGCCGCTCGCTCGTCGTCCGCGACTCGCTCTACACGGTCTCCGACAAGGGTGTCGAGGCGAACAGCCTCGCGAGCTTCGCCAACAGGGGCTGGGTCGCGTTCCCCCCGAGGCCCGAGCAGTCAACGCCGCCCGGCGGTTCAGCAACGGGTTCATCAACACCGGGGTCGCCTGCTCCGTCAAGATAGGGCCATGAGCCTGGCCGTCGACTGCCGCGGCATCGTCCGGCGCTACGGCCGGTTCGTCGCCGTCGCCGATCTCAGCTTCGCCGTCGAGGCGGGCGAGATCCTCGGTGTGCTCGGCCCGAACGGCGCCGGCAAGACCACCGCGATCCGGGTGCTCACGACGATCCTCGAGCCGACGGAGGGCACCTTACTCCATCGCCGGAGTGGCGCACACGGACCCGAACGAGATCCGGCGTCGGATCGGAGTGCTCCCCGAGAGCGCGGGCTACCCGGAGCGGCAGACGGGTGAGGAGTTCGTGCGCTACCACGCGCGGCTCTACGGACAGTCGCGAAGCAGCGCCCGCGCGACGGCGGCGGCCCTGCTCGAACGGGTCGGTCTCGCGGATCGAAGCGGCTCGCTCATCGCCGCCTACAGCCGTGGCATGCGTCAGCGGCTCGGGATTGCGCGAGCGCTCGTGAACGACCCCTCTGTCGTCATTCTCGATGAGCCGACGCTCGGCCTCGACCCCGGCGGCCAGCTGCAGGTGCTCGAGCTCATCCGTGAGCTCGCCCGCGAGCGCGGCGCCACGGTGCTCCTCAGCACGCACCTGCTCGCGGAGGTCGAGCAGACCTGCACCCGGGTCTTGATCCTGAGCCGCGGCCGGCTGGTCGCCGACGGAACCGTCGCGGACGTCGCGCGGCAGGCGGCGGCCCCCCGCTCGGCCCAGCTTCGCGTTCCAACCGGCCGGGTCGACGACGCGGCCCGACTCCTCCGCGAGGTCGACGGGTGGGAGGTTGCCACGCCTTCGGATGGACGCGCCGGCACGGTCGGGGCGACGCTGTCCGGCGACGCCGACGACGCGGTCGCGCGCGGCCTCTCGGCGCTGCTCGCAGCCGGGGTGCCCGTACTCGGGCTCGAGGTCGAGGGTGCGCGGCTCAGCGATGCCTTCCTCGCGATGACGGAGGGTGATTGAGATGACCACCGTGGCCCGTGACGAGCAGCCGCGCGCGTCGGGCGGGCTGCCGGTGATCTTGAGGCAGGAGCTGCGTGACCTCTGGGTCGGCGGGCGCGGCCTGCTGCTCAGTCTCGCGTTCTCCGTGCTGCTGAGCGTGATCGCCTACCTCGTCGCCACGAATGCAGCGCTCAACTACCTCGAGCAACGGGAGGCGGTGAACCTCGTCCTGCAGGTGGGGATCGCCGTCGGCGCACTTCTCTGCCTTCTCGCCGCTGCAGACGCGGTGAGCGGCGAGCGGGAGCGGGGGACGCTGGAGACGCTGCTGCTGACACCCACGCGGCGCCTTGCCCTGACCGGCGGCAAGCTGCTCGCGACGCTCTCCCTCTGGCTCGCGGCCTTCGTTATCGCGGCGCCGTATGTCTGGTTCCTCGGTCGCGGCGTTGGTGTCGTCTGGGTCGCGCTTGCGGCCGGGGCGGTCGTGGGGACACTGCTCGCCGTCTTCCTCGCGTCGCTCGGCCTGATCGTGAGTGTGCTCTCGAGTTCGAATCGGGTCAGTCTCTCGGTCGGCCTCTTCGTCTTGCTGGCACTGTTCGCACCGTCGCAGTTCCCGACGAGCGCTTCGCAGGGATGGGCAGGCGAGCTCTTCCTTCGCATCAACCCGATCTCCGCCGGCGAGCACTACGTCGGCCGCGTCGTCGTCAACGCCCACACGTGGAGTCAGGACGCGAGCTGGCTCATCTCCCCCGTCATCGGGGCCGTCGTCGCCGGTGTTCTCGCAGTCGCCGCCGGACGCTGGGTGCGCCTCCGAGGAGGGGACGCGGGATGAGGCTTCGCCTGATCGCCCTCGTCGCCGTTCTGGTGGCGATCCTCGCCTCCACCGCCCACGGCGCGGGAGAGCCGCTCGGCGTGACGGTGAGCGTCAGCCGAGATACCGTCGATACCGCTCTCGGCACCACCTTCCGTTTCACCACTCGCATCGACAACACCTCCGGTACCGCAACGCCTGCGCTCGTCGCGCACCTGAACGTTCTCAGCTACGACTCGGGCACCTATGTCGACCCGGAGGACTGGTCCTCCGGTCGGACGCGTTACCTCGAGAGCCTGCCGGCCGGCGGGTCGAAGACGATCGAGTGGGCGGTCAAGGCCGTCAACTCGGGGAGTATCGGGGTCTACGTGGCCGTTCTTCCCCGGAGTGGAACAGGGGTGGCACCGGTGACGGGCCCGCTGCTCCGCGCCGAGATCGCCGGGCGGAGGACGCTGGACGCCGGCGGGATCCTTCCACTTGCGCTCGGGATTCCCGCGTTCCTCACCCTGCTTGCGCTCGGACTGCGCGTGAGGCGCCGCCGCGCGTAGCCCGCGCTCCGGGCGCCGGGTTGCGACCGGTCGGTCAGGCGGTCGAAGGAGCGGCGGCGAGGTGCCCACTCTGGGCCCACAGCGGGCGACGCTTGTGCGCCACGAAGCCGCGTCGGCAGGTGACGACGTCGTCGCTCCTCCCGCCGGCGACGAGAAGCGTCAGCCGGTCGTCCTCGACCTCGAGCACACGTGCGCGAGTGCCGATCTCGTGCACCGCGCCACGCTCTCCGGAGCGGAGCTCGACGAGCAGGGTCACAACGTCTCCCACCGCCGGATCCCCACTGGTCGCCACGGTGGATTGAGACGCGGGTCTTGCCGCCAGGTTGGGATTGCACACGGAATCTTTACTGCGTGCATCCCTCGGTCGCGGGCGGTTCGGGATTGTCACCTGGGCAGCGACGCTCGTGGCGCGCATCCTATTCGGAGAGCAGCACCAGCCCGACCGTGAATATGGCAGCGAGCGTGGCTGCCGTTCGGAGGGGATGACCCCTCCTGTGCCCCACGGTCAGTGCGAGCGCGGTCAGCAAAAAGAGCAGCGCGATTGCGACGAGGATGACGCCGATCAGAAACATCAGACCCCCTCTTCGGTCGCCAGTTTCATCGGTTTGCCGAGGCCGTCGTCGTCGCTTGCCTCGATTCCTTCGTTCGCGCCGGGTTGCTCCGCCGGAGGGTTCAGCAGGGATGCCGCAACCGCGATCCCAAGGATTGCGACGATGACCCCGAGTGAGAAATAGACCGGGATCTTGTACACGTCGGCAAGGGTCATCTTCATTCCGACGAAGATCAGGACCGCGGCGAGACCGAGGTTGAGATAGCGAAAGCGACCCATCATCCCGACCAGGACGAAGTACAGAGCCGACAGTCCCAGCAGAGAGAATGCGTTGGCCGCCAACACGATGAACGTGTCTCGCGTAACGGCGAAGATGGCGGGGATCGAGTCGACGGCGAATACAACGTCGAACGTTGCGACCATCGCGAGCGCGGCGAGCATCGGTGTCGCCAACCGCCTGCCGCCGTCACGAATGGTCAATCGGTCGCCGTGGTAGGAGCTCGACATCGGTAGTACGCGGGTGAGTAGCTTGAGAACCGGGTTCCGCTCGGGGTGGATCTCGACCTGCGAGTGCCGCGCCATCCGGATCCCCGTGATCACCAGGAACGCTCCGAAGACATAGATCGTGTAGTGGAAAGCGTCGAGCATGGCGGCGCCTACGAGGATGAAGATTCCTCGCAGCACGATCGCTCCGACGATGCCCCAGAAGATCACCCGCCGCTGATGCGCGATCGGAACGGCGAAGTACGTGAAGATCAGCGCGAAGACGAACAGGTTGTCGATCGAGAGCGACTTCTCGATCAAGAACCCCGCCAGGTACTCGCCGGCGGCCGGCTCCCCTCGCCACGCCCACAGGAAGCCCGCGAACGCAAGCCCGAGCAGCGTCCAGCCCACGCTCCAGACGACGGCCCGGCGAAAGGCGATCTCCTGCCCTCGTCGCCCGAAGAAGACCAGGTCGACGGCGAGCATCGCGACGACGAACACACCGAACGCTCCCCACATCCACAACTCGAGCTGCATGCAGTATCCCTTCGTTGAAACGGACAAGGCCGTAACTACGAAGGTCTCTCCCGCCGTCGAAACGGCCGGTGCCACCGGGCCTGCTGCGGCCGGAATGACGATGGCACCCGTTCGGGGATACTGCCCCTCTGAGACCCAGGATAGCAGCGCATCCTTCGGAAGCTCACGGAATCCTCGCGTTGGGCGACCACGCCTCGCGACCCACGAAACCGCCGGCCGGGGCTCGGCCATCGTGAGCTCCAGCGTTCACCGGGTCGTACCCTTAGAGGTGCAACTCCAGGGAGAGGCCGTCAGTTGCCGCGGCGGCAGTAGAGGTTGACGTATCCGTGGGATAGGTCGACCTCGTGAAACGGTCGCGTCGACCCGAGGGATTCGTCGATCCAGCGCACGTCGAGCCCAATACCGTGCAGGGTCTCGATGAGTTCGTCGGCGGAGCTTCCGGATCGCTCCAACATCGAGGGATGACACTCCGCGAAGACGACGAGATCGGGGCCCGCCCGCGCGAGCGTCTCACGCATTCCACGGAGTGCAGCCACCTCCCCGCCCTCGATATCGAGCTTGACGACGTCGACGCGGACGGTCGGGTCGAGCCAGTCGTCGAGCGCCGTCACGGTGACCTCGATTCGTTCCGATGCACCGTCCGGTTCGTGCAAGCTGCTCGTGTCTCCTCCACCGCTGAGAAAGAAGGCGTGTCGGCCGGGCACGTCGGCAAGGGCCAGTGGCACGACCGTTGCGCGCGCCTCGAGCCCGTTGAGAACGAGATTCCGCTCGATCAGCGGGACGGCGCGCGGATTCGCCTCGAACGCGAACACACGACCGTTGGGGCCGACGGCACGAGCCGCCTGCAGCGTCACGTAGCCCATGTGCGCGCCCGCCTCGACGACGGTCATATCCGTGCCGATCGATGACTTCAGGAGTGCGACGAACGTCGCTTCCCGATCGGACTCGAGCAGCTCACGTACGTAGTAGAGCTGCCCGATGTGATCGCCCTGGAGGCGCAATCCGTCGATCGCGACATCGAAGGTGCCGATGCTCGGAGCGATGCGACCACCGATCCGGTCGACCACAGAGCCGAGGCCCACGCCGCGCAGCAGCCGCGCACCTCGCTCGAGCGCCCTCAGCACTCTGAGGCGAGTAGCCATCCGCCGAGTTTGGCACATGGTTTGCTCCTCACGCGGTAGGTGACATGCGGCCATCCGTGTGAGCAGGAGACACCTCGAGTCGTGACGTGCGCGGTGGCGTGGGCGAGCGTCGCCGGGAACGGCGGAACTGTTTCGGGTTCGCGATGTTGGCGCAGGCGCCCGCAGCGGTGGGTCGCCGGCGACATGAACGCACTACCCGGTTCGCTACCATCCGGATCCAACCCCTGGTGCGTTCTGACGACTACATGAATCCGCGATTCACCACAGCCGCCGGTTTTGCACGCCTCCTCTTCATCTCGGCGGCGCCTCGTGCTCGCGCTCGCGGCCTGCGGCGGAGGGGACGGGGCCCAGGATCAGGCAGGTGTGGGCACGACGACGGAAACCGGCCAGTCGAGCGCGAGTGGAGACGCAGCCGCCTTGGCGGGTCGTCCCGAGGGCGAAGAAGGATTGCGGGTGCCGGCCCAGCGGGCGCAGATCGTCGCTGATGCGTCGGATTTCGGGCGCGTTCTCTTTGATGCGAACGGGCAGGTCGTCTATGCCTTCGAGCTCGACGGGCCCGACGAGTCGAACTGCACGAGTGAGGAGTGCGTCACGGCGTGGCCTCCCGTGCTGACGGATGAGGATCCGACGGCCGGCGCGGGTGTCGACGCCGGGCTCCTCGGGACGATCCGACGTGACGACGGCACGCTCCAGGTCACCTATGACGGGCGGCCCCTCTACTTCTACGAGCACGAGGGTCCCGGCGAGATCAAGTGCCACAACGTCGACCTCCACGGCGGCGTGTGGTGGGTCGTCACGCCAAGCGGCGATCCCGCCGCCTGAGCGACGAAGCGCGAGGGGCGGCCCGCGGGAGCCCGGGGGCTTGGGATGTTCGGATCGTCCCAGGCGTCGCGACTGGCCGCGATCTACTGTTATCCCCGTGCCAGGAATAGCATCGCTGCTCGACGTACCTATCGGGTTCGACGTTGGAGATGGGAAGACGCACGCCCCGATCGTCGATGTCGTCGTAGGCGGAACGCCAACCCGACTGATTCTCGACACGGGTTCGACCGATCACGTACTGACCATTGAACTCGTGCGCGCGTCTGGACTCGCGCACGAGCCGGGCGAACCGGGAATCGACCACGCGGGTGCAGAAGTCGCCTCGTGGCTCGTCGGCGAGGTTGGGATAGCTATCGACGGCGTTGGGTTCGAACTACACGATGCGGTGGCGATCACCGGCCCTGCGCCGTTTGCGGGCTGGGGTATCGGTGGATTCTTGAGCCCGCAGCACCTGCATCCGGCCGCGCTGGTCACAATCGACCTCGTTGGGAACCGACTGACGGTGATCGATCCCGGCGTGCAGGCTCCCGAGCTCGAGGCATGGCTGCGATCGACCTGGCCGCGCCATGTTGCCCTCGACCTTGCACGCGATCCGGCCGAGTCGACCCCGGTCGTGGCGGCGGCAATCGAGCCGTTCGAGCCGGTTCCCGCGACGCTGAACACCGGTGGGAGTGAGACGGAGTTCGCAGCCGCCGCCGTTCCCGGGCTCGTCGGCATCGAGCCGGGCCATACCAGTCATGGCGTCGGCGGCAGCCTCGTCGTGGGCACTGCGGCCGAGAATCGAGTTCTCCGTGTGGGCGAGGCGCGGCGATCTGTCCCGCGCCTTCTGATCCGAGAAGAGATCCACTCGGTGCAGGGTCTCATCGGGATGGACGTCCTGCGCGGGACCGTGCTTCTGGTCGCTGCGGACCCGCGTCGTCCGGTTCGGTGGCTGGTGCCCCGGGAGATGGCCCTCTGACCGTCGACCGCGGGGCGTCGCATCTCGTCCATCGCGCACGGACCGACCCGCGAGGCGAAGGCCCGCCATCGCGGCGGGCCTTCGGATCCAATCTCTACTGACAGACCTGTGTCGGAACCGCTGACGTTCCGATGTCGATCAGCGGTTCAGTTCAGGAGCAGCCGGTGTTCGTGCCGCAGTCGCGACACGTGTAGCAACTGCCGGTTCGCACCATGCGGCCGCCGCACTTCGAGCACTCGACCGCGTCCTCCCAGCTGTTGAAGAGCGCCGTCTGGCCGGGTGGCGCCGCCTCCACCGTGGACGGTGAGGCTGCCTCGCCTGCTGCGTAGGCCGCGGCGAGCCGCGCCTTCACCTCGGGTGTGAGGATGCCGGCCTCTTCCTGCTGGTCGGCCGAGAGGAACTTCTTGCCCATCCAGCGGAAGATGTAGTCGACGATCGACTTCGCGACGCGGACGTCCGGGTCGTTCGTCATCCCCGACGGCTCGAAGCGCATGTGGCTGAACTTCGAGACGTACACCTCGAGCGGCACGCCGTACTGGAGGCCGAGCGAGACGGAGATCATGAACGAGTTCATCAGGCCCGCGAGCGTCGTTCCCTCCTTCGCGATGTCCACGAAGATGTCGCCCGGCGTCCCGTCCTCGAACAGGCCGACGTGGATGTAGCCCTCGTACTCGCCGACGCGGAACTTGCGGCCGACTTCGGTGCGGTCGTCCGGTAGCCGGCGCCGCTTCGGGGCTGCGACCACGCCGCCGAGCGCGTGGATCTGCGCGATCCGTCCCTCCTCCGAGTTGTCCTTCGAGCCGGAGAGCGGCTGCGCGACCTTGCAGTTGTCGCGGTAGATCGCGATCGCCTTGACGCCGAGCTGCCACGCCTCGATCAGCAACTGCGACACCTCGTCGACCGACGTCTCCTCTGGGAGGTTGACCGTCTTCGAGATCGCGCCCGAGATGAACGGCTGCACTGCGCCCATCATCTTCACGTGACCCATGTAGTGGATCGCACGCTCACCGATGGCGCAGTCGAAGACGGGGTAGTGCTCGCTCTTCAGGTGCGGTGCCCCGATCACGCTGCCGCGCTCGTCGATGTACGCGACGATCTCCTCGACCTCGCGCGTCGCATATCCGAGCTCGCCGAGTGCCATCGGCACCGTCTTGTTGACGATCGTGAGCTCTCCGCCGCCGACGAGCTTCTTCGACTTGACGAGCGAGAAGTCGGGCTCGACGCCCGTCGTGTCGCAGTCCATCATGAAGCTGATCGTTCCGGTCGGTGCGAGCACCGTCGCCTGCGCGTTCCGGAAGCCGGCCACCTCGCCGAGGTCGAGCGCGTCGTCCCATGCCTTGCGGGACGCCGACAGCATGTCCGCCGGCACGGAGTCCGTGTGCTGGATGTTCCCGACCGCTGCGCGGTGCTTGGAGATGACCCCGAGCATCGCGGCCGCGTTCTCCGCGTAACCCGCGTGCGGGCCCATTCGCTTCGCGACCTCAGCCGACTTGCGGTAGGCGCGACCGGTCATGATCGCCGTGATCGCGGCGGCGTACGCCCGACCCTCGTCCGAGTCGTACGGGAGCCCGCGAGCCATCAGCAGCGCGCCCAGGTTGGCGTAGCCCAGGCCGAGCTGCCGGAACTTGAGTGCGTTGCGTCCGATCTCGGGCGTCGGGTACGACGAGTAGCCGACGATGATCTCCTGTGCGAGGAACATCACGTCGACGGCGTGCTCGAACATCGCCACGTCGAACTCGCCGTCCTCCTTGCGGAACTTCATCAGGTTCAGTGACGAGAGGTTGCACGCCGAGTCGTCGATGTGCATGTACTCCGAGCAGGGGTTCGACGCGTTGATCCGACCCGTGTTCGGGCTCGTGTGCCACGAGTTGATCGTCGTGTCGTACTGCACGCCGGGGTCGGCGCACTGCCAGGAGGCCTCCGCGACGTCTTTGAGGAGCGACCGCGCGTCGACCGTGCGCACGACCGAGCCGTCCGTGCGCGCGGTCAGGTTCCACTCCTTGCCCTCGACAACCGCCTCCATGAAGGCGTCCGTCACGCGCACCGAGTTGTTCGCGTTCTGGTACTGGATCGAACCCCAGTCGGGCGAGTCGAGCGACATGTCGTAGCCGGCCTGCTCGAGCACGCGCGCCTTGCGCTCTTCCTTCGCCTTGCACCAGATGAACTCGTCGACGTCGGGGTGGTCGATGTCGAGCACGACCATCTTGGCGGCCCTCCGCGTCTTGCCGCCCGACTTGATCGTGCCGGCCGATGCGTCGGCGCCGCGCATGAACGAGACGGGGCCGGAGGCGTGCCCGCCCTTGGACAGCTGCTCCTGCGACGAGCGCAGGCGCGAGAGGTTGATCCCCGACCCGGAGCCGCCGCGGAAGATGACGCCCTCACGGCGGATCCAATCGAGGATCGAGTCCATCGAGTCCTCGATCGAGAGGATGAAGCAGGCGGAGCACTGCGGCTTCTCCTCGAAGCCGACGTTGAACCACACGGGCGAGTTGAACGACGCGATCTGGTTGACGAGGATCGCCTTCAACTCGGCCTCGAACGTCTCGGCCTCCTCGTCGCTCGCGAAGTAGCCGCCCTGGCGGCCCCAGCCGCCGATCGTGTCGACGACGCGGCCGACCATCTGCTTGACCGAGCGCTCGCGCTCGGGCGAGGTCATCCGCCCGCGGAAGTACTTCTGCGCGACGATGTTCGTCGCGGTCTGCGACCAGAAGCGCGGGAACTCGACGTCCTTCTGGTCGAACGCCGGGCCGTCCTTGCCCGGGATCAGGGCGTGGCGCGACTCCCATTCGATCTCGTCGAACGGGTCGCGGCCGGGGATCGTGAAGAATCGCTGCGGGGTGACGCTCGCCTCCGCGTCGATCACGGCGTTGACGTACTCCGTCGCGGCTGCTCCAGCCGCCGCTGTCTCTGCGGGTGTTGCTGCCTTCGTGGTTGCCATGCCTGCCTCCCGGCCGCCGTGGATCGGAAAAAAATGTGCTCCGCCCCGGGTGTTCTGCTGCCGGGAGGGATTCGGGATGCTAGGAGGTGGGTCGGACGGCACCCACTTCCTCTCATTTTCCTGCAATTTGCAGGAAAATGAGGGCCCCCGCGCGTCTTCGAAGTGTACCCGCCGCGGGTGCTAGACGGCAGGTGGCGGTGTGCCGTCGCCCTCGCCGCCGCCGTTCATTCGGCGGCGGAGATAGCCGGCCGAGCCGGCTGCGAGGAGCAGAATGGCGAGGCCTCCGAGCACGAGCAGGGGGACGGGCACGGACGACGGACCGGAGGTGTCCGTGGTCCCCGTATCGGTGGCGCCCGTGAAGCCCGACGTGGCCGTTCCCGTGGTCACGCTCGACGTGCCGGTCGTCGTCTTTCCCGTTCCGACGCCGCCGGTCGTCGTGGTCGTCGTCGTGTTCGTCGTTCCGGTCGGAGTCGGATCACTTCCGCCCGGATCGGGCTTTCCTTGCTTGGCGAACGCGAGTGCCCGGTTGATCTCTTCCTTGGCGTTCGAGTAGTCGCGAACGTCGGGCGGAAGCTTCGCGATCGCGGCCGCGTAGCACTGGAGCGGATAGATCTTGCCGACGCGACCGTCGTCGTACCAGTCCGCGATCACCTGGTTGGCGCACGATGCCGTCGACTTCGCTATCGCCGCCCGGCTTCCGACTGCCGCGATCGTGAACAGCACGATCACCAGGAGACCGAGGCGCGCGGCGCGGTGGGAGAGGGGAGTTCGGTGCACTCTTCTGGTCGTACGGGTCTGGTGGTACGGGTCGTACGGCGGGGACGGCAGGGATATTCCGGGGAGCCTGACAGTCTCCCAGTCTTCATTGTGTCCGCAGTGAGCGGACGGTAAGCGAAGTGTAATGGTTGCCACGGCGGGGCTCGGGACAGGTGGTGGTACCGTCCCACGCGATGGAGGCGGCCCCTCGCGCGATGCGGTCCGGCCCCGTCGTCGCCGTGCTCGCGGCGGCCGCCGCCCTGCTCGTCTGGGCGACGTTCGCGGGCGGTGCCTCCGGTGGGAGCGCGACGGCACCCCTCGGTACGGCGGGAGTCCTCCTCGTGGCCATCGCTCTCGTCGCCTGGTCGAGGAGCGCGGTCGTTCTTCCGAGCCTCGACCGCTCGGGACTTCTCGCGGCGGGGGCGGCGACGGCCCTCGTCGCGTGGGGCGGCGTGACCATCTGGTGGTCGATCGCCGGAGATCTCTCCTGGGCGGCGCTCGCCAAGGGCATCGTGGTGCTCAGCTTCGGGTTCATCGGTTTCGCCGTCGGGGCACTGCCCGGCAAGCCGCTGCGGGCCCTCGCCATGGTCGTGGCCGTCGTGCTCGCCGCCGTCCTCGTCTGGGCCCTGCTCGGAAAGGCGATACCCGCCCTCGGCCCCGACGATGCCGGTCGGGTTGCGCGCCTGAAGGGGTCGATCGGCTACTGGAATGCACTCGCCCTGCTCGCCGACGCGGCGCTCGGCCTCGGCCTGTGGCTCGTCGCGTCCTTCCGCGTCCGCGTCGCTCGCCCGGGAGGGGCGCTGCTCCTCTATGCCGGCACGATCGTGATCCTTCTCACCCAGTCCCGGACCGGCCTCCTCGCCGGGATCGTCGTCGTCGCGCTGGCCCTCTGGCTGTGCGAGAACCGGGTCGAGGCGGCGCTCGTCACGGTGCTCGCTGCCCTCCCGGGCCTGCTCGTCGCCGGTTGGGCGTTCGCGCGGCCGGCGCTCGTCGAGGACGGGGGGGCGCGCGCAGACCGGGTCTCGGATGGTGCCGCCCTCGGCGTGATCACCGCGGTCGGCGCTGTGGTGGTCGTCCTGCTCGTCCTGCTCGTCCCGGTGGAGAGGCTCGTGGGCCGACGCAGGCGCGAGGTCGTCCGCGGCCTCGTCGGCGCGGTAGCGCTCGTACTCGTCGTCGGTACCGTCGGGCTCGTCCTCAGCGTCGGCAACCCGATCACGTGGGCCGGCGATCAGCTCGGCGGGTCGGGGCAGGTCGTGAACGATCCGGGTCGGCTCGGCAGCCTCGAGACGAACAACCGCACCGCCTGGTGGGGCGAGGCGTGGAGCATCTTTCGCGCGAGTCCGTACGGCGGCACGGGAGCTGCGACCTTCGAGATCGCTCGCAGGCCCTACCGCGACAGCGCCCTCAACGTCACCGAACCCCACAGCGTGCCGCTCCAGTTGCTGGCCGAGACCGGCCTTCCGGGCTTCCTCTGCGGCGTCGTGCTGGCGGTCGCCCTCGGCTTCGGCCTCCGGGCCGCGATCCGACGACTCGGCCCCGAGGAGCGCGCGGCTGCCGTCGGCCTCGTCGCCCTCCCGTTCGCGTTCGGGCTCCACGCGCTCGTCGACTACGACCTCGACTACCTGGCGGTCGTGGCCCCCGCTGCCCTCGTCGCGGGCGCGCTGCTCGCCGCGGGGCGGCCCCCGCTCGTCGCCCGGAGCCGCATTCTCGTGCCGGTCGGCGCTTCGGTCGCGACGCTCGCCGCGGTCTGGGTCCTCGTCGCCCCTGCGCTCGCAACGCGGTCGATGAATGCGGCCTACCGCGAGGCCGACGCCGGTGATCTAGCCGCCGCGGCCGCCTCCGCCCGCCGCGCCGAGAGCCTCAACCCGCTCTCCCCGGAACCGCTGTATGTGCGCGCCACGGTGGCAGGGCTCGGCGGCGACGACCGTGCGGCAGAGTCCTTCTACGAGCAGGCGACGAAACTCCAGCCCAGGAACCCGGCGACATGGTACGAGCTCGGCCTCTTCCGGCAGCTCGCGCTGGGCGACCAGTGCGGTGCCTACTTCGCGCTCAACGCCGCCTACACCCTCGATCCGAGCAGCAGCCTCTTCTATCGCAACGGACCTCTCGACGTCGCTCGCGCTGCGGTCGACGATCCCGAGACACCTGCCTGCGGGTGACGCGCGGCTCAGGAGCCGACGACGACGACGGTGTGCGCGCCGTGGAGCTGACCGGGGCGCATCCCGTCGAGTGGGCCGACGATCCCGATGCCGAGGTCGCGTGCCAGGCGACGCCCTTCGCCCTCGAAGCCGCTGCGGTACATGACGAGGGTGCGGGTGAAGTCGGTCCGCGGGGCGTTGGCGACCCCGCCGATGCGGTAGCCGCGGCGTGAGACGCGCAGGGCGGTGGCGGCGGCGGCACCCTGCCGTCCGTTGCCGTTGAGGACGAGCACGGACACCTTCCCGCGAGCGAGGTCGGCAGCGGGTGCAGGCGTGCGGCGGGCCGCCGCCGCGCTTTGATCGGGTTTCGCAGCTGCCCCCTTCGCCGCCGGCCGAGCGGAGGACCCAGACGAAGGCTTCGCGATCAGCGCGCCGCCGACGACGATGAGCACGAGCAACTCGACCGCCGCGATGCCGACGGCCACGATCGCCGCGGTGCGCCAGGGCCGGACGAGCCGGTCGTAGGAGTGCAGTGAGACGTCCACGGCACGAGGTTCGCCCGCGGCCGCCCCGCTCCTTCTCGCGCGTCAGCCTCGGGCTTGGAGAAACGCCCAGGTAGCGGCCACCCCGGCCTCGAGCGGCGTGTCCGGCCTGAAGCCGAGCGCCGTGGCGGCCCGCTCGCCGTCGAGCACGCTGCGCTCGAGCTCACCGGGCCGGGCCTCCTCGTGGATCGGGTCGGCGTCTGAGTCGGCCGTCGCCCTGCAGATCTCGTACAGGTCGAGCACCGAGGCGGCGCGGCCGGTGCCGACGTTCAGCACGCCGTCGACATCGGAGTCGAGCGCGGCGAGCGTCGCGCGCGTGACGTCGCCGACGTAGACGTAGTCCCTGACCTGCGACCCGTCTCCGAAGATTCGGCACGACTCGCCGTCGAGGAGTCGCCCGAGAAAGATCGCGACGACTCCGGCCTCGCCGTGCGGATCCTGGCGCGGCCCGTAGACGTTTCCGAACCGGAGCGCCAGATGGGGTGTGCCGTACAGCCGGCTGAACGCGCCGAGGTATCCCTCGCCCGCGAGCTTCGCAGCGCCGTAGGGAGACAGCGGCAGGCAGGGATCGTCCTCGCGGGCCGGCCGCTCGGTCTCCCCGTAGATCGCCCCACCGGTCGAGGCGAAGACGACCCGGGCGCCCACGTGCCGGGCAGCTTCGAGCACGTTGACGGTCCCGACGACGTTGATCGCCGCATCGCGTCCGGGCTCCTCGACCGAGACCCGGACGTCGGCCTGGGCCGCCAGATGCACGATCGCGCGGGCCTTTGTCTTCTTGACGAGCTTCTCGACCGGCTTGCGAAGGTCGTGGACGTGGAGGGTGGCGGCATCCGGCACGTTCTCCCGCACGCCCTTCGAGAGGTCGTCCACGACGTGCACCTCATCGCCCCGCGCGAGCAGCGCCTCGACGACGTGAGAGCCGATGAAACCGGCACCGCCGGTGACGACGATCGTCATCGCCGTAATCTACAGACGCGATGTTCATCACCTTCGAAGGGCTCGACGGCTCCGGCAAGACGACACAGGCGCGTCTACTCGGTGAACGACTCGAGCGAGAGGGGGCAGAGGTCGTGCTCACGCGTGAGCCGGGAGGCACCCCGCTCGGAGAGGAGATTCGCAACCTCGTGCTGCACGGCGGCGACGTCGCGCCCTGGGCCGAAGCGGCTCTCTACGCCGCGTCGCGGGCGCAGCACGTGGTCGACGTGATTCGACCTGCGCTTGCCCGCGGCGCGACGGTCATCTGCGACCGCTACGTCTACTCGTCGGTCGCCTACCAGGGAATCGCACGCGGGCTCGGGCTCGAACGCGTCCTCGAGCTCAACCTCGCCGCGGTCGAGGGCCTGCTGCCCGACCGGACGATCGTGCTCGAGATCGGAGCCGGCGACGCCGCGGCGCGCATGGGCGCGACGCGAGACCGGATCGAGCGGGAGGACGACGACTTCCACGCGCGGGTGGCCGCCGCGTACCGCGAGTTGGCGGAGCGGTTCCCGGAGCAATTCGTCACGATCGACGGAAGACGCCCTCCGGAGGAGATCGCCGAGGAGATTCATGGAGCGATTCGCAGACGTCCGTGAACAGCACGAGGCGAAGCGCCTGCTCGTTTCGGCGCTCGCCGACGGAGATGCCCACGCGTTCCTCTTCCACGGGCCGGGCGGCGTCGGCAAGACGACCGCCGCATTCGCGTTCGCGGGGGCGTTGCTCGAGGATCCCCGCCGGGTCACCGAGCGCATGCATCCCGACCTGAGGGTCATCGAGCCGCTCGGGGACATGATCCGGATCGACGTGATCCGCGAGCTCCACCACGATCTCCACCTCCGCCCGTTCGAGGCCGATCGCCGCGTGTACCTCCTCCTCGGGGCGCATCTGCTGAACGACGACGCCGCCGACGCCCTGCTCAAGGACCTCGAGGAACCGCCCCTCTACGCCACGATCGTGCTCGTCGCCGACGAGCTCGGGCCGATCCCCGAGACGATCCGCTCGCGCTGCCAGCTCGTTCCGTTCCGGCGATTGTCCGAGCGCGCCGTCCGCGACTGGCTGGCGGACGCGGCGCCGGAGCTCGGCGAGGCGGAGGCGACGGCGATCGCACGCGTCGCGGGCGGCCGGCTGGACCGCGCCCGACGGCTGGTCGACCCGGAGGTGCGGCAACGCCGCGCCGCGATCATCGCGGCGGCGCGTGGCCCCTATCTCGACCCGGCGTTCGAGTCCGGGGAGGCGGCGCGCGCACTGCTCGACGCGGTCGCGCTCCAGGGAACGACCGCCAAGGACCGGGAGGAAGTCGTCGTGGCCGGGTTGGACATGTCGGAGCGTGACGCCGAGCAGCGGATCAAGCGGGTGCAGCGAGGAGCGGAGCGGGAGGAGATGCTGGCGCAGCTCGAGGAGCTGGCGGCGTGGTACCGCGATCTCGTCGTCGTCGCGAGTGGTGCCGAGAGCGCGACGATCCACGCCGATCGCCTCGAGGATCTTCGCGCCGATGTTGCCCGCGACCTCGGCCGCGGGCCGGAGCGGGCGGCAGCACTCGTCCGTCAGTCGTGGCGCTCGGCCGAGGAGTTCAACGTCAACACGGGCCTCTGGCTCGACGCCCTCTTCGTGCAGCTGCGGCGCACGTTCGCCCACGCGTAGCCCGGCTCAGAACTCCTCGCTCGCCACCGCCTCGACGATCCGGGTCAGGGGCTTGCCGGCGAGCGCAGGCGCCGCCCGGCGCGATTCCCAGAGGCCGTGAAGTGCAACGAGGAAGGCCTCTGCCTCGCCGTCCGTCTCGAACTCGAGGTCGACCTTGATGTAGTTCGGGTCGTCGAGCGGCCGGAAGACGCGATAGCGCCGCACACCCGACTCCTCGCGCCGCAGCGGGTCGCTGTCGAAGGCCTGCTTCCAGACGGTGTAGTCGCTGATCGGGTGCTCGAGCTGGAGGATGGGCATGATTCTCCTTTCGAATCTCATTGAGAGTAATGAATATATCGGAAGGGTACCGTAATTTGGGGCCTTGTCAAGTCGCGGCTCGCTCGCATCCTCGCCACAGCACGCTCTCAGGCGACTCACAGGAAAGGTTGGCACTCTTACGACACATGGCCGAGATCGCAGCACCCCCGACAACCGTGCGCGTGCTCGTCGTCGACGACGAGTCGTCGATCACGGACGCTGTCGCCACGGCCCTACGCTACGAGGGGTTCGAGACAATGGAGGTCGGTGCCGGCCGTGCTGCCGAGCAGGCGATCGACGAGTTCCGGCCCGACCTGATCGTGCTCGACGTGATGTTGCCCGATCTCGACGGGTTCGCGATCGCGCGCCGGCTGCGGGAGGGCAACCACCGCGTGCCCGTGATCTTCCTCACGGCCAAGGACGCGACGGAGGACAAGGTGGCCGGCCTCGCGCTGGCCGACGACTATGTGACCAAGCCGTTCAGCCTTGCCGAGATCGTCGCCCGCGTGCAGACCGTGCTGCGGCGGACGCGCGGCGAGACCGACGGGGCGATGCGCTTCGCCGACCTGACCCTCGACGAGGAGACGCGCGAGGTGTGGCGCGGTGACCGGCAGATCGAGCTCACGCGCACGGAATTCGAACTGCTGCGCTTCCTCATGCTCAACCCTCGCCGCGTTCTCACCAAGCGTCAGATCCTCGACAACGTCTGGCACTACGATTTCGGCGGCGACGCGAACGTCGTCGAGACGTACATCAGCTATCTGCGCAAGAAGCTCGATCCGCACGGCCCGCCGCTGATTCAGACGGTGCGGCTCGTCGGCTACGCGCTCCGCGAGTCGTAGCCGCCGTGTCCCTTCGGGCGCGACTGCTCGCGGTTCTCGTCTCGCTCACCGCGATCGGGCTCGTGGTGGCGGGTGTCGCGACGTACGCAGCACTGCAGTCGTTTCTCGTCGACCGGGTCGATCGCACCGCGCTCGGGAGCGCGCAGGCGATCGCTCGCTCCCTCGAGCGGGGGAGGACGGGCCCCGGGAGCTTCGATGCGATCGGCGCTGCGAATCCCGGGCTCTACGTCGGTTCGGTCGACACGGCCGGCACGCTTCGGTGGGCCGCGATCGGGACGCGCCCCGGCGAGACACCGTTGCCGCAACCGAATCTCACCTCGAAGCGCGTGACCGGCGCAGGTGACCAGCGTCATCCGTTCACGGTCGACGCGGAGGACGGAGACACCCGTTTCCGTGTGCAGATCGAACCGATCGGCGTCGGACAGTTCCTCATCGTGGCCGCGCCGTTGAACCAGGTCGACGACACGCTCCACCAGCTTCTGCTCGTCGAGGCAGTCGTGGCGATCGTCGTCCTGTCGGCCGTGCTGGCGCTCGGACTCTGGCTCGTCCGCGTCGGCCTGCGCCCGCTCGGTCGAATCGAGCACACCGCTGCCGCGATCGCGGGAGGCGATCTCTCGCAGCGCGTCGAGAACGACGACCCGCGCACCGAGGTCGGACGCCTCGGCGGGGCGCTCAACACGATGCTCGGGCAAATCGAGGAGGCGTTCGACGAACGCACCGCGTCCGAGAACCGGCTGCGCCGCTTCGTCGCCGACGCCTCGCACGAGCTGCGCACGCCGCTCGCCGCCGTGCGCGCATACGCGGAGCTCTTCGACCGCGGTGCCCGCGAGCGGCCGCAGGATCTCGAGCGCGCGATGACGGGGATTCAGCGGGAGTCGAAGCGAATGGGCGTGCTCGTCGACGACCTCCTGCTGCTCGCACGGCTCGACCAGGGCAGGCCGCTCGAGCGAGCGCCCGTCGAACTGGGCGAGGTCGCCCGCGATGCGGTCGAGTCGGCGCGGACGCTCGACGCAGGCCGCGAGCTCAGGCTGGAGGCGCCGCTGTCGGTCGAGGTGGAAGGCGACCGGGAGCGGCTGCGCCAGGTCATCGACAACCTGCTGGCGAACGTGCGTGCACACACCCCGCCGGGCTCGGCGGCCGTCGTGCGGATCGCGGTCGACGACGGCCGGGCTGTGATCGAAGTCGCCGACGAGGGCCCCGGTCTCACCGACGCCCAGCTCGAGCACGTGTTCGAGCGCTTCTACCGCGGCGACACGTCGCGCTCGCGCGACGCCGGTGGCGCCGGCCTCGGCCTCGCCATTGCGGCCGCGATAGCGGAGTCCCACGGCGGCTCCGCCGAGGCTCGCGTCGGCGACGGCGGTGCCGGGCTGACCGTCCGGATCACGCTCCCTCTCAGGCGGTCGGTCGACGAGGGCACGTTCACGGGTGGCGAGGACGTCTTCGACGTCGCGAACGGTGGCGTCGGCGAGGTGAAGTTCTCGCCGGAGGAGGCGTCGGTCGTCGAGGGGACGCCGCCGCCGGGAGCCAAGGAGATCGAGGCCGGCAACCTCGAGCTTCCGCGCGACTGAGCCCCGGGGCGGCAGGGCCCGCAGGCCGGACGCCGCCGCCCGAAGCGGCTACGATCTAGGCCGCGCCGACGTAGCTCAGTTGGTAGAGCACTTCACTCGTAATGAAGGGGTCCGCGGTTCGAGTCCGCGCGTCGGCTTTAAAAAACCCCTGCTAACGGGTGTGTCTTCGGCCGAGGGGTAGCGCTTCGGGTGCGAGGGGGTAACAGACGGGGCAACACGCGTTTGCATAGTTGGGTCGGCAGGCGGATGATGAAAGTGATGCGCCGCCCACTGACCCTTGTCCTCACAGTCGTCCTCGCGATGGTGCTCGTCTCGCCGGCCGCCGCCAACGTCAGGATCACGAAAAAACCAGGCAAGGTGTCGACGGGAGACACGGCGAGCATCACGGTTGTTGTGTCGCCGAAGGCGCGCTGCACGATCGGGGTGTTCTACTCGACGACGAAGTCCGGGGCCCGCGGGCTCGGCGCCAAGACCGGGAAGAAGATCACCTGGGCGTGGAACGTCGGCTCGAACACGAAGCCGGGTAAGTGGCCGGTCAAGATCAACTGCGGGAAGTCCGGCAAGGCGAAGACGATCGTCACGGTTCGCCGCTAACGGTGTTCAGCCGCTCAGGCACCGAAAGCTGAGAATCGGGTGCAACTCGATCCCGTTGGGCGCGACCCCGGTCGTCCACGTCGATAAGGAGCGCCTCCCAGCCCCTCGCGTCACCCTCTGCCTCGACGTTGCACTCCTGGCATCTCATGCCGTCGATGATGACGGCTTAGGTGTGCGAGCGTAAGTGGCCGAAAGGGACGTGTCCATCTGCCCGGAGTGCTGGCAGCGGGAGTTCGGGGCGAGGAGAGGGAGCGGCCCGCCCCCCCGGGAACGGGCCCTCCCTGAACTGTGGTCTATGGCTACGACGTCTGCAGCACGACACTGATCGTGCAATCGCTCACATTGTCGCCTTCGAAGTAGATGTCGAAGTCAGCCGTGTTCGAACTGTTTGACTGGCGCACGACGACGTGGCGGGTGCCGGTGTCGGCGTTTAGGTACGTACCGACTACGCTGTTGGTGTAGTAGGCGTGAGAGAGGCCCAAGATCGAGTCGTCGTACCAGAATGAGATCGTCTCTCCAGTAGGGTTCTGGGACTGCAGGATGTACGTGCCGTTGGTTTGGCAAGCGATGTACAGGTTTCCGGCTGGCGTTTCGACGAGCTGTGCGCTGCCTGAAGTGATCTGGAACTGGCTCCGCTTACCGGCTCCCTGCACGAACCCCGTTGAGTCGATTCCGTCCAGCAAGTTGGCGTCGGCAGCCTCACCCGGCGGGCCTTGTTCGCCTTGCGGGCCTTGTTCGCCTTGCGGGCCTTGTTCGCCTTGCGGGCCTTGTTCGCCTTGCGGGCCTTGTTCGCCTTGTTCGCCTTGTTCGCCCTGCTCGCCCTGGGGGCCGGTCTTGTTGAAGTCGAGTGCGGCCTCGTTCTTCTTGCAGGCGCTGCCGTTCTTGTCGGACGAGGATGGATCGATGATGCGGAGGTCGGAGTTGCCCTTCACCCCGCCGTCATTGTCGACCTTGTAGCAGGCGTGGATCACGCCGTTGCCATCGGGGATCGTCGCCCAGGCGGCGACACCTCCGACGAGCGCGACGAGGGCCACCGACAGAAAAACGAATCTGCGAGGCATGTGTTTCCCCCTTCTTTTTGTGGTGTTGCAGGAGCAGGACGCTGCTGCAACGGATAGGGGGCGCTCAGGCGCTCAACGACAGCAAGCGTGCGGTCTGTCCCTTCCCCCATAGTGGAAGGCCCCCGCTGAACGGATAAGACCCTAATAGATTCGTGCCGAACATGTCGCACTAGCCCAGACGACGGCAGTCAGCCGCGCAGGCAGCGGAAGCCGAGGATCGGGTGCGACTCGATTCCGTTGGGCGCCACCCCGGTCGTCCACGTCGATAAGGAGCGCCTCCCAGCACTCCGGGCAGAACACGAACGCCGGGGCTTGCTTCGGCGCGGGAGGGGGTAACAAGGGGGTAACGGAGGCCACCGAAAGCGACCGCAACCGGGAGCGGCCGGAACCCGCGAAACCCCGGTGTTTCGGCGGCGAGAGCCAGGCTCACCGAACTGTGGCGAACCCTTCTGGCCGACTCGTAATGAAGGGGTCCGCGGTTCGAGTCCGCGCGTCGGCTTGAAGAACGTGCCCGCTCGTAGCCGAGTTCGGGTCTGTGTGCCGGTGAAGAGGAGTCGGGGCCGGCTCTACGCGGTCGCGCTGCCCCGGTCGAGCAGGATCCCGTCGCAGTCGTCGGCTGAGTGGAGGAAGAAGGCCGGACTGTTCGCACGGCGCTTTGCTTGACCCATTTGGCACGAGCGCATAGAGTCGGGTGCCTCAGCGTGTCGAGTCGCGCCTCTATCCGTTTCGGGAGGGTCGCTCGCGGCCCCGGGTCCGACCCCGCCTCCTGCCCCGACCTGCGGGAGCAGGGCAGCCTGCGCTGCGGACGCCGCCCGTGGAGCCGGGGCGGCGTGCAGGCAAGGCGACGGTTCGGCTTGCCCGTGATCGTCGTCGCCCTCGCGGGCGTGATGGTCGGCGGGGCGCTCGCAGGTGGCAGTGCAACCCGGGCGAACCCGCCGTTCAAGCTCGTCCAGCTCACGAAGGCCGAGTGTCCGTCGCCGAAGAAGCTGTTCGGCAAGGCTTGTGTCGACGACAGCGGGATGATCATCGACAGCGCGTGGTCGCTCTTCCCGACGAGCGCGACATGGGAGCCGGACGGCTGGAAGGCGACGTACAAGTGGACGATTCCGCAAACGGTGACGGCGGCCGGATCTCCGATCACGCTCGACCTCACCGGCGAGTCGAAGCAGCCCGGGAGAATCTGTCCCGCCATGGGCGCCCGCGGCGTGCCGCTCAAGAAGGCAGGAGAGACGACGGACATCGGGATCTGCGCAGACCAGGCGACGGGGGCAGCATCGATCTCGAAGACGCTGGTCGTCGTCTCACCGAGCTCAGGCCCGATGTACCTCCTGATCGGGCTGCAGGACGGGCCGCACTACGTCTACAAGTACGTCGAGAGCGCGCCTCCCGTGAAAGTGCCGAGCTCGCTGACGATCAGGCAGATCCAGAGCGCGCTCAAGTACCTCGGTCTCTACAACGGTCCCGTCGACGGTCGCCCGAGCGTCAGCGTCACGGCCGCGATCAAGGACTTCCAGCGCCAGGTCGGCCTCAAAGTCGACGGCAAGTGTGGTCCTCAATGTCGGCAGGCACTTGCACAGGCGCGCGCGCTCGACGACCCGGCCGTCGGCGACGACGAGCCACCCGTCACGAAGAAGACGGTCGCAGTGCTTCAGAGCGACCTGCAATCTCTCGGCTTCTACGCGGGCCCGCTCGACGGACGGAACGGCCCTCGCCTGGCTGCGGCCGTCAAGGAGTTCCAACGAAGCGCCGGTATCAAAGTGGACGGCACGTGCGAGGCCGCGTGCCAGTTCGCTCTCGTCAGGGCGCTCAACAAGGACTGAGCGTCGCGAAAAGCCGGTGCTCCGCCGGCCAAGGCGGATCACCGGTGACGCGCTGCCGACGAGCGTGGTCGTCGGTTTCGGCTTCCGTTCGACGGCAAGCGGGCGGGACGGCGTCGCGGCGGTCACTGCGCACCGGCTGCGGTCGTCCTACCGCGCGCGGGGAGTAGTCGGGAACGGGGCGCGGATGCGACTCCCATGTTGCGTCTCGGCCCTCGTATCTCACACAGCACACGACGTAACGCAGGTGCAAGCGTGGGTGGTGATGGGAATACGAACGGTGATAGGCGCCGTTCATATACCCCATAGGGGTATATACCGAGAAAGGACTGCCATGACGGCTTCGACGCACGATCACCACCACGCGATCGGCACACGATCGAGCTGGGGCATCGCAGCCCAGGCGACGCTCCACTGCCTGACCGGGTGTGCGATCGGCGAGGTGCTCGGAATGACCATCGCAACCGCCATCGGGCTCGGCGACCTGCCCTCGATCGCATTGGCCGTCGCGCTCGCGTTCGTCTTCGGCTACGCGCTCACCCTGCGGCCCCTCTTCGCCGCCGGGTTCGGCCTGCGCCAGGCGGCTCGTATTGCCTTCGCAGCCGACACGATTTCGATCACCGTCATGGAGATCACCGACAACGCCTTCCTGCTCGCAGTCCCCGGCGCGCTTGCCGCGGGTCTCACGGACATCCTCTTCTGGGGAAGCCTCGCCGCGTCGCTCGTCGTCGCCTTCGTCGTCACGGTGCCCGTCAATCGCGCCCTGATCCTGCGTGGGAAGGGTCACGCCGTCGTCCACGCCCACCACGGTCACTGACGCGGCGTGCGTCGTCGACCCGTCCGACTGCCGCTGTCAGTCGGACGGGGGTTGCCCGCACGGTCAGTCTTCCGTCGCCTCGGCCATCGACCGCGGTGTGGGCACGTTCTCGAAGCGGACGTTGCCCGCGGGCACCATCCAGGTCATCACCTCGACCACGAGCCGGCCCGCCTGCACGGCGGGGTCATCGCTACTGAGCCGACGCGCGGTGTCGGCGTCGCACCGCATGATCGAGATGCCGCGCAGGCGCTCGTCGTCCTGGTCGACGAGCGGCCCTCCGCCGATGAGGTACCCGCGCTCGCGCAGGTCGGCCCGGAACGCGAGATGGCGATCCTGGAGCTCCGCCGCCTCCTCGTCGGTGAGCTCGGGTGCATCCGGGGGGCGCACGAGCAGCACGAGCGTGTGCCGGTCGAACCGCATACGGCGGAGTAGATCACACTCTCGTCGGCGCGGCCGTTGCTCTGCGATCGGGCTCGCGCCGCGGACGGCAGTTCGCATCGAGGAGCTGTGGGGCCAGAGGACGATCCCGGGCACTCCGGCGCATTGTGGCTCGCACACGCGGGGCCCGGTATGGGGGAGAGGAGGGCGTAGACTTGTGACATGAAGGTGATCGCGAGCGGGCGGATCGGCCAGGCCGCCTCCAAGTACGGGGAGAACGCGCCAATGGCAGCCGTCTGTTGCAACGCCTGCCGCACGTGCGTTCAGACCAACGCGATCGCGCTCGGGCTCGCTGCGGTCGTGGGCGCGGCGGCCTGGATCGCGCGCCTGCTCGGGCGCGCGTCGCCCACGAGGTCCTAGCGCCAACGAGTCCGCGGCCGGGGACAGCAAAGCCGCGCTACGGCCCCGCGTTCGCGCCGGGCACGATCGGCCCGCCGACGCCGAGCTTCGCGGCGAGCCACTCGAGCCCGTCGTGGTAGGTCTCGTTCGTCGGCGCGTGGTCGTGGTCGTACCAGCGCAGTTCGGCGGCCGCTCCCGCCGCCGTCGCAAGCGCCTCGAGTGCGGAACGCGGAACGACCGTGTCGTTTCGACCGTTCTGGAGCAGGATCGTCCCCGGTCGGGCCAGAGCGACGAGCTGCAACGGATCGACGGCTCCGAGCTCGCGTACGAGCGCCTCCCTCAGGTCGGCCGGCGCCTCGTTCGCGTACTCGGCAATGGGCGTCGCCCCACCGGAGATCAAATCGAAGGCCCTGATGCGGGCGTCGACACCGGCGACGATCGCGCCCGTGCGGGCACCGGCGCTCCAGCCGACGAGACCGATCCGGCTCGCGTCGACGGATGGAAGCGACTGCAGTACGTCGACGGCCCTGCGCGCGGCGACGACGGCCGCGACTGCGGCATCTCTCTCACGGCGTAGCGCTGCCTCGCTGCCGTTGCTCGAATCCAGCGTGACCGTCGGGGTGGTGATCGTGAGCGCGACGACGCCGCGCGCAGCGAGCCAGGTCGCCGGCACGAGGAGTTGCGTGCGGTCGCCGCCGGCGGCGTGGAGGTAGACAACGCCAGGGAACGGGCCGCTGCCAGGCGGCACGACGAGGAACCCGTCGACGACGCTGCCGTCAGGGCGCGAGTACGAGACGTCGTCGACCGCGATCGGGTAGTCGCGGTTGATCCGCCCGCGGTCGACGAAGCGGAGCGGCGCATCGGTGTCGTAGGCGAACCGTGCGGCAACGGTCGCGCCGTCGTCCGGCGCCGCCCTCTCGTTGCCACAGCCGGCCGCGCACGCGAGGAGGAGCGCGAGGATGGCGGCGAGGCGCTTCATCGGCAGTCGGGACGGCGAGATTCGAACTCGCGACCTCTCGCTCCCAAAGCGAGCGCGCTACCAGGCTGCGCCACGTCCCGCGGCGACGACAGTGTAGGTGCGGGTCGGGTTGCGGTGCTCGGCGGCGGCCTCTCCGAACCGTGATGGGCTGCGCGAGAAGCCGAAGGCACGAGATGCGACGATGCCTCCCATACCGCACGCGGACTGCGCCAGGGCCTCGGACACGTCGCCACAGAGATAGGGGCCTGACGCCGTCGGCCAACGGCCGCGGCGGGTGACGGCGGCCGGGCACCCGTGGACGGACCGACTCAACGGCTCGCGGGGTGTAGTAGCGTCTTGCTTTCGAGCCGCCCCACTCACTCGTCGCGCCGGCCGGGCGCCGCGCCCGAGCGACCTGGGGCGCGTCTCGTCACGAGCAGCACGGCATTGCAGAGGACGAAACCCACGGCAACGATCTAGGGGAGGAGAGCAATATCGTGTCCCGACGCGGCAGGGTTACTCTCGTAGCGCTTCTGGCGGCGTTGATCGCCGTCACGTTCAATACGGCGGGCGGCGGCGCTGCCAGCCCGACCTACACATTGCAGGTCTTGCATTTCTACGGCGAGAGCGGCACTCTCGGTGCCGAAACGGCTCCGATCATGGGCGCTCTGGTCGACAAGTTCAAGACCGAATACCCCAACACGCTCACGCTGGCCGAAGGCGACACGTGGATTCCCGGCCCGTGGCTCGTGGGCGGCGCCGATCCCTCGCTGAGCGCGGTTCCCGGGGTCGGCTCCACCGCTCTCGGGCGGCCCGACGTCGCGATCCTGAACGCGCTCGGCGTCGACGCCTCCGCCCTCGGCAATCACGAGTTCGATCTCGGCTCGCCGGTCGTGCAGGGTGCGATCGCCGCTTCGGGCGCGTGGGTCGGCGCCCAGTTCCCGTTCATCACGAGCAACCTGAGCTTCGCCGGTGACTCGTCGCTGAGGGGCCTGGCCGACAAGACGCTCAACGGCAACTTCAACGCGAACGACTTCGCCGGCAAAGAGGCGAGCACGATCAAGGGCAAGATCGCACCGTACGCCGTCGCGACGATCGGCGGCGAAAAGATCGGCATCGTCGGGGCGACCACGTGGGAGCTCCTCTCGAAGACCTCGCCGAACGGCACCGTCCCGACGACGGCCGACATCGCGACGACGGCCGCGAACCTCCAGAACGCGGTCGACGCGCTGGAGCTGCTCGGCGTCAACAAGATCGTGCTGGTCGACCAGCTCGACACGATCGAGCGCAACAAGGCGCTCGCACCGCTCGTGTCGGGGATCGACATCATGGTCGCCGGTGGCGGTCACGAGCGGATGGGCGACGCGACCGACACTCCGGCCCCCTTCAACGGCCACACGGCCGACTTCCTACCGGCCCCCGACCTCTACCCGATCGTCACCTCCGACATGGATGGCAACCCGACGTTGATCGTGACGACCGACACCGAGTTCACCTACCTCGGCCGGCTGGTCGCGGGATTCGATGCAGCGGGCGTCCTCGACACAGCCGCGCTCGACCCGGCCGTCGACGGTGCATATGCCTCAACCGAGGCGACGTTGCAGGCGGCATACGGGACGACGGATTCCGCGGCCACGATCATCGCGTCCAGCACGTCGGGCTCGAAGATCAAGGCGATCGCGGATGCGATCAACGCCGTCGTGACGACGAAGGACGGGAACAAGTTCGGCTTCAGCAATGTCTACCTCGAGGGCGACCGCGTCTTCGGTCGCGCGCAGGAGGTCAACCTCGGCGACATCACCGCCGACGCGAACATCTTCAAGGCGCGTGCGGCAGGCGCAGGCCTGTTCATCGTCGGTCTGAAGAACGGCGGCGGGCTCCGCGCGTCGATCGGGTCGATCGACGAGGACGGGGCGAAGATCGCCAACCCGTTCGCGCCCGGAGCGGCCGGGAACGTCTCCCAGCTCGACGTCGAGAACGCGCTGCGCTTCGACAACAAGTTGATGGTGTTCGACACGACGCCGCAGGGCCTGCTCAACATCCTCAACTACGGCGCCGGCCTGTCTCCCGGCAACGGCGGGTACCCGCAGGTCGGTGGACTGCGTTTCTCCTACGACCCGAGCCTGGCGCCAGGCTCGCGCGTCCGCAACGTGGCGCTGTACGACGAGCTCGGTCGCCAGGTCGCAAAGGTCGCGGAGGCCGGCGTGATCGTGCCGGGCGCGCCGGCGACGATCAAGGTCGTGATCCTCAACTTCACCGCCAACGGCGGAGACGGCTACCCGATCAGGGGCACGGCGAACGGCTCCAACTACCGCTTCCTGCTGGACGACGGCACGCTGTCCGGGCCGATCGACCCGTCGCTCGACTTCACCGCCTCTGCCAACGTCCCCGCCAACGCGCTGGGCGAGCAGAAGGCGTTCCAGGACTACCTCCTGGGCGTCCACGGAACGCCGGCCACTGCGTTCGACCTCGCCGACACACCCCCGTCGCAGGATCTCCGGATCCAGAACCTCGCGGCGCGGGGCGACGCGGTGTTCGACACGACGCCGCCCGTGATCACCACGCCGGGCGACATCACCGTCGATGCGACGAGTCCGATCGGTGCCGACGTCGCCTACTTGGTGACGGTCAGCGACGACCTCGACCCGGCCCCGTCACTCGAATGCAGCCCGAGGGGTGCGTCGGGCGGGCTCTTCCCGTTCGGAACGACGACGGTGACCTGCAACGCGGAGGACAGCGCGGGCAACACCTCGTCGGAGTCGTTCGACGTCACGGTCGATGGCCCGCTCGCCCAGCTCCTGATGCTGCAGAAGACGGTGAATGGGTCACCCAGCCTCCAGAGCAAGAAGGGCCGCCAAACGGCGAAGCAGCTCAACCACAAGCTGGAACAGGCCTACGAGAAGCTGACGAAGAAGAAGCCGAAGCCCGAGCAGGCGTGCAAGAAGCTCGGTCAGTTCGTCGACAAGGTCGAGAAGACGACCGGCTACAAGGACGGCAAGCTCAGGCCGGCGGATGCGGCCGTCCTGATCGACGGTGCGAATCGGATCGAAGCCGTCCTCGGCTGCGCGGCCGACGACGACGACGACGAAGACGACGACGACTGAGCCACCCGCGCCGCGAGGTGCGATCACGACCGGGAGGAGATCCGCTTCGGCGGGTCTCCTCCTCCCCTGCCGATGTGCCGGCCGGTCTTCGAGCCGAATGGGGGCGAGGGAGAAGGCGGGCGCGGAGGACGTGCGCTTGCGCTCCGGCCGAGCCGGCGCTCCGGAACTCCTGGGCGCGGCGTCGTGTCCCCTGCAGCCCGACACCGGGGTGACGGCGGTTCGCGCGCGGCGTCCGCGATGTGACACCTCTTGAGATTTGACACCTCTTCGAGTGGTGTTATAGGGTCACTGCTCTGACACCACGAGTAGTGGTTGTATTGGCCTCGAGGAGAAAGGAAGTGCCCGGTGACAAGAGCCACCTGCGTCGCCCTCGCGTTGATCGTCGCCCTGTGTCTCGGGTCGTCCGCGTCGTCTGCCACGACGAGTGCGAACGACCTGTTGCTGACCGCGAACCCGTCCCACCCGACACTCCGCTCGACGTCGACCGTCGTCTCTGCCAACCGCTTTGCGGCTGTCGCAGCGACGTTCGCCACCGCCGTGACGGACGTCCGCTTCGCGGTCTCCGACGTGCGAACGGACGTCCAGACGCTCGACACGATCCCGGCGCCGCTGCGCATGAAGCGCCACGGCGTCTACTGGGACGAGTACAACCTGCTCGTCAGCGGGATCGGCTTCTCGAACGCGACGACGTACACGTATGGCAAGGCGCAAGGGGAAGGGCGGTGGCTGAACGTCCGCCTGCTCGTCCCGAAGAAGGACTGGAACGGACGGCTCGTCTTCTGGCATCACGGCTCGGCGGACACCCAGCTCCTCGCCTACACGCCCGTGATCGAACCCGAGACACTCCTCGACCGCGGCTACGCGGTGGCCATGGCGGTCTTCTCGGGCGCGACGCCCGCGCAGCAGAACCCGAACGCCGCCGACGACAGCTACTGGGCCGGCGTCGACGAGATGTACCAGGCCGATCCCGGGCGGCTACTCGAGCTACACGTCACATCCTGATTGGCAGTCGAACAGCGGCTCGGCACTCGGTGACGGGGCGACGCTCCGCAACCTGACGAATCTCGTCAAGAACCTCCTCTTCCGGACGCAAGGAAGGCAGCCCGACCACGCGTACTGGCTCGGCTGGTCGGCCGCCGGCACTGCCGGTACCGCGGTGAACATCGGGCGCGACACCGTGGGGAACTACACCGGCGGGAACTTCAACATTCCGTACGTCCGCAGCTCGGGCAAGATCTACGACGGCTTCGCCGCGCTCGAGCCCGTCAATATCGCCCAGACTCCGGTCGATCCGGTGTTCCCGATCTCCGCGCCGTACGAGTTCTTCGACGGCGATGTCACACCCTTGAGCCTCTCCTTCCCGAACGCGCTCGACGTCGCGCACAAGGTGAAGACTGCGCTCGACGGCCCGCTCGCCGACCCGTCGCTGTCACGCGACATCAACGACTGGGTGCGCTTGTACATGCAGCGCTACGGGAACCACGACTGGTCCGGTCGCTTCTTCCACGTCCTTCGCGGCGGCGCGGAAGGCAGCAAGAACCGCACCTGGTACGACGTCTCCGTACCACTCGCGGAGCGGTTCAACAGCGAGCGCCGCGGACGCGAGCTGAACTGGGTGATGAGCAAGCTCGAGCGCACCTCGCCCAAGTACCTGCACGACTGGGCCGACGAGAACCTGTCCGGGTGGGGTCAGCTCCACTCCGCCTACTACCAGCTCAACGACGGCTACCACCTCGCGCTCTTCGAGCATCTCGTCGACTGGGCCGAGAACGGCACCAAGCCGCCCACGAGTCGGGTCGATCCCTACCTTCGCGAGGCGACCACGACGACGTACCCGAACCTCCCGCAGAACGACGCCACCCAGGACAGTCTCAACCGGCGACCCTCGGCGATCGACCCGCCGACCCAGGCAGACCTCACCTGGCTTCGGACGAGCCCGGACGCGCTCGACGTGGTCTGGGAGAGCGTCGCAATGCCACACGTGACGGCGCGACGAGGCATCTTCCGCCTGGGGTACAAGGTCATGCTCCTGACGCCCTTCACACCGGATCAGCTCGTGAACGGCTACACGAGCGGCAACATCGCGTTCCCCGGCTACTCGGACGAGCGCGCGTACGAGGAAGCCTTCGAGAACGCAGTCAACGCGTTGACCGACGCGGGGCTGTTCGACGCGGAGGTAGCCAAGGAGCTCGAGGAAGGTGACCGCGGCGCGCCGCGGCTCGCGTTCCCGGACACGCACTAGGGATAGAGCACAGTTCGACCGTCGAAGCCCACACGGCCGATCGCCGAGGTTCAAGGATCACCTCGGCGATCGGGCGTTTGGGTACCGGTTCCGGGTGGGATCAACGACGCCGACGGGCGCGGCTTCGGCGCCCGTCGGCGTCTCGGGCTGGGTCACCCTGCTTCTCGCACGTCGTCCTGACGAGTGGCGGGGCTGCGGCGGATTGCGATACTGCGAGGGGCGATTCGCCGAGTCGCCGGCTTCCGCGACTCGAGGAAGGAGGGCCTGTGCGAGCACTCGTCAAGGCGAGAGCCGAGCCGGGGCTGTGGCTCGAGGACGTGCCGGAGCCGGAGATCGGGATCAACGACGTCCTCATCCGCGTGCGCAAGACGGGGATCTGCGGCACCGACCTGCATATCCATTCCTGGGACGCGTGGGCCCAAAAGACGATCCCGGTGCCGCTCGTGATCGGCCACGAGTTCGTCGGCGAGGTCGTCGATGTCGGGGCGAACGTGAACGACTTCCACGCGGGAGACATCGTCAGCGGCGAAGGTCACGTCGTCTGTGGCCGTTGCCGCAACTGCATGGCCGGTCGCCGGCACCTCTGCGCGCACTCGATCGGCCTCGGTGTGCAGCGGCCGGGCGCGTTCGCCGAGCTCGTGTCGTTGCCGATGACGAACATCTGGCACCACTGGGCCGGCGTCGACGAGGACGTCGCCGCGATCTTCGACCCGTTCGGGAACGCGGTGCACACCGCGCTGACGTTCCCCGTGCTCGGCGAGGACGTGCTCGTCACCGGTGCTGGCCCGATCGGCTGCATGGCGATAGCCGTCGTCCGGCATGCCGGCGCGCGTCACGTGGTCGTCTCGGATCCGAACCCGTATCGACGCGACCTCGCGGTGAGGATGGGTGCGACCGCGGCGCTCGACCCGAGCGTGGACGGCCTCGACACGGTGCAGCGCGACCTCGGAATGACGGAGGGGTTCGACGTGGCGCTCGAAATGTCAGGACAGGCGGCGGCGCTTCGTGGACTCCTCCCGGCGATGGCGCACGGTGGGCGCATCGCGCTCCTCGGGATCCAGACGGGCGACGTGCCGATCGACTTCACGCCGATCGTCTTCAACATGCTCACGCTGAAAGGCATCTACGGCCGGGAGATGTACGAGAGCTGGTACCAGATGTCGGTGATGGTGCAATCCGGCCTCGACATCTCGCCGGTGATCACACACCGCTACTCGTTCCGCGAGTTCGAGGAGGGGTTCGCGACGGCGGCCTCGGGCGAGTCCGGCAAGGTCATACTCGACTGGACCGACATCTAGAAGGAGGCACCCGTGTACGGATCGCTGCAGCAGGAGCTGGTCGGACAGCTCGCCGAGCTGAGGGAAGCGCGGCTCTACAAGGGCGAGCTCGTGCTCGAATCGCCTCAGTCGGCGCACGTCGAGGTGGAGGGGATGGGCGACCTTCTCAACCTCTGCGCGAACAACTACCTCGGGCTCGCAGACCATCCGGCCGTGATCGAGGCTGCCCGCGAGGCGCTCGAGCAGTGGGGCTTCGGGATGGCGTCGGTGCGGTTCATCTGCGGCACGCAGACCCTTCACAAGCAGCTCGAGCGGCGCCTGTCCGAGTTCCTCGGCACCGAAGACACGATTCTGTTCTCGTCCTGCTTCGATGCGAACGGCGGTCTTTTCGAGGCGCTGCTCGGCCCGGAGGACGCTGTCATCTCCGACGCGCTCAACCACGCGTCGATCATCGACGGGATCCGCCTCTGCAAGGCGGAGCGGTTCCGCTACGCGAACGGCGACCTCGAAGAGCTCGAAACGCACCTGCAGGGATCCGCCGGCGCGCGCACGAGGATGGTCGCCACGGACGGCGTCTTCTCGATGGACGGTCACATCGCCGATCTGGCCGGCATCTGCGAGCTCGCCGATCGTCATGACGCGCTCGTGATGGTGGACGACTCGCACGCCGTCGGCTTCGTCGGCCCGAACGGCCGCGGGACGCCCGAGCTGCACGAGGTCACAGAGCGCGTCGACATCCTCACCGGCACGCTCGGGAAGGCCATGGGCGGCGCGTCGGGAGGCTATGTCTCCGGCCGCCGCGAGATCGTCGAGCTGCTCCGGCAGCGAGCGCGCCCGTATCTCTTCTCCAACAGCGTCGCCCCGCCGATCGCGGCCGCCGGGCTGCGGGCGATCGAGCTCGTGGAGGACTCGCCAGAGCTGCGGGACGCGTTGTGGGCGAACACTCGACGGTTCCGGGCCGCGATGGGCGAGGCGGGGTTCGCAATCGTCGAGGGAACACACCCCATCGTCCCCGTCATGCTCGGTGACGCCGCCGTCGCGGCCGCGTTCGCGGAGAAGCTATGGGCGCGCGGTGTGTATGCCGTCAGCTTCTCGTTCCCCGTCGTTCCCCGCGGTCAGGCACGCATCCGAACCCAGCTTTCGGCGGCACACAGTTTCGAGGACATCGATTTCGCCGTCGCGCAGTTCACGGCCGTTCGGGACGAGCTCGCGCTGTAGTCACGTGCTCGACACGGGGATCACGCGGAGTGCCGGCGCCCGCGCCTTCTCGTCCCGGCGCCGCGTCCGTCTCTCCGACATGGATGCGACGGGCAGGGTGCGCCTGGACGCGATAGCAAGGTTCCTCCAGGACGCTGCGATCGACGACGTCCAGGAGACGGGCTGGGGTGTCCCGGAACATCTCTGGGTCGTCCGGAGGATCCAGGTCGACGTCATCTCGCCTCTCTTGCGCGACCGCGAGCTCACGATCGATACCTGGTGCAGTGGTGTCGCTGCGATCGCCGCGGGTCGGAGGTGGTCGATCTCGGGCGACGACGACGGAAGGATCGAGGTCGACAGCGTCTGGATCCATCTCGACGCCAGTCAGCGCCCCGCGCGCATCGGCGAGTTCGGCCCATACGCCCTCGCAGCAGGTGGCCGCACGGTCGCGACCAAGCTCGTGCTCCCGGTGCCGCCCGATGACGCTCCCCGCTCACCCTGGGCACTCCGCGCCACCGACCTCGACGCCCACGGCCACGTGAACAACGCCGTCTACTGGCAGGCAGTCGAGGACGCGCTCGCACTGCGTGGGCCGCGTCTCGCGCAGCCGCACCGCGCGTTGCTCGAATACCGCGACCCGATCGACCTTGGCGACCACGTCGAGCTCGCGCGCTCCGACGGCCGCGACGGCGTGTGTCACCTCGGTTTCATGGTGGGAAATCGCGCGAGAGCCGTGGCCACGATCGAGCCGCTCGGCGACGACTGACGTCGGCGCCGCCTAGCTCGCCGTTGCCTGTCGCTTCCACTGCGCGCCGCTGTTGCCGCTCGTCACCGCTGAGATGACCGCGCGCCGCACGATACGCCCATCGCGTGCGTGACCGTAGATCTGGATCCGGCGCGGAAGGTCGTCCAGCCGAACGGTGCACGACGTCGTGCCCGCTGGGATCGTCGTGACGTCGCCCTCGCTGTACTCCTGTCGCGGATCGGGCCGCACGCTGACCCGAACTGTCCACTCGACCGCGTTCGGGACGGCGTCCCAGGAGAGCTCCATCCCTTCAGGCGTCGCCGTCTTCCTCACGGTCATGTTCCCGACGATCGTTGCCGCGGGTTGTAGCGCGAGTCGCCGGATCGGAGGAGCGGGTTTACGCGCCGCATGAGCTGCGGCGCCGACGACGATCGCCCCGAGGGCAGCGAGCGCCGTTTCCTCGATCCCCGCAACCGTTGGTTCGAGCGACGGGTGTCCGAAGTGCGGGCGCGTGCCGAGGTAGCGGCGGGTCTCCGATCGGATCCCGTCGCCGAGCCCCGCCTCGTCCGGCACGGCGCCCTCGATCACGATCCGCTTCGCCTCTCGGAGATACAGCTCGTACCGGCCCCCGAGCTCTCGCTCGATCTGTTCGGGAGCGTCCGTGTCCGCGGTGGGGTCGATTGCCCGGAGCCACTCGCCGTCGTCCATCATTTCCTCCACCTTTCCCGGCGCAACGAAATCCACAAACCGGTCGGAACGCCCACGGGCAGGATCCACCACGCAGGCCTAAGCGCGCGTCTGACCATCTCGACCGCGCTTTGGAGCGCGGCTCCCAGGAAGCTGAGGAGATCGCGTGTCACGGTCGCGACGGTAGCGGCAGTTACGTGTTCGGTCGACGCTTGCGCAACCAGATGCGCACGAGGTAGATCGGCACGACGATCCCGGCAATGAGGAACGCTCCGATCCCCCAGGCGGTTGCATGTGAACTTCCGTTGCGGTCCGCGTGTGCGAATACGGCCATCGAGATGCCGGCTGCAATCGCAACTGCGAGGAGGAATTCAGGAAGCGGCACGTAACGATCTTTGCAGTTTGCGAACGCGCACAACGTTCGACCGTGTGTTTTGGAGGTGATGTCCTCCGTCCGACCTGCCACACTTCGCACCGCACGTAAAGTCGTCCTCGAAAGGAAAGGCAACCATGCCTGGAAAGTTCGTCGTCAAGAAGGGCGCGACCGGCAAGTATCGGTTCTCGCTCGTCGCAAGCAACGGCGACATCGTCGTCTCGAGTGAGGCGTACGAAACCGAGCGCGCTGCGATGGCAGGCATCGCAGCGATTCAGGAGCTCGCCGGAGACGCGATGGTCATCGACTCCACAGTCGTTGGCGCCCGGGCCCGCAAGTCCACGGCGAAGCGCAAGCCGGCGGCCCGTAAGTCGGCGGCAAAGAAGAAGCCGGCCGCCAGGAAGAAGCCGGCCGCCAGGAAGAAGCCGGCCGCGAGAAAGAAGCCTGCAGCCCGGAAGTCGGCGGCGCGCAAGCCGGCGGCCCGGAAGAAGACGACCGCTCGCAAGTCGGCGGCCAAGAAGTCGACGGCTCGCAAGAAGACGACCGCTCGCAAGTCGGCGGCCAAGAAGTCGACGGCTCGCAAGAAGACGACCGCTCGCAAGTCGGCGGCCAAGAAGTCGACGGCTCGCAAGAAGACGACCGCTCGCAAGTCGGCGGCCAAGAAGTCGACGGCTCGCAAGAAGACGACCGCTCGCAAGTCGGCGGCCAAGAAGTCGACGGCTCGCAAGAAGACGACCGCTCGCAAGCCAGCTGCTCGGAAGTCTGCAGCGAAGAAGCCGGCAGCGCGGAAGCGTTCCGCCAAGCGACCGGCCGCGCGAAGGAAGGCAACGAGAAAGCGCTAGAGCGATGTTCCCGTCGAGTCTCTCGGGATGAGGCTACGTGCCTCATCCCGAGCGACGTGGACGGCTTGCGGCCCTCGCAGGGGGCCCGCGTTTCCTAGCCGAGTAGTTGGTGCGCGAACGATCGCTTCACGACGGCGCCGCCCGCTCGGATCGAGACGACGCCGGCGAGGTGCGTGTTCGCCATCGCTGCCGGTCGAATCCTCCACGTGCACGTTGCCCCGTTCGGCGCAAGCGATTTCGCGACGACGACGAGGCGCTTGCCGGCGATTGCGGCCCGGCACCGGATCGAATCGGCGGTGAGAAGCGCCGCTGGAGCCTGCGAAAACGGGACCCTGACGGCGAGCAGCGGGACGAACGGCATCTGAACGACGCGCGCCGGCTTGGCCGCGCGCTCCAACGCCGAGGTGGACGCGACCGAGGCGGCAGTCCTCGAACGATCCGCTTGCGTCGCCCGCCTGCGCGTGGATTTCGCCGGAATGGGCTTCGTCGGCGCCGGCCGCGTGCGCTCGGGCTTCGGCGGGGCTGTGGTCGCGGGCTCGGGCTTCGGCGGAGCGGGGGCCGGGGGAGCCGGTGCAGCGGGCGCGCCCGGAGCGGGCGCCGTGGGGGCCGACCGCGGCGGAGCGGCCGGGGCCGCCGGTGGCGGCGTCGGAGTCGGGGGTGGTTTCGGTGCGGCGGCGTCGTCGCCGAAGTTCTGGGTCCAGTAATAGGTGCCGTTGGCGTCCACCGCGACGCCGACCCCGGTGGAGGTGAAACGCGGGTTCTCGATGTTGGCGCGATGTCCCGGAGACCCGAGCCACCCGTTCACGACCGCGCCGGGCGTCGTGAACCCTGCAGCAATGTTCTCGCCCCACCAGCCCCCCGTGTAGCCGCAGTCGAGGACGCGCTGGTACGCGCTGCGTGAGTAGGGCGCCGGATCAGCGTGGTCGAAGTACCCCTTGCCGGCCATGTGGAGCGACTTCCATTCCGAGGATGCAACCTGCGGTGACGAGATCGTGAGCTGCGAAAGACCCCGCTCGCCGCGGTACTGGTTGATCAGGCTGACGACGCTCGACGCGAGATCGGGCCGATTCGTCCCCCAGCCGGACTCGGGGCCGCAGTTCGCAGCCGCCTGAGCGGGCGCAACGCCTCCCGCCGAGAACGACGCGGCCAGAGCAACGACGAGGGCGAGGGCGAGGCGGTGGGTGAAAGGGAATCGCAAAGCCATGAGAGGTCCCGTGGCAGAGCCCCGGTACTGACGGAGTCGACCGTTCGCCCAGATCCCTCGTCCCTAGCACGAGGGATCTTTCCCCCACGCCGGCGCCACCCCGGCACTCACCGCTCGAGGAGCTTGCGAATCCCACGGACTGCCTGCCCGATCCGGTGTTCGTTCTCGACCAGCGCGAACCGCACGAATGCGTCGCCGTCGGCGCCGAATCCCACGCCCGGTGAGACCGCAACGCTGGCCTCGCGGGCGAGCTTCTCGGCGAACGCGAGAGATCCGAGCGCGGCGTACCGTTCGGGGATCGGCGCCCACACGAACATCGTTCCCTTCGGTTTCGGGAACGCCCAGCCGGCGCGCGCGAGCCCGTCACACAGCGTGTCCCGTCGGCTCTGATAGATCGCGGAGACATCCCGCGGGTAATCCGGCAACTCGTTCATCGCCACGATCGCGGCGATCTGGATCGGCTGGAAGGTGCCATAGTCGAGCCACGACTTGAGGCGCGCGAGTGCACCCACGACCGCCGCGTTCCCGACCACGAAACCGACCCGCCAACCGGCCATCGAGAACGACTTCGTCAGGGTGTAGAGCTCGACCGCCACGTCATCGGCCCCCGGGACCTGGAGTATCGACGGCGGCTCGTAGCCGTCGAATGCGAGATCGGCGTACGCGAAGTCGTGAACGACGAGGAGGTCGTGTTGGCGGGCGAACGCGACGACGCGCTCCATGAACGCGAGATCGACGGTTGCGGTCGTCGGGTTATGAGGAAACGACAGGATCACGACGCGTGGCTTTGGCTGCGCCCGCTCCCAGGCGTCCTCGAGGTTCGCGAAGAGGTCTTCGTCGGCACCCATCGGAACCCGGGTCACGGCCGCGCCGGCCAGGATCGGCGCATGGATGTGGATCGGGTAACTCGGGCTCGGCACGAGCGCGGAGTCGCCCGGCTCGAGCAGCACCCACATGAGATGTGAAAGACCTTCCTTCGCGCCGATCGTGTTCAGCACCTGCGTCTCCGGGTCGAGGTCGACCCCGAACCTGCGCCTGTACAGGGTGGCGGCGGCGAGGCGAAGGTTCGGGATCCCCTTCGAGGCGGAGTACCTGTGGTTCCTCGGGTTGTGGGCCGCCTCGGCGAGCTTCTCGACCGCGAGATGGGCGACGGTAGGTCGGGGTTGCCGAAGCCGAGGTCGACGACATCGTCTCCTGCGCGGCGCAGCTCGAGCGTGAGGTCGCGGATGACCGCGAAGACGTACGGCGGCAGGTTGTCGACGCGCCGGAAATCCATCGGCCAAGCCTAATCGAGCCGACGTACCGCGCCCCGCCGGGCTCGTGAGCCCGCGGCAGCCCATCGCGTTGGTATCATCCGGGGCCATGGGTGGCTTCGGTCTCTACTTCGCATTCCTGATTCCGCCGATGATCATCGGCTTTGTGATCCAGCACCGTCTGAAGACGACGGTCGCGGCACAGATGCAGGTGCACGTGCAGAGTGGCATGTCGGGCGAGCAGGTGGCCCGGATGATCCTCGAGCGCAACGGTCTCTCCGACGTTCCCGTCAACGCGGCGCCCGGCGGCGCTCTCTCCGATCATTACGATCCGCGGGCGCGAACGGTCAATCTCTCCGAAGGCGTCTACGACGGGCATGCCGTCGCGTCCGTCGCCATCGCGGCACACGAGGTCGGCCACGCGATCCAGCATCAGAAGGCCTACGCGCCGTTCCGGCTCCGCAGTGCAATGTTCCCGGCCGTCGCGTTCGCGTCCAAGGCGTGGTTGGTCCTGCTGATGATCGGAATCTTCGCTCAGATCACGGGCCTCGCAAAACTCGCGATCGTCCTTTTCGCGATCGTCGTGCTCTTCCAGCTCGTCACGCTGCCGGTCGAGTTCGACGCCTCGCGGCGCGCCAAGGGCCAGCTTCGTTCGCTCGGGCTCATCACCACGAGTGAGGAGCGAGGGGCCGGACAGGTGCTCAGCGCAGCTGCGCTCACGTATGTCGCCGCAGCCCTTGCGGCTCTGTCGCAGCTCGCGTACTACGCGCTGATCTTCCTCGGCAACCGCAACTAGAACCGCTTCGTGCGGCCGCTCGTACTCGCCCTGAGAGCAGGTGCGGTCGTCGCCGCGGCCGGACTCGTGTTTTCGTTCCTCGTTCACGGTGCGCCCGGCCCGGCCGCTGAGAAGGCGTCTGCGTCGTCGGCGCAGCCCGCCGTCGTCAAGACGGCACCGGCGGCGAAGAAGGCCACTCGCGCCTTCCCCGCCGGGGTCGTCTCCATCGCCGCAGTGGGCGACATCGTGATGGGATCGACGCCGAGGTTGCCGCCTCGCGGAGGCAGGACGTTCTTCGACGACGTCCGCACCGATCTCGCCGGGGACGTCGTCCTCGGCAACCTCGAGGGGACGCTCTCGACGGGAGGGAGTTCGAAGTGCGGGGCAGGAAGCAGCAACTGCTTCGCGTTCCAGACACCGCCGTCATACGCTGCGGTGCTCAAGCGGGCCGGCTTCACCGTGATGAATCTCGCCAACAACCACGCCCTCGACTACGGCCGATCCGGCCAGGCGCAGACGCTCAAGGCGCTCGGACAGCAGGGAATCGCGACCACGGGCCGTCCGGGCGAGATCGCCTTCCAGAAGGTCGGTGACATCACGGTCGCGATCGTCGGGTTCGCCCCGTACCCATGGGCGCAGTCACTGACGAACATCCCCGCCGCGAGGCGGCTCGTGGCCAAGGCCGCGGCGAGCGCGAGCGTCGTGATCGTCACGATGCATGCCGGGGCCGAGGGCACCGCGCATACACACGTGCGCCCCGGAACCGAGACCTTCCTGGGCGAGAACCGCGGGAACGTCGTGGCCTTCTCGCGCGCGGTCGTCGAAGCGGGTGCGGACGTCGTGATCGGGAGCGGACCGCACGTCCTTCGCGGCATGGAGTGGTATCGGGGCCGCCTGATCGCCTACTCGCTCGGGAACTTCGCCGGGTACAAGGTCTTCTCGCTCGGAGGGGCGCTGTCGACGAGCGCGATCCTGCGCGTGACGCTCCGGGGCGACGGCGCCTTCGAGAGCGGCACACTCGTGCCGACGCGACTCGTCGGAGCAGGCTCGCCCGCGCTCGACCCGGCCGAGACCGCGCATGGCGTCGTGCGCACGCTCTCGCGGCAGGACTTCGGCGCTCGTGGGGTCAAGGTCTCGTCGAGCGGCATTCTCGAGCGCTGACCGTCGCACCCGCCGCCGCTGCTGCCCACCAGTCTCTAGCCTGGGACGACGCTTCTCCAACCCAGAGGAGGGACCGTGCGGGAGTTCGATGTGATCGTGCTTGGAGCCGGCGTCGCCGGGGAAGTTGCCTCGGGCCGACTCGGTCAGGCCGGGCGGTCGGTGGCGATCGTCGAGCCACGACTCGTGGGGGGCGAATGCTCCTACTACGCGTGTATGCCGTCGAAAGCGTTGCTGCGCCCGATCGAGCTCGCCCGCGAAGTCGCCCGTGTGCCGGGCCTTGCGATCGAGCCGATCGACGTCGCGGCCGTGCTCGCCCGGCGCGACGATGTGATCGCCCATCTCGACGACAGCGGGCAGCTCCCATGGCTCGAGGAGCACGGCGTCACGCTCGTCAGAGGTCGAGGTCGCCTGGCAGGCGAGCGGCGCGTCGTCGTCGGTGAGGAGGAACTCGTTGCACGTGACGCCGTCATCGTGGCGACCGGCTCGGCGGCGCTCGTGCCCGACATCGACGGTCTGCGGGCTGCCAACCCCTGGACGAACATCGAGGGGACGACGGCAACGGAGGTGCCCGCCAGGCTGGCCATCCTCGGCGGCGGGGTCGTCGGCGTCGAGCTTTCCCAGGTGTGGGCGTCATACGGATCGAAGGTCACACTCGTGCATCGCGGCGACCGGCTGATCGAGCGAGAGGAACCGTTCGCGAGCGAGCAGGTGTTGGAGGCGCTCCGCGAGGGCGGGGTCGACGTGCGACTCGGTCGCTCCGCGGTTCGCGTGGCGAGGTCCGGCGATGTGGTCGTCGAATTGGACGACGGGGCGACGATCGAAGCGGACGAGGTGTTGGCTGCGTTCGGTCGCGTACCGGGAACGCACGGAATCGGACTCGAGTCGATCGGCCTCGAGAGCGGCGGGCCTCTCACCGTTGCTGACGATTTCCGGGTACCGGGCCACGAGTGGCTCTATGCGATCGGGGACGTCAACGGCCGCGCGCTCCTCACGCACATGGGGAAGTACCAGGCCCGGCTCGTGGCCGACACGATCCTCGGTCGAAACGTTCAGCTTCGCATCGACGGCGAGCGGTCACCGCGCGTCATCTTCACCGATCCGCAGGTGGGAGCAGTGGGACTGACGCTGGCGGGGGCAACGGAGAAGGGCCTCCACGTCCGCCACGTCGACGTCGAAACGAGCGGCAACGCCGGCGGCTCGTTCGTCGGCCGCGGAGCCGCGGGGACGTCGCGGATCGTCGTCGACGAGGATCGGCGCGTCATCGTCGGGGCGACGATCACGGGCTCCGAGGTCGCGGAGGCGCTCCACGCCGCGACGATCGCCGTCGTCGCCGAGGTGCCGATCGACGACCTCTGGCACGCCGTGCCCTCGTTTCCGACGCGGAGCGAGTTGTGGCTGAAGCTCCTGGAGGCGTACGGGCTCTGAGTGGCTTGCAACTGCGGCCGAGAGGCGAGGCGGACCGCTCGTAGTTGCCTTCAGGCGGTTGCCCGGGCAAACTAAAGGCTTCAGGCGTCGGCGACCCCGGGGAGGGCGAAGGTGAGCTCGGAGATCGTCGGCCCGTTCGAACGGGCCACGACAAAGGACCAGGTCAGTCGCCGCTCGGCTCGGGCCTTGGCGATCGAGTCGCTCGGCCCGCTGACGATTCTCGGCGGGATCGTCTGGGCCATCCTCCAGCCCTATCGAATCGTGTTCTTCGATTCTGCGGGGAAGGGCTTCTACGACTACCTCGTGCAGCCGCCGCTGCTCGTGATCGGCGTCGGACTGCTCTTCGCCCTCGTGATCGCACCCGGGCTCGTCGACGATCTCAACCAGACACGTGACTCCAAGAGCTGAGCTCGTCCACTGGGCGTTCGGGGCAGGCTTTCTCCTGCTCGGGCTGATTCTGCTGGCCGAGTCGATCGTCGGCAGGGAGGTGTTCGCGATGCGTCCGTGGCGGCTGTATCTCTGGCCGTCGCTTGCGTTCACGATGGGCGTGCTGCTGTGGCCCGTGTCCGTGTTCTTCACGAGCTCGACGATCCACATGCTCGCTCACGCATCGTGGGCCGAGGTTGCGATGCTGGCAGGCGCGGTTCAGCTCGCGCTCGTGCGCGGGAAGCTGACCAGCCGCTGGTGGACGCTGACGGTCTCGGCCGCCATGGCCGTGAGCGCTGCCGCGTTTCTGATCCACGAGCAGAATCCCTGGCTCTTCTCCCGCGCAGCATTCCTGCACCACGCGATCGGGTGGACGCTGCTCGTCGCAGCGCTCTTCCCCCTCGGCCAGACGCTCCAGCCGCGGCGGTTCGTCTGGAACGCCGGCTTCGCCATGACGTGGGTCGTTCTGGCGGTGATGCTGTTCTGCGATCGAGATCTCGCCTCGATCTTCGGGCACCTGTCGGAGTTCGCCGGCGGACCGCAGTGACGCGCGTCGTCGTCGCCGTTGTCGTTGCGCTCGTCCTGCCCGGCGCCGCGTTTGCGCATGCGACGCTCGTCGAGGCGACACCGCAGACGCAGTCGCACGTGCAGTCTCCACCGACCGAGATCACGCTTCGGTTCGACCAGTCGGTAACCATCACTCCCCGAGCGATCGAGGTGTTCTCGGCGGACGGGAAGATCGTTTCCGGCCCGGCCTCGTCCAGCCGCGACGGCCGCCTGATCAGCGCGACCCTGCGCGGCCTCCGGCAAGGTGAGGCGTACACCGTGCGCTGGCGCGAGACATCGTCGGACGGTCATACCGGTGCGGGGGTCTACACGTTCGGCGTCGGCGTCGAGCCCCCGCCGCCGACGGAGGCGTACGGCGCCATCGGGCCGACCTGGAGGGACGACGCGGCGCGCTGGGCGTACTTCGTCTCCCTGGCGCTCATGATCGGCACGCTCGGGCTCCGGCTGCTCGTTCTTCGTGAGCCGCTCCCGCCCCGCCTCTCGAATCGTCTCAACGCACTCGTCGTGGCCGGCGGTGTCGCGACCATCAACGTGGGGATCGCAGCGTTCATCGTCACGGCGTCGAATGCCCTGCAGCTTCCGATCCTCGGCCTCCTCTACGGCGATCTGTCGCCGCTCGCGACGAAGACCAGCTTCGGGATCGCGTTCATCTCGATGACGCTCGGCTACGCGCTCGTCACCGCGCTCGTTCTGCTCGCGTGGATCCTCGACCGACCTCGGCTTCTCTGGCCGGCCTTTCTGCTCGGACTGGGTTTCGCGACGGGGCTGACGCTGTCGGGGCACCAGAGCATCGAGCCGAACTCGACGTTGCTGACCGGCCTGGCCGACTATCTCCACCTCGTTGCCGCGATGCTCTGGGTCGGCGGGCTTCTGAGCCTCGCGACGTGTGTCTGGCCTCTCGCGGCGTCGCTGCGGCGCACGGCGTTTCTCCGGTTCTCGCGCCTCGCAACGGTTCTCGTCGCGGCCCTCGTCCTGGCGGGGACGTATCTCTCGATCTCGCGGCTCCCCGCCGTCTCGGACCTGTGGACGACCGATTACGGTCATCTCTTGCTGCTGAAGATCGCGATCGTCAGTGTTGCGCTCGGCTGGGGCGCCGTGCATCACGTCTTTGTTCGACCACGGGTCGAGCGGGACGACGCACCGCGCGGTCTCCGGCGAAGCCTTCTCGGCGAGAGCACCGTCGCCCTGCTCGTCCTACTCGCCGCCGCGTTTCTCGTGAACGCAAAGCCACCGGCGGCCGAGCCGGCCGGTGGCTCGCGCTCCGTTGCGACTAGCCTGCCCGGGTGACTCTGGTCTCGATCTCCGGCGGCGCCGGCTTTCTCGGGCTTCACCTTTCGCGCCGCGTATTGGCCGAAGGCTCTGCCGTTCGCACGCTCGACGTCGCCTCGCTCGACGACGCCGAGCTCGAGCGCGGCGTCGAGGAGTTGCGAGGCGACATTCGCGACGAGCGCGACGCCCGGGCTCTCGTCGCGGGCGCGGACGTCGTCGTTCACGCCGCTGCGGCGTTGCCGATCCAGTCGTCGCGCGAGTCGATCAGGTCGATCAACGTCGAGGGCACGGCGAACGTGCTCGCGGCCGCGCTCTCCGCCGGTGTCGGGCGGGTGATCCTGATCTCGTCGACGGCCGTGTACGGGGTCCCCGAACGGCATCCCATCGTCGAGGACGACCCGCTCGTCGGCGTCGGCTGGTACGGCGAGTCCAAGATCGACGCCGAGCGCCTCGCCGCCGAGTTCGGCCGGCGGGGCCTCGACATCGTGATCATCCGGCCGAAGACGTTCATCGGGCCCGAGCGACTCGGGGTCTTCGAGATCCTGTTCGACTGGATCCACGACGGGCGTCGGATCCCGATCCTCGGTTCCGGGGACAATCTCTACCAGCTGCTCGCAGTCGAGGATCTCGTCGATGCCGTCCTGCTGTCGTTCACGGCTTCGGCCGGCGGCGAAGCGATCAATGTGGGCGCAGGACGATTCGGAACCGTGCGCGACGATCTGCAATCGCTCGTCGACCACGCCGGCTCGGGGTCATCGTTGCGTTCCGTGCCCATTCGCCCGGCCGAGGTGGCGCTGAGAGTCCTCGAGCTCGCCCATCTGTCGCCTCTCGCCGAGTGGCACTACAAGACCGCCCACAAGGACTCGTTCGTCTCCATCGACAAGGCGCGTGATCTCCTCGGGTGGGAGCCACGCCTCTCGAACGCCGAGACGTTGTGCGCCACATATGACTGGTACCTGGCGCACCGCGGCGAGATGCGGAGTGCAGGGACGACGCACCGGGTGCCGTGGAACCAGCAGGCGCTCGGGATGCTCAAGCGCCTCGCCTGACGTCCCCTTCGCAGTAGTCTCCATTCGATGCGCGATCTCATCGACTATCGCTCCGAGTTCCCGATCCTGGAGCACACGACCTACCTGATCAACCACTCGCTCGCCGCCATGCCTGCGAAGGTCGAGGAGCGGCTCGCCGAATACGCTCGGATGTGGAAGGAGCGAGGAATCCGGTCCTGGGGAGAGGGGTGGTGGACGATGCCCATGACGGTCGGTGACCAGATCGGCCGCATCATCGGGGGAGCGCCCGGGACGACGGTGATGCACCAGAACGTCGCGGTCGCGGAGGCGGTCGTGCTCTCGTCGTTCTTCCCCATCGACCCGGTTCGCAACAGGGTCGTGTACGAGCGCGGCAACTTTCCGTCGGTGCGCTACCTGTACCAGGCGCAGCCCGACCTGGAGGTGGTCGTCTGCGAGGACGACGGCGCGATCGTCGAAGCCATCGACGAGCGCACGCTGCTCGTCCCGATCAGCCACGTCCTGTTCAAGACCGGGGAGATCCAGGAGATCGAGCCGATCATCAGACGGGCGCACGACGTCGGAGCGCACGTGATTCTCGACTGCTACCAGAGCGCCGGCATCGTCCCCTTCGACGTCACGGCCCTGAACGTCGATTTCGCGGTCGGCGGCTCGGTCAAATGGCTCTGCGGCGGTCCGGGCAACGGCTGGCTGTACGTACGACCTGATCTGGCGGACCGGCTTCGCCCCACCTACACGGGCTGGCAGGCCCACCGGCGCCCCTTCGGCTTCGAGGAGGAGATGGAGTACGCGCCCGGCGCGGCCCGCTTCCTCACCGGCACACCGAACGTCCCAGCGCTGTATGCGGCCACCGCCGGCTACGACCTGATCGAGGAGGTCGGCGTCGGCAGAATCCGCGAGAACTCGCTGCGGCAGACACAGCTCCTGATCGATCTCGCGGACGAAGCGGGTTTCGAGGTGCGGAGCCCGACGAGTCGGGAGCGGAGAGGCGGCACGGTGACCATCCACGTCGACGCGTTCGCCGCTGTGCACAGAGAGCTGAGCGAGCGGCAGATCCTCTGCGACTTTCGACCCGACGCCGGAATCCGCGTCGGGCCTCACTTCTTCAACTCCGACGATGACATCCGGTTTGCCGTGGCGCAGATCGAGGACATCCTCGAGACCGGTTCGCACGAGCGCCACCTCGGTGCCGTCGCGCAGCACTAGGCCGGTCGCCCGGCGGCGCACACGGCCACTGCCACGATGAACGCGCCGCACCCCCTGCGAAGGGCCTTCGCCGGTTTCCTGCTCGGCGCGGCTGGGATGTTCGCCACGATGTATTCGACGCAGGCGATCCTGCCAGAGCTGTCACGCGAGTACGACGTCAGCCCATCGCGTGCGGGCCTCTCGATCTCCGTCGTCGTGCTTGCGGTCGCCGTGGGAGGGTTCGTCTGGGGGCCTGTCTCGGACAGAATCGGCCGCCCGCGTGCATTTCGCCTCTCGAGCCTCCTGCTCGTGCCGCCCACGATCGGTGTCGCGCTCGCCCCCGGGTTCGACTGGCTCCTCGTGTTTCGCGGCCTCCAGGGACTCTTCATGCCGGGATTGCTGGCGGTGGGCGCACCGTACGTCTACGAGGCGTTCGTCTCCAAGGTCGGATCGCGTGCGATGGGCTACTACGTGTCTGCGCTCGTCGCCGGCGGGCTGATCGGCAGACTCGGCGTCGCACTCGCGAGCGCGGTCGTCGGCTGGCGCATCGCGATCGGGGCGCTGGCGGTGTTCCCGCTTGCAGCTGCCGTCGCGATGCGGCGCGGTCTGCCCGAACCCGACCTGCCCACTCGCGGTGGCGGCCTCGCGCGGCATTTCGTCAACTATCGGCTGATCGGAGTCGCCGTCGGCGGCGGCGCGCTGTTCTTCACCTTCGTCGGCACGTTCACCTTCGTCACCTACAGGCTCGAGGAACCACCCTTCTCGTACTCGGTCGCTGTGTCGAGTCTCGTCTTCGTGCTCTGGGTGACCGGGCTCGTCGGGCCGCTGGCGGGACGCCTCGCAGACAGGATCGGCTGGCGTAGGGTCGCGCTCGGCGCCGTCTGTCTCTCGGCCACCGGCGTCCTGCTGACCGTGTCCGACCTGCTGCCGTTGCTCGTGCTCGGACTCGCCTTCGTCGCGTTCGCGATGTTCACGGGATACACCGCGACCCAACTCGGGATCAGCGATGTGGCCCGGGTCGACCGAGGGGCGGCGACGGCGCTCTACTTCGGGATCTACTACGGCTGCGGCGCGCTCGGCGCGTACGTGCCGGGGGTCGCGTGGCAGGCCTGGGGATGGGGCGGCGTCGCAGCCGCCGGCCTCGCGGCCCTTGCCGTCGCGGCCCTCGGTCTCAGCTCGGGTGCCACGGCCGACCGGCTGAACCGTCGCTCAGTGCACGATGAGGACGTCGCAGTGCGCCTGGCGAGCGACTGAGGCGCTGACGCTCTGGCCGAGTAGGCGCTGGACGATGCTGACCTCGCGTGTGCCCACGACGATCATGTCCGCGTTACGGCTCTCCGCCAGCTCCACGATGGTCTCGGCGGGTTCGCCGATCGCGGGAACGAACTCGGCCTGCACGCCCTTTCCGTCGAGGAACGTCGCCGCGAGGCTCAGCTCCTCGGCATGCTCCTCGGGTGTATCCGTCGGGTCGAGCGGGCCTGCGCCACGCCCGATCGGGATGCGGGTCGGTGCCACGCTCGTCACGACGATCGCGCTGCCAAACGCCCGTGCCAGCTCCGCGGCGCGCTCCAGAGCGCGCTTTGACGGCTCCGTGTCGTCATACCCAACGACGATGGTGTTCATGATTGCCTCCTTCAGCAGGTCGTCTGCCGCATTGAATCGCGTTGCCGAGAGGCCGGCAAGGAGGAAAACCCGCGACCAGTCGCGGCTTTCCCCCCGACCTCGAGCAGCTTAGGATGGCGTGGTGGCCCGGGCGGAGACAGCAAATCACGACGTGCTGACGCGAATCATCTCGACGGTCGGGTCGACCCTCGAGCTCGACGAGGTGCTCGGTGCCGTCGTCCGGCTGCTTTCGGAGGGGAGCGCCGTCCACGCCTGCTTCGTCTATCTCGTCGAGGACGACGGGAGCCGGCTCGTGCTGCGCGCCGCCGGTGAGCCGTACGAGCACCTGATCGGCGAGATCGCACTCGAGCGGCCCAAGGGGCTCGCCTGGTGGGCGGCCGAGCACAACGAGCCGGCCTTCATACCCGACAACCTTCTCGAGGACCCGCGGGTGGAGTACGTGCCCGAGCTCGAGGAGGAGCGCTTCCAGTCGCTCCTCAGCGTTCCCATCGCCGCACGTGACGGTACCGTCATCGGCGTCATCAGCGCTCACACGGTGGCACCACGCGAGTTCACACATGCGGAAGTCGAGTTTCTCGTCACGAGTGCGGCACTCGTGGCCGGCGCGATCGAGAACGCGCGGCTGTACGCCGAGACGCGCTCGCGGGTGGAGGAGCTGGAGGCGATCACCGAGCTGGCCGAGGTGATCGCGAACGCCCGGGTGCTCGACGAGCTCCTCCCCGAGGTGGCAACTCGCGCGCGGGCGCTCCTGCAGGCGGGCAACTGCCACCTCTATCTCCTCGAACCGGGAAGCGAGGAGCTCGTCCTGAAGGCGTCGTCCCCCACGAGCGCGGAGGCGCGCGCGACGCTCGGCCTCGCCGAGCTCGGGCCCGAGCTGGCCCGGGGCGGTCGGACGTCCAGGGTCGCGATGCCGCTCGTCGTCGGCGACGAGCTGCTCGGCCTGCTGGTCGCCCAGCAGAGCTCGGCAGTCGAGTTGGCGCGGGCAGTCGCCAGCCAGATCGCAGTCGGCGTCAAGAAGATCCAGCTGATCGAACGGCTGACGGAGAAGAATCTGATCAAGGACTTCTTCGAGGATCTCGCCGGCGGCCGCGTCGGTGGGATCGTCGCGGGACGCGCGGCTCGGCTCGGCTGCGACCTCGATCTGCCGTACTTCGTGATCTGTGCTGAACCCGCCGACGACGAGCTGGAGCGGATGCTCGCCTCGTCGTTCCCGGGCTCGCTGTTCGATCGGCGCGAGGATTCGCTGCGCGGCTTGCTTCGTCTGCCGGCTGGAGGGGAGCAGGTTGCGGTCGCCGCTGTTCGCCGGGCCCACGCCGAGTGCAAGCACGCGCCGGCCATTGGCCTGTCGAGCGTGTGTGCCGGTCAGCCCAGCTTCGCCGGGGGTTTCGAGGAGGCGCGCCAGGCGCTGCTCGGAACGGCGGTCCTCAAGCGTGACGCGGCCGTCGTCACGTTCGAGGAGCTCGGGGCGTACAAGTACCTCCTGCGGATTGCGGAGGACGGTGGCGTCCGAGACGTCACGATCGAGGCCGTCATGCGAATCGCCGAGTACGACCGTGACCGCGGCGGGTCGCTCTTGACGACCCTGGAGGAGTTCCTCAGTCGGCGTGGCAGCATCGGCGCCACCTCCGAGGCCCTCTACATCCACGCCAACACGCTCCGACAGCGCCTGCGCCGGATCGGCGACATCTCGGGGATCGACCTGCGACGCGACGACTGGCTCATGATCGAGATCGCCGTCAAGCTCGCTCGGTTACGGCTCGCGCATCCGACACGGTAGAGGCGTTGCCCATATGCACGCCGGTGAGGGTGGAGGCTCTGGCCATCGATCCGGTGCGGCGTGAGTGATAGGAACCAGTGACAGACCGAGGAGGAACCTTACGATGAGCATCGACACAGAAAAGCTGGAGACCGTACGAGCGGCAATGGTGGACCGCGGGGTCGAGTTCGTCTTCGCGCAGTTCGTCGACCTGTACGGGCGTCCCAGCGCCAAGCTGATTCCCGCCGCACACCTCGATGGGCTCGTCGAAGACGGCGCCGGTTTCGCAGGGTTCGCGGCCGGCGCGATCGGCCAGTTGCCGAGCGATCCGGACATCGCAGCAATCCCCGATCTCGACAGCTTCACGCCGGTGCCGTGGCAGCCGAACCTGGCGCGGTTCGCCTGTGACATCACGGTCGAAGGGGAGGCGTGGCCGTACTGCCCACGCACGATCCTCCGCAACGTGCTGGCCCAGGCGGCGGCCCAGGGCTACGAGTTCAAGATCGGGATCGAGCTCGAGTACTTCCTCGTCGAACTGAACGCGGACGGCACGATCGAGATCGCCGACAAGCTCGACACCCTGGAGAAGCCGTGCTACGACATGGCGGGCCTGACGAGGCAGTACGACTTCCTGACGACGGTGTCGCGGTACTGCAACGAGCTCGGCTGGGGGAACTACGCGAACGACCATGAGGACGCGAACGGGCAGTTCGAGCAGAACTTCGAATACGCGGAAGCGCTCGTCACCTGCGACCGTGCCATCTTCTTCCGCTACATGGTGCACACGCTGGCGGAGCAGTACGGCAGGATCGCGACGTTCATGCCCAAGCCGTTCACGACCTTGACCGGGAACGGCTGTCACTTCCACATGTCGTCTGTGGAAGGACGGTGACAACGTCTTCCTCGACGAGTCGGACGCCCGCGGACTCGGTCTCTCCGACGCTGCCTACAACTTCATCGGGGGTCTCAAGACGCATGCGCGCGCCTACAGCGCCCTGACCGCGCCGACCGTCAACTCCTACAAGCGACTGAAGCTCGGTTCGACGTCGAGCGGCGCGACGTGGTCCCCGGTGTGGATTTCGTACGGCTACAACAACCGCACGCAGATGCTCAGGATCCCTGCACCGGGACGCATCGAGGACAGAACGGTCGACGGCTCGTGCAACCCCTACCTCGCCGCCGCCGCCGTGCTCGCCTCGGGGCTCGACGGGATCGCGAACAAGCTCGACGCCGGCGAGCCCAACTCCGAGAACCTCTACAGCTTCTCCTACGACGAGCTGACCGCACGCGGGCTTCGTTCGCTGCCGGCCAACCTGCCCGACGCGATTGCCGAGCTCGAACGGGACGACGTTCTCCGGGCCGCGCTCGGCCGGACGCGCGAGGACGAGGAGTACGTCGACTACTACGTGCGCGTGAAGCGCGACGAGTGGTTCAGCTATCACGAGCAGGTCACCCCCTGGGAGGTGCGCGAGTACCTGACCCGGTTCTGAGGGCGGCTGTCGAGGCTTCCTCCCGGTATGGAGGAAACCTCTATGCACTCGTTCCGAAGACTGTGCGCTGGAGCGCGGTTTCGCGGCCTATCGTTCTAGACCCCGGCGGAACGGGGTAGAGAAACTCTCCACGAGAAAGGCATCGCATGTGCGGCATCGTCGGACTCTTCGCGAAATCCCCCGAGATCGAAGCGCGCCTCGGGGACCACCTCGTGGCGATGCTCGCCCAGATGAGCGATCGGGGGCCGGACAGCGCGGGTGTCGCCGTCTACAGGGATCCCGTCGCCGAGGGTTTGACGAAACTGACGCTCTACTCGCCTCAGGCGGGCGAAGACTGGCGGGCTGTCGCGGCGAGCATCGGCGGCGAGGTCGATTCGGTACGCGCGAGCCACGGGGTCGTCGTCGTTCCGACCGAGGCCGCAGAGGCCGAGGCGCGGGTCAGGGCGGCGCGCGACGATCTTCGCGTGATGAGCGCGGGCCGTGTGATCGAGATCTACAAGGATGTCGGGCTGCCGGAGGTGTTCTCCGAAACCTTCGAGCTCGCGAACCTCCATGGCAGCCACGCGCTCGGTCACACGAGGATGGCGACCGAGAGTCGCGTCACGACCGAAGGCTCCCACCCGTTCTCGACCGGACTCGATCTGTGCCTCGTCCACAACGGATCGCTCTCGAACCACAACACGCTCCGGCGTGCGCTCCGGCGCGAGGGGATCGAGTTCCAGACCGAGAACGACACCGAGGTCGCCGCCGGGCTATCTCGAGTGGCGGCTGCGCGAGGGCGCGACCCTCGAGCAGGCGCTCGAGGGATGCCTGGAGGATCTCGACGGCTTCTACACGTTTGCCGTCGGCACCGCGGATGGATTCGCCGTCCTTCGTGACCCGATCGCCTGCAAGCCGGCCGTGCTCGCCGAGACCGACGAGTGGGTCGCGATGGCCTCGGAGTACCACGCGATCGCCGTGCTTCCGGGCGCGGACGACGCGCGGATGTGGGAGCCGGAGCCCGGGATCGTCTACGTCTGGGACAGGGCTGCGGTCGCATGAGCGCGACGCTCGAGGCGGAGGTCGTCGATCTTGCCGTCACACCTCTGCGCGAGCTGAATCAACGTCTCCACGACGTCGCCCGCTCCGGTGACGGCCCGCGCAGATGGCGGATCACGAATCCGAAGGGCGCCCACGCGGTCGCCTGCGGCCTCGACGCCGCGCTCGAGGTCGAGATCGACGGGCACGTCGGCTACTACTGCGCCGGGATGAACCAGCACGCGAGCGTGACGGTGCACGGCAACGCCAGCACCGGGATCGCCGAGAACATGATGTCGGGGACGGTCGTCGTCGAGGGCAGCGTCAGCCAGTCTGCAGGCGCGACGGCGCATGGCGGCCTTCTCGTCGTCCACGGGGACGCTGCTGCACGCTGCGGCATCTCGATGAAGGGCGTGGACATCGCCGTTCGCGGGTCGGTCGGCCATCTGAGTGCATTCATGGCGCAGACGGGGTGCCTACTCGTGTGCGGCGATGCCGGAGATGCGCTCGGCGACTCGATCTACGAGGCTCGTCTCTACGTGCGTGGCACCGTCGCAGGGCTGGGAGCCGATTGCGTCGAGAAGGAGATGCGAGACGAGCACCTCGCGCAAGTGCGTGAACTGCTCGACCGCAGCGGCTTCGACGACGTCGATCCGAGCGAGTTCCGCCGCTACGGCTCGGCGCGCAAGCTCTACAACTTCACGATCGACAACGCGGGGGCCTACTGATGAGCAACGGCTGGCAGCCCGGACTGCGCGAGTCGGCTCTGTTCGACCGCAACGTGATCGCCGAGATCCAGCGTGCCGCTCGAGAGGGCATCTACGACATCCGGGGCTTCGGGGCGAAGCGCAAGCTGCCCCACTTCGACGATCTCCTGTTCCTGGGGGCGAGCGTCTCGCGCTACCCGCTCGAGGGCTACCGCGAGCGCTGTGACACGAACGTGACCCTCGGCACACGGTTCTGCGAAGAAGCCCCTCGAGCTGAAGATCCCGGTCACGATCGCCGGCATGAGCTTCGGCGCTCTGTCCGCGCCTGCGAAGGAGGCACTGGGCCGCGGCGCGACGGAGATGGGCACCTCGACCACGACGGGCGACGGTGGGATGACACCCGAGGAGCGCGGTCACTCGAATCTGCTCGTCTACCAGTTGCTGCCCTCGCGGTACGGGATGAATCCGGACGACCTGCGCAAGGCCGACGCGATCGAGGTCGTGGTCGGCCAGGGTGCGAAGCCCGGAGGCGGTGGGATGCTCCTCGGCCACAAGATCTCGGACCGCGTGGCGGCGATGCGCGACCTACCGAAGGGGATCGACCAGCGCAGCGCCTGCCGCCATCCGGACTGGACGGGGCCCGACGACCTCGAGATCAAGATCGGCGAGCTGCGCGAGATCACCGACTGGGAGAAGCCGATCTTCGTCAAGGTCGGAGCGACGCGGACGTACTACGACGTGCAACTGGCGGTGAAGGCCGGCGCAGATGTGATCGTCGTCGACGGGATGCAGGGCGGCACGGCGGCGACGCAAGATGTCTTCATCGAGCACGTCGGCATCCCGACGCTGTGTGCGATCCCGCTCGCCGTCCAGGCGTTGCAGGAACTCGGGATGCACAGGGAGGTGCAGCTGATCGTCTCGGGAGGGATTCGCAGCGGTGCAGACGTCGCGAAGGCGCTCGCGCTCGGAGCCGACGCCGTCTCGATCGGGACGGCTGCGATGATCGCAATGGGAGACAACAGCCCCGAGTACGACACCGAGTACCGCAAGATCGGCAGCTCGGCAGGCTACTACGACGACTGGCAGGCGGGCCGTGATCCCGGCAGGGATCTCGACGCAGGACGACGAGCTCGCCGCCCGCTTCGATCCGGAGCTCGGCGGCCGCAAGGTGGCGAACTACCTGCGCGTGCTCACTCTCGAGACCCAGACCCTCGCGCGGGCGTGCGGCAAGTCACACGTGCACAACCTCGAGCCCGAGGACCTCGTCGCGCTGACGATCGAGGCGGCCGCGATGGCGCGGGTGCCGCTGGCGGGCACGAACTGGATCCCGGGTCTCACCGGCGAGCCGATCTAGTCCGGCCCGCCGGGCGTTACGGCTCTACCAGGGTCCGATGAACGAGCCCTCGGCGCCTGCGAGGAGCATCACGACGACGATCACGATGCAGACGACGCTGAGCGCCAGCATGAACGGCGCCACCCGCTTGTCGTTCGTCTGCTCCGGCGGGAACTCGATCTGCTTGCCTGCCATCGTGCCTCCTACTCGCTCGTCGGTGTCGTGGGTTGCGTCTCGAGCCAGCAAGCCGTTGCTGCGGACGCGGGCGGCCGCGCGCTCGAGCCTGCGTGTCTCCTGCCGGACGAAACCGATGAGGGACATGACCATCAGCGCGATCCCGAGGATCGTCAGGATCCACGTACCGGTGGAGCCGGCGCCGCCGTAGGTCCAGAAGTCGCCGGTCACGCCGTCCCACGAGTCGTACGGAAATGCGTCGAACATCGCGTCTCCTCTCTAGCTGTCGGCGCGGGCGGCCGCGGGCTGCTTGCCGTGGGACGACCGGTTGTAGGAATCGAGCAGGATCGGCATCGCATCCTCGATCTCGCCGTCCGGGCTGACGATGCGCTCGCGCACCGATTCGAACTCGGGGAAGAAGTCCTGACCGAACTCGGCCACGTCCTCGCCCGCCAGTTCGACCTCCGGCGGAACACGGAGCAGGTTCAGCTTCTTCAGCGCGAGACTCGCGAAGTATCCGGGCAGGAATGCGAGGGGGATGAACGTCATGATCCCCATCAGCTGGCCGCCGAGCGAGGTCTCGATGTTGTTGATCCCCGTCGGGTAGCCACCCGCGAAGATCCCGACGAGGAGCACGCCGTAGAAGCCGCAGACTCCGTGCACAGCGATCGCTCCGACGGCATCATCGAGCCGCAGTCGCTCCTCGAGGAACCTGCCGGCCCAGACGGCGACGATCCCGCCGGAGAACGACAGCAGGTAGGCGAGCGACGGGTGGTACACGTCGGCGCCGGCCGACACGGCGATGACGCCCGCCAGGCCGCCGGACAGCGTCCAGAACGGATCGCCCTTGCTCGCGAAGAATCCGCCCGTGAACCCGCCGGCGAAGCCGATCGTGATCACCCACGCGATCGCGCCGAGGGTGGACGGGGAGAGATAGATGTTGAGCCAGCCGGGGAAGACGGTCGACTGGATCACGAGGCAGGCCGCGTAGAAGCCGTAGAAGCCCGTGAAGATCAGCATCAACCCCAGCAGCGTGAGGTGCTGGTTGTGGCCTCTGAACGTCCTGGCTCTGCCCTTGATGTCGTACTTCCCGATCCGTGGTCCGAGGTTGATGAGCACGCCGAGGGCGAAGAGGCCCGCGACGCCGTGGACGACACCCGAGGCGATCGCGTCGTGGAAGCCGAACCGTGTCGTCAGCCAGCCGCCCGAGCTCCAGCCCCAGGCCGCGTCGAGGATCCACACGACCGAGCCGAGCAGAGCGGTCAGAATGAGGTACGCCGACAGCCGGATCCGCTCGATCACCGCACCCGACATGATCGAGCCGGTCGTCCACGAGAAGAGCAGGAAGGCGAGGAAGAAGACGCCGCTGATGTGGTCGGAGAGGTTCGGGCCCATGCCGGAACTCCAGGGCGCCGTCAGTCCACAGAAGCCCGGGAACGCATCAGGGCTCGCGTGGCCGCTCTTCGGCCAGCCCTCCTCCATGCACCCGTAGATGTACCAACCGAAGTAGTAGAACGTCGGGGTGACCATGGCGATCGTGAGGATGTTCTTCATCGCGGTCGCCATCACGTTCTTCCGGCGCGCCGCACCTGCCTCGTAGGCCATGAAGCCGGCGTGGATCAGCCACATGACGACGACGGTCCAGAAGTAGAACATCTCGCCGAGGATCTGGGAGTCGAGCCTGGCCTGCTCCTGCAGCGCCGTGATGTCGGACGCCATATCCGCGAACAGCCAGTTGAACAACGACAAGGTCATGCCACCCTCCTCAGCCGAGCCTGGAAGCGATTGTGACGAGAGCGTACGAGGCTGCGTTCACCCGATCCATGTTCAACGTGGCCGGACTTGCGTGCTCGGATGTGTGGACTACCTACATGACCGGTCAGCGGCCGTCGTCGATGATTCGACCTGTTTCGGCGTCGACGATGACGGTCTGGGCGACCACGGGTTTCGTGGTCGAACCCTGGTAGAACGACACGATCCACGTCCCCTTCGGGGGGATTCCCTGGTTGAGGTAGCGCGTCAACACGCGCTCCTCCTTGAACACGAGGACGCTTCGCGCCGCCTCGATCGCCTCGGCTTGCGAGAGGGCCGAATCGTCGTTGCCGCACGACCGGGCCGATACGCCCGCGAGGACGAGCACGACCAGGATGATCGCGATGCGCCCATACGGGCGATCGCGAAGATCGCGGCTACGCGCTGGCGGTTCGTCGGCGCTGGATGAAGGCGTAGACACGGAGGGTGAGGTAGCCGACGAAATGGGTCAGGAGCACGAGCAGCAGCCACCAGAACCACCACAGGTAATGCGGCTGCAACTCGCGCAGTTCGATCACGGTCAGGTACAGCGCCAGCGCCAGCGTGATCAGGATCAGCAACGGCGCAAAGCCGAGGAGGAGAATGATGAGCACACGACCATCCTCCGCGAGTGGGCGTGCCGGCGCAAGTGTCTAGTGTCGAACCGGGATCACCAGGCTCCTAGGACCATGGATACGGCGAGTTCGAGACCGGATGCAGATCGCCGGTCGCGAAGCGCTCGAAGCGGAACGGCGTCAGTAACGGCGCAGTTTCGCCGCAGAGGACGCGGGCGACCTCCTTGCCGACCCCGATCATCTTGTACCCGTGGTTCGAATCGAGGATCCCGTACACGTTCGGCTTCAGGTAGTCGAACACCGGGAAGTTGTCGGCGGTGAACGATCCCACGCCGCCGGAGCGCGCCTGCTTGTACAGCGCGCGGCACCCCTCGAAGCGGCTCATCGCGTGCGAGAGCGCGGCGCACCACATGTCGGGGAAGCTGTCGTCGACGTTCGTCGTGGAGGGATAGGGGTCGAGCTCGACGTCCCCGTCGACCGTGAGCGGTGAGGCGCCGCCCTGGACGCCGTGACGGTCGCGTTTGTAATAGATCCCCCACAGCTCGTCGGTGATGAGCTCGCCGTCGTCGGTGTAGAGGGGCGCGTCCGTGTCGAGGTGGATGACGGGCGGTGCGCCGCCGTCGGCGGTGTCGAACATCATGGGGTCGACGGTGATCTCGCCCTCCTGCAGGTTCCAGTACGTCCACATCGGCTGGTCGCGCGCGACATCGCCCGAGGGCGTATGGATGTCGATCGTCATCGGCAAGCCGAGCATGCCCCAGAAGCGCTTCGCCCACGGGCCGGGTGCGACGACGACCTGTTCGCCGACGGCGATCGTCCCCTTGTCGGTGGCGACGGCGGTGACGCTGTCGTCGGTGCCGAACTCGAAGCCGGTCACCTCCGTGTTGGAGTGGATCTGGACGCCCTCGGCCAGACACTTGTCGCGCAGCCCGATCACGGACTCGACGTTGAACGCGAAACCTCCCTGGTGCTCATGGAGGCACACGGTCACGCCTTTCGCGCGCCAGTCCGGGAACAGCTCCTTCATGTGCGCGTCGACCTCCGCCTCGCCGAGGTAGAGGTCGGAGCGGTAGCCGATGCGCTGGTGGCGCTCGAAGACGGCCGTGAGGTCGTCCTCCTGCACCTGCGGGCCGAGCGCGATGTAGCCGACGCCGTTGTAGTGGTAGGCCTCCGGATCCGACTCCCATACCTCGACGCACGCCTGCATGAGCTCGCTCATCGCGGGCTGGAAGTAGTTGTTGCGGACGACGCCGCAGGCGATTCCGGTCGCCCCGGCGCCCGGGGTCGACTTCTCGAGCACGGTGACGTCCGCGCCGGAGCCGAGACCGCGCGCGCGGAGTTCGAGGGCGAGGTGGTAGGCGGTCGAGAGGCCGTGCATGCCGGCGCCGACGACGACGAAGCGGGCTGAAGCTGGTATCATTTCAATTGCCTCCCGGGCAATGGCGTGTCAAAATAGTTCTGGGTCGAGAATACCATGGGACGCACCGGACAACCAGCCGTTCGTCATGTCGCTGCCGTCGAGCGCGCGTTTGCGGTTCTCGACGTCCTGGCCGACGGGGAGGCGCAAGGGACGAACGAGATCGCGCGTCGCACGGGGATCAACCCGAGCACGGTGTCGCGCCTCCTCGCGACGCTTGCCTCGGCGCGGTACGTCGAGCACGTCCCCGAGACGGGTCGCTACCGCCTCGCGCTCCGGCTCGTCGAGCTCGGGAACGCCGTCCTCGGCCGCCTCGACCTTCGCGCGCTTGCGAGGCCGCACCTGCAGGCGCTCGTCCGGGCGACGGGCGAGACGGCGACGCTGTCGGCGCCCGGCGAGCACGACGCGGTCACGATCGACTTCGAGCACAGCTCATCCGTCGTCCAGAGCGTCGCGCAACTCGGTCGTCCGAGCGTCGGGCATGCGACCGCCGCGGGCAAGGTGATGCTCGCCTTCGGAACCGTGGAGCTCCCCGCGGAACCGTTTCCGTCGTTCACGGCACGCACGATCACGACGCGCGAGCGGCTCGTACGGGAACTGGAGCGGGTGAGGCGGCGCGGGTTCGCAGAGGCGAGAGAGGAGCGCGAGGAAGGGCTCGCGGCCGTCGCCGCGCCCGTCCGCGACAGCAGGGGCGACCTTCTCGGGATCGTCGGCATCCAGGGGCCGGCGTCCCGATTCGACGTGCGCGCCGCGCGTGCATCGGTGCCGCTCCTGCTCGAGCACGCAGGCGCGGTCTCGCGGGCGCTCGGCTGGCGCGATGCCTGACGTCAGGCTGGGAGCCAGACGAGGCACGTAGCCCGCTCGCGGATCCGCTTCGTCAGCTTGGCGTACGTCCTGCGCTTGAGCCGTTCGCGATCGGGGCCGACGACGAGGAGCCCAGGCGCCCGCTCGGCGACGAGCTCGAGCAGCGCCTCGATCGGCCGGGGGCTGCACAGCCGCAGACGTTCGACCTCGACGGCGAGGGAGTGAGCGAGCGCTGCAGGCGCCTGCAGCGCATCCTCGACCTCGTCCACACCGAGATACTCGTACCCCATCGCGAGGGAGATCGGCCCGAGCGGGACCTCGGCCACGTTGACGACGATGAGCCTCTGCCCGGACTCGACGGCGGCGTCGACGGCGAGCTCGGTCGCCTCGGTCTCGAACGGCACGTCGAAGGTGACGAGCATGACAGGGCGGCTGCCCGAGACGATCGGGATGTCTGCGCTCGTTCGGGTACGTCGCGTTCCGAGCATCGCTACTCCGGGCGGAGCTTCCAGCTCTTCGTGCTCGTCCGGATATGTGTGCTGGCGCGCCGCCGCAGTTGGGGGATCACGAGGAGCCCCCAGGCCATCACGAGTACGAACAGCAGGAGCGCGAACTCGAGGCCCGCGACGACTGCGAGCGGGACGAGAACGGCCGCCAGGGTGAGCGGTGGCCCGAGCGCGAGCAACCGGTATCGGCTGACACCCCGGCGGAGCACGTCGTACTCGGCCGAGGGGATCTGCGCCGTATCCCATGTCCTCGAGCAGGAGGCGCATGTCCATTTGTCCCCGTAGGCGACGTCGGCCTCCTCGCCGCAGTCGCAGGTGATCGTGATCAGCGGGGAACGCACCTTGCGATCGTAGCGTCCCGACCCAGGGGGCCTCTGGGCACCACCGTCGCTGCTAGGAATCGTCCGCGCAGCGTGGTACGTTCGCGCCCAACGGGTTCGCCCGCGTCTATTCACATATCCCCGACGGAGGTTGATTGTGGCCACAGCAGTAGTCCAGGAACAACAGCTCCTCAAGACGCTCCGCTGGTACGACGGGTTCGTGATCGCACTCGCCAATCCCGGGTTCCTGCTCGGCTCACTCGGCTACACGGTCGGCGACCTCGGCGGCTGGGGAGCCGCGCTGTTGTGGGGTATCTCCGCCGTCGTGGCCGTCTTCATCAACACGATCTATTCGGAACTCGCGACCATGTTCCCCGAGAAGTCGGGCGGACTCGCGCTCTACGCGCACGAGGCATGGCGGAAGTACACGACGCTTGATCGGCCCCGTCGCGACGTTTGGCTACTGGATGGGCTGGTCCGTCGTGTTGTCCGTTTTCGGTCTCTTCATCGGCTCGATCGTCCAGGGGGCATGGTTCTCCGGTGAACCGGGCGGAAGCTATCTCGCGGGTGACGGGTACTTCTCGATGTTCGGCCTCACCGAGGTCGGCCTTCCCGCGCTCATCGCGATCGGCCTGATCCTCGCCGTCTGGATCTTCAACGTCTACGGGGCCCGCGTCGGAGTCACGTTCGGGTATGTGGCGGGCGTCCTGCTGATGGTCCCGCTCTTCGTGATGATGATCTACCCGTTCCTGAACGGGTCGTTCGACAGCGCGAACCTGACCAACACGCTCGGCGACTCGGGGCAGGCCTGGGGTGGCCTCCAGCTCGCGCTCGTGTGGTTGTGGTTGATGTGCTGGTCTGCCTGGGGTGTCGACGTGTGTGCGACGTTCGCGCCCGAATACAAGGACACGGTGCGCGACACGAAGCTCGCGCTTCGCTCGGCCGCACTGTTCTCGCTCGTCGTCTACATCATGCTTCCGATCGCGTTCGTCGGTGGCGCCGGTGCGGAGTCCGTCGCCGGCTTCGACTACGTCGGTGGCATGCTGACGATTCTCGGGACGGACTCGGGCTTCATCAAGGACGTGCTCGTGGTCTGTCTCGTCGCAAGCTTCGTGATCAGCATGAACTCGGCCACTGCCGACGGAGGACGTGCGCTCTTCGGCATCTCGCGTGACGGGATGACGATCAAGCAGCTCGGAACGTTGAACAGGTTCCACGTTCCGGGGAACGGGATGACCGTCGACATGGTCGTCAACATCCTCTTCGTGCTCCTCGTCGGGAACATCTTCGGCATCCTCGCCGCCTCGAATCTCGGCTACGTCGCAGCCCACATGTTTGCCCTCTCGGGCTACGTGTTGCTCAGACGGGATCGACCCGATTGGCCGCGGCCGATCAAACTCGGCCCGATCTGGACGCCGATCGCAGGAATCCTTTCGGTGTGGTGTCTCGTGCTCACGATCGTCGGCTTCGGCTGGTTCCAGACCGCCGCCGGCGGCTACGGCGGTACCAAGGAGAAGATCATCGGCGTCTCGGTGCTCGCGATCGGGCTGCTGCTGTTCTTCTTCCGCCGGATCGTGCAGGACGGCGAGATGCCGCACTGGCGCGAGGAAACCCCGAAGACGCCGGGCGCGGCCACATAGCCGCTCGCGGCTAGCGCGCCGAGACTCTCGGCCGGCGGGGTCCCGCGTTGCGGCGCCCCGCCGGCCGGTACTACCAGGCGAGCCGGTGCTCGTCGAACTCGTCCGACGCGAGAACGGCTGCAAACGCGTCGGCCGTGCGCACGATGTCCTCTGCGAAGACGTGCGGGACGACCGCGACGTCGGTGTCGTGGGCGAACGGCACGTCGACATGGGCGTGACTGACGAGGTTGACGGAGACGGCGCCGCAGGCAGGGCAGTGCACGGCGATGCCGACCGAGCGCTCCCCTGACGCGACGAGTCGGAAGGACGACGGTGTCACGGGTCGGGGCCGACCTTCGAGATAGCAGAAGAAGCTCCACGGCCAGTCACCCTGCAGTATCCGCGCCGTTGCGACCGATGCCAACTCCTCGGCAAGGTTGCATTGCTGCGTCGTCATCAGGTTGACGAAGGTCTGCTCGACGCGCAGGCCGAGTGTGCCCCAGTCGAGAACGTCATGTGACACGAGCGCGACGTGCTCGTCGCCGCACGGGCAGGCAAACGAGATGCGGTACACCGCGGGGTGGGCGGCGCCGGGAATCCGATCCAGCACGAGAAAACGCGACAGGGGCACACGGGCCGTTCCATGCGTCGGGCACGGCATCGAAAACGTCGCGGTGATCGGATCAACCGAACTCATGTCCTCTTTCAGTCATCTCTACTCCAGATCATCGGCGTGAACGACTCGTCGCGAACACCCTTCGTAGTGATTGTGACCCATCATGCGGTGGGCGAACCGCTTGGCGTCCCATAGAGGTCGCCGGATCTCGCCGAGCGCGTGACACAATCCGCCCATGAGCGCCGACGTCCCACCTCCCGCAGAGTTCGAGATCGTCCTTCCCGGGGGCTTCGCGCCCGGTGCTCTCGAGGGCCTCGGCGACTCGGCTTTCGACGATGTGCCGGATTCGGAGCAGATCGACGTCGGAGACCTCGAAGGCGACCCGGCGATTGCATTCCGCCGCACGCTCGGGATGTTTGCGACCGGTGTCACGGTTCTCACGACGAGGGTCGGCGAGCAGGTGCACGGCATGACTGCCAACGCCTTCATGTCGGTGTCGCTGCGGCCCCCGTTGGTGCTGATCTCCCTCGACCGCCGGGCCAGGATGTGCGGAATGCTGCACGAGGGAACGCGGTACGGCGTCAGCGTGCTCGCCCAGGGGCAAAGCGATCTCTCCGACAGATTTGCCCGGCGTGGGACCGACGGGGTCGAACCGGAGTTCGTCGTCGTGCGAGAGACGCCCCTGGTCGAGGGGGCGCTCGCGCACCTCGTCGCGCGGGTCGTCCGCTCGTACTGGGGCGGTGACCACTCGCTCTTCCTGGGCCATGTCGAGTACGCCCGGTACGGCGAAGGGGAGCCGTTGCTCTTCCACGGTGGGCGCTATGAACGGATGCTCGGAGAGCCGGATGCGTTCTCGCGGCTTCCGCGAGAACTACTCGACGAGCTCTTCCGACGTGGTCGTGAGGTTCGTTTCGCTGCCGGCGACGTCCTGATGTCGAGAGGCGAGGCGTCCGACACGCTCATGCTCGTCACCTCCGGCTCGGTGCGCGTGGAGCGACCCGGCAGGAACCTCGTGCTCGGGACGGGCGCGCTGATCGGTGAGATCGAGGTGCTCGACCCCAGCGCCGGCCGTCTGGCGACGATCAGCGCGGAGGCCGAGACGACGTGCGTCGTCGTCTCGCGCGCGGAGTTGCTCGAAGCCCTCGCCGAGGCCCCCCGCGCGGCGATCGCCCTGCTCGAAATCCTGGCGGCGCGGTTTCGCGAGACGGGCTGACGGAGCCCGGCGTCGACGGCTCCCGTGCCGGAGGGCTGTCAACCCCGGCGCCCGGCTGAAGCCGGGCACCGCGGGGTGGATAGCTGCGCTCGACCGGAGGTCGCGTTGGAACTCCGGCGCCCGGCTGAAGCCGGGCACCGACGCGGTGGATAGCTGCCGGCTGACGCCGGGCACCGGCGGGGTGGATGTCCGGGCGCCGGCGGGTGGATGTCCGGCTTCAGCCGGACGTCCGGGTTGCCTGCCGCGAGGCTCCGTCAGTCGATGGCGGGCAATGAGACGAGCCAGGGCGTCCGGTAGCCCGTGTCGTCCCACAGCACCGGGAAGAACGACTCGTCGAGCGACAGGTCACCGTGGCGCTTGTACCGCGAGTAGACGAGGTCGACGTTCGACTCGTGGAACCGTGCCTCGACGGGAAGCATGTGCGTGACGAGCGCCATTCGTGGCACGCTCGCGTTCGTGTTCGGGGCCGAGCCGTGCCAGGTGAGGCCGTGGTGGAACGACCCACCGCCCGGCTTGACGACCACGGGCACGATCTCGAATTCCGCTCCCTCGGGAGCCGCATTCCGGGCCGGCGCCGTCCAGTCCTCCGGTGCGTGGAACTGTGAGCGCTCGGGCGGCGACTTGGGCCACAGGTGGGAGCCTCGCACGTACTCGATCGGACCGGCGTCGGCCGTCGTCTCGTGCAGTGAGATCCAGCACGTCAGCATCTCCGCCGGGACGAGGTAGTCGGCGTACGACGAGTCCTGGTGGAAGCCGATCGCCTTCGTTCCCGGTGGCTTCCAGAGGACGTTGTCCTGCAGGATGCGCGTCCCGCGATAGCGCCCGAGCTGCGCCCCGAGACGCCCCGTGCGCTCCGACAGCACCTGAGCCGCGATCACCGTATCCGCCCTCCAGCCGTTGCAGATCTGCCGTGTCCGGTCTTCCGGATCTCGCCCCGGCACCCAGTTGACCTCGTCGGGCTTGATCCCCGTCTCGTACACGCCCTGAAACAGCGGCTCGTAGCGCGCGCGCAGCAGTTCGAGCGCACGGTCGGAGACGAGCCCTTCCTCGACGATCAGGAAGCCGTCCTCGTCGAAGCCCGCGATCTGCTCCGGGGAGAAGTCGTCGATCACGAACGCGGCCGCAGCTTCTCGGGGTCGTAGAACGGCGTTCGGACGACGGTCGCGGGGATGCGCTTCTGATGACCGTCGAGCTTCCCGACCTCGACCTCCGTGCCGACCTCCGCGTGCTGCACCGCGATGCGACAGAGCGCGACGTTCTTCTTCAGGATCGGTGACCGCGTGCCGCTCGTGACCACACCGATCTGCGAGCGTCCCACGTGGACGCAGTCTCCGTGCCCCGCCGTCTCGTTGCCCTCGAGCTCGAGGCCGACGAGTGTCCGCTGTGGGTGAGCACGGCGCTCGAGCAGCGCGTCGCGGCCGACGAAGTCGTCCTCCTTGTCGGGGGTCACCGTGAAGCCGATCCCGGCCTCGAACGGATCGACCTGGTCGTCGAACTCGTATCCAGCGAAGATCAGCCCGGCCTCGATCCGCAGCATGTCGAGCGCCTCGAGACCGAGTGGGGTGATGCCGTGTGAGGCGCCTGCGGTCATCACCGCGTCGTAGAGCGCCGGCGCGTCGTCGGGATGGCAGAAGAGCTCGTATCCGAGCTCGCCGGAGTATCCCGTGCGCGACGCGATCAACGGCAGGCCCTGCGGCCCCCCGAGGCGACCGACCGAGAACCGGAACCACTTCAGCTCCGCGAACGGCGTCTGGGACGGGGGTGTCCAGACGACGTCCGAGAGGATCTCGCGCGACGCTGGTCCCTGGACGCCGATGTTGTGGAGGTCGTCGGTCGATTCCTTCACCCAGACGCGAAGCCCGAGCCGCTCGGCCTGCTCGCGGAGCCAGACACCGTCGTACTCGGCTCCTCCGACGAATCGGAAGTTGTCCTGCGCCAGCCGGAACACGGTTCCGTCGTCGAGCATTCCCCCGGTCTCGTTGCACATTGCCGTGTAGACCACCTGGCCGTCCGCGAGCCGGCGGATGTCGCGGGTCATCGTGCCTTGCATCAGCGCCTCGGCGTCCGGGCCGAGGATCTCGAACTTGCGCAGCGGCGAGAGGTCCATGACGGCCGCCTGTTCACGACACGCCCAGTACTCGGCCACTGCGCCCAGGTTGTCGTACGACGTCGGCAGCCAGTAGCCGTTGTACTCGGTGAAGCGGCTCGTGAGCGCCGACGTCCTCGTGTGGAAGCCGGTTTCCTTCGTCAACTTCGGCTCGGCGCCGGGGGTCACCCGGTGCGCGATCGCCTTCGAGAACCGCTCCTTGGCCGGATAGACGCGCACGTGCACCTCCGTAGGATTCCACCCATTGGCCGGGTCGATGTCGTCGGGACAAGCGCTCGAGAGGCAGACGAGGTCTGTCATCGCGCGCAGGAGCACGTAGTCGCCCGGTCGCGACCAGGGCTCGTCGACCACGTACTGGTTGTCGGCGTCGAAGGCGGTGTTGAAGAAGAAGTTGATCGCGGGCCAGCCCTTGCGCGGCTCGATGGTGTAGGGCTGGAGCTGCGTGTTGAAATTGTCCGAGCAGTTGATGTGCCCGAAGTAGCCCATGTCCTCGTAGTACTTCGCAGTGCAGGCGAGCCCGAACGTGTCGTGACGACCGACGGTGTCGCGGACGACCTCGATCAGCGGCTCCAGGTCGTGGTCGAAGAACTTCGAGTGGAGCCCGGGCGCGGGGTACGCATTCCCCATCAGCGACCGCGTTGCCGTCGAGTCGAGACCCCGCTCCTTCCCATCCTGCAGTTTCGGGGCGCTGAAGGCGAGGAAGTCCGAGCACTGTCGGCCCTGCACGTCGATCACCTGGATGTACTCGCCCGCCTTGACCTCGTAGGCGAGCGCCGAGGCGCGGTCGACCTGGAAGTCGAGCCGCGGGTCGGCAAGCGGGTCGGGTAGTCGTGGCTCGTCGCCGGCCGTTGTCGGCTGGGCTCGCGTGATCTCGAGCTGCAGGTCGGAGGCGGGGACACCGCCCTCGACGACCGGCGCCCCGGCCGGTGCCGAGACCTCGACGAGGACGTCGCGGTCGGCGCGGAACGTCTCCTCGGCACCCGGCTGCGAGGTCGGCCCGAAGAGCTCGGCGACGTCACCCGGCCCGCCGAGCCCGACGATCCGCGCCAGCTGCCCGCCGTGGACGTCGCGAACCGTCAGCCGGTCGTCGGGCCGGAGAGGAACCGACGTCGTGCCTCCGGGCCGGACGCGGTACGTCTCACGCGTGGGATCGCGAGGGACGAGTCCCGGGACGAGCAGGCGAGGGCGTTGCGTGACCGCCACTACGCTTTCGCCGGCTCCTTCGACTCCGCTTCCGCGGCCTCGGTGAGGAGCTGTTCCGCGAGTTCCCGCTTGGCTGCGGCGTCGAGCTTCTTCACTTCGTTCTCGACCGCGCGCCGGTTGTAGCTCTGGTTCCAGTAGTCGAGCGACTCGAAGCCGAGCAGCACGGCTTTGCCGACGAACTGGCGCAGCACCTCGTTCGTCGGCCCCATCACCCAGCCGGCCTTCGCGTCGCGCAGATACCGCTCGAGCTCCATGTCACGCTTGTAGCCGGATCCGCCGCAAGCGTGAAGCATCTTGTCGACGTGGGTGGCGACGTTCTGAGCGGCGACGAACTTGATCTGCCACGCCCAGTGGAGGAAGTTGCCGCGCGCGAGCACGCCGGGCTCGAGGGTGATCGTGTTGTTCTCCGTCGCCCCGTCGAACGCCTGCGCAACCGAGAGCACGAAGACGCGCGACGCGTTGGTCTCCATCACGGCCTGCCCGACGTAGTCCTGGATCGTCGGGTAGTCGGCGACGCGCATGCCGACGTCGACATGGCGCTTGCGGGTCGTGTGTCGCTTGGCGATGTCGATCGCACCGAGCGCGAGCCCGTTCCAGACCGAGGACGACCCGATCAGGAACCACGGGTCGACCGCCTCGTCGTTCGACGTGGCTCCGTCGCCCTCCGGCCCGACGAGCTGGGAGCCCGGGATCTCGACGTCCGTGAACGCGATCGCTCCCGACTGGTTGCCGCGGAGTCCGAGCGCGTCCCACAGCGACGGTTGCGCTTCGCAGTACTCCTTGTCGACGACGAAGACCGAGAGGTCGTCGTAGCCCTTGAAGTCGGGGCTCGTCGTCTGAAGGACATAGAAGTCGGCGAACCCGCCGGACGTCGTCCACGAGGCCTTCTTGTTGATCTTGTAGCCGCCGTTCTTCCGCTCGGCCCGTGAGGAGACCGGGTACCAGAAATGGGATCCCGTCTCGGGATCCGAGTACGACAGCGTTCCGATCAGGCCGGAGTTGAGCGGCCGGATGTACTTGTCGACCAACTCGGGTGTGGGGCGCAGCATGATCGCCTGCACGGCGCCCATGTGCATCACGTAACACATCGCCGTCGATGCGCAGCCGTAGCGCGCGATCGTTTCGCAGGTCATCGAGAAGGCCACGTGGTTCTCACCGAGGCCGCCGTATTCCTCCGGCACGGTCAGAGCGAGGAAGCCGTGCTCGCCGAGCAGCTCGAGGTTGCGCCGCGGGTAGAGGAGCTCGTCGTCGGAGCGCTTCGCGTTGGCGCGCATCTCCTTCTCGCAGAGCTCGATCAGGGTCGAGCGGAGCTCCTGCTGGCGGTCGGTCAGGACCCAGTCCGGATCCCATTCGTAGCCGAGACCCCAGAACGGCTCGGTTCCCCACATCTTCTCTGACATCAGTACCTCCAGCTCGGGCGCGTTGTTGACCTCATGGTATTCGGACTGGCTCAGGTGACGGCGGCGAGATTGCGTGCCGGCACGACGATCGTGTCGAGGAAGCGCTCGAAGAGCAGGCGCCCGTTCCCGCGCATCTCGGTCGACCGCTCCTCGATCGAGCGAAGGAACGGGCCGGAGGAGCCCGGGCCGAGCGTACGGTCGAGCGACGCGGCGTAGGCAGGTACACGCGCCCACTCCCTTGCCATCTCGTCCGATACCTCGAGGTGGAACTGGACGCCGTAGGCGTTGCCACACCGGAACGCCTGGTTTGCGTACGCAGGCGAGCCCGCGAGCCGCACGGCACCCTCGGGCAGGTCGAACGTGTCACCGTGCCACTGCAGCGTCACGAGTCCCTCCGGCAGCTCTGCGAAGACGGGGTCGGCGCGGCCCTCGGGCGTGATCTCGACCGGCAGCAGCCCGACCTCCGGCTCGTCTCCGGCGTAGACACGCGCTCCCAGGCTCGCGGCGAGCAGCTGGACCCCGAGGCAGACGCCCCAGTACGGCGTGCCGGCCCGAACCGCGTCGGCGATCAGCCGCTTCTCGGGCGTCAGCCACGGGAGGTCGGCGTCGTCGGTCGCCGACATCGGCCCACCCATCGCGATGATCGCGTCGAAGCCCTGCCACTCGGGCAGCGCTTCGCCTTCGTCGAGCTCGACGCGGCTGATCTGCGCACCCCGCTCGAGTAGCACGTCCTCGAACACGCCCGGTGGTTCACACGCGATGTGCTGGAGGACGAGGACGTTCAATGCAGCGGCGCTTCCCAGCCCTCGAGTACCGGGGCCTTCCAGTTCGCACCGACCGTCTTCGAGCCCTCGACCCAGGGTCCGAGCTCGGGCTGCGGGAACTTGCAGTGCTTCTCCTTCAACTGGATCCCGTAGGAGTTGCCCGTCTGCAGGTGCGTCATGAGCACCTTCCGCGCGATCTCGTTCTCCCGTCCCGCGGGGATCGGGAAGTAGATCTTGATGAACGAGTTCGAGTAGCGGTCGAACACGGCGGGCGTGCCGTCCTCCTGGAGCAGCTCGATGTCCTCGAGCCAGTTGATGTCGCCCCCCGGGGTCGAGGCCATCAGGTCGACGCCCTCGACCAGGGAGATGTCCTCCTGGTAGGGGAAACGGTGCCCTGCGAGGAACTCCGCGTCGATCCCGGTGATCTTCTCCGGCTCGTTGTACTGGATGTCGCGTTGCGCCTTGTCGCTCACGGCGTCACCTCGGCGTGGCTCGGCAGATAGTCGATCGGATACTCGAGGTGCTTCTCGAGCATGCGCTCGATCTTCGCGAGCGTCTTCTCTTCGCTGACCCCCGGGATCCAGCTCGTTCCGGCGAGGGGAACCTTGGCCATCGCGGCCGCCTCGACCGTCAGCGCGCAGAGGTCCTCCGGCTCGAGCGAGTGGATGTTGGTCTTCCCGCATGCGCGCGCGAGCATCTGAACCTCGAGCGTGAGCGTGTGGAGGAAGTTGTAGACCCGCTCGGCTGCGTCTTCGACGATCAGCCGCTTGCGGAGCTCGGGGTCCTGTGTCGCGACGCCGACCGGGCAGCGACCCGTGTGGCAGTGGTAGCAACTGCCTGCCGGCACTCCGACCGTGCCCTCGTAGTCGGTGACGCCCTCGATCTCCTTGTTGCAGTTGAGAGCCATCAGGGCTGAGTGACCGATCGCAACGGCCTTCGCTCCGAGCGCGATCGCCTTCGCGATGTCACCGCCGTTCCGGATCCCGCCCGCGACGACGAGGTCGATCTCGTCGGCGAGGCCGACGTCTTCGAGCGCCCGCCGCGCTTCGGGGATCGCGGCCATCAACGGGATACCCGTCTCCTCGGTGGCGATGTGCGGCCCTGCACCCGTTCCGCCCTCCGCGCCGTCCAGGTAGATGATGTCGGGCCCGCACTTCGCCGCCATCCGCACGTCGTCGTAGACACGCGAGGCGCCGAGCTTGAGCTGGATCGGGATCTGGTAGTCCGTCGCCTCCCGGATCTCCTGGATCTTGAGCGACAGGTCGTCCGGGCCGAGCCAGTCGGGATGACGCGCGGGCGAGCGCTGGTCGATGCCTGCGGGCAGCGAGCGCATCTCGGCCACCTGCTCGGTCACCTTCTGGCCCATCAGGTGCCCGCCGAGGCCCACCTTGCAGCCCTGGCCGATGAAGAACTCGACCGCGTCGGCGAGCATCAGGTGGTGCGGGTTGAACCCGTACCTGCTCTGGATGCACTGGTAGTACCACTTCGTGGAGTAGTCGCGCTCCGGCGGGATCATCCCGCCCTCGCCCGAGCAGGTCGCGGTACCCGCCATCGACGCACCCTTCGCGAGGGCCATCTTCGCCTCGAGCGAGAGCGCGCCGAAGCTCATCCCGGTGATGTAGACGGGGATGTCGAGCTCGATCGGCTTCTTGGCGAAGCGGGCGCCGAGAATCGTCTTCGTCTCGCACTTCTCGCGGTACCCCTCGATCACGAATCGTGTGAGCGTGCCGGGCATGAACATGAGCTCGTCCCAGTGCGGGATCGGCTTGAACATCGAGAAGCCGCGCATGCGGTAGCGGCCGAGCTCGGCCTTCATGTGGATGTCGTTCATCACCTCGGGGGTGAAGATGCGGCTACGCCCGAGGACGGTCTTGTTGTTGGGTGCTGTCTCGTCTGCCATGTGACTCCTAGCGCTGCGTCCCGCAACGATCCACCGGACCGTATCGTTGCGGAACGCCGCGCTCGATGTTGGTTGCACTTTGGTCAGCTGCAGCTGACCAAAGTGATCCTGAAGCGGCGCGCCTTGCGCGCCGGTGTTTCCGGTGGGAGTAGGACGAGGCTCATCAGAGAACGAGCTTGCGCTCGGACGGCTCGAGGTTGTCGTAGTTGTAGAGCTTCTTGCCGCAGACGAACTTCTGCAGCTCCGGCGGTGCGCCCAGGTCGTAGATCCTGAACTTCCGTTCGATGAACTCGGTGTCGGCTTCGGTCCACTCGCCCGGCACGCAGTCGATCCCGAGCGAACGCACCTTGCCGCCCACGTAGATCGTGCCGTCATACATCGAATCGCCGAGCCCGTGACCGACGTCGCCGCAGATGATCTGGTGACCCCGCTGCATCATGAACCCGTTCATCGACCCCGCGGTGCCGAGCACGATGATCGTGCCGCCCTTCTGGTCGATGCCCGTGCGCGCACCGACTTGGCCCTTGACGACGAGGTCGCCACCGCGGAACGCGGCACCTGTGAGCGACCCGGCATTTCCGTCGATCACGACGACGCCGGACATCATGTTCTCGCACGCCGACCAGCCGACGCGTCCCTTGATGTGCACCTCGGGGCCGTCGATGATGCCGCAGCCGAAATATCCGAGGCTCCCGTCGAACGTGATCCTGCAACGTGTGAGGATGCCGACCCCGAGCGAGTGCTTCGAGCCCGGGTTTCGCACCATCACGTCGGTGATCCCCTGCTCGTTGATCAGCCAGCGCAGCTCGAGATTGATCTGGCGCGTGGTCAGGTCGCGTGCGTCGAACTCTGCCGACGTCCCGTCGATCTCCGAGACCTGCGGCACGGCGGCATCGGGCTCCGCCAGGCCGCGCGCGTCATAGCTGATCGCATGCTCCCCTAGCGCTGCCATACCAGCACCTCCCCTTCGTACGGGTCGTAGGTGTCGATCTCGTGATCGATGATCGCGCGAATCGCAACCTCCTCGGATGCGAGCGCGACGAGATCGTCGGCTTCGTAGAGCACGAGCGGCTTCGCGGCCATCTCGTCCTTTGCGACGCCGAGAGCGTCATTCGTGACGCAGATGTAGGTGAACACGCCGTCGAGCTCGTCCAGGCTCTGCCGCATCGCGTCCTCCAGCGACGCTCCCTCGCTCATCTTCTCGGCCAGGTACACCGCGATGATCTCGGAGTCGCACTCGGACTGGAACCGGTGGCCTGAGCGCTCGAGCCGGCGCTTCCACTGGAAGTAGTTCGTCAGCTGCCCGTTGTGCACGACGGCGACGTCGGAGAACGGATACGCCCAGTACGGGTGCGCTCCGGAAATGTCGACGTCCGACTCGGTCGCCATGCGGACGTGACCGATCGCGTGCGTCCCGTTGAAGTCGCTCAGGTGATAACCGCCGGCCACCGTCTCTGCGTCGCCGAGGTCCTTCACGATCTCGAGCGAGTAGCCGAGCGAGAGCACCTCGACGTCGGGCACGTCCTCGACGTAGTCTGCGAGGCGCTTGAGGTCGCCCGTGTACTCCAGCGTGACTCGGAACGCGTAATCGGTTTCCTCGTCGAGCTCCTTGATAACGTGCGCCGATCGTGGCGAGGCGGCGTTCGACCTCCGCGCGATGCCGGCGCAACCGATCCTCGTACTCGAAGTCACGGGGCGTGTTCGCGTCGGCGAGCTTGTAACGCATGATCACCAGGCTCGAGGGCTGGCCGTAGAGGGCGTAGCCGGTCGAATCGGGACCACGATGCTTCATCGACTGGAGCATCCGTGTCATCTCCGTCCCGATCGGGTGCTCACCGTCCTTGTAGATGATTCCGGCTATTCCACACATGTCATTCGGGCTCCAATTGAGTTCGATCGTATGTTGCCGACAGTCCCTCGCCCGGCCGCGAAGCAGGCCGCTTCAGGGATCTTGCCGCCGGAGGCGGCACGAGCGCGGGGACTCCGCTCCTGTGGATTCCCCGCTGCGTGGTCAAGGAAGGATGTCGAGGTATTCGTTCACGTCCCAGTCGGTGACGGTGGCGCAGAAGCGCTCCCACTCGTCCCGTTTGTAGTGCATGAACACGGTGTACATCTCCCCTGGTAGCGCCTTCTTGACGACCTCATCCGCTTCGAGGGCATCGAGGGCATCGCCGAAGGTCATCGGGATCTTCTTGACTTCTTTTCCTGCCTCCATAGCAGCGTAGATGTTTCGCTCCTCCGGCTGACCGGGGTCGAGCTTGCGGTCGATTCCGTCCCACATGGCCATGATCAGGGCGGACATTGAGAGGTAGGGGTTCACGGCCGAGTCGACCGAGCGATATTCGAAGCGGCCGGGAGCCGACACCCGCAGTGCGGTGGTGCGGTTCTGGAAGCCCCAGTCGGCGAACACCGGCGCCCAGAAGCCCGTATCCCAGAGCCGCCGGTAGGAGTTCACCGTGGGAGACGATATCGCGGTGAGCGCGCCGAGGTGCTCGAGGATGCCGCCGATCGCCCACAGCCCGACCTGGCTCGGGAGCCGCTGGTCGGCCGTCTCGGGCATGAACGCGTTCTCGTCGCCGCGCCAGAGCGAGATGTTGTGGTGACAGCCGTTCGCGGAGACGCCCATGAACGGCTTCGGCATGAAGCAGGGAAAGACGTTGAGTTCGCGACCGACCTGCCGGCAGATCTGACGGAAGGTCGAAAGGTTGTCCGCGGTCTGCTCGGCGCGGTCGAAGTTGAAGTTCAGCTCGATCTGGCCCGGCGCGTCCTCGTGGTCGCCCTGGATCATGTCGAGCCCGAGCGCCTGCCCGTACTCGACGACCTTGTGGATGATGGGCTGCAGCTCGCTGAACTGGTCGATGTGGTAGCAGTACGGCTTCGTGACGCCACTGACGTCGGGCGTCCCGTCCGGCTTCATGTTCAGCCACATCATCTCCGGCTCGGTGCCGGCGCGGAGGTGGTATCCGGTTGCCGCCTCGAAATCGGCCTGGATGCGCTTCAGGTTCCCGCGACAGTCGGACGTGAGGAACGAGGCGGGGTTCTTCTGCTCCTCGCGGTTACGGAAGCACGTGCACCACACGCGCGCGACCTTCGAGTCCCATGGCAGCACCTCGAACGTCTCGGGCTCGGGGATGCCGACGAGCTCCGCCGCCTCCGGGCCGTAGCCGATGTACTCGCCGTGGCGGTCGGTGAAGAGGTTCGCCGTCGATCCGTAGACGAGCTGGAACCCCTTGGCGGCCATGCTCTCCCAATGAGCCGCGGGCACTCCCTTGCCCATGATTCGGCCCGTGACGGAGATGAACTGGTAGTAGATGTAGGTGATGCCCTCGGCGTCGATGCGGCGCCGCACCTCTGCGATCAGGGCGTCGCGTCCCTCAGCTGCGACGAATCGGTCGAGATCGGTAGCCACGCGCGCCTCCTCTGGTTTCGGATTGCAGGGTCGTACACATGGCACGAACGGAGCACGCGTCGTGCCACACCGTGTCTACGCTGGCGGAGGGGTCGATGTCAAGCCCGTATCGTCCATAGGGGGAGGCAATTGCCAGAGGCGGGACAGGTGGGCGCGAACGGGCCGGATCACTCGTGCCAGCCGAGCGCAGCGGAGACGTCGCGCGCGCACGCGACGAGGAGTGGCACGGCGGCGACGATCGCCTGCGCGTCGAAGCGGCTCGTCGGGCCCTGGAGAGCGACGATGGCAGCGAGGGTGCGACTCGCGTTCCACACAGGAGCGGCGACGGCGCTGAGACCGGCCTCACGCTCCTCGATGGCGGCGGCGTAGCCGTGCGCCCGAACGCCCTCGATCTCCCGCGCGAGCGCCGCCGGCTCGGTGATCGTTCGCGGCGTGAAGGCCGTCAGGCGCCCCTTCGGCAGCGGAACGTCTCCGAACGCGAGCATGACCTTCCCGGCCGACGAGGCGTGCCCGACGCTCGGGCGGCCGAGGCGCGTCACGCCCTGGAGATAGCGATCGGTCGGGACGAAGTCGACCGTGATCGCGTCCCCCTCGCCGGGGATCGAGAGCGTCGCCGTCTCGCCGACCTGTCGCACGAGCAATTCCAGGTGAGGACGGGCCAGGTCGCGCAGGTTGAGCCGGCCGAGCACGGCGTTCGCGTACCGCAGCGTGCGCACGCCGAGGCGGTAACGGCCGGTCGCAGTCACGTGCTCGACGAGTCCGGCCCGGGTCAGGGTGCCGAGTTGCCGCGAGACCGTGCTCGCACTGATGCCCGTGCGCCGCGCCACATCGGTCGTGCCGAGCTCGCCGCCGTCGGCCAGGGCGTCGAGGATCTCGACGGCGCGAACCGTCGCCTCGACGTCTCGGGTTGAAGGTTGACCGGTACGGGGCATCGCGCTAGTCTGTTGCCACTGATAGCACGCTATCCCGTCTAGCGCAAATACTCATGTCGATGCTCGTCACCTGTCCGAACTGCGGCCCGCGCGAGGTGCAGGAGTTGCGCTGCGCCGGCGAGACGACGAGGAGGCCGGCCACGGAGCCGACGGTACGGGAGTTGAACGAGTACATCTACTTCCGGCGGAACGTCTGGGGCACGCAGCGGGAGTGGTGGTTCTGCCGCACCTGCGAGGACTGGTTCCTGGCCGAGCGGCACACCTACACCAACGAGGTCGAAAAGACGTGGCATCCGGAGCCGAGCGCATGACGCGGCTGGCCGCGCAGCCAGGCGAGCGGATCGACCGCTCGCAGCCGCTCTCGTTCACCTTCCACGGCAAGACGCTCCAGGGCTACGCCGGCGACACGATCGGGTCCGCGCTCTACGCCTCGGGGCAGCGCGTCTTCTCGCGGAGCTTCAAGTACCACCGGCCGCGTGGTCTTGCCTGCTGCTCCGGCCACTGCGCCAACTGCCAGATGACGGTCGACGGCATTCCGAGTGTCCGCGTCTGCACGGAGCCGCTGCGCGACGGCGCGGTCGTCAAGGGTCAGAACTACGTCGGTTCCCTCGAGCACGATCTGATGCAGGTCACCGACAAGCTCGGCGGGCCGTTCACGCCCCCGGGCTTCTACTACAAGACGTTCATTCGGCCCCGCAAGCTGTGGCCGCTGTACGAGAAGTTCCTCCGCGGTGCCGCCGGCCTCGGCCCGCTCGACCCGAACGGATCCCGGAAGGAACGGGTCGACGTCGAGAATCGACACGTCGACGTCGCAGTGATCGGCGGTGGACAGGCGGGGCTCGAGGCCGCGATCGCGGCTGCCACGGGCGGCGCGTCTGTCGTCGTGATCGACGAGGGGTACGACGTGGGAGGCTCCCTCCTGGCCGACCGGGATGGGATCGGAACGGCGGCCGCGCTGCGAGATCGAGCTGTCGCCGCAGGCGTCGAGTTGCTCGCGCCGGCGATTGCGATCGGGCTGTTCGAACAGGGCCTCGTGCCCGTCGCGTACGGGAACCTCTTGCTGAAGTTCCGCGCTCATCGCGTCATCGTCGCAAGCGGGATCATCGAGCAACCGCTCGTCTTCCCGGGCAATGATCTCGTCGGCGTGATGATGCCGGATGCGGCTCGGCGCCTCGTGAACGGTTTTTCGATCAAACCCGCCGAGCGAGCCGTCGTGCTCACCGTTGACGACCGCGGGCTCGAGGCGGCCGCGGATCTCGAGCGGGCAGGCGTCGAGATTGCAGGGATCGTCGACTTCAGGGAGACGCCGGGCCAACCCGTCGAGGCGCGTGGCAAGGGCGGCAAGGTCGTGCAGGTTGCGATCGGCGGCCGCTACGCCAAAGCGGACCTCGTCGTCATGTCCGGCAGCCCGCAGCCGAACTACAAGCTGCTCGCGCAGGCGGGCGCGCGTGTCGTGTACGACGCCGGCCGTGGGATCTTCGTCCCGACGGACATCCCGGCGCAGGTCGAGGCGGTCGGCGCGGTCACTGGTGACGTCGGGAATCCTGCGGTGCCGAGCGCGATCCTCGACAGCCGCGGCGACAAGTGCTTCGTGTGCTTCTGCGAAGACCAGACGACGAAGGATCTCAAGTACGCGATCGCGGAGGGCTTCGACTCGATCGAGCTCTCCAAGCGCTACACGACCGTGACGATGGGCCCCTGCCAGGGCAGGCTCTGCCACACGAACTCGATCCGCGTCTACGCCAAGACGACGGGTCTCGACGAGAACACGATCGGAACGACGACGGCGCGACCGCCGTACACGCCGATCTCGATGGGTCTGCTGGCCGGGCCGCCGCAGGAGCCGCGGAAGCGCACCTCGTTGCACCATCGCCACAAGGACATGGGCGGCACGATGATGTGGACCGGCGCCTGGCGGCGTCCACACTCGTACGGCCCCGACGCGGGCGCCGAGGCCCAGCACGTCCACCGCGCGCTCGGCCTGATCGACGTCTCGACGCTGGGCAAGATCCTCGTCAAGGGTCCCGACGCCGGTGCGTTTCTCGATCGCGTCTACCCGAACCGGTTCTCGGACCTCAAGGTCGGCCGGACGCGCTACGGCGTCCTGACCGGCGACGCGGGCCGGATCATGGACGACGGCGTCGTGGCGCGCATCGACGACGATGCCTTCTACGTCTCGGCGACGTCGACCGGTGCCGACGGCGTGTACCAGTGGTTCACCTGGTGGAACGCCGTCTGGTTCATGGACGTCCAGTTCGCCAACCTGACCGGCGCCCTCGCGGCCGTCAACGTTGCCGGGCCGAAGGCCCGTGAGGCCATGCAGCGGGTCTCGGAGGACGACTTCTCCAGCGAAGGCTTCGCGTACCTCGACGCCAAGCACGTGACGGTCGCCGGCGTGCCGACGCTCGCGTTGCGCATCGGCTTCGTCGGCGAGCTCGGCTACGAGCTCCACTTCCCGAGCCCACTGGCAGAACATGTCTGGGACACGATCTTCGAGAAAGCGGGCGATCTCGATCCGAAGCCGTTCGGCCTCGAACCGCAGCGCATCCTGCGGCTCGAGAAGGGGCACGTGATCGTGAGCCAGGACACCGACTCGGAATCGAATCTGCACGAGGCGGCAATGCCATGGCTCGTCAAGAACGACAAGGAGTTCGACTGGATCGGCAAATGGGCGACGCAGCAGGTTGCCGACCGGGGTCTGAAGTGGATGCTCGTCGGCTTCGAGAGCCCGACCGGCGCGATTCCCGTCGAAGGCGGCCAGGTCGTCGTCGACGGCAAGTCCGCCGGCCGCGTGACGAGCGTGCGGCGGAGTGCCGAACTCGACAAGGTGATCGGGCTCGCGATCGTGCCGAACGAACTCGCGGTCGACGGCGGAGCGTTCAACGTGCAGGTGAACGGGCGATCCGTCCCCATGACCGTGCGCCTCGGGCCGTTCTACGACCCCGAGAGCACGAAGGTGAAATCGTGAGCGGCCTCGCATTTCTGTCCGTCGACGGTGCCGCAGACCGTGGCGGCATCCACCCCGTCGCGAAGTCGGCGATCGAACGGGCGCAGCGCGATCTCGGCGCCGCCTTCACGGAGCGCGACGGCTGGCTCGTGCCGGTGTCCATTCCCGGCGAGTCGAGTCGCGGCTCCGTCGGCGTTGCCGACCTCTCGCACCTCGGCAAGATCGAGGTGCGGACAGACCCGTCGAAGCCCGAATGGTCGTTCGCGCACGCGAGCTGGGCCACGTGGTACCGGATCTCCCCACGTCGCGCCCTGATCCTCTGCCCGACCTCGGAGACGGCGGGGATGTTGATCGGGGTGCAGACCCACGGCGAGTGTGAACTCGCGCTCGACGTCACCGGCGCCTACTCCGTGATCGCGATCGTCGGCCCCGAGGCGGAGACGGTCCTGCGCCGGATGACGCACATCCACCACTTTCCCTCCGGCGGCGAGATCGCCCACGTGCAGGGGCACGTCCTGAAGCGCGACGACGGGTACTGGATCCTCTGCCCCCAGGAGCTCGGCCACTACGTATGGGAAGTGGCCGTCGACCGCGCGTCGGCACTCGGCGGCGGCCCCGTCGGCGTTGACGCGATCGGAGGGGACGCCGCATGAAGGACATCTTTCTCCGCAAGAAGATTCTCAGGCAGCCCGGCCCGCTGAAGAGGCACTACGACGTCGTCATCGTCGGTGGCGGCTCGCACGGGCTCGCGACCGCGTACTACCTCGCGATGCACCACGGCATCACGGACGTCGCGGTGCTCGAGAAGAGCTACATCGGCTCGGGCGCGGCGGGGCGCAACACGACGATCGTCCGCTCGAACTACCGAACGCCCGAAGGCGCGGCGTTCTACACGGAGAGCGTGAAGCTCTACGAGAAGCTCTCCGCCGACCTCGATTTCAACGTCATGTTCTCCCAGCATGGCCATTTCACCTTGGCTCACTCGGATCGCTCGCTCGTCGTCCAGAACGAGCGTGCCGAGGTCAACAAGCTGCTCGGCATCGACAGTCGCGTGATCGACCGTCAGGAAGTGAAGAAGCTCTGCCCGCAGATCCACATCGGCGAGGACGTCACGTGGCCGATCCAGGGTGCGCTCTACCACCCACCCGGCGGGATCATCCGGCACGACGCGGTGGTCTGGGGGTACGCCAAGCAGGCCGGCCGTCGCGGCGTCGAGATCCACCAGGGGGTCGAGGTCACCGGGTTCGACGTCAAGGACGGGAAGCTGCAGGGCGTCAAGACGAGCCAGGGTGACATCTCCTGCGGCGTCGTCCTCAGCGCCACCGCGGGCTGGTCGACGCCCGTTGCCGCGATGGCCGGCGTGCCGTTGCCGATCACGGGTTCCATCCTGCAGGCGTTCGTGACCGAACCGGTGAAACCGTTCCTCGACAAGATCATCGTCTCCGCGCAGATGCACATCTACTGCTCCCAGACGGATCGCGGTGAGTTCCTGATCGGAGCCGAGGTCGAGCCGTACCCGACGTATTCGAACAAGGGCACGTTCCCGTTCATCGAGTACGCCTCCCGGCACATTCTCGAGTTGTTCCCGCAGCTGCACGCGACAAAGATCCTCCGCCACTGGACGGGACTGTGCGACATGAGCCCGGACTACAGCCCGATCATGGGGGTCACCGAGGTCGACGGCTTCCTCGTCGACTGCGGCTGGGGCACGTACGGGTTCAAGGCCGCGCCGATCACCGGTGTGACGCTCGCCGAGCTCATCGCGACCGGCAAGACACCAGAGCTGATCGAGCCCTTCAAGCTCGAGCGCTTCTACAACGACAACCTCGTCTCCGAACTCGCAGCCGCCGCTGTGAGTCACTGAGCCCTCCGAAAGGTCGAACCCACATGCTCTCGAGTCTCGAAATTGCTCAGGCTGCCGTCATGCGTCCGATCGCCGACCTTGCGGTCGAGGCGGGAATCGAGCCGGACGAGCTCGAGCTGTACGGGCGGTTCAAGGCGAAGGTCGATCTGTCGATTCTCGACCGCCTCGCCGACCGGCCCGACGGGAAGCTCATCAACGTGACGGCGATCACGCCGACGCCTCCGGGCGAGGGGAAGACGACCACATCCGTCTCGCTGACGCAGGGATTCGGCAAGATCGGGCGGCGCGCGATCCTCGCGCTGCGAGAGCCGTCGCTCGGTCCCGTCTTCGGGGTCAAGGGCGGGGCCGCCGGCGGCGGGTACGCCCAGGTCGTGCCGATGGAGGACATCAACCTCCACTTCACCGGCGACATGCACGCGATCACGGCGGCGAACAACCTTCTGTCTGCGCTCGTCGACGCCCATCGATTCCACCGTCACGAGCCCGAGATCGCAACCGTGACCTGGCGGCGGGCGATCGACGTCACCGATCGGCAGCTCCGGAGCATCGTCGGAGGCCTCGGGGGCAGCAAGAACGGCGTCCCGGCCGAGTCGGGCTTCGACATCACCGCCGCGAGCGAGGTCATGGCGATCCTGGCCCTTGCGAAGGATCTCGCCGACCTGCGCCGCAGGCTCGGTGCGATAACCGTCGGGTACACACCGGCGGGCGATCCCGTCACGGCGGAGGACGTGAAGGGGGCCGGCGCGATGGCGGTACTGCTGAAGGACGCGCTCAAGCCGAACATCGTCCAGACCCTCGAGGGGCAGTTGTGCTTCATGCACGCGGGGCCGTTCGCGAACATCGCGCACGGCAACAACTCGATCATCGCCGATCGCATCGCCCTCAAGCTCGGCGAGTTCCTCATCACCGAGTCGGGCTTCGCTGCCGATCTCGGGATGGAGAAGTTCATGGACATCGTCTGCCGCGTCGGAGGGCTCCGGCCGCACGTCGTCGTCATCGTCGCGACCGTGCGGGCGCTCCGCCACCACGGCGGCGGCGACTGGCGCGAGACGGCCGACATGTCGAAGATGACCGCCGAGGTCGAGACCGGGATGGCGAACCTGGCGAAGCACATCGAGAACGTGCGCGCGTTCGGGATCCAGCCCGTCGTCGCAATCAACACGAGGCCGGACGACGCGCCCGAGTTGCTCGAGCTGATCAAGACGCGATCGCTCGAGGCCGGAGCGTTCGGAGCTGCCATCCACAACGGTTTCGGCCAGGGCGGGGAGGGGACCGTCGAGCTTGCCGAGGTCGTGGCCGCAGCAGCGGAAGCCGAATCGAACTTCCAGCTTCTCTACGCGGACGACGAGCCGATCGAGACGAAGATCGAGAAGATCGCGACCACGGTGTACGGCGCCGACGGCATCGAGTTGGCGCCGGCTGCCCGCGATGCGATCGCACGGTACGAAAAGCAAGGACTCGCGCATCTGCCGATCTGCATGGCGAAGACTCACCTCTCGCTGTCGCACGACCCGCTGCTGCGCAACCGGCCGACCGGATTCGTCGTCCCGATCCGCGACATCCGCGTCTACTCCGGCGCGGGCATGCTCGTGCCCCTCTGCGGCGACATGCTCCAGATGCCGGGTCTCGGAGCCCAGCCTGCCGCGTTCGCGATCGACATCGACGAGCACGGGGAAACGGTGGGGCTGTTCTGATTTTCCGGCCGCTATGAAATCTCCGAGTGGGGATCTCATATCGCGGAACCTCATTTCCCGCAGGTATGACATCCCCGAGTGGAGATTTCATGTCGCGAACCTCTATCTCCCGCAGATATGACATCCCCGAGTGGGGATTTCATATCGCGAAATCCTAAGGGGGAACCTACGGTTCCCTGCGACCCTCCCTTCTCGTCAAGGGTGGGCCGGTCGGTCGGGTGTTTCTCGTGCTGAAGGGTGGGGTGTCCGGCTTCAGCCGGACGCCTGGGTTACGCTGTTCGCATGAGCGAAGTCGAAGGAACGCAACTGACAGCGGCCCAGCGCGAGGCGCTCGAGGCGGAACTCGCCGACATGGAGGGCCCGCAGCGCAAGGCTGCGGTCGAGGCGATCGCGACTGCACGCGCGTTCGGCGATCTCTCGGAGAACTTCGAATACCACGCCGCCAAGAACGAGCAGGGCCTCCTCGAGGCCCGGATCAGCAAGCTCCGGCACCGTCTCCAGCACGCGGTCACCGTCGAGCACACCTCGACGACAACGGTCGGTGTGGGCTCGATCGTCGAGATCGAGGACGAGAACGGCGAGAAGATGGAGATCGAGATCTCGAGCGTCGGCGGCGTCTCGCCCGACTCGCCGCTCGGTAGCGCGCTGATGGGCGCCTCGGTGGGAGACGGCGTCGACGTACCGGCGCCACGCGGAGCCTGGCACGCCCGGGTGGTCTCGATCCGCGCCTCCTGACCGACGCCTCTTCACCCTTTCGAGGTACCGAGCACTCCCCCTGAACGGGCGATACACACCTGACGGGTGTCCGCTAGAGGGAGAGAGCTTGGCGTGAGAACGAGACGGGTGACAACGCGCGAAGAGGGCTTCACGCTCATCGAGCTTCTCATCGTGCTCGTCATCATCGCGGTGCTGCTCGTCATCGCCGTCCCCTCGCTGCTCGGTTACCGCACCCGGGCGGCGGACGCCACCGTGAAGTCGATCATTCGCTCGGCCGCACCAGCAGTGAGCGCGTTCGCGGCCGACAACGACGGCTCTGCCGGAGACGCTGACGGCAACGCCGCGACCGAGGGCTTCCAGGGCATGACCATCACCCTGTTGCGGAACTACGATCTGGGTCTCTCCGCGAAGCTCGGCGTCTACGCGCCGAAGACGGTGAAGGCGACGTATTGCCTTACGGCAACCCACGACGGCAGCACGTGGAGTGCACTCGGTCCGTCCATCGTCGACTACGTGAACAACGGAACCTGCACGTAGAACGCCGACGCCGGTAGTTCAACCTGCGAGGGGCGCGAACAGATCGACGACGTTCTCGTCCGGATCGACAACCTGCGCGTACCGCTGGCCCCAGAACGCATCCCACGGGTCGCTCTTCGACGTGAATCCCGCAGCGACGATCGCAGCGTGGGTCTCGTCGACACCCGCCGCCGAGCCGCAATGGAACGCGAGGGCGAGACGGTTGCCGACCGGCGCCTGCCACGCAGGATCGATCTGCTTGATCAGTTCGACGGAGTCCCACATCAGGCGAACACCGGACGGAAGGGTCGCCTCGAAATGATCCGACCCGGCGGGCGGGTCGCCGACTGGGACGCCCAGCACGGCATAGAAGCGGCAGGAGAGCGCCATGTCGGCGGTGACGATTCCGATCGCGTCGAGCCGGGTCTCCACGGAGCGATGCTACCCGCCGACGGTGGCGCGACCGTCGTCGACGTCTCGGGCGTCGTCCGGACCGGCGGCTGAAGCGACCGGCGTAGCCTCTGCGACCCGCCGAGCATACGCGGGCGCGTCCGGGTCGTCGCCGTGGCGAAAGAACGCATATGGCTCGATTCCCTTCCGCTCGAGCGAGTCGAGCTCGGCCGAGATCCGTTCCAGCCCGGCGTCGTCGTAGACGCAGCTCGCGGTAGCGAAGGTAGGCCCAGCCGGCGCGCCCCGTCGTGTCGCCCACCCGCACCGCCCCTGAGGCCGCGAGGCGTTCCTCGACGCCGTCCCAGCTCGGGTCGCGCAGATCGAGCGCGTAGCGGATCCCGCGATCGACCGAGCCGAGCAACAGCTCGAGGAAGCCGTCGTCCCGCGGCCGCTCGACGACGACACGGACACAACCGAGACGGTCACCGAGCGCCTGCACCCGTTCCTCGAACGTCGCGAGTCGACTCTCTACCCGGTCTGGCGCCTTGACCGCGAATCGAAAGCTCGCGGGCACCTGCGCGGCCCACGAACGGAACTGCTCCTCGGAGGGAAGCCGGTACTTCGTCACGTTCAGCTCCACGGCGTCGAGGTGCTCCGCGTAAAACGTCAGGAAGTCGCCGCGGTCGAGTCCTGCCGGGTAGAAGCCAGGCTGCCAGGACGGGTACGACCAGCCGCTCGTGCCAACGGCGCGGCTCACCTTTCGGGACGCCGGACGTACCGCACGAACGCGAACTCGATGCCGTTCGAAGCGACGTGCGGCTCGCGCGAGACCTCCTCGAACGTGCTGCCGTCGATCCGGGGAAACAGCGTGTCGCCTTCGACGTCGAGGTCTATCTCGGTCAACAACAACTCGTCGGCGAGAGGAAGCGCGGCGCCGTAGACCTGTCCGCCGCCGATCACGTAGACGTGCTGCGCCCCGTCGACCAGCTGCAGTGCTTCCTCGAGCGAACCGACGCGATCGGCGCCCTGCCCGTGCCAGTCACGGTTTCGGCTGATGACGACGTTCCGCCGCCCGGGGAGCGGCCGGAAGCGCTCGGGCAGGGAATCCCAGGTAAGGCGCCCCATTACGACCGGGTGCCCCATCGTCACCTCGCGGAAGTGGGCCATGTCCTCGGGAAGCCGCCAGGGGATTCCGTTGTCGCGCCCGATCACCCCACCTCGCGCGAGAGCCGCGACGAGTGAGACGATCACACCGCGACCGGCGCGCGGATCGCCGGGTGGTGGACGTAGCCGACGATCTCGAAGTCCTCGAACGCGTAGTCGAAGATCGACTCCGGCCGCCGCGTCAGTTCCAGTGTGGGAAACGGATACGGATCGCGGCCGAGCTGGGTCTCGACCTGCTCCCGGTGGTTGTCGTAGACGTGGCAGTCGCCGCCCGTCCAGACGAGGTCGCCCGGATCGAGGTCGCACTGCTGCGCCAGCATGTGGGTGAGGAGCGCATAGCTCGCGATGTTGAACGGGACGCCGAGGAAGACGTCGGCGCTCCGCTGGTAGACCTGGCAGCTGAGCCGGTCGCGCCCTCCGTCCGGTGCAGCCCCGACGTGGAACTGGAACAACGCATGGCAGGGCTGCAGCGCCATCCTCGAGAGCTCGGCGACGTTCCATGCGCTCACGACCAGTCGGCGCGAGTCGGGGTCTTCGTGCAGGAGCCTCACGATCTCGGCGATCTGGTCGATGTGGCCCCCGTCGGGCGTGGGCCAGCTGCGCCACTGCACGCCGTAGACCGGCCCGAGATCACCGTCGGCGTCCGCCCATTCGTCCCAGATCGTGACGCCGTGCTCCTGCAGCCAGCGGATGTTGCTTTCGCCGCGCAGGAACCAGAGGAGCTCGTAGGCGATCGACGGGAAGTGCACCTTCTTCGTCGTGATCAGCGGGAAGCCCTCGGCCAGGTCGAAGCGCATCTGGTGCCCGAAGACGCTCACCGTGCCCGTGCCCGTGCGATCGCGCTTCGGTCTACCCGTCTCCATCACGTGGCGGGCGAACTCCTCGTACTGCGTGCGGGTGACGCTCTCTCGAGCACGATCGGTCATGACACGGCCGACGATAGCGCGTGAGCCGGAGGTGGTGAAGTCGTGCCCCTGCGGCGGGCCCTGCGGGAGTGGGAGGGAGCCAGGCTTCCGCCTGAGGCGCTCCCACCCCCGGTTCGGGCTACCCGCGCGCCTGCTCGAAGCGGGCGCCGATCGCGCCCCAGTCGACGACGTTCCAGATCGCCTCGAGGTACTCGGGGCGGCGGTTCTGGTACTTGAGGTAGTAGGCGTGCTCCCAGACGTCGATGCCGAACAGCGGCGTCTTCCCGTCCATGACCGGCGAGTCCTGGTTCGGCGTCGACATCACCGCGAGGCCCGTTCCGTCCCAGACGAGCCAGGACCAGCCGGAGCCGAACCGCTTGATGCCCGCGTCGATCATCTGCTGCTTGAGCACGTCGAACGCGCCGAAGGTCGTCTGGACGGCCTCGCCGAGCGCTCCTGTCGGCTCTCCGCCGCCCTTTCCCGAGAGCGACTCCCAGAACAACGTGTGGTTCGCGTGACCGCCGCCGTTGTTGCGGACAGCTGCCTGCTTGTCGGCGGGCAGGATCTCGAGGTTCGAGAGCACCGCGTCGATCGGGCGATCCATCCACTCGGTTCCTTCGAGCGCCGCGTTGAGATTCGTCACGTAGGCCGCGTGGTGCTTGTCGTGGTGGATCTCCATCGTCTTCGCATCGATGTGCGGCTCGAGTGCGTCGTTCGGATAGGGCAGGTCGGGCAGTTGATACGCCATTCCAACTCCTTCGTTCGATTCCAGTTCAAGGATATGCTCACGGACGTCCCGTCGAGCCGGAGGTCTCTTTATGCCCACTCATACCGACATTACGCCTCGTGAGCTGAAGCCGACGCTCCTGGAGCTCGAGGGTATCTCGCGCGCCTCGATCGAAGCGCATTATCGCCTTTATCAGGGGTACGTCGCCAAACGGAACGAGATCCTCGGCAAGCTCGAGACGGTCGACCGGTCGAGCGCGAACCAGGTTTACTCCGAGCTACGCGCGCTGAAGGTGGAGCTCAGCTTCGCGGTCGGCGGAATCAAGAACCACGAGGTGTATTTCGCCCACCTGGGAGGCGGCGGCGGTGACCCGGTCGGGCCGATCGAGACGCTGATCCGGCGGGACTTCGGCTCGATCGACGCCTGGCGGGACGATCTGAAAGCCACCGGGATGGCCGCGCGGGGGTGGGCGTGGACGGCGTACGACTGGGACGAGCATCGCCTCTTCAACCAGATCGGCGATACCCAGAACACCTACACGTGGTGGAACGCGACTCCGTTGATCGCGCTCGACGTCTACGAGCACGCATACTTCCTCGACTTCCAGACCGATCGGAGTTCGTACATCGACGCGTTCCTCGCGAACCTCGATTGGGATGTCGTGAACGGTTGGGTCGCCAGCTACGACATTCCGGCTGCGTAGCCCGTCGGCGTGATCATCGACGCACTGATCCTCGCCGGGGGCTACCTGGTCGGGTCGATTCCCTTCGGCGTCGTCGTGGTCGGGTTGCTGCGCGGGGAGGACATCCGCAAGCAGGGAAGCGGGAACATCGGCGCCTCGAACGTGTGGAGGGCGTACGGCCGCCGGCTCGGGGTGCCGGTGGCCCTTCTCGACGTCGCCAAGGGCTTCGTCCCCGCACTCGTCGGGTTGAAGGTCGGCGGCGAGTGGGTCGGCGTCCTCGCCGGGTCGGCCGCGATGCTCGGCCACGCGCGGCCGATCTGGCTCGGGTTCACCCGGGGCGGGAAGATGGTGGCGACCGGCGGAGGCGTCGCCTTCGCGCTCGCTCCGGTCGCGGCAGGACTCTGTCTGCTCGTCTGGCTCGCAACGTTCGTGCTCTTTCGGTACGCGTCCGTCTCGTCACTCGCGGCCGCGGTCGCGCTGCCGGTTCTCTGCGCCGTCCTCGGCGAGCCTTGGCCGACCGTGACCTTCGCCGCCGCTGCGAGCGCGGCTGTGATCCTGCTCCACCGGCAGAACATCGGCCGCCTCTTCCGCGGAACCGAGTCGCGCTTTTCGCGGGGTAGCCGCTCTACATCCGCGTGAGCCACGCGTCGAGCGTGGTCTGAGGATCGACCTCGCCGCCTGCGATCTCGCGGCGCACCTCGCCGATCGTGCCCCACCGTTCCGCGAGCACGTCGTGGTCGTGGATCGTCTCGAGGTTGACCTGGCGCGAGAACACGAAGTCGTCGTCCGCGAGGCCGGGAACTTCGTCGATGAGGCTCTTCAGGGCGATCCGTACCGAGTCCTCGACGAAGCGAGGCTGGAGATGGGCGTGCTCGACGACGAACAGCTCATCGGGGCGCTTGAGGAGCTCGAAGACCGGTGCGCTCATCGAGCGCTCGACGAGGTCGACGAGCGTCTCCGCGTCGATCTGGTTGGACGTACCGACGAGCAGCGTGCCGCGGCCCCGCTGGTTATGGGTCGCGATCGGGACGAGTTGGAGGATCTGCTCGATGTCGCCTGCGTCGAAGCCGGCTTCGGCGAGCCGCTCGGACGCCTTGGCGGCGACGAGCCCCTGGGCGCAGGGGCAGGCGTTGATCCCGGTCGCCTCGACGCCGACGACGCGCCTGGCGCCCGTCTCGGTCGCTGCCGCGATCCCGATCAGCGAGACCATCTCCTGGGTGGGCAGTCCGGTCACCGGTGTCGTACGCCGCATCGGCCACCGAGCGGTCACCCGCACCTCGGCCCGAACCGCGCCCTGGCGCTCGACGATGTGTCGGGCGATCACCTCGGCGATCTCCTCCACGATCCGAGCCTCGCCGAACACTGCATCGCCGATCGCCTCGTCGAACACCTCGGGGAAGCGCGACATGTGAACGCCCTTCTGCCCCCGGGCGAGGTCGACCGTGCACTCGATCTCGGCGGCCATCACCGTCTCGGCGTCGCCGCGGCGGATCCGGATCGCCTTCTGCACCCCCGTGACGCCGGCCCGTGAGAGCGCGAGCTCGACGGGAGGCGCCGAGGCCTGCATGTCGGTCACGAGGTGCCGCTGATCGGCCATCGCGGGACCGTAGCAGTGCCGTTCGAGGAGCTGTCTCAGCTCCGCGGTCGGATCGGTTCAGGCGCGACTCACCGGCGATCGACGGGCGTGATCAGGCTCTGCCGACTGCCGCCACGCGTCTCCCGCCCCGTCGTCGTGGCGTCCGAAGCGCGGTGGGTTCGAGTAGAGCGCGGTTGAGCGTCCGCGCCTCAGCGGAGCAAGCGCGACAACCGCCGGTCCTTCAGCTCCTTGCCCCCCGTCTGGCAGGTGGGGCAGTACGTGATCGTGTGCTCCTCGAATGCGACGCGACGGAGGGTGTCGTGGCCGAGGGGGCAGGGCTCGCCGAAGTGCCCGTGGATCCGGTACACGGCTGCATCTCCCTTGCCGGCGAGTCGCAGCTCGAGCGCTCGCGACAGATCCTCGTCGATCGCCGTCGCGAGCCGCTCGGTCTCCTCCGCCGAGAGATCCGCCGAGAGCTTGAACGGCGACAGCCGAGCGAGCCAGAGGATCTCGTTCGCGTGCGCCCGCCCGATCCCCGCGAGTGCGCGCTGGTCGCGCAGGAGCGGGTGGAGCTGTCGCCGCTCGCGGCCCAGGATCTCGGCGAGTCGCGTCGGTCCGAGCCCGAGGGCGTCGGGGCCGAGATGGGCGAGCTCCGCTTCGACCCCGTCCGGGGTGAAGAGCCAGACGCCCGCACGCTTCTTCTTCCCGGCCTCCGTCAGGACGAGCGCCCCGCCGTCGGCGAAGGTGAGGCGAAACATCGGTGTCTTCGGCGTCTTCGCCTCCGCCGGGTGGTAGCGGAGTCGGCCGGCGCTCATGAGGTGGACGCGCAGGACGAGCTCACCGTCCCCGGTCGGAAACAGCAGGTTCTTGCCGCGCCGACGTGCCCCTGCCAGCGTGCGTCCCTCGAGCGAGGCGAGCGGCGGTTCGAACGTCTTCAACGTGGCGATGTGAGCGGGGCCGGCGCGCTCGACCGGAGCAAGCCCGACCAGCGGATCGAGTTCGCGCACCCACGCCTCGACTTCGGGTAGCTCGGGCATCGACGTAGTGTTCCTGGAATGCCCGAGCCGATCCAGGTCGACGTGTTGCGAGCAGGCGTCGTCGAGGCAGTGCACACCGTCCACGCGGTGGCCGTCCATGACGGGCAGATCGTCGCCGAGGCGGGCGATCCACGGCTCGTGGCCTTCCTCCGGTCGGCAGCGAAACCGATTCAGGCGCTTCCACTCGTCCGTGCCCGCCCCGACCTCGCCGACCGGGAGATCGCGATCGCCTGCGCCTCTCACCTCGCCCGCCCGGAGCAACTCGAAGCTGTGCGCACCCTCCTCGCGGCAGCATCGGCGTCCGAAGCCGACCTGGAGACCGGGGCGGCTCCGACGCCGATCGAGCACACCTGCTCGGGCAAGCACGCCGGGTTTCTCGCCGTCTGCCGCGCCCGAGGATTCGAGACTCGGGGGTACAGGCGCGCCTCGCATCCGCTCCAGGAGGAGCTGCTCGACGAAGTCGCCCTGGCCGCGGAGATGGAACCGGCGGACATCGCCGTCGCGATCGACGGCTGCGGAGTCCCGACGTTCGCGCTCCCGCTCGACCGCTGCGCCACCGCGTTCGGCCGACTGCCTTTCCTCGAGGGTGGCCCGCGGGTGCTCGCCGCCATGCGCGCCCGGCCGGAGATGCTGCGCGGGCCGATCGCGGCCGACGCCATGTTCATGCTCGCGATGGCTGGTTGGGGCGCGAAGGGAGGGGCCGAGGGGCTGTTTTGCGCGTGCTCGCCGGACGGGCTGGGGATCGCGCTCAAGGTCGAGGACGGCGCCTACCGCGCGATCCGGCCGGCGCTGGCGTCGTTCCTCGCCAGGCTCGGTTTCGATGCCGGGGAGCTCGGCGTCGTTCCCTTGGAGAACAGCCGTGGCGAGCCGGTCGGTGAGGTGAAAACCCACCCCGAAAACGACTCCCACAAGCAGTCGATTCGGGTATAGGATGGGGCGTCTGCAAGGGGGTTGAGCCGGTCGGGGAGACCGGCTATCTGCACGGCGTACGGGCTCGTCTTCGTCCACCCACGAGAAGAAGGGGTTCATGCTCTCCGTCGAGATCGCTTTGCCAGACATCGAGGAACTGCACAAGCTTGTCGAGCAAGGGCAGGAGAAGGGGTTCCTCACCTACGACGAGATCGTCAACGCTCTCGAGGACGTCGAGTTGACGAAGGAGCAGCTCGAGGAGTTCACGACCTACGCGATCGACCATTCGATCGAGCTCGTCGAGGGGGAGCAGCACAAGCGTCTGCCTCACGAGCCCGTCCCGGTGGTCGAGGACGAGAAGGTGGCTCCGAAGCTCGATCTCACGGTCGAGCCCTCGCTCGACTCGCTGAGGCTGTACCTGCGGGAGATCGGCAAGGTGCCGCTGCTGACGGCGCACCAGGAGGTGTCGCTCGCGAAGCGGATCGAGCGTGGCGACATGGGGGCGAAGCAGCACATGATCGAGGCCAATCTGCGCCTCGTGGTCTCGATCGCGAAGGGATACCTGGGCCGCGGATTGTCGTTCCTCGATCTGATCCAGGAGGGGTCGCTCGGCCTGATCAGAGCGGTCGAGAAGTTCGACCACCGCAAGGGATACAAGTTCTCCACCTACGCCACCTGGTGGATCCGGCAGGCCGTCACCAGGGCAATCGCCGACAAGGCGCGGACGATCCGGATCCCCGTGCACATGGTCGAGAAGCTCAACAAGGTCGTCCACATCGAGCGCCAACTCGTGCAGCGCCTCGGCCGCGAGCCGAACGCGGAGGAGATCGCCGAGGAGCTCGAGATCCCGGCCGAGGAAGTGCGCGAGATTCTTCGGATGGCTCAGCTGCCGGTTTCGCTCGAGAAGCCGATCGGCGAAGAGGAGGATTCGGCCCTTGGGGACTTCGTCCCGGACGATTCGGCGGAGTCGCCGTTCGACACGGCGTCGGTGTCGTTGCGACGAGAGGACATCGATCTCGCGCTCTCCTCGTTGCCCGCCCGCGAGCGGGCGGTGATCGAGCTTCGTTTCGGGCTCTGCGGGACACAGCCGTGCACGCTCGAAGAGGTCGGCCAGGCCTTCGGGGTCACGCGCGAGCGCATCCGTCAGATCGAGAACAACACGCTGAAGAAGCTCGAGGGTCTGCCGGAGGCGCAGGCTCTCAGGGACTGCGTGTAGGAGCTTGGGGTGGTGGGGCCGCGCTGGCCCCACCACGAGTCGCCGACGGGCGAGCGGGGGCGCAGGGCGCGCTCGCGTGTCAGCCGGCGAGAAAGCCTGCGTCGCGCAGCGCCCCGAGGCCGCGCTCTCGCAGATCGCTGGCCAGCGCGACGACGTTCGCGTCCAGAGGTGCGTATGCGGCAGCCTCGAGCCAGACCGTTCGTTCCTGGATCTCGCCGACGCGCACGCGGGAGTGCTCGCTGATCGTCCCCGGCACGTCCGCGATCGCCCCGTGAAGAACTCGGCGTGCCTCCTCGATCGGCGTTTCGATCGAGACGGGGAAGCCCGCGACCACGAGCCGACGCGGATCCTTGATCGTGTTGTTCACGATCGTATTCGTCGTCAGATGGGTGTTCGGAACGAAGACTCGTCGTGCGTCGTCGGTGACGAGCGTGGTGTAGATCAGGTCCATCTCCTCGACAAAGCCCGTCTCCCCTGCGACGGAGACTCGATCCCCGAGTCGCAGCGGCTGCGTGAACGCAACGAGGAGACCGGAACCCAAATTCGAAAGCGGCGTGCTGAAGGCGAGACCGGCGAAGAGAGCGAGGACGGCGCTCGAAGCCAGGAGCGCCTTACCGATCGAGGCGGTCGCGTCGTAGAGCGAGAGAACGTTCCAGATCAGGATCGCCGCCACGAGCGTGACCGCGAGGCGCCGGACGAAGTTGAACGTCGTGCGCCGTCGCGCCACCGTCGCAGGATCTCGCTGCAGCAGTCGGCGTTCGTAGCGCTCGTAGCTGGCGTTGAGCGCTAGGCGCACAGCGACCACGACGACGAGCCCGATGGCTGCCGCGGCAATCGCGTGTGTGGCACGATCGGAAATCTCCATCGCTCGCAGATTCGGCGGCGAGTCGGTTGTGCCTTCCTGCGTACTACTCCCGCACGGGCTCGTTCTCGAGCTCGAACGCCGCGTGCAGCGCGCGCACTGCACCGGGTATCTCGGATCGATCGATCATGCAGGAGATCTTGATCGGTGAGGTCGAGATCATCTGGAGATTGATCCCGTTGTCGGCGAGAGTGCGGAACATCTTGGCTGCAACCCCGGGATGCGAACGCATCCCGGCCCCGATGAGCGACACCTTGCCGAGGTCGTGGTTCTCCTCGACCGTGAACGAGCCGAGCTCGGCTCGGGTGCCGTCCAACGCGCCCTGGGTGGCCGGCACGTCCTCGGCGGGAACCGAGAACGACATCTCGGCATTCCCGTGGACGACGTTCTGGATGATCGTGTCGACGTTCACCTGCGCGGCTGCGACCACGTCGAAGATGAGTGCCGCGACGCCGGGGCGGTCCGGGATGTCGGACAGTGTGAACACCACGTCGTTTTCGCTGTGCGTGACCGCCGAGATGATCGGTTGTTCCATCGCTGCTCCTTCCTGGATCCAGGTTCCCTCTTCGTCCGAGAACGTCGAGCGGGCATGAATGCGGACGCCGTGGCTGCGTGCGAGTTCGACCGAGCGCAGCATCAGTACCTTCGCTCCCGAGGCCGACATCTCGAGCATCTCCTCGTACGAGACCGTGGACAACTTGCGCGCGGTCGGGACGATCCGAGGATCGGCCGTGAAAACGCCGGGGACGTCCGAGTAGATCTCGCAGGCGGCGCCGAGCGCCGCTGCGAGGGCGACTGCCGTGGCGTCGGTGCCGCCGCGGCCGAGCGTCGTGATCTCCATCGTCTCGCGAGAGAAGCCCTGAAAGCCCGCGACGAGCACGATCTTGTCGTCGGCGAGCGCATCCCTGACGCGGTCGCCCCGGATCTCCCGGATCTTGGCCTTCATGTGGGACGCGTCCGTGAGGATGCCCGCCTGCGAGCCGGTGAGCGAAACGGCCTCCAGGCCAAGGTCGTGTATCGCCATCGCGACGAGCGCACAGGCGATCCGCTCACCCGTCGAGAGCAGCATGTCGAATTCACGGGCGTTCGGGGTGAGGGAGACCTGGTGGGCGAGATCGATCAGGCCGTCCGTCGTCTTCCCCATCGCCGAGACCGTGCCGACGACGCGGAGCCCCCGTCGCTTCGCGTCGACGAGCCGTCGCGCCACGTGTCTGATCTTGTCAGGGTCGGCGACCGACGAGCCGCCGAACTTCATCACGACGGTGTCGAAGTCCACGCTCGGAGCCTACCGCGCCGGTCGTCGGATGCGGTCGGTCGGCGCAAGCGCTCGCCGACGATGACCGGGAGACGACGACGAGTCCTCCGAACGCAATGGGGGCCCGCCTTGCGGCGGGCCCCCATCGATCGATCGGTTGGCGGGCTCGACTCAGCTAGTGAGGTCGGCCTGCGCCTGGGCCACGATCTTCGCGAGGCCCAGCTGTGCCGGGACGATCTTCGCCCGGGCGATCTTCACTGCGTTTACGGCCTTGCCGTTGCTGGCGATCTTCAGGGCGTTGATGCGAACCTGGCGGTTCGTCTTCACCTTGAGGAACTTCGTGCCGACAACCTTGCCGCTGGTGTTGACGAGCTGGACCTTCAGGTACGCCGTCGTGGCCGTCCCGTTGACCCTCAGCACCATGTAGCGGCCGAGCTGCAGCTTGACGATGCGCGCGTATGCGAGCTTCGCGGTTGCTGCCTTCTTGGCCTGCTTCACCTTCGCGACCTTGGCCTTGACAACGGCCGGTGCAGCCGGGGCTGCGGCCGCTGCCGGAGCAGCAGCTGCTGCGGGGGCGGCCTTCGCAGCAGAGCTGCTACCACCCGACGAGCCGCTGCCACCGCTCGAGCCACCGGTCGACGCCGTGCCCTGCTCGTTCAGTGCAGCCGACGGTGCCCCGACGATCGTGACGATCTGCGTCTCCGACGGGGTCGTCGTGCTCGAGCCCTCGCCGCCGCCGCCACCGCTTCCGCCGCCGGCCTCTGAGCCGAAGTTGACGAAGATGTGACGGAACAACTCCTCGTCCACGAAGTGGGCGATGACGTTGACCCTGGTCTTGTTGCTGTTGAGGACCTCGACGACGGCATTACCGTACTCGTCCGTCTCGGTGCAGAGCCGGCCGATGCCGCTCGGGTCCTCTACCTCTGCGCCCCGTGGGAGGAACATGCCTTCGGCATTGTGGTCAGCCGAGAAGCACACCTCTTCCTCCGCGAACGGGCTACCGTCGATGTCCTGAGCGTGAGCGGTCACGACCTTGACAACAGAGTTCGCCTCGCCCGCGCCCTTGGGCACGTACGACATCGACTTGTCGAACTTCGAGTGGATCTTCTTCAGCAGCGGAGCGGGTGCCGGCACGGTGTATGCCACCGGCTGGTACGGGTACTTCGCCACTGCGTAGATCTGGGCGGTGCCGAGCAGGTCGATGCCCTGCAGGTCACAGCCACCGTTCAGGTTCCCGATCCCGGGCAGGTTGTCGAAGTAGAACCCGGTGCCCGGATTGAACGCGACCTGTGCCTCGCCGTGCTCGTCCGTGTAGACGGTCATCTTCGACGTGCCTTCCGGCAGCTCGCGGTATTCCGTCTGCTCGTCCTCGTTCGGGCTCTCGTGGCGGAGCAGGCACTTCGTGTTCTGGCCGCCGTTCGGCCAGTCCTGCGTCTCGAGGTCGTTCCAGAACCGATAGGGGTTCCGGTCGGCTTCGAAGCCCGGGAAGTTGGCCTGTTCACCCGCGGACGTGATGCCCGACGAGTCTCCGCCGCGCTTCGTCGACGGGATGTACGCCGAGTAGAACGGAGCGTAGTGCTCGTGCTCCGGATACGCAGCGGTCTCCGGACGCGCGTAGAAGTCGGCCTTGCTCGCCTCGTCGAGGCTACCGGCACCCGAGATGTCGCCTTCGGCGCCGGAGTTCGGCTTGATCCACACGTCGATCCGGGCTGCCGGCATGGGGGCGTCGCCCGCATCCAGCTTGCCGTCGCTCAGCAGCGTGGTCTCCTCGAACATCGGGTCGAACGGGCCGATGACCTTCTTGCCGGGGTCAGTCGAACCGAAGATCGTGGAGTACGGACCCCAGATCTCGTCGCCGCTGCCCTGGAAGTCGAAGGTGGACACTTGCTCCTTGTCCCAGTCGTAGCACGTGTCGACTGCGTCGACCGTCGGCCTCAGGTCATTCTTGTCGATGTAGCAGTCCGCGGCGGCGACATGACCCTCTGTGTTGAGCATGTCGTCGTGGATATCCCACCGCATCGGATCAGGGTTGGACTCGTCGCTGCTCGACAGGAGCTCGGCGAGTGCGACCCAGCCGTTCGGCATCGTGAGCTGCTGGATGCCACCGTTGCCGTCCGGTGCCGGGAGTTGACCCGTGACCATGACGCGGGCCAGTCCGAAGTTCTCGTCACCGGCGAAGTAGTTGCCGTCACCAGTCGGGTCGCCGCCGTAGGGCAGCTCCGTCAGGGTGGGCTTGTTGAGCTTCATCCAGCCGACGAGGAACTCCTGGTGGATCTTGATCTTCCCGCCGCCGTCGTCGCTCTCGCACTGACCCTGGAACTTGATCTGCGCGAGACCGGGAGCGTTCGAGTTGATGTCGATCTGCCAGCTCTCCTCATCGGAGCTACGGCGCTGCCTGCTGTGCCTGTTCCCTCCCTCGATTTCGGAGGCGTCCGTCAGGAAGACGGGCGGGTTGTCGTTCGGGAACCCCCACGTCTGCACGATCGTGAACGTGCCTTCGAGGTCGCAGCGATCGCGGCCCTCCTGGCTCCGATGCGAGCTGACCTCGAGGTCACCGGCGACGAGCTTGACGACTTCCCCGGCCCATGCGAGATACGGGACGTTCGTCGACTGCGGGTCGGGTGCCTCTTCGGATCCCGGCGGGATGCCGGATCCGACGTTCACTGCGAGTGCCACGCCGACGACCGTCAACAGTGCGACGGCGGACGCGGCGAAAACCACAAATCTACGTCTCATTGCGTTCTCACTCCCCCTTGTAGGTACGAACTCTTGCTGCAACGTTTCGCGACATTCGCGAAACCGTACGGGTCTTCCCCCCGAGTGTCCTCCTCCCTGAACCTCCCTCCTCGCACCGTATAACCCCGGTGCGCGCCCCATTTACGTGCTCTACAGTTCTAAACCCAGTCGCGCCTGAGATAAAGGCTCAGGCGGGTGGACCCGACGATCGGCGCGGGTAGGTACCGCCGCCCGTGGGCGGTCGCGTAACGCCCCTCACGACCGCGGCCTCGAGTCTGTCTGTCCTGATCCCGATCGCGTCACTGAGCGAGCCTGCTGCGTTGGCCGGCGTCCGGCCGGCCCGGGTCGCTCGCAACCCACTCGGAGGGCGGCAGCAAAGGTTCCGGTGTCTCCGCCTCCGGGGACTGCTGCACGAGCTGATGCCTCCGCGCCCAGCGTGACGCCTCGGCGCGGCTCGAAACGCCGAGTTTGCGGTAGATGTTCGCCAGGTGGAACTTCACCGTGTCGCGCGAGAGCCAGAGGAGCTCGCCGACGGCGGCGTTCGTGCGACCCTCGGCGACGAGCGTGAGGATCTGCCGTTCCCGCCCGGTGAGAGAAGAGACGAGCGGCCCCGCCCCGCAGCGCGCCTCCTCGAGTGAGTCGGCGATCCGCTTCTCGATCAAGGCGACCGGCCCCGACTTCGATACCAGTGCCGACGCGCCGGCGTCGAGCACCGACTGCCGCCACTCCGGCGAGTCCCGTCCCGAGAGGGCGATCACCGTCAGCTCCGGATCGGCGTCCACCGCCCGCCTGATGCACTCGATCCCGTCGGGCTCGGAGCTCTCCGGGAGCAGTGGCTCGATCAGGAAGAGCTCGGGGTGCACGGCGCCGAGGAGCTCCAATGCAGCAGAGGGCGACGTGGTGGCGGCAGCGAGAGAAACGCCGACGCGCGAAAGCAGCGACGCCGTCGCGGCATGCATGATCGCGTGCGGATCGAGCTGCACGCACTTCGCCCAAGTCCCCTCCAACGTCCCCTCCCCCCTATCTAGCAGCGAAGCATACTACGGTTTGCTCCACCTGTCTCCCTCACTCGACGAGACCGGCCCGCCGGTAGTGCCGCGCATAATCCGGCAGGGAGATCCCGGCCCGGAGCTCCGGCGCGGGGACCGGGGCGAGCGCGTGCACGGCGAGCGGGATGTGGCCGGCCCAGACATCGAGCTCGGCGTCGGGGGTGCCGTCATCGTCGGGTCCGCCTGTCCGCACCTTGGCCGACGCCTCCGTGAGCGGTAGCGAGAGGACGCTCGTGGCTTTCAGCTCCTTGCGGGTCGGTTGCCTCGCGTCCGCCCATCGCCCGGGAAGCAGTTTCTCCGTGAACGCCTCCAGCACCGTGTTCTTCTCTGCGGGATCGGTGACCGGCGTTGCCGTGCCGAGCACGACGACCGAGCGATAGTTCATCGAGTGCTCGAACACCGATCGCGCGAGCACGATCCCGTCCACGAGCGTGACGGTCACGCACGCGGGAAGGCCCTCGCCGAGTGTGCGGAGGGCGCGGCTCGCCGCCGAGCCGTGGACATAGAGGAGGTCGTCGATCCGGGCGTGGAGGGTCGGGATGACGTACGGCTGCCCGTCCTGTACGAAGCCCAGGTGGCAGACGAGGGCGGCGTCGAGAACGGCGTCGATGGTCCCGCGGTCGTACGCAGCCCTGTCGTGGACGCGCTTGACGCGGGTTCTCGGCGACGGCGCTCCGGTGCTCTTCATCGGCGTCAGCGTATCGCTCCGCCGGAGGACAGAGCGGGCTCGCTGCTCAGCTCCCGAGCGCTCCGGAGCCGATCATCCGGCGCACGCGAACGACGTCCGCGGCGAGCGAGCGGTCTCGGTCGACAGGAGCGACCTCGGCGGCGACGACTTCGACGATGCGGCTGAGCGGCCCGCCGACCGGGCGGCTTGCCGCGAGATGCGCCGCCTGGCGAAGTGCGACGAGTTCACACGCGAGTGCCGACTCGAGCGCGTCGAGCAGTCTGTCGATCCTCGCCGCAACGAGAAAGGTGAGCGACTGCACGTCCTCCTGTCCGCCCGAGGTGTCGAGGCTGTGCACCGAGGCCGGATTGGCGAGCGTGCGAGCCTCCGCCGCGAGGCCGACCACGGACTTGTGCAAGGCCACGACGCCCGCCTGCACGCCCGGCCGGGTCGTCAATTGGTCGGGTAGGCCCGAGAAGCGAGCGTCGAGGAGGCGGTGAAGGCGTTTCTCGACGAGGTTGACGACGTGGCAGCAGGCGAGGCCGATCGACTCGAGCCCGACCGCGACCTCGATCGCATGGAACGCGCCCGAGGGATAGAGGCCCCGTGGATACCGGTCGTCGGCCTCGAGATAGACGGGGGAGTCGCTCGTGCCGCGAAGCCGCGCGTCGAGGACGTCGTCGAGGAAGTCGATCGCCCGAAGCGCCGCTCCATTCACCTGGGGCAGGACGCGCATCGAGATCGGCGGCTGGCCGCGTTCGCCCCACACGTCCTCGTCGGCGAGGAGCGACGCCAGCTCCCGCTGGACGCGGATGACGGGCTCGTCGTTCGCGAGCTCCCCGAGCCTCGGGGCCGTCGCTCTCGCCCCGGCGGCGGTGACTGCGATGCCGAGCGCTCCCGCCGCCGTCGCCGTGGTCACGAGGCGCAATGCCCGCTGCGTGCGGGCGATCCCGAGCGCGGTCGCGAACGGTGAACCGTTCACGAGGGCGAGGCCCTCCTTGGGGAGTGGGCTGTACGGCTCGACGCCGAGCGCCCGAAGGGCTCCGCCGGCCGAGACCTCCGCTCCCTCGCGGACGACGGTGCCCTCCCCGATCAGCGTCTGGAAGAGATGCGCCAAGGGGCCGATCTCGCCCGCTGCTCCGTAGGGGCCGTCGGGGACGACCGGCGACCACCCGTCGTTCAGCCGGTCGGCGAGGAATCGGCAGAGCTCGACCGAGACGCCGGCGTGCCCGTGGAGGAAGCCCGTCAGTCTGAGCAGCATCGCGCCGCGGACGACATCGGCAGCGAGTGGTGGGCCGAGCCCTGCCGCGCGCGCCGTCAGAAGCGATCGCTGCAGCTCCGCCTGCTCGCTCGGGGCGATCGCCACGTCTGCGAGCAGGCCGAGTCCGGTCGTCACCCCGTACGCCTCGGCCCCGGCGGCGATGTACTCGAGCATCCGCTCGCGCATCGTCCCGACCCGCTCGAGTGCCGGGGCCGCGATCGCGACGCGCATCCCGTCCGACACGACGCGTCTGTAGTCCTCGCGGCCCAGGCCCCGGTCACCCAGCTCGATCACGAGCGATACCGGAGCGTTGTTCCGATCCCCGCGGCGCGCGCGCGCTCGACGGCGCGCCAGGCGACGGCGACGTCAGTCGTGGCCAGACCGCGGTGCCAGAAGACGAAGCGCTCGTCGTCGCGCGTGCGACCCGGACGGTGCCCGGCGACGATCTCGCCGAGCTCGGCGTGGAGCGAGTCGGGCGTGAGGAGCCCGGCACGAACCTGAGGCCGGAGCGCGCCGAACGGATCATCGCGACCGCACTGACCCCAATCGTCGACGACGACCTTGTCGAAGGCGTCGAGCACGTCGAGCTCGAGCACACTCATCGTCCCGTACGGGATCAGAAGCGTGCAGTCCTCGAGCCACGCCGTGCGGAGAATGGGGGTCGGGCGCTCGAGGCGTGTCGCCTCGACGACGATGTCGGCCCCGACGACCGCTTCCTCGATCGTGTCGGTCACCCTGATCGGCTTCCCGAGCGTCTCTTCGAGCCGATCCGCGAACGATCGCCTCGACTCCTCGCGCCTGCTCGTCACCCGTATCTCTCTGAAGTCGAAGAGCTGGTCGAGCATCGTGACGTTCGCGAACGCGGTTCCTCGCGCGCCGAGGTGCGCGAGGACAGCCGACTCCCTCTTGCCGAGCTCGCGGGCGCCGAGCGCCGTGAGTGCCCCGGTTCGGCGCTCGGTGATCTCGGTGGCATCGACGATCGCGAGCGGCGTGCCGGTCCGCGGGTCGTAGAGCGTCACGAGAGCCAACTCGGAGGGGAGCCCCCGCTCGTGATTCTGGACATAGTCGCCGACGACCTTGACTCCGCTGACGCCGAGCGGCCAGACCGTGGCCCGGAGGACGTTGAAGTGACCCGGGAACGACTCGTCGGGGACGTGATGGACGCGGGGATCGAGCGTCACCGCTCGGTCGCCCTGCGCCTGCACCGCAGTGGCGACAGCCTCGAGCACTTCGCCGTCGGTCAGCGCGACGGCCTGGACGTCGTCGCCGGAAAGAAAGAGGAGGTCGAGAGACGAGCCGCTGATAGGGCTGAATCTATCGCCCTCCGCGGGCGGAGGCGACCAGGGTCGGAGAACGAAGGGAGGCCCGCTTCCGCGGGCCTCCCTTCGATTCCAGAGCCCGAGCTGCAGTGATTTCGGGCACTGCTAGTCGGTTCGCTCCGCTGTCTACGTGCAGGCCGTGGTGCTGATGGCGCCTGCGGGCCCGGTCTTGTAGTAGATCGGGGTCGTGGGCGTCGAGTTCCTGACGCAGTAGCTTGCGCCTGCCGAGATGACGGTGACCTTGACGCCGGCGTCGATCGCGGCGAGCGTGGTCGCGGTCATGCCGGTGTAGCTGCCGTTGTCGGCGTAGTAGGCCTCGATTGCGGGGACGGCGGAGCGGACGTTTGCCTGGGCCGCAGAGGCGTTGGCGCGGTCCTTGAAGCCGAGATACGACGGCACTGCGATTGCGAGCAGGATGCCGATGATGACCAGCACGATCAGGAGTTCGATGAGCGTGAAGCCCGACTCCTCCTTGGCAAGCCGCTTCTGCAGCTTGGCGATGAACGAAGACATTTCTCTTGCTCCTTGCTAGGGGATAGAACCGACGCCCTCGTTATCGGCGCGCTACCGCGGGCCAGATACCCCCATTCGGGGGGTGTCTGGGGGTGTGTCTCCTCCGCTCCGGGGGAGGCTGAGATGCATTCCACCCGGCGATCGCAACGTACGACACGCGATCGCGCTCCAACGCCTCCCTTCTGGACGGCCCAGGCCGGTTCAGCGGCGTTTCGATCCGCGACCCGCGCCGTCACACTGTGATTGACTTCGCGCGTCGGAGGCCTGTCGTCCACGCGACCGGAACGGAGGGATCGTGACCGAGACCCTGTACCCGCGACTGTTCTCGGAGTGGACGTTGCGGCGCACGTCGATCCCGAACCGGATCGTCTTCGCGCCGACCTGCCCGACCTGGGTCGCCAACCCGGTCGACGGGGTCTTCACCGAGCAGGCGGTCGCCTACTACGAGGAGCGGGCGAAGGCCGGCTGCGGGCTCATCATCATCGGCGGGACGATCGTTCGATCGGGACGCGCTGTATGGCGGGCCTCAACTTCCCCGGCCTCTGGGACGACGCGCAGATCGAGGGGCTCGCGCGGGTGCGTGAGGCGGTGCACCGGCACGGGTGCAGGCTCGCCGATCCAGCTCCTGCATCCCGGGCTTGCGCACGCTCGCGGTGATCCAGAAGGATCCGGCCTACGATCTCGATGCGCCCTGGTACACCGTCGCACCGAGCCAGGTTCCGCCCGGCGAGTGGCCGAACGCGCCGATGCCGAAGGAGCTCGAGGAGCACGAGATCCAGGAGATCATCGCGTCGTTCGCGGCAGGCGACCCGCCGCGCCGCCGATGCCGGTCTCGACGGGGTCGAGTACCACCTCGCCCACGGCTACCTGCCGTGGCAGTTCCTGTCGCCGCTCTACAACCACCGCTCGGACGGCTGGGGCGGGTCCCTCGTGCAATCGGCTGCGGTTCTCCGTCGAGTCCCTGCGCGCCATGCGCGAGGCCGGCGGGGACGCAGCTGTTCATCGGCTACCGCATCAACTCGACGTCCTTCTGGCCGGGAGACCTCGAGATGGACGACGTCAAGGAGGTCATCGCGCGAGCTCGACCGCTCGGTGGACATCGACTACGTGAGCGTCTCGGCGGGCGTCCACCACTCGTTCATCCACACGCCGATGACGTACGAGCCGGGGTGGGAGCGCGAGTACACGCGCGAGGTGAAGAAGGTCACGAGCAAGCCGGTGCTCGCCGTCGGTCGCATCACGAATCCCGGAGATCGCCGAAGAGCTCCTCGCCGCCGGGGAGGCGGACGCGATTCTGCTCGCGCGACAGCTGTTCGCCGACGCGGAGTGGGCGAAGAAGGTGCAGGAAGGTCGGACCGACGACATTCGCCGATGTGTCGCCGCGAACTACTGCTGGCGCAGCGTCGTCGCGGGAGGGCGCGTGCAGTGCATCTACAACCCGGAAGTGGGCAGGGAGCGACAGTGGGGAGCCGGCTCGCTGACCCGTGTCGACCGAGCCGCAGAAAGGCTGCTCGTGATCGGCGCCGGTCCCGCGGCGCTCGAGTTCGCGCGCGTTGCGTCTGCACGCGGCCACGAGGTCGTCGTGCTCGAGCGGGAGTCCGAGACGGGTGGCCACGTTCGCGTGCAGGCGCTCCTTCCGGACCGGCAGCGAGTTCGGTCAGATCGGCGTGTGGCTCGCCGCGCAGGCGGCGAAGAACGGCGCCGAGATCCGCACCGGTGTCGACGTGGCCGAGAGTCCGACCTCGACGCGCTGCTCGAGGCGGAGCGACCCGACCACGTCGTCGTCGCGACCGGGTCGCGCTACCGACGAGGACGGCTGGCAGGGGCAGACCGCGGCACCGTCGACGGCTGGGAGACCGGCAACTGCGCCGAGCTGGTACGACGTCGCGCGCGGGAACGGCGAGCGCGTCGGGCTCCGTCGTCGTCATCGACGACCTCCAGGACATCGCCGGCCCGTTGACCGCCGTCAAGCTCGCGCGTGAGGGCGCGTCGGTGAAGCTCGTGACCCGCTGGCCGATGGTCGCGATGGAGACGATGCCCGAGGTCTACTACCTGTGGACGCGCAGGCCCTCGTCGAGGCAGGCGTCGAGATCCTGACCGACCTCTTCGCCACCAGGATCGACGGACGCGAGATCGAGTTCGTCAACGTCTACGCACCCGAGCGCGTCACGCGACTCGAGGCGGATGCGATCGTCTTCAACACCGGGCGCAGTCCGAGAACGGCCTCTACCACGCCCTGCAGGCGCGGGACGTCAGCGTCGAGATGATCGGCGACGCGATCGCCCCGCGTGGGACCTACGAGGCCGTCTACGAGGGACATCGCGCTGCCCGGCGGGTGTGACGAGACGGTGCCAAACCATTGACCCGAGGAGCCGGTCGAAGAGTCCTTGGATGTCGCAGCCTCGGGCTCCGTCTGAGACCACGCGACTGCCTCCCGTGTGTTCCCCGGCTCCGTTGCGAGATTCCTTCAACCTGTCCCCTGGGTACGTCCCCAGCGCGTCGTGCCTGTCGGCTCCGGCGTACGCGGGGACTGGCTCGTCGCCGTTGAGGCGTCGACCGCCCACAGCTCGACAGGTGACTGTCGTCCGCGCACTTCCACTTCCCCGACTGGACGCAGATCGCCCGGGAGACGGAGGAGCGCCGCGCGCGTCGATTCGGAGAGGAGGATCGGGCCGGCGAGCGTCTTCGTCAGCCCCTCGATGCGCGAGGCGGTGTTGACGGTATCTCCGTGGACCGTGTACTCGAGCCGTCGCAGCGAGCCGACGTTCCCGGACATGAACGGTCCGCTGTTCAGGCCGACACCCATGGATACCGCCTCGCCTAGGCCGTTCGAGCGCAGCCACTCGTTGAAGCGCGGAAGACGCACATCGACCAGGTCCCGGGCAGTGGCGAGAGCGCGATCCGCGTGGTCCTCGATCTCGATGGGAGCGCCGAACGCCGCGAGAAACCCGTCGCCTCGGTACGCGACGAGCGTCCCGCCGTGCTCGAGGATCGCGTCGCTCGTCTCGTCGAAGTAGCGGTTGAGTGCGTCGATGACGAGCTCGGGCGGGCGGTTCTCCGAGAACGCTGTGAAGCCGCGGAGGTCGGTGAACATCACAGTGCCAACCGTGCGGACGCCGCCGAGGCGGAGGTCTTCGTCCGTCCGCTCAAGCGCGTCGTCGACGACGTGGTCGGGAAGGAACCGACAGAAGACGTCGTGGACTCGTGCCTGCTCGAGGTCGTGGAGCCGCTTCTTGGTCAGCCCGGCGTTGATCCTCGCGCGAAGGATCACCGGGTTGAACGGCTTCGGGAGGTAGTCGTCGGCTCCGATCTCGATGCACCGGACGACGCTCTCTGTCTCATCGACGGCGGAAATCATGATCACGGGCACGTGGCCCGCACCTGGTGTTGCCTTGAGGCGTTCCAGGACCGAGATCCCGTCGAGCCCGGGCATCACGATGTCGAGTAGCACGATGTCGATGGCCCCCTCGGCGAACAGCTCGAGCGCCTCTACGCCGTTGGCCGCTGCGCGTACGGCGTATCCGTCCTGCTCGAGGAGGCGTCGCAGCAGCTTTCGACTAACGCCGTCGTCGTCGGCGATGAGGATCGTGTGCGCCACCTTCCGTCGATCGTGACGGGGTGCAGCGACGCGGTCAAGCTTCAGCGCTCGCTTGGAAAGGCAAACGGGACGCGATAAGCTCGGCGCCTGCCGGGCGGACATGACGGAGATTCGAAGCGCACTCGACAACGCTGTACTCGGAGAGTTGCGCGAGAGCGTGGGCGACGATCCGGAATTCCTCGTGGAGCTCGTCGATGAGTTCCTCCAGGACGCCCCGATCCGGCTGGAGTCGCTGCGCGCGGCCGCAACCTCCGGCGACGCGACGGGTGCCAGGCTTGCCGCGCACACGCTGAAGGGCAACGGCCGGACGTTCGGAGCCGGAGAGCTCGCGTCGCTCTGCCAGGCGGCCGAGACCGCAGCTGTGGCAGGCGATCTGGAGGCCGTGCTCTCTGGCCTCGACGAGATCGACCAAGAGTGGGTCCGTGTGCGTACGGAGCTCTTCGCTGTCCGCGACGGGCAGACCTGATGGCTTCGGAGCTCGCGGAGGCACGCCGACGGTTGGGCCAACTCGAGTCGCTCGTCGAGAACAGCCCGGTGGCGGTGATCGTGATGGACGCCGACGAACGAGTGACCGACTGGAACCCGGCGGCCACCGCTCTCTTCGGCTACTCGGCGGACGAGGCGCTCGGGCGGCTGATCGACCACCTCGTGCTCGGCGACCGGGCTCGTGACGAGGGGCGTGAGGTCACGCGCGAGGCGATTGCGAGCGGTCGCGCGCAGCGGATCACTCGACGCCGGCGGAAGGACGGAACCCAGGTCGATGTCGAGTTGATGTACTCCGCGCTCGTCGTCGAAGGCTCGCACGTCGGCTTTCTTGCCATCTACCACGACCTCACCGAGGTCCTGCGGGCACGCGAACACGCCGAGACGCTCCTGAAGGTGACGCAGGTGCTCGGCAAGACGCTCAGCCTGCAAGAGACGATCGAGGTGATCCTCGACGAGCTGCAGCGCGTCGTGCCCTACGACAGCTGCTCGGTTCAGGTGATCCAGGGAACCCGACGGGTGATCGTCGGCGGGCGCGGCTTCGACAACCTGGAAGCTCTACTCGGAGTGAGTTACGACCTGGACGATGAGGCTGACCCCGGTGGCGATGCCGTGCGGTCGAAGCGGACGCAGGTCTTCGCCGACGTGTCGCAGCACCCGGCCTTTGCGAGTGAGGTGCACGGAGGCGGGCGCATTCGCGGTTGGATCTGTGCGCCGATGGTCGTCGGCGACCGGGTCGTAGGCGTGATCAGCGTCGACAAGTACGAGCCCGACTTCTACGACCACGAGCTGGCGGAACTGGCAGCGGCCTTCGCAGTGCAGGCGGGGATCGCGATCGAGAACGCCCGCCTGCTCGAGGAGGAGCGCGCCGCCCGCGAGCAAGCCGAGACGCTCCGGGCCGCGGCCCATTCGCTCGGGAGCACGCTCGGGGTGCCCGAGGTCTTCGACCTGATCCTCACCGAACTGCGCAGGGTAGTGCCGTCAGACGGAGCGACCATCCAGCAGCTCGAAGGCGAAGAGCTGGTCATCGTCGCCGGTCAGGGGTATCCCGACGTCGATGCGCTGCTCGGCGTGCGTTACGCGGTGGGGGAGCCCGATGACCCTGCCTACGAGCTCGTCCAGCGGCGCGAGACCGTCATCGCCGGTGACGTGACACAGTTCGCGCACTTCGAGGACCCTTTCGGTCAGGGGAACATCAAGTCGTGGATGGCGGTTCCGTTGCTGGTCGCCGGAGATCGGCTGATCGGGATGCTCACGCTGGACTCGTTCGAGCCCGACTTCTATACGACCGAGCACGCCGAGACCGCGAGTGCCTTTGCCGCGTTTGCCGCGACGGCGATCGCCAAGGCGCAGCACGTCAGTGAGCTCCAGCGTGCGCGAGAGCACGCCGAGACGCTCTTGACGGTGACCCAGGTGCTGGGCAAGACGCTGAGCCTCGGCGACACGATCCAGGCGATTCTCGGTGAGCTGGAGCGGGTCGTGCCCTTCGACACATGCTCCGTGCAGGTGATTCAAGGCAATCGCCTCGTGATCGTGGGAGGGCGCGGCTTCGAAAATCTGGAGGCTCTTCTCGGCGTGGGCTTCGACCTGGACGACGAGACCAGCCTCAACGTGCAAGTCGTGCGGTCGAAGCGACCACAGGTTTTCGCCGACGTTTCGCAGAACCCGCACTTCGCGAGTCAGGTACACGGCCGCGGGCGCATTCGCGGCTGGATCTGCGCCCCGATGCTCGTCGGCGACCGCGTCATCGGCGTTATCAGCATCGACAAGTACGAGCCAGACTTCTACAACGAGAAGCTCGCGGAACTCGCGACCGCATTCGCCGCCCAGGCTGCGATTGCTATCGAGAACGCGCGATTGCTCGAGACCGAGCGCGCCGCGCGCGAACAGGCTGAAACGCTTCGCGCGGCGGCCCAGTCGCTCAGCGGCACGCTGGACATCCCCGACGTCTTCGATCTGATCCTCGCGGAGCTGCGTAAGGCTGTGCCCTATCGGGCTGCCACCGTCCAGCAGCTCGACGGCACCGAGATGGTGATCGTCGGCGGACACGGTTTTCCGAACCTCGACGAACTGCTCGGACTGCGTTTCGATTGGCGGGGGCCGGACGATCCTGCCCGCGAACTAGTCGAGACGCTCGAGCCGGTGATCGTTCCAGACGTCTCCGCGCGATTCGAGCATTTCAAGGAGGAGGCTCACGGTGGAGGCAGCGTCAAGTCGTTCATGGGGGTGCCGCTACTTATCGACGATCGCCTGATCGGGATGCTGACGCTCGACTCGTTCGAAGCGGACTTCTACACCTCCGAACACGCGAGCGCGGCAAAGGCCTTTGCCGCGCTCGCGGCGACTGCAATCGACAAGGCCCGCTACCTCGACGAGCTCGAGCGGGCTCGCGAGGAGGCTGAGGCGGCCACACGGGCGAAGAGCGCCTTCCTCGCGACGATGAGTCACGAGATCCGGACGCCGATGAACGCGGTGATCGGGATGACAAGCCTGCTGCTCGGCACCGAGCTAACGCCGGAGCAGCACGAGCTCGCCGAGGTCGTCCGCTCGAGCGGGGACGCGCTGCTCCGTGTGATCGACGACATCCTCGACTTCTCGAAGATCGAGGCCGGCAGGCTCGAGCTCGAGCGCGAGCCGTTCGATCTTCGCGAGTGCGTCGAGGGAGCGCTCGACATCGTCGCTCCGCGCGCCACCGAGAAGGTCGTCGAACTCGGTTGTCTCGTCGACGAGAGCGTGCCGGCGGGCATCCTCGGTGACGGCGTTCGACTCCGACAGGTGCTCCTCAACCTGCTTTCGAATGCGGTGAAGTTCACCGAGAAGGGCGAGGTGATCGTCCACGTCGACGCCGCGCCGGCCGAACCCGGAATGCACCGTCTGCACTTCGCGGTCCGCGACACCGGCATCGGCATCCCGGAGGATCGGATGAACCGGCTGTTCGAATCATTCAGCCAGGTCGACGCATCGACCTCACGCCGCTATGGCGGCACCGGGCTCGGCCTCGCCATCTCCAAGCGCATCGTCGAGCTCATGGACGGCACGATGTGGGCGGAGAGCGTGGAGGGCGAAGGATCGACCTTCCACGTCGCGGTCACTACCTCCGAGGCGAGCGTACCGGCGAAGATCGACATCGAGGGCGGCCTTCGAGAGTTGGCCGGCAAGCGGATCCTCGTGGTCGACGACAACGCCACCAACCGGGAGATCGTGAGCCGCCAGACGCGGTCGTGGGGAATGGAGCCTGTCGCCGTCGAGCTGCCTTCGGAGGCTCTCGCGCTGATCGAGAAGCGCGAGCCCTTCGACGTCGCCGCACTCGACATGCTGATGCTCGAGATGGACGGCATCGAACTCGCGCGCCGGATCCGCCGCCACTCGAACGGGCAGGAGCTCCCTCTCGTGCTCCTCACGTCGCTCGCCGGCCTCCCTCGGGCACGCTCGGCCGAGGAGTTCAGCGTTCAGCTCACTAAGCCGGTGAGAGCATCGCAGCTCTACAACGCGTTGCTCAGCGTGTTCGCCGACCCGGAGCTCGAGTCGGTAGCCCTCGAAGCTGCGATCGACGAAGAAATGCCCGAGCCTTCGTCACTGCGGATTCTGCTGGCGGAGGACAATCCGGTGAACCAGAAGGTCGCACTCAGGATCCTCGACAAGCTGGGGTACCGCGCCGACGTGGCGTCGAACGGAGTCGAGGCGCTCGAGGCGCTCGAGCGGGAGCCCTATGACGTCGTGCTCATGGACGTGCAGATGCCGGAGATGGACGGTCTCGACGCCGCGCGTCGGATCTGCGCGCAGTGGCCGGCCGATTCCCGCCCGCGCATTATCGCCATGACGGCGAACGCCATGATCGAGGACCGCGAAGCGTGCTTCGCAGCTGGCATGGACGACTATCTTGCGAAGCCGGTCCGTCCAGAGGAGCTCGCCGAGGCGCTGGGTCGCGCCCGGACGTACGCCCGCGACTAGGTTCGGGCCGCGTGGCGTGCGCAGAGGGCGAGCCAGGGCGAGCGCCAGGCGTCCTCCGGATCTTCCGCGATGTCCGCGATCCAGTCCTCGGGACCGCGCGCATACAGTTCACCACGTCGTAGCGCGGTCGCTTGCTCGCCCAATGTGAGGTCGCGGCGAACGAGCGGAAGCGCGATCGCGGCCTCGTCCCGGGAGATGAGAACGTCGAGCGCCTCCACGCCGAGTGCGCGGCGCTGTCCCTCCGAGCCATCCACGGCTCGAACCGCGTCGCGGACCCCGTCGCCGTGACGAAGCACGAGCACGGCGATGACGAGTCGTCGTGCGAGGTCGCTCTCGTCCTCCAGCGCTCTTCGCAGAGGGCTATCGGAAGCGGCGAGCGCCGCGCGCGCAGCGAGAGTGCGAGCTGCGTGGACGGCTGCGTCGTCGAAGACGTCGTCGAGGAGGGCCGACGGCACGACGCCGGCGCCGCCTGCCCTACCCAGCGCGTCGAGCGCCGCGAGGACGACCACGCGATCGTGGTCGCGGAGCGCGGGCTCGATGATCAGCAGGCCGTGCTCCGTCGCCGCATTGGCAGCTGCTCGCACCAGAGGCGGACGCTTCGACGCTCCCTCGCGGGCGAGTGCGGCCGCGAGGAGAGGGACGGCCGAGTCGCCGAGCCGCCGGATCGCGGCGGTCGCGCTGCCCGCGGTGCGGGGCTCCTCGAGCGCTGCAACGACACGGCGGACGACGTCCTGCTCTCCGGCGTCCGAGGGGATCACGGAGTCGAGCGCCGCCGCCCGGACCGTCGGATCCGCGTCGTTGAGGAGGCCGACGAGAATGCTCTGGCCGCCGGTGGCGATCCGGCGCGGGCCCAGGGCGGACGCCGCTGCGCGCCGCTCGGCAGGGTCGGCGGCGCGGGCGAGGTCGGTCGCAAGCGCTGCCGCCTCCGCAGCAGCCTGGTCGTCCCCGTCGGCGGCGAGTTGGACGAGTGCCCGCAGGCGCACGGCGGGATCCGCGTGCTCGGACGCTCGGCGGAGCGCTTCGGTGGAAGCCAGCGATGATACTCCGGGGAGCAGGTCGAGGCCGAGGCGCACGTCCCGCGCATCGTCGGAGCCGAGCAGCGCTTGCAGCGCGGCGTCGTCCTCGGCGACATCGTATGCGCTCGTGACGAGCGACCGGCGCCCCATCTCGTCGGCGAGCGCGCGTGTATACGACCGGTACATCGCCGCGCCGCTCGCCGTCCAAATCACGCTCAAGATGACACCAAAGACGATCACGGCTCCGATCCCGAGTCCGAGCAGGTTCATGAGCAGCAACAGCGCGCCCGTCGCGCCGATGGCGACGGGAACGCCGATGCCTTCGACGACTGCCTGCACGGCGAGGCGGTCCCGGATGGGAACCACCTGGAACGAAGCGTTGACGGACGTTCGGGTCGTGCCGTCGGTCAGGACGATGTCGGTGAGTCGGGCCACGGCCGCAAGCGCGAAGAGCCCGTAGGCGGCGGCGCCCGGCCCGGCGACCACCACCGCCATCACCGCGAGCAGCGCAGCTACGACGGCGGGGTTCAGGACAAGCCCGAGTCGCAAGCCAAAGCGACGCAGCAGGGGGCCGGCGAGCAGAGCAAGGAAGAGGATGTCAGCGAGGTTGAGCACCGCCGTATACCAGGACAGGAACTGGGTCAGGTCGTCCCCGCTGTAGTGCGCATTCGCGCGGTTGAAAAAGAGGTAGTCGACCAGCCACGACCCCATCGCCGACAGCACCTGGTAGATGAGGATGAGGAGAACGAGGCCCGATGCGAACGACGTTCGTGCCGTCGGTCGGACCGTTTCCTGCGAGGTCTCGATCGGAGCCGAGCGGAGTTCCGGAAACCTCCGCTCCGTCTCGAGCAGGAGGCCTAGAAACGCGAGCTGGGCAACCGTCGTACCGAGCAGCAGGTTCTCGGTCGATCCCAGCAAGGCGAGAAGAGGGATAGCGAGGAGGCCGCCGAGGAGAAACCCGACCGAGAACCCCCCCACGACCCGCGGAAACCGCTCCTTCATCTGCCGCACGTCCAGGAGCCGGCCCGCCTGGCCGCCGATGAACACGAATCCCATCTGGAGCGCGATCGGGAACAGCACGAGGAGCCCCGCCGAGACCCAGACTCCGCCGGCCACGAGGATCAGCCAGGACGCGGCGTAGAGGACGGCGATGCTGAAGAGGCTCACCGCGGCGATGCGAACCAGTCTCGTCCGGCGCGCGGCCCGGGCGACGAACGCGGACGCGGCGGTGCCGAAGACGGCGATGGCGACGTACGTAGCGGGGAGCCACTTCGCTCCGTACGCGTCCAGGAAGATCGCGTTCGCCGGGACGACGACGAGCGCGAGCATCACGCCGAAGGCGAGCGCCTGCGCCGTCAGCAGGGCGATCACGCCGCCCTTGAGCGTGTTGCTCACGACGCTTGGTCGGCGAATTCCGTCGTCGCGCGCAGCCGCGACACGAGCTCCGCGATCACGCCGTGGGCGAGCTCCGGCCAGTCGACGAGAAGCTCGTCGAGCACCGCCTGGTCGACCCGTAGCACGAGCGTCGGCTCCAACGCAGTGACCGACGCGGCGCGCGGAGCGGGAACGAGCACAGCCAGCTCGCCCACAGTGGCGCCCGCGCCCAGCTCGACGAGGGTCCGATCTCCACGATGCACCCTGACGCGGCCTTCGACGACCGCATAGAGGTGCGCCTCGATCGCGCCCTCCTCCATGAGGATCTCTCCGATCGATAGGCGCTTCTCGACGGCGCCTTCCGCGACAGCGGCGAGCACGCGGCCCGGAATTCCGGCGAACAGCTCGACACGGTGCAGGGCGGCAACGCGCTCGACGACCCCGAGGGATCCCATCGACGCAGGCGCGACGTCATTCATGGCCGAGAACGTAACTGACCGAGTATTCAGTTGCCAAAGCGCGTTGTGTGGCGGGGGGACGATAGCGGCGTTCTCGACGCGAAGGTCCCGCGTCGTACACTCGGTCGATGCATAGCCTCGGGGCCAACTCGATGGATATGATCGGCGACGCGATCGCCCCCCGTGGCACCTACGAGGCCGTCTACGAAGGACACCGCGCTGCTCGGCGGGTGTGACGAGACGTTCAAGATCCTGCCGACGTCCGAGTGGAGACGGACGCGTCGGGCTCTGGCCGGGCGCGCACGGTTCGGGAGAACGCCTCATGCGTAGGCGTAGGGTCGAGACGTGCGGCGACTCTGCTGCAGCCGTGGCTCTGGTTCGGTTCTGCCGGCGAGGCCGCCCCTTGAAACAGAGGACTCCGCCCTCGTCGTATGAGACGCATCTCGGCCGATCGCCGATTGTCAGCCTGCGCCGGGTCGTACGAGGCCGGACTCGTACGCGACGATGACGGCCTGAGTGCGGTCGCGTAGATCGAGCTTCTGAAGAATGCGCGCCACGTGCGTCTTGACGGTGTGTTCGCTGAGAACGAGCTGCGTGGCGATCTCGGCGTTCGAGTTCCCGCGGGCGATGAGCAGCAGCACTTCACTCTCGCGTGGACTGAGCTCGTCCAGCCCAGGCGGCGGCGCCGTCGCGTCGAGCTGGGCGAATCGCTCGATCAGCCGCCGCGTCACTCCGGCCGAGAAGAGTGCGCCACCGTCCGCGGCCACCCGGATCGCCGCCAGCAGCTGCTCTTCTGGCGCGTCCTTCAGCAGGAACCCGCTCGCGCCGGCGCGGAGCGCGCCGTAGACGTATTCGTCGAGGTCGAACGTCGTCAGCACGAGCACCCGGGGAGCGTCCTCTTCTTGGAGCAAGAGACGGGTCGCGGCGATCCCGTCCAGCTTAGGCATGCGGATGTCCATCAGCACGACATTCGGCTTCAGCTTGCGTGCCAGCGCCACGGCCTCCTCGCCGTCGCCGGCCTCACCGATGACGTCGACCTCCGGGTCGGCGCGCAGGATCATGCGGAAGCCCGAGCGAACGAGTCGCTGGTCGTCGGCCACGAGGACAGAGATCACAACGGCAACCGAGCCGTCACCAGGTAGCCCCCTTCGGGTTGCGGACCAGCCTCGAATCGGCCGCCGAAAAGAGCGACGCGCTCACGCATTCCGACCAGGCCCTGGCCGAAGGCGCTGCCGTTGTACTCTCCGGCTCCGGTATCGATGATTTCGACCTCGATCTCGTTTCTCCCGTACCGAAGTCGCACAGACGCAGTCGCAGGACCCGCGTGCTTCAAGGTGTTCGTCAATGCCTCCTGCACGACGCGGTACGCACACAGGTCGATCGCGAGGGGAAGCTCCCGTCTTGCTCCCTCGACCCGGAGTTCGACGCGAAGCCCGGCGCCACGGACGTCGGCAACGAGCGCGTCGATTTGATCGAGGGAGGGCTGCGGGGCGAGAACGGCCCACTCCCCCTCGTCGCGAAGCGCGCCGAGGAGTCTGCGCATCTCCGAGAGGGCCTTCGAGGCGATTCGATCGACCGCGTCCAATGCCTCACGTGCCTCCTCCGGCCGCTCGAGGAGCGCATGCCGCGCCCCGCGCGCCTGGAGAACGATGACGCTAATTGCGTGCGCAACGACGTCGTGCAGTTCGCGAGCGATTCGTGCGCGCTCCGCGCGCAACGCGGCTTGTGCTTGTTCCTCGCGGTCGAGGATCGCCGAGCGAGAGCGATCCCGCCGACCCTGTATCCAGCGTCCGGCGATCCAGGCGCCACGGAAGAGGATCGTGAGCGAGATGAGCGCGGCGATGAGGTTGGTCGCCGCCGAGCCATTCCAATTCTTCGATCCGGCGACGGCCGCCGAGGCGATGATCGCCGCGATGACGACCATGTCCGCCACCTCGGCGCGGCGACCACGCAAGTGAGTGGCGGCCGAGTACACGGCGACCAGGCTGGAGCAGCCGAGCGATATCGGGAAGTCATCCTGGTGCGCGACGAGTTCACCCACTACCAGCACAACCGCACCGGCTGCGAGTACCTCGAGCGGAAAGCGAATTCGCCAGACGAGCGGCACAGGCAACAGCAGCGCCAGGGCCAGTAGCGGCGTCCTCGGCTCGAGGCTGCGAAGCATGATCTCGATCAGAGCGATGACGACGAACGAGAGGGCGAGTAACGCCTCCCGACTGGAGACGTCTCTGGGTGCGCGAAGTGGGTTGGACATGACGTGAGGCTAGTACGCCGCCTCCCCGACGTCATCGGTAGAGCGAGCGAACAAGGATCGTCCGGACGAGCGATTCTCGCACCGCTCCTGCGAGCTGCAGAGGTGGCTTCGGCGACGTGCATGGATCGAGAAAGGCCGCCTCCGGGCCTGAAGGCGGAAGGAGGGGCGCGATCGGGGGTCTGTGCGAGCTTGGGACGCACGGATGTGTCGCGACGGGAGCGTGGATCAACCGGGCGGGCCACCGCCGGGCGGTGCACCCGCTCCGGGGCCGTCGTCGGTGCCTGCGACGGTCTGACCCATCAAGCACTGCACGACCTGGTTCTTCTCCGCGCTGTTGGCGTGGTAGTGGTAGCCATCGGCATCGGTGGTGTGGCCGTTGCACTCGTCCAGGTCCGCCGGGGCCTCGCCGGCCGCGAACGGGCTGTGCACCGCGTAGCCGTCCATCGTGTAGCCGAAGATCGGCGTGTCACCCTCGGCGGCCTCGCCGACCTCCGAGCAGCCGGTCGCGCCGTGCAGGTGATACCCGTCGTTTGGGTTGTAGTGGCCGCCGCAGTCGTCGAACGCCGCGATCGTGTAGGCGCCCAGGATCGCATCCACCGGGGCGGACGCCGCGATCACGACCCCGTCGAGCGTGACGCCCTGGTTTCCTCGGGGCGTTGCGCTGCTCTCCGCCGCGACGGGAGTCACCGGGATCAGCACCGTCGACGTGATCGGCTCGCCGTTGTCGAGCCATGCGAGTCGTCCTTCGACGCAGTGGTTCTGGAGGGCGGGATCGACGTCGGGTCGCGCAGCGGCCTCGAACTCCGCGGCGGTTGTGGTGACGAGGACGTTGCCCTCGTCGTCGTACATGCGCCAGTTGTCGTCGTCGTAGGTCGTGGCGAGATCCTTGATGAACGGCCCGGACAGGTCGTACACCGCGTTCCCGTCGAACCAGATGCCCCCGGCCTCTGCGCCGTCGGTGATCGTGGCGGGGCAGAACGGCCCGGTGTCGTGGTCGGTCGGGTAGCCGGCGACGGTGATGCTGTAGCAGGTGGTCGCCTCGCCGCCGCTGAGGGTGCAGTCCTCCGTCGTGACGTCCTCGGCGAGCGCACCATCGAGGAACCTGTTCACATCCACGCCCTCCGTCGTCGACGAGGTGGCTGTGGTCGATCCGGTCGTCGAGTCGGTGGTGGTGGTTCGGTGGCCGCCGAATCCGACGATCCGCACCCCGCGAGCACGAATCCGCACGACGTGAGCACGACCAACATGGCCATCGTCACCATGGGTGACCGCTTGCGTGACGTTGACAACACCGAGACCTCCTAGACGTTTCCGGTCAGCGTAGAACGCTTCCCTGTGAGGAGCCTGTGAGCGGGAGCATCCGCGGCTGATCGTTCTCATGTGCTTCGCCCGTGCGAAGAAGCGGATCGGAACGGTGTCGACTTCGAGGTCCGAGCTCAGATCAGCTTGGGCACTGCCGTCCCGGCTGGTCTCCTCGTAGCCGCCCTCTGTGCAAGCCCTCTGCCTGACTCGAACCGGCGACCACCTGCGTGGCCTGCGAGCATGGAGCCGTGACCACGATCGTCCTGGAGACGAAGCACGGGCCTGCGCAGGCACACGTCCACGACGTGGCCTCTCCGCAAGGGGTTCTCGTGCTCGGACACGGTGCAGGCGGCGGCGTGTCCGCTCCGGATCTCGTCGCGGCGAGAGATATCGCGACGTCGGCGGGGATCTCCGTGGCTCTGATAGAGCAGCCGTATCGGCTCGCGGGCAGGCGCTCACCTCCGCCCGCGTGGCAGCTTGACGTCGTCTGGATGACGGTGGTCGACGAGCTGCGCGGACGTTGGTTCCACGAGCTGCCGCTCATCGTCGGAGGCCGCTCCTCCGGGGCGAGGGTCGCCTGCCGGACGGTGGGAGCGACGGACCCGGTCGGCGTGTTGTGCCTGGCGTTCCCGCTGCAGCCGCCGCAGGGAAAGCGACCCGAGCCGAGGCCGAGCCGCCTCGCCGAGCTCGATATCGTCACAGCCCCGGTGCTCGTCGTCCAGGGGGAGCGGGACGCATTCGGGATCCCACCGGCTGCCCCGCGTCGGACCGTGGTGCTCGTCCCGGGAGACCACAGCTTGCGCAACGGCCTCGGGACCGCCGCTGCGGTTGTCGGAGACTGGTTGCACGAGCTCGCTCGGCGGTGACAGCTCCCGCCTACCGACCTGTGGGGCGACGGCACCGTTGCGCTCGCCGGTTGACCCGCCGGCGCTATCAAGTGCGCTCGGTTCGCTCGGATCACGGCAGTTCGGGACGCGGTTGGGACACGCTTTGCGCGCCGCGTTGTTCATCGACGCGGCAAACGCCACGCATCATCAGGAGTTCTTGACACGCCTGCGAGTTGTCCGCAGGGTCAGACGGTCAGCGGGGCCGCTCTCGATGCCGTCAGCACAACGCATCGGGGACAGCGGTTCGACGGCTCGGCTTCGCAATAAAGTCGGAGCTCTGCCCGTGTGGTGGGCCCGCTCGGAGCCGGCGCCGTGAGATGATTCGCGCGAGTCCGCGGCGGCGTCGAGCGCGCGCGGTGCAGAGGCGGTAAAGCATGAGCGACTCGAGCTACAAAGAGCTGTGCGCGTCCCATCGCTGGGAGGTGCCGGCGCGGTACAACATCGCTGCCGACGTCTGCGACAAGCACCCGCGCGAGAAGGCGGCGATGATCTGGGAGAGCTTCGACGGCTCGGTACGGGAGGTCGCCTGGGGTGAGCTCCAGGATCTCGCGAACCAGGCTGCCCACACGCTCGCAGCGCGCGGCGTGAAGCGGGGCGACCGAGTCGCCGTCGTCCTGCCCCCGACGCCCGAGGCGGCCGCGATCTTCTTCGGCGTCTGGAAGCTGGGCGCGATCCTGCTTTCGATGTCGGTCCTCTACGGCGACGACGGGATCAAGCACCGTCTCTCCGATTCGGAGGCTTGCCTCCTCGTCACCGACGCCGAGAACGCGCCCCGATTCGACCGGCCGTGGGCGCCGGAGACCCTCGTGCTCATGCAGGAGACGCTGAGCGCCGCCCCGGCCGAATTCATCTGCGCCGACACGTCGGCCGACGACCCCGCCCAGCTTTACTACACGTCCGGAACGACGGGGCTCGCGAAGGGGATCGTCCACGCGCACCGCTACATCCTCGCCCACGAGGAGTTCCTTTACTGCCACGAGGTCCAGGACGGCGAGCGCTTCCACGGGATGGGTGAGTGGGCGTGGGCGGCCGGTATCGCCCCTCTGCTCGGGCCGTGGCGGCTCGGGGCGCTGCAGTGCGTCTACCGGCGCGAGGGCGGCTTCGATCCGCACCGCCAGCTCGCCTTCCTCAGCCGCCATGGGGCCTCGAACGTGTTCACGACGCCGACGGCGATGCGCTCCATGATGGCGATCGCCGATGCCGGCGTGCGCTACCCGCAGACGTTTCGGCGCGTCTGCTCGGCCGGCGAGCCGCTCAACCCAGAGGCGATCCGCTGGTTCCGTGAGCAGTACGGGGTGACGGTGCTCGACTACTACGGGCTCACGGAGTCGTACCCGCTTGTCGCCAATTACCCGGCCATGGAGGTGCGAGAGGGATCGATGGGTAAGCCGATGCCGGGCTGGGACGTGCAGATCCTCGACGAGGACGAGCAGCCGGTGGTGCAGGGGGAGCGGGGCGAGATCTGCCTCCGCGCCCGCTCCAACCCGCACTACCCGCTCGGCTACTGGCGGAACGACGAGGCGAGCGAGGCGACGTTCGGCGGCGCCTGGTTCCACACGATGGACGCCGCTGTGCAGGACGAGGACGGCTACTACTGGTACGTCGGTCGGGCCGACGACGTGATCATCGCAGCCGGCTACCGGATTGGCCCCTTCGAGGTCGAGTCTGCCTGCCTCGAGCACCCGGCGGTGCGGGAGGCGGCCGCGGTCGCCTCGCCCGACGAGCTGCGCGGGAACGTCGTCAAGGCGTTCATCGTGCTCGGCGAAGGTTACGCACCCTCGGACGACGTGGCCTCCGAGATCAGGGCCTTCGTCCGCGAGCGGCTCTCGGCCTACGCCTATCCGCGGCTGATCGAGTTCGTGCCCGACCTGCCGAAGACGCTGACCGGGAAGATCCGCCGGATCGAGCTCCGGCAGCTCGAGCTCGATCGCGCCGGCGAGGGCCCGTGATCGCTCTCGTAGGACGGAAGGGCTGCCACGCGGCGGGCCTTCCTCGTTCCCGGCCGACGTCATCGGTTCGCGAGCTCCTTGCGAAGGAGGTGCTCTTGTGTACCAGAACTGACAACAATAATCCCCCTTTTGCGGGGATTTTGAAGCCCTCTGCCGGACTCGAACCGGCGACCCCCTCCTTACCATTGAGGTTTCGAGCTTCAGCTACACGTCGTAGGAACCACGCTTGTTAGCGCGGTCTCCCTGCATCACAGCCACTTCGTCTTCCCCCGCACCCCTTCCTCGAGGAGCCTTGAGCCCTCCCCCTAAACCCCCGAATCTGTCCCCAAGACCTGTCCCCAGGGTCGCGTGCGAGGACGGCCCTCGCGGTGCTTGACTGATCCCTTGAATGTCGCGTCCGATCACGAAGCGCGATGCCGACGATACGACTCGTGAGCCGCTCCGTCGAGCCGAGGAGGGTGCGGGTGCCAGAACCGATCGCGACCTAGCCAGCATCTATGTCGTCACAGATGACAAACGGAGGCGGGATGTTCATCGGGGACGGAAGTGGGTCGGCGCACCGTCGAGCACGGCGAACCCGCGCAAGGTCAAGGGCTCAAGACTGCCCCGGATTCCCGTCGCCTGCTAGGGAGCCGACTCTGTAGGCATTGGCGGGTCGGGATACCTCGCCCCACCGATGGCGGTTCGCCCGGCGGACGCGTCCAGCGGCTCGCCGATCAAGGTGCCGAAACCCCGGGCGCCCCGGCTCCTACATCTCGGCTGAGTCAGGTCCTGGGTCGCCGCCTTCAGCGCGCAGCTGCAGCCGCCCGAGATAGCGTTCCCACCCTTGCCGGTGATGCTCGGCTATCGGCGGTGGTGCGAGGTCGCTGTGCGTCAGTCGGAGGAGCGTTCCCTGATCGTGGGACTCGAGCTCGATCACGACCGTCGTCGAGCCGGGGAGGACGGGTGGTGCGTCGCCTTCCCACCCCCACGTGAAGACCAGCTTCCGGTCGGGGACGATCTCGACGAACTGCCCTGAGGCGACCTGTGCCCCCGGCATCACGATCCGGATCGTGCCGCCGGCGCGGGCGTCGATCTCCGCGTCTACGCCCTGCCATGACGTCCAGCGATCGGCATCCGTGAAGAACGAGAAGACGGTGGGCGGGGCCGCGGCGATCAGGCGGGTGACGACGACGTCAGCCATCCTGCTCCGCTTCCTCGGCAAGCGTCGCGAGGCTCGTGAGCTGGTCGGTCCAGAACGACTCGAGGAAATCCTTGAGCGGCCCCAGACGGTCGTGGTCGGCGCGGTAGAGCCGCTGCTTGCCGCTTCGTCTGACGGTCACGAGCCCGGCCCCGCGGAGGAGCGCGAGGTGCTGCGAGACGCCCGCGTAGCTCAGGTCGAGCCGCGCGACGAGCTCCCCGACCGGAAGCTCGTCGCGCCAGACGTGGCGCAGGATCTCCTGGCGGCGAGGCTCGGCGACGAGTTGAAGGGCGTCCATCCCTTCATTTTACCGAAAGCTGAAATGTATGGTACGTTTTTGCCCACACTTAAATGATCTTTGCACTTCGATGAGAGGAGCTACACGATGACTGACGTGCTGTTCCGCTTCGACGTTCCAGCGTCGCCCGCGAAGGTTCTCGAGGCCGTCACGACCACCGACGGGATCAAGGGATTCTGGACGAGCCGGGCCGAAGTCCCCAAGGACGTCGGCGAGGCGCTGAAGCTCGGCTTCGCGATCGCTCCGCTCCCGTTCGATCTCCGGCTCGAGCAGTCGGATCAGCAGTCAGTGGTCTGGCGCACCGAGACGTTCCCGCCCCACTGGGTCGGCACCACGATCCACTGGGATGTGGAAGCGAGCGACAATGGGTCGACGGTGAGCTTCCGGCACGAGGGTTTCGACGACGACGAGGAGGCGGGACGAGTGGCGTACACCTGGGGACAGATCATGACCCGGCTCGTCGAGTACGCCGAGACCGGGCGACCGAATCCGGTCTTCGCGTAGCGCGATGGCGGTCGACGTCCAGACGGAGGTCGAGATCGAACGCCCTCGAGGAGAGGTCGCCGACTACGCCGCCGACCCGGACAACGCTCCCGCCTGGTACGTGAACATCGAAAGCGTGGCCTGGGAGACCGCGAAGGCGTATCCGCCTGAGATCGTCGAGCAGATCCGGGCCGACTTCCTCGTGCTTGCCGTATCGCTCGGAAGGGCGACCGCCGCACGTGCGGCAAGAAGGTCGATACGCCCGCGGGTGTGCCCGTGCCGCTGCTGCCCGACTTCGCTGCGATGTCAGCCGACCTCGTCGAGGCGCTCGCTTACGGAGGGTTCCGGCCGGGCGAGATCCTCGCCGCCTGCGGGCAGCATTACGCCCCGGACGATCTTGGCGAGCGGTACCTGCGCATCTGCCAGCGGTGAGCGGCTCTTCGCCGCTTTCGATTCTCTGCCGCCAAGCCTGATGCCGGTTCCACCAGACCTTGTCCCAAAGCTCATTGTAGGAGTCAAGGATCTGCTTGTCGTTACGACGTAGGAGAAGAGGCCAGAACTCGCCAGGCTCCTCCTCATCGGGAATCCACTCGACCTTATCGCCGTCTTTCGTGTATCCAATGCGATGCCCGTTTGGGCCGATCTGCTCGGGATCGGCTGGATCAGATGTTTGTGCCTCGCTGCGCTCAACTTTGGGCGCACCCGCGTGTAGCCGCGCGAAATCGCGATTCAGCGCTCGATCATCGAGGGCGTTCCGGTCTCTTTGTTCCCACGGTTTGGATCCGGTACTCGAGCGGGCAACGGCGCCGCGAGTCGCGAGATCGGCACGGCGAGAGTCAGCCCTCAGGCGGGTGTCCGGCAGTTCTTAATCGAGGGGGGGTGCTTCTGGATCGCCATCCTAGGTCTCGACGCCGCCGTCGAGGAACTTCGATCGAACGGCTCGTAAGTCGGCGGCTCGATCTCGCTTCGATGGTACGGGACGACGCTCCCACGGAATCTCAATGACCGTATACCCCTCGGTGCGTGCAGCCGCCCGCTTCCGTTCGTCGTAGAGATTGCGTTGCTCGCCGCGATGGACACCGCTTATTGTGAGGGCCTGCGGCTTGTCCTAGAAGGCGACCGGACGCCTGTGCTGGTCTTCGTCTACTTCGACGATCAAGCGCCTCGCCTCCCAGACCGCGTCGAACGGTAATCGTCGCGCATGGCCCGTCTTCGCGCTCACATCCGAGCGGGAGAAGACATACCCGTGCGCGCTCGAAAGGCGGGTCGCTCGTGGAGGGGACGGAAGCTCAAATGTGTCCCCAAAACCTATCCCCAACAGTGATGCAGTAGTAGCGCGTGGGACATCCTGCGAGACTGCATAAGCTGCCGTTTTTGCAGGCTCTTTATCGAAGCCCTCTGCCGGACTCGAACCGGCGACCCCCTCCTTACCATGGAGGTGCTCTACCAACTGAGCTAAGAGGGCGAGGCCCGTAGGGTAGCGGGGAAGTCGGCGCCGGTTTCGCTCCTTCCTGCGTGGAAGGGGACGCGCACGAGAGCGGTCACTGCGCGACGCCGTCCCGCGAGCGATACTCGGCCGGTGGAGCGGCTCTCATGCGACGTGGTGGTGCTCGGCGGGGGAACGGCCGGGTGCGTCGTCGCCGGCCGGCTCGCGGCGGAGAGCGAGGCCAGCGTGGTCGTGCTCGAGGCCGGCCCCGACTACGGCCCGCCGCAGTCCGGACGCTGGCCGGCCGACCTGCTCGACGCGGGCTCGCTCGCGACGTCGGATCAGTGGGGGTACGACACGGGCGATCTCCATCCGCTGCGAGGCCCTGTCGAGCTGCCGCGCGCACGGGTGATCGGGGGGTGCTCGGCGCACAACGGGTGCATCGCTGCTGTCGGTCGCCACGAGGACTACGACGCGTGGAGCGCGGCGTGCGGCGATCCGGGTTGGGGCGCGGACGCGCTGCGCCCGCTGTTCGCACGGGCGCTCGCTCGGCTGCGGGTGCGCACCTACGGGGAGGACGAGGTCGGTCCGTTCCATCGCGCCTGCCTCGACGCTGCTGCGGCGCTCGGCATCCCGCGGGCGGACGACCTCGACGACCTGGACGGAGAAGTCGGATTCGGGGTCGAGCCCGTCAACGCGGAAGGCGGTCTGCGCGTCAACACCGCGTTTGCGTATCTCGATCCGGCGCGCGGCCGACCGGGTCTACGAATCGTCGAGCGCGCCCTGGTCGACCGGATCGTGCTCGACGGCCCGACGGAGACGGCGTGGAGGCGGTGGCCCGGCGCGACGGGGTCGAGGTGCGCGTCCGAGCCGCGACAGCCGTGCTCGCGTCCGGCGCCTACGGCTCGCCCGCCATCCTCCTTCGCTCGGGGATCGGGGACCCCGTCGAGCTCGCGCGCCACGGCATCCAGGTCGTGCACGCGCTGCCGGGGGTGGGGCGGAACCTGCACGACCATCCGCTGTTCGAGCTCGACTTCGAGGGGAGCGGCGCGCTGGGCGCTGCTCTCGCCGAGGCGGCCGTCGAGCGGTTCGTCCCAGAGGAGCAGACGCTCGGCAAGTTCCGCTCGTCCCGTGCGATTGGCTCCTACGACCTTCATCTGATCCCGGTCGCCGCTCCCGCGCACAGCCTGCTCGCGGGTCGCACGATCCTCGCGGTCGGCGCGCTCGAGCCGCACTCGCGCGGACGCCTGACCCTCCGCTCGACCGATCCGGGCGTCGCGCCGGTGATGGATCACGCCTACCTGTCCGACGTGGAGGGGCACGACCTCGCCGTGCTGGTCGAGGGAGTGGCGCTCGCGCGCGAACTCGCGGAGACCGAACCGCTGTGCTCGCTCATTGGGGCGGAGGTCGGGCCGGGCCGCGGGGCGGAGCTCGAGGACGCGATCCGCCGCGGTCACGTCCACTACTACCACCCGGTCGGCACGTGCGCGCTCGGGCGAGCGGACGATCCGCATGCCGTCTGCGACGCACGCGCGCGGCTGCACGGCCTCGAGCGGATCGTCGTCGCCGACTGCTCGCTGATGCCGATCGTGCCGCGGGCGAACACGAACGTCCCGGCCGTGGTCGTCGGCGAGCGGGTCGCCGATCTCTTGCTCGCGTAGGCGAGCGGCTCCCGGGTTCGAGGGCCGGGAGGCCCGGCCCACGGCGCTGGGCTGCGAGCGTCGTCTCGAACGGCCGGTCGATGCAGGGGAGAGGATTCGAACCTCTGAAGGCTGAGCCAGCGGGTTTACAGCCCGCCCCCTTTGGCCACTCGGGAACCCCTGCGCGGGTGCGTAGTGTAGCCGCGTCCTCTTCGACGATCGCACCTGCTCGCCTGCCCCCGGAGGGCATACTCGGGCTCGTGGAGCACTTCGACGTCCTCGTGGTCGGTGCCGGCCCGGCCGGATCGGCCACCGCGATCCACCTCGCGCGGGGCGGTGCGAGCGTGCTTCTCGTCGACCGCGCGCGATTCCCGCGCGACAAGCCGTGCGGCGGCGGCATCACGGTGCGGGCCCTCCGTCAGGCGCCCTGCGACGTGACCCCCGTCGTCGAGCGCGTCGTCCACACCTTCGAGCTGCGACTGCGCGAGCGCCACAAGTTCCGGCGCACGAGCCGCGAGCCTCTGATCCTGATGACGCAACGTCGACGGCTCGACGCGTTCCTCGCCGAACAGGCGGTCGCGGCGGGCGCGACGTTCCGCGACGCCGCCAGGGTGGAGCAGCTCGACCTCGGCTCGGGTCGGGCGGGCATCACCGCCACAGTCGGAGGGCGGGCGGTCGCGGTCGACTTCCTCGTCGGTGCGGACGGCGCCAACGGCGTCGTCGCGCGCGCCGCCGGGCTCGACCGGGGGATCGAACGCGGAGTCGCCCTCGAGGGGAACGTCCCGTGGCGACTGCTCGACGAGGAGCGGTTCTCGGCCACCGCGGTGGTCGAGTTCGGGGCTCTCTCGGGAGGCTACGGGTGGCTGTTCCCGAAGGCGGATCATGCAAATATCGGAGTGGGAGGCTGGGCCGAGGAAGGGCCGGCGCTTCGGCGCCACCTCGAGCGCCTGGCAGGCGCATTCGGCGTCGATCCTGCCGCGATCACGGACGTTCGTGGCCACCGCCTGCCGATGCGGCGGCCCGGAGCCGCGACCCCCGGCCGGGAGAACGTGCTCGTCGTCGGGGACGCAGCGGGATTGGTCGATCCCTTGTCGGGTGACGGGATGTACGAGGCGTTCGCCTCCGCGCACCTCGCCGCAGTCGCAATCCTGGCCGGCGAGCCGCAACGGTACGGCGAGCGGCTCGCGCGCACCCTCGATCCCCACGCGCACGCGTCCTGGGCCGCAAAGCGCGCACTCGACCGCCATCCAGCGGTCTGTTTCTGGGCTTCACGGTCGCCGGGCGTGTTCGGGGTCGTCGCCGGGCTCCTGCGCGGCGACGTGGGCCATCCGGGCGAGGCGAGGGGCATAGCCCGCCCTCCGCTCCGCCTCATCGCCCGCGTCGCCGGGCGCTCCTGATCGCGGGATCCGAGCCGATCTCGGCCCTCGGCCATGGCTAGCGGGGCGCTCCTGGTCGCGGAATCCGAGCCGATCCGGGCCTCCAACCAGGGGTAAAGGTCGTGCGACTCGTTGCCGATGCTCTCCAGACATCATGGACCTCCTTCGCCTACTGACGAGTGCGGTCGCGAGCGGCGCCAGCGATATTCACTTCAAGCTCGGCCAGCCGCCGGTGCTGAGGCTCGACGGCGACCTGCAGCCGATCGCCGGCACCCCGCCACTGACGGAGTCGGATCTCGAGTCGATCCTCGACACCGTCACCGAGATCTCGCCGCGACGCCGCGACACGTTCGACGACAGCGGCGACCTCGACATCGCGTACTCGACCCCGACGCTTCCCCGGTTTCGCGTGAACGGATTCCGCCAGCGCGGCGCGACGTCGTTCGCCTTCCGAGTCATTCCCAGCGAGATCCCCGACTTCAAGACGCTCGGCCTGCCGCCCGGTGTCGTACGGCTTTCGGAGGAGCGGCGTGGTCTGGTGCTCGTCACGGGCGCGACCGGCTCCGGCAAGACGACCACGCTCGCCGCCATGATCGACCACATCAACCGCACGCGGCGCCAGCACATCGTCACGATCGAGGATCCCATTGAGATCCTCCATCCCGACAGGGGCTGCATCGTCAATCAGCGCGAGGTCGGGCTCGACACAGCCAGCTTCGAGCAGGCGCTGCGACGAGTCCTCCGCCAGGATCCGGACATCATCCTGATCGGGGAGCTTCGCGACGGCGAAACCGCCCATACCGCGCTCCAGGCGGCAGAGTCCGGGCACCTCGTCTTCTCGACGTTGCACACCCTCGACGCGGCGGAGACCGTCGGGCGCCTGGTCGAGTTCTTCCCGCCTGCGAAGCAGCAGCAGATTCGCTCGATCCTCGCCGGCACGTTGCGCGGAGTGATCAGCCAGCGCCTCCTTCCGCGTTTGACGGGGGGACGAGTCCCCGCGATCGAGGTGATGGTGTCGAACGCGAGGATCCAGGATCTGATCCGGGAGGACCGGCCGGACGAGATCACGGACGCGATCGGGGCCGGTGAGTTCTTCCAGATGCAGACCTTCTCGAACTCGCTGATCGAGCTCGTGATCTCGGGCGATGTCGATCGCGAGATTGCCGCGAACTCGGCGACGAACCAGCACGACTTCCTGGTCGCGCTCGAGCATGCCGAGAAGGCCAAGCTTGCGAGCGGAAACAGAGAGAACGGAGCCCCGAACGGGGACAACGGCTCCACGCACGGGTCGGCGCTGGAAGGCGCGCCGCTCGGTTCCGGCCTGCGCTAGGCAGGCGGCCCGTCACCCTTCCGGGGTATCGCCGTCCGGACGCCGTTCCCGATGCTGAGCCTGTGAGCCTTTCGGCCTGGTCTCGCGCGGCGCACGTCGCACTTGGTGGGCGTGAAGGCGTGTCCAGCACGAGCACGGCTTCACGTTGATCGAGGCGGTGGTGGCGACGGCCCTCTTCGCCACGGTCACCGTCGCCGCGGCAGGCGTCCTGACGTCCGGCATCGCCGCTCGTTCGCTCGCGAGCCAGCGCACCGCAGCAGAGCACATCGCGAATACGCCGCTCGAATGGATTCGATCGCTCGACTACGACAACGTCGGCTGCAAGGCGCTCGCGTGCCCCGTCACCGGGCTCGTCGACGCCACCGGCAACCAGGCCGCTCAGAGCGGGCCAACCGTACCGGCGAACTACAGCGTCGCGATCATGATCCGGTGGGTCGACGACTCGGTGCCGACCGCCTTCAAGACGTACCGCAACTACAAGACGGTCACGATCACCGTCAACCGAGCGAGCGACAACAAGCAGCTGTCGCAGCAGAGCACGCAGGTCGGGCCCCGACAGCGAGCGGCGTTCGGCGGTATCAACCTCGGCGCGGTGCTCGTCCAGGTCATCGACTTCCTGAGCCCGAAGAATCCGCACCCAGGCGTTACGGTCAACCTCAACAACGGACCGAGCTCTCCTCTCGCCGACATGACGGACGGCGCGGGCAAGATCACATTCCCTGGTCTGACGCCGACCAGCGGATCGCAGCACTACGACCTCGACGTCCCCACCTTCGACGGAGGCTGGATCTACCTCCCCGACCCGACGACGACGCACTTCCAGCTCGCCGCTGGATCGGAGTGGCGTGCCGCGCTGCTCTCCCAGAACGACACGTTCGGGGCCTGGGGCAACGGCTTCACCTCCGGCGCGAGTTGCACCAATTCGGGTGCGTCCGGCAACATCATGAGCTACCGCGGCTCATTCACGACCGACCACGGCGGATCGTTCTCCGGCTGGTTCGACACCCGCGACTATCTCTACGACACCTCGCTCATCTACCTCCCCCGCCGTGGTTCCCGACGCTCGATCCGAACTACCAGATCGCGTCGTTCCACGAGCTTCCCGCGAGCTGAGATCGTGGCCGGATCGGTGACCTTCGCGTCATCGAAGGCGCCGGCCGTGATTCCCCGCTCAATCGTGCCCCTGCATCTGCCGATACACGTTCCATGAGCGTGCTCGCTGTTGCTTCCGTGCTCCCTGCGCTTGCGATCGGGAGCTTCCTCAACGTCGTCGTGGCGCGCGTGCCCCTGCGCCGCTCGATCATCAGCCCGACGTCTGCGTGCATGGACTGTGGCCACGAGGTCGGCAAGCGCGACAACATCCCGCTCCTCTCCTGGGTCATGCTCCGCGGCCGCTGCAGGCACTGCGGCGCAGGCATCTCGATCCGGTATCCCGCCGTGGAATTGCTCACCGCGATCCTCGTCGTCGCCTGCTTCGCGACCTTCGGGCCGAGTGCACACTCGGTGCTTGCGTCGGCCTTCTGCGTCGTCCTCGTCGTCCTCGCCGCAATCGACATCGACCACCGGATCGTCCCGAACCGAATCGTCCTGCCGGCTGCCGGCATGTTCCTCGTCGCGCACACGTTGCTCGACCCGAGCGTGGAGTGGCTCCTCGGAGCGCTCGCCGCGTCGGCGTTCCTCCTTGCTGCCGCCCTCCTCTACCCGAGGGGGCTCGGTATGGGAGATGTCAAGCTCGCCCTGCTTCTCGGCGCCATGCTCGGTCGTAGCGTCACGCTCGCGCTCATGTTCGGGTTCGTCGTGGCCCTTGTCCCCTCGGCCTTCTTCCTTGCGCGCCACGGCGCGCGGGCACGGAAGATGGCGATCCCGCTCGTTCCGTTTCTCGCTCTCGGCGCAGTTGTCGCGCTCTTTGCGGGCGACGCGATCCTCGACTGGTATCTGAGCAGTTTCGGTTGACCCCGTGATCGGAGCACCGCAATGTCGTGATCTGCGTAAGGGGGCTCTCCCGTGAAATTCGATCTGTCCGGCCCACTCCGCACGTCGACGAATCTCGGGCGTCGAGTCCTGTCGGGCGGAGGCGCTGCCGAGGCTGACGGTGGATTCGACACCGTCGCCGACCTGGTCGCAGAGATCATCGCGGTCGCGGGACTCGTGCCGGCCGATCGTCTCGCGGCTGCGCGCGGCCGCGCAGGCACAGGCTCGCTCGCCGAGGCGTTACGCGACGACGGGTATGCCGTCGCGGAAGGGATTGCGCGATCGCTCGCGCGGCAACACGACGTTCCCTTCCTCGACCTCCAGGAGGAGCGAGTCTCGCCGGACGCAGCGGAGCTCGTACCGCTGAGCACGTTGCAGAGAGTTGTCGCGGTACCCGTTTCGCGTGTCGATCAGCGCCTCCGGATAGCGGTTGCCGACCCGGGGAACATCCACGGGATCGACGAGCTCCGCCTCGCGACGAAGTACGACGTCGAGGTCGTCGTGGCGACCCGCGAGGACATCCTCGCCGAGCTCGATCGCCGCGCCAGACAGAGCGAGGTCATGGAGACCCAGTCGGCACTCGAGGAGATCGAGGTCGTCGACGACACGGAGGACGATCTCGGAGCCGACGACGGCGTCTCCGACGCACCGCTCGTTCGGCTCGTCAACTCGATCATCATGCAGGCTGCGACCGACGGGGCGAGTGACATCCATTTCGAGCCACAGGACGATGCTCTGCTCGTCAGGGTTCGCATCGATGGCGTCCTCAACGAGGTGCAGCGGATTCCGAAGCGGATGGCCAACGGGGTCACGACGCGCCTGAAGGTGCTCGCCAAACTCGACATCGCGGAGCGCCGAAAACCACAGGACGGGCGCATGTCGTTGAATGCCCGCACGGTCGGCCGTCTCCTCGACATCCGCGTCGCGGTGCTGCCGACGGTCGAGGGCGAGCAGGTCGTCATGCGCCTCATCGACAAGTCGCGGAAGACGCCGACCCTCGAGTCGCTCGGCCTCTCTGGAGTCATGCGTGAGAGGATCTCGGAGATCATTCGCCGTCCCACGGGGGCGCTGCTCGTTACGGGCCCGACCGGATCGGGCAAGTCGACGACGCTCTACGCCGCCCTGGCCGAGATCAACCACCCGGAGATCAACATCATCACCGTCGAGGATCCGGTCGAGTACCGGCTCCAGGGGATCAACCAGGTGCAGATCAACGTCAAGGCGGACATGACCTTTGCCGCCGCCCTTCGTTCGATCCTCCGCTCCGACCCCGACGTCGTCATGGTCGGCGAGATCAGAGACGGCGAGACCGCGAAGATGGCGATCGAGTCCGCCCTGACCGGGCATTTCGTCCTCTCGACGCTCCACACGAACGATGCGCCCGGCGCACTTTCCCGGCTCAACGAGATGGGGGTCGAGCCGTTCTTGACGGGCGCTGCCGTGTCGGCGGTTCTCGCCCAGCGACTGGCGCGGAAGCTCTGCGCCAACTGTTGCGAGATGTACACGCCGACGCCCGAGGAGCTCGTGGCCGCCCGGATCTCGCCGAACATGGCCGCCGCGCAGGAGGGCATGGTCCTCTACCGGAAGGTCGGCTGCCCGCGCTGCAACCGCACGGGGTACAAGGGGCGGATCGGCGTCTTCCAGCTTCTGATCATGAACGACGAGATCGAGGCGCTCGCGGCCGGCAATGCACGCCGGGACGAGATCGAGCTCGCCGCCGCCGCGGCGGGGATGCGCTCGCTCTGGGACGACGGTCTGGCGAAGGCCGTCGCCGGTCTCCTCTCGCTGGAAGAACTGGCGCGCGTCGTCACGAGCTGAGGCGCACGTCGCGTTGGTCGACGGCAGCAGCGCCGACCTGCCATCGAGACCGAGGCGAGCGCGTGCGCCCTACGTCACCCTGCAGTTGAGGTACTCGAACGTGATGAGAACCTCCTCTACGAAGTGACGCGCTTGTTCGAGGGTGGCAAACGAAAACGGCCGTCGAAGCCCTGGGCTGTCGGGAGCCTGCGTGACGGCGAATACCTCGGATTCGACAACGACACCGGTCGTGTCCTTGCGCCCGGCGAGCGTCGCGATCAGACGTCCGTCGCGGCGGATCTCGTGCGCGAAGAGACGCCGATCCGGATCGGCGTGCACCGATCCGGATCGGGTCGATTCAGAAGGAGTTTCGCTCACCGACGGGCGCCGGCATTGTGCGCGGCTTGTGCAACGATGGTGCTCTCGACAGGCCCCGAGATCTGGGTGACGATCTTCCCGGGACGGCGGACGACGAGCATCGTGGGAGCGGAGACAGCGCCGACGAACGAGGCGACGGATGCCGCCGACCGGTCGGAACCGACGTTGACGGCTACGAATCCTGCGCCGGCAACCTGCGCTCCTCTCCGGGCCTCCGAGACCCACGCCCGGTCTCCCGGCGCCTTGTCGACATACAGCGAGACCACGATCACCTTCGAGCTCTCGAGGCCACGAGCGACACTCGCGGGAAGTCCGGGAAGGAGGACGACCTTCGAAGGCCTAGACGGGTTCTTCGTACCCTTGCTCGGCGTCAGGACCTGGGTCGGCTCCACCGCTGTGGACGATCCCCCGAGCACCCCGATTCGGACGACCATGAGCGCTGCAAATGCAGCGACGAGCACGATGATTCCGATCAGCGCGGGGCGCGGGACTTGCTTGGTCTTGGTGGTGATTGTGTTCACGGCTCCTCTATCGGCAGAAGGAAAGGCGACCTTTACGAGTCATTCGTCCGGAAACGAGAAGGGGCGCGGATTGCTCCGCGCCCCTTCCGCGATCAGACGATAGGCATCGACCTACGTGCAGGCCGTGGTGCCGATGGTGCCTGCGGGCCCGTTCTTGTAGTAGATCGGGGTCGTGGGCTCCGAGTTCCTGACGCAGTAGCTTGCGCCTGCCGAGATGACGGTGACCTTGACGCCGGCGTCGATCGCGGCGAGGGTGGTCGCGGTCATGCCGGTGTAGCTGCCGTTGTCGGCGTAGTAGGCCTCGATTGCGGGGACGGCGGAGCGGACGTTTGCCTGGGCCGCAGCGGCGTTGGCGCGGTCCTTGAAGCCGAGATACGACGGCACTGCGATTGCGAGCAGGATGCCGATGATGACCAGCACGATCAGGAGTTCGATGAGCGTGAAGCCCGACTCCTCCTTGGCAAGCCGCTTCTGCAGCTTGGCGATGAACGAAGACATTTCTCTTGCTCCTTGCTAGGGGATAGAACCGACGCCCTCGTTATCGGCGACCGGCTTCTCTCGCCGTCAGACCCAAATGGGGGATTACGAGGGAGAGGCATCCCTCGCGGTGGGTGAATCGTCGCGGGCGAACCGCAAGGCGGCCGTCGACCACCCCGCGTGCCGCCCCCGGGTCAATAGTGCGAGAGCGAGCAGCGGTGAAATCGTGATGGAACGGCCGCAGGCGCCCTCCGAGCAGCGCTCGCGATCGCATTTCGCATCTGCTCTCAAGCCGCGTCACGACCCTGCCGATAGCACCCCCGTGGAGCCATCAGAGCACACATCTACTGACTCGCTGTCCGTCGACGCGCTGCTGGAACAGGCAGTAAAGCTGGAAGCGTCCGACATGCACCTGACCGCCGGCGTCAAGCCGGTGATCCGTCGCCGCGGGCACATCGAGCCCCTCGAGGACTTCCCCAAGCTCAATCCCGATCTGATCCGCCAGCTCATCTACCGGATCACGACGACCGAGCAGCAGAAGAACCTCGAACTGGGACGCCAACTCGACTTCGCGTACGGCATTCGCGGCCTGGCGCGGTTCCGCGTCAACACGTACTTCCAGCGCGGCAGCCTGGCGGCAGCCTTTCGTACGATCCCGACGAAGATCAAGACGCTGGAGGAGCTCTCGCTTCCCGGCAGCCTCCACGATCTCGCCAAGTTTCCGCGTGGCCTCGTTCTCGTAACGGGACCGACAGGCTCGGGCAAGTCGACAACACTCGCCTCGATCATCGATGAGATCAACGCGACCCGACCCGATCACATCATCACGATCGAGGACCCGATCGAGTTCCTGCACGACCACAAGCTTTGCATCGTCAACCAGCGCGAGGTAGGCGAAGACGCGGTGGGGTTTGCGGACGCGCTTCGCGGAGCGCTCCGGCAGGATCCGGACGTCATCCTCCTCGGCGAGATGCGTGACCTCGAGACGATCTCGACCGCGCTGACCGCGGCCGAGACCGGGCACCTCGTGTTCGGAACGCTCCACACGCAGAGCGCGCCGAGCACGATCGACAGAATCATCGACGTCTTTCCGGCAGAGCAACAGGCGCAGGTGCGCATGCAGCTCGCCAACACACTCCAGGGCATCGTCACGCAGACGCTCATCCCGACCCTTGACGGTCACGGCCGCGCGGCGGCACTCGAGATCCTCTTCCTCGACGACGCCATCCGCAACCTGATCCGCCAGGGAAAGATCGAGCAGGTCTACTCGTACATGCAGACGGGCGGCAGGCGCGGCATGCAGACGATGGAGCAGTCGTTGACCGAGCTCGTCCAGAAGAACCTGATCAGCGTCTCCGAAGCCGTCACGCGATCGAGTCGTCCCGACTCGCTCGTCTCGGCCCTCGAGCGAGCAGGAATCCAGATTCCAACCACCCCTGACGAGGCCACTCCTGTTGAGGCTGCTCCGACACTCGGCGCGGCACTTCGCGTGGCCGGGAGCTAATACATGACCGCCTGGGACCCCCTGAACCCCTCTTTCGGCCGCGAGCACCAGAACGCAGACCAGCCGTCGGCTGCGTTCGATCCGTCGCAGATCGGTGACCCGCTCGGGCAGCGCCCCGGTGCGCCGGAGATCGGCGCCGGCTCGACGCGCGTCGGTGGCGGCTTCGGTGCGACCGATCCGCAGCGTCGGCCGATCGGCTTCGCGCCGCCCGAGGAGACGACGGACGGGGGCGAATACCGGACGGAGCTGTCGTTCAAGCGCCATCGCGACAACCCGCGCGCGAGCGCGTTGCCGGAGCAGCCCGACGACATGTCGCAGGCCTGGGAGACACCGGAGCTCGGCGCGTCGGACACAGTCTCATTCGACGATGCGAGCGAGGAGTCGAAGGACATCAAGCGCGGGTCGTTCTGGCGCTTCGGCCGGCGGAAGGAAGACGAGGACGTCGCTGCGGAGAGCAACGCCGACGAGCGGGACGCCTCAGCTGAGGTCGTGGAGTCTGAGGTCGAGGTCGTTGCCGAGGCGGAGGCTTACGAGTTTTCGTTCGATGCCGAGGAGTTCGTGTCGGAGGAGCTGCCGGTGAAGCGTGGTTTCTGGCGCTTCGGTCGCGCGAGGTCCGACGATGCCGTGGCCGACACCGATGCCGGCGCCTGGGATGCCGCGGAGGAGTTCGAGGTTGCTGCCGAGGCTGACGAGCCGGCGCTCGACGAGCGCGAGGTCATGGAGCCCGAGGTCGTGGAGCCGGAGGTCGAGGTCGTTGCCGAGGCGACGGATGAGGTCGTTGGTTGGCCTGCGTCGGATGCCTGGGCCGTCGATGCGGTTGAGGCTGTCGAGGAGCTGCCGGTGAAGCGTGGTTTCTGGCGCTTGGGTCGTGGGAAGGCGAGCGACGAAGCTGTTGTCGATTCGGATGCGCCTGCGTGGGACGTCTTTGACGAGGTCGAGGAGCCCCTGGTCGTGGAGTCCGAGGTCGAGGTCGTTGCCGAGGCCGACGAGCCGCCCCGAGGTCGTGGAGTCTGAGGTCGAGGTCGTTGCCGAGGCGGATGAGTTTGCTGTCGATGTGGAGGAGTCCGCGGCGGTGAAGCGTGGTTTCTGGCGCTTTGGTCGCGCGAAGTCCGATGAGGACGTCGTCGCCGAGTCGGATGTGGCCGCGTGGGATGCTGCCGGAGGAGTTCGAGGTTGCTGCCGAGGCCGACGAGCCGGTGCTCGACGAGCCCGAGGTCGTGAGGAGTCTGAGGTCGAGGTCGTTGCCGAGGCGGACGAGTTTGCTGTCGACGCCGAGGAGTCCGCGGCGGTGAAGCGTGGTTTCTGGCGCTTTGGTCGCCGCGAGGTGAGCGATGAGGTCGTCGCCATGCCCGACAGCGATCCGGTCGAGGTCGAGATCGTGTCCGCAGTCGATGAGTTCGTCGGCTGGCACGCATCGGAGGAGTCGGAGGAGCTGCCGGTGAAGCGTGGTTTCTGGCGCTTTGGTCGCGCGAAGTCCGACGATGCTGTGGCCGAGTCCGATGTGACCGCCTGGGATGCTGCGGAGGAGTTCGAGGTTGCTGCCGCGGCCGACGAGCCGGTGCTCGACGAGCCCGAGGTCGTGGAGTCTGAGGTCGAGGTCGTTGCCGAGGCGGATGAGTTTGCTGTCGATGTGGAGGAGTCCGCGGCGGTGAAGCGTGGTTTCTGGCGCTTTGGTCGCGCGAAGTCCGATGAGGACGTCGTCGCCGAGTCGGATGTGGCCGCCTGGGATGCGCGGAGGAGTTCGAGGTTGCTGCCGAGGCCGACGAGCCGGTGCTCGACGAGCTCGTGGTCTGAGGAGGTCTGAGGTCGAGGTCGTTGCCGAGGCGACGGATGAGGTCGTTGGTTGGCCTGCGTCGGATGCCTGGGCCGTCGATTCGGCTGAGGTTGTCGAGGAGCTGCCGGTGAAGCGTGGTTTCTGGCGCTTGGGTCGCGGCGAAGGCGAGCGACGAGGCTGTTGTCGAGTCGGATGCGCCTGCGTGGGACGCCTTTGACGAGGTCGAGGAGCCCCTGGTCGTGGAGTCCGAGGTCGAGGTCGTTGCCGAGGCCGACGAGCCCGAGGTCGTGGAGTCTGAGGTCGAGGTCGTTGCCGAGGCGGATGAGTTTGCTGTCGATGTCGGAGGAGTCCGCGGCGCGTGAAGCGTGGTTTCTGGCGCTTTGGTCGCGCGAAGTCCGATGAGGACGTCGTCGCCGAGTCGGATGTGGCCGCCTGGGATGCTGCGGAGGAGTTCGAGGTTGCTGCCGAGGCTGACGAGCCGGCGCTCGACGAGCCCGAGGTCATGGAGCCCGAGGTCGTGGAGCCGGAGGTCGAGGTCGTTGCCGAGGCGACGGATGAGGTCGTTGGTTGCCTGCGTCGGATGCCTGGGCCGTCGATGCGGTTGAGGCTGTCGAGGAGCTGCCGGTGAAGCGTGGTTTCTGGCGCTTGGGTCGTGGGAAGGCGAGCGACGAAGCTGTTGTCGATTCGGATGCGCCTGCGTGGGACGTCTTTGACGAGGTCGAGGAGCCCCTGGTCGTGGAGTCCGAGGTCGAGGTCGTTGCCGAGGCCGACGAGCCCGAGGTCGTGGAGTCTGAGGTCGAGGTCGTTGCCGAGGCGGATGAGTTTGCTGTCGATGTGGAGGAGTCCGCGGCGGTGAAGCGTGGTTTCTGGCGCTTTGGTCGCGCGAAGTCCGATGAGGACGTCGTCGCCGAGTCGGATGTGGCCGCCTGGGATGCTGCGGAGGAGTTCGAGGTTGCTGCCGAGGCCGACGAGCCGGTGCTCGACGAGCCCGAGGTCGTGAGCCGAGGTCTGGCCGAGGTCGAGGTCGTTGCCGAGGCGACGGATGAGGTCGTTGGTTGGCCTGCGTCGGATGCCTGGGCCGTCGATGCGGTTGAGGCTGTCGAGGAGCTGCCGGTGAAGCGTGGTTTCTGGCGCTTGGGTCGTGGGAAGGCCGAGCGACGAAGCTGTTGTCGATTCGGATGCGCCTGCGTGGGACGTCTTTGACGAGGTCGAGGAGCCCCTGGTCGTGGAGTCCGAGGTCGAGGTCGTTGCCGACGGCCGACGAGCCCGAGGTCGTGGAGTCTGAGGTCGAGGTCGTTGCCGAGGCGGATGAGTTTGCTGTCGACGTGGAGGAGTCCGCGGCGGTGAAGCGTGGTTTCTGGCGCTTTGGTCGCGCGAAGTCCGATGAGGACGTCGTCGCCGAGTCGGATGTGGCCGCCTGGGATGCTGCGGAGGAGTTCGAGGTTGCTGCCGAGGCCGACGAGCCGGTGCTCGACGAGCCCGAGGTCGTGGAGTCTGAGGTCGAGGTCGTTGCCGAGGCGGATGAGTTTGCTGTCGACGTGGAGGAGTCCGCGGCGGTGAAGCGTGGTTTCTGGCGCTTTGGTCGCGCGAAGTCCGATGAGGACGTCGTCGCCGAGTCGGATGTGGCCGCCTGGGATGCTGCGGAGGAGTTCGAGGTTGCTGCCGAGGCCGACGAGCCGGTGCTCGACGAGCCCGAGGTCGTGGAGTCTGAGGTCGAGGTCGTTGCCGAGGCGGATGAGTTTGCTGTCGACGTGGAGGAGTCCGCGGCGGTGAAGCGTGGTTTCTGGCGCTTTGGTCGCGCGAAGTCCGATGAGGACGTCGTCGCCGAGTCGGATGTGGCCGCCTGGGATGCTGCGGAGGAGTTCGAGGTTGCTGCCGAGGCCGACGAGCCGGTGCTCGACGAGCCCGAGGTCGTGGAGCCTGAGGTCGAGGTCGTTGCCGAGGCGACGGATGAGGTCGTTGGCTGGTCGAGCCTGCGTCGGAGTGAGCTCCGCGGAGGTGAAGCGTGGTTTCTGGCGCTTGGGTCGCGGGAAGGCCGAGCGACGGACGCTGTTGTCGAGTCGGATGCGCCTGCGTGGGACGCTTGCGGTCGAGGAGTTCGTGGTCTGCTGCCGAGGTCGACGATGCCGAGGCTCGACGAGCCCGAGGTCGTGGAGTCTGAGGTCGAGGTCGTTGCCGAGGCGGATGAGTTTGCTGTCGACGCCTGAGGAGTCCGCGGCGGCCGTGAAGCGTGGTTTCTGGCGCTTTGGTCGCGCGAAGTCCGATGAGGACGTCGTCGCCGAGTCGGATGTGGCCGCCTGGGATGCGCCGGAGGAGTTCGAGGTTGCTGCCGAGGCCGACGAGCCGAGTGCTCGACGAGCCCGAGGTCGTGGAGCCTGAGGTCGAGGTCGTTGCCGAGGCGGATGAGTTGCTGTCGACGGGAGGAGTCCGCGCGGTGAAGCGTGGTTTCTGGCGCTTTGGTCGCGGGAAGTCCGACGAAGCGTGTTGCCGATTCGGATGCGGCCGCGTGGGACGCTCGGATGAGTTCGAGGTTGCTGCCGAGGTCGACGAGCCCCTGGTCGTGGAGTCCGAGGTCGAGGTCGTTGCCGAGGCCGACGAGCCCGAGGTCGTGGAGTCTGAGGTCGAGGTCGTTGCCGAGGCGGATGAGTTCGCTGTCGACGTGAGGAGTCCGCGGCGGTGAAGCGTGGTTTCTGGCGCTTTGGTCGCGCGAAGTCCGATGAGGACGTCGTCGCCGAGTCGGATGTGACCGCCTGGGATGCTGCGGAGGAGTTCGAGGTTGCTGCCGAGGCCGACGAGCCGGTGCTCGACGAGCCCGAGGTCGTGGAGTCTGAGGTCGAGGTCGTTGCCGAGGCGGATGAGTTTGCTGTCGACGCTGAGGAGTCCGCGGCGGTGAAGCGTGGTTTCTGGCGCTTTGGTCGCGCGAAGTCCGATGAGGACGTCGTCGCCGAGTCGGATGTGACCGCCTGGGATGCGCCGGAGGAGTTCGAGGTTGCTGCCGAGGCCGACGAGCCGGTGCTCGACGAGCCCGAGGTCGTGGAGTCTGAGGTCGAGGTCGTTGCCGAGGCGGATGAGTTTGCTGTCGACGCTGAGGAGTCCGCGGCGGTGAAGCGTGGTTTCTGGCGCTTTGGTCGCGCGAAGTCCGATGAGGACGTCGTCGCCGAGTCGGATGTGGCCGCCTGGGATGCTGCGGAGGAGTTCGAGGTTGCTGCCGAGGCCGACGAGTGGGGCGTCTCCGACGAACCCGGGTCGTGGCCGAGGCGGAGGAGACAGCGCCCGAGGAGCTCGCGTTTACCTTCGGGCAGATCGAGATCGTCGCGGCTTCGGACGAGCCTGAGAACACGCCCGCGCAGTTCGAGGACGAACAGTGGGCGGTCGACATCGAGCCCGCCTCGATCGACATCGTTGCCTCGGCGACAAGCGAACGATGCGTACGCCGCGGAGTCTGCCGCCGAGAAGGCACCCTTCTTCGAGCGAGAGATCAGTTTCAAGCGCGAGACGTCGGACAAGCACGAAGACCTCGAGGTCGTCGACGAGGAGAGCCTTGCCTGGTCGGCGACCGAGAGCGTCACCGATGTCGAGCTCGATTGGCAACTCGAACCCGTGTACGGGACCGATGTCGGACACGAGACGGCAGCGACGTCGGCTGACGAGATCCTGCCCGTCGCCGCCGCTCGTGACACCGTCGACGTCGATCACGAGTCGGACGCCGATCACCATGAGACCGGCGACGAATCGGCCGAGCTCGCCGAGCCAATAGGTCTGTTCTCCTCGCGGAAGCGAAAGGGCCAAGACACGAAGTCGTCGAAGCGCCGACAGGATCGAAGCGGCAAGGGCCGCAAGGTCGTCGGACTCAAGATCGGGGCCTCGCAGATCGCTGCCGCCGTCGTCGTCGAGAGTGACGAAGGGAGCAAGCTGCTCCAGCTCGCCCGACGGCCGCTCGCCGCAGGCATCGTCGTCGACGGCGAGGTCCGTGATGAGGTAGCGCTCGCAGCCGCGATCAAGTTGCTCTTCGACGAAGAGAAGCTTCCGAAGTCCGAGGTGCGGATCGGTCTCTCGAGCAACCGAATCGGCGTCCGTACGCTCGACGTGCCGGCGCCCGAAGACGACGAGCGCTTCGAGAACGCCGTCCGGTTCAAGGCGCATGAGGTGCTCCCGGTCGCCCTTGACGAGTCACTCCTCGACTATCGAGTGCTCGACAGGCGCATCGGCGAGGACGGTGTCGAAATTCGGCGCGTTCTCCTCGTCGTGGCACCGCGTGATCAAGTAACCCCGTATCAGCGCGTCGCTGCGCAGGCAGGGCTCAAGATCGCAGGGGTCGACCTCGAGGCGCTCGGTCTTCTCCGTGCCTTCGTCGCTCCGCAGCCGGCAGGAACCATTTCGGCAGATGCCACCGCGACCGTCGTGGTCTCGATCGGGCACGAGTCGTCGACGCTTCTCGTCGCCGGTGGCGGCACCTGCGAGTTCACGCGTATCTTCCGATGGGGTGGCGCCGTGCTCGAAGAGGCCATCGCGTCGTCTCTCGACGTCCCGCATGCCGAGGCTGCAACGATCCTGCGGCACCTGTCGCTGTCGGGCCCGGGCCGCCAGTACGCCGCGCTCGACGAGCTCGCACGCGCGCAGGCCACGGATGTCGTGCGACAGGGACTCACCCCGTTTGCACGCGAGCTCGTGAACTCGCTTCAGTTCTACCAGACCCAGCCTGATTCTCTCGGTATCGGCGGCATCGTCATCACAGGCGGCACCTCGCAGCTCGAGGGCCTTGGTGCAGCGCTCCATCAGATGATCGGCGTCGACGTTTCGGTCGGTGATCCGCTGGCGCGGGTGTCCACCGTCGGAGATTTCGACCCGGCGATCGAGACGTCACTCGGATCGATGGCTGTCTCGATCGGCCTCGGTATCGACGACGATCCCACACGCACGGTGAATCTGCTGCCGAAGGACGCGACGCAGAAACAGGGTCGTCGCGCATCGGCCATCAAGGTCGGCGTTCCGATCGCCGCCGCGCTTCCGCTCGTCGCGTTCGGGTTCCTCTTCATCGGAGCACATTCGAAGGCGTCGTCCGAGCGGAATCGGTTTGAGGCGATACAGGCCGAGATGGCCGCGTTGCCCGAGCCGAGCATTCCCGTGATCGACGACGGCGTCGTCGCGGACGATGCGACGCGTGCGACCGCGTTGGCGAGCGTCCTCGGCGGACGGGTGCCGTGGGACGGGGTCTTCCGAGACCTGACCCGGGTGCTCCCGGCCGACGTCTGGCTCACCAGCCTTTCACTGCAGCAGTCGGCAACCCCGACCCTGGCCGACGGGACCGCTCCGGTGGAAGCCCTGCCGGGCCAGGGCGCCCCGATTCCCACCGCCGTCTCGATCGAGGGCTACACGTACTCGCAGCCGAGTGTTGCGCTGCTCCTGTCGCGACTTTCCACCCTTCCCTCCCTCCGGCAGGTCACGTTGACCTCGAGTGAGAGCGCGGACGTCGGGGCGAAGGGCGTCGTGCACTTCGTCATCGTCGCTGACCTGAATTCGAACGGAGGTGCGTCGTGAGTGGTCTCCTTCAGTCCCACAGGGGCAGGATGGGCGCGGCCGCTGCCGGCGGACTGCTCTTCCTCGTCGCCGCGTGGCTGCTGGTCGTCTCCCCCCAGAGGTCGAAGGCCGGCGAGTTGACGCGCAGGTCGGTGCAGCGGAGGCACAGCTCGTGCAGCGTCGTCTCGCGCTTCAGCACCCTTCGGTGAGCGTCACCGTGAAGCCGAGCGATCGCTATCGGCTGACGAAGGCGATGCCGAACGAGACGGACATGGCGGGAATCCTCGTCGACATCGATCGGCTTGCACGCAGCCGTGGGCTCGACTTCGATTCGGTCAAGCCGTCCCCGCAGATCGTCGGAACGGGGTATGTGCAACAGCCGCTTTCGATCGTCCTCCAGGGGCGGTTCGGAGACGTCTCAGGCTTCCTCGGCGATCTTCGCTCGCTCGTCTCCGTCCGGTCCGGAAGGCTCGATGCCCGCGGCCGCCTCTACTCGGTGTCGCAGATCAGCATCACGGCGCCGGACACGGGGAAGACATTTCCCGACGTGAAAGCAGCGATGACGCTGAACGCCTATTCGTATAGCCCGCCCGCAGCCACGTCGGGCCTCAGTCCGTCCACGACGACCGACGCGTCCCCGGGGACCGTCGCGGCAGGAGTGACTCCCTGATGGCCAAGAAGAAGACCGTAGACGCAGCCGCCGCCAAGGCCAAGAAGCAGAAGACCATGCTGATCGTGGGACTCGTCCTGCTGGTCGTCATGGGCGCGATCCAGGGGCCGAAGCTCTTGAAGAAGAGCGGAGCGCCGGAAGCAGCGCCTGCGCCGACGGCGACCGATACCGGAGCCGTAGCGACGGATACCGGGACGGCGGCCAGGGACGCGGCGGCCGGAACCACCCCGCCCGCCACGATTCCCGGCTCGACACGCTCGGCCGGGTCCGTCTCGGGAGTCGCGTTGCCGGCACCGCCGAAGCCAACGGTCGGATCCGGGCAGCTCGCGTCCTTCACGCTCTTCGATCCGAAGGATCCGTTCGTCCAGCAGATCGACGCGACGGGCGCCGACGGCTCGACCACGAACGCAACGACGACGGCCACCGAGCCGCCGGCCGCGACGAAGCCGAGCGTGTCGTCGCCGGCAGGACCCGGAACCGGAGTGCAGGGAGGTTCCGTCCCGCCAGAGCCGATGCTCTACGCGACGATCAACCTGGACGGCAAGCCTCAGCAGATGAAGGTCAAGGATGCGTTCCCTGAAGGCAATCCAAAGTTCGTCCTCGTCTCGCTCAAGAAGAAGCAGGCGACGATCGGTGTCGCCGGAGGCTCCTTCGAACGGGGCAAGACCGTGACTGCAGTCCTGGGCAAGCGGCTGACGCTCGTCAACACCGCGACGGGTGTTCGCTTCGAGCTCGAGCTCGTGTACACCGGGTCGTCTCCGGAGGCGATCGAGGGCTTCACCGCCGGTGACACCGGCACGACGTCGGGGTCCACGACCGCATCCACGTCCGAGACGACAGCAACGCCGTGAACGGTGCGTCCATAGGAGAGATGTAATGCCTCAATTCGCCTACAGCGCCATCAATGCTCAGGGTGCGGTTCTCTCCGGGGAGATCAGCGCCCCGGATGTCAACGCGGCCCGCGCGAACCTGCTCAACGGTGGCCTGCTCGCGCAAAAGGTCGCGGAGATCAAGGGCGAGACGGCCGCGAAGGCCAAGCCGAGCCGGTTCACCAAGAAGGTGGCCCCTAAGTCACTGCAGGTGTTCTCCCGACAGTTCGCGACGATGATCGAGTCGGGGCTGTCCGTGGTCACCGCGCTCGTGATCCTCGAGGAGCAGACGGACGACGTCGCACTCGCCTCCGTCCTCGACGACGTGCGTGAGCAGGTGGAGACAGGAGCGCTCCTTTCGGAAGCTCTGGCCGAACATCCGGACGTCTTCAGCCGACTGTATGTCGCGATGGTCGAGGCCGGCGAAGCCGCCGGTGTGCTCGATGCCGTGCTCGACCGCGTTGCGATCCAGATCGAGAAAGAGCAGAAGATCAAGCGCCGGATCAAGGGTGCGATGATCTATCCGGCCGTCGTTCTGACGTTCGCAAGCCTCGTGATGATCGGAATGCTGATGTTCCTCGTTCCGATCTTCGTCAACATCTTCGCGTCACTCGGCGGCAAGCTCCCGATGTTGACCCAGTACGTCCTCTATGCGTCCAACGCACTGCGCTTCCCCTGGTTCCCGGGGATTCCGATCCCGGGTGTCGTGTTCGTCCTCTTCGGCTCCGGAGGTGCAGCCTTCGGGTTCAAAAAGTGGAAGAAGACAGAGCTGGGTCGCCAGAAATGGGACGCCTTCAAGTTGCACATTCCGATGCAGGTGGGCTCCGTCGTCCTGAAGGTCGCGATGGCCCGCTGGTCGCGAACGCTCTCCACCCTGATCGCCTCGGGAGTCGACATCATGCGCGCGCTCGAGATCACCGCGCAGACGACGGGCAACTGGGTTGTCGAGGAAGAGACCGCCCAGCTCCGCGCGCGCGTCGAGGAAGGAGCCTCGATCGCGCAGCCGCTGATCGAGAGCTCGGTGTTCCCGCCCATGATCGCGCAGATGGTGAAGATCGGCGAGGAGACAGGCGAGCTCGAAAAGATGCTCTCGAAGGTCGCCGACTTCTACGAGGACGAGGTCGACGCATCCGTGGCCGCGCTCACATCGATCATCGAGCCGATGATGATGGTGGGCGTCGGTGTCATGGTCGGCGTGATCATCATCAGCATGTACCTGCCGATGTTCAAGCTGCTCTCGCTCGTCAAGTAGCAGCGACAGCAGCACCAAGCAGACGGGCAGATCCGCGTCGCGAGCGAACGACTTCTCCAAGCGATCGGTACCGTGGTCCGTAGACCAGAAGGAGGAGTCCGAGTGAAGCGCACTCTCGCTCTTACAGTTGCCATCGTCTTTGCCGCGGTCGGCCTCACCAGCGCCACCGCGGTCGCAGCCGACGGCGACAAGAAGAAGCTGTCGGCGGCGGATGCGGTCGCGTGGGTCGAGAAGATGTTGGCGGCCGGGAAGATCGATCAGGCGACGGCGGACAAGAAGCTCGCGTTCATCAAGAGCGGTGGCCTGATGGCGAAGGCGAAGAAGAAGCTGTCGCCGGCGGATGCGGTCGCGTGGGTCGAGAAGATGTTGGCGGCCGGGAAGATCGATCAGGCGACGGCGGACAAGAAGCTCGCGCTCATCAAGAGCGGCAAGTAGAGGATCGCGTACCTCCCGCAGCGAGGGCGAGCGTCGCCGCCGCGAGTTACGACTCCGGTGGCGCGCCGCCCTCGGCGGTGCGCCGGGCGACGTACTCGTCGAGTTCGGCAGCGATAGCGTCGTCGAGCGGCGGCGGCTCGAACTCCGCCAGCACCGCCTTCCATTTCTCGTTCGCTCGCGTCGTCGCATCGCGCGAGCCTTCCTCGGTCCACTGGCCGAAGTTCGCCCAGTCGGACACGATCGGCTCGTAGAACGCGGTGCGGTAACGGGCGAGCGTGTGCTCGCCACCGAAGAAATGGCCGCCGGGCGAGGTCGCGGCGATGTTGTCGAGGCCGATCTCGTCGTCGTCGACGAGGAGCGGTTGAAACGTCTCCGCCAGCATTTGCAGAACCTCGACGTCCAGGATGAACTTCTCCTTCGATGCGGTCAGCCCACCCTCGAGCCAGCCGGCCGCGTGCAACAGCACGTTGCAGCCGCCGAGCACGGCGCCGAAGAGGCTCATCATGGTCTCGTACATCGCCTGCGCATCCACGGCGTTCGAAGCATTCGGGGCCGACGAGCGGTAGGGGAGGCCGATGTGGCGGGCGAGCTGCCCGCCTGCGAGGGCAGCCTTGAAGTATTCGGGCGTCCCGAACGCGGGCGCGCCCGACTTCATGTCGACATTCGACGTGAACGCTCCGTACACGACCGGCGCACCGGGTCGCGCCGCCTGCGTCAGCGTGATCCCCGCCAGCGCTTCGGCGTGCTGCAATGCGAGTGCACCCGCAAGCGTCACGGGCGCCATCGCACCCGCGAGCGTGAACGGGGTGATGATCGACAGCTGTCCGGCGTTCGCGAAGTCGATCAGGCCCATGCACATCGGGATATCGAGTTGCCGCGGCGAGTTGCTGTTGATGACCGTGTAACAGCGCGGGGCAGAGGCGAACGTCTCCTCGTCCACGCCGTAGCCGATGCGGAACATCTCGAATCCGTCCTTCACCTGCCCGCGACCCCGGGCGTAGAGATACGGCGCCTTGTCGGTCAGCGTGAGGTACGCGAGCCCCGACTGAAGGTGCCGAAACTGGACGGGCACGTCCTGCGGCTCGACGCACGGGCCGGTGACGTGCATGACGTCGAAATGCTGCGTCAGCCGCACCAGATCACGAAAATCCGCGAGATTCCCCGAGCGCTTGCCCCCATCGAGATCGCTCACCGCCGGCGGGCTGCTCACGGGGACGGTCGCGAGAGTGCGGCCGCCGAGCATCACGGTGCGCTCGGGCGACCGTCCGACGAGTTCGAACGACGAGGGGGCGGACGCAACCGCCTGCTCGACCAGCGCGGCGTCGAACCTGACCAGTTCCGATTCCTCGTCGACGGTCGCGCCCGCCTCGCGAAAGAGCTCGCGCGCCTCCGGGAGGAGCACCTTGATTCCCTGCTCGCCCAGGATCGTCAACGCGGCGGCGTGCAAGTGCGCAACCTGGTCGGCACTCAGGATCTCGATCGGCGGAAATGGGTTCTCGAGGTGCCGGTACCGGAGTGACCGATGCTCGGTGGCGGGCGTCGCAGCGACCGAGCCACGGGCTCGCCTGCCTCTCCGCTCCCTCGCGCCTGCCTCCACAGCACTCCTCCTAGCGACGACCAGGCCATCCTACGCATCGACGTCGTGCGCCGATCGCAGCTAGAGCGAAACGTCCACCAGGGGCTCGCCCAGGGCCGTCAGATCGACGTCGATGCCGAGGCCCGGTCCGGGCGGAGGCATCTGTGCGCCGTCCGAGCGAGGCGGGAGACCGACCCCATGGTCGACGGAGACCCACGTGTGGAAGTCGCACGTGTGCACCCTCGATCGCTCGGGCGTACCGAGCCCGGCGTGGACGACGGCCGCGGTGACGAGGCTCGCCCCGCCGGCGTCCTCGACGGTCACGTCCACACCGAGTTCGACGGCGACGTCCCGCACGAGCATCGCTCTCGTCAGCCCGCCGACCCGCTGGAGCTTGATCGTGATCCCGTCGGCGGCGCCGTCGCGGTGTGCGCGCAGTAGATCGTCGAGCGAGACGATCGACTCGTCGAGCACCATCGGTCGGTCGGCGGCGCGACGTACCGAGGCGCACTCGGCATACGTGCGGCATGGCTGCTCGAGCGTGTACTCGAGATCACGGGTCGCGCGCAGGAACCGGCGTGCCGCACCGGACGTAAAGGCCCCGTTTGCATCGGCGAAGAGCACGATGTCGTTGCCGACGGCGGCGCGGACGGCGCGGATTCGCTCGGCATCCGCCTCCGGGGCGGTGCCGACCTTCACCTGGAGGCGGCGATACCCCTCCGCGACGAGCGCCTGCGCGAGCGAGACGGCTGCGGCGACCGACGACACGGTGACGACGTTGTAGAGAGGCACCCTGTCGCCGAATCGGGCGCCGAGCGACTCGCACAGCGGCCGCTCCTCGGCCCGCGCCGTGACGTCCCAGGCTGCCATGTCGAGCGCGGACTTGACGTAGGGCTGACCGCGCATCGCACCGTCGAGCAACGCGAGGACTGCCCGTGGTTGCGTTGGATCCACCCCGAGCAGGACCGGCGCGAGGTCGGCGATGCCGGCCCGTGCCCCCGAGGCGAACGAGTCCGCATAGAGCGAACTGATCACGGCGATCTCGCCGTAGCCCGTGATGCCGGCGTCAGTGTCGAGCGCGACGATCGTCGAGTCGAATGCGGGCGAACCGACGTGCCCCATCGCGTATGTGCCGCGCCGAAACGGCTGCAGCTGCCCGAAGGCTCGGACACGAGTGATGTGCACGTCCGCCGCCGTCCGTGTCAGTCGACGATGACGACGCGTGCGCCGAGCTCGTGCTCGACCTCGCCGGCGACGTCCGCTCCGAGCAGCCGTCCGAGAAAACCATGGTGATGGGAGGCGACGACGACGAGTCGTGCATCGCGATCGCGCGCGGTCGAGGTGATCTTCTCCGACACGTTGCCCGCCGCCCAGACGTAGTCGGCGTCGATACCCGCCGCCTCGACGCGTTCCCGCGCCTTCGCGAAGACCGGCTCGAGCTCGGGCGGTTCGACGAGGGGGATCATCTGGGCCTCCTCGCTGATGCTGCCGAAGCTCTGCGGTCCGCCCGGGTCGAGAAGCAGTTCGAGGACGGCCAGGACGACGAGCGTGTCTCCGGACGACTTGGCCTCCGAGATCGCGTGGTCGAGCGCGCGGCCGGCGCCTTCCGAGTCGTCGAACCCGATCACGATCGTCCCTGCCATCCCTTGAGCATCGCAGATCGCGCTGTGGCCACGACGGCAGAGGAGATCGCCCAGGCGCGTCTCACCGATCGGCGCCGTCCTCAGGCGGTCGAGCGCGTTGCGGCCGAGCCCGCCGGTTCACAGTCGCCGCAGGAGCCGCGGAGAACCACCTCGTGCGCGTGCACGTCGCCGTCGAGGCGGCTCGCGACCCGCTCGAGCGCTTGTTCGAGGCCCGGATCGGAGAACGTCTCGACCCTGCCGCAGTCGTCGCAGACGAGGTGATGGTGGTGATGCTCACCGTCCAGGTGCGCCGGTTCGAAGCGCGCGATCCCGTCTCCGAGTTCGACGCGTTGCAGCAGCCGTAGCTCGACCAGCTGGTCGAGTGCGCGGTACACGCTCGCGATCCCGACGCGGCCCCCCTGCGCCCTGATGCCGTCGAGGATCTCCTGCGCCGAGCGGCAGCAGTCCTGGGTCGCGAGATGCTCGATCACGGCGCGCCGGGCGCCGCCGTTCCGAAGCCCCTCGGCCTGGAGATCGTCGAGCGCCCGGGCGCTCCAGCTGAGGTGGGTCGCAGCCACCCAAATAATGATACCGATTATCACTAGCTGCTATTGTCGGCCGGGTGTTTTCGAGAATCGTTCTCTTTAGTGCGGCACTCCTCGCCGTCGCGGGAATGGGTGCGGCGCTGGGGTGTGGCTCGAGCCGCGCGGCGGCCAACGCGGACACGGTGGTTGCGGCCTTCTATCCGATCGCCTATGCCGTCGAGCAGATCGCCGGCACCTCCGTGGCCGTGCGCAACCTGACACCCGCCGGTGCCGAGCCGCACGACCTCGAACTGAGCCCGGGAGACGTCCGGGCGGTGGACGGGGCGAAGGTCGTCTTCTTCTTCGGCGACGGCTTCATGCCCGGCCTCGAGCGCGCCGTGCAGGCGCGGAACGGCCGCTCGGTCGACCTCCTCGCCGGCCAGCGCCTTCTTCCCGGCGCCCGCGGGACGACGAGCGGTGATCCCCACGTCTGGCTCGACCCGCGACGCTACGCCGCGATGGCACGTGTCATCGGTGCCGCGCTCGGGAACCCTCTCGCAGCCGATCGCTTGGCCCAACGTCTGACCGTCCTCGACGGCGAGTTCAGGCGAGGGCTCGCGCGATGCCAACGTCGCGAGATCGTGACGAGTCATGCGGCGTTCGGCTACCTCGCGGCTGCCTACGACCTCGACCAGGTTCCCCTCGAAGGGCTCGCACCGGAGGCGGAACCGTCGGCCAGGGATCTCGCGCGGCTCGTCGACGTCGTGCGTGCTTCCGGAGCGACGACCGTGTTCTTCGAGCCGCTGGTGTCGCCGAAGCTCGCCGAGACGGTCGCCCGCGAAGCCGGTGTGGCGACAGCCGAGCTCGATCCGATCGAAGGGCTCTCGGGGGCCGAGATCGCCGCCGGTGAGGACTATCTGTCCGTCATGCGGGCGAACCTCGCAGCCCTGCGGACCGCGCTCGGTTGTGCGGCATGACCTCGGTCGTCGAACTCGAGGGTGTCTCGTTCGGTTACCGGGCGGGGGTCCGCGTGCTCGAGGACATCTCGCTCGAGGTCGAACGCGGGGAGTTCGTCGCAATCGCAGGGCCGAACGGAGGGGGAAAGACGACGCTGCTGCGCCTCGTCCTCGGGCTCGAGCAGCCGACGGCGGGGACGGTGCGGGTGTTCGGCCGGCAGGCCGGCAAGCCGGTGCCGGGGACGCGCGTCGGCTACCTCCCGCAGCGCGCCCATCTGCTGGGGGAGGCTCCCGTGACGGTGCGCGAAGTCGTTTCGACGGGGCGCCTTGCACCGGCAGGCATCTGGGGGCCGCTGCGCCGTGCGGATCGTGATGCCGTTGCGCGCGCGATCGAACGGGTCGGGCTCGACGGGCGCGCCGACGCCCCGCTCCGGACGCTTTCCGGTGGAATGCAGCAGCGGGCCTTGATCGCCAAGGCGCTTGCGTCTGAGCCAACGCTCCTCGCTCTCGACGAGCCTACGACGGGCGTCGACGCGGCGTCGCAGGAGTCACTCGGCTCTCTCCTCGACGAGCTGCGCGCAGAACTCGGCGTCACGATTCTCTACGTCTCACACGAGTTCGGTGCGGTCGAGCACGTCGTCAACCGAATCGTCCTCGTTCGCGGGACGGTGGTCTACGACGGACCTCCGAGCGGATTGCCCGGCGTGTGGCACGACCCTTCCCATCACCATGCTTGATCTCGAGTTCATGCGCCTCGCGTTCGCGACGGGGGCGGTCGTCGGGTTGCTCGCGCCGGCAGTCGGGTTCTTCCTCGTCGAGCGGAAGGCGTCGCTGATCGGCGACGGCCTTGGGCATGTCGCGTTCGCCGGCGTCGCGATCGGCTATCTCCTCGGCATCTCGCCCGTCCTCACGGCGCTCATCGCCGCCGTCGTCGGCGCACTCGCGATCGAGTGGTTGCGCACGCGCGGCGGCGCCGCGGGAGACCAGGCTCTGGCTCTCGTCTTCTACACCGGGATCGCCGCCGGCGTCGTCCTCGTTTCGCAGGCAGGCGCACTGAACGTCAACCTCTTCCAGTTCCTCTTCGGATCCATTCTCACCGTCGGCTACTCGGATCTCTGGACCGTCCTCGTCCTCGGCGTCGGCGCGCTCGTCACCATCGCCGTTCTCTTCCGGGGCCTCGTTGCGAGCGTGCTCGACGAGGAGGGCAGCCGTGTCGCAGGGGTTCCGGTGACCCGGCTCAACGTCGTCGTCGCGGTCCTTGCCGCCCTGACGGTCGCCGTCTCGATGCGCGTCGTCGGCATCCTCCTGATCGCCGCGCTGATGGTGCTCCCGGTGATCGCTGCGAATCGTGTCGCGTGGAGTCTCCGTTCGACGTTCGCCCTCTCGATGGCGATCGGCGTGTGCTCCGTCATCGCGGGCTTGACGATCGCCTACTACGCGAACCTGCCACCCGGAGGGACGATCGTGCTCGTCGCGGCGGGCTCGTTCGTCGTCTCTGCCACGGGGAGCACCATCGCCCGCCGGATCTGAGCGCCTGTGATGGAATGGGATCGATGCAACCGGTGACGCTGACAGGCAACGGGCTCACGCTCGACGACATGCTCGCGGTCGCGCGCGGACGCGCTCGCGTCGAGCTCCACGCCGATGCCGTCGCGGCGATGGGCCGTGCCCGCTCGGTCGTCGAGCAGGCTGTCGCCGACGGGAAGCCTGCGTACGCGATCACCACCGGCGTCGGCAGCCGCAAGGTCTTCGACGTCGAAGCCGAGGGCCACGACCGTCTGCTCGTGCGACAGCACCGGATCTCGCAGGGCCGGCCGGTCCCGCACGAGGTCGTTCGTGGAACCGCCCTTCGGCTCGCAAACGCGCTCGCGCGGGCGACGACGGCGGCCCGACCCGAGCTTGCCGCCCATCTCGTCGACGCCCTGAACGACGATCGGCTTCCGGTGATCCGAGCGCTCGGCTCCGTGGGGCAGAGCGACCTCGCGCAGATGGCCGACCTCGCCGATGGGATCCTCGACGGGTTCGAGCTGTCGTACGGGGAGGCGATCGCACTGCTCAACCAGAGCGCCTTCGCGACCGCGTACGGTGCGCTCGCCTTCGCCGACGCGCGCGTCCTGCTCGACGGTCTCGATCATGCCGGTGCCCTCGATCTCGAGGCGCTCGGTGCGAACAGGGACTCGATTCACCCCGGCATCGGCGTCGCGCGACACTACCCCGGCGTGCAGTTCACGCTCGCGCGGCTCGGAGCCCTGCTCGAAGGCAGTGAGGTCGAGGCGCGCGCGCTCCAGGATCCACTCACGTTTCGGACGATCGCCCAGCAAAACGGAGCGGCGCGGGACGCCTTCGGCTTCGTGGCCTCGCAGCTCGAGATCGAGCTGAACGCAGCGCAATCGAACCCGCTCGTTCTCGTCGACGAGGGCCGCGTCATCTCGGTCGGCAACTTCGAGGTTCAGGCGCTCGCGACAGCTCTGGACATCGCGAGGCTGGCTCTGGCGCCTGTCCTCTCGACGGCCGCCGAGCGCGCCGTCAAGCTGCTCCAGCGCCCGCTGACCGCGCTCACCGAGGGCCTCGGCGCCCGGCCGTCGATGCCCGAGAGTGCGCTCAGCGAATTCGGGATCGCGGTGCAGGCGATCGCCGCCGAGGCACGGCTCCTCGCCCACCCGGTCTCGTTCGAGCTCGTGTCGACCACGCAGGCAGAGGGGATCGAGGATCGGACGACGATGGCGCCGCTCGCAGCCCGGCGACTGGAGGAGATGGTCGAGCTGGGCGCCCGCGTGGTTGCGATCGAGCTCATGATGGCGGCGCAGGCGTGTGATCTCCGCGGCCATCGGCTCGGGTCGGGAACCGGGCGGCTTCACGCCGCGGTGCGCCGTGTCGTTCCGTTCCTCGCGGAGGGCGCCTCGCCAGCCGACCTCGAGCCGTTGGTCGACGAGATTCGCTCCGGCAGGATCTGCGGCTGACCGTGGCCGGCTTCGACGTCCACCAGCATCTCTGGCCCAGGTCGTTCGTCGAGGCCCTCTCGCAGCGGACCGAGGCGCCCTACCTCGACGGGGACACGCTCCACCACAAGGAGGGCCCATACGTGGTCGACCTCGGCGAGAACGAGCTCGAGACTCGGCTCGCGCTGCTCGATCGCTGCGAGATCGACACGGCAATCGTCTCGCTCCAGCCGACCTTCGGATTCGAGGATGTCGACGCAGCGGAGCGCGCGCATCTCGAAGGCCTGTGGGAAGAGGGCATCCTCGAGATCGCCGCAGCAGCATCCGGCCGGATCGTGCCCCTTGCCGTCGATCGCCCTCGCCCGGGGTTTGCCGGCGTCACGGTGGGAGCCGACCGGCTCGAGGATCTCGACACGCTCGGGCCGACCCTCGACGCGTTGCGTGGTGACGGCTTCCTGTTCGTCCATCCCGTTTCCGGCTCGCCGCCGAGCTGGGCACCAGGCTGGTGGCCGGCCATCGCCGAGTACACGGGCCAGATGCAGCGTGCGTACCTCGCGTGGCTCGGATATCTGCAGGAGCGGTGGCCCGACGTCAACGTCGTCTTCGCGGTGCTCGCCGGAGGAGGTCCGGTGCAGCTCGAGCGGCTCGCCTCGCGAGGCGTCGACGTGCGCTCGACGCTGCACCAGAACCTGTACTTCGACACGGCCTCGTACGGCCGCCGCGCGATCGAGCTCTGCATCGAGACCTTTGGCGTCGGGCAGCTCGTTTACGGTAGTGACCTACCCGTGATCGACCCCGAACCGACCGCCCAAGCACTAAAGGGAATGGGCGAATCTGTCGAAACATTGATCAGATTGGACAACCCGAATCGTCTCGTAGCTTGAACGACATCGCGTCATTCCTCTCGAAGCGACTCGAGGCCGGCGTCGATCTCACCCGACCGCAGCTGCGCGAGTTGGCCCATGGGATCGCGGGCGAGGAGGGCCTCTGGCGACCCTACGTCCGCCACGACGTCGAGGAGCGCCAGTACCAACAGCTCTATCGCGATCCGAACATCGATGTCTGGCTGATCTGCTGGACGTACCGGCAGGACACCGGTTACCACGACCACGATCGGTCATCCGGTGCGGTGCACGTCTGCGAGGGCACGCTGTGCGAGGACTACTTCCACCGCGATGACGACGGCTGGATCCGGGAACAGACGCGCGAGCACGCAGCCGGCGGTTCGTTCGACTTCGACGCCGCCTACATCCACGGTGTCCGCAACGCGTTTCGCGAACCGGCAACGTCGATCCACGTGTACTCCCCTGCCCTCTGGCGCATGGGCCATTACCGGACCGACGAGTCCGGGATCATGCAGCGCATCGCGATGACCTACGCCGACGAGTTGTTGGGCGCCGCCTGACATAACGGAGCCGCGGTCTCACCGCATCGACGGTCAGGCCGCCCCGAAGTCGAGCAGGACCTTGCCGAGCTTGCCCGCCTCCTGCAAGCGGTCGAACGCGTCAGTGACCTCGGCCGCGGGGAAGATCCGATCGACCAGAGGCGTGATTCGGCCCGAGGCGAGGTGCGGGACGACGTCCCGCGCGAACGCGCTCACGGCAGCGGCCTTTTCGTCCGGTGGGCGAGCGCGCAAGAAGGTACCGATGACCCGCGCACGGCGGCCCATGAGCCTCCGGAGATCGAGCGGCGCCTCGGCTCCGGCGCCTGTGCCGACGATAACGATGCGTCCCTTGAGCGCCAGTCCGCGCAGGTCGGCATCGAGGTTCGTCGCGCCGACGAGCTCGAGCACGACGTCGGCGCCTCCCGCCTCGCGCGCCCGCTCGACGAGGTCGACGGGATCGATCACCGTCGCACCGAGAGCTGCCACGCGTTCCCGCAGCTCGGGTGCCCGGACCGTTGCCAGCACCCGGGCGCCGATGACCGCAGCGATCTGGACGGCTGCGGTTCCGACACCGCCGTTCGCGCCGTTGACGACGAGGAGCTCGCCCGACCGAAGGCCCGCCAGCGTCACGGCCGCGTCGTGCGCCGTGATGAAGACCTCGGGTGCGGCCGCCGCTTCGAGATCGTCGAGCTGGTCGGGGACTCGGGTGACGTGCAGTTCGTGGACGAGCACGCGGTCCGCGAGGCCGCCTCCCCCGACCAGCCCGAAGACACGGTCGCCGGGCTGAAACCGCTGCACGGCCGGGCCGCACGAGACGACGATGCCGGCGACCTCGAGGCCCGGGATGTCCGCCGGCGATCCCGGTGGCGCGGGATAGTGGCCGCCCCGCTGCGCGATGTCGGCGGGATTCAGTCCGGCGTACCGGACGTCCACGACGACGTCTTCGCCGGTTGCCACCGGGTCTGGACGCTCCTCCAGCCGCACCACCTCGTTGCCGCCCGCCCCGGTGAACACGATCGCCCGCATCCGAGGGAGCGTATGCGACGCGGTGCCGGAAGGGCGGATACCGTTCCGGCGTTCCTGCGCAACGTCCCGCAGTCGTGCTCCCGTCCCTGGAGGTCTCGAAGTGCTCGCCGCAGTCTGTGCCCGCATCTCCCGCGAGGAGCCCGTCACGGGCCTCGAGATCCTCGAGGTCGAAGAGCCGCAGCCCGCCGACGGATGGGAGATCGTCGAGGTCCGCGCGGCGGCGCTCAACCACCACGACATCTGGAGTCTCCGCGGCGTCGGCGTGACCGAAGAACACCTCCCCGCCATTCTCGGAACCGACGCGGCCGGCGTCACGGCCGACGGAAGGGAGGTCGTCGTGCACGCCGTCGTCGGGAGCGCCGGGCCGGGCGAGGACGAGGCGGTCTTCGAGGACTTCCACCTCTTCTCGGAGCGCGGTGTTCCGGGGACGCTCGCGCAACGTGTCGCGGTGCCGTCGCGCAATCTCGTCCCGAAGCCCGCCGGCCTCTCGTTCGCAGAGGCATCCTGCCTGCCGACGGCGTACCTGACCGCCTATCGGATGCTCTTCACCCGCGCTGCCCTGCAGCCCGGCCAGTCGGTGCTCGTCCAGGGCGCGGGGGGAGGCGTGTCCACGGCGGCTCTTCTGCTCGGACGGGCCGCCGGCCTGACGATGTTCGTCACGAGCCGCAGCGAGGAAAAGCGCGAGCGGGCGCTGGAGCTCGGCGCCGCCGCAGCCCTCGAACCGGGAGCCCGGCTACCCGTTCGCGTCGATGCCGTCATCGAGACCGTCGGCAAGGCGACGTGGGATCACTCGCTCAAGTCGTTGCGTCCGGGCGGCACCATCGTGGTCGCCGGCGCGACGAGCGGGCACGATCCGTCCGCCGATCTGGCGCGCATGTTCTGGCGCCAGCTCTCCGTCCTCGGCTCGTCGATGGGAACGCTCGCGGAGATGCATCGCCTCTGTGCCTTCCTGGAGGAGACCGGCGTGCGCCCGCTCGTCGACTCGGAGCACGCGCTCGCGGATGCACACGCTGCCTTCGCGCGCCTCGAGGCGGGCACAGAGTTCGGGAAGATCGTTGTCGTCCCCTAGCGACCCGAGCACCAGCGAGACGCCGCGCCGGCTCGGCTTCATCGGGCTCGGCAATCTCGGCGGCCATCTCGCGGCGAGCCTGTTGCGGGCGGGCTTTCCGCTCACCGTCCACGACGCGGACGAAGCAGCGGCGCGGCCGCTCGTCGAGGCAGGCGCGGTGTGGGCCGCCTCTCCCGCGGAGGTGGGCGCGGCCTCCGACAGCGTCTTCACGTGCCTCCCCTCACCGCGGGTGGTGGACGAGGTCATCACCGGAAAGCACGGGCTTCTCGAGGGCCTCGCGCGGGAAGGAACCTGGATCGACTCGAGCACGAACGACCGTCACGAGCTCGAGCGACTCGCCGCGCTCGCCGCGGCCGCCGGCGTCCATTGTCTCGAGGCGCCCGTGACGGGCGGCGTCCACCTCGCTGCGTCGGGTGAGATCACCGTTCTCGTCGGGGGCGACGCCGCCGTCTTCGCCGCCCATCTCCCCGCGTTCGAGGCGATCGGCGGCAAGGTGTTCCACATCGGCCCGTTGGGGAGTGCGTCGGTGATCAAGGTGATCACCAACATGCTTGCGTTCATCCACCTCGTCGCGGCGGGCGAGGCTCTCATGCTCGCGCGTCGCGCGGGGCTCGACCTGGCGCAGTCCTTCGAGGTGATCAAGGCGAGCTCCGGTACGAGCTTCGTCCACGAGACCGAGAGCCAGGTGATCCTGAACGGCAGCTACGACATCGGCTTCACGATGGACCTCGCCTGCAAGGACCTCGGCTTCGCGCACCAGCTCGGCGTCGAGCTCGGGGTTCCGCTCGAGCTCGCGACGCTCGTCGAGCAGACCTTCATCCGCGCTCGCGACGCCTACGGCGGCTCGGCGTGGTCGCCGATGGTCGTCAAGCTCCTCGAGGACGCACTCGGAACAGATCTTCGGGCGCCGGGGTTTCCGGCGCAGATCTCCGCCTAGGCCTAGGCGCCGTCGAGGGGTCCGTAGACCGGCGTCAGGTGAAGGTCGTCGTCCGTGTACGGGTGCCGCGCCGCGACCGCCTCGTCGAGCTCGACGCCGAGGCCGGGCTCGGTCGGAGGGATCACGTAGCCGCTCTCCCACCGAATCGGCTTCTTCAGGATCTCCGCGTGGAACCCGCCCCATTCCTTGATCCCTTCGAGGATGAGGAAGTTCGGGCTGCAGGCGCTCAGCTGGATGTTGGCGGCGCCCGACGACCGGGCCGCAGTAGAGATGCGGTGCGATCTGTGCGTAGTGGGTCTCCGCCAGGGCGGCGATCTTCTTCGCCTCGAGAAGACCACCGACGCGTCCGAGGTTCAGCTGCAGGATCGACGCCGCACCTGTCTGCAGGACACGCGCAAACTCGTACTTCGTCGTCAGGCGCTCGCCGGTTGCGACCGGGATCGCTGGTCGCCCGGGCGACACGCGCCATCTCCTCGGGCATCTCGGGCGGCGTGGGCTCCTCGAACCAGAGCGGCTCGTACGGCTCGAGGCGTTTGGCCAGGCGGATCGCCCCTGACGGTGTGAACTGGCCGTGCGTGCCGAAGAGGAGGTCACAGCGGTCTCCGACGGCGTCGCGGACGTTCTTGATGTAGCGCTCGCAGCGGTCGAGCTCCTCCATTCCCGGCTGGCGCGGGTCGAACGTCGTGTAATGCACCGCCGGATCGAACTTCAGGGCCGTATGTCCCGCGGTCATGTACTCGGCTGCCCGGGTCGCAGCCAGATCCGGGTCGTAGTAGACGTCGGTGGTGTCCTCCGGGTCGGTGTAGAGGTAGGTGTAGCCCCGCAGACGCTCGTGCACGAGCCCGCCCAGGAGCTCGTAGACGGGCTTGTCCACCGCCTTGCCGACGATGTCCCAGCAGGCCATCTCGATCCCGCTGAGCACGCCGACGAGTGAGATGTCGGGCCGGCCGGAGTACCCCTGCCCGTAGACGTCGAGCCAGAGCCGCTCGATCCGAAACGGATCGGCACCGATCACGCGTCGAGCGCAGACGTCCTCGATCATCTCCTTCACGACGTGCGGGCCGAAGGTGGCGGCGTAGACCTCGCCGATCCCCTCGATCCCGTCGTCGGTGACGAGCTTGAGGAAGATGAAGTACCGGCCGCCGAAGTGGGGTGGTGGATTTCCGACGACGAACGTCTCGACATTCGCGATCTTCATCTGTGACTCGCCTTCCTCGGTGCTCAAAACCGGATCACGTTTCGAATCGTCGAGCCGTTCGACGCAGACGCTATCGCCTCGTTGATCCGGTCGAGCGGGTAGTGGCCGGAGATCAACTCGTCGAGGAGCAGGCGGCCGTCGAGATACAGCGCCGCGAGGGCGGGGATGTCGACCGCGATACGCGACGGAGCCCATCTTGCTGCCGAGGATGCGCTGGCCCTGGTCGGCGATCGCGCCTGGATCGATGGCGGCGGTGACGCCCGCAGCCGGCATGCCGACGATGACCATCGTTCCACCACGCCCGAGCGAGCTGCTGCCCGAGCTCGACGGCGCTGCCGGCGCCCGCGGCGACGATGACGTAGTCGGCGCGGCGCCCGCCGGTGATGTCGGCCACGGCTGACGCCGGCATCCCCTCCGGTCGAGTTCGCGGTATGCGTGGCACCGAACGCCCTCGACGTCTCGAGCTTGCTGTCGGAGACGTCGATCGCGACGATCGTCGTCGCGCCCGCGAACGCCGCGCCCTGGACGGCGTTGAGCCCGACGCCGCCCGCGCCGATCACGGCGACACTGCTCCCCGCCTTGACTCCCGCCGTGTTGACGACTGCCCCGAACCCCGTCACGACGCCGCAGGCGAGCAGCGCGGCGCGGTCGAGGGGGATCTCGGGCGCGATCACGACCGCCTGCGAGGCGTCGACCACGACCTCCTCGGCGAACGCGCCGGTGCGGAGGCCCTGCACGATGCTCGTCCCGTCGGCAGCGGTCAACGGACTCCGCTCGTCCAGCGGGAACGTGGCCTCGCAGAACACCGAGTCGCCCGCGCCACACGCGTCGCACGCTCCGCACGAGCGGATCAGGGTGACGACGACGTGATCGCCCACGGCGAAGCCGTCGACGTCAGCTCCGACCTCGGCCACGACACCCGCCGCCTCGTGGCCGTAGACGGCCGGCAGGGAGCCGCCCCAGGCGCCTTTCAGGTAGTGGATATCGCTCTGGCAGATCGCACAGGCCGCCAGGCTCACAGCCAGCTCGCCCCGGCCCGGGCCGGCGATCGCGACGTCTTCGATCACGAGCGGCTCCCCGAAAGTACGACACACCGCAGCTCTCATCGACCGCTCACGGAGCAGGTTGTATCAGGGCAGCCTGCGTGCTCTCGCGGCGAGCCCCCCGAGAGGGCTCGTGGGCCGCCCTGCTTGACTTCAGCGGCGATCATCTGTCATAAGAGCACATCAGGTTGGGACGCGAGTCCACCCCTAACGGCAAGAGGAGGAGCTTGTAGGGTCACCTCCTGGGGAGACACGCTCCCAACTTTGATCGCTCTAGAACGTCCATATTAGGCGCCCGGATCGGATCTTCCAGATATTCGTTGTCGAGATAGAAGGCGAGGACACGTTCATGGATCGAGAGACGATAAGGAGAATCGAGACGTACCGCCGCAACGAGGCGGGCCCGCTCGAGAACACCCTGATCGACGAATTCTTTGCCGGCGAGATGGACCGGTCCGAGTTCCTCCAGCGTGGCGCGATGTTCGGCGTCTCGGCCGGCATCCTGGGCAGCGTGCTCGCGTTCGCCGGCGAGGCCGGCGCCGCGCCCGTCGCACAGGCTCAGAGCGCCCCCGCGGGCAAGGTGGGCGGGACGATCCGCCTCGGCATTCCGGCCTTCGGCGCCTCACTCGAGCCGTACCTGCTCAACGAGGGTGGGTCGCTCGCGTTCGCCGGTATCCCCGGCGAGTTCCTCACGTTCACCGACAAGAACGGCAAAATTCTGCCGGCCCTCGCGACGAGCTGGAAGCCGAACAACGAACGCGACCGTGTGGACGTTCCAGATCCGCAAGGGCGTCAAGTTCCACAACGGCCAGGCACTGACGGCGAAGGACGTCGTGGCGAGCCTCAAGCAGTACGTGACGGCCAAGGGCTCGAACGCGGGCCTCTCGCACCTACTTCGACGCGGTCGGGCGTGTCCGCCAAGGGCTCGTACACGGTCGTGATCCGGCTCAAGTCGCCGGTCGGCGTCTTCCCGTACCTCCTCAGCCAGACGACCTACCAGGCGATCATCCAGCGGGCGTCCGATGCCGCGAACCCGGGCTCGTGGGTCAAGAACGGGATGATCGGCACGGGGCCGTTCAAGCTGACGAACTACGCCGACAAGAAGAGCGCGACCCTCGTCCGGAACGCCGGCTGGTGGGGCGGGCGTCCGCCGCTCGACGGCGTCAAGATCACCTTCTACCAGGGCACGGCACCGCTCGTGCTCGCGTTGCGCGCAGGGCAGATCGACCTCTGCATGCAGATGTCGCCGCAGGAGGGTCAGGTCTTCAAGAACGACCCGAAGTTCACGTACTACGCGATTCCGGTGTCCGCGCATCGCCAGGTGTGCATGCGGACCGACGTCGGGCCGTTCGAGAGATCCTCGCGTCCGCCGGGCCGTCGCGTTCGTGATCGACCGGCCGCAGGAGGTCCAGAAGATCATGCTCGGGGCCGCCACCGTCGGCAACGACAGCCCGTTCTGGAAAGGGTTCGCCTCGAGCGACCCGTCGGTCAAGCAGCGCGGTCGTAACGTCGCACTCGCAAAGAACCTGCTCAAGGCCGCGAACGCCGAGAACCTGAAGTTCAACATCACGACGTGGAACTTCGCCGACCACACGGACCACGCGGCGGCCATCCAGGCCTATGGCCGGGAGGCAGGGATGGAGATCGGGATCGAGATCATGGACGTCGGCAAGTACTACGACTCCGAGCCGGCCGGGGCCGACTACGCAGACCACGACGCCGTGGCTGAACCGCACGTGCAGCCTGACCGAGTACGGCGCGCGCGGTGTGCCGAACGTCTTCATCACGCGGTGCTACATGTCGACGGGCGACTGGAACGCGTCGCACTACAAGAACGCCGAATTCGACTCGAACGCCAAGACCTATCTCGCGGCGGCAGAGTTGAAGGCGCAGCGGAAGGCGACGAAGCGGATGAACGGGCTGCTCCTCCGCGACACCCCCGTCATCACCGACTACTTCATCAGCTACGTGACAGCGAGCTCCTCGAAGGTGAAGAACTACGTGCCCGACGGGATCTCGCAGATGTTCCTCGGGAAGACGTCGCTCGCCTAACGACTCGCCCGTGCGCTGGGGCGGCGGCGCGACGCGCTCGCCGCCCAGCTCCACGGTCGATCGAAACCGACCCGCGTGAAGCGCTTCCTCGTCAAACGGCTGGCCCTCGCGCTGATCACGCTGTTCCTTCTCAGCGTGATCATCTTCTCGGTGTCGTCCGATGCTTCCCGGCAACGTCGGCCGCGCCGTCCTCGGCCCGTTCGCGACGCAGGAGTCGGTCGACGAGCTCAACGAGCAGCTGGGAGCGAACCGCTCGCTCGTCACGCAGTACAGGGAATGGGCGAGTGGGCTCCTGCACGGCGACCTCGGCACGTCGCTGACGAAGCAGGTGCCGGCCTGGGACCTCCTCCGGCCCGCGCTCGACGAACTCGTTCCAGCTCGCCGGCGTCGCGTTTCTGATCTGCGTTCCGCTCTCGATCCTCGGTGGGATCATCGCGGGGCTGCGCTACGGGAGACCGACGGACAAGAGCATCACGATCGCCGGGTTGTCGTTCTCGGCGATGCCGGAGTTCGTGTCGGGGATCTTCCTCATCCTGCTCTTCTCGATCTGGCTCGGCTGGCTGCCCGTGACCGCACAGTGGGAGGACGGTGCCGGCCTGCTCACGCAGCTGAAGTACCTCCTCCTGCCGTCGTTGACGCTGACGCTCGTGCTGTTCGGGTACATCGCGCGGATCACGCGCGCCGGAATGATCGAGGCGCTCGACAGCGACTACGCGCGTACCGCGCACCTCAAGGGTCTGCCCCCGTCGGTCGTCGTGCGTCGGCACGTCCTTCGTAACGCGCTCCTGCCGACGATCGCCGTGGTCGCAGTGCAGGTCGGGTACCTCGTCGGCGGTCTCGTCGTGGTCGAGGTTCTCTTCAACTACCAGGGGGTCGGCAGTCTGATCTACGAGGCTGCGCGCCAGAAGGATCTCCCGCTCCTCACAGCGGGCGTTCTCGTCGTCGGTGTCACGTACCTCGTCGTGACGCTGCTCGCCGACCTCCTCTACGCATTCCTCAATCCGCGGGTGCGGCTGGGGAGCGCGCGAGTGAGTACTGCGGACGTCGTCCCGGCGCCGACCCGCTCCGAGGCGCGGATCGCCCGCTCGGAGCGGCTCCAGCTCCTGCTCCACTCGCCGACGGTGATCATCGGCGCGATCGTGATCGCGCTTCTGGGTGTTCTGCGCACTGTTCCCGGGGCTCGTGGCGCCACACGATCCGATCTTCGACAACCAGTTCACGCCCAACCTGACTCCGACCTGGGCTCACCCGTTCGGAACGGACACGAATGGCCGCGACGTCTTCTCGCGCGTGCTCGCCGGGTCGCGCAACGTGCTCATGATCGCCCCGGCGGCGACGCTGCTCGGAACCTTGCTCGGAACGTTCCTCGGGCTCGTCACCGGCTATCTGCGCGGACTCGTGGACGACGTCGCGAGCCGCCTCATCGACGCCGTCCTCTCGCTCCCCCTGATCGTGACCGCGATCCTGATCGTCACCGCGGTCGGCAGGTCGGGCACGTGGGTGGTCGTCCTGATCATCGGCCTGATCTTCAGCCCGGTCGTCTCACGCACGGTCCGCGCTGCCGTCCTCGGCGAGGCGGAGCTGGACTACGTGCAGGCCGCGCGTCTGCGCGGCGAGCGGGCGCCGTACATCATGTTCTCCGAGATCCTCCCGAACGTCCTCTCACCCGTGGTGGTCGAGTTCACGGTGCGGCTCGGCTACGCGATCTTCACCGTTGCGTCCCTGACGTTCATCGGCTTCGGCGTCGCGCCCCCGTCGCCCGGACTGGGCCGCGCAGATCAACCAGTACTGGACGCTGATCGATCCGTACTGGTGGATGACGTTCTTCCCCGCCCTTGCGATCGCCAGCCTGGTCGTCGCTGTCAACCTCGTCGCGGACGGGATCCGCGAGGTGTACGAGCGGTGAGCGCGACGATGTCGACGACGGTGAATGCCGCGACGGCGCCGGCGCTCGAGGTGCCGACCTCGAGCTCGTGTACACCGTGCGCGGGATCGACCGGCCCGTCCTGCGCGGTGTCTCGTTCGCGGTCGAGCGGGGGCGCTCCTACGGGCTCGTCGGCGAGTCGGGTTGCGGCAAGTCGACTGCGGCGCTCGCCATCGTCCGCTACCTCCCTCGCAACGGTCGGATCTCCGGCGGCGGCGTCTCGGTCGCCGGCGAGGACGTGCTCGCGCTGAGCCGGCGCGAGCTCCGCGAGTTCCACGCGCGCAAGGTCTCGATGGTCTACCAGAACCCGGGCTCGGCCCTCAACCCGGCGATGAAGGTCGGGAGCGCAGGTCGCGGAGGCGTTCACGGTTCTCGGCGTCGGGCGCAGCGGAGGCCGCGCGACCGCGCGCGCGAGGCGCTCGAGAAGGTGCAGATCGCCGATCCCGTCGTCGGTGATGAGCCGCTATCCGCACCAGCTCTCCGGCGGCATGCAGCAGCGCGTCGTGATCGCGATGGCGCTCGCGAAGGATCCCGCGCTCCTCATTCTCGACGAGCCCACGACCGGGCTCGACGCGACCGTCGAGGCCGAGGTGCTCGACCTCGTCGCGAATCTGCAGGCCGAGCTGAACACAGCCGTGCTGTTCATCAGCCACAACCTCGGCGTGATCTCGAAGATGTGCGACACGCGTGGGCGTGCTGTACGCCGGACGGCTCGTCGAGGAAGGTCCGGTCGAGACCGTTCTCCAGGACCCACGCCATCCGTACACGGTCGGGCTTCTGCGCTGCATCCCGCGCGGCGGCGTGCGGAAGGATCGCCGGGCGGCTCGACACGATCCCGGGATTCCTGCCGAGCCTCGGCGCCGACGATCCCGGGCTGCGTGTTCGAGGATCGCTGCGCGCTCGCGGACGATCGCTGCCGCACCGAGGAGCCGACGCTCGACGAGCGTCGGCTCCGGGCACCGGCCCGCTGCTTCCACCAGGACACGCGCCCACACGCTTCCACGCGCCGAGGCCGCGGACCTCGCGCTACCCGCAGTGCGATCGGGACGCGACGCCGCTGCTCCAGTTCGACGACCTCGGCAAGGTCTTCCATCAGCACGGAGTCGACATCCACGCGCTCGTCGGCGTGAGCGCCGCGATCTGGCCGGGCGAGACGCTCGGCCTGGTGGGCGAGTCCGGCAGCGGCAAGACCACGCTCGCCCGCACGCTGCTCGGGATCATCGGCCCGACGTCTGGGGCGGTCGAGCTCGAGGGCCGTGTGCTCGCACCTCGGTTTCAGAAACGCTCGAAGAACGACCTGCGGTCGATCCAGATCGTCTTCCAGAATCCGGATTCGGCGCTCAACCGCCGGCACGCGGTCCAGCGGATCCTGCTCCGCTCGATGCGCAAGCTGGCCGGGTATCAGGGGCGCCGAGGCCGACGGCAAAGTGAAGGAGCTGACCGAACGCGTCCGCATCTCCGAGCGCACCCTGACGCAGAAGCCCGTCCAGCTCTCGGGAGGGCTCAAGCAGCGGGTGGCGATCGCACGCGCGTTCGCCGGAGACCCGCAACTCGTCGTGTGCGACGAGCCCACGTCCGCCCTCGACGTATCGGTACAGGCGGCCATCCTCAACCTGCTCGTCGAGCTGCAGGCCGAGCGCGGCGTCTCGTACATCTTCATCAGCCACGACCTCGGGGTCGTCCGCTACATCTCCGATCGAATCGCTGTTCTCTACCTCGGACGCCTGATGGAGGTAGGAGCGGCCGACGTCGTGTTCGACGGCCCTCACCACCCGTACACCGAGGCGCTGCTCTCAGCTGTGCCGACGATCGACGGCGGCGGCCGCGATCGGATCAGGCTCGAGGGCGATGTCCCAAGCGCCGCGGACCCGCCCTCGGGTTGTGTCTTCCACAACCGTTGTCCCCGGCGGGTCGGGCCGATCTGCGACGAGACCGAGCCGCCGCTCGTCGAGGTCGAGAAGAATCATCTCATGCGGTGCCACATCCCACTCCAGGAGTTGCGCACGCTGCAGGCCCGCGGAGCGCCGCCGTCGGCGGCTCCGAGATCGTGAAGATTCGCGCTGCCGTCCTCGAGGCGACCGGCGGAACACAGACGATTCAGGAGCTCGACCTCGCCCCACCCGGGCCGCACGAGGTTCTCGTCCGGCTCGGGGCGAGCGGCGTCTGCCGCTCCGACTACAACGCGATCGACGGCACCACCGAGTCGCCCTGCCCGGTCGTGCTCGGGCACGAGGGTGCCGGCGTCGTCGAGGCGGTCGGGCCGGGGGTGACCCGGGTTTCACCCGGAGACCACGTCGCGCTCTCGTGGACGCCGTCGTGCGGCGACTGCTCGGAGTGCGTGCGCGGGCTGCCGCAGCTCTGCGCAACGCTCTGGCCCGTGATGGACGAGGCAGGGCTGATGGACGGGACGAGCCGGCTCTCGCGCGACGGCGAACGCGTCTACCACTACTGCTTCCTCTCGACGTTCGCCGAGGCGACCGTCGTGCCCGAGCGCTCCTGCATCCGGATCCCGAAGGACGTCTCGTTCGACGTCGCTGCGCTCGTCGGTTGTGCGATCACGACCGGCGTGGGTGCCGTCTGGAAGACGGCGGGCGTTCGCCCCGGCGACCGGGTCGCCGTGATCGGCTGCGGCGGCGTCGGACTCTCCGCTCTGATGGCGGCCGTCGCGGTCGGGGCCGAGCCGGTGATCGCGGTGGACATGACCCAGAGCAAAGTCGACGCGGCACGGGCCTTCGGTGCGACCGCCGGCGTCGTCTGGGCGGGGAGCGCGCTCGCGACCGCCGAGGCCGTCCGCGAGGTCAGCGGCGGAGGCGTCGACTACGCGATCGAGGCGACGGGCCGTGGCGAGGCGATGGAAGCCGCCGTGCTCTCGACTCGCAACCGCGGCGCCGCCGTGCTGATCGGGATCCCGCGTGAGGAGGTCGTACTGACCGTGCCGGCGCGCTCGATCCCGCGGATGGAGCGGCGGATCCTCGGCTCGATCTACGGCTCCGCGCGGCCCGAGCTCGACTTCCTGACCACGTTGGACGTGTACCGCTCCGGCAGGCTTCCCCTGGATCGCCTCATCTCGCACCGTCTGCCGCTGGACGAGGTCAACCAGGCCATCGACCTGATGCTCTCCGGAGAGGCGTTGCGGGTCGTTCTCGACACGAATGGAGGAGCGGTATGAACATCGCGGAACTGGACGGGCGCATCGGCGAGGGGTGGGGCGGACTGTCGCCGAACGGGAGCCACGTCAACGTCGTTCTCGCCCACCGAGGGAGTGCCACCGGCGCAGCGGCGATCTCGATGTTCGCGCACCCGTCGCCGGGTCATTCTCCTGTCCTCTGTTGTGTCGGCGCTTCACAGCCCGAGTACCAGCCGATCTGGCCGCCGACGCTGATGATGAACAAGACCACCGCGACGACCGCTCACATCGAGACGTTCACCTGGGGTGCGGCTCAGCTCGGGATCGGCCAGGCGGTTCTCGACTCCGTCGCCGCGGGCCTCATCGAGGCGACCGGCGACCTGATCGTGCTCGTCGCCGTCTGGATCGATGCGAGCGCGGACGACGAGACAGCGGTGCGCAAGGCGGCGCGGGAGGCCGTGGGCAAGGCGATCCGGATGTGCGTCGAGGGCCGCGACCCCGACGCAGCCGCGCAGCTCGTGGTCGACCGCGACACGCTGAGGAACCCGTTCTACAACGGAGACTGAGACGCCGATCCGGCTGCGGCGAGGTGTGGACGAGAGATCTGTGAGCGAGACCGGCTGCGTCGGGCCGGCTTAGGCGTCTCCGGCCGCCGGTGCGATCTTCGCGCCGGTCATCTCCATGATCTCGCCCCACTTCTCACCGAGGTCGGCTTGCGAGGGCACCGCGTCGAAGCCGACGCCCACCGACTCTGCATACCGGACACGTGAGTAGCGTCCTGCCGCCGCATGGATGATCTCGCCGGTGGTCTCGCATTCCTCACTCGAGAGATAGACGACGAGGGCCGAGACGAAATCGGGATCGTACGAGTCGTCGAGAATTCCCTCGGACATCCGTGTGATCGCCAACGGCGAGACGGCGTTGGCCAGCACGTTCACCTTCTTGCCCTCGAGTGCGAGCGTGTTGACCAGCCCGACGAGGCCGAGCTTCGCTGCACCGTAGTTCGCCTGACCGAAGTTGCCGTACAGGCCCGTGACGGAGGTCGTGACGACGATGCGCCCGTAGCTCTGTTCGCGGAAGTGCGGCATCGCGGCGCGGGTGACGTTGTACGTGCCGTAGAGGTGCACGCGCACCACCGCGTCCCACTCCTCGTCCGACATCTTGTGGAACGAGCGGTCGCGGAGGATCCCGGCGTTGTTGACGACGGCGTCGATTCTCCCGAACGCGTCCAGCGCCCGCTGGACGATCGCGCCGCCGCCCTCCGGCGTTGCCACGTCGTCATGGCTCGCGACCGCGGTTCCCCCGGCTTCGAGGATCTCGGCGACGACCGCGTCCGCCGCGGACAGCCCGTCGAGCGACCCGTCGAGCGAAACGCCGAGGTCGTTGACGACGACGCGAGCGCCGTGCGAGGCGAGGAGCAGCGCATGCCGGCGCCCGAGCCCACCGCCTGCCCCGGTGACGACCACGCTTCTTCCATCTACTCCAGCCACTTAACCCTCCCCTTCGTCGTCGCCCATGGTTCGGGCGGCCATGAGTGACACGAACACGCCGGTCTGTACGACCTCGCCATCCTGTTTCTTGATCTCCTGCTTGATCCGCACGACACCGCGGTCGCGCTTGCTCGTCCGCCTCGTCTCGAGAACGGTGGACTCCATCCGAATGGTGTCGCCGAACTTCACCGCCCCGACGAACCGCCAGTCCTCGATCCCGAGGAAGGCAAGGTTCGTTCCGGTGAAGATGCCGGTCTGGACGCCGAGTCCGGACGCGATCGAGAGCACGAGCAGTCCATGCGCGATGGGCTCGCCGAACGGACCCGTCTTGCAGAACTCGCGATCCGTGTGGAGGGGATTGAAATCCCCCGAGACGCCGGCGAACGTCACGACGTCGGCCTCGGTGATGGTGCGGGAGGCGGTCGAGAAGGTCGCACCCACCTCGAAGTCCTCGAAATACATTGCGGTCATGCGGCGTCCCCTTCCTCGAGTCCGAGCAGGCGAGCGGCGTTCTGCTTCAGGATCAACGGTTTGACCTCGTCCCGGAATCCGGCCTGCTCGAAGTCTGCGATCCATCTCTCGGGCGTGATGAAGGGGAAGTCGGAGCCGAACAGCACCTTCTCCTTCAGCAGTGTGTTGGCGTGGTGGACGAGCGTCGGCGGGAAGTACTTCGGCGACCAACCCGACAGATCGATGTAGACCTGCGGCTTGTGCATGGCGACGGCGATCGCCTCGTCCTGCCAGGGCGCCGACGGATGTGCGAGAACGATCGGCATGTCCGGGAAGTCGACAGCGACGTCGTCGACGTACATGGGGTTCGAGTACTTGAGCCGAATCCCACCACCGCCTCGCTGGCCCATTCCGATCCCGCTCTGTCCCGTGTGGAACAGCGCCGGCAACCCGGCCTCCGCAATCGCCTCGTAGAGCGTGTAGGCATGGCGGTCGTTCGGGAAGAAGGCCTGCATGTTGGGGTGGAACTTGAAGCCCTTGATCCCGTGGTCCTCGATCAGTCGCCGCGCCGCGCGGGCGCCTGCCTTCCCCTTCCACGGGTCGATGCTCGCGAACGGGATGAGAACGTCCGGATTGGCGGCAGCCACCTCCGCGATCTCCTCGTTCGAGACGGGCACCTCGCCCGTCCCCGCCTCGCTGTCGACCCCGAACACGACCGCGGCCATCTTCCGCTCGCGGTAGTAGTCGACGACGTCCTGCACCGTGACGGCGGTGTCGACGTCCGCCTTGAACATCTTGGTGGCCTCGAGCCGCTGCGCGCGCGTCAGCGGATCCTCCTCTCCACGCAGGGGGACCTTCGCGTGCGTATGGATGTCGATCGCGACCAGTTCCGAGACGTTCATCGCACTCCTTTCGTGGTGGCGCTTGCAGGTTCGGCGTCGACGCGCAGCGCGCGCTTGAGGATCTTGCCCGTCGGCGAGCGCGGGAGAGCGTCGATGAAACGCACCACGCTCGGCTTCTTGTACGAGGCAGCAAGGGAGGAGGCGTGGGCGATGATCTCGTCGGAGCCGACGTCGAACCCGGGCTGCAGCACGACCCAGGCGACCACGCGCTCCCCGAATCTCGTGTCGGGCTCGCCTGTCACCGCGACCTCGCGTACGCCCGGGTGTGACGCGACGACCTCCTCCACCTCGCGCGAGGAGATGTTCATCCCGCCGGAGAGGATCATGTCCTTCTTGCGGTCGACGATCGTGTAGAAGCCGTCCGCGTCGAGAACCGCGATGTCGCCGGTGCGGAACCAGCCGTCGCCATCCGTGAAGGGCTCGACTCCCGCCGCGCCCAGATAGCCGGCCGCGACCGTGTAGGTTCCCGGCACTCCGGCACGGACGAGGATCTCGCCAGGCTCGCCGTTTCGGGCGTCGCTCCCGTCCTCGGTCACGAGGCGCACCTCCACTCCGGGTAACGCCCTGCCACAGGACCGGGGGTGGGAGAGTTGGTGCTCGTGGTCGAGGTAGGTGACGAGGCCCGCCTCGGTGCTCCCGTAGGCGCTGCTGAAGCGTGCGTGCGGGAACAGCGACATGATCTCGCCGAGCAGGCCGGCGTCGACGGTCTCCCCGGTCATGAGGAGGTGCCGGACCCCGGTCAGCGGCTCGATCTCGTCACGCTGCAAGAGCACGAGGAGATCCTTGAGCGCGGTCGGCACCCCGACCAGCACGGTGACGCCGTGCTCGCGGATCTCGGCGACGAGCGCATCGGCGCTGTACGTGGTCAAGAGGCGTGTCGTCGCGCCGATGAAGAGCGCGCAGAGTAGGAGCGGCTGGGCGGCGCGATGCGCGAGCGGCGTGAAGAGCAGAAACCGGTCGGACGGGTCGTAGCCCGCCATCAGCTGCGGGACGAAGACGGATGTCACCTGCGTGTGGCCGGTGTAGACGACCCCCTTCGGGAGCGCGGTCGTCCCCGACGTGTAGACGATCACGTCTTCTTCGAGCTGGCGCGGTGCGACGCGCTCGCCGGCGCCGGCGGCGGCCTGCTCGTACGGCTCGCCGAGCTCGAGCGTCGGGATTCCGGCGAGCAGGGCCTGAACGCCCGTGGTCGTCCGACGCCGTGTCGTCGTGCACGACGAGCCCGAGGCGGGCGTCGCGGAGAATGTGCTCGAGCTCGCGGCGCCGGTAGCGGTGGTTGATCGGGACCGCGGAGATGCCGGCCTTGTGCGCCGCGACGTATGCCTCCACCCACTCGACCCTGTTCGAGCAGTAGATGCCCAGGCGCTCCCCGGCGTCGACCCGCTCCTGGAACGCACGTGCGAGCGACTCGGTGCGGCGGTCGAGCTCGGCGAACGTCACCGTGCGCGCGTCCGACTCGACGGCATTCCGCTCGGGCGCCCGCCGAGCGCCGCCCCGGCACAGCTGGGCCACGCTGGCGCCCTCACCGGTCGGCATCGGCACTCCCGGGGTCGCTCGCTCGCCTCACCGTGGCACTGTAGACAGTATTTTGTACACAATCAACCGGGCACACTCACGCGTCGAAGCTCGCGCCCACGATCTCCCAGCCCGCCTGGATGTGGCGCTCCATCGCCCGGCGGGCGGCGGCCGTGTTTCGGGAGGCGAGCGCTGCCAGGATCTCGTCGTGCTGCTCGGCGAACTGGTGCGAGGTGGAGACGCCATAGGCACGGGCATAGAGCTCGCGCAAGAGCCGCCCCCAGTAGCTTCGCACCACCGACGTGAGCTCCGAACGAGCAGCGTCGTAGATGTGCCAGTGGAGGGCCGAGTCGATCGTCACCTGCTCTCCGAGGCGCTCTCCGGCCGCCGGCATCGCGGCGCGGAAGGCGTCGGCGAGTCGCCCGAGTTCGACGAGATCCGCGCTCGTCAGGTTTTCGGCAGCACGGCCGGTCAGGAACCCCTCGAGTGGCGCCCGGAGCTGATAGAGGGTTTCGGCCTCGGCCTTCGTCGTCAGTCGCGCGACGAACGTCCCTTTCCCACGCTGCCGGACGATCAGCCCGTGCCCCTCGAGCACGCGCATCGCCTCCCGGATCGGCGTCCGGCTCACCCCGAGCCTGCTCGCGAGCTCGTGCTCCGAGACCCGCTCGCCGGCCACCAGGTTGCCCTGGACGATCTCTCGCTCGAGCATCTGCCGCACGAGCTCTGGGTAGGACGGCGGGATCTCGAGCGCACCGGACTGCGGCTCAGCGGAGCTCATCGAGGCGAGAATACAGTGTTCCGGCGGCGAGGACGCCCTCCGGCCCCACGGCTCGCAAACCTCGATCCGCAGTGATCGGCGCCTGGTCGCCGTCGGGAGCGGCGCCGGTGCGAGTGGGGAACGCTCCGCGGCGTGAGGCGCTTGTCCAGACGGCCGATATACTGTATACACCGATTTCGCCCGACCATGATTCCCCGCCGAGCGACATACAGACGAGCCACGTACAGAGCAGTGGGCCGCGCTGCGGCCTGCCGGGACTCGAGGTGAGCTCGGGAGCGCCGTCCCGCACGGCGACCGAACCAACGCTCGACGCGGTCACGCTGGAGGTCATCCGCCACGGCCTCACGGCTGCTGCGGAGCAGATGGCGACCGTGATCGAACGGTCTGCACAGTCGCAGGTCGTGCGCGAGATGCTCGACTACTCGACCGCCGTCTTCGACGTCTCGGGTGGCATCACCGCACAGTCGACGCGGATTCCCATGCACCTGAACTCCATGACCCGCGCCCTGAGGACGATCCTCGGGCGGTTTCCCGTCGAGCAGTGGCGGGCCGGTGACGTCTACGTCACGAACGATCCCTACTCGGGTGGTCAACACCTTCCCGACATCCAGACCTTCGCACCCGTGCTCGTCGACGACGTGCTCGTTGCGATCACCGGCACCCTCGCCCACCACCTCGACGTCGGCGGCCGCGGGCCTGCCAGCTACGCAGCCGACGCGACCGAGATCTACCAGGAGGGAATCCGCCTCCCTCCGATGCGGATCATGGAGGGGGGCGTCCCGAACGAGATCTTCTTCCCCCTCCTCGAGGCGAACATCCGGGTGCCACGCAAGACACTTGCCGACATCCGTGCGCAGATCGCTGCGCTCTCGATCGGAGGGTCGGAGGTCGAGCGCGTCGCGCGCCGCTACGGCGCCGCGACACTCCTCGCCGGCACCCAGGAGCTCGTCGCCCTCTCCGAGAAGCGGATGCGGACAGCGATCGCGACGCTGCCCGAGGCGACGTTCACGGCAGAGGACATCGTCGACGGCGACGGGCTCGAGGACGAGCCGGTGCCGATCCGCGTCTCGATCCGGCGCGACGGGGACTCGCTGATCGTCGACTTCACCGGGACATCCGCGCAGACGCGCGGCCCGATCAACTGCCCGATCGCCTCGACCGAGTCGGCGGTCTACTACGCCGTCACGGCGATCCTCGACCCCGGCGTGCCACCGAACGACGGCGCCTACAGGCCGATTCGCGTCGTCGCCCCGGAGGGGACGGTCGTCAACCCGCTCTCGCCTGCCCCGGTCGTGGGCAGGAACGTGATCACGCACCGGATCGCCAACGTCGTCATGTCCGCTCTCGCGCTCGCCTTGCCGGAGCGCGCGATGGCGCCCTACTACGGGAACTCGAACGTCTACGTGCTCTCGGCATACGACGACGCGGGTCGCGCGAACGTGCAGTTCGAGATCGAGGTGGGTGGCTGGGGGGGCCGGACGGGCATGGACGGTCCCGACTGCCTCTCGGCCGGGATCCACAATCTCGCAAACAACCCGATCGAGCTCGTCGAGAACGAGTTCCCCCTGCGGCTCCTCAGCTACCGCCTGCGACCGGACTCGGGTGGCGCCGGGAAGTGGCGCGGGGGACTCGGCGCCGAGAGGTCGTTCGAGGTCCTGATCGATTGCGAGCTCTCGTCGCAGTTCGACCGGATCAAGTTTCCGCCGCCCGGGCTTCACGGCGGGCTGCCGGGTGCCGCCGCCAAGATCGTCGTCGAGCACGACGGAGTCGAGCGCGAGTTGCCCGGCAAGACGCTCGGGATCCGGCTCTTCGCAGGAGACAAGGTCACGATCCTGACCCAGGGCGGCGGCGGGCTCGGGGATCCGCTCGAGCGCGACCGGGGCGCGCTCGAGCGCGACGTCGTCCAGGGCAAGATCTCGCCAGAAGCCGCCGAACGGGAGTACGGGTTCGCCGCGGCCGGGAGTGGTGACGCGTGAGCGCCTCCTGGCTCGTCGGCGTCGACATCGGCGGCACGTTCACGGACGTGGTCGCCGTCGGTGGACCGGACAACCGGCTGCGACACCTGAAAGTACCGTCGTCGCGCGCCGAGCCGGCCTCGAGCGTGCTCGCCGGCCTTCACGCCCTCTCGGACGAATTCGGCGTCCCGTTGCACGACGTGCGCCTGCTCCTCCACGGCACGACGCTCGCGACGAACGCCATCATCGAGCGGCGGCTCGCCAAGACGGCGCTGATCACGACCGAGGGCTTCCGGGACGTGCTCGAGATCGCCCGCCACTGGCGGACCGAGCTCTACGACCCCTTCATCGAGGCGCCCGTCCCGCTCGTTCCCCGCGAGCTCCGCTACGAGGTGCCCGAGCGGGTCGGGGTGCGGGACGCCGACTTCGTCGCGCTCGACGCCGCCGCGGCCGCGGATCTTGCGAGCACGATCCACGAGAACGGGGTCGAGTCCGTGGCGGTCGTGTTCCTCCACTCGTACCGCGACCCGACGAACGAGCGTGCGATGACCGCGATCCTGCGGGAGCGAAACGGCTGGTTCGTGTGCGCGTCGTCGGAGCTCTCACGCGAGCTGCGGGAGTACGAGCGGACGTCGACGACGACCCTGAACGCCTCGCTGATGCCGCTGATCGACGAATACATCGTCAAGCTCGAGAGCGGCCTGCACGAGGTGGCAGAGCACGCGGCCCTGTTCGTGATGCAGTCGAACGGCGGAGCGCTGACGCCACGAGCGGCCCGTGCCAGGCCGGTGACGCTCGCGCTCTCGGGCCCGGTCGGCGGTGTCGTCGCGTGCGTCGAGCTCGCCCGCGCGCTCGAGCGCCCGAACGTGATCGGCTTCGACATGGGCGGCACGAGCACCGACGTCTCGATCATCAGCGACTACGAGGCCCGCTCGACGACCGAGCTCTCGATCGGCGACCTGCCGATCAGGATCCCGAGCATCGAGGTTCACTCGATCGGTGCCGGAGGCGGCTCGATCGCGTCGCTCGACGCGGCCGGAGCGCTACGCGTCGGCCCGGAATCCGCGGGATCCGATCCGGGGCCTGCGGCGTACGGCCGGGGTGGCACTGGAGCCGACCGTGACCGACTGCCAACTCGTTCTCGACCGGCTGACGGAGTCGTTCTCGCTCGCCGGTCGCCTCTCGCTGCGAGGCGACGCAGCCCGGGAAGTGGTGCGCGGACGTCTCGCCGAGCCGCTCGCGATGGAGCTCGACGCGGCCGCCGCCGGCGTGATCGAGGTCGCGAACGCGGCGATGGAGCGTGCGACCCGGGTGGCGCTGCGCGAGCGCGGTGACGACCCGCGCGACTACGCGCTGATCGCCTTCGGCGGAGCCGGTCCGCTGCACGCCGCCGAGGTGGCGCGCCGGTTGGGCATGCGAACGGTGATCGTGCCGGCGCACCCCGGCACGCTCTCGGCCCTCGGCTTCCTCGGCTCGGACGTGCGTCTCGACTACTCCTTCAGCGACGTGCGCGCAAGCGACGATCCCGCCCTGGCGAGCTCGATGAGCACCGCCCTCGAGATGCTCGAGGAGGAAGCCCGGGTCGAGTTCGCGGCCGACGGCGGGATCGCCGGAGCGGAGGTCGCGTTCGAGCGGAGCTGCGAGGTTCGGTACGTGGGCCAGGCCTACGAGGTCGCGGTCGGGCTCGGAGCGGGTCCGCTCGACCAGGCCGCCGTGGACGCGCTCCTCGCCCGGTTCCATCAGCTGCACGAGCGGTCGTACGGATTCTCGAGCCCGGACGATCCGTGCGAGGTGGTGACCGTTCGCGTGGCGGCGCGTGCCGAGCTCGAACGCCGGGCCACCGAGCAGAAGCCCACGGCGGACGGCGGCGCGGAGCCCGTCGGCGAACGCCTCGTCTACGACCTCGAGCGCGGCCGTGTCCCCACTCCCGTCTACGATCGCGACACGCTCGCCGTGGGAGCGAGGCTCGCCGGGCCAGCAGTGGTGCACCAGCTCGACACCACGACGTTGATTCCGTCGTTCGCGACTGCCGAGGTCGACGACCTCGGCAACCTCATCCTCGACATCGAAGTGGGTGGCTCATGAGACTCAAGCTCGAAGGGGTGGAGACGTTCACGATCAACGTTCCTTCGCGGACGGACTTCCGCTGGCTCTCGCTCAGCCGGCCGCTCGGGGAATTCGTCCTGATCCGGATCCGTGCCGGGGGCATCGAGGGTTGGGGGGAGATCGTCGCGCTTCGCGACTGGGGCAGCTTCGACGGGCGGCGCCACGGAGAGACGTCCTCCGGCGTGACCGCGATCGTGCACGAGCAGTTCGCGCCCTGGCTGCTGGAGAACGAGTTCGAGCTCGGTGAGCTCTCCGCGCGTCTCGACGACCTCGTCGTCGGTAACCCCTATGCGAAGGCGCTCGTCGACATCGCCGTCCACGATCTCGTAGGCAAGGCGCTCGGCGTCCCGGTCTACGAGCTACTCGGTGGCGCTGCGCGCACCGCCGTCCCGGTGGCGCACATGATCGGCTTGATGCCCGTCGACGAGGCTCTCCGCGAGGGGATCACCGCGATCGAAGACGGCGTCAGGGCGCTCCAGGTCAAGGGAGGCGCGGATCCCGCTCGCGACATCGAGCTGATCGGCGCCCTCCGTCGCGAGCTCGGCAGCGACGTCCTGCTTCGCGTGGACGCGAACGGCGGCTATCCCACTCGCGCGCTCGCGCGCCGCACGCTCGAGGCCCTCGCGGACGCAGGTGCGAACTTCGTCGAGCAGCCGACCCTCGACGTCGCCGTACTCGAGGAGGTGAGGCTGACGTCGCCGCTGCCGCTGATGGCGGACGAGTCCTGCTGGACCCCGGCGGACGCGCTCGATCTCATCCAGCGCCGTGCCGTCGACCTCATCTCGGTCTACGTCGGCAAGCCGGGCGGGATCGCCCCGGCGAGAGCCGTGTGCACCATCGCGGCTGCGGCGCGGATCCCGCACGATCTCAACGGCGCGCTCGAGCTCGGGATCGGCAACGCGGCGAACCTCCATGTCGCCCTCGCGTCGCCGGCGGAACTGCTCCCCAGCGTGATTCCGGTGAACGCCCCGGCGGGTGCGTTCACGACCAAGACGGCGGGTCGCTACTTCCAGGACGACATCGTCACCGAGGCCTTCCCGTTCGAGCACGGCTCGCTGCTCCTCGGCGACGCTCCGGGGCTCGGAGTCGAAGTCGACTTCGAGAAGGTCGAGCGATACACCGTCGACCGGCGCGAGAGCGCACCGTCGGCCGGAAGCGGGGGAGGAGGATGACCAAGGTCGGTGTTACGTGCGGCGGCGTCTGGTGGCCGTCCGAGTGCTTCCAGGCGGTCGAAGAGCTCGGGTTCGACTCCCTCTGGACGGGCGAGCACATCGTCTTCCACCGCCCGATTCTCGATTGCGTCCCGGTGCTTGCAGGCATCGCCGCCGTGACGAAGTCGATCACGATCGGGCCTGCCGCGATCATGGTCACGCTGCGCCATCCGACGATCCTTGCCAAGGAGCTTGCGACCGTCGATCGGATGTCGGGCGGCAGGCTCGTGGTGGTGGCGGGCGTCGGCGGCGACTTTCCGAAGGAGTTCGAGGCGTGCGGCGTGCCGATGGAGCGCCGCGGCCGACGGACCGCCGAGACGATCGAGATCCTCCGCAAGTACTGGACCGAGGAGCGTTTCTCGTACGACGGCGAGATCTATCAGCTCGAGGACGTCTGGATGGATCCGAAGCCGATCCAGCCGGGCGGTCCGCCGATCTGGCTCGCAGGGCGCAGCAATGCGGCGATCGCGCGCGCAGCCCGGCTCGGCGACGGCTACATGCCGTACATGTATTCGCCCGCCCGTTGTGCCGCTGCGTTCCAGGAGGTGCGGGACAAGGCCGTCGAGCTGGGCGTCGAGCTGCGCGAGCCGTACGTGCAGTCGGCGTTCGTCTACGTGAGCATGCACGATTCCCCCGACCGCGCGAGAGAGCTCGCCGTTTCTGATCTCTCGTGGCGTTACGGACAGGACTTCGAACCGTGGGTCGACAAGTACTGCGTCCACGGCACGCCGGAAACGTGCGTGAGCAAGTTGCGCGAGTTCCTCGATGCCGGTGTCGAGCACCTTGCGCTCGGGATGGTGCACGAGGAGAGCGTCGTGCGGGATCCGACGCCCACCGCCGCGACGCGAACGCTCGAGACGATCGAGCGGTTCGCCGCCGAGCTCCTGCCCGAGCTTCGGCCACGCGCGAGGGCGTAGCCTCCCGTGAGCGTGTCGACGTCTCCACCGTCCGACTGGGATGCCCTCGAACGGCGCGAGTCGGGTGCGCTCGGTGTCGTCTCCCCGGCAGGGAGTGTGTCGGTCGGTGAGCTCCGCGACGCAGTGCGGGGATGTGCCGCGGCGCTGCTCGACCGTGGCGTTCGCCCGGGAGACCGCGTCGTCACTGCGCTTCCGAACTCGCTCGAATGCGTGGTCGCCCAGCTCGCGATCCGGTTCGCCGGCGGGGTCGTCGTCAACCTGCCCGCTCAGCTCCGCCGCGAGATCGTCGAGATCGCCGCGCAGACCGAAGCCCGGCTCGTCGCCCTCGCGCCCGAGTCCGTGGACGATCCAGTGTTCGCTGTCCTCGGCGATCGGCTGTTCGTCCCCGACGCCCGTCCGCGCCGCGCCGAGTCGGCGATCGAGCCTGCCGCGCGCCAGAGCGACGACGTCGCCTGGCTCGCGTTCACGTCGGGTACGACGGGGTCCGCCAAGGGTGCCGTGCACACGGAGGAGACCCTCGACTCGATGGTGCGTTCCGTCGTCGAACGTCACGAGATCGGTCCTGCCGACGTGGTCGTCGTCGCGGCACCGATCGGGCACGCGATCGGCTTCGTCTACGGCGTTCAGCTCGCGGTGCGCGCCGGGTGCGCCATGGCGATCGTCCCGCATTGGGACGCGGCGAGCTTCGGGCAGCTCGTGTCGGCTGCCGGCGGAACGTTCGTCGCAGCACCCACGCCCTTTCTCCTCGACGTCGTCGAGGCCGCCGAGGCCGGGTCCCAGCAGTTCGCCACCCTCCGCACCTTCCTCTGTGGTGGTGCACCCGTTCCGTCTTCCCTGCTCCGGCGGGCAGAGCGGGCGCTCGGCAGCGGGGTCGCGAGCGCGTACTACGGCACATCGGAGGCGGGCGCAGTCACCACCTGCCCCCCTGGGACGCCGCCGGAGAAGATCCGCTCGACCGTCGGGACGCCGCTGCCGGGCATGGAGGTCAGGGTCGTCGATGGTGAGATCCACGTGCGCGGTGCGCACGTCTGCAGCAGGTACTGGAACGGCGACGACGAGGGAAGGCTGCATTCCGACGGCTGGTACGCGACGGGAGACCTCGGCGAGATCGATGCGGATGGCTATCTCGTCATCACCGGTCGTGCGAAGGAGTTGATCATCCGCGGTGGCGTCAACATCTCGCCGGTGGAGGTCGAGAACACCCTGGTGAGCGCGGACAACGTTCGAGACGTTGCCGTGATCGGGATCGCCGATCGCCGGCTCGGACAGCGGATCGTGGCAGTGGTCGTCCCCGGCCAGCACCAGCCGACCCTGGAGGATTTGCGTTCGCATTGTGAGGAGCGCTCGCTCGCGAAGGTCAAGTGGCCCGAGCGCGTCGTCCTCGTGGAACGGCTCCCGCGCACACCCTCCGGCAAGCTCCTCCGGTCGCGGTTGACCGAGGACGTCGACGGATGACCCTCCTCGACGGGGTCGTGATCGCGACGCGTCGCGAAACGCCTGCGACGGCTACGTGTGCCCGCCATCTGGTGCGACTCGGTGCCAGCGTCGGCTCGTCACGCGAGGCGGCCGTCGTGCTCGAGGGAGAAGAACACGAACTCATGGGGGGCGGGCTCGTCGCGTCGGAGACCACCGCCCAGGCAGCGTTGGGGCTGACGGACTACATCGGCCCCTTTGGGGGGCACCCCGCCCGCACCGGATGTGATCTCGCCTCGGCGGCAGCAGGGTACTGCGGCGCACTCGTGACGCTCGCGCGTCTGAGGGGCAGCGAGCGTCCCGTCCGCGTCGAGCTGTCGCCGCTCCGGTCGTTGGCAGCGCTGAAGACGATCATCTGGGCCGCCCGGACGCGACCCGACGAATGGTCCGGCACGCATGTCCGCTCACGCGAGAGACTCGTCGACTCGGGCTACGAGACCCAGGACGGTCGCGTCACGCTCGACTTCCCCTTCGACGGCTTCGAGCAGTGGCGCTCGTTCGTCGGAGCGCTCGGGCTGCCGACCTCCACGGTCGGCCTGTTCGAGCCGCGCTGGTACGAGACCGTCGGTTGGGGCGACGATGTCGACGAGGGACGACCCCACTACGAGAGCCGGCTCCGAGAGTTCTCGACCGCTCAGGCGATCTCCATGATCCGCGAGCACGGCGGATCGTCGGTCCCGTTTCTGACGGCCGAGGAGTGCCTTTCGCACCCGCAATCCGAGGCACTCGGGCTACGCGACCGGGTCGAAACCGGGCTGCCGTGGTCGCTCGACGGTCGTCCCGGAGCGATCACCGCCACTCGGCCCGTCGATGCGCACTACCCCCTCGAAGGTCTTCGCGTTCTGGATTTCGGTGTCGGAGGAGTCGGGCCGTTCTCGGCGACCCTCCTGGCGTGGCTCGGCGCAGACGTGATCAAGATCGAGGCCCCGAACGAGTTCATCCACGCCGTTCGTCCGACGTCGAACGGGATCTCGACGACGTACCTCGCGATCAACCAGGGCAAACGCTCGGTCCGCCTCGACCTCAAGCACGAACCGGACCGAGAGCTCGCGAAGAAGCTCGTGCGCACGGCTGACGTCGTGATGGAAAACTTTCGGCCCGGAGCGATGGGCCGCCTCGGCCTCGGCTTCGACGACGTGCGCGCCCTCAACCCGCGCGTCGTCTATTGCTCGGTCACGGGGTTCGGCTCACACGGGCCGTTGTCCGCCGAGTTGTGCACCGATCCGCACATGCAGGCCTTCAGCGGGTTCGCTGCCGAGAACGCGGACACCCGTGACGGGCGTCCCAGGCGCGTCCGCTACTACGCGATCGTCGACCTGGTGACGTCGTGTGCCGTTGCGGAGGCGGCGTGTGCCGGGCTCCTGCTTCGCGACGCCGGTGGCGAGGCGGTTCGGGTCGAGACGTCCATGTTGCAGGTGATGGCCGACGTGATCGGTGGGACGCGTCGGGCGCGACCCTTTCCGGACGGGATCTTCGGCGCGGCGGACGGTCACGTCGCGCTCACGTGCGACGACGATGCGGGCTGGCGCACACTCGTGGACGCTCTCGGCTCGGACGCGCTCCGGGCCCGGGCCGGCCTGGGGCGGCGACGATCGCCTCGCCGTCCGCGACGAGATCGAGCGCGAGCTCGGAGACGTGTTGCAGCGGCTCCCGGCCGCGGCGTGGGCCCATCGCCTCGGCCGGGCCGGGATCCCTTGCGTGCGCGTCGCGCGCGACGAGGAAGCGATGGTGCGCCGGGATCTCTGGGACGCGGGCGTGCTCCGCGACCTCCCGCTTCCGTCCGGGCCTCTGATCGCGGGCGGGCCGCCCTGGCGTGTTCCCGCGGGCGACACGCCCCCGGCGGCTCCGCTTCCTGGGGAGCACACGGAGCGCATCCGCGCCGAGGTCGAGCGTGTCTGGTCCGCGTAACGTCCACCCGACCGAGATCGGAGCGGCGGATCGACGTCGCCGTACCGACGACGCCCTGAACCACTCCCGCTCCCGACCGCGATGACGGAGGATCTCATGTCGCACGCAACGCTCGTCCTCGATGGCCAGGCCCTCTCGATCGACGACGTTCGTGACGTCGCCGTCGGTATGCGTAACGTCGTCATCGGAGACGGTGCCCGCGCCCGAATGCAGGCAGGGCGCGACGTCGTCGACCGCGCGCTTGCCACGGACGAGCCGGTGTACGGCCTCACCACGGCGTTCGGGGCGTTGAAACACATCAGCATCAGCGCCGACGACGCGCCGACGGAGGGAGCGGACGGGATCGTGCGCGACGCCCAGGCGGCGTTCAACCGCGCCGCCGTCCTCAGCCATCTCGTCGGGCACGGCGCCCTCGTCCCGGAAGCCGTTGTCCGGGCCACCATGCTCGTCCGTGCCCAGGGTCTCACCCAGGGACGTTCCGGAGCTCGACCGGCGCTGGCGGACGCGTACGTGGCAGCGCTCAACGCGAAGTATCACCCCCGGGTTCGCACGACCGGCTCACTCGGCATGTCGGATCTCGCGCCGATGGCGGAGATCGCGCACGCCCTCATGGGCGAGGGGGAGTATGCGGCGGAGCTCGACGCAGCCGGCCTCGAGCCGGTCGTTCCTCAGGCGAAGGAGGCGATCGCGATGATGAGCGCGAACGCGTTCTCGGTCGGCTGGGGTTCCCTCGCGCTGGCGGAGGCCGAGGTCGCTCTCGACGCGCTCGACGCCGCTGCAGCGCTCAGCTACGAGGGCATCCTCGCGAACTCCTCGGCGTTGCTGCCGGAGGTCGGTGCGGCGCGGCCGTTCCCGGGCGCGATCGCAACCATCGAGCGTCTGCGTCGGCTCCTCGACGGCGGCGACATTCTGGACGGGAGCGTTGCGAGGGAGCTGCAGGATCCGCTCTCGTTCCGCGTCGTTCCGCAAACCCACGGCGCCGCCCGCGACGCGTTCGCACACGTGCGGCAGCAGATCGAGATCGAGCTCGGCGCCGCCGGAGACAACCCGTTCGTCTCCGTCGCGTCGAACAGCCTCGTCTCTGCCGGAAACTTCGACTCGACCCCCGTGGCGATCGCCCTCGACTATGCCCGGCTCGGCTTGGCGCATGCCGTCACGATCGCCTCCGAACGAGTCCAGAAGCTCCTGACGTCGCGTTTCACGGGCCTCGCCACGCACCTCCGCGTCGACCGTGACGCACCCGATGACGGGCTCGCCATGCTCGGCTACAGCGCCGCTGCCGCGGCCGGCGAGCTGCGCTTGCTCGCAGCCCCGGTATCGCTCGACGTGGTGACGACGAGCATCGACGAGGGCGTCGACGACCGCATCGTCCTCACGGCGCTCGGCAGTCGCCGGCTGCACCAGATGGCCTCCCTGGCCCGATACGTCGCAGCCGTCGAGTTGGTGTGCGCCGCGCAGGCGGTCGACCTTCGCGAGCGCAGGAATCGCCTCGGCACGGGGACGGCGCGCATCTACGACGCGGTGCGCGGACTGGTCGCGTTCACGTCGACGGGAGAGGGGATCGGCTCGGACCTCGGTCCGCTCGAGCGGCTTCTGGCGGAGGCCCCGATCGACTAGGCGACGAGCGTGATCGCGTCGATGCCGGCCTCATGGCAGTCGCGGCAGCGCGCCTCGTACGAGTCGAGGGCGCCGACCACGATCGTCTCACCCGAATACGGAGCGGGCCGGCCGTCGACGAGGCGCTGGGTCGTGGTCGCCGTGCCGCCGCAGCGGTGGCAGACGGCCTGGAGCTTGTCCACGAACTCGGCGTGGGCGAGAAGCTCCGGCATGACCCCGAAGGGAAGGCGGCGGAAGTCCTGATCGAGCCCCGAGACGATGACGCGCGAGCCGCTGTCTGCGAGTGAGAGAGCCGCGCCGACGACCGAGCGGTCGAAGAACTGCACCTCGTCGATGCCGACGACGTCGTTGCCGGCAGAGCGGGCGACGAGCTCGGGAACGCTTTCCACAGCGACCGCCCGCATGCGCGCGCCCGCATGAGAGACCACGTCGGCGGCGTCGTAGCGGTCGTCGATGCGGGGCTTGAAGATGACCACCCGCTGGCCCGCGATCTCGGCCCGCCGCAGGCGCCGGATCATCTCCTCGCTCTTGCCCGAGAACATCGGGCCACAGATCACCTCGAGCCAACCGCCGCGCTGGGGAGGAATCCGGATCACGGCCGGAAGGCTACTCCGGGCATCGGTCAGAGGCGCAACCACTTCGGGGCACGATCTGCGCTACGCTACCGGGCCTGCGCACGTGGCTCCTAGGAGCCTGCGCCGGCGGGCTGCTGCTGCTCTGCGCTGCTAGAGTGGAGGACTGCCCGGCGGCGTAGCTCAGTTGGTTAGAGCAGCGGAATCATAATCCGCGTGTCGTAGGTTCGAGTCCTACCGCCGCTACCTCGCACGCCCTTACCCACCACACGAGAAGAAGCCATGGCAACCGGAGTCAGAGTCGCAATCACGCTCGCCTGCACGGACTGCAAGCGACGGAACTACATGTCGGAGAAATCCAAGCGGAACTCGCCCGATCGGGTCGAGTTCAAGAAGTACTGCCGTTGGTGCGGGGCCCACACGATCCATCGGGAGACGCGCTAGCCGTGGCCGACGAGACCCGCAGGCAGCGCCGAGACGCGCGCCGTGCCGCCGGAGCAGGAGCGCCGACGCCGGCGAGCGAGCCGCTCGCGACGCCGCAGCCAGCCGCCGCCGGGGCCGGCTCCGTCGCGCCGCTCGAGTCCGAACCGCGGCGGCGCGGGGGATTCCTGCGCGAATCCGTCGGCGAGCTTCGCAAGGTCGACTGGCCCAACCGTGCCCAGACGATCCAGGGAACGGTGGTCGTCATCATCGCCGTCCTCATCGTCGGCGCGTACCTGTGGGGAGTCGATCAGGCGATCCGTCCCTTCGTCCGCAACGTCCTTCTCGGGCAGTGAGGCTGGCATGTTTCTCTGGTATGTGATCAACACCTATTCCGGGCACGAGAACAAGGTCAAGACCAACCTCGAGCACCGGATCGTCTCGATGAACCAGGCCCCGAGATTCCGGCGGGTCGTCGTTCCGACCGAGCAGGTGATCGAGACGAAGGACGGCCAGAAGGTTCAGATCGAGAAGCGCGTCCTGCCCGGGTACGTCCTCGTCAACATGGACCTGAGCGACGAAGCGTGGACCGTGGTCAAGGGCACGCCGGGCGTGACGGGGTTCGTCGGCGCCGGAGCCAAGCCCGTGCCGCTCTCGCAGGGTGAGGTCGACCGGATCCTGCATACGGCCGGAGCGGGTGGCGGCCCGGCGGCGAAGTCGCAGGCACAGTTCTCGCTCGGCGAGTCGGTCAAGGTGACATCCGGCCCGCTGTCCGACTTCGACGGCGAGATCGTCGACGTCAATCCGGACGCGCAGAAGCTGAAAGTGCTGGTGGACATCTTCGAGCGGCAGGTGCCGGTCGAGCTCGGGTTTGACCAGGTCAAGAAGATCGACTAACGACAAGACGGGAGGAGGGGCGAGCAGCCCCGACTGCACTCACGCATATGGCAAAGAAAGTTCTCACGCTCATCAAGCTTCAGATCCCGGGTGGCCAGGCCAACCCGGCTCCGCCGGTTGGTCCCGCGCTGGGACAGCACGGCGTCAACATCGTCGAGTTCACGAAGGCGTTCAACGCACAGACGGCGCACGAGAACGGCCGCATCATCCCGGTGGAGATCACGGTCTACGAGGACCGGTCGTTCACGTTCATCACGAAGACGCCGCCGGCTGCGGTCCTGATCAAGGAAGTCCTGAACATCCAGTCCGGCTCGGCCGAGCCGAACATCACCAAGGTCGGCAAGCTCACCAAGGCGCAGCTGCGGTCGATCGCCGAGGCGAAGATGCCCGACCTGAACGCCCATGACGTCGAAGAGGCGATGAAAGTGATCGCCGGCACCGCCCGGTCCATGGGCGTCGAGGTGGAGACATGATCGGTGGATGCGTTCTTGTGAGTTCCGGCCGCGCGAGCGGCCGCTTCAGGGGTCGTCGCGATTGCGAATCCGCACTCGCGGATCCGCAATCTGCGGGGCGGACCGGCGTCGAGGTGGCGACGTGAGCGCGCACGGCAAGCGGTACAACGCCGCCCGCGCCAAGATCGACCGCGAGAACCTCTACTCGCCGGTCGAGGCGATCAAGATCCTCAAGGACTTCGAGAACGCAAAGTTCGACGAGACCGTCGAGGTGCATTTCCGCCTCGGGTTGAACGTGCGCCACGCGGACGAGCAACTGCGCGGGACCCTGATGCTGCCTCACGGCACCGGCCGAACGATGCGCGTAGCGGTGTTCGCCGAGGGCGACAAGGCCCGCGAGGCCGAGGAGGCCGGCGCGGATATCGTCGGCTCGGCCGACCTGACCGCGAAGATCGAAGGAGGGTTCGTCGACTTCGACGTCGCGATCGCGACGCCGGACCAGATGGGCAACGTCGGCAAGCTCGGTCGCGTCCTCGGCCCCCGGGGCCTGATGCCGAACCCGAAGACCGGCACCGTCACGTTCGACGTGGCAAAGGCGGTTTCGGACGCGAAGGCCGGAAAGCTCGAGTACCGCACCGATCGGGGCGCGAACGTCCACGTCGCCATCGGGAAGAAGAGCTTCGACGAGCGTGCGCTCGTCGAGAACTACGCGGCGCTGGTCGACGAGATCATCAGGGCCAAGCCCGCATCCTCGAAGGGCCGATACATCAAGGGGATCACGCTGACCTCGACCATGGGGCCGGGCATCCACGTCGATCCCGCCCGCGTCCGCGGCATCGTCGACGAGCTCGAGGAGGCGGCAACAGCCTAGGGCGCGGTCGACGCGCCGACACAGGATTCCGACATGCCCGTCGCCGAAGACAGCCGGCAGCCCCTCATGGGGCAGAAGCCCGGCCGAGGTGGCCTCGCACGAATCGACGGTACCACCGTCCTTCGCTCGAGCCCGCCTCCGTGCGGGCTCGATGCTTCGAAAGGAGGTGGAAGATGCACAAGACAGACAAGGTACGGGTCGTCGAGGAGCTGACCGGCCGCCTGCAGGCGGCGGATGCGTTGCTCGTCGCCGACTACCGCGGGCTGACGAACAGCCAGCTTGCGGGCCTGCGGGTGGAGCTCCTCAAGCACGGGGCGCAGTTCTCGGTTGTGAAGAACACCCTCGCGCGGCGCGCTGCAGAGGCGTCCGGCTCGGACGCGTTGCTCGCCATGCTCGAAGGGCCGACGGCGATCGCGTTCGTCGCGGCTGACGGCAACGCGGTCGCGGTCGCCAAGGCGCTCAGCGACGTGTCGAGGGACACGAAGATCCTCGCGTTGCGCGGCGGCGTTCTCTCGGGCAACCCGATCACGGGGGCCGAGATCGAGAGTCTCGCGAAGCTGCCGCCGCTCGACGTGCTCCAGGCACAGCTCGTCGGGGTGATCGTCGCCCCGCTCACCCAGCTCGTGGCGGTGCTGAACGCTCCGTTGCAGAACCTGGTGGGACTGATCGACGCCCGAATCACCCAGCTGGAGGCGGGTGGCGACACGTCGGCGGCCGGCGGGGCCGAGACCTCGGCAGCGGCGTCCGACGACGCTCCGGCAGCGGAGGCTCCAGCCGACGCGGTCGCCGAAGAGACGGTCGCCGAGGCGCCGGTCGAGGAGGCCGCCGAGGCGGAGCCCGTCGCGGCGGACACGACCGTCGCGGACGAGGAGGCAGGGGAGCCGACGCCCGCCGAGCCCGGGGAGCCCGGGGCGGAGGAGGTCGTCGCCCAAGCGGCCGAGGAGGTCGTGGCGGAGACAGCACCCGACGAAAGCGCCCCCGAGGCGCCAGCAGAGACATCGGCAGAAGAGACACCGGAGGCGTAAGCGGAGGCGTGCCTCCATCGACCCGACATCCACATACGTGAGAGGAAACGAGACGAGATGGCAACCGATACGAAGAAAGTGCTCGAAACGCTCGGAAAGATGACCGTTCTCGAGCTCGTCGAGCTGAAGAACGCGATCGAGGAGGAGTGGGGCGTCACCGCCGCAGCTCCCGTTGCGGTCGCCGCGGCGGCGCCGGCGGGCGGCGGGGGCGCCGTGGAGGAGGAGAAGGACTCCTTCGACGTGATGCTGACGTCGGTCGGCGACAAGAAGATCCAGGTGATCAAGGTCGTGCGGGCGATCACCGGGCTCGGCCTCAAGGAGGCGAAGGACGTCGTCGACGGGGCACCTGCCGCCGTCAAGGAAGGCGTCCCCAAGGAAGAGGCCGAGAAGCTGAAGGCCGAGCTCGAGGAGGCAGGCGCGGGCGTCGAGCTCAAGTAGGGCTCGGCTCCGGCGCGGAGCTGAACGGGCGGGTGGGCGGCTCCCTCGGGAGTTCCCCACCCGCCTTTTCTTCCCGTCGAAGGCCCCGACCGGGCCTCACGCGTCGAATCGGCTCCAATTTGGAGCCTTTTCGCTATACTGGCCGAGGACGTTCCGCCGACACCGCCACGTTGCGGTTGCGGCGGCGCCTGCCCGTCCGCTACTATCAAAGGTTCCGCCCCGAGCTTTTTGCTCCTCCGACTTCGCATGCCGTTAAGGGAGGCTGTTGCATCTTGAGCAGCACTACTGTCGCGCCGCGCGCGCGCACGAGTTTTTCACGTCTGAAGCATGTCCTTGACCTCCCCAATCTGATCGATATCCAGAAGGCGTCGTTCGAGTGGTTCCTGAACGAGGGCCTGCGCGAAACGATCGACGACATCTCGCCGATCGAGGACTACACGGGGACGCTCGCCGTCGAGTTCGGCGACTACGAGTTCGGCGATCCCGCCCACACGATCAACGAGTGCCGCGAGAACGGCATGACGTTCCAGGCTCCGCTGTCGATGACCGTCCGTTTCGTCAATACCGAGACGGGCGAGATCCGCGAGCAGCGGGTCTTCATGGGCGATTTCCCCATGATGACCGACTGGGGGACGTTCATCATCAACGGCACCGAGCGTGTCATCGTGACCCAGCTCGTCCGCTCCCCGGGCGCCTATCTGATGGAGCCGAAGGACGCGACGAAGCAGGTCTTCATCGCGAACCTGATGCCGTCGCGCGGTTCGTGGCTCGAGCTCGAGATCGACAAGAAGGGCATCGCGTACGCGCGGATCGACCGCAAGCGCAAGCTTCCGATCACCACGCTGCTCCGCGCTCTGCCGGCCGAGGATCCGACTACGGGATACACGCTCGACACGAGCACGAACGAGAAGATCCTCGCTCTCTTCGATAACTCGATCTACATCCAGAACACGCTCGAGAAGGACACGACGACGCGCGAGGAAGAGGCCCTGATCGAGGTCTTCAAGAAGCAGCGGCCGGGCGAGCCCCCCACGCTCGACAATGCCCGCAACCTCCTGAAGGCGCTCTTTTTCGACCCGAAGCGCTACGACCTCACGAAGGTGGGCCGCTACAAGCTCAACCAGCGGCTCGGGGTCGACGTGCCCGAGGACACGCGGGTGCTCACCACGCAGGACATTCTTGCGCTCGTCCGCCGCCTCATCGCGCTGCCGACGAATCTCGGCGTGCCCGAGGATTCGAAGGACTACGCCGCCGACGCGGCCCAGCTGAACCGTGACCCGATTCGAGCCGAGCTCGACGAGTACGAGCACTTCGGCAACCGGCGCCTGCGGACGACGGGAGAGCTGATCCAGGAGGCGTTCCGGATCGGCCTCTATCGGATGGAGAGGGTCGTTCGGGAACGGATGACGACGGAGGACGTCGACACCATCACGCCGCAGACGATCATCAACATCCGGCCGGTCGTGGCGGCGCTGAAGGAGTTCTTCGGCTCCTCCCAGCTGTCGCAGTTCATGGACCAGACCAACACGCTGGCGGGGCTCACCCACCGTCGGCGCCTCAGCGCCCTCGGGGCCGGAGGGCTCACGCGTGAGCGGGCGCCGATCGAGGTGCGCGACGTCCATCCCACCCACTACGGGCGGATGTGTCCGATCGAGACGCCGGAAGGCCCGAACATCGGCCTGATCGGATCGCTCGCGTCGATGGCGACCGTGTCCGAGTTCGGCTTCATCCAGACGCCGTACCGGATCGTCAAGGGCGGCAAGGTCACCGACGAGATCGTCTATCTCGACGCGGCCGAGGAGGCGATGTTCACCATCGCCCAGGCCTCGGAGCTCGTCGACGAGAAGACGGGCAAGTTCCTCAGCGATCAGGTGCTCTGCAGGTCGCGGGCGGGTGAGGCCGTCATGGTCTCGCCCAAGGACGTCCAGTACATGGACGTGTCGGCGTCACAGATCGTGTCGGTCGCGACCGCACTCATCCCGTTCCTCGAGCACAACGATGCCAACCGCGCGCTCATGGGCGCGAACATGCAGCGGCAGGCCGTCCCGTTGATGATCCCGCAGGCGCCGCTCGTCGGCACCGGGGTGGAGTACCGCGCCGCGATCGATACCGGCGACGTCGTCATCTCCCGCAGCGCGGGCTCCGTGATCGACGTCGACGCCGAGCGGATCGTCATCGAGGGCAAGGGCTCTCGCGAGGAGTACAACCTCACGAAGTTCATGCGCTCGAACCAGGGGACGCTGATCCACCAGAAGCCGGTCGTGAAGCTCGGCGACAGGGTCTCGAAGGGCACCGTCCTCGCGGACGGCTCGTCGACCGACGGCGGCGAGCTCGCGCTCGGCGCCAACCTGCTCGTCGCGTTCATGCCGTGGGAGGGCTACAACTTCGAGGACGCGATCGTGCTCTCGGAGCGGCTCGTCAAGGACGACGTCCTCAGCTCGATCCACATCCACGAGTACGAGATCGACGCTCGTTCCACCAAGCTCGGAGACGAGGAGATCACGCGCGACATCCCGAACCGCTCGGAGGAGTCGCTCGCGAACCTCGACGAGCGTGGGGTCGTCAGGATCGGTGCCGAAGTCGGCTCCGGCGACCTCCTCGTCGGCAAGGTGACGCCGAAGGGCGAGACCGAGCTCACGGCCGAGGAGAAGCTCATCCGCGCGATCTTCAAGGAGAAGGCGCGCGAGGTTCGCGACACGTCGCTCAAGGTCCCGCACGGCGAGGGCGGCAAGGTCATCGGAGTGAAGACGTTCTCGCGTGAGGACGGTGACGACCTCAAGCCGGGCGTCAACGAGCTCGTCCGCGTCTTCGTGGCGAAGAAGCGCAAGATCTCGGAGGGCGACAAGCTCGCCGGCCGCCACGGCAACAAGGGCGTCATCTCCAAGATCGTTCCCGAGGAGGACATGCCGTTCCTCGAGGACGGCCGCCCGGTCGACGTCGTGCTCAACCCGCTCGGCGTGCCGAGCCGGATGAACATCGGCCAGATCCTCGAAACGCATCTCGGATGGGCAGCCGCCCACGGTGTGTTCGCGGAGACGGACGAGCGGATCGGCGTCAACCCGCGCGCTCCGATCAACGCACCGAACCCACATCCGGTGGCGACACCCGTCTTCGACGGTGCCACGGAGGCGGACGTCGACCAGGCGCTCGTCGACTGGGCCCAGAACACGGACTCGCCGATCAAGATGAACGTCGACCTCTCCCGGCCAGAGGGCCGCAGGGCCTCCGGCAAGGTTCAGCTCTTCAACGGCAAGACGGGCGAGCCGTTCGAGCAGAAGGTCACGGTCGGCTACATGTACATCCTCAAGCTGCTCCACCTCGTGGACGACAAGATCCACGCGCGCTCGACGGGCCCGTACTCCCTCGTCACCCAGCAGCCGCTCGGAGGCAAGGCACAGTTCGGCGGCCAGCGTTTCGGGGAGATGGAGGTGTGGGCACTCGAGGCCTACGGAGCCGCCTACACGCTGCAGGAGATGCTCACGATCAAGTCCGATGACACGATCGGGCGCGTGAAGGCGTACGAGGCGATCGTCAAGGGCGAGAACATCGCCGAGCCGTCGATCCCCGAGTCCTTCAAGGTGCTGCTCAAGGAGATGCAGTCACTCGCGCTCGACGTCCACGTCCAGTCGAACGACGGGCGTGAGGTCGAGGTGCGTGAGGAGGACGACGAGTTGCTCCGCGCGGCCGAAGAGCTGGGGATCGACCTGTCGCCCGCAGCCGTCCGCGCTGCAGCCGGCGAGCTCTCGACGCAGGAGGTCGAGGAGGGCGGTGCCGCTGTCGAGGAAGGCGCGGACGTCGCCGTTGCGGCGGACGAGTCACTCGACGGCCTCGAAGCCGACGCGGAGCTGGAGGTCGGCATGGCCGATCTCGAGCTCGACGACTGAGTATCCCGACGACTACCGAGAACACGGAAAGAGGCGAACCACACACGTGATCGACATCAACGAATTCGACGCGATCCGGATCGGACTGGCGTCGAGCAAGAAGATTCGCGACTGGTCGTCGGGCGAGGTCACAAAGCCGGAGACGATCAACTATCGCACCCTGAAGCCCGAGCGCGACGGTCTCTTCTGCGAGCGCATCTTCGGGCCGACCAAGGACTGGGAGTGCTACTGCGGCAAGTACAAGCGCGTCCGCTACAAGGGCATCATCTGCGAACGCTGCGGCGTCGAGGTCACGCGCCAGAAGGTGCGGCGCGAGCGGATGGGACACATCGACCTGGCGGCACCGGTCTCGCACATCTGGTTCTTCAAGGGAGTTCCGAGCCGGATCGGCTACCTGCTCGATATCGCGCCTCGTGAGCTCGAGAAGGTCCTCTACTTCGCCGCCTCGATCGTCACACACGTCGACAACGAGACCCGCGCGAAGGACCTCGCCGACCTCGAGGACAAGGTGCGGGCCGAGTCCGAGCAGATCTACGTCGATCGGGACGAACACGTGCTCGCCGTGGAGGAGCGCCTCCAGCGCCGTCGCGACTACTTCTCGAACGGCAAGGAGAAGAGCTTCGACGAGGACGACGATTTCTGGACGCGAGGGCTGAACAACTGGGCCGAGGATCAGCTTCTGCCGACCCTCGAGGAGACCCGCAAGCTGGCCGGGGGCATCTTCCCGAAACTCGCGAAGTCGCTCACGACCGAGGACGGCAAGAAGATCCGCGAGCTCGTCCGTCAGACGGCCACGCGCTCGGACCGCAAGCTCGCCCCCCGTGAGATCGAGTCGGTCGCGACCGCGGCCGAGGAGATCCATCTGGCGCTCGAGCCGCTTCGTGTGGAGCTCGAATCGGTCACCGGAGCCAAGAAGGGCGCGATCACGAAGCACGTCCACAAGATCGTCGACGCGCTTCTGACCGGCGGCGAACTGACGGAGGAGGACGCCGAGCTCGTCTCGCGCGTCGACGTCAAGAACCTCGAGAAGGCGCGTGAGGTCGGCAAGGGCCTGCTCTCGGATGTGCTCGAGCAGGAGAACGCCGATCAGACGGTGGAAGAGGTGCGGGAGCTGGCGTACGACCTCTGCCTGCTGCCGGGAGCCAAGAAGGACGACCTCGACGTCGTTGCCCAGTGGGCACTGAAGGTGCGCGAGATGGTGCAGGACATGGACTCGCGACGCGAAGACGCCCGCGAGGCGGCGGTAGACGGTGTTCGCCGGCTCGAGGAGACATGGAAGCTGTTCCGTGAGCTCGAGCCCAAGCTCGTCGTCAATGACGAGCAGCTGTTCCGCGAGCTCAAGGACCGGTTCGGCTCGCCGTACGGCTTCGGCCAGTACTTCCGCGGAGGCATGGGCGCCGAGGCGATCCGGGATCTGCTCCGCGATCTCGACCTCGGCGAGGAGTCGATCACCCTGCGCGACGTGATCAAGACGTCGAAGGGTCAAAAGCAGCAGCGTGCGATCAAGCGGCTGAAGGTCGTCGAGGCGTTCATCAAGTCCGAGAACAAGCCGGAGTGGATGATTCTCGAGGCCGTTCCCGTGATCCCGCCCGAGTTGCGTCCGATGGTGCAGCTCGACGGTGGGCGTTTCGCCACCTCCGACCTGAACGACCTCTACCGGCGCGTGATCAACCGGAACAACCGACTCAAGCGGCTTCTCGATCTCGGTGCTCCGGAGATCATCGTCAACAACGAGAAGCGCATGCTGCAGGAGGCCGTCGACGCGCTGTTCGACAACGGCCGCCGCGGCCGCGCGGTGACGGGCCCGGGCAACCGGCCCCTGAAGTCACTCTCCGACATGCTGAAGGGCAAGCAGGGGCGCTTCCGCCAGAACCTGCTCGGAAAGCGCGTGGACTACTCCGGGCGCTCCGTCATCGTGGCCGGCCCGAACCTCAAGCTCCACCAGTGCGGCCTCCCCAAGCTGATGGCGCTCGAGCTGTTCAAGCCGTTCATCATGAGCAGGCTCGTCGAGCGGAAGGCGGTGCAGAACATCAAGGCCGCGAAGAAGCACGTCGAGTCGATGTCGCTGGACGTCTGGGACGTCCTCGAAGAGGTCATCGCAGAGCATCCCGTTCTCCTGAACCGGGCGCCGACCCTGCACCGGCTGGGGATCCAGGCCTTCGAGCCGATCCTCGTCGAGGGCAAGGCGATCCAGGTGCACCCGCTCGTCTGTCACGCGTTCAACGCCGACTTCGACGGCGACCAGATGGCCGTTCACCTGCCGCTCAGCGCGGAGGCCCAGGCTGAGGCCAGGATCCTGATGCTGTCCTCCAACAACATCCTCTCGCCCGCTCACGGGCGTCCGCTTGCGACACCGACGCAGGACATGGTCCTCGGCGCGTACTACCTGACCTACTGCGATCACGACCTCCCCGCCACGACGGCGGAGAAGATCGTGAGGACACTCCGCAAGAAGGGCCTCAAGCGCTTCCGCACGATGGAAGAGGTCGAGTTCGCGGTGGAGTCTCACTCGGTGCAGCTCCAGGAGCCGATTCAGTACCACTGGCACGGCGAGATCATCCTCACCACGCCCGGCCGGGTCATCTTCAACGTCGAGATCGAGCGGGCGCTCCAGGTTGCGGTGCACACCGACGACCCTGTCGCGCACGAGTTCATCAACCGGCCGCTGTCCAAGCGTGAGCTCGACATCTTCATCGCGGATCTCGTCGATCTCTACGGGGCCCATGCGGTCGCGACCGTGCTCGACACGATCAAGTCGATCGCCTTCCGCTTCGCAACGCAGGCGGGCATCACGGTTTCGAAGAACGACATCGTCATTCCGCCGAGCAAGGAAGCGATCCTCGTCGGATACGAGGAGCAGGTGCGCAAGCTGGAAGGTGAGTATCAGCGCGGCCTGATGACGGAAGAAGAGCGGCACGAGCGGATCGTGGCCGTCTGGACCGAGGCGACGGAAGAAGTCGCACAGGCGATGAAGGACAACCTGCACCAGACCAACTCGATCTTCATGATGGCCAACTCCGGAGCCCGCGGCTCGTTCAACCAGATCCGCCAGCTCGCCGGCATGCGTGGCCTGATGGCCAATCCGAAGGGCGAGATCATCGAGCGTCCGATCAAGGCCAACTTCATGGAGGGCCTGTCCGTCCTCGAGTACTTCATCTCGACCCACGGGGCCCGCAAGGGTCTCGCGGACACAGCCCTGCGTACTGCCGACTCCGGCTACCTGACCCGTCGACTCGTCGATGTGTCACAGGACGTGATCATCCGCGACCTCGACTGCGGCACCGCCGATCACATCGAGTTGCCGGCGATCCTCGACGACAAGCTCAACTCGAGCGTCGCCGGGCGCACGCTCGCAGTCGACGTGTACAAGCCGCTCAAGGACGGCAAGCCCGGCAAGACCGTGTTGGCCGAGGCCGGCGCCGAGGTGACGCTCCCGCTCCTGCGCGAGTTGCTCGACGGTCTCGAGGAGCATGCGGAGGGCTTCCTCGTCCCGGTTCGCTCCGTGCTCAAGTGCGAGAGCGAGCACGGGGTCTGCAGGGCCTGCTACGGAACGTTCCTCGCGACCGGGTACATCTGCGAGGTCGGAGATGCCGTCGGCATCATCGCCGCGCAGTCGATCGGCGAGCCGGGCACGCAGCTGACGATGCGCACCTTCCATACGGGCGGCGTCGCCGGGGCGGACATCACGCACGGTCTGCCTCGCGTCGTCGAGATCTTCGAGGCTCGCAACCCGAAGGGCGCGGCCACGGTGGCCGAGGTTTCGGGCAAGGTCGAGTTCGAGGACGCGGACCGCACGATCAAGGTCACCATCGTCCCGAACTCGTTGGACGAGAACGGCGAGCCGATCCCGGCGAAGGAGTACAGCTTCCCCCGCCGGACGCGCTTCCTCGTCAGCAACCGCGACATCGTGGAGGCAGGCGACCCGCTCAACGAGGGGTCCATCGCACCTGCTGAGCTGCTTGCGCTGAAGGGATCGACTGCAACCGAGCTCTACCTCGTCGGCGAAGTGCAGAAGGTCTACAAGTCGCAGGGCGTCGACATCCACGACAAGCACATCGAGTTGATCGTGCGCCAGATGCTGAAGAAGGTTCGGGTCGAGAGTGCAGGCGATACGACGCTGCTTCCGGGCCAGCTCGCCGACAAAGCAGTGCTCGCGCGGGCGAACGAGGTTGCGCGGAAGGGCAAGAAGAAGAAGGAGGAGGCAACCTTCGAGCCGCTCATCCTCGGCATCACGAAAGCATCGCTCGCGACCGAGTCGTTCCTGTCGGCGGCATCGTTCCAGGAGACGACCAAGGTGCTCACGGATGCGGCGATCGAAGGCAAGATCGACCGCCTCCTCGGTCTCAAGGAGAACGTGATCATCGGCAAGCTCATCCCGGCTGCGACAGGACTGAAGAAGTATCGAGGCGTCACGATCGAGCCGGCAGAGCCGCTGCCGTCCTCGATGTTCGCCGCGGAGGCCCAGGAGTTGCTCGCAGCCCTCGAGGAGATCGGCGACGGCGAGATCGATCTGAACGCGCTCGGCCTCGCGCTCGAAGAGGAGATTCCCGTCGAGGAAGCACCTCCCGAGGCCGCCGAGGAATAGCAGTGCTCGCACGAGGGGGTGTCTCGCCGGTCGACGGCGCCACCCCCTCGTGCGGTTCGACTCGAAGCTAGGCTTCGCCCCCGCTCGGGAGCGAACCGCGCCGCAGACGCTTGGCATCCGACAGCGCGTCGTCGGCCCGCTCGGCGAGTGACCGCGCGTCGTCGTGGGGCAGCAACTCGGCAACCCCGGCCGAGACGGAAACCGAGCCTGCGTCACCGACCGGATGGCTCGCGATCACGTCCCTGAAGGACTCGAAGAGCTCGTGCGCCTCGCTCGTTGTCCCCGAGCGCCGGACGACCGCAAACTGTCCTCCCGAGAGCCGGAAGGTGTAATCGGCCGGGTCGACATGTGCGCGCAGCCTGTGCGAGATCGCGAGCAGCGTGCCGTCGGCCCCGAGGCGCCCGATCCTCGCATTGATCGTGGTCAACCGGTCGACGTCGATGAGAAGGAGAAACAGCGGCTGGTGTGCGATTCGGGACTTGGCGATCTGATGTTCGAGGACGGCCTCGAACGACTGGCGGTCGTAGAGGTTCGTCAACATGTCGAGCTCGGGCACGACGTCGTGTTCGCGCAGGTTCAGTGATCGCGTGATCGAAGGTCGTGTGCGCCGGACGAGCTCGTCGAGCGCAGCGACATCGTCCTCGCTGAATCGCCGCTCCTCGTCGCGGGTGAGCACGCTCAGAAGGCTCTGCTGCTGGTCATCGCCCAGCAGAGGCACGACGAGCCCGGTGCGGACGGCGGTGCGTCCGTCGGGGGCGTCGAGGTCACCCGAGAACGCGATCTCGATCGCTCGAGCTCCCCGGTAGTCCGGGAACCCCATCCTGGCGATGTGGTTGGTCTCTGCCTCCGAGAGGCCGATCGTCGCGACGACCGGCGCGCCACCGCTCCCCGTCACCAGGGCGACGGCGCCGTCCGCGGATGTCTGGGCCAAGGCGATCTCGAGCGTCCGCATCAGAGGCTCCGCGTCGTCCCCCGAACCGAGGCTGAAGGCGTCGCGCGACGCCAGGGTGTCGTTGAGCGTCTGGGCGAATGTCGCCAGGCGGTCGTCGAACCGTTCGAGCCGCTCGTCGTGGCGCCCGAGCAGGGTGACGACAACCTCGGTCTGACGTGTCACCACGCGGCGAATCGCCAGGTGGAAGAGCAGGATCGAGACGACGCCCAACGCGATCGCGGCAGCCGCGATGATCGTGGTCGTCATTGTCCGCCTCTGGTGCCCGATGGAACCCGTGTCCGCCCGCAGCGCATCCGGCCAAACCCTACAGTGGGGGCCGGAACACCTCGGAGAATCGTGCGATTCAGGGCCGCCGACGCCGACCCGTCAGCCTCGACGGTTATCATCGACCGGGTGCAGCAACTGTCTCCGGGGCACGTGAACGGAGCCCCGTCCGTGCCCGATCGTGCGCTCGACGCCGAGCGGGTCTCCGCACCTTCGCTTCCGCCCGTCGCGCTCCCGCCCGACAGGGGCCTGACCTGGAAGGCGCTCGCGGCCCTCGCCGCGGTGACCGGCGCGGCAGCCGTCGGGCTCGGCGCGTGGGCCCTCGTCGCCTCCCGCGACGACTCGTCGTCCGCGGCGTCTGCGAACGCAGGTTTCGAGCGGGCCGTCGCCATCGTCGCGAGCCCGGGCGTCGAGACGATCCCGTTCGTGGGGTCGGTCGGGAGAATCGTGCTCGTCGTCGGGGAGCGCGGGCAGGCCGTGCTCAAACTCAACGGGCTCGGCCCCGCCGCGTCGGGGACCGACTACCAGGCGTGGATCACGCTGCCCGGATCGGCGGAGTTCCTGCCTGCGGCCGTCTTCGACGGAACCGCCCAGTTCGTGGCGCTGTCGCGCCCGGTGACGGTCGGTGCCAGGGTGAGCGTGACACTCGAGGACGAAGGTGGCGCGACGGAGCCGTCCCGGATACCGCAGCTCACCGCTATTCGAACCTGACCGGCCGCCGCACCGCGGCTAATCGGGAGCGACGCTCGCGCGGTCCTTGCCGAGGCCCTTTGCCCGGTAGAGCGCCGAGTCCGCGCGTTCGAAGAGCCCGGCCGCCGTTTCTCCGTGATGGAGCTCGGCGATGCCTGCGGAGATGCGCACGCGTTGACCGTCGGGCATCGTCAACGACTTCACCGCATCGTGCATCCGCTGGAAGAGCTGCTCGGCGTCGACCGCGGTCGACTCGGGCAGGATGACCGCGAACTCGTCGCCGCCGATGCGACAGCCGATGTCGACCGACCGAATCTGGTCGCGAAGCCGCTCGGCGACCTGGGCCAGGACGGCATCGCCGGCGAGGTGCCCGATGCTGTCGTTCACCGTCTTGAAGTCGTCGAGATCGAGGATCAGGAGCGTGAGCTGGCGTGAGTAGCGCTGCGCGCGCAGTGATTCACGGCGGAGCGTGTCGTGGAAGTACCGCTGGTTGAAGAAGCCGGTGAGGGCGTCCGTCTCGGCCAGGCGCCGCGCCTCGCGATACCGACGCGCGTTCTCGATCGCGGGGATGCACGCGATCGCGATCTGCTCGAGGGCCTCGACTCGCTCCTGCGGGGGTTCGAACCTCGGTGTGCGCCAGAAGAGCGACAACGTGCCGAGTGTGTGGCTCTCTCGTCCGACGAGCGAGATGAAGAGGCCGCCCCGGATCAGATCCGTGTTCGCGGCCTCGCTCGGGCCGTACCGGTAGCTGACCGTGATCGGGCCTGCGGGTGGCGTGTCGTGCGGGCTCGAGGCCGGCGGATGCGCCGCTTCCTCGGGGGTCATTCCGCGCGTCGCGATCGTCGGCTGTCCGGCGGGCTCGTCGATCAGCACCATTGCGGCGTCGAAGCCCGGCACCTCGAGGGCGGCGTCGAGGATGCGATCGAGCAACTCGTCGAATTCGATCGAACTTCCGAGGTCGCTGAGGAACCGGTTTCGCTTGCGCTCGCGCTCGGCGCGCTCGAGCGCCTCGGAGAGGTCCTTCCCGAGGGTGTCCATCCGCGTTCTCATGTCGTCGACCGCCACGACGAGCCGGTCGTCCCGAACGGTGCTTCCCGAGCGCTGGACGTATCGAGCAGCGACGAGGATCGCGAGCAGGATGACGGCAGCGGCGATGATCAACCCGATTGTCATGGCGCCTCGATCTCCCGGCTCCTCACCGTTCCGGACGGGAACTCTAGTCGGGGCGCCCGGTCCGCCGCAGGGGAGACCCCGCAGGGCCTCCGGCCGCTCGAGAGCCGCGATGGAGCGCCGCCCGCAGCGGCGGGAGCAGGTGCGCGCGTCGGCACGGCCGCCTGGACGGCCGCACGGCGTGCGGCATGATCGATCACCTCGGTCGTGGTCCTCACCCTCCCCTGGAACAACTGTACGCACGAAGAAGCCCCTTGTACATGGGCCGCGGACGGCAACGACCCTCCGCTACGGGTCTTGTCCGAGCTGCTCGCTGTCAGGTACACTCCACGTCCGCAGGTGGCGGGGTTTCGACCCTGCCCTGCCTGTCTGTGCCGATCCACTTCTCGACCGACCACCAGGAGCAGCGTGCCCACCGTCAATCAGCTCGTCCGCAAAGGCCGCAAGGCCCCCGTGGCCAAGACGAAGACTCCGGCCCTTCGCGGTGCGCCGCAGAAGCGCGGCGTCTGCACGCGCGTCTACACGACCACCCCGAAGAAGCCGAACTCGGCGCTGCGCAAGGTCGCGCGCGTCCGGCTGACGAACGGGATGGAGGTCGGCGTCTACATCCCCGGCGAGGGTCACAACCTCCAGGAGCACTCGGTCGTCCTCATTCGTGGTGGTCGCGTCAAGGACCTTCCTGGGTTCCGGTACAAGGTGATCCGCGGCGGGCTCGACACGTCGGGTGTCTCCGATCGGCGGCAGGGCCGCTCGAAATACGGCGCCAAGAAGGGCTCGGGCTAGTGCCCCGCCGAGCAGAGATCCAGCCCCGCCAGCTCGAGCCCGACTCCGTGTACGGCTCGGTTCTCGTGACGCAGGTCATCAACTGCGTCATGCTCGACGGCAAGAAGTCGACGGCCGAGCGGATCGTCTACGACGCGCTCGCCCTGGCGTCCGAGAAGACGGGCAAGCCGGCGCTCGAGATCCTCGAGGGAGCAGTGAAGACCGTGACCCCGGTTCTGGAGGTTCGCTCGCGCCGGGTCGGCGGCGCCAACTATCAGGTGCCGATCGAGGTACCGCAGCGCCGCGCGCGGACGCTCGCGATCCGCTGGATCGTGCAGTTCGCCCGCGACCGGCGGGAGAAGCACATGGGCGACAAGCTGGCAGGCGAGCTGATGGACGCGCTCAACCAGCAGGGCGGTGCCTACAAGAAGAAGGACGACATCTACCGGATGGCGCAGGCCAACAAGGCCTTCGCGCACTATCGCTGGTAGGGCGAAAGGAATCATGAGCACTACGGCATCGCGCATCGGGCTGGACCGCGTCCGCAATATCGGAATCATGGCGCACATCGACGCCGGCAAGACGACGACGACGGAGCGGATCCTCTACTACACCGGGCGCACCCACAAGCTCGGGGAGGTGCACGAGGGCGCCGCGACGATGGACTGGATGGCGCAGGAGCAGGAGCGCGGCATCACGATCACGTCGGCGGCGACCACGGCCGAATGGCGGGATCATCGGATCAACATTATCGATACGCCCGGACACGTGGACTTCACCGTGGAGGTGGAGCGCTCCCTGCGGGTTCTCGACGGCGCCGTCGCCGTCTTCGACTCCGTGGCGGGTGTGCAGCCCCAGTCCGAGACCGTCTGGCGCCAGGCCGACCGCTACGGCGTCCCGAGGATCTCCTTCATCAACAAGATGGACCGCACGGGCGCCAACTTCCTCGCCGCCGTCCAGTCGATGCGTGACCGCCTCGGCGCCACCGCCGTCTGCATCCAGCTTCCGGTCGGGGAGGAAGAACACCATCGCGGCGTCATCGACCTCGTCGAGATGAACGCGATCACCTACGACGACGATCTCGGCGAGTCGTTCACGGTGGGCGAGATCCCCGCCGAGCTTCTCGCGCAGGCGCAGGAGCACCACCACGCGCTCATCGACGCGATCGCCGAGCACGACGACGAGTTGATGGAGAGTTACCTCGAGGACGAGAACTCGGTCACCCCAGAGATGATCCGTCGCGCTCTACGGGCCGGGACGCTCGCAAGCGCGTTCACTCCCGTGTTGCTCGGCTCCGCCTTCAAGAACAAGGGCGTGCAGCCGCTTCTCGACGCGGTCATCGACTATCTGCCGAGCCCACTCGACGTTCCGGCCGTCCAGGGCATCGACCCCAAGACCGAGGAGGAGCTCACCCGGCCCGCCTCGACGGACGCGCCGTTCTCGGCGCTCGTCTTCAAGGTCATGTCCGATCCCTTCGTCGGGAAGCTGACCTACTTCCGCGTCTACTCCGGCCAGATCAAGTCCGGCGACCGCGTGCTCAACACGACGAACGGCAAGACCGAGCGCGTCAGCCGCATCCTGCAGATGCACGCGAACCACCGTGAGGAGCGCGACGAGATCGTTGCCGGTGAGATCGCCGCCGCCGTCGGACTGAAGCAGTCCACGACGGGAGACACGCTCGCCGACGATCGCTCGCCGATCGTGCTCGAGCGGATGACGTTCCCCGACCCGGTCATCTCGGTCGCGATCGAGCCCAAGACGAAGGGCGACCAGGACAAGCTGTCACAGGGCCTGCAACGCCTCGCCGAGGAGGATCCGACGTTCCGCGTCACCTCCGACGAGGAGACGGCACAGACGCTGATCGCCGGCATGGGCGAGTTGCACCTCGAGATCATCGTCGACCGCCTCATGCGCGAATTCAAGGTCGACGCGAACGTCGGTCGCCCCCAGGTCGCCTATCGCGAGACGGCGGGCAAGCCGGCCGAGAAGGTGCAGGGCAAGTTCGTCCGGCAGACGGGCGGTTCCGGCCAGTACGGCGACGTCACGATCAATCTGTTGCCGCAGGAGCCCGGTGCCGGCTACGAGTTCGTCGACAAGATCGTCGGCGGCAAGATTCCGAAGGAATACATCAAACCGGTCGACGAAGGCATCCAGGAAGCGATGAACGCCGGCGTCCTCGCCGGCTACCCGGTCGTCGACGTCAAGATCGAGCTGATCGAAGGCTCGTATCACGACGTCGACTCGAGTGAGCGGGCGTTCAAGATCGCCGGCTCGATGGCGTTCAAGGAGGCACTCAAGCGCTCCAAGCCGAAACTGCTCGAACCGATCATGGCGGTCGAGGTCGTCACACCCGACGATTACCTCGGCGACGTGATGGGGAACCTGAACGGCCGCCGCGGGCGCGTCGAGTCGCTCGAGCCGCTCGGCAACTCGCAGTCGATCAAGGCCAGCGTGCCACTGTCGGAGATGTTCGGGTACGCGACCGACCTGCGCTCGATGTCGCAGGGGCGCGCAACGTTCACAATGCAGTTCGACCGGTACGACGAAGTACCCCAGTCCATCGCGAGCGACATCGTCGACTCGCAGTCAGGCTCGTGAGAAGGAGATCGTAGGATGGCAAAGCAGAAATTCGAGCGGTCGAAGCCGCACGTCAACGTCGGCACCATCGGCCACATCGACCACGGCAAGACGACGCTGACAGCAGCGATCACGAAGGTGCTAGCTGAGTCCGGCACGGGAACCGCCGCGCGCGATTTCGGGTCGATCGACGCGGCTCCCGAGGAGCGGCAGCGCGGCATCACGATCAACACGGCGCACGTCGAGTACGAGACGGCGAACCGGCACTACGCGCACGTCGACTGCCCGGGCCACGCCGACTACATCAAGAACATGATCACGGGCGCCGCTCAGATGGACGGGGCGATCCTCGTCGTCTCCGCCGCAGACGGCCCGATGCCGCAGACGCGCGAGCACATCCTGCTCGCCCGTCAGGTCGAGGTGCCGTTCATGGTCGTCGCGCTCAACAAGGCCGACATGGTCGACGATCCCGAGCTCCTCGAGCTCGTCGAGCTCGAGGTGAGGGAGTTGCTCACGAAGTACAACTTCCCGGGCGACGACATCCCGATCGTCCACGTCTCGGCACTCAAGGCGCTCGAGGGCGATCCCGAGTGGACACCGAAGATCCTCGAGCTGATGGAGGCCGTCGACTCCTACATTCCGGAGCCGACGCGCGACACGGACAAGCCCTTCCTGATGCCGATCGAGGACGTGTTCACGATCACCGGTCGCGGCACCGTCGTCACCGGGCGAATCGAGCAGGGCAAGATCGAGGTCGGCAACGAGATCGAGATCGTCGGTATCCACGAGAAGGTGGAGAAGACGACCGTGACGGGGCTCGAGATGTTCCAGAAGGTCCTGGACTTCGCGCAGGCCGGCGACAACGCCGGGGCACTCCTTCGCGGCGTCAAGCGCGAGGAGGTCGAGCGCGGACAGGTTCTCGCGAAGCCGGGCTCGATCACACCGCACACGCACTTCAAGGCAGAGGTCTACGTGCTGTCGAAGGACGAGGGTGGCCGCCACACGCCGTTCTTCAACGGCTATCGGCCGCAGTTCTACTTCCGCACCACTGACGTGACGGGCTCGATCAAGCTCCCGGACGGTCAGGAGATGGTCATGCCCGGTGACAACACGCAGATGGAGATCGAGATGGGTCAGCCGATCGCGATGGACGCAGGCCTTCGGTTCGCCGTCCGCGAGGGTGGCCGCACCGTCGGCGCCGGCGTCGTCACGGAGATCATCAAGTAGCAGGGCTCTGCCCCTCCCGGCCGTGAGGCCGGGAGGGGCGACTCCCTCTCTCACACGAGAAGAGACACAACACATGGCGCAACAGAAAATCCGCATCCGGCTCAAGGGCTACGACCACCAGCAGCTCGATCGCTCGGCCTCGCAGATCGTCGAGACGGCGCAGCGCACCGGTGCGACGATCACCGGCCCCGTGCCGCTGCCCACCGAGAAGAACGTGTACTGCGTGATCCGCAGCCCCTTCAAGGACAAGGATTCGCGCGAGCACTTCGAGGTGCGCACGCACAAGCGGCTGATCGACATCCACAGCCCGACGCCGAAGACCGTGGACTCGCTCATGCGCCTCGATCTCCCTGCCGGCATCGACATCGAGATCAAGCTCTAGGACTGGTGATGAAAGGCATTCTTGGCAGAAAACTGGGCATGACCCAGATCTTCGACCCCGAGACCGGCGGCGTCACCGCCGTCACCGTGATCGAGGCCGGTCCGTGCCCCGTCGTGCACGTCCGCAGCGACAGCACCGACGGGTACACCGCCGTCCAGCTCGCCTACGAGCCCGTCGTCGATCGCAAGATCACGAAGGGCGAACTCGGGCACCTGAAGAAGGCAGGCGCGAGCGCCCACCGTCACCTCGTGGAATTCCGGGGCGATACGGAGCTGAGCGTCGGCGACACGGTCACGGTGGAAGCCTTCGAGCCCGGTGACGCGATCAAGGTCGCGGGTACCTCGATCGGCAAGGGGTTCGCCGGAACGATCAAGAGGCACAACTTTCATCGTGGCCCCGTCTCCCACGGATCGCACAACGTCCGCAAGCCCGGCTCGATCGGCGCGTCCGCGACGCCGTCGCGCGTGTTCAAAGGGCAGAAGATGTCGGGCCGCATGGGTGGTGGCCGCGTGACCCAACTCGGTCTGGTCGTCCACGAGGTCGACGTCGAGCGGAACCTGCTGCTGGTCCGGGGCGCGGTTCCCGGCCCGAAGAGCGGCATCGTCGAGATCAGGAGCGTCAGCTGATGGCCGAGAAGAAGCCAGCTGCGTTGAACGCCCGGGTTCTCGGCGGCTCCGCCGCGAAGTCGGCCCCGCTCGGAGAAGCCGTCTTCGGCGCCGAGCTGAAGAAGCACATCGTGCACGAAGTCGTGCGCGCCGAGCTCAATGCCCATCGAGCCGGCACCCGCGGCTCGAAGTCGCGCGGATTCGTCTCGGGTGGGCGCGCCAAGCCGTGGCGCCAGAAGGGCACCGGGCGCGCCCGACAGGGAACGATCAGAGCGCCGCAGTTCGCCGGTGGCGGTGTCGCATTTGCGCCGGGCATGCGCAGCTTCGAGGTCAAGGTGAACCGGAAGGTGCGCCGCGCCGCCCTCGCGGGCGCGCTCTCGAACCACGTCGGCAACGAGACGCTCGCGCTTCTCGACGGGGCGGCCTTCGAGACGCCGTCGACGAAGCAGGCGAAGGCACTCGTCGCCGAGTGGGGGAAGGCGACTCCGCTCGTCGTCATCGCCCACGAGGACGAGCTCGGGCTGATCAAGTCGTTCCGCAACCTCGACAAGGTGCTCGTCACGGTTCCCTCGGAGCTCGAGGTGGCACCCATCGTCTGGGCGCAGTCCGTGCTCGTCAGCGAGGCAGCGCTCCCGCTCGTCGAAGGGAAGGCATCGTGAACGCCGCCGACGTCCTCATCGCGCCCGTCGTCTCCGAGAAGAGCTATGCCGGTCTGGCCGATCGGCAGTACACCTTCAAGGTGCACCAGGACGCGCACAAGACACAGGTGCGCCAGGCCGTCGAGCAGCTCTTCGGCGTCAAGGTGGACTCGGTGCGCATCATCAAGGTTCCCGCCAAGCCGAAGCGCCGTGGCGCCTTCAGCGGGGTCCGACCCGGCTGGAAAAAGGCCGTCGTGCAGCTGCACGAGGGCAACACGATCGAAATCTTCGAAGGGGCCCAGGTCTAGCTCGTGGCTCTCCCGGCAACAGTTAGAGCGCCTCTGGCGCGCGACCGCGGCGCATTGCGTCGTCCTCGGTCGCGTCCATGCGACCCCGCATGGACGCTCCCTGCGTCCTAGCACTGCTTGCGTCTCCCACTAGAGAGACGCGAAACCGTTACCAGGAGAACCACTGATGGCAGTCAAGAAATACAAGCCGACCAGTCCCGGGCGCCGATTCATGGCGGTCTCCTCGTTCGAGGAGGTCACCAAGAAGGCACCCGAGAAATCGCTTCTCGAGCCGCTGAAGAGAACGGGCGGCCGCAACAACAACGGGCGCATCACGACGCGACACCAGGGCGGCGGCCACAAGCGGCGGTACCGGGTGATCGACTTCAAGCGGCGCAAGGACGGCATCCCCGCCAAGGTGGCTGCGATCGAGTACGACCCGAACCGGTCGGCCCGGATCGCGCTGCTCCACTATGCGGACGGCGCCAAGGCGTACATCGTCGCGCCCCAGGGCCTCCGTGTCGGCGCCTCGGTCGAGTCCGGCCCCGCGGCCGACATCAGGACGGGCAACGCGCTGCCCCTCGAGAACATCCCCACCGGAACGCTCGTCCACAACGTGGAGCTGAAGCCCGGCCAAGGCGCGAAGATGGCCCGATCGGCCGGCGCCGGCGTCCAGCTCGTCGCCAAGGACCAGGGGTACGGCGTGCTCCGGCTGCCGTCGGGCGAGATGCGTCGCGTCCTGCTCACGTGCCGCGCCACGATCGGACAGGTCGGTAACTCGGATCACGCCAACGAGCAGTCCGGCAAGGCGGGTCGGAGCCGTTGGCTCGGTAAGCGCCCGTCCGTCCGAGGCTCGGCGATGAATCCGGTCGACCACCCCCACGGCGGCGGCGAGGGCAAGTCGAAGGGCGGTCGCCATCCGGTCACGCCGTGGGGCGTGCCGACCCTCGGCAAGCGCACGCGCCGGAAGCACAAGGAATCGGACAAGCTGATCGTCCGCGGCCGTCGCCGCGGCAAGGAAAGGCGCTAACAACTGATGTCCAGATCATCGAAGAAAGGGCCTTTCATCGACGAGCGGCTGCTGAGCCGGATCGAAGCGATGAACGTCGCCAACGAAAAGCGGATGATTCGCACCTGGTCGCGCAGCTCCACCGTGTTTCCCGACATGGTCGGTCACACGATCGCGGTCCACGACGGGCGCAAGCACGTGCCGGTGTTCGTCAGCGAGCAGATGGTCGGTCACAAGCTCGGTGAGTTCGCGCCGACGCGAACGTTCCGCGGTCACGCCGGCGACAACAAGACCCAGGTGAAGAAGCGCTGATGGCAACCGCCGGCACAGCCACAACACTCCAGGTGCGCGCAGAGGCGAAGTACGTGCACCTTTCGGCGCGCAAGGCCCGGGTCGTCCTCGAGCACGTGCGCGGCCGCACCGTGCCGGAGGCACGCACGATCCTCGCGTTCACCTCGCGCGCTGCCGCTGTCGACATCGAGAAGGTGCTGCGTTCGGCCGTTGCAAACGCCGAGTCTGCGCACGGTCTCGACGGCGATGAGCTCATCGTGCTCGCGGCGTACGCAGACGAGGGGCCGACGCTCAAGCGCTGGCGTGCCCGTGCGCGCGGACGCGTGAACCGCATTCGCAAGCGAACCTGCCACATCACCCTGATCGTTGCCGAGAATCCCAAGGCGAAGGCGCGCCCCAAGCGTGCCGCCGCCAAGCCTTCCGCGGCTGCGACCCCCAAGCCGGACGCAGCAGGCGAGGCCGACAAGCCGAAGCCGAAGAAGCGCGCGCCGGCGAAGAAGAAGGAGGCAGTAGCCTAATGGGCCAGAAGATTCATCCTGGCGGCCTGCGCGTCGGTGTCATCCACGACTGGAAGTCGAACTGGTACACCGGCAAGAAAGAGTTCGCCGACTACATCCTCGAGGATGTCCGCATCCGCGAGCACATCACCCGCAAGCTCTCGCATGCCGGGTTGTCGGACATCCTGATCCGGAAGGACAAGCAGCGGATCACGGTCGACATCTACACGGCGCGCCCGGGCATCGTGATCGGCAAGTCGGGAGTCGAGGTGGATGCGCTTCGGAAGGAGCTGCACTCGATCACGGGCAAGTCGGTCCACATCAACATCAACGAGATCAAGCGACCCGAGCTGGACGCTCAACTCGTCGCGCAATCGATCGCCGAGCAGTTGCAGAACCGCGTCTCCTTCAGGCGCGCGATGAAGCGCTCGCTCGCCTCGGCGATGCGGTCGGGCGCGCAGGGGATCAAGATCCAGTGCGGCGGGCGCCTCGGCGGCGGCGAGATGAGCCGCGTCGAGCGTTACACCGAAGGCCGCGTTCCGCTGCACACGATCCGCGCGGACATCGACTACGGATTCGCCGAAGCGAAGACGACGTTCGGCCGGATCGGCGTCAAGGTATGGGTCAACAAGGGCGAGATCATGCCCGAAGGGTACGAGGGCACGTCGACGGGCAAGGAGACCCGACTCGGCGACCAGGATCAGGCACGCCGCAAGCGCGGTGGGGCTGCCGAAGGGCTCGGCGCCTCGCGCGAGGCGGGCCGCGGCCGCAACCAGGATCGCGAAGGGCTCGGCCTCGTCAAGAAGGGCCGCCGTGGCCCCGGCGCCGGCGCCTCCGAAGGTGGACGGCCCGGCGGGCGCCCCGGTGGCCCGCGTGGCGCCCGGCCGCAAGGTGGACGCTCGGCCGGAGGGAACGCAGGTCGTCAGGGCGACGCCCCGGCCTCGGGTGGCGGCTCGACCCCGGCCCGTCGCGCCCGCACGCGGCCTCAGACCGAACCGACCACGACGCCGCCCGCTTCGACGGACGAGCCCACGAAGCTCGACGTGCCGAGCGACGCTCCGACGCCGGACAGCGCACCCGAGACCGCAGCAGATGCCGGTCAGGACGCCTCGGCTCCCGAGGGGACTGACGCCTGATGTTGCTGCCTCGCAGGACCAAGTACCGCAAGCACCATCGCGGGCGCCGGCGCGGCACCGCGAAGGGCCAGACGACCGTCCAGTACGGCGACTACGGCATCAAGGCGCTCGAGGACGGTTGGATCACGAACCGGCAGATCGAGGCAGCTCGTATCGCGATGACGCGCAAGATCAAGCGCGGCGGCAAGGTCTGGATCAACCTGTTCCCGGACAAGCCGTTCACCAAGAAGCCGGCCGAGACCCGGATGGGATCCGGGAAGGGCTCTCCGGAAGGCTGGGTCGCCGTCGTCAAGCCCGGTCGCGTGCTCTTCGAGCTCGCGGGCGTCGACGAGGCGCTCGCGCGCGAGGCACTCCGCCTCGCCGGGCAGAAGCTGCCCATCAAGGTGAAGTTCATCAGGCGGGAGGCTGATCTCTTTGAGAGCTAGAGACCTGAGAGTCATGACCGACGAGGAGCTCGAGGAGAAGATGGGCGAGACCCGCAAGGAACTCTTCAACCTCCGTTTTCAGTCGGCGACCGGCGCACTCGAGAACAGTGCGCGTCTGCGCTCCGCCAAGCGTGAGATTGCGCGCATCCTGACCGTCAAGACCGAGCGCGAGCGACTGGGGAAGATCTGAGATGGCTGAGAAAAAGAAGCAAACCGATGAGACGGCTGCAGCGGACGTCGTCGCCGACGCCGCGACCGACGAGGCCGAAGTGACGGCTGAGGCCGAGACCGCTCCGGTCGAGGAGGCTGCGGCCGAGGCGCCTGCCGAGGAGACCGCGGAAGCGGCCGCCCCGGAGGCACCCGCCGCCGAGGTGGTTGCCGACGAGACAGCGGCCGACGAGACAGCTGCCGAAGAGACAGCTGCCGACGAGACAGCCGAGCCGGCGCAAGCCGCGGAGCCGACGGACGCTCCCGCGGCGGCGGCGGCGGCGGTCGAGGTGGACGGACCCGCCCTCCCCGCCCCGCAGTCCGGCCCGAAGGTGAAGAAGAAGCGCGTGCCGCGTTCGCTGCGCCCTCAGAAGACCCGCCCCAAGCGCGCGAAGGCGACGGAGCGCAAGCCGATCGTCCGTCTCGAAAAGCCCGAGCACGAGCGAGGCCGCAGCCAGGAGCGTCTGGGAACCGTCGTCTCGGCGGCCATGGACAAGACCGTGGTCGTCAAGGTCGAGGTGATCAAGTCGCACCGGAAATACAAGAAGGTCGTGCGCCGTTCGGTCAAGTTCCACGCCCACGACGAGGCGAACGCCGCCAAGGTCGGCGACGTCGTGCGCATCGTCGAGACCAGGCCCCTGTCGGCGACCAAGCGCTGGCGCCTGACCGAGATCGTCGAGGTCGCCAAGTGATCCTCTCCACCCGCATATCTCGCACGACCCGCACGGGCGGTGAGGATCAGTGATCCAGCAGGAAAGCCGCCTCAAGGTCGCCGACAACACCGGCGCTCGCGAGATCCTGTGCATCCGCGTCATGGGCGGATCCCATCGTCGCTACGCACGGGTGGGCGACATCATCGTTGCTACCGTGAAGACGGCGACGCCGCAGGGCACCGTCAAGAAGGGCGAGGTGGTGAAAGCCGTCGTCGTCCGGACGAAGAAGCCCTACGGTCGCAACGACGGGACGCTGATCGGGTTCGACGAGAATGCGGCCGTCATCATCGACAACCAGCTGAACCCCCGTGGTACGCGCATCTTCGGGCCTGTCGCCCGCGAGTTGCGCGAGAAGAACTTCATGAAAATCGTCAGCTTGGCTCCAGAGGTCCTCTAGACATGGCAACGCGAATGAAAATCAAGAAGGGCGACATGGTGCAGGTGCTCTCCGGCAAGGACCGCGGCAAGCAAGGCCGGGTCATCGACGCACGCCCGCGCGAGGGGCGCGTCATCGTCGAGAACCTGAACCTCGTGAAGCGGCACCGCAAGCCGGCGCCGCTGCGCGACACATCACGCATGGGCGGTGCTCAGATGTCGCCGGGCGGCATCTTCGACAAGGCTTCCCCGATCGAGGTCAGCAACGTCATGCTCGTCTGCCCGACGTGCAACCAGGCGACGCGCACGGGTATGCGGATCAAGGAGTTCAAGGGCGAGACCGTTCGCGTCCGCGTCTGCAAGCAGTGCGATCAGGAGGTCGACCGCTGATGGCTGCGACGACCGAGACCTACCTGCCCCGGCTGAAGCAGCGCTACGAGGAAGAGATCAAGCCCGCTCTCAAGGACGAGCTCGAACTCGACTCGATCATGCGCGTGCCCAAGGTGAGCAAGATCACCCTCAACATGGGTGTCGGCGACGCCAAGACCGACGCGAAGGCGATGGACGCAGCGATCGAAGAGCTCTCGACGATCGCGGGTCAGCGGGCCCAGGTCCGCCGTGCGCGAAAGTCGATCGCGAGCTTCAAGCTCCGCGAGGGCATGGCCGTCGGCGCGCGCGTCACCCTGCGCGGAGCGAAGATGTACGAGTTCCTCGACCGGCTCGTGTCGATCTCGCTACCGCGGATCCGCGACTTCCGCGGTCTCAGCCCCGACTCGTTCGACGGTCGCGGGAACTACTCGCTCGGCATCAAGGAGCAGATCATCTTCCCCGAGATCGACTACGACAGTGTGCAGGCGATCCGGGGCCTCGACATCGCGATCACGACCACGGCTGAAACGGACGATCAGGCGCGCGCGCTCCTGCGCCACCTCGGCCTACCGTTCGCCACCGAAAGCAGAAGGGACTAGGCATGGCCAAGACCTCCCTCCGCGTCAAGCAGAAGCGGACACCGAAACACAAGACGCAGGCCTACACGCGGTGCAACCGGTGCGGCCGCCCGCGGGCCGTGTTCAAGAAGTTCAAGCTCTGTCGGATCTGCTTGCGCGAGCTGGCACATCAGGGAGCGATCCCGGGCATGACGAAGAGTTCCTGGTGATGAATATCACCAGGAACTCTTCTCGATGCCTTCCCTCGTCATTCCTCCGGAATGTCGTCGGGGGGAATATCACCAGGAACTCTTCTCGATGTTTTCCCTCGTCATTCCTCCGGAATGTCGTCGGGGGGAATATCACCGGGAACTCTTCTCGATGCCTTCCCTCGTCGGTTCTTCGAAACGACTTCGGGGGAATGGAGGCGACGTGCTGACCGACCCGATCGCAGACATGCTCACACGCATTCGCAACGCGAACAAGGCGATGCACGACACGACCCAGATGCCTTCCTCGCGGATGAAGGAGGAGATCGCGCGTCTCCTGCGTGACGAGGGCTACATCAAGGACTTCCGCGTCGTCGAAGGCGCCCCGTTCTCGACCCTCGTCGTCGAGCTCAAGTTCGGCCGCAACCGCGAGCGCGTGATCACCGACCTGAAGCGCATCTCCAAGCCGGGCCGGCGCGTCTACGCCCGCAAGGACCGGCTCCCGCGCGTGCTCGGCGGTCTCGGTACCGCCATCCTGTCAACGTCGACCGGCGTCATCACGAGCCGTCAAGCCGCAGAGCGCGGCGTTGGCGGCGAAGTGCTGGCCTTCGTCTGGTAGCGCCATGAGTCGGATTGGCAAGAGGCCGATAGAGATCCCGGCCGGCGTCACGGTTCAGGTGTCGCCCGGCGGCAAGGTCAACGTCACGGGGCCGCTCGGATCGCTCGAGCAGCAGGTTCCCGTGCGGATCCAGGTCGTCGAGGAAGACGGCGTCCTCAACGTGAAGCGACCGACCGACCGCGGCGACGATCGCGCGCTGCACGGGCTGACACGCACGCTCGTCGCCAACATGGTCGAGGGTGTCACGAATGGCTTCGAAAAGCACCTCGAGATCCAGGGCGTCGGGTATCGGGCCCAGTTGAAGGGCAACGACATCGAACTGGCCGTCGGCTACTCCCACTCGGTGACCGTCAGTCCCCGACCGGGCGTGTCGTTCGAGGTCCCGATTCCGACCCAGATCGTCGTCAAGGGAACCGACAAGCAGGTCGTCGGCCAAACGGCCGCCGAGATTCGCAAGGTGCGTCCGCCCGAACCGTACAAGGGCAAGGGCATCCGCTATCGCGACGAGCAGGTCCGGAGAAAGGTCGGGAAGCGCGCATGAGCACTCTCTCCACGCGCGAGGCGCGAATGCGCCGGCATCGCCGCATTCGCGGCAAGGTCGTCGGGACGGCCGAACGGCCGCGGCTGGCGGTGTTCCGTTCCAACAAGGGCATCTTTGCCCAGCTGATCGACGACCGGACGGCGCGCACCCTCGCCGCGGCGAGCTGGCTCGACTTCAGAGGATTCAAGGGGGACAAGACCGAACAGGCGGCGGCGGTTGGCGAGAAGCTCGGCAAGACCGCCAAGGCAGCGGGTATCACCGCCTGCGTGTTCGATCGCGGCGGCTACCTGTACCACGGCCGCGTCAAAGCGCTCGCCGAAGGTGCGCGCAAAGGAGGACTCGAGTTTTGAGCACGTTTGAAGTAGCCGAATCACGAGAGTTGAAGGAACGCGTGATCGAGATCAACCGCGTCGCCAAGGTCGTCAAGGGCGGACGGCGTTTCTCGTTCACGGCACTCGTCGTCGTCGGCGACGAGACCGACAGGGTCGGCGTCGGCTACGGGAAGGCACGGGAAGTTCCTCTTGCCATCTCCAAGGCCGTCGACGACGCCAAGAAGAGTCTGTTCACGGTCCCGAAGCACGGCACGACGATCACGCACGAGATACTCGGCGAGTTCGGAGCTGCGCGCGTGTTCCTGCGGCCGGCGAGCGAAGGAACCGGTGTCATCGCGGGAGGCGGGGTTCGAGCAGTGCTCGAGCTCGCCGGTATCCGCGACGTGTTGGCGAAGAGCCTGGGCACGACGAACCCGATCAACATGGCCAAGGCGACCGTCAACGGTCTCATGAACCTCAGGCGCCCCGAGGACGTCGCCCGCCAGCGCGGGAAGACGATCAAGGAGATCCTGCCACTTCCGCGGGGCTACGACGGCGTCAAGGTGGCCGCTGCTGCTGCCGCTGCCGCCGCAGCGGAGACGGCTCCGGCCGAGGTCGCCGGGGAGGTGCCCGCATGAGCACGGTGAAGATCACGCAGGTGCGCAGCACGATCGGCCAGAGCAAGGCGCACGAGGGCACGATTCGGGCGCTCGGTCTCGGCAAGATCGGTCGTACCGCCGAGCACAAGGAATCACCCGAGTTGGCCGGCCAGCTGCGGCACGTCGCTCATCTCGTCAAGGTCGAAGGGAAGGACGCGTAGTCATGGCCGAGGAGCTCAATCTCCACAGCCTCTCGCCGGCGCAGCCGCGGAAGGATCGCAAGCGGGTCGGCCGCGGCATGGGCTCCGGCAAGGGCCGGTACTCGGGTCGCGGCATCAAGGGTCAGAAGTCGCGCTCAGGGTCGCACAAGATGCCGGCCGGATTCGAAGGCGGACAGATGCCGATCGACATGCGGCTGCCGAAGCTGCGAGGCAACACGTCCGCCGACGCCATGCCGATCGGGCCGTTCCGCACCTCGACACAGCCGGTCAATCTCCGCGATCTCGAAGCGCGCTTCGAGGCGGGCGCCGAGGTCACGCCCGAGGCACTCGTCTCCGCCGGGCTGATCAAGAACACGAAGACCGACATCAAGATCCTCGGTTCGGGCGAGCTGTCGAAGAAACTCACGGTCACAGCGCACGGGTTCTCGAAGTCGGCGCAGGAGAAGATCAAGGCTGCGGGCGGCTCGATCAGCTGGCTCCGCGGCGAGCCGGTCGAGAAGAAACCGAAGCGCCAGCGGCAGAAGCCGCCGGTGGCCGACGACGACGTCCAGGCAGACGCCGCAGTCGATGCCGACGCCCCAGAGGAATCAGAGTCGGCTCCGAGCGGCGAGACCCCGGCTGAGTAATGCTGAGCTGGCTCGGCAACGCCTGGCGCGTACCGGAGCTCCGGCGTCGCGTCCTCTTCACCGCGATGGTGCTCGCGGTGTATCGGCTGGGCTCGTGGCTGCCGGCGCCGGGCGTGAACGCCAGCGCGATCGAGAGCTACTTCTCCGGTAGCGGCGGCTCGATCCTCGGCCTGCTGAACCTGTTTTCAGGCGGTGCGCTCTCGCAGTTCTCGCTCTTCGCACTCGGGATCATGCCGTACGTCACGGCGTCGATCATCGTTCAGCTCCTGACCGTGGTGATCCCTCGGCTCGGCGAACTGCAGAAGGAGGGCGAGGCCGGGTACGCCAAGATCAACCAGTACACCCGCTACCTGACCGTCGTCCTCGCGGCGTTGCAGGCATTCGGGTACGCCGTGCTGTTCCAGCGCCAGGACGCGCTCCAGGCGAACGCGGGCCGGATGGTGTTGATCGTCGTCACGCTGACGACCGGCACCGTCCTCTTGATGTGGCTCGGCGAGCAGATCACGAAGCGCGGCATCGGCAACGGCATCTCGATCCTGATCTTCGCCTCCATCCTCACGAGTCTCCCGCTCGGCATCAGCGCCTGGTGGAACGGCGGTCCGATGGAGCGCATCTTCTTCCCGCTGATCGCCCTCGGCATCGTCGCCGCGGTCGTGTTCGTCCAGGAGGGCCAGCGCCGGATTCCGATCCAGTACGCGAAGCGCATGGTGGGCAGGAGGATGACGACCGGCGGCGCGACGTATCTGCCGTTGCGCGTCAACATGGCCGGCGTCATCCCGGTCATCTTCGCGGCCGCCCTGCTCGCGTTCCCGGCGACGATGGCGCAGTACTTCCCCGGCACACAGCAGTTCGTCAACGACCACTTCCAGCCGGGGAACCTCAGCTACCTGCTCACCGAGGCGGCGCTGATCATCCTCTTCACGTACTTCTACACCGCCGTGCAGTTCAACCCCGTGGAGCAGGCCGACAACCTGCGGAAGTACGGCGGTTACATACCCGGCATCCGACCCGGTCCGCCCACTGCGCAGTACCTCGACCGTGTTCTCACCAGGCTCACGCTGCCGGGGGCGCTGTTCCTCGCCACTGTCGCGGTCGCTCCGAGCCTCTTCATCAGGTACGGCGGCTTCTCGCAGGCAAGCTCCGGGGCGCTCGGCGGAACATCCGTGCTGATCGCCGTCGGCGTGGCTCTCGACACGATGCGTCAGATGGAGAGCCAGATGATGATGCGCAATTACGAGGGCTTCCTCAAATAACGACGTTGAACGTCCTCGTTCTCGGGCCCCAGGGTTCCGGGAAGGGCACGCAGGCGAAGCGGATCTCCGCAGCCCACGATGTGCCACACGTGTCGACCGGCGACATATTTCGTGCCGCCGTCACGGAAGGCACCGAACTCGGGAACCTCGTCGCGCCCATCCTGCGCGCAGGCGAGCTCGTGCCCGACGAGCTGACGATCGCACTCATCCGCGACCGGCTGTCTCAGGACGACGCGCAACGCGGCTTCGTGCTCGACGGGTTCCCGCGCAATGCAGTCCAGGCCGAGGCCCTCGATGAGATGCTGTCGGCGATCGGTCGGCCACTCGATGTGGTGCTCTTCTTCGAACTCGATGACGATACGGCGACGCAACGGATGCTCGGGCGCGCTCGCGACGAGGACAGAGGTGACGACACACCCGAGGTGATGGCTCGGCGCCTCGCCATCTATCACGAGCAGACCGAGCCCGTCGTGGAACGCTACCGTGGCGCGGGAACGCTGCGTCCGCTCGACGCTGCCGCTAGCGTGGACGATGTGTTCGCGGAGATCCAGTCGGTCCTGCCGGGATGATCATTCGCAAGGGCCCCGAGGAGATCGAGCGCATCGCCCGGGCGGGCGATCTCGTCGCCGCGACGATCGCGCACGTCGGGAGTCGGCTGCGGCCCGGAATCACGACCGGGGAGCTCGACGAGATCGCGGGATCCTTCATCGCGTCGAACGGCGGTACCTCGGCCTCGAAGGGGTACCACGGCACGTACCCGGCCGAGATCTGTATCTCGCCGAACGACGTCGTGGTGCACGGCATTCCGGGGCCGTACCGGGTCGCGGAGGGCGATCTCGTCACCGTCGACGTGGGGGTCGTCCTCGACGGCGCCATCGCGGACAGCGCCTACACCTTCGGCGTCGGCTCGATCGACGGCGAAGCCCAGAGATTGCTGGACGTCTGCCAGGACGCGCTTGCGGCCGGGATTGCCGAGGCGCAGGTCGGTAACCGGATCGGCGATATCTCCTTCGCCGTCCAGACGGTGGTCGAGCCGGCCGGATTCTCCGTGATCCGGAGCCTCGTCGGCCACGGCGTGGGCCGCCATTACCACGAGGACCCGCACGTGCCGAACTTCGGCTTTCCCGGTCGGGGGCCGAAGCTGAGCGAGGGGATGACGATCGCGATCGAGCCGATGATCACGATGGGCCTGCCCGAGGTCTACCTCCACGACGATCACTGGTCGATCTCCACGGAGGACGGCTCCCTGGCGGCCCATTTCGAGCACACGGTGGCGATCACGGCGGCGGGGCCGAGAATCCTCACCCCCCGGGTCGGGATCGCCGTGGAGAGAGCGAGTTTGCTACAGTAAGCCCCCCGCGGTGCGGCTTTTTTGCTGCGCCAGGGGATTTCCGGGGCCTCACGGCCCTCCATCTCGAAGAGGCGTTCGCGCGAGGGAAGGGTGGCAGTCAAGGAAGAGAAGATCGAGGTCGAAGGCGAGGTCGTCGAAGCGCTCCCGAGCACGATGTTCAGGGTTCAGCTCGACGAGGGACACACAGTCCTCGCCGCGATCTCCGGGAAGATGCGCAAGCACTACATCCGCATCCTCCCCGGCGACCGAGTCAAGGTCGAGCTCTCTCCATACGACCTGACGCGCGGCCGCATCACGTTCCGTCACCGCTGAGAATTCAAGGATCCCGATGAAAGTTCGCCCCTCCGTCAAACCCATGTGTGAGCGCTGCCGCGTCATCAAGCGGCACGGGCGCACCATGGTCATCTGCGTCAATCCCCGACACAAGCAAAGGCAGGGCTAGTGGTGGCTCGCCTGGCAACAGTTAGAGCGCCTCTGGCGCGCGATCCGCGGCGCATTGCGTCGTCCTCGGTCGCATCCAGGCCGGCCGGCCCGGATGCTCCCTGCGTCCTAGCACTGCTTGCGTCTCACACGCCAGAGACGCGAAACCGTCACCAGGAGAACCACTAATGGCTCGCATCGCAGGCGTCAACCTTCCGAACCAGAAGCGGCTCGAGATCGGGCTCACCTACATCTTCGGGATCGGCCAGTCGACCGCGCAGAAGATCTGCAAGGACCTCGAGCTCGACCCGAACCACAAGGTGAAGGATCTCACCGACGACGAGGTGTCGAAGCTGCGCACCTACATCGACGCGAACGTCGAGGTCGAAGGAGACCTTCGGCGCGAGCGCTCACAGTCGATCAAGCGGCTCTCGGAGATCGGGTGCTACCGCGGCATCCGGCACAGGCGCGGCCTCCCGGCCCGTGGCCAGCGCACCAAGACCAACGCCCGCACCCGGAAGGGTCCGAAGAAGACCGTCGGCCGCGGGAAGAAGGCCAAGTAAATGGCACCTCCTCGCAAGGCGGCAGCCACACGCGGGCGCACGCGCCGCCGCGTCAAGAAGAACATCGCGATCGGTCAGGCGCACATCAAGACGTCGTTCAACAACACGATCGTGTCACTGACCGACAAGGACGGCAATGTCATCGCGTGGGAGTCCGCGGGATCGGCGGGATTCAAGGGCTCTCGCAAGTCGACGCCGTTTGCCGCGCAGGTCACGGCCGACAACTGCGCGCGCAAGGGGATGGAGCACGGCCTGCAGAAGGTCGAGGTGTTCGTCAAGGGGCCCGGCTCGGGTCGTGAGACGGCGATTCGCTCGCTCCAGGCGGCCGGGCTCGAGATCCTCGGCGTCAAGGACGTCTCGCCCCAGGCCCACAACGGCGTCCGACAGAAGAAGCGGAGGCGCGTGTAGTGGCTCTCCTGGCAACAGTTAGAGCGCCTCTGGCGCGCGATCCGCGGCGCATTGCGTCGTCCTCGATCGCATCCAGGCACACCAGCCTGGATGCTCCCTGCGTCCTAGCACTGCTTGCGTCTCGCACCCCGGAGACGCGAAACCGTCACCAGGAGAACCACTAATGGCTCGCGACCTCGGCCCCAAGTGTCGGCTCTGCCGCCGCGAGGGCATCAAGCTGTTTCTCAAGGGCGAGCGCTGCCTGACGGAGAAGTGCGCCATCGAGCGGCGCTCGTATCCACCGGGAGAGCACGGCCGTGGGCGGATCAAGCAGAGCGAGTATCTCCTCCAGCTTCGTGAGAAGCAGAAGGCGCGCCGCTACTACGGGCTGCTCGAGAAGCAGTTCCGCAACACGTACGACAAGGCAACGCGCGGAACCGGCGCACCCGGCGAGAACCTGCTGCGCATGCTCGAGACGCGGCTCGACAACGTCGTCTACCGGCTCGGGTTCGCGGGTTCGCGCGCACAGGCCCGCCAGTTGGTACGCCACGGCCATTTCCAGGTCAACGGCCGACGCGTGAACATCCCGAGCTTCGCAGTACGGCCGAACGACGTGATCACGCTGAAGTCGGGCAGCGCCGCGGCGCCGCTCGTTCGTGATGCGACAGACCTCACCGCTTCCGTCTCGCCGTGGTTGCAGGCCGACCACGAGGGCCTCGCCGGCAAGGTGCTGCGCTGGCCCGAGCGTGCCGAGATCGACACACCCGTCCAGGAATCATTGATCGTCGAGTTGTACTCGAAGTAACAGCGAAGAGCCGCCTCCCGACTGGGCCGGGCGCCTTCTCTGCTTTGCCGTGAAGAACATGCCGTGATGAAGACGAAAGGATCGCTTTGGCAACTCGTACCAGCTTGATGGAATTCCAGATTCCCCGCATCGTCAGCGAAGAAGGCGACGACCACCGCGGCGTCTTCGCGATCGAGCCGCTCGATCGCGGCTTCGGGTACACGTTCGGCAACTCGCTCCGCCGTGTGCTTCTCTCGTCGCTCGAGGGGGCCGCGGTGACCGCGGTGAAGATCGAGGGAGTCGCCCACGAATTCACGACGCTGCCCGGCGTGCGTGAGGACGTGACCGACGTCATCCTCAACCTGAAGAGCCTGATCTGCCTGCTGCACGGTGAGTCACCCGAAGTCGAGGTGCACATCTCGAAGAAGGGCCCGGGCGTCGTCACCGCTGCCGACATCGAGGCGCCCGCCGATCTCGAGATCCTCAACCCCAAGCTCGAGATCGCCCATCTTGCCGCGAAGAGCAAGCTCGAGATCACGCTCACGATCGGCCGGGGCCGCGGGTACATGCCCGCCGAGCAGAACCGTGGGTCGGAGACGGCGATCGGCGTGATCCCGATCGACTCGATCTTCTCTCCCGTGCGCCGAGTGTCGTACGAGGTGGAGGCCGCCCGTGTCGGACAGCGCACCGACTACGACAAGCTCGTCCTCGATGTGACGACGGACGGGTCGATCGAGCCGCGCGACGCGATCGGTCAGGCTGCCGAGATCCTGATCCGGCAGCTCGCGATCTTCACGGATCTCGACAGCATCGAGGGGTTCAGCGAGGCTGCGATCGAAGCGGCTGCGGAGGCCACGACCTCGCACGGGATGGAGAACTTCCCGATCGAGGAGCTCGAGCTCGGCGTCCGCTCGTACAACTGCCTCAAGCGCGTCGGCATCGAGACGATCGGTGACCTGACGTCGAAGTCCGAGGCGGAGCTCGCTGCGATTCCGAACTTCGGGCGCAAGTCGGTCGAAGAGGTGCGCGAGACGCTCGCCGCTCACGGCCTGACGCTGAAGGGCGAGGAGCTCGTCTAAGTGGCTCTCCCCGCGACAGTTGGTGCGACGCGAAACGGTCACGAGGGGAGCCACTCATGAGGCACGCGCGGGCAGGCAAGAAGCTCGGGCGGGACTCGGCCCATCGCAAGGCGTTGTATTCGAACCTTGCGGGCGCACTGATCCAGCATGGCCGGATCGAGACCACCGAGGCGAAGGCCAAGGCCGTGAAGCCGTACGCCGAGAAGCTGATCACCCTCGGGAAGCGCGGCGACCTGCACGCCCGACGGCTCGCTCTCGCCGAGCTCCGCTCGAACGACGTCGTACACCACCTGTTCCTCAACGTCGCCCCCCGATTTGCCGAGCGGAACGGCGGCTACACCCGAATCGTCAAGATCGGGCCGAGGCAGGGGGACAACGCGCCGATGGTGCTGCTCGAGTTCGTCGATCACGACCCCGCGGCCTGACGCCGCACGGCGTCGAAGGGTTTGCGGAGGGCGCCGGACGGCGCCCTCCGTCGTCGTTGGCACGACCTGGACGGTGGGCGCAGCCGTAGTGTTCGTACCGTGCTGACCCTCATCGCGCTTCTGATCGCCGTTCTCTTCCTTCCCTCTCCGTGGAGCGTGCTCTTCGTGGTCGCGGCCGCTGTCGTGGACGTCGGGGAGACGGTGGCGTTCGTGTGGTGGTCGCGCCGTCGACGGCGTCTCGTCCCTCCGTCCGTCGGCGTCGAGACGCTGATCGGCCGCCGCGGGACGGCCCTCGATCGGATCGACCCCTCGCACCCGGAGCGGGTCGGCCAGGTCAACGTCGACGGGGAGATCTGGAGTGCGCGCTCGAGCGAGCCCATCGAGCGCGGCGCCCTCGTCGTCGTGAACGGTGTCGACCGTCTCCTGCTCGATGTCGTTCCCGCGCGTCCCGAGTGAGTGCGTGCTAGAACCGCGGCCGTGGCGATGCTCAAGCTGACACTGGAGTACGACGGTGGCGGCTTCCACGGCTGGGCACGGCAGCCGGGGCGGCGCACGGTCGAGGGTGTCCTTCGCGAGGCGCTCGACGTGATCTATCCGCGAGGCTGGGAGGGGCTTTCGGTCGCGGGGCGTACCGACACCGGCGTGCACGCGACGGGGCAGGTAGCGAGCGTCAGGGTCGATGGAGGCGCCCCGGCAGCCCGCGCCGCCGAGGCGCTCAACACGGCCCTACCCTCCGACGTGTCGGTGCTCGAGGCCGAGGATGCCGACGCCGAGTTCGACGCCCGCTTTTCGGCCTCCGCCCGGTCGTACCGTTACGTGGTGCTGAATCGCGTGGCACGGTCGGCCCTCGAGGCGAAACGATCCTTGTGGTGGCCGCGACCGGTCGATCTCGGCCGCCTCGAAGCACATGCGGCTTTGCTTCCCGGCGAGCACGACTTCACGGCATTCACGCCCGCGGAGACGCAGCACGACGTCTTCGTGCGGATCATCCGGGACGCCGCCTGGGTGCGCCACGGCGACCACCTCCACTTCACCATCACGGCAGACTCGTTCCTTCGACACATGGTGCGGACGCTCGTTGGGACGATGCTCCAGGTCTCGCCCGAGCAGTTCGCCCGGTTGCTCGCAGGGAGGCCACGCGTCGAGGGCGGCGCGACGGCGCCACCGTGGGGCCTCTACCTGGAGCGTGTCGAGTACGCGAGAGGTGCCCCCTCGGGCGCCCCTCCTCGCAGCTGAGGTCGGTCGGTGACGAACGGGCCGATAGATACGATCGCTCCGGTGCGGTACCCCCTCATCCTCTTCGATCTCGACGGCACGTTGATCGACTCCGGGCCGATCATCATTGCCTCGATGCGCCATGCATCGGTCACCGTGCTCGGGCGCGAACCGGACGAGGAGCGCGTCCGCGCCGCCATCGGCGGTCAGGGGCTGATCGCACAGATGCACGACCTCGACCCGGACCGGGTCGACGAGCTCGTCGCCGTCTATCGCGAGCACAACGAGCCCCTGCACGCCACGCTCGAGGCGTTCGACGGCGTTCTCGAACTGCTCGCCGCGCTTCGTACGCGTGGCCACAAGCTCGGGATCGTCACCGCGAAACGGGTAGCGACCGTAGAGCTCGCCTTCGAGCGGCTCCCACTGCTTCGTGAGCTCACCGACGTTCTCGTCGGTGCCGAGGACACCGAACGCCACAAGCCCGATCCCGACCCCGTGCTGGAGGCGCTTCGGCGGGTCGATGCGAGCGCCGAGGACGCGGTCTACGTGGGAGACTCACCGTTCGACATCCGGGCGGGAAGCTCCGCCGGCGTGTTCACCATCGCCGTCGGCTGGGGCGGGATCCACCCCGACGAGCGGTTGCTCGCCGAAGCTCCCGATGCCTTCGTTCGGCACCCGGAGGAGATTCTCGGCGCTTGTCTGACGACGCGGCTCGAATCCAGGAGCTTCGGCACCTCGTCGAGCACCACGCATATCGGTACCACGTCCTCGATGATCCCGAGATCGCAGACGCGGCCTACGACGCTCTCTACGACGAGCTGCAGGCGCTCGAGGACGCGCACCCCGATCTCGTCACGGACGATTCTCCGACACGCCGGGTCGGATCGCCACCGGCCGCGGGGTTCACGAAGGTGGAGCATCTGGCGCCGATGGGGTCGCTCGAAAAGGTGACGACCCAGGAGGCTCTGGAGAAATGGGCGGGTGACGTCCAGAAGCGTCTCGACACGGACGAGAAGGTCGCGTTCGTGATCGAGCCGAAGATCGACGGCTCCGCGATCTCCCTCGTCTACGAGCACGGCGTGCTCGTACGCGCCGCGACCCGCGGCGACGGCTTTCGAGGTGAGGACGTGACCGCGAACGTCCGCACGATCGAGGCGGTGCCCCTGCGTTGGCGGACGCCGGAGGGCGAGTTGCCACCCGCGCTGTTCGAGGTTCGCGGCGAGGTGTACTTCCCCCTCTCCGGCTTCGCGCGGTTCAACGCGACGCAGGCGGCAGCGGGCAAGAAGGAAGCTCCGAACCCGCGCAATGCGGCAGCCGGCTCGCTCCGGCAGCTCAATCCCGCGATCACAGCCGAACGCCCGCTCTCGCTGTGGGTCTACGGCGCCGGCGTTCACGAAGGCCCGACGCCCGACACGCATTTCGAGATGCTCGCGTGGCTGCGAGAGCGGGGGTTCAGGATCAACCCACACGCAGAGCGGCTCGAGTCGGTGGCCGAGGTGGCAGCGGCGTGTGAACGCTGGGAGAGCCGGCGGGCCGAGCTCGACTACGAGATCGACGGGATCGTGATCAAGGTGGATTCGTTCGATCAACAGCGCCGGCTGGGCGCGCTTCACGAGCGGCCGCGCTGGGCGCGTGCGTACAAGTGGGCTCCGTCGACCGCTGTCACGACGCTCAACCGCATTCACATTCGTGTGGGGAGAACGGGAGCGCTCAACCCGTGGGCGGAGCTCGAGCCGGTCCAGGTCGGCGGGGTCACCGTCTCGACGGCGACGCTGCACAACGAGGAGGACATCAATCGCAAGGACATACGCGAGGGCGATCTCGTGATCGTCCAGCGGGCGGGGGACGTCATCCCCCAGGTCGTCGGACCCGCCGGTGGACACCGAAAGGGAACCGTCGCGTGGAAGATGCCGTCGCACTGTCCGCTCTGCGGTGTGGCGGTCGTGAAACCCGAAGGGGAGGTGAAACACCGCTGCCCCAACCGGGCGTGCGCCTCGCGCGGGCTCGAGACGCTCATCCACTGGGTCAGTGCGGCGATGGACATCGAGGGCGTCGGCGAACAGTTCGTCCGCAAGCTCTGGGACGAAGGGCTGCTGCGATCGATGCCCGACCTGTATCGGCTGACGGCCGACCAGCTGCTCGAGATCGAGGGCTACGGCGAGATCTCGGCTGCCCGCGCGATCGACGCGATCGAACGATCCAAGGCTCAGCCGTTCTCGCGCGTCCTCTTCGGCCTCAACATGCCGAAGGTCGGCTGGGTGCTGGCGCGCAACCTCGCCCGGCACTTCGGGAACGTCGACGCGCTCGTCGCGGCGAGCCAGGAGGAGCTCGAAGCGGCCGAGGGCATCGGGCCGGACCGGGCGGAGCTGATCGCCGAGTGGTTCGCCGACGAAGAGAATCGTGCCCTCGTCGCCGACCTGCGGGCGCTCGGGCTGCAGTTCGAAGCGGGGGAAGCAGACCGTCCGGCCGACGGCCCGTTGACGGGCCACCAGTACGTGATCACGGGCACGCTCGAGGGGTTCAGCCGCGAGGAGGCGAAGGCGGCGCTCGAGGCGCTCGGTGCCAAGGTGTCCGACTCCGTCTCGAAGAAGACGACCGGTGTCGTCGTCGGCGAGAGTCCCGGCTCGAAGGCTGCGAAGGCGGAGAAGCTCGGCGTTCCGGTCCTCGGCGTCGACGATCTCCGCGCGTTGCTGTCGCGTTCGTAGCCGCTCGTCAGCGCGGTGTCGCGCTCGACGCGAGGATCTTCACGAATCGATCCTGTGCTTCGCGGGCCGTCCAGTACGCGACCGGGCTTCCGTTTTCCAGAACCGCAAACGCGAGTGTTCCTCGAATCAGTCCCGACAGCGTGCACGCGAGGCTCGTCGTACCCGTCTTGCCCTTGACCTGGCCGCGAAGGTCGGGCAACCGCCTGCCGAGCGTGCCGCTCATCCCCGCCACGGCGAGCGAGCCGAGGAAGGCCTTGCGGATCCTCGGGTCGGTCGCTCCGGCGGTGATCACACTCACGAGCGCTTTGGCGGTGAGGCGGTCGAGGCTCGAGAGCCCGGAGCCGTCGACGATACGAACACCCTCGACGGAGATTCCCGCCTCGCGCATCGCCGCCATGACGACGCTGCCACCTCCAGCAGAGGTCCCGGCCTTCCCCGTCGCAGCCCCGAGTTGTTTGAGGAGCATCTCGGCGTAGAAGTTGTCGCTCTCGCGGTTCATCTCGCGCACGATGCGACGAAGCGGGATCGACACGTCGGACGCGAGGAGCGTCGCCGACCGGGGGCCACGCTGAGTCCCGGCCGGCCGCTGACCGAGACCCCGCGCCTGACGAGCGCGTCTCGGAAGCGCCCGTGCAGCGAGGAGCGGCGGCGACAGGCCCGGCCAGCCCGTCGACGCGCGGTCGACGACGAGCGCGGACAACGGCGGCGACTCTTCGCCGACGAACGACGACTTCCATCCTGCCGGCGCCGCGCTGCTTGTCGTAGTACGACTCGTCCCCGAGCACGCGCCCGTTGACCGCAAGGATTCCTTGCCCGCGGATCGCGGCTGCCAGCCGATCGAGGTCGGACGACGAGAGCGTCGGATCGCCGAATCCCTTCAGAACGAGATTGCCGTTCCAGGTCGACCCCGCGCGCTTCCCGACGCCGTAGACGTCCGTGTGGAAGCGGTACCCGGCGCCGAGGCGGGTGAGCGCGGCCCACGAGACGGGAATCTTCTCGTTCGACGCGGGCACGAACGGGACGGACTCGTTGTGCGTGAAGATCGACGGTCCCTGTCGCGACGTCGACCGCGAACGCGGACGTCTGACGAAGCGAGAGCGCCGGTGCCTTCAGGGCGTTGGTCAGCTTGAGCTCGAGGCCGCCGGGCCCGGCCGCCGGTGCTGCGCGCTCGTGGCGACACAGGCGATCACGGTGGCAACGGCTGCAACGGCGGCGGTGTGTCTCACAGGTTCAACCGTAAATGGTGATCGTGACGGTGCGCCGGCCCCAGGCGCGCGCCTCGGCGGTCACTCGGCATCCAGAGATCGATGAGATTTCCCTTGACGGCCGAGCCGACGTCGGCGGCGACCGCGGGTCCGTAGCCGGGAACGAACAACCGTGTACCGAGTGGAATCACGGTCGGGTCGACCGCGATCACACCGACGCCGACGGGAAGCCCGCTCGCCGTGTTGCCGGGAAGATGGTACGCGACGGCATCGACGACGAGAGTTCGCTGCCCGACCGGCGTTGCCGTCGGTGCTGCCGACGGCTCGGCAGCCGGTGCTGCTGTCGCCGTCGCGCTGCCGCTGGCTGAGCCGGCGTTGCGGCCCGTGTCGTCAGTGCTTCCGTGATCACCGCCGAGCGCGCCTCCGCGTCTCGGGCGCGCGACTGCAGCGCCGCAAGCCGTTGTGTCGTCAGCGACTGGCGGCGTTGCAGCGTTGCGATCGTCGTGCGTCGTCCGACAACTGCCGAAGCGAGACGAGTCGCGCCGGCGCGTGCGGCTTCGCGGGCTGCGTCCAACCGATCACGCCGGCGCGCGAGTTCGGTGCGCAGCCGGTCGAGTCCGCGCGCCCGTTGCTCGGCCTGGATCGCGAGCTGCTTGTTCAGCGCGGTCGCGCGCGACAGCCCGTCGATCCCTGCGACGGCCTCGTCGAGTGACGTTGCGCCGAGGATCACCGCGATCGGGTCAGGCTGTCCGACGATGTAGAGACTGCGGAGGAGCGTTGCCACTCGTGCCTGAGACGTTCTCAGCGCGCGACGAACGATGGTCGTTCGCAACTGCGCGCGCTCCTCGTCGCGCGCGAGCGCGGTCGAGCGTGCCTCCAGTTCGTCGACGTCTGCGTGGGCGCGCGCGAGGGCCGACTCGGCCGCGTACAGCTGCAGCAGGGCGGCGGACTCGGAGCGCCGCAACGCCTCGGCCTGCGCCGCGAGCTTCGGTGCCGTCTCGGCGACGCCGCGGTCAGGGGACGATCCGGTGACGAGCGCTCCCGCGAGAACGGCCGCGGCGAGCATCAGGCACCTCGAGGTCAGCCGTGACACGAGGCGGAAACCGTAGCAAAGTCCCGGCCCTCGACCTCCCTCAAAACGGCATCTTTACAGGGAATTCCGGCAGCTGCCCGGTTGCACCCGGCTGTCGCCCCTGCTACAGTCGTGCCTCGGACTGGCGCCGCCTCGACTGGCCGTGCCTTTCGACGATCGAACCGCATTATGAATAGTTCGAGAACGCGACAGGCCCCGGCCCTCCTGCTCCTCGCCTTCCTGGCGCTCCTCGTCGTTCTCTCGACCGCGGTCGGCTCGGCGGGGGCCGATCCCTCGGTCCAGTCGAAGCGCGCTCAGGCGCAGGCTGTCCTCGCGCAGATCGCAGAGGTGGACACACAACTCGAGAAGGTGATCGAGTCGTACAACGCCGCGACCGACGAACTCGGACAGATCGACACCGACCTCGTCTCCAACGCGCGGCATCTCGTCGTCGCGGAACAAAGCCTGGCGACGGCGCAGGCACACCTCGCCGAGCGGTTGAAGGCTCTCTACGTCAACGGCGACAGTGGTGGCGCGCTCGAGGTCCTTCTCGGCGCCGAGGATCTTGACGACCTCCTCGGTCGCATCGACATGGTTCAGCGTGTGGGCGACCAGGACGCAAAGGTGCTCGGCGATGTGAAGCAGTTCGGCAAGGAAGTGAGTAGCCGTCGAGCGAGGCTGAAGGTCGCTCGGAAATCCCAGAATCAGGTTGTCGCAGAGCGCGCGAGTCAAAAGCGGTACATCGAAGGCCAACTCGCAGAGCGACAACGCATGCTCGCCGGCATTCAGGACGAGATCACGAAGCTCCAGGCTGAGGAGGCACGACGGCAAGAGCAGCTCGCCGCCGAGGCGCGAGCGCGCTTCGCTCAGCAGCGGTCTGTGGCCGCTTTGTCTCGGACGCAGCTCGCCGACATTGTGGCTCCCACCGCCGCGCTCGACAGCGGCGCGAGCGATGACATCACTCCGTCAGCGCCGCCGTCGCAGTACGGAGGTGTCGTCGGACTCGCGATGCAGGAGCTCGGCAAGCCGTACGTCTGGGCAGCCGCCGGACCCAACTCGTTCGATTGCTCCGGCCTCGTCCAGTACGTCTATGCGCAGGTGGGGGTCTCGCTCCCTCACAACGCGGCGGCGATGTACAGCTACGGGACGCCCGTCGCCTACGATGACCTAGAGCCCGGCGACCTCGTCTTCTTCTCCGGTCTCGGCCACATGGGGATCTACATCGGCGGTGGGCAGTACATCCACGCGCCGCAGACGGGTGACGTCGTGAAGATCAGCAGCGTGGCTGGCCACGGCAGCTGGGTCGGCGCCCGCCGCCTCTAGCGGCTGGTCAGTTCGCGTCTACCGCTCGGGCGCATACAGCGATTCGACTTCGTCGGCGAAGTGCTCGATCACGATCCGTCGCCTGAGCTTCAGCGTCGGCGTCACCTCGTCGTGCTCCATCGTGAAGTCACGCGGGAGGATCGCGAACCGCTTGATCTGCTCGAACCGAGATCGCTCGCTGTTCACGTTGTCGACGATCCCCTGCACGAGAGCTACGACACGTGCGTCGGCGGCCAGCGTTGCCGGCTCACCCCCGATGCCCTGCCCCTGCGCCCATTTCCCGATCTCGACCGCATCGAGTGTGATCAAGGCGGCGGGATACGGTCGTCGGTCGCCGACGACGAGCGCCTGTGAGACGTACTTCGACGCCTTCAGGTCGTTCTCGAGGTTCTGAGGGGCGATGTTCTTGCCGCCGGCGGTGACGAGGATGTCCTTCTTCCGGTCGGTGATCTTCACGAACCCGTCGTCGTCGATCTCCGCGATGTCGCCGGTTCGGAGCCACCCGTCGGCTCCGAGCACCTCCGCCGTCGCCTCGGGCTCCTTGTAGTAGCCACCGAAGACCGTCTCGCTCTTGATCAGCAGCTCGCCGTCCTCCGCGGTCTTCAGCTCGAACCCGGGCAGCGCCGGGCCGACGGTGCCGAACCGCCAGCGCTCGGGGGTATTGGTCGTCGCCGCGGTCGTACATTCGGTGAGGCCGTAGCCCTCGAAGATCCGGATGCCGATCGCATCGAAGAACTCGGCGATCTCCTGGACGAGAGGCGCCCCGCCCGAGATCGGGGTGCGCAGACGGCCGCCGAGCCGATCCCGGATCTTGGAGAACACGAGGCGGTCGGCGACCCGTCGCTTCGCCTCGAGGAGCGCGCCGACCGGGCGACCGGTCTCCTGTCGCTTCCCGACCTCGCGACCGACGGCGATCGACCAGTCCGCCAGGCGGCGCTTCACGCCCGTCGTGTCGTCGATCGCGCTCACGACGGTCGTGTGGATCTTCTCGTAGACGCGCGGCACGCTCGGGAGCACCGTGGGGTGCAGCGCCACGAGCGCGTCCGCGGTCTGCAGCGGGTCCGGGAGGAAGGCGATCGTGTAGCCGACGTACGGGCCGGTCAGATGCATGAGACGGCCGAAATTGTGGGCGAGAGGCAGATAGAGCAGCATGAGGTCGTCGTCGCGCACGTAGCCGGGGAGGTGGTCGATGACGGCGGCCATCGCGTAGTAGTTCCGATGGCTGATCATGCAGCCCTTCGGCGGGCCGGTCGTCCCTGACGTGTAGATGAAGGTGAAGAGGTCGTCCTCACCGATCGCTGCGACGGCGTCGTCGAGTGCCGACGGATGGTCGCGCTTGTAGGCCGCCCCTTCGGCCTCGAGTGCCGGCAGGTCGGCAAACCCGAGTACGTGACGGAGTCGCGGCAGTGACGCGCGTTCCTGCTCGATCTTCGCCACCTGGTCGTCGTCCTCGCAGAGCACGCCGATCGACTCCGAGTGATCGAGGACGTATGCCGCATCCTTCGGCGAGTTGTTCGCATACACCGGCGCACCGACCGCGCCGATCTGTGCGAGTGCGAAGTCGAACAGCGCCCATTCGAGCGTTGTCCGGGCGAGCGTCCCGAAAGCATCGCCCTTCTGCACGCCACGGGCAAGCAACCCGTTGGCGAGATTCTCGACCCGTTCGGCCGCCTCCGCCCAGGTGACTTCGTGCCACTGATCACCGTGCTGGACGAGATAGGCGGCTCCTGGACGCTCCTCGGCGACGGCGTCGCGCCAGAGTCGGGCGATTGTCCTGTTCGGGCTCATAACCGTCAAATCTACTCTGTGGGGTGCAGGAACGGCGAAAGCGGGGCAGAATGAGGTGTTCCCGAAACGATCGAGGGGTTCATGCGCACGACCTGGAATGGATCACTGACCTTTGGGCTCGTCAGCATCCCTGTCGGGCTCGCGCCCGCGACGAAGCCGGCTGCCCGCCAGTCCGACGTCTCGTTTCGGCTGCTGCACCGTGAGTGCCTCACACCGATCAAGCAGAAGCGATGGTGCCCGCAGCACGACCGCGAGCTCGGCCCCGACGAGATCGTGAAGGGCTGGGAGGTCGCGAAGGGCCAGTACGTGATCGTCGAGGAGGCAGACCTCGAGTCCCTCGAGGCGCACGACGACTCACGGTCGATCGAGATTTCCCAGTTCGTTCCCGTCGAGGACGTCGATCCGATCTGGAGAGACCGGAGCTACTACCTCGTTCCCGGCACGACGGCCGCGCAGCGGCGCCCCTACCGCCTCCTGCTCGAGGCGATGCGGGAGACCGGCACCGGGGCTCTGGGCAGATTCGTACGCTCGGGGCGCGAGTCGCTCTGCCTCGTGCGCGCCCGTGGGGACGCCCTCGTGCTCGAGACGATGTACCTCGCGGAGGACGTCTACTCGGATGCCGAGATCACCGAGGCGATCGAGGCGGCAAAGGTGAAGCCGCCGGAGCTCGCGCTCGCCCACCAGATCATCGACAGTCTCGAGGGCGCGTTCGACCCGGCCACGCTCACGAGCTCGTATCGGCGAGACCTCCGTGCGCTGCTCGAGGCGAAGCTGCAGGGTGAGGAGCTGCCGTCCCCGGAGGAGTCCGAGGCGCCGAAGGCCCCCGCCGTCGATCTGCTCGAGGCGCTCAGGGCGAGCGTCGAGGCGGCGAAGGCCGGATCGTCGAAGCCGGCAGCGAAGCCACGCAAGCAGCCGGCGAAGCCCGCTCGCAAGGCGCGCGCGAAAACGAAGTAGCTCGTACGACCGAGCGAGGCGGCGGCCGCCGATGTGAGGAGCACAAGGGTGCCTCCCGCGTCCCGGGAGACACCCTGGCAAAGGTGACGGTCAGGCGTGCTGCGCGACGGGTGTCCCGGCGGCCTGGAGCTGCGCCTGGAACAGGTGCTTGTCGATCTTGCCCTGATAGATCGGGACGCCCTCTTCGATACAGAGCTTGATGATCGCCTCGCGATCCATGCCGAGCTCAGAGGACAGTTCTTCGGGCGTCAGGTGATTCGCCATTCGTCGCCTCCTTTGGGCATCAAAAAAGCCCGTCGGCGTGAATCGCACGATCGGGCTGAGTCGATGCTCGGTTGTCGCTGGCGGGGGTCAACGGGCCCGCCTCCCGGAATGCACCATGCCTGCACAATACCGCCAGGACACGACGCTCCGCAAACGTCGACCGCCGTTCTTCCCGGTCCCGTAACACTTGCCGCCGGATCCGCTCCGACCTCGGCTCTAGACCGGGTTGTCGACCTCGTGGTAGCGCCACTCGATCCCGAAGGTCGCGGCCAGATCGGCCGCCAGCGCCTGGACTCCGAACCGCTCCGTGGCGTGATGGCCGGCCGCGATCAGGTGGATGCCGAGCTCCTCGGCCGTGGCCCGATTCGGCTCTTCGGGCTCTCCGGTCAGGAGCGCGTCGAACCCCTCGTGTGCGGCGCGGATCAGGTCGTAGCCGGCGGCACCGGTCGAGACGGCGATCCGCCCGATCCGGTCCGGCCCGGCGGCGAAGACGAGCGGTTCCCGGTCGACCGCGCCCCTCACGGCGGCGGTCAGCTCCTCGATCGAGAGTCCGCCCACCGTGCACGCGAGGCCGAGATCGCCGAACGGGCCGCTCGGGGTCGCTCCGATGCGCTCGGCCAGCTGGGCTGCATTCCCGAGCGTCGGATGCGCATCGAGCGCGAGGTGGTAGGCGAGCAGCGAGACGTTGCCGCGGAAGAGTGCCTCGAGCCGGCCCCGCTGGCGGCGGTCGATGACGAGCGGCTCGTTCCGCCAGAAGAGCCCGTGGTGCACGAGCACCATCTGGGCGCCTTCCTCGACGGCATGGTCGAACAGGGCTCGCGAGCTCGAGACGCCGCACACGAGGAGCGATACCTCCTCCGCGCCGACGACCTGCAGCCCGGGTGGCGCGAACTCCGGCCACCGTTCGACCTCGAGGAGCGCGTTCGCGTAGGCGACGATCTCGTCCCGTGCGGCCACAGGGGACAGTCTAGGGCGCCCTGGGCCGGCGGACGGTACCCTGTGGACGCTCGGGGTGTGGCGCAGCCTGGTAGCGCGCTCCGTTCGGGTCGGAGAGGTCCCCAGTTCGAATCTGGGCACCCCGATTGGTCCGCAGAGCAGGAATCCCCTAGCGGGGATTCCTGCTCGCGAGAACCCCTGAAGCCGGGAACCTACGGTTCCCAGGGAACCTCCCTTCTTGTTCTGGCCGAGCCCGCCGGGTGCCCGGCTTCAGCCGGCGCGCCTTGCGGTGCGTCGGTGCCTGGCTGCGGCCGTGCGCCGCCTGGTGCCCGGCTTCAGCCGGGCGCCTGGGTTTCTTGTTGCCGTGCGCTGCCGGGTGCCCGGCTTCAGCCGGGCGCCTGGGTTCCTCGTTGCGATCTCCGGCTCCGGCTCCGGCTCGTCGCCGTCGGCGGTCGCGCCTATGCTCGCAGCGTGCTGCAGGCCGTCCTCTTCGACGTCGACTTCACGCTCTCGCGGCCGGGGCCGGAGCTCGGGCCCGACGCGTATCGGCGGGTCGGGGCCGAGCACGGGCTCGACCTCGACCCGGAGCGGTACGAGGCGGCGCGCATCGCGGCGTTCGAGGACCTCCGCGCCCACCCGGAGTTCGTCCACGACGAGGAGATCTGGATCACGTTCACGGAGGACGTCGTTCGCGGCATGGGTGGCGACCGCGTCGGGAGCGCGTGCGTGCGCGATCGACATGGTTCGCCGTTGGGAGAACCACGCGAACTTCGATCTCTACGACGACGCCGTTCCTATCCTCTCGTTGCTTCGAGAGCACCGCCTCCTGATCGGCCTGATCTCGAACGGGCAGCGCGACCTCGAGGAGTTCGTGCGCCACCACGCGCTCGACGTCGACGTTGCCATCGGCTCGAAGGCACACGGCTGGACGAAGCCGCACGCGTCGATCTTCGAGCGCGCGCTCTCCGCGCTCGGCGTCCTCGCGCCCGACACGGTGATGGTGGGCGATTCGCCCGAGGACGACATCGACGGCGCCCGTGCGCTGGGCATCCGCGCGATCCTGATCGACCGGGACGGCCGCTTTCCCGACGAGCCGGAGCGCATCACTCGCCTCGCCGATCTGCCGGCGGCACTGGCGCTCGTCCCGCCGACCTAGCGCCTCCCGACGGCGCCGTGTCCTCGGAATGCGTCCACGCGGTTGCGCACAGGCGGGGGGCGCACCTATTGTGAGCGGGTCTTGACTGACCGTTCAATTGCGCGTGAGCGCCCAGGCAGGGATCGGCAGGCAGCGGGGGAGGAGAAGCGGCGCGTCATCCTCGAGGCGGCCGTGCGCGTCTTCGCCCGCGACGGCTACCACACGTCCCGCGTCGGCGACATCGCCGAAGAGGCGGGTGTCGCCCACGGCCTCCTGTACCACTACTTCTCGTCCAAGGAGGAGGTCCTCGCGACCGTCTTCCGTGAGAACTGGGGTGAGTTGCTCCGACGATTCGAGCGCGTCGAGCAATCCGACGAGCCTGCGGACGAGCAGTTGCGCGGGATCGCGAAGATCCTGTTGCGGACGTGGCGCAACGACCCCGATCTCGTGCGCGTGATGGTGCGTGAGGTCGCGCGCAGCCCACATCTCCAGGACCAGGTGGACGAGATCCGGACGGGGTTCGCGACGATTCAGCGCGTGGTCGAGCGCGGGCAGGCCGACGGTGTCTTTCGCCGAGATCTCGATCCGCGGCTCGCGAGCTGGATCTTCTACGGCGGTCTCGAGGAGATCCTCACAGGCTGGGTGCTGGGCCAGCTCCCCGACGGTGACGAGGAGGTCGCCCGTGCAGAGCGGACGATCATCGACGTCGTCTGCGGCGGTCTCACCGCCGTCGCCGACGCGACAGGTCACTGAGTACGCGGCCAGCGCCGCAACCGTCGTCAAGCTGGGCGTCGGCGCCTTCGGCCTCGCCTGGTCGCTCACGACGACCGCCGCCTATCTCCCACCCGTGCTCGGCCAGTACACGAGCTCGGCCAGCCTCATCGCAGCAGTCCTCGCGGCGGAAGGTCTGTTCGCGCTCACGTTGCCCCTCGTCATCGGCCCGTGGAGCGACACGTTCCACACGCCGATGGGACGACGCCGGCCGTTCATGGCCGCCGCGATCGGCCCGATGGCCTTCTGCCTCGCCCTGATGGTGTTCATGCCGAGCCTCTGGACGACGGCTCTGCTGTTGTTCGCGTTCTTCTTCGCCTACTACGTCTACGAGCCGCCGTACCGGGGCCTCTATCCGGACCTCCTGCCGGACAGCGTGTTCGGTCGTGCGCAGGGGGTGCAACATTTGTTTCGCGGGCTCGCCCTCGGTGGGGGTCTGATCGGCGGCGGTGTGCTCTTCCACCTGTGGCATCCCGCACCGTTTCTCGCCGCCACGGCGATCGTCACCGCCTCCTGCCTCGTGCCGGTGTTCTTGCTGCGCGAGGACGGAGGGCACGGGCGCGTGTTCGAAGGAGTCGGAACCTATGTCCGTCACTCGTGGCGGGTGCTTCGCAGCAACCCGGACATCGGACGCTTCCTGCTCGCGAATGCCGCCTGGGAGGGAACGTTCGCCGGGGCACGCACGTTCGTCGTCCTCTACATCACGGTCGGGCTCGGCGAACCACTCTCGACGTCGACCTTCGTGCTCGCGGCTGTCGCGGCCGGGTACGTGGTGGCGGCGATCGTCGCCGGGCCGATCGGCGACCGGTTCGGTCTCGCGCGAGTGATCACGGTGTGCTCGGTCGTGTACGGCGTGGGGCTGCTCGGCGGCGGCCTCGCGACGGAGTGGCATGCGTGGTACCTCCCGATCATCTTCGTCGTCGCGATCTTCGCGGGGTCGGTGATGACCCTCGCCTGGGGATTGCTCTTCAAGCTGATGCCTCAGGCAGATCGCGGGGCGATCTCGGGGCTCGCGACGACGACGAAGGGCTTCGGGCTCATTTTCGGGATGTTGCTCGCCGGCGTCCTGATCGACCTCTCCCGGCCTTTCCTGGATTCCACGGACGGGTATCAGGTGCTCTGGCCCGTTCTCGCCGTCCCCATCCTGCTGGCGATCCCGCTCGTCGCCTCCCTGATCGGGCCGGAGGAGGCGTCCCGGAAACTCACAGCAAACTCCTGAGGATTCACAGCTGGCTCCTACGTTGGCCTGCTCTACTCGGTCTTGGACTCCCAACGAAGGAGAACGTGTGAACAAGCGCATGAAACGTGTGATCGTCCTCGGAGCCCTCGCAGCGATGCTCGCGGTCGGCGGCGGAGTCGCCGTCGCCGGAGGTGGGCTCGGATTCGGCAAGGCCGACCGGGAGGCGTTCCAGAACGACGTCGCCAAGCGGCTGAACGTCACCCCGGAGGCGCTTCAGTCGGCGCTCCAGGGTGCCTATGCCGACCGGCTCGATGCCGCCGTGGCCGCGGGCGAGCTCACCAAGGCTCAGGCCGACGAGCTGAAGCAGCGGATGGCCGACGGCGGCGGGCTGCCGTTCTTCGGCGGTGGACACGGGAAGGGCTTCGGCGATCATAAGCCGCCGTCCCTCACCGCTGCTGCGACCTATCTCGGGCTGACCCAGGTCGAGCTGCGGACGCAGCTGAAAGCGGGAACGACCCTTGCCGACATCGCCGAGGCGACCGACGGGAAGACCGTCGCCGGGCTCAAGTCGGCCCTGGCGGCCGACGCGAAGACGAAGCTCGATGCCGCCGTGAAGGCGGGCAAGCTCACCCAGGCAGCGGCCGATGAGATGCAGGCGGAGATGACGGCGCATCTCGACGACCTCGTCAACGGGACCGGGCGGCTCGGCCATCGTGGCCATGGTGGGTCTCGCCACGGCTGGGGCGGAGCCCCCGACGCCGACGAGCAGGGGCAGGCGCCTGCGGCGTTTGCACCGGCCGGCTACGTCTCGTAGCGCGTTTTGCCGTTGAGGCTCCGGACGCGCGCCCGGAGCCTCAACGGAAGGCTGGAATGCCGGTGAGTGCGCCGCCCACGACGAGGGTGTGCACCTCGTGGGTGCCCTCGTAGGTCAGGACGGACTCGAGGTTGTTCATGTGCCTGATGACCGGGTACTCGAGCGTGATCCCATTGCCTCCGAGAATCGTGCGCGCGCTCCGGCACACCTCGATCGCGCCGCGCACGTTGCCCATCTTGCCGAGGCTGACGTGTTCGGACCTCAGCGTTCCGGCGTCCTTCATCCGGCCGATGTGGAGCGCGAGGAGCGAGGCGCGGTTGATCTCGAGCGCCATCTCCGCCAGCTTCTGCTGGGTCAGCTGGTAGGCCGCGATCGGCTTCTCGAAGACGATCCGCGTCTTCGAGTACGCGAGCGCCTCCTCGAAGCACGCGCGAGCCGCACCGACGGCGCCGAAGACGATTCCGAAGCGAGCCTCGTTGAGGCAGGAAAGCGGTCCCTTCAATGACGACGCTCCGGGGAGCATGCTGTCGGCGGGCACGCGCACCTCGTCGAGGACGAGCTCGGAGGTGACGGAGGCACGCAGCGACAGTTTCTTGTGGATCTCGGGCGCCGTGAAGCCACGCCATCCCTTCTCGACGATGAAGCCGCGGATCTCATCGTCCTCCGTGCGTGCCCAGACGATGGCGATGTCGGCGATGGAGCCGTTCGTGATCCACATCTTCGTCCCGTTGAGGATCCAGTCGGATCCGTCGCGGCGCGCGTGCGTTCGCATCGTTCCCGGGTCGGAGCCCGCGTCGGGCTCGGTGAGCCCGAAGCATCCGACCACCTCGCCCGCGTGCATCCGGGGAAGCCACTGCTCCTTCTGTTCCTCGGAGCCCCAGCGCCAGATCGCGAACATCGCGAGCGACCCTGCACCGAGACCACGCTGCGAATACCGGAGTCCCCTGCCTCGAGCTCGAGGCAGGTGAGGCCGTAGGAGACCGCGCTCGCTCCGGGGAGGCCGTAGCCCTCGAGGTGCATCCCCAGGAGGCCGAGCTTCGCCACCTCCGTCACGATCTCGCGCGGGAGAATCCCTTGTTCGAACCAGTCACCGATCTCGGGGAGCACCCGGTCGCGGACGAACTGGCGCACCGTGTCGCGGATCGCCTTTTCTTCGTCGTTGAGCAGGGCGTCGATCGCGAGGAAGTCGAGTGGGTCGAGTGCGGATCGGGCGGCCGTCGTGGCCATGACGGGAACCTCCGAAGTCGAGAACCGTGCCGAGAACGTACCCTAGACCGGTTGCGCGGCGGTGGCGCTCCAGCGTCCAGCCGTGCGCGACACGGAGACCGGGATCCCGAAGCATGTACTGAGGCTTTCGTCGCGAAGCGTGTCCGCCACGAGCCCGGCTGCGACGACGCGGCCGTCGCGGAGCAAGAGCGCATGAGTCGTCGATTCGGGGAGCTCTTCGAGATGGTGGGTCGTCGCCACGACGGTCAGGCCCGGATCGGCGCCGGCATGTCGCGCCAGCGCCGCGAGCAAGAGCTCGCGCCCGGGCAGGTCGAGGCCGGCACCGGGCTCGTCGAGGAGAAGCAGCCGCGGCCGGGCCAGGAGAGCCCGCGCGATCAGGGCCCGCTTTCGTTCTCCTTCGGAGCAGTCGCCGAAGCGGCGCTCGGCCAGGTGCTCGAGGCGAAACAGCGCAATCAAGGAGTCGGCGTGGTCGATGTCGGCGCGCGCGAGCCGCTCCTCGAAGTACCCGATCGTGGCTGTCGCACCCGTCCTGACCACTTCGCGGACGTTCAGGAGCGGCGCGAACCGGTTGGCGTCGCGGGGGTCGACGAATCCGATCCGCCGGCGGAGCTCGGAGACGTCGGTGCGTCCCATTCGTTCGCCGAGGATCTCGACGGTGCCGTCGCTCGGGAAGCCGCCTGCGCCCGCCAGCGTCAGCAGCGTCGTCTTGCCGGCTCCGTTCGGTCCGAGGACGGCCCAGCGCTCGCCCCGTTTCGACCGTCCACGAGAGGTCGGCGAGCAGCGCTTTGCTCGCTCCGCTCGCCGCCTGCCAGCGCCAGACGCTCACATCGGAGAGCCGGAGCGCGGGCGAGGCTTGACCGGGGGGAACGACTGCACCTACACTTTGCGTTGACTGACTAGTCAATCGACACGTCCGTCAGCTGCACGGCAAGGCTCCCGTCGGCGCCGGTCCTTGCCCGCTCCCGCGCCCGACCACCGGAGGATCGCCCGATGACAACCATCGACAAGGGAATTGCGACCGGCGTCTCGTTCGCACTGTCCGACGAGCAGCGCGAGTTGCGAGCGTTGGCGCGATCGTTCGCGGAAAAAGAGATCCGTCCCCGGGCGGCGGAGTGTGACGAGCATCAGACCCATGCGGCCGACATCATCGCCAAGGCGCACGCCGTCGGCCTGATGAACGTGCACGTGCCCGAATGGCTCGGTGGCCCGGAGCTGCCGTGCTTCGACGGGATGCTCGTCGGCGAGGAGATCAACTGGGGCTGCTCGGGCATCGGCACCTCGATCGGCGCGAACGGGCTCGCGGCCGGACCGATCCTCATCGCCGGCACGGAGGAGCAGAAGAAGCAATGGCTCGGGCCACTGGTCGAGGCGCCGATCCTCGGGTGTTTCGGATTGACCGAGCCCGGCGCGGGCTCCGACGTCTCCGGCATCCAGACGACCGCGGTGCGCAAAGGCGAGGAGTACGTCGTCAACGGGTCGAAGATGTTCATCACGAACGCCGGACAGGCGTCGTGGATCGTCTGTTTCGCGTCGACCGACCTCACGAAGGGCCACAAGGGGCTCACGGCCTTCGTCATACCCATGGACAGCCCGGGCGTGACGATCGAGAAGCATCTGGACAAGATGGGCCAGCGTGCGACCGACACCTCGGCCGTCGCCTTCCAGGACGTCGTCGTGCCTGTTGCGAATCGTCTCGGGCGGCGAAGGCGAGGGGTTCAAGATCGCGATGCAGACACTCGATTTCACGAGGCCCGGCACGGCGGTCGGCGCGGTCGGAGTCGCGCAGGCGGCGTTCGAGCTCGCGGTCGAGTACACGAAGGAGCGGGTTCAGTTCGGAACGCCTGTCGCGATGAACCAGGGCGTGAGTTTCCTCGTCGCGGACATGGCGACGGAGATCGAGGCGGCGCGGCTCCTCACCTGGCAGGCCGCCTGGATGATCGACGAGGGCTGGGGACGCAAGGCGACGAAGTTCTCGTCGTTCGCAAAGCTCTTCGCCGCCGATACGGCGATGAAGGTCACGACGGACGCCGTGCAGGTCTTCGGCGGGTACGGCTACATGAAGGAGTACCCGGTCGAGAAGCTGATGCGGGATGCCAAGCTCTTCCAGATCTACGAGGGGACATCTCAGATCCAGCGGCTCGTGATCGCCAAAGAGATCTACCTGAGCTGACGAAAACCTTACGTGGGACAACGGGCCGCTCCGCTAGAGTGGGCGGTCGCGTGCGCTCCGACACGACGATTTACCGCCCCCGCGTGCGCCAGCGATCCTTTCGTCGGATTGCCCTGCGCAGGGCCGCATTTCTCGCGGCGTGTCTTCTCCTGCTCGCGAGTCTCGTCGGGCTCGCCTTTGCCGGGTCGTCGGCCAGGCTGGCGGCCGGAACGTCCATCGCCGGCGTCGACGTGGGCGGCCTGACCGCGAACGCTGCGATCAAGGTCTTGAGCGATCGCGCCGCGGAGGTCGAGCGCGTGCCGATCACGTTCACGGTCGCCGGCAAGAGGTTTGCCGTGTCGGCATCACAGCTCGGGGTCGAGGCAGACTGGCGCGCGGCCGTGACGGCAGCCGAGGACGACGGGAGCGGCTTCGGCCCGGTACGCGGCTACAAGCGCCTCTGGATCCGTCTCTCCGGCGCGGACATCGCACCGCACGTGACGGCCTACGACGGCGCGACCGCGTACAAGCTGGAGCAGATCGCGCAGAGAGTCGACGTGAAGAGCGTCGATGCGCGTCTCGTCCGAAAGGGCCTGAGCTTCTCGGTCATCGACGGTCGCTCCGGCCGGAAGCTCGATCGCATCGAGGCGCGGTCGACGATCGAACAGTCTCTCGCGGGCCTCGAACGCGGCAGCGACGGTGGCCCTGCCCTTCACCGACGCGCAGCCTCGCGTGATGGGCTCCGACCTCTCCGAGGCTGCTGAGCAGGCCCGCACGGCCGTCTCGGCGCCCATCCAGCTCGTCTACGGCGAGACGCGGTGGCGCGTCCCGCGCTGGCGCATCGCGCCGCTGCTGCGAGCTTCCGGCGGGCGGAACCACGAAGGTCGCGGTCGGTGGACGCAACGCCGAGAAGTACCTGCAGCAGCTGGCGAAGAATGTCTCACGCGCGCCGCAGGACGCCCGCTTCCAGCTCACCTCGGCCGGGAAGATCGTGATCAAGCCGTCTCAGCCCGGGCTCGCGCTCGACGTCCCGGCCTCCGCCAAGGCGATCGCGACGGCTGCGTTCAGCACGGACAACCGCATCGCGACGCTCGTCGTGCGGGTTGCCGCAACCGGAACGCACGACCGCGGTCGCGAAGACGATGGGCATCAAGGACGTCGTCGCCTCCTATTCGACGACGTACGGAGGCACGCCCGGGAGGCTCCACAACGTGCAACTCGTCGCTCAGCTGATCGACGGCACGCTCATCGAGCCGGGAGCGACGTTCTCGTTCAACGACACAACGGGTGAGCGAACGGCTGCAAAGGGATTTCAGGAGGCACCTGTGATCATCAGCGGCGAGCTCCAGAACGGCCTCGGTGGTGGCGTCTGCCAGGTCTCCACGACCGTGTTCAACGCGGCGTTCGACGCCGGCCTGCCGATCACGTCGCGCGCGAACCACGCGCTCTACATCGATCACTACCCACTCGCCCGCGATGCCACCGTGGACTACCCGTATCTCGACCTGCGCTTCTCGAACGACACGGGCCACTGGCTTCTGCTGCGGACATTCGTCGGTTCTGGATCACTCACCGTCAATCTCTACGGGACGAAGCTCGATCGTCGCGTCGAGAGCACGACGCAGCCGCTCGTCGCGACGGGTGCCGGTCCCGGTCGAGAAGATCGCCGATCCGGAGCTCGAAAAGGGAAAGCGCGTGATCGACGAGGTCGGATCTCCGCCGCGCCAGACGAGTGTGCAGCGACTCGTGTACGCCTCTGACGGCAAGCTGCTGTACGACAACACGTGGCGTTCGTACTACGTCGGTGAGCCGTCGCTGATCCGGGTCGGCACCAAGAAGCCCCCGAAGAAGGCTGGCGCAGCCGGTAAGGACACGGCCTCCGCCGACAAGACGGGTCCGGCGGCGACGAAGCCGGCCGACGCTAGCTCAGCCCCCGCCGCGGCATCGCCGAGCGCCGGCGCCGCTACGGGCGCGCCTCAGCCGTAGCGATCGCGTCGACGAACCACGGCGGCACGCGAATCGGCTGAAGCGTCGTCGCATCGACGGTCGCGTGATCCGTCTCTGCTGATGCGACGAGCTCGCCCGCGCGCTCGACCCGGTACTCGTATCTGAAGCGCGCGCCACGGATGTCCACGCACCGCAGGAAGATCGTGAGGACGTCGTCGAAATGGGCAGCCGCTTTGTAGTCCACCCGGACACCGACGGTGAGCGCCTCGATTCCCCGGGCCCGAATCGAACCGTAGCCGCCTGCATGGTCTGCGAGGTATGCCACGCGCGCGACCTCGAGCCAGACGACGTACGACGCGTGGTGCGCGATGCCCTGTGCGTCGGTCTCGGCGAAGCGGACGCGCACGTCGTAGGCACTCCCGAATCCCTCCGCCACGGCGCAACAATACGGTTCTCGCGGCTCCGACGTGGTATGACTCGGGCATGGCAGACGCAACGAAGACCCAACAGGAGGAACGCGACGTTCTCTCCCGGCTCGCGGGCCGCGGCGAACAGACGATCGCGAAGCTTGCCGACCTTCCAGGCGGAACCAAGGCCCTCAGGGCGATGAACGACCTCCGCACCCGGGTCGATGAGCTCGGCAGGAAGGCCCGCGGCGTCGAGGATCTCGAGAAGCGCGTGGCGAAGCTCGAGAAAGAGCTGGCAGCGCTGAAGCGGGCCCAGAAGACGAAGACACCGCCCTCGGGCTGACGGGTAGCGCTCGACGGGTGTGAGCCCGTCAGTCCGATGCGGAAGGCGCGGCCGCCGGGACGCGGAGTCGCAGCGCGCCCGGCAGCACGTCGAACCGCGCCGGTGTCGTACCGGGCTGCTCGCCGTCGAGCTCGACCGGAACGGGTTCGTCCGTCTCGACCGTGACGAGGCGTCCTCGTAGGGCCTCCGCCTTCGGGTGCGGGAGATGGGTGCCGCGGTAGATCTTCGGCATCGTCAGCACCAGGTCGCGTTTGGTGACGTCCCCGATCGTGACCACGTCCAACAGCCCGTCGTCGGGGCTGGCTTCCGGGCACATCTTCATTCCACCGCCGAAGTAGCGGCCGTTGGCGACGACGACGTCGAACATCAAGCCGCTCCGCGTCTCGCCGTCGACGGCCAGGCGCGTCTCGACCGCCGACCAGCCCGAGAACACCGCGAACGTCGCCCACAGATACGACATCTTCGCTCCCAGGGCCTTCGACGTGGTGTTCGCCCGCTGGGCGATCGCTCCGCTCATCCCCGCGCTCGCGACGTTCGCGAACAGCCCCGTTGCCTCGTGACCGTCCCACGCGCGGTAGGTGACGCGGCCGAGGTCGATGGAGCGGGTGTCACCGTCGAGGGCGATCCGCGAGGCTGCCGCGACATCGTCCGGAATACCGAACGTTCGTACGAAGTCCCCGCCGGTGCCGCGCGGAATCAGTGCGACAGGCGGCGCCTCGGGCAGGTCGGCGAGGCCGTTTGCGACTTCGTGGAGAGAGCCGTCACCGCCCACGACGACGAGAAGACCGGCTCCGCTCGTCGCGGCGGCGTGCGCGAGTTCCGCCAGGTGTCCGCGCCGCTCGCTGATGAGAACATCGCCCTCGAGGCCGACTCCGGCAGCCTGATGAGCGATCTCGGGCCACCGTCGTCCCGTCGCGCCGTTCGCGGCAGCAGGGTTGACGAGGATGACCGTCGAGCTCACGGAAGCGGCTCCGCGCCGGTTATGCCGTCACGGTGTGAAGGGCGAGCTCGGTCATCTCGTCGACGGCCTTTCGCATGTCCTCGTCGCTGATCCGCACGAACTCGCCTTCGACGATCACGTCGCTGACGATCAGCATGCAGCCGGTCCTGATCTTCCGAAGCGCGCCGAGCGTGAAGAGCACGGCGGCTTCCATCTCGACCGCGAGGATGCCACGGTCGGACCAGCGGCCGGCCAGGCCGGTGTCGGGGTTGTAGAAGATGTCGCTCGAGACGATCGGCCCGACGCGGACCGGCTTGCCGAGATGCTTCGCCTGATGCACCGCTTCGTGGACGAGACCGAAGTCCGCTGTGGGAGCGTGGGGCTCGTTGGCGACGTAATGAGACGACGTCGCGTCTGCCCCCGTCGCGGAGAGCGCGATGACGAGGTCTCCGATCGCCATGTCCGCCTGGAGGCCGCCGCAGGTTCCGACGCGCATGATCTTCTCGACCCCGAGTTGGACGAGCTCTTCGATCACGATCGCGGCAGACGGGCATCCCATCCCACTGGCCTGCACGGACACCGGCTTGCCGTCGAAGGTGCCCGTGAAACCGAGCATCCCGCGCTCGCCGTTGCGTTGGACGACATCGGAGAGGAACGTTTCCGCGATGTACTTCGCCCGGAGCGGATCGCCGGGAAGGAGACACGCTGCTGCGTAGTCGCCCGGATTGGCACGCACGTGAATTGGCATGGTCGGAAGCCTACGCGACTCGCCCACGCTGATGCCTGCATAGAGTTCGGGCGTGCGTTCTCGCGTGATCGAGCCATCGACGCAGCAGATCCTCCGATTCTGCGCCGCCTCGCCGATCGAGCGGGTCTTCCTCGAGGACGTCGCCCGGCGAGCACAGGGACGCTTCGCGGCGCTCCCCGGTCGCGACGGCGAGCTCACGGCACTGTGCCACTACGGCAGCAACGTCGTTCCGTCCGGATCGGGCTGCGAGGCGTTCGCCGACCTCGCGCGGAAATCCGGTGTGCGCATGCTGATCGGCGAGGAAGGTGCCGTCTCCGCCCTCTGGGAAGGCGCGAGGAGGAGGCTTTCCCCGCCCAGGCTCGATCGCCCGGGCCAACCCGTGTACGTCATCACCGACCCCCCACCCGACGGGGGAACCGGTCTTCGGCCCGCCACCGTCGGCGACCTGGATCTGCTGCTGCCGTCGTGTGCCGCTGCCCATCACGAGGAGCTCGGCGTCGATCCGCTCAAGCGAGATCCCAGCGGCTTCCGCTGGCGCACGCGAACCCAGATCGACGAGGGGCGCTCCTGGGTGTGGGTCGAGGGGGGCGTGATCCGCTTCAAGGCAGAGGCGTCTGCATGGACGCCGAGCGCGGTGCAGCTCCAGCAGGTCTGGACGGATCCGCCGGCGCGCCGGCGGGGCTACGCGGGGCGCGCGCTCCGAGACCTCATCCGGCTGCTCCTCACGAGCACACCCGCAGTCTGTCTCTTCGTGCGCGCGGAGAACGCGGCCGCGATCCGCCTCTACGAGTCGGTCGGCATGCACCACGTGCTCGACTACCGCTCCGTGCTCCTGTGATCGGTCTCATCCTCGTCCGTCACGCGCACGCCGTCTCCAACCTCGACGATGTCGTCAACGGCGTGCCGCCGGGGCTCGGCCTGTCGGAGACGGGGATCGCCGAGGCGCAGGCACTCGCCCGTCTCCTCGCGTCGGAGCCGGTCGACCTCGGCGTGAGCTCGAGCTTCCTCCGCGCGCGGGAAACGCTCGCACTCGCGCTGTCGGAACGGACGGTTCCGTCCGTCGTCGAACCTCTCCTCGACGAGATCCGGTTCGGCTCGTTCGAGGGCGGCACGCTGGGCGAGTACCGCGCCTGGGCGTGGGCAACCGGGCCGGAGGTCCAGGCCCCGGGCGGCGGCGAGGCGCGCACGGACACTGCGTCACGGCTTGCCGACGGGCTCGATGCCCTGCTGCGGCGCCCGGAGAAGGTGGTTCTGGCCGTGAGCCACGGCCTCCCGGTGCGCTACGTCCTCGATGCCGCGGACGGTAGATCTCCCGCCCAGCGGCTGCGGGGAGTCCCGCACGCGACGTCATATCGGCTTGACCGAGCCGCTGTCGAGAAGGCGGCTCTGACGCTCAGGGAGTGGGCGGCTCGGCCGTCGTTCGAGGTCTCCTCCGCCCCCTGAGCACTACCCCGTTTGGTGGATCACGACATCAGGCCGGGTGGCCGATGCATACTGGCGTCATGGCCTTTCACCGCTCTCGGACGCTGGTCGCTGTCGTCGTTGCCCTGCTGGCGACGGTTGCCGCAGGCTGCGCCGGCTCGTCCGGCGTCGCGCCGGAACTCACGAGCCTGACGCAGGTCGCCGAGCGGAGTGCGTCCGTCGACTCGGCGCGTTTCGCTCTCACCTTCGACTTGACGCTGCCGGGTGCCGACGGTCCCGTGAGCTTCAGTGCGGACGGCGCCTTCGACACTCCGGGAAAGCGTGCGCAGCTCAACCTCGATCTCTCGTCGGTCACAGAGCTCGTCAAGGCATTCGGCGCCCAACTGGGCGGCACGCCGAGCGGTGATCTCGGCAGTCCGGACGACTGGAAGCTCGAGATCATCCAGGACGGCGACACGGCGTACGCGCGGTTCCCGTTGCTCGCGAAGGAATTGCCGGCCGGCAAGACGTGGATCAAGATCGACGCGAAAGAGCTTTCGAACGTCGAGGCCGGTCAGCTGGGCCAGCTCGGCTCGTTGACAAAGACCGCTCCGAGCGACGTCTTCGAGCTGCTCAAGGCCGTTTCGGGTCCGATCGAGGCCGTCGGGAGCGAGGACGTGCGGGGGGTCGAGACGAGCCACTACCGGACGACCCTCGATGCCGCAAAGATCACGGAGCTCGTTCCCGACGCGCAGCGGCAGAGTCTCGGGGGGCTGGACGAGACGCTCCAGTCCGCCCTGAGCGAGCTCCCGCTCGAGATCTGGATCGACGCCGACCAGCGGATCAGGAAGCTGTCCATCGAACTGGCGGCCAAGCAACCCCTCCTCGGCGAAGCGAATGCACGTCTCACCGTGGAGGTCTTCGACTACGGGCAGCCGCTCGAGCTCGAGCTTCCACCTGCCGACCAGATCGTGGACGCGACCACGCTGAAGCCCAAGTAGGACCACCGAGAGATCCGTCACACTGCGGGTGTGACGACGTTGAGCTCGCGCATCGAGATGTTCATTCGCTCCAAGGAGCTGCTCGAGCCGGGGGGTCGCGTCACGTGCCTCGTCTCGGGCGGTGCCGACTCCACCTGCCTCTGGCACGCCCTTCGCACGCTCGGATACGACGTGAGTGCAGTTCACGTCCATCACGGTGTGCGGGGCGCTGCTGCTGATGCAGACGCGGAGCATTGCGCCACCGTTCTCGACGCCCGCGTTATCCAGGTCGAGCCCGCGGGTAAAGAGGCAGTCATGCGCGACCTCCGATACGCCGCCACCGAAGGCCTCGGGCTTCGCGCGACCGGCCACACCGCGACGGATCAGATCGAGACCGTCCTCTACCGCATCGTCTCGAGCGGGTCGACACGTGGGATCAAGCCGCGGCGCGAGGACGGGGTGGTGCGCCCGCTCCTCACCGTGACGCGTGAGGAAACGGCGGGCTATTGCGCAGACCACGACGTGCCGGTGCGAACCGACGCGACGAATCCGGATACGGCCCGTGGGTTGATCCGCACCGAGATCCTCCCGCTCCTGCGCCGGCTGCATCCGGGGGCCGACGCGAACCTGCTCGCGCTCGGCGACGAGCGGCCGCGGCTGCCGCGCAAGCTCGAGGCCGCGCTCGTCGACCTGCTCGAGTCTCGTGCCGGGACGAGGGCTGCGGATCTCGGCAACGGCATCCGGGCCGTTCGCGAGTACGGCACGCTCCGTCTCGACGGAACCGTCGAGTGGGGCCCCTGGACGATCGAGGCAGACCGGCTCGATCTCGAGGTGCGTTCGCGGTTACCGGGCGATCACCTGGCGGGACGCCGCAAGAAGGTGCAGGATCTTCTCGTGGACGCGAAGGTGCCGAGACACGAACGCGACGAGTGGCCGGTCGTCGTTCATGATGGTGAGGTGGTCGCAGTTCCTGGTGTCGCCGTGGCTCCCGGTTGGGAAGGTGTCGTCACGGCACGGCGGGAGGCTCGATGACCGGAGTCGACCAGGGCGTCGGAGAGATTCTCATCGACGAGACCGCCGTTCGAGATCGCGTCGGCGCGCTCGGGGTGGAGATCTCTGCGGACTACGCCGGGCGCGACTTGCTGCTCGTGGGCGTGCTGAAGGGTGCCGTCTTCTTCATGGCCGACCTGATGAGGGAGCTGTCGATCCCGTGTGAGATCGACTTCATGGCGATCTCGAGCTACGGAGCAGCGACCGACTCGTCGGGCGTCGTTCGAATTCTCAAGGACCTCGACATCAACATTGCGGGGCGCGACGTCCTCGTGGTCGAGGACATCATCGACTCGGGCCTGACGCTGTCGTATCTGATGCGCAACCTCCAGGCGCGCAAGCCGGCCTCGCTCGAGGTCTGCGCCCTCCTGACCAAGCCGTCGCGCCGGGAGATCGAGGTCCCGGTTCGCTACGTCGGGTTCGAGATCCCGAATCGGTTCGTGATCGGTTACGGCCTCGATTTCGCTGAGCGCTACCGGAACCTCCCGTATGTCGGCGTTCTCCACCCGGATCTCGTCCCTGGAGCAGCGCATTAGGGGAGGTGGAAGCCCGGCCCGCGCCGGCTGTTCCCTCGACCCACGCTGCTACCCTCCGGAGTACTTTGAACCGCTTTTTTCGTAGCGCGCTGTTCCCGCTCGTCGTGATCGTCGTGCTCGTGTACCTCGCGAGCCAGACGCTGATTCCGAAGAACGACAACCAGGCGAAGCTCACCTACTCGGAGCTCATCGCGCAGGCGCAGCAGGGGAACGTCTCCGACGTCACCTTCACCCCGAATCGCCAGGCGATCACCGCGATGCTCGACTCCGGGCAGAAGGTCAAGGTGAACTACCCGACGCCGCAGGCACAGATTCAGTTCCAGGACATCCTCACGAAGAACAACGTCAAGTTCGACTCGAAGGGCACGGGCACGTCGACGTGGGTGGCGCTCCTGACGGGGCTGCTACCGATCCTGCTGCTCGTCGCCTTCTGGATCTTTCTCATGAACCAGATGCAGGGGGGCGGGTCGAAGGTGATGAGCTTCGGCAAGAGTAAGGCGAAGCGGATGTCGCCGGATTCGCCGAAGGTCACGTACAAGGACGTCGCCGGCGCCGACGAGGCAGTCGAGGAGCTCCACGAGATCAAGGAGTTCCTCGAGAACCCGAAGAAGTTCCAGGCGCTCGGGGCCCGGATCCCCAAGGGCGTCCTCCTCTACGGGCCGCCCGGCACCGGCAAGACGCTGCTCGCGCGCGCGACGGCCGGCGAGGCAGGCGTCCCGTTCTTCTCGATCTCGGGCTCCGACTTCGTCGAGATGTTCGTGGGCGTCGGCGCATCGCGCGTTCGCGACCTCTTCGAACAGGCGAAGCAGGCGAGCCCGTGCATCATCTTCATCGACGAGATCGACGCCGTCGGACGCCATCGCGGTGCAGGCATGGGCGGCGGCCACGACGAGCGCGAGCAGACCCTGAACCAGCTGCTCGTCGAGATGGACGGCTTCGAGCAGAAGGACAACGTGATCCTGATCGCGGCGACGAACCGTCCGGACATCCTCGACCCCGCGCTTCTGCGCCCGGGTCGCTTCGACCGGCAGATCGTCGTCGATCGGCCCGACCGCAAGGGGCGCCGCGACATCCTCGAAGTGCACTCGAAGGGGAAGCCGCTCGGCAAGGAACTGGACCTCGACGTTCTCGCTGCTCAGACACCCGGCTTCACCGGTGCGGATCTCGCCAACGTGATCAACGAGTCCGCGCTGCTCGCGGCTCGTCGCGGCGAAAAGACGATCGGGCAGAACGAACTCGAGGAAGGAATCATGCGGGTCATCGCAGGGCCCGAGAAGAAGTCGCGCTTGTTCTCCGAGAAGGAGCGCAAGATCACCGCCTACCATGAGATGGGGCACGCGCTCGTCGGCTACTTCCTCGAGGGCACGGACGACGTGCACAAGATCTCGATCGTCAGTCGCGGCCAGGCACTGGGGTACACGATCTCGTTGCCGAGCGAGGACAGGTACCTGACGACCAAGGGCACGCTGATGGATCAGATGGCGATGACCCTGGGCGGTCGCGCCGCGGAGGAGCTCGTGTTCCACGAGGTCACGACCGGCGCTGCCAACGACCTGGAGAAGGTCACCCACACGGCCAAGCAGATGATCATGCGCTTCGGCATGAGCGAGAAGCTCGGTCCGCGCGTGCTCGGCCGTGACCACGACATGCCGTTCCTCGGTCGGGACATGGGCTCGGCGCCGGATTACTCCGACGAGATCGCGCGCGAGATCGACGACGAGATCCGTCGCGTGATCGAAGAGGCGCACGACACCGCGACGCGGGTCCTGCGTGAGCACATGGACGAGCTCCACAACCTTTCACTGCTCCTCATCGAACGCGAGACCGTCGACAAGGATCAGTTCGAGCGGCTCCTTGCCGGTGAGGACCCCGCCACGGTCTTCCCCGACGAGGTGATCCCCGTCGAGACGCCGGTCGCCGAGACGCCGGAGAAGAAGCCGGCGCTGCGGCCGGCTCCGCGCACGATCCCGGGTGCTGCCATGCAGCCGCCCCCCGAGGGCGCCGCCGGCTGATTCGCCCGCAGGGCTGAACTCTCCGAGCGGGGATCGCACCTCGCGACACGAGCGGGAACCGAGGGTTCCCCGCGATGTTCCCGATGTTGGTTGCACGCCTGCTCTCGGAGGGGCGTGTGCCGGCTTCAGCCGGGCGCCAGGGTTAGAAGGGAGCTCCGGGCGCTAGTGCCGTTTGCCGGCATCGCGTGCTGCGAGGGCGAGGAGACCGATCGTGCTCGCGGCTGCGGCGGCTCCGATCGCTTCGACTGCGACGCCTCCCGCGCTCAGCAGGTCGACGAGGGCGAGGACGACGATGCCGACTGCCAGCGCGCCGATCGCGAGCACCGCCACGAACCCGATTCTCCGCGCCACCGCGTCGGCCTCGGTCGTGACGGTCAATCGCGCGGCGAGCGAGAGGTGCGCGAGCTCCCCGACCACGAGTAACGCCGCACCGACGACTGCGGACCGGACGTCGAGCGGTGGCTCGTCGACGAGCAGGATGATTGCGTAACACCCTCCGAGCAGCGCCAGCGCGGCGACGACTCCCTCGGGACGCCCGACCACGAGCGTTCCGGCCAGGACGACGACGGCGAGGCCGCCGATCGCGGCGACGGGTCGGGTCGCGTCAGGCCCGGCGACGAGCGCGAGCCAGCCGGTCAGGACCACCGCGCCGGCGACCGAGGCGGTTCCGAGTGCTACCGGCGTGAGAATCGCGCGCGGCGACGGAATGCCCTCACCCCCTCGAGTCCGGCGGCGAGAGGGATCTCGTCGTTCCAGCGCGCAACGGCGATCCCAGAGCCCTCGAAGCGGGCCCTGAGTTCCGCGCGCCGCAACACCCACATCCTGAAGGCGAGCGCATCGAGTCCATCCCCCGGCGATGCGTCCTCCTCGGGCGAGACCTCGACGATCGCGAGATCGTGTCCGCGGGCCCGGAGGTCGAACAACGCGGCCGTCGATCGGTCGTCCAGCAGCGGCGTCACGGCGATCACGAGTGCCTTCGGTGGCAACGTGCGGGCCGGGATGATGTTGACGTCCTTCCACGCGTAGCTGAACTCGACGCCCGTTTCGAGCAATGCGTCGATCAGCCTGTAGCGCTGGACGAGGCCGCCGTGCGGCTCGAGCCAGCGGAGGACACCGCCGAAGGTGACGAGCCCGACGCGATCGCGGCGTTCGAGATGATGCGCGCCAAGGGTTGCCGCTGCGCGGACGGCACGCTCGAGCGTGCCGTCCCCCTCGGCCCCGGAGCGGGCCTCGGCGAAGCTGTCGAGGAAGAGCACGACGTCGGCATTGCGGTCAGGGTGCCGCTCGTTGACGATCAGGTTGCCGCGTCGAGCCGTCGCGCGCCAGTTGACCGAGCGCAGCCTGTCGCCCGGGACGAAGTCCCGCGTATCGGCGAATTCGTGCCCGTCTGCACGGACGCGGGCCACGAGATCGCCGGTTGCGAGCTGTGTCTCGAGCGGTGCGACGAGATCCTGAAGCAGCTCCGGGCGGGGATAGATCTGCACCGGGTGGGGCACCTGGAGACGACCCTCCCACACGAGCATCCCGACCCGGCCGCGCGCGCGCAGGCGAATGTCGCCCAGCTCGACCGAGCCCCACCTATCGCAGCGGAGCGTCAGCGCCACCGTTCGCTCCTCGCCCGCCCGGAGGCGGAGACCGCATGGGTTCTCCCCGCCCACGAGAGTGATCCCCCGGGGCAGCACGAGATGCAGTTCGAGGAGATCGATCAGGGTCTCCGCGTTCAGTTCGATCGTCGCGTGGATCTCGTCGTCCTCGATGGCGCGCTCGCGATCGATCGTGAGCCACGCTCGCACCTGTCGGCTGCACCTCGAGCAACAGGCCCGCCGCGACCACGAGGGCGAAGGGGGCCGCGACGACGACGAACTCGGCCCGTCGCAGGGCGAGCGCCACGAGGAGTCCGAGTGCCGCGAGGCCGAGGTACGAAACGAGACGCGGCGACGCGAAGGGCGTCACGTGCCGGCCGGCGGTGCCACGTCCTCGGCCGGGGGCGTCGGCACTGCTGTGAGCGTCTCCCGCACGACGTCCTCACCCGACCGACGCTGCACCCAGAGCTCGGGCTTGAGGACGAGTCGGTGGGCCAGGGCCGGAACCGCGACCGCCTTGACGTCATCGGGGGTGACGAAGTCGCGCCCGGCGAGCGCTGCGCGGCAGCGCGAAAGCTTGAGCAGCGCAAGGCTGCCGCGTGGGCTCGCTCCGACCGCGAGATTCGTGCTGTCGCGCGTCGCCGCCACGATGTCCACGATGTAGCGGCCGACAGAGGGATCGACGTGCACGAGTTCGACGGCCGCTTGCATCCGGATCAGCGTCTCGCGATCGATCACCTGCTCGATCGCGACTTCGTCGTCTCGTCGTTCGATCCGTCTTGCGAGCATTTCCCATTCCGCCGCCGCGTCGGGATAGCCGAACCCGGTCCTGAGGATGAACCGGTCGAGTTGGGCTTCCGGCAAGGGGTAGGTTCCTTCGTACTCGATCGGATTCTGCGTCGCGAGCACGAGAAACGGCCGCTCCAGTGGTCGCGTGATGCCGTCCGTGGTTACCTGCCGTTCCTGCATCGCCTCGAGGAGCGCAGCCTGGGTCTTCGGCGGGGCGCGGTTGATCTCGTCCGCGAGCAGGAGGTGGGTGAAGATCGGGCCAGGGCGGAATTCGAAGTCGCCGTCACGCTGGTTCCAGATCGACGAGCCCGTCACGTCGGCAGGGAGGAGGTCGGGCGTGAACTGCACCCGACTGAAGCCGAGTCCGCTCGCCTGGGCGAACGAGCGTGCAGTCAGCGTCTTTGCGAGTCCCGGGACGTCCTCCAGCAGGACGTGACCGTCGGCGAGCACCCCGAGGAGCACGAGCTCGAGTTGCTCGCGCTTGCCGACGACGGCTCGCTCGATCTCGTCGAGGAGACGACCGCCGAGCCTCGCCAGCTCCTCGGAGCTCCATCTCCATCAGATTCGCTCCAGGGACTCGACGATTCGCGTAAGGGCGGCCGCGTCGATGCCGCCTCCGAGGTCCCGGGAAGGGTGGGGGCGATCGGGCCGGACGAGGGCCCAGACGTCCTCGCCGAGCTCTGCGCGTGCCCGTTCGGGATCACGCTCGAGGTCGATGCCCCGTCGCGACGCGAGCAATCCCGTCGCGAGCCCCGCGACAGCAGGGCGCAGCCGCTGGTGCACGTCGAGGTCCGAGGAAACAGCGATGGTGACCTCACGCTCGAGGCGCAGCAGGGATTCGGGTCGGCCGACGGCCGCGGGCGGCGGCCGAAGGCTCGCGTCGAACGGTGACGGCGTGCGAGGGTACGCGGAGCCAACGATTCCGATGAACGCGAACGCGGCGAGGCCGAGGACGACGAGGAGCCAGACGTGGAAGGCCTGCTCGGCGCGGCCCGGAGCGATGACGAGCGCGGCGCCGAGGCCGATGGTCGGCAGCACGACGAGTTCCGCCACGCGCCAGGCGCGCCTCATCGTGGATCCGCCCGCTCCCGCAACTCGGCAAGCGCCAGTGCACGTTGCTGCTCGGCCGCGACTTCGGCCGCCCGGAGCTCTTCGCGCACCGCCTCGAGCGCCTCGATTGCCTCCTGCTTCATCGCCGGCGCCACATCGTGTCCCGAAAACTTCGCCCATGCGAACAGCGCCGTCAAGCGGGATGTCGCCCGCCTGCTCACCTCGAGGTCGGTGAAGATCCGCTCGAGGTACTCGTCCGGTGCCTCCGCGGGGCTGCGCGGCAGCCCGAATGCGGCGAGCGCGCGCTCCATTCGGGCGTAGGCGGCGATGACGGCCAGCCTGGGATCCGTTTCGGCCCGCAGATCGTCGAGCGTCTCTTCGAGCACGTCGGCGAGCGCCGGTTCGAGCGATGCCGGCGGGGGCGCGAGCCGGCGTCGGCGCGCCCGGTACGCGATCATCCACGCGGCGATCGCGACGACGAGGAGGCCGAGGACGACGAGGACTGGACCGGTCGCAAACTCCGGCCGATACTCGTCGGCGGCGTTCGCCCCGGCGGTCGTCGCACCATCCGACCCCGGTCTGAGCCCGCCCGTGAGGCGCTGCGGCACGCCGCCGTCGACCCAGACCCACCGCACGAAGAGCGCGAGGAGGCCGAACCCGAGCACGACGGCCGCCAAGGTCGCGCGGGGCCGGCGCCTCCGTCGCGTCGCCGCCACCTCGGCCAGCGCTCCCTTGCGGAGAACCAGCAGATAGACCAGGAGAACGACGCCGAGCGCCATCCAGACGAGGAACAGGCTGATCGCGATGTCGAGGAGCCGGTCGGACGGCGCCCGCGCCCCGCCGCCGCCGTCGGGGACCGACCCCGTCGAGGCGACGGCGACGGCCACGAGGAGCAGCACGAGCGCCGCCAAGCCGAGTGGGCCGCGCCATCGGGGGTGTCGCATCTCGCTACCCTCCACGACCTGTGAGACGTGTCCCGCTAGCGGAGTGTTGGCAGCGCCCGTCCGTGATGGGGGTCGTCAACGTCACGCCGGACAGCTTTTCGGACGGGGGAGAGAACGTCGGACCGGGCGCCGCGGTGGCGACGGCGCGCAGGCTCCTGGCGGAGGGAGCGGCTCTCGTCGACATCGGCGGCGAGTCCACGAGGCCCGGCTCCGACGGTGTCTCGCTGGACGAGGAGCTTCGCCGCGTCGTACCCGTGCTGGAGCAGCTCTCGGGCGTCCCCTTCTCCGTCGATACGTCGAAGGCCGAGGTCGCTCGACGGGCGCTCGAGCTCGGGGCAGCGCTCGTGAACGACGTCACCGCGCTGCGAGCCGATCCGGCTCTCGGAGGTGCGATCGCCGACGCGGGAGCATACGTTTGCCTCATGCACATGCAAGGACAGCCTCGCACGATGCAGGCCGAGCCGCGGTACGACGACGTCGTCGGAGAGGTGGCCGCGTTCCTCGAGGAACGACTCGCGGCCGCGGTGGCAGCGGGAATCCCCGAGGATCACGTCTGCCTCGATCCCGGGAATCGGCTTCGGCAAGACGCCCGACCAGAATCTCGAGCTCATCCGCGGCCTCGAGCGGATCTGCAGGATCGGTCCCCCGGTGCTCGTCGGGCTCTCGCGGAAGAGCACGCTCGCCCGCATCACCGGTGATCGAGACGGAGGCGTCGGCTCGACCGCTGCGTCCGTCGGTGCTGCCGTCGCGGCCTTCGATCGCGGGGCGGCGCTGTTTCGCGCCCACGACGTCGCGCCGCACGTGGAGGCGCTCGCCGTCGCCGCGGCCGTCGAGCGCGGGAGCCTTGCGTGACGATCGAGCTGTTCGGCATCGTGCTGCACGGCTACCACGGGGTGCTCGCGGAGGAGCGGCGCGATGGACAGCGGTTCCTCGTCGACGTCGAGCTCGACCTCGACGAGGAGCGGGCCGCAAAGAGCGACAGGATCGAGGACGCCGTCGACTATCGCGAAGTGGTCGCCCGCGTCAGAGAGGTCTCGGACGCAAGGGCGTACCAGCTGCTCGAGAGCTTCGCGGCGGCGCTCGCCGAGGCGCTCCTCGACGGCTGGCCCGTGAGCGCGGTCCGCGTCCGCGTCCGGAAGCCTGACGTGACCCTCGATCCTCCCGTCGACTTCGCAGCCGTGTCGACCGAGCTCCGGAGGACGTAGCTCGATCCGAAGAGACGGAGGCGATACGTCGCTTCGCGGACGTCCGGTCCGCATGTCACCGCCAAGTACGCGTAGCGGCCGGCGCCCCTGTTCAGGAAGCTCAGCTCCTCTGTCGGGCCGGGGCGGGCGGTGGCTGCGAGCCGGTTTCGGTTGACCTGGCCGCCGATCTTGAGCGTCCCCTGCGACCAGAGGGTGAGATCCACGTTGGCGGTGCTCCCGAGCGTCGCCGTCATGCGTCCGTTCTTCGGGAGCCAGACCCGGTAGACGTCGCTCGGATCCTCGGTCAGGTCGAGCCGGGCATTGACGGTATTCCTCGCTCGCGTCGGGGAGGTCAGGGGTGGAATCCCGTTGTCGTACAAGCCGCCCGGCCGGACGAAGTCGATATCGTCGTTCGGCTCCAGCGGATCGCGGATCGGGACGGGGTAGGAGAGCGCGGCCGGGACGTCGAGCAGGCCGAAGCCGGACGCGTCGTCCCGCCCCGGTGCCTCGATGTCGACCGCTGAACGGCGCATGACCTCGAACAGCTGGGTCGCGTCGAGCTCGGGCCGAGCTGTCCAGACCCACGCGCTCGCACCCGAGACGAGGGGAGCGGCGTAGCTCGTTCCGTCACCGACGTGCCAGCCGTTGTCGACGGTGGTCGCGATGGGGATGCCGACGCCCGGAGCGGCGAGGTCGACGAACGGCGACCTGCTCGAGAACGCGGTCACCCGGTTCTGGCGGTCCGTCGCTGCCACGGTCAGCACATGGTTGTAGCTCGCCGGGTACCCGAGCGGGCTGCCCGCGCCGCCCTCGTTGCCCGAGGCGGCGACGATCAGGGATCCCTTTCGGACGGCTTGGTTGATCGCCTGCTGCACGACGACCTCGTTCTCCCCGAACAGGCTGAGGTTGATCACGCCCGGACCGGCATTCGCGGCGGCCAGGATTCCCTGCACGATCTGACCGGTCTCGAGCATCGTGCCGCCGCCGAGCGCCGCATCCCATGAGCGAAGCACGGCCTCGGGGTAGATCCCGACGAGACCGACGCCGTTGACCGGCGCCGCGATGATCGAACCGACCGCAGTGCCGTGCTCGCCCCCGATCGGCGCCGGCTCCTGTGCGTTGAGCGTTTCCGTGTTGGCGCGTCCGAGATAGTCGGGATGGGAGACGTCGATTCCCGAGTCGACGATGGTCACGGGGCGGCCGGGCGGGGGAGGTGTGAGCCCCGCGACACCGATCGTCGCGCGCCACCACTCCGTCGGCACGAGCGGATCCCCGAAGTCGCTGGCGGCGAGCGTGCCGACGAGCCGATTCGGAGTGGCAAGCAGCAGGCTGCCTCGCGCCGCGAGAGCCGGGACGACCGTCTCGGCGTCGGCGTCCGAGAGACGGTAGAGGCCGAGCGACGGGGCGACGATCGTGCCGCCCGCCTGCACGATGTAAGCGGCCTCCCGGCATCGCGCCTCGGGACGAAGCTCGACGAGCGTCGAACCGGGTGATCGCGCGCCGGCGCCGGCCGGCGCCGGCACGCTCACGGCGGCGGCCGCGAGGACCGCGGCCCATGTGATCGCGATGGTGGTCGAGCGGCGCATCCACTAGTTCTACGTACTTCTGCCTTCGGCGGTGTAAGCAGGCGTTTAAGGTGGAGAGGTGGGGCGCGCATTCATCGGATTCGGGGCGAATCTCGGTGACCGGGCCGCCACGCTGGAACGCGCACTCGCACTGCTTCGCGAGCAGCCCGGGATCGACGTCGTCAGGGTCTCGACGCTGCGCGAAACCGACCCCGTCGGGTATCTCGACCAGCCGCGCTTCCTCAACGGCGCGGCGCTGATCGAGACGTCGCTCTCGCCCCACGCCCTCCTCGAGAGCCTGCTCGCCGTCGAGAGCGAGCTCGGCCGGGTGCGTGACGGGCCGCGCTTCGGTCCGCGAACGGTGGACCTCGACCTGCTTCTCATGGACGACATCACCCTCGACGAGCCGGGGCTGACGGTGCCGCACCCGCGCCTGCACGAGCGGGCGTTCGTGCTCGAGCCGCTGGCCGAGCTCGAGCCGGCGCTCGTCGTGCCCGGGCGCGGGCCCGTTCGCGACCTCCTCCGCCGACTAGAATCGTCCTCATGAGCCATCTCGACGAGCTCGACGAGTTCGAGGCGAAACTCGAGCTCGAATTGAAGCGCGAGTACACCGCGGTCTTCGGCCTCTTCCGCTACTGCATCCTGACGCAGGACGCCACGTATCTCTGCAACCGGCTCGAACTGAAGGTGGCGCCGCAGGCCAGCTACCCGTTCTTCCATCTCCAGATGGAGGACGTCTGGGTGTGGGACAAGAACCGGCCGACGCGGATGATTCCGCGCGCCGAGGTCTACACGTCCGGTGACATGACCGTGGAGGAGCTGCGCGGCGAGGGCGACGAGCCCAAGCTCACCGCGCAATCGCTCGCCGAGCGTCTCGGCGAGACACTTCCGGACGACGAGGAAGCCGTCTAGGCGAACAGGGCCAGGCCCTCGTCTCGGACGAAGCTCACGTGCTCCTCGCGGTCGACGTCGGCAATACGCAAACCGTCCTCGGTATGTACGACGGCGAGCAGCTCACGGACGACTGGCGGCTGGCGACGGATCGCGCCAGGACGGGCGACGAGCTCGGGGTGTTGCTGGGCGGGATGCTCGATCTCGACGCCGTCGACGGGATCTGCCTCTCGTCGACCGTTCCGACGCTGATTCGCGAATGGGAACGGCTCGCTCTGCGCTGGGCCGAAGCCCCCATCCTCGTCGTCGGACCGGGCGTCAAGACAGGCGTGCCGATCCGGTACGACGATCCGCGGGAGGTTGGGCCGGACCGCATCGTCAACTCCGTCGCGGCGAGGGAGCGCTACGGGGCGCCGGTGATCGTCGTGGACTTCGGCACGTCGACGAACTTCGATGTGGTGTCGTCTGCCGGGGAGTACCTCGGCGGTGTCCTCGCGCCCGGAATCGAGACGTCGATGGAGGCGCTCTTCGCCCGGGCCGCGCGGCTCGTCACGATCGATTACGTCGCACCCCCGAGCGTGATCGGCAAGACGACCGTCGGCGGACTCCAGTCTGGCGTCGTCTACGGATTCGCCGGCCAGGTCGACGGCATCGTCGCGGCCATTCGTGGCGAACTCGGCGTCGAGGCCCAGGTGGTCGCGACCGGAGGTCTGTCCGAACTCGTCGCCCCGTACTCGAAATCGATCTCGCATGTCGACAGGCACCTCACACTCGACGGGCTGCGCATCGTCTGGGAGCGCAACGCGTGATCGTCGAGCCGCAGACGCTCGCGGTGTTCTCGCTCGCGGCGCTGGCGATTCTTGCAGTGCCCGGCCCGGCCGTCCTCTACATCGTGACCCGGAGCATCCACCAGGGTCGTTCCGCAGGGTTGACGTCGGTCCTCGGGATCCACGTGGGTACGCTCGTGCACCTGACGGCCGCCACGATCGGGTTGTCGGCGATCCTCGTCACGTCCGCGACGGCATTCACGGTCGTCAAAGTCCTCGGGGCGCTGTACCTGATCGTGATCGGGATCCGCACGCTCGTCACCCGGCCGGACTCCGCCGAGAGCATCGAGCGCCGGCCTCCACGCAGACGCCGGCGCGACTTCGCCGAAGGGGTCGTCGTGAACGTGCTCAATCCGAAGACCGCGCTCTTCTTCCTCGCGTTCCTGCCGCAATTCGTGCACCGTGACCTCGGCCGGCCCTCGCTGCAGGTGCTCGTGCTCGGGCTGACGTTCATCGTTCTCGGTCTCGTCACCGATTCGCTCTGGGCGCTCGCCGCCGGCTCGGCCGGCGAGACGCTTCGTCGAAGCCGGCGCTGGGGACAGATTCAACGCTACGTCTCGGGCTCCGTCTTCGTGGGGCTCGGTGTGGTCACCGCATTCACCGGCTCGCACGCGGACTAGCCGACCGGGCGCTAGCCGCCGCCGAAGACCGAGATCGGGAGCGCCAGCGTGACCTCGTCGCCGGACGGGAGCTCGGCCTCGAGCCGTTCGATCAGCGGCAGCGCTCCCGGGGCAGCGGCGATCAGGCGCCGCTCGACCTCCTCCGTCGCGTCGAGGACGACGAGTTCCTGCTTGAACGGACGTGGGAACCTGCCGTGCCCGAGGTACCAGCCGTAGAACTTCTTCAGGAACCCGGATGCACGTCGCTCGCCGAGCTCACGCACGGTCTCGCGGATGAAGAGGACGAGCTCCGCGACGACCTCCTCCCGGCTCGGCTCGGCGGGCTCGGCCTCGATGATCTCGCGCAGCACCCATGGGTTTCCCTGAGCCGCGCGGCCGACCATGACCGCCGCAGCACCGGTCGTGGCGAGAACCGCCTGCGCCCGGGCGCGCGAGGTGATGTCGCCCGACGCGATCACCGGGACGTCGACGAGCGAGACCAGTTCGGTGGTGAGGTCGTGATCGGCCGTGCCGGTGTACATCTGCTGCGCCGAGCGGGGGTGCAGGGTGAGCACGGAGGCGCCTGCGTCGACGAGCATCGGGCCGACCGTGAGGCAGTCGCGAGAGCCGTTTCGCAGCCCGCGGCGCATCTTCACCGAGACGGGCAGGTCGACTGCGTTCGCGACGGACGCGACGATCCTGCACGCGAGGTCGGGATCGTCGAGCAGCGTCGCGCCCGCCCCGGTCTTCGTCACCTTCCGCACCGGACAGCCGAAGTTGATGTCGACGAGGTCTGCCCCGGCCTCCTCCACCATTCGCGCGGCCTCCGCCATGGTGGCAGGGTTGGAGCCGAAGATCTGGATCGCCAGCGGGTGCTCGTCGGAGGCAACCCGCAGATACCCGAGTGTCTTCTCGTTCCTGTGCTCGATCCCGGCACAGGAGACCATCTCCGAGCAGACGAGCCCCGCCCCGAACCGCCGCCCCTGGCGCCTGAACGCCTGCACGCTCACCCCTGCCATCGGCGCGAGGACGAGCCGGCTCGGAACCTCGATCGAGTCGATGAACCAGCTTTCTCTGAGGTCGATCTCCATCGGGCCATGGTAGATGCCGGGGTTGCACGTTGACCGCCACGACAGCTACCCTTCACGACCGTCGTTGGGCCCGGAACCGGGCCGATGTCCTTTCTGAGCACCATGGAGGCCGGATCGTGAAGGAAGTGCTCCTCACTCCCGAGGGCTACAAGAAATTGGTCAAGGAGCTGGATCTGCTCCGGAACGACAGACGTCGGGAGGTCGCCGAGCGCATCCGGGTCGCCCGCGAGTTCGGCGAGATCGCCGAAAATGCGGAGTACGACGATGCGAAGAACGAGCAGGCGATGCTCGAGCACAAGATCGCCCAGCTCGAGGAGCGCCTCCTCAACGCCAGCCTGATCGACAAGAAGAACGTCGACACGAGCGTCGTCTCGGTCGGCTCCGTCGTCCGCCTCCGGGACGTCGACGCGAAGGAGACGATCGAGTACTACATCGTCGGCTCCGCCGAGGCGAACCCCGCCGAGCATCGACTCTCGAACGAATCGCCCGTCGGCCGCGCGATCATGGGGCACAAGAAGGGCGAGACGGTCGAGGTGAAGACCCCGAAGGGCTCCAAGATCAAGTACAAGATCATGGAGATCAAGGCCGCCTGACGCTGACGCGCCTCCGGGCCGTCGCCGCAACTGAGGGGAGCCGGCCCGGCCGCCGCCGCGCACGGCTCACACAGCCGCCTCTCCGAGTCGGCAGCTCCCGTACTATCCCCACCGTCGCGCACTCTCCGCGGGCGACGCCAGGCGCCCGACAGGAGTGCGACAGGCAGGCTTGCCGATGAGCTCGAACACACCACCCAAGCGCTTCCCGGACCGGGACGAGATCGCGGCCGTCAGGGAGGCGTGCGAGCCGCTCGAGGCCGGCCAGTCGACGGACAGCGTGCGTCGGATCGCCGGCCGGGCGATGGCCCGCCGCGACATGGGCAAGCTCGTCTTCCTCGATCTCGTCGACCGATCCGGCCGGATCCAGGTCATCTGCGAGTCGGCGAAGACGGGCGAGATCGACGTCCTGCTCGGCGACGTCGTCGGAGTGACAGGACATCCCGGCCGCGCACGCCGCGGTGAGCCGTCGCTCCTTGCGGACGCGGTGGAGCTGCTCTCGCGCAACACGCAGCCGCTGCCGGACACGTTTCACGGTCTCACCGACGTCGAGCTCCGCTACCGCAAGCGCTACCTCGACCTGCTCGTCAACGAGGACACGCGGGCCGATTTCCTGCTGAGGTCGAAGATCGTGGCCGCCGTCCGGTCGTATCTCGACGGCGAGGGCTTCATCGAGGTCGAGACGCCCGTCCTCCAGCCGCGGTACGGAGGTGCTTTCGCGCGGCCCTTCGTCACGCACCACAACGAGCTGGAGCGGGATCTCTACCTGAGGATCGCGACCGAGCTCTACCTCAAGCGGCTGATCGTCGGCGGTCTGGAGCGCGTCTACGAGCTCGGCAAGGACTTCCGCAACGAGGGTGTCTCGTTCAAGCACAACCCGGAATTCACGATGCTCGAGTGGTACGAGGCCTATGCCGACTATCGGGACACGATGGAACGGATCGAATCGCTCGTGGAGACGGTCGCGCACCGGGTGCTCGGTACGACCACCGTTCGGTTCCGCGGTCACGTGATCGAGCTCGAGGCCCCGTGGCAGAGGGTGCGCTTCACGGAGGCACTCGAGGCACAGGAGCTCTGGACGCGCGACGAGGCCGAGCTGCGCGCCCGGCTGAAGGAGCGGGAGGTCGATACCGAGGCCGACCGCGACTGGATGCAGCTCGTCGACCACGCCTTCAGCCACTTCGTCGAGCCGGAGCTGATCCAGCCGACGATCGTGTACGACTACCCCGTCGAGCTCTCACCGTTCGCCCGGGCCACCGACGACGACCCGACGCTGACGGAGCGGTTCGAGTACTTCGCCGGCGGGATGGAGCTCGGAAACGCCTTCTCCGAGATCAACGACGCCGCCACCCAGCAGGAACGGTTCGCGATGCAGGCGGCGCACGTCGACGGCGAGATCGGCGATCCGGACTACCTCGAGGCGCTCGCCTACGGGATGCCCCCGACGGGCGGGCTCGGCTTCGGGATCGACCGGTTCGTCATGTTGCTGACCGGCCGGGAGACGATTCGCGACGTCGTCCTGTTCCCGGCGTTGCGCTGATTCAAGCCGCTGTCCGGGCGCGGTGGGAGCCGCGGTGAGGTTTGCAGCCCGACCCTGTCCGGTAGGATGGTTACACCTTCGGTCTGGAGCTGCCGATAAGGGAATTGATTGCTCCGGCGACAAATGAAAGGAGGGCCGACGGTTGTTCGAGCGATTCACCGAACGGGCTCGCCAGGTCGTCGTCCTCGCGCAGGACGAGGCGCGGGCGCTGAAGCACAACTACATCGGCACGGAGCACATCCTGCTCGGCCTGCTGCGCGAGGAGGAAGGACTCGCGGCACGCGTGCTCGAGTCGCTCGACATCACCGTGGAGGAAGTGCGCGCGCAGGTCGCCCGCATCGTCGGCCAGGGCGACGAGGTCACGACAGGTCAGATTCCGTTCACGCCGCGCGCGAAGAAAGTGCTCGAGCTCGCGCTGCGCGAGGCGCTCTCCCTCGGCCACAACTACATCGGGACGGAGCACATCCTGCTCGGGCTCGTCCGCGAGAACGAAGGCGTGGCAGCGCGCATCCTGCTCGACTTCGATGCCGACGCCGAGAAGATCCGCAACGAGATCATCCGCATGCTTTCGGGACCCGGTCGCCGCCAGGCGGGCGCCGGCGCACCTCCCGGGGGCGAGAAGACCAAGAATTCGAAGCTCCTCGATCAGTTCGGCCGCAACCTGACGAAGATGGCCACCGAGGGCAAGCTCGACCCCGTCGTCGGGCGGCAGACCGAGATCGAGCGCGTGATGCAGATTCTCTCGCGGCGCCAGAAGAACAATCCTGTGCTGATCGGCGAGCCCGGCGTCGGCAAGACCGCCGTCGTCGAGGGCCTGGCCTCCCGGATCGCCGCGAATCAGGTTCCCGAGCTGCTCAAGAACAGGCAGATCTACACACTCGACCTGGCGGCGCTCGTCGCCGGCTCGAAGTATCGCGGCGAATTCGAGGAGCGTCTCAAGAAGGTGATGAAGGAGATCACCCAGCGCGGCGACATCATTCTCTTCATCGACGAGCTCCACAACCTCGTCGGTGCGGGCGCGGCCGAAGGCGCGATCGACGCCGCCTCGATTCTGAAGCCCGCGCTCGCACGCGGAGAGATGCAGACGATCGGCGCGACCACGCTCGACGAGTACCGCAAGTATCTCGAGCGCGACGCCGCGCTCGAACGGCGCTTCCAGCAGGTCCGCGTCGAGGAGCCTTCGATCGACGACACCGTGCAGATTCTTCGTGGACTCCGCGACCGCTACGAGGCGCATCACCGCTGCAAGATCTCCGACGAGGCCCTGCGTGCCGCTGCGGTCCTCGCCGATCGTTACATCCAGGACAGGCATCTCCCGGACAAGGCGATCGACCTGATCGACGAGGCCGGCTCGCGCCTCCGCATCCGGACGATGTCCGCTCCGCCCCGCTACCGGGAGCTGGAGGAGGAGATCGAGAGCGTGCGCGCCGACAAGGAGAACGCGATCGAGGCACAGGAGTTCGAGAAGGCGGCGGCAATGCGCGACAAGGAGCGCAAGCTGACGCAGAAGAAGAAGGAGCTCGAGGAGAGCTGGCGCAACGAGGCCGACGAGGAACAGCCGGAGGTCGGCGAGGACGAGATCGCGGACATCGTCTCGATGTGGACGGGTATCCCGGTCTTCAAGCTCACCGAGGCCGAGTCGCAGAAGCTGATCCGGATGGAGGAGGAGCTGCACAAGCGCGTGATCGGCCAGGAGCAGGCGATCGTTGCGGTCTCGAAGGCCATTCGCCGCGCGCGCGCCGGGATCAAGGACCCGAAGCGCCCGACAGGCTCGTTCATCTTCCTCGGCCCCTCCGGTGTCGGCAAGACCGAGCTCGGCCGCACGCTCGCCGAGTTCCTCTTCGGCGACGAGGACGCGATGATCCAGGTCGACATGAGCGAGTACATGGAGAAGCACTCCGTGTCGCGGCTCGTGGGATCGCCCCCCGGATATGTCGGGTACGACGAAGGTGGCCAGCTCACCGAGGCCGTGCGCCGCAAGCCGTACTCGGTGCTCCTGCTCGACGAGATCGAGAAGGCGCACCCGGATGTGTTCAACATCCTCCTCCAGATCCTCGAGGACGGGAAGCTGACCGACTCCCAGGGACGCAAGGTCGACTTCCGGAACACGATCGTGATCATGACGTCGAACATCGGCGCGGCCCAGATCTCGAAGAACCAGTCTCTCGGCTTCACGCTCGGCGACGAGAGCGGGCTGACCTACGACGACATGAAGAGTCGTGTCATGGGCGAGCTCAAGAAGGTCTTCCGGCCGGAGCTGCTGAACCGCATCGACGAGATCATCGTCTTCCACAAGCTCGAGAAGAGCGAGATCCTGCAGATCGTCGATCTGATGATGAAGCGCCTGCGCGACCAGATGACGATCCACGGGGCCACGATCGAGCTCACGGACGAGGCGAAGGAGTTGCTCGTCGAGCAAGGTTACGATCCGGCGATGGGCGCCCGCCCGCTGCGCCGGTCGATCCAGCGCCTGATCGAGGACCCGCTGGCGGACTTCGTGCTCGGCCGAGACCTCTCGGAGGGTTCGACGATCATGATCGACCGCCGGCACGAGCTGACGGGCCTCGAGGGCGAGTCGCTCGTCGAGATCAAGGTGATCGACGGCGAGGTCAAGCCCGAGCCCGTGACGGTGCCGCCCGACGAAGCCTCGGACGCGTAACTCGTAAGCCCGATCGGGGATCCGGTCACGCAGATCCGTCACGCCCATCCGTCGGATTACGGCCGCGTCATCCAGCACGTCAACGCCTGGTGGGGCGGACGCGAGATGTCGCCGATGCTGCCGAAGCTGTTCTTCCTCCACTTCGAGGGAACGAGCTTCGTGGCAGAGGACGAGGAAGGAAAGCTCGTCGCGTTCCTGATCGGATTCCTCTCGCAGACCGACCCGACCGAGGCGTATGTCCACTTCGTCGGTGTCGCCCCGGAGCAACGCGGTTCGGGTGTCGGTCGGCAGTTGTACGAGCGGTTCCTGTCTGTCGCCGTCGAGAACGGCCGCTCGATCGTCCGGTGCGTCACCTCTCCCTCGAACCACGATTCGGTCGCGTTTCACGAGTCGCTCGGCTTCGAGGCCGAGAGCGTCGTGACGGACTACGACGGCCCGGGTGAGGATCGCGTCCTGTTCGTCAAGCGCCTCGGCTGAGGTGCCCCGCGGCGAGCGCTCGCCGCCCGTCCCACGGCGCCGCCCGAGACCCGCTGAGGCGACCCGTCCCGTCGTGCCCTGAGCATGGTGTTCCGGCTCGATCTGTTGCCCGAACAGACGACATGTCGTCCGAGGCATGCCGTACCATCGATCCATGGCAAAGGTGATCGTCCAACATGTCTGTTCCGAGTGCGGCACGTCGACCGGGCGCTGGCTCGGGAAGTGCCCCGGCTGCGGGGCGTTCGGCTCGCTCGTGGAGGAGCCGTCGGGGCAGCCGACGACGACGAAGCGGGGCGGCGGGGTCGCGCGGACGCCGGCCCGCCTGGCCGAGGTGCGCTCGGAGGAGGCGGCGCGGATCGGCACCGGGGTGCCGGAGTTCGATCGCGTCCTCGGCGGCGGCCTGGTTCCCGCCTCGCTCGTGCTCGTCGGGGGTGAGCCGGGGGTCGGGAAGTCGACGCTCCTGCTCGCCGCGCTCGGGAACATCGCCCGGAGCGGCCGCAGGGCCCTGCTCGTCACCGGGGAGGAGTCGGTGGCGCAGGTGAAGCTCCGCGCCGACCGACTCGGCGGTGCCGAGGAGGTGGAGATCCTGGCCGAGACCGAGCTCGAGACGGTCTGCGCGACGCTCGAGCGCGAACGGCCTGCCGTCTGCGTGATCGACTCGATCCAGACGCTGTACTCGGCCGAACTGGGCTCGGCTCCCGGATCGGTTGGCCAGGTGCGGGAGGCTGCGGGCCGACTTCTGCGCGTCGCCAAGGAGGAGGGCGTGGCCACGATTCTCGTCGGCCACGTGACGAAGGACGGCTCTGTCGCCGGCCCCCGGGTGCTCGAGCATCTCGTCGACTGCGTGCTCCAATTCGAGGGAGACCGATACCACGCGCACCGGATCCTGCGGGCGGTCAAGAACCGGTTCGGGTCGACCAACGAGCTCGGCGTCTTCGAGATGACGGGCGCCGGGCTCGTCGGTGTCCCCGATCCGTCGGAGCTGTTCGGCCGCACCCAGAGCGGTGAGGCCGGTGCCGCCGTCGCCTGCGCGCTCGAGGGAACGAGGCCGATTCTGCTCGAAATCCAGGCCCTCGTCTCCCGCACCGACCTGGCCATGCCCCGTCGGGTCGCGACTGGGGTCGATCCGAAGCGGCTCGCGATGATCGTTGCCGTTCTGTCACGCCACGCCGGCGTGGCGCTCGGGACGGCGGACGTCTTCGTGAACGTCGCCGGAGGGGTCCGAATCGATGAGCCCGGGGCCGACCTGGCCGTGGCGATGGCGATTGCCTCTGCGGCCCGCGGCGCGCCGGTACGGGACGGTGTGGCGGTCTTCGGCGAGATCGGCCTGACCGGGCGGCTCCGCCCCGCCGCGCAGGCCGAGCGGCGACTCGAGGAGTGCGCGAAGCTCGGCCTGCAGTCGGTGATCGCGCCCGACGGGACGACGAGCCGCGGGGGCCCGCGGGTGACCCGGGCCGAAACACTCCGTCAGGCGCTTGCCGCCGGGTTGGCTGCAGGCGGGGTCGAGCCGGCAAGCGCCTCCGCGCCGCGGGCGACCGCAGCGGAGGAGGGTGGAGGGCGTGGAGGGCGTGGTGGAGCCGCGGGCCGCGGCGCTTTCCTAGGGTGCGCCTTCCGCCTCGCTCAGGGCCATGACGGCCGCGCCCGCGGCGAGTGAGTCGCGGTCCCGGCCCTCTCCGATTCCGATGCGCCATGACCGGGGCGCGAATCTCAGCTAGAATGGATATCCCTCGCCGGCAGCCTTCATCAGCGCCGGCGGTTTTCGTGAAATGGGCGGACAACGGAGGGATAGCTTGTTCGACGTCGGCGACAATGTGGTGTATCCACACCACGGTGCAGGTACGGTCGTGAGCAAGGACTCTCGCAAGGTTCTCGGGGAAGAGCGCGAGTACCTCACCATCAAGATCTTGCACAACGACATGACGGTGAACGTGCCGACGGAGAATGCCGAAAAGGTCGGCCTCCGCTGGGTCATCGGGCTCGACGCCGTCGAGGTCGTCGTCAAGGCTCTGTCCGGCGAGTCGACCGAGATGCCGAAGAACTGGAACCGGCGCTTCAAGCACAATCGCGACAAGATGAAGACCGGGGACATCCTCGAGCTTGCCGAAGTCGTTCGGAACCTCGCGCTCCGCGATCACGAGAAGGGCCTGTCCACCGGCGAGAAGCAGATGTACGTGAAGGCCAAGAAGATTCTCGCCTCCGAATTCATGTACGCGAAGAACATGACCGAGGAGGAAGCCGCTCTGTGGCTCGACGAGGTGCTCGCAAACCCCGCCGGTGGCAAGCGGAAGGTCAAGCCGAAGGCCAAGGTCGCAGCTGCAAGCGCGTGACCTCGCTGCGCCACTGATCGGGCGCGGAGAAAACTGAGCGGAGGCGGCGGATGGCGGCTGACGCGGAGGGGTGCACGACCTGGGCGATCCTCGTGGCAGCCGGCTCGGGCGAGCGGTTGGGCGGCGACCGTCCGAAGGCGTTCGTCGGGCTCGGCGGCCGTGTGCTCCTGGCCGAGAGCATCGAGCGTCTCGATGCAAGCGACTGGATCGACGCCATCGTCGTCGCGGTTCCGGCGGACTGGGAGGAGCCGGCGATCGTGCTCGCGGAGGAGCTCGTCGCGTCCAAGGTCGCAGCGGTCGTGACCGGGGGAGCGACGCGGGCCGAGTCCGTTCGTGCCGGACTGGAGGAGGTACCCGCCGAGGCGCTCGTCGTGATCGTGCACGATGCGGCTCGTCCTCTCATCGGTGACGATGTCATCGAGCGCGTGCTCGCCCCGCTCGCCGAAGGGTATGACGGTGCCGTTCCGGGCTTGCCGCTCGTGGACACCGTGAAGCGGGTCGAAGCGGGTGTCGTCGCCGAGACTGTCGACCGCGAGAGCCTCGTCACCGTGCAGACACCGCAGGCGTTCACCGTGGCGGCTCTCAGGGCGGCGTACGGCGACGACAGCCCCCTCGACGCCCCCGATTGCGCTTCCCTCGTCGAGCGGAGAGGCGGGCGGATCCGAGTCGTCGCGGGCGACCTCAAGCTGCTGAAGATCACGACCGCCGCCGACCTGGAGCTCGTCGAGTCGTGGCTCTGAAGGCGGCGTTCTTCGACGTCGGCGAAACGCTCGTCGACGAGGAGCGCTGGTGGAGGATTCTCGCCGATCGATCGGGCCTGCAGTCGCACGTCGTCTGGGCGGCGCTCGGGGTCACGATCGAGCGCGGGGAGGAGCACAGTGAGCTCTGGCGTCATCTCGGAGTCGAGCGGCCGAGTGACGCGTGGAACGCGCTCCCGTACGAGCGCCGCGACCTCTACCCCGACGCGATTGCGTGCCTCGAGGCGGTTCGTGGGCTCGGTCTCCGCGTGGGAATCGTCGGCAACCAGACGGAGGCGCTCGAGCGGTGGGCGCGCGAGGCCGCCTTGCCCGCGGACGTGATCTCGTCCTCTGCGAGCCTCGGTGTCCGCAAGCCGGATCCTGCCTTCTTCGCGCGGATCGTCGAGCTCGCAGGCTGTCTCCCGGGAGAACTCGCCTACGTCGGCGATCGGGTCGACAACGACGTCATTCCCGCAGCGGCTGCCGGGCTCGTGACGGTGCACGTGCGCCGAGGGCCCTGGGGAACGCTGCAGAGAACGCCGGCCGAAGCGACGTTCGGCGTCGATGACCTCGCCTCGGTCCCGCAGGCGCTAGCCTCGCTCCTGTGAGCGAGCTCCGAATCGGCCTCGGCGTCGACGCGCACGCGTTCGAGGAGGGCGTGCCGCTCGTCCTCGGTGGCGTGACGTTCGACCATCCGCGTGGTCTCGCAGGCCATTCCGACGGTGACGTGATCGCCCACGCGCTCACCGACGCGCTACTCGGAGCGGCGGGGTTGGGCGATATCGGCTCACTCTTCCCATCGGACGACGATCGCTACAAGGGGGCCGACTCGCTCGAACTGCTCGCCGAGGCGTACCGCCATGTGCGGGGTGCGGGGTTCGAGCTCGTCAATGCCGACTGCGTGTTGATCGGCCAGGAGCCGCGCCTGGCCCCGCACCGCGGAGCGATGAGCGCGCGTCTCGCTGCCGCGCTGAGCGTCGGCTCGGACCAGGTCGGCGTGCGGGCGACGACCACGGATTTCCTCGGCTTCACCGGCCGAGGGGAAGGCCTCGCGGCACACGCCGTCGCGCTCGTCGAGCGCGCACCTGCGTGAGCCGCTCCGCCACGGGAGGCGGAGCTACGCGGCAGGCAGTGTGAAGCTCACACGTGCGCCGCCCTCCGGGCGGTTCTCGGCCCAGATGCTCCCACCGTGCGCCTCGACGATCCCGCGGGCGATCGCGAGGCCGAGGCCGGCGCCGCGCTGCGAGCGGGCGGGGTCGCTCCGCCAGAAGCGATCGAACATCCGACGCTGCGCCTCGTCGGCGAGCCCCTCGCCGGTGTCCTCGACGGTGATGCGGACCGCGTCGTCGTCCGGCACGACGCGGACCGCTACGGCTCCGTCCGACGGCGTGTGATGCAAGGCGTTCGTCAAGAGGTTGAGCAGCACGCGTTCCACCTTGTCGGGGGCGAACCGCGCGACTGCGGCGGGGTCGACGTCGGCACCAAGCGAGACGTGGCGCAGCGCCGCCTCCGCGGTGACGCCGCGGAGGCACGTGGAGACGACGTCGTCGAGTGCCGACGCGCGCAGCTCGAGCGTGAGCGAACCCGCGTCGATCCGGGCGAGCTCGAAGAGATCGTCGACCAGCAGCGTCAGGCCGCGAACCTGGTCACCGAGAGCCGGTAGGTAATCGGCGGGCTCCGCGAGCCCGTCCTCGAGCGCTTCGAGCATCGCCTGCATGTTCGCCAGCGGCGTGCGCAGGTCGTGACTCGCCCAGGCGACGAGCTCACGACGCGCATCGAAGAGCTGTTCGAGGTTCGCTGCCATCTCGTTGAACGACTCGGCCATGTCGGCGACTTCCGCCGGGCCCGATTCGGGTGCGCGCACCGTGAGATCCCCGTGTGACAATGCAACCGACGCATCGCGGACGCGGTCGATCGAGCTCGCGATCGACCGGGCGAGGAAGAGTCCGCCGATCATCGCGACGGTCGCCGATGCGGCAGACACGGCCAGGATCTTGACGTCGTCGCCCATGTGGAACATGACCCACCCCGACAACAGAACGGCGGCGAGGGGTAGGCATACCGCGAGGGCCGCCAACCCCATCAACTGGAGTCGAACCGTCGGGAGCGCGCGTAGTGCGAAGGCAAGGATCAGGCCGACCCCGAGCGTGACGAACGACACCGTGACAGCGCCCCAGATCATCGGCTCACGGGACCAATCGGTAGCCGACGCCCCAGACCGTCTGCAGGTGGAGTGGTTCCGAAGGTGCGGTCTCGATCTTTTCGCGCAGGCGACGGACGTGCACGGTGACGGTGCCCGTGTCGAGCGCCGCCTCGTAGCCCCAGACGCGGCTCATCAGCTGGTCGCGCCCGAAAACCCGGCGGGGGTTGCCGGCGAGAAACGCGAGCAGCTCGAACTCCTTGGCGGTGAGGCGGAGCTCCTTCCCCGCCTTGTGCACCTCCCGTGTCTGTGTGTCGATCTGGATGTCACCGAACGACATCCGCGCGCGCGCGGCCCCGGGCGGCGCCGCGCGACGCAAGACGGTCTGCACCCTTGCTGCGAGCTCGCGGGGCGAGAAGGGCTTCGTCACGTAGTCGTCGGCGCCGAGTTCGAGCCCCACGATGCGATCGGCCTCTTCTCCGCGAGCCGTCAAGAGGATCACGGGAAGGTCGGAGCGATTTCGGATCCAGCGGCACAGCTCGAGCCCGTCCATGCCGGGGATCATGACGTCGAGTACGACCAGGTCGGGCGACTCCTGCTCGAGCAGCTCGCGCGCGCGGTCGCCGTCGTCAGCCTCGAGTGTCGTGTGTCCCTCACGTTCCAGGTACCGCACGACGACTTCGCGCACGATCGGCTCGTCGTCGACAACGAGGAGGGTCGCCATCGTCCCATTGTGACTGCAACTGCTTACAGGGAGGTGAATTTCGCGCACAAGGCGCTAGGGGAGGCAAACGGTGCCGTCCGCGTGAAGCACGACGAGACCGTCCTTCTCGAGTGCCCGTACCGCCTCGTCATCGAGCCCGGCGTGGTCGACGCTCCCGGCCGCGACGACGCGCAGCGTCTCGCTGCGTCGCTGTCGAAACGAGCCTTCGAACCGGCTCTGCTTTCGCAACGGCGCGTCGCGGGTGCCGCGCGCCGGGCAGCGGCGCGCGAGCGGGCACTCGTCGCAGCGGGGAATGCGGGCGAGGCACACGGTCGCGCCAAGGTCCATCAACGCTTGCCCGGCTGCACCCGTGAAGGTGTGCCCGGTGCGACGCTCGACGCGGTCGACGTTCACATCGCGGGGGAGCACGTCTTCCCCGTACGCAAAGTTGCGCAGGGCCGCGGCGGTGTACGGGCCGACTCCAGGAAGCACCGTCAGGTCATCGGGCCATCCCGTTGCGGCGACTACCCGTGCGGCGCGGTGCAGGGCGACTGCACGCCGGTTGTAACCGAGCCCCTGCCAGGCGCGGATCACCTCTGCTGCGGGGGCGGCTGCGAGCGAGTCCACGGACGGCCAGCGCTCGAGCCACTCGAGGTACCGCGGGATCACGCGATCGACCTGCGTCTGTTGCAGCATCACCTCCGAGACGAGGATCGCGTACGGATCCGTCGTGCGGCGCCAGGGCAGATCACGCTTGTTCTCGCGGTACCACCGGAGAAGCTCGGCTTCCACCGGAGCAGCGTAATGTGCGGCGGCGGCGCGTCGACCCCAGACCCGTCTCGGATTCTTCGTCCCGACCCGTGGAGTCGAACGTCATCCGGTTCCTCAGTTCGCGCTCCACCATTCGGGGTGGCTCATGGCGAGCTCGTCGGGAACCGGATAGGAGCCGTGAAGGTGGATGAGCTTCCACGCTCCGTCCTCACGGACGAAGACCGCCGTGAACCGAAGGCGGAGTGTGGCTCCCCCGGGAGCCAGGAACAAGGGCCGACAGGCAGCCCAGCCGGTGTCCCCGTTCTCCCAGGCGTCGATCGGCCCGGGCTCGATCTCGAACCCCTCGAGTCCGTAGGCCCCGCGCACCGCCGTCTGTCCCGAGAACCACTCCAGGACCGAGCTGCCGACCGCCAGAACCGCGTCGTCGCGGGACACCACGTCGTGGAACGTCGAGGGATCACCCGAAGCGTTCTTGGCGAAGAAGGTGGTCAAAGCGTCCGCGACCGCAAGCGACGGTTGCATCTGTGCCTCCTCTCGATTGTCAGGTGGAGCTTAAACCGCCCAGATCCTGTCGTGGTGCGCTCGACGGAGCAGCCGTCCGAAGAAACGCTCGACCAGACCCCGCCCGTATGCGGGCTCCCATTTCAGCCGGAGCGTGCGAGGACTGCTTGCGCTCGCGCCGGGTGACGAGGTCGCTACGGACGGGGTCCCGTCGAGCCTGCCTAGTTCGGGCGAACCGCGAACCAGCCGTCGACGTTGTCACAGAGGACGACGCTGGGTCGGTCATTGTGGTAGGTGTAGGCGGGGAGGCCGTTGACGGTGAGCTGGCGCTTCTGTCCTCGTTTCACCGTCCCGAAGGTCGCCATCACGCCCTTGACGTGCTTCTTCACCGTTCCCTTGACGTAGACCGGTGGCCAGACGACGGCGCACCCGCCGGTGCACTTGATCTTGCCGCGGGCCTTCTTCTCGACGTTCCAGTAGTAGATGCCGAACTTGGATGGCGTTGCGAGGACCTTCCCGAGCTGGCCGGCTTTGATCTCGACCGCGGGTTTCGTCCCCCGAACCGTCTGGGGGCCCTTGGTGATCTGTGCGTGTGCCATCGTCGGGGCGAGGGCGGCGGTCGCGACCGCAAGGGTGAGGGCGGTGCGTAGGGCAGTCTTGCTCATGTTGGCTCCTGTCGTGATTGGGGTGCGTCAAGAGTTGCCGCTCGACGCCTGCCAATGCAATGGAGAATGCGCAGGTTTAAGGGACTGTTCACGAGCCGGGAGATCGCACCTCGACGTCGGGAAAGACTCTTGAACGGCGCACGCGGTGTGTGCGACAGTGCGCGAATGCTCCTCTACAACTCGGCCGTCTCCGGCAATTGCTACAAGGTCCGCCTTCTCGCGGCGCAGCTCGGGATCCCGCTCGAGTTGCGCGAGCTCAGCGTCGTCGACCGCTCCAATCGCGCCGAGGTGCTCGGTGATCTCAACCCGGCACGGCGGGTACCGACACTCGTGCTCGACGACGGAAGGCCGCTTCCGGAGTCCAACGCGATCCTCTGGTACCTCGGCGACGGCACGGAGTACGTCCCGAACGACCGCTATGAGCGGGCGCAAGTGCTCCAATGGCAGTTCTTCGAGCAGTACCAGCACGAGCCGGCGATCGCCGTCGTCCGGTTCCTGATCGGCTGGTCCGGCGAGGCTGACGCGCACGCGGATCGGATCGCCGAGCTGACGGAGAAGGGCTACGTCGCCCTCGACGCGATGGAGCGGCACCTCGCCGGCCGCTCGTTCCTCGTCGCCGAGCGCTACACGATCGCCGATATCTCGTTGTACGCCTATACGCATGTTGCTCACGAAGGCGGGTTCGACCTCGAGCCCTATCCGGCGATTCGCCGCTGGCTCGAACGCGTGGCCGCCCAGCCTCGACACCTCTCGATCACGTCCTAGTCGGCCTCTCCGTCGACAGCCGCGTGGTCGAGCGCGTCCCGCTTCCCGTACGGACGTCTCCTAGACTGGCCGGGTGAACGTCCGTGTCCGCTTCGCACCGAGTCCCACAGGATCGCTGCATCTCGGCAACGCGCTGAGTGCCGTTGCGAACCGGTCCTACGCCGACGAGCATGGCGGCGCACTCGTGCTGCGGATCGACGACACCGACCCCGAGCGCTCCGTGCCCGGCGGGGAGGAGGCGATCCTTGCCGATCTCGCGTGGCTCGGTGTCACCTGGAACGAAGGCCCCATCCGCCAGAGCGAGCGGGCAGAGCGCCACCGGGAAGCGGCTGCAGTCGCACTCGACGCGGGGGCGTCGCGGGACCCGGACGGCTCCATTCGCCTCGCCGGCACGACCCTCGCGCGCGCAGACGGTACCCCCACCTACCAGCTGGCGACGGTCGTCGACGATCTCGACCTTCGGATCACCCACATCATCCGAGGCTCCGATCATCGACCGAACGAGGAGGTGCAGCAGCGCATCGCTCGAGTTCTCGGCGGTGAACTTCCGGCCGTGATCCACCACGGCCTCCTCCTCGGTGACGACGGCAAGAAGCTCTCGAAACGTGCTGCCCATGCATCGGTTGCCGATCTCCGCAACGAGGGGATCCCTGCCGAGGCTGCGCGCTCCTATCTCGACGAACTCGGGCTGCCACGGCATGACGTGCAGCTCGACCTCTCTCGCATCCAGAGGCTCGCGATCGACGCGATCGGTCGGATGCCCGATGCGGAGCTCACCCGTGCCGCGGGAGCCCCGCTCGAGCTCGCGCGCGCCCTTCGCGGCGCGCGCACACTCGTCGAAGCCAAGGAGATCGCCGGCCAGATCCTGCACCCGAAGGATGTCACGCTGGGCGACGAGGCCCGGCCGACGGTCGAACGTTTCGTCGAGCTCCGCGTTACGGCCGCCGACCACCTCGAGGAGGTCGACGCGCGCGCCATCGTCCGCGAGCTCAAGGCGGTCGGGGGGAACCTGAAAGTGCTCCGCCTCGCGCTGACCGGCGCCGAGCGCGGGCCCGAATTGTGGACCGTGGTGGCGGCGGTGCCCCGCGCCGAGGCTCTTCGTCGGGCCGGCGCGGCTATAACAGCGCGATGACGGTGCGCCTCTACGACACGTCGACGAGAGCGCTCGTGCCCCTGCCCGATCCGCCCGCCCACGTCGGCATGTACGTCTGCGGCCCGACCGTGTACCAACGGGCCCATATCGGCAACGCCGTGCCCTTCGTCATCTTCGCCTGGCTCCGCAACTGGCTGCGGGAGAGCGGCTACACGGTGACCTACGTCCACAACATCACGGACGTCAACGACAAGATCTACGAGGCCGCGCCGGGCGCCAGTGCAGAGCGGGCGCGGGACGCGACCGGCTGGTACCTCGAAGACACGCGTTCCTTCGGGCTGGAGATGCCCGACGAAATGCCGCTCGCGACCGAAACGATCCCCGAGATCGTCGCTCTCATCGCGGAGCTCGTCGATTCGGGGCACGCCTATCAGGCGGGCGGCGATGTCTACTTCCGCGTTTCGAGCTTCTCGAGTTACGGCGCCCTCTCAGGGCACCGACCCGACCAGATCGAGGAGCAGGAGCCGAGCCCGTTGAAGGAAGATCCACGGGACTTCGCGCTCTGGAAGGCGACGAAGGAGGGAGAGGATACGTCGTGGGAGTCGCCCTGGGGCCCCGGCCGCCCCGGCTGGCACATCGAGTGCTCTGCGATGGCCGAGAAGACACTCGGGCCTGAGTTCCTCATCCACGGCGGCGGGCTCGACCTCGTCTTCCCCCACCACGAGAACGAGCGGGCGCAGTCGCAGGCTGTCGGGCGGCCGTTCGCGAAGATCTGGATGCACAACGGCTTGTTGCGGTTCACCGGCGAGAAGATGTCGAAGTCGGTCGGCAACGTCGCCACGATCCAGGAGGTGATTGCGGAGTGGGGGCGCGACGTCGCGCTGCTCTTCCTCATGACCGGCCACTGGCGGAAGCCTCTCGAGTTCTCGCAGGAGGCGATGACTGCGGCGCGCGTCCAGGTCGAAAGCCTCCGCAACTCGTTGAGAGGGGAGGTGCGTGCCACCGGCGAATGGGCTGATCTCGCGGCCGCGCTCGACGACGACTTCAACACGCCCGCGGCGCTTGCGATCCTCCATCGGTGGGCGCGGGACGGCGCCCTGGTGGAGCTTCGGCGCGGCCTCGCGCTCTTCGGGCTCGGTGGGCTGGCAGAGGCGATCGAGGCTCCTGCAGAGATCATCGCGCTGGCACAGGCGCGAACCGAAGCCCGGGCTGCACGGGATTTCGCCGAGTCCGATCGACTGCGCGACGAGATTGCAGCTGGCGGCTGGGAGATACGTGACGCGCCGGGTGCAGCCGGAGGCTTCGAACTCGTGCCGCTGCCGTGACGCGGGAGCTCGTCTACGGGCGGAACGCCGTTCGCGAAGCGTTACGCGGCCGCCGCGAGGTGCTCGAGCTGTGGGTCTCCGAGCGTGCCGCGACCGCATTGGACTGGGTCGGTGAGGGGCCTCGTCCACGCGTCGTCAAGGAGCGAGAGCTGACGGAGGCGGCCGGCAGCCCCGATCACCAGGGTGTCGTCGCCTGGGCCGACCCCTACCCCTACGCCGACCCGTGGGAGCTCGCCGGAGGCGGACAGGCCGCTCCTCGCCTGCCTCGACCAGGTGACCGATCCTCGGAACCTCGGTGCCGTCGTTCGTTCCGCGGCGGGTGCCGGGGCATCCGGGGTGATCGTTCCCGCCCACGGAGCGGCCCAGGTGACACCGGCCGTCTGCCGCTCGTCGGCCGGCGCCGTCGAGCATCTCCCGGTGGCCGTCGTGCCCAACCTCGCGCGCTACCTGGCCGAGATCAAGCGTGACGATCTCTGGTCGTACGCTGCCACCGCCGACGCGCCACAGACCATGTGGCAGGCCGATCTGACCGGAGGAATCGTCCTCGTCTTCGGGGCGGAGGGCAAGGGCGTCCGGCCCCTTGTGCGCAAGACGTGTGACGCCGCGATCTCGATTCCTCTTGCGGATGGGGTCGAGTCGTTGAACGTCAGCGTCGCCGCAGCGGTGCTCCTGTACGAGGCGCGACGACAGCGTCTCTAGCGTCTCTGTGAGCGTACGTCCGGCGGGGTCTGGCGGACATGGCGCCTACGATGGAGCGATGCCGAGCCGAGTCTCTATCTCTTCGACGGTCACAATCTGCTCAACGCGAGCGGGTACGTCGACGTGCGCGAGCTCGTCGACGGACTCGCGAGCTTCGTTGCGCTGAACGGCGCGCGTGGCATTCTCGTCTTCGACGGAGTCGGAGAGGAGTTCGAGCTCGGACTCGCTCGCCGTTCGCTACGCCCCGGACGCCGACACACTGCTCGAACGCCTCGCTGCCGAGCACCGGGCCGACGAGCGTGTGTGCCTCGTCTCGTCGGATGCCGCTGTCCGGCGGACGAGTGGTCAAGAGGTGTCAAGTGTCTCCTCCGGCACATTCCTACGGGGGCTCGCAAGCCCCTACCACGACGAAAACGACGCCTCGCGTCTCCGCGATCGGATCGACCCGGAGACTCGGGCGAGGCTCGAACGGCTCCGCCGTGGGCTCTGAACACGAGCTGCCCCGTCGGCGGGTGTTCTTCCCGAGAGCGACGACCGTCTACCCTCGTAGTTGCCGTCGCCGGTCACCCTCAGCTTGAACGTCCTCGTAGAGGGAGCTTTCGGCGCCATGTCACCGATCGTGAGTGGCAGGGTTCCTCGCGGTAGCGCCAACTTGGCGAGGCGGTCGGCCTCGTTCACCGGGCGCGGGTTGAGCGACTGGAGAGTGACGTTCCTGAGGGTGTTCGACCCGGTGTTCGTCAGCTTGACCGTGAGCGTTACTTCCTGCGGTGCGATCTTGCCCTCGTCATCGACCGCGAGGTCGATCTTCTTCGGCGCCATCGACATCGTGATCGCCAGCGCTTCCTTCGCAACGCGGAAAGTCCCCACGCCCGAACCCGACACGGATCCCTTCTTCGATGTTCCTCTCGCGCGGGCCCTGAGCGCCGCCGCGCCGGCCTTCACGCCCTTGACCGTGTAGGCGAAGCTGCGCGAGGCACGCGCAGCCAGGGCAAAGCCGGACGACCCGCCGGGTCGCTTGGTGACCTCGGCGATTGCGCCGCCGCCCGAGAGCCCGTCGACGCTGACCGCCGTCAGCGCCCGCGGGCCGGCGGTGACGACGACCTTGACCTGGGCCGAGCCACCGATCGCGACGCCGGAGGGCGTGACGACCTCGACCGAGATCGACGGCTTGTCACTGGGAGCCTTCGCGTAGGTAGCCCAGGCCTCCGCACCCTTGTTGAAGCGCGCCTTGACTCCCGAGAAGTCGACCGGGACGTCACAGGGCGCGCTCCATGTTCCGCCCGTGACGCCGAGCAGATGCTTGCCCTTTCCGACCTGCTTGTCATTGGCCGAGGCATCCTTGGCCGCGACCGTCGTCGTGACGTAGCCGTTCGCCAGGCCGTCCCAGTACTTGATCGTGTACGAGATCGCGCCCGCCGCATGTCCATACTGGACTCCGCGCCCCAGGTGCAGTCGCCTTGGAGGAAGACGAACGTCGCCGAGATCTTGCGCGTGACGGGCGCGTCGGCGTACGGGCTCATGGCAGGGGTCGCGAAGTGCGGTGTCGCACTCGTCGACGAGGCGAGCAGGAGCGGGAGCGTCAGCGCCAGCACGCAGACGAGCACGGCCAACTCGAGCCGTCTCGGCGACGAGGAGCCAGAGCCACCCGGACGAATCACGCCAGCATCCTACGACGCGGTGCTGACGTCGTACGGGGGAGAAGCGGACGTGAGCAGCGGATGACGCAACGGGCGCGGGCGCAGCAAGTGCGCGTCGCCTTCCCGACAGTGCGCCCGCGAGAGACGAACACACGTTCTAATCACAGTGCAAAGTTTGCAAAGGGGTTGTAACGCTTGCAAGAAGGTGCTACGTTCTCCCTCAACTTCAGGGTGAGGCTTCGCGCGACACTGAAGGAACGCGCCCTTTAAAACCTCTGCAAACAGGGAGAACTGGATGTCCGCCCGTACAGCCGCCGCCCCCAAGACGCCGCAGAAGCTTCAACGTGAACTTGAGGATTTGCAGCTCGTGCTCAAAGCGCGAAACGGGAGCCAGGAGGCCCTCGATCAACTCATGCGCCGCTACCACGGATTCGTCCGGCTGAAGGCAAGCAGCTACTTCCTCGCGGGCGGAGACGCCGACGACCTGATCCAGGAGGGAATGATCGGGCTCTACAAGGCGATGCGCGACTTCAGGCACGACAAGGAAACGTCGTTCCGCTCGTTCGCCGAGTTGTGCGTCACCCGCCAGATCATCACGGCGATCAAGACGGCGACGAGATTCAAGCACTCACCCCTGAACACCTACGTTTCGTTCAGCCATACCCCGGCCGGCCAGGAGAACGACGACTGCTCCCTGGGCGACGCACTCCCCGGCCCCTCCACGAACGATCCTTCGAGCTGCGTGATCTCGACGGAGGAGTTGCAGAGTCTGGTCGGCTGCCTCGGCACCACGCTCTCGTCCCTCGAGTCGGATGCGCTACGCCTCTACCTCGACGGCAAGTCGTACGACACGATGGCCGTCGAGCTCGACTGCGACACGAAGACGATCGACAACGCGCTGCAACGGGTGAAGCGGAAGATCGTCGCGCACCAGGCGACGCGCGCCGTCCCTGCGTAGGACGACGCCAGGACGGTCGCGCGTTCGAGGGATCGGTGATCCCCGTTTCGGGGGACGACAGCGTCGCTGATCCCGCGCTGGATGTGGGTGACGATCCGCAGCCCGTCACGGGTGGTTCGTGGACAGACTGCGAGATACCGCTGACGGCGAGGTGGCAGGCTTGGCGAACAACGATCCCGCTCGTGATGCCCGGTGGGTTTCGAGGCCACTCGGCGCCCGCCTCGTCCGCGGGCTTGCGCTGCTGCTCCCGATCAGCGCGTCCACCCTCGTCGTCTTCCTCGTCAGCAGATCGCTGACACCACCGTCGGGATCGCTCGGGCTCTACCTGGGTTGGTGGTTCGGCCTCTCCGCGGTCGCGACGCTGGCCCTGATCCTGGCCGGGCGGCTTTCCCGTCGTCTTCTGCCCCTGGCCGCGCTCCTCAAGGTGTCACTCGTCTTCCCCGACGCGACACCGTCCCGTTTCCGCACGGCGATCGCGTCGGGCACCGTGGGGACGCTGGAGGAGCGCCTCGCGGAAGCCAAGCGCAGTGACGGCGAGGTCACGACGACGCAAGCAGCGCAGCGCCTCCTGGCGCTCGTCGCCGCGCTCGACGTGCACGACGGCCTGACTCGCGGCCATTCCGAGCGGGTGCGCGCCTACTCACAGCTGATCGGCAGGGAGCTCGGCCTCGGTGAGGGCGAACTCGAGATGCTCAACTGGGCTGCCCTGTTGCACGATGTCGGCAAGCTCGAGATCTCGACCGAGATCCTGAACAAGACGGGCAGACCGACCGACGCCGAATGGGAGGCTATTCGACGGCATCCTGCCTTCGGTGAGGCATTGGTCGAGCCACTGCGCGAGTGGCTCGGGGTGTGGGCCGCCGCCGTCAGCGACCACCACGAGCGCTGGGACGGCGCCGGCTACCCACGAAGGCTGGCGGGGACGGACATCTCGCTCGCGGGGCGCATCGTGGCGGTTGCAGACGTCTTCGACGTGATCACGTCCGCGCGTTCGTACAAGGACGCGTCGTCGATGGCGGAAGGCCGGCAGGAGATCGCCCGCGGCGCCGGCACGCAGTTCGACCCAGAGGTCGTGCGCGCCTTTCTCGCCGTCTCTCTCGGTCGTGCCCGCCTCGCTGTCGGTCCCCTCTCGTGGCTCGCCGACGCGGCTGTTCTCGTGCGGGCGCCTCTCACCGCCGCTGGAACGTTGTCTGCCGCGGCAGTCGTCGGAACCTCTCTCGTACCCGGACCGGCCACCAATCCAACGACGCGAGGCGGGGCAGACCTCATTCCTGCTCGTGCCTCGATCGCGGCGATTTCTTCCCCATCTGCTCGCCAAGCTCCGAACTCGACGATCGTTCGCAACGCTCGGTCGCGACCGCTCACTCGAGCGCCTGTCAAGCCCACCATCCCCGTTGCACGGTCAGGAGTCTCTAAGGTCGGCGGCGCGGTGGAGGCGCCGGCACCGGAGGCCGCTCCGCCCGTCGCGACGGCGGCCGGCGCCTCCGCGGAATCCCCGGGTTCGGCCGACGAGACCGATCGCGCGTCGAGCCCCGCGCCGTCGACCCAACCGAAGGTTCCCGTCTCATCGCCGAAGACGCCGAAGCTCCCGGACGTCCAGAAGACGGTCGCCGACCTGACCGATGCCGTGAACGCCGCGACGAGCGACATCGCAGCCGCGTTGCCCACCCTGCCGAAGCTGCCCAAGCCTCCGTCGCTGCCTGCGGTGCCGTGCGGTGCCGTCGCTGCCCGCGGTGCCGGAACTCCCGATCGGTGGTTCTCTCCCGGCCGATCCAGGCTCCCCGCCTCCGACGCAGGGGCTGATCGACACGATCGGGCAGACGACGGCGCCCCTCCTACCGCCCCCGGGCAACCCGCCGCTGAACCTGCCCAAGCTGCCGTAGACGACGCTCTGCTGGACACCCCGACCCGGCTCCGGTAGACCGGGAGCGTCAGCGACCTCGCGGGGGAGACGAATTGGACGGCGGGCAGGGAGCAGGAATCGCGCAGCACGGGCAAGGCTCGCGCCCGCCGGACGACGCGGCCGGTCGTTGGCGCGCGCTCGCGGTCCTGGCGGCGGCCATGGTCTTGTCGATGGCGACGTGGTTCTCGGCCTCCGCCGTGCTGCCGCAGCTCCGAGCCGAATGGAGCCTCTCGACCACCGCCGCGTCGTGGCTGACGATCGCGGTGCAGCTGGGGTTCGTCACGGGTGCGGTCATCTCCGCAGTCGTCAACCTCGCCGACACGGTGGCTCCGAGACGGCTGATCCTCGCCGGGTCGGTCGTCGCGGCCTCGGCCAACCTCGGGTTGCTCGCCGCGTCCGGGCCGGCCGCCGCGATCGCGCTTCGCTTCGCGACCGGCGTCGCACTCGCGGCCGTGTACCCACCCGCCCTCAAGGCGATGTCGACGTGGTTCCGTGCCGGCAGGGGAACGGCGCTCGGGATCATGGTCGGCGCGCTCACCCTTGGCTCGGCGCTCCCGCACCTCGTGAACGGCGTCGGCGGAGTCGCCTGGAGGGCGGTTCTCGTCACGACGTCGCTGCTGACCCTGGCCGGAGGACTTCTGGCCGGATTCGCGTTCCATGACGGCCCCTTTCGCTTTCCGCCCGCCGTCTTCGACCCCCGGCAGGTGGGAAGGATCGCCCGCAACCGAGCTGTGCGCCTCACGTCGATCGGCTACTTCGGACACATGTGGGAGCTCTATGCGATGTGGGCGTGGTTCGCCGCGTTCGCGACCGATGCGCTGCGGCTGCACGACGTCGCCGACCCGGCCCGCGTCGCCTCGCTCCTCACGTTCGCGGTGATCGCCGTCGGCGCGCTCGGCTGCTACGGCGGCGGTGTTCTCGGAGACCGCTGGGGGCGGACCCGGATCACAGCGGCCGCCATGGCCGTTTCCGGTTCCTGCGCGCTCGTCATCGGTGCGTTACGCAGCGGTCCGCTGCTGTTGCTCGTCGCCGTCGGGATCGTCTGGGGACTCAGCGTCGTCGCTGACTCGGCCCAGTTCTCCACGATCGTGACCGAGGTCGCCGACCAGGCATACGTCGGGACGGCCGTCACGATGCAGCTCGCGATCGGCTTCGTCCTCACCGTCGCCACGATCTGGCTCGTGCCCGTGATCCGAGACGGGTCGAGCTGGTTCTGGGCGTTCGCCCTGCTCGTGCCGGGGCCCGTGATCGGTGTGGTGGCGATGGTGCGGCTCAGGTCCCTTCCCGAGGCGGCGCTGATCGCGGGTGGGAGAGGGTGAGAAGAGCAGGCATTACACAACCTAACACATGTACAACTAAATAGTTGTGATACGATGACATCGTGTCGACCGACCGACGTACCGACGAGTTGCCGAGGCTGTATCAGGCCGAATGGTGTCCGGCCTCGCATCGTGTTCGCCAGCGCCTGACGGAGTTGGAGCTGGCGTTCGTCTCCGTGCCCGTGCCGGTCGAGCGCACTCGGCGCACCGCGCTCGTCAGCGCGACGGGCGTCGACACGATCCCGGTTCTCGTCTCGCCCGAGGGCATCGTCCTCGTCGGCGAGAGCGCGATCATCGATTACCTCGACAGCCACTACCCCGAGCCGCTCGGCGCCCGCGCCCATCGGCTGAAGGCGGAGAAGGTGCGCCGTCGCCAACTGGAGGAGGCAGCATGATCCTTGGAGAAGCCTACGCCCTCACGGCGCAAACCCCGCTCGGATTCGAGGAAGCAGTCTCACGCGTCCGTGTGGAGCTCGAAGCGGAAGGATTCGGCGTCCTGACCGAGATCGACGTGCAGGCCACGTTGCGCAAGAAGCTCGGTCTCGAGATGGACGAGTACCTCATCCTCGGCGCCTGCAATCCAGAGTTCGCGCACAAGGCGCTCGAGCTCGAGCCGGAGCTCGGTGTGCTGCTGCCGTGCAACGTCGTCGTCTACCGGCGCGACGAGCAGACGATCGTCTCCGCCGTCGACGCCGAACGCATGCTGTCGATCGTCGGCAACCCCGGCCTCACTGCCGTGGCCGACGAGGTGCGCAGCCGACTCGCCGGGGTCGTCGAGCGCGTCTCCGGAGCACCTGCCTGAACGGCGACGGCGGGCGCTTCGATGCGCCCGCCGCGCTCGCACCCGGGCCGGCGTCACGTGAAGACGATCTCGCCTCCGGCTGCCTTCTCGTAGAACTCTCCCACGGTGATCACATCGGTCATCTGGGAGACGAAGTCGTCCGTCGTCGAGTCCGAACATGTCGACGGTCGCCTTGCATCCGTAGATGCCGGCCCCGGAGTCGGCGATCATCTCGACGAACTCCGGTACGGGCGGGATGTCGAGCTTCTCCATCTTTCGCGCCATCATCTTCGTTGCGATCCACGACATTCCGGGGATCGCCCCGAGGAGGGTGGGCATGTGCATGCCGGGGTTGCCGACGGTTGCGACCTTGATGGTGCTTTGCCGCTTCTTGGTGATCGCGTCCAGCCCGAAGAAGGTGAAGAAGACGTTGGCTTCGATCCCCTCCATACGGGCGCCGTTCGCCATGATCAGGCCGGGATAGATCCCTTCCAGCGAGCCTTTCGAGATCACGATCGACACCTTCTCGATCGGCTTCGGGTCACTGGTCGTCTCGGGCGCGACGAATTGCTCGAGGTCGTGATTCGTGATCGTGGTCATCGTTGCCTCCTAGATGCAGCCGCGCGGCTTGGGGATTCCGCCGATCTTGGCTGCGAGCTTCGCGGGACCTTTGGGGAAGAGGGTGTAGAGCTCCTTGATCGGGACACCCGATGCCTTGCCGAGCGTCCGAACGGAAGGTGCCTCGCCGGTCGCAAGGTACGTATCCCGCATGTACCGCACGACCTGCCAGTGACGGGGAGTCAGGTCGGCGATGCCGGCCTCGCGCGCAATCGTCGACGCTATCTCCTCGGTCCACTGCTGCGGATCGGTGAGGAATCCCTCCGCGTTCCGGTCGAATGCTTGTAGCTCGGTCGTCGTCATGGTTTCCGTCCTCTCGTCGTTCACGCGTGGGTGGTCTCAACGGGCTTCTTGCCGGACATCGTCATCTGCGTCGGGATCCCCGGAATGTCACGGCCGGGAAGGAGCACGTGCCAGTAGACCCACTGGAACATGAGCTTCCCCATGTGGTTCAGCCTGGACTCCTTCAGCAACGGCATCGGCCCGAGGACCGATGGGAATCGGCCGGGGAGCGGCTCGGTCTCGTAGTTGAAGTCGATCAGCAACGCCTTGTCGAATCCGGTCTCGATGAAGCAGTTCGCATGGCCGTCATAGGAGGCGTCGAGCTCCTCGTCCGCGAGATAGCGACGGATGTTCTCGGTCAGGACATCGCCTTCGAAGTGCGTCACCGAGCCTGCCTTCGATGTCGGCACGTTGGTGGCATCGCCGAGCGCGAACACGTTCGGCTTCGCCAACGACTGCATGGTCGCGCGGTCTGTCGGCACGAAGCCCAGGTCGTCACCGAGTCCCGGCGAGCGGCTGACATAGTCGGCGCCGCCGTGGAGCGGGATGGTGACGAGAAGGTCGAACGGCACCTCGCGGTCGTCGTAGCTCACGAGTCGGCCGCCGGCGCCGTCCACCTCGCCCGTGTTGAACTCGGTCACGAGCGCGATTCCCTTCTCCGCGAGGAGGGTGCCAAGGTGCTCAGAGGCGACGGGCTTCGTGAAGGCGCCGTCGAGAGGCGTGACGAAGCTGATCTCGACCCGGTCGCGAATCCGACGATCGTGGAAGTACCAGTCCGCGAGGAACGCAAACTCGAGCGGGGCGACCGGGCACTTGATCGGGAGGTCGACGAAGTTCACGACGAGCTTGCCCTCGTCGAACGTCTCGAGAGCCTCGGACAGCGCCGCCGCCCCCTCGGGGGTGTAGAAGGTGAAGACCTTCTCCATCCACCCCGGGCCGGTCATGCCCTCGGTCTCATCGGGCTGAAGCTGCACGCCGCTCGCGATCACCAGCACGTCGTAGGGGAGTACCGTCCCGTCCTCGAGGAGCACCGCGTCGTCCTCGAGGTTCACGCGGTCGATGCCCGCCTCGTGGAAGGAGATGCCGGAGCGGAGTTGGCGGCTGCGCGGCCTCACGATCTCGTCGACGCTCGCGAGCCCGAAGGGGACGAAAAGCAGACCCGGCTGGTAGACGTGCCGGTCGTCCTTGTCGACGACCGCCACCTCGACCTCGGACGGCGGGTAGAGCTTACGGAGACGGTTCGCCAGCAGCGTGCCGCCCGTCCCTCCTCCGAGAATCACGATCTTCTTCACCATTCCACGTCACCTCCAGTGCGTTCGACCAGGGTCGCGATTCAAGTGTCGGGGAGGACCGGTCGCGCAGCATCGGGTAGATGACGCAGTCCGTCTCAGTAACAACTACGTATACTATACAAGTAACAAGTTGTGTATAGTGGGCGAGGCGTTTCGCTACCCAAAGGGCGTGCCCATGACTCGAGACGAGGTGACCTCATGACTGCAAAGACGACAACGGTCCTCCCGCAGCCCGCTGCCGGATGCCCTCGTCGAGCTGGTCGCGCGACGGTTCCGTGTGATCGGAGAGCCGATGCGCATCAAGCTGCTCGACCGGCTCCGTGCCGGAGAGGCAACGGTGCAGGAGCTCACGGAGGCCGTCGCGGCTTCGCAGCAGAATGTCTCCAAGCATCTGAGTGTGCTGCACGAGGCCGGCATCGTCGCCCGCCGCAAGGACGGGACCCAGGTTTTCTATCGCGTGATCGACGCCGGTGTGTTCGAGCTCTGCGAGATGGTCTGTGGAAGCGTCCAGCGTCAGGTCTCCGAGCTGAACGCGATCCTCGAGGGAGCCGGACGATGAGTACCGTGGGGCCGATCGGACGCCTCGGCGCCTGGACGGCCGATCACTTTCGTGTCGTGCTCGCAGCCTGGCTCCTGATCGCGGTCGGGCTCGGTGCGCTTGCACCCCGAGTCGAGCACGCGTTGTCGGGGGCAGGCTGGGAAGCCGCGGGATCACCGTCCGTCGAGGCGCGCAAGCTGATCGACGCCAGCTTCGGTGGGCAGTCGAGCGCAGCCCTCATGGTCGTCCTGCATTCGGAAACCGCAGCGGTGGGCGACGCGTCGTTCACGTCCACGGTGAACGACGTTGCCGGGATTCTGCGCGGCGACCCGCGCATCGCGTCGGTCGCGCTTCCACGCGCCGGTTTCTCGATCTCGCGCGACGGACACACGGCGATCGTGAGCGCCGGCGCGAACGGCTCTACGACAGAGATGGTTGCCGCGGCAGACGATCTCAAGGGCGAGCTCACCGGCGCCGGATCCGGGAGCGTCCAGGTGAGCCTCACCGGAGCGTCAGGCATGTGGTCGGACTTCAACGAGGCGAATCGAAGCGCGATGATGAAATCCGAGCTTCTCTCGTGGCCGGTGACACTCGTGATCCTGATGCTCGCCTTCGGCTCGCTCGTTGCTGCGGGCTTGCCGCTCATGCTCACGATCCTCGGACTCGTCGCCTCTGCGGGCACGCTCTATCTCGGGACGAAGTTCTTCGACATCTCCATCTGGGCGATGAACTTTGCGCTCATGTTCGCGCTTGCGCTCGGCATCGACTATGCGCTGTTCGTCGTCCACCGCTTCCGTGGAGCGTTCTTCGGAACGAAGCTTTCCGCCCGCGAAGCTGTGGCCGTCACGATGGACACCGCCGGCAAGGCCGTGCTGTTCTCCGGCGCGACCGTGCTGATCTCGCTTTCGGCCGTCATGCTCGTGCCGAGCCCTGCCTTTCGCTCGATGGCGCTCGGGATCATGGTCTCCGTCCTCTTCGTCCTCCTCGCAACGTTGACGCTGCTCCCGGCGGTGCTCGCGAGGCTCGGCCCGCGGGTCGACAGGCTCGCGCTGAAATGGGTGCACTCCGGCGAGCACCGTTCGCCGGCGTTCGCCGCCTGGGCCGAGCGCCTCTGGCGTCGGCCGTTGCTCTACGGTGCAGCTGCGCTCGCCGTGCTCATCGCGCTGTCCTTGCCCGTCGTCGGCCTCCGAACGGGAATGCCCTCGATCAAAGTGATCCCATCGAGCGATACCTCGAGGCAGGGGTATGAGCTGGTGCAATCCGCCTTCGGCCCCGGCGCACCCGGCGCCCTCCAGGTCGTCGGTCCGGCCGTCGCTATCGACGACGCGATCACCACCGTGAAGGGTGACCCGGGAATCGCCGGAGTCTTGCCCGTCCAGCAGGGAAGTGATGGGCTCGCACTGCTCCAGGCGGTTCCGAACGCAGATCCGTCGAGTGCCGAGGTCGGTGCGACGATCGACCGTCTGCGCGCCGTTCTTCCTGCCGGGGTTCTCGTCGGTGGTGCGACGGCCGAGAACCACGATCTGGAACAGGTGCTGTCGGCGAAGACGCCGCTCGTGATCGGAGTCGTGCTGATCCTCGGATTCCTGCTCCTGCTGGTCGCGTTGCAGGCCCCGGTGATCGCGGCCGTCGGTGTGGTCACGAACCTGCTCGCCGTCGGCGCAGCGTTCGGTGTCGCACGGCTGATCTTCCAGGACGGCCATGGGTCCGGCCTATTGGGCTTCGAGTCGCAGGGCTTCATCGACGCGTGGGGGCCGGTGTTCTTCTTCGCGATGATCTTCGCCATCTCGATGGACTACACCGTCTTCCTGCTGTCGTCGGCGAAGGAGCACTACGATCGCTCGCGCGACCCGCGTGATGCGATGGTCGGCGGCCTCGCACACTCGGGACGCGTGATCTTCGCCGCCGCCGCCGTGATGATGGCCGTGTTCTTCACCTTCGCGCTCTCGGGGCCGCTACCGCCGAAGGAGATGGGCGTCATCCTCGGGGTCGCCGTGCTGCTCGACGCTCTCCTCATTCGGCTCGTGCTGATCCCGGTTGCGCTCCGTCTGCTCGGCACCTGGGCGTGGGGTCTGCCCCGATGGCTCGACCGCGTCCTGCCGGACGTGAGGTTCGGGCACTCGTGAGTCTGCTCGGCTAGTACGAGCAGGCCGCCAGCCCGGGGGTGACAGCCCGCGCCTGGTATGCGAACATGTGTTCGTGTTGGCACGCAATGCTTCGATCCTGCATGCGGATCTCGACGCGTTCTTCGCGTCGGTCGAGCAGCGGGACGACCCGCGCCTCCGTGGCAGGCCGGTGATCGTCGGCGCCGGTGTCGTGCTCGCGGCGAGTTACGAGGCCAAGGCGTATGGGGTGCGGACGGCCATGGGCGCGGCTGCGGCCCGCCGCCTCTGCCCGCACGCGGCCGTCGTGCCGCCACGGATGCAGGCGTACGCAGACGCGAGCAGGGCGGTGTTCAGGCTCTTCGAGGACGCCGCTCCGGTGGTGGAGGGACTCTCGATCGACGAGGCGTTTCTCGACGTCCACGGCATGGAGCGAAGCGTCGGCACGCCGACCGAGATCGCGACTCGCCTGCGCCGGGCGGTTCGCGAGGATGTCGGACTGCCGATCACGGTCGGGATCGCGCGGACGAAGTTCCTCGCCAAGGTCGCGAGCGGCGTCGGCAAGCCCGACGGGCTCCTCGTCGTTCCGCCCGACCGCGAGCTCCAGTTCCTCCACCCGCTCGAGGTCGAGCGCCTCTGGGGTGTCGGCCCCGTCACGGCGGCCAAGCTGCGAAGCCGGGGGATCACCACCGTCGGCCGCCTGGCGCTCCTGCCCGAGGGCGCTCTCGTGGCAATGCTCGGTGCCGGGGCCGGCCGCCATCTCCACGCTCTCGCCCACAACCGCGATCCGAGGCCCGTGCGCGGGCGCCACCGGCGTGGCTCGATCGGGTCGCAGCGAGCCCGAGGCACGTTCGCCATGGTCGCGCGAGTCGGTCGATGCCGATGTCGTCGCGCTCGTCGACCGCGTCACGCGGAGATTGCGCTCGGCCGGGAGGGTGGGACGAACCGTCGTGCTCCGCCTCCGCTTCGACGACTTCAAACGCGCGACACGCTCGTGCACGCTGGCGCAGGCGACGGCAGGCACCGCACCGATACTCGCCGCCGCACGGACGCTGCTCGCAGCCGCGTTTCCCGAGATCGAGCGCCGCGGCCTGACGCTCGTCGGTGTCTCGGTCTCGAACCTGCAGGATGCCCGCGCCGTCCAGCTCGCCTTGCCGCTTCGACGGCGACGACCCCGAGGCGCTCGACGCGGCGGTCGATCAGGTGCGCGACCGTTTCGGCATCGTCGGCGATCACCCGCGGAGTCCTGGTGGGCCGGAACCCGGGGCTCACGATGCCGATGTTGCCGGACTGAGCGAGTGTCGTGGCGCTCAAACGTCGAGCGGTGCGAGCGCGACGATCTCGCGGCGGAACGACGGCGACGTCGTCGTCGGACGGCGGCTCGTCGAGCTCCTCGGCGTAGCGGCGGCCGTCCCAGACCGCAGCGGCGATCGTGCCGGGGCTCCACGCGTCGCCGACGAGGCGAACGAGCGGGCCGTGCCGGCCGTCCTCGCAGCTGCGCCGTCAGGTCGCGCGGCCAGTTCGTCGTGGGGAAGTCGCGCCGTCACGAGCACGAGCGCGTCGCACGGCAGCTCACGCTCCCGTGTCCGTGTACGAGCACGCGACGCGGGCGGTGCCGCCGTCCGCGGCGACGAGCGACGTGCGAGGTGAGCGCATCCGACGCCCAGATCGAGTAGCCGTGCGCTGGATCCGATGTTGCTCCATCGTGTTCACCGTCCACTCCGAGACGCGCGGCTCCCGGGTGACGAGCGTGACCCGGTGGCCCGCGACGGCGAGGAGCTCGGCGAGGACGCCTCCCATGTAGTAGTGGTCGTCGTCGAAGAGGACGACCTGCTCGCCGGCCGGTCGCGCTCCGGCGAGCAGGTCGTCGGGCGTCAGGATCTCGGTCGCCTCGAGCGCGAGCGGTCGCGTGTGGACGCGCCCGACGCCGTCTGCGCGCCAGCGGCTGCCTGTCGCGACCGCGACATGCTCGAAGTCGTACGACAGGATCTCGTCCGCGGTGAGCTGGCTGCCGAGGGCGAGCTCGACGTTCCGCAGCCGGGCGAGCTGGCCCTTGCGGTAGTCGACGACGCGGATCCAGGCTGCCAGACCGGGGAGGCGCGCCTCGCGCACGACGCGTCCACCGACCTCGTTGTCTGCCTCGGCGAGGACGACGTCGTAGCCGCGGCGGCCGAGCGACATCGCGGCCTCGAGGCCCGCAGGGCCTGCGCCCGACGACCAGCACCTTCTTCTCGGAGGTCTTCGGACGCATTCGCTCGGGGTGCCAACCTCGCCGCCACTCCTCGCCCATGCTCGGGTTCTGGGTGCAACGGATCGGCGTCGCCAGAGCGTCGCCGGTGACGCAGATGTTGCAGCCGATGCATTCGCGGATGTCCTCGAACCGTCCCTCCTCGATCTTCACCGGCAGGAACGGATCGGCGATCGACGGGCGGGCCGCCCCGATCAGGTCGAGAACGCCGTCGTGGATCATCCGCACCATGGTGTCCGGCGACGTGAAGCGCCCGACCCCGACGACGGGCTTCGTCGTCAGCTGCTTCAGCCCCTTGACGTACTGCTCCTGCGCACCCTCGTCGGCGAAGCGGGATGTGATCGAGTCGAAGTCCCACTCGCCGACCATGAAGTCCCAGAGATCGGGGAGCTCCCCGACGTGCCCGAGCACCTCCTCGATCTCGGCCCGCTCGAGGCCGGCCTCACCGACGAGCTCGTCGACGCAGATCCGACACGCGACGGCGGCGCGTCCGTCGACCTCCTCGAGTGTCTCGAGAAGGATCTCCCGCAGTAACCGAACCCGGTTCTCGAGGCTGCCGCCGTACTCGTCATTGCGGTCGTTCGTGCGCCGCGAGAGGAAATGCTGGATCGTCGTCAGCCCGTGGCCCGCGTAGACGTAGACGAGGTCGTATCCCGCGCGGAGCGACCGCGCCACCGCCTGCCGGTGCCAGCGGCGCATGTCGCTGATGTCGCTCCCGGCCATCCGCCGGGCCTGGACGGGCTCGGTTCCCATCGTGGGGAGGTGCGACGGTCCGAGTGGCGGGCGTCGGCCCCAGTAGTTGGCCGAGTTCATGCCGGCGTGCACCAGCTCGATCCCCGCGAGTGAGCCGTGCTCGTGCACCTTGTCGCCAGTCGGGCATGGGCGGGGATGTCTGCGTCGTCCCAGATCCGCCCCTCGACGTAGCCGCCGAAGTCACCCGAGTGGTGGATCTCGACCTCCTCCGTGCAGACGACGGCCCAGCCACCTTCGGCCTTGACACCCCGCATGAATGCGTGGGCGGTGGGGTCGCGGTGGCCCATCCCGTTGCAGTGCGGCACCTGGAAGAAGCGGTTCCGCGCGGTCACGGGGCCGATCGGCACCGGCTCGAAGAGGATGTCGTAGCGGGGTTCGCGGGGCATCGCGGCGTCGGTCTCCAGTTGACTCAGGGCCGGGCAGTAGGGTTGACTCTACGGTCAGGAAGCGCCCGACACAACCGCCTCGTCCAGAGGACGAGCAGGGAGGACGTCATGTCCGCTTCGAGCACCAAGCTCTACTTCGGCCCCTGGTACCGGAGGTCGCCGTACTTCGAGGCGACCAGGCGGGCGGGTTGCAAGGCGTACGACATCTACAACAAGATGTACCTGCCGGCCGAGTACGACGATCCGGAAGTCGAGTACCGCGCCCTGAACGAAGGGGTGACGCTCTGGGACGTCGGCGTCGAACGGACGGTGCAGGTCAGCGGGCCGGACGCCGATCGGCTGATCGACATGCTCACGTGCCGCGACCTGACGAAGTGCGCGGTCAAGCAGGGGAAGTACATGCTCGTCACGGCAGCAGACGGCGGCATCGTCAACGACCCGGTGCTGCTCCACGTAGCCGAGAACGTTTGGTGGATGCAGCTTGCCGACAGTGACGCGGGCCTCTATGCACTCGGTGTTCTGTCGCAGTCGGGTCTCGACGCGGAGGTGACCTACCCGGACGTCCACCCGGTCCAGGTGCAAGGGCCGTTGGCCGCACTGACGGTGGAGAAGCTCGTCGGCCCGGCCATCTACGACATCGCCTACTACTGGTGCGACCACTTCGAGATCGGCGACATTCCTGTCGTCATCAGCCGGACGGGATGGTCGGCTGTTCCGGGATTCGAGATCAACCTTCTCGACGGTGCGCGTGGTGACGATCTCTGGAACGCGATCATGGCCGCCGGCGAGGAATTCGCGATTCGCCCGATCGCGCCGAACGAGGCGCGTCGGGTGGAGGCCGGGATCTTCAACTGGGGCTCCGACATCACGCTCGCGGACACGCCGTTCCACGTCATGGGGCTCGAACGGCTGGTGGAGGTTCAGGAACAGGACTACATCGGCAAAGAGTCTCTCGAGCGAGTGCGCCGTGAAGGGGTCGATCGCAAGCTCGTCGGGATCTCGTTCGCCGAGGCAGATCCGCTTCCAGGCATCTCGCAGGCGTGGCCCGCGCTGCACGACGGGCGCGTCGTCGGTCGCGTCACCGATGCGGTGTGGTCGCCGGGCCTCGGGCGGAACATCGGCTACGTCTGGGTTCCGATCGCGCTGGCCGAGGCCGGGACGCCGCTCGACGTGCAGTCCGAGCACGGAGAGATGACGGGCATGACGGCGTCGATCCCGTTCGTCGATCCGCGCAAGGAACGTCCTGCCGCGCCTCTCAGGACCGCGAGCAGCGCCTAGAGGCGGCGCAGCGAGAGGAATCAGGGGAAGCCGGAGAAGGGATTCGAACCCTTGACCCCCGCTTTACAAGAGCGGTGCTCTGACCAGCTGAGCTACTCCGGCAACCTCCACATCGTAGTCGCGTGTCGCCTGCCGGGCTGTCGCTGATCACGACGGCGGAGGGGAGGCGCAAGGAGCGCTGCGGCGCCTCTCCCGATTGCACTCTCATGCAGGAACCTACGCCGCACTGCCGTGCCGGTCGCACTGTCGGCCCTCGAGGGGATGCGGTCCGGTGCCGTCGACCGGGAAGGTCGGGGAGGAGCGCCTCGCGCCGCTAGCTGCGAAGGTGCGTGAGCACCGCGAGCACGCGGCGGTGGTCGTCGCTCGAGGCCGGGAGGTCGAGCTTCGCGAAGATGCTCGTCACATGTTTCTCGACCGCGCGGAGCGTGACGAACATCCTCGCGGCGATCGCCTGGTTCGACCGGCCCTCGGCCATCAGCTCGAGCACCTCCCGCTCGCGGGCGGTCAGCGACGCGAGGGGATCGTCGACCCGGTGACGCCCGACGAGCTGGCTGACAACGGAAGGATCGAGGGCCGACCCGCCCTCGCCGACCCGCCGGACGGCACCCGCGAACTCCTCCAGGTCGGACACCCGGTCCTTCAGCAGATAGCCGACGCCCTCTGCGCCGCCGCCGAGCAGCTCCATCGCGTATCCGGGCTCCGCGTACTGGGAGAGGACGAGCACGCCGGTTCCGGGGAAGCGCTCCCGGATCTCCTGTGCAGCCACGAGCCCCTCGTCGGTCTGCGTCGGGGGCATGCGAATATCGACGATGGCCACCGCGGGCTTGTGCATCGCGACGTGACGAAGCAGGTCGGTCGCGTTACCCGACTGGCCCTTGACCTCGAATCCGGACTCGGCCAGGAGCCGTGCGATGCCCTCGCGCAGGAGCACCGAGTCCTCGGCGATGACGACCGACATCGCGTTTCCGAGGAGCGCGATCGTGTTCCGTAGCGGCGGGAAGTCACGGGGCAGCCCGTCGACGAGCAGCTGGAAGATCTGCTCGGGCTCCTGGAGCCCGGCGAGACGGTGGCTCCCGAGGTCACGGGCGTTCGCGGACGTCAGCGCGGCTCGCGTCGCAGCCGAGATCAGGATCTGTCCTCCGTGCCCCGCCGACGTGATCCGCGCGACTCTGTGGATGTCGATACCCATGAATCCGTCCTCGGTCACGAACGCCTCGCCCGCGTGAACGCCCATGCGCACGCGCACTTCTTGGCGGTCTCCCCAGTCCGTCGCGACCAGAGCGTGTTGGGCGCCGACGGCACCATCGACCGCATCCGAGGGGGAGTCGAAATGCGCGAGCATCTCGTCGCCACGCACGTCGATCTCGGCGCCGCCGTGGGTTTGGACGGCCTCGCGGAGGATACGGCGCACCCGGGCGAGAATCGCCGGATACTCGGCGCCGGCGGAGGCGACGAGCTTCGTCGACCCTTCGATATCGCAGAGGAGAAACGTGGCCGGGGCTGCGTCGATGGATGTCACGATACGGCCTTCGGGTTGCCCTCGCTCAGTGGTTCGAACGGAATCTCGGCGATGATCCGGGTTCCACCACCTTCCGGGCTTTCGATGCGAAGCGTGCCGCTGAGAACCGCGACTCGGTCGGCCAGCCCGCTCAACCCGCTCCCCCGAGTGACGTCCGCGCCGCCGCAACCGTCGTCTCGGACATCGACGACCAGCAGACCCACCTCACGTAATGCGATCCGTACGTGGATCGATGTCGCCTCGGCATGTTTTGCGACGTTCGCGAGGCTCTCTGCGACGACGTAGTACGCGGCTGCCTCCACCGCGGTCGGCATGCGATCGGACGTGACGTCGAGCTCGACCGGGCACGGACTTCGCTGGACCAGCCCTTCGAGTGCGACCGCGAGGCCCCGATCGGTCAGCACGGCCGGGTGGATCCCGCGTGCGAGCTCGCGAAGCTCCTCGAGAGCCTCTGAGAGCTCGCGGCGCGCATCCGCGATGATCCGCGTCGCTTTCTCGGGATCGTCCGCAAGCTTCGATTCCGCGAGCCGCAATGACACGGCAATTGCCACGAGACGCTGCTGCGCCCCGTCGTGGAGGTTGCGCTCGAGCCGCTGGCGTGCCTCGTCGGCCGCCTCGACGAGGCGGGTACGTGACGCTCGAATCTCCTCCTCGTGGAAACGGTGAAGCGTCACGTCTGCACCGGAGACGAGGACGAGCTGCTCGCCGACCGCTCCGGTGACGGGTCGCGCAGTCCACGCGACGATCCGGCTCTCTCCGTCCCGCCTTTCCCAGCGTGACTCCGCCTCGTCCGTGGGAAACCCGTCCGCTGCACCTGCGATCAGCCGGCGTGCCGTCGTGTCGTCCGGGGAGACCACATCACCGACGAAGGCCCTACCCGCGATCTCGTCCTGCTCCCAGCCGAACATCTCCGCGAAGGCGTCGTTCACGCCACCCGGCCGGATCGTCCCGTCGGGATGAGTGACGACCAGGTAACTCGGAATGGCCGCCGTGAGCTCGTCGATGAACGCCTGGCGCCGGTGGCCCTCGTTTTCTCGGGCGCGCCGCTCCGAGACATCGACACCCCAGACGAGGATGAGCCCGTCCGTTCTACCCGTCACGTCCACGACCGGAGAGGCTGTCCACGAGAACGCGACGTGGCCGCCGTCGGCCCGGAGCCAATCCGACTCGACAGTGGTCGACCACGAGCCGCCTGCGGCGCCGGAAATCGCCGTCTCGGCCTCGGCATCGTCGCCCGAGACGAGGTCGAGAAAGCGGCGGCCGACGAGCTGCTCGTCACGCCACCCGAGCGCTTCCCTGAACGCACGGTTGACGGCGGCCCGTGGGTTGTCGGTGTCCCGGTCGCGCACAGTGCCGTCGCGGGCGAGGACTGCAACCGCTGCGGGCGTCGCCTCGAGCAACGTCGTCGTCGCATCCCGCTCGCGTTGGAGCTCGAGCTCGCGGTCCTTCCGTTCCGTGATGTCTATGCCGGTCGCGATGATTCCGACTGCACGGCCGTCTGCCCCGGGAACCGGGGCCGCGCGCCAGAAGACGACGCGTCGCTCGCCGCGAGCGTTGGTGAACGTGCTCTCGTATTCGTCCGCCTCGTGGTCGGGTGCTGCGGACTGAAACCGTGCGCTCACACCCGCTCGCTCGTGGCCGTCGACGAAGACCTCCCAGGCGAATCGACCGCGGACCTGCTCGGAGTCGTCGAAGCCGGCCGAGGCGACGGCTGCCGTATTCTGGTCGACGATCCGGCCTTCCAGGTCGAGATGCACGAACAAGCTGGGCGCGGTGTTGACGAGCGTCTCCAGGAAGGCGTATTGGGCACCGACTTCGGCCGCTAGATCATCGCTCGCGACAGGACGGGCGAGAGAGCCGGCCGGTCTCGCTGCCTTGAGCGGTGCGAGCGCGAGTCCTGTCGCGAGCATGATCGGAACGGCTGCAAAGAACACCACCGTCGCGATCTGCACGCCCCGGCCCGTGCCGAGGACGATCGCGCCGGCCAATGTCGCGAGAGCCCAGAGCGCGCCGGTCGCCACCATCAGCCGACCGATTCGGCTCGAGGCCCGACGATGGAGCGCGAAGAGTCCGCCGGCGATCCAGCACGCCTCTGCCGCGAGGACGACAGCGTAGGAGGCCGCACCTGCCCCGCCCGCAAGCACGAGGCCCTGATGGATCATCCGAGGAGCGCTGTGACGGCCTCACCCGTCAGTTCGTCCTTCGGGATGAACCCCACGGCTCCGCTGGTCTCGAGCAATCCGCTGTAGTCGGAGGCGTCGCGGCTCGAAACGAGAACGATCGCGGTCTCGTCCAGGTCGCCGCATTCGACGCAGACGTCGAACCCGGTCATGTCGGGGAGCTGGATGTCGAGCAGGGCCACCGTCGGTCGCAGGTCGCGGAGCATTCTCAGCGCCGAGGTACCGTCCGCTGCCTCTCCGATCACCTCCCAGCCGTCCGCCTCCATGGTCGCGCGTGCCGAGGCGCGGAAGCTCGCGTGGTCGTCGATGATCAGCACGGATCGCCGCACACTGCAATCGTGGCACACCGGCAAGGTCGGCGTAGTACGGCAGACCGCACCTCTCGCGTTCGTGCGGAGACTGCGGCGGATCGGGGGGACGTTCGCACGGGGACCCGCAGCCGGGCCGACGCACACCGCGCCTGCCCGGCTGCCGCGTCGGAGCGCTAGCCGATCGGATGGTTGGCGCTGAAGACGTTGTTCGGGTCGATCTCGGAGCGGATCGCGACGAGTCGCTCGTAGACCCCGTCGGGGTAGAAGGTGCGGGGATCGACGCGTCGCTCGGCGAAGTTCAGGTACGAGCCGCCACCGTCCCAGGGCCGCACAGCCTCCTTGACGGCGTCGATCCGAGCTTCGATCTGTTCCGGAGCGACAGGCCCGATCGGCACGCCGATGCCGAACAGAACGTACGGTGAGCCGATGTGTGACAGTGCGCCGCCGCCCGGGGCCGGGCGCCCGGCCGCGCCCCCGAGATGGCGAACCTCGAGGGAGAGAAGAGGCGACGTCCCGTCCATCCCGGCCGCGCCGACCATCGCCGAGGCCGCCTGCTCGTCGAAGTCCTCCAGGAGCCATCCGTCTCCGACGCCAGGGCTCGGGACGGGGGGATCCTGGTGAAGCTCGGTCAGGGCGAGTGCGGGAACGACCGCGAAGGTGCTCACCTCCGGCTGCAGGTCGAAGAGGGGCCGCAAGAGCTCGCGGCCGCTTGCCTCGTCCCCGAGGTAGGCGGCCTCGACGACGACGACCTGGCGCCCGCGCAGGGCCTCTGGCATCTCCGGGATCGGCGGGATCTGCAGGAGCCGTCCGACGGACGTCACCTCCTCGGGAGCATCCTTCGTCCACGTCGACCAGGCACCGAGTACCTCTGCGGCGCGGTCGATCGGCCAGATCAGCCAGCCGGCATAGGCCTCCGCGACCGGAAACAGCTGGATCTCGAGCCCGGTGACGACGCCGAAGCTGCCGCCGCCGCCGCGCAGTGCCCAGAAGAGGTCAGGGTTCTCCGAGGCGTCCGCGCGCACGACGTCGCCGTCCGCCGTGACCACGTCGGCGGCGAGGACGCTGGACGCCGCCAGTCCGTACTTGCGCGCCAGCCAGCCGATCCCTCCGCCGAGCGAGTAACCGACCACGCCGACGTCCTGGGCCGAGCCGTGGAGAGCCGTCAGTCCGTGAACTGCAGCCTCGCTGACCACGTCGATCCAGAGCGTGCCGGCGGCCACCCGGGCCGTCTGCGCGATCGGGTCGATCTCCACGCCCCGGAGACGGGACATGTTGAGGAGCATGGTGCCGTCGAGCGCACCGCGGGGTGCTGCGCCGTGTCCGGTTCCTTGCACGGCGATCTTGAGTCCGGCGGCGCGTGCGTGGCTGACCGCCGCGACGACGTCGTCCTCGGTCTCGGGCAGCGCCACCATCGCTGGCTGCTGGTCGACGGCGAGGTTCCATGCCTGCCGCGCTGCGTCCCAGCCGCGATCGCCGCGAAACAGCACCGTGTCGGGCGATGTCGCGATCGTGCCGTGCCGGGGGCGGCTCTGGAGCAGCTGTGTCATCGTCGTCGTTCCTTTCGTCTCGTGATCGTCGATGTCGAACGATCCGAGCCTGCCAGCGGCGGTGACCCCGGCCCATTCGGTTAACCGTAGTTCGAGAGGGTGCGGGCCGACCGATTGCGGGACCTCCCGGGCACGCCTCTTCGGATGTGAGTGGTGCATACTCACGCAATGAATTCGACAACCGAGGTCTCCGCGCACGACCATCTTCTCGCCGAGCGCGCCCGCTACGTCAGCGCCGGCGTCTCGACGCCGAGACTCGTCGTCTCGCACGCGGACGGCGCCCGCATCACCGACGTCGACGGGCGCTCGTTCATCGACTTCGCTGGTGGCATCGGCTGCCAGAACACCGGGCACCGCTTTGCGCCCGTCGTCGCTGCGATCAAGGCCCAGGCCGACGAGTACCTCCACCAGTGCTTCATGGTCGGCGTCTACGAGCCCTATGTCGAGGTGTGCCGTCGTCTGGCCGAGCTCTCGCCCTGCACCGGCGAGGAGCAGAAGTCGATCCTCGTCAACTCGGGTGCGGAGGCGATCGAGAACGCCGTCAAGATCGCGCGGTCGGCGACAGGGCGTCCGGCCGTCGTCGTCTTCGACAACGCCTTCCACGGTCGCACCCTGCTGACGATGACGATGACCGCGAAGGTGAAGCCGTACAAGGCGGGCTTCGGGCCGTTCGCGCCCGAGGTCTACCGAGCGCCCGTGCCGAACCCCTACCGCGGGATCACGACCGACGACGCGATCGCCGGGCTGAAGCAACTCTTCAAGGCGGAGGTCGACCCCGCCACGGTCGCGTGCGTGGTGCTCGAACCGGTACAGGGCGAGGGCGGGTTCCTCCCGATGCCCGCCGATTACCTCGAGCGGCTCACCGAGCTCTGCGGCGCCCACGGGATCCTTTACGTCGACGACGAGGTGCAGTCGGGCGTCGGGCGCACCGGCAAGGTCTGGGCGATCGAGCACTACGACGGCATCTCGCCCGACCTCCTCGTCTCCGGCAAGTCGCTCGGTGGCGGTCTGCCGCTCGCCGCTGTCACGGGCGCCGCGGCACTGATGGACGCGGTGCCACCCGGAGGTCTCGGGGGGACATTCGGAGGCAATCCCTTGGCGTGTGCCGCCGCGGTTGCCGTTCTCGATGCGGTCGCCGATCCGGAGTTCCTCGCACAGGCGACCGCCCTCGGAGAGACGATGCGCACGCGCCTGGAGCAGTTGGCCGCGAAGTACGAAGCGATCGGCGAGGTGCGGGGCCTCGGGCCGATGCTCGCCTTCGAGCTGGCCGAGCAGGCTCCCGACCAGGCGTCGGCGATCGTCGCCGCAGCCTTCGAGCGGGGGCTGCTGCTGCTCTCGTGCGGCATGTACGGCAACGTGATCCGGCTGCTGGCCCCGTTGACGGCCGAGCCGGCAGTACTGGACGAGGGCCTCTCGTTGCTGGAAGATGCGCTCTCGGTTGCCCTCTGAAATTCCCGATATCCGGCTCTCTGGTCTCCGCAAGACGTACGGCGACGTCGTCGCCGTCGATTCGATCGATCTCGAGATCGCACCTGGCGAGTTCTTCACGATGCTCGGCCCTTCGGGCTCGGGCAAGACGACGACACTGAGGATGATCGCCGGCTTCGAGATTCCCACCGCCGGCACGATCGAGCTCGGGGGGAACGACGTGTCGCGCCTGCCGCCGTACGACCGGCCCGTCAACACGGTGTTCCAGGACTATGCGTTGTTCCCGCACATGACGGTGCAACAGAACGTCGCCTACGGCCTGATGGTCAAGAAGGTACCCAAGGCGGAGCGGCGCACGAGGGCCGACGAGGCGTTGGCGATGGCACAGCTCGAGGGCTACGGCGACCGCAAGCCGGCACAGCTTTCCGGCGGCCAGCGGCAACGCGTTGCCCTCGCGCGCGCGATCGTCAACAGGCCGCAAGTGCTCCTGCTCGACGAGCCCCTCGGCGCTCTCGACCTGAAGCTGCGTCAGGAGATGCAGATCGAGCTGAAGCGCATTCAGCGCGAAGTCGGGATCACGTTCGTCTACGTGACGCACGACCAGGAGGAGGCGCTCACGATGAGCGACCGCGTCGCGGTGTTCAACCAAGGCCGGATCGAGCAGATCGGCCCGCCGGCGGAGGTGTACGAGCACCCGGTCGAGCGAGTTCATCGCAGGATTCGTCGGCGTCTCGAACGTGATCGAGCGGGACGGTCGCCGGTACACGGTCGGCCGGAGAAGATCCACGTCCTGGTCGAGGGGCAGACCCCCGAGCAGGGATCCCGCGTGGAGGAGGGCACCGTGCGCGACGTCCTGTACGTCGGGCCGGTGACCCGCTATCACGTCAGCGCTCGACCGGGGCGGTGAGCTCCAGGCGCTCGCGCAGAACCTGGAGGAGACCTCGGGCGAGGTGCTGGCGACGAAGGGCCGTCGCGTGCGACTGCAGTGGCGTCCAGAGTCAGGAGTCGGTAATCGATGAACGGAAGGGAGCAGGATGAATGACCGAAAGCGGCGTCTCGGCTTGCGGGCCGGGCTGCTGACCGTGGTGGCTGCACTGGCGATCGTGGCCGCCGGCTGCGGTGGTAGCGACGGCGGCGGTGCCAGCCAGATCGAGGGCCTCGGCTCGTCGCTCGAGGAGATCCAGGCCAAGGCGAGGGAGGAGGGCAGACGTCAACATCGTCCAGTGGCCGGGCTACGCCACGCTGGTCGACGAGTTCACGGCGGCGACCGGCTGCAAGGTCAACGCGAAGGACGGCGCCAGCTCCGACGACATGATCTCGCTGATCCAGACGGGCGAGTACGACGGCGTCTCGGCGTCGGGCAACGCGAGCGTCCGTCTGATGACGACCGGCGACGTCGCGCCGGTGGACACCGAACTGATCCCGAACTACGCCGACGTGCAGGAGGGGATCAAGAACCAGTCGTACAACTCGCTCGACGGTGAGCCGTACGGTGTGCCGCACGGTCGCGGGCCGAACTACCTCATGTTCCGCACGGACGTCGTCCCCGAGGACACGGACAGTTGGGCCGTGATCTGGCCCGACGGCTCCGGGCCGTACAACGGCAAGCTCTCGATCTACGACGACTCGATCTTCATCGCCGACGCCGCCGTCTACCTGAAGGCGACGCAGCCGGACCTCGGGATCGACAACCCGTACCAGCTCAACGAAGAGCAGTTCAACGCTGCGGTCGACCTGCTCAAGCAGCAGGCCCCGAACGTGGGCGAGTACTGGCCCGGTGACGTGGCCAAGCAGATCCAGTCGTACACGAACGGCGACAGCGTCGTCGGAACGACGTGGCCGTACCAGTACGTCCAACTCACCGCGGCGAAGCCGCCGGTGCCCGTCAAGGCGATCAAGCCGAAGGAGGGCACGACGGGCTGGTCGGACACGTGGATGATCTACTCGCAAGGCCGCGAACCCGAACTGCATGTACCTCTGGATGGATCACATGATCTCGCCGGAGGCGCAGGCAGCGGTGGCCGAGGGCTTCGGCGAGGCACCGGTCAACCTCAAGGCGTGTGAACTGACGAAGAACCACGAACCACTGCGACGAGTACCACGCAGACGACGAGGACATGGTGGGCAGGACGTCTACTACTGGACGACGCCCGTCGGAGGACTGCGGGGACGATGACGACGCGACGACCTGCAAGACGCAGGAGGACTGGAAGGCCGCCTGGACCGAGATCAGAGGGCTGATCCGCTGAGCTCGGCTGCGCACGTCGAGCCGCCGCCCCGGGGTTCCCCGGGGCGGCGGCTCTCGACGTTCCTCTTCCGGCATCCGCGCGTGCGGCTCGCCGCGCTCCTCGCGCTGCCGTTCGCGTGGCTGCTGGTCGTCTACTTCGGCTCGCTGTTCGTCCTGCTCCTCTCTGCGTTCTGGGACACGAACTCCTTCACGGGCCAGATCGTCCACACGTTCACGCTCGAGAACTTCCAGCGCATCTTCGAGCAGCCCGTCTACCGTGACGTCGCCTGGCGGACGATCCAGATGGCCGTCTTCGTCACGTCGCCGACATCGTTCTCGCCTTCCCGATCGCGTACTACATGGCCCGGGTCGCCTCACCACGGACCCGCAACCTGCTCGTGATCGCAGTCCTGCTGCCGCTCTGGGCGAACTACCTCGTCAAGGCGTACGCGTGGCGCACGATCCTCTCCGGCGGCGGCATCATCAACTGGGCGACTCGCCCCGCTCGGGCTCACGTTCGACGGCTACTCGACCGTCGGCCTCTGGCTCGTCTTCACGTACCTCTGGCTGCCGTTCATGATCCTCCCGATCTACGCGGGGCTCGAGCGGATCCCGGCCTCGCTCCTCGAAGCGTCGGCCGACCTCGGCGGGCGCTCGTTCACGACCTTCCGGCGCGTGATCGTGCCGCTCGCATTCCCGGCCATCGTCGCCGGATCGATCTTCACCTTCTCGCTCACGCTCGGCGACTACATCGCTCCGGGCCTGATCACGAGCGAGCAGTTCATCGGCACCGTGATCTACAACATCCGCAGCCAGGCGCTCCCGACCGCTGCCGCCTACTCGTTCGTCCCGATCGTGGTCGTGATCGGCTACCTGCTCGTCGCACGTCGCCTGAAGGCGTTCGAGTCGCTCTGATGGCCGAGTCCCGCCTCACGCGCGCCCTACTCCGGCTCGGCACGGCGGCAACGCTCGTGTTCATCTACCTGCCGCTGCTGGTCATCGGTCTCTACGCGTTCAACGAGAACGTGACGCAGAAATGGCCGATCGAGAACTACAGCACGAAGTGGTTCTCGATCGCCTTTCACGACGAGAAGGTGCGGGACGCGCTCCAGATGTCCCTGTTCGCCGCGCTGGGTGCGACGGCGATTGCACTCGTGCTCGGGACGCTCGCCTCGATCGCAGTGGCCCGCTACAGCTTCTTCGGACGCGAGGTGATCACGTTCGCCGTCATCCTCCCGATCGCCTTGCCCGGCATCGTCACCGGCCTCGCGCTGCAGGCGACGATCGTCGACGTGCTCGGCCCGATCGGCTTCTCGTTCGGACTGTCCACGATCATCATCGGCCACGCGACCTTCTGCGTCGTCGTCGTCTACAACAACGTGATCGCGCGGATGCGCAGGACGGCGGGATCGCTCGACGAGGCCTCCGCCGATCTCGGCGCCGACTCATGGCAGACGTTTCGCTACGTCATGTTCCCTCAGATGCGGACAGCCCTCCTCGCGGGAGGCTTGCTGGCGTTCGCCCTGTCGTTCGACGAGGTCGTGGTCACGATCTTCACGTCCGGTGCGCAACAGACACTCCCGATCTGGATCTTCGCCACGCTCGCCCGTCCGGCGCAGTTGCCGATCGTCAACGTGGTCGCGCTGTTCGTGATCGTCGTCTCGATGATCCCCGTCTGGGCGGCCCAGAAGCTCGCCGGGGGGAACGAGCGCGACAAGGTGAAGACGATGGGAATCGCCGAGCCGTAGCCGGTGCGTGCGCGTCTTGCGCGAACCGTGGCCGCCTGATTAGTGTGTGCGGCACGTCCCGACGATCAAGGAGGAAACAGATGAAGGTCGTCCACTGTCCGTGTGGCGCGAACGTCGAGGGTGAGACGGATGCACGCATTGGTCGAGAACGTGCAGGCGCACATCGCTGCAGACCACCCGGATCTCGTCGGCAAGTACTCGCAGGAGCAGATCCTGGAGATGGCGCACGATCACTGAGCGATGCCGGTCGGGAAGGAGCCTCCGCGACTGCGTCCGACCAAGCCCTCACAGGCGGCTGCGCGCCCTACAAGCCGGATGGCGAGGGGAGGCTGAAGCCTCACCCCGCGCCTAGGGTGGCGGGGCGGTGGTGACGAGGAGTTGGGGCGGGCGGGCGTTTTCCCTGCTTTGCATCCTGAGGGCGGTGGTGCTGGGGGTGGTGAGGGCGAAGCTGATCAGGCCGTTGCCGGTGACCAGAGGTGTGACATCGACGCCGGTCAGGGTGGCGGCGGCCACGGGGCCGGAGGAGCCGGTTTTGGTCGCCGCGAGCGGGGGGGCGTTGGCGTAGGTGATGCTGCCGGCGCCGCTCTCGATCCAGGTCGTGTTGGCGACCCCGAACACGTCGTAGCCGTCGCTGTGCGCGGTGTCGGCCCACACCTGCAGCGTCGCTCCCGTGACCGTGCCCGTCAGCCCCGTGAGGTTGAACCTCAGATAGGAACGCACGATAGTGGGGGAGGCGTCTACCCGCAGTGCCGTGTTGGTGCCGTAGTTGGTCTCCGACGTCCCCGAATCGACGTAGGAGTCAGCGACCGGCAGGAACGTCGCCGACGTGGCTGCTGCTGTGGTTGCCGAGGCGGCCGGGCTCGATTTCGCCGACTCGTTTGGCGTGGCGGCGGCGTCGTAGGCGGACACTGTGTAGGAGTAGGTCGTGTTCGCTGCCAGGCCGGTGTCCTGGTAGCTCGTCCCGCTCGTCACGGTCGCGGTCGGTGTCGTGGCGCCGTTGCGGTAGATGCGGTAGCCGGCCACGAAGCCGCTGTTGTCGGTCGAGGCGTCCCAGCTGAGGTCGATCTGGCTCGCGCCGGCCGCCGTCGCCACCACGTTCGTCGGCACAGTCGGCGCCTGCGTGTCGGGGGTCGCGTCGGTTGTTGCCGAGGCGGCCGGGCTCGATTTCGCCGACTCGTTCGCGGTGGGGGTGGCGGCGTCGAGCGCGGACACCGTGTAGGAGTACAGGCGTGCTCGCCGTCAGGCCGGTGTCCTGGTAGCTGAGCCCGCTCGTCACGGTCGCGATCGGCGTCGGGTTGTTGTCGCGGTAGATGCGGTAGCCGGCCACGAAGCCGCTGTTGTCGGTCGAGGCCGCCCAGCTGAGGCTGATCTGGCTCGCGCCGGCCGCCGTCGCGACCACACCCGTCGGCACACTCGGCGGCGTCGTGTCCGGTGGGCCGCCGCCGCTTGTCGTGATGATGAGCTCGGGTTTATTGGTGTTCTCCCTGCTTTGCATCCTGAGGGCGGTGCTGCTGGGGGTGGTGAGGGCGATGCTGACCAGGCCGTTGCCGGCTGATCAGGGCCGTCACATCGACGGTCGTCCAGGTGCCGGCGGCCACCGGGCCGGAGGAGCCGGTCTTGGTCGCCGCCAGCGGAGGCGCGTTGGCGGAGGTGATGCTGCCGGCGCCGCTCTCGATCCAGGTCGTGTTGGCGACCCCGAACACGTCGTAGCCGCGCTGTGCGCGGTGTCCGCCCGCACCCGCAGCGTCGCTCCCGCCACCGTCCCCGTCAGCCCCGAGGGGTTGAACCTCAGATAGGAACGCACTGTCGGCGAGGCGTCTACCCGCAGCGCCGTGTTGGTGCCGTAGTTGCTCGTCGCCGCCGACGAATCGACGTAGGAGTCGGCGACCGGCACGAACGTCGCCGACGTGCCTGCTGCTGTGGTTGCCGAGGCGGCCGGGCTCGACTTCGCCGACACGTTCGCGACGGGGACGGCGCCGTCATAGGCCGACACCGTGTAGGAGTAGGTCGTGTTCGCCGCCAGACCGGTGTCCTGGTAGCTGAGCCCGCTCGTCACGGTCGCGATCGGCGTCGTGGCGCCGTCACGGAAGACGCGGTAGCCGGCCACAAAACCGCTGTTGTCGGTCGAGGCATCCCAGCTGAGGTCGATCTGGCTCGCGCCGGCCGCCGTCGCCACCACACCCGTCGGCACACTCGGCGCCTCCGTGTCCGGGGCCGCGTCGGTTGTCGCCGAGGCGGGCGGGCTCGACTTCGCCGACTCGTTCGCGACCGGGGAAGCAGCGTCGAACGCGGACACCGTGTAGGAGTACAGTCGTGCTCGCCGGCAGGCCGGTGTCCTGGTAGCTGAGCCCGCTCGTCACGGTCGCGGTCGGCGTCGTGGCGCCGTTTCGGTAGATGCGGTAGCCGGCCACAAAGCCGCTGTTGTCGGTCGAGGCCGCCCAGCTGAGGTTGATCTGGCTCGCGCCGGCCGCCGTCGCGACCACACCCGTCGGCACACTCGGCGCCGTCGTGTCCGGCCCTGCGCCGCCGCTTGTCGTGACGATGAGCTCGGGCTTGTAGGTGTTTTCCCTGCTTTGCATCTTCAGGGCGGTGCTGCTCGGGGTCGTGAGGGCGAGGCTAACCAGGCCGTTGCCGGCGATCAGCGCCGTCACATCGACGGTCGTCCAGGTGCCGGCGGCAACCGGGCCGGAGGAGCCGGTCTTGGTCACCGCCAGCGGAGGCGCGTTGCCGGAGGTGATGCTGCCGGCGCCGCTTTCGATCCAGGTCGTGTTGGCGACCCCGAACACGTCGTAGCCAACGCTCTGAGCGGTGTCCGCCCGCACCCGCAGCGTCGCTCCCACCACCGTCCCCGTCAGCCCCGAGGGATTGAACCTCAGATAGCTACGCACCGTCGGCGAGTCATCCACCCGCAGCGCCGTGTTGGTGCCGTAATTGGTCGTCGCCGCCGACGAATCGACATACGAGTCCGCGACCGGCACGAACGTCGTCCACGTGAGCGTGGGCGTTGTTGCCGAGGCGGGCGGGCTCGACGTCGCCGACTCGTTCGCGGTGGGGGTGGCGGCGTCGAACGCGGACACCGTGTAGGAATAGGTCGTGCCTGCCGCCAGACCCGTGTCCTGGTAGCTGAGCCCGCTCGTCACGGTCGCGATCGGTGTCGTGGCGCCGTCACGGAAGACGCGGTAGCCGGCCACAAAACCACTGTTGTCGGTCGAGGCGTCCCAACTGAGGTTGATATCGTGCGCGCTCGCCGCCGCTGTCGCCACCACATTCGACGGCACACTCGGCGCCTCCGTGTCCGCGACTACGGGGGGCGCGGCGTGACAGTCCTGCGACCCGGAGTCAGTGAAGGTGCCGGTACCCCCGACCTCCGGAACGAAGTTCCAGTCGTAGCCGGTCGGGTTGAGCGTGAGCTTCAGCACGCCGAAGGAGGTGTCGTCGAACACCTCCCAGTTGGGTACACCAGGCAGGAAGTCGCCTTCGTGCATGTTCTTTCCGCCGGTGCCGACCACGAACTGCCGCAGACCGTGCGCCAAGTCGAGATTGGCGTTGGGGTCTTGAGGGGCAAACCGCTGATAGTTGTGGGCATGGCCGCCCACGATCACGTCCGCGCCGGCGGCGTACAAGACCTGATACATGTCGGCGAGAGCGGGGTTACTTGCCTTCTCGGCAGTACTCCAACGCGGACCGTGCATGTACGCGAGCGTGCAGTAGGCAGAGCTCGTGTTCAGATCTTGCTGGAGCCAGAGAATCTGGGGGCTGCCGAGATTGCATCCACCAGCCGCGCTACAGACCGAGTTCAGCGAGATGATGTGCCATGAGCCGACGTCGAAGCTGTACCAGCCCTCGCCTCGGTCGCCCGCCGGTCCTTGGACGTTGCCGACGCCGTTGAAATAGTCCCAGTAGGACTTGCCGTCATTGGTGGGATCACAGTCGGTTCCGGTCCCACCCCCGTCGTACTCGTGATGGCCAACTGAAGGTCGGGTGATGTTCTTCACCCGACCCCAGCTCGGATCGTAGGATTGAGCCCAGGCAGCCCCGCCGCCGCATTCGTACTGGTGATCGCCAAGGGTGAGCACGGCCGCCAAACCGGCCCCAACGAGGAGATCCGAGGTTGCCATCTGGCGGCACCGGCTCGGGGTCCCGAGTCCACCGTTGAAGGAGGTATCCGCGGGGTCACAGGCGATGTCGCCCGCGATCGCGACCACAGGCGACGCAGGCGGGTCGTCGAAGGCGACCGCGTGGTCCGTCGGTATTGCAGCGATCAAGCCGGCCAGCAGGACCAACGCAATGCACGCGCGCGCGCTCGTCTTTAAGCGACTCCCCACAATTGCCCTCCTCCCTTAGGCATAGATGCTATCCGTTCGCTCGCGGTGCTGCAAGGGTCCGCTGGCGGCGGATTCCGGCTGTTGGATCGAGGCCGTCGTGAGAATAGGCCGCCGGTCGCCTCCCCGTACCCCTCGTTCGATCAGGAGCGAAGGGCGAAGCCGTCGAGGAGGCCGCTCCATGTCGATCACGCGACACGCCGGAGTCGCCGAGCAGCAGATCGCATCGTCTGGATGCGGCACGTTCGAAGCGTTGTGCCGCCCTGGTCGGTCTGCCCGCGTCGACCGGCGGACGGGTCGTGATCGTCCCTCGCGCAGAGACCAGCGTTCCCCCCGCGTGTTGCCGACGGCCGTCACGGCTTGCCCCCGACGCAGGTCCGCCGCGTAGGGCGACCGTTGCGTGGTCGGACGTGTTTCCGAGCCGCAGTCGCTGCCACATCAGCTCGTAGCGAGTAATCGGCACGCTCGCCGTGTTCAGCGTTCTGTGTCGGGATCGACGACCCTGATCGAGGTCGCGCAGGCGTCGCGTTCGGTCCCCTCGAGCCGCCCGGACGCGTCGACGGCTGCCGAACTGGGAGGTGCGGGACGACGCCACGTTCGGCGAGCCGCTCGAACCCAAACCGAGTCAACGATTTTGGCGTCGCCATGAAAGAATCGCAGGGTGGACGAGCGTGATCTCCTCGTGCGACGGCTGACCTACGGCCTCTTCGTGGAGCTCGGGAGGGCGCCAACGGCCGGTGAGGTCGCAGCGCCGGCAGGCGTGTCGGTCGGCGAGGTCGCGAGCAGCTGGCAACGTCTGCACGAGCAGCACGCGCTCGTCCTCGATCCGGCCACCGCCGAGATCAGGATGGCGAACCCGTTCTCGGCCGTGCCGACGCCGTATCGCGTTCACGCGGGCGGGCGCGCGTGGTACGCGAACTGCGCCTGGGATGCCTTCGGGATCTGTGCCGCACTCCACGCCGACGGGCGAATCGAGACCACCTGCCCGGACTGCGGCGAGGCGATCGTGGTCGAGGTGCGGGACGAGCGACCCGACGACGAGAGCCTCCTCTTCCACTGCCTCGTCCCCGCCGCCCATTGGTGGGACGACATCGTCTTCACCTGAAGCGCGATGAACCTCTTCCGGTCGGAAGAGCACATCGAGCGCTGGCTCGACGGCCGGGAGCCGGGCGCGACGATCACGGTCGGCAAGCTGAGCGAGCTCGCCCATGCGTGGTGGGGCGACCGCCTGCCGCCGGAATGGCAGCCGCACACGCGTGAGCAGAACCAGGGCATCCTCGACGGGCTCGGCCTGACCGGCGCGTTCTGGCAACTCCCCTAGCACCACGGGCGCCGAAGCTCCGCGGCTCGATCGAGAAGTCGCAAGTATGGGTGCCGTGGACGAGGGGCTGATACTGCTCGTCGCCGGGGCGATCCTGGCTGCGAGCCTCGTCGTCGCCCTGGGTGCCGCGCGCACCGGGCTCCCGGTGCTCGTCGCCTTTCTCGGTCTCGGGATGCTGCTCGGATCGGATGGCCCAGGCGGGATCGCATTCGACGATGCCGAGCTTGCTCGCCGGGTCGGGATCGTCGGTCTTGCGCTGATCCTCTACGAGGGTGGGCTCCAGACGTCCTGGCGGCGCCTCCGCCAGGTGGCCGTCCCGGCGGCCTTGCTCAGTACGGTCGGCGTGGTCGTCACGACGATTCTGACCGGCGTTGCCGCGCGCGCTCTCTTCGACGTGACGTGGCTGGAGGCGTTCTTGCTCGGTGCCGTCGTCTCCTCGACGGATGCTGCCGCGGTCTTTGCGACGTTTCGCTCGACACATATTCGTCGGCGGGTTGCGCGCACCCTCGAAGCCGAGTCGGGCGGGAACGATCCGATGGCGATCGCTCTGACGTTGGGGCTGATCGCCTGGATCGAGAAGCCCGACACGAACGGCTTCGAGAACCTCGTCGTACTCGCCGTACAGCAACTCGGACTGGGCTTGCTCGTGGGCGTCTTGATGGGCGCGCTCGCCTCCTGGATCTTCGCCCGGCTGCCGCAGTCGATCGGCGCGTTCGCGCCGGTGGCGTCGGTCGCCGCGGCGGCTGTCTCGTTCGGCGCGGCCGATGTGATCGGCGGCAGCGGGTTCCTCGCCGTCTATATCGTCGGCCTGGCGGTGGGCAGCACGCCTTCCCGCTACCGACGCACGCTCGTCGCTTTTCACGAAGGGGTCGCGTTTCTCGCGCAGGTCGCCCTCTTCATCGTGCTCGGCCTGCTCGTGTTTCCGTCCCAGCTGACGCATGTCGCAGCCGCCGGGCTCGCCCTCGCACTGCTGCTCGTGCTCGTGTGCAGGCCCATCGCCGTCTGGGTGGCGACAGCGCTCAGCGATTTCACCCCGCGCGAGCGGCTACTGCTCGGCTGGGCGGGGCTCCGCGGAGCCGTCCCGATTGTGCTCGCTACCTTCGTCCTCTCGTCCGAGGTGCTTCATTCGAACACGATCTTCAATGCCGTCTTCTTCGTGGTCGTCGTCTCCACGATCGTGCAAGGGACGAGTCTGGAATGGCTGGCTGGGCGGCTCGACCTTCTCTTGCCTACGAGTCCACGCATCGAGGCGCCGATCGAGGTCGGTCACCTCAGCAAACTCGATCTCGTCGACTTCGCCGTCGCCGGCGACCACGCGATTGCAGGTGCCGCCGTACGCGAGCTCGGGCTACCTCGGACGGCAATCGTGGCCGTCGTCGTGCGGGGCAACGACGCAATCCCGCCGCGCGGCAGCACGGTCATCGAGCCGGGCGACCACCTGTTCGTGCTCGCGCCCCGGTCGCTGCGCCGAGATATCGAGGATGTCTTCGTGCGCTGGCGCCGACGCGTGTAGCGTCGGCGCCAGCTCGACGTTCAGCCCGCGACGCCGGTGCCGACGGGGCACGCGACCCCGGTGCCGCCGATCCCGCAATAGCCGTTCGGGTTCCGGGCCAGGTACTGCTGGTGGTACGTCTCCGCGTAGTAGAACGGCCCCGCTTCGGCGAGCTCGGTCGTGATCGTTCCGCCGTGGCCCGCCTGCGCGAGGGCGGTCGCGTAGCGCGCCCTCGATTCGAGCGCGGCCTCCTGCTGCGCCGGCGTCGTCCAGTAGAGCGCGGAGCGGTACTGCGTGCCGACGTCGTTTCCCTGCCGCATTCCCTGGGTGGGGTCGTGGCCCTCCCAGAACGTCCGCAGCAGCTCGTCGTACGAGATCCTCTCGGGATCGAAGGCGACGAGAACGGCTTCGGTGTGGCCCGTCCGGCCGGAGCACGTTTCCTCGTAGCTCGGGTTCGGCGTCGTCCCGCCGGAGTACCCGACCGCAGTCGTGTACACGCCGGGAAGCTGCCAGAAGAGGCGCTCGGCCCCCCAGAAGCAGCCCATGCCGAAGATCGCCGTCTCGGTCCCGTCGGGGAAGGGCGGCTCGAGCGGCGTGTCGAGCACGACGTGGCGCTCCGTGACCGGGATCGCGCCCGGCCGGCCGGGGAGCGTGTCCTCCGGGGAGGGCATTTCTTTGGACTTTCGTGTGAAGAGCATCCCCGTACGGTAGCGGGAGGGTCGCATTCCTACGGGGCGGCGAGCGCCTGCTCGAGGTCGGCCCACAACGCCTCGACGGGCTCGAGGCCGACCGACAGCCGCAGCAGACCCTCGGGGCAGCGGTCGCCTTCCCAGCGGTGGCGTGACTCGAGCTTCGTCTTCGTGCCGCCGAGACTCGTTGCATTCTGCATCGCCTTCACGCCGGTCTCGACCCGCCGGGCGGAGGCGCCGTCGGCGACGTCGAAGGAGATGAGGAAGCCGAAGCCGGGATACCGCGCGGTCGTGACTGCGGGGTGCCGCTGCAGCCGATCGGCCAACTCTCGCGCCGTCGCCTCCATGCGCTCCAACCTCACCTCGAGTGTCTTCAGGCCACGCTCGAGGAGCCAGGCGGTGTCCGCGGATGCGACGAGCCCCGTCAGCCGTCGTGTCAGGTGGAGGCGTTCGTAGAGCGCGTCGTCCTTCACCGTGATCATGCCCGCGAGGAGGTCGTCGTGGCCGGCGAGCACCTTCGTCGCGCTGTGCAGCGACACGTCGCACCCGCGCTCGAGTGGTCGCAGGCGCAGGGGCGACGAGAGCGTTGCGTCGCAGACGACGGGTGCCCGGTGCGCCGCAGCGGCCTCGAAGTCCGGCATCGTCAGCATCGGATTGGCGGGCGCCTCGATGAGGATGAGATCCGCCTCCGGAGGCGGCGCACCGGTCTGGTCGTACTCGACGGCGTTGACGCCCCATGGGCGAAGGTGCGCGAACAGCTTGCTGTGCCCGTAGTAGGCACCCTCGGCGAGAGCGAGCGTCCCTCCCGGCGGCAGCATCGTGAGCACGACGCCCGTCACGGCACCCATACCGGCGGGATACAGAAGCGAGCGGCCGCCCTCGAGTGTCCCCGACGACGTTCTCGACGGAGACGGCGTTCGGCTGCTGGTCGCGGACGTACGAGAAGGGGCCGGGCTCGCCCGAGGCGTCGTACGGCCAGGTCGCCGACCGATCGAGGGGAGCGGTCACGAGAGGACTCTATCGGCGGGTGGGTGACCCGGCCCGTAGCCGATCGCCGTGTCGACCGGCGCGATAGGCTCACGACGCCATGCCTGCAGACGAACCCGCTGGAACGATGCACACGACGACCGAGGCGAAGCTCCGCTGGCTGGAGGAGCTTCGTGCCGAGGGCGCCACCCCGGATCGTGCCGCTGCTGCCGAGCGGCAGCATGGGCGCGGCAAGCTGTTGGCGCAGGAGCGCCTCGAGTTGCTGCTCGATCCGGGGTCGTTCGTCGAGCTCGATCGCTTCGTGCGCCACCGCGAAGTCGAGTTCGGCATGCGCGAGAAGCGTCCCCGCGGCGACGCGGTCGTGACCGGATACGGCACCGTTTTCGGCCGACCCGTCTGCGTGTTCTCGCAGGACTTCACCGTGTTCGGCGGTTCGCTCAGCGAGGTTTTCGCCGAGAAGGTCTGCAAGGTCATGGACATGGCGGTGAAGGTCGGCTGCCCCGTCGTCGGGATCAACGACTCGGGTGGGGCGCGGATCCAGGAAGGGGTCGTCTCGCTCGCCGGGTACGCCGAGATCTTCTGGCGCAACGTGCAGGCGTCCGGGGTGGTGCCGCAGATCTCGCTCATCCTCGGTCCGTGCGCAGGCGGCGCTGTCTACTCACCCGCGATCACCGATTTCGTCCTGATGGCGGAGGGGACGTCGTACATGTTCATCACAGGTCCCGACGTCGTGAAAACGGTGACGGGGGAGGATGTGACGCAGGAGGAGCTGGGCGGAGCGACCGCCCACGCGTTGAAGTCGGGAGTCGCCCACCTCGTCGCGAAGGGAGAGGAGGCGGTGATCGAGGACGCGCGCTACCTTCTCTCGTTCCTCCCCCAGAACAACCTCGACCCGCCGCCGTATGCGGCACCGGCCGACCCCGTGGATCGTGAGGCGCCCGAGCTCGACGTGCTCGTGCCGGACGCAGCCCACAAGCCGTACGACATGGGGCGCGTCGTTCGCACGGTCGTCGACGACGGGGACTTCCTGGAGCTGCAGGCCGATTTCGCGCCGAACATCATCTGCGGTTTCGCGCGTCTCGGCGGCCATCCCGTCGGCATCGTCGGGAACCAGCCGCACGCGCTGGCCGGAGTGCTCGACATCGATGCCTCCGTGAAGGCGGCGCGTTTCGTGCGCACGTGCGACGCATTCGGGATTCCCCTCGTCACGTTCGTCGACGTGCCGGGCTTCCTGCCGGGGACGGCGCAGGAGTGGGGCGGGATCATCCGGCACGGAGCGAAGCTCCTCTATGCCTACGCCGAGGCGACCGTGCCCAAGCTGACGGTGATCACGCGCAAGGCCTACGGCGGCGCCTACGACGTCATGAGCTCGAAGCACATCCGGGCCGACCTGAACATCGCCTGGCCGACGGCGGAGGTCGCGGTGATGGGCCCGGAAGGGGCCGTGAACATCATCTTCCGCCAGGAGCTCGCAGACGCTGCCGACCCGGAGGCGCGCAGGGCCGAGCTCATCGCCGACTACCAGGAGCGCTTCGCCAATCCGTACTCCGCCGCCGAGCGTGGGTACGTCGACGACGTCATCGAGCCACGCCGCACGCGCCCGTACCTGATTCGGGCGCTCGAGATGAATCTCGGGAAGCGAGAGCCCGCGCCGAAGCGGAAGCACGGCAACATCCCGCTCTGAGGGCGCGGCGGGGCCGACACCTCACGCCGTCGACCAGGATCGGACGGCAGCATTGCTCCACCGGGACCCTCCGAAGCGAGGCCGGTCTCGAGGCGCGACGGCGTGGGCGTGCCCTCGGCGCTTGTGGAGGCGACCGCGCTCGTGATACACATAGGCAATGCCTATGCAGATCGTGACGGCCGCCCAGGCGGCCCGGATGCTCGGCATCAGCCTCGACACGCTGCGACGCTGGGACCGGGCAGGAAAGATCACCGTCACCCGCGACGATGCGAATCGGCGCGTCGTTCCGCTGTCGGAGATAGACCGCATCCGGGGAGCCGACGGGTTGCAGGAGCTCTCGGCACGCAACCGCTTCCGCGGCGTCGTTCGATCGGTCGAGGTCGAAGGTCTGCTCGCCCGGATCGAGATCGACATCACCGAGCCGTCACGCGTCGTCGCGATCGTCACGCGTGAGGCGGTCGAAGAGCTCGGGCTGAAGGTGGGTGACAGCGCGGCCGGGGTGGTCAAGTCGACGTCGGTCATGGTGGAGCGGTGAGGCGTGGGTTTGCGTGCTCCGCCGCCCTGGCCCTCGCTGGAGTCCTGGCCGTCACGTCCGCGTGCGCAGGTTCGGCGAAGTCGGTCGACGGTCGGGCGACCATCCTCGCTGCAGCCTCGCTCACAGGCGTCGTCCCCGGGGTCGACGCGACGGCGCGCGCGTCCTTCGGCGGCTCGAACCAGCTTGCCCAGCAGGCCCGCCTCGGCTTTCCGTTCGACGTATTCCTCTCCGCGAGCCCGGTCTACACCCGATCGCTCCACGCCGACGGGATCGTGCGCATGCCGGTCCCGTTCGCGACGAACAGGCTCGTGGTGATCGTGCCGAGGGCCAACCCTGCCCGGATCGCGACGGTCGAAGACCTGGCCAGGAGGCCGACGTTGAGGCTCGTCGTGGCCGGCCCCGAAGTACCTGTCGGCCTCTATACCCGTGAGGTGCTGAAGCGGCTCGGCCTCCTGCGCGTCCTCCGCCACGCGGTGAGCCTCGAGCCCGACGTCAAGGGAGTCGTTGCGAAGATCGCGCTGGGTGAGGGCGACGCCGGCTTCGTCTACGCCACCGACGTTCGTCCGGTGGCGGCGAAGGTGCGCATGCTGCCCTTCCCCGAGCGCGCGCAGCCGACGGTCGTCTTCGAGGCCGCCATCGCGGCGAAGCCCCAGGACTCGACGGCCGCGGAGGCGTTCCTGGTCAAGCTCCTCGGCCCAGACGGCCGGCGGGCGCTGCTTGCCGCCGGTTTCGGGCTGCCCACGTGAGACGCGTCTTCCCCCTCGCGCTCGGCGCGGCGGCGATCGTGACGCTCGCGTTCCTCGTCGTCCCGATCGCCGCGATCTTCCTTCGCGTCCCTCCCGGCAAGCTGATCGAGGCGCTCGGGTCCGAGGTGGCGCGCGACGCCCTTGTCGTGACGCTTCAGACGACGCTCGTCGCGCAGCTGATGATCATCCTGTTCGGCACACCGACGGCGTACCTGCTCGCGACCCGGCGGTTCAGGGGGCACAGCCTCGCGGTCACACTCGTCGAACTGCCGCTCGTGTTACCCCCCGCAGTCGCAGGGATCGGGCTGTTGGCGACGTTCGGCCGGCTGGGGCTGCTCGGTAGCTCATTCTCGGCGCTCGGAATCGAGATCGCGTTCACGAAGGTGGCTGTCGTTCTGGCCGTTGTCTTCGTCGCCGGGCCGTTCTATCTCCGGACCGCCGTGGCCGCTTTCGGGGCCGTCGACCCGACGCTGACCGACGCCGCGCGGACGCTCGGTGCCGGGCCGGCGCGGATCTTCGGGCGCGTCGCGCTGCCACTCGCCGTCAGCGGTCTCGGCGCGGGCGCGGCACTGTCGTTTGCGCGGGGGATCGGCGAATTCGGCGCCACGATCATGTTCGCGGGCTCACTTCAGGGCGTCACCCAGACGCTCTCCCTCGCCGTCTACGAGCAGTTCGATGTCGACTTCGACACGGCCCTCGCGATCGGAGCGGAACTCGTCGTAGCGAGCGCCGCCGTGCTCCTCGCCGTCAAGCTGGTTCCCTCATGGCGTCACTCCACATCGATCTTTCCCACCGTCTCCGCGACCTCCGCCTCGAGCTGACGCTCGAGGTCGCGGCCGAGACGGTGGCCCTCGTCGGCCCGTCCGGCGCGGGCAAGACGAGCGTGCTCCGGGCTGTCGCCGGCCTGTTGCGCCCCGAGAGTGGACGCGTCGTCGTCGATGGCGACACGTGGCTCGACACCGCCGCCGGCGTCGAGCTGGCTCCGGAAGGCCGCTCGGTGGGACTCGTCTTCCAGGAGTACGCGCTGTTCCCCCATCTCTCGGTGCGGGCGAACGTTGCGTTCGGGGCCAGGACGGTCGGCGTCGTCGATGAGGTGATGGCGCGGCTCGGCATCTCGGGGCTGGCAGAGGAGCGCCCGGGCAGGCTGTCGGGAGGCGAGCGCCAGCGCGTCGCTCTTGCCCGGGCGATCGCGCGGGAGCCGCGCGTGTTGCTCCTCGACGAGCCGCTCTCGGCACTCGATGCGCACACGCGGGACGGCGTGCGCGGCGAGCTCCGCGACCTGCTTGCCTCGTTGCGCCTGCCGACCGTGCTCGTCACGCACGACTTCGAGGACGCTGCGGCGCTCGCCGACCGGGTGGGCGTGCTCGTCGACGGGAAGCTGTTGCAGGTAGGAACGGCTTCGGAGCTCGTTGCGTCACCAACCGATCCGTTCGTCGCACGTTTCACCGGGGCAACACTTCTCCACGGCGTGGCCGAGCCCGGGACAGGTGGCCTGACGAGGGTTGTTCTCGACGTCGGCGGGACGGCATGGACGACCGACGCCGGCAGCGGGCGCGTCGCAATCGCGATCCATCCCTGGGAGGTGTCGGTGTCGCTGGCCGCCCCCGACGACTCGACACTGAACCACATCTCGGCGCCGATCGACTCCCTCGTGATGATCGGGAACCGGGTGCGGGTTCGGGTCGGCCCGCTCGCGGGCGAGATCACCGGAGAGTCGGCCGAGCGTCTCAGCCTCCAGGTAGGCGACGTCGTCGTCGCGTCGTTCAAGGCGACCGCGGCGCGGCTGATCCAGCTCGCGTAGCTTTCCCGCCATGGAGATCGAGCTCGTCCCGAATCCTGGCGCCGCAGACCCGGTAACGCAGGCAGTCGCGACTGCTCTCGTCGAGATCGGCCTCGCTGGCGATCCCGAGCCGGTGGGTACGAGCGCGTGGCGGAGCGCAGGGGTGCTGGAGGCCGTCGAGCGGAGCGCTCTCCGAGCCGGTTCGGCGTGGGGGACGGCGCAGGCCGTCGAGGTCGAGAGCCGCAGCCTGAGCCCCGGCCACGTCGCACCGGCTCCGGTGACTAGGTTCCACCTGCGCGGAGCAACCGTGGCGCAATGCGCGCGTAGTCGAGACCCGAGATCCATGTCAGGAGCACCGCCACGAGCAGCACCCACCACGCGACGTCCGTGCTCCAGGCGCCGGCGGCCGCCAGACCGCCTACCGTGACGGCGATTGCCTGCGCCCAGGTCTTCAGCTTCCCGAGGTCGCGCGCCGAGATGACGATGCCTTTCTCGATCGCAGCAAGGCGGAGCCCGGAGACGAGGAACTCCCGAGCGATGATCGCCGCCACCATCCACGCGGGTGCCACTCCCTCCGCGATCAACATCACGAGGGCGGCCATGACGAGCACCTTGTCGGCGATCGGGTCGAGGAGTGAGCCGAACGCCGACGTCTGGTCCCAGCGCCTCGCCAGCCAACCGTCCACCTGGTCGGTTGCCATCGCGACCGTGAACACGGCCGTTGCCCAGTAGGCGTGATCCGCGAAGTCCCACGCGAACAACGCGACGACGACGGGAACCGCCAGCGCCCGGACGAACGTCAACTGATCGGGGAGGGTCATGGTTGAGGGAGAATACGCCCAGCGCATGGCTGCCTTCACCAAAGTGCTCGTTGCCAACCGCGGTGAGATCGCCGTCCGCATCTTCCGGACGGTCCGCGAACTGGGGATGGGCGCCGTTGCCGTGTACTCCGATGCCGACCGCGGGCGCCTGCACACCCGCGTCGCCGACGAGGCGTACAGGATCGGGCCGGCCGCCGCGGCCGAGAGCTACCTCCGCGGGGACGTCATCGTCGAAACCGCGCTTCGCGCCGGCGCGGAAGCGATCCATCCCGGGTATGGGTTCCTTGCCGAAAATGCCGGCTTCGCCCGCGCGGTCGAGGCCGCCGGCCTGACGTGGATCGGCCCACCGCCGGCCGCGATCGAGCTGATGGGCTCGAAGACGGAGGCACGAACCGCGATGCGGGCGGCCGGTGTCCCGATCATTCCGGGCTCCACCGACCCGGTGCACACGGTCGAGCGGGTCATCGAGATCGGCGAGGAGATCGGCTATCCGCTGATCATCAAGGCCGCCGCAGGTGGTGGCGGCAAGGGGATGGAACTCGTGCAGGACGCATCGTCCGCCGCGCGCGCGTTCGAGGCGGCGCGGCGCCAGGGCCTCAAGTACTTCGCCGACGACTCCGTCTACGTCGAGCGGTACCTCGAAGGACCGCGTCATGTGGAGGCGCAGATCCTTGCCGATGCGCACGGAACGGTGCTCTTTCTCGGTGAGCGCGACTGCACCATCCAGCGGCGCCACCAGAAGCTCATCGAGGAGTCCCCTTCCCCCGCCGTCGACGACGCCTTGCGCAGCAGGATCGGTGAGATCGCGGTCAACGCCGCGCAGGCAGCCGGATACCGGTCTGCAGGGACGATCGAAGGGCTGCTCACTGCGGAGGGCGAGTACTTCTTCATGGAGATGAACACGCGGATCCAGGTCGAGCACACCGTGACCGAGCTCACCACGGGCCTCGATCTCGTGCGGGAGCAGATCCTGATCGCGCAGGGCGAGCCGCTCTCGATTCGGCAGGAGGACGTGGCGCTGCGCGGACACGCGATCGAGTGCCGGATCAACGCGGAGGACGTCAGCAAGGGGTTCCTCCCGGCTCCGGGTCGCATCACCGCCTACGAGGAGCCCTCTGGCCCTGGTGTCCGGGTCGACTCGGGTGTCCGGGCCGGCGACGAGATCTCGGGCGACTACGACCCGATGATCGCCAAGCTGATCGTCCACGACACGAATCGGGAGACAGCGCGGAAGCGGATGCTTCGCGCGCTCGCCGAGTTCACGATCGAAGGCCCTCCGACGCTGCTCGGGTTCCACCTGGCACTGCTGACGGAGGCATGCTTCATCGACGGAGGGACGTGTCACGGGCTCGTGGAGTCCGAGGAGCTCGCCGAGCGCGCGGAGCAGATGACGCAGGAGTTGTCTCATCGGACAACGACGATATCGCGAGGATCGGACGGCGCCCTGACGCGTGAGCAGGTCGTCGCCGTCGAGGTCGACGATCGCTCCTTCGACGTACGGCTTCACACGGCGGAGCCCCCGTGGGCCGCTCTCGCACGGCGCCGTCGCGAGCGTGCGCACGCGGGGCATGCGACCGGATCGGGCTCCGTGGCGAGCCCGATGCAGGGGACCGTCTTGAGCGTCCTCGTGCAGGACGGGGACGAAGTCACGGCGGGCCAGGTTCTCTGCGTGATCGAGGCGATGAAGATGGAGAACGAGATCGGCGCGCCCCGGGACGGGATCGTCACCGAGCTCGGCGTCGCGTCGGGGCACGCCGTCACGATCGGCCAGCAGATCTGCGTCGTCACGGCGGACGAATGACCGCCGGGTCCGATGGTGTCGCGGGCCTCGTCCGGCAGCTCATCGGCGACGCGACCTTGACCGGTGCGAGCCTGAGCAGGCCGACACGGAGCGACCCCTCCCGCCCGGCGCGCGTGACCGTCGCGCCTGTCACCGTGGGTGGCTCGCTGCGCTACCGCTTCACCGCACATCACGCGACGAGTGCAAGCGACGAGAATCTCGCGCCGGAGGCTGCCGCCGAGCGCATCGTTCACCTGCTCGGCGCCGACTACCGGCAGGGACTGCTCCAGTCGGCGGCTGCCGATTGGCAGGTGCTCGTTGCGTCCAAGGGCGGCGAGGCCAAGGTGCTCAGACGCCCACCGAGCCGGCCCGAGGCATCGCTCGCTCATGACCGCGTCAAACCGCGTCTCCTGCCCGAGGGGGTGCCGGTGCCGTTTCTCGTCGAGCTCGGCGTGATGACGGCCGACGGAAAGGTTCGCGCGCAACGCTACGACAAGTTCAGGCAGGTGAACCGCTTCCTCGAGCTCGTCGAGGACGTGCTACCGGCGCTCCCCGAAGGCGCGCTGCGTGTCGTCGACTTCGGCTCCGGGAAGTCCTATCTCACGTTCGCCCTGCATCACCTGCTCACCGCCGTCCACGGCCGGGACGCGCAGATCGTCGGCCTGGATCTCAAGAACGATGTCGTCGAGCACTGCGAGGCACTTGCGCGTCGCCTCGGCGCCGACGGGCTGCGCTTCGAGGTCGGTGACATCGCGGGCTACTCAGAGCTGGCGGGCGTCGATCTCGTCGTCAGCCTGCACGCGTGCGATACGGCGACCGACGACGCGCTCGATCGGGCCGTGCGGGCAGGTGCGCCTGTGATTCTCGCTGTGCCGTGCTGCCAGCACGAGCTTCTCCCGCAGCTCGCCAACGCCTCTCTCGGTCCGCTGCTCCGGCACGGGCTGCTGCGCGAGCGCTTTGCCGCCGACGTGACCGACGCGGCGCGGGCGCAACTGCTCGGCGCCGCAGGCTACGACGTGCAGGTCGTCGAGTTCATCGAGCTCGAGCACACGCCGAAGAACGTCCTGTTGCGCGCGATCGCGCGACCGGGGCGCGACACGGCCAAGGCGATGACCGAGTATCGAGGGTTTGCGTCCGCGCTCGGGATCGACCCTGCGCTCGGACGGCTCCTCGCGGACAGGCTTCCTGGATGACGCGTCGGTGAGCGAGATCGCGACGACCTGCTCGGGTGCGTCGATCGCTGCGGGAGAAACGCTCGCAGGCACGGCGGTCGAAGGTGCCCGCTGGCTGCTCGTCGAGGTGCGTGGCCCGTGGGGACGGGACGCGGTCGGTGACACCGAATTGCCTGCGGCGGCCCGTGCCGCCCTCGAGGCGGTGGAAGAAAAGGTGATCTTCATCCGTCGGCCGGATCGCCGCAGCGGCGTAACCCTCCTGCTCGCGCACGTCGACGAGCAGGGAGGCACGGTGGTCCGGCAGGAACTCGAATCGCTGGACGAGGTCGTCGGCTCGGATGTCGGAGCCGGCGAACCCGTAGCCGGTCCCATCGTCCTCGTCTGCGCCCACGGACGCCGCGACGCATGCTGTGCGCGGCTCGGGCCGCCACTCTACGAGTCGCTCCGCGCGCAGCTCTCCCCGGAGCACCTGTGGCAGTGCTCGCACCTCGGAGGCCATCGCTTCGCTCCGAACGTCCTCGTCCTGCCGTACGGGGTCCAACTCGGTCGCATACCCGTGGAACGCGCCGCGGAGGTGGTCGGGCTGCTCGCCGACCGGCGGATCCCACTCGACCTCTATCGCGGGCGCACCATCTTCCCGCCCCCGGTGCAGGCGGCGGAGACCCTCGTTCGCTCCGTGAACGGCCTGGACGGCCTCGGCGACCTCCGGCTGGTCGGGCACGAGGACGGCCTGGTGACGTTCTCGACTCCGGCGGGCGAAGTGCAGGCGACGGTCGAGCAGCGACCCGGCCCGGTCGTTCCCGTCAGTTGCGGCGCCGAGCCCGAGCCGACCTCGGCGTGGGTCGCTCGGTTAGAGTCGCCGGCATGAGCGGTGATGATCGTGTCTTCCTGATCACCGGTGCCTCGTCCGGCATCGGGGCGGCGAGCGCGCGGCTCCTCGCCGCCGAAGGCTGGCGGCTCGTGCTCGCCGCGCGATCGATCGAACGGCTCGAGGCGCTCGCGGAGGAGCTCGGTGGACCCGACCGCGCCGTCGCCGTCGAGTGCGACGTGACGGAGTGGGCCGACCAGCAGGCAGCAGTGACCGTCGCCGTCGAGCACTTCGGCACGATCGACGCGGCGTGGGCGAACGCCGGTTTCGGCGCGCAGCGAAGCTTCCTCGGTGACTCGGTCGACCACTGGCGCGAAATGGTGCTCACGAACGTCTACGGCGCTGCGCTGACGATACGGGCATCGCTGCCGGCGCTCAAGGAATCGAAGGGGCACCTTCTGCTCACCGGCTCGGTCGCCGGGCGGCGCGCCATTCCGGGCTCGCTCTACTCCGCGACGAAGCACGCGGTCCACGCGATGGGTGAGTCGGCACGGCAGGAGCTCGACGGCAGCGGTGTCCGGGTCACCGTCATCGCGCCCGGCATGGTGGATACGCCGTTCTTCGACACGGTGCCCCTCGGAGACCCGCTCGCGGCGGACGACGTCGCCCGTGCCGTGCTCTACGCCGTCTCGCAGCCGTCACACGTCGATGTGAACGAGGTCCTCGTTCGTCCCACGGCGCAGCCCTCGTAACCGACGCACCGTGCTCACGACGGCGCGGCGACGATCTCGTCGAGGTGGTACGCGTGATCGGTGAACCACACGACCGGAGATGTCACGCCCTCGGGCATCGTTTCCGTGCTGACGAACGGCCCGAACGAGAGCCGCACCCAGAGCCCGCCCGCGAGCGCGCCCGGCGCGGAGATCGTTCCTTCCCACGTCTGACCGGGCTCGAGGACGTCCGGCAGTCCCGGGAGGAAGCTCGTGGCCGCCCGGATCGCGGGCAGTTCGTTGCTCCGGTTCCTCCGCTCCAGCTCGTCGAGATCGTTGTTCGGGAACAGGAGCACGCCGAACGCCAACTCGGGGTACCGCGGATCGCCGATCTCCCAGGCGATCGTGGAGGTGTTCTCGACCGAGACCTCTGCGCTCCAGCCGGACCTCGTGACGCTGAACGACGAGACGCCGAAGACGAGAGCGGGGCTTCCGACCGGGTACGGCTCGCTCCAGGCGAGCGCTGCGGTCTGCGGAGGTGCCTTGGTCACGATCGGCACCGTCGTCGTGGCGCTGTTCGAGCCACAGCCTGCCGCCGCGAGTACGAGGAGGCAGCCCAGAAAGGCGATGAGGGGCGGGCGTGTCATAGGAGGATGCTCGCACAATCGCGCAGGTAGTCTCGGTTGTCGTGGATCTGTACGAGTATCAGGGCAAGGAGCTCTTCCGTCGTGTCGGCATCCCGGTCGGTGACGGCAGGCTCGCGACGACGCCCGGTGAGGCCAGGCAGGCGGCCGAGGTATTGGGTGGCCCCGTCGTCGTCAAAGCTCAGGTGCTGACCGGCGGCAGGGGCAAGGCCGGCGGCGTCAAGCTCGCCTCCAACGCGCACGAGGCCGAGGAGCACGCGAAGAACATCCTCGGGCTCGACATCAAGGGTCACGTCGTCAAGCGCCTCTGGATCGAGCAGGCCTCCGACATCGCCAAGGAGTACTACCTCTCGCTCACGTTCGACCGGGGGGCGAAGCAGCCCCTCTTCATGTTCACGACACAGGGCGGGATCGAGATCGAGCAGGTCGCCGCTGAGAGCCCCTCCGCCCTCGTTCGGCTCCACGTCAACCCCCTGGAAGGCTTCAACCCGTGGCAGGCCCGTCGGCTCGTCTACGGCGCCGGAGTCACCGACAAGGGGGAGCAGAAGCAGATCGCCCGGATCATCGGGCAGCTGTACGAGGCATTCGTGCATTTCGACGCGATGCTCTGCGAGGTGAACCCACTGATCGTGACTCCTGAGGGCGTCGTCAAGGCACTCGACTCGAAGTTCACGGTCGACGACAACGCGCTCTACCGTCATCCAGAGATCGCAGAGATGCGCGACGAGGACGCTGCCGATCCACTCGAGGCACTCGCCCGCGCAAAGCATGTGACGTACGTGAAGCTCGACGGCGAGGTGGGCGTCTGCGGCAACGGTGCCGGGTTGACGATGTCTACCGTCGACGTCGTCACGTTCGCCGGTGGGAGCCCCGCGAACTTCTGTGATCTCGGCGGCGGCGGCGATGCGCAGGGAGTCGTCGACGCCCTCTCCGTGATCACGCGCGATCCGCAGGTGAAAGCGATCTTCTTCAACATCTTCGGCGGGATTACGCGCTGCGACGAGGTCGCCCGAGGGATCCTGCAGGCCGTCGGCGAGATGAACCTGGAGCTTCCGATGGTCGTTCGCCTCGACGGCACGAACGCCGAAGAGGGACGGGCGATCCTGGCGGACGCCGCTCCACCGAACCTGCACGTCTCTCCGACCATGCTCGACGCAGCGAAGCTCGCCGTGGAGTTGGCCGCATGACCGATGTCTGGAGCGAGCGGGCCGAGCAGTACCGCACGAGCGAGGCCCATCGCGAAGGGCCCGATCTCGACCTGCTCGTCGAATGGGCGTCAGGGGCGCGTACGGCTCTCGACGTCGCGACGGGTGGCGGCCACGTCGCTCGCCGCCTGCGCGAGGTGGGGATCGAGGTCGTCAGCTGCGATCCTGCGCCCGGTATGCATCCCGACGTCGTCTGTCGCGCCGAGGAGCTTCCCTTTGCCGACAAGAGTTTCGACGTCGTCGCCACGCGTGTCGCAGCGCACCACTATGCGGACGTCGGCGCGGCTGTTGCAGAGATGGCCCGCGTTGCAGCCGGCTCGGTGCTGATCGTCGACAACGTGTTCATGGGCGACGAGGTCGAGAAGGCCGAGATACTGCGCGACCCGTCACACGTACGCAACTACGGTGAGGACGAGTGGCTCGCGTTCGCCGCACAGGCCGGGCTGAGAGTCGAAGAAGTCCGCTTCTTCGAGAAGCCGATCGAGCTGCAACCCTGGCTCGACCGGTGCGGTTGTGCCGGCGACGAGGCGGCGCTCGTGTGCGAGTTGCTCGGTGACCGAATCGTCGGCGCCCGCGTGACTCTCGATCGCATCGCACTGAAGGCGGTGCCGATCTGATGGCGATCATCGTCGACAACGAGACGCGGCTCGTCGTCCAGGGCTTGACGGGTTCCGAGGGGCGCTTTCACGGCCTCCGCAACCGTGACTACGGTACGAAGCTCGTTGCCGGGGTGACACCGGGGAAGGGTGGTCAGGACGTCGACGGCGTCCCCGTCTTCGACACGGTCGTCGAGGCGGTCTCCGAGCACGCTGCGAACACGGCGATGATCTTCGTGCCGGCGCCGTTCGCGGCCGACGCCGTCTACGAGGCGGTCGACGCGGGCATCACCACGGTGATCTGCATCACCGAAGGCGTGCCTGCGCACGACATGCTTCGGATCCACACGTACGTGCACGATCGGGGTGTCACCCTGATCGGGCCGAACTGTCCCGGAGCACTCTCACCGGGGAAGGCGAACGTCGGGATCATCCCTGCGGAGATCTTCACGGCGGGGAACATCGGCCTCGTCTCGCGCTCGGGCACGCTGACGTATCAGATCGGACACGAGCTGACGCAGATGGGGCTGGGGAACTCGACGATCGTCGGGATCGGCGGCGATCCGGTCGTCGGGTCGTCGTTCGTCGATATCCTCACCCTCTTCCAGGCCGACGACGAAACCGCCTTCGTCGTCATGGTGGGGGAGATCGGCGGCGACGAGGAAGAGAAGGCCGCTGCCTTCATCGAGGCCGAGGTGACGAAGCCCGTCGTCGCATACATCGCGGGCTTCACGGCGCCGCCGGGCAAGACGATGGGCCACGCGGGTGCGATCATCTCCGGCTCCTCCGGCACGGCGGCGGCGAAGAAGGCTGCTCTCGAGGCGAAGGGGATCCGCGTCGGCACGACGCCCACCGAGACGGCCGAGCTCGTCGCGGAGATCGCCAAGACCTAGGTCGGACGCTCTGCGCGTCTTCCTGGCGGGGCGACCGGGTTCATCGGCTCACGCCTCGCCGGTGCTGTGCGTCGGCGCGGGGACGAGGTTCGAGACGCTGATCCGCGCTTGGGCGACGGCCGGCCGGGTCGCGAAAACTGCGGGGGGCCGGGCGCGTCGCCCGGCCCCCTACGTCGGTCCTTCCTGTTACGAGCCCGGGATCTTCATCAGGAGGAGCTGACCGTCCTCACGCCTGATCAGGTAACCCGGTCCTGGAGTCGACGCGACCGGAGGCAAGCCGTGCGCCTGCACGTCGAGGATCCACGCGCCTGGACCGAACCAGCGACTCGCGTCGACGATGCCGGACGACTCCCCCTTGACGTCGACGACGTTGGCGACCGCGGTCCAGCTACCGGAGCTGAACGTGTGCTGCCAGATCTGCGCGTTGTCGGCGTCTTCCTGAACCATGAGGCTCTTCTTGCTCGTGTCGATGTTGTCCGGGGAGGTGAAGGCCACGTACTTGGAATGGCCGGGGTTGTCCCCGTCGGCCAGCACGGTGAAGCTGTCGACCTCCTTCGGATCCTTCTTGTCGAACACGAACCTGAAGATCCGGCCGTTGTCCGCCTTGCCGGTACCTGCGGGCCGGTGGATCCGGCCGGTGGCATCATTGGGTACGACGCGGCTGGCCCCGGTATCGGCCACGTACACCACGCGCTCGTTGTTCTTGTCGACAGCCACGTCCTCGAGCCTCACGAACGTGAACACGTTGTTGTCGATCGACCACTGCTCGAGCGCGTCCTGGGGAGCGACGCCGGTCGTACCGCGCGCGATCTCCTTCGGCACCTTGATGAAGCGTCCCTGCATCTCGTCGTCGAGACCGAGATCGAGGTAGTCGTTCGCTTTGTTGAACGGGTCGGACTCATTCACCTTGGCGCCGTTCTTGTGCGTCACCTGGAAGGCGTACAGGTCGCCTTCGTCCGCGAGCATCTTCTTCTGGTTGCCGACGATGTACATGTACAGCTGCGAGGTCGTCGCAGTGAACGTGTCGTCGGTCGTCAGAAGCGCGAGCTCCTTGTAACCCGGGAGGGCGATCGTGTTCTCGTGGTTCAGGCGACCCATGCCCGGGATCGGCGTTACCGTGCCCGTCTTCGTGTCGAGCGCCACGGTATAGCCGCCTTGCCGCTTCGGAGTAAGCGCCGGGTCAGGCCCGTAGGGAGCGCCGGCCGGAACGTCGACGATGTCGTTTGTCTCCTCGTTCGCGAAGATCATGAACGACGTGAATCCCTCGTTGGGACCGGCGGCTGCTGCGGAGCAGAACCGCTTGAACCCGTCGTCCGACGAGATCGCCACCTTGGCGTGGAGCACCTTGCCGGTGGTCGTGTCCAGCGTCCACCGCGTCACCGACGAGTCGATGTAATCCGCCGCAGCGCCTGTTTGTCCGGCAGGAGGAAACGGAATTGTCGTCTGCTCGTGGGCGACGTAGACGTCGACCTCGTTGCTACGACACCCGTCGCGCTTCTTGCCGTCGTCATCGTCGTCATCGTCATCGTCGTCGTTCCTGTTGCTGAGGTTGCGTGCTTGCTTGCCGTCGTCCTTGCCCTTGCGCTTGGCGTCGTCCTTGCCCTTGCGCTTGTCGCCGCCTCTGTGGCCGCGGTCGTCGTCGTCGTCCTTGTCCTTGCCCTTGTCGTCGTTGTCGTCGTCGTCCTTGCCCTTGTCGTCGTTGTCGTCGTCGTCCTTGCCCTCGTCGTCGTCGTCGTCCTTGCCCTGGTCGTCGCGGCACTTGTCGCCCGTCGGGACGAGTCCGATGCCGTCGGGCAGACCTTCGAAGGTCACTCCGTCGACCTCTTCGCCGGAGCTGATGATGGGCATGACCGTGCCGCCGACATTGAGTGTGATGAGAGCTGGGTCGCTCGTCTGGAAACCGCCACTTCCTGCCACCGCCGCGCCGGCTGCGGCCAAGACCGCCACGGCGACCATCAATGGCAACAATCTGCGTCTGAACACAAACGCCTCCCTCGTATCGGGATCCATGAGGATCCGTTCAACCTCGTTTCGGGATCCAAGTGAGGATCCTCCCAAGAACGCTTCCCTACCCCGAGGTCTCTCGGTCGAACCCTACCCATCATCGACTCGGCCGTGACGAGGTTCGCGGTTCGTCGAGCTTGCGTCGGTACATTGCCGGCGTGCCCCTCGGTATCGGCATCTGGGAGATCCTCATTCTCGTGGGCGTGCTCGTGCTCCTCTTCGGAGCGAAGGGTGCTCCCGGAATGGCACGTCGCCTCGGCGTCGGGGTGCGAGAGATCAAGGACGCAGTTGCCGAGATCGACCCGCGGACGCTGCTCGATCCCAAGGACGAGCCCGCAGCGGCCAAGCCAAGGCCTCAGCGCGAGATCGAGGCCTCGACACCGGTGCCCGTTCGATCTCCCGAGAACGCCGCGGTGCCGCCGGAGACGGGCGACGTACAGGACGAATCCCCGGCGAGCTGATGGACGTCGTCGGTTACGAGTCGCTCGTGCCGTTCACGACGAAGGACGGCTCGACGATCCGGGAGTACCTGCATTCGCCCGCGCAATCGCTCGCCGAGGCCAACGCTCGAGCCCGGGCAGTCGACGAGGCGCCACTACCACGCGCTGAGCGAGGAGATCTACCTCCTCGTCGCAGGTGGCGGCGCGATGGAGCTCGACGGTGAGACGCGGGACGTCGCGGCAGGAGACGCGATCCTGATTCCCCCGGGCGCCTGGCACGAATTGCGCGCCGGGCCGGAGGGCGTGCGGCTCCTCTGCTGCTGCGTGCCGCCGTACAGCCACGACGACACGTACTTCTGAGGCGGCGCGATGGAGAAGCGTATCGCGCCGCCTCAGAAGTACATGTTTGTTGCCGCGCTCCGCGCGGATCCTGAAGTCGGGGCTGCTTCCCGCAGATCAGGAATCCTTGCTTCCCCGCAGATCAGGAATCCCCTTACGGGGATTCCTGATCGCGACAACCCCTGAAGCCGGGAACCTACGGTTCCCTGTGACCCCTCCCTCGTGAACACTGCGGCTGGCGGCCGCGGCTGACCCCGACGGGGCTTCCTGATCGCGACAACCCTGGAGCCGGGAACCTACGGTTCCTGTCACCCGATCCATGAAACCGCAGGACGTTCTACCACCACGTGCTTCGCCTGGAAACGAGTTCAGGCGACCGGCTTCGTAGCCGGCCGCCTGGGTCGTGAGTTCGTGCAGCGCGCGGATCCTGGGCGACGGCTCGAAGCCCGTCGCCTGGCCGGAGGGACTCAGATCTTGCGGCGGGTCCGGGTCGGGCCCCACTTCGAGCCGCGCTTGCGACCCGAGTACACGAGCTTCGGAGCGGCGACCTTCATCCCGGTCTCCTCCCACTTCTCGTGGTGGCCGTTCAGGCGGGCGACGCGGCTCACTTCGGCCTGCTGATCCGGGAGCACGAGCGTGACGCCCGTCCCCGAGCGACCTGCCCGGCCGGTGCGGCCGACGCGGTGCGTGTAGGCCTTCTCGTCCTCGGGTGGATCGAAGTTGATCACGTGCGTGATATCGGAGAGGTCGAGGCCGCGGGCGGCGACGTCGGTAGCGATCAGCGTCGTCACCTTTCCTGCTTCGAAGTGGGCGAGCGCCTTCTCGCGTGCAGCCTGCGTCTTGTCACCGTGCATGGCGACGGCTCGGACGTTGTGCCGCTCGAGGCGCTGGGCGAGGCGGTCGGCGCCACGCTTCGTGCGGACGAAAACGAGAGCGAGCCCACGCTCGGCGCGCAAGAGGTCGACGAGCTTCTCGACCTTGTTCTCGGGTGTCACCGAGATGAACTGGTGATCGATGTCGCCGGGCAAGTGCTCACTCGGCAGCGCGGCCTCGATCCGAACCGGCTGGTGCGTGTAGGCGCGGGCGAGTTCACCGACCGCCCCGTCGAGCGTCGCGGAGAAGAACATCGTCTGGCGATCGTCGGAGACGCGGCGCAGGATCTTGTCGACCTGCGGCTTGAAGCCCATGTCGAGCATCCGGTCGGCCTCGTCGAGAACGAGCACGGTGACGGCGTCGAGCGAGACGAGGCGTCTGTCCATCAGGTCTTGCAGCCTGCCCGGCGTTGCGACGAGTACGTGCGCCTTCTTCGCCTTGGCGGCCTGCGCCGGAATCGGCACACCGCCGTAGACGGACGCGACCTCGAGCCGGCGGACCTTGCCCAGGTCGGCGAGCACCTCGGTCACCTGCACCGCGAGCTCGCGGGTGGGAACGAGGATGAGTGCGGCAGGGCGTCCGTCGCCCGGCTGCAGGCGCTCGACGATCGGGATCGCAAAGGCGAGCGTCTTTCCCGATCCCGTCGGGGCCTTCGCCAGCACGTCGTGGCCGGCGAGCGCGGCGGGGATGGCGCGCGTCTGGATCTGAAAGGGTGACTCGATCCCCTGGGCGGTGAGCACGCGGACGAGGTCCGGGCTCAGCCCAATCGAGGCAAAGGTTGATTCTGGCATGCTTTTTTCGACTCCTTGATTGTGTTCGAGACCATCTACCCTCGAACCACGTACCCGGCATGACCGGGCCTAGAGTCGAAAGAAGCTGATCCCACGGGGCGGCACAGCGCCGATTCCCTACGAGCAACCGTAGCAGTAGCTCCGGACTTCGCCGTCGCAGGCGGTTCTCATCCAGTCCCGAGAATGGCGCCGGGTAGGCTCACTGCATGGCCGCGATCTCCTTTGCCCGCGGCGCTCCCGCGCCCGAGTGCCTCGACCCGGCCCTGATCGCCGATTGCGCCCGAGCGGCGCTCGAGCGGGACGGAGTGACCGTTCTCTCCTACGGCACGGGCGGCGGGTACGCCCCCCTGCGGGAGCTGCTCGCAGCTCGCCACGGTGTCGAGGCGGGGCGGGTCTTCCTGACGACCGGCGGTCTGCAGGGATTCGTCTTCTACGCCGCGATTCAGCTCGCCGCCAAGCCTGGTCGCGTGCTCGTCGAAGGCCCGACCTACGACCGGCCGCTGAAGATCCTCGCCCGCGAGGGCGCCGAGGTCGTGTCGCTGGCGATGGACGACGAGGGTCTCGACCTCGACGCGCTCGAGAGCGAGCTCCTGCGTGGAGGGCCGATCTCGTTCCTCTACACGATCCCGACGTTCCAGAACCCCTCGGGCCGCACGCTCGGCACCGAGCGGCGTCGTCGACTCGTGGAGCTCGCTGCCCAGCACGATCTCTCGATTCTCGAGGACGACCCCTACGGGCTCGTTCGCTACGAGGGTGTCGCGCCTCCGTCCATCCACGAGCTGGAAGGGGGGGAGCGCGTCACGTTCACCTCCTCGTTCTCGAAGACCGTGGCTCCGGGCCTGCGCGTTGCGTACTTCGTGATTCCGAAAGCGCTCGTTGCCGCATACGACGATCGTGCGGTCTCGACCTACATCTCACCGAGCCTTCTCCCCCAGGCGACGGTTCACGAGCTCATGCACCGAGGCGCGTTCGAGCCGAACCTCGAGCGCGTGCGCGGCCTGCTCAAGAGCCGGAAGGATGCGATGCTCGCCGCCCTTGCGCGCGAGATGCCGGACGGCACGAGCTGGAGCACGCCCGAAGGCGGCTACTTCCTCTGGCTCGACCTGGCTGACGGCACCGACGCGTCGGAGCTCCTGACCAGAGCGACCGAGGCCGGAGTGACGTTCGTGCGTGGATCGGACTTCTTCCCGAACGCGTCGGCCGGCGGTGCTTCGGCGCGACTCGCGTTCAGTTTCGAGACGCCCGAGCGGATCGCCGAGGGCGTTGCGTTGCTCGCCTCGCTGCTCTGATCAGCGTCGCTACTTGGCGTCCTCGCGCCGGCGGCGCGCGGCGCGGAGGTCGTCGAAGAGCCAGCCGACGATGAACCCGAGGGCGATCGCGAGGAGCAGGACGACGAACAGCGACGCCTCGGTCCTGAAGAAGACGAAGCTGACCGACACCTGGTTCCTGTTGGCGATCACGACGGCGAGGATGTACAGCACGACCAAGCCGAGGATGATCCGTCGAGGCGTGTACGGGCTCTTGGAGGGAACCTCGGACGGCGACGGCGACGACATGAGCCGATTCTACGCGGTGGCGGACGATCCCAGCGGCGCGACGGGTCGCAGGACAAGGCGCGGCTGCCGTGGTGGCACGAGATTTCCCCCCGTCGAGACCGCTCGGAAGGTCGGGCACGGCGTCTCGCCCGGGAGCGCACAGAGCCCCTCGCGGCGGAAGTAGCAATTCGAGCAGGATGCTTTAGCAGACATGCGGATCGTCTTTCATGCGACGGTTAACCCCCTCGGAACCTGTAGTACACCCCTTGGAACAGGGGGCATTGTGTTCCTCTTGCCACCACGTAGCAAGGGCCTCGTGAAGGAAAGTCCCGCAATTAGCGCCCGTTGCCTCTGGCGGCAAAAGTCCTGTAAAAGCACTATTTCGGGGGGAGCGTACGCAACGCGGACAACGCCTGTTGAAAACTCTTCACAGGGATGATGCGAAGGTTCCCTGCATAGCGCCGCGCCTCGGCCGCGTTATCCCCAGCCGGGACGAGGAACACATCGGCTTTCGCGCGCCGTGCGCCGATCGTCTTCTGCTTGACGCCCCCGATCGGCCCGACGGCGCCGTCGAGCGCGATCTCTCCCGTCGCGACGACCCGCCGGCCCCGGTCGACGTCCGTACCGAGCTCCTCCAGGATGTCGAGAGCAAACGGGAGTCCTGCCGACGGTCCACCGACCTTGCCCAGGTCGATGTCCACGTCGAGCGGGAGCTCGATGTCCGCAGCCTGCGCGACGCGGATCCCGATGATCGCCCGGCCGGGCTCGCTCGGAGACTCGACGGTCTGCACGCTCACGTTCTTCACGGTGCTTCCGCGGCGGACCCGGAGAACGACGGTGGCGCCGGGGCGAACGTCGACGAAGCGGAGCCGGAGCTGCTCCGGGGTGGTCGTGGTCTTGCCGCGCGCCCCGAGGATCACGTCGCCAGCGTCGAGTTGTGCTGCGGCGGGAACATCGGTCGCGACCGCCTCCACGAGAGCGCCGCGCGGGGTCGCGACGACCTTGTACCCGGCCTGTTCGAGCGCGACGGCGGAGGCGACCTCCTCCGAGCGCGCCATCTCATTGAGTGCCGCCTTGCGCCTCGCCTCGAACGACGACCCCGTTGGTACGACCCGGTTGCGCGGCACGAGTGTCGCGCCGTCCGGGCGGACGAACGCGACGAGCTGTTCCGCCCACGTGGCGCGCCGGATGGTGACGTCGACGTAGTAGATGCCTCCCGGCGCGGCGGCGGGAGGCTTCTTGCCGACGATCGTCACCTTTGGGCCAACGGGTCTGGCCTTGTTCGGGAGATACAGGTAATTGCTCGCGGGCGCGAACCAGCCGTAGATCACGAGCACAATTGCAAAGGCGCCGATGCTCCAGAGGAGCATGCGCGCGCGCCGGCGCATCATCCTAGGAGAGACCGATCAGGAGGCCGCCGTCGACCGGCACGACGGCGCCGGAGATGTATCCGGCCTGCTCCGACGCGAGAAAGCAGACAGTGGCTGCGATTTCCGCCGCGGTGCCGAGTCGCCCTGCGGGGATCAAGGCGAGGGCCTCGGGAGATGGCCCCTCAGCGCCGTAGAGGGCGCGCAGCCGCTCCGTGTCGATCCGTCCCGGAGCGATCGTGTTGACCGTGATGCCGTTCGGCATGAGTTCGCGCGAGAGCGTCTTCAGCCAGCCGACGACGCCAGGACGAACGGCGTTCGAGAGTGCCAGGTTGGCGATCGGTTCCTTCACCGACGTCGATTCGATCGCGATGATCCGGCCACGGCCGCTCTCGCGGAGGTGGGGAAGGCAGAGACCGACCAGGCGCACGTGTGGCACGAGCAGGAGCTCGACCGCCTGCATGACAGCCGCGTCCGTGACATCCACGGCGGTCCCTGCCGGCGGCCCGCCGCCGTTGAGGACGACGATGTCGATCCCTCCGAACCGCTCGAGCGCCGCTGCCACGAGGCGCTCGAGGTCGGCGGGCTTGGTGAGATCGCCGGGGACGGCGAGCGCCCCGATTCGCGCTGCCTCGCGCTCGACGACCTCGGCTCGGCGGGCGAACATCGCGACGCTCGCACCTTCGGCGGCGAGTGCTTCAGCGATCGCGAGGCCCATCCCCTGCGAGGCGCCGAGCACGAGGGCGGTGCGTCCTTGAAGTCGCAGATCCATGGCCCGCGAAGGGTACCCGGAGGCCCGTTCAGCGCTCGCAAAGGTCGCGCGCGCGTCCGTGGCGGCGCCCGAGGCGCTGCCACGGACGGTCCCTTGGTCAGCCGGCCTGGAGCACCGAGACGACGTCGCGCACGGCCGCCTCTGACACCTTCAGCATCTTCTTCTCGGCGGCGGTCAGCTTCAGCTTCACGACCTCCTCGGCGCCTCCGGCGCCGAGCCTGACCGGGACGCCCATGTAGAGCCCCTTGATCCCGTACTCACCCTCGAGATAGGCGGTCGCGGGAAGCACCCGCTTCTCGTCGAGGCAGATCGCGTCGACCATCTGGGCGGCCGCGGCTCCCGGGGCGTACCAGGCGGATGTGCCGAGCAGCTTCACGAGCTCGCCGCCCCCGACCTTCGTGCGCTCCACCATCTTCTTGATCTTCGCGCCGGTGACGAGCTGATCGAGCGGAATTCCGGCCACCGTGGTCGCCGACACGACGGGCACCATCTGGTCACCGTGGCCGCCGAGCACCATCGCGGTCACCTCCTTGACCGAGAGGCCGGTCTCCTGCGCGATGAAGCACTCGAACCGGGACGTGTCGAGTACGCCGGCCATCCCGACGACGCGCTCGCGGGGAAACTTCGAGGTCGCCTTCGCGACATGGCACATCGCGTCGAGCGGGTTCGAAACGATGATCAGGACGGCATTCTTCGACCGCTTCGCGACCTGGCTCGTCACCTCGGCCACGATCGCCTCGTTCGTCTTGACGAGGTCGTCGCGGCTCATGCCGGGCTTTCGTGGCAGACCGGCGGTGATGACGATCACGTCGGATCCCGCGGTGGCGGCGTATCCCGACGCTTCGACACCGACGACCGTCGGCTCGTAGCCCAGGATCGAGCCTGCCTGGTTGATGTCGAGCGCCTTGCCGGCGGCGAAATTCGGTTTCACGTCGACGAGGACGACGTCGGCGTAGTCCCGCCGTGCGACTTCCTGCGCACACGTGGCGCCGACGTTTCCGGCACCGACGACAGTGACCTTCTTCCTTCCGTTCACGGGTCTTCCTTTCCGGTCGTCGCGATCTCAGGTGACAGACCCGATGGTCCGTCGGCGGATGCGGATGCTGGGAGAATCGGGGTGCGGCACGACCGTCCGATCAGGAGGGGCGACCACATCGATCGAGCATAGGGGACGGGCGACACCCGCCGGTCAGGTAGCGTCTCTCGCTGCGACGCGTCAACGATCGAGGAGTTCGATGAGCGAGTTCAAGCCGGGCCTCGAGGGTGTCGTGGCCTTCGAGACGGAGATTGCCGAACCCGACCGCGACGGAGGCGCGCTTCGCTACCGCGGCGTCGACATCGACGACCTCGTCGGCCGTGTGCCTTTCGAGAAAGTGTGGGGATTGCTCGTCGACGATGCGCTCGAGCCCGGTTTGGCTCCAGCTGCCCAGTACGCAGCGCGTGAGCTGACCGGCAATGCGCCCGCCGACGTCCAGTCGATCACCGCCCGACTCGCGAGCGAGTGGGATCTCGGTCAGCTGAACGACATCTCCGACGCGCAGGCGCGGGACGACCTCGCCCGCGTGTCTGCGACGATGATCTCCGTCGTCGCCCAGTCGGCGCGTATCGCCGACGGGCAGTCGGCGGCGGTCGATCAGGATCTCGTCGCGACCGGGTCGAATGCCGCAACTCGCTTCCTGCTCGAGTGGAGGGGGGCGGCGGACCCCAAGCAGGTCCGGGCGATCGACACGTATTGGATCTGCACAGCCGAGCACGGGCTCAACGCATCGACGTTCACGGCGCGAATCGTCGCCTCGACCGGGGCGGATTGCGCAGCCGCGCTCTCATCCGCGGTCGGCGCCCTCTCCGGCCCGCTGCACGGCGGCGCGCCGGCCAGGGTGCTGCCCATGCTCGACGCCGCAGCCGCCGCCGACTCGATCGAGGCCTACGTCAAGGGCCTGCTCGACTCGGGCGAGCGGCTGATGGGGTTCGGGCATCGCGTCTACCGGGCCGAGGACCCGCGATCGCGCCTGCTCCGGGGAACGGCGAAGGATCTCGGTTCGCCTCGGTTCGACGTCGCGGAGGAGCTCGAACGCGTCGCACTCGAGGAACTGCGGGCGCGGAAGCCCGATCGTGTGCTCGCGACGAACGTCGAGTTCTGGTCGGCCGTCGTGCTCGACGTCGCCGACGTACCGCCGAGGCTCGCGCCGGCGATGTTCGCGTGCTCGCGGACGGCCGGTTGGTCGGCGCACATCCTGGAGCAGAAGCGGCTCGGGCGGCTCGTTCGCCCGTCGGCGATCTACCGCGGCCCCGGCCCACGCCCCCTTCCGGGTGGATGATGGATCTCGCGCAGGCGGCCGCGCTCGCCGACGAGTACGCGAAGGGTGGACTGGAGCGCGAACTGGCGACGCTTCGGGGCGAGTGGGCGGACGAGATCGAGGCGTCGGCCCGACACGCGGACTACAGGATGCGAGCGCTCGCCTATCGGTCGATCGCGCAGTTCCACTTCCGGCAGAAGTTCGAGCTCCTTCGCCGCGGGCTCGAGGACGAAAGCCCCGCCGTGCGCGGCTCGGCTCTGATCGCGCTGGAAGGACTCTCGCGCTCCCACCCGGGCGACATCAACAAGTACAGGTCACTGCTGCACGAGTTGGCCGCCCGGGATCAGAACGTCGCGGTGCGGCGGCTCGCCATCGTGTGCTTCAAGAACGGAACACCCGCTCGCGAGACGATCGTCATCCTCGACGGGATCGCTGCGGACGACGAGACGGATGCCGAGGTGAGGAAGACAGCACGGTCCGTTGCACTGCTCCTCGTGAAGAAGTCGAACCGGAAGTAGCTTCTCGTGGCTGACACGCCCCTCGTCGGCCTGATCATGGGCTCCCGCTCCGACTGGGAGACGATGAAACACACCGCAGAGACGCTGACGGCACTCGGCGTCCCGTTCGAGCAGCGGGTCGTGTCGGCGCACCGAACTCCGGATCTGCTCTACGACTACGCGTCTTCGGCGGAGGCGCGAGGCCTGCAGGTGCTCATCGCAGGCGCCGGCGGAGCAGCACACCTTCCCGGCATGGCCGCCGCCAAGTCCGCGCTCCCCGTGCTCGGGGTGCCGGTCGAGTCGAAGACGTTGAAGGGCATGGACTCGCTGCTCTCGATCGTGCAGATGCCGGCAGGTATCCCGGTCGGGACGTTGGCGATCGGACGCGCGGGCGCGATCAACGCGGCGCTCCTCGCGGCAGCGATCCTCGCGCGCACCGATGCCGGAATCCGCGAGAGGCTTGCGGCTTACCGTGCAGAGCAATCGCAGGCTGTGCTCGACGATCCCGACCCGGCAGCGTGACCGGCACGGGATGACGCTCGTCGCCTGCATCGGGGGCGGCCAGCTCGGTCGCATGCTCGGACTCGCGGGTCTCCCGCTCGGGATCCGCTTCCGGTTCCTCGATCCGTCGCCGGATGCCCCGGCCTCGGACGTCGGCGAGCTCGTCGTCGGCGCGTTCGACGACGACGCAGCCCTCGGGCGGCTCGTCGCCGGTGCAGACGTCGTCACGTACGAGTTCGAGAACGTCCCCGTCGCCGCGGCACGCGCTGTCGGGGCGCTTCCGCCGTCCCTCGCGCTCGAGCTGGGACAGGATCGGCTCGTCGAGAAGCAGCTCTTCGCTCGGCTCGGGATCCCCACCGCGCGGTTCGGTGGCTCCGCGGAGACGGGCCTGCCGGCCCTCGTCAAGTCCCGGCGGCTGGGCTACGACGGGAAGGGTCAGCGCCGGATCACGGCCGACGAGGTGCTCGGTGCGGACGAGTTGGCCGAGGAGATCGTCGAGTTCGAGCGTGAGCTGTCGATCGTCGCCGTTCGCGGGCGCGACGGCACCACCCGGTGTTGGCCGCTCGCCGAGAACGAGCACCGCGACGGGATCCTCCGCCTCTCGCGGGCACCGGCACCGGACGCGCCGCAGCCCGCGGCCGAAGAGCTCGTCGGCCGGCTGCTCGACGAGCTCGGCTACGTCGGCGTGATCGCGCTCGAATTGTTCGAGCGCGAGGGAACGCTGCTGGCGAACGAGTTCGCGCCGCGCGTGCACAACACGGCCCACTGGACGATCGACGGCGCCGTAACGAGTCAGTTCGAGAACCACGTTCGGGCGATCCTGGGCCTTCCGCTCGGCCTCACCGAGCTCATCGCGCCGTCGGTGATGCTGAACCTGATCGGCGGCGTGCCCCCTACCGACCAGCTGCTGCGTCTGCCGGGCGCACATCTTCATCTCTACGGCAAGGAGCCGCGCCGCGGGAGAAAGCTGGGCCACCTCACCCTGGTCGGAGCAGCGGAGGCCACGGTCGCTCAGGCACGACGACTCGTCGAGGCTGCCGCCGACGGCTGAGTAGTCGAGTGACCCGTGGCGGTCGCCGGCGAGCTGGAGCGCTAGGAGGCGGTGTCGTCCTTGGCGGGGTAGATCGCCGGCCGTCGTGCATGCGGGTGGGCCGAGAAGTACGTCTCTCGCCGCCGGCGGTCTGAGACGTGCGTATAACGCTCGGTCGTCGACAGGTCGGCGTGCCCGAGCATCTCCTGCACGGAGCGAAGATCGGCTCCGCCTTCGAGCAGGTGGGTCGCGAACGAATGACGGAGGAGATGTGGGTGGACGCGCGCCGGCTCGAGCCCCGCCTTGGCGGCGAGTTTGCGGAGGATCAGGAACGCACCCGCCCGGGTGAGGGCGCCGCCACGCGCGTTCAGGAACAGATCCGGGCGATACCGGCGGTCGAGGTGCGGCCGGCCGAGCGCGAGATAGCGGCGCACGGCATCTGCCGCCGGGCGGCCGAGCGGCACGATGCGTTCCTTGTCGCCCTTCCCGATCACCCGCACGATGCGCGCGTCGATGTCCACGGAGGTGCGAGCGAGCCCGACGGTCTCGGAGACCCGGAGCCCGGCGCCGTACATGAGCTCCACGAGCGCCCGGTCACGCAGAGCCCGGGGTGTCGTCCCGTTCGCCGCCTCGATCAACCGCTCCGACTCGGAGGGGGACAGCGTGCGCGGCAGCGTTCGGATGCGGCGAGGGGTGACCACCTCGGCAGCGGGGTTGTCCTCGCGCCCCCCGAGCAGCTGCTGGTGCCGGAAATACGAGCGGACGGCGGCGACCCGTCGCGCGATGGTGGAGGGTGCGAGGCCCTTCGCGCGCATCGACGCCACCCAACCGTCGAGGGTGTCTGCGGTTGCCGTCCCGACAGAGGCGCCGAGGTAGGCGGCCGCCGAGGCGAGGTCGCGCCGGTAGGCGTCGACCGTACGCGGCGATCGCTGCGCCGAGAGCATGAGGAGGAAGCGCTCGACATCGGAGTCGACGGGCTGCGGGGCAGAGGTCGTCATGCGGGTGGACCGGATTCGGCGCCCCGCCCGCGGCTCCTGCGGGACTTCACGAGCGAGGATGGCTGTCGTCGTAGATCCGACGCAGGCGCCGTGCGTCGACATGGCTGTAGATCTGGGTCGTCGAAAGCGACGCGTGTCCGAGGAGCTCCTGGATCGTGCGGAGATCGGCCCCTCCCTCGAGGAGGTGGGTCGCATACGCATGTCTGAGCCGGTGCGGGTTGCGGATGAGCCGGCGGAGGACGGATGTGTCGAGCCGGCGCCCGCGGGCGGAGATGAAGAGCGCGTCGTCGGCGCCGCGCGCGAGTGCGGGGCGGGCGAGCCGGAGGTAGCGGGCGACCGCGTAGGCAGCCCTCTCGCCGAGCGGAACGACACGTTCCTTGCCACCCTTGCCGAGGACGTGGACCGTTTCCTGGTCGAAGTCGACGTCTGCGAGTCGGAGCCCCACGACCTCCGCACTGCGGAGGCCACACGAGTACGTCAGCTCGAGGATCGCGCCGTTTCTGACCGCAAGCGGATCGTCTCCTTCGACCGCGGCGATCAGTCCCTCGACGTCCGCGAGTTTCGGCGCATCCGGGATCCGGCGCCGCCGACGAGGCGGGACCGCGATCTCCGGAACCTGCGAGGCTCCGAGCGAGAACCGGATGAACGAACGGACCGCCGCGAGTCGGCGTGCGATCGTGGAGGGCGCGAGGCCCCGTCGTCCCCGACCGAGCTCGGCGGCGTACTCGGCGAGGGCGTTCACGTCGACGTCGGCGAGCTTCCTGCCGGTTCGGGTCAGCCAGCCGTCGAGATCGGCGAGGTCTGACGCGTAGGCGCGCCGGGTAGACTCGGCCAGGGCCGGGGACGCGAGGAATCGGTCGATCGCACCACTGTCCACTCATCCGGATTCGCTCTCCGCCGTCTACCGCCTGCCAGATTGCCCTCTATCGCCGCCCCGACATCTTCCGAGCGATGACGACCATCGAGCTCTCCACCGGCGCCGATGTGCGCCTTCGCAACGACGAAGCGGACGCGGCGGTCATCCTGGTCAACGGAGGCTCCGCGCGGTCGGTGCCCGGCACCTGGAGCGCGACCAGCGAGCTCCTGACGACCGAGCTCGCTCCGCGGTTCCCCGACCTCGTTTTCGCCGAGGTGCGCTACCGGGTCAAGACGTGGAACGAGCTGGAGTCCTGCATGGCCGACGCGCGCGCCGCACTCGACCTCGTCGCGCGGCCCTCCCTCCTCGTCGGGTTTTCGATGGGCGGCGCGGTCTCGATCGGTGTGGCGGGCCACCGCTCCGCCGTCGGCGTTCTCGGTCTTGCGCCCTGGATCCCCGACAGGCTCCCGCTCGACGGACTGCGCGGCAAGCGCCTCGACGTCCTCCACGGCTCGTGGGACCGGTATCTCCCCGGCATTCCGGGCGTGAGCGCGGCAAGCTCGCGAAGGGGCTTCGAGCGCGCCCGGGCACTCGGTGTCGAGGGCACGTACACACTCATCGAGAGAGGGCTCCACGGAGCAGCGCTTCGTCGCGGCACGGGTGCGATCGTTCGTCTGCCCCGAGCCGGTGCCTGGGTCGAAGAAGTGGGCGAGCAGCTCGCGCGGTTTCGCGCCGGAGGGGACGGCGCCGAGTAGGAAGCGTTCAGGCGGCGAGGCGCCGACGGGCCCGCTGGGTCTCGCTCGGGAGGCGGACATTCCAGGCGAGACCGAGTTTCTCGAGCGTGCGGATCGTGATCCAGGCGATGTCGAGCTGACGTCGGTCGAGCCCGTGGCGCGCGGAAGCGGGGAACGCGTGGTGGTTGTTGTGCCAGCCCTCACCGAAGGTGAGCGCGGCGACGAGCCAGTTGTTACGGCTTTCGTCCCGCGAGCGGTAGCTGCGGCGGCCGAACATGTGGCAGATCGAGTTCACCGAGAACGTCGCGTGTTGGTAGGCGAAGATCCGGATCAGACCGCCCCAGACGAGTGCCTGCAGCCCGAGTTTCCAGCTGGCGCCGCCGACTGCGTACCCGACTCCGAAGGGGACGGCGAAGCTGAGGACGACCCACACGAAGTACATCCGGTCGATCCGCCGGATCAGCCGATCGTCGTAGAGATCCTTGCCGTAGTGATCGCCGCGCTCCATTCCCTTCAGGTGGAACAGCCAGCCCATGTGCGCGTGGAAGAAACCCTTCAGCGCCCCCCAGGCGTTCGGCGCGAAGCCGGCGTGCGGCGAGTGCGGATCGCCTTCCTGGTCGGAGAGTGCGTGATGTTTTCGGTGATCGGTCACCCATTGTGTCACCGGCCCCTGAATCGTCATCGAGCCGAGGATCGCGAACGTGGCACGCACGGTCTTCGTCGTCTCGAAGCTCCGGTGCGTGAAGAGGCGGTGGAAGCCGACGGTCGTCCCGAGGCCGGTCAACACATACAGCGTGAGAAAGATCGTCACGTCGACCCACGAGAGCGCGATCCCCCAGAGCCCTACTCCCGCGGCGATCAGGCCGAGCGGCGGAATCACGATTGCGAGGAGCGTCACGACCTGACTCGCCCTGGTCGTGTGCTCCCGCACGGTCGCGACCTCGACCTGCCCGCCTGGGAGCTCGACGGCTTCAGACATGATCAGTCATCCAATGGGTGTGCCTCTGACGAATCACTGGTGAGATGAAGATAGCGATCATCGGCACCGGCGTCGCCGGACTCGGCGCTGCCCACGCTCTTGCGCAGCTCCACGAGGTGGAGCTGTTCGAGGCGAATGCGTACATCGGCGGGCACGTGAACACCATTGCGAGTGATTCGCTCGAGCTCGACACGGGGTTCATCGTCCACAACGAGGCCAACTACCCCAACCTGACGCGGCTCCTGAGGGAGCTCGGGGTGGCGACCCAGGCGTCCGAGATGTCGTTCTCGATGTCCTGTGGCTGCGGGCTCGAGTGGTCGAGTCGCCGGCCCTGGCGCGCCGGGCCGCGGCTCCTCCGCGAGGTGCTCCGCTTCCTGCGCACGGCGGGTTCCGCGGACACGGAGGGCAGGTCGTTCGACCGCTTCCTGCGCGACGAGGGCTACTCCGAGTCCTTTCGCTGGCACTACCTTGTTCCGATGACGTCCGCCCTGTGGTCGACGGCGCCCGGGGACGCCTTGGAGTTCCCCGCCGCCTACGGGATCGAGTTCTTCAGAAACCACGGAATGCTCGGACTCCGGCGCAATCGCTGGCGCACCGTCACCGGTGGCAGCCGCGCCTATGTGCGGGCGCTGCTCGAGAACCTCGGAGGCAAGACGCACGTCTCGACGCCCGTCCGCTCGCTTCGCCGCACCGACGCCGGCGTCGAACTGCGGCTGGCCGACGACTCGCTGCGCACGTTCGAGGGCGTCGTCGTCGCGACGAGCGCGCCGCGCGCGCTCGCGCTGCTCGAGGACGCATCGGTTGAGGAGCGCGAGATCCTGTCAGCCTTCGAGACGACGTCGAACGCAACGGTGCTCCACACCGACTCGCGGTTCCTGCCGCGCCGGGGCTCCGACCGTTCGTCCTGGAACTACCAGTCACCGGGATGCGGGGTGCATGCTCTCAAGCCGTCGCTCACGTATTCGCTCAACCGGCTGCAGAAGCTGGACACGGGGACTCAATACTGCGTCACGCTCAACCGCACGGACGAGATCGAATCGTCCGCAGTGATCGAGGTGATCGACTACGAGCACCCACGCATGACCTTCGCGAGTCTCGCCGCCGCCGAGCGAGCCCGCGCCCACGGGTGCGTGCGCAATACGGCGTTTGCCGGCGCCTGGCAGGGGAACGGCTTCCACGAGGACGGGCTCACGTCGGGGCTCCGGGCCGCAGCAGCCTTCGGGGCCGTCTGGTGAACAGCGCTCTGTTCGTCGGAACGGTGATGCACGCGCGGCGGTCGCCGCACGACAACGTCTTCCGTTACCCGGTGTACATGGCGCTCCTCGACCTCGACGAGCTGCCGCTCCTCGACAGGCGGCTTCGTCTCTTCGGCTGGAACCGGCGGGCCGTCACGAGCTTTCACGACGTCGACCACATCGACATTCACGAGGTGCTCGCAGCGAACGGTGTCGAACTCGGTGAGGGAGGCTCGATTCAGGTGCTGACGAATCTCCGGGTGCTCGGCTACGTCTTCAACCCGGTGTCGTTCTGGTGGTGCAGGCGCGGCGACGGCTCGCTTGCGTGCATCGTGGCCGAGGTGAACAACACGTTCGGCGAGCGGCTTCCCTACGTGCTCGTTCCCTCCGAAGCTGCCGCGGCCGGCAAGCGTGTCGTCTTCGAGACCGACAAGCTGCTGCACGTCTCACCCTTCATGCCGATGGACCAGTCGTACACGTGGTGGTTCTCGGATCCGGGTGAAAGGCTCAGTGTCCGCATGGACGTGCACGAGGAGGGAAAGCGGGACTTTCATGCGACGCTCACGGCTGAAAGGCTGCCTCTCACCGCGGCCTCCCTCCGTTCGATCCTGCTGCGCTATCCGCTGATGCCCTTGCGCGTGATCTTCCTGATTCACTGGCAGGCGGCGCGGCTGGCCGTGAAACGGACGCGGTTCTATCGCAAGCCGCCGTTTCTGCCAGGACGCGGCTCGGTGTCGAAATGAAGCTCGCCTCGTCCGTCGCCCGCCGGCTCTCCTTCAAGGCGCTGTCGGGGCTCGTCGGGGGCGAGGTCGTCCTGCGCTACCCGGACGGCCGCGGCCGCCGCTTCGGTGACCGGGGCGGGCCGTCGATCACGGTGGACATCCGTCGACCCGATGCCTTCTGGCACAAGCTCGGCGATCGCACGCGCGTCGGTTTCGGAGAGTCATACGTGGACGGCGACTGGGACTGCGACGACCTCGTGGGCCTCTTCTCGCTCATCGGGCGCAACCTCGAGCAGACCGCGTCCCACCCGATCCTGAAGCGGCTCTACCGCATCCAGGAGTTGCGCCCCGACCGACGTCCCCGCCAGACGGTCGCGGCGGCGAGGGACAGCATCGTCTCCCACTACGACCTCGGCAACGACCTCTTCGAGCTGATGCTCGATCCCACGATGACGTACTCGTGCGCCTACTGGGAGCGGCCGGAGATGACGCTCGAGGAGGCGCAGCGGGCCAAGCTGCGCCACATCGGCGCGAAGCTCGGCCTCGGGCCGGACGACCATGTGCTCGAGATCGGCTGCGGTTGGGGCGGGTTCGCGATCCAGGCGGCCGCTGACCACGGCTGCCGTGTCACGGGACTGACGCTCTCGCCGAGCCAGGCGGAGTTCGCCCGTCGTCGCATCGCGGCTGCCGGCCTGAGCGACCTGATCGAGATCCGGGAACAGGACTACCGCCAGACGGAGGGACAGTTCACGAAGATCGCGTCCATCGAGATGTTCGAGGCGATCGGCCTCGCCGAGTACCCCAACTACTTCGGCGCCATCGACCGGCTGCTGACCCCGGGCGGGATCGCGTGTTTCCAGACGATCGGTGTGCCCGACTGGCGCTTCGAACGCTACCGCCGCCGACCCGACTGGATCCAGCAGACGATCTTCCCCGGCTCGCTGTTGCCGTCGCTCGAATCGATCGCGAAGGCAGTCGCAGGGACGCGGCTGCAGATCAACGGGGTCGAGGAGATCGGCATCGGCTACGCCCGCACGCTGCGCGAGTGGCGCAAGAACGTCTGGGACAACGTCGACCGGATCCGCCGACTCGGCTACGACGAGCGCTTCCTTCGGATCTGGACGTTCTACCTCTGCTACTGCGAGGCCGGTTTCGCGATCCGGTCGTTGCGTGACATGCAGATCGTTCTCACCCACCCGGGTAACGATGCGCTCCCTTCGTTCCCCTCGGTGCGACCGACCTATTGAGCTACGAGGCCTATCGACGCGTCGTGACTCCCGCTGTCCGGTCGGTGTACCGGCTCGAGGTCCGCGGCTCGGAGCACGTCCCGGCTAGGGGCCCCGTAATCGTGACCGGGAACCACGACTCGGTGCTCGACCCGTTCGTGCTGGCGGCGGCGATCCCGCGGACGATCCACTTTCTCGGCAAGTCGGAGCTCTGGCGCTACGCGCCTTTGCGCTGGTGGCTCGGGACCATCGGGGCCATTCCGGTCGTCCGGGGAGGGAGCGACACGGGCGCGATGGAGAACGCGATCGACGCGCTCGAGCAGGGGGCCGCGATCGGCATCTTCCCCGAGGGCGGCGTCAGGCGCGACGGTCCCTGGCAGCGGGGCGCCGCGCGGATGGCCCTCGCGACCGGATCGCCGCTCCTGCCCGTCCGCCTGCTTGACGTGCGTCGCGCCTTCGGCCGCGGCACGATCGGGTTCCCGCGGCTCGCAGCCCTGATCGGCGAACCGATCGCGGTGCAGCGGACGGAGCCGACGGGGGATACGGCACGGGAACTCACCGACCGGCTGCAGGCCGCGGTGAACGCGCTCGGCACCTGAGGGGCCGTCCGCGCCGGGCCGGATGGCGCCGCGGCAGGCACTCTAGGAGGATGCCCGGCCGCCGCTTTGGAGCAGAGATCACCGAACCGCCGGTGCGTCCCGCCGACCCGGCGATCCGCAAGGCGAATCTGCGTCGGATCTTCCCGCTCTTCCGGGCCTATCGGTCGCAGCTCACGATCGTCTTCGCACTCATCGTCTTCTCCGCGGCGCTCGGCGTGGTCCCCTCGTTCCTGCTCCGCGGCGTCCTCGATACGGCGATCCCGGACAACGACACACGGCTGCTGACCTGGCTCGTGGCCGGCATGATCGTCATCCCGATCGTGACCGGCGCCATCGGCGTCTTCCAGACGCTCCTTTCGAATCGCGTCGGCCAGGCCGTCATGCACGACCTGCGCACGTCGGTCTACAGGCACCTGCAGCGGCTCTCACTCGCGTTCTTCACTCGCACGCGCACCGGCGACGTCCAGAGCCGGATCGCCAACGACATCGGAGGCATCGACACGGTCGTGACGTCGACGGCGACGTCGGTGCTGGCCAACGTCACGACGGTCATCGCCACGGTGGCGGCGATGATCCTCCTCGACTGGCGGCTCGCGGTGTTCGCGCTCATCCTGCTGCCGCTGTTCGTCTACCTGACGAAGCGGGTCGGTGACCAGCGGAAGAAGGTGACGGCCGAGCGTCAGGTGTCCCTGTCCGAGGTGTCGTCGATCGTGCAGGAATCGCTTTCCGTCTCGGGGATCCTCCTCGGAAAGACGATGGGTCGCTCGGGAGATCTCGCGGAGCGGTTCTCCGACGAGTCGTTGCGCCTCGCAGACCTCGAAGTGAAGAGCCGGATGACCGGGCGCTGGATGATGGCGGCGATCCAGATGACGTTCGCAGTGATGCCGGCGCTCGTCTACTGGTTCGCCGGCTGGACGCAGGCGCGCGGCTCGGTTGTGATCTCGATCGGAACGTTGGTTGCGTTCACCACCCTTCAGACGCGGCTGTTCTTCCCGATCGGCGGGCTTCTCGGCGTCCAGCTCGAGGTGCAGAGCTCGCTGGCGCTCTTCGACCGGATCTTCGACTACCTCGACCGACCGATCGACATCGTCCCGGGCACGAGGACGCTCGATCGCCCTCGCGGTGACGTGACCTTCGATCGGGTCTGCTTCCGCTACGACGACGATGCGTGGACGCTCAAAGACGTCTCGTTCTCGGTCGCAGCTGGGACGAAGACCGCGCTCGTCGGCGAGACCGGCTCGGGCAAGACGACGTGCGGGTATCTCGTCGCGCGCCTGTACGACGCGACCGAAGGCACGGTTTCGATCGACGGTTTCGACATCCGCGAGCTGACGTTCGAGTCGCTTGCGGCGGCCGTCGGCGTCGTCTCACAGGAGACCTACCTCTTCCACGCCACGGTGCGCGAGAACCTTCGGTTCGCGAAGCCGGACGCGACCGACGTCGAGGTGGAGGAGGCTGCGAGGGCAGCTCAGATCCACGCCCTCATTGCGTCGCTCCCCGACGGATACGACACGATCGTCGGTGAGCGCGGCTATCGCTTTTCCGGCGGCGAAAAGCAACGCATGGCGATTGCACGGACGATCCTGCGCAACCCGCCGATCCTCGTGCTCGACGAGGCGACGTCGGCGCTCGACACTCAGACCGAGCGGCTCCTCCACGACGCACTCGAGCGCCTCGCCGAGGGTCGCACGACGATCGCGATCGCACACCGCCTCTCCACGGTGCGGGACGCGGATCAGATCGTGGTGCTCGACGCCGGTCGGATCGTCGAAACCGGCACACACGACGAGTTGCTCGCCGCGCGGGGTCGCTACAGCAGCCTCGTCGCCCGCGACGCGGACGGCGTTCTCGAGACCGAGGACCCCGTCGCCGAGACCGTCTGACGCCTCCGTCGGGCCCGCCACAGCGGAGGGGTTTAGGATCCGATGCGTGCCGGTAGCCTGCAGTGGGTATCAACGACCGTGAGCCACATCCGGATGCCGACCGAGCGCGCCGTTCGATCACGGCGACACCGACGACACGTTCGATGACGACGACACAGACACCCAATGCCCCGGGGCTCGAGACGCTCGGCATCGACGTCGGCGCCAGGGTCGTCTGGCGTCCGACCACGGCGCAGCTCTACACCGCGGCTCTGATGCGTGGTGACGGGGCTCTCTCGCACGGCGGCCCTCTGGTCGTCGACACGGGTAGGTTCACCGGCCGTTCGCCGAAGGACAAGTACGTGGTCGTCGAGCCGGGGTCCGAGGAGCGGATCTGGTGGGGCGAGATCAATCACCCACTTTCCGTGGACAAGTTCGACGGCCTGCGGGCGAAGGTCGTAGCTCATCTCCACGACCAGGACCCGCTCTACGTCGTCGACGCTTTCGCAGGCGCCGACCATGCCCATCGCGTCGGTGTGCGCGTGATCACGGGTAGCCCGTACCACGCGCTCTTCGCGAAGACGATGTTCATCACGCCCGCCGCGGACGAGGCGCACGTACCCGACGTCGTCGTTCTCCACGCGCCCTCCCTCGAGGCCGACCCCGAGGTCGACGGAACGAGCTCCGGCACGTTCGTCGTTCTTCACCCGACGCTCGGGGAAGTGCTGATCGGCGGCACGTTCTACGGCGGGGAGATCAAGAAGTCGATCTTCACCGTGATGAACGACCGGCTTCCGCTCGAAGGCGTCCTCCCGATGCACTGCTCGGCGAACGTCGGTGAAGACGGCAAGGTGGCCGTCTTCTTCGGGCTGTCGGGCACGGGCAAGACGACGCTCTCTGCCGATCCGCAGCGATCGTTGATCGGCGACGACGAGCACGGCTGGGGCTCGAACGGTGTCTTCAACATCGAGGGAGGGTGCTACGCGAAGGTGATTCGGCTCTCGGCCGAGGCGGAGCCCGAGATCTTCCAGACGACGAAGACGTTCGGCACGGTGCTCGAGAACGTCGCCGTGGACGAGCGGGGCGTGATCGATCTCGACGACGATTCGAAGACCGAGAACACACGGGCCGCGTACAAACTGGAACGGATCTCCAACTCGCTCGCCACGAAGATGGCCGGTCATCCGAGCGCGATCGTGATGCTGACCGCCGATGCGTTCGGGATCCTGCCGCCGATCGCTCGCCTCACGCGAGACCAGGCGCTCTACTATTTCCTGTCCGGTTTCACGGCGAAACTCGCCGGGACCGAGATCGGTGTTCGGGAGCCGCAGCCGACCTTCTCGACGTGTTTCGGTGCGCCGTTTCTGCCCCAGCCCCCCGCGGTCTACGCTCGCATGCTCGGGCAGAAACTCGACGAACACGGGGCGACGGTCTGGCTCGTCAACACGGGGTGGACGAGCGGCTCATATGGCGAGGGGCACCGCATGCCGATCCATGCGACGCGCCGCCTGCTGCACGCGGCCCTCTCGGGACAGCTCGACGGCGTCAGCTATCGCGTCGATCCGGTGTTCGGATTCGACGTGCCGGTCGCGGTGCCCGGGGTCGAGAGTTCGCTCCTCGATCCGCGGTCGACGTGGCGGGATCCCGAGGCGTACGACGTCAAGGCGGGTGAGCTGGCGAAGCTGTTCGCCAAGAACTTCGAGAAGTTCGCGGCGGACGCGGGCGACGCCGTCACGGCCGCCGGTCCCACGGCCTGACGGGCCAGACCGGGGCGAACGAAGGCGCTCCGGTTCGGGGGCAGGCTCGGAACGGCATCAGGTAGCGTCAGTCCTGATGGAAGCCTCCTTCGACGTTCTCGTCGTCGGCGCCGGGTGCGCCGGCATGCGTGCCGCTATCGAGGCGCACGACCGGGGTGCGAAGGTCGGGGTCATCTCCAAGCTCCATCCGACCCGCAGCCACTCCGGCGCGGCCGAGGGGGGCATCAACGCGGCCCTCGGCAACAAGGCGGAGGACAGCCCCGAGAAGCACGCGTTCGACACCGTCAAGGGCTCCGACTACCTCGGCGATCAGGACGCGGTCGAGATCTTTGCCGCGGAGGCGCCGGGCGACATCTACCAGCTCGAGAACTGGGGAGCCGTGTTCTCGCGCAACAGCGAGGGTCGGCTGGACCAGCGGCCCTTCGGTGCCGCCGGCTCGCCGCGCACGATCTACTCCGCAGACATCACCGGCCACGTGCTGATCCAGGTGCTGTACGAGCAGCTGCAACGGCGGATGGCCGAAGGGATGGTCGTCTTCGAGGAGTTCTTCGCGTTCCGGCTGGTGATCGACAACGGCCGCTGTACCGGCGTGATCTCGTGGGACCTCATGAACGGCGGCGTGGAGCTCGTGACCGGCAGTTCGGTCATCCTCGCCACGGGCGGTGTCGGCCGCCTCTACCGCGCGACGACGAATGCCTACGCGTGCACCGGTGACGGTATGTCGATGGCGCTCCGTGAGGGGCTCCCGCTGAAGGACATCGAGTTCATGCAGTTCCATCCGACGACGATGTATCCGAGCGGGATCCTGATCACCGAAGGTTGCCGCGGCGAAGGCGGGTATCTGATCAACAAGGAGGGCGAGCGCTTCATGCAGCGCTACGCCCCGAACGCGCTCGAGCTCGCCTCGCGCGACGTCGTCTCTCGCTCGGAGACGACGGAGATCGAAGCGGGCCGCGGCGTCAACGGTTCCGTCTTCCTCGACCTGCGCCACCTCGGACCGGAGAAGATCCTGACCAAGTTGCCGGGTTCACGTGACCTTGCGATGACGTATGCCGGCGTCGATCCCATCTATGCGCCGATCCCCGTCCGCCCGGGTGCGCACTATCACATGGGTGGTGTCGAGACCGACAACTGGGGCCTCACGGCCGTCGAGGGCCTTTACGCGGCAGGCGAGGTCGCGTGCGTCTCGGTGCACGGCGCCAACCGGCTCGGTGGCAATTCGTTGATGGAGACGATCACGTTCGGCCGCCGCTCCGGCCAGGCGGCCGCGGAGTATGCGCTGAGTGCGCCGGCTGCGGCCGGCGGCGGCGAGGCGGCTCGCGCTGACGCCGAAGCGTGGGTGAAGTCGCTCCTCGAGAACACGAAGGGCGAGCGGCCGTGGGCCATCCGTGACGAGCTCGGACAGTCGATGCTCGACAACTTCGGCGTCTTCCGCCGTGCCGAGAAGATGGAGCAGCAGGTCGAGATCATCGCCTCGCTCCGCGAACGATACGACCGCGGGGTCTTGATCGAGGACAAGGGCGACGTGTTCAACAGCGACCTCACGCAGGCGATCGAGATCGGCTATCTCCTCGACATCGCGGCGTGCATGTTGCAGGCCGGGATCGCCCGCAAGGAGAGCAGGGGAGCCCACTCACGACCGTATGATTTCCCCGACCGCGACGACGAGCACTTCCTCAAGCACTCGATCACCCGCTGGAACGGAGATGGGCCGGAACTCTCGTACGGAGATGTCCGGATGACGCAATGGCAGCCGATGGAGAGGACGTACTGATGCAGGTTGGCCTGAAGATCTGGCGGTACGACTCGAAGACCGGCGATCGCGCCCTCCGGGAGTACGAAGTCGACGCTCCGGAGGAGGCGACTCTGCTCGACTGCCTCGACCTCGTCAAGGACAAGCACGATGGCTCTCTCGCGTACCGCAAGAGCTGCCGGATGATGATCTGCGGCTCGTGCGGCATGCGCATGGACGGCGGCGCAGTGCTGGCGTGCAAGGTCCGCATGTACGACGTGGTCCAGGAAGGCCGCGTGCCGGTGATCTCGGCGATGGGCAATCTGCCCATCGTCAAGGACCTCGTCGTCGACATGAATCCGTTCTGGGAGAAGATGCGTGCGGTAGACCCGTATCTCAAGCCGCGCTACGACCAGGCGGACGAGCGCGAGAACGTCATCTCGCAGCCGCAGATGGACGCGATCCACAAGGAATCCCTCTGTATCAACTGCGGCTGCTGCGTCTCCGAATGCAACTCGATGGAGGCCGACCCCGACTTCCTCGGACCGGCGGCCCTTGCCAAGGGAATGCGGTTCGTCGGCGATCCGCGCGACGGCGCCACGGTCGAGCGACTGGAGAAGTATTCCGAGCCCCACGGCCTGTGGGACTGCACGCGCTGCTACTTCTGCAATGAACGGTGCCCGAAGGGTGTCGACCCTCGCGACGCGATCGCGAAGCTCGGCGCCGAGGCGATGAAGAACGGGATCGACCGCGACATGGGCGCAAAGCACGCGAAGTGGTTCGTCACCTCGGCGAAGACGACGGGCTGGCTGCGTGAGACCGAGCTCGTGCCCAAGACCCAGGGAATCGTCGCGTCGATCAAGGAGATGAAGTTCGCGATGGGGCTGGCGGTGAAGGGGAAGGTGCCGCCGCCGTTCCCGCCGCACGTGGCGGCCGACGTGAACGAGTCGCGGGCGCTGTTCGATCTCGTCAAGACGCAGGGCCGCGACGGGGCCGCTGGCATCGTCCAGGGCGAGCGCGCGCTCGGTCGGATCGAGTCACATCACGAGGCCTCCGAGGGTCGTGATCCATACAACGAGCCCGATTCGGCTCCGCTCCCGTTCCTGCCGAGCGAGCGAGAAGGGGCGGCGGGGGAGGTGGCGACGTGAAGAAACTCGCGTACTACAAGGGGTGCCTGGCGTCGCTGTCCGCGAAGGAGCTCGACACGTCGACGCGTGCGCTCGCACCGAAGGTCGGGTACGAGCTGATCGAGCTCGAGTCCGTCACGTGCTGCGGCGCCGGGGACATCCACGAGGCCGAGCCCGACTATTACCTGCACCTGAATGCTCGCATCCTCTCCTACGCAGAGGCAACCGGCTGCGACACGCTGATGACGGTCTGCAACGTCTGCACCCTCAACCTGCGTCAGGCGAACCACCAGCTGAAGATCGACACCGACCTCCTCGAGCGTGTGAACGACAACCTCGAACAGGTCGGAGTCCCGCGCTATGCGGGAACGGTCGAGGTGAAGCACTTCCTCTGGCTCATCGCCGGCGAATCGTTCGACACGCTGCAGACGGTCGCGCACAAAGGCCTCAAGGGGCTCAAGATCGCGCCGTTCTACGGTTGCCAGATCCTGCGTCCTTCGAAGCTGATGGGATTCGAGGATCCCGACAAGCCGAGCTCGCTCGAGCGCATCATCGAGGCCTGCGGAGGCGAGGCGATCGACTATCCCGCCAAGATCAAGTGCTGCGGCTTCCCGATCATCCAGGCCCGCGAGGAGACGGCGCTCGCCGAGCTGATCCAGCCGATCGAGCAGGCGATGGAGGCGGGCGCCGATGCGATGGTGACGCCGTGCCCGCTGTGCCACCTCTCGCTCGATGCGTGGCAATCGAAGCTGAAGAAGCAGACCGGGCGGGACTTCGCGATGCCCATCCTGCATCTCTCGCAACTCGTCGGCGTCGCCGCGGGGCTGACGGATTCCGAGCTGAAGTTCAGGCGCCATGTCGTCTCCGTCGACCCTGTGATCGAGAAGCTCAGCGTCTGAGACGAGAGCCCTCGGCGAGAAGCGGCAGCCGTGCAGTGGAGCCGAACACGCTGGATAGCGTCGCATCATGATCTGGCTCGGCGCCCTCGCGCTCGGCGCCCTCCTCCTGCTCGCGTACGGCCTCGTCGAGGCCGGCCTGCTGCGCCATCGGATCCTCGACGTGCCGATCGACGGCCTCCCCGAGGATCTCGACGGCTTCAGGATCGCCCATCTCTCCGACTTCCACCTCGGTCTCCCGTCACGTGGACGCAGCGCCACCGAGCGCGCGGTCTCATGGGTCGCGAAGCAGCGGCCAGACCTCGTCTGCATCACCGGTGATCTGGTCTCCCATCCCCGCGGCGTGCCGCTGCTCGTCCGCCTCTTGGGCCGGCTCGACCACCCGCTCGTCGTTCTCGGCAACCACGACGTCGCGGTCACGCGTGACCCGTTCTCCCGGGCCGCGGAGCTCGAGGGGCTTGCGGGCGTAGCTCGGCTGCTCCGGGACGAAGCATTCGTCTACGAGTACGAGGGACGGCGCATTCAGGTCGTCGGTACGGACCCGGAGAGCTACGCGGCAGGTCGAGCGAAGCCCTGGGAGCTCGCAGACGTCGCCGCTGACCTCCGCATCCTCCTGTGTCACTTCCCCGGTATCGGCCGCAGCCTCCCCGCGGGCTCCTTCGATGTCGTGCTGGCGGGGCATCTCCATGCCGGGCAGATCGTCCTGCCGTACCCGGGCGGGCGGGTGACCCTGGCGCACCCTCGGGCGCGCTGGGTCGCGGGCCTGTACCCGACCGCCGGCGGAACGATGCACGTCTCACCGGGCACCGGAACGACGTTCGTACCGGTGCGATTCTTCGCCCGGCCGGAAGTGACCGAGCTCGTCCTGCGCCGCGGTGTGGCCGGCCAGGTGCAACAATCAGTCTGATGGAGAGCCACTCCCTCATCTCCGCCGACATCATTGCGAGCTACGCCGCCGACGCGGCGCTCGAGATCAACGGCGTCGAGCGCCTGGTCGAAGGGATGCGGCCGCGCCATAGCGGCGTCCGGGTCAGCAAGGACGATGGGGTCGTCGGCCTCGAGCTCCATCTCGGAGTCGGCTGGGGGGCGAACATCCCCTCGATCGGTGCCGCGGTGCAGTCCCGAGTGGCCGAGTACGTCGCGCGCATGACCGATCTGCAGGTGACCGCAGTGGACGTCGTCGTCGACGAGATCGGCCCACCGCCAGAAGGCCGGTAGCCGGTGCCGTCGCGGGTTGCAGGGCTGACGCGAGGCACGATCGCCACCGCTCCCTCGGTGTGCCGCGACTGCGTGTGGTGGCAGTCGCGGGGTAATCGGACCGCCTCGAAGGAGCGTTGGATCGAGCGCGTCGAGGACGAGTCGGGTGAGTGGGGAACGATCTACTACGACGACGATGGCTCGGTCCTCGGCTCGATGCAGTACGGCCCGGCCGGATACTTCCCACGCGCGGCGGATCTACCCGCTGGGCCTCCTTCGGACGACGCCGTTCTCGTGACGTGTTCGTACCTCACCGGCGAAGGCGCCGAGTGGGTCGAGAAGTCGTTGTTCCTTGCCGCGATCGGTGAAGCGAGAGACCAGGGCGCCAAGGCGCTCGAAGCTTTCGCGTATCGGTACGCGGAGAACGAGACGATCGAGGCGCGCTTTCTCCGCCACCGTACGGTTTTCCCGCGCGATTTCCTCGAGGACTTCGGTTTCGAGACCGTCCGAGCGCACGGGCGGGTCGAGCTCTGCAGGCTCGAGCTCAACGGCCTCGCACCGGTCGAAGCTGGTCGGCGCGCAAAGGTTCTGCGGGCGGTGCACGAGGCATTCTCGCCGCCACCCGTGCCCGCCCCTCCCGCCACCTGACGCTCTGCCGAGCGTCCGCGCTCCGGGGACGCGCGACGCTGATGCACAGCACTTCCGACTTCCGCGTCCGTGTTCCCGTGCGCTCGCTCGATCCGTACACTCGCACGATGGGGGAAACCGCGACGATTCCGAGCTGGCGTGTCCCGCTTTCCGATCTCGTCGTCGACGACGAGATCCTCGATGCGGTGAACGAGACCGTCGCCTCGGGCTGGTGGAGCATGGGGTCGCGCGTGCAGCAGTTCGAAGAGGCGTTTGCTGCCTTCTGCGGATCCCGCTTCGCGTTCGCCGTGTCCAACGGCACGGCGGCGCTTCAGCTCGCCCTGGAGGCGTGTGAGATCGGGGCCGGGGACGAGGTCGTGGTCCCGTCGCTCAACTTCGTTGCCGCCGCCAACGTGATCCGCCACCGAAATGCGACGCCCGTCTTCTGCGACATCGCCGGCCGTGGAGACCTCAACCTCGATCCGGTCGACCTCGAGGCGGCCGTCGGGTCACGGACGCGTGCGCTTCTCGTCCTGCACTACGGCGGGGTCCCGGTCGACATGGATGCGGTGCACACCATCGCCGACCGCCATCAGCTACTCGTGATCGAGGATGCGGCCCACGCACCCGGCTCCTCCTGGCGAGGACGACGGTGTGGAACCTTCGGCGCCGTGGGGTGCTTCAGCTTCTTCTCGAACAAGAATCTTCCCGTCGGCGAGGGCGGGATGGTCGTGACGGACGATCCGGCACTCGCCGATCGGCTGCGTCTGCTCCGTTCGCACGGAATGACGACGCTCACATGGGACAGGCACCGGGGCCATGCCGCCTCGTACGACGTGCTGCTCGCCGGGCACAACCAGCGTTTCGACGAGATCCGGGCCGCGATCGGATTGGTCCAGCTGTCCCGTCTTTCCGCCGGCAACGAGGCCCGCGGCGAGCATCTCGCCCGCTACCGGGAACTGTTGGACGGTGTCGACGGCATCACCATGGCGTTCCCGAATCGGGAGGATGGGTCGATCTCTGCGAATCACCTGGCCGTCGCGATCCTTCCCGCGGAGACCGATCGGGCTGCGGCCCAGGAGCTGCTGAAGCGAGAGGGCGTCCAGACGAGCGTCCACTACCCGCCGATTCACACGTTCACTGCCTATGCCTCGCACACACCGCGTGAGCTGCCTCGAACCGACGAGATCGCTGCCCGGCTCCTGACACTTCCGCTCTTCCCGCATCTGCAGTCCGACCAGATCGAGCTGGTCGCGAGCGGACTGCGGTCGGCCGTCGCAGCGGTGAGGTGACGGCTCGGCGGAGGTCTCGGGCGGGCTCTGGACCGCCGCCGCTCTAGCCGCGTGTCGCAGCGCGCGAATGACGCCCGACGGTGCCGATCCCGAGCGTGAGCAGGAAATACGCCACCGTGAGGAAGAGGATCAGGCCGAAGAACGCGGCGAGCACGACTGCGTCGTCACTCGTGTTGTCGACCGCCGTCCCCAGGTGGGCGATCGTCGCGCCCGGCCGTGTCAGCGCGTCCCAGCTGTTCAGCCGGTAGACGCGCCCCAGGACGACGCCTGCGCTCGACAGCACGAAAACGGGCGGCAGCATGAGCATGCCCGCGAGGCGTCCGAGGCGGCGTACGACCAGCCGCTGGACGAGGTAGAGCGAACCGAGCCCGAGCATGAGCCCGGTGCCGGCGAACGCCGCCGTCATGATCGCGTCGTACCAGGCTCCCAGGCCGTCCACGTACTTGAAATCGGTCAAGATGTAAGGAGCGTTCGGCAGGAAGAGGAGCCACAGCAGGCCCAGCATGAGGAGCGCGACCGTCCGCGTGCGATGCTCGTCGTACCACCGCATCGCCAGTGCGAGCAGGAACGGGATCCACGCGAGGAGGAGGTTCCACGCGAGAGCCCATCCGTAACCCACGGGGTGTGTCGCCCGGTAGGCGAGCAGGAGGAGCGACACGACGGACCCGATCGCGAGCAGGCGGACGGCGGAGGCGCGGCTCATATCACCATGAAAGCAGATGGGTGCAGGACGGCTCAGGCACGCATCCGCCGCACCGTGTTCGCGGCCCACCGGAGCCCGACCGCGGCCCACGATGTCTTCAGCAGGAAGCGCGCGCCGCTGTCCCTACGGTAGACCTCTGTCCTTGGCAGCGCGAACGGGTCGAGGACGCGCGTGGACTCGTCGAGCCCGAACGCTGCCAGGTAACGGGCTTCCCGGGCGACTGCCCTGACACGCGCGTCGTTCTCTCCGTACGGATAGGCGAGGAAGCGGCACGGCGCTCCGACGGCCTCCTCGATTCGCTCACGCGAGCCGACGAGCTCGGCGAGCATCGCCGCCTCGTCGAGCTCGGGAAGGTGCGCGTGGCTCCTGGTGTGCGACCCGATCTCGACGCCGTCGCCCACCAACTCGCGGAGATCGTCCCAGCGCATCGTGTCGAGCTCGTGCTCGCACCCCGTAGCCCTCCCGTCCAGCTCCGGAACCTCGAGCCGTGCTCCGCTGGCGGCGAGTGAACTGCAGACGAAAACGGTGGCCGGGACGCCGAGCGATCGAAGCATGTCGAGCGCATTGCGGATGTTCCGGTAGCCGTCGTCGAACGTGACATGGAACGTTCCGGGATCGCCTTTCAGGATGCCCTCCGCAGTGACGGGCGTAAAGCCGCGTCGAAGCAGTGACCGAACCTGCTGCGCAATCGCATCAGGCGTCACCGCGAGCTGGTCCTGCCAGCGGGCCGAGATCGCGTGGTAGCAAAGCGTGAGTGGGCGGCCGTGCGCTGGCATGCCGATTAGGATCTCCCCGGTGAACGACGTGCAATCACGGGCTGACGATACTCAGGTGAGGCCGATTTCGCGCCTCTCGGTGGTCTCGCCGATGCTGAACGAGATCGAGCACGTCGAAGGCTTCGTGGCCGACCTCGCACAGCAGGATGTCGCCCTTCCCTTCGACCTCATCGTTGCGGATGGGGGCTCGGACGACGGGTCGGTGGAGTTGCTTCGCGCCTCGGCAGCGCGCGCCGGACTCCAATTGACCGTCGTGCCGAACCCTCGCCGTCACGTCTCCCCGGGGCTCAACGCCTGTATCGCGAGAGCAACGGGTGACCTGATCGTGCGACTCGACTGTCACTCGCGGTACCCGGCCGACTACCTGAGGCTCTGCGTTCGGGCGTCGGAGGAGACCGGCGCCTGGAACGTCGGCGGTGTTCTCGTCGCCGAGGGCAGGACGCCGAACGAGTCGGCCGTCGCGACGGCGATGTCCAGCCCCTTCGGTGGCATCGGTTGGACGCGTGCCGCCGCAGGCGGCGAGCGCCGGGAGACGGACACCGTGACGTTCGGGGCGTTCCGTCCCGCAGTCTTCCGTGAGGTCGGGCTGTTCGACGAGACGCTCGTGCGAAATCAGGACGACGAGTTCAATCTGAGGCTTCGGCGGGCGGGAGGCACGGTTGTGATCGACCCGGCGATCGAGGTGCGGTATAGACCACGAGGATCATCCCTGGCAGTGTTCAGGCAGTACTTCGAGTACGGCTACTGGAAGGTCGCGGTGATGAGGAAGCACCGGCGTGTGGCGACGATGCGGAGCCTCGTCCCCCCGGCCTTCGTTCTCTCGCTCCTCGGTCTCGGTGTCGCCTCGGGGCGCTCGCGGTCGGCCCGAATCGGCCTCGCGACGGAGCTGAGCGTCTATGCGGGCGCGAGCCTCGCGGCGGCCGCCGTCGCCTCGCGACGCACCAACGGGCCCCGCTCGACCGTTCTTCGTGTGGCGGCGGTCTTTCCAGCGTTCCACCTCGGCTACGGCATGGGCATCGTCGCCGGGGTCGTTCGCCGGCCGTGACCGAGGAGCCCCGGGAGTCGCGGAGGTCGTCCCTCACGCACGCTGCCGCGGGCACGTTCGTGGCAGGGATCGCCGCCGCCGGCCTGTCGTTCTTCAATGTTCTCATCACCGCGAGAAAACTCGGTCCGGAGGGACGGGGGAGCATCGCGTTCGTGACGACCGTCGCCATCCTCGGGTCGCAGCTCGCGTCCTTCGGCATCGAGGAGGCGACCGCCAACATCGCGGGGACCGAGCCCGAGCGGCGTCGCAGCCTGGCGACGAACGCCGGCTTCTTCGCGCTGCTCTTCGGCGGGCTCGCGGCGCTGCTCGTCGCTGCGCTCATGGTCATCTTTCCGGCCGTCCGGGGCGGCTCGGGAACGGCGGAGCTGGTGCTCGTCCTCGTGGCGATCCCGCTCCTCCTGTTGCAGTTCTACCTCCAGTTTCTCATCCGAGCGGACTTCCACTTCACGATCACGAACGTCGTCGTGCTGATCGCGCCGGTCGGCAACGTTCTGGTCAACGGGATCTTCGTCCTGACCGGCCACCTGACGGTGATCTCGGCGGTTTCGGTGTGGGTGGTCTCCCAGCTCATCGCCACCTGCGCCCTGGCGTGGTACGTGCACGCGCGTCTCGCCGGATTCGGCGCGTGGAACCTCCCACTCGCTCGACGGAGCCTCGGATTCGGCGCCAAGGCACATCTCGGGCGGGTGATGAAGACGGGCAATTACCGCCTCGATCAGTGGCTGCTCGGCTCGCTGAGTGGACCACGGGAACTCGGCCTCTACAGCGTGGCGGTCGCGTGGACCGAGGCGTTGTTCTTCGTGCCGGAGGCACTCGCGTCCGCACTGCGTCCCCACGCCGTGAAAGGCACCGAGGGCGATGCGGCGGAGCGTGCGACCCGTGCCTTCCGTGTTGCCCAGCTGCTGACGATCCCGCTCGTCGTCGCCGTGATTCTGGCGGCGCCGCTCCTTTGCGTCGGCGTCTTCGGCGACGAATTCGCGGGCTCGGTCGGTGACCTCCGCGTCCTTGCCATGGGTGCCTTCGGGATCGTCGGACTGAAGATCCTCGCCAACGCGCTCGTCGCCCGCGGCCGCGTGATGGCGAGCAACGTCGCTCTCATGATCTCCTTCGTCGTCACCGTCTGTGCCGGCCTCGTGCTCATCCCGTCGTTCGGTGGAATGGGCGCGGCGATCGCCTCGACGGTCGCCTATTCGGTCGGTGGTCTCGCCGCCGTGCTCATGTTCGTCCGCGTCCTCCACGTCGACCCGCGCTCGTTCGTTCCGGGCCGCGAGGACGGCGCGCTCGTGACCTCAGCCCTCCGACGGCGCCGAACCGGCCGACGGCCACATTGAGAATGGCGCGTGGGCGACGGGCTCGCCGCCGCACCCCCATTCGTAGAGGCGGATGCGCTCCACGACCAGTGGCCCGAACTGGCGCACCTGCGACGTGTAGTGCCGGACGGCCTTCCATTTCGCCGCACGCTGCGCCTGAGTCGGTCGCGATGTGCTCCAGGCGCCCGTCCCGAGCGCCGCGGCACCAGGCGCCGGCAGCGCCGGGGGGTTGCAGCCGCCCGGGTGGCGGATCGCGAGGAGTGCCGCATTGAGGAGACTCCGCCTCGTGGTGATGTCACCCGTCCACATGCGATTGCCGCGGCTCAGGAGCCCGAGCGCCGCGTACGGCTGCTCGACGTAGAAGCCGACCTCGGCGTAAGCCGGGCGTCGCGCCAGGAGGAGTTCCGTCAGGGAGGCGTGGTCCGGCTGGGCGAGCGGCCAGCCGGGGAGGAGCACGAGGTCGCTTCCCGCCGCGGCACCCCACACCTCCTCGGCGACGTCGTCGTCGCGTCCGCGCAGAGGCTGCTCCATGTCACCGAACGGGAGCCAGACAGGGTTTGCGCCGAGCTCCGAGCATGCGGCTCGATCCTCGGCCCGCCGAGCCCGAGCCGCCACGCCCGCGGAGGCGAAGCCACACGCCGCGTCCCACGACCCGGGCGGCCCCTCCGCATCCGGGTCGTTGGCGAAGACCGTGAGGACGGTGACCGAGTCGCCGAGCAGCGTTCGGGCCCGGATCGTCGCACCGAGTGACAGCGCAGCGTCGTCGAGGTGGGGGGAGACGACGGTGATGTGCAGCTTCCGCCGCGAGGTCCTGGCCACGACCGGACGTTATCGCCAGGTGGCCGAGCTGGGTTGCCTGCTTCCGTCGGCATTCCGTAGGGTGACTGCGTGGCTGCCGGTAGCACCGAGTGGGCCGACGCGGACGTGCGGCTGGCTTTCGTCACTGCGTGCGCGCCGGCGGATGCCGTGCGCTACCGCGTCGACGATCCGGACCTCGCGACCGCGCTCGGGTCGGCGGGGGCACGGCTCGAGGGCGAGAAGCCGGAGGTCGAGATCGGCGATGCGGCCGGGCTCTCGGGCGCGGCTTCGGTCGTGCTCGTGCCGCTCTCGGCGGCGGAGCCCGGATCGCGACATCGTGCACTCCGAGGCGTCGGCCGGCTCGCTGCAGCCGCGCGACTCGAGGCGAGCGTCCTCCGGGCCAGGCGGCGTCTGCAGCGGCTCGGCTACGCAGACCCGGCGCTCGTCTCGTGGGGCAGGTCGTCGGCGGTCGCCGGCCCCGGCGCGCGACGATCCGCGTCCGATCGGCTCCTGCTGCAGCGCGTGATGGTCGGATCGCGGCGCGCGTCCCGGACGTTCGTGGATGAGGCGCTGGCACAGGCCGCCCACCTGGCCGGCGAGGCGATCGAGCCGGAACGCATGGCCTTCGCCTCGTCCGGGGTGGTGGTGCTCGTCGGCCGCCGGTACGTGCTGCGGGTCGGGCTGGGGGCGGCACGGCGGAGAATCGACGGCCACGTGGCGGCGGTCCGTGCGATCATGGCCGTCGCGGCCGAGACGGTCGCAGCGAGGGTGCCCACGATCGTCGCCACCGGACCCGTGGGGATCGGAGGGTGGAGTCTCGAATCCCGGCTCGCAGGGGATCCGCAAGGGCCTACGCCGTCGAACGCGTTCCTGCAGGACTGCCTGGAGGTTCTCCGCGACCTCGGGGGGATCGAGCCGCCGATCGGCCTCGAGACGCACACCGTCGTGGCGTCCGCCGGCGTCGTCGCCGAGGTCTGCGACGGTGCTGCCGCGGATCGGATCCGTGCTCTCGCACACGTCGTTGCAGACGATCTCGCAGAGGAGTCCCTCGCATTCAGCCATGGAGACTTCTGGTCCGGCAACCTCCTCCAGCAGGACGGGCGCCTCGTCGGCGTTCTCGACTGGGCCTCGTGCGGACGACGCCATGCCTGGATCGACGCCCTTCACCTCGATCTGTCGCTCGAGGCCGAGGCGTCCGGGCGGTCGCTCGGTAGCGTCGTCGCGGGGCGGCTTGCCACGCACGAACCGGTCCGTGAGCCGGTGGTGTCCCAGTTCGTGACCGGGGTCGCGGGAGAGGCCGCGCGGGCGCGGCCGGAGTCGCTGCTCCTCGCCTGTTGGCTCGATGCCGCGGCGAGAGACCTGCTCGATCCCGACACGTTGCTGCGGGGCCGCGCGCTCGACCGCTGGCGCCGTGCGACCGTTCAGCCGGTGCTCGCCGCGGTCGAACATGCATTCTTGACGAGATGAGCGAACAATCGGCCACCTGGAGCAGCACCCGGGTTCTCGTCACGGGGGCGGGCGGGTTCATCGGCAGCCACCTCGTCGAGCACCTCGTGGACGCCGGGGCAAGCGTGCGCGCCTTCGTTCGCTACAACTCCCGCAACGACTACGGCTGGCTCGAGACGATCGACAGCGAGGTGCTGTCGCGGATCGAGCTCTTTCGGGGCGATCTCGTCAACCCCGAAGCGGTCGGCAAGGCGGTTTCCGGGTGCGACGTCGTGTTCCACCTCGGCGCCCTCATCCCGATCCCGTACTCGTACGTCCATCCCCGCGAGTATGTGGAGGCGAACGTGGTGGCGACGTTGAACGTGCTCGAAGCGTGCAGGAGTCACGGGACGCGGCGCATCGTGCAGACGTCGACGAGCGAGGTCTATGGGACGGCCCAGAAGGTGCCGATCGACGAGGATCACCCACTCGGAGCCCAGTCTCCGTATGCAGCGACGAAGATCGGCGCCGACCAGCTGGCGTTGAGCTTCCAGCACTCGTTCGGGACGCCTGTCGTCCTCGCCCGGCCGTTCAACACCTACGGCCCGCGTCAATCGGCGCGCGCCGTCATCTCGACCGTGATCGCGCAGGCGCTCTCCGGAGGCCCCGTTCGGCTCGGTTCGTTGCATCCGACACGAGATTTCACGTACGTCACCGACACTGCGGCCGGACTCGCGGCCTGCGGCTCGACCGAAGGCATCGAGGGCGAGACGATCAACCTCGGCTCCGGTGAGGAGATCTCGATCGGCGACCTTGCCGATCGCATCTGCAAGCTCTTGGGCGTCGACTCTCCGCTCGAGGCCGATTCCACGCGCGTGCGACCGGAGGCGAGCGACGTGGAGCGGCTCCTCGCGGATGCGACGAAGGCCGGGAGACTGCTGGGCTGGGAGCCGACGGTCAGCCTGAGCGAGGGCCTCGAACGCACGATTGCCTGGATGCGGCTCAACCTCGACCGCTTCAAGCCGTCGCTGTACAACATCTGAGTTAGGGTTGATCCGAGTATTGTTCGGGTTCGCCGAACACAGAGAGTCGACTGCTCGCGGTAACGCGGGCAACCCAGGGGACGGAATCGCGGACAAATGAGCAGTTCAGGGCAGAACCAGCAGAAGAGCGGTGGCTTCGCGCAGTTCGTGCGCGATCACACGCTTCTCGTCGCCGCTGTGGCCGTACTCGCGGTACTCGCCGCCGGCGTCTACCGGGTCGCGGCGCCGTCGCACTACGAGGCGGAGACGGACGTCCTCGTGAGCCCCGTCTCGTCGAGTGACGGGACGTTCACCGGTCTCGGGCTGCCCACCGACCCCTCCGGCAGCGTGCTCTCCGTGGCCAGGCTCCTGACGACTCCGCTCGTCACCGACACGGTGCGCCAGCAGCTCGAGCTGAGCCAGACGAACGAAGAGTTGCTCGCGCGCCTGACCATTCTGCCGCTGCAGCAGAGCGGCCTGATCACGATTCAGGCGCGATCACCCTCGCCGACAGAGGCAGCCAGCATCTCGAACACCATGGCGTCGGTGCTCATCAACCAGCGCAAGGCCGTCTTTCAGCAACGGCTGAGAGCGACGATCGGCGATCTCACGCAGCGGCTGGACGCGCTCAAGGGTCGGCGCGGCGTTTCGGACGAGATCCGTGGGCTCCAGGGGCGAATCGGGACGCTCGGCGGGTTCGTCGGTCAGCCCGACCCCACGATCGAGATCTGGAGCAGCGCGGTCGCACCCGACAAGCCGGTCCCGGTGCCGTTGCTCGGCAGCGTCGTGGCGTTCCTGGCGGCGCTTCTGCTCGGGGCGGGAGCCGCTCTGCTCTTCGTCAGATTGGATCCACGGCTGACGACGATCAGTCGACTGCCGCCGACGGCACCCGTCGTCGCCAAGGTGCGCAGCATCCAACCCGGAGCACTCGACGCCGTTTCCGGCGGCCCCGGGTCGACGCTCGACGACATCTCGTACGCGATGCGTCTCGTCCATTCGCTCGCGACGAGCGATGCCCGGCTCGGACGGCCGCGGTGCGTCCTCGTCACGAGCCCCGACACGTCCGACGCGAAAACGGTGGTCTCGATCGGGATCGGTCGGGCGTATGCCGCCCTCGGCCATCGAGTGGCGATGATCGAAGCCGACGTTCACGATCCCCGTCTCGCGGCGGCACTCGGGGCCAAGACGGGGAGCAGGGGTCTTCTCGCCGTGCTGGCCGGCGGGGGACGTGCCATGCGGGCCCTCAAACGAAGCACTGTCCACCCGCGCATCTCGGTGCTCGGGGTGGAGGCGTCGACGACCGAACTCGAGATCGGATCGCCCCAGCGTGTGATCGAGGTCGTCGGAGAGCTCGCGGCGGACTTCGACGTCGTGGTCATCGATGCCGCGTCGGCTGCCCACCTCGCCGACCTCCTCTCGTTCTCGGTCGTCGCCGACGACATTCTCGTCGTGACGACGCTCGGGTCGACTCGGATGGACGCTCTCGAGGACCTGCTGCAGACGCTCGAGCAGTTCGACGCCCCGGTCACCGGCCACGTCGTCGTCGCCGCCGCCCATCCCGTGAGAGCCATGCGCTCTCGCCTCAGGCGTGTCGATCCCGAGCCTGCCGAGGTCTCGAGCGTGCCCGCGGGGACTCGTCGTCCCGCGAACGACGACGAACCCGACTGGGCTGACACCAACGGTGATCTGCCGGAGAGCGCGTCGGACGAGACGCGCGCGGGCGCCCAATCGATGCCGTAGGCACGTGCAGCGCCGTTTCGCACCCTTCGATCAGCCCGACCTGACGCGCCTGCTCATCCCGGCGGCGTTGCTTCTCGCCGTTCCCCTCGTCGGGCTCGCCCCACCCGCCCTGCCGGTGGCCGTGCTCGGAGCGACGGTTGCCTTCGGTTACTCCGTCCTCGCCTTCCGGAGCCTCGGTGCCGGCCTCGCCATCTTCGTGGGGCTCACATTCCTCGATCGGGCCGGCGATACCGTCGGGACGGGTATCACGTTCGGCCGCGTCTTCGGCGGCTTCCTCGCAGTGACCTGGCTGTTCGTGCTGCTCCGGCGGCACGAGGACACCCCCGTGATCTTCAGGGACGCGCCGGTCTACAGTGCGTTACTGCTCGTCTTCGCAGGGTGGGTCGTCGCCTCCGGCCTCTGGGCTGTCGACCTGAGCACCGCGGTCTCCTCGGGCGTGCGGCTCTCGCAAGGGCTGATCGTCATTCCGATCGTCTACAGCGCCGTTCGCTCCAAGAAGCACCTCACCTGGGTGTTGGTCGTCTTCTGTCTCAGCTCGACGGTGCTCGCGATCGACACCCTCGGCAGGGCCGCGGCCGGAGCGCGGATAACCGGTGGCTTCGACGATCCGAACGAATTCGCCGCTGTTCTCGTGCCCAGTGCAATCTTCGCTGCCGCTGCCGTGCTCGCTCCGGTGCGACCCGCCGTTCGGATCGCGGCCGTGGTGGTCATGCTCGTCGACCTCTATGCACTCCTCCATACGGAGTCGTCGGGGGGTCTCGTTGCGCTCGTTGCGGCGATCGTCGCCGGCGTCGTCATCGGTGGCTCGATCAGAAGACGCGCGGTGGGCGTCGCTCTGGTCGCGGGGGCGTTTGCGCTCATCTTCTTCACTACGGTCGGATCCGTCTCAGGAATCTACGAGGGGGGCAACAGCCGCGAGAACCTCTGGAGAGTCACGATCGCGGTGTCGGAGGACCACCCTGTGGTCGGTGTGGGTGCCGGGAACTTCCCCGTGGTGGAGCCGCAGTACGCCTATCGGACGATTCCGATCTCGCGCCCGGACCTCATCCTTCAGTCGTACGTCAGCCACAACACCTACCTCCACGTACTCGCCGAATACGGCATCGTGGGCCTCTCGCTCTTCGGAGGGGTGATCGGGGGCGCGCTCCTGCTCGGTCTGCGCGCTGCACGACGATTCGCGGCGTTCGATGAGTTGCTGCTGGAGATCATGGCTCGGGCTGTGCTCGTTGGAACCGTCGGCCTGCTCACGGCGTACTTCTTCCTCAGCTCCCAGTACGAGAAGCACCTCTGGATCATGCTCGGCCTCTGCGCTTCACTCGACGCGGTAGCCCGCGCGCGCACGTCGTCCTCGTGATGCCGCCCGCCGGTAGACCGTGGTCTGCGCGGCTCACCGACGGCGGACGACGGCTCCCTGGAGTCCTGCCGGGTGGCGCTGCTGCGAGCGGTTCGCTTCGGTCTGCGCGATCCGCAGTGGCGCCTTCGTGGCTCGTGCCGTCCCGCCTGCTGCCTTCTCGGCTTTCGCCTTTCGGAGGGCCAGGGCCGCCGCCTTCTTGGCCGCCGCGGTCTTGCGTGCCGTCTTCTTCGGCGGCGCCTGCTTGGGCGTCGAGGCGGTCGCGGGCTTGCCGGTCTTGGGCTGAGCTGTCTTGGGCGGGACGGTCTTGCGTGGAGCGGTCTTGGGTGGTGCCGTCTTCGGTGCCTCGGCCTTGGGCGCCGGTTTTGGTGGTGCGATCTCCGCAACAGGCGGTGTCGTCGCTCCCGTAGCGGTCGTGGTCGCCGTTGCGGTGACTCCCGCCCCGATGCCGGTCGGACTTGCCGGGGTGGTCACGGGAGCAGTCGTGGCAGTCGTGGTCGTCGTGGTGGCCGCGGTCGTCGTGACCGTCGTCGTGGTGGTCACCGTTCCCGCGGGGACGCCGCCGGCGGAGACGGGACCCTTGCCGGCGCACGGGCTTCCGGTGCGGAGTGTGAAGTCCTTGGCTGCCCTGTCGGTGTAGAGGGGGTTCTCCACGATCGAGCCGATCTGCACGTATCCGTTGCCGAGCTCGCCCCAGTTGCCACTCGGGCCGCCGTAGACGCAGTTGGCGACGAAGGCGTTGCCGATGCCGAGGATTCCCCCTGACCAGTATGGCTCGACGTTGTAGCGGGAGAGCGGGAACGACAGGATGTTGTCGTGGATCGTGTTGTTGCTCGACGGCCCGAGCACGCTGAAGTTCCCGCCGGCGATGATGATGTTGCCGTTCGTGTTGCCGTCGACCACGTTGTGGGCGATCTCCGAGCGGTGGGCATCTGCCCAGATCTGGATCCCCCAGCCCCCGCCGTTGTCGAAGATGTAGTTGTTCGTCACCTTCGCGTCGCGCGAGGAGGCGAGATAGATCCCGTGGTCATGCGCTCCGTGCGCCGGAGAGCCGCAATCGTGGATCCGGTTCGAGTCGATCACGGCGCCGCTGACGGCGCGCGCCCACGATCCCTCGTACTCACCGACGATCACGCAGCTCTCGCCGAGATGCCGATTCGTGATGTCGTTGCCCTGGACGAGGCTGAAGTCCCCGAACAGCTGGACAGTGATGTTCGGGTAGCCGGAACCGTCGATGCGCAGGCCCTGGATCGTCACGAACGGGGCCGCCGAGGTGACGTAGATGCTCCCCTTCACGGTCGCCATGTCGTAGCCCGGCGCAGTCCTGAGCGTCACTCGGCTCGTCTCGGAAGCCCCTCCCGACGAAATGGTCACGTTTTCGTTGTACGTCCCACCCAACAGGCAGCCCGTGGCCGAGGGACCGAGTGAAGAGACGAGCTTCTGCACGGTTCGATAGGGACTGGAGCCGCTGCCGTCCCCGCCGTCGCTTCCTGCCGGGGAGGCGTACCGCGTGCACGAGACGGCGGACTGTGCCGGGTCGGCCGAGCCAACGAGTGCGGCGATCATCGCGGTGAGAACACCGAGGACGAAGATGGAGGCGAGCCTGATCGGAAGACTGGTGAGGACGCGGGTCATGGCGGCTCCTTCGGCGAGTTGGCGGTCCGCGACCCACGTGGAGGTACGACGCTGCGGTCGAGCGTCCCCGCGGATGCTTCGGTGCGAGAGCATCGGGGCGACTCGCCGCGGCAGTGAGGAAAATCAACCGGCCGAGGTACCCTCCCCCAGGTATGGGGTCAGGCCCGAAACTGGTGTCGTTCACCTTCCATGACCTCGTCGGAGACGATCCGGACGAAAGCGGCTTCACCGGTGCCGGGCCTGCGCGCTACAAGCTCGGCAGGGCCCGTTTCGACGAGCACCTGGATGTGCTCGGGGGCGTCATCGGCGCCTCAGGGCCGGTGCTCGTCTCCGACGCCGGGAAGCGGCCGAAGGAATGGCTCCTGACGTTCGACGACGGCGGGACCAGCGCCCTCGAGATCGCGCATCTCCTCGTGGAGCGAGGGTGGCTCGGCCATTTCTTCGTCACGGCGGGCAGGATCGGCCAAAGGGGGTTCGTCGACGAGAGCGCGATCCGGGAGCTGGCGGCGATGGGTCACGTCGTCGGGAGCCATTCCCAGTCGCACCCAGCGCGGATGAGTGCGTGTCCGCAGCCGGAGCTCGAAGGCGAATGGGAGCAGAGCGTTCGTGTCCTCTCGGGAATCCTGGGAACGCAATGCACCACCGGCTCCGTTCCCGGAGGGTCCTACAGCGAGCGTGTCGCCGAAGCAGCGGGCAAAGCCGGCATCAGGATGCTCTTCACGTCGGAGCCCCGGGTACGGCCCTGGCACGTGGGGGACTGCCGGCTCCTCGGGCGGTTCGCGGTGCACGACCGGACGGATCCGCAGCACATCGCAGCCATCGCCCGGGGGGATGTCAGTGCGCGTGCGCGGGAGTTCGTCGGGTGGAACGCACGCAAGGCAGCGAAGAAGGTCGGCGGCAACGCCTACCTACGGGCCAGGAGCGTCGTGCTCTCCCGGCGTCGTTGACGACTCGCCCGGTTTGTGCCCGCGATGAACCCAGGGAAGCCTCCGCCCGAAACGGTTGCGTGGGATCACGAGGCGAAAGGCCACCTTTCTCGCGAGCGCGCGGGCTCTGCACGCCGGATTCGCCGCGTAGGCGGCAAAGCGCTTCGCGGTCGCTGCGATCTCGGGCCGCGGGGCCATGAGCTGGAGGGCGCGGAGTTGGTTCACGTGGAGGATGTGGTACGAGAGGCTCGCGATGTTGAGCAGCGTGTGGGGAAAGAGGTCGTAGCGCGACCAGTAGCCCGTGTCCCAGCGATGGAGGTTGGTCGAGATGCTGTCGACCGTCTCCTCCGCCATGGCCCTGATCTCCTCGTCGCCCGTGACGAGCCCGACGTCGATGATCCCATAGGCGGCGTAGATCGCCCCGTTCAAGACGAACGACGGCGGGATCGTCGGATACTCCTCCGGAAACGACATTCCCGCGAGCTCGGCCGCGCAGCCACCCCGTTCGGTCGGGACGAGCATCGGGCGCATCGCGAGCCGCCCCGCCTCCGCGAGATCCTCACGCCCTGTCGCCACCACGAGACGCGCGAGGAGGCTCGCGCACAGACCCTGCGCCATCCCGGACACCCACGGACCTCGGACGCGCAGCGTGTGCGGAAAGTCCTCGGGTTCGTGCCAGGCCCCCTGCAGGATCCCGTCCCGCACCTGGGTGGCGATAAGATGCTCTCCCGCCGCGAGCGCGGCATCGAACCATGCGCCACCCTCTCCCAGCACATGTCGCTCGAACGCCGCGAGCCCCCACTGTCCGAGCGCGATGTAGCGGTGGTAGCCGGGGTACGGATGCCACGGTGGCGGCCACGCCGCCACTTCGGCCTTCTCGCGGAGGTCGATGTAGTAGCCTGCCGGCATTTCCGGCGCGATTCGGCTGCCCATCGCGAGCCGAAAGCTGCTTTCTGAAGGGATCAGACTGGTGGGCACGACGGGTTGGAGCGGAGCGCTGACGATTACGCCGCAGCCTATCGAGAGGTGAGCGGTCGCGAGTCACGGCGCCTCCGCGTGCTGACGCTCGTGGACCGACCGAACACCTCCGGTGGAGCCGAGCGCGTTGCGTCGATGGTTGCCATGCACCTCGATCCCGCGCGGTTCGAGCGATTCCTCTGCGCATCGCGTTCGGGAGAAGACGAGACCCTCGAGCAGGAACTCGAGGAGGCAGGCGTGAGGACGTTCGCGCTCGACCGAGGATCGGCTGCGAACCTCGTCGCGTGGAGGGCGCTGACCAGGTTCGTCAAGAAGCAGCGGATCGACGTCATCCACGCCCACAAGTTCGGATCCAACGTTTGGGGATCGTTGCTCGGCACGCTCACACGGGTGCCCGTCGTCGTTGCGCACGAACACAGCTGGCGGTACGAGGGCCAGCCTCACCGGAAGTTTCTCGACAGGCACGTCGTCGCGCGGCTGTCCGACGCGTTCGTCGCCGTGTCGGTTGAGGACAAGCGCCGCATGATGGAGGTCGAGCGCATTCCGGCCTCGAGCATTCGCTTCATCCCGAACGGGATTCTCACCCCCCCGCCCAGTGGCCACGACGCGCGGCGCGAGCTGGGGATCGCGCCCGATGCCGTCGTCGTCGGTACCGTCGCGCAGCTGCGTCCTGAGAAGGCGCTCGACCTTCTCGTCGAGGCGGCATCGATCGCCCTTCCATCGCTTCCCGGTCTTCGGGTCGTGATCGTCGGCGACGGCCGTGAGGAGCACGCGCTGCGAGCGCGAGTTTCCGAGCTCGGGCTCGAGGACTGCGTCATCTTGGCCGGCCATCGATCCGACGTGCCCGATGTTCTCGCGGCGGTGGACGTGACCGTCTGCTGCTCCGAGTTCGAAGGAATGCCGCTGAGCGTGCTCGAGTACATGGCGGCCGCGAAGCCGGTCATCGCGACGAACGTCGGGGGATTGCCCGCGATCGTCCAGCACGAGCGTACGGGGCTCCTCGTGCCGCCGCGCGACGCAGCTGCGCTCGCGGCGGCCATCTGCCGACTCGGATCCGATCCTGTCCTGCGCGAGCGTTTCGGACGTGCCGGGCAGGCGAGCCAGCGCGCGAGCTTCGACTTCTCGTCCACGGTTTCGGCAATCCAGGACCTCTACGTCGAGCTGTTCGCACGGACGCGTCGAGCGCGCGTCGAAGGCTGGGTCGCACCAGACGAAGCCTAGGCCGCGCGTCAGGTCACGAGGCGTGGATGAAGCGTGCGACGCGTTCGGACTGCGCCTCGAGCGTGAGACGCTTCGCCGTGCGGATCCCTTTCAGTGACAGGGAGTGTGCGAGCGTCGCGTCGTCGGCAACGCGACGGATCGCGTCGACGAGCGCTCCGCTGTCCCCTGGAGGCACCAGCTCTGCGTCGTCGCCGCCGTTGACCAACCACGGGACTCCCCCGACCGCGGTGCCGACGACGGGAACGCCACTGGCGAGGGCTTCGACGATCACCTGCGGGACACCCTCCGTGAACGAGACGTGGACGAAGATGTCGGCACTGCGATAGACGTCCAGCAGCTCGTCACCGAACGGCACGTACCCGACGAGGGACAGCGAGGCCTCGACGCCTCGCTTCGCCGCGAGGGAGCGCACCTCGCCCTCCATCTCGCCTCGACCGATCCAGTGGAGGTGGAATCGGCCCGGCTCGGCAGCCTCGAGGAGCGAGAGAGCCTCCACGAGCAGGAGCGGATTCTTCTCGCGGTCGAGCCGCCCGACCGTGAGGAGCCGGACGGTCCTGCGCGTCCGACGCTTCGGGCGGGGTTCGACGACGGCCTCAGCCGGCACGAGCGACACCACCATGGGCAGAGCCGCTTTCCGGCGTGAGCCATACCGCTTCGCGAGGTCGTTGCCGACGGCCGTGACGGGCAGGAAGCGACCGAGCGCGACGAAAGCGCGGTCCATCGCGCGAACACCCGCCAGCCTGAGCACCGACCGGCGGCCCAGGCGCCGCGTGAAGTACTCCATGGTGTCCTGGCGGATTCCGAGTACGACCTTGCGCCGGCGTACCAACGCCACGATCACGAGCAGGAGCCCGTAGGGATGGGGTCGAAGACCCAGACGACGTCGACCCGTGCGATACCGCGCCACATGGCGCGCGCTGTCGCGATCGTCTTTCGGGCCAGGCTCCCGACCTCGCCGAGCGAGTCGTAGTGCGGGAGCGCGACAAGACCGACTCCCGACGGGAGCACGTAATCGGCGTGGCTCCCGCTCTCGATGCTGCGACCGAACAGGATCGTGTCGTCGAAATGGGTTCCGACCTTGCACGCGAACAGGAGGAACGCGCGGTCGGTGGAGATCTCGCGCGGTCGATCGGAGGTGCCGACGATGCGGTAGACGTCGTCGACGTAGATCCCTAACTTCGCCATCGGTGAGTGCCTCGGACTCCTACGGTCTCGACCCGTTGGTGACGCGGCGGCACTTGCTCGTCGCGGCGAGCGCATACCCTTCGTGCGCAGGATCCGTGAAGGCCGGAGCGGCCGTGATGTTGTTCGCCGTCTTGACCGCCTCGAGGCTGCCGAGGTTGCCATTCCGGTTCCCCCACAGGCAGTTGTGGACGGCGACGTTTCCGTTTCCCAGCTCGCCGCCCCACCAAGCCTCGAGGCCGTGGCCGTTCGGTGAATCGGCGAGGACGTTGCGCGTCACGAGGTTGTAGTCCGACGCGTGGTCGGCGGAGTACTCCGAGCCGCCGCTCTCGCTCGCGATGATGATGCCGCCGCCACCGTTGTCGACGATGACGTTGTCCGCGATGACCGTGTTGTCCGCGTCCGGATAGAGCTGGATGCCCCAGTCGGCGTTCTTGAAGATCACGTTGTTCGTGATCCGGGCATGGTCCGAGCCCTCGACGTAAATGCCGTGATCGTGGCCTGTCGCCGGGAGCCGCCCACAGTGATGGATCCGGTTGCGGTCGACGATCACGTCGAGCGCAGACCCGTAGCGCTCGAAGTCGCCGCCGATGATCAGGCAGATGGCGGTGTTGGCGTTGGTGATCACGTTGCGTCTCAGCGCGACGTCCGTGCCGTTGATCTGTGGGCTGGGGGATCCGCCGGTGGTGCTCCCGTCCAATCTCAGGCGGGCGATCGTGATGTCGTGCGAGCCGCGCGGCACATACAGCGTCCCGCGCAAAGTCGCCATCGATCCACGAGCACTCGTCAGCGTGATCGGCTTCTTGCTCGTTCCGCTGGTTCGAATCGTGACGTCCTCGTCGTACACCCCTGGCAGGAGGCAGCCGATCTGCCCGGGTCGCAGGCGCGCGACCATTCGGTTCACACTTCGCATCGCCGTCGCGGGAACACGTGTCGCCGAGCGCGCCGGTGCCGCGACGAGGTCGCACGGGGGAGCGCCGCGAAGCGCCGATTGCACCACCGTAGGGCGGGGGGCCGAAGAGGCGACGCCGACGACGAGCGTCGCCGAAACGACGCCCGCAGCGAAGCAGGTAGGCAACAGATTCTTCCGCCGGGCGCGCATTCGCATGGAAGCCTGGCGCCGGTGCATCATCCGTCGAGCGTAGCCATAGCAACTGTGGCCGCGTCCTTCGAGCCCTTGACCGTCGTGCGGGCCGGCGTCGCCGGGCTGGAGCTCCGCGCTAGGCCGTGGGCGAGTCCGGCCACGATCGCCTGCCCGAGAGCATCAGGGCGGCGTGGAGCAACAGCCGAGGATCGTTCCAGCGGAACCCGTGGATCGCCTGCGACCGCAGGACCCACGGAAGCCACTGCCGGAAGGTGATCCCTTCGTCGCGAGCAGCGATCCGATCCCGGTACGGACTGACCCAGCGAACCCCCGCGCGCGCCTTCGTCTGCGGCCGGCGCGGCTCGCCGGTCAAATCCCTGTAGACGAGCTCGGGGATGTTCACACCCGCGCGCGCGCCAGGATAGTGCCACAGGCTGAATCGAGGATTGACCTCGAGCAACAGGAGCGCACCATCCGGTGCCCGCTTCAGATCCAATTTCACGACTCCGCGGAGTCCTATCGACTCGACGATGCTTCTCCCGAGAGCGACGACGTCCGGCGCATCGGTGATCTCCAGGGCGCTGCTGTATCCGAAGGTCGCCGGGAAGGTGCGGATCTTCCGACCGGTGAACTCACCCACCACCACACCTGCATCGTCGATGTAGGCGTGGTAGCTCTCCACCATGTTCTCGTGCCCGGCAACTTGCTCCTGGGCGATAACCGCAATATCGGACGCCTCCAGCTTCCGTCGCAGTCGCTCGAGATCCTGGGGCGTCTCCGCGCGGATCGCCTTCGAGTTCGTGATCGCCTTCCAGGTGAGGTGCTGTCGGATCAGCGGTTTCACGACGAGCGGGAACGTCAGCTCTCCTGTCGCGACCGACCAGTCTCCCTCCCCGTCCAACCGCACTGCCTTCGGCACCGGGAGATCGAGTCTGCGGGCAAGCGCCTGGAACCGCTCCTTGTCCATCGTATCCTCGACGAGCTGAGCGTCCGGGACGACGAAGCTGAAGAGCTCGCCGAGCTCGCGACGGTGCCGGGACACGAGGAGGAGCTCCCAGTCGCCGTCGTAGAAGAGCACCGGGCGCTCGGGCTGATCTGCGGCCCAGGTCTTCAGACGCTCGACGAGTCCGGTGGGGGAGAGCCATGGATCGATCCACCCCTGGACCTCGCTTGCCGATCGGCTGTAGCCGGCGAGTGCACCCGGCTTGTTGATGATCGCAACCGGGACGCCGGCCAGCGCCAGCGCGTGCACGAGATCGATTTCACCGAGGACGAACGCGAGGGATTCCAGTGTCACGGTCATACGGCCAATCCGACCGCGTAAGATGCGTCGGTCGGAACGCCAGCATCATCCGATTCCGGGGAGCCTGCGAGACATCCTGAACTGTGATCAGCTTCGAGCCCCTTGAACTGGAACGATGCGACTGGCGTCAGCTGGACGCGTACGACGACCGGGTCATCTTCCAGACCCGCGAGTGGATCTCGTTCGTCGCCGAAACGCAGGCGGCCGAGCCGGTCGTCGCCCGAGTGCTGGAGGACGGTACGGAGGTCGGGTTGTTCACCGGTCCTCGTCGTCCGCCGGTTCGGGGTGCGCATCCTCGGCAGCCCGTTCCCGGGGTGGACGACAGGATCGATGGGTTTCAATCTCCGACCCGGCACGGGTCGTCCGGAGGCGGCCGAGGCGGTCCGCACGTTCGCCTGGAAGGAGCTCGGCTGCCTTCACTTCGAGCTCAAGGACAGGCTCCTGCTCGACCGGACGATCGAACGGAGCGGCTTCGTCAGTACGCCGACCGTCACCTTCGAGGTTCCTCTCGTCCCGAGTGAGGAAGAGATGTTCGGCCGGATGTCCAGCGCGTGCCGTCGGGCCGTTCGCAAGGCAGAGAAGGACGGAGTCGTCGTCGAGCAGGCGCACGACCTCGGGTTCGCCGACGACTACTTCGCTCAACTCGTGGACGTTTTCGGCCATCAAGGCCTGCGGCCACCGTACGGCGTGAGTCGGGTTCGGGCGTTGATCCGGCATCTTCATCCCACGGGTCGATTGCTGCTGCTGCGGGCACGTGGTCCCGCGGGAAACACCATCGCGACAGCGATCTTCCCAGCGTTCAACCATACCGCGTATTTCTGGGGCGGCGCGAGTTGGAAGGGCCAGCAGATCCACCGGCCGAACGAGGCGTTGTTCTGGTACGCGATGCGGTATTGGAAGGCCAAGGGGATTCAGGCACTGGACCTGGGCGGCGGTGGAGACTACAAGCGCAAGTATGGACCGGACGAGCTGTCGGTTCCGTTCTTCCGGTCATCTCGACTCCCGGGCATGATCTCCCTCCGCGATCTCGCCGCGCGTGTGCTCAGCCCCGGGTAGCGATCCCTCGAGCCTTGCCCCGGACCCGAGGGACTAGGGTGAAAGCCATGCACCCCGCTCGAGTCACCGGGTCGATCGGAGTAGACCCGGTGGGGCAGAGCCCCGCATCGGCCGCGGCATTCGCCCGGCCATCGATACGCCTCCGTCCAGCGCGAGGTTGACGTGCTCCTGGCGGTGCTCGCGGACATCCACGGCAATCTGCCGGCCCTGAACGCCTCGCTCGAGGCGGCCCGACGTGCCGGGGTCGACGGGTATCTGGTTGCCGGCGATCTCGTCGGCTACGGGCCGTTCCCGAACGAGTGCGTCGAGACCGTCGCGACGCTCCACCCGTACGGCGTCGTCGCGGGGAACCACGATCTCATGGCCCTCGGGCGTCTGGGTACCGATCGCTGCATCCCGCTCGCGCGGCGCAGCATCGAATGGACACGCGGGGCGCTGCGGCCGGACGTCCGGGAGTACCTGGAGAAGCTCCCGCTCCGCTCCGAGGTCGTCCCGGGGGTCGTCGTCGCGCACGGATCCCTCGACGACCCACAGGAATACACGGTCGGCACCGCTGCAGCCCTCGCTCAGTTGAGCCAGCTCGAGCGGGAGCACCCCGCGGCTCGCGTGCTCGTGCTCGGTCACACGCACCGGCCACTGCTCTGCACGCCGAGTGGCGGTGCGATTGCCCCGCGCCGGCCGCGCGCGATCTCCCTGGGCTCCACACAAGCTCTCGTCAACCCCGGCGGCGTCGGGCAGTCCCGCGAGCTTCGGCTCCACGCGCGGTTCGCTCTGCTCGATCTCGACCGCCGCGAAGCGGCCTACCACACCGTCGGCTACGACCCGACCGCGTTCCGGGTCGAGGCTCGACGACAGCGCCTGGATCCGCGCGCGTATCACCTACGCCCCTCACCGTTGCGCGCGTCGCGCCGAGCTGCCCGTCGCCTCGTCACTCCTCGCAGCTGGTGGCATTCGTAACCGGTCGGGCCTGGTGGCACTTCGTTACACAGCGCGCGCTCAGGCAGTCGTTCATGGTCTCCTCGTGACGAGTGTGTCGTGCAAATCGGGCGAAAATCGTCCCCTCGTCCTCGTGATCTCGGCGGGTCGATCACATCGCGTCGCGCACACGCGTCGAAAAGTCCTGCTCCCGTCGCGAGTTTGACAAGTCTCTTCTTTGACGCGATAACTCATACTCAGGCTTCGCGGCATTTTGCGCAGGAATCAGGGGAGGGCCAGGAGGAATGTCAATCTTCGGCGACGGCCGTTGCCGTCGCACGACGTGATGGTCGGCCGTACGGCGAGCGTGCAACGCGCCTGCATGCGCGCGCTCGACGCGCTGTTGGCGGCCTGTCTGCTCGTCGTTCTCGCTCCGATCATGGCTGTCCTTGCGGTCGCGATCAAGGTGGATGACGGCGGAACCGTCTTCTTCCGGGCCCGGCGAATCGGGCGCGGCGGGCAAGAGTTTCCGATGCTCAAGTTCCGGAAGATGGCCATGGGCGCGACCGGGCCCTCACTGACGTCCGTGGCTGACGATCGCTTCACCCGGCTCGGGCGCCTCCTCGCCGAGACGAAGCTGGACGAGTTGCCCCAGCTCTGGAATGTCCTCCGGGGCCACATGAGCCTCGTCGGTCCCCGGCCTGAGGATCCGGATCTCGTCGCCGGCCAGGAGGATCTGTTCACCGAGGTGATCTCGGTCCGGCCCGGCATCACCGGCCTCGCTGCAGCTCGCCTACTCCCGAGAGGTCGAGGTGCTCGGCGACGCGAGCGGCGACGAGCAGATCGCCGTGTACCACGAGCGAATCCTGCCGCAGAAAGTCGGTCTCGACCGTCTCTGGGTGGCGAACCTCGGCCTTCGGCTGTACGTCAGGGTGTTGTGGTGGACGGCGATCGCGGTCGTTCTGCGCAAAAATGTCGCGGTCGACCGTCGCTCCGGTCGCCTCGGGCTGCGGCAGCCCCGCGAAGAGTCGTCCGGCCCCGTGGAGCTCGGCCGTCCCGGGTCCGACCTTGCCGGCGTGGTGCCGGAGATCCACCATGCGAGGAGGCTCGGATGATCGAGTCCCACCTCGACGGGAAGCTCCTGAAGCGTGCTGCGCGAACGGTCGCGAGGGAGACCGAGCCGTCAGCCGAGGAGCGCCAGACTCCCGCGATCATCCTCGCGGGTGGCCGCGGCGCGCGCCTGGCGCCGTACACCTCGATCCTGCCGAAGCCGCTGATGCCGGTCGGGGATGTCTCCATCCTCGAGCTCGTCATTCAACGTCTCGCCGCGTGCGGGTTCGACGACATCACCCTCTCGGTGGGATATCTCTCGCACCTCATCCGGGCAGTTCTCGATGGCGGCAGCGAGCGAAATCGAAGGATCAGCTACGTCGAAGAGTACGAGCCGCTCGGGACCGCCGGGCCTCTGCGGCTGATCGGACGACCGGCCGCCTCGTTCCTCGTGATGAACGGTGACGTGCTCACCGATCTCGACTTCCGGGATCTGGTCGAGCACCACGAGGGCACGGGCAGCATGCTGACGATCGCGGCTCACAAGCGCACGATCAAGATCGACTACGGCGTACTCCACTACGAGTCCACCGACCGTAGGACCGCTCGTCCGGTCCTTCGACGAGAAGCCGGAAATGGCATCGACCGTGAGCATGGGGATCTACGTGATGGAGCCGGAGGTCGTCGATCTGATCCCGGAGGGCCGGGCGTTCGACTTCCCGGACCTCGTTCACCGACTCCTCGACGACGGGCATCAGGTCGGCGCGTACGAGTTCGACGGGATGTGGTTCGACATCGGGCGCTCGGAGGACTACGCGGACGCAGTGACGGCGTGGCTCGCGCAATCGGAGACCGCCGAGGATGACCCACCGGTCCTGCACGACGTGGAGCAGGCTGCGGTGTCGTGATCCGCCGGGCAGGATGCCGCCGACGAACCGCTGCCCCTACACCGCCACGCGCGCGAGCATGAGCTCGGCGATCTGAATCGCGTTCAGCGCCGCACCCTTTCTGAGGTTGTCGCACGCGAGAAACAGCACGAGGCCGTTGGGCGACCCCTCGTCCTTGCGGATCCGCCCCACGAGCACCTCGTCGCCGCCGGCGGCATCGGCCGGCGTCGGAAACTCGGGCAACCGAAGGACTCGGACGCTCGGGGCTTCGCTGAGGATCGCGGTCGCGTCTCCCGGCGAGAGCGGCTCCTCGAACTCGATCCAGATCGCCTCCGAATGGCCGACGAGAACGGGCACCCTCACGCAGGTGGCGCTGATCGCGAGCTCGGGCAGTTCGAGGATCTTGCGGGCCTCGGCTCGAAGCTTTGCCTCCTCGTCCGACTCGTCCCCTTCCCAGGACCAGTCCATCACGAGGTTGTGGTCGGAGGCCGGTTCTGCCCGCAGGCTCTCCATCCGTTGCGCGCCGGCCCCCGAGACCGACTGATACGTCGCGACGTGGACGCGCTTCAGCGGAACGACGTCGTGGAGTGGCTTGAGCACGCAGGTGAGCGGGATCGTGCAACAGTTCGGGTTGGCCACGATTCGGTCGCGCTCGAGCGCCTCGAGCGCGCGGTTCCCGTTCACCTCGGGGACGACCAGCGGATATCCGTCGACGAGCCTGTAGGCCGAGGACTTGTCGATGCAGATCGCACCGGCTGCCGATGCGATGGGTACGAGCTCACGGCTCGCACCGGTGCCGACGGAGAAGAGAAAGAGGTCGATGTCTGCTGCCGCGAGCGCCTCGTGGCTCGCCTCCTCCACGAGGATCTCGTCGTCGCCGAACGGGAGCCGCGTGCCGGCCGACCTGGACGAGGCGAAGGCGCGCACGTCGTACCCGCGTTCGCAGAGCAGCTCGAGCGTGACAGTGCCGACCGCTCCGGTGGCGCCGACGACACCTATGCGTGGTCCGGCCATGGAGAAAGTGTACGGAAGAGCCTCGCCCGCTCCTGCCTACCGGCCGTCAGCTCTTGAAGTAGCGCGCCGTCTCTTCCGGCTCGAGCTCGGAGCCGTCGAGCTCGAGTGGACGGTCCTCTTCCGGATGGCGCTGCCGCCATTCGTTGAACCACGCCACGCTGTGCGCGATTCCCGACTCGAGCGGTACGGACGGTTCCCAGCCGAGCAGGCCACGGGCGCGACCGATGTCTGCCACGTAGCGCGTCACCTCGCCGAGGAGGGGGGGTGCGAGCGTGATGTCGGGCTCTTTCCCGGTCGCCTCGCCGATCAGTTCCGCGACACGGACGAGCGTGTTGCCCTGCCCGTAGGCGAGGTTGATCGTCTCGTTCCTGACGCTGCCGTCGACGAGACCGGCGATGCCACGGACGATCCCCTCCACGCAGTCGTCGACGTACGTGAAATCGAGAACCTTGTCGTTGCCGCCGAAGACGGTGATCGGCTCACCGCGCGTGATGCGGTGCGTGAAGAGGGGGATGACGCGGATCATCCGGCCGAGGTCGTTGTCGTAGCGGCCGTAGACGTTCGAGAACCGAAAGACGATGTACGGGAGCTGGTAGCACCGCGCATAGGAGTACACGAGCGCCTCGCCGGCGATCTTCGACGCGCTGTACGTGCTCTCGGCATAGGCGAAGTCCGCCGTGCCCTCTTCTGTTTGGAACCGGTGCACGTCGCCGTACACCTCGCGGCTCGAGCTGAAGATGATCGGCGTCCGGGTCTGCCGGCAGTGCTCGAGCACGTTGAACGTCATCGTCATGTTCTCGAGCGCCCGAGCCGGCTCGCGCACGAGCTGGTGCACCTTCGCGTGTGCCGCGAGGTGAACGACCACATCGACCGGTGGGTACTCGACGCCGCCGATGCCGCCCTCCATGGCCGCGTAGTGGCCCGACAGGTCCTGCAGCAGGTACCGGAAGTCGTCGGTCCAGCCGTTCAGACGCTTGTCGACGCCGAACACGTAATGCCCTTCCGCGGCGAGGCGGAGTGCCAGGTTCGTGCCGATCTGGCCGCTCGAGCCGGTGATCAGAACGCGCATCGCGCGAGAATAGCCGCGACCTCGGCCGCTACGCCGGGCGACGGCCGGAAAGCGCCCGCCCGAGCGTCACCTCGTCCGCGTATTCGAGGTCGCCGCCGACGGGAAGCCCGCTCGCGAGCCGGGTGACCCGCACGCGATCGCGGACGCGATCTGCGAGATACGCAGCCGTCGCCTCGCCCGTCATGTTCGGGTTCGTGGCGAGCACGACCTCCTCGATTCCTCCCTGCTCGATGCGGTGGAGCAATTGGCCGACCCGCAGGTCGGATGGTTCGACGCCGTCGAGCGGTGAGAGCGACCCGCCGAGTACGTGGTAGAGCCCGCGGTATTCGTGCGTCCGCTCGAGCGATACGACGTCGACGGGTTGCTCGACGACGCACACGATCGAGCGATCACGGCGGGGGTCGGTGCAGATCTCGCAGAGCTCCGCCTCGGTCAGGTTGCCGCAGTCGCGGCACGCGCGAACGCGCTCCTTCATCTCGGTGACAGCGCGTGCGAGCGCGAGCGCCTCGTCCTGCGAGACGGAGAGCAGGTGGAACGTCAGGCGCTGCGCGGTTCGCGTCCCGATCCCCGGGAGGCGGGTCAGCTGGGCAACGAGGTTGTCGACGGCCGGACTGAGCACCCGTTGAGGTTACTCGTCCGTCTCGGACGTCCCCGCCGCGAACAGGGCCGCCTCGGACACCCGCTCCAGCCGGCGCTCGACGATCTCGACGAAGGCGCGTGCCGCCGGCGACAGCGGCGCGTCGGCGCGGGAGATGAAGGCGAAGGTGTCGTACAGCGGTTCCGAGAACGAGGCGAAGTGGAGTCCGCGAGCCCCCTGGCGGAGGATGGCCGCCTGAGGCACGATCGTGTCCCCGAGCCCCCGGCGAGCGAGCCCGACGGCGGCCTCGATTCCCTCGACCTCGATCACGGGCCGCAGCGTCACGCCGGCCTGCTGGGCACGTTCGAGCAGCTGCCGGCGCATCGGATCGTGCGCGCCGTACTGGGCGTCATAGAGGATCAGCGGCGCGGCTGCGAGCGCTTCGATCGTGACCGGCTCGTCCGTCCGGGAGATCTCGCTGCTGACGAAGACGAGCTCCTCGAGGCGCGCGACGCGAAGATCGAGTCCCGTGTCGTCGACCGGGAGGACGATGAGACCCGCCTCCAGCGTCGCATTCCGGACCTGATCGGCGACCTCCGACGAGTTGAGACCGACGAGCCGGAGGCGGACCTCCGGGTGCTTCGTGCGGAAGTCGGCTGCGAGGTCGGCGATCAGATAGGCGGATGCGGTGCCGAACATGCCGAACCCGAGCGTGCCGCCACGGAGGTCGCGCACCTCGGCGACGGCATCGCGCGCCCGCTCGATGTCGGAGAGGACCCGCTCGGCCTCCGGCCGGAAGCGGCGTCCGGCCTCTGTCAGAACGAGGCCGCGGCCGGCCCGCGCGAAGAGGGCGATCCCGAGCTCGCCCTCGAGCTGTCGCACCTGCTCGGAGATCGACGGCTGGGTGAGGAAGAGTGCGCGCGCGGCGGCGCTGAAGGAACCGTGCTCAGCGGTCGCGAGGAAGTAGGAGAGTTGCTGGATCGTCATATAGGAAAAACCTTGATAAGAGGACGATATCCAAGGGAGAAGGTGGAAGGCGATACCTGGCCGCGGGGGCGGCGACCGGAACGGCACCCGGTCGCCGCCGGTTGGTCGCGCTCCGCCTGGCTCGATCGTTCATCATCCTCGTGTAGATGCCCGCCCGTCGGACGCTCCGCCTGCCTCTCGCTCTCGCCTCTGTGCTGCTCCTCGTCCTCGTGGCACCGTTCGCGGCGGAGACGAGATCGACGAGCGCGGCGGCGGACGAGATCCTCCGGATCGGGACGATGTTCTACGTCGACACGCTCAACCCGCTCGTCGGGATCGAGACCAACGACACGACGGCGTACACGATGATCTTCCCGCAGCTCGTGCAGTACGCGCCGGGGCCGAAGATTGCGGGGGACTGGGCGTCGAGCTGGACGCGCAGCAAGAACGGGCTCGTGTGGACGTTCAAACTGCGGAAGGGTAAGTGGTCGGACGGCGTCCCGCTCACCGCGAACGATGCCGTCTGGACGATCAACACCGTCCTCAAGTACAAGGGTGGTCCGACCTCGTACGTCGCGAGCTGCCGTCGAGGGAATCAAGCGGGCGTCCTCGCCCGATCCGCAGACCGTGGTGATCACGTACTCGCGGCCGATCGCGCCGGTGCTTTCGAATCTCGCGCAGTTCTTCATCCTGCCCCAGCACGTATGGTCGAAGCAGGTCGGCAAGAACGGCAGGGGCCTGAAGGAATTCTCGCCGCAGAAGAGCCTCCCGATCGTCGCGGGCGGGCCGTACACGGTGTCGCAGTTCGAGCAGAAGGGCACGACGGTCTTCAAGCCCAATCCGCACTTCTACGGCCCGAAGTCGAAGTCGGCGGCGGTGACGTTGACCTACTACACGAACTCGGCGTCGATGACGGCTGAGATGAAGCGGGGCAACCTCGAGTTCATCGACGCGCTGCCGTACGGCGCGGCCAATGCCGCTCAAGAGCCAGAAGGGGATCGCGGTGACGTTCAGTACGGGCTCGGAGGTGACGAACCTCGGCTTCAACTCGAATCCCGAAGAAGCCGAAGAACCGTGAGCTCCTCAGTCCGCGCCTGAAGGAGGCGTTCGAGTACGCGATTCCGCGGCAGCAGATCGTCGACGTCGTCTTCAGCGGCTACGCGAAACCGTGGGCCAACATCCTCTCGCCCGCCTCGCAGGCAGAGGGATGGCTCAACCCGGCCGTCAAGCCGCTCCCGTACAACCCCGCCAAGGCGAACCAGATCCTCGACTCGCTCGGGTACAAGCGCGGCGGCGACGGGCTCCGAGTCGTGCCTGCGACGAGCGGGAAGTACGCCCAATCCGCCCACGCGATGAGTTACAGCGTGATCGTTCCCAAGGATCTCGACTTCAACGGGGACCGCCAGTTCGACATTCTCGCCACGGCGTTCAAGAAGATCGGCGTGAAGCTCGACCTGACGCCCGGCGGTGACGGCGCTCAGGCGTTCGAACTGATCGCCGCGTCCGAACGGCAAGTACCTCAAGGCAGACATGTACACGTGGTACTGGCACCCGTACATCGATCCGTCGTTCAACCTCTCGGTCGTCACGAGGGCCGAGTGGTACAACAACAGCGACACGGGCTTCGACGATCCGCTCTACGACAGCTGGTGGAAGAAGCAGAGCTCGCTCGTGAACTTCGAGCAGCGGCGGGCGCTCGTCTGGAAGATGGAGGCGTACCTGGCGAAGAAGCGCCCCTACATCCAGCTCGTCGTCATCGAACGCGATCAGGCGCACTCGACCGCCTGGACTGGTTTCGAGCCGACGCTTGGCGGGTCGTGCAAGTGCTACTTCACGTCCCCGCGCTCCGCTGTCCTGATCCGTGCCGGACTCGCTCTTCCGCGAGGACGGTGTCTGGCTGCGGTGCCAGCTCCACTCCCATACGACGAACTCGGACGGTGAGCCGTCGCCCGGCCGAGCTGTGTGACCACTACGCGACGGCTCGGGTTACGACGTGCTCGCGATCACGGACCACTGGTATGTCACCGACGTGCGACCATGATCGACATCGTCGTCATCCCGTCGAGCGAGCTCTCGTGTCACGCGCTCGGCGTCGCCGCACGGCGAGGCCGAGGCGCTCGCGCTCGGCGTCTCCGAGCTGCCCGTCGCCGAGGGAGCCGTTCGCGGACATCGAGACGATGGCCCTGGATCGTCGCGCACGGCGGCGTTCCCTTCCTCTGTCATCCCTACTGGAGTGGCCTGCGCGTCGAGGACGTGCTCGCGGCCCCGTCACTCGCCGGTCTCGAGATCTGGAACGGCGGCTCGGAGCTCCTGCAGGGCAACGGCCTCTCGACGGTGCACTGGGACGACGTGCTCCAGCAGGGCAGGCTGCTGCACGGGCATCGCCACCGACGATTGTCATGCACCCGGGACGGACAGCCGCATCGGCTGGACGTGGGTGCTCGCCCGCGAACGCACCGCGGCGGCGGTCGTCGATGCGCTCCGGCACGGGCGCGCGTACGGCTCGGCCGGCCCCCGACTCCTCGGCGTCGACGTGCAGCCCGACTCCGTCGTCGTGCGCTGTTCTCCGGCCCGGTCGGTGCGCCTGCGCTCCGGGCCGTGGGACGGTTGCGCCGTCAACGCCGGCGCGCCGGACTCGGGTTGGCGTGGGGCGGTGGTCACGAGCGACGACGACGGCCTCGTCACCGCCGCGTCGTTCGCCTATCCGGAGTTCTGGCGCTGGGCGCGCGTCGAGATCGAGGACCAGTTCGGCAGGCGGGCGTGGGGCAACCCGTTCGGGCTGGAAACGGGGGCCATGGACATATAGGTAGATCCTTGAGATAACGAAGATAAGTCAGGGAATCCTTTTTGTTCGGCCATCCGTAGATTCAGAGGCATGGCCCGTTTGCGTGCTCCCCACCTCAGAGGAACGCTCTTCTGCCTCGCTGCAGGCGTCGCGTTCTCGGTCTCTCCGATCTTGGTCCAGATCGCCTACGACCACGGGGCCGCGGTCACGGGCGTCCTCGCCTGGCGGTACCTCGCGGCAGCACTGCTGCTCGTCGGGATCGCCCGCCGGAAGCTGCTTCGTGTTCCCGTCCGCGCCGCAGTCGCTGCGTTCCTGCTCGGGGCGTTCGTCTACGCGCTCGACTCGGCGCTCTTCTTCGGCTCCCTCGAGCGGACGTCGGCGCCGCTCGCCTCGCTCGTGCACTACGCCCACCTCGTTCTCGTCGTCGGCGTCGCCGCGATGCTCGGGCGGGAGCGCCTCACGCGTCGCCGCCTCGCCGCTCTCACGGCGATCTTCGGCGGCGTCGCGCTCGTCGGTGGCACGGCGGTGAACCCGGATCTGGTCGGGATCGGGATGGCGCTGGGCTCAGCGGTCGCGTACGCCGTCTACATCCTTCTCTCCGACCGGCTCCTTCGTGACGCCGACCCGATCGCACTCGCCGCTTACCTGACCTTCGGTGCGGCGAGCTCGTTCTTCGTCGTCGGCGGGCTGCTCGGATCGCTCGGAACGGTTGGCGGCACGGCGGGCCTCGTCTGTCTCACAGGCGCCGCCCTCGTCGGCTCGGTCTTCGCGGTCGTCTCCTTCCTCAAGGGCGTTCGTCTCGTTGGTCCCTCGACTGCGTCGCTGCTCGTCACCGTCGAGGTTCCGGTCACGATCGTGCTGGCTGCCGTCGTGCTGAAACAGAACCTCACTCCGGAGCAGCTGACCGGGGCCGCATTCGTCGTCGCCGCGATCGTCGGGATGCAGCTGCGCCGCCGACCCAAGCTTCGACTCGTTCCTTCGTCGCCCGCCCCGGCCTCGCCGCCGCTCGCGCTCGCGCCCGTCGAGCGGCTCGCCGCCTGACACGGCGCCCGGCGCCCACGCTCGCTACATCCCGGGCAACCCGAGCGCTCCGAGATCGGGCATCTGGCCGCGGATCTTCGACTCGACGAGCTCGCTCGCCGAGCGCAGTGCCTCGTTCGCCGCAGCCATGACGATGTCCGCGAGCATCTCCGGGTCGTCCGGATCGATCGCTTTCGGGTCGATCCGGATCTCGACGAGCTCGCCGCCACCGTTCGCCTTCACGGTGACCATGCCGCCGCCCGCCGAGGCCTCGACGATCTCGAGCTTCGCCTGTTCCTGCGCCTCCAACATCTGGGCCTGCATCTGCTGGGCCTGTTTCAGCATCGCGTTCATGTCGAACTTCGCCATCAGCGGTCCTCCACTTCCTGGGCGTCGAATGTGTCCTTCAGCAGTGAGATGACATCCTCCTCCGACCACTCCCGCGCATCCTCGGGCTCGCTCGGCTCGGGCGAGGCTCCGACGACGGTCTCGACGGAGAGCTGGCGGCCGGTGACCTCGTAGAGTGCATCGCGCAGCATGGCGAGGTTCTTCGGGTCCTCGATCTGGGTCTTGTGGAATCCGGCGGCGGGAGCGAACTCGATCGTCACGGTGCCCTCGCGGATTTCCACGGGCCGCGCCTCGGCGACGAGCGTGGAGATCGGAATCGACCGATCCCGTACCGCATCGACGACATCTCGCTGCCAGGCGTCGCGGAGTTGGTCGAGCTCGAGCGGCGGCAGTCCCGAGGTCGGCGCGGCCGGCGCTTCCGCCGTCGTCGCGGCGATCGGAGGGCTCGGCTGCGGCGTCACGGCGACCGGTGTCGCGGAGCCGGCGCGGGGGGCAGGAGCAACCGCGATCGCTGCAGCCGCGACGGGCCGCGACTCGAGCACCTCGAGCCGGTGGGCCAGCGAGTCGCGCGACAGGTCTGCCTGGGGCCGCGTGATCTTGACGAGCGCGAGCTCGAGGGGCAGGCGCGGATCGCCACCCTGGCGCATGTCGTCGACCGCGACGGCGAGCAGGTCGATCAGGCGGAGGACGGTCGGTTCCGGCAGCTGGTTCGCCTGTTCGCGCAAGCGCTCGCGCGTCTCCCCGGTGACCGGCACCGACTCCGGGACGTGGCCGACGTGCTGCACGAGCAAGAGTTGGCGCAGGTGCTCGATGAGTTCCGTGACGAGCCGGCCGAGGTCGTGGCCCTGTTCGGCGAGCTCCTCGATCTGGACGAGCGCACCCGCCGTGTCGTGATCGACGATCGTGTCGCAGAGCCGGAAGAGCGAGTCCTCCTCGATCCCGCCGACGAGCTGCAGGACGTCCTGCACGGAGATCGCGCTGCCCGTCGCAGCCGCGAGCTGATCCAGCGTCGACACGGCGTCGCGGAAGGAGCCGCGCGCGCCGCGCGCGATGAGCGCCAGGGCTGCGTCGGGAGCGTCGATCTTCTCGCCTTCGCAAACGCGTCGCAGCACCGCCACGAGTTCCTGCAACCGCGGCCGCTGGAAGACGAATATCTGGCAGCGCGATCGGATCGTGGGGAGCACGCTCGCGAGGTCCGTCGTGCAGAAGATGAATACGAGATGCGGTGGCGGCTCTTCGATCAGCTTCAGGAGCGCATTCCACGCCTGCGTCGTGAGCTGGTGGGCCTCGTCGATGATGTAGATCTTGTAGCCCCCCTCCACCGGCTGGAGCACCGCTCGCTCGCGGATCTCGCGGGCCTCGTCGATGCCTCGCTGGGACGCGGCGTCCATCTCGATCACATCGAGGGCGTTACCGTTCGCGATCGCCTGGGCGATCGGCGCGTCGGGATCGAAGTCGGCGTTCGGCCCGCCCTCGGCATTCATCGCCTTCGCGAAGATCCGCGCCAGCGACGTCTTTCCCGTTCCCCGAGGACCGGCGAAGACATATGCCTGTCGCACCTGACCGTGCTCGATCGCGTTCCGAAGGGTGCGAACCACGGCCTCCTGCCCGATCACGTGGCCGAAGTCGAGCGGACGGTAGGTGCGGTAGAGCGCGGCCACGATGCGATTGTCGCAGACGGGCGCGCCCGGCCGGGCGCCTGAGCCGGGCTCGGACGGCTGCTACCGAACGTTCTTCCTGCAGGACGGGCGAAACCCGGGTGTCCGGCTGAAGCCGGACACCGTGCGGCGGGGTGCGCCCGGGCCGGTGTGGTGTGCGCGTTGCGCGGAAACCCGGGCGTCCGGCTGAAGCCGGACACCGTGCGGCGGGGGCGCGTCCGGCTGAAGCCAGGACACCGTGCGGCGGTAGCGCACCAACTCCGACACCAACCGGGTATCGAGCGATCGCGGCTATGCCCGGTCACGCACTCCGTCGTCGAAACCGGCCTCCCCGGAGGAACCTGCGTCGCCGGCTCGGGCCGGGCGGAACCGCGGCACCTGAGAGGGAGTCCTTAGCGCTGCTTCCTTCCGGACCTGACGCGGTTCGAACGCTCCCAGTGCGCGGGACCCGACCTGTCAACACCTCGTTCGCAGACCAATCCCGATGAAACCGTCCCTCGGACGGCGTTCGGTCCCGCTGGAGCGGATTTCGGGTTCAGGGAACCGCTGACTCCCCACCTAGCGCGACCGGGCCTGCCGAGCGTAGCAGGGTGACGGCTCGACCTGCCACCACGTGATTCGCCGATCGAGGAAGATGTGCCGCTGATGCTGTTCATGGTGATCGAGCACTTCGCAGACGGGGATCCGGTGCCCGTGTACCGTCGCTTCCGGGAGCGCGGGCGGCTGGCGCCGGAGGGTCTCGTCTACCACGGCAGCTGGGTCACGTCGGACCTGAGCCGCTGCTACCAGGTGATGGAGTGTGCCGAGCGCTCGCTCCTCGACGAGTGGATGGCACAGTGGGCAGATCTCGTCCGCTTCGACGTCGTCGAGGTGATGACGTCGGCCGAGGCGGCAGCGAGCGTCCCGGCGTAGCGCGCCGCACACTCTGCTCACCGCGCGCTCTCAGGTGGCTCTCAGGGAGGGCTGCTTCGATCTGGTCGTGTCCGACACGCCTGCGCTGTTACGACCGATCCGGCGACCTGGCCCGTGACGTGCCGTCTAGGCTAGCCCGGATGGCCGCCGGGGTATTCACTGCGACGCTCACGGCGCTCGCTGTCCTCCTTCTCGGCGGTGGCTCGGCGGCGACCGCTGCCTCGGAGGGGCGGACACTCATCGAGCTCACTCCGAAGACCGCCTGCGACGCGGCGGGCATCCTGCGGCAGGCCGGGGCCGCGATGGTCTCGTCTCACCTGCGGCTGTACACGCTCGACGAGCGGGCAGCCGCGAGCGTGCTACCACGACTCCGGACGTGCAAGGCGGTGCGGTACACGGGGCCCGACCGGCCGGCGGGAACGCTGAGCACGACCGACTTCGCCGATCCGCTCGTTCCTTCCCAGTGGTGGCGCGCCGCGATCGGTGTCGCGAATCTCGTGCCGCCGGCCCCCGGGAGGCCGGTGACGATCATCGACTCCGGCGTCGAGCTCGACCACCCGGAGTTCGTCGGTTGGCCCACACTCACCCCGTTGAACGAGCAGCAGCCCCAGCCGATCGGGGGCGTGCACGGGACAGCCGTTGCATCGCTGATCGGCGCACCGATCAACGGTGTCGGAATCGTCGGTGTCTACCCGCAGGCGGTCGTTCAGTCGTGGGATTCGGCGCTCGGGAGGGGGACCGAGCTGTCGACCAGCGACATCGTCGCAGGTGTCCTCGCCGCGTCCGCCCGAGGCCCCGGTGTGATCAATCTGAGTCTCGGCGGCAGCGACGACGATCTCGTCATTCGCCAGGCGATCGCCACCGCGGTGAGTAAGGGAATGCTCGTCGTCGCGGCATCGGGAAATGACGGCGATGCCGGCAATCCCCTGACCTACCCCGCCAGCCTTCCGCATGTGCTCACAGTCGGAGCGAGCGGCGAGCAGAATCGGGTCGTGCCCTTCTCGAGCCAGTCTCGCTTCATCGATCTCGTCGCCCCGGGGGAGAACATGACGGTCGCATCGGCGATCGACAGGAGCTGGGGCGTAGAGGACGGAACGAGCTTCGCGGCACCACTGGTCTCGGGCGCGGCTGCGTGGGTGTGGACCGTTCGCCCCAAAATCGACGCCGGCCAGCTCTTCGAGATCATGAGCCGGTCGGCAACGGATATCGGCCCGCCGGGCCGTGACGATGCCAGCGGCTTCGGCGTCCTCAACGTCCCCGCTGCTCTCGCCTATCCGTCCCCGGTGAAGGATCCACTCGAACCGAACGACGACATCGACTACCTTCGGCCCGGCGCACGCTTCTTCAACGGTATCCCTGCTCTGACGACGGCGTCGAAGCGCTCGATCAGGCTGGCCGGACGACTCGCAGCGGTCGAGGATCCACGGGATCTCTACCGCGTGTTCGTTCCTGCGCGCGGGCGCCTCACGGTCAAGACGACGGCGGCCGCCGCAGTCGACCTGAGCCTGTGGAGCGCGTCCGCCGCGAGCGTGACCGCGATCGCTCCCGGCAAGGATCGGCTCGCGCGCGGAGCGACGAAGGGCGGGGCCGAGATCCTCACCTACAACAATCCCGGTGCCGCCACGACGGCATACCTGGCCGTGACGATGGGGACGGGAAACAGTGACGCCACCTATCTGATCAACGTCGCGGCCCGCTGAGACCGCGCGACGCTATCGCCCCCAACTCGAGATGAGCCCGTCTCGGGCGAGGAGCGTCCAGCCTTGCCCTCCGAGCGCCGCCTCGGCCGCGTCGGCGCACGTCTCCGCGAAGAAACCGCTCTGTCGGTAGAGCGCACGGTGCACGACGACGAACCGGACGCCGAGCTCGGCGGGGATCGTGCCGCGGCCACAGGAGACGCCGCGAAGCTCACGCGCGAGTGTGTCAGCGGCGCGCCGCGCTGTGGTCGAGTACCCCTGGGGGCGCTCGCGCGGCGATTGCCGCGAGTAGGCGAGGTACGCGGAGCCGAAATGGATGTCGGGACGGAAGACCGGCAGTTCGAACAACCGGCCCGGGCCACGGACCGCGGCGTAGGCAGCGCTGGGTCGGTCTGGCTCGACGGCACCGAACACGGGAACTCGGACGTCGAGGGCGAGCAGCGCGATCGCAACGGCTCCGAGCGCCGCCACCCGATTGCCGACGGACGTCCTCCGCGCAACACGATCGAACGCAAGGGCGACCAACGCGGCGATCGCAAGGGCCGAAACGGGCAACAGCCGCTCCGGCACACGCGCGAACCGCAGCTGCGGTAGGGCGCGCCACAACGGTTCATAGAGAGGCGCGTTGGAACCGAGCGCCAGCACGCACGGAAGCACCGCCGCAAGGCCGAGGAACCACGCAAGTCCGCTGCGGCGACGGATCGCCCACAGGCCCGCAAGTGCGACGAGCGGTGTGAGCCAGCCGAGGAAGACGAACTCCTCGATGCCGGCTCCGACACCTCGGGTGACGAAATCCGACAGCTCGGCCGAGTACCGCTGCACCTGCGCGAAGCTCCTGCCCCCGGCTGCCACCGAGCCTGCGACGACGAGTTGCTCCACGACGATGCCCGCTGCGACAGCTGCGAGAACGCTTCCACTCGCTCGCGCCCAGTGGGAACGCGGCACCCTCGCCCATGCATACGCGGCAGCCATCGCCACCGCGCCCACCGCGAGGTGCAGTTGCCCCGACAAGGGGATCGCCGCGAGCACGAGTCCGGCCGCAACGAAGCGCCGCCGCTCCAGTGCCAGCAGCGACAGGGGGAGGAGGAAGGCGATCAGCCCGAGGAGATGGCCCGTCGACTGACCGACACGGTAGGGGGCGAGTGCGAACACCACCCCTCCGGCGAGCGCGGCGACCCGGACGACGCCGAGCGAGCGGAGCCACCAGGCGGCGGCACCGCCGGCGGCGACGAACGACCCGAGGACGAGGAGGTTGTAGGCCCAGATACCGCCGAGGAGCCTGTCGAGCGGCCAATACACCGTCCCGAGCAACCAGCCCTGGAGGTTGGGAGCCGCCTCCGACTCCGGCCGGAAGGAGTAGGGATCGAGCCAGGGAGCGGCGCCGCGCTCGACCTGATGCCCCGGGAGCCAGAACGCCCAGCCGAGCTGCAGATGGTCGCCCGCGGCCGCTTCGCCGTAGCCGGCCGCCGGACGGGCGAGGTAGTCGCTCGAGACGTGGCGCACAGCGGGCCACGTGGCCGAGAGCGCGCACGCGGCGTAGAGCGCGATTCCGATTGCGACGAATCCGGCTGTCGAGGGCGAGCGCGTCAATCGGCACGCGCCGACGGGCGGGCGTCGCCGCATCGCGCGCCTTTCGGCCGCAGTGTCGCCGCCGTCTGCGTGCGAGTCACCATCCCGGTATCCAAGCACGGTGAGTCGGGTCGCGAGTCCCGCGGCCGCGGAACCACAGACGAGGGACTAGGCTGGAGTGATGCAGCCAGGCTGTCCAACCGCGCGAAATCTGATCCCCGTCGCCGCACTCGCGGCCGCGGTCGCGGCCTGTGTGACGGGAGCAGCGGTGGCATCCTCAGCGGCTGCAAAGCCCCGCACCTTCGCCGTCTCGATCGTCGGGTCGTTCGACTACTCGACGTCCCAGCCGTCGTGCAGCCCATCGAAGGTACGCGGCGTCGCCCGCTTCAAGACCACGACCCGGGTCGTCGCGACATACGCGGGAGGACGGCTCACGCTGTCAGGGTCGCAGAAGGAGAAGGCGACGAGGACAGCCGCTCTCTTCACAACGAGCGGGACGAACGCAGTGACGCGTGAGCTCGGCGACGGACTGCCGGCCTGCGCGACCGGCGGCGCCGCGAACACCGAGAAGGCGTGCGTCGTCGGCACGCCGCGAGCGGTCACGGGGGCAAGGGCGCATCTGCGGATCGTGGCGCCGACCGGCAACGGCAGCGCGCGCGGCGGCTACGTCACCGACCCGAACTTCCAGGTCGGCGTCCAGGTGCTCGGGCGGTATTCGAAGCTCGGCGAGAAGCCCCCGTTCGCGCGGGGCTGCACCGGCTCGCTCCGCGCCGTGCGGGCGGAGCTGTCCGAGTACGAGGTGACCGGGTGCCGTGCAACTCGGGCCGGTGAGCCGCGCGACACGCGGTGCGCTCGCATCCGACCTGCGCAGCTCGGCTCGACACCGATCGGCCGGACGATCAAGGCGTCCGCCGCCGCGAGCGGCTCGTCGCAGAAGACGACCGCCGGCGTTTCGTCGTCGGCGACGTACAAGGTGACCTGGACCGTGCGCCTGAAGCGACTTTCGTAGTCGAGGTCGCGTCCGGCTTCAGCCGGGACGCGGGCGCCGCACCGGTGCCGTCGACCGGGCAGTGCATACTCGACCGGTGCGAGCGAGACACAAATGGCAATCGCTCTGCGTGGTGTTGGCGGCTCTGTTCTTCGTCCTGCCGTCGACAGCACGTGCCTTCGATACCGGCCCGCACGCCGACCTTACGCGTGACGCCCTCACGTCCGAGGGGTTCAACCAGGCGAGTGCTGACGTCGGCATGGTCGACAACTGGTTCGTCGACTACTACACGAACCCCGACAAGAATCCGTACTCGGGGCACGCGAGCGCGCTGATCGGTGTCACGCGCCTCGGGCTCGCCCGCGAGGACTGGTTGCAGCAATGGGTCTCGGGCGCGCGCCACCTGCACTTCGATTCGGAGATCCACGATGTCGATCATCCGAACCTCGCGACGACTGCAGGGATCGACCGCGAGTGGCAACGGCTGATGTATCTGACGCGGACGTGGACACGCTATGCCGGACGCAACAACGATCCGTTGCGTCTGATGGCTGTGATGGGCATCTCGCTGCACGCGGTCCAGGACTTCTACTCGCACAGCAACTGGGTCGAGAGTCTGGTCGCGACCCCCGGCCGCGGCGGCCCGGCGCTCTCCTCGCGTGGGTACGGCGACGCTCCGACATGGTTCGACGTTTCGCCCGACGTGCGCCGGACGCTGGCGATCTACACGGGCGTGAGGGAGATACCCCGCGCGCACGGGCACTGGCGCTCCGACAACAACACGTCGTTGTTCTCGGGGCTCAACAAGGACTGGCCGGGCCGGCCGAAGTACCAGACCGCGTATGTCACCGCGTACTTCGCCTCGCGCCAGTGGATCCGCGCGATCCGCGACTGGCTGGGGAATGAGCCGTTGTGGCGGCGTGCGCAGGCACTCGCCGACACAGCGGCGCTCAGGCACGACGTGCGGGGAGCAGAGCAGATCTCGAAGCACAGTGGCCACTGGCAGGGTGGGGGCGAGCCGTGCGTCCCGTTCAGCTGCGGCGATCGGACCGGGATGGCCGGCAGCGTCGTCAGCCTACGCCTCGCCATCGGCGCCTTCCATGACCGTGGGCCGTCGGCCTACCGACGCGCGTTCAACGAGCTGATCGGCGCGTTCGCGATGTATCCGCCGGAGGCGACCGGTCTCGGCGATCTTCCGACGAGCCGCACCTACCAACTCACGACGCGGTTCGTGAAAGCCGAGGTGACGAGCTACGGAGGTCCGGGGCTCGGCGATCTCGTCGGCAGTGCCGACGACTATGTCAACGCGCGCATCGGCAATCAGACGTACACCTCGACTGTCATCGAGGGCATGGACTCGTTCAGCTTCCCGCGTCCGTACGCCCCCGTCACATGGATCCGATCGCTCCCGACGTCCAACCGCGCGAGCATGCCTGTGACGTCGATGACGGTCCGAATCGAGACCGGCGATCGCCGCTACGCAGGAACCGACGACGACGTGTATCTGCGGATCAACAACCGGCTGCGATTCTCGCTCGAGAAGCGGGCATACAACGACTTCGAGCGTGGCGACGACGACACCTACAGCGTCCCGATCGACTCGGCTCTCCGCAACGGATTGACGGTCGGTGACATCGATCGCGTCACGATCGAGAAGAGCCCGGACCGGCTCGCGGGAGGCTGGTTCCTCCACGGCGTCACGCTCGTCGTCAACGGCCAGACGCTCGTGCGCAACCGCAGCATCAACCGCTGGCTCGAGGACAACAAGCGCACGTGGACCGCATCGGGGTTGAGCCGCGACAACCGCACCTCCGACATCGTCCCCGTGTGGTTCCAGATCCGCGACGACGACTTCGGCAACGACGACACCGGCGACATCAACCCGTACGACCGCGTCACGAGCGAGGTCGTCGCCTACCGACCGGGAGCGACCGTGAGCCGAACGCTGGTCGGCGGCGACAGGCTCAAGGGACGTCTCTCGCTGGAGAACGGCGACCGTGCGCGCCTGACGTACCGGCTCTCGACGATCGCCGTGCGCCCGCCGCCCTCACCCGTGCCGACACCACCACCACCGCCTCCGCCGGACCCGACGCCGCCCCCGCCGCCGACTCCGACGCCCCCGCCACCACCCGCGGGCGCGCCGGATCTCGTCATCACCGCCCTCAGCATCAACCAGGTCACGGTCAAGAACCAGGGCACTGCCGCGGCCGGTGCGTTCAACGTCGCCCTGCCCGGGGGCCAGGTGATCCGGATCGGCGGCCTCGCGGCGGGGGCATCCGCGACGTCGTCCTACACCACGGGCAACTGCAACCTCTCCTCGTTCATTGCGACCGCGGACTCGTCGAACGAGGTCATCGAGTCCGACGAGACGAACAACACCTCGGGCCTCACGGTCATCCCGATCTGCTGAGCTGGTCGAGGGCGTGCCTACCCTCCAGGCCCGCTCGTCGAGGCTCGATGCGGATCGGCTAGCCTCGACCTCCGACAAGGAGCGCCATGACCGGGATGGACGTCCCGCTTGGGCCGGATTCTCGGCCGCTGTGCAGGAGATCGCAGACGAGGGGACGTTCTCGCGGTTCGTGGGACTCCCGGATGTCGAGGTGCGGTTCGACACCGGCTGAGGAACGCTGCCCTCGAACTCGACCACGCCCGGGTGCGTCCCGAAGCCTCTCGTAGCCGGATCACTCGGCGTCGCTGAGCGCTGACTACCACGGCGATGCGGCGGAGTGGTAGGTTTGCGCACCGGGAGGCGCCGGACGGGTGTCCACCTCTGCTCCGTTCGTCGTCGCCATGACAGAAAGAAGCGCACATGTCGAATGTGGGCAAGACCCTGATCACCTTCATCTTCACCGCGACGCCCGACCTGGCGCCGGAGGGTGAGCGGCTCTTCGCGAGCCATGCGAAGTGGATCGCCGCAACCCATCATCGGGACGGCGAGCTCGAGCTCGTGAGCTACAACACGGCCCAGGGGCCGCAGCTCTCGAACCCTCTCGACCCGGGCTCCGAGCCGACGGAGAACACGATGTTCACCTTCCACGAGGTGTACGCGAACCCCGCCGGCCTCGCCGACCACTGGGGGCAGGCGGGATCCTGGGAGGACTTCGAGGCGTTCGTCGAGTGGGCGCAGAAGGTCGAACTGACCGTCCTGCACGGCTCGCCGATCGTCCATTCCGCCTGGTAGCGCCGGTCAGAGTTTCCCCACTGACGGGAGCCCGGACACAGCGCTCCCGTCAGTGGTCCGCTCCCGTCGTCGCGCGCCGCCCACCCTACGACTCATGCGGATGGAGGCGACGCGCAGGCTGCACAACCTCGACCGATCCTTCGCGGGTCATCCGCGATCCGGCTCACGCCGAGCTGTACAGCCCGTCTGTCTTCGCCGCCATGATGAAATCGTTGCGATGCAGGCCTCTGATCTTGTGCGTCCACCAGGTGACCGTTGTCCTGCCCCATTCGGTCAGGAGCGCAGGGTGATGCCCCTCTTCCTCTGCCAGCTCGCCCACCTTGCTCGTGAACGCCAACGCCTGCCCGAAATCGTCGAACTGAAAGACGCGTCTCAGTTGCTTGACACCGCCGGGCTCGACGATCTCCCAGTCGGAGACGTGGGGATGCAGTTCGGCGATCTCCGCATCCGTCACGGTCGGTGCGTCCTTGCGGCACGCAACGCACGTCATTTCCGTCAGTGGTTCCATCTCTTCATTCCTTTCCCGCTCCTCTCGATCACGCCCCGGCGACGAGGGTGGTACCGGGTTCGCTGCTGAAGCGTACGTTCGCAGAGCAACTGCGGGGCCTTTTCGCAAGCGTCAGGGTGCCGTTCTTGGCTGCATAGGAGTCACAGTCCCCTGGTTCGTGAACGGGCGTCCAGCTTCCGCACCAGGCCACAGCCGCCGTTCGCCTGAGCAGTTTCGTGTTACGACGGCCGGCCGCGAACCGTGCTCTCGAGGACGTCACCTGCACGCGGCCCCTTCGTGAACGAGAGCGTGCCCGTGCCCGCGCAGTCCTTGTCGAGTGTCCAGCGGTAGACGCCACCCCAGCCGTCCGCCGTCGTCCACACGATCGTCAGCACCGAGCCGGCGAGGGTCGCGCGACCGGTCGCGTTCCCGAGGCCCGACTCCTGCGCCTTGCCGTCCGCGGACGTCGTCCACGCGGTCGAGCCGACGGTCTCCGTCGTCTGGGACCAACCGCCCGCGAGCTTGCAGGTCTTCGCCACCGGCTTCGATCCACACACCGGTTTCCGCGACTGCGTGGTGCGCAGGCACTTGCCTGCAAGTGTGACGTGTACCCGGCTGTTCGCCGTCGGCTTCGCCGTCTGACGGAAGCCGATCTTGCAGGAGGGAATGCTGATCCTGTAGGCGTCGATCATCGACCCGTCCCGGACGGCGAGGGTTCCTTTCCGCCCTGCAGGGCAGGCGGCGAGTGCTTCCCCGTCGCCGTCCACGGCCCTGATCACCTCGACCGACAGGTCGGCCCCCACTCCGCCGTCGACGGCGCGGTAGAGGGCATCCGTGACCTCGAGCGTGATGCGGATGGTCTGGGGATGCGGCGTGAGGACGTCGTACTCGACGATCACCTTCCCCTTTGCGGAGTCGGCCGACTCGTATCTGTCGAAATAGGGCGTCTTGTTGAACGTGAGGGATCCTGTCGCGGCTATCCGGGTCTCGACGATGTTCGGGGGCCGCTTGCCGCTGACGCCCGTGGCCCGGAAGTCCACGCGCATGACGGGGGCCAACGACGAGTCCGCAGCTGCCGCACCGGCCGGGACAGCCGCCAACGCCATGGCGATACCGAAGAGAACGAGTCGTCGGCGGTACACGAGCCCCTTTGTAGCGTCTCACCACACTTTTGTAAAGACAGCTCTCCGGAGCAATCGGGTGGATCGTCTGACGGTCGATGCTGCAGCGCTCTCCGGTCGGCACCGGGATGCCGGCGCAGGAATCCGGATCCGTCTGCGGATTCAGGTGTTCAGATCGGGCAGTGCTCGCTCTGCGATGCCGTCGGGGTAGAGGTGCAACGAAGCCGAGGTCATGAACTCCTCAGCCCAACGCCGTCAGGCCAGCCGACTGGCCGGCGCGCGTGAGGGCCGTGTACCGAGCGCCAGGTCATCTCGATCGCCCGACAAGCATCGCGCGACCATCTGCAACAGGCGCACACGCCGTACCGGGCGGTTGGTTGTGCCTGACACATACGGCACTAATGTACTAGTGTCGTCTCTGCGGGGTCTTCCGCGATGGGGAAGAGACACACCGCAGCGTGCTGTCGTCGGGCGCCTGAGCGCCCCCGCACCCTTGCAGCAGCGCACCTGCGCCTGCAGATTGAGAAAGGGGAAGCGCATGCATCGCAGCTTGGTGTTTCTGTCGGCGGCGATCGTCGCCCTCGTCGTGGGTGTCGCGGCGTGGGCGATAGTCCCCGACGGTGGCGGCGTAATCCACGCCTGCTACAAAGTCGACAAAGACGGCGAAGTGAAGGGAAACTCCGACCTTCGCATCATCGACCCTGCCTCGTCGGACAAGAACGCAAAGGCCTGCAAGAAGGACGAGGTAGCCCTCGACTTCAACCAGACCGGCCCGCAAGGTGAACCGGGCGAGCAAGGCCCGCAAGGCGACCCGGGTGTTCTTGGGTTCTACAAGGTGCAGGCGAATCAGGTCATGACCGCCGGCTTGAACAGGCTAGAAGCGTTCTGCAACGCGGGTGACATCGCAGTAGGCGGCGGGTATGGCGGCTGGTGGGAACAACAGCCGATCTATGTTTCCCACGCTTCGACACGTCCGCAGAGTGGCCCGCAAACCTCCTACCTCGTGATGCTTGTCAACGACTCGGGGCAGACACTAACCATGTTCGCCTGGGTGAACTGCGCCGACATGACGCCCTAGCCAAGTCAAACAAACGCATTCGAGGAAGGCCCGCCATGAGTGGGCCTTCCTCACGTTCGAGGCCCTCTCACCGGATCAACACGGGGGCGAGGCGCTACGAGCTTCAACATCGGCCCGCCCCTGGTTGTCGGTCGGCCTACGGGAGGCAGGTCGGGCGGCACCAGATGCTGCCAGCCAAGCGGCCGGAGGTCATCCCGGTCGACGAGGCTCGGCTGAGCCGGCTGCACCTCCGGCATCGCCCTCGTGCTCCGCCGTCCGCACCGTCAGGGCGCTCGCACTACCTGCGCCGCCTGCCGACGGGTGCACGAGTTCACCGGTGAAGCACACCACAACGTCCGGAGGCGAGAGAATGACCTTATGAGTGGTCCGCAGAGCCCTGACGAGACGATCGGCGACAGCTGGCTAGAGGCGGCGACCGAGCGTTCCGATCCCTTCATGGCGTGGCTCGGTGTCGTTTTCGCGCTCCTTGTCGGCTACGAACTTGCGGCCGAGCCAAGCGGCGCGCGGGAGACCGTCGTGTTCGTCGCAGGCTGGGTGATCTGGGCCGCCTTCGCGTTCGAGTTCTTCGCTCGCTTGAGGTTGGCTCCGGCGAAGCTGCGGTTCCTGCGGCGGAACTGGCTCCAGGCGCTCGGCTTATTGATTCCGACTCTGCGCGTCCTTCGGTTCGTCAGGCTCGTGCGGCTGGGGCGGGCACTGCCCGCCGCCCGGGCGATCTCGGCGTCGTACCGCACGCTCGGCTCGGCTCGGCGCATCGCCCGTTCGCGGCTCGGGTATCTGGCGGCAATCACCGCAGCCGTCGTGGTGGCGGTGGCCGAGATCGCCTACGTGTTCGAGCGTGACGAGCCCGACGGGATCTTCGGCTCGTTCGGAGCGGCGCTCTTCTGGGCGGCGTCGGCCGTGCTGGGGCAGCAGGCGGATCCCGTCCCTCAGAGCGCAGGCGCCCGAGTCGTGATGCTCGGGGGCTTCGTGATGGGCTTGACCGTGGTCGCGCTGCTCGCTGCGACACTCGGCGCTTGGTTCGTCGGAAGTGAACGCGAGCTCGCGAGGCAGCGGCGGTCGGGCTGAGAGCGGCAGACGTCTGTCCCCCGTTTCCTCGACACCGGCCTGCCACTAAGCGCGATAGCGTCGAAAGCAAGGCCAGGCCAATCAGCAGTGCAGGAAGTCGATCGTTCGAGCTTTGCCGGAAAACCGTTCGTCGTGATGGGCGCACCTGGATCGAAGCGGGTGAGAGGGTTCCGGGGCTAGCCGGAGCCGTCCTCGATGTACGTCTCTGAGCAGGGTTTTCATGGCTTCCGGGCCAGTTCGGATCCGGTGTCAGGAGGGCCCTTCATGGCTGCTCGTGCGGGATCAGTGCGGATCGTCTAGCGTCCCGATCTCGATCTTCCGTTGAGGAGCGCCATGTCCGTGCTGGATGACCGGGTCGATGCCTTTCGGCGACTGCACACCGCCGGCTGTTTCGTGATGCCGAACCCATGGGACGCGGGCAGCGCGATCGCCCTCGAGCAGTTGGGCTTCCAGGCGCTCGCGACGACGAGCGCCGGCTTCGCGTGGACGGTGGGTCGCGCCGACAACCACCTCATGCTCGCTCAGGCGCTCGAGCATCTCCGCATCGTCGCCGACGCGGTGAAGCTGCCGGTGAACGCAGACTTCGAAGGTGGTTTCGCCGACGATCCGGAGGAGGTTGCCGTCAACGTGAAGCTCGCCGCCGAAACGGGGATCGCCGGGCTTTCGATCGAGGACTCCACGGGTGACGCGGCTGAGCCTCTGTACGCATTCGACCTTGCCGTCGACCGCATCCGGGCTGCGCGCCGAGCGATCGACGAGAGCGGAACCGGAGTCGTCCTCACCGGGCGGTCGGAAGGTTTCGTGGCGGGACGCCCCGACATCGACGAGACGATCCGGCGGCTGCAAGCGTACGCCGAGGCCGGTGCCGACTGTCTTTACGCTCCCAGGCTCGACACCGTCGCGCAGGTCTCCGCGGTCGTCGCGGCGGTGGCCCCGAAGCCGGTGAACCTTCTGATCAACGCTCCCTTCACCACCGTGGCCGAGGCCGCCTCCCTTGGCGTGCGCCGGATCAGCGTCGGGGGCACGCTGGCGCGCGCGGCGTGGGGTGGATTCCTCGCCGCTGCGCAGGAGATCGCGGACACGGGGACGTTCTCGCGGTTCGAAGGGCTCCCGAACGTCGACGCGCTGTTCAGCGCCTCCTGAGAACGCTGCGTCGGATCCTCGCGTGGGTGATCTCGCCCGCGGGACGCCTGCGTCGGCCCATCAACGCGCCGGGCCGATGGGCCGAGATCCCTTTCACGCTCGAACACGGCTCCGCCTCGACCGTCGCCCGGGTTCGGTGACCGTCGCAGCGTGAGACTTCTGTCGTTCCGCTGGTGGTTCGAGAGCCGACAGACCGGCCGCATCGTCCTCGGCCAGTTCCCGAACTGGCCCCTGTTCGCCATCGCCGCTGGATACGTGCTGCGACTCGTCGTCGGCGAGTCATCGGACGTCTACGGCATCGCCGGTGGGGCGATCACGGCGTTGTGGTTGTTCTGGGGCGCCGACGAGCTCATTCGCGGCGTGAATCCTTCGCGAAGGCTTCTCGGCGCGGTCGTGATCGCGTGGCAGTTGACCCGCCTCATCTCCTGGTGACGCAAAAGGACACATGAGGGAGGTCGCCGGGCGGACTGCCGAGTTAGGAGGGAGGTTCCCCGGGAACCGTAGGTTCCAACTTCAGGGATCGTCGCGAGCGGGAATCTCCACTCGGAGATTCCCGCTCTGCGCATGAGCATGGGCGCACCTGGGATCGAAGCCGGACGGTTGGAGAGGCCGCGACGCCCGGTAACCCGCATGGTTACTGGCGTCGCGGCCTCCTGATCGTCTCCTTCCGACGGAGCCAGATTCCATCCGATTCGCGGGGATTCGGGTGGATTCAGGCACCAGAAAGTGCTTGTGCCCAAACGAATGAGGCGCGTACGGCAGGCTCGCGCCGATCGGAGGGAGGAACTACCTCGCCGGCCGGAGTGCTGGGGGAGGTTCGAGCACGACGACAGGGCTGCTAGTAGCGCCCGCCGCGTTAGTTCCGCTGGCAGAGCATGACGAGGTTCAACCCGACTTGCGGGACCGCGTACATGGGGCAGCCGATCCGCTCGGAGACGAACTCGCGGACGTTCGCGTTGCCGAAGACGACGAACGGGGCCGCAACCGTCAGCTCACGGTCGAGCCTTGCGTATGCCGCCTCCCGCGCCTTGCCCGTGAGTTGCGACGCTGCCTCCATCTTCCGGTTGAACGCGGGGTCGTCGAAGTACGCTGTGTTGACGTTGTTCTCCTTCGCGATCGTCTTGCCGTAGAGCAGCACGTTGATGAAGTCGTATGGGTCGGGGTAGTCGGCAAACCAGCTGATCAGGTTCATGTCGAACGGCTCGCCGCGGATGCCCGTCTTCGTGATCTGGGCCGAGAAGGTGTACGTCTTGGTTTCGACGTCGAGTCCGATCGACTTCAAGTTCTGGTGAATGATCTGGGCCTGGGCGACGGAGATCGGGTCGTTGCCGATGTACAGCACGACCTTGCCCGTCTTCCCGTCGAGCAACTCCTTCGCCTTGGCCATGTTCGGCTTGTCGGGATAGACCGTGATCGGCCGGTAGCCGGGTAGCCCGGGCGGGAGTATCTGGTCGTTCGGCTTACCGCCGTTCAGACCGCCAACCCGCATCAGATAGGTGCGGTCGATCGCGTAGGCGACCGCCTGACGGGCCGCCTTGTCCTTGAACAACGGCCGCGCCGTGTTGAGCGCGATGTACTGAATGATCAGACCGGGGTTGACGAAGTAGCGGCCCTTGTTGATGCCGAAGTCTTTCGTCAACTGGGAGTGCGACGTCGGCGGGAGTCCCCCGAGATCGAGGTCGACGTCTCCCTTTCGCACCTGGAGATAGCTCGTCTGCGTGTTCACCGACTGCGTGATCCGCATCTCGTCCCAGCGCTGCGGCCTGCCGCCACGGTAGTAGGGATTGCGCTTGAGCAGGATCGGCTGCTTGCCGTCGAAGGACGCGACGTAGTAGGGGCCTGAGCCCGGCGGCGTCACGCCGGCCGGGTCGAGCGGGAAGTCCTCGGGGACCGCGCAGAAGAACATCATCGAGATGCGCGAGAGGAAGTCCGGCGCCACCCGCTCGAGGCGGACGACCAGCCGGTTGCCGCTGACCGAGACCCCGGAGGGAGTGGTGGCCTTTCCTGCTTGAACGGCGCCGGCCCCGACGATGTCGCCGACGAACGTCGACGCCGGCGACTGCATCTTCGGACTGAGCGCGCGCTCGATCGCCCGCCGGAAGCTCGCCGCCGTTACCGGTTGCCCATCCGAGAAGCGGAAGTCACTGCGCACGCGGAACGTGTAGACCCGGCCGTTCGCCGACACCAGGGGGAACCCCGCCGCTACTTCGGGGGTCAGCCGGGCGCCCGCCGCGCCCGGTTTGTCGGGGTACGTCAACAGACGAGCGCAGGTGGCCGCCTCGATGCGCCAGCCGATGAAGTCGTAGCTCAGCGCCGGATCGAGGTACGAAATCCCCGTGTCGGCGATGTTCATGTTCAGCACCCGCTCGGCCGCGGGGCGGCTGATCGCAGACGGTGCGAGAAACGCGATGCCGAGCAGGCCAAGTCCGAGAGTGAGACCGATCACCGACACGAGACGACGCATTCCGCACCCCCACGCAGTTGATCGAGAAGCGCCGATCATGACAGAGGCGGCGTACAAGTCAACAGTGGCTGGCGAAACGTGATCTACGACGCTGTTCCGGATCACGCCGGGCCGAGCGCCAACGCGCCCTCGAGCGGCAATGTCAGGCCCGTGGCCCACACGCGCTCGAAGCCCGGCTCGTCGCGCAGGGACTCGAGCAACCCGTCGACGGATCTCATGACCTCGGCTTCCAACTCCCCAGCCGACGCGTCGACTCTCGATGTCCGTAGACACCAACGTCACCGACCCCGAAGGCTGCCCGACCACCATCACAGCGAACGGCTACTCCGGCGCGCCCGACATGGACGCCTCGTTGAGCGCCAACGCGATCGCCGTCTCGAGCGGCCACGTCCTGCCCCTCGCCAGTTCGGCGGGATGTTGGTCGCAGGCCGCTGCTACGTACCGCAGGTAGCGCGCGCGTTCGTGCTCGAAGAGCTGGAGCTCCAGCTCGTTCTCGAGTGCCTCAAGGGCGCCCCACAGCTCGGCAGCGTGTGTCGGGCTCCCACCGGCGGCAGAGACGGCCGCCAGGCCGCCAAGGCAGTTCGCGATCTCCCGCCGCATCTCGGCGTCGCGAAACACGCGCAGTGCCTCGCAGTAGTGCTCTCGTGCAGGTCCGAGGCGACTCGCGTCAAGCTCCAAGTCGCCGAGGCTGTGGGTCGAGGACGCAGCCATTGCTTCCGCGCCGATGTCTCGCAGCACGGCGATAACTTCCTGGAGTCGATCGCGGGCGGCATCGAGGTGCCCGGCTTCACGGAGTGCCTCACCGAGGAAGTGGAGTGAGTTGGTCGCTTCGAACGGCTCGGCGTTAAGCTCGCGGTGCAGCGCGACGGCCTCGGTGAGGATCGTGATGGCCTCCTCGTGTCTGCGCTCGAGGGACTGCACCATGCCGAGGTCGGCGAGACATGCCGCGAGCGCCAAGCGGTCGTCGGCTCTGCGTAGCACTGGGACAGCCGCTTCGAGGAGCGGGCGAGCCGCGCCGGGATCGTCCATGAACAGCCTGAAGCGCCCGGCCAGCGCACGTGCGACGGCCCGCAGCCCGGCAGGTTCCTCCACAGCCGCGAGCAGTGTGCGACCCCAGTGGTCGGCTTCCACCATGCGCCCGCCGTAGAACCAGTAGACCGAGAGCGTCCTCGTGAGAGCCAGCGCCAGCGCCGCGTCGTGCGACACGCCCCAGGAGAGAGCAAGCCGAAGGTTGGCGTCATCGGGTGCCAGCTCGCTGGGGCGGTCGGCGTCGGGCACCTCGGCGGCCCACGAAGCGAACCATTCGGCGTGGCGCTGCTGCACGATGGCCGCCTCGTTCTCGGAGTGAAGGCGCTCGACCGCGTACTCCCGGATGGTCTCGAGCATGAGATAGCGCGAGGTGCCCCCGGGTTCCGTGGAACGGCGGAGGAGGCTCTTGTCGAGAAGGGCCTGGGCAGGGTGACGTGGAAGAGCGACTTGAGTCGCGGGAACTCTTGCTCGAGCCCGTCGATCTGGAGCTGGTAGATGCGTTCGGGGGTGCCGAGGTCTTTGAAGCGGTGGTCGCCGAGGTCGCGCAGCGTGGCCGGCCCGTCGGGGAGCAGTTCTCTGGTTTCGCGGGTGAGCACGACCTGGCCGCCGTGGGCTGCGGCCATCACGCGGGCGGCGCGGTGGACGTCGAGGCCGACGTACTTGGGTGGGTCGAGCGCCGGTTCGCCGGTGTGGATGCCGACACGGATCCGGATCGGGCCGCCGTCCAACCCGACCATCGCCTCCGACACCGCCGACACCGCCTCCCCGGCTGTCTGGAACGCGTAGAAGAACGCGTCTCCCTCGTAATCCACCTCGTAGCCGGCATATCGCGCGCACGCCGCCCTGCACCACATCCCGATGCCGACCGAGCGCCTCCCGATACGCCTCCACCCCCAACTCCTCCAGCAGCCGCGTCGACCCCTCGATTCGTCGGCGGCGCGGCCGAGGTCGAGCCGGTCGAGCCGCTTGAGCTGAAGGGCAAGGCCGAGCCGGTGCCCGCCTACCGGCTCCTGCGCGTGCGCGACGCGCCCGAGCGGCGGCACGAGGCGCTGTTCGTCGGACGCGAGCGCGAGCTCGCGCTCCTCCGGGAAGCGTGGGAGCGTGTGCAGGCCGAGCAGCGCTGCGAGCTGGTCACGCTCGTCGGCGACGCCGGCGTCGGCAAGACCAGGCTCGTTGCCGAACTGCTTGCTTCGATCGACGCGACGATCGTGCGCGCCCGCTGCCTGCCTTACGGGGAGGGGATCACCGACTGGCCGGTCGTCGAGGTGCTGAAGCAGCTCGGCGTGCTGACCGGTGGACGAGACTGCGGCCGCGGCGATCAGCTCGCTGCTCGGCGAGACGGCGGGGCAGACCTCCGCGGACGAGATCGCCTGGGCCTTCCGCAAGACGCTGGAGCAGATGGCGGGCGAGCGGCCGCTCGTGGTCGTCTTCGACAAAGATGGGCGCACCTGGGATCGAACCAGGGACCTCTCGCGTGTGAAGCGAGCGCTCTCCCGCTGAGCTATGCGCCCGGGAGGTGTAAGGCTAGCGTACGACGTCCCTCGCCACACCGCTCGGGAGTCGCGCGATCGCGGGCGTTCATGCTTCGCGCGGACGCCGTGTGCGTGAGACGATGGGCTCGTGGAGCACAGGATCGATCCCGTCTCCGTCGGTGCGGTCGGCATCCTCGATCCCGCCGCCTGCGCGGAGGTGGCGACGCGCGCGGCCGCTCTCGTCGACCTGGGCGCACTCGAGCGTGAGGGATCGGGCACGGCGATCCTTCTCTGGCGCACGTCGGACTCCGAGGCCTGGCTCAACACCTGGTGGCAGGCGCGAGACAGCGGCTTCCACGACCACGACGGGTCCGGCGGCGGTGTTCACGTCATCGCGGGGGAAGTGATCGGTGAGTTCCTCCAGATCGAGGGAGCCCGGAGCACGACGCGCTTCACGGCCGGCGATTCGTTCTCGTTCGACGGCGACAGGATCCACCGCGTCGACCACCTCGAGGGTGCGGTCACGGTGCACGTCTACTCGCCGCCGATGCGGTCGATCGGCCACTACGAGCTCGTGGCGGGGGAGCTACGACGGGAGCGGAGGCCTCCGGACGAGCCCTCGCCGCCGAGCAGCGAGCTCACCCAGGCACTCGAAGCGCGCTAGCGGGGCCGATCCGACACTACGAGAGCACCCACTCGTTCGCGCGCAGGATCGGGACCTCCGAGCCGCCGGTCTCGATACCGTCGACCTCGACGTCGGGCCCGCCGATCATGAAGTCGGTGTGCACGGTCGAGTCGTTGAGACCGAGCTCGAGCAGCTCCTCGGTCGTCGTGCTGTCCGGTGCAGCGACGGCCTTCTTGAACCCGACCCCGTAGGCGATATGGCAGGCGGCGTTCTCGTCGTACAGCGTGTCGAAGAACACGATTCCGGTCTTGCCGACGCGCGACTCCCCGTCAACGAGAGCCACTTCACCGAGGAATGCAGCGCCATCGTCGGTGCGCATCTCTTCGCGCACGACGTCGGCGCCGCTCGTCGCGCTCACGTCGACCGCGCGTCCGTTCTCGAACCGAAGCGTCAGATCGCGAACGATCTGCCCATTCACGACGAGCGGCATCGTCGAGCGCACGACTCCCTCCGTTCGCATGCGGTCCGGTGACGTGAAGACCTCCTCGGTCGGCATGTTCACGACCTGGACGATTCCGGTCGCGGTTTCCTCCGGGCCACCACGCCACCGCGATTCGGGCATCAGGCCCACCGTGAGGTCGGTGCCGGGGCCGCGGAAGCGAACGGCGTCGAAGAGGCGCTCGTTCAGGAGATCGGCTCGGCGTCCCAGCTTGTCGACATGTGCCCGCCAGGCGGCGACCGGATCGTCCTCGTCGAGCCGGACGGCCGTTGCTACCGCTTCCCAGAGGCGCTCGACGTCGGGCTCGCCGAAGACTGCCTCAGCCCAGCCGGCGTTCGGATACCCGACGATCGTCCAGGCGATTCTGCCGTCGCCGGTTGCCTCGAGCAGCTTCTCGGCGATCAGCCGCGGACGGTTCTTCGCGATGCGCTTCGGATCGAGCTCGGCGAAGAGCTCCGGCTCGGGATCGCCGGTGATCGCGATCATCGCGCCGTTCGTCTCGGCGAGCTCGTCGATGAACGAGACCGTCCATGGAGGTGACCAGTCGAGCGTGTCCTCCGGGGCGTGGAGAATCCGAGACCGGCGGACGTGCGGGTCTGCGAAGGTCACGTCGACGAACCGCGCCCCGTTCGCGTATGCCACCTCGGCGATGGCGCGGGTGAGGGGAAGGTGATCCGGATGGGCCACGACCCGCAGCAGCTGGCCCTCCTGGAGATTGACGCCGACCTCGACGGCCAGGCGCGCGTAGCGGGCAAGTCGTTCCTCGGGCGTCATGCCCGTGAGACTACTACGAGGCCGCATTCGTTCCCCCGCAGGTCGACGGCGGGGCCGTGGTAGCGTCCCAGCCGTGCTCCTTACACTCACTTCGACCGGCAAGATCACCCTGATCGTCGTCGGCGGCGCCTTCGTGCTCTGGGCCTTCGCCACGGCGATGTGGATTCCGAAGCGGAACCCGGACTTCCCGGCCACGCTGACGTCCTTCCTGGTCGTCTCCTCTCTGTTCTTCGCGGCCCAGATGGGGGCCGTGTACTGGGTGACCTCGACCCAGGAAGTCCACGAGGAGGCGCACGCCGCTGAGACGACCCCGGCCGAGACCACGCCCGCCGAGACGACCCCTGCGGAGACGACCCCGGCCGAGACGACGCCTGCGGAGACGACCCCTGCCGAGACGACCCCGGCCGCCGGAGCGGGCGACGCAGAGGCAGGGAAGGCCGTCTTCGCGTCTGCCGGTTGTGGGAGCTGCCATACGCTCGCCGAGGCCGGGTCGACCGGCGCCGTCGGTCCGAATCTCGACGACGCCAAGCCGTCCTACGACCTCGTGCTCGACCGCGTCACGAACGGCATGGGTGTGATGCCGGCGTTCGAGGGACAGCTCAGCGAGAAAGAGCTCGAAGACGTGGCGGCGTATGTGTCGTCCGTCGCCGGCGGCTAGCGCCACGGTGCGGTCGGTGCGCTGGAAATTCGGCTTCTGCGGCTACGCTTTCGCGGCTACGGAGAGGTGTCCGAGCGGCCGAAGGAGCGCGACTGGAAATCGCGTAAGTGCTGAAAGGTGCTTCGCGGGTTCAAATCCCGCCCTCTCCGCTTGAAAGGGGCCCCCGGGGGGCCTCTTTCGCTTGTTCGGCCCACACGCCAGAGATGGAGTCCCGATGGATACGAAGTCAGGTCAGGAGAGCACCACCCGCGAGACGACGGCGGGACGCAATCACAGCCAGCGGCACGCCAAGGTCGGTGTCGTCTCGGTCGAGGCCGTCGAAGCGCCCGAGGTCGTCACCTCGGCCTGGATCGACGAGCAGTTGGCGGATGTCTGGGAGCGTTGCGACGTGCGCCCGGGCCTGCTCGAGGAGCTCGCCGGGATCACCGAGCGGCGGTGGTGGCCGGAGGAGATGCGATTCGACGCGGCGGCCGCGCTCGCCGGTGAGCGGGCGATCGAGTCCTCCGGGATCGACCCCGCCGAGATCGGGATGCTGATCTCGACGTCGGTGTGCAGGCACCATCTCGAACCGTCCGTCGCCTGCGCCGTCCATCACCATCTCGGGCTTGCTCCCGGCTGCCTCAACTTCGACCTCGGCAACGCCTGCCTCGGGTTCGTCAACGCGATGCACCTCGCCGGAACCGCGATCGACGCGGGTCAGATCAAGTACGCGTTGATCGTCGACGGAGAGGGCTCGCGCCAGACGCAGCTCGCGACGATTGCACGGCTGCGGGAACAGGCGTACACGACCGAGGACGTCTACGACGAGTTCGCGAGCCTGACGCTCGGCTCGGGCGCAGCGGCGATGCTGCTCGGCAACCTCGACGACAGCCCGCAGGCGCACCGGCTCGTCGGCGGTGTCTCCCGTGCCGCGACGCAGTTCCACGAGATCTGCGTCGGCGATCTCGAGCGAATGACGACCGATACGCGGACCCTGCTCGCCGCCGGAATCGGCCTCGCGACCGAGGCGTGGGCCGAGGCCGCTCCGGAGTTCGGTTGGCAGGAAGGTGTCGCGTGGTACATCCTGCACCAGGTCAGCGCGGTGCACACGAGCATGATGTGCGCGACCATGGGTCTCGACGAGTCCCGCGCACCGCTCACGTTTCCGACCCAGGGGAACATCGGCCCGGCCGCGATCCCGTTCACGCTGGCCGGGATCCAGGAACAGATCGAACCGGGCGAGCGGGTCCTCTGCCTGGGCATGGGCTCCGGACTGAACGCGAGCGCGGCCGAGATCATCTGGTGAGCCCGGCGCAGACCGCGTTCGATGCTCGGCGCTTCGAGCGCCTGGGTGTCGATCCGGCCTGGTCGCGCACCGTCGGCGTCGAGGTGGCCGACGGAAGCCGCGTGCAGGTGCACGCGCTCGACGCCGCGCCCGCCGACGGCCGCACGCCGCCGCTGACCGTCGTCTGCGTGCACGGCAACCCGACCTGGTCGCTGATGTGGCGGTCGTTTCACCGCCGCCTCGGCGATCGCTACCGCGTCCTCGCGCCCGACCAGATCTCGATGGGCCTCTCCGAGCGCACGGGCCCACGCGCGTTTGCCCAGCGCGTCGACGACCTCGGGCGCATCCTCGCTGCGTTCGCGGTGGAGGGCCCGGTCGTCCTGGCTGCACACGACTGGGGTGGGCCGATCGCGCTCGGCTGGGCACTCGCGCACCGCGACCGCGTGCTCGGGGTGGTGCTCGGGAACACCGGTGTCGCGATGCCGCCGACGGGGGTCCCGCTGCTCATCCGCCTCGCGCGTCACCGCCTCCTGCGTGATCTCGCCTGCCGGCAGACGTCGCTGTTCGTGCGCGCCGCACTCGTCACGGGCGACTCCCGTCCCGAGCGAGACGTCAGCCGGGCGTACCTCGACCCGTACGCGTCGAGCCGGGATCGGCAGGCGATCGCCGACTTCGTGGCCGACATCCCCACCACCAGCTCGCACCCGTCGTTTTCACCCCTGGCAGAGGTGGCGAACCGGCTCCACGAGCTGGACGCGCCGGTGCTTCTCGCGTGGGGCGAGCGCGACCCCGTCTTCCATCTCGGATTCGCCGCCGATCTGCGTCGACGGCTCCCACAGGCCGAGCTGCACCGGTTCCCGCAGGCGGGGCACCTCGTGGTCGAAGAGGAGGACGTTGCGGCTGTCGCCGACTCCTGGATCGGACGCGTGCTCGTGCCGACCCGCGACGTCGCGGCCCCGACGGTGGCAGCCTCCGCAACCCTCTGGGACGCGCTCGTCGCGCACGAGGGTGACGACAGGACTGCGATCGCGGCTCCCGGCGCGACGCTGTCGTTCGCCGCTCTGGCGGAGCGTGTCGCCGCGATCGCGGAGGGCTTGCGCGATGCCGGTGTGCAACCAGGTGACCGCGTCGCGTTGCTCCTGCCGGAGCCGCCCGACTTCATCGCGGCTGCCTATGCCTGCTGGGTGAGCGGGGCGGTGACGGTCGTCGTCGACCGAGGCCTCGGTTTGCGTGGCCTCGGCCGCGCACTCCGGAGCGCGGAGCCGCGCTGGCTGCTCGGGACGCGCAGGACGCTCGGTGTCGCGCGAACGCTGCGCTGGGCGCGGGAGGCGCGACCCCTCGATCTCGCGTCGCTGCGAGGCAGGGGAACGAAGCTCTCCGCCGTCGTCTCCCTCGGTGCAGACCCGACCGATCTGCCTGCCGTCGTCGCGTTCACGTCGGGCGCGACGGGGCCGCCAAAAGGGGTGCTCTACGACCAGGGGCGTATGTCGGCGCAGTTCGAGGCCGTGCGCGCGTGCTACGGAATCGGCCCCGGCGATCGCCTCGTCGCGGCGTTCGCACCGTTCGCGCTCTACGGGCCGGCGCTCGGGATTCCCGTCGCCGTTCCCGACTGCGACATCACGAAGCCGGCCTCGCTCCGCGCCGAGGCGCTGGCCGACGCGTGCGCCGCGGTCGACGCCACGATCCTCTTCGCCGCACCCGCCGCCCTCGAGGGCGTCCTTGCCTCGCAGGACGATCTCTCTGCCGGCGGCCGCGAGGCTCTCGCCGCGCTTCGGCTGGTGCTGTCGGCCGGAGCGCCCGTGCCGCAGCGAACGCTCGAGGCGTTCGGTCGTCTCGCCCCCGGCGCGGAGCTGCACACGCCGTACGGGATGACCGAGGCGCTGTCGGTCGCAGACATCGATCTCGTCACGCTCGCGGCGGTCGGGCCGGGACGCGGCGTCTGTGTCGGCCACGCCGTCGACGGCGTCGGCATTCGGATCGAGCCGCTCCCGCACGGTGACGGCGCGAGCGGCGAGATCGTCGTCAGCGCGCCGTGGCAGTCGAACGGCTACGACGGTCTCTGGGCGACGAACGACCACGCTCGGACGGTCGACGAGAACGGCGTCGAGTGGCACCGGACGGGAGATGTCGGGCATCTCGACGCCGAAGGGCGCCTCTGGGTCGAGGGCCGGATGGCCCACATCGTCCACACGGCCGAAGGCCCCGTGACGCCGGTGCCGCTCGAGCTCGCGGCGGCGGCGGCCACCGGGCGCCGTTGCGCGGTGGCCGGTGTCGGCCCGGCGGGCTGCGAGCAGGTCGTGGTCGTCGTCGAGCAGCAGGGTACGGCGGGGCTCGCCGGAGCGGACACCGACCGGCGCGTACGCGCAGCGCTTGCCCCACAGGCGATCGCCGCCGTGCTCTCCCTCCCTGCGCTTCCGGTCGACCGCCGGCACAACTCGAAGATCGACCGGACGCGTGTCGGCCGCTGGGCGAGCGTCCTGCTCTCCGGACGGCGTGCACCGAGGCGGGTCTGATGCGCGTGCTCGTGACCGGGGGCTCCGGCCTGCTCGGCCGCACGACGGTCGCGGCCCTCGGCGAACGCGGCCACGACGTCGTGTCGCTGCAACGGCACCGGAGCGACCGGGTCGAATGCGAGCAGGTGCTTGCGGACATCTGCGACGTGGGAGCCGTCACGGCTGCGGCCGCCGGCTGCGATGCGGTCGTTCACGGCGCCGCGCTCGTCGGAGTGGTCGGGACCCGCGAGCGGTTCCACCAGGTCAACGTGGAGGGGACGCAGGCGGTGATCGCAGCCTGTCGTGAGGCCGGCGTCCCCCGGCTGGTCGTCGTTTCCTCGCCCTCCGTCGGCTACGAGGCGGTGCCGACGGTGGGAGCGGGAGCGGCTGCGCCGATCACACGGAGGCGTGACCGCTCGTGGTACTCGGAGTCGAAGGCGCAGGCGGAGATCGCAGCGCTCGCCGCGAACGGCCCGACGCTCGCCGTGACCGCGATCCGACCCCACGTGGTCTGGGGGCCGGGCGACACGCAGCTCGTCGGCAGGATCGTCGAGCGCGCGCGGGCGGGGCGGCTGTTCGTCGTCGGCGGTGGGAGGGCGCTGATCGACACGACGTACGTCGACAACGCCGCCGACGCGCTGATCGCCGCCGCGGAGCAGCTCGCGCCGGACGGCGAGCTCGCAGGGCGCGCCTTCGTGGTCTCGAACGGCGAGCCGCTCGCGGTGCGAACGCTGCTCGAGCACATCTGTGCCGCTGCCGGCGTGCCGGGTCCGAAGCGGGATCTCCCACTCGGGCTCGCGAGAGTCGCGGCCGCGGCCGCCGAGCGCGTGTGGGCGCGTGCGCGCCCACACGAAGATCCTCCCGCGACGCGATTCCTCGTCGACCAGCTCGGCCTCGCGCACTGGTTCGACCCGCGCCCGTTCCGCGAGGCGACCGGTTGGCGCCCCGCGGTGAGCGTGGCCGAGGGAATGCGTCGGCTCGCTGCGTCGTACGCGGTGTGACGGCCGCTTGCGGCGGCTTCTAGGGCTGCTGGTTGCGCACCTCGAACGCCGTCTCGGTGGGCGGCCCGCCGAACCCGCCCTCGATCCCCTGCTGCAACGCGGGCATCAGGGTGCCGTCACGGAACGCCTCCCAGCTTTCCTTCGAGTCGTGGATCGCCACGATCGCCCAGCCCTCTGCCGACGGTCCGGCTGCGTGGTACACCTGCCCGGTCGGCAGACTGCCGTCCTTCGGGTGTACGGCTGCGAGCGAGGCCTTGTACTGATCCTCGGTGCCTCCGGCGAACTCGTGAACGACGGCATACGCCATCGTGATCTCCTTTTCGGGGGTTCGTGGACAGGCCGAGCGGTGTCGATGATCCGCGTGCTGACGCAGCCCTTGCTTCGATCGAGGGTATGCCCGCGCCGCGAAGAGAACAAGGTGTGGCGGTCGAGTTAACGCACGCTTCGCATCCGGCGACCGCTGCGAAATCAGGCAGGCCCGCCGGGCGGCGGTCCTGCCTGATGATTTCGGGTGGTCCTTACGCGGGCTTCGCGTAGTCGGTCATGCCGGTGATGTCGTACAGGACGCAGGTCTCGTCGCCGACGATCCACGCGTCGTGACCAGGGGGCATGTAGAAGACATCGCCGGGGCCGTACTCGACCTCGGATCCGTCGTCCATCTTCACCAGCATCCGTCCCTGGATGCACACGCCCGTATGCGGGGCCTGACACGAGTCGGTACCGGCGATCGGCTTCACGTGCGTCGACCACTTCCATCCCGGCTCGAAGACACCGCGTCCGATCGTGGCCGGCCCGACGGTGACGAGGTCGACGCGACCGTTGTCGAACGACCGTGTCTCCTCCGGGCTCTCGAACCGTTTCTGCTGTAACGCTGCCATGTGAACCTCCGTCCTGGAAAGACCATGGTCTGCCGGCCCACCACGTTCACTGTGGGGACGACACCGGGCTCTAGAGTTGCTTCTGCGCGCTGGCAGCTGGAGTCCGGAGTCAGCCGCTCGTCATTACGGACGATATACCCCTGTGGGCGTGGACCGCCCGCTTGTCGAGCGGCACAAGGTCTGGACACCGGTCGACACCCGCATCGCTTCCCCCGGCGCTGCCCCTCCTGCGTCTGTAGCGTCGGATCACCCATGCGTGGATGCGAATGGCGGAGCGGCATGATGCATGCCGCCCCGCCGAGGAAAACCCGGTCGCCGTTCTCTATCTACGGGATGCTGCGCGGAGGATGACTCCAGGACAGCTCGATCGTCACAGTCGTCGTCACGCCGTCAGCGGGCACCGGGTTCGCATCATCCGCTGCGCCGTCAAAGCAGGAGATGGGCTGGATCTCCAGCCGTGTCCCCTTGGTGATGGTCATCAGCGACCCGGGAACAAAGCGTGTCGCGGCTTCGTCCCCCTTCGCGTCGACCTGATCCCAGGCCGCGATCTGCCCGTGGAACGGTTCCGTGGAGACCACGATGGACGCATGCGTGCACTCGGGACGAGCGGAACTGTCGATCGTCGCTATCGCCGAGATGCTCTTCACCTTCGAGCCTGCCGGGATTACCGTGTCGGACAGTGTCGTTCCGAGTCCGGTGACAGTCCCCCTCCAGACGACGGTTTCGATAAGCCCGTCGGTTGGAGCGGGGGCACCGGCGTCGCCCTTCTCCCCTTTCGGGCCTTCCGGTCCGGGCTCGCCCTGCGGGCCGAGAGGACCTGCCGTCCGATCTCGCCTTGCGGGCCTGCCGGTCCGGTGTCGCCTCGGTCCTGCCGGTCCGGTTCGCCTGCGGGCCGCGGTCCGATGTCGCCTTGCGGGCCTGCCGGTCCGGTGTCGCCTTGCGGGCCCGCCGGTCCGGTGTCGCCTCTGCCGGTCCTGCCGGTCCTGCCGGTCCTGCCGGGCCTGCCGGGCCTGCCGGGCCCGGATGTCCGCGGAACCAGCTTGCGAAGTCGGCGACTGAGAGGCTGCCGTTCTTCACCACCCTGCCATCGACGCTGCCGGTCAAGAGCATCGAGTTGTCGATCCTGTCCCCGAGCCGGGAACCGCCGAACCCCTCCCGGCCGTCGCGGGAGGTGGCATGTCCGAGCGACGCCACGCCGAGAACCGCCAGCACTAGCGCAGCCACCGCAATTCCCACAGGCAGTTTGTGCAACATCAGCCGTACCCCCTCGCTTGCATTCTCCTCTGCAGCAGTTCCCCAATTGCTGCAGGTGCGTCCAGTATGCTCCAAATGTGTCAATTGAGCAAGACGCGCAGGCTAGGAAGCGAGCACCCGACGGGTAGGAGGCTTGCCCGCTTCGAGATGCTGTCCAGCGGTCAGCGTGCACCGCGGGCGACAACACCCGAGAACGACGAAACCCGCCTGCGCGGGCGGGTTTCGATTTCCGAGCGGAGAGGGAGGGATTTGAACCCTCGATGCGCCGTTAAGACGCATAACGGTTTTCGAGACCGCCGCATTCGACCGCTCTGCCACCTCTCCTCAGCTGCGACAGGGTACCCGCACGGGGCGGGCGGCGAGACGGGCCGCGGGCGACCGCGATGTCGCGCCGTCGCTGGTCGAGCTGTCCGGGGCCGCGGTCGGTCGTGAGCGACCTAATCCCCCGTGGGGGCCGCCTCGCACGGGGCGGCCCCCAGTGTGGGTCGGAGAACCGCTACCGGTAGAAGGTGCGCTTGGCCGCCAGGCTCGTCCGCCCGGACTTGTCTCGCGCGCGCAACGTGATCGTGTACTTCCCGTCACCGCGGAAACGAGGCACGGGCTTCCAATGGCGCGTGTAGGCGCCGCAGGGCCTCGGAGCCGAGAGAGTCGAGAAGCGCCTCGTGTACGAGCGAACGCGCGGCCGCGAGTCTGTGGCGATGATCGTGAGGTTCTTGGCCGAGTCGTCGCAGATACGGAACCGTGCGTAGACCGTCGCGCCGACGAAGCGGGTCGAGATGATCCTGATCGTCGGGCGGTTGTTCGTGATCCGCAAGACCGGCACCACGATCGGCGTGATCTCGGAGTACGCGGTCGCACTCCCCTTCGCGTTGCTCGCCCTGACCGCGACCCTGAGCCGATAGCCGAGGTCGGTGGCGCGGACGCCGTAGGACTTACCTGTTGCGCCGACGACGTTCGTGCAGGCGGCGACGTCCGCATCGCAGCGCTGCCACGCGTACGTGTACGAGGCCGGGTCGCCCGTCCACGTGCCTTCCGTCGACGTCGAGTTCCTCGCCGACCTGGGCCGAGCCGGAGATCGACGGAGCCGACGTGTTCTTCGGCGCCGTGCTCGCAGCTGCGGGCTGGACGACCGGCGTCGGATCGGACTGGGCGGAGGCAGAGCCGTCCGTATTCGTCGCGGTGACCTTGACGCGCATCGTATGGGCACGATCGGCCCCAACCAGCGTGTAGGACTTCTGGGTGCCGTTCGCGGCGTTCACACACGCGGCGCCGCCCGAGTTGCAGCGCACCCACTGGTACGCGTACGACGTCGGAGCGTTGCTCCATGTTCCATCGCTTGCGGTCAACGTTTGTCCGACCCTCGCATTCCCCGTGATCGTCGGAGAGGCCGTGTTCGTCGGCGCAGCCTGGCGTGCCGCAACAGCCGAGCCCGCCAACGTAGCCGCCGTCACCGTGGCCACGAGCGCTGCGGCGAGACGCTCGCGTCGTTTCGTTGTGCTCATCGTGTTCCCCTTTCGTCGGCGAACGGCGGCCGCTGAGGACGCCGCCCTGCTTTCTCCGACCTGGGTTTCTCTCCGTTCCCCGTGCAGAAAACGTGAAACACGCGGATTCGAACAAACCCCTTACACGAACGCGCGGCGCGCGACGGCCGTCGGGTGCCGCGGCCGCCGCGGACGTGGCCCGTGACGCGGCCACGTCTTCGCGTGGGCGCTGCGGTAACGGAGAAGGAGGGATTCGAACCCTCGATGGAGGAGTTCACCCCCATAACGCCTTAGCAGGGCGCCGCCTTCAGCCACTCGGCCACTTCTCCCGGTTTCCGAGAGGATATCGGACGTCGCCCGGTCGTCCTGTAGCCGTGCCGTGGCTCAGTCGTGGATGCGGCCGATCAGTTCCGAGCGCTTCAGCACCTTGACCTCGATCCCGCCGAGGCGCACGTCGAAGCCCGCCTCGTGGGGGTACAGCACCTTGTCGCCCTGTTCGATCCCGTTCGGCTCCGATCCGACGGCGGTGACGATCCCGGTGCGGACGGCGACGGTCGACAGTGCTGATGCAGGGAGGATCAGACCCGCGCGGGTCTCCGTCTCGTCGCTGACGGGTTGGATGACGATGTACTCGTCGAGGGGCTCGAGCGATGAATCGATGTTCTTCGACTCCTCCAACATGGAGTAAGCCTAGCCTGGATCCCGAGGCATGGCTCAGAGGCGGCCCGCGTCGACGATTCGTTGCAGGAACTGCTGCGTCCGCTCCCTGCTCGGGGCGCCGAAGATCGCCTCGGGCGTCCCCTGCTCGAGGATCGCGCCGCCGTCGAGGAAGCAGACCCGGTTCGCGATGTCGCGGGCGAATCCCATCTCGTGGGTTGCGATCACCATCGTCATGCCGCCGGCCGCGAGTTCACGAATGACGTCGAGCACCTCGGCCACGAGCTCCGGGTCGAGCGCGCTCGTCACCTCGTCGAGCAGGAGCAGCTCGGGCTGCATCGCGAGCGCGCGAACGATCGCGACACGCTGCTGCTGCCCGCCCGAGAGGCGATCCGGGTACTCCTGACGCTTGTCTGCGAGTCCGAAGCGGTCGAGCAGCGCCGTCGCGTGGGCGGTCGCCTCGCGGCTCGTCTGCCTGAGCACCTTGCGCGGTGCGAGGGTGACGTTCTCGAGCACGCTCATGTGCGGGAAGAGGTTGAACGACTGAAACACGATCCCGATGCGGCGGCGGACAGCGTCGACGTCGACGTTGCGCGCGGTGATCTCGATCCCGCCGACGACGATGCGCCCTGACTGGATCGGCTCGAGCAGGTTGATGCAACGGAGCAGGGTCGACTTCCCCGAGCCAGAGGCGCCGATCAGGCAGACGACCTCGTGCTCTGCGACGTCGAGATCGATCCCGCGCAGCACCTCGAGCTTGCCGAACGCCTTGTGCACGCCGTCGAGGCGGAGCGCAGCAGCGCCGGTGTCCGGCTTCAGCCGGACGCCAGGGTCGCCCGCGCTCACGCGAGTCTCCCCGCCTGCTGCCGCTTGCGATCGCGCGCGATGAGCCAGTCGGTGAAACGCGCGAGCGGAATCGTGATCGCCACGAACAAGGTCGCCGCGATGAGATACGGCGTGCCGTTGAACGTTGCCGACTGGTCGATCTGCGCCTGCTTGAACGCCTCGACGACGCCCAGCGTCCCGACGAGCGCGGTGTCCTTCTGCAGGCCGATGAAGTCGTTCAGCAGCGGGGGGATCACGCGTCGGACGGCCTGGGGGAGGACGACGAAGCGCATCGACTGTCCGCGGGAGAGGCCGAGCGAGCGGGCGGCTGCCTCCTGACTCGCGTGCACCGATTCGATACCCGAGCGGTAGACCTCGGAGACGTACGCGGTGTAGACGAGCACGAGCGCGACGACGGCCCAGAGGAATTCCGACTGCGGGATCCACGAGACGCCGAGCGCGGGCATCCCGAACCCGAGGATCGAGATGACGAGGATCGTCGGGATGCCGCGGAAGAGGTCGGCGTAGGCGATCGCGAGCGCACGGATGGGGAAGAAGACCGGCCCCGGCAGCGAGCGGAGCACGGCGAGGAAGAGCGCCGCCGGCAGGATGATCACCTCGGCCGTGCAGAAGAGCTTCACGTTGAGCCAGAACGCGGCGAGAACCTCGCGGAAGTTGCCGCGGTAGATGCTCCAGTCGAGGAAGTACGCCTTGAACTCGCCCCAGCCCGGCGAGCGCGTGACCACGACGACGACGGCCGTCACGAAGACGGCCGTCGAGAGGAGGGCGATCACGACCGCCCGCGCCTCCTTGGAGACGGGGGCGGTCGTGCCGCCGAGGATCCGCGAGCTGCGGCTCCCGCTCAAGCTCGCGCTACTTGAGGATCGGTGCCCCGGTCGCCTTGGCGAGCCAGGTGCGCTGGAGTTTCTTCATCGTCCCGTTCTTCCAGAGCCGGGTGAGCGCCTTGTTGACGCAGCCGGTCAGCGTGCTTCCCTTCTGGAGAACCATCCCGAAGCGTTCCTTCGTGCCCTTCGCCTGGAACTGACCGACGACCTTTCCGTCGGGCACCTGCACGGCGGTCACGTAGAACGCCGTCGGCAGGTCGACGACGAGCCCGTCGATCTGGCCGTTCTTGAGCGCCTGCACGGCTGCGTCGTTCGTGTCGTAGACCTTCGGGGATTTGTCCGGCTTGATCGTGTTGACGATGTAGCTGTAGCTCGTCGTTCCGACCTGGGCGCCGAGCTGGTACTTCTTGAAGCCCTTGGTCGAGCGCACGGACGCGATCGGCTTTCCCTTCCGCGCCACGAGCGACTGGTTCACGAAGTAGTAGCCGTTCGAGAAGTCGACGGCCTTCGCACGCTGCGGCGTGTACGACACCTGCGTGATGTAGAAGTCGAACGACTTCTTGCCGGGTCGGAAGGAGTTGTTGAAGGGCGTCACCTGCCACTTCACGTTCGCCTTCGTGAACCCGAGCTGCTTCGCGACCGCATACGCGACGGCGGACTCGTAGCCCTTGCCGCTGTAGGGGTCGCTGACCTTCCACGGTTTCGTCTTCTCGGCACCGCCGAACCAGGGCGGGAAGGCCGGGTTGTCCGCGCCGACCGTGAGCGTCGCCGACGAGGAGTCGAGCAGCCCCAGGTTGTCCTTGGCGCAGCCGGGAATCGCGGCTGCTTCGGCCGGGGCGGTGGAGCGGCCGGTGGCGGTCGCCGCGACGACCAGCGCGGCGGCCACGGCAAGGGTTGCGATGAGCGCACTTGCGCATGGTCTCTCTCCCTCTGTTGGATCTCGAAGCGGGGCCGAGCCTACCATTCTCCGGGGTTTCGGCCCCGCGCAGTGCGGGTGTCGGCGTCAGCCGCGCGTCGATCAGGCGGCCCGTTCCGGACGCGAGTCTCTGCGCGATCAGTCGGAAGACGGAGGCGAGGCTGTTGGCGGCGCCGCTCGACGTGTCCTTGCGCGCAGAAGTAGTGGTCGCCGTCGGTGTTCTCGTTTGGCCCGCACCCTCCGGGCGTCGATGCGCGAGTCGTCGTCCGAGGGTTGCGTCGCCATGTCGGCGAGGAGACCGGTGGCGATGTTGCCCTTGGCGCCGGTGGGGCTGTAGTCGCCCGAGCGGTCGGGGCACCGAACGTCCTCGACGCCGTAGGCGACGGTGTAGATCTCGGCCTGCGTGCGTGCCGCGTTCGCCTGGTCGGCCGCGTAGCCGCACGGGTGGTCGAAGAGTGAGGCCGGATCCCAGTCCGCGCACGGAGCCGCGGTGATCTGGTGACGCACGACGTCGGCTGGTTTGCCTGTCCGTCCGTCATGAAGATGATCACGTGCGGGACACCGACACGTCCGGTCGCCGCGAGCAGCGCCCCCGCCGCGGCCATCGGGTCGCCGAGATTCGTGTGGGCCTGGTTCGGACTCAGGTTGCCGGCGACGTCTGATCGACGGGGTTCGTGGGCGCGGGCGAGGCACTGGATCTTGTCCACGAGGTCGCCCGTGAGCGTCGTACCGTCGAAGCTGTAGTCGGTCGAGAGGCCCTTGACGAGCCATTTCGTGTAGTCGGGAGCCGGGTACTCCTGCGGGCTCTGGACGGCGCACGTGTCGGCGGCGCCGGGGTAGGGGAGCGCGAGCAGCGCGATGAGCTGCTGGGCCGGGTCGTAGACCTTGAGCAGTTCCTTGGCGGCGTCCTTGGTGTTCTGGATGTCCGTCGGCGACATCGAACCCGTACGGTCGAGGACGAGGGCGACGTCGAGGGGCGCCCCGGACGACTTGCAGTTGCCGGTGCACGCCGTGCTCTGGACGTCCCGGTCGAGCCGTCGGAGACGCCGATGATCGGCGCGAAGAGGTACTCGATCGTCTGCGACGTGTTCACCCGGACGGCGTTGCACCGGTCGCCCGCGAGCGGGTCGCAGGCATGAGTCATCCGCGTGCCTGCGTTGTTCAGCGTCCACCCGCCGGTTCCGTCCCACGTTCCCGGTAGGCCCGGTCCGCAGGCGTGGTACTGGTCGGCGCCGAGGTCGGGCCGCGCGCCCGAAAGGGCATTCGGTGGGATCCGTGAGGACGCAGAGGAACGTCGTCGTCATGGTCGACGGTGTGACGCCGGTCGAGCTCGCGACGGTGATCTTGTCAACGATCGCGTTGATCGCCGCCACGTCGGCCGGGTTTTTCGCCGGCAAGTAAGCCGGTCGCCGCGAGCGAGGCGGAGTCGACGGCGTCCTGGAGTTGCTGACGTGCATGGCGCTGGCGGCCGAGATCGACGACGAAGGCCGTCGCCACGAGCAGCACGACGAGCATCGCCGCCACGAGCAGCGTGATCGCGCCGTCCTCCGAGCGCAACCGGGAGGTGAGGCGGCGCCAGCATCAGCCCTCGTAGCGGGTCTGGATCGAGCCCTTTACGGTGATCGAGCTTCCGCGTCCGATCAGCTTGCCGAGAGGCGTGATGAACTTGTAGTCGCGCTCGACGGTGACCTCGACGATGTCGCCTTCGACCTCGAGCCAGTTTCCGGGGGTGGCGCACGGTCCGCTCGGGCAGGTTCCGCCATCGCCGTCCAGGTTCGTCGTGCAATTCGGCGAAGTCGTTGTTCAGCGTCGGGCGGTTGCACTTGAGCGTGATCTCCCATTCGCTCAGGGTCGACGCCTATCCAGGCCCCCGGTCACCCTCGCGCGGTTCTTGATCGTGGCTTCGGAGTTGCTGATCGCGGCGATCCGCGCGCCCTCGCGCGCTGCGTTCTGCGTCGTGTTCCACGTGTTCATCGCCAGTCCGAAGTCGACGATGCCCGCGACGAGCAGGATGAGAAGCGGCAACGCCAGCGCGAACTCGATCAGCGCCTGGCCGGACTCCTTGCCGTGCGCCGGCGCGCGGCCGCGTCCGCTCCCGTGCGCGGCCACGTCGATCCTCGCGACCCTCCGTTCCGTGGTCCGCTCCCGTCACGTCTGACATGCCTCTCTCATTGGACACCCCGTATCCTTCAGAGGACACCCCCGTATCCCTCTCGCCAATAGTACGGCCTGACACGGGATTAGGGTAGCCCCCGCGTCGGAGCGCCGGTCGAAGCCCGCAGCTTCTCACCCGGAGAATCGCACCGGTATACGGTTTGGGGCGTGGCTTCGCCCTTCATCGAGCTCGAGGTCGGGGAGCGCCTCGTCAAGGTCACGAACCCCGACAAGGTGCTGTTTCCGGCCGCGGGCCACACCAAGCGCGATCTCGTCGACTACTACCTGTCGGTGGGCGACGGGATCGTGCGGGCGCTGCGCGAGCGCCCCACCCAGCTCCGCCGCTTCCCCGACGGGATCGAGGGCGAGCAGATCTATCAGAAGCGCGTGCCGGAGAAGCGCCCGGAGTGGGTCGAGGCGGCGCGCGTCACGTTCCCCTCCGGCCGTCACGCCGACGAGCTCTGCGTGACCGAGTTGGCGCAGGTCGCCTGGGCGGCGAATCTCGCCGTGATCGACTTTCATCCCTGGCCGTCGCGACGATCCGACACCGAGCATCCGGACGAGCTGCGCATCGACATCGATCCGCAGCCCGGCACCGACTTCGCCGACGGCAAGGCCGTTGCCGCGATCGTGCGCGAGGTGCTCGCGCGAGATCGGCTACGTCGGGTGGCCGAAGACGTCCGGCAACCGCGGCATCCATGTCGCCTGCCGGATCGAGCCGCAGTGGGAGTTCCCGGTCGTGCGCCGCTGCGCGCTCGCCTTCGCGAGGGAGGTCGAACGGCGGGCACCCGACCGCGTGACGACCGCGTGGTGGAAGGAGGAGCGCGGCGAGAAGGTCTTCATCGACTACAACCAGAACGCGCGCGACCGCACGATCGCCTCGGCGTACTCCGTGCGGGCGCGGCCGGACGCGGCCGTGTCCGCGCCCGTCACGTGGGATGAGCTTCCCGACGTCGAGACGGAGGACTTCACGCTCGTCTCGATGCCCCCGCGCTTCGCCGCGCTCGGCGACGTGCAGGCGGCGATCGACGACACCGTGTGCGACCTGCGGGTGCTGCTCGAGTGGGTGGAGCGCGACGAGGCCGCGGGCGTCGGCGAGGCGCCGTACCCACCGAACTTCCCGAAGATGCCGGGCGAGCCGCCGCGCGTGCAACCGTCGCGCCGCCGCAAGCCCAAATAACCCGGCCGGACGGTGGGGTCCGTGGTGCCGGGGGGTGCGTGGTGCGTGGCGTGCGTGGGGTGCGTGGGTGCCCGGCTTCAGCCGGGCGCCGGGGTTTCGTCGTGCGGGTGCGCAGGTGCCGTGGGTGCGCGCGGGCGCGCGGGTGGAGCGGTGCGCGGGTGCGTGGGGTGCGTGGTGCCCGGCTTCAGCCGGGCGCCGGGGTTTCGTCCTGCGGTGCGCGGGCGCCCGGGTTCGCGCGTTTGTGTGAGAAGGCGGCGGCGCCCGGGTGCCTACGGCCGAAGCAGCGCACCCACCGTCAGCCCGCCCGGCTCGCGCGGCGGGCGCAGCTCCGTCCACGTGCACGCGCGCGGATCCTTGTCCGGCCTGAAGCGCAGCAGCTTCGTCCCGTGGCGGAACCGCCTGCCCTGCACCTTGTCGTAGCGCACCTCGGCCACGAGCTCCGGGCGCAGCGGCTGTTCCTCGAGTCCACTGCCGCCCCAGCGGTTCGGCTCCGAGAAACGCCGGTCGGAGGCCTCGTCGAGCAGCGGCAGCACCTGCTCCGCGATTGCGGCGTGCCGGCCGGCGGCAACGGCCGCCGAGCCGACGTAGTCGATCTCCCCGTCGGCGTCGTAGAGCCCGAGGAGCAGGGTTGCCAGCCGGTCGGGCTTCGACTTCCAGCGCACGCCGACGACGACGCAGTCGGCCGTCCGCTCCGGTTTCACCTTCACGACCGCTCCGCGGGCGCCGGGCTCGACCGGCCGCTCGAGCCGCTTGGCGACGACGCCGTCGAGACCGAGTGCCTCGAGCTCGTCGAGCCACGCCGACTGCCGTTTCGGGGTCGGTGACGGACGGCGAGAGGGTGAACGCGCCGCCTTCGCGCTCGAGCGAGCGCGCGACGCTCGGCGAATGGGCGCTGCCAGACCGGCTCGCCCTTCCAGGTCAGGATGTCGAACGCGACGAACTGCGCCGGGATCTCCGCCGACAGCTTGCGAATCCGGCTCTCGGCGGGGTGGAGGCGCATCTGCATCGCGTCGAAGTCGATCGCGCCGTCGAGGTCGATCACGATCTCGCCGTCGACGGCCGAGTTCGGCGGCAGCAGCTCACCGAGAGGCTGGAGCTCCGGGAAGTAGCGCAGCAGCGGCCGGCCGTTGCGCGACCAGAGCCGCAGCTCGCCCCCCGCGTTCTCGAGCACTCCCGCGGAAGCCGTCCCACTTCGGCTCGTACGACCCAGCCCTCACCGATCGGCAGCTCGCGCACGAGCTCGGCCTCCATCGGCGGGAACGGGACGACCGGATCGAGCTCGGCCGGGACGCTCAGCTGCACCTGGCATGCCCTCAAGCTACTACGCTCTTCGCTTCATGCGACGTGTTGCCATCACGGGATTCGGTGCCGTCACCCCGATCGGGCTCGACGCGCCGTCCACCTGGGAGTCGGCGCTTGCCGGACGCAGCGGCATCGGCTTCATCGAGGCGTTCGACGCGAGCGAGTTCCCCGTGCGGATCGCCGGCGAGGTGCGCGGCTTCGACTCGTCCGCGCTCGTACCCGCGAAGGAGGCGCGGCGGATGGATCGCAACGTCCTTCTCGCCGTCGCCGCCGCCGCACGAGGCCTGGCGGGATGCGGGGGTCGAGGAGTTCGACCCGACGCGGGTCGGGCATCCTCGTCGGCTCCGCGATCGGCGGCATCGCCACGATCGCGGAGCAACAGAAGGTGTTTCTCGAGCGCGGGGCCGACCGCGTCTCGCCGTTCTTCATCCCCTCGGCGCTCGTCGATACCGCGAGCGGGCAGATCGCGATCCAGCTCGGGCTCACGGGCCCGAACTACGCGCCCGTCTCCGCCTGTGCGACCGGCTCGACGGCGATCGGAGAGGGTGCTGCGACGATCGTGCGGGGCCAGGCGGACATCATCCTCGCCGGCGGGACCGAGGCGGCGATCACGCCGCTCATCCTCGCGGGCTTCTGCGCGATGCGAGGGCTCGTGGCCGAGGACGTCGACCCGACGCTCGCGATGCGCCCCTTCGATTCGACTCGCGCCGGCTTCGTGATGGCCGAGGGTGCCTGCATCCTGGTCCTCGAGGAGCTGGAGGCGGCGAGAGCACGGGGCGCGACCGTGTACGCCGAGGTACTCGGCTACGGGGCCTCGAACGACGCGCATCACCTGGCGCAGCCCGAGCCGGAGGCGACGGGTGTCGCCGCGATGATCACGGCCGCGCTCGCGGCGGCCGCGATCGCGCCGGAGCGCGTCGGCTACGTCAACGCCCATGGCACCTCGACGCCGCTGGGTGACCTCGCCGAGACGCGAGCGCTGCGCCAGGTCTTCGGGAAGCACGCCTACGACCTCGCCGTCTCGTCGACGAAGTCGGTCACCGGGCACTGCTTCGGCGCCGCCGGGGCCGTCGAGGCGATGATGTGCGCCCGCGCCCTCTACCACCAGGTGCTGCCGCCGACGATCAACTACCGGAACCCCGACCCCGAGCTCGACCTCGACTACGTCCCGAACGAATCACGCCCCGTCGAGCTCGACGTCGCGCTCTCGAACGCGATGGGCCTCGGCGGCCACAACGGCTGCGTGTTGCTCGGTCGGGTGGATCCCTGACGAGACGCTAGATCGCCGCGCTCAGCTCGGTCATCGCGTCGATGACGATGTCCGCCAGTGCAAGTGCTTCTGCATCCGGCGGGTAGTGACGGTTGGGAAAGGCGATGACCCGCATCCCCGCGGCGGCGGCGGCGCGGATGCCGTTCGCCGAGTCCTCGACCGCGGCGCAACGATCCGGCGCGACACCAAGACGCCGGGCAGCTTCGACGTAGACGTCCGGGCTCGGCTTCCCGCTTGCGACCTCCTCGGAGGAGACGGTAGCGATGAAGCACGCGGCGATACCGGCGGTGTCGAGGACGGCGTCGATCAGCGGCCGGTTCGACGACGAGGCGACCGCAAGCGGCAGGTCTTCGGCCAGCTCCCTCACGGCGTCGACGGCGCCGTCGATCAGCGGCACGTCGTCCCGGTAGCGAGCGAGCATGCGCCGCACGACCTCGTCGTTGATCTCCTCGGGATCCTGGGAGAGCCCGAGTTCGTCATGCATGTACCGCGACCACTCGTGGGAGCTCATCCCCATCATCGCCCGCTGCGCCTCGGGTGAGTAGCGTCCGTTCCAGTCGGCGACGAGCTGCTCGCGCACCTCGTCCCACACCTGCTCGGTGTCGGCGATGACGCCGTCCATGTCGAACACGACCGCCGCGATCATGGGTGGTGCGCCCGGCCGGGATTCGTCCGGCTCATGTCTGCCCTGCGCTCAGACCGGCTTGCAGAGAGGATCGGACGGAATCAGCGTGCGCTGCTCCTCCGCCAGCTCTCTGTCGCGGACAGCGTTGTACGGGCCGAGAGTCTTCCCTTCCCACATGATGTCGGGCGTCACACCGGGCCCGATGATCGTGGCCCGGTACTTCGACCCGTTCCCCGGCGGGCGCTTTCCGTGCTTGTAGAACCCGTAACAGAACGCGCCGGTGTCGGTGTGCATCAGGAAGCTGTTCTCGCGCAGCCACCCTCTCCCGTACGCTGAGTTGTACGTGTCGAGGTAGAGGTTGCGGCCGAACGTGTCGAGCGGGACGCCGGCGGGTGTCGACTTGTAGCCGAACACCGGAACGTCGTTGTAGGTGAACGTCCCGAAGAGGTGGTCGAACTTCCGGTAGGCCCAGTCCTGGCCGATCGTGAGCACGGGAAGCTCTCCTGTCCAGTGCGAGAGGCGGAGCTCCCACACTGCCTGCCGCGCGTTCGGCTTGAGCCCGTAGTTCGGGAGCTGCCGCTGCCACGACTGGAGGGCCCAGTGACTGCCGTCGGTGGCGGTGCAGGCGGTCACATACCACGCGAGCGGCGGCCCGGTGTACCGGCCGCACGTATTCTTGAACGTCTTCCACCAGTCGAGCTTGCCGTACTTCCCCCAGCCGCCTGCGTAGTCGAGCTTGAAGTCGACCTGGCGTGTGCCCGGCGCCGACGGTTTGGCGTTGACGGCGCCCCAGGCGACCACGTTCGCGCTCTTGCCGCCCGCGGTGTACGACACGAGTGCCTCACCCGCGTCGTTGACCTTGAGGCTGATGCCGGTCGCGTTGCGGATGATCAGGGTCGAGGCGCTCGTGCCTGCGGGAATGGCGAGAAGGACGATGCAGGCGGCGAGTGTGACGTAGCCGGTTCGCATTCCGTGGGATGGTAGCCGACCCGTCACGACCACACAATTGTTGAGTCGTGGTCGTTCAGGCGCGGCGGATCAGCGTCATCCCGTCGCGGACGGTCAGCAGAACCTGCACGCTCCGCTGCGTCTGCTGCCACGTGCTCGTTGAAGGTCGCGATCGGATTGCCGGGTTCGAAGACGCGCCCGCCGTACAGCGTGTTGTCGGCGACGAGCAGGCCGTGCTCGGAGAGCCGCGGCAACACCGCCTCGTAGTAGTCGACGTACCCATCCTTCTCGGCGTCGAGGAACACGAGGTCGAAGGTCCCCGTCAGACGGTCGATCGTCTCTCCTGCCGGACCGACGTGAACCGTGATCAGGTGCGCCCAGGGGCTCCGGTCGATATGCGACTGAGCGACCGCGGCTCGCTCCGGGTCGAGCTCGCACGTGTCGATGTGCCCCGTCGCCGGCAGAGCCGCCGCCATCGACAGCGTCCCGTGGCCGGTGAAGGTGCCGATCTCGAGGACGCGCTTCGCGCTGAGCGGCCCAGACGAGCAGCTCGAGGAAGCGGCCCGCAACCGGCCCGGTGAGCATCTCGGCCGAGCCGACGGATCGTCGCGTGGTCTCGGAGAGCTCCGCCAGCAACGGGTCGTGCGGCGTCGAGACCTGCTCGGCGTACTCCTGGAGACGTTCGTCGATGTCCATCGTGGCACGGTACCCTCCGGCAGCCCTCGTCGAGACTTGCGCCTCACGGGACGGCACGAGACGATGCGTGCATGCCCGAGAATCCGATCGGCCTCGAGCGGCGCGGCGATATCTGCGTGCTCACGTTGCGGCGACCGAAGAAGTTGAACGCGCTCTCGACTGCTCTCGAGCGCGCCCTCGGCGACTCCCTCACCGCGAAGGACGTGCTCTCCTGCCGCGCGCTCGTGATCGCCGGCGAGGGACGCGCGTTCTCGGCGGGTGCGGACGTGGCGGAGCTCCGCGACGAAACTGCCGCGTCGATCCTTGCCTACTACCGCGAGACCGGGACCGTCTACGAGCGGTTCGCCGGCCTGACCCAGCCGACGGTCGCCGCGATCCACGGGTGGTGTGTCGGCGGTGGACTCGAGCTCGCACTCGCGGCCGACTTCCGGGTCGCCGACGAGACGGCCGTGTTCAGCCTTCCCGAGGTCGCGATCGGGATCATCCCGAGTTCGGGTGGAACCCACCGGCTCGTGCGCCTGCTCGGAGCGGCGCGCGCCAAGGAGCTCGTCCTCCTGCGGGAACGAGTCGACGCGCAGGAGGCACTCCGGCTCGGGCTCGTGACGGAGGTCGTTCCCGAGGGCTCGGCGCTCGAGCGCGCGCTCGAACTGGCGGGGCATCTCGCAACGCTGCCGCCGCTCGCGCGTCGCGCTCGCGAAGGAGTCGATCGATGCGATGGCGGAGTCGTCGCGCGAGGCGGGCCTTCTGATCGAGCGCGTTGCGTACGCGGCGCTGGCGCAGACGCCCGATGCGGTCGGCGCGGTCGAGGCGTTTCTCGATCAGGGCTCGAGCGGGGGCGGCGACTCCGCCTGACCCCACGCATCCGCGCCGCCGTCGACGACGACGGTCGTCCCGGTGACGTACGCACCGCCGGGTGAGCAGAGGAATGCGATCACCGACGCCACCTCGTCCGGTGCGCCGAGACGCTGCAGTGGGATTCCGCGTGCGACCTGCTCCAGATCGGCGTCGTACTGCTCGAGGCCCTCGGTGGCGATCGTCCCGGGCGCGATGCAGAGCGAACGGATCCCGAAGCGGCTCCACTCGAGTGCGAGGCCCGACGCGAGGTTCTCCACCGCTGCGCGCGCTGCACTCGCGTGGGCGAAGCCGGGCATGCCGCGACGGGGACTGAAGCCGACGAACACGACCACGCCGCGGCGACGGGGGATCATCGATCGCTCTGCGCACAGTCGCGTCAGTGCCCAGGACGCGTCGAGTGCGAGCCGGTGCACGGCGCGCCATCCGTTCGGCGAGATGTCCTCCGCCGGTGCCGTGAACTGACCGCCCGCGTTGTTCACGAGCAGGTCGACGGAGCCGAAGCGTTGGAGCGCAGCCTCGACGAGCGACTCGACCTGGTCGAGCTCACGGACGTCGGTGGGAACGGCGAGGCAGTCGCCGCCGCGCGCTTCGATCGCCGACTTCACGGCCTCGAGCGGCGCCTCCCGACGCCCGCAGATGACGACCGAGGCTCCGGTTCGGGCGAGTTCGAGCGCCGTCGCAGCGCCGATGCCGGTTCCTCCGCCTGTGACGAGGGCGACCGTGCCTGCGTTCGCGTCCGAGCTCAGCACCGGTCGCCAGGCGGGAAGGTCGGACCGATGCTGCGCGCCGCTCACAGGCGGAGTCTGCACGATCGCGGCGTTCGGCTCGGGAACGTCGTCGAGGCTGGAGTGGGACGGGCGCTCGTTGGTCGGCGCTCGTCCCACCCCAGCCTCGGAGTGGGTGGTTGTCGGAGGTGGTTCTAGTGGCCGTCGAAGAAGCCGCCGCCGAGGCTCGCGAGCGACGCGAACGAGGCGAGAGCGACGACGAGACGGAGGAGATTGCCCTTGCTGACCATGCCGCAGTCCTTTCGGTGGGGTTCTGCCCGCAGTACGCAGGCTCGGTGCGATTGCCCACCATTTGTCGGCATCTGCAGGGAATATGTCGTCCCCCGATCGGGGGTCGGTGTCCGCCCCCGGCGGAAGAAGACTGCGCTACGAGCGGCCGGGGCGCGATCTAGAGGTCGTCCGGCTGCAACGCCGTCGCTGCTCGCCGGTAGAGCCGCGCGGCCTCCCGCTCGTTCTCGCGGAGGAGCTCGAGCTCTCCCCGCGTCATCCACGAGCGCGCCTGGTGGCTGACGGACTCCGTCACGCCGTAGCTCGCGTCGACGGCCGCCAGCATGTCCTCTGCCTCTCCGAGCTCACCCTGTTCGAGCAGCGTGCGCGCCAGCACGAGCTGCGCCGTCCCGACCTCCTGGATGTGGTCGATCCGACCCTTGAGCAGGCCGAGCGCGCGTTGCGCGACGCTCTCCGCCTCGTCGAGATCACCCTGCTCCCGGTGGATCTCGGCGAGCGAGCTGAGGACGTAGCCGGCCTCGACGTCGAGGTTCGCCGCGAGAAAGATCTCGAATGCCTCCTTGAGCTGCGCGACGGCGACATCGTCGTTCCCGAGCAGGTGGTTGAGTCCGGCGACGTTGTTCAGCGCGCGACCGGCGGACAGCGTGTCGCCGACGGCGTCGAACAGCTCGCGGGACGCTTCGGCTTGGCGTCGAGCGAGGAGCCAGTGCCCCTGACGCTCGGCCACGAGTGACGCCTGGAGGTTGACCTCGGCGCGGCGGCGGTCGTCGTCGAGCGACTCGCACAGCTCGAGTGCGCGATCGACGTCCTCCCGCGCAGCTTCCCAGTCGCGCTCGCGCCGGTAGCAGCGTGAGCGCCACTGGTGGATGTCCGACCGCAGCGAGTCGTCCGGCTCGTCCGCCTCGTCGAGCAGGCGCAGCGCGCGCGCGAAGTCCAGGTGTGAGGTCTCGATCTCCGACGCCATGTAGGCGCGGACGGCGGAGACGTATGCGACCTCTGCCTGCTCGGCGGTCGTCCCGCCGGCGCTCTCGGCAGCGGCTCGTGCCTGCTCGAGTCGCTCCGCGGCGGCGGTCAGTTCGCCTCGCCTGACGTTCGACCACGCCTCGCCGCAGAGCGCTCGGTGGACGAGGTGCTGGGGCGCTTCGGGGACGAGCGACTCACGGAGCAGCCGGAACCGTTCAGCCGCAGCGTCGAAGAGGTGCTGCTCGAACGTCCGCCATCCCTCCCGGAGGCCGGCTTCGATGCGCTCCAGTTCGGCGGCGCCGATCCCCGTCTCGAGGAGCATCCGCTCGACGCCGAGCCGGTCCGCGAGCCAGTCGAGCAACTCGCTCGAGGGCACCACCTCGCCGCGTTCGATCTGGCTCACGTACTGCTTCGTGAACCGTCCGGCCGCGAGTTCGTCCTGGGTCATCCCCGCCGAGCGGCGCAACGCCCGCAGGCGGCTCCCGATCCCGGCAGACGGCTCCATCCCTTGTTCAGTATGGACGAACGAAGGCGGCGGGGGTGGGATTCGAACCCACGGACGAGTTACCCCGTCACCGGTTTTCAAGACCGACCGATTCGACCGCTCTCGCACCCCGCCGAGCCGTGAGTGTATTCAGCCGCTGACGCGCTCGGGCGCGCCGTAGGGCCGCAGCACGTCGGGTACCTCGCCCTGGAAGTTCTCGAGGATCGCGAGTAGCGCACGGTCGGTGACGACGGTGCCGTTGAGCGTGTGCGGTGTCTCGAGCCCGGCCTCGCTGCGGAATCTGATGCCGAGGCGGCGCGCCTGGAAGTCGGTCGTGTTCGAGCACGACGTCACCTCGCGGTAGCGCTCCTGACTCGGGAACCACGCCTCGATGTCGATCTTCTTCGCAGCCGGCGCGCCGAGGTCTCCGGCAGCGACGTTGACGACGCGGTAGGGAAGCCCGAGCTGCGTGAGCAGATCCTCCTCGAGCGCGACCATGCGATCGTGCTCGGCCCAGGCGTCGTCCGGCGTCGTGAAGACGAACATCTCGACCTTGTTGAACTGGTGCACGCGGAACATGCCGCGCGTGTCCTTCCCGGCTGCGCCGGCCTCGCGGCGGAAGCAGGTCGAAAAACCGGCGTAGCGCAGCGGCAGGGCGCCGTCCTCCAGGATCTCGGTCATGTGCATCGCCGCGAGCGCGACCTCGGACGTGCCGGTGAGGAAGAGGCCGTCCTGCTCCAGCTCGTAGATGTTCGATTTCTCGGTCGGGAAGAAGCCCGTGCCGATCATCGCCTCCTCGCGCACGAGGACGGGCGGCAGCACGGGGGTGAATCCGGCTGCGGCGACGTGGTCGAGCGCGAAGCGGTAGAGAGAGAGCGCGAGCAGCGCCGTGTCGCCGACGATGAAACCGAAACGCGATCCCGAGAGGCGGGCGGCGCGCTCGAGCTCGAAGCGACCCACTTCGCTCGCCTCTTTGACGGCTGCGAGCGTGGGTGGCGATCCGACGCTGCGCAGCTCGACGGCGTCGTCCTCGGTGTCGCCGTCGGGAGCGGACTCGTGCGGCGGATTCGGAACGGTCGCCAGCGCGTCGTCGCGTGCCGCCTCGGCGGCCGCGAGTTCGTTCTCCGCCGCGTGCAGGTCTTCCTTCAGCCGCTGCAGCGCTTCGAGCTGCTCGGGCGTCGGCTTGCCCTTGAGCTTCGTCTTGCTCCGCAGGTCGTCGACGCGGGGCACGAGCGCGCGCCAGCGTTCGTCGGCGGCGAGCAGCGTGTCGAAGGCCTCGGCTGCGCCCTTCCTGGCGAGGGCTGCGCGCCAGGTGTCGGGATCGGCTCTGGCTGCCTTGAGATCGATCACAGGTGGGAGTCTAGGTATGCGTCGATGACGGTGGCGACGCCCTCGACATCGGCACTCGGGCAGATCCAGTCGGCGCGGTCGAACAGGAGCGGGTTCGCGTCGTCGACAGCGATCCCGAAGCCGGCCTCGTCGATCAGCTCGAGGTCGTTCTCCCCGTCGCCGAACGACACGACGCGGTCGAGCGAGATCCCAAGGTGCTCCGCCACGAACGCGATCCCGGTGCCTTTCGACACTGCCGGATTGCCCACCTCGAGGAGATACGGCAGCGATGTGGTGAGGAAGACGTTGTCGGCAAGTGCTGCGACGAGCGCGGCGCGAAGGGCCGGGACGTCGTCCGGGTCGGCGACGGCAACGAGCTTGGTGGGCGGCCGCTCGAGCCAGGCGAGGAGATCGCCCACCTCCTCGACGGGAAGATGCTGGAACTCCGCGTACGTGCGCGAGTACTCGGTGTGCCGGTCGACATAGAGGCGGTCGTCGACGTAACAGTTGGGCGCGTGCCCGAGGGCGGTGAGCTCCTCGATCACCCTGCGTGCCGTCTCGAGCGCGATCGGCTCGTGGAGGAGGAAGGTGCCGGTGACGGGATCGACGACGGCGGCGCCCTGGTAACAGACGACGGGCTCCCGGATCCCCGCCTCTTCGAGGTAGGGACGAATCGACCGGAACATCCTCCCGGTCGCGACGACGACGGGGATCCCCGCGGCCTGGGAGCGCGAGATCGCCGCGCGCGTGCGCGGACGGAGGAGGCCGTCGCGGCCGACGAGCGTGCGGTCGAAATCACAGGCGAAGGCCTGCACCTCGGCCGGGAATGTCGGTGGGAGTCTCAGCCGCCGGTGGAGGAGCTGATGTACGCGGCGACGTCCGCGATCTGCTGGTCGGTGAGCTGGTCGCCGAAACTGGGCATGACACCCTTGCCAAGGGTGACGCGGTCGACGATGAGCTCGACGGACGGTTTCGTGTCGTCGAGGTTTGGGCCGACGTTGCCGCTCGACCCTGCGGCGGCCAGCGCATGGCAGCCTCCGCAGCCTGCGCTCGTATAGACACCCTCGCCCGCCGCGGCGTCACCCGTCAGCTCGAGCGCCGGCAGGTCGGGCGTCGCGGTCGTCGCTGCCGGCAGGGTGCCGACGACCGTGTCCGCGGTCGCAGTCGTCTCCGAGCCGCCGAGGCAACCGGCGGCCAGCAGGCCGAGACCGAGGGCGAGGAGGAGGGCGGCGACGTTTGTCCGGCGCATCGGTGTGGAGTGTAACCAGGCGCACCGGACTTGCGTAGGGTGTACCCCATGATCCTGGAACGCTCGATGCACGACCGCTGGCTCTCCAACGCCTTCGTCCTCGGCGACACCCCGGGTGGCGTTGCCGTGTTCGTCGACAGCGGTGCGCCGCTGGCCCCTCTGCTCGAGGTCGTCGAGCGGGAGAACCTGACTCCGACGCACCTGCTGCGGACGCATGCGCATGAGGATCACGTCGAGCACGAAGAGGAGCTGTGCGAGCGCTTCGGCATCCCGGTCGTCACCGGCGACCTCGTCACGGGTGGCCTGAACGTCCGCTCGATCCAGCTCCCGGGCCACTCGGACGACGGCGTCGCCTTCGTCGTCAACGACGAGGTCTGCTTCTCCGGCGACGTGCTGTTCAAGGACGCCGTCGGTGGCGGCCCGGCCGACGTCGTCGAGCGGTCGGTGATGGACGGCCTGATGACCCTGCCGCACTCGCTCCGGGTGCTCCCCGGCCACACCGACGAGACGACGATCGGGCAGGAGTGGGAGAACAACCCCTTTGTCACCTTCTGGCGCGGCTCGGTGCAGGCTCTCGGCGAGCCGGTGCGGGTCGCCGGGGACGAGGCGGAGCTGGTCGTCTGGTCGCCCGACTACGACGGCAACGGCAAGGCGCTCGTGCGCTATCCCGACGGTCGCGAGGCGATCGTGGGTGGCTCGCGCGTCGAACGCACCTAGCCCGGTTAGTCGATCAGCTTGCGCGTCATCGCGCGGATCGCGATCCGCCACATGAGCACGCCGAAGAGGACGAGTGCGCCGACCCGCGCGAGATCGCTCCAGCCGTGCCAGCCGAAGGCGGCGTGGCGGACGAGCTCGACGCAGTGGTGGAGCGGGTTGACGTTGCCGAGGAACTGGGCCCAGCCGGGGAGTCCGCTGAGCGGGAAGAACGTCCCCGCGAGGAGGAACAGCGGCGTCAGCACGGCGCTGATGATGTAGTTGAAGTTCTCGATCGACTTCGCGAAGCCCGCGATCATGATCCCGAAGCAGGCCCACCCGAAGCCCGCGAGCCACGCGATCAGCGGGACGGTCAGCATTCCCCACGCCGGGTCGAGGCCGAACGCGATCGCGACGACGAGCGGCACGCAGCCGTACACGCTCGCGCGCGTCGCGATCCAGAGCGCCTCGGCCGTCACGAGCTCCTCGGTGTCGACCGGCGCGGCGAGGATCGCGTCGTAGGTGCGCTGGAACTTGTACTTGACGAACACGCCGAACATGGCCGGGAACGCGCTCGAGAACAGCACCGCCGTCGCCACCGTGCCCGTCCCGACGAACTGCACGTAGTCGTAGCCGCCGACCTTGCTGACGAGGGCCCCGAAGCCGAAGCCGAAGGCGAGCAGGTAGATCGTCGGCTCGACGGTCGAGGAGAACGTTGCAGAGCGCCAGTACGACGAGAAGTTGACGACCTCGCGCACGAGGACGCCGGTCAGCGCCATCCGCTCGAGGCGGCCGAGGCGTGGCGGTACCGGCCGGGCTCCGGCTTCCATCACTCGATCTCCTCCCCGGTGAGAAGGACGAAGACGTCCTCCAGGTTGGCGGGCCGGCGCTCGCCCGTGAACGGAAGCCCGTTGGTCGTGCTGTCGACTCCGAGGACCGCGACGCTCGTACCGGTGCGGCGCGTGCGGAGGCCGGCCGCGCTCGCCTCCGCCTGCACCTCTGCGAGGCGGGCGGGTGCTCCGTACACCTCGAGTGCCTCGCTGCCGGCGTGCTCCTTCACGAGCGACGTCGGCGACCCGCTCGCGACCGCCTTGCCGTGCGACATGATCATCACCGTGTCCGCGAGGCGCTGCGCTTCCTCGATGTAGTGCGTGGACATCAGGATCGTCGTCCCTTCGCTGCGCAGCGCGTCGATCAGCGCCCACAGCTCCTGACGCACCTGCGGGTCGAGACCGACGGTCGGCTCGTCCAGCAGGATCAGCCGCGGCCGGTGGACGAGCGAGCGCGCGATCAGGAGCCTCCGTCGCATTCCGCCGGACAGCTTGTCGACGCGCGTGTCGCGCCGGTCGCCGAGTTTCGCGATGACGAGCGCGCGCTCGATCGCTTCGCGCCGCTCGGGCCGGGGCACCCGGTAGAGGTGCGCGAAGACGAGCAGGTTCTGGGCCACGGTCAGGGTGACGTCGAGGTTGTCCAGCTGCGGTGTCACGCCGAGCTGGGCGCGTGCCTGCTTCGACTCACCCGGGAGTGTGAAGCCGAGCACTTCGAGCTCGCCCTCGTCGGCGATCGCCTGCGCCGTGAGCAGGCGCATCGTCGTCGACTTGCCGGCGCCGTTCGGCCCGAGCAGGCCGACGCAGGTGCCGGCGGGCACGTCCAGGTCGAGCCCGTCCACGGCCGTGATCGATCCGTACCGCTTGACGACGCCGCGGAGGCGGATCGCGAGCTCGGTCATCTGCCGCCCACTCAATCAGCCTCGATCGAGACCGGCGCGCCATGTTCTCCGCCTGCTCCCGCGGGTGCGTAGGCTCCTGGGCGGAGGAGAACCGCCGCCAGCGCGGCCGCGATGACGCCGAAGACGGCGCCCGCGACGAAGGCGGCGTGATACCCGGTCGTGAGGGCGGCGAGGGAGTCTCCGTCGGTGCGCGCGGCGGCCAGGCTTGCAAGAACCGCCAGGCCGAGGGCGCCGCCCATCATGAAGGCGGTGTTGACGACGCCCGAGGCGAGGCCGGCCTCTTCGGGCCTGACGTCGCTCATGGCGGCGAGGAGGAGTGGGTTCATCGCCATCCCGACCCCGATCCCGAGCACCAGCATGCTCGGCAGCACGTGTTCGAGGAAGCTGCCGTCCACGGGCGCGCGCGCGAAGAGAGCGAGGCCGAGCGCGACGAGCAGCATCCCGGTGACGACCGGCAGCTTGATCCCGAAGTGGATCACGATCCTGGCCGAAAGCCCGAGCGAGAGAACGCCCATGATCAGGTTGGCCGGGAGGAACGCCAGTCCCACCTCGAGCGGGCTGTAACCGAGCACGAGTTGGAGGTACAGGGCTGCGAGGAAGAACCAGGCGAACATCGCTGCCGACCAGAGGACGCCGACGACGTTGGCGGTGGCGACGTTCCTGAGCCGGAACAGCCCGAGCGGGACGAGCGGCTCGTCGACCCGTGCCTCGACGGCGAGGAAGACTGCGAGGAGCGCCGCGGCCGCGCCGAGCAGGCCGAGCGTCTGGAACGTCGTCCAGCCGGCCTCGTTCCCGTTCACGATCGCGTAGACGGCGAGAAGCAGCGCCCCGGTGATCGTGACCGCGCCGGCAACGTCGAGGCGCTGCGAGACGGCGGCGCCGCGGCCGGGAGGAAGCAGCGCGAGACAGAGTCCGATGACCGCCGCGCCGATCGGGACGTTGACGAGGAAGATCCAGTGCCAGTCGAGCGTGTCCGTCAGGACGCCGCCGAGGAGTACGCCGATGCTCCCGCCTCCTGCTGCGACGAACCCGATCACGCCCATCGCCTTGGCGCGCTCCCTCGGCTCGGTGAACAGGGTCATGATCAGCGACAGCGCCACGGCTGCGACGACGGCCCCGCCGAGTCCCTGCACGACGCGGGCGCCGATCAGCATGTGCTGGGACGTCGCGAGCCCGCAGCCGAGCGAGGCGAGCGTGAACAACGAAGTGCCGAGCACGAACAGCCGCCGGTGTCCGAAGAGGTCGCCGAGCCGCCCGCCGAGCAACATGAAGCCGCCGAACGTGAGCACGTACGCGTTCACGACCCACGCGAGCGAGGCAGAGGAGAAGCCGAGATCCTCTCGGATCGAAGGCAGGGCGACGTTGACGATCGAGACGTCGAGGACGATCAGGAGGTCGCCGAGGCAGAGGACGTAGAGCGCCAGCCAGCGCCTGCGGTCATCGAGGCTGTTCATCGTTTCCCTTCCGGCCGTGTGCCATTGTCCGAGAATAGACCCGCGCGGGAGCCCGAACTCATCGGAGGCGGCGACGCTCCGCGGGAGGCAGTCACCTCACGCGACTGCGAGGTCGAGGCTCTCGCTACGCGTCGGGTCGGCCGGGCAGGCCGAACAGGGGAAAGAGCCTCTCGGTGTCGAGGAAGAACGTGAGCTCGCCGATCTTCCCGTCACGGACGTCGATCACTTGCAATGCCCACGGCAGGTAGACGCCGCCGGCTCGGAGGCTGTACTGGCCGAACGCACGTGAGCCGTTCGCCGACCGCGTCGGGATCACCCGCGAGCCCTTGCAGCTGATCCCGGGACCGAACCACCACGTGAAGATGTCGTCCCGTCCTCGCAGCCAGAGGTCGTACGGCGGCATCGACTGGATCGCGTCCTCGTGGATCAGGGAGGTCAGGGCGTCGATGTCGTAGCGCTCGAAGGCCGTCACGTAGCGGGCAAGGAGCTTTTCGTCGACCTCGGCGACGTTCGGTGCCGTATCGGCGGTCCCGATCTCTCTCTCGGCGAGGGTCGCCCGTGCCCGCTGGAGCGCGCTGTTCACGGACGCGACGCTCGTCTCGAGCAGTTCGGCGACCTCGCTCGCCTGCCAGCGCAGGACCTCGCAGAGGATGAGCGCGGCGCGTTGGCGCGGCGGCAGATGCTGAAGCGCCGCGACGAGGGCGAGCTTGATCGTCTCCCGCGCTACGGCCGCGTCGGCTGGGTCGGGAATCGGCTGCACCCACGTCACCTCGGGCAGCGTGTGCAGGTTCGCTGCGACCGGCTCCCTCGCCGGGCCGAGATCCATCGGTGTCGCGCGCCGGCTGCGCCCGTCGAGCAGGTCGAGGCACACGTTCGTCGCGATCCGGTAGAGCCACGTCCGCACGGCCGATCGCCCCTCGAACGCGTCCCTGGCGCGCCAGGCGCGGATGAAGGTCTCCTGCACCGCGTCCTCGGCCTCGAACGGCGAGGCGAGCATGCGGTAGCAGTACCCGGTCAGCTCGGCCCGGTACGCCTCCACGCTCTGTTCGACGTCCAGAACCCCTGTCTCCGACGACGTGCGCACCTCTTCGATCGTACGCGTACGACCCAACCCGCTGTCGGGTGCAACCACGGGGGTTGCGGGTGGCGGGTGGGTGGCGGTGCCCGGCTTCAGCCGGGCGCCGGGGTTTCGTGCTGCGGGGGCGGCAGGTGCCGGGTGCCCGGCTTTAGCCGGGCGCCGGGGTTTCGTGCTGCCGGGGGCGGCGGGTGCCGGGTGCCCGGCTTTAGCCGGGCGCCTGGGTTTCGTGCTGCGCAGGGGCGCGGGTGCTGGGTGCCGGTGCCCGGCTTTAGCCGGGCGCCTGGGTTTCGTGCTGCGCAGGGGCGGGCGCGGGTGCTGGGTGCCGGTGCCCGGCTTTAGCCGGGCGCCTGGGTTCCGTCTGCGGGGCGCGCCCGGGTTCCCTGCCGCGCGCGGTTCAGCCCCAAGGCTCCGACGAGGCAATCTCGTAGATCGTCGCCTCGGGCGCCTCGGCGACCAGATCCCCGAGTCCGCCCACGATCTCCTGCACGGCGGGGAGCGCCTCCTGCCGCTCGAGTGCGGCGCGATCCTCGAACACCTCGACCGCGATGAAGGAGTCGGGGTCGGTGACATCGCGCCCGATGTCGAAATGGAGCACGCCCTCGACCGCGCGACTGGGCCCGACGACCGCGCTGAACGCGGCGAACGCCTGCTCGCTCGTCTCCGGTCGGCACTTCACCTTGAAGCGGACGACGATCATCGCTCCACATCCTTTCTGGGCGGCCGGTTCCGTCGCACGCCCGCGTCGACGAAGACGTCCACTCTATTCGGCTCACGGACAAACGCCAACATCCTGATCGTCGCTCGCTGTCGTGATCCACGCCGGCCGCCTCGAACTCCGTCCTCCCCGAGGCTGTGCGCCGCTGATGCCGGATCCCGGACCAACCGAGGAGTGAGATGAGTGGGTTGGGCTCACCGTCCCAGACGATTTCGGGCGGGTCTGGGCGGGTCGATCGCTGTGTGTCTAGGCTCGGGCGCATGGACACCCCTCGGTGGAGGCGTGCGCTGCTCGGCGCGGTCGTTGCCGCCGGTCTCCTTGCTGCAGTCGCCGTGGGCTGCACAGGCACGGTGGATGAACGGCCGACCATCGCTGCGACCGGAGCGACGGTCGAGACCGAGAACGGACTTGCGACGCCGTACGGGGTCGATGCCGGTCGCGTGTGGGTGCTCGAGCCTCGTGACGTGGAGCCGCGCTCGATCGTCGTGTTCCTGCACGGCTGGGGCGCAACGCTTCCATTCGACTGGCAACAGGTGTGGTTCGATCACCTCCTCGCCGACGGCAATATCGTGATCTTCCCTCAGTACCAGGGTCGCCTTGCCGAAGGCTGGGGACCGGTGACGGCGCTCGACATGCGCGATGGTCTTCGCGCAGGATTCGAGGCGATCGGAGAGCAACGGGACATCCCTGTCGTTGCCGCCGGCTTCTCGGTCGGCGCGGCGTTGGTGTTCATCTATGCGGCGAACGCGGATTTGTGGGGGCTTCCCGGTCCCGAGGGCGTGTACAGCATGTTCCCCGTCCACCCACGCACCATCGATCCAACCTTCGACGGCCGCCCGTTGCCGCGGATGGAGGTCGTGCTCTTCATCGGTGAGGACGACGACGTCGTGGGTCGTGTGGGTGCTGATGTGTTCTGGTCTTGGATCGAGGAGGCGAAGGACATTCCAGCGTCGTCGAAGACCTATCGGATGATCCGCACGACGGACGACCTCTTCGCCATGCATGACGTGCCGAGCGACGTGTCCAATCCCGCTGTCCGGGACGTCTTCTGGCCACCACTCGACCGCATGATCAACGCTGCCCGTGCCGAGCGGCGATAGCCCCGCGTCTCGCGTCGCGACGAGTGTTTCCGCCCTCCATGCGGATTAAGGCGTTCGGCCCTCCCCAGTTGTCCTAACCGGCGCGCGAGGCCGCCGAGCCCATTGCGCGACTCGTGTTCGCAAGGCCTACGGGAGACCTGTCCGTTTCGGACAGTAGGCTGACCACCCCATGCGCCTGATCGTCGCCCGCTGCGAAGTGATCTACTCCGGTCGCCTCAACGCCGTTCTCCCCGAGGCTGTGCGCCTTCTGATGCTGAAATCGGACGGCTCCTTCCTCGTCCATGCCGACACCGGCGGCTTCAAGCCGCAGAACTGGATGACGCCGCCGACCGTGATCGAGCACGAGGGTGAGCCGCTCGAGCGCCTCGTCGTGCGCAAGCGCGCGGGCAAGACGGAGGACCGCCTCGACATCCGCATCGTCGAGATCTTGAGCGACGACGAGCACGACATGGGGGAGGCCGCCGCCCTCGCGAAGGACGGTGTCGAGCGCGACCTGCAGGAGGCGCTCGCCGCGCAGCCGACCGCCCTCGGCGAGGAGCTTCGGCTCGTTCGGCGCGAGTGGCCGACGGACATCGGCCCCGTCGACCTCATGTGCCGCGACACGGGCGACGGCTGGGTCGCGGTCGAGATCAAGCGCATCGCCACGATCGACGCGGTCGAGCAGCTCGCGCGCTACGTGGAGCGGATCCGGCTGGAACCGGGGATGGCCGCGGTTCGGGGCCTGCTCGCGGCGCAGAAAGTGGTGAAGCAGGCGCGCACGCTCGCGGAGGCCCGCGGTCTCCGTTGGGTCGAGGTCGATCTCGCCGTCCTGCGCGGCGAGCGAGAGCCCGAGCTGACGCTGTTCGGCGGCTGACGACGGGCGCGCGGCGAACTGCTAGCGGACGATGTACGAGTCGGCGTCGGGCTCGACGAGCCGGATCAAGCCCTGTCCTTCCTCCCGAAGTTCCCTGAGCGCCCGACGCGGTAGCGGCTCGAACGGCTCGAGGTGGAGTGTCGCCCGGCCGCCGCTCCGCTCGACGCGCCAGATCCCGGCGACCGATCCGTCGACCAGGAAGGTCGGCACGGACTGCGGCATTTTCGTGCTGAACACGCGTTCCCGGAATCGCTCCGGCAGAATCCCCGCCCGCTTGGCGTGCCCGAGGAGCGCCGCGTCCCAGGTCGGGAGGAACCGCGGCGGTGTGGGCACGTCTTCGGGAGGGATCCGGATGCGTGGGAGGTCGACGAGCACCTCGCCGTCCTCGTCACGAAACTCCCGCAGCGCGATTCGCTCGGCCGCGAGCCGAATTTTCGCCGTCGGGACGCCGGCCCAGTTGGCAACGTCTCTGAGGTCTGCGGGGCCGAATCCCCTCAGGTAGCGATGCACGAGGTGCTCGAGACCGGCGTCCTCACCGGGGCGCGAGCCGCCGAGCCACTCCGACGCGAGCTGGAACAGGTCGGCGCGCCTCCGTGCCCACGTCCCGGCCGGAGGGACGCGTACGAGGTCGAGCCATGCGCCCTGCGCCGCGGTCGAGCCATCCGACCGGAGCAGTTCGTCGAGGTCTCGCCGCTGCCACGTCGATCCCGCAAGCGCACGCTCGAGCCCCGCGGCGACTCGGGCCAGGTCGACGTCGGTGTGGGAGCGGCCGTGTGTCCGGCGCCACCACTCTTCCCGCGATGGCCCCACGCCCGCGCACTGCGAGGTCACCGCTGCGGTACCACCCGTCCGCCGTCATGGCCTGCGCGGTCCACTCCGGACGGTCGAGGTAGCCGGCGAACAGGCACCTGCTGGTGACTTCGAAGTTCCCCTCCTGCCCGGGGCCCAGGACGGCGCCCTCGCCGTCGACCACCCGGACGTCGACCCCGCTGAGGGCGCGCCCGTCGGTCCCCCACACCAGGGCGGCCTCGTCGCCGGGCGCGGACAGGGTGCCCAGGCAGGTCTCGGTGGTGCCCCATGCCCCGCACACCACGGCGCCCAGCTCTCGGGTGGCCCGCTCGGCCAGCGCTCGGGGCACCGCGGCGCCGGTCGCCACGAAGATCCGCAGCGCCTCGGGCGGCTGGCCGGTCCGCTCGACCGCGCCCACCAGGTCGGCGAGGAACGGGGTGGCCGCCTGGGTGAAGGTGCCCCGCCAACGACGCAGCGTCTCCAGGGCGGCCGGCCCGTTCCACACCGGCTGCAGGATCTGCGCGACGCCGAGCGTGATCGCCAGCCACATGCCGTACAGGAACCCGGTCTGATGGGCCAGCGGGGACGGGATGAAGACCCGGTCCGCGCGGGTCAGCCCGAGGTGCCTGATCTCCATTCCGACCGCCCGGGTCAGCGACTCGCATCCGATGCAGCACGCCCTTGGGCTCGCCGGAGGTGCCGGAGGTGAACAGCAGCTGAGCGAGCGCGTCCGGCGCCGGACGGCGAGCGTCGAGGCAGGCGCGGTCGGGGGCGCGCCCTCGGGTCAGGTCGGCGTAGCGGTGCCAGCGGGCGGCCCCGTCGGGGGGCAGCGCCTGGGCCCCGCCCCACCACCACGACGTGCTCGATGGTGGCGGCGTCCGGACCGGCGAGCAGGCCGAGGGTCTCGCTGACGTGGTCCCGGCCGCGGAACTCCTCCGCCACCACCAGCACCCGGGCCCGGGACCGGCCCACCATGAAGCTCATCTCGCGTTCGCGGAAGATCGGCATCAGCGGACACGAGATCGCGCCGATGCGCGCCACCGCGACGGCCAGCACGGTGAACTCCGCCCAGTTGGGCAGCTGCCAGGCCACCGTCTCGCCCGGCGCCACACCGAGTTCCAGCAGCATGGCCGCGGCCGCGTCAGCCTGCTCGTCGAGTTCCCGCCAGCTGAGCACCCGCTCCGGCCGAGCGTGCGAGGCGGTCTCGACGACTGCTGTCTCGGTCGGCCGCTCATGTGCCCAGCGACGCACGTAGGCATCGAGCGGGGTCCTGGCGAGGGTGTCGGGGTCTTGCACCGTCGCTGCCCGATGAGGCCGTCGGACCGGCGTCCGCGCCGGCGGTGTCGTGCACCGAGGACATCGACATGCCGATCGAGTTCATCTCGTCGAGGAAACGGGGATAGGAGATCCTGTAGGCGTTCGGGTAGGTCAGCCTGCTCTCGCCGTCTGCCCGGGACGCGGCGATCGCCAGCGCCATCAGCACCCGGTGGTCGTTGTAGGCAGACAGGTCCGCCGGGTTCAGCGTCCCGACGCCGTGGCACAGCAGCCGGTCCCCGTGCAGCTCCAGGCGGGCGCCCATCCGGTTGAGCTGCAGCATCGCCGCGACCCGGTCGGACTCCTTGAGCCGGACATGGGCGACGCTGTCCAACTCCGACGTGCCGTCGGCCAGGCTGGCCAGCACGCTGAACACCGGCAGCATGTCCGGCACCCTGCGGCAGTCGGCCGACACCGGCATCAGCCGGCGCCCGTCGTGGGTCACCCGCACGAAGCCGGTGTCGGGATCCGGACGCATCGGCAGGCCCATCGCGCTGAGGATGTCGAGCAGGTCGGCCTCGGGGTGGTCGGCCTCGGCCGCTCGCACGGTCCGCAGGCCGCGGAACAGCACGTCCGACGGGTGCAGCGCGGCGGCGGCCAGCCCGAACGCGGCGCAGCCGATGTCCGGCGGCAGGTGCACGGTCGCGGCACGGGGCTGCTGGTTTCCCTCGATAGAGAAGGACCGGCCGTCTGCGCTCACCTCCACCACGAGGCCGAACTGCCGCATCATCGCGATGGTCAGGCGCACGTAGGACCGCTCGTTGAACGGCCCGGTCACCTCGATGACGCTGGGCCCCTTGGCGAACGGCGCGAGCAGCAGCAGCCCGGAGATCCACTGCGACAACGTGCCGGGGATGCTGCACCCGGCCGCCGGTCGGCTGGTGCGGCAGCACGGTGATGGGCGGCGCGCCGGTCTGCGACTCCAGCTCCACGCCGAGCGCGACCAGCGCGTCCAGCAGCGGGCGGATCGGCCTGCGCTGAAAGTACTTCTGCCCGACGATGGTGACCGGTGAGGTGGCCAGCGCGACCAGCGGCGTCAAGAAGTACAGGGTGGTGCCGGAGCTGCCGACCGACACGAATTCCCCCTTCGGGACGGTACTGGCCGCCCTTGCACCAGGAAGGTGTCGCCGTCGACGTCGATCTCGGTGCCGAGCCGCCGCAGCGCGCGGATGGTGTACCGCACGTGACCGGCGTCGGACAGGCCGTGGATGCGGCTTTGCCCCGACGCCAGCGAGGCGAGCATCAGCGCGCGGTGCGCGTGGTACTTCGACGCCGGGATGTCCAGTTCCCCGGTGAGCGGGCGTACCGCTCCCTTGACCAGCAGACGCACTCTGCCCCTCCTTACCCGAGCCTCGGGGGCTCTGCCGCCGGCCCGGGAGCGCCGACACCGCCGGGAGCGCCGACACCGCCGACCACCGCGTGCATGCCGCCGTCGGCGTGCAGCACCTGGCCCGTGGTGTACCGGGAGAGGTCCGACAGCAGGAACAGCACCGCGCCGAGCACCCGTGACGGATCGGCGCGGTCCCAGCCGAGCGGCGCCCACCGCTCGTAGTAGTCGGCCAGGTCGCCGAAGGTGCTCACGCCACGCGCGGACACGGTCTCCACCGGGCCGGCGGCCACCAGGTTCACGCGCACCCCGGACGAGCCGAGGTACAGCGCGAGGTACTGCGCGATGGAGTCCAGCGCCGTCTTGAACACCCCCATCCAGTCATAGCCGGGCAGCGCCCGGCCGGTGTCGACGGTCATCGCGACCACCGAACCGCCGTGCTCGGCACGCGCGCAGGGCCGGCGCGAGCGCGCAGGCAAGCTGCTGAAGCGAGTACGCCGAGGCGCGGAAGCCCTCCAGAGCGCTGGCGGCGGGCGTGGTCACGAACCCCTTGCCCAGCGCGTCCTCGGGGGCGTAGGCGACGCTGTGCAGCACGCCGTCCAGCCGGTCCCACCGGCCGACCTCATCGGCCAGGCTCTGAAAGTCGGCGTCGTCGGTCACGTCGAGTTCGAGGACCTCGGCCGGTCGCGGCAGCAGGCCGGCCGACCTTGCCGGTGATGCGCATCGCCCGGCCGAACGAGGTGAGCACCACCTCCGCGCCCTCGCGTTGCAGGGCTGCGGCGACGTGCCAGGCGATGGACTCGTCGTTGAGGACGCCCGTGACGAGGTACTTCCTGCCCGCGAACAGTCCGAGCACCTGGTGTCTCCGTTTCTGCCTCCCAGGTTCGCTGGGCGACCCCGTCGGAGTGAAGAGGAACTTCGTCCGAGGCGGGGTGGGCGACCAGCGTCAGATGATGCCGACGCCCCTCTACGACCGCGGCCGTTCGGAGACGACGCGCTCGACGAGCTGGCCGATGTGATCCCGACCAGGTCCCGGCGCGGGATGTCCACGCCGTAGTCCCGCTTGATCGACGTCATCAGGTCGGCGACGTCAAGGGAGTCGATGTCCAGCTCGTCAATCCGCGCGTCAGCGCTGATCGCGTCCTGCTCGACGCCGAGATCGACGAGTTCGGCGCTGATGAACTCCTGAACGGCAGTGAGCTGCTGGGACTTCTGGTCAGTGTCGAACTCGACTTCCTGCGACATGTCTGGTGGGTTCCCTTCAGTTGGCGACGGAAGCGGACGGGAAGCGGCGGGCGAAGTTCGGCGAGTGGCGCTGGGACCAGTACCACTGCCGCCAATACGCCTCGGTCAGCTCGACCCACGTCTGGAGCGGTCGGCGCTGTCCAGGAACTGGTTGAGGCTGACCGCCAGCCAGGTGTAGACGGCCTGGCTGTCCCGGCAGCCGCCGCAGTCGCCGGACGTGCAGCAGAACTGCACCGTCTTGTAGTCGGCGCCGTACACCGTGAAGCCGTCGATGACCGGATTGCCGTTGGCCACCCGCTCAGCGTGCTCGGGCAGCTCGACGCTGATGCTCGGGCAGACCTCGTAGCCGAACTGACCGCCCCAGTGGGTGCGCCCGGTGATCAGGGTCTCGATGAAGTACGGGATGGGACACCACGGCATCGGCGAACATCTCCTTCACCCGCAACGCCTCGGCCAGCGTCCGGTTGGCGTTCTCGATGTGCAGCGGGTGGTCGGTGCCGTGCTCGCTGTAGAAGTTGAAGGTCACCTGGTTGCCGTTGTCCGCGATCGCCCGGACCGTGGACTCGACGTGCTGCAGGCCGTCCTCGGACAGCGCGTAGACGAAGGTCACCCTCGGGTCGTCCTTGTAGTGCCGCAGAGCCTTGTCGAACAGGCCCGTGAACTTCGAGCCGTTGGGCCGATGCGCGCGCAGGTCGTCATCGAGCGGTCCGCCGCCGAACAGGCTGATCGCGACGGCGACGTTCTCGAAGCCCGCCTTCGGCATCGGCCGCAGCCCGTTGGAGGAGATCGTGATGTAGGGCAGCTGCTCCACGAACGGCACGACCCGGTTGAGCACCAGGGTCGGCTCGCCGCCGATGAGGGTGGCCTGGGTGACCCCGGCGGCCACCAGCTTGTCGACGAACTCCCTTGATCACCATCGGGTCAGACGTCTCCGGGACGGCGGTGTCGAAGCCGCCCTCGAAGTACCAGCAGCCCTTGCAACGGATGTTGCAGGTGGTGGTCAGGTGGACCTCGCAGGACTTCACCCGGCGGTTCATGTCCCGGATCACCTGCATCCGCTCGGCGAGGTCGGGCCGGTCGGCGAGCAACGCGCGCAGCTTGGACCTTGGACTCGCGCCGGTCCGGCGGGGCAGGGTTGACACGCGCGGGGCAACAGGCGCTCGGGCGCTTTGAGTTGCAGCGGGACGGTGACCACGGCTCAGACCCCTCGGTGGCAGGAACGCGCAGTCCCAGGTTCAGGATGCGCTGGGACACGATCTTGATCCACTCGTCGCGGGCCTCGGCGTTGGTGGTCTGGCGCAGGCCGTAGCGGATCGCGAGCTCGGCCTTCTTGGAGTTCGGGTTGCCGAACACCCCTATGAACGTCGGCCACAGCCGGTCGAGCGGCGTACTGCAGCTGCTCGCGACCCTCCTCGGTGGCGGCGAGGTTGCGGCACACCCGGGCGCCGTGGGCGATGTGGACCTTCTCGTCCAGGATGATGGTGCGCACCGCGTCGGCCCAGGGCTTGTAGCTGCTCTCGGCGAACTCGCGGATCATCAGCAGCGCCGACTCCTCGCCGATGTAGGAGAACACGCCGCGCTCGGCCCAGGTGGTGCAGGTGTGCAGGCCCTGGTCGGCGAACAGGTTGCGCTCCTCGAGCCGCTGGGTCTCCATGTACGTGGTGTCAACGCCGATGTCGGCCAGCACCTTCTTGCCGATCTTGTAATGGTCGTACTCCTCGGCCGCACGCTCGGCGCAGACCTGACGCTCCTCGGCGTTGGGCGCCAGCGGAAGGAACACCATGGTGTAGTCGTCGCCGCCGGACAGCTCGCCCTCGCTGTTGATCATGACCTGGCTGATCAGCAGCTTCTGGTATGCGCGAGGAGCTCGGTGAAATTCCTCCGGCGTTCGAACCACAATCAGCTCATCATCGAGAACCGCGACTTGCTGAGTCATGTCAACCTCCATGCCAAATCCTGGCCTAGGTGTGCCTACGCACCTACGTAGTCATCCACATGTATGAGTCTTCGCATGTTGAACATCGGACGCTTTGAACCGCCATCTTGCTGCTACTGCGCCCCGTTGGCCAGCACGCCTGGGAATCGACAATTCGGCCGAGGGGATGCTAGCAGGCGCTCCTACCCGCGAGACCGCCGAACGGATAAGCCTCGGGTGCGGTCACGCCAGTTGATCCAGGCTTGATCGAGCCACTGAGCGAACCGAGCTCGGCATGCTCCGGCCCTCGGTAAGCGACCTCGACAGCCCTGACATCGCCCGGCGGCTTCGGTGTCGGTGTCCGAGCGCACGGCCGGCTGCTAATCGTGGTCGCGGCCGCGCAGGATGTTCAAGAACTTCGAGCCGTATCCGGGGCCCTGGGCGTTCTCGTACTGATAGGCGGAGTCGGATTCGATGTCATTGATCCGCTTGGCCAGCCGGTACATCAGGTACACCACGAGCACCAGCCCGAGCAGGACCAGCCACCAGAACACGGGCTGACCTCCTTCTCAATCGGTGTCGAGTGAGTTCAGTATGCCTCGCGACCCGGCATCACGGCCGTCCGGTCCTACGGCTTGCTCGTAGACGAACCGGGCCGGGCCGATCCGGTGCTAGGGCTTGATCCGCGGTTGCGGCTGGTCGCGGTGGCCGCTACCCCGCCACCGGACCTGTCCGGGGTGCCGGACGATGCGAGCGATGAGGAATTGCTCGAGGCGCTGCGCGCGTGGCTATCGCCACTCCCGAGGAGCTGATCAGCAATGCCGACGCGATGGCAGCGTTCCTGCCCCGGGTCGCGCGCCGACCTTGCGGTAGCCACCTCGTGCTACCAGCCCTGGACCGAGTCGGACCGGCTCGACGTGCCGGTGATCGCGTACGAAGGCAGTGCGGACGAGTCGGCGAGCCCCGGTGATGCGGCGGCTTGGGCACGCTGGACGAGGCGGGAGTTCACCAGGCACACGGTCACCGGCGGCCGGCGGTGGTCACGCATTCGCTGGGCGCTCGGGTGCCGCTGGCAATCTCCGGCGATCTGTTGGGGGATCAGCGCCGATGAGGCTGCCGCGATGTCACGGATCGCCGATCGGCTTTGAAAACCACGTGAGTGACGTGGACTCCCCCGCCGCCCAGGGCGCCCATGTCGAGCTGCTGATGTTTTA
>CAVRKG010000004.1:0-208402 GCA_963721955.1 uncultured Thermoleophilia bacterium | reverse complement strand
ACCAGCTCGACAAGCTGGGGGTCACTGGTTCGAGCCCAGTAGCGCCCATCACCGCAACACCAGGAACCACGCCATATCCACGAACTGAGAGGCTCCGCGAGGGGCCTCTCCTCGTTCCGTCTCGAGCCGCGTCGGTGCGGTCTCAGTCGTGCTCGACGGCGGCCCGTAGGCGTTGCATGTCGTCGTGGCGCGACGCGATGTCGTCGCGCGGGGCCGCGAGGCGGAGGTCGCGCAGAACCTCGAGTGAGGCGAGCAGCACTGGTAGTGGTGGGCCGCTCGCCGTTACCTGGGCGAGGTGTCGCTCGTCGAGCGCCTTCGACGGCGCCTCGATGAAGCGGGCGACGAGCTGGTCATGGTGCTGTGCAGCGGTCCTACCGTGCGCATCGCAGGTGCGCAGGAACGCCGCGGCGTTGTGCTGGAACCAGTGGCTCGAGCCGCTCGTCTCGAGGTGGTCCAGGAACTGGTCGAGGAAGCTCCGTCGTCGCATCGCGTCGCGGAGGCTCGCCTGGTCCTCCGGCCGCATGAAGAGCATCTTCTCGACGAGCAGCTGCGAGTAGTGGGGGTCGTTGCCGCGGCAGAGGCCGAGCAGGAGATCGATCTCGTTGATTCCCGAGAAGTCGCCGGCGTTCGCGCCGCGATACTCCTGGCGGCCGACGCGGTACGGCTTGTAGTAGGGCCGGACACTGAAGAAGAAGCGGTCGACATCGAGCTCCGCGAAGAGGGCGTCGTTGAATGTCGAGACATCTTCGAGCGCTCGGCGCGCGTCGTCGAACAGCGTTTCTGCAACGGGGTGCGAGATGCCGATCGGAGCGATCCGTACGAGCGCGTCGGCGGCACGCTTGTACGCGAAGATGCCACGCGTGTTGTAGACGAGAAAGAGCATTTCGTCGTGGAGCGAGGTGAACGTCTTCTGGCGCCCGTCGTGTGCGGTGTTGTGGGTCGCCAGATGACTGGTCGCGAACCGCGGCACCATGCCGATCGAGGCGCCGACGTTCAGGCCGAGTGCAGTCGCCTCCTCGTGCGGTGAGCGCTGTTCCAATGCCGGGTTCGTCAACTCGTGCCGGCGCAACGAGGCCATGTAGAGACCGAGGTTGCCCATCAGGTCAAAAGCCCGATCGAACCCTTCGTCGGTGTTGCCCTCGACCGCGAGTGCACGAACGAACTCGCGCCCTTCTTCGAGAATCTCCTGCTTGAGGTCGTGGCCGACATGCTCGACGTCGGCACGGATTTCCTGCGCGTAGTACAGGTCCTCGAGCGCGGTATTCAACTCGACGAACGTCGAGCGGATCCAGGCGTCGAACGCCTCGGCATTCCTGCTCATCGGGTGCGTTCGGTCGGCTCGCACCGATGACGATCGCTCACAGGGCCAGCCTAACAGTGAAGGCGTGCAGCTGTGGAGATGCGATGGTCGGTGGTCGACCGTCGCCGCCGGCTAGACGGAGCGGCGGCGGGTGCGCTCGGCGCGGACCTCGTCGATCTGCTCGTGCAGCTCCAGCCGCCGAGTCGAGAGCTCGTGCTCCGACGCCTGGAGGGATGCCAGCATCTCGGCTGCTGCCTCCGGTTCGAAGTCCGGCGAGGTCTGGACGAAGTCGATGCGGTCGTGCAGACGCAGGCGGCGTTTCGAGGCGTCGTCCTCCTCGGCCTCGAGGGCGTCGATCAACCGGGCGAGCTCGCGATCGGAGAGCTTCGCGAGGTCGTCGACATTGGCCAGGGAGCTCATCGGTTCTTCTGTTCGGATGGCATCTCTGCTGGTATCGGCAGTTGTCGAACCGCGGCCATCACCCTTTCGGAGTCCCGCGAACGAGTGATGCCCGCGACGTCGTGGACGCGGAGATGCCTTCTTGAGGGTGCTGTCGTCGTACGGCGTGGGAAGGAGCCGGGCCGCGCCCTACGAGCGGGCGCGGCCGACGACGCGCAACACTCGCGCTCATCCCGCGCGAGCGGTGATCCGCGAGCGTGCACCACAGCACGTAGCGGCCCGGCTGGAGGCGCGTCTCGAGCTCGCCCGTCATCCCAGGGTGGACGATGCCGATCCGGTACGTCCGCTTGCCCCCGACACGACGCAACGCGAGGTCGTGATCGTCCTCGCCGTAGTCGACGAGCTGGACGATCACCGGGCCGGTCCTGATCGACGAGCGGGAGACGGCGAACGTGAACTCACCGGCGGATACCTGGACCCGCGCGGGAGCAGAGGTCGCAGGCCGTGGTGCTGCTGCCGTGAACGGGACGAGGACGAGCGCGGCGACGGCGACAATCGCGGCCCGGCGTCTCATCGCAGGATCTTCGGTCGCGCGAACTTCCGCGCGCCCGGAATGATCGCGTCCGCGTCGGTCCCGAGCCAGTCCTCCAGGATCGCGCCGTAGAGCCCGCGGAAGTCGGCCGTCGCACGCAGGTTCCCGTCCGCATCCAGCTTGGCGAGCCCGGGGAACTCGCCGATCATCTTGCCCGATACCTTCGACCCGACCAGAAACCCGGTTCCCGCCGCGCCGTGGTCGGTGCCCGCCGAGCCGTTCTCCTTGGCGCGTCGGCCGAACTCCGACCAGACATGCACGAGCACGCGGTCGGCGAGCCCTCGTGCCTCGAGGTCGCGTTGGAACGCAAGGAGCGAGTCGGCGGTCAGCTTGAGGCCGTCGGACAGATCCTGGGCCTGGTCGTCGTGCGTGTCGTAGTGGCCCGGCGCCGTGAGCGCGACGACCCGGAGCGGGAGGCCGGCGGTGAGCATCGCGGCGAGCCCCGCCAGACGACGTGGGAATCGATCGTCCGTATCCGGGTACTCGACGGGGCTCGTGAATGCCGGCTCGTCGTCCTTCGGCCGAAAGGGCGTCAGCTGGTGGTAGAGCTGCGACGACTGGCGCGCGGCGTCCGTCGCCTGCCGCAAGCCGGGATCGCCGTGCGAGGGGAGTCCGCCGAGTCGGGCGACGGTGTCGATCATGCTGTTGCCGACCTCGCCCCAGACACCGCGGGCCCAGAAGTCGTACCGGTCCGGGGCGTCGACCGCCGCCACCGGCATCCTCGACGTCGCGAGGGATGGCTGCAGGCTCCAGTCGAGCGACAGGCCCTGGAGTGGGTTGTCCTGGCGCCCCACCCGGTCGAGGTAGCGTCCGAGCCAGCCGGTCGCCAGCCGCTCGTCCGCCGCACCGACCTCCCAGAAGTGCCGTGAGGTGAAGTGCGACTGGTTCGGGTGGTCGTACCCGATTCCCGGCATCACGTTGACCTTGCCCTCGCCGTGGAGTTGTGCGAGGGGCGCGAGCGATGGATGCCACATCAGCGACGGGTCTTCGAGAAATGCCGTTCCGGCAGCGGGGGCGAGCCCGAGCCGGGGTCGCAGCGACCGGTAGAGCGGATCCTCGACGGGCGCGAGCAGCGAGAGCGAATCGGCGCCGCCGTCGAGGAACACGGACACCAGCACGCGCTGATTCCCGCCAGCGGCGGCGGCCGCTGCAATGCCCTCCTCGAACGCGCGCGGCCGTAAGGCCGAGCCACCGTACACGGCGAGCGCGAGTCCGACGCTCCGCGCGATGAACGTTCTCCGGTCGAGGCCCGTTCCCGCCGGCCGCGGCATACCGGCCTCGATCGCAGGCAGGCCGTTGCCCGCTTTCGCGATTCCGCGGCGCAACAGTTCGGCGCGGGAGTGCTCGTCGCAGCAAGGCATCGGCTCGTCTCCTCAGCAGGTCTGGAGGTCGGGGGACACAGCGAGGAGCTGACGCACGGCGTTCGTCACGAGTGGCGGGTAGGCGTCCGCCTTCCAGCCGTTTGCGTTCTTCAGCGAGGTCCGTGCAAATGCGAGCAGCGCTCCGTGCGTCTCCTTGCGGATCGTCGGGTTGCCGAACAGCGCGAGGGCACCGCGGACGATCTGCTCGGGGTCGCTCGAGACCTTCGGTGGCTTCTTGCCCTTCTTCTGCTCCACCGTGAACTTCGAGAGCGCCTCGTTCGCAATCGACCAGCGTCCACGGAACGTGTTCGTGTCGAGCCAGCGCTCGTCATTCCAGCCCGCCACGTTCGGCGGATAGAAGAGACGCTGGCCGGCGCCCTCGGAGAGCCAGACCCAGGCAGACGTGTCGATGCCACGCCCGAGGGTGCGCAGGAGCCCGGCGAGGTAGACGATCGGTGGCTTCACCATGCGCGGGCCCGTATAGACCCGCGGGTGCCGCAGGATCGCTTCCAGGACCGGCCGGACGTCGAAGTCGCTGCTCGTGTACAGCTCCGCGAGGGCCGCCCGCGTGGGCGCGTCGGGAGGCTCCGGCACGAAGTAGCTCCACAGCTTCGACACGAAGAACGGTGCATGGGCAGGGTGGTGAACGACGAGTGAGACGGAGTCGCGCCACGTGAACGTCCCCTTCTTTCCGAACACGACCTTCGTGCCCGCGTCATGGCGCTCCATGTCGAAGCGGAAGTCGGTTTGGCCCTTGTTTCGTTTCCAGGTGCTCGTCCACCCCGTCAGGGCACGGGCCTGTTCGCGGACGTCGCGCTCCGAATACCCGTTGCCCTCTCCGAGCGTGAACAGCTCCATCAGCTCTCGGCCGTAGTTCTCGTTCGGGGCGCCCTTGCGGTTGTCGGTGCCCGACAACCACACGAGCATGGCGGGGTTTGCCGTCATCGACACGAGCAGCCGATCGAACTTGCCGAGTGCGAGGCGCCGCAGCAGCCGGTTCTGGTCGAGCATCAGCTTCTGCGAGCCGACGCCCGCGTTCGACGTCGCGAACCAGTCGTGCCAGACGAGCGTCATGCGTTCGACGAGTGGTCGGCGGGTGCGGACCATGCGATCGAGCCACCAGAGATGGTCGTGGCCCCAGGCGTCGGCGGGGGCGAGCGGCCGGCCCTTCTCGTCGCGTGGTCTCGGCCCGTGCCAGCGCTCGGCGGGCGGGTGCGTGAGCGATCGAACGGCCTCGTCCAGCCCGAGACGCGCAAGGCTCGCGGCCTCGCCGCGGCGTGGCCCGAACCCGGCCCGCCACAGGAGCCTTTCGGCCTGAGCGGTCCCGAACGGACCCGTGTAGACGGGCAACGGCATCACCTGATTCGTCGGCATGCCGCCCTGCCGAACGCCATCGCTCGGACGGGTGAACCTCGGTGGCGGCAACTATCCTGGTTCGGCGATGAAGGCGATCCTTCCCGATGCGACCGAGCTCGAGCTGCCCGACGGTGCGACCGGCCTGGACGCGGCTCGCGCGATCGGGCCGAAGCTCGCCGAGCAGGCCGTGCTCGTGAAGGCCGACGGGGTGGCACAGGATCTGCGGCTACCTCTCCCCGACGGGGCGACGCTCCAGATCCTGACGACACGCGATACGCAGGACCCCGACGCGCTCGCAGTGCTGCGACACTCTGCCGCCCACCTACTCGCGGAAGCCGTGCGTCGGCTCCATCCGGGGGTGAAGGTCGCGATCGGGCCACCGATCGAGAACGGCTTCTACTACGACTTCGAGTTTCCGTCTCCGATCAGCGATACCGACCTGGAGGCGATCCAGGCCGAGGTCGAGCGGGAGCTCACCGAGGGGCGCTCCTGGGAGCGCGAGGAGATCTCCGCCGAGGAGGCGCGTGCGCGGTTCAGTGCCGAGGGCGAGCGCTACAAGGTCGAGCTCGTGGAAACGGCGGAGGGGCAGATCTCCCTCTACACGCAGGGCGACTTCACCGATCTCTGTCGCGGCCCACACCTGCAGACGTCAGCCCCGATCAAGGCCTTCAAGCTGACCTCGCTCGCAGGCGCGTACTGGCGAGGCGACGAGAAGAACCAGCAGCTGACGCGCATCTACGGGACGGCGTTCTTCAGGCAGAAGGATCTCGAGGTCCACCTCGAGCGACTCGAGTTGGCCCGCGCCAACGACCATCGGCGGCTCGGCACCCAACTCGACCTCTTCCACTTCGACGAGCACTCGCCCGGTTCGCCCTTCTGGCATCCGAAGGGCATGGCGATCTTCAACGCCCTCGAGGACTTGCGCCGCCGCGAGAACGCGCGCCGTGGCTACTCGGAGGTGAAGACTCCGCTGATCTACGACAGGGCGCTCTGGATCACGTCGGGCCACTGGGAGAAGTTCCGCGAGAACATGTTCCTGATCCCGATCGACGACGACCACACGTACGCGATCAAGCCCATGAACTGTCCAGGGCACATGCTTCTGTTCGGCAGCCAGCTGAGGAGCTACCGTGATCTGCCGTTGCGCTTCGCCGAGGCGGCGCCGCTCCACCGCAACGAACTCGCCGGCGCGCTGCACGGGCTGACGCGGGTCAGGTACGTGACCCAGGACGACGCCCACATCTTCTGCGCCGAGGAGCAGATCGACGGCGAGTTGGACGGTTGTCTCGAATACCTCCGCTACCTCTACGGCCTCTTCGGGATCGAACCACGGGCCGAGCTCTCGACACGGCCCGAGAACAAGCTCGGAAGCGACGACGAGTGGGACTTCACGGAGGGCAAGCTCGTCGAGGCGCTGGAGCGGCACTCGATCCAGTACTTCGTCGGGGAGGGCGAGGGGTCGTTCTACGGGCCCAAGATCGACCTTCACATCACCGACGCGCTCGCTCGCTCGTGGCAGCTCGGCACGATCCAGCTCGACGCGCAGATGCCCGCGCGGTTCGACCTCACCTACATGGGGCCCGACAACCGCGAACATCCTGTCTTCGTCGTCCACCGCGCGTTCTTCGGGTCGCTCGAGAGGTTCATCGGGATCATCATCGAGCACTTCGGAGGCGCGTTCCCGCTCTGGCTCGCGCCGGTACAGGTCAGGGTGCTCGCCGTCAGCGAGCAGCACCGGGAAGGTGCCAAGGCGGTTGCGGACCGGATCGGCGCGGCAGGGTTTCGCGTCGACGTCGACGCGCGGGACGAGACGCTCGGCAAGCGGATCCGCGACAGCGAGCTCGAGAAGATCCCGGTCGTCGTCGTCTTCGGCGACCGCGAGTCGGAGGCGGCGCTCGCCGTGAGGACGCGGGGGGAGGGCCAGTCGACCCGCTCGCTCGACGAGTTGCTGGCCGATCTCGCCGACGCCGTCGCCCCTTCGCGTGCGTGACGATCGCAGCGCGGCGCCCCGTGCCCTGCTACGCTTGTGCCCTGCAAAGTAGGGGCCGTTACCCTCACCTCCGGAGCCATGGGCTGCGCGGGTTCAACCGAGTCGAAGGACGAGGGAACGGTGCCGCTGCCTGCCAGCGGCTTTTTCGCATGTTCGAACAGGTTTCTGGCGTTTACAGGAAGGATCAGCACAGTTTTGAAGAGAGAGTCAGCTTGGTGAGAAGCCTTTGAGACCCCGGCGCCGTCCTGAGGACAGGACACGGCCCGTCGTCCAGACGGAGCGGATCAACGACCAGATTCGGGTGCCGAACGTGAGGCTCGTCGGCGAGGACGGCGAGCAGATCGGGATCAAGTCGACGGACGAGGCGCGCGAGTACGCGTACAGCCGAAACCTCGACCTCGTCGAAGTGGCGGCCCAGGCAGACCCGCCCGTAGCGCGGGTGATGGATTACGGCAAGTACCGCTACGAGCAGGAACAGAAGGCGAAAGTCGCCCGGAAGCACCAGTCACAGATCAACGTCAAGGAGATCAAGCTCAGACCGAAGATCGGAATCCACGACTACGAGACGAAGAAGGGCCACGTCGTTCGCTTCCTCAACGGGCGGGCGAAGGTCAAGGTCACGATCATGTTCCGGGGCAGGGAGAACCTGCATCCCGAGCGTGGGCGGGATCTGCTGATGCGTCTCGCGGAGGACATCAAAGAGGTCGGGCAGATCGAGCAGCCTCCTCTGATCGATGGTCGCAACATGGTCATGGTCTTCGGACCGACGAAGAACGCAGGAGTGAAGCCAGATGCCGAAGGTAAAGACGGGAAGCGGAGCGAAGAAGCGCTTCAAGGTGAGCGGAACGGGCAAGTTGATCCGGCGCCACGCGATGAAGAGCCACAACCTCGAGCACAAGAGCTCGAAGCGTAAACGCGGCTTCCGCAAGGATCAGCCGGTGGCGAAGGTCAACGTCCCCGCAGTCAAGCGCCTCCTGGGGTTGAAGTAGATGCCCAGAGTGAAACGATCCGTTGCCGCGCGCAAGAAGCGGCGCAAGGTCCTGGACCAGGCGAAGGGGTACTGGGGTCTCAAGAACTCGCATTACACGTACGCGAAAGAGCAGGTCGAGCATTCGCTGACCTACGCGTACCGCGACCGCAAGAACAAGAAGCGAACCTTCCGGCGCCTCTGGATCGTCCGGATCAACGCGGCCGCGAGGCAGCACGGCCTCTCGTACAACCAGTTCATGTCGGGCATTCACAAGGCCGGGATCGAGCTCGATCGCAAGTCGCTCGCCGACATCGCGGTTGCCGATCCGGCGGCATTCGCCGCCGTTGCGGAGCAGGCGAAGGCCGCCCTCACGACAGACACCGACGCCGAGGCAGCCTGAGCTCCACGGAGGCGCAGGCGGAGAACCTCCGCCTGCAGGCGGCCCATTTCGCGCAGCTCGGCTCGCCCGTGTACGCCCGGCTGGCTGAGCACCTCGCCGAGGACCCCGAAGCCGCTCGAGGCGTCATCGGCGACGACACGTCGTGGGACATCGGGCTGCGCCTGTTCGCCGCCGTGCACCATCACGTCCTCGCGGGGGTCGCACCCGGCGCTCTGAGCGGCCACTTCGACGACTTCACGGCGACGCTCGACGAGCACGCGGGCACGCTGGCGCGGTTCTTCCGCGAGCAAGGTGTCCAGACGAACGAGACGCAACGGTGCGTTGCTCTGCTACCGGCGTTCCTCACGATCGCGAGCGAGACGAACTCACCGCTCGAGCTGATCGAGCTGGGGCCGAGCGCGGGGCTGAACCTCGTCTTCGACCGCTACCACTACCGGTATGCGGAGGGCGTCTACGGCGATTCCGGTGCACGCCTTGCGTTCGAGGTGGTCGAGCGGGGACGCGTACCCGCCTCGCTCCTTCGTGCCGAGCTCGACGTTCGGTCGCGTCGTGGCATCGACCTGGCACCGATCGACGTCACCTCGAGCGACGGCGTCCTGCTGTCTGCACAGCTTCGTGTGGCCTGGGCTCGAGGCGCGCGCTGTCCCGCCTCGATGCCGCGATCGCCACGTTCCGCGAGGCGCCGAGCCCGCCCGAGCTCGTCGCCGGCGACTACGTCGAGCTCCTGCCCGGGATGCTCGCGGAGCGAAATGCCGACACCGTCACCGTCGTCTTCCAGACCGCCTCGACGGGGTACCTGGAGCAGGAGCGCTACGACGAGCTGATCCGGTCGCTCGATCACGCTGCCGCGGACGGGCGCCCGCTCGCCTGGGTCTCTTCCCGCCGCCGGGAGGAGCGTGAGGTACCCGACGATCGCCACTGGGAGCTCGAGTTGCGGATCTGGCCACAGCGGGAGCGCCTCGTCGCCCTCGTGGACTTCCACGGCAACTGGATCGACTGGCGCGACGCGTGATCACGTCGAAGGACAATCCGAAGCTGAAGCTCGTTCGCGCGCTGCAGCGAAAGAAGGACCGCGTCGAAACGGGCCTTTTCGCCTGCGAGGGGGAGGACCTCTGCGACGCCGCGCTCGCCGCGGGCATCGAGCCGGTCGAGTTGCTGATCGCCGGTGAGAACGTGGAGCCCGAGCTGCTCGCCGATGTTTCGACGCTGCCGCATCCACCTCGCGCGATCGGGATCTTCCGACACGACGCACTGCCTGCGGGAGAGCGAGAGATCTGCCTCGCGCTCTGGCAGCTGTCCGACCCCGGCAACGTCGGCACCCTGATTCGGTCTGCGGACGCGTTCGGTGCGGCAGTGTCGCTCTCCGACGGCTGTGCCGACCCGCTCTCGCAGAAGGCGCTCCGCGCCAGCGCCGGTGCCATCTTCCGGGTCCCGCTCCTCGCGTGGGCGGCGCGGCCGGGCCGACAGGTCGCACTCGACACGAGCGGCGACGTCACGCTCGCGGACGTCGACCTGGCCCCGCCGGTGACGATCGTGCTGGGCGCCGAGCGGGCCGGCCTCCCCGAGGGCGTGCTCCAGTCGTGCGACGTGCTCGCCGCGATCCCGATGCCGGGTGACGCCGAGTCCCTCAACGTTGCCGCGGCCGGCGCAATCGCGCTCTACGAGGTCTCGCGCAGTCGTCTCTGAGGCTCCGTCGGCCTACCAGGCGCCTCCGCCGCCGCCTCCGCCGCCGCCTCCGCCACCCCCGGAGAAGCCGCCGCCTCCTCCACCGGAGCCCGACGACGGCGGCGCGAGCGCCGAGCCGAACCCGGATGCAAGGTCGCCGATCGCGAGGGACGACGCCCCCGTTCCGAGCCCGCCGCCGTTCGAGATCCAGTAGATCGAGGACGCCTGCGCGAGCTCCTCCGGCATCGTCATGTGGGCGGCCTGGAGCACCCGCTCCGCGATTCCGAAGGCGATGCCGTACACGAGCAGGCGCTCCCAGAGTGCGAGCGTCGCGGGCGGCGCCTCCTGCAGGCGCGGGAAGTCGGTGAGATACCGGCGGAAGGCGGCCCAGCGCTCGGCCTCCTCCTCCCCTCGGGGCGAGCGGCGGCGCCAGATCTTGCGCTGGGTGAGGGCGCCGATCACGATCGCTGTGTTGACGAAGGCGGCGACGGCGAGGCCGATCAGCACGACATCGCTCCAGCGTGGATAGACAGGGCGCCATCCGTTCGCGGCGAGGACGACGAACAGTGCCCCGAGGCCGCCGAATGCGAGCAACGCGACGACGAGGGGGAGCACGCCGCTCGAGACGAACCACCGGCGCTTGCCGGCCTCCGCACCGACGTCCGCCTTGAACGACGTGAAGTGCTTGCTCATCGTCTCCCGGTTCTCTTCGATCCGTTCGCGGAACCGCGACAGGCGCTCGGACCCCTCGGGCTCGATCACACCGTCGACGACCTTCTTCACCGATTTCTCCCAGCTCGTCAGCGGCACGTCGGGGTTCCCGGCGCGCACCTCGAGATCGGAAACGCTCTCGCTCCGCAGCCCGGCCCAGGTCTTCCGTTCCGTCGTGACCGGTGTCGTGCTGAACACGCCGCGGCGGATCAGATCGAAGAGAGTCGCCGTGAACTCGAACGAGCCGGCGTCACCGCCCTGCCGTAGGAGCATGGGTACGAGTGCGGGCTCGGTTTCGGTCGGCGGCTCCTGTTCGTATTCGCGGTCGTATCCGGTTCGGATCTCGCGTCCGTAGAGCAGGAAGACGCCACCCGTGACGAGGAACGCGGGGACCGTGCCGAGAAGCAAGAGGTAGACGGCGTATCGCCACGGGTGCCGCTTGGCGTTGTCGATCCGCTCGCGGTCGCGCTCGAACCGGGCAGCGTCGGCCGTTTCCTCGGCCACGATCTTCTGCAGTCCGGCTCCCGAGGCGACGCGCATCCCGGCCGTCGAGGTGAACGCCGAACGCGGGAGGACGGTGCGGAGCTCGACGTACTGGCCCGGCGGGACGTCGAGCGCCCGCAGGACAGCCCTCTTGCCGACGAGTTGCACGTCGCCACGGACGTAGACCGGGTGGCCCCAGGCTCGCATCACGGTGTCCGGAGCGACGAGGGATGCGGTGAGGCGTCCGAGCGATTCCGACCACTCGGATCCCCACACCTGGAGGTTGACGTCCACGACGTCGTCGTACGCGACCGCGAGCCCTTTGAGGCGGTAGTGGACGACGAACGTGCGGAACTCGTCGGCTGCGCGGTAGTGCCAGACGATGCGGACGGCGTCGCCGACGATCGTGGTTCCGAACGTGTCTGGCGCGTCCGAGCAGCCGAGGTCGGTGCAGGCGCCGGGCTCGAATGCGCGCCCGTTCTCGCTGACACGGACGTCGCCGATCGACTCGCCGGCCCGAAGCGGGATCTCCCGGTAGCCGCCGCTGAACGGCCCGCTGAACGCGTAGGTGATCCGCTCGTCGACGACGAGGCTGCCGTCCGTGGCGACGGTCACCGAAACGTCGGCCTGAGGGAGTGTGAACGACTTTGCGGCTGCCGCCCCCGTGATCCACAGTGCGGCGAGGGTCGCCGCGAGGAGGCTAGGTGCTAGGCGGCGTGGGCGCATCACCGGCGGTGGGAGCGGCCGGGGCGTCGGGCTGGAAGCTGACCGTCGGAAGCTCCCGGTCGGCCGCGTCCTGCACCTCGAAGAACTCCCGCCTCGTGAACCCGAACATTCCCGCGATCAGGACGGCCGGGAAGACCTGGATCGCGTTGTTGAAGGTCAACACCGTGTCGTTGTAGACCTGTCGCGCGATCGAGATCTTGTCCTCGGTGTCTTTCAGTTGCGCCTGGAGGTCGAGGAAGTTCGTGCTCGCCTTCAGGTCGGGGTACGCCTCGGCGACCGCGAAGAGGCGTCCGAGTGCCTGGCTGAGAATGCCCTCCGCCATGGCGGACTGGGCCGGGGTCTGTGCTCCGGCCGCTGCCGCCCGCGCCTGCGTGATCGCCTCGAACGTGCCGCGCTCGTGCGCCGCGTACCCCTTGACGGTCTCGACGAGATTCGGGATGAGATCGCGACGTCGTTTCAGCTGCACGTCGATCTGCGACCATGCGTTGTCGACGCGGTTCCGCTTCTGGACGAGGCCGTTGTAGAGCGCGATCACGTACAGCGCGAGCACGACGACCAAACCGAGGATGATCCAGACGGCAATCACGAGGCAGACTCTACACGGTGGCGGGCGAGGTGGTTTGCGGGCCCGAGTCGATCATTCCTCACGCCTCGTGCACACCCAGATCATGTCCTCGTCGCCGTTGAACGGACGGCGGTCGAACCAGCCATACAGCGCCGTGACGTCGAAGCCGGCCTCGTCGATCAGCCGGCGCCACTCGACCGCCGAGAGCCAATGGAGCTCCATGGCCGTCGCTGCGTCGCCCGACCGGACGGAGAGACGCAGGGTCCTGTTGGCCTCGTCCCAGTCGGCTCGCTCGAAGATCTCCGGCTCGCGCTCGAGCCAGATGCCGTTCGTCTCGGTGATGTCCTCCTGGCTCGGGGCGAACACGTCGAAGACGAGGCGTCCGCCGGTCTCGAGCAGAGACCGTGCGGCGCGCAGAGCGCGGAGCTTCTGCTCTTCATCGGGCATGTGGAGCAGCGATCTGAACGGGCAGATGACGAGCTGCACCCGCTCGCTCACCGGGGGCCGGCGCATGTCACCGACGCGGAAATCGACGAGGTCCTCCACGTCGCGCTCCTTCGCAAGCGCACGGGCGACTGAGAGCATTCCACTCGAGAGGTCGACGCCGATCACGGCTTTCCCCGACTGCGCGATCGGCACGGCGATGCGTCCCGATCCGACGGCGAGCTCGACGACGGGTCCGTCGCAGTCACGAGCCTCGTCGACGTAGAAGGAGATGTCCTCGACGACCGACGCGCTCCACGGGTCGTAGATCCTTGCGATGGAGTCGTAGAGCGCCACGCAGGCAGTCTAGGCCTGGTATCCCCCGGCGAGCGCGTTGGTACGCTCGGCCTCTGATGGACGCCGGGGCACTCGAGCGAGAGGGACTGGCCGCCGCCGCGGCGGCGTCGTCCACGGCCGAGATCGAGGCGGTTCGCGTCGAGTACCTCGGCCGGAAGAGCGCGATCAAGCAGGCGTTGCGCGAGGTGCGAGACCGTGAGTCGGGGATGTCGCTGAACGCCGCGCGGGAGCGGCTGGAGGCGGCCATCGCCGCCCGGGAGGAAGAGCTGGCGAGGGCGGAGCTCGACCTGCGTCTCGAGACCGAACGCGTCGACGTCACGTTGCCGGCCGGGGGCTACGATCGCGGGCGGCTGCACCTGATCTCCCAGATCAGACGCGAGGTGGAGGACGTCTTCCTCGGCCTCGGATACGGCGTCGTCGACGGCCGCGAGGTCGAGACGACGCATTACAACTTCGACGCGCTCAACCTTCCACCGGGGCATCCTGCGCGATTCCCGTCTGCATCGCTGTTCCTCGACGACGAGACCGTGCTGCGAACCGAGACCTCTCCGTCGCAGATTCGGACGATGGAGCAGCAGGATCCGCCCGTCTACATCGTCTCCCTCGGCCGCACCTATCGCCGCGACACCCCCGATGCCACCCATTCGCCGATCTTCCACCAGGTCGAAGGGCTCGCCGTCGATGAGGGAATCACGCTCGCCGACCTGACGGGGACGCTCGACTTCCTACTGCGGAAGCTGTTCGGGGAGCAGCGCCGAACCGACTTCCGCACGCACTTCTTCCCGTTCACCGAGCCGTCGATCGAAGCGTACGTCTCATGCCACGTGTGCGACGGCGCCGGGTGCCCCGTCTGTCGCCACTCGGGCTGGATCGAGGTCGGAGGAGCGGGAATGGTCGACCCGAAGCTCTTCGAGCTCGTCGGGTACGACCCCGAGCGCTACAGCGGATTCGCGTTCGGCTGGGGGCTCGAGCGGATCGCGATGCTGCGACACGAGTTCCCCGACCTGCGCGAGCTCTGGCGCAACGACCTTCGTTTCTCGAGGCAGTTCTGATGCGCGCGCCTCTGTCCTGGCTCCGCGAGTACGTCCGCGTCGACGCGACGGCGGCCGAGATAGCGCGCCGGCTTGCCGTCTCGTCCCTCGAGGTCGAGCGCGTGATCGCGATCGGCGTCGCCGACACCGGTGACAACCTCTCGCACCTGCGGGTCGGCAAGGTCGTCGCGGCCGACAAGCATCCGAATGCCGACAAGCTGCAGCTCTGCCAGGTCGACGTGGGGGAGGGCGAACCGAGGCAGATCGTCTGCGGGGCCTGGAACTTCGGCATCGGCGCGACCGTCGCGGTCGGCCTTCCCGGCGTCCTCCTACCGGGCTTCCCGGCGCCGCTCGACGAGCGGCCGCTTCGCGGTGAGCTGTCGCGCGGGATGATCCTGGCGGAGGACGAGATCGGCCTCGGATCCGACCACGCCGGGATCATGCTGCTGCCCGATGGGATCGAGCCGGGCACGCCGCTGGCCGACGTCCTCCCGGTCCGCGACGAGGTTCTGGACTGCACCCCGACGATGAACCGCGTCGATCTGCTTTCCATGGTCGGCCTCGCGCGGGAGGTGGCGACGCTCTTCGACGGTGAGTTGCTGCCCATCGTCGTCTCCGATCCACCGGTCGAGAACCCGGTGGAGGTCGATGTCACGATCGACGACCCCGGCGGCTGCCCACGGTACATCGGGCGAGCGTTCGCGGGAGTCACCGTCGGCCAGTCTCCGATGTGGCTGCGAGCCCGTCTCCATGCCGCGGGGATGCGATCGATCTCCAACGTGGTCGACGTGACGAATTACGTCATGCACGTGTACGGAAGCCCTCTCCACGCCTTCGACCGGTCGCTGCTCGACGGCGGCCGCATCGTCGTCCGTCGCGCCGAGAAGGGCGAGGAGCTGCGCCTGCTCGACGGCACCAAGCGCACCTTCGACGAGCGCGACCTCCTGATCACGGACGGCTCGAAGGCGGTGGCTCTGGCGGCGATCATGGGGGGGCAGGAGAGCGAGGTCAGCGACGCCACGACCGACGTCCTGCTCGAGGCTGCGAACTTCGAGCCGATCGGAATTCTTCGCACGTCGGAGCGGCTCGCGCTGCGCACGGAGGGCTCGAACCGGTGGGAGAAGGGCGTCGATCCGTATCTCGCCGAGCCTGCCGCCCTGCTTGCCAGCCGCTTGCTCGTCGATCTGGCAGGCGCGACGATGACGGGAAGCGTCGACGTGCACGGCGGCCTCCCGGAGCGGCCCGTGGTGCACCTACGGCCTGAGCGGACGGATCGGATCGTCGGGCTCGAGGTCGCACCGGCCGAGCAGCGCGCGATTCTCGAGGCGCTCGGGTTCGAGGTCGCCGACGCGTGGGATGTCACCGTCCCGACCTGGCGCGCGCGCGACGTGACGCGCGAGATCGACCTCGTCGAGGAGGTCGCACGCGTCGTGCTCGACCGAGTCCCTCGCACGATGCCGCTCCGGCGCGCGGTCGTGGGGCACCTGACGCGTGACCAGCGGTTCCGACGTCTCGTCGAGGACGTTCTGGTCGGGGTCGGGTTCAGCGAGGCCTACACGTGGAGCCTCGTCGCGCGCGACCCGGATCCCGACGCGATCCGGCTTCCGGATCCGATGAGCGGGGAGCAGGCGATCCTGCGCACGACCCTGCTCGAAGGGCTCATCGCCGCAGCGGCGGAGAACGTCGATGCCGGGAACGAAGGGATTGCGCTGTTCGAGCTGGCGCGGGTCTACCTCCCGAGCGGCGCCGCGCTGCCCGACGAGCGTTGGCGCGTCGGTGGCATCGTCGCGGGCGGTTTCTCGGCCGCGAGGGGAGCGGTCGAGGTGCTCTATGACGCCCTGCATCTCGAGCTCCGGACGGTGCGGACGACCATGCCGTTCCTCCATCCCGGCAAGGCCGCGCTGACGGGCGCCGGCTGGCTCGGCGAACTCCACCCGGCTCTGCTCGACGGAACGTGGGGGACCTTCGAGCTCGATCTCGTCGAGCTCACGGCACCAGTCCCCGAACGTGTGCTCTACGACGACGTCATCACGTTTCCCCCGCTCCGCCAGGACATCGCCGTCGTGGTGGCGGAGGATGTCGAGGCCGCTTCGCTCGTCGACACCGCTCTCGAGGCGGGGGCGCCCGAGCTTCGGAGCGCGCACGTCTTCGACGTCTACCGTGGCGACCAGGCCGGCGAGGGGCGCAAGTCCGTCGCGATGCACCTTTCGTTGCAGGTCCCGGATCGGACGCTGTCCGACGGTGATGCGGCCGTCGTCAGGGAGCGCGTCGTCGCGGCGCTCGTCGAGCGGTTCGCGGCTGAATTGCGCGGCTGAGCTAGAGCGTCTTGCCGCCCACGAGCCAGACAGGCCCCTGGGTGTCGACGTTGTCCGTGTCGGACAGCACGCGAAGAACGCGCGTCCGGCCGGTGATCCGCTGCGTCGTCGAGGCGCTCGAAGCACCGGCGGGCCATCGTGCTCGAGACGCCGTAGCCGGAGCGTCCGGAGCAGCGGAACGAGAAGGTGAGCCGCGAATCCACCCGCGACGGATTCAGGGGAGCGCAGAGGAGCGCGGTCCGGTCGAGGAGGGTGCTCGAGTCGATCTCGAGCTCGCAGAGGAGATCGGTCCAGTCCGACGGAAGCGGCGTGAGTGCCGCGTCCCAGCTCGCCGCCACGGACGAGCTCGCAGCCTCGGCGGCGTCGCGGCCCGGCGCAACGATGTCGGCGAGTCGGACGTCCGACGGCTCCAGGAGACACCACGTCCGCTCTCGGTCGAGCCGTTGGAACAGGTGCAGGGCGGTCTGAACACCCCGAGGACCGGGAGCTCGGGTCACGGGAAAGACGAGCGACTCGCCGACCTTGCCCGGGCTGATCGGGGCGAGAACCTGGGCCGCACGGGGGAGGTCGCCCGGCTGCTCGGTCGTGAGCGTCAGCCGAACCTGGTCCCAGCCGTCGGGCAATCCCGCCTCGACCGTGCCCCATTGATCGACGAGCTTCATCCCGCGTCAGCATAATGACGAGCATGGCCACCGTCGTCGGAGAGCCGCTCGCCACCCTGTCCTCTTCCTCCGGCGCCATCCGTTGATGGCAACCGAGGTCAAACTTCCGAGGCTGGGCCAGGGCATGGAGTCGGGCACGATCGTGCGCTGGCTGAAGTCCGAGGGCGACGCCGTCGCCAAGAGCGAGCCGCTGTACGAGCTCGATACGGACAAGGTGACGCAGGAGGTCGAGTCCGAGGTCGACGGCGTGCTCCTGAAGATCGTCGTCGCCGAAGGTGAGGTCGAGGTCGGTTCGACGATCGCCGTGATCGACACGCCCGGGGGTGCCGCGACGGTCGACGAAGGCGCACCCGGTCCCGGGACAGGGGAAGCAGCGGCCGGAGCCGGAGGCCGGCGGCCGAGCTGAGCCGGAGGCGCCTGACGACGCGGCGAGCGAAAAGCCTGCCGCGATCGGCGGGCCGGCGCGAGCCCCAGCGGCGACAGCCGGCAACGGCGGTCCCGCGGGCGCTGCGGCGACGCCGAACGCCGGCCGCATCAAGGCTTCTCCGCTGGCACGTCGGATCGCCCGCGAGCGCGGCATCGATCTCGTCGCGCTCGCAGGCACGGGCCCGGACGGTCGTATTCTCGCAGAGGACGTCGAGGGCGCCGCGACGGCCAAACCGTCCGAAACCGCTCCCGCTTCGGTTCCGGCCGAGTCCGCCGACATCGAAGTCGTGACGATGACCTCGACGCGCAAGACGATCGCGCGCCGGCTGACCGAGGCGTGGGCGGCGCCGGTGTTCCAACTCGGTGTCTCGATCGACATGACCGAGGCATTGCACCTTCGCGAGCAACTCGTCGAACGACTGGGAGACGGTGACGTCAAGCCGACGGTGAACGATCTGCTCACACGCTTCGTCGGCGTCGCGCTGGTTCGCCACCGGGCGATCAATGCGACGTTCACCGGCGAGGAGATTCACCGGCATCCGGCCGCGCACGTCGGGATGGCCGTTGCCGCTCCCAACGGCCTCGTCGTACCGGTCATCCGTGATGCCAACCGGCGCAGCGTCCAGGAGATCGCGCGGTCGCGGGCGGACCTCGTCGCACGGGCCCGCGACGGAAAGCTGACGAGGGAGGACATGGACGGCGGGACGTTCACGATTTCGAATCTCGGCATGTTCGGCGTAGAGGAGTTCGTCGCCGTGCTCAACCCGCCGCAGGTAGCAATCCTCGCGGTGGGCGCTGTGAAACAGACGGCTGTCGTCGTCGACGGCGAGCTGGGCATCGCGCCGCTCATGCATGCCACGCTCACGTGCGACCACCGCGCGATCGACGGAGCGGACGGCGCCGAATTCCTGCGGACGCTCGTGGCGCTGATCGAGCAGCCCGCGCTCGCGCTGTAGGACGTTGTGACGGTCGTCGTTCGGAGAGGGGGAGCGCAGGACGTCCGCTTCCTGCGCGACATGCTGCATCACGCGTACTACTGGAAGGAGCGGCAGCCAGACGCCGGCGCCGGACCGGTGCAGCTCTACGTCAAGGCGTGGGGGAGACCCGGCGACACCGCCGTGATCGGCCTCGTCGACGGGTTTCCGGTAGGGGCGGCGTGGTTCCGTCTCTTCAAGAAGAGCGCACCTGGATACGGGTTCGTCGACGAGGAGACACCCGAGCTCGCGGTGGCGGTCGTTCCGAACGCACGCGGAAAAGGTGTCGGTCGCGCCGTGCTCGGGGCTCTGCTGGAGCAGGCGGCGAGCGACGGCTACGAGGCAGTCAGCCTCAGCGTCGACCGCAACAACGCGAATGCAATCGCGCTCTACGAGGACCTGGGTTTCAGCCAGGTGGGCGAGAGCACCGACTCACTGACGCTCCGGGCCGGCCTCGCGTGAGTACGATCGTCCTCGAACCTCGGAACGAAAGGTCGAACCGGAATGGAATGTGACGTCGCCGTCCTCGGAGGAGGGCCAGCCGGCTATACGGCCGCGATCCGCGCGGCTCAGCTCGGCGGCAAAGTCGTCTGCATCGAGAAAGAGCCCGAGCTCGGCGGCACGTGTCTCCGCGTCGGCTGTATTCCCACGAAGGCGTGGGTGCAGACCGCGCACGCTCTGCACGACGCCCGCGAGACGTTCGCCAACCTCGGCGTCGGTGTTTCCGATCCCCGGCTCGACTTCACCCAGGCGGCGGCCTGGAAGGACGGGGTCGTCAAGCAGATGACCGGGGGCGTCGCCGGCCTGTTGAAGGCGAACGGAGTCGAATGGCTTCGCGGCACCGGCCGCTTCACGAGCGCGACGACGATCGCCGTCGACGGAGCGGACGATGTCACCTTCAAGAGCGCGATCGTGGCGACCGGGTCGTACCCTGTGCGTCCGCCGATCCCGGGCCTCGATTCGCCGAAGTGCGTCGACTCCACCGGGCTGCTCGCGCAGACGACGGTGCCACCGACGGCTCGTCGTTCTGGGCGGCGGAATCATCGGCTGCGAGTTCGCCTCGATCTTCGCGCACTTCGGCAGCGAGGTGACGATCGTGGAGATGTTGCCGACACTCATCCCACAGGAGGACGCCGACGCCGCGAAGGAGCTGCAGAAAGCGTTCAAGAAACGGGGAATCACCGTCCATCTCGAGAAGCAGTGCACGGGTGTCGAGGACGCGGGAAGCCATCTCCTCGTGCGCTACGGCGACGGCGAATCGGTCGAGGCCGACCTGATGCTCGTTTCGGTCGGCCGGGCACCCCTCGTGGAAGGCCTCGGACTGGACGAGATCGGCGTCCCGACCGATTCACGGGCAGGCATCGCGACGGACGATCACATGCGCACGAGTATCCCCACGATCTTCGCGGCGGGGGACGTCGCCGGGCGTTGGCAACTCGCGCACACCGCGTTCCGCGAAGGAGAGATAGCCGCCGAGAACGCAATGGGGCACGACGCGGCGCTCGGGAGCCCTGCGGTTCCGCGCCCGATCTACACCGACCCCGAGATCGCCGGCGTGGGCCTGACCGAGGCCGAGGCTCGTGAGCGGTACGGCAACGACGTCGCGGTCGGAGTGTTTCCGTGGGTTGCGAACGCGCGCGCCGTCATGTCGGGAACGACCGCCGGGTGGGTGAAGTCGATCCACGAGACCGCCTACGGTGAGTTGGTCGGCCTCGTCATCGTCGGCCCGCATGCGACCGACCTGATCGAAGTCGGCGTCGTCGCGCTCGACGCCGAGTCGACCGTCGAGACGGTCGCGGACGGGATCGCGCCGCATCCGACCCTGTCGGAGGCGATCAAGGAAGCGGGTCTCGTCGCTCTCGGCAGGGCGATCCATCTACCACCGAAGCGCCGCTGATGGCGGGCACGGCGAGATCTCAACGGAATGCCATCGCCGGCGCGATCGCCTGGTGGTACGCGAAGCGGCTGATCCGCAGGCGCGGCACCGCGGCCCTGGCAGGTCTCGCCGCCGGCGAGGGGCTGTCGCTCGCCGGTCGTCGGGGCGGGCGGCGCCGTCTCCGCTGGCTCCTCCTCGGCCTCGGCCTCGTCGGTGGCCTCCTCTGGTGGCGGAGACGGGGCGGAGACGACGCCTGGGGTGATTGGGATCCGGCTCCAACCCCGCCGCCGCCGTCCGAGCCGGACCGGGAACCGACGCCGACCGGCGATCACGTTCGCGCGGTGAGTGACGGGGACCGGTTCGTCCGGCCGTCGCTCGCGCAGATCCCTGCCGGTGATCCGACGCCCCGGCTGGCCGCCGGTGTCGCCTCGCTCGGGCTCAACGAGGGCCTCGAGGGCCCCTTCCCGTCCGCCCTCGCTGCGATCGGCGCTGCCGTCCCGGAGCTCAACCGCTATCCCGGGCGTGGATCGTACGAGCTCGTCGGGGCGCTCGCGGCCCGCCACGGCGTCGCGACGGCGCGGGTGATCGCGGGCGCAGGCGCCGATGCGCTGATCGGCTACGTCTGCCAGGCCGTCCTCGAGCCGGGCGATGAGGTCGTCGTGCCGTGGCCGTCGTTCCCGAGCTTCGTGCGGGATGCCCAGAAGCGGGACGCGGTTGCGGTCACGGTTCCCCTCGTCCGGGGCCGTCTCGATCGTCGACGCCGTTCGCGCTGCAATCACTGCTCGCACGCGGCTCGTGTTCATCGCGACACCGAACAATCCGACGGGGCTGACGGTTCCACGCGACGACCTGATCGGATTCGTGCGAGGCCTGCCCGAGCATGTTCTCCCCGTCATCGACGAGGCGTATTTCGACTATCTCGATCCGGCGACGCGATTCGACGCGATCGCCGATCTCGCGCGTGCCGGGGAGGACGTCCTCGTGCTGCGAACGTTCTCGAAGCTGTACGGCCTGGCCGGCCTCCGGATCGGCTTCGGGATCGGACCCGAGGCCGTCGTCTCGGCGATGCGCAAGGTGCAGCGCGGCTACGACGTCAGCGCACTTGCGCAGGTGGCGGCGCTCGCGAGCCTCGCGGACGACGACGAGGTCGTGAGGCGGCGGCGCGCGAACGGCGTGGCGCGTGAGGCGCTCGTCGCCGTACTCCGCGAGCACGGACTCGACCCGCTCGGGCCGAGCGAGGCCAACTTCGTGCTCGTCGAGATCGACGGAAACGCGGACGAGATCGCGGCGAGGTTGTTGCAGGACGGCATTTCGGTCCAGTCGGGAGTGCCGTTCGGCGCCACGACGGCACTCCGGATCGGCGCGGGCTCCCCGGAGGAACTCGGCGTGCTCGACGCCGCCCTCGACGCGGCCGGGTTCAGGGCGAGTTAACCTCGCGATCGCCTCGGCGGGGGCCGCCGCGGCCTCCGCTATCCTCGGCTGACGGGCGCACGGCGCCTCTTTTTCGTATGCGGACGACACTCAAGAGAGGCGTGGGGCGCGGACACGCCGGCAACGGGAAGATTCAGCTGCCGCCGGAGCCTGCCGGGCTCGTCACGCTCTACCGCCAGCCGCCACCGCCGCCCCGTCCGGGCCGTTCTCTCGCTCTCACGATCCTCGGATGGGCCTCCGTCGCAGTGATCGTCTGCACGGTTGGTGTGGCGGGCGGTGCCTATCTCTATCTCCATCAGTCGGTGGCGGCAGTCGCGCCGTCGAGTGCCGACGTGAAGGCGACCGCGAAGCGGCTGGACCTCCCGATCGCCGGTGAACCGGCCACGGCTCTCGTGATCGGGTACGACCGGAGGGCCGACGATCCGAAGGATCTGCCCGCCCGCTCCGACACGTTGATGCTGATGCGGGCCGACCCGAAACAGCAGACGATCTCGCTGCTCTCGTTCCCACGCGACCTCCGCGCCGAAATCGTGTGCCCGGGGCAAGGGACGTACGTCACGAAGATCAACGCGGCCTACGCCGATTGTGGTGCGCAAGGCGCGCTCGAGACCGTGCGACGACTCACCGGCGCCCGCATCAACTATCTGATCACCGTCAACTTCCGCGGATTCACGCAGGTCGTCGACAAGCTCGGCGGCATCTGGATGGACATCGACCATCGGTATCTGAACACGGTCAGCGGGCCGACGGGATACGCGACGATCAACCTGCAGCCGGGCTATCAGCAGCTCAACGGCTATCAGGCGCTCGATTTCGTGCGGTTCCGGCACACCGACAGCGACCTGTACCGCAATGCGCGCCAACAGAGCTTCGTCCGCGCATTCAAGGACGAGATCCGCACCAGCTTCTCCCTCACGAAGCTTCCGAAGCTCATCAAGGTGCTCACGAGCAACATCGAAGTCGCGCAGGGAGGCGGCCAGAACGTGAGCGCCAAGACCGTGCTCTCGTACGCCGTGCTCGCCTATTCTCTGCCGCCGGGGCATGTCTTCCAGTCGCGGATCGAGGGCCTCGAGGGCTCGTCGGATCTCACCACCTCGTCGCAGAACATCGCCACGGCGGTCCAGCAGTGGGCCAATCCGGACGTGGAGTCGCCGAAGAAGGCGACCGCCGTGGCGCTCGGCGAGAAGGTGAAGGCGACGGCGGTGTCTGCGAAGGACACCACCGTCACCGTGCTGAACGGCAACGGCGTCACGGGATCGGCGTCGAATGCGGGCTACCTCCTCGGCGCAGCGGGGATATCCGATCCTGACGCCGCCCAACGGCATTCCGGCGAACGCGCCGACGTTCGACTACTTCCGGACGAAGATCTTCTTCGATCCGAGTCGGGCCGGGGCCAAGGCGGCGGCGAGTCGGGTTGCGGCCCTGTTCGGGTCGGCGGACACGCAGGCGACGACGCCCGCGATATCGGCGCTCTCGAACGACGCCATGCTGACGGCGGTCGTGGGACAGACGTTCCACGGGACGCTCGCGTCGGCGCCGGTCGACCAGACACCCCGGGCGGAGCCGGCCAACGTCGTGCCGGGGACGGAGGCGTCACTGGAGCTTCTGCGCGCGCGGCAGCCGAAGGTCGATTTCCCGCTGATGGTGCCGACGGTGGTCGAGCGGTCGTCGTGGATCGATCGAGAGCGGCCGGTTCGGTTGTACCGGTTCAAGGATGAGGCAAAGACGAAGACCGTCAGGCTCACCTACAGGATGGGCTCGAACGACTACTGGGGCGTGCAGCAGACGAACTGGGAGGACGCGCCGGTGCTGGGCAGCCGGAACTTCGTGCGCAACATCGGTGGGCGCCGTTTCGAGCTGTTCTACAACGGCCCGCACCTCCACATGATCGTCCTCAAGCAAGGGGGCGCCAGCTACTGGGTCGTCAACACGCTGCTCGATCGGCTCTCGAACGAGACGATGCTTGCCATCGCCAAGGGCTTGCGGCCGATCTCCAAGGTTCGGAGCTCGTAGCCGCCACCGTCGCCACACTGCCTCGGGCGAGTCGGTAGCGCCGCCCACGTCGGCGCTCGGTACGCTCCGACCGTTGTGAGCGATCAGCCTTCACGCGTGGCGGTGTTCGGAGCCGGGTACGTCGGCCTCGTCACGGGTGCCTGCCTCGCCGAGCTCGGTCACTCGGTCGTCGTGCGTGACGTCCTGCCCGAGCGGGTCGAAGCGCTCCAGCGCGGTGAGGTGCCGATCTACGAGCCGGGTCTGGCCGAGTTGATCGAGCGCAACGCCGACCGTCTCACGTTCACCGGTGATGTTGCGGAGGCGATCGCAGGTGCCGATTTCGTCTACATCGCCGTCGGCACGCCTCCGACCTACTCGGGCGATGCCGACCTCTCGGCTGTCTGGACGGTGATCGACGAACTGCCGCCCGACGACCTGAACTGTGTCGTCGTCGTGAAGAGCACCGTGCCGGTCGGCACCGGGCTCAAGGTCGTCCAGCGGCTCTCCGAGCGCGGGTTGGACGGCGTCGGTTATGTCTCGAATCCCGAGTTCACGGCAGAGGGCACCGCCGTCGCCGACTTTCTGCATCCCGACCGGATCGTCGTCGGGTCGTTCCGGGACGAGCACGGAGACGCGGTCGCCGCGCTGCACGCCGGCATCGATGCTCCCGTCGTCCGCTGCGACGTCGCTTCCGCGGAGATGATCAAGCTCGCCGCCAACGCGGCTCTCATGACGCGAATCTCCTTCATCAACGAGATCGCGAACGTCTGCGAGGCGACCGGAGCCGACGTCGTCCGGGTGGCCGAGGGGATCGGCCTCGACCGCCGCATCGGTCCGAGCTTTCTCCGGGCCGGGATCGGATTCGGCGGTTCCTGCTTCCCCAAGGACTCGCTCGCGCTCAAGCAGCTTGCGGCGAACTCCGGCTACCACTTCCAGCTTCTCAATGCCGTGATCGAGGTCAACGAGCTCCAGAAGCGCCGGGTCATCGGCAAGCTCCACAGCCACCTCGGACCGCTCCGGGACAAGCGAGTCGTTCTGCTCGGGCTCGCGTTCAAGCCGCACACGGACGACATGCGAGAGGCCCCCAGTCTCGTGCTGGCCGGACGTCTGCTCGCAGAAGGAGCAGACGTTCGGGCCTGGGATCCCATCGTCAGCGGCGACGACCTGCACGGCGTCGAGATCGCGGACAGTCCCGAGGCGGCCGCCGTCGGCGCCGACGCCCTCGTCATCGTCACCGAGTGGCCACAGCTCGCCGACGTCGACTGGCCCGCGGTCGCCCAGACGATGCGCACCCCCGTCCTCGTCGACGGCCGCAACATGCTCGATCCCAAGCAGCTTCGCGAGGCGGGTTTCACGTTCGAGGGCATAGGGCGAGCGGCGCCGGCTGTCTGATGGAGGCGATCGTGCTCGCGGGTGGCAAGGCCGAGCGGATGGGCGAGGCGACCGGTGGACAACCGAAATCGCTCGTCACCGTCGCGGGGCAGCCTCTGGTCGCGTGGCAGCTGCGGCGGCTTCGGCGGGCCGGAGTCGGGCGCGTCATCGTGAGTTGCGCAGCAGGGCAGGAGTCCCAGTTCGAGGCTGAGCTCGACGGTCTCGATGTCGAGATCGCGTGCGCAGGTGAGCCGGAGCGGCTCGGCCGCGGAGGCGCGATCCGCTTTGCGGCCGGCTCGCGGCGCGAGACGGGCGACGTCTTCGCGATGAACGGCGACGAGCTCGTGGACGTCGACTTCGCGCAGCTCCTCGAACGCCACCGCGCAACGGGTGCCGCCGCCACCATCACGGTGGCACGGCCGCCGTCGCAGTTCGGCCAGGTCGACCTCACGGACGACGATGTCGTGACCGGGTTTCACGAGGTCTCGCAGGTGCCGTACTGGGTCAATTGCGGTGTGTACGTGCTCTCGGAGGATGTGCTCGCGCGGTTCCCCGAGAAAGGTGACCACGAGACGACGATCTTTCCCGAGCTCGCAGCCGAAGGCTCGCTGCGCGCGTTTCGGCACGAGGGGCTGTGGCTCACCGTCAACACGCCGAAGGAACTGCGTCGGGCGGACGAACACGTTTCCCGGCATCCGGAGTGGCTCGGATGACCGTCCCACAGGCCTTCACCCCGCGTCGCATCGACAAGCCCTGGGGGTACGAGCTCATCTGGGCCGAGGCCGAGCACTACGTCGGCAAGGTGCTGTTCGTCCGTGCGGGTCAGGCGCTCAGCCTGCAGTACCACGAGCACAAGGACGAGTCCTGGCTCGTCCAGGAAGGGCGCGCGTCGCTCGAGCTCGGGCTCGAAGGAGGAGACCTCAACGTCGTCGAGATCAAGGCAGGTGACGCCTTCAGGTATCGCCCCTTCACGGTGCACCGTGTCACCGCGATCGAGGACACGACGATCCTCGAGGTATCGACGCCGCACCTCGATGACGTGGTGAGGCTCGACGACCGCTACGGCCGGCCTGAACGCGACTCCTGAATCGGCCCGCCGTCGCTAGACTCGACGCGTTCACCACCGAAAGCGAGACCTTCCGACATGGCAGCAACCCAACGTCACGATGTGAAAGACCTTGCCCTGGCCGCCGAGGGCGTCCGTAGGATCGAATGGGCTGATCGGCAGATGCCGGTGCTCGCGGCCATCCGCGAGCGCTTCGAGCGCGAGAAGCCGCTCGAGGGCTACCGCGTCTCCGCCTGTCTGCACGTCACGACCGAAACCGCGAACCTGATGCGGACGTTGAAGGCCGGCGGGGCCGATGTCGTGCTCTGCGCCTCCAACCCGCTTTCGACGCAGGACGACGTCGCGGCGGCGCTCGTCGACGAGTACGAGATCGCGACGTTCGCGATCAAAGGCGAGGACAACGACACCTATTACAAGCACCTCGAGGCGGCGATCGACCACCGGCCGCACATCACGATGGACGACGGCGCCGACGTGATCGGGATCCTCCACTCGGCCCGTCGCGAGCAGCTTGGGGACGTCATCGCCGGAACCGAGGAGACGACGACTGGCGTCATCAGACTGCGCGCGCTCGAGGCGGACGGCAAGCTCGGCTTCCCCGTCGTCGCGGTCAACGAGGCTCGCACGAAGCACCTGTTCGACAACCGCTACGGAACGGGCCAGTCGACGCTCGACGGGATCATCCGGGCCACGAACGTCCTGATCGCCGGGCGCGTCTTCGTCGTCGCCGGCTACGGCTGGTGCGGGCGCGGCGTTGCGATGCGCGCGAAGGGCATGGGAGCGCATGTCATCGTCACCGAGGTCGATCCGATGCCCGCGATCGAAGCCGTGATGGACGGTTTCCAGGTGATGCCGATGGAGGAGGCCGCCAAGATCGCCGACATCATCGTGACTGCGACCGGCGACAAGTCGGTGCTCGCCAAGCGGGATTTCGACGTGATGAAGGACGGCTGCATCATCGCCAACACCGGCCACTTCAACGTCGAGATCGACATCGGTGCGCTTCGCTCGATGGCGACCGAGACCCGCCAGGTGCGCGAGTTCGTGGAGGAGTTCGCGCTCCCCGACGGCCGCAAGATCTTCCTGCTCGCCGACGGCCGGCTCGTCAATCTCTCCGCCGCAGAGGGACATCCGGCCCAGGTCATGGACATGTCGTTCGCGAATCAGGCGCTCTCGGCCGAGTACATCGTCGCGAACGCCGCAGAGCTCGAGCGCAAGGTCTACGTCGTGCCGAAGGACATCGACGACGAGATCGCGCGGCTCAAGCTCGCGACGATGGGGATCGCGATCGATCAGCTCACGGAGGAGCAGGCGAAGTACCTCGCCTCCTGGGACGAGGGCACATAACAGCGGAAGTGCGGCGCAGCGAGGTTCGCGACCTCGAGCCGGACAGGATCGTCCGGCTCGAGGAGGGTGCCGTCGTCGTTCTCGACCAGCGGCGGCTTCCCGACGAGATGGTCGAGCTCCGCTGCTTCGACGCGGCGGGGCTCGCCGAGGCGATCCGTTCCCTCGCCGTTCGCGGCGCCCCGGCGATCGGGGTTGCCGCTGCGTATGGGATGGCGCTCGCGGCCCGCGAGGGGCACGATCTCGAGCACGCGTACGAGACGCTTGCGGCCTCGAGGCCGACCGCGGTCAACCTGCGTTGGGCGCTCGACGAGATGCGTCCCGATCCGACGCCGGAACGCGCGCGACGGATCCACGCCGACGAGGTCGCGCGCTGCCGCGCGATGGGGCAGCACGCCGCGGGACTCGTGCCGGAAGGAGCGCGGGTCCTCACGCACTGCAACGCCGGAGGTCTCGCGACGGGCGGTTACGGCTCCGCGGTCGGTGCCATCCGGGCCGCGTTCGAACAGGGCCGCGTGCGCCACGTCTGGGTCGACGAAACGCGGCCACTGCTCCAGGGAGCACGGTTGACGGCCTTCGAGCTCGAAGCTCTCGGCATTCCCTTCGAGGTGATCGTGGATGGCGCCGCGGCCGGCCGCATGGCGGCGGGTGAGGTCGATGTCGTGATCACCGGTGCCGACCGAATCGCCGCAAACGGCGATACCGCGAACAAGATCGGCACGTACGGACTGGCCGTCCTCGCCCACCACCATGCGATCCCGTTCGTGGTGGTAGCGCCGACGTCGACGCTCGATCCTTCCGCGCCGGACGGTGATGCGATCCCGATCGAGGAGCGGGACGGGGGCGAGGTGACCGATCGTTTCCCGGCGCGCAATCCCGCGTTCGATGTCACGCCGGCCGACTTGATCACTGCGATCGTGACCGAGGAGGGCGTGCACCGCGCGCCGTACGCCGCGTCGCTTCCCGGGCCGGTGCGGTCATGACGATCTGGGACGAGGTCGACCAGGAGGCGCTGGAGATCCTCGAGCGGCACGGCTTCGATCCTGTCGTCTTCGAGCGACTGCGCAGCGAGCTCGCCGACGGCACCCGGGCTGGGAGCGGGAATGTCGCCGGCGGAATCGTCGAGCCGCCCCATCCTTCTGATCTCACCCCTCTGCCCGAGCCGGGCACGCCCGCGTTCGACGACGCGGTCGCCGCGGGAACTGAGGCCCTGCGTGCCGGCGCGATCGGCATGGTCGTCCCCGTCGGCGGCATGGCAACCCGTTTCGGCGGTGGTGTCAAGGCCGTTGCCGAGGCCTATCAGGGGCAGAGCTTCCTCGAGGTCAAGCTCGGAGAGACGCGGCGGCTCGCGCGCGCGCTCGACACCGAGATCCCGGTGGCACTGATGACCAGCTTTGCGACCGATGCAGGAGTGCGCTCGCACATCGCGGAGCGCGGGCTTGGTGAGCCGTTCTGCTTCTGCCAGACGGCGGCACCGCGCCTGCGTCCCGACGGCAGCCTCTTCCTGACCGCCGACGGGAAGGCGTCGTTGTACGGGCCTGGTCATGGAGATCTGTTGGGAGCCCTACGCGACTCCGGCACCCTCGACGAGTTCGTCGCGCGGGGCGTGCGTTCGGTCTTCGTCTCGAACGTCGACAATCTCGGAGCACGGGTCGACGCCGCCATCGTCGGCATGCACGTTCTCGCGGGCACGCCGCTCACCGTCGAAGTCGTTCCCAAGGGTGCCGATACAGGCGGAGCACCGGCGCGTGTGGGCGGTCGATTGCAACTCCTCGAGGAGATGCGGTTCCCGCCCGACTTCGATCAGGCTCGAATCCCGGTTTTCAACACGAACACCTCCCTGATCTCTGTCGAGGCGCTGGCCGAGCCGGTCGAGCTGACGTGGTTACTGGCGGAGAAGATGGTCGACGACGAGCCGGTCGTCCAGTTCGAGCGCGTCTACCACGAGCTGTCGGCGCACGTCCCGACGACGTTCCTCGTCGTGCCGCGCCACGGCCCGCGCGGTCGCTTTCTACCGGTCAAGGAGCCGTCGGATCTCGAGGCAGCTCAACCGCTGCTGCGGGAGATGCTGGCAGCGCCGCCGGCCGGCATCTAGGGCTCGGCGTCCCGCGGCTGGCGGCCGTGGCGATCCCGCGCCGAAGGCGCCACAGTTTCGGCACTCATCGACGCCTACGCTCGCGGGATGCGTCTCCTCGACGTCGTGCTTCCTCGCCGGTGCGCAGTCTGCAGCGCGGTCGGCGCCTCTCTCTGCGCCGGTTGCGTGCCGCGCCTCGTGCGCTGCGCGCCGCCGCTCTGTGATCGCTGCGGCGCTCCCGGGCCGTGGCCGGTTCGTCGCTGCGCCGAGTGCAGCGGGCGACGGCTCGCGTTCGCGTCGGCGCGTGCGGCGCTCGTCTACGAGGATGCGGCGCGGGCATTCGTCCACTCGTGGAAGGAACGAGGGCGGCGGGACCTCGCCGCCGTGGCTGCGCGTATCGTCACGGACGTCCTCTCCCGGCCCGACGCCGAAGCGATCGTGTTCGTGCCGGGAGATCGCGACCGCGACCTCGCCCGGGGCCACGCACCGGCTGCGGCGCTCGCCGCCGAGTTGTCGCTCGCCTGGTCGATTCCCGTCGCGCGGCTCCTGCGGAGACGAGTCGGGGTCGGGCGGCAGCGTGCGCTCCCGCGCGCTGCGCGTGGCGGCAATGTGGCCCGCGCGTTCTCGGCCGCCGGCGTGTCGCCTCGGGTCGTGTGCCTCGTCGATGACGTCTACACGACGGGATCGACCGCGACGGCGTGCGCAACCGCTCTCCGCCGGGTAGGGGCCCGTAGGGTCGATGTCGTTTGCCTGGCGCGGGCCGTGCGGTAGCTAGGATGACATCGAGTCAATCGACGGAGGGAGGGAGGTCGCATGCAACTCAAGCTCACCGCCCGTCACGACAACCCGAGCCCAGCGACACGGAAATATGTGGAAGCGAAGCTTTCGAAGCTCGAGCGCCGTCTCCACGAGCTCGCTCTTGTCGAAGTCACGTTCTCGCGAGAACGGAACCCATCGATCGCCGACGATCACACGGTCGAGGCAATCGTCCACGCGAAGGGGCCGGCACTGGTCGTCAAAGAATCGGCCGCGACCTATGAGAGTGCGATCGACAAGCTGGTGAACAAGCTCCAGCGCCAGGTGGAGCGAAATCGCGACAAGCGCACCGTCGAGAATCGCAGGCGCTCCCACACCGAGGCGACCGCCGTTCCCGTCGAGCTGATCGAGCTGCCCCGAGACGAGAGCGCGGGCTGACGCGGCCGGGCTGGCCGGGCCGCGCCGAACACGCCGCTACGTAGCCTCTGCCTCCCAGGCCCGGTCGAGCGCCAGGGCGCTGAAGATGAGACCGAGGTGGCTGTACGCCTGCGGGTGGTTGCCGAGGCAGCGCTCGTTGAACGGGTCGTACTGCTCCGGCATGAGTCCAGTGGGGCCTGCGGTGTCGACCATCTGCTGGAAGAGCTCTTCGGCCTCGCCGCGGCGTCCCGTCTGGAGGTAGGCCTCGACGAGCCACGAGGTACAGAGATGGAAACCGCCTTCTCGCCCGGGCAGTCCGTCGTCCCAGCGGTACCGATAGACGACAGGGCCACTCCGCAGCTCCGCCTCGACCTTGAGGACCGTCGCGAGGAACCGTGGATCGTCGCGCGGAAGGAGACCGCAAAGACCGATCCACAGCGATGACGCATCGATCTCCTCGTGGCCGTACGCGACCGAGTATGCACCGGCCACTTCGTTCCATCCCTGTTCGAGCACGTCTGCCCGGATGCGGTCTCGCAGCTCGACCCATGTCTCCCGTTCGTTTTCCCCCCGGAGAGCCTGGATTGCGAGTGCTCGGTCGACCGTCAGCCAGCACATCACCTTCGAGTAGACGTGGTGGCGGGGAGGAAGGCGCGCTTCCCAGACGCCGTGATCCGGTTCGTGCCAACGTCTCTCGACAGCCTGCACCATGGCCTCGACGACGCGCCAGTCTCGGTTGCGCACCGAGCCGCGGGCCGAGACGACGGCGGCGAGCAGGTCGGTGATCGGCCCGAACACGTCGAGCTGGACCTGCCTGTTCGCAGCGTTACCGACACGAACCGGCCTGGAGCCGGCGTACCCCGGCAGGGTGTCGATCACTGCCTCGGGGCCGAGTTCGGCGCCGTCGACGGTGTAGAGCGGATGAAGGCGCTCCGGGTGCCCGCCCGTCCGGTCGACACACCCGTCCACCCAGCGAAGGAGGGCCTCCGCCTCCTCGAGCGACCCGAGCTCGACCAGGGCACGAGCGGCCAGGGCTGCGTCCCGCAGCCAGCAATACCGATAGTCCCAGTTCCGAACCCCGCCCAGCTCCTCGGGGAGCGACGTCGTGGCCGCGGCCAGGATCGAGCCGGTCGGCGCGTGCCATAGGCCGCGCAGCGTCAAGGCGCTCCGCAGCACCTCCTTCGGCGCCATCGCCGGTAGCTGCAGCTTCGCTGCCCATTCGCTCCACGGCTGCTCTGCGCGCAGCTGGCGAGCTTCGATCGTCTCGGGATGCGGGTTCACGTTCTCGCAGTCGAAACGAAGCTCGACAAAGGCTCGGCCGTCCGCCGCGGAAAGGTCGACTGCGGCGCGAGCGGTGTCGTGACCCCCGTCGTCGAAGACGTCCCACTCGACGCCGGGAGAGAAGACCACGATCGGCTCGTTGCAACCGACGACGCGGAGCCCGCCGTGCACCTGCTCGAGACCGACCGCCACCTGCCCGAATTCCGGGCGGGGTGCGAATTCGAGGCGCGCGACACCGCTGCCCGTCAAGACGCGGACCATCGTCGTGGCCTGGCCTGTGACGCGCACGTCGCCGTCGGACACGCTGTTTCCGCCCGGGACCGGGCCCTCCAGCCAGTCGGTCACGGTCACTCCCGACCAGCGCGTCTCCACCGTCATCGTCGCCGGGCGATACCGCTGCCCGAGCGGAATCCCGCCTCGCTCGGGTGCGACCGAGAAGTAGCCGGAGCGGGGGCCGCCGAGAATGTCGGCGAAGATCGCCGCCGAATCCGGCCTCGGATGGCACAACCACGTCACCTTGGCGTCCGGTGCGAGGAGGGCCACGGTGGTGCCGTTCGCGATCATGGAATGCCGCTCGATCGGAACGGCCTGCTCTCCGAAGAGCCACTGCTTGCGGGTCTCGAGCACATACCCGAGCACCCGAACGGCATCGATCGGCTCGTCGACCATGTACGCCGCCCGGGTCTCGCCCGCGCCGATCTTGACTCCGACGTCGGGCCCGTGGAGTTGGGCAAATGCGTTCTCGTCCGTCACGTCGTCACCCAGGTAGAGCACCGCGCTCGCGGCCGCCTGTGCTCGCAACGCATTCACCGCGGCGCCTTTGTCCGTGGCGAGGAGAGAGAGCTCGATCACTTCCTTACCGTTCGTCACGTGTACGCCCGGCCAGGCGCACGGCCCTGTGCGGACGGCCTCGAGCGCGAGGTCGCTCGTCTCCCGGTCGAGGCCGCGAACGTGGACTGCAATGCTCGCAGGTTTCGTCTCGAGCCGAATGCCCGGGTGCTCCTTCGCGATCGAGGTCAGCTCGGAGTGGAGCCTGCCGTGGAGGTCACGAAGTTCAGGTGGGAGGCGCTGGATGAATCCGAGATCGAACTCCGAGCCGTGGCTCCCGACGAGATGAACCTCGCTCGGCAGGCGTGACAGCGTCGCGAGGTCTCGCAACGCTCGTCCGGAGATGACCGCGACGACGGTCTGCGGCAGCGATGCCAGCGCCCGTACGGCTGCCACGGCCTCCGGCAGCGGGCCGGCTGCGGCCGGGTCGTCGACGAGCGGCGCGAGCGTGCCGTCGTAGTCGCAGCCGATCAGGAGTTGCGGCACGCGCGCAACCCTTCCCAGTGCCGCGCGCAACTCGGGCTCGAGCCCTCCGTCGGCGGTGGCGAGCTCGACCTCGCTCAACCGTCGACCCCCTGTACACCGAGTTCGGAGAGGAAGGACTGCGCCCAGCGATCGACGTCATGTGCCCGTAGGTACCGCTGCATGCTCTGCAGGCGCCGCCGTCCATCGGCAGGGTCGACGTTGATCGCCTTCATCAGGGTGTCCTTGACAGCGTCTGCGTCGTAGGGGTTGCACATGAAGGCGTGACGCAGCTCGGTTGCGGCCCCTGCGAACTCGCTCAAGACGAGCGCTCCCCGGCGGTCGATACGCGATGCGACGTACTCCTTCGCCACGAGGTTCATGCCGTCTCGAAGCGGTGTGACGAACATCACGTCGGCAGCGCAGTACAGCGCGGTCAGCTCCGGCCTGCTGTACGACTGGTGCAGATAGTGGACGGCGGGGGTACCGACACGGCCGAAATCGCCGTTGATGTGCCCGACCTGGCGTTCCACACGGGTTCGCAGCATCTCGTAGTGCTCGACTCGCTCTCGACTCGGGGTGGCGACCTGCACGAGCGTGGTCCCTGGGACACGCAGCGTCCCGTCTTCGAGCAGCTCGCGAAACGCGTTGAGGCGGAGCTCGATGCCCTTGGTGTAGTCGAGCCGGTCGACGCCGAGGATGAGTGTCTTCGGGTCGCCGAGTTCACTGCGGATCTGTTTCGCCCGCTGCCGTATGGGCTCGGTGGCGGCGAGTTCCTGCATCTCCTTCGTGTCGATCGAGATCGGGAACGCGCCCGCCCTGACCGCTCGGCCGTCGGCATCGATCGTCGCTCCGTGATACGAGTGCCCGAGGACGTGCCTCGTCAGCCGGACGAAATTCTGAGCGGCGAGCCTCTGCTGGAATCCGACGAGGTCGGCACCGAGCAGACCACGCAGAATCTCCGCGCGCAGTGGCATCTGCATGAAGAGCTCGGTGGGCGGAAACGGGATGTGGAGAAAGAACCCGATCCTGAGATCCGGCCGGCGCTCGCGGAGCATCGCCGGAACGAGCTGCAGCTGGTAGTCGTGGATCCAGACGGTTGCGTTTCGCGCCGCAACGGCAGCAGCGGCGTCGGCGAACCGCTCGTTGACCGTGCGATAGCTGTTTTGCCATTCGCGGTGGTAGACGGGTGACTCGACCGCATCGTGGTACAGGGGCCAGATGGTGGCGTTGGACTGGCCCTCGTAGAAGTTCTCCATGTCGACTGCGTCGAGACCGACGGGATGCAGCCTGATCCCGTCGTGGTCGAACGGCTCTGCCGCCTTGCCGACCGACCCGCCCCAGCCGACCCAGGCACCCCGACGGGCAGCGACGACGGGGCGCAGGGCGGTGACGAGCCCTCCCGGGCTGTCGCGCCAGTGAGGCCCGTCGGCCGTCTGCACCTCGTCGACGGGAAGGCGGTTGGCAACGACGACGAACCCGCTCCGCTTCGTCACGGGCTCGGCACTCCCACGCACATGCGGGCGCCTGCCGGCCGGAGAAGTCGCCGCACCGGGTCGCGACGCCTGGGCATGTGCGACAGGGTAGCCGCTTGCGGAAGAACGGATCAGGGCCTACGGCCCGCCCGGTACCCTCTCACACATGTCCTCGATCGACTTCGGCAAGTTCGAGAAGGTTCTTCGCCTCGGCGAGGGGCGGCGCGTCAAACGCCTCCGGCAGCAGGCCGAGTACATCGCCACGCTCGAGCCCGATTTCCAGGCGCTCTCGGACGAGGATCTGCGCGCGAAGACGACGGAGTTCCGGCAGCGGCTCGAGAACGGCGAGTCGCTCGAGGAGCTGCTCTTCGAGGCGTTCGCAGCCGTGAGAGAGGCCCGTTGGCGCGAGTCGGAGCAGCGCATGTTCGACGTCCAGATGATGGGCGGCATCGTCCTGCACGAAGGCGACATCGCAGAGATGAAGACGGGCGAGGGCAAGACGTTCGTGGCCTCGACGGCGCTGTACCTCAACGCACTCCCGGGGACCGGCGTCCACCTCGTGACCGTCAACGACTACCTCGCCAAGCGGGACGCCGAATGGAACCGCGGCGTCTTCGAACGCCTCGGCGTCACCGTCGGCTACATCCAGAACATGATGCCGTTCGACCTCCGGAAGACCGCTTACGAGGCCGACATCACGTACGGCACGAACTCCGAGTTCGGCTTCGACTACCTCCGCGACAACATGGCCGTGTCGCTCGACAACATCGTTCAGCGTAGCCACGCGTACGCGATCGTGGACGAGGTCGACTCGATCCTCATCGATGAGGCGCGTACGCCGCTGATCATCTCGGGCGAGCCGGAGACGGCAGCGAGCACCTACTACGACTTTGCCCGGATCGTCCGTGACCTCCGCGGCGAGGCGACCATGCGCAGGACCGCGAAGGGGGAGGACGAGACCGAGCTCTCGGGCGCGGACTACATCTATGACGAGAAGCACAAGACCGTCTCGCCGGCACAGACGGCGCTCGACGCCGTCGAGCGGGCGTTGAACATCGACAACCTCTACGACCCCCGCCACGTCCAGCTCGTCAACCACCTCAGTCAGGCGCTCAAGGCCGAGTCGCTCTACAAGCGCGACATCGATTACGTGATCGAGGACGGCGAGGTCAAGATCGTCGACGAGTACACGGGCCGGATCATGGAAGGCCGCCGCTGGAGCGAGGGCCTGCACCAGGCGATCGAGGCGAAGGAGGGCGTCGAGATCCGCGAGGAGAACGTCACGCTCGCGACGATCACGCTGCAGAACTACTTCCGGCTCTACGAGAAGCTCGGAGGCATGACGGGCACGGCGAAGACAGAGGAGAAGGAGTTCGTCGAGATCTACAACCTCCACGTGGTGGAGATCCCCACCAACGTCGACGTGGTCCGTCTGGACGAGAACGACTACATCTTCAAGTCCAAGGAAGCAAAGTGGAACGCGGTCAGCGAGGACATCGTCGAGCGCCACGCCAAGGGCCAGCCGGTCCTCGTCGGCACGATCGCGGTGGAGACGTCCGAGTACCTCGCTGAGCTCCTCACGCGGCGCGGAGTCCCTCACAACGTTCTGAACGCCAAGGAGCACGAGCGCGAGAGCGAGATCATCGTCGACGCGGGCCTGAAGGGCGTGGTCACGATCGCGACGAACATGGCCGGTCGTGGTGTCGACATCAAGATCGACGACGAAGTGCGCGAGCTGGGCGGCTTGTACGTCCTCGGCACGGAGCGCCACGAGTCCCGGCGGATCGACAACCAGCTGCGCGGTCGCTCGGGCCGCCAGGGTGACCCCGGCGAGACGCGCTTCTATCTCTCGGCACAGGACGATCTCGTCCGCCTCTTCGCCGGCGACCGTATTCACGGCATCATGGAGCGCTTCAAGATCCCCGACGACCAGCCCATGGAGGCGTCGATTCTCTCGCGGCAGATCGAGGGCGCGCAGAAGAAGGTCGAGGAGCAGAATTTCGTCGCCCGCAAGAACGTCCTCAAGTACGACGACGTGATGAACACCCAGCGGATGGTGATCTACGAGCAACGGCGCAGCGTGTTGCACGGCGAGGACACCTCGGCCGAGATCCGTCAGTGGATCGAGGACGTCGTTCGTCAGAACGTCAACCTCATGACCGAGGTGGACGATCCGGACGAGTGGGATCTCGAGAGCCTCGTCGCGCAGATGACTGCGCTCTACGGCACCGACATCACGGTCGACGAGCTGCGCGAAGAGGTCGATCTCTCGCGCGAGTCGTTGATCGATGAGTTCACGGAGGACGCGCTCGACGCCTATAACGACCGCGAGACGGCGTTCGGCCCGGAGCTGATGCGTGAGATCGAGCGGTTCGTGATCCTCCAGGTCGTCGACACGCGGTGGCGTGAGCACCTCGAGTCGATGGACTACCTGCGCGAGGGCGTCCACCTGCGGGCGATGGCACAGAAGGATCCCCTCGTCGAGTACCGCGGCGAAGGACACGCGATGTTCGAGGAGCTGAGCCGCGCCATCCGCGAAGAAGTCGTGCTGACACTGTTCCACGTCGAGGTCGAGCGGGACGAGGCGCAGCAGGCGCTCCGTCCGACCGAGGCACCGCAAGCCGTCTCGTACGAGCACGAGACCTCGTCGGGCGCGGACGCCATCGCCGCCGCCGGCGGTGTCTCTATGGGTGCAACGGCGCTCGCGACTCCCTTGCAGCATCAGGTCGTCAAGGACGAGGAGCGCGACGTCGGCCGCAACGACCCGTGCTGGTGCGGGAGCGGCAAGAAGTTCAAGCGCTGCCACGGGGCTTGAGCCGTCTCGCCTAGGACGCGAATTCTCGTCGAGGGTGTACTCGCGACCCTCGGAATCGTCGTCTTCGTCCTGCTCGCGCAGACGTTCGTGAACGGCGGTGAGGTCTCCTCGATCGACGGCGACGTCTCGCGCTGGGTGGCCGGCGGTGTGTGGAGTGGCGTCGAATGGCCGGCTCGGCTCTTCACGTGGCTCGGCGGGTTGGTCGGCACGACGGTGATCACCGTTGCGGTCGTCGCCGTGCTGTGGCGCGCCGGTAGGACGCGCGATGTTGCGCTCGTCTCGTTCGCCGTGATCGGGATCGCTGTGCTCGTCCCCGTGTTGAAGGCGATCTACGAACGGAGCCGGCCGGATCTCGGGAGCCCGATCGACCTCCCGGGCTCCTACTCGTTCCCGAGCGGTCACGCCGCCACGGCTGTCGTCCTCTACGGAGCGCTCGGCCTGCTCGCGGCCGAGCGGGCGACGTCGCGGCTCCGGGCGGTCGCCTTCTTCGTCGTTGCCGGTGGGGTGGCTCTCGCCATCGGGTCGAGCCGCGTGATCCTGAACGTCCACTTCGTGAGTGATGTCGTGGCCGGCTTCGCGGTCGGTCTCGCTTGGCTCTGCTGTTGCCTGATCGTCCGCGAGGTCGGTTTCGGGCGCCGCTAGAGCGCGAATACGCCGCTCCCCGCGGGCCGGTGCGCCCGGGGACGTAGCTACCATCCGCCTGTGGCCGAACAGGAGAACCAACCTCTCGCGCACCTGCTCGAGGAGCTCGGAGCCCAGCTCGACTGGGTTCGTGAGTACCTTTGACCCTGATGCACTGACGGCCCGGCAGGCAGAACTCGAAGTCGCGATGGGTGCCCCAGGCTTCTGGGACGACCAGCAGCAGGCTGCACGCATTTCCACCGAGCACTCCCGCGTGACGAGACGGCTCGATCGCTACACGAGATTGAACGGCGAGGTCGAGGAATCGAGCGAGCTCTTCGAACTCGACCCATCACTCGAGGACGAACTGCGGACACAGCTCGCCCCCGTGTCGGCGGAGTTGTCCCGCCTCCAGGAGGATGCGCTGTTCGACGGAAAGTACGACGGTGGCGATGCCGTCGTCTCGATCAACGCGGGGACGGGCGGTACGGATGCGCAGGACTGGGCGGAGATGATGCTGCGGATGTACCTGCGGTGGTCGGCCGACCGCGGCTATCAGACCGAGTTGATCGAGGCGAGTGCGGGAGAGGAGGCCGGGCTCAAGTCGGCGACGATGACGGTCAAGGGCGAGAACGCGTACGGTGCCTACAAGGCGGAGCGCGGTGTGCACCGGCTTGTCCGCCAGTCGCCGTTCGATTCTGCGCACCGTCGTCATACCGCCTTTGCTCAGGTCGTCGTCGCGCCGCTGCTCCCTGAAGACGAAGACGTCGAGATCGATGAAGGTGATCTCCGCATCGATACGTACCGCGCGAGCGGCGCCGGCGGCCAGCACGTAAACAAGACCGACTCCGCGGTGCGCATCACGCATCTGCCGACCGGGATCGTCGTGCAATGTCAGAACGAGCGCTCGCAGCTGTCGAACAAGGCGACTGCGATGCGCATTCTCAAGTCACGCCTGGCGGAGCTTCAGGAGGAGGAGCGCGAGGCAGAGATCGCTCGCGAGCGGGGAGCGACGCAGGACATCGGCTTCGGAAGTCAAATTCGGTCCTACGTGCTGCATCCGTATCAGATGGTGAAGGACCACCGCACGGACTTCGAGGCGGGAAATGCCCAGGGCGTGCTCGATGGAGCGCTCGACGGGTTCGTCCGCGCGTACCTCCTGGCACGTGCGGCGGGCCGGGGGGCGTAGGCGTGTCAGCTACAGTAGGACGGCATTCCGACCCGCAGCGGCCGCAGCGGCCCTCTTCTTCACGTGATCCGGTGCAGGACGACGACTCTCAGATGACAGCTCCCGCGGCCGTCGCCGAACCCGCTCCCGCGTACGCGGACGACGTCGGAGGCGGCGCGTCCGCTGCGGACGGCGTGTCGATGATAGTGCTGGAGGACGTGCACAAGGTGTACGAGCCGAACGTGACCGCCCTCGACGGCGTCTCGTTCGCGATCGACAAGGGAGAATTCGTGTTCGTCGTCGGTGCATCCGGGTCCGGCAAGTCGACGATCATCCGGCTGCTGCTGAAGGAGCTGGAGCCGACCTCGGGCCGCATTCTCGTCGGCGGCCGCGACCTCGGCCGCCTCAAGAACTCCAAGGTCCCGCTGCTGCGCCGAAACGTCGGCTGCGTCTTCCAGGACTTCAAGCTGCTGCCGAACCGCACCGCGTCGGAGAACGTCGCGTACGCGTTGCGTGTGCAGGGCGAGCCTTCCGCGTCGATCCGCCGCAAGGTGCCCGAGGTCCTCAACCTGGTCGGGCTCGCCCACAAGATGGGGTCGCGGCCCGAGGAGCTCTCGGGCGGTGAGCAGCAGCGGGTCTCGATCGCGCGCGCCGTCGTCAACCATCCGCCGCTCCTGATCTGCGACGAGCCGACGGGGAACCTCGACCCGGACACGTCCGTGGGCATCATGCAACTTCTCCACCGCATCAATACGGCCGGGACGACGATCCTGATGGTGACGCACGATCGCGAGATGGTCGACAAGATGCGCAAGCGCGTGATCGCGCTCGATCACGGCAAGCTGATGCGCGACGAACGGCGGGGAGGGTACGAGACAGAATGACCCGATTCAAGCTCGTGTTCTCCGAGGCGGTCCGGTCGATCGGCGCCAACCTGTCGACATCGATCGCGGCGACCATGACCGTTCTGATCGGCATGTTCCTGTTGGGGCTCTCGATCGCGCTCGGAACCTGGGTCGTCTCGTGGTCGGACCACGTCAAGTCGCAGCTCGACGTCAAGGTCTTCTTCGTCGAGGGGGTGACGCCGAAGCAGGTGAACGCGGTCGGAGGCACACTCGCTGCCGACGAGCGGATCAAGGACTATCAGTTCGTCTCGAAGACGGACGCGCTCGCGCGGATGAAGAAGAAGTACCCGGCGCTCACTGCCAACCTCCCGTCGAACCCGCTGCCCGCCTCGTTCGAGGTGACGCCGCGGAACGCCGACGAGGTGAAGGTGATTGCAGCGGATCTACGCTCACAGAAGTTCGCCGGCGTCGAGAAGATCAAGGACGGCCAGCAGACCTCCGAACGCATCCTCCAGGTCGGGAAATGGATCTGGGTCGTATTTCTCGTGATGGTGATCGTCCTCCTGATCGCGTCGGTCGTTCTGATCGCCAACACGATCCGCCTCTCCATCTTCTCCCGTCGGCGTGAAATCGAGGTGATGAAGCTCGTCGGCGCGACGAACTGGTTCGTGCGAGGGCCGTTCATGCTCGAAGGGCTGCTCTGCGGCCTCGTCGGTTCGATTGCCGCGGTCGTGATGCTGTTTCTCGGCAAGGAGATCGCCCTGCCCGCGATCCTCGGGCAGATCGATACGGCCGACGATGTCAAGGCGCTCTCCTTCGGCGCCACTGCGCTCGCGTTGATGGCGGTCGGACTGGGCGTCGGTGCGCTCGGCTCGGGTATGACCCTGCGCCGCTTCCTGAAGGTCTAGCCTGCGCACCCGTGTCCGGCTTCAGCCGGACGCCGGGGTTCAGGTCCGCGACGGCCGGGACGGAACGCCCGCCGCTACCCTCCGAGCATGCCCGGTTCACGCAAGCAGGGACGCGGCCGGGCCAAGCGCCCGAGCCGCTCGCAGCGTCATGAACGCGCCCGCGCGGCGGGTGTCAGCGCGGCGGTGAAACGCGCCGAGGGCGCGATCGAGATCTCGCTGCCCGCCCGGCGGGTCGAGCCGGAATCCGTCGTCGTCCATCTCGGTCCGACGAATTCGGGCAAGACCTATCACGCGCTCGAGGTGTTGAAGGAGCGCGGCCGCGGGGTCTATGCCGGGCCGCTTCGCATGCTCGCCCAGGAGGCTCACCGCCGTCTCTCCGCCGAGCTCGGCGCCGATACGGTCGGGCTCGTCACGGGGGAGGAGCGGATCAACGATGAGGCGCCGATCGTCTGTTGCACGGTGGAGATGGCGCCGAGCTCGGGCGACGTCCTCGTGCTCGACGAGGTTCAGTGGGCGGACGACCCCGAACGAGGTTCGGCGTGGACGCGGCTCCTGCTCGCCGGCGACTATCGCGAGATTCTCGTCCTCGGCGCCCTCGACGCCGAGCCGCTCGTGCTCAATGCGTTCCCCGACGCGGAGATCAAGGTCTTCGAGCGGATGCTGCCGCTCGAGTTCGTGGGTGAACGCTCCCTGGCCGGCCTCACCCCCGGCACGGTCGTGGTCGCGTTCAGCCGCAAGGCCGTGCTCGCGCTCGCGGGGGAGATCAACCGGCTGCACCCCGATCGCGTCTCCGTCCTCTACGGTGCGATGCCGCTCAGCTCGCGACGCGAGGAGATCGACCGCTTCCTGAGCGGCCGCTCCGACGTGACGGTGGCCACCGATGTGCTCGGCCACGGCGTCAACCTTCCGTGCGAGACGCTTCTCTTCGCCGAGACGACGAAGTTCGACGGGGAATCACGGCGTGACCTGCTCCAGTGGGAACTTGCCCAGATCGCGGGCCGGGCCGGCCGCTTCGGTCTCGTCGACCGGGGGCACGTCGGCGTGCTGACGGGCGTGCCCTGGGCGAATGCCGACCCCACGATCGTCGAGGAGGCGCTGCAGCCCCGTGTCGTCCTTCCCTCGGGACGGCTCGGCTACCGGATCGTGGACGAGGCGCGCATTCGACCGCGGCTGTCCGATCTCGGGACGGACGACCCGCGTCGGCTCGACGCGGCCCTCGCCGCCTGGCACAGGGTGGCGACGCGGGAATGGGCGTACGAGAGTTGGCTCGCCGTCGAGTCGCTGAGCCCGATTCGCGGCCGACTCGCCGCCATCCAGCAGAGGCTCGCCGAGCGAAACCGGAAGTTGTCGATCGAAGACACGTGGAAGCTGATCAACGCTCCGGTCGACGAGGACAACGCCGAACTGCTGGCGACGCTCGCTCTGGCGGTCTCGGGCGACACTGCTCAGCGCTCGCTCCTGACGTTCCTGCTCGATCCTGCGCGGCTGCGGGAGGCGACGCTCGAGGAAGCAGAGCAAGCTGGAAGGACCGCAAGCATCCTGCGCTGGTTCGCACTGCAGTACCCCGGCGTCGGCGGCGTCACGATCGAGCGCGCAGCCGCGCTCGAGGAAACGGCCGCGGCCCGGGTCGTCGCGCGCCTGCGGATCGAGGTGAATGCGCCGACGATTGGCCGCTGCCGCACCTGTGGCACGACCTGCGCACCGTGGTTCCCGCTCTGCGACCGTTGTTTCGGCCGCCGCTGATCCGTGATACTGCGGCAGTGAAGAAGGCCAACCTCGGCACCATCGACGTCGTCTACGACGAGAACGATCCGGACGGCTATCGGGTAGGGCACTGCAGGCTGGGCCCGCTGATCGGGGCGTCGGCGCTCGGCGCCACGGTCTACGAGCTCCAGGAGGGGCAGAGCATCTGCCCGTACCACTACGAGTACGGGTGCGAGGAGTGGTCCATCGTCCTCTCGGGCCGCCCGACCCTCCGGCACCCGCAGGGGGAGGACCCGCTTGAGCCCGGCGACGTCGTGTGCTTCCCGGAGGGGCCTGAGGGGGCGCACAAGCTGACGAACACCGGCAAGGAGACCGTGAGGGTGATCCTCCTCTCCGACAAGCCGCGTCTCGCCGCCGCGGTGTATCCGGACAGCGACAAGATCGGCATCTTTCCCGCTGACGAGCGCGACAAGATCCTCGTGCGCCGCGAGGCGGCGGTGGACTACTTCGACCGGGAGCTGTAGGCCTCGCGCCGGTAGTGGCGCGCGACGGCGATCGTCGTCGCGCCCACGATGAACGCGATCAGGTTCGGAAGCACGATCGCCAGGTTCCGTAGCGCGACGCCGTAGGCGAACCACAGCACGAACCCGATCACGAGCACGCTCAGGTACGGGATCGAGATGCCGCTGGACGAGCGCGCCGCAACCATGTGGCGGATCTGAAGGGTGGGCGCGACAGCCATGGCGACGCCCCAAGACGACGCGACGACGGCGAGCAGCGTGGTAGACGGAAGGGCCGCGAGCATTGCGTGAGCCTAGCGGGCGCCGAGGCGACGGCACCTACAATCCCCGCGTGGCCAAGGAGAGCGGCATCAAGCTGATCGCGGAGAACCGCCGCTCGCGGCACGACTACGAGTTGCTCGAGAAGGTGGAGGCAGGAATCGTGCTCACCGGAACCGAGGTGAAGTCGCTTCGGGCGGGTCATGTGCAGCTCGGCCAGGCCTACGCGGACGTGCGCGGCGGCGAGATGTGGCTCGTCGGCGCCTCGATCTCGGAGTACGCGCAGGGGAACCTGACGAATCACATCACCGATCGCGACCGCAAGCTGCTGCTGAAACGCACGGAGATCGACGCCCTCAATGCCAAGGTGCGGGAGAAGGGATTGACGCTCGTGCCCACCAAGCTCTACTTCAAGAACGGCCGGGTGAAGCTCGAGGTCGCGCTCGGCCGCGGGAAGGACAAGGGGGACAAGCGGCGCACGATCGCGGACCGAGACGCGAAGCGGCAGATGGAGCGGGCGCTGAAGAGCCGGCGCTAGGAGGAGGACGCGCGGAGCGGGCCGAGGCCCTCTCCGCGGCTAGTCGCTCACGGCGAGCGAGCTGTGCAGCACGACGACGCCGGGCTGCACGACGTATCCGTGCCGCTCGTTGAGGTGCCGGATCGGTGCGTTGCGCACCTCGTTCTGCGTCATGAGGCTTTCGTACCCGGCCTCCTTCGCCCACGCGATCTCGGCGCGCTTCAGCGCCGACGCGATGCCCCGGCCGCGGAAGGCGCGGCGCACGCCGGTCATATCGTGGTGAGCGACTTTCGTGTCGGCGCTCGAGAGGGACAGTTTCGCGTACCCGGCGACGACACCGTCCGCGATCGCAATGAAGGTCGCGTCGGGCCGATCGGCCGAACCCTGCATGTCCTTCGACAACCAGGACTCGAAGGAGTCCATCTGGATCTCTTCTTCGCCGGGCACATCGGGGTAGGCATCGCAGGCAACCGCGTAGAGCTCCCGTGCAAGTTCTGGCCGGTCGGCCCAGCTCACGATCTCGACACCGTCGGGAGGGTCGATCGCGGGCGATCCGATCGAGGTGAGGTCGAGGACGAGCTGTGCGTTGCGCCCGACCTCGCGAAAGCCGCGCCGGTCGGCCCAGGCGAGGCTGTCGCCGTCGTCCTCGGCGACGGTCGTCTCGAGCGTGACACAGCCGCGGCGGCCCACCCAGGAGGCCAGCTCGTGGGAGAGCGCAGCGCCCACCCCCGCTCCGCGGTGCGACGCAGAGACGTAGGCCTCGGCGTGGCCGGTTCCCGGCTCGGAATGCCAGCCGACGTACGCGAGACCGGCGCCGACGTCCTTGCCGTCAAGGGCGGCGACGAACCACACCATGTCCTCGGCCTGGCGTTTCCAGTCGAGGTAGTCCTCGACGCTCCCGCTGCGGTCCGGCCGCACGCTGGCGGCCATCTCGAGCCAACCGTCGAGCTCGTCGGAGCCGATTTCCCGGATCTCGATCATCACCACCACGATAACGGCGAGCCGTAGCCTCGCGCGCTCGGGAGGAGTAGGCTCGGCCGATATCGATCGAAGGAGGCCCTGTTGCGTCCGATTGCCCTGACAGTCAACGGCTCACGCCACGAGATCGAGGTCGAACCACGTGATCTCCTCGTCCATGTGCTTCGCGAGCGGCTCTCGCTCACCGGTACGACCGTCGGCTGCGACACATCGTCGTGCGGCTCTTGCACGGTGCTGCTGGATGGCGAATCGGTCAAGTCGTGCACGGTCCTCGGTGTCCAGGCGGACGGAACCTCGATCACGACGATCGAGGGGCTCGGCTCAGAAGGCGCGCTCCATCCGGTGCAGCAGGCCTTCCACGACCACCACGCCCTTCAGTGCGGCTACTGCACGCCGGGCATGGTGATGGCCGCCGTGTCGCTGATCGAGAACGGCGACGCACCTGACCGCGACTCGATCAGGCTAGGTCTTGAAGGGAATCTCTGCCGGTGCACCGGCTACCACAACATCGTCGAGGCCGTCCTCACGGCCGCGGGTAGCGCGTCATGAGCGCGACGCAGACACGCCACATCGGAGCCCCGCTCAAGCGGAAGGAGGACGATCCGCTCCTCCGTGGTCGAGGGACCTACGTCGACGACATCGACCTCCCCGGAACGGTCGTGATGGTCGTCGTCCGCAGCCCCTACGCGCATGCCAGGATTACTGCGATCGACACGAGTGCCGCCAAGGCGGCAGAGGGTGTCGTCGCCGTGTTCACGGGCGCCGACCTCCGAGACGACTGGAAGGCGCCGATGCCGTGCGCCTGGCCCGTGACCGAGGACATGAAGAGCCCCGAGCACTTCCCGCTCGCCCTGACCGAGGTGCACTACCAGGGTGACGGTGTTGCGGTCGTGATCGCCGACTCGCGCGCCCATGCGGTGGACGCCGCCGAGCTCGTCGAGGTCGACTATGAGCCGCTCGACGTGAGCATCGACGTCGAGGCGGCGGCGAAGGACGGCGCAACCCTCGTCCACGAGGAGCTCGGCACGAACGTCTCGTACGTATGGGCGCTCGAGACAGGAACATTCGACGACGGGGCCGACGTCATCGTCAAGCACCGCTACGTCCAGCCACCGCTCATCCCGAATGCGATCGAACCCCGCTGCGTCGTCGCGAGGCCGGAGCCCGGTGGCAGTGTCACGCTGTGGTCGGCAACGCAGATCCCACACATCCTGCGGCTGCTGACTGCGGCCACGCTCGGGATGTCGGAGACGAAGCTGCGCGTGGTCGCACCCGACGTCGGAGGCGGCTTCGGCTCGAAGCTCGACGTCTACGCCGAGGAGTTGCTCGCCGTTACCCTCGCGCTACGGCTGGGCTCACCCGTGAAGTGGGTCGAGGAGCGCTCTGAGAATGCGCTCGCGACGATCCACGGCCGTGACGTCGTGACCACGCTCGAGCTGGCAGCGACGAAGGACGGCAGGATCACCTCGATCAGGGCGAACGTGATCGCTTCGATGGGGGCGTATCTGCAACTGGTGACGCCTGGAATCCCGCTGCTCGGAGCCTGGATCTACTCGGGACCGTACGAGATCCCCAACTACAGCGTCACGTTCACCGGCGTGTTCACGAACACGACCCCGACCGACGCATACCGTGGCGCCGGCCGGCCCGAGGCGACCTACGTCCTGGAGCGCACGATGGATCTCCTCGCCCGCGAGCTGGGGATGGATCGGCTCGAGCTGCGGCGGAAGAATTTCATCACCGAGTTCCCGGCCACCCTCGCCTCGGGTTTGACGATCGACAGCGGCGACTACCGTGCCTCGCTGGACCGGCTCGAGGAGCACCTTGGGCTCGGGCAGATTCTCGCTGAGCAGAAGGCGCGGCGCGGCCGAGGCGACGTGAAGCAGATCGGCGTTGGGTTCTCGACCTACAACGAGATGTGCGGGTTGGCACCGTCTCGCATCCTCGGCGCGATCCGCTACGCGGCGGGAGGCTGGGAGTCGGCGACGATCCGTTGCCTGCCGACGGGCACCTTTCAGGTCGTGACCGGGACGTCGCCGCACGGGCAGGGGCACGAGACGGCCTGGTCGCAGATCGTGGCCGATCAGCTGGGCTGCGACCCCTCCGAGGTAGAGGTGCTCCACGGCGATACGAGCGTGTCGCCCTTCGGTCTCGATACGTACGGGAGCCGGAGCCTCCCCGTCGGCGGAGCGGCCCTCTGGTCGGCGGGCGAAAAGATCATCCAGAAGGCCCGTGAGATCGTTGCCCATCAGCTCGAGGTAGCGGCCGACGATCTCGAATACGACGCCGGCACGTTCACGGTCAAGGGCTCTCCCGACAAAGAGATGACGGTCAAGGGCGCCGCCTGGGCGGCGTTCGCGGCCCACAATCTGCCGGACGGCATGGAGCCGAACCTCGAGGCGACCGCGACGTACGACCCGCCGAACTTCTCGTGGCCCGGGGGTGCCCACGCCGCCATCGTCGAGGTCGACACAGAGACCGGTGATGCCCGGCTGATCCGCTATGTCGCAATCGACGATGTCGGGACGGTCGTGAACCCGCTCATCGTCGACGGGCAGGTGCACGGCGGGATCACGCAGGGCATCGCGGCGGCGCTCTATGAGGAGGCGATCTACGACGAGGACGGGAACCTCTCGAACGGCACCATGGCGATGTACCTCCTGCCGTCGGCGGCGGAGCTGCCGTCCTACGAGCTCGACCGGACGGAGAGCAAGGCGACCGACCATCCGTTCGGCGCGAAGGGCGTGGGGGAGACGGGAACGATCGCCGCTGCCCCTGCCGTCATCAACGGAGTGATCGATGCCCTCTCGCATCTCGGTGTGACCGATATTCAGATGCCGGCGACCCCTGAGCGGGTCTGGCGCGCGATCGAGGAGGCGAAGCAATGATTCCTGCTGCATTCGACTATGACGTGGCCGAGTCGGTCGAACACGCGCTCGAACTCCTGGGCAGCGACCCCGAGGCCAAGATTCTGGCCGGTGGGCACTCGCTCGTGCCCGCACTCAAGCTACGGATCGCCCGTCCGTCGAAGCTGGTCGACATCGGTCGGCTCGGAGATCTCGCGTTCGTGAGAGACGGCGGCAGCCACGTCGTCATCGGTGCGCTTACGCGTCACGTCGACGTGCAGCGCGCGCCGCTGCTGCAGGAGCATTGCCCGGTCGTGTCCACGACGGCGGGCAAGATCGGCGATCCGCAGGTGCGTCATCGCGGCACGATCGGGGGCTCGGTTTCGCACGGCGATCCGGCGTCCGACCTGCCCGCCGTCCTGCTGGCACTCGGTGCCGAGTTCGTGATCGTCGGGTCGGGCGGGGAGCGCATGGTTTCCGCCATGGACTTCTTCACCGGGGTGTTCACGACCGCGGTCGCCACCGGGGAGATTCTCACCGAGATCAGGGTGCCGAAGCTGGGAGATTCGAGGGGTTCCGCGTACCTCAAGTACCACAGGCGGGCCCAGGACTGGGCGACGGTCGGCGTTGCCGCGGTCGTCGAGCGAAACGGCGACTCCGGCCGCGGGGCCACGGTCGCGCTGACGAACATGGGCGGCACGCCGCTGCGGGCGACGGCTGTCGAGGACGCGCTCGCCGGAGGTGCGACGCCGGCAGAGGCAGCAATGCTGGCGGCGGACGGCACCGAGCCGTCGAGCGACACGGCGGCCTCGGCCGAGTTCCGGAGGCATCTTGCGCGCGTCCTCACCGAGCGCGCGCTGACGGAGGCGCTTGCCTGACTCGTGACGGGCGGGGCGATGTGCCCCGCCCGGCTCACCTAGGCGCCGAGGGCCGAAGCGAGTGCTTCGTCAGCCGTCCGAGCCGGATCCGAGCTCGCGCGGCAGATGAGGCGATGGCGGAGGACGTACGGCGCGACGTTGCGCACGTCGTCGGCTGTGACGACGTCGCGTCCGGCGAGCCGCGCCTGAGCTTTCGATGCGCTCAGGAGATGAATCGCCGCGCGCGAGCTGGCCCCGAGCTCGAGCCTGGGGTCGGAACGCGTCGCGCGTACGACCGAGACGATGTAGCGCGCGACGTCGTTGGGCACCGCGGTCGAGTCGAGGTCATCGCGGGCCTTGTCCAGGCCGACGACGCCGAGCAACGACCGGATCTCGCCGAGCATGTCCGGGGTGACACCCGTGTGCGGGAGCCGGAGCATCTCGACTTCGCTTTCGGCGTCGGTGTATTCGAGGTCGATCTTGAAGAGGAAACGGTCGAGCTGCGACTCGGGCAACCGGAAGATTCCCTCGTGCTCGTACGGATTCTGGGTCGCGATGACGAGGAAGGGGTCCGGAAGCTGGTGTGTCTTTCCTTCGACGGTGACGGTTCGCTCCTGCATCGCCTCGAGGAGCGCGGCTTGCGTGCGCGGCGGGGTGCGGTTGATCTCGTCGGCGAGGAGGACGTTCGTGAAGACGACGCCCGGCTGGAAGACCTGCTCGCCCCCGCGTGTCGCGTAGACGCCCGTCAACTGATCCGGGGTCGTGTCCGGCGTGAACTGGACGCGCTTGAACTTCGCGCCGAGCACGTGTGCCATAGCGCGCGCGAGCAGTGTCTTCGCGCTGCCGGGAGGGCCTTCGATCAGGACGTGGCCGTGGGCCATGGCGGCGACGAGCAGGAGGTCGACTGCGTGGTCCTGACCGACGACGACCTTCGCAACCTCGTGGCGCGCCCTCGTGCGGAGATCGACGAGACTTTCGTACTGACGGACTATCACGGACACGGCTGTTCCCTCCTTTGTAACGCTCGCTGTTGGAGGGACCTTTCGGTCTTTTCTCCCATTTTCCCCCCCAGGGGTGGCCGAACGGGTGTTGCCGAGCGAAGCTTAAGGCTACACTGTTAAGTGTTGAAATGACATACGGGGGCGACCTGGTTTCGACGTGGTCGGTTCTCCGGCTGAGTTGCGAGCCGAGGTCCCCGGTTGGCCTCGTAAATCCACCGGGAAACACCAAATGCGAATCGTTCAGATCTCGCAATGGCTGCCTAGTCGTCACTGACTAGATAGGCCACGCTCCCCGTGACTGGGCCCGAGGTCACGGCAGAGCGTTAACCATCGGGCTCGGCGCCAAGGGAGAGCCACTCGCCCGAGGCGCGACATCCAAAGGAGGGCTGGCCCGCCGGTAGGTCGTTCGCCACCGGCCGTCGGGTGAGATCCAAGGCGGACTACGCTCGTAGATGCTCTGTCCGGTGCGTCCGCGGACGCGGGTTCGATTCCCGCCGCCTCCACTCCGCACGGAAGTACGAAAGGGCGCGAGAAGTCGCGCTGCGCAGGAAGAAGGGCTGCGTTTCACGGCGATAGTCACACGCCGCTCGTAGGCGATCACCCCAGGCCGCTACCGTCCTCCGGCGCGCCTACCCTCGAACGCCCACAGGCCGAAGGCAAAAACCTGAACCGCTCCGGGAATGTTGCAGCCTGCATGAAACCCGGAGCGGTTCATACAGTCATCCAGCCGGGGCTGCGGCTCAAGAACACTTCGACGGCGGATGCGATGATGCGCGCCAGCCCGTGACAAGATGTTCGCCTATCGTTCCGCCATGACTGAGCACGGTGGGGTTCCGTCCGAGCAGGAGCGAAGTGCCCACCTCGCGGCGGTCGTGGACGCATCCTCTGACGCAATCCTGAGCAAGACGCTGACCGGGACGATACGAAGCTGGAACGCGAGCGCCGAGCGGATCTTCGGCTATGCGCCCGAAGAAATCGTCGGGACGAACATCAGGCGGCTGATCCCGGACGAGCGGCAAGCGGAGGAGGACGAGATTCTTGCCCGGCTTCGCCAGGGCGACCACATCGACCACTACGAGACGGTTCGTCTGACGAAGGACGGGCAAAGGCTCGACGTGTCGCTGTCGATCTCGCCGATCCGTGACCCGTCTGGTCGGATCACTGGCGCGTCGAAGATCATTCGCGACATCACGGCGCGAAAGGAAGCAGAAGACTGCGCTCGCCGCAGCCAACGCCAAGTTCGAGTCTGTGTTCAACCAGTGCGGAATCTTTGCCGGCATCCTCGACACAGCAGGATCGGTCCGCGATATCAACGCCTTCGCGCTCGAAGCAGGGGGTACCGGCGCGACGAGGCTGCTCGGCTTGCCGTTCTGGGACACGCCCTGGTGGCGCGGATCTGACGATGTCAAGGCACGCATCCGCCTGGCGGTCGAGCAGCTGCCGCCGGCGACGTCTTCAGGGAAACGTTGCCCTACTGGGTCGCGGACGGCGGCGAACGCATCGTCGACTTCGGCATGCATCCGATAACGGATGACGCCGGGGGAGTGCGGTTCCTCCACCCGACCGGGATCGACATCACGGACAGGGTTGAAGCAGAGAACAGCGCTGAAGAGCCCTCGAAGCCGAGGAGCGCGAAATTGCCGTCGGGCTTCAACGAGCGCTCCTCCCGACACGCCTCGTCGAACGTCCTGAGCTCGCCCTCGCGGCGTTGTACGAGGCCGGCAGCGATACGCTCGAAATCGGCGGCGATTGGTACGACGCCTTCGAAATAGCGGACGGTCGAATTGCGGTGACCGTCGGCGACGTCGTCGGCCACGGACTCGCTGCCGCCGCGGCCATGGGGCAGATGCGGACAGCGCTCGCTGCCCTCGCCTTCCATGCCGAGGGGCCAGGGGAGCTGCTCGGGCGCCTCGACGAGTTCCTTGCTCGAAGTATGACAACGGACTTCGCCACTGTTTGTTACGCGGTCATCGATCCTGCGACGGGGGTACTGGAGTACGGCTCCGCCGGGCATCCGCCGATGCTCGTCATCTCCCCCGAGGGCGAGACACGGTGGCTCGACGAGGCCGGCTCGGTTCCCCTGAGCGGCGACGGCACCGGATCGCGGCCCGAGGCGTCGACGATCCTCGATCCGGGCTCGCTGCTGATCCTGTACTCGGACGGGCTCGTCGAACGCCGGGGGGAACCGATCGAGGACGGCCTGCGCGCGGCTTGCCGCTGCCGGTCGGGCGGTGGCCGTCGCCTTCCAGTCGAGGAGGTCTGCAGCACACTCATGGCCAGGCTCGGAGTGGACACCTCGCGCGATGACGACGTCGCCGTGATGGCGATACGTTTCGAGCCGGTTTCGGAGCTGCGCTTTCGCCGTCGGTTTCCGGCACGCGGCGAGCAACTCGGCCTGCTTCGAGCGTCGATGAGAGCTGGCTCGATCAGCGAGGCGTCGGACAGCCGGTACAGCAAACGCTCGTCCTCGCCGTCGGTGAAGCGTGCGCGAACGCGGTAGAGCACGCGTATCGGGATACGGAGCCAGGCGACGTCGAGGTCGACATCCTGCAAAGCAGTACCCTCGGTTTCCGCGTCGAGATCCGGGACTCGGGTAGCTTCCAGCCTTCTGGCGCGTCCGAGGATCGAGGACGTGGAACCGAGATCATGAGGCGGCTGACGACCGATTTCGGTCGTGAATCGAGCGCTACCGGCACGGTGGTACGATTCCGTGTCGTATCCGGAAAGGCTTTTGAGCCGTGACCGACCCGACATCGATGAGATCCGAACGCGAGGATGGGCGCGTCGTCATTCTCCTGAGCGGCGAAATCGATCCTCTCGAACGCCGAGAGCCTCGAGACACAGATCAGTCTGGCGATCACCGGTGCGCATGAGGTGGTGATCGACCGCTGCGATAACGGTGATAGATCTCTCGGTTGACTTCATCGACAGCAGCGGTTTGCGGCTCCTGAAACGAGTCTCGACATCCGTAGTCGGGAGCAAGGGGACTCTCACCGTCGTCGCTCCACCCGGGAGCATCGCCGAAGCGTGCTCGACATGACACGGACTCACTGCCGACCTATCGGTTCGAGACGCCCTTCGAGCCCCCGGGCACTGAAACAGCCGACGTGGTAGCGGGAGGGCATGTCTGCCTTCCGTCCAAACAGCGCAACGAGGCGTTGTCAGCCGCGGAACGACCTGGGCCGCGTAACGACCTGGCACTACGACCGGTCCGCCGACTGACCGCTGACGTACGGCATGTAGTGCACCCAGCCCTCCTTCGGACGCGACTCTTTGACGAGCCGCACCCTCGGAGGGCTCCCTCTCGAAACGTCGACAACGTCGCTCGGAGCTACATCTAGGTGCTGCGATCCGCGTCGTTCTCGACCTCGCCGCGCCACGCATCCGATTCCGTGCCCCGGCTCTCGATCATCTCCTTGAAGCGCTTCAGGTCGCCCTTCACGCGGTGGCTGTCCATACCGACGGCCGCGCCGGCCGACTCGATGATCCCGTCGGGCTCCAGTCCATCTGCAACGCGACGCGCGACGTGTGTCTCGTCGATCTGGTGGAAGGTGACGACGCCGGCGTTCTCGCGCCCGTCCGTCGCCTTCCAGGCGATGCGGTGATCGGGGTGCTGCTCGGTGATCTCGGCTCGCCACTCCTCCTTCTTGCCGCCGACTCCGCCGTCCAGAGTAGGTGGGTGTCGTCGAGCTGCCGCACGCTCTTCGACGCCCTCCATGAAGTGCGGGAACTCCTCGAACTGCGTCCACTGGTTGTACGCCGTGCTCACCGGAACATCGACGTCGATCGTCTCCTCGATCCGGGCCATGGTCATCTCCTCTTCGTAGCGGAGGTCCTGTTGTCCCCGCTATCCGGCCAACGGAAACGTCCAGGGCCTTCGACCGGGGATCCTGATCAGATCGTTCGGCGGCACGCGTAAGATCGGAGGCGTCGTCGTCGTCGGTAACCGTGTCCGGCCCAGGAGCGTCGCGCTAATGGCCTCACTGATCCGAGCGGCGTGAACGAAATGGAGGCGGACATCCGACTGGGCTGCGGCATGCCGCTGGCACCGAAGCCCTCGACGATCACGCGTTGCCCAAAAACGCTATCGATCGAGGGCGTCTGGCGGGAGTGGATGATCCTGGAAGAACGCGAGTGCCCGCGAGGTCGCGTCGAGGATCGGGGACGTTGGCCATTCGTGTCCGCCGCCTTCGACCGTCTGCAGCACGACGTCTCCGCCGCTGTCGCATTCGGTGTACTCGGTCCGCTCGACCAAGTCTCCCATGGTGGTGACCTCCGGCGCGTCGACGCTACATCCGTTGTGCCGTGCCCACGACTCGACCCATGACGTGACCGGCCTCTCGCGCGACTTGTCGAGCATGCGGACCTGTGCCGCGGCTCCGGGTGACATATCGAACAGGCCGGTCGCGGTGAGCGGCACGCCGACATCGGTCTCGTCGAATGGGACGAGAGGGTCAGCTGTGCCGTGCGTGACGATGATCGGCGTCGGCCGCCCGTCACAGTCGGGGAGCAACTGGACGCCGGCGACCGGCGCGACGGCGGCGAAGCGGTCGTTCAGCTTGCACGCGAGCGTCGAGACGAACAGACCGCCGTTCGAAAATCCCATCGCGTAGATCCGGGCTCGGTCAACGCACAGATCAGCCTCGAGGCGGTCGAGGAGCGCTCCGGTGAACCCGACATCGTCGGCGAGCAAGGGCTCGTCCACGGTCTCCGTGTTGAAGTAGGCGGGGGTCGTGCCGCCGACGTCGCTTCCCTGGGGGAACACCGCCACGAACCCAGAGAGGAGCGCGCTGTCGTTCCAGTGCTCTGCCAGCGCTTGCCGGGAGCTGGCGTAGCCGTGGTAGCCGAGCACCAGCGGCATCGGCTCATCAGACCGGGTCTGGGGGAGAACGATCTCGTAGCTGCGATCCATCCCGTCGTATCGGAGCGAGGCGGTGCCCGATTGCGGAGCTGCGGTCCGATTGCAGCCCGGACTCGGGGACCGCGCCCGATCGGCCGTCACCGAGGCGTCGTTCGCCTTCCCACCACATGCCCCCGCCACGACCGCCAGGACGACGCAGGCGCAGGCGCCCGCGATCCTCGCTGTCGACCCAAACGCTCGCACCATCACACCGCCACCGCATCCCCATCTGCCCTAGAGCACCGTGGCAAACCACCCACGTCTGAACGACCGGAGCGTGACAACCAACGCTTCGGATTGCAAGACGCTCAGCGACGGATACCGCACGTTGGGACGATCGTCGACGGGACGATCGTCGGTAGCGCGCTCTGCGCCATGGTCGGCGTCGCGGTGGGAGCCATCGTGTCGGCGAGCGCTTTCGGGGCTGGCACGGCACCTGCACAGGGGTCGACGTGGCGGCGCTCCATCTCTCCGCGCTCAGGTGCGCGAACTAGGGAATACTCGTCGCGAACGTGTCTCGGTTTCGTCACCTGGAGTTCGAACGTCGGTCCCCGAGCGATTCCGCGGACCGTGCCGAGCGGTACTACGCCGAGATGAGCAGGCGCCGAACGACGCGGCACTTCTCCACCGAACCGGTGCCCCGAGCGCTGATCGAGTTGGCGATCCGGACGGCGGGCACCGCTCCGAGCGGCGCGCATCAGCAGCCGTGGACGTTCGCCGCCGTGTCGGATCCGGCACTGAAGCAGCAGATCCGCGAGGCCGCCGAGCGGGAGGAGCACGAGTTCTACAGCCGTCGCGCACCCGACGACTGGCTCGAGGCTCTCGCTCCGCTCGGGACCGACGCGATCAAGCAACACCTCACCGACGCACCCTGGGTCGTGATCCTGTTCCGGCAGGCCCATGGACTCGCTGCGGACGGGACGAAGCGGACCTACTACTACACGCAGGAATCCTGTGGCATCGCGGCGGGATTCTTCATCGCCGCCGTCCACCACATGGGACTCGTCACGCTGACCCACACACCGAGCCCGATGCGATTCCTCGGCGAGCTCCTGGGGCGGCCGGAGAACGAGCGGGCGATGCTCGTCATGCCGGTCGGTTATCCCGCTCCGGACGCGCAGGTGCCGGACATCGACCGCAAGCCGCTCGAGCAGATCGCCGTCTGGCACTGACAGGTGGCCGCCTCACGGCGCCCCGCCGTGACCGTGGCGCTCCTCGCCTAGAACCAGTGGTGGAGCCACCATTTCTCGAACGCGACCTTGCCCCAGTGGAGCGGTCGGCCGGGTCGCCTGAGCTTGATCCTCGGTTCGGGGTCGGCGTAGAAGTTGCCGCCCGCGAATCCGGCTCGCCCGTCGCCGAGCTCGATCCAGCAATAGCCTTTCCCGTTGAACTCGGCCTCGGACGTCTTGCCGCCGTGGTCGTCCGCGATCCGCCGCGCCACCGTCTTCGCCTCGGCATGTGCGAAGACGCCGGCCTTCGGCAGTGCCTTGCCGTTCGGAAGCTTGATCGTCGCGACGTCCCCGATCGCGTACACGTCCTCGTAGTCGGTCTGCAGTGTCCGTGGGTCGACGTGGACGAAGCCGGACAGGCCGAGGAGTGGTGATGAGCGCACGACGTCGGGTGCTCGATGCGGTGGGACGACGATCAGCAGATCGACATGGAATGCCCGACCGTCGGAGGCGACGACCTCGTGCGTCGCGGGCCGCAACTCCTCGAAGGTGAACAGCGGGTGGTAGTGGATGCCGCGGGCGGCCAGCATCTCGGCGAGAGAATCGCCGAGCGCTGCCGGCGCGACGGGCATCGGTATGTGCTCGGGTGTGAAGAGGTGGATCTCCACGTTCCGACGGACGCCCTTGCTGCGGATGAACGCCTCCGCGAGGAACGCAGCTTCGTACGGGGCAGCGGGGCACTTGTACGGCAGTTCGGGGATGAGTACCGCCACGACACCCTCCTCGATCTCCCCGAGCGCAGCATGGATGCGCGCACACCCCTCCGGTGTGTAGAGGTTGAGGGCCATCTCGTCGAACCCGGCCACCGCCTCGGGCGCAAGCTGGGCGCCCAGCGAGACGACCAGGGAGTCGTAGGCGAGATCGCCGGCTGACGTGACCACCGTTCTGCGGTCGAGATCGAGCACCTCGACCTCCGTGTTGTGGAACTCGATCCCCCGTTTCTCGAGCCGCTCGAGTGGTCGGCTGAATTGGCTCGGTCGGCGCTCGCCGACCATCTGCCAGAGCAGCGACGGCTGGTACAGGTGGTCGCGTGCACGGTCGACGAGCACGACCCGGTGATCGCTCGGGAGATGTTCTCGGAGCTCGCGCGCGGCCACGAGACCGCCCGTGCCACCCCCGAGCACAACGCTGCATCCGGTGGTCGTCGCGGGCGCGGCGGGGCGTCGCCGTTGCGACGGTGGGAGCCTCGTACATCTGCTGGATCGCGATCGAGAAGCCCGACTCGTCGAACTCGTTCTCGGAGAAGATCACCCTTCCGTCCGGCCCGACGAGCACGCTCCACGGCACCCAGCCGTTCGTGAACGCGCGGAACAACGTCCCGTCACCGTCCGAGATCACCGGGAAGGCGAGGTCGTACTCCTCCTTCCAGGCGTTACAGGCATCCTCGGTCTCGATCGCACCGATGTACACGACCTCGAGTCCGTCGTCCGCGAATCGCTCGTGCAATCTGACGACGGCGGGACACTCCCGCCGACAGCCTTGTCAGGTCGACTTCCAGAAGACCAGGAGCACCCCGTTCGTTCCGATCACCGGCAGGCCGAGCTCTGCCAGCGGGACCGTGCTTCCGGGCTCGATGCCCCCGGACAGCCCTTCGAGGACCTTCATCCGCTCCAACCCTTCCGTCGCGTCCGAGCACGCAGCGGCGTGCGTGCACGTGATCGTATGCGCGAAGCGCTCGCGGCGGCGGCCTCGACCCCGTCGGGCCGAAGCGAACGCTGGACAGGTAGCTACAGACCGCACATAATCGGCGCATGGCGGTTCGCTCCAGGCCGAAGACGCTCGAAGATCTGCTCGCGGCGGCGAGCGCAAAAATCGTCCGCTATGCGCCCCGGCATGCGCATGAGGCAGCGGCGAACGGCGTTCTCATCGTCGACATCCGTTCGGACAGCGACCGGCGGCGAGACGGCATCGTGCCCGGCTCGCTGCACATTCCGCGGACGGTGCTGGAATGGCGTGCAGAACCCGACGGAGCGTTCCGAAACCCGTATCTCGGTGGGCCGGAGGCTCCGCTGATCCTTCTCTGCGACCACGGCTGCTCGAGCACGTTTGCGGCCGCGGCACTCACCGATCTCGGTTACGCCCACGCAGGCGACGTGATCGGCGGCTACGCGGCCTGGCGCGACGACGGCCTCCCGACCCGAAGTGCGCCGCTTCGCCGGCGACGGCTGGGCGAACCAGCCGGCATGAAGGGCCCGGACCGCTAGACAGGGTCCCGCGTTCCCGCCTCAGGCGGGTGTGCGGCCGTCGAGGATGGCCGCCAAGCGAGAGGCGTCGATGTTGCCGCCGGAGACGATGCAGACGATGCGGCCGCCGCCCGCCCGCCCCGAGACGGCGGCGGCAACGGGGAGGGCGCCTGCTCCCTCCGCAACGACGCGGGCGCGTTCGGCGAGCAGGCGCACCGCCGACGCCGTTTCGTCGAGCGTCACCGTGACCGAGCCCGAGAGCAGAGGACGAGCACGCTCCCACATCTGCGGCAGCACCGCCTTGCCGCCCGCGCCGTCGACGAACGACGGAAGGTAGTCGACTCCGACCGGTTCGCCGGCCGCCAACGACGCGGCGAGCGGAGCACCCGTTTCCGGCTCGCAGGCGAACACCTTCGTGCGGGGACTCAGGTCGCTCAGCGCGCTCGCGACACCGGTCGTCAACCCGCCGCCGCCCCACGGGATCAGGACCGTGTCGATTTCGTCGAGATCCTCCACGAGCTCGATCCCGATCGTGCCGTTGCCGGCCATGACCGCCGGGTCCATGACCGGGTGGACGAAGAGGCCCTCGACGCCGGGATAGGCGCCTTCCTCGAGCGCCTGCCACCAGCGGTCGAACGGAACCTTGATCACCGTGCCGCCGAGGCGCTCGATCGCGTCGAGCTTCGTCTGCGGTGCATGGTCGGGAGCGATCACGGTGGCGGGAACGCCCTCGTTACGGGCGATCCAGGCGACGCCCTGGGCCATGTTGCCGGCGCTCGTGGTCATGACACCGCGCGCAATCGCATCAGGAGGTCTCGAGCGGATCGCGTTGGCGGCGCCACGGATCTTGAAGGAGCCGATCGGTTGCAGGCACTCCAGCTTGAGCCAGATCTCCGCGTCCGACTCGGGGGCGTGCAGGCGCACGAGTGGGGTGCGGATGGCGACGTCGGCGATGCGCTCGCGCGCAGCCACGATCTCGGCGAGCGGGATCAGAAGTCGACCTCGGTGCCGACGCCGCGCTCTCTCGCGCGGGAGACGCACAGCTCGGCCACCGCGAGATCCTCCACCGCGAGGCCGTGAGACTTGAAGAGCGTCAACTCGTCGGCACGTTGCCGGCCCGGGTGTGAGCCGACGAGCAGCTCGCCGAGCTCGGCGAGCATGTGCTCAGGGCCGATTCCCAGCTCCTCGGCTGCGCGCGCGTACTCCTCCGACTCGTTCAGCACCGACTCGCGCCGATCCACGAACATCGAAGCGGCGGCGATCGTCTCCGCGTCGAGCTCGCGGGCGCCTCTCACCGACGCTCCGGCGGCGTTCACATGCGTCCCGGGCGCGAGCCACGCGAGCTTCAGGATCGGCTCCTTCGACGCGGTCGTCGTGCACACGATGTCCGCCCCGGCAACCGCCTCCTCGACGCTCGCGGCGACGAGCGAGTGCGTCTCGAGCGCGAGCGCCTCGGCATGCGCCTCCCGGCGGCTCCAGATGCGGATGATCGGATCGTCGAGCACGGTCTGCAGCGCGTGGACGTGCGAGCGGCCCTGCACGCCGGATCCCAGCACGGCGACCGTGCGCGAGTCGGGCCGCGCCAGGAGCTTCGTCGCCACGGCGGAGACGGCGGCGGTTCGGATCTCTGTCACCGGCGAAGCGTTGAGGATCGCCGTCAGCTGTCCCGTCGTGCCCTCGTGGAGCAACACCGAGCCCTGGTGGGAGTCGAGGCCGAGCTCGGCATTGGCAGGTGCCACGACGATCTCCTTCAGCGCGAAGACAGGCGCAGTCCCGCCGGCGTACGCGGGCATCAGCCCGAATCCGAGCGCCGGACCGGGCGAGAGCATCACCGTGCGCAGCGGGTTCACCACCTCCTGGCGCGCGAGGCGTGCGAGGGCGCCTTCCATCGCCACGATGCACGATTCCATATCGAGCAGTTCGCGGACGTCGTGCTCGGAGAGGACGAGAATGCTCACTGGAAGACCTCCGTCAGTGCGTCGCGTTGTTCACGTGTCAGCGAGATCGTCAGAGCCTCGAGTGCCGGCTCCAGGTGGTCGGCGCGGTTGGGCCCGATCACGATGCCCGTCACCTCGTCGACCGCGAGCAGCCAGGCGAGCGCGAGGCCCGCCATCGAGACGCCTCGCGCCGCAGCCACCGCCTCGAGTGCCTCGAGCGCGTCGAAGACACGGTCGGATGAGTAGCCGTCGTACGGCTCGGGTCGCAGAGTCATCCGCGATCCTGCCGGCGGCAGCTCACCGCGGCGATACTTGCCGGTCAGCCAGCCGCCGGCGAGCGGGCTGAACGGCGTGTAGCCGAGCCCGTGCTCGTGGCAGACGGGGAAGACGGACTCACGATCTCTCTGCTCGAGCAGGGAGAAGCCGTTCTGAACCCATTCGTAGCGCGGGAGTCCCTCGAGCCTTGCGAGCTCGAGCGCCTCGGCGAGTTGCTCGCCGCCGAAGTTCGAGGCCCCGACGGCACCGATCTTGCCGGCCCGCTGCAGGTCGGCAAATGCCTGCAAGGTTTCCTCCTGCGGGGTATCGGGATCGAATTCGTGAGCGAGGTAGAGCGCCACCCGATCGACACCGAGACGCCGCAGGCTCGCGTCGACCTGGCGCCTGATCCGGCTCCGGCCGAGGCCGTGATCCTCGCCTTCACCCATCGGGTTGAAGGTCTTCGTCGCGATCACGATGCGATCGCGTACGTCGCTGCCCTTACCGGCGAGCCACTCACCGATGAAGCTCTCGCTGCGCCCACCGCCGTACGCGTCGGCGGTGTCGAACGTCGTGATCCCGAAATCCCACGCGGCGTCCATCAGCCTGAAGGCCTCGTCCTTCGGTGTCCCCTGCCCGAAGAACGCGGGCGACGAACCGATGCCACCGAAGTTCCCACAGCCGAGGATGATCCGTGTCACCGCGATGCCGGTGCCGCCGAGGGTGCGCGTCTCCATGGTGTCAGGATCCTCGTAGGACGGGGCGGGGGACGGGAGCCTCCCAGCGTTCATCCGGCATGGATCAAACCTACACCGCGAGTAGTTGCGGCAGCCTTCTCGTCACCGCCGCCCAGGCGGCGTGCTCGCGCTCGACGACGTCGAAGTGATCCGCATCGGCGACCTCGACGAGCTCGACGTCGTCGCCGGCTGCGCGCGCGGCCTCGTCGTAGGCGCGGCTCTGGGTCGGCGGCACGACGTCGTCGCCGGTGCCGTGGACGAGCAGCTGCGGAACGCCGAGCGGCAGCAGCGCTGCCGGCGACGCGACGTCGTAGTGCTCCGGCACCGCCTCATACGTGCCCCCGAGCAGAGCGACGCACGCGTCGTCGCCGAGGCCGGCGGCCGCACCACGTACGAGGTCGTTGACGCCTGCCAGCGACACGGCCGCCCGCGGTCTGACGCGGGGATCTGCGCCGGGTGCGCCGGCGTGGAGCCGGTGGCGTGCCGCGAGCCAGAGGGCGAGGTGCCCGCCGGCCGAATGACCGACCGTGACGACGCGGGTGGCGTCGACCGACTCGATCCCGGCGAGGCGGTCGATCGCAGCAGCGGCGTCCAGAAGCGTCCCCGGCCAGCCGCCGCCCTCCTGCCCGACGCGACGGTACTCGATGTTCCAGACCGCGACGCCCCGGCGGGCGAGATCGCGTGCGAGCGGCGTCATCAGCGTCCGGTCCCAGCCCCACCGCCAGAAGCCGCCGTGGATGAGGACGACTGCCGGCCATCGTTCCCGGCCGTCCGCGGGGAGGTGCAGGTTGCCGACCTGGTCGGCGTGATCCCCGTAGGCGATCTGCTTCGCCGGCGGAAGCCGGGTCACTAGGCGAGCAGGTGCCGGTGGCGCGAGAGGGCCTCCAGCACGACGTCGATGTCGCGGTCGGTGTTGTAGAAATGCGCCGAGATCCGGAGATTGTCCGCTCGCAGCGAGCAGGTGATGTGCTCGGCGGCGAGGCGACGCCACGAGGGCGGCGGGATCCGTGGAACGCACGCACACGAGCGAGCCGCGCCGGGCCGGGTCCTTCGGTGTCACCACGGTGGCTCCGAGCTCCTCGAGGCCGGTGATCAGGCGCGTATTGAGAGCCGCGACGTGTGCTTCGACAGCAGGGGCGCCCGTTTCCTGCAGCAGCTCGAGGCCGGCGACACCCGCGTAGATGTTCGGCACCGGCGGCGTTCCGGCGTCGAACCGACGCGCGCTCGCGTGGGGCGAGTAGTCGGAGATGTCCATCATGAAGATGTCCTCGTCGGCGAACCAGCCAGTCTGGGTCGGTGTCAGCCCGTCGAGCAGCTCGCGGCGCACCCAGAGGAAGCCGAGTCCCGCCGAGGCGAGCAGGTACTTGACGGTTCCGCCCGTGACGAAGTCGGCGCCGAGCGTCCGCACGTCCAGCTCGATCGAGCCGACGGCCTGATAGCTGTCCGCGAGCACGAGCGCACCCTTCGCGTGGGCTGCTTCGGCAATCGCTGCAATGTCGTTGCGGTGCCCCGTCCGGTACGAGACCGTCGTGCAGCAGACGAGGGCCGTGCGCTCGTCGATCGCAGCGGCGAACTTCTCGGCGGGGATCGAGCCGTCGGGCTCCGGCATGACGTGCACGACCTCGGCGCCACGGAGTTCCTGCGCATGGGCGATCTGCCCCACCGTCGGAAACTCGTATTCGCTGATCACGATCCGGTTCCGCCCTCCGCGCTCGAACGGCAGCGCCGAGACGATCCCGCTCATCCCCTGGGTGACCGACGTCGTCACAGCGACTTCGTCCGGCCGGCCGTGCAGCAGCGCGGCGAAGCCCGCGCGCGCAGCCTCGGCCCGCTCGACCCAGAACTCCCACTCGGCCCCGTTCGCGTCCCAGCCCGCGAGATACTCCTCGTAGGCGGCCCGAACGCGGTGCGACAGTGCACCCTGGGAGCACGAGTTGAGGTACGTCGTGTGCTCGAAGATCGGAAACTCGCCACGGACTGCGTCGCCGACGCCGCTCATGCGTCGCCGAACCCGTAGGCGGCTGCGACATCCGGCTGCAGGTACGCAGCCGATGGACTCCCCGCCGGCGTGAAGATGCCGAGGACGACGAGTTCGCGGTCTGCGCTCGCGTTCTCGACGATGTGCACCTCGCGGGGTGTGATCCGGAATGCGGATCCGTCCTCGAGCTGCTCGACGCCGTCAGCGAGGTGGTAGCGGCCGGGGCCACGCCAGATCCACACGATCTCGTCATAGAGGTGGTAGTGCCATGGCGCCTGGCCGGGCGGCACGTAGCCGACGAACATCGTCGCGCGTCGCGATCCGTTGTGGGGGCCGAAGAGCACCTGGAACGAGCGGCTGCCGGTCGCCTTGCCCGGTTCCACCTCGTCGGTCGCGACGACGCGCTGGCGGGGCCCCATCGGGGCGTGGAGGTCGGTTGCTCCTCCGAGTGTGACGCGGACGAGCGAAACGCCCGCGTCGCCCGCGACGAGCCGGCCCTCCTCGCCCTCGAGCACCAACGCGGCCGAGCCGGTCGCGATGTCCTCGCCGGCGAGGCTCCCGCCGCCGGCGAACGTGAAGAGCAGGACGTCGTGGTTCGCATCGCCGGCCTCGACGCCGTCGCCCGCGCCGAGGTGCAGCGTCTCGAGCGCGAGCTCCGAGCCTCGCTGCGGAGGCACGCGTCCTTCGGGGCTGACGACACCCATCAGCGGCCGAGATACGCCTTGCGGAGCTCCTCGTTCTCGAGGAGGTCGGCCGCCTTGCCCTCGAGGACGACTCGACCCGTCGAGAGAACGTAGCCCCGGTCGGCGATCGAGAGCGAGACGTTCGCGTTCTGCTCGACCACGAGCATCGCAACGCCCGATTCGTTCACCTGCTTGATGATCTCGAAGCTGCGCTCGACGAGCACCGGCGCCAGGCCCATCGACGGCTCGTCCATCAACAGGAGCTTCGGCTTGGACATGAGCGCCCGTCCCATCGCGACCATCTGCTGCTCCCCGCCCGAGAGCGTGCCGGCGAGCTGGGCACGACGCTCGTGCAGGAGCGGGAAGAGCTCGTAGACGCGTTCGAACTCCTCCTTCAGATCCGCCTTGGGGCGCAGGTACGCGCCCATCTCGAGGTTCTCGAGCACCGTCATCGGTCCGAACAGCCGCCGGTTCTCCGGCACGATCGCGAGCCCTCTCTGGATCCGATGGGACGTCGTCATCGTCGTCACGTCCTCACCGGCGAGGCGCACCGTGCCGGTGCGCGGGCGCACGATCCCGAGGATCGTCTTCAGCGTGGTCGACTTCCCGGACGCGTTGCCGCCGAGCAGGCAGACGAGCTCGCCCTCGTGGACGACCATGTTCGAGTCCTGAAGGATGTGGATCTGCCCGTAGTAGGTGTTGATCCCCTCGAGCTGGAGCAGAGGTGCCGTACTCATTTCTTCGCCATCCCGCCGGTCCCGAGATAGGCCTCGATCACCTTCGGGGACGTCGCGACCGCCTCGAACGAGCCTTCCGCGATCTTGATCCCGTGGTCGAGGGCGACGACTCTGTCGGAGATGCCCTCGACGACGTGCATGTCGTGCTCGATCACGAGAATCGTGTAGCCGCCGTCACTCCGCAACTTCGCGATCAACTCGGTGATCTCTTGCGTCTCTTTGGGGTTCATTCCCGCAGCGGGCTCGTCCAACAGGAGGAGACGAGGGTTGGTGGCTGTTGCCCGGGCGATTTCGAGCCGTCGCCGGTTGGCGTACGAGAGGCTGTATGCGGGCTGATCCCAGCGGTAGCCCATCAGCCTCTCGCCGAAGAACGCCAGGCGCTTCTCGGCGAGCTCGCGGATCATCTGCTCCTCGCGGCGCTGCCCGGGCGTTCTGAACATCGCCCGGAACACGCCTGCCTTCGTGTGCCCGTACGCCGCCGTCATCACGTTCTCGCGCACCGACATGTTGAGGAAGAGGCGCAGCGTCTGGAACGTTCGCGCGATGCCCTTGCGCGTGATCTTGTGCGGCTCGAGACCACGAATGCTGTCTCCCGCGAAGATGATGTCGCCGTCGGTCGGCTCGTACACTCCCGTGACGAGGTTGAACAGCGTCGTCTTGCCCGCCCCGTTCGGCCCGATCACGCTGACGATCTCGCCTTCGTCGACGTGCAGGTCGAGATCGTCGATCACCTTCAGGCCGCCGAACGCCATCGAGAGATTTCGCAACTCCAGCAGCTTCTCGGCCATTCAGATGATCTCCACGCGTTTCTCGCCGAGGAGCCCTGAAGGGCGCACGACCATGAGCAGGATGAGGAGCAGGCCGAGGATGATGAATCGCGTCGGCTCCGGCTCGAGCAGCATCACGTTCTCCCAGACGAACGCGGCGAGGTACAGCACCGGGATGAGCAGCACGGTTCGAGCCCAGCCACGCACCAGCGTCAGTACGAGTGCCAGTGCCACCAGCGAGATGTACGAGACAGGCGTCAGCCAGCTCGCGAGCTGAGCGGGGACGATGACCCAGTTGGCGATGACGTCCGCGACCCGGCTACCGCCTCCGGCAGCCGGCCCGCTGGTCCACGATTCGTCGATCGAGCCCGCGACGGCGTGTGCCACGATGCCGAAGACGAGTGTTCCTCCGACGACGACGGCGAGCCTGACGGACGCCCGGAAGGCGAAGAGGACGCCCGCGACGATGACCGCGTAGAAGAGGATGCGCGAGTCACCGGGCTCGCGGAGCAACTCGAGCAACACGCCGATCAGGATGGCTCCGAGCACGACACCCGCCTGGCTTCCGGCGCCGCCGAGGATCACCATCGTGTAGATGATGATCAGGAGCGGGAACGAGAACGTCAGCGGGAAGACGCTGGAGTTGAGAGCGGCGAAGAACGATCCGGCGAGCGCGGCGACCGCGGCTCCGAACGAGAAGCTCATCAGCTTGAGCCAGTTGACCGGCATCCCCATGACCTCGGCGGCGAGTGGATCCTCCCGCAACGACCGCCAGGCGCGACCGGTTCGCGACTCGTTGACGAAGCGCAGGGCGACGTAGACCACCGCGAAGACGGCGAGCACGACGTAGAAGTAGGCGACGTTGAAAATGCCGCTGGACGAGGCAGACCGGCAGGGCGTTGCCGAAGAAGCTGAGCGGGTCGACGTTGAGGATCCCGTTCGGCCCACCGGTCAGGTTGGTGCCGAAGAGTTGATCGCCGTTCGTCGTCACGGTCAGGAAGAGCTGGAGGAAGAAGAGCGTCACGATGGCGAGGTAGTCGCCTGTGAGACGGCGCGACGGCAGGCCGAGCAGGAGTCCGACGACGGCCCCGATGACGACTACGGTAGGGATGGCGAGGACGGTCGGCAGATGGATGCCGTACTGCTCGGAGCTGAGGAGCGCATAGGAATACGCGCCGACGCCGTAGAACGCGATGTAGCCGAGGTCGAGCAGGCCGCCCCAGCCGACGACGACGTTCAGCCCGAGCGCGAGCAGCATGTAGAGCGAGATGTCGAACGCCACTCGGCGCACGTATCCGCTGTCGTATGCGACCGGAAGCAGAGCGACGAGGGAGACGAACGTGGTCAGCCAGGCCCACCAGGGAACAGCCTGAAGGCGCTCCTCGATCACACCGAGGCGGCCGCTGCGTCGGGCGAGGTTTCCCCCGTGCCGCGCGACCCACTCGTCCTGTCCGACCGCGGGGCTGGACGCGCCCTCCGACTCGGACGCCTCCTGCGCTCCCTCGAGCGGCCGGGTCAGCTCGTCGTCGTGGCCGCTCATCTCACACCTTCCTGATGTCCGCTTTGCCCAGGATCCCCTGGGGCCGGAAGAGCAGGAACAGGATCAGGATGACGAAGACGAACAGGTCGGACCAGCGCGTCGAGACGTACCCCTGGGTATACGACTCCGCGAAGCCGAGCAGGAGGCCACCTGCCATGGCACCGGGAATCGACCCGATGCCGCCGATCACCGCGGCCGTAAAGCCCTTGAGCCCGATCAGGAAGCCGATCGTGGCGTACGTGGGGACGCGGAGCGAGAACAGCACCCCGCCCGCGCCCGCGAGGGCCGAGCCGAGAACGAACGCGAACACGATCACGCGGTCGATGTCGATTCCCATCATCGCCGCCGCCTCGCGGTCGTACGACGTCGCGCGCATCGCCTTGCCCGTGCGCGTTCGCGTGACGAGCAGCCAGAGCAGGACCATCATCACGAATGCAGAGACGATCGTGATGATCCGAAGCAGTGGCACGCGCACGTTGCCGATGTCGAATCCGTTGAAGTAGAGGGCGCCGCCGCTCAGGGAGAACGAGTCGTAATTCTTCAGGTCGGCGCCGAACATGAGCTGCATCGAGTACGCGAGGAAGAACGAAACCCCGAGAGCGCTGATCAGGGGCGCGATGCGCGGCGAGTCGCGCAGCGGCCGGTAGGCGAAGCGCTCGATCGCGACCCCGAGAATCGCGCAGCCTCCCATCGCCGCGAGCACCATCAGGCTGATCAGGAGCCACACCGGCACGACGGGGTTGGTTGAGCCGCCAAGGGCGGTGAGCGTCCCGAATCCGATGAACGTCCCCACCATGAACACGTCACCGTGGGCGAAGTTCAAGAGCTTGAGGATGCCGTAGACGAGCGAGTATCCGAGTGCGATCAGCGCGTAGACGCTCCCGAGCGTCAGGCCGTTCAGCGTGAGTTGGATGAAAGTATCCACGCGGGCCGCGAGTCTATCGTGGGAGCGGAAAGAAAGGGCGGCCCGACGATACGCCGGGCCGCCCTTGGTTCAGTGATGCGCGATCAGCCGACGAGCTTGTACGAGCCGTTCGACTGGATCTGGAAGATGTAGAACTTCGCGTTCAGCGGATCGTTCGACTTCGTCGAGAAGCGGAACGTGCCGCCGAGAATCGAGTTCTTCACCGTGATCCGCTTGACGTTCTTGACGACGTCACGGCGGTTCTTGATCTGACCCTTGCCTGCGTTGCACGCCCGCTTGATCGCGTTGAGCGCGACCTGGACGGCAAGGTAGGTCGGAGGGCCGAACGAGCCGACAGCATCGCCCGGGTTGTCCTTCTGCCAGCCGGCGACGAGCGCCTTGCTCGTCGCGATGCCGGTGATGTCCGGAGCGAAGTTCGAGACGTACGAACCCGGAACCTTGAACTGCGAGGCATCGTTCGATCCGTCGGCGCCGAACACCTTCGCCTTCTTGCCCTGCTCGAGCAGCTGCTGGGCGAAGTTCTGCGCGTCTCCCGGCTTCTGCGTCGGGAAGAACACGAACTCGGCGTCATTCGGGACCTTTGTCACGAACGACGAGAAGTCGGTCACCGTGTTGGACGACGGACAGGCGCGTCACCGAGACGCTCTTGCCCTTGAGGACGTTCTCGACCGCATCCGCGAGCCCCTGCGAGTACGGCTCCTGGAAGTCCAGCACGACGACCTTCTTGGCACCCTGCTTGATCATGAAGTTGGCATCCGACGGGCCCTGGATGTAGTCGCCCGGGACGACCCGGAAGAACGACTTCGTTGCTTCCAGGTTGGAGCCCTTCGTCAGCGACGTCCGGGTTGCCGACTCCGAGATGTGCGCGAGGCCGGCGGCGTCGTAGGTCTTGCTCGATGCGGCCACGGCACCTGATGTCGACGGGCCGATGATCGCGACGACCCTCTGGTCGGCCACGTACTTCTGGGCCAGGGTCTGTGCCGGGGCTGGGCCCTGCTCCACGGGCGTGTCGCCCCGTAGCAGCTGAATCTTGAGGCCGTACCTCGGCGCCAGTGTCTTGACCGCGTACTTTGCCCAGGCGAGCTGCTCGTTGCCGAGGAAGCCTGCTCCGCCGGTGAACGGCGCCACCATGGCAATCCTGAGCTTGCTCTTGCAGCTCACCGCCTGGGACTGGGAGGCGACGGACGAGCCGGCACCTGCGGTGGATGCGAGCGCGGCGGCCAGAGCGGCCACGAGCGCAAGCACAACTCCACGTTTCTTCATTCGGATACTCCTCCTTGATGGGTTTGCACGCTGGTTGTGACGTCGAACCGCAGGGATTTGTTGCCGTGAGGCTCGGCCTCAACGACGTGCGTTGCGGGAGTGAACCACCGCGTCGGTGCGAAGTCAACCGGATCGGCGCAGGATTCAGGCCCCGTCCGAGAGGGCCTCGACCCACCCCGCCGTGTCGAGAAACTGCCGGAAGCGCCACGCTTTGCCGTCCCTGAGCGACCAGACGTGCACGAACGGGACGTCGAGCCCCCTGCCAGTCTCCTTGGCGGTACCCCGGTAGCGCCCGAGGACGACGACCTCCGCGCCGGCGTCGAGGAACTCGGCGGGCTCGGCCGAGAAGACCGACCACCAGTCGCGGTCGAGCGGGTCGAACACGTTCGCGCGCACGGCCACGATGCCGTGATAGGTGCCGCCGTGGGGCAGCCCCTGCGCCTGTTGCCACTCGATCCCGTCGTCCATGTCGGCGACGACGGCATCGAGGTCGCCGCGCGCGAAGGCGTCGTACGAGCGCCTGACGATCTCGAGGTTCACCGCCCGAGCGTACCCCGCTCGTCTCCTCAGAGCAGGGAAGCTGCCGCAGCGTGGGCCCGCTGCGCCGCTTCGGCCACGGGGAGACCCCAGAAGAGATCGGGAGTCGAGAAGATCTCGACGTCGAGCGCGCCGTCCCAGCCGGCGGCGGCGAGTGCGCCGACGAGCTCCGCGCGTTCGCGAGATTCCCTCGCCTGGAAGCACCCGGTCGGTGCGATCGAGCGACGGCCAGTCGCTGACATGGACCCCGGCGACGCGCTCGGCGTTCGCGGCGATCCACGGGAGCACGTCGGGGTCGTCCCAGAGGTGGTAGGTGTCGAACAGGATCCCGATCTCGGGCGTGCCCGCCCGGGAGAGGACGGCATCGGCATGGGCGAGTGTGTTGACGAACCCAGCCTGGTCGCGCTGGCGTCGCGTGGACCGGCTCGAAGCCGATGCGGGAGCCGACGAGCCCGGCCGCCCCCGCCACGCTTCGGAGCGCCTCGACGAGGATCTCCGCTGCCGCCTCCTCCGTTCGTGGGCCGGTCGGCCCGGCGAGGCACGCGACGCACTCCGGTTCGTACCGGGCCAACCGTGCGATCGACGTCTCGAGCGCATCGACGCGGGTGGCCACGTCCACGGGTCCTTCCATCCCGGGAATCGCGAGCGGGAGCACGGACGGAACCTGGGGGACGCACACGGAGACTCGGAGCCCGTGCTCGCGCAGAAGCGCGAGGTTGGCGTCGTCGTCCGGGGGCAGCTTGAACTCCCAGAGCCCGATCGCGTCGAAGCCGGCAGCGGCATACGCATCGACGTCGTCGGCAAACGAGGCGCCGACGGTGGAGATCTCCGACAGAGAGAGGATCACGAGCGCCCGGGAAGCTTTGCGAGCAGCCGCCGGGTGATCGGTGGCCGCGTCAGCTCCTTGGCGACGAGGTACCCGGAGCCGGCGCCGAGCCCGGGTCCGGGATGGGTGCTCGCGCCGATGTGCCAGAGGCCCGCGACAGCGGTGCTGTGGCCCGGCGCCTGGCTCAGCGGGCGCCAGAGCAGATTCTGGTCGAGTGCGCACGAGCCGGAATAGATGTCGCCGCCGACGAGGTTCGGGTTGAGCGCCTCGAGGTCGGCGGGTGAGAGGACGACACGCTTCAGCGTCGCGGAATCGAGATTCTCGATCGCGGATCCGAGCCGGGCGACGATGCGATCGGCGTAGGCCTCCCGCAGCGCCTCCGTCCAGGCGCCGTCGCCCGCGTCGATGTCCCCCGCGGCATCGCCTTTGACGCGACCGGCGGGCAACTCCTGCAGCTGCAGCCAGAGGATCGACTTGCCGGCGGGCGCACGCGAGGGGTCGAGGGCGACCGGCTGCCCGCAGACGATCGTCGCCTCGGCCGGGAGCAGTCCTCGCTCCGCCTCGTTGACCGCGCGCGAGACACCGTCGAGACCAGGGGTGACGTGCACGATCGGACAGCGTCCGAGCCGCTCCGCATCGTCGCCGCGCCAGCGCGGCGGCTCGTCGAGCGCGAGGTGGATCTGCATCTCGGCCCGGCCGTAGCGGTATCGCGCTGCCGCGGTGGTCACGGGCTCGGGAACCGCCTTGGAACCCGCCAGCAGTGACCCGTAGAGCTGGGTCGGCGTCACGTTCGCGACGACCGCCTGGGAGGCGGCGACGACCTCGCCGCCCGCGAGCCGGACGCCGGTTGCCCTTCCGCCCGTGACGACGATGGTCGCGACCTCCGCCTCGAGCCGGACCTCGCCGCCGGCGTCGGTGACGATTCCCGCGAGCGCATCGACGAGCCGTACGCCGCCGCCGACCGGAACCGGCATGCCGCCGAGCTGCAGGGCGGCGCCGATCACCTGGGTCATGAACCCGGAGGTCGCCTGATCCGGGCCGAGGCCCGTATGCAGGACCCACGGCGCGAGCACGCCGCGCGCTCCGTCCGAGGCGAACGTCTCGGTCAGCCAGTCGCGGCACGTGACGAGGGTGTTGCCCGTGAACTCGAGCAGCCCCCGCCGTCCGAGTCGTCGGAAGGCCTGGCGTCCGAGCGAGAGCCCCGACGTCGACCACAACTCCGTCGAGAGGATGCCGAAGGCGAGGTCGGCGTTCGCCATGAAGGACTCGAACTGGCCCGCCCAGGCGTCGCCGTCACCGGGCGAGAGACGGTCGAATTCCGCCACATTGCCTTCCAGCGAGCCCGTGATGAACGCAGCGGAGCCGTCGGGGAATGCGGCTCCGGTGGGAAGATCCGTGTTGACGTAGTCGACGCCGCGCCGTTCGAGCTCGTCCTTCAACTCGGCGTAGGCGGCCGATCCTGTGAAGAGGGGATGCCAGGACGCCATCAGCTCGTGGGTGAAACCGGGGAGCGTGAGGTCGTCGGAGGTTCTGATGCAACCGCCGGCGACGCTGTTTCGCTCGAGCACCGAGACGCTCCAGCCCTCGCGGGCGAGGAGCGCCGCCCCCACCAGCGAGTTGATCCCCGAACCGATGAAGACAGCGTCATGGGTCGCCATCGCCGCGATGCTACAGGACCCTCCTTCTTTCTTGACATGCCAGTGCCGGGTGTGCGACCAATAGGGGATGCTTCTACGAGAAGTCGAGTACGCGCGCCCGGCCACGATCGACGAGGCGGTCACTCTCCTCGCCGGACACGACGGGGCGCGCGCCCTGGCGGGCGGCCAAACGCTCGTCAACGTGATGAAGGCCCGGGCGGCGGCTCCCGACGTGCTCGTCGACCTCGCCGACCTGGCCGAACTCCGGGAGATTCGGTTCTCCCCCGACCAGAGCGCCCTCGAGTTCGGCGCGATGGTCACGAATTCGCAGCTGATCGCATCGTCCGAGGTCGAGGTCGCACGGCCCATCCTGGCCGAGGTCGCGGCGACGATCGCCGACGTGCAGATCAGGAACCGCGGCACGATCGGCGGCAACGTGTGCGTCAACGACCCGACGAACCACTACCCGCCGCTGCTCGCTGCGCTCGGTGCCACGTTCACGATTCGGGGTACGAGCGGCGAGCGAACGGTCTCGGCCGAGGAGTTCTTCCTCGGCGTCTACCTCACGGCGGTCTCCGAAGGCGAACTGCTGACGACGATCTCCGTGCCGACCCGGAAGCCTGGTACCGGAGACGCGATGGCGGGCGTGACGCTCGGCGCGCACGGCACCTACATCGTCAGCGCCGCCGCAACCGTCGGCCCGGACGGCGCCCGGATCGCGGTCGGCTGCGTCTCCGCCGTGCCCGAGCGGGCGACGGCGATGGAGCAGGCGCTGGCCGGAGGAGACTTCTCGGAGGCGTCCGTGCGCGCGGCGGCAGCGGGTCTTGGCGCAACGCTCGATCCACCGTCCGATGTCCACGCGAATTCGGACTACCGACGCCATCTTGCCGAGGTCTCCGCCGTTCGCGCCGTTCTGCAGGCAGCCGAGAGAGCGAGGAGTTGAGCGTGTCCACGACGTCGACGTCCAGGACGATCACGGTCGAGGTGAACGGCACCACGTACGAGCGCGACGTCCCTGCGTCCAGGCTGCTCGTCCATTTCCTCCGGGACGACCTCGATCTCACCGGCACCCACGTCGGCTGTGACACGGGGAGCTGCGGTGCCTGCACGATCCAGTTCGGCTCGCGATGCCGTCAAGAGCTGCTGCCTGCTCGCCGTCCAGGCGGACGGCGCTTCGCTCACCACGGTGGAGGGGCTCGCAGGCGAGGACGGCGAGCACACTGCGCTGCAACGTGCGTTCCACGAGCACCATGCACTGCAGTGCGGCTACTGCACGCCCGGGATGCTGATGAGCGCAACGGCGCTGCTCGAACGAAATCCACGGCCGAGCGAGCACGACGTGAAGGTCGCGCTCCAGGGCAACATCTGCCGCTGCACCGGGTACTGGAACATCGTCGAGGCCGTCGTCGCCGCGGGCGAGGGAGGTGCGAAATGACGGCGGTCGAGACCGAGGCCGGCACACTCACGAAGGGGTCGGCCGTCGGACAGAGTGTCCCGCGCAAGGAGGACCGCCGCCTGCTCGAGGGCCAGGGGCTCTTCGTCGACGACATCAAGCGCAAGGGGATGGGCTACCTCCACTTCGTCCGCTCCCCGTACGCCCATGCCCGGATCGAGTCGATCGACGTCTCTGCGGCGCTCGAGCTCCCGGGCGTCTACGGCACGATGACCGGCGACGAGGTCGCGATCCTCACCGACCCCTTCTTCCAGATCGCTGCCCCGCCCGGCGGGCACGTGAAGGACTACGCCCTCGCCGTCGGCAAGGTGCGCTTCCTCGGCGAGTCCGTCGTCGCCGTCGTCGCGGAGACCCGCGAGCTCGCCCGCGACGCGGCTGAGCTCGTGGTGGTCGACTACGAGCCGCTCGACGTCGTCGTCGACGCGCGCGTGGCGCTGACGGACGGCGCGGCGATTCTGCACGAGGAGTGCGGCGGCAACCTTTCCTACTCGGGTGTGTGGGAGTGGGGCGAGGTCGACGCTGCGTTCGCCGAGGCCGATCACGTCGTCAAGATCGACGAGCTGCACTTCGATCGCTTCAACTCGACACCGCTCGAATGCGACGGAGCGCTGGTCGAATACAACCGAGGCACCGGCCAGTGGACGATGTACACGAACAACCAGTTCCCCGGTTTCGCCGCGATCATGATGGGCCCGGCGATGCGCGTCGGTCTCGACAAGCTGCGTATCGTCACGCAGGACATCGGCGGCGGCTTCGGGAACAAGATCACGTCGCACCCGCAGCTCGTCGTGTGCTGCCTCCTGGCGCGCAAGCTCAACCGCGCAATCCAATGGACGGAGTGGCGGACGGAATTCCACCAGTCGATGTCGCACGGGAACGAGCGCTGGTTCGAGGACACCGAGGTCGCCGTGAAGGCCGACGGCACGCTGCTCGGCTTCCGCACGAAGGCGATCGACGACGCCGGCGCCTATCTCCGCTACGAGCCGCTCGGCGGAGTGATCTGGTCTCAGGTCGCGGCGGGGATGTACAAGTGGCGCAACATCCGGCTCGACTTCACGCAGGCGATGACGAACAAGGCGCCGGTCTCACCGAACCGTGGCTACTCGCGCATGCAGCAGCTCTGGTTCACCGAACGCGTGATCGACATCGTCGCGCACACACTCGGCTTCGACCCGGTCGAGATCAGGCGCAAGAACTACGTCCAGCCCGAGGACATGCCGTACGAGACGCCAAACGGGTGCGTCTACGACTCGGGCGACTACCCGCGCGCACTCGAGATGGCGCTCGAGCTGATCGGCGCCGACGGGATCGAGGAGCGGCGCGCGGAGGCGGCGGCGCGGGGCAAGCTGCTGGGCCTCGGCATCGGCTCCACGCTCGACTCCGGTACGAACAACTTCGGGCAGTCGCAGCTCATCAATCCCGACCTGCAGTTCTCGGGGAACAACGAGGTCGCGACCGTCAAGCTCGACATCTTCGGCGAGGTCGTCGTCACGCTCGGCACGACGCCTCAGGGTCAGAGCCACGAGACGACCGCGGCCCAGGTCGTGGCCGACATTCTCGGCTGCGACGTCGACACGGTGCACGTCCGGGCGGGCCACGACAGCTACTGGAACTCGCACGCCGGGTTCTCCGGCACCTATGCGAGCCAGTTCGCCGTCACCGGTCTCGGAGCGGTCAAGGGCGCCGCGGACATGCTGGCGGGGCAGATGGTGAAGCTCGCCTCGATGGTGTTCCAGTGCCCCGAGGAGGCGATCGAGCTCGCCGACGGTTTCGCCCGAATCAAGGACAACCACGAGGCAGCGCTGCCGTTCATGGCGCTCGGGGCGATCCCGAACGCGAACAACGCCGGCTTCCCGGAAGACCCCCCGACGATGAACTGCCGCTTCGTCTACCGGCCGCCGTTCGAGGTACCGGACAAGGAGCGAAAGTTCGGCAACCTGACGCTGACCTACTCCACCCAGATCCATGCGTGCGTGGTGGAGATCGATCCCGAGACGGGCGTGACGGATGTCGTCGACTACGCCGCGGTCGACGACTGCGGCGTCCGGATCAATCCACAGATCGTCGAGGGTCAGGTGATGGGCGCGACGGCGCACGCCATCGGTGCCGCTCTCTGGGAGTCGTTCGTCTACGACGAGGACGGCAACCTGCTGACACCAAACTTCTACGACTACCACGTGCCCCACGCACTCGACATGCCGCCACTCAAGACGGGCGCGATCGAGTCGCCGTCACCGTTCACCCCGCTCGGCACGAAGGGAATGGGGGAGGGCGGCGGCGGAGGCATTCATTGCATCTGCGCCGGCATCCAGGACGCGCTCCGCGCAGCCGGCGGCGCCATCGTGACCGACAGCCACAACCCCTACCACCGCGTGTGGGAGCTGATTCAGCATCCCGAGCGTTCCAGGGAGACAGTCGAGGTGACGTCGAGATGAACGTGAACGGAACCAAGGAGTTCGATGCGTCCCGGGCGGTGGTGTGGAGCGTCATCAACGATCCCGCCCAGATGGCGGGCCTGATGCCCGGTGTGGAGGGATTCGAGATCAAGGACGATCGTCACTGGCAGGCGAAGGTGAAGGTCCCGCTCGGTCTCGGGGGGCTGAAGATGACGATCGACTTCGAGAAGCTCGAGGAGCGCGACCTCGAGTTCGCATCGATGAATGCGAAAGGGAAGGGCGTCGGCGCCCTGATGAACATGACCACGTCCTTCACGCTCAGCGGTGAGGGAGATCACACGTCGATGGCCTGGTCGGCCGACGTCAAGATCGCCGGGCCGGTCGGCTCGATGGGCCAGCGCGTCCTGCAGCCGATCATCAATCAGCAGGTCGGGAACGTCTTGAACGCGCTCGAGACCAAGGTCGCCGAGGCGAAGGCAGCCGGACAAGGCTGACCGCGCAGCGGGCGGCGACCCGCCCGATGTTAGGCTCGCCCTCGTAGCCCATCGAAGTCCAGGTCGAGGAGGCAGGCAGTGGCGGTTCCGTTCCGCATCGGCGTGATGCAGCTCACCATGGAGCCTCTCGACGAGATGCTCGCGGCAGCCCGTGCGATGGACTCGGCGGGCATGGACACCGTCTGGCTGGCCGAGGCGTATCCGTGGTGGCGCAAGCACCAGATGGAGGCGCGCGGCTCGACCGTCGTGTCCGCGCTGATGGCGCGCGAGACGACGAACCTGACGATCGCGTGGGGAATCATCTCCCCGTACACGCGCCATCCGGTGCAGGTCGCGATGGATGCGCGGGTCGTCCAGGAGGCGGCCGGGCCGGGCCGGTTCATCGTCGGCTTCGGGACGTCGAAGATCTTCCTCAACAACACCAAGCAGGGCGGCCCGCCGAAGGTGACGAAGCCGCTGGCGCACATGCGCGACTCCGTCGAGATCGTCCGTGGGATCCTCAAGGGCGAGCGGTTCGAGTACGACGGCAAGGCGTTCTCGGCCGATATTCCGGCCCTCTCGGACGACGCGCACGCGCCACGCTGGGACGTCCCGGTGTACGTCGCGGGGACGGCGCCGATGATGCAGCAGATCGGCGGCGAGATCGGGGACGGGCTCTTGACGCCGTCGATCACGACGCCCGACTACGTTCGTTACACGGCGGGGAACATCCAAGCGGGCGCCGCGAAATCGGGACGGCCCGCCGAGGACGTCGACCTCGGCTGCACGATCCTCGCCTCGATCCACGCGACCGACCGTGAGGCGGGACGCGACGGCGCGCGGGAGATCGGCGGCATGTACCTGGCCAACAAGGTGCAGAACATCCAGGGCTCGGCCGATGTGCTGCTCGACTCTGCCGGGATCGAGCAGGAGGAGATCATCCCCGTCGCCGAGGCGATGGAACGCGGCGGCCGGTTGGCCGCGAAGGCACTGGTCACCGACACCTTGCTCGACAAGTGCAAGCCGATCGCCGGCACACCGAGCGACTGCATCGAGGCGATCGAGGAGTACCGCGACGCCGGCTGTACGCACATCATGCTCGAGCTCTGGGGGGAGAACCGGCTCGAGCAGATCCGGCTCTTCGGCGAGAAAGTGCTCCCGCACTTCCGGGATTCCTGAACGTGGCCGCCCCGTCCGTCACGGTCGACCGTGACCGGCTCGTCGAAACGGCGGGCCGGATGATCGACGTCTGGAGCTTCACCGGTGACGAGCAGGGCATGGCCGAGCTGATGGTCGAGCTCTATCGCTCACTCGGCCTGAAGGTCCAGTGGCAGCAGGTCGAGGACAACCGCGCCAACGCGCTCGGCATCTGGAGCGGCTCGGGCGGCGGCAAGACGCTGATGTTCAACGGGCACATGGACACCTCGTACTCGGGTCGCGAGGAGTGGCTGCGCGACGTGCCCGGCTTCCAGCCGAGCCACTTCATCGAGGACGGACGTCTCTACGGGCTCGGGATCTCGAACATGAAGGGCGCGCTCGCCTGCTATGTCGAAGCGGTACACGCCCTTCAGGACGCCGGCATCACCCTCCGTGGTGACGTGATGATCGCTGCCGTCTGCGGTGAGATCGAGAAGACGCAGTACGGAACTGCCTCGGGCGCGCAGTACCGCGGTTACGCGGCGGGCTCGCGCTACCTCGTCTCGCACGGCGGCGTGGCGGACATGTGCCTGCTGGGAGAACCGACGGAGGGCAAGGTCGTGCTCGGTCACTTCGGCGCGCTCTGGCTTCGCATCCGCGTGCACGGGAACTTCATCCACACCGCCTTCAGCGAGGGCAAGCGCGACCAGAACGCGATCCTCCGTCTGCACGACGTGCTCGGCGCCGTTCGCGACTGGATTCCGACCTGGGAGGACGATCCCGCCAACGGCTACCGCGGCGCGAAGGCGATCGTGAACGTCGGCGCGATCGAGGGCGGCTTCGGGTGGCGCGTCTCGCGGACACCCCACCATGCCGACCTCTTCCTCGACGTGCGGGTGCCGCCGACGAAAGAGATGGGAACGGCCCGACGTGAGGTTCTCGAGATGGTGCGCGGGCTCGCGGAGCGGTTCCCGGACTACGGGATCGACGGCGAGGTCTATGTCACCGCCCCGGGCGCCGAGATCGCAGAGGAGCACGAGCTCGTCGCGGCGATCGACGAGGCGCACGAATCGGTGTTCGGATCCGTCCCGGAGCGAGACGTGACGCGCTGGTTCTCGGATGCATCCGCGCTCACGCGGTATGGCGTTCCGACCGTGAACTACGGAACGTCGACCGGGTTGATGGACGTCGAGAAAGGCGAGAATCTCGAGATCGACGGGCTCGTGAAGACGGCCGAGGTGTACGCGGCTGTCGCGCAGCGCGTGTGTGGAGTGGCATGACGACAACAGGGGGTATGGCGGCGTGAAGCTTGTGACATTCGGCGAGGGCGACGGGCGCGTAGGTGTGCTGGACGGTGACGAGATCGCGGTCTTGGGCGTTCCGACGATGCGTGAGTATTTCGAGCACGGCGGAGCGGACGAGACCGGGGAGCGGGTGGCGCTTTCCGCCACGCGTCTCCGTGCGCCGATCATTCCGAAGAAGTTCTTCCATACGGCCGGCAACTTCCGCGAGCACGCAACCGAGTCCGAGAGCGTGAACTGGTCGCACGACATCGCGCCGTGGATCAACTTCTTCCAGAACGTCGACGCGATCATCGGTCCGGACGATCCGGTCATCTATCCCGAGCACCTGACGGAGGAGCTCGACTATGAGCTCGAGCTCGCCGTCGTGCTGAAGAAGGCCGGGAAGTGGTTCACGCCCGAGGAGGCAGTCGACTACATCGGCGGGTACGTGATCTTCAACGACATCACCGCCCGAGACATCCAGCGCGGCGAGATGCGCTCCGGCGTGTTCTCGTTCTGCAAGGCGATCGACACGTTCTGCCCGCTCGGGCCGTGGATCGTCACGCCGGACGAGGTGCCCGATCCCCGCGACCTTCGCATGGAGCTTCGCGTCAACGGTGAGAGCCGCCAGGAGTCCCACTCGGGAAACATGTCGGTCACGATCCCGGAGATTCTCTCCAACTTCTCGGGACTCGGATACTCGGCTGGAGACGTCCTCTCGACCGGCACCGTGGCCGGTGTCGCAGGCTTCAAGCCGCCGGAGGAGCGCGCCCTGCTCTATCTCAAGCCCGGCGACGTCATCGAGGCCGAGATCGAGCACATCGGTGTCCTGCGAAACCCGGTCGTCTCGTGGCAGGAAGGGCACGGCACTCCCGCACTCGCACGGGTGCGGCCCTGGGGCGACGCCTGACCGACCGTTCGTCGTCCTCGATCCGGAGGTCGTTCACGCCTGAGAGTGGGTGAGCGGAACGTTCGACGGCGTCGTGCCAGGGGCGTGCATGAAGGTCAGGCGTGTCGCATCCGCTCGGCACTCCGAAACGACGGCGCGCTGCTCGCGCGCGCGGGCGATGAGTGCGGCGACGTCGATGTTCGCGTTCGTGCCGTTGATCGCGAGCGTCTCCCAGAGCGACTGTTTGCCCAAGATGCCGACTCCCAGCGTCTCGAGCTCGATCACATCGCTGAGCCGCGCTCGCCCGCGGAAACGGCCGTTCAGCTTCAGCCGCCCGAGTCGTTCCACCGCGAGCGCCAGCGTGTCCTTGAGTGCGCTCCTTTCCACCCCCTCTGACTGCATGATCGTTTCCAACGTACCCAGGTCCTGTTCGATCTCTCGTGCGACCCTCGGCAGTTCGGAGGCATGCTCGATCTCGGGTGAGACGTTTCGCGCGACTCGGGCCGCGAGTTCGACACCGGCCCGGGCAGCGGCATGGTGGTCCTGCAGGTAGATGGCGAGAGCGTGTTGCTTGGGCGTCCGTTGCATAGGCGGGGTTGTTCCCCACTGCCCACAGCGGGAAACACATGGGGGTCGTAGATCTCGGCGAAGGCCCTGACGAGACCTGTGGCCCATGGCGACTCGATCGGCCCGGCCGCGGCGCAGCCAAATATGATCTCGAGGTGTCCTGGCCACGCGACGAGGCGAAGCTCGACCGCGTGCGGGCGCTGATGCGCGAACGCGGGCTCGACGCGCTGGTGGTCAGGGCGCCGGACAACGTCCTCTACCTGACGAACTTCTGGGGCATGAAGGGCTACGACGCGGTCGTGTTCCCGGCCGAAGGAGAGCCGACGTTGATCTGCCTCGAGCCCTCCCGTGCGGACGCCGAGAGAACGGCCTGGACCGACGATCTCCGCCTCTTCCAGGGCTATGACGAGCGCGACCCCCGGCCGCCGACGCTGCGAGCGCTCGAGTTCGCGGCTGCGGCGTCGGAGCAGTACGAGGCGGTCGGCATCGAGCTCTCCCTCGGCACCCAGGCGGCCGACCGGATGGTCGGCGAGCCGACGACGTTCCCGAAGGCGTGGTTCGACGCCTTCCCGCACGCCCAGGACGCGACGCCGCTGCTCAACGAGGCGCGCTCGCTCAAGACGCAGCAGGAGATCGAACGAATGCGGCTCGCGAACGACATCGCGGCTGCGGGGATGGAGCACGTCCAAGGCGTACTCCGCCCCGGGATGACGGAGGCGCAGGCAGCGTCCGAGTGGCTGGCATTCGTTCACGGCGAAGGGACGGGTTGGGCGGGCAAGGTCGAGCTCGCGCTCGGGTTCTCGCTCGTGTGGTCGGGTGCGGGGATCCGGACCTTCACCGCCACGACGGGCCGACCGATCGTCGCGGGCGAGCCGACCCTCTTCGAGATCTGGGTGTGCGCCGACGGCTACTGGTGCGATCACACGAAGAACCTCGTGCCCGGGGAGCTCTCCGATCGCTACCGCGAGCTCGAGGTCGGACTGATGGGTGTCTACGACGACGCCGTTCGCTTCTGCACCCCCGGCGCGAGCCTCCCCGACCTGGATCGGCGCGTCCGTGAGGGGATCTCGGCGCTCGGCTTTCCGGGCCAGCCGTCACATCCGATCTGCCACGGCGTCGGCGCGAGGGCGCACGAGCCTCCCTACGCGCACCAGGCGGGAGGCGGCACGGTCGAGGAAGGGATGGTTCTTGCAATCGAGCCAGGATGCTACTGGGAAGGCGGCGGCGGCTTGCGACTCGAGGACAACTTCTTGATCAGGGCGGACGGCGCCGAGAAGCTGTCGAGCTTTCCGGACGGGGTGGTGCAGGCGTGATCGACCGCAGCAAGCTCTGGACGGGGAGCCTCAACGAAAAGGCTCTCGAGCCACAGCCTCACCGCGTCGTCGGTCTCTACGACACCACGCTCCGCGACGGCGAGCAGTCGGTGGGCGTCGTCCTGTCACCCGAGGACAAGCTCGACATCGCGAGGGCACTCGACGCCGCCGGGATCGACCGGATCGAGGCGGGCTTCCCCCGAGTCTCGGCCGATGACTGGCGGGCTGTCGAGCTCGTCAGCGCCGCCGGCCTCGAGGCGGAGGTGTGGGGGTTCTCCCGCGCGGTTCAGGCCGACGTGGAGGCGCTCGTCGAGCTCGGCGTCCCTGCCTCGGTGATCGAGAGCCCGATCTCTGACGCCAAGCTCGCTGCCCTCGGGGTCTCGCACGAGAAGATGCTCGAGCGGATCGCGAACGCGGTCGGGTTCGCCTCCGCCGCGGGGATCAAGGTGGCGTTCTTCGGCGTCGACTCGTCGCGGGCGAGCCTCGACTTCTATCGGCGGGCGTATGAGACGGCTGTCGAGGCAGGCGCGCAGGAGGTGGTGGTCGTCGACACGATCGGGATCGCGACCCCGGAGGCGGCGGCCTTCCTCGTCGGCCAGACCGTCGACTGGCTCGGTGGCGAGATTCCTGTCCACTGGCACGGCCACGACGACTTCGGGCTCGGCACGGCGGCAGCCGTCGCTGCCGTGCAGGCGGGAGCGACCTGGGTGCAGGGGACGATCAACGGCATGGGGGAGCGGGCCGGGAACGCCGATCTGATCGAGGTCGCCCTCGCGCTCGAGGCGCTCTACGGCATTCCGACCCGCCTCGACCTGACGCACGCACGCGCGCTCTCCCAGCTCGTCCAGGAGCGGGCGGGGACGCCGCTGCCATCGTGGAAAGCGGTCACGGGGAACGCGCTGTTCACGCGCGAATCGGGTGCGGTGGCGGCGCAGTTTCACGATCCCCCGGCAATCGAGCCCTACAGCTCGGAGCTCGTCGGGGCGGAGCGTGGGATCGTGCTCGGGAAGAAGAGTGGGATCGACTCGATCAGGATCGCCGTCGAACGGCTCGGCCTGGACGTTCCCGAGGAGAGGCACGCGGAGCTGCTCGTCGCAGTGAAGGAGCTGGGGGCGCAGGAGCGCAGGCTCGTCAGCGACGACGAGTTCGTCGCGGTCGTCGCGGCGCTTCCGGCAAGTTGACCGTCGAGTCACGGGGATGGGATACTCGCGTCCCCATCGAGTGTTTCGGAAGGAGTTCGCGAGCAATGCGCTTCAGCCTGTATTCGGAGATTCAGCATCATCCGGGCAAGACGCCGCAGCAGTTGTACGCCGAGGTGCTCGAGCAGGTCGTCAACGCCGACCGGCTGGGATACGACGTCTACTCGGTGATCGAGCACTACTTCTTCCCGAAGTTCTCGATCTCGGCGAACCCGACCGCCTTCTTCGCAGCAGCCGCGCAGCGCACGAAGTCGATCCGGTTCAGGACGATGCTGCACGCGCTCCCGTACCACAACCCGATGGTGCTCGCCTCCGCGATCGCGGTGACGGACATCCTCACGGAGGGCCGCTACGAATGGGGCGTCGGTCGCGGTCACGGTTGGATCCCGGAGAAGGCGGGCGTCCGCCTCGACGAGAGCGCGCGGCCGCGGTACGAGGAGGCCGTCGATCTTCTCTTCGCGTCGCTCGCGAACGAGCAGTTCTCGCATCACGGCGAGTATTTCGACGTCGACGGGTCGCACATCGTGCCGTTCCCCGAGCGAAAGTTCCGCATCTTTCTCGGCGGTACCTCCGACCGGACCTACACGCTTGCGGCCGAGCACGGTTGGGGTGTCGCCGTGCCGCCCCTCCTCCCGTACGTCGCGCTCGAGAAGCAGATGGATCTGTACCGATCGTCGTGCGCCGAGTTCGGGACCGAGCCCGACATCGTCTGGATCCACGCGTGTCATCTCGACGAGGATCGCGAGACGGCGCTGCGCGAGGGCCGCGATTGGATCAACGGGTTCATCCAGGGCAACTGCTCGCCGCTGCTCGAATACGAGATGCCGCCCGCCGATCGGATGAACGCTGCTGGGTACGGCTTCTACACGGCCGGGATCATGGAGGGCCTTGCGCAGGTGCCGTACGAACAGCTCGTCGAGGAGGACTACGTGTGGGTCGGCACGCCGGACGACATCGTGGCGCGCATCGAGCAGACGTTGCAGGTCTGTGAGGGCATCACCGAGATCGGCATCACGGTCAACGCCGGAGGAGCCCCGCACTGGATGGCGATCAAGAACCAGGAACTGTTTTCGGAGCAGGTGATGCCACGGTTCGCCGCGGGCGCCCGCGCCGAGACCGCGGTCGCCTAGAGGTGATAGAGCGTGTCTGCGTCATCGGCGGAGGCGTCATCGGCAGCCTGTTCGCCGGTCATCTGGCGCAGGTCGCCGACGTCAGCGTCCTGACCCGACGGCGCTCGCATGCCGACGCGCTCAACGCGGACGGGCTTCGTGTGAGTGGCCGCAGCGACCTTCACGCGTCGATCGTCGCGTCGAACGATCCCGCCGAGATCCCTCCGTTCGAGCTCGGGATCATCGCCACCAAAGGGCCGGGCCTCGAAGGGGCCGCGGCGACGCTCGAGGGCCATTTCCCCGAGGCGACGATCATGACCACACTCAACGGTCTCGGCGCCGAGGAGATCGTGCGGCGTCACGGTGACTGGCCGATCATCTCGGCCGTCACGTTCATGAGCGGCACCCGGCACGACGACACGCACGTGGAGTACATCCTCGACACCGAAACATGGCTCGGCCCCTACGAGGACACCCCCTACGAGCGCGTCGAGGAGGCCGCCGCGCTCATCCGCTCCGCCGGACTGAAGGTCGAGGCACTCCCGGACCTCAGGCCGGCCCAGTGGTCGAAGCTGATCTTCAACGCCACCGTCAACTCCGTTGCGGCACTCACGGGCCTGCCTCACGACCCGCATTTTGCGAGCGAGGAGGCGCTGACCGACCTAGGCCACCTCGTCCACGATCTCGTCGACGAGGGCAAGGCGGTCGCCGCCGCTGCGGGAATCGAACTGCACGACGACCCGTGGGAGATGAACGTCGTCGCGACCCAGAGGGGCTCGGCCCACTATCCATCGATGCTCGAAGACGTCGAAGCACATAGGCCGACCGAGATCGACCTGATCACCGGCGCGCTGGTGCGTGAGGCGGAACGCCATGGGGTTATCGTTCCACTGCATCTAGCGCTCTACCGGCTCGTGAAGGCGAAGGAGGAGTCATGGTCGTGACTCCAGCAGGCCCAGACACCGACCGCCAACCCGTACCCAGGAGGACGATGTGACAATGAACGTGAAGAGGACAGGGGCAGTCGCCGTAGTGCTCGCCGCTCTCGTGGCCGTAGCCGCGCTGGCGGCAGGCTCCGCGTCGGCCGCCGGGAAGCCGATCATCATCGGCTGGGCGTTCGATTCGAAGGGCGCGATGGCGCCGTTCGACAACCCTGCTCTCGCTGCCGCACAGGTTCGCGTCAAGCAGGTGAACGCGCGCGGTGGTGTCAAGGGCCGCCCGCTCAAGATCGTCACGTGCGACACGCAGGGCAACAAGCCGGCGATCGCGAAGTCGTGTGCCGCGAAGCTGCTCGGCAAGAAGGCCGACATCATCTTCACGACGTGTGACGTCGACTTCGCCGCTCCGGTCGTCCAGACCGCGATCAACGCCGGCAAGCTCACGATCGCCCCGTGCATCGGCACGGATCAGATGGGTCCGAAGCGATTCGGAGCCAAGGGCAAGCTCGCGTTCTCGTTCGGAAACGTTGCGCAGGACGAGGGCTCGGCGATGGCGCAGTACGCGTATGCCAGAGGCTGGAAGACCGCATCGCTCGCGACGGACACCGTGATCGTCTACTTCAAGGACGTCGTCAAGGCGTTCAAGGCGCGCTTCACGCAGCTCGGCGGCAAGATCGTGACCGAGGAGAGCTACCAGTCGCTCGGCAGCACGAGCCAGCAGAACCTGATCACCCGGCTCAACGCGAAGCAGGCAGACGTGATCGTGACGGCGACGGCGGGTTCGTTCGGTGCCCTGCCGCCGATCGTCGCGGGGCTCCGAACACTCGGGAACGACACGCCGATCCTCAACTCGTGGGCCGGCGACGGCACGTACTGGGTGACCAAGGACCCCCCGGTGACGGACTACTACTACGTCACCTATGCGTCGGCGTTCGGTGACGACCCGAGCAAGGCCGTCAACGCACTCGCGAAGACGCTGGGCAAGGCGACCTTCGGGATCGGCGGCTTCGTCACCGGTTCCGCCGCGATCGACGGCGTCGTCACAGCGATGAAACGCGCCGGCGGCTCGACGAACGGTGCCGTTCTCGCGAGCAAGCTCCAGAACTTCAAGAAGGTGCCGACGCTGTCCGGGCTCGTGAGCTTCTCGGCGCAGTTGCACTCCGTCTTCGGGCGGCAGTACCGCGTCGTCAAGATCCAGGACAACAAGGCAAAGCGGGTCGGTACGGTCGTCGCCAAGGTCGTTCCGAAGATCTAGCGATTTGACGGAAACCCAACCGCACGTGGAAGCACATCGACGGCCCGGAGAGACGCTCCGGGCCGTCGACGTCTCACGCTCGTTCGAGGGCGTGCACGCGGTCCAGAGTGTCTCGCTGACGTTGCACCGGCACGAGGTCGTGGGGCTGATCGGGCCGAACGGTGCCGGAAAGTCGACGCTGGTCAACCTTCTCACCGGCTTCGACTTTCCGACGGGCGGCTCGGTCGAGCTCGACGGCCGCGCGGTGACGAGGTGGAGCGCACATCGTCGGGGAAGGCACGGCCTCGCGCGGACGTTCCAGCATTCGCACGCCTTCCGGCAGCTGACGGTTCGCGAAAACGTCGAGGTGGCGGCTCTGGGAGTCGGGGCGTCGTCGCGTAAGGCTCGACTCCGGGCCGTCGAGATCATGGGACTGCTCGGGCTCGGTCACTACGCCGACACGTCGGCCGGGCAACTGCCGCACGGCGACGAACGACGCCTCGGCGTCGCGAGAGCTCTTGCGATGGAGCCGTTGTTCGTCCTGATGGATGAGCCTGCGGCCGGTCTGCCCGAAGCGGAGGTGCCCGACTTCGCCGCGGTCGTCCGCGGCGTCCGTGACGACCACGGCGCCGGCGTGCTCCTGATCGACCACAACATGGCGCTGATCATGGATGTCTGCGACCGCATCCAGGTGCTCGACCAGGGCCGCACCCTTGCAGAAGGATCACCCGACGAGATCCGTGCGAACCTCGACGTCGCCTCGGCGTATCTCGGTGAGAGCGCCGTGCAGGAGGAAGGCGAATGACCGGGGCGATGCTCGAAGTCGAACGCCTCGAGGTGGCGTACGGAGGTGTGACGGCGGTTCGCGATCTCTCGTTCGAGGTCGGCCGCGGGGAGATCGTCGGCCTGATCGGCCCGAACGGCGCCGGCAAGTCGACGACGCTGAACGCGATCATGGGCCTCGTCCCACCGCGCAGTGGTGACATCAGGGTCGCGGGCACGTCGCTCGTGGGCCGCCGGCCGGAGGATGTCGCGCGAAGCGGCGTCGCCCTCGTTCCCGAGGGTCGGCAGATCTTCGCCGACCTGACCGTCGGCGAGAACCTCCGGCTCGGGCTCGCGGCGCGGCGATCGCGGGAGGGGACGGGAGCCGACGTCGAGGCGGCGCACGAGCTCTTCCCGATCGTGCGCGAGTTCAAAGGGCGGAGCGCGGGGGCGCTCTCGGGGGGTCAGCAGCAGCAACTCGCGATCGCCCGGGCGCTCGTCTCGGCCCCCGACGTCCTCCTCCTCGACGAGCCCTCACTCGGGCTGTCGCCCACCGTGGTGAACGTGGTCTTCGAAGCGCTCGCCCGCGTGCGGGACCGTGGGATCACCGTCCTGCTCGTGGAACAACGTGCCCAGCGAACGGTCGCGCTCGCCGACAGGACGTACGTGATCGCGAACGGCGAGCTGAGGCTGACGTTGACGCCCGCCGACGCAAACGACACCGACAAGATGGTGGCGGCGTACCTCTCATGACGATCGGGTTCCTCGGTATCACGTGGCAGATCCTCGTCGACGCGATCGGCCTCGGCTCGGTATACGCGCTGATGGCGGTCGGGATCGGGCTCGTGTTCGGCGTCCTGCGGCTCGTCAACTTCGCCTACGGGCAGATCGTGATGGCCGGCGCGTACGCTCTCGCCTTCGCCTCGCAATGGGACTGGCCGCTGTGGGCTGCGATCGCGTTCTGCTTCGTCGTCGTCGTCGCGCTGTCACTCGTCATGGACCGCGCTGTCTTCCGGCCGCTTCGCGCGCAATCGCCGGCTGTCATGCTCGTCGCCACCTTCGCCGTAGCGTTCCTCCTGCAGAGCATCGCCCTGCTCGCCTTCGGCTCGCTCGGCAAGCCCGCGTCGTCGCTCGGCTACCTCAACCGACCTGTCACGATCGGGACGGTCGACATCCGAAAGATCACGATCGTGGCGATCGTCGTCGCGGCGGTCTGCCTGCTTCTCGTCGCGCTCCTGCTCGAGCGCACGACCGTCGGGTTGCACATGCGTGCGGCGGCGATGGATTTCCGCACCGCACGGCTCCTCGGCGTTCGAGCAAATCGCGTGATCGGTTCCGCCGTTCTCATCTCGGCCCTGCTCGCGGCGACCGTCAGCGTCATCCTCACCGTGCAGAACCCGCTCGTCACTCCAGACTTCGCGTTGTCGACCACGATCATCGTTCTCGCCGGCGTCGTCGTGGGAGGCATGAACCGCCTCGTCACCGCCACGCTGGGAGGATTCGCGATCGGGTTCGTCTTCGGCCTCCTGGGAGGCGCGCTTCCGTCCGCTCAGTATCAATATCTGCCGTCCTTCGTCTTCGGCCTCGTGATTCTCGTCCTCCTCGTCCGCCCCAACGGCCTCTTCGCCCGCGGTCCCGGGCCGGTGGAGCGGGTGTGAGCGGTCGGGCGCTGATCCGGCTCGGAGGGCCGACGGGCGTCGTCGTCGTCGCTGCGTTGCTCGGGAGCACGACGTCGATCTCGACCGAGATCTACTTCATCAACGCGCTGGTCGCCGTCTCGATCGTCGTCGCCCTCTACGTCTTCGTCGGCAACTCGGGCGTGCTCTCGTTCGGGCACATCAGTTTCGTCGCCGTCGGTGCCTGGGCGGCCGGGGTTCTCTCCGTCCCGGTGGCCGAGAAGCCCGCGATCATGGAGTACCTCTTCCCGGTCCTGCGCGACCACACGATCGGGAACGTCCCTTCGCTCCTCGTCGCGGCCGGAGTCGGCGGCATCTTCGCGCTTCTCGTGGGTCTTCCGCTGATGCGCCTCTCGGGACTCGCGGCCGGGATCGCGACGTTCGGAGTGCTCGAGATCACCCACAACCTTCTCAGGTACTACGAGAAGATCGGGCCGGGTTCGAACGCGTTCTCGTCCGTGCCCGAGACGACCGGTTTGCTGCAGGCCGCCGTCGGGGCGCTGCTCGTGATCGGCGTCGCGTTCGGCTATCAGTCGAGTCGGTTCGGGCGCCTCCTCAGGGCGACGCGGGAGGATCCTGCGGCGGCCCGCGCCGTCGGCGTCTCCGTGTATCGCCAGAGGCTGGTCGCGTTCACGCTGTCCGGCATGCTGGCCGGGTTCGCCGGTGGTCTCTATGTGCATCTGCTGCCGATCACCACCGAGACGGTGTATCTGGATCTCACCTTCATCACCCTTGCGATGCTCGTGATCGGCGGCATGACGAGTCTCTGGGGAGCGGTCGTCGGAGCTCTGGCCGTGAGCGGCCTCGACTCCCTGCTCGCAGAGGCGGAGAGCGGTCTCGACGTCGTGGGGCTGCAGATCGACCTCCCAGCGGGTACCCGGCTCGTCGTCGTCGGAGCACTGATGGCGGTCGTCCTGATCCTGCGTCCGAGCGGCATCACCGGGGGCCGCGAGTTCACGCTCAGCCGGTTTCGCCGCCCCGGACGACCCGTTCCGGAGGACGTCACATGAGAATCTGCATCGTCGGCTGCGGAGCGGTCGGCTCGCTTTTCGCTGCCAATCTCGCCACCCTCGACGACGTCGAGGTCTGGGCCTTCGACCTATACCAAGCGCACGTCGACGCGATCAACGCAGGCGGATTGCGGCTCTCCGGCGCCGGCGACGTCCACGCGCATCTGCATGCCACGAGTGATGCGGAGGCACTCCCACCCTGCGATCTCGGCATCGTCGCGACAAAGGCGATGCACGCTGCCGCCGCAATTCAGGCGACTGCGCACGCGTTCGCGGACGGGGCGGTGGCGTCGGTGATGAACGGCGTCGGCAACGAGGAGACGCTGGCTCAGCATGTCACCCACGTGATTCGCGGCACGACGTTCCCTGCCGGGAAGCTGATCGAGCCGGGGCACGTGCAGTGGGACGTCAAAGGCGCGACCACGTTCTCGCCCTTCGAGCCGGCGCCCGCTTCGATGGAGTACGTCCAGCAGTTGGCTGACGCGTGCACGCGAGGCGGGATGCCCGCGGAGGCCGTCGCGGACGCTCGGCCCGCGCAATGGCGCAAGGTGATCTTCAACGCCTCCACGAACCCGATCGGCGCCCTCACCGGCCTCACCCACGGGAGAGTGTGCGAGCGGCCGGATCTGAGAGCACTCGTTACGCTGCTCGTCGACGAGGGCAAGGCCGTCGCCTCGGCCCAGGGGATCACGCTCGACGCCGATCCGGAGGACCTGATCGACCACGCCGCCAAGCCAGACGTCGCGTACGGGCACAAGGCCTCGATGCTGCAGGACGTCGAGGCGCGCCGCCAGACCGAGATCGACTTCCTCAACGGCGGCATCGCCCGCTTCGGACGCGAACTCGGGATCCCGACCCCTTCGCACGACACCATCACCGCCCTCATCAAAGGAGTTGAAGCTTCGTGGACCTAGGAACTGAGCTCGAACGGCGCTATGCGAACGTCCGTGCGGCGATGGGTGAGCACGGGCTCGATGCCCTGATCGTGTCCGGCAGCGAATACAGCGGTTTCGAGGGCGCCGTCACGTACATGTCGGGATTCCAGATCGTGCATCGGTACGCGTATGTCGTCCTCCCGGCCGACGGAGACGCCTTCGTCGTCTTCCCGACCGAAGCGCGGTACGTCGGCGAGCACGGCATGACGACGCTCGAGCAGGTCTTTCACGCGCGTCCCGGCGAGCACATCGCCGATCACGCGCGTGGCGCCGGGTGGAAGCGCGTCGGCGTGTACGGGCTGGACTACATCATGACCGTGCGCGACTATCAGGCCCTCGACGGCCTGGAACTGGTGCCGTTCGACGTCGAGTTCGATCTCGCTCGTGCCGTCAAGAGCGATGCCGAGCTCGAATCCGTGCGCGACTCGGTGCGGATCAACCAGCGCGGATTCGAGATCTGGCACGAGACCTACGCGCCGGGCAAGACCGCCGCCGAGGTGATGGCTGCCGCTGAGGAATGGTTCGTGGCCGAGGGCTGCGGCCGGCTGACGATGAACATGGTGCTCACGGGGACGGACACCTACGCTCGGCCCGAGTTCAAGATCGCCAGGTCCGAGGAGATCCTGCCGGGGTTCGTGCTTCCGTCGCTCGAGGTCGCGGGCCCGGGGATGCACTGGGTCGAGGTCTCGAGAGCCATTCGCGCCGCCGATGTCGAGCCGTCGGACGAGACGAAGCTGATGCTGGAGGGCTACCTCGAGTACTACGCCGCTGCGAAGAAGGCGATGCGCGCCGGTGCGACGTGCCACGACGTTCACACCGCGGTCTCCAAGGGCTTCCATGACCGCGGCTACCACCTCGGCCACGTCACCGGGCACTCGATCGGGATGACGATGATCGAGTTCCCAAAGGTGGGGGAGGGCTCCGAGTTCGAGCTGAAGGAGAACATGATCCTCTCCATGCACCCGCACGCGATCGCAGCGGACGGGGAGGGCTGCCTCTACATGCAGGACACGTGGCTCGTGACGCCGTCCGGCGGCGTGCCGCTCGCCGACCTCGCGATGGAGATCTGGGTGGCGTGAGGGCTTCGGCCACCGGCGTCCTCGGACGCATGCCGCGCCACGCCACTCGCGTGGCCCGGCGTCAACTCGTGTCTGGCGCGGGGTTGACGTGCTTCGGCGCGAATGCAGGCGCGCGTTCTCCGGTGGCCTGGACGACGATCGCCGTCGTGACGATCGCGCCCCCGACGAGCGTCGCCGTGGCAGGCGTCTCCGAATAGGCGAGCCACACCCAGAGCGGCCCGAGCACGACCTCGAGAAGCGAGAGGAGGGCCACCTCGGCGATCGGAAGGAGGCGGGCGCCGATGGTGAGGAGCCCCAGCCCGATTCCCATCTGGAACACGCCCATCGCCAGGAAGAGTCCCCAGTCCGATCCTGACGCCGAGCTGAAGGAGGCGAACGGCGCGACGAAGGCGATGACGACGACCTGTGATGCACACGCCGCCGGCATCATCGACATGTCCTGTCGGTGTCGTGCGATCACGATCACGATCGCAAACGAGACGGTCATCACGATCGGAAGCAACACCGCCGCCGCTCCCGCTTCGAACCGTCCCACGACCATTACCGTGACGCCGACGGCAGAGGTGGCGACGGCGAGGAACGTGCGCCGTGAGATGCGCTCGGACAGGAACAGCCAGCCGAGGAGAGCGGCGAGCATCGGTGACGCTGCCTGCAGGAAGAGCACGTTGGCGACGGTCGTGTAGTTCAGCGCGAGCAAGAACGTGGCCGACGAGATCGTCAGGAAGGCGGTGAACAGCCAACCGTCCCGTCCGAGGCCGCGGAAGGACGCGATCACACCCGAGCGCTCCGTGACGGCGAGCACGAGGAGGAGCACGAGAAACGCGAAGAACGCTCTCCCGACCACCTGTGTCGCCGGGGTGGCGTCCAGTCCACGCTGCATGAGCCCCGCTGTCGACCAGGCAGTCGCCGCCGCAAGCATCGCCGCGCGTCCACGTCCTCTCGATTGCCTGTCGGCGGGGTGGCGCATCGCGCTAGTCAAGCACGGTGTAGGGTCGGCGCGATGGCACGACTGCTACCGCGACCGCCCCTCTCCGAGGCCGTCGGACGGCTGGGCACGGAGACTGCGTTCGCCGTGCTCGCCCGCGCGCGCGCCCTCGAGGCGACCGGGCGGGACGTCATCCACCTCGAGATCGGCGAGCCCGACTTCGAGACGCCTCTGCACGTCGCGGAGGCCGGGATCGCAGCGATCCGTGCCGGCGAGACGCACTACTGCCAGACGGCCGGCCTTCCCGTCCTCCGCACCGCGGCGGCAGCTTCGCTCGCGGCCTCCCGGGGCGTGGTCATCGATCCGGAGCGGGTTCTCGTCGCGACCGGCGCGAAGCCGTTCCTCTTCTTCACGATTCTCGCGACCTGCGGGCCCGGCGACGAGGTCGTCTACCCGGATCCGGGTTTCCCGATCTACGAGTCGGCCGTACGGTTCGCCGGTGCGACCCCCGTACCGCTGCCGCTGCGCGAGGAACGAGGGTTCAGCTTCGACCCGCTCGAGCTCGAGCAGCTCCTCGGCGATCGAACGCGCCTCGTCATTCTCAACGCGCCGCAGAACCCGACGGGCGGAGTGATCCCGCTTTCCGACCTGGAGCAGGCAGCGGTCGCGATCGAGCGAACGCCCGCGTGGATCCTCACCGACGAGGTGTACTCACGGATCACCTACGATGTCGAGTCGCCGTCGATCGCGTCGCTGCCCGGCATGCTCGACCGGACGATCCTCCTGGACGGTTTCTCGAAGACGTTCGCCATGACGGGTTGGCGGCTCGGGTATGCGGCCGTTCCGGAGGAGCTCGTCGATCCCCTGACGCGCCTCATCGTCAACTCGACGTCGTGCGTGCCGCCCTTCGCTCAGCTCGCCGGCGTCGCGGCGCTCGAGGGGCCCCAGGATGCGGTGGAGACGATGGTGGCCGAGTTCCGCCGCCGGCGCGACTACCTCGTGCCCGCGCTCAACGCGATCCCCGGGATCCGGTGCATCGAGCCCGGTGGAGCGTTCTACGCGTATCCCAACGTCTCGGAGCTACCGATCGGTGCGGACGAGCTGGCCGAACGGCTGCTCGACGAGGCAGGTGTCGCGCTCCTCGCCGGGAGTGCCTTCGGTGGCCACGGCGTCGACCACGTACGAATCTCGTACGCCGCGTCGCTCGAGAACCTCGGGGAGGCTGTGTCGCGCATCGGCGAGTTCGTCGCCGCGCTGTAGGGGGCGGTGCGGGCTCGCCGCTCGGTACTGTCGCTCGGAGTGCCGGGTTTCGTCGACGTCCATTCCCATGTCGTTCCGTCGGGTGACGACGGGTCTCGCTCGATCGAGCAGGGCCTCGAGTTGTGTCGCCTGGCACGCGAGAGCGGGACGTCGATCCTGTTTGCGACTCCGCATGCGCACGCGCCCTGGGACAGCTATCCCCGCACGCCGGAGCGCGACAGCCTCTACGCCGCGTCGCTCGCCGAGATGCGCGAACACGTCGCGTCGTGGGGACTCGACCTGCGTCGCGGGTGGGAGGTCTACCCGAGCGAGGTCACCGGTGGTACGGTCGCCGATCTCGTCCTCGAAGGGACGAGCGCGGTGCTGATCGAGTTCCCGGGCTCCTGGCTCGAGATCGAAGATACGATCGCCGTCGTCGCACGCGCTGCGAACGAGGTCGAGGCTGCGGGTCTCGTGCCCGTCCTCGCGCATCCCGAGCGATGTCGGGCCGTCGCCGACGATCCGCGGGTCGTTGCCCCGCTCGCCGAGCGCGGGTGGCTCCTCTGCCTGAACGCTCCCTCGGTCACCGGTGGGCACGGCTCCACCGCCGAGCGCACGGCGTGGGCGTTGCTCGAAGCCGGCCTCGTCTCGCTCGTCGCCTCCGACGCGCATTCGCGGTCACGTCCTCCGATGCTCGACGATGCAGCACGCGCGATCGGGGAGCGGCTCGGTGACGATGTGGCAGGACCGTTGTTCGACGGATCGGCGCTGCCCTGGGTGTGAGCTCACTCGCGGCCGAGCCGCCAGTCGATCGGCTCGCGGCCGCCGTTCTGGAGCAGAGCGTTCGCCTTGGAGAAGTGGCGGCAACCGAAGAAGCCGTTGCTCGCCGAGAACGGCGACGGATGCGCGGCGGCGAGGACCTGATGACGCGACGTGTCGACGATCGAGCCTTTCTGCTGCGCGTAGCGTCCCCAGAGGAGGAAGACGATGCCGTCGCCACGTGCGGAGAGCTCGCCGATGACCCGATCCGTGAACGCCTCCCATCCTCGACCCGCATGGGACGCCGCGGAGCCGGGAGAAACGGTGAGCACGCTGTTGAGCAACAGCACCCCCCGCTCGGCCCACGGCGTGAGGTCGCCCGAGGTCGACACCGGGATCCCCAGATCGGTCTGGAGCTCGGCGAAGATGTTCCGGAGCGACGGCGGCGGCGGGACACCCTCGGGAACCGAGAACGAGAGCCCCATCGCCTGCCCGCGGCCGTGGTACGGATCCTGGCCGAGGATGACAACGCGCACGGCATCGAACGGCGTCAGGCGAAGCGCGTTGAAGACGAGGCGACCGGGCGGGTAGAACTTCCTCCCTGCCGCGACCTCCTCCTTGAGGAAGGCTCGGAGCGCCTGCATCACAGGTGTGTGCAATTCGTCGCCGACGGCGTCGAGCCAGCTTGGGTGCATCTCGGGTTCCATGCGCCCTCCGTTCGGACGAGAGGCGGTCGATCATACGGTGACTACAACAGGCAGCTCTCGGTGCCCTGCTGTTCCTGGTATAGGTACCCTTTTGCCGCAATCAGAGCGCGGTACCGGAGGCACCAGAGCTTCCTTCACCCGTTCGGAGAAGGGTGAAAGGAGGTGTGTGATTCATGGCAACAGGAACAGTGAAATGGTTCAACGACGCGAAGGGCTACGGCTTCATCGCGCCGGACGAGGGCGGTAAGGACCTCTTCGTCCACCACAGCAACATCGCCGGCGACGGTTTCAAGACTCTGGCCGAGAACGCGAAGGTCGAGTACGAAGCTCGCGAGGGCTCGAAAGGGCCGGAGGCGACGAACGTGGTGGCGATCTAGGGTGCTCCGAGATACGGCCCCCGGTTCCCGGCTGAACCGGGTCGGGGGCCGCTCACCCGTCTAGTCGGCAGGTGATCGAGGGAGGTTGAGCGGAATCGGCGGCGAGGAAAAGATCGAGATGGAGGGCGAGGTGCTCGAAGCGTTTCCGAGCGGCATGTTCCGTGTCGGCCTCGACAACGGGCACGAATTGATCGCCTACACGGCGGGCAAGATGCGCCGGTACCGCATCCGCGTCAATCCAGGCGACCGGATCAAGGTCGAGCTGTCCCCGTACGACCTCAACCGAGGCCGGATCGTCTTCAGGTACCGCTGAGCCCGGGGCGACGCGCTACCGCTTCTTCCCCTTGCGGCCGCTCGCACCGGGACGCTGCTGGACGATCATCCCCTGCGCACCGCGCTCGACACGGCGACGCTGGTCGCGGTTTGCCGGCTCGGGGATCTGTCCCTGCTCGCCGACCATCTCGAGATACGCCTTCCGTTCGGTCGGAGTCATCACGGCGAGCGCGCGCTGCGCCTGCTCCGGTGTCTTGATCTCGCCGAACCTCTGCATTTTCTTGATTGCGCCGGCGAGCTCCGGGTTCGACCGCTCGTAGGCCGACACGGACATCTTCTGGAACCAGCGTCGCATGAACGGGATCTTCGAGAGCAGGGTCACGAGCGGCCGGAGGAAGCGCCCGTTCTGGATGCGCGCGAGCAGGAAGAGCACGAGCAATCCCACGAGCAGGACGCCGAGGATGATGAACGGCACGAAGTAGAGGAAGCTGATTGCGATCGGCATGTGCGGGAATGCTAGCGGCGCCAGAGGTCGGTCGCCGCCGTCGGGAGGAGACACGCGCCCGGCGCGGAACGTGGCCGCGTGAAGGAACAGAGCCACAAGAACGAGATGCGCGCCGCGCTCAAGGGCGATTTCGAGCGGTTGCGGGCGCGGCTCACGAGCGAGGAGAAGGCGGCGCTCGACGCCGAGCCGAGAAGCGAGGAAGACACCGAACGAGAAGCGCCTGCGCCGGAGCCCGCACGGTCCTCGTGGCGCGACCGTTTGCGCGGCAATCGCTGAGCAGGAATCGCTAGCGTCTTACGGTGTTTCGCCGTCTCGCGCACCTGATCTTCGGTGCCGAAATCGAGCCGGCGCTTCGTCCCGTTCTCCTCGTCACGCTCGTCGCCTCGTTGGCCGGCTCGAGTACCTGGAACTTCATGGGCATCTGGGCCGTGAAGGATCTCGGCGCCAGCTCCGGGCAGCTGTCGTACGGATATCTGCTGATGGCCGCGGTCGGGGGTCTCGTCGGCTACCTGGCCGGTCATCTCTCCGACATCTTCGGCCGCCGGCGCGTCATCCTCCTCGGCGAAGGGCTCCTCGCGGCGTACGTGCTGCTCTTCCTCACTGCCGGGCACAACGTCTGGTTCGGTCTCGGTCTCATGGTGGGTGCTGCCGGCCTCGGCTCGTTCGGCGGCTCGGCCGGGCAGGCGATGGTGGCCGACCTCGTCCCGCCCGAACGCCACGAGACGGCGTACGCCTCGGTGCGCGTGGCGGCGAACCTGGGCGTGACGATGGGGCCGCCGATCGGAAGTGTGTTCCTGCTCGCGGGCGGGTGGTCGGTCTTCTTCCCGTGTGTCAGCCTGCTTGCGCTCGTCGCGTGGGGACTCGCGTTCAGATACTTGCCGAAGCGCGGCGCCTACGCTCCGGAGGGCCCGCCCGAGCGCGGCTCGTTCGGCGTCATCGTTCGCGACGGCACCTTCCGGCTCTTCATGGTCGCGAGCGTCTTCGCATGGGTCGTGTATGTCGCCTACGAGACCGTGTTGCCGATCTCGCTCGTCGAGAGCCACGGCATCCCGGAGTGGGGTTGGGGCCTACTGCTCGTCGTCAACCCGCTGCTCGTGACCTTGTTTCAGATGCGGCTCACCCTCCGCGTGACCCGGATACCGGCCGCGACCAAATGGGTCGCGGGCATGCTGCTGATGGGCCTCCCGTTTCTCCTGCTCGACGTGAGCTCCGCCCTGCCCGTCATCGTCGCCGTTCTCGTGGTCTTCGTGATCGGCGAAATGCTCTGGGTGCCGACGTCGCAGTCCATCGTCGCGAGGCTTGCGCCCGAGGACCTGCGCGGCGCGTACATGGGCGCATTCGGCGGCACCGCCTCGATGGGCTTCGCCCTTGCACCATTCCTCGGCTTCCAGGTGCGTGGCACCGCAAGTGACGCGGTGATGTGGGGCGCGTTTGCGATCGTCGCGATCTTTACCGCCGGGCTCGGCGCGATCGTCTGCCGGGGCGTCGTCCGCCGCGACGAAGACGACGTCGGCTCTGCTGTACTTGAGAGATGAAGCGCAAGGAACGAGAGTTGTTCCTCAAGCAGGGGGTCGTGTCGCCCGAGACCCCTCGCGATCGGCGCGAGCGGGACGCACTGGCCGAGGACATGCGCGCGGCCGGGTTGCACGGCCGCCCGCTGAACCTGCGGCTTCGCAACTTCCGGCCCTCCGAAGCGGGCTACCTGCAAGCGCTTGGAGGACCGCTGCCCTACATGATCAGGCTTCGCGAGATCAGCGAGCTGACCGCCGATCACGAGCAGCGTCTCGAAGTCGCCTGGCGGGAGTTGGCCACCTCGGACCTCGACGCGGATGCGTTTGCCGTTGCCTGGCGGGAACGGCTCGGCCGGTGGTCGTTCGACGAGGTGAACGACTTGATCGCGAGGCACAACCGCTACTACCCTGCCGAGTCGCGATTGCCGATGGATCCGAGAACACGGACGTACGCGCTCGTCGGTGGCGAGGACTATCGCCGGTCACCGCTCGACGCGGACTGGGCGCTCGGGCTCTTCCCGGCCGACATCGGTATCGCCCGCGGCTCCTGAGTCACGCTGTTGCCGGCTCGGGGCCGGCGCGGCCGACAACGTGGAGCGTCGCGACGGCGAGGAAGGCACAGACGAGGTAGGGAGCAGGGTCACCGACCGCCTCGGCGAGTGCGCCGCCGACGGTCGGGCCGGTCATCGCCCCCATCGCCCAGGCGGTGTTCATGACGCCGAAGGCGAGTGTCTGGGGGAGGCTGTTGTCCTCGGCGCGATCGGAGACCAGGGCGATGCCGGGCGTATAGATGCCGCTTGCGGCGAGCGATGCTCCGACGACGAGGGCCACCAGGACGACGGGTGGTGTGAGCAGCGCGAAGGCCAGCGCGACGAGAGCCAGCAGCACGAGGGAGATCCGGATCGGGTAGAGACGGCCACGACGGTCGCTGATGCCTCCGATCACCGGGGCCAGAGTCACCTCGACCAGGCCGGCGCCGATGAAGACGGCCGCGATGGCAATCGTGCTCCACCCGGCCGCGTCGAGGGAGAGCGGCACGAGGACGTCGAGCACGCCCGAAGAAGAGAGCGGGAACGAGCGTGAGCCACACTGCCGCGAGGAAGCCCCTGTCTCGGAGTGCCCGCCGCAGCGCATCGGGGTAGCGCGGCTCGGAGCGTTCGGCCGGGAACGTTCCCGCCGCGACGGCGAGAAGGCCGGTGACGATCCCGATGACGATGAAGGTGGCCTTGATCGACGTCAGATCGGCGAGCGCGCCGACGCCCGGCCCGACGATGAAACCGAGGATCGCGAAGCCGAACGCGACCCCGAGCACCTGCCCGCGGCGGGCCCGAGGCGTGCCCAGTGTGAGCCAGGCGAGCGCTCCGGCCCAGGTCACCGCGCTCGCGACGCCCTGAGCGAAACGGGCTCCCTCGAGCGCCAACATCGACGAGGCGAACGCGAACGCAAGCGTCGTCGCGGCGAGCGCGACGAGACCGATGACGGCCGTTCGCTTCGCCCCGATCCTGGCCGCGAGCAGCCCGGCCGGGATTCCCGCGACCATCGCGCCGGCGCCGTATGCCCCGACGAGCCTGCCGGCCGCGAACTTGGAGAGGTCGTACTCGTCGGCGAAGACCGGGGTGAGCGGAATGATCGCGGAGAACAGCATCGTGTCCGCGAAGACGATCACGCTGACGAGGGCAAGCAGGCGGCGCACGGCAGCGGAGCATACGTTGTCGCGCCATGACGGAGGACCACAAAAAATGCACCGAGTGGTGGCTCCTTCGTCCAGTTTCCCGATTGACCCTCGCCGAAGCGTGTGCCGATCGGGGAACCTTCAACCTCCGGTGCTCCGTTCTCGGTGCAAGGGGGAATCTACGCGTCGAAATCGAGTGCGTCAAGCGGCTGTCGCGATGAATTATCGCAAATTGCATCGATCGCGGTTTTTCGCCCTACGTCGCCGTTCGCCGGCTGCCCGTCCGATGGAAAGAGGCCGCCGACAATCAGAGGCCAATATCGGCGCACGCAAAAAATGCACCGGGGCGGTGGCTCCTTCGTCCGGCTTCCCGACTGACCTTCGCCGAAGCGAATGCCGATCGGGAGACCATCAACCTCCGGTGCTCCTACCTCGGTGCAATCACCAACCTAGGGCGTCGAGGAGCCGCCGTCAAGGTGGGTCGGACCGCAGTTGCCGCAATTTGCGAATATTTCAACGAGCGCACAGCAAAATTGCGTCTTGCGCATCATGCTCTAGACAGGTCGGTCCAGGGATTCGCCGAGCAGGGTCACCTTCGTCCACCCGACCGACCGACCTTCCGCTTCCGCGTACCGTCGCCCGGTGGGGCTTCGTCCTCCACTGCCCCGTGCTCGGCGCAACGGGGAATCTATGCTGCCGCCGGCACCGGGATCAAGGCTGCGCGAAGGCGACTTGCCGCAAATTGCGACCGTCGGGAGAGGGCATGGCTCGAAGACACATCGTGGTAACGGGGGCGGGAACGGGTATCGGGCACGCGATCGCCCGGCGCCTCGATCGTGACGGTGCCTCGCTGACCCTCATCGCCCGCGATCGCACCCGCCTCGAGCGAGTGGCAGCCACGCTGGCCCAGCCGTCGCACGTCGTCGCCTGCGACATCCGCGACCGCGGCAAGGTGGAGAAGGCGTTTGCCGGTGCGGTGGCGGAGCTCGGCCCGGTCCACGCGCTCGTCGCGTGCAGCGGCATCGGAGGGGCGAACGGAGGAGACGGGAAGAGCGACCGGTTCGACGATCTCGTCGCGACGAATCTGAACGGCACCTACTACTGCTGCCGCGCCGCGCTGGCCCACCTCGCACCGGGGCCGGAGCCGCGCCACCTCGTCGTCCTCTCGTCGATCCTCGCGCGGATCGCCGTGCCCGGGTACACCGGCTACAGCGCGGCCAAGGCCGGGCTCCTCGGCCTCGTCCGCTCGTTCGCGGCCGAGCTCGGCGAGGAGAACGTCCAGGTGAATGCGATCTGCCCGGGCTGGGTGGACACCGACATGGCCTGGTCCGGTCTCGACGGCATCGCCGCCGCGGAAGGGGGACGCGCGAGGATGCGTATCGCGACGCGATGCGCGCCGTGCCGCTCGGCCGGATGTCGCAGCCGGACGACATCGCGGGCACCGTTGCCTGGCTTCTCTCGCCCGACGCGCGCGGCGTCACGGGACAGGCGATCGACCAGAACGGCGGCGCCTGGATGGGCTGAGTCGGAGGGGCGCCCGGTTGGACGCCCCTCCGTTGTGGTTGGTCGATCCGGCGCTACGGCGTTTCGTAGTCGGTATCGGCGGGCACGCCGAAGGCCTCCGCCCCCTTCTCCTCGAGCAGTTCGAGCTCCGCGTCGGTCCCCATCCGAACCGGCCCCTTGAACCAGTTCTTCGCCGAGAGCATCCACCAGCCGCCGAAGAGCAGGAACGCACCCCCGACCGTCAGCGGCGCGTAGTTGAGCACGTTCCAGTCGAACGCGTCGTTCCACGGGATGCCTGCGGGCGCAATGGGAGCGATGAAGAGGAGGCAGATCAACGTCACCCAGATGATCGCGACCCAGTCGACGAGCTTGTGCATGTTCCCGAGCGACCACGCGCCGTGCTCGAACTTCGTTCCGAGCCTCAGACGGAGGATCACCGGGAGGATGAACGCGATATAGAGGCCGATCACGGCGATCGAGGTGCCGACCAGGTAGCCGACCACGGCGTTCCAGAGCGTCGGCACCATGAGAAGCCACGAGAGGACGGCGATTGCGAGAACCGCCATCTGTGGGACACGGTTCCGGCCGACCTTCCTCCACATCGTGTGGCCGGGAACGGCGCGGTCGCGCGAGAAGGCGAACAGCATCCTCGACGCGGAGGTCGTCGACGCCGTCAGACAGAACGTCTGAGCGACGACGGCGATCAGGAGCATGAACTCGGCCCAGGCCTGGCTCGTCGACTCCGTCCAGATGTAGACGACCGCGTTGCCGCCTGCGTCGAGCACGCCCTGCGTGTCCGGGATCGCGAAGGTGACAGCCAGCAGGAGGATGAAGCCGAACACCATCGAGACGAACACGGACATCCACATCCCGACCGCGGCCGTGCGCGACGCTTGATGCGTCTCCTCCGCCATATGGGCCGAGGCGTCGTAGCCCGTCATCGTGTACTGGGCCATCAGGAGGCCGATGCCGAAGACGTACCAGAACACGATGCTGCTGAAGCCGCCGCCGGAGAAGCCGGAGTTGTTGACCGTCTCGCCGAAGACGTACCCGATCGACTGATGCTGGTCAGGGACGATGACCAGGATGAGGACGATGATCGCCACCCCGGCCATGTGCCAGTAGGCCGAGACCGTGTTCAGCAACGAGGTGATGCGGACGTTGAGCATGTTGAGGGTCAGCGAAATCAGCATCACCGCCGAGTACGTGACGAAGATCCAGTTCGACGAGTTGGGGTAGCTGAACCAGAGGTTGAGGAGCGCCGTCGAGAAGATCGCGAGGCCGTAGCCGATCGCTGCCGTGACGGCGATCTGCCCGACGAGGTTGAACCACCCGGTGAACCAGCCCCAGGCGGGGCTGCCGAGCTTCGACGCCCAGTAGTAGAGGCCGCCGGCGGTCGGATACGCCGAGGCGATCTCTGCCATGGCGAGCGCGACGACCGTCGACATCGTCCCGACGAGCAGCCATCCCCACGTCACCGCGACGGGCCCGCCCCACTGGAAGGCGATGTAGTACGACGTCAGGCAGCCGGCGAGGATCGAGATGATCGTGAAGCTGATCGCAAAGTTCTGGAACCCGCCCATGGCGCGGAAGAGCTCTTGCGCGTACCCGAGCTTGTGGAGCATCTTCTCGTCGTCGGACGTGTGGATCCCCCCTGGTGGGGGTGCCGGTGACTCGCTCATGCCGCCTCCTTTGTGGATGTTCGGACCGTCCGTCGCCTCCGAGGCAGCCGGGCCGGTCGCATATTCACCCCTACTGCGGAGGGCATTGTCAAGGCATGCCGCCGATGCTCAGGGTGAGGCTTCGTATCGCGCGAGTATCGTCCTGCCCCCGGACGGAATAGGATCGGATTCGTGCTGAGCTACGAGGAGCTACGGGGCGAGGTCGAGACGGGGGAAATCGACACGGTTGTCGTCGCGTTCACCGACATGCAGGGACGGCTGATGGGGAAGCGCCTGCACGCGGAGTTCTTCGCCGAGGAGATGGACGCGGGCCACGGGGTGGAGGGGTGCAACTACCTGCTCGCGCTCGAGATGGAGATGGATCCCGTCCCGGGGTACGGGATCGCCAGCTGGGAACAGGGCTACGGCGACTTCGACGTGCGACCCGACCTGGCCACACTCCGCCGGATTCCGTGGCTCGAGGGAACCGCGCTCGTCCTCGGCGACGTGCAATGGCACGACGGCACGCCGGTACAGCCCTCGCCGCGGCAGGTCCTCAAGGCGCAGCTGGAGCGAGCGGCCGCGCTCGGCTTCACGCCGATGATGGGCAGCGAGCTCGAGTTCTATCTCCTTCGGCAGACGTACGCCGAGGCCCACGGGCAGCGTTACGAGGATCTGACGCCCTCGGTTCCGTACATCCTCGACTACCACATCCTCGCGACGACCTACGACGAGGCGTTCCTCCGGAAGATCCGCAACGGGATGCAGGCAGCGGGGATGAGGGTGGAGACCTCGAAGGGTGAGGCCTGGCCGGGCCAGCAGGAGATCAACTTCCGCTTCGCCGACGCGCTGACGATGGCCGACAACCATGTCGTCTACAAGAACGGCGCCAAGGAGATCGCGTTCCTCAACGGCTGCTCGATCACGTTCATGGCGAAGCCGTTCCAGGACTGGATCGGCAACTCGTGTCACATCCACTCCTCCCTGTGGCGCGACGGGGAGCCGTGCTTCGCGACCGACGAGCAGCTCTTCTCCCGGTGGCTGGCCGGCCAGATCGCCTGCTTCAAGGAGCTCGCGGTCTTCCTCGCGCCGACGATCAACTCGTACAAGCGCTTCGCCGCCGGCTCGTGGGCGCCGACGACGCTCGCCTGGGGCAACGACAACCGCACCTGCGGGTTCCGGGTCGTCGGTCGCGGTGCGGCCCGGCGCGCCGAGACGCGTATCCCCGGCGGGGATGCGAACCCGTACCTCGCGTTCGCCGCGGTGATCGCGGCCGGACTGTACGGGATCGAGAACGAGCTCGAGTTGCCGCCGGGCCTCGAGGGCAATGCGTACGAGTCGGACGCGGAGCGGTTTCCGTCGACGATGCGCGAGGCTATCGGCACCCTCGAGGCGGGAACGATGGCGCGGGCGGCGTTCGGTGATCAGGTCGTCGACCACTACCTCAACTACGCCCGCACGGAGCAAGGGCTGTACGACGCGTTCGTCACCGACTGGGAGCGGAAGCGCTACTTCGAGCGCGGCTAGGCGGCGACTCGCGGCGCGGGGCATCGGGGCGGACGCACCGCCTGCGGAGAGCGACGGAGCGCGTCGTGCTTGCATACGCTGTGGGTGATGGAGCGACGACCACTGATCGGGATCACGTCGTACGCGCAACCCGCGCGCTGGGGAGCGTGGGATCTTCCCGCGGCGCTCGTGCCCCTCTACTACGTCGACTCGGTCGAGCACGCCGGAGGGCGTGCTCTCCTCGTCCCGCCGAGCGAGCACGCGGTCGACGAGACGCTCGATGCACTCGACGGGATCATCTTCTCCGGCGGGATCGACATCGATCCGGCGCTCTACGGAGCCGAGCGGCATCCGGCGACCGATCCCGCGCAGGCACACCGTGACGCCGGCGAGCTCCGACTCCTCGCGGCCGCGCTGGAGCGCGACCTCCCGACGCTTGCCATCTGCCGTGGCTTCCAGCTGCTGAACGTCCTTCGCGGCGGTGATCTGATCCAGCACCTGCCCGAGGCGGTCGGTCACGACGGGCATCGCGAGACACTGGGCGTCTTCTCGGAGCACCCGGTGACCGTGACGGAGGGCACCCGTCTCGAGGCGATCCTCGGAGCCCGTCACGGCGCCGTCCGGTCGAGTCATCATCAGGGCGTCGGTCGTGTCGGGTCGGGCCTCGTCGAGAGCGCCTTCGCCGCGGACGGCTCGCTCGAGGCGATCGAGGACCCGTCGAAGCGGTTCGCGCTGGGTGTGCTCTGGCACCCCGAGATGGAGGAGGACGACAAGCGCCTCTTCGAGGCTCTCGTCGCGGAGGCGCGTGTCTACCGCGCCGCGCTGCAAGGATCGGCGTCCGCCTGACGCCGCGCGGATCGTGGTAGCGGCCGGCACGGCGAATATCCCTCGTTCGGAGGATTGCCGTCACCGGAACGGGGGACTACCGTCTGCCTCAGACGCTGACGCCGGGGCATGTGAGGGCGTACATGACGCCGGTTCGGGTGGGATACGAAGCGACGGGCGAAGAACCGACAGCGAGGAAGGGGCCGAGAGGCCCCTTCCTCGCGTCAGGACGCCCGGGTCACGGGCGTGTTCGGGTGCCGAAACGGGTAGAAACCTTCAGCCGGAGGGTTGTTCTTTGCCGAAAGTGAGCATACGATTGTTGTCTTGGGGGAAATGTCTAGGTTTGCATGTGCTTCGGCGCTCGTCGTGGGACGCGAGGCGTCCGGTCAAACAAGCTGAGTTCGGGGGGTAATCAACATGTGGGGTAGCGGCAGGATAGGGGTCTCGGGCCGGCGCGATGCGCGCCCGTCGAGCAGATTGCGCATGCGAACCGCCGGGGCCCTCGGGCTCGTGGCGCTGATCGCATGCGTCGCAGCGGCGGCGTCGTTTGCGGCACAGACGGCAGATCTCAACATCGTCAGCGTCACGATCGTCGATTCGGGTGCCGATCAGGCCGCCCCTCCCGCGGCGCGGCTCAAGTATCGCGTCACAGGTGACGTCGCGGCCGGCGGCTGGAGTTCGACCGAGTATCAGGTCGATGCCGGTCCGGTGCAGTGCGTGAGCACGCCCGCGCCCTTGCTCGTTGGCCAGCATTCCGTCGACATTCCGTTCAGCAACCTGACGCTCCCAGGCGCCGGCGCCCACGCGGTCCAGTTCCGACTGTGGACCGCCCCCGGTTGCGGTGGCGACAACAGCGCGACCTACACGATCGATCCCGCCGTGCTCACGCGGACGCCGAACAACGATGTCTTCGGTGGTTGCTCGACGCTGAAGGTGACGCTGATCCTCGACGAATCGGGCTCGATCACCGACATTCCCGCCTACACCCAGAACGTTCGCGATGCGGCGACGGCGTTCGTCAACGGGTTGAGCGGCACCGGTTCGTCACTCGCGGTCGTCGCGTTCGGGAGCTCTGCTTCCACACCGGTACCGGTATTCACGCCGGTAACGCCTGCGTGGGTGACGACCGTCTGGACGCCGTACATCACGAACACGTACGGCCAGAGCGCGGGCGGGAAGTTCACGAACTGGGAGGATGCGCTGACGAAGGCTCAGGCCATCGGCAAATCCGACCTTCTCGTGTTCATCACCGACGGTGATCCCACGGCCTACGGCACGGTAGTCCCGACGACCGGCCAGGACGACGGGTATGTCCGGGCGCTCAAGCCCGCGTTCCTGCTCGCCAACGCGATCAAAGCCGGTGGCACCCACATGCTGATGGTGGGAGTCGGCAACGCGGTCGGCGCCGACCCCGACGCACCCAACAAGAAGTTGCGGCTCAAGGGCGTGTCCGGAGACGACGAACTGCTCCCGGGTGCGGCGAACGTCGCTTCGGCCGACGTCGCGTTCGTCTCGAACTTCTCCGACCTTCAGCAGGCGTTGACAGACATCGTCACGTCGCAGTGTCAAACGGCGTTGTCGATCGTCAAGACGCCGACGCCGACGACGTACAGCGCGGTCGGGGCTTCGATCGCGTACAGCTACCTCGTCACGAACACGGGCAACGTCGCCCTGACGCCGCCGTTCACCGTGAGTGACAACAAGACGACGGCAACGTGTCCGCAGCCGGCAAGTCTTGCCCCGAACGCGTCGATCACGTGCTCGGCGACGTACGCGATCACTCTGGCCGACGTGAATGCCGGGTCGGTCACGAACACAGCCTCGGCGAGCGGCATGTACGGCAATCAGGTCGTGACGTCGCCGCCTACGACGGCGAGGGTGACCTACGTGGCGCCTCCGGCGCCACCGAAGCCGCCGACGCCTCCGCCTGCTCCCAAGACCGACATCGCGGTTACGAAAGCTGCCACTGCAAGCGTGCGGCTTCCGGTCGGCGGCGGTTCCGTCCCGATCACCTACAGCCTCGTCGTGACCAACAACGGGCCCGACACGGCGGCGAACGTGAAGGTCGCCGACGCGGCTCCGGCCGGGGTCACGTTCGTGTCGTCGACGGCTTCCGCAGGCACGTGCACGACGACAGCGCTGGCACTCGACTGTGCGATTCCGAGCTTGGCGAAAGGCGCGTCCGCGACGATCACGATCAACGCGACCGTGAACGCGACGGGTACGAAGACGAATACGGTGACGGTCACCACGACGACTCCGGAAACCAATAGCGCGAACAACACGGCGCAGGCTTCGACGCTCGTCGCCGCTCCGTTGACGCCGCCTCAGCCGACACCGGCTGCGGAGGTGTGCAGCACGGTGGCGGCGACGCCGAAGACGCTACGCGGAACCGGTAAGGCGCAGACGATCAGGGTCTCAGTGAAGCAGGGGAGCAAGGCGCTCGCGAGGGTCAAGGTCAGGATCACCGGGCCCGGCCTGCGCAAGACAGTGAAGACCGGGAAACAAGGCAAGGTGGCGCTTCGGATCAAGCCGAAGAAGCCGGGCATCATCAGGGTCGAGATCCTCGGCACCAAGGCCTGCAACTCGCAGCGCCTCGGGGTCGTCGGCGTCTTCGAGCCACCGATCACCGGCTAGAAACCGACGTGGCAGGCGGGACGGACTCCAATCGGGGCCGTCCCGCCCGCACCCGCATGGCGGCTGGACGGGGAGGCAAATTGTTAGGTATCTGTGAATACCTCGACCGAGGCATTGGCGACCCCCGAAAGGGGCACTACCCTTTGGAAGCCCAGCATGTCGCACGAGCCGCCGTCACGACACTCGCCCAAGGAACGGACACTCCCATGAACAGGCTGTCACTCACACTGCTCAAGCTCGCCGTCGCCACCGCAGCAGCGCTGCTCGTCGTTCCCGCCACCGCGCTCGCGGTCAGCCAGTCTCCACCGAAGCCGGTGGTCGGAGCCGGGACGATCAACGTCCCCACGCTCGTCGTTCGCAGTGCGCCGAGCGGGAAGGCGCGCGTCGTCGGAAAGCTCCGCGAGTTCCGGCCCCAGGACTACCGGCCCCAGTACGTGCTCGCGATCGCGAAGAAGAAGGTCAAGGGTAAGGGCACCTGGTACAAGATCAGCGTTCCCGGCCGCCCGAACGGCCGCACCGGCTGGGTGCCGTCGAAGCTCGTCTCGATCCGCAGCATTCCGTGGCAGGTCGTGGTCTACAGGGACTCACGCGTCGTGCAGCTGTGGAAGAACAAAGATCTCATGTACAGCGGCAAGGTGGCCGTCGGTGCCCCGGGCACGGAAACGCCGATCGGGCTCTACTACGTCACGGTGCGCTTCAAGCCGGTTCAGGTGCCGTTCCTCGGCTCGTTCGCCTTCGAAATGAGCGCCTACTCCAAGCTGTCCGACTGGCCGGGCGGCGGAGTCGTCGGCCTCCACGGCACGACCGCGCCTCACCTCCTCGGTCAGGCCGTCTCGCACGGGTGCATCCGGATGTCGAACGAAAGCGCCGACTTCCTTCGCGATCGCATCCCGCTCGGGACACCGGTACGCGTGCTCGCGAGCTGAGCCGTCTCGCCAATCTGGGGTGACTGCAGTTCGGCGGCTCGTTGGCCGGCCGCTAGATGCTCAGCGCTTCGAATGCGTACGGCGGCGGCGCGACGCCTGAGAGCGTTCGCTTCGCCCCCGGGGTCGCGCTCAGTCGCTTGACGCCGAAACCGCGATCCTGGAACTTGTAGCCCGGCGTGAACGCACGCCAGGAGCCACCGGTTGCGGTGGCGACGCCGACGCCGTCGAAGCGGAACGCGAACGCGTTGCAGACCGCCTGACCGCCGTTCCACGACTCCGCGGTCGCGATCGGGCGCCACCGTTTCGTCGACTTCTCCAGCAGCACGGGCTCGGTCACCGGCCTTCCCGTCGAGCCACACGCGCCACCAGTTCGGCCTGTGCGAGATCTCGAGCACGGCCACCTTGTGGCTCTCGCCGACCCGCACGTCCTGCAGCAGCGGCAAGAAGACCGGCTCCTGTCCGCCGCGCGTGATCTCGGCGTAGATCATCGTCGGCGTGTCCGGAATCGAGGCGACGCCGACCTGGAGCCAGAGCGTCTCGCCGTTCGCGCCCTGACCCGGGCCACCGACGCCGATCCAGCCCGCGACGTGGCCTGCCGCGACCCGCGGCGTGGCCGTAGGCGTGATCGTGGCGCGAATCCCGTGTGACACGCGCGGTCGCCTGGTGCCCCGCGTACGCGTACCCCTGCGATCCGTTCTTCCCGGCGCCGCACGACTGGCCGTTCGCCTGCGCACCGTCGCTGCCGGGCCCGGTGAGTGCTGCGGCAGAGAGTCGAGACGGCCAGGATTGCCAGGATGACGGATCGCCGCATGCCCGACTGATCGGCACGACGCGGTACGTGCCGGGATCCCTCAGCTCAGCGATCGCACCACCCGGGCAGGGGAGCCCGCAGCCTGAGAATCACTCGTTCGAGTCGCCCGAAAAGGGGCCGGTCCGGACGGTCCGCGCGCGTGCCGTGCGAGGACGCGGGCCCCGCCGCGTCCGAGTGGACGTCGTCAGAGGTCGAGCTCGAGCCCGTCGTCCGCCCGCTCGATCCCCGTGGGGAGATGGAGCTCGCTCGGGCGGTGGGTCAGGAGCACTCGGCTGCGTCCCGGACTCGGCGGCCGCGGCGAGTGGCCTCCTCGGCGCTGAGGTGGCCGCGCGGCTCCCCGTCGTCGCTGCCGTGATCGAGCGTCGCCTCGCACACGAAGAGGTCGGTGTCGGCGCGCGAGCTCGACGAGTCGCTCGCTCGGCCCGCTGTCGCCCGAGTACGCAATCGAGTCTCCGTTCGCCGTCAAGCCGGAAGCCGTACGTCTCGAGCGTGTAGTGCGGCAGCCGAAGCGGCGTCACCTCGATGCCCGCCGGCCGATGAACGGCTGCTCCGCCTCGTACTCGCGCACGGTGAAGACGCGGTCGAACATGTCCCTGAAGCCGAACCGCTCGCCGAACTGCTCGAGCACGTCTCGGCCGCCCGCGTGCACCCAGAGCTCCGGGCGGTCGTCGATCGCCACGCCCGCCGCGCGGTACATCGCGCCCCAGACCCACGGAACGAGATCACCCCAGTGGTCGAGGTGGAAGTGCGTGATCGCGATCGCATCGACGTGCGGCCAACCCTCGCGGTGCCGCAAGCCGACGGCAGAACGCCGGGACCGCAGTCGACCAGCAAGTCGGCCCGCCTGCGTGCTCGAGGAGGTAGCCAGAATGCGCTCCACCGGGATTGGGCCAGGCGGGCGAACAGCCGATGACGGTGAATTTCACCGCCGTATACTGCCCACGATGGAGTCGGAAGATCCGTGTCGTGATCGCAAAGCCCGGTCTCGACGGGCACGATCGCGGGGCCAAGATCATCGCCCGCGCGCTGCGCGACGCCGGCATGGAGGTCATCTACACGGGTCTCCATCAGACGTCCGGAGCAGATCGTCGAGACGGCGATCCAGGAGGACGCGGATGCCGTCGGCATCTCGATCCTCTCGGGCGCGCACATGACGCTGGTGCCGAGGATCATCGACGGGCTGCGCGCGAACGGCGCCGACGACGTGCTCGTCGTCGTCGGCGGGACGATTCCCGACGACGACGCGGCCGAGCTGCGTCGCAGGCGGGCGTTGCGGCGATCTTCACGCCGGGTGCACCGACGGCGAGATCGTCGACTTCCTCCGCTCGGCCATCGCGGTCGCGTAGCCGCCGTCGCGCCCGGGCTCCCTCCTCGCAGACGCTCACCCGGGGCGGATCCGATCGACGGAGAGCGCCTCGGGCTCGCCCGACATGACGCCGGGCGTCACGGCGTCGGGACGCGTGAAGACGCGATCACCCTCGTCGCACTTCCGCGAGCTGAGCGTGCGGCTCGTCGGTGACGTGAGCTGCGCGACGAGCGACTCGTCGAGAACTGCCTCCGTCGGCACGGCGAGCACGAGCGAGCGAGCCGGAATCGGCGTCCACGCGCCTCCGGGCCAGACGCGCACGGCCGTGACCGACAACTCGACGACCGCCGCCCCCGGCTGCGACGACGGTGCCTTTCAGCCCGAGCTTCACCGGCGGGACGCGGTTGTCCGGCAACGGGGAACAGCAGATGTCGTCGCCTCGTTCAGGATACGGGAAGCGGGTTGACGTCCGTCGCCGTCCTTCGGATGGACCTCGAAGTGGAGGTGGTAGTCCCCTCGGCGTCGCCGGAGTCGCCGTTGTAGGCGATCAGCTGCCCGGCCTTGACGCGTGGCGCCGTCCTTCAACCCCTTCGCGTACGCGACGCCGGGCACGCAGGCTTCCGCGGTTGTCACGCTTTCGCCGTCAGATCGTTGTTGAGGTGGATGTAGAGATAGGTCGTGCCGCTCGCGCCGTAGAGGTAGAGCATGCAACCGGCGCGTGCGGACGTCGTCCAGAACTTGATCTTCCCGTCCTCGGCCGCGACGGCGGGCGATCGCCAGGTCGTCAGGATGTCGTTCCCGGCGTGGCGTCCCTGGCCGCGCGGGTCGCCGCAGTCGTCGAAGTACGTTGCCGCGCCGACGATCGGGAAGACGATCGGCGTCCCGGCCCACGGCCGGGTCGATCGGCTCGTTCAACGCGACTGCCGCCGCCTGCGACCGCCAGGCTCGAGCGCCAGGAGCAGAGTGAGGAGGAACGCTCCTCGGGCTGTCGTCCGGTGAATCTCTCATCAGGTGCGGTGAGGTGATCCCCACCCGTATCCGATTCGCGTTCGAAGGGCCGGAGCCTACCAGAGTCGCACCGACGGTTCCCGCGTCGTCGGCTCACTCGGCCTGGCGGAATGGCGGCACGCTAGGCTCTCTCACCGTGAAGATCGCCGTCTGCGTGAAGCAGGTTCCCGACGCGACGTCGGTGCGACGGATCGACCCCGCCACGAACCGGCTCGACCGGTCGGGCGAGGGCGCGCTCAACGCGACCGACGTCAACGCCGTCGAGGAGGCGCTCCGGCATCAAGGAGGCCCACGGCGGCGAGGTCGTCGTCGTCTCGTTCGGGCCGACGCGGGCGCTCGAGTCGCTGCGCAAGGCGCTCGCGATGGGCGCCGACCGCGCCGTCCTCGTCTCCGACGAGGCAGCCGCGGGCTCGGACCTCGTCGCGACGAGCTACGCGCTCGCGCAAGGCGCTCGAGCGAGAGAGCGCCGATCTCGTCCTCTTCGGCCAGCAGTCCTCGGACTCCGACGGCGCCGTCCTCTGGGCCGCCGTCGCCGACCGCCTGCGCCGGCCGTTGATCTCCCAGGTCGCGGAGCTCACGGTCGACGGATCGTCGGTGACGGGAAAGCGGCAGACCGAGTTCGGCTACGACGTCATCACGGCGCCGCTCCCCGCCGTCGTCGCGGTCTCCGACGCGATCAACGAGCCGCGCTACCCGTCCCTCAAGGGCATCATGGGCGCGAAGTCGAAGCCGACCGAGACGCTCTCGCTCGAGGAGATCGGCGTCGAAAGCGACCGCGTCGGGGACAGCGGCTCGCGCACGAGCGTGCTCGCGCTCGCACCGCCACCGGCCAAGAGCGGTCAGGTCAAGATCGAGGACGACGGATCGGCCGCCGAGCAACTCGTCAACTGGCTCGCGGAACGGAAGCTGCTGTGAAGACGCTCGTCTTCCTCGAGCATCACGACGGCGCGATCCAGAAGGGATCGCTCGGCGTGCTCGCGCGCGCGCTCGCGGTTGGACGGTGACGTCATGGGAGTCGTCGTCGGCCACGACGTCGCCGACGTCGCAGCGTCTGCGGGGACGTTCGGCGTGTCCGACGTCTACGTCGTCGACGCACCCGAGTTCGAGGCCCCGCTGCCCCAGCCGCGTGTCGACGCACTCGAAGCGGTCGTCGCAGCCTCCGGCGCCGAGAACGTCCTCTTCGCGGCCTCCGTCCTCTCCGCCGACGTCGCGGCGGGGCTCTCGGCCCGGCTCGACGCGGGTGTCAACTGGGACGTCACCGACTTCAGGATCGACGGTGGAGCGCTCGTCGGCCACGCGTCCCGCACTCGGCGACTCGGTGCTCGTCGACGTGGGCTGGACGAGTTCGCCGCGGATCGCCATCGTGCGCTCGGGGTCGTTCGAGCCGATCGAGACCGGAGGGTACCGCGTCGCTCCACCCGGTCGCGGTGACGCTGCAGGACTTCTCGACCGCTGCGCGCATGGTCGAGCAGGCCCACGAGGAGGCGAGCGGCCCATCGATCGAGGATGCCGACGTCATCGTCGCGGGAGGCCGTGGCCTCGGTGCGCCCGAGGGCTTCAAGCTTGCAGAGGACCTGGCGGCAGCGCTCGGTGGCGCGGTAGCCGCCACGCGGGCCGTCGTCGATGCCGGCTGGTACCCGTACGCGACGCAGGTCGGGCAGACGGGTAAGTCCGTCTCGCCGAAGCTCTACGTCGCGCTCGGCGTCTCCGGGGCGATTCAGCACAAGGTGGGGATGCAGAGCTCGGGGACGATCGTCGCGATCAACAAGGACGCGAACGCGCCCATCTTCGACTTCGCCGACTTCGGCGTCGTCGGTGACGTGCACCGGTGGCTCCGAAGCTCGCCGAGCTGGTGCGGGCCCGCAAGGGCTAGACGTGGCATCGCAGATCCGCGCCGCGGACTACCCGCCCCCGTTCTCGAGCGCAGAGGTCATCGCCGCGCCCACCGACGCGCCGGACGAGCGCATCGACGTCGGTGTGCTGATCGTCGGGGGTGGCCCGGCCGGCCTCGCCTGTGCACTCCGGCTCGGCCAGCTGCTGGAAGAGGACCCCGCGACGGCTGAACGGCTCGGCGAGGTTCCGGTCGCTCTCGTCGACAAGGGCAAGCAGCCGGGATCACATCTGCTCTCGGGCGCTGTCATGAACCCGCGCGCGATCCGCCGCCTCTTCAGGGGCCGCCCGAGCCAGCTCGACGGTGTACCGACCTACGGCGACGTCCCCGGTGAAGGCGTGTACCTGCTGACCCGTAAGCGCGCACTGCGCATCCCGCCGCCGCCGACGCTCCGGAACCACGGCAACTGGATCATCTCGATCTCGCAGATGTGCCGGTATCTCGCCGAGCAAGCAGAAGCGGGCGGCACCTTCATGCTCCCCGAGACGTCCGCGGACAAGCTGCTCGTCGAGCACGGTCGCGTCGTCGGCATCCGTAGCGGCGACAAGGGACGCGGAAAGGAAGGCGAACCGCTCGGCAACTTCGAGCCGGGCGCGGACATCGTCGCCAAGGTCACGATTCTCGCCGAGGGGACGGCGGGCCACCTGACGGGCGCGGCGCTCGACCACTTCGGTCTCCACGGTCGCGAGCCGCAGATCTGGGAGCTCGGTGTCAAGGAGGTCTGGCGCGTCCCGCGGCCGTTGCGCAAGATCATCCACACGCTCGGCTGGCCGCTCCGGAAGCCTGCCAAGTACCGCGAGTTCGGTGGCTCGTGGCTGTACCCGATGGGTGACGACATGGTCTCGCTCGGGTTCGTCGTCGGGCTCGACTACACGGACGTCGAACTGTCCGCCCACGATGTCCTGCAGGAGTTCAAGACGCATCCGTTCGTGCGGGCGATCCTGGACGGAGGAGAGCGGATCGCGTGGGGTGCACGGTCGATCACGAGCGGCGGCTGGCACGCGATGCCGCAAAGACTCGGCGCCCCCGGGCTGTTGCTGGCAGGTGAGAGTGCGGGGCTCGTCGACCTCGCGAGGCTGAAAGGCGTGCACTACGCGATCGAGTCCGGCCGCCTCGCGGCCGAGGCGGCGTTCGCCTCGCTCCAGCGTGGCGAGAATCCCGGCCGGGTCGGCGCCTTCGACGCGTACGACGCCGAGGTGCGCAGCGGCTATCTGGGCAAGAGCCTGTACCAGGTGCGGAACATGCGGCAGGCCTTCCAGAAGGGCTTCTTCGTCGGCGGTGGCCTCGCGAGCGCAATGACCGTTTCGAAAGGGCGCCTCCCACCGAAAGAGTTCCACAACGAGCCGGATGCGACGGCGCCACTGCTTCGTACCGACCGGGCCGCGCGGTACCCGGCTCCCGACGGCGTGCTCACGTTCGACAAGCTCTCGTCGGTGTTCGCCGCGGGCAACCGCACGAGGGACGATCAACCGAACCATGTGCGTATCGAGCGCAATGTCCCGCGCGACGTGGCCGAGATGTGGGCGTGGATGTGCCCCGCTCAGGTGTACGAGGTGGGCGGGGACAACGGTGACGGCACCGTCGAGGTCAAGCTGACGCCGTCGAACTGCGTCCAGTGTGGCGCGATCACGGCGCGTGGTGGTCGGCTGACGCCGCCCGAAGGCGGCTCGGGTCCCGAGTACACCCTGACCTAGGGACTCGGCTGGCGGAGCCGCTGCCAGGCGTCCACCATGGCGACGCGTTGCTCGAGCGACGGGTGGCTTCCGAGTAGCACGTACTCCCAGGTGGGCGGATCCGGATTCGTGAGCGACGTCTCGGCGAAGCCGACGAACAGCCCACGGGCGCCGCCCGGGTCGCGCGTCGTCTGCAGCGCCTTCCAGTCGGCCTCGGCCTCCATCCGCCTGCTGATCCAACTCTGAACCGGTGTCGATCCGAGTTGGATCACGGTGACGACGAGCAGGGCGTAGGGCACCGTTGCCGCAAGCCCCATCCCTCCGCGCGAACGAGTCAGGCGCATGAGCAGCCAGGCGCCGGGAAGCGCGAGGAGGGCGAACCACGCGAGAGCTTTCGGGATGTGGTCGCTCGAGTGATGAGCGATCTCGTGCGCCAGGACGAAACGAACTTCGTCGTCGCTGAACGTGCCCTCGACCATCGTGCTCCAGAGAACGATCCGGCGAGAGGGCCCGAACCCGACGGCGTAGGCGTTCGCCTGGCTCGTCGTCCCGCTGACGTCCTCGACGCCGACAGGGATCCCGGAGACATCCTGTTTGCGCTCGAAATCGGTTGCAGCGCGGCGCAGCGCCGGGTCGCGGAGCGGCTCGGTCTCACCCAGGTACGGCTGGACGAATGCGAATGCCGCCGCAATGGCGACGAATGCTGCCGCTCCGGGGATCCACCACGCTTCGCCGATGAGCCGGGCGAGGAACATCACGATGAGGAGCGCAACGCAGATCGAGACGAAGGTGCCGCCGAGCTCGAACCAATGCGCGAACACCCAGTCCACGTAGCCGATCTCGGTGAGGTCGTTGCGGCGTGCCCACCAGACGCCGAGAAGGGCGAACGGAAGTTGGACGAGCCAGACGATCCCGAGGCCGAGCATGCCGAGGAGCATCCCCGTCCCGACAGGGCCGGCGGCCGACTCTCGTGCGAAGGCCGCACCTCTCCTCGCGTAGATCCAGAGCGTCCCGAGCAGCGCGATCTGCTTGCAAACCCAGACGGCGAGGAAGACGCGCTCGACGTGCTGCGCCTTTGACACGACGGGCGCGCCGAACACGGCGTCGATGTCGACGGTCGGCAGCCGCAGAGACGACGGAACGGTCGTGCGCAGCAACACCGCCGCGACCACGATCCACGCGACCGCAGCGAGCAGGACGAGGATGCCGCGTGCGAGTCGCGCGCCGCTCAGACCGGATCTGCCTCCGCTCCCGTTTCACCGAGCGGCGGAGCGCCGACCGGCACGAGTACGGGTGGTTCCTCGGGCCCTCCGTCCGGGTCGCCGCCCGGGGGCGTCGGCCCAGCGTGGGGGTAGCGCTCCGTGGCGAGGAACACGAAGGCACCGACCTGCGCCTGGTAGCGAATGCAGACCGCGCCGAGATTCCGAAGTCCGACAGGTACCCGCCCCCTCACGAGCGCGTACCACCAGGCGAGGAGCCCCACCGTGTACAGCACGTACCCGAGGCCAGCGGAAACGAAGAGCGCTGGAAGAGCGAGCGGGAGGCGGAACAGCGTGCGGAGTCGGGCCTGCCGTTCTGGCGCGCTGATCTCGATGTCGACCGGATAGGACCCGGCGACTCCGAGAAACCCCGGGAACGGGCCGCCGACGACGAAGAGGAACGCGTAGACGTGAGCGGTGTAGCGGAGCCAGGCCGCGATGAAGCGGTGCAGCGGTCGGGGCAGCCGGCCGACAACGAGCGTCACGAGCCAGCCGACGACCACCACAGGCATGACGATCATCGACCAGAGGGAGAGCCAGATGAAATGTGGGAGCACGAGCAGGATGCGGAAGAGAACCGTCAAGCGCGACCGCTCGAGGCTCTCCCCGACGCGCAGCGAAACCGGGTGCGTGGCCGGAGGGAGCTGAAGCGACATGGCGCCCGGATCCGAGCTCGGGTAGCGGCCCGTGACGAAGAGGAGGTACGCGGTCGTTTGCGCCCCGTACCCGAGTGAGAAGGCCTGGAGGTCGCGCAGTCCCCGAGGCATCCGTCCGAGCACGAGCGACGCGAACCAGGCGAGTACCGCGCAGATCGCGACGACGCCCGACGCAGAGTAGAACAGCGTCGAGCCTCCGAGGACCGAGGCGAGCGCGAGCGCGGGGAGGACCAGCACGAATCGGAACAAGGCACCCAGGCGGTGTTGTCGGGCCGGTGCGTCGATCGTGACGTCGATCGGGTAGCCGGGAGCCCCGACGAATCCGGGAAACGGGTTCGCGGCGAGCGAGATGTACGCGGAGACCTGCAGGCCGTACCGCACGAACGCGGCGGCGAATCGATGCAGGGGTAGAGGGGCGCGACCGAGCACGACCACGATCAACCAGATGACAGGGGCCAACGCCACCATCACGAGCCCCCACACCGTCAGCCAGACGAGGTGGGGGAGTGCGAGAAGCAAGCGGAAGAAGACGGTCAGGCGAGACCGCCGCAGATCGTCGGTGACGGCGAGTCGGATCGGGTGACTGCTCACGGACATATTCTGCTGCGGCGACCGGTCGACTAGGATCCCGCAATGCCAGATGCCCCGGTCTCGTCTGACCATGTAGACCGTGCGGCCGCGACGATCGCCGGGCACGTGCGGCGAACGCCGCTCCTCGCCGCCGACGAGATCGCGCCGGGACTCCGGCTCAAGGCCGAGTTGTTCCAGTACGCCGGCTCGTTCAAGGCGCGGGGGGTCGTCAACCGCCTGACGGCGCTCACGCCCGATGAGCGCGCTCGCGGCGTGATCAGCGTCTCCGCCGGGAATCATGCTGCGGCACTCGCCTGGGGAGCGGCGCGGGAGGCGATCGACTGCGTGGTCGTCGTCTACGCGGGCGCGAGTCGCTACAAGGTCGAGCGGGCCGAGAGATATGGAGCTGCGATCGAGGTCGTCGATGGAGATCCGGTGGCGGCATTCGAGCGCATGGAGGAGATCGTCAGGGAGACCGGACGGGTCGTCGTTCATCCGTTCGACGACCCGCTCGTGATGGCGGGGCAAGGCACGGTCGGCGCAGAGATTCTCGCCGACGCGCCCGATGTCGACGTCATCGTCGTTCCGGTCGGCGGCGGCGGCCTCGTGTCGGGCATCGCTGCCGCAGTGACTCCGAGCGGCGTCCGGGTCGTCGGCGCCGAGCCGGCGGGATCGGCCGCCCTGCGGCTCGCTCTCGACGCCGGCAAGCCCGTCACGCTTCGGCCCGAGACGATCGCGGGCGGTCTCGACGCGCCGTACGCCGGAACCAACGTGCTCGCCGTCTGCCAAGCGTGCTCGGTAGCGAGCGTTCTCGTCACGGACGAGGAGATCGAAGCTGCGACGCGCCGCCTCTACGCGGACGCGAAGCTCGCGTGCGAGCCCGCCGGCGCGGCCGGGCTGGCAGCCGTGCTCGCGGGTCACGTCGAGGGTGACAACGTCGTCGTCGTCGTCTCGGGAGGCAACGTTGGCCCGGATATTGCCTCTGCTATTCTGGCCGGACGATGAAGGCCGAGATCCATCCCGAGTACGTCTTCGCACACGTCAGCTGCTCCTGCGGCAACGAGTTCACGACCCGTTCCACGAAGCCGGAACTGCACGTCGAGGTCTGCTCGCACTGCCACCCGTTCTACACCGGGAAGCAGAAGCTCATGGACGCCGGCGGTCGGGTCGAGCGCTTCCAGCGCCGCCTCGAAAAGGCCGGCGGTCCGCGCCGCGGCTAGGCGTCCGGGTCCGAAATGAGCGTCTCGTACGGCGGCCAGGCCGTGCTCGAAGGTGTCATGATGCGAGGCCCCGCGGTCTGGTCGGTCGCGGTCCGCACGCCCGCCGGCGACGTCGTCGAGGTGACGAAAGAGATCACCTCACCGATGCAGCGCCACCGGATCTGGCGGCTGCCCGTCATCCGTGGTGTCGTCGCGCTCGGCGAGTCACTGGCAATCGGTTTCCGAGCACTCGCGATCTCGGCCAACTACGCGATGCAAGAGGAGCCCGAGGAAGGCGCCGACGGCGAGGTCGCCGAGGTCTCGACCGAGATCTCGCGCGGTCAGATCATCTTCTCGTTCGTGATCGCGATCGGCTTCGCGCTGATGCTGTTCAAGGTCGGCCCCGCGCTGCTCACGAGCTGGCTCCCGATCGACGGTACGTATCTGTTCGTGCTGGTCGAGGGGCTGATCCGCGTCACGGTGTTCATCCTCTACATCGGCCTCATCGGGCTCCTGCCCGACCTGAGGCGCGTGTTCCAGTACCACGCGGCGGAGCACAAGGCGATCAACGCCCTCGAGAGCGGGACGGAGCTCACCCCGGAGAATGTGCAGAAGTTCAGTTTGATCCACCCCCGTTGCGGAACTGCCTTTTTGCTATGGGTCATGGTCATCGGCATCTTCGTCTTCGCCCTCGTCGGCAGGCCGGTCTGGTACTGGCTCGTGATCAGCCGCATCCTGCTCCTGCCCGTGATCGCGGGGATCGCGTACGAGTTGATCCGCTACGCGGGCAAGCACCGGGGCAATCGCGCCCTGATGGTCCTGCTCGCGCCCGGCCTGTGGCTGCAGCGGTTGACGACGCGGGAGCCGTCGCTCGATCAGATCGAGGTGTCCATCCGCGCGCTCAAGGAGGTCATGCGCTTCGAGGCGGCGCGGAGCGCGGAGGCGTTGCGCGCCGAAGCACGCGTCGAGGTCATGGCCTAGCCCGTCCGTCGGAGACCCAAGGAGAAACCATGCCGAGAATCGTTCGTGAAGCCGCGGTCAGCTGGGAAGGAAACGTCGCGCGTGGCGTGGGGGCGATCAGTGCCGCGTCGTCCGGCGCGTTCGTCGAGCTTCCCTACTCGGGTGCGACGCGCATCGGTGTGCCTGAGGGCAAGACGAGCCCGGAAGAGCTGCTCGCGGCCGCCCACGGTGCCTGCTTCGCGATGTCGCTCGCAAACGAGTTGACGCGGGCCGGCACGCCGCCGGCGCGACTCGAGGTGCGATGCGTCGTGACGATGGACGAGGTGAAGGACAAGGGTCACCAGATCGTCCATTCACAGATCGAGGCTCACGGAACCGTCCCCGACAGCGACGAGGCGGCGTTCGCCCAGGCGGCAGAGGCTGCCGATGCGAGCTGCTCGTTCTCGGCCCTCATCCGAGCAGCCGCAACCGTTGCCGTAACTGCAACCCTGTCGTAACACCGCGACCCTGTCGTACGACGACCGAGGAGGAACGATCACATGGCAACCGAGCGCACGATGTCCACCACGTGGCGCGGGAATCTGACCGAAGGCAGTGGCACGATCCATCCGGCGGGAAGTGGCGCCTTCGGTGCCCTCGACGTCACCTGGGCCTCCCGCGCCGAGGAGCCGAACGGTAAGACGAGCCCCGAGGAGTTGATTGCCGCCGCCCACTCGGCGTGCTTCTCGATGGCGCTCTCGGCCGGCCTCGCGAAGAACGGTACGCCCGCGGAGCAACTCGACACGTCTGCAACCCTCACGTTCGTCCCGGGTGAGGGCATCGTGAAGGTCGCCCTCTCGGTCCGAGGCAGCGTGCCGGGAATCGAGGAGGGGGCATTCGTCGCCGCGGCGGAGGCCGCGAAGCTCGGGTGTCCCGTTTCGAAGGCACTCGCCGCCGTGCCCGAGATCACGCTCGACGCCGCGCTCGCCTGAACGACGTCGCCGGAACACCATCCGCTCCCGCTCCGGGCCGACCGCGAGGAACGGATCGGTCGTCACCGGGCGAACGAGAGAAGGTTTCGCCGGCTCCGGGAGCGTGCGCGGGGGAAACGGGCGATCCGCTGCGGGCTACCATCGTCGGATGGCCGCCATCGAACCACTCGTGCAGGAACTCGAACGCTCGTACGTCGATCTGCAGGCGCGCCTGTCCGACCCTGCCGTCTACAACGACCACCGCGAGGCGGCGGACGTGGGACGCCGGCTGAAGGAGCTGGAGACGCCGTACAAGCTCGCGGTCGCCTGGCAGGGACTCCGTGCCGACCTCGCCGATGCAAAGGGTGACCCCGAGCTCGCGTCCATGGCGGCCGACCTCGAGAGCGACATCGCCCGGCTCGAAGAGGAGCTGATGCTCGCGCTCGTCGAACGCGATCCAGCCGACGCGAAAGATGTCATCGTCGAAGTGCGGCAGGGAGTGGGAGGTGACGAGGCGGCGCTCTGGGCCGGCGACGTCTACCGCATGCTCACCCGCTATGCGGAGAGGCGTGGGTTCAAGACGGAGATCCTCTCCGCGAACGAGAGCGAGACCGGCGGGTTCAAGGAAATCGTGTTCGGCGTCAAGGGTGACGGCGCGTACTCGGTGTACAAGTACGAGGGTGGCACGCATCGCGTGCAACGCGTCCCGGAGACGGAGTCGCAGGGTCGGATCCACACGTCGACGTCGACCGTCGCGGTGATGCCGGAGGCCGAAGAGGTCGAGGTCGAGATCAACGAGATCGACCTCAAGATCGACGTCTACCGCTCCACGGGTCCTGGCGGCCAGAGCGTCAACACGACCGATTCGGCTGTGAGGATCACGCATGTGCCCTCGGGTGTCGTCGTCGCGATGCAGGACGAGAAGTCGCAACTCCAGAACAAGGCGAAGGCGATGCGCGTGCTCCGTGCGCGGCTCTACGAGTTGGAGCGCGCGAGGCAGCAGGCGGAACTCTCCGCCACTCGTAACTCGCAGATCGGCTCGGGCGAGCGAGCCGAGAAGATTCGCACGTACAACTTCGCCGAGGGTCGCGTCACCGATCACAGGATCAAGCTGACCGTGCACCGGCTCGACCAGGTGCTGAACGGCGAACTCGAGGAGTTCACCGAGGCGATCCAGAACGAGGATCGACGGCTCTCGCTCGAAGCAGCCGGCGGATGAGTCTGGAAGGACGCTCCGGCACCGGGTCCGACACCGTCCTCGGCGTCCTTCGCCTTGCGACGGAGCACCTCGCCTCGAAAGGCGCGGAGAGCCCCCGACTCGATGCAGAGCGACTTCTCGCGAAGGCAACCGGCCTCGAGCGCATCGAGCTCTACACGGCCTTCGACCGGCAGTTGGAGCCGGCGGAGCTCGCGGCGGCGCGTGAGCTCGTCGGTCGCCGGGCGCGCCGTGAGCCGCTGCAGTACGTGCTCGGCGAGTGGGGGTTTCGCCGACTGACGCTCACGGTCGACTCGAGGGCGCTGATCCCGCGACCCGAGACGGAGATCCTCGTCGAGCGCGCGCTCGCATTGCTCGCCGGAATCGAGCACCCGCGCGTTCTCGACGTCGGCACCGGGTCGGGCGCAGTCGCACTCGCGATCGCGGACGAGTGGCCGACGGCAGTCGTGACCGGGCTCGACGCGGCGGCGGATGCGTTGACGCTCGCCCACGAGAACGTGGTGCGCACAGGGTTGTCGGTCGAGCTCCTGCAACACGATCTCTTCGAGGGCCTCCCCGACGGCCCGTGGGACCTGATCGTCTCGAACCCACCATACGTCGACGCCGCAGACATCCCCACCCTGCAGCCCGAGGTGCGCGACTGGGAGCCACATGTCGCGCTGAGCGCCGACGGCGCGATCGAAGCGGTCGCGCGAGCGGCGGTACGCGTCCTCGCGCCGGGAGGCGGGCTCGCGCTCGAGGTGGGAGCCGGCCAGGCGCGCGAGGTAGCTGCGCTCCTCGCGGAGCTCGCCCTCGCGGAGGTGCGCGTCACGCAGGATCTCCGCGGCGTCGAGCGGATCGTCGAGGGCCGGGCGCCACTGTGAGCGACGTCGATCGTGCCGTCGCCGCGATCGAGGAGGGGAAGCTCGTCGTCCTGCCCACGGACACTGTGTACGGCCTCGTCTGCACCGCGTCCAACGAGCGACCGGCTCACGACCTCTACCGACTAAAAGGACGCGACGCCGTTCAGCCCACAGCGGTCGTGTTCGCGAGCCTCGACGCATTGCACGACGGCATCCCCGAGCTCGGCGAGCGATCGAGGAGGATCGCCCAGGCCCTGTTGCCCGGTCCTTTCACCCTCGTCGTCCCCAACCCCGCGCGGCGATTCGGCTGGCTCTGCGGCGAAGGCCGACCCGACACGATCGGAATCCGTGTGCCGGTTCTCGTCGGGCAAGTCGCGGAGGTCGTCGAGCGCGCGCGCGCGATCGTTGCGACGAGTGCCAACCTGCACGGAGGACAGGATCCTCGCCGGCTGGGCGACGTGCCCTTGGAGATTCGCGAAGGCGTGGCCGCCGTCATCGACGGTGGCGTCCTTCCGGGTGTTCCTTCGACCGTCGTCGACGTCACGGGTGCCGAGCCGGTCATCCTCCGCGAAGGGGCCGTCGCAGAGGAAGCGGTGCTCGAGCTCATCGCCGCTGCGTCCACATGACCCTTACCTTCGGCTAGTAGCGAATTCACACGTTCTGATTAGGGTAAGACGTTGATGCGGCGTCCACGTTCTTTCGTGCTGTTTTTGGCCGTTCTCGTCGCCACGATCGCTGTCGGAGGCGCGACGGCGGGCCCACCGATCGCGATCACGGCTGCTGCGAGCTCGATCGAAACGAGCGCAGCTACCTTGAAAGGGGTACTCAATCCGGGTGGTGTTTCGACCGAGTGGTGGTTCGAGTACGGCCCCTCGAAGTCCTACGGATCGAGGACGACGACGACTGTTGCCGGCGCCGATTCCGGGACGCAGGCCGTTGCGCAACAACTGACGGGCCTCAAGGCTGCGACGACGTACCACTACCGACTCGTCGCCAAGAGCGCGTCCGGGACGACCACAGGTGATGATGAGTCGTTCAAGACGCGCGCGGCGTCCGGGACGCCACGACCTTCCACTCCGTCGTCACGCTGTGCTCGGTGGGCTGCACCGTACGGCGTCGATACCAACGGGGGGACGCGGAACGCGCCGTTCCTGACAATCGCGAAACTCGCGCAGACCCTGCTTCCGGGCCAGACGGGATGCCTCGTCGGCGGGGCTGTGTTCAACAAGCGCGAGGTGATCACAGCGGTCGGGTCGGCGAAGGCGCGCATCACGATCATGTCGGCGCCGGGCGGTGCTCGGGCGACGCTCGCCGACGGGCTCGAAACGACGCAGGCGACACGTTTTCTGACCCTGACGAATCTCACCGTCGGCGCCCTCGCGAGCGGTGCCAGCGTGTCCGGCTCCGTGGTGCTGCGCGGCTACTCACCGGCTCTGACGAAGTCGGAGGTCGGACCGGGCACCACGAAGGTGGCGGGTCGGTCCTGCGTCGTGGTCGACCACGCCCGTCTGGCGCTGATCAGCGACAACGTGCTGCACGGGTGCAGTGATCCATCGTCGGGAGCGTATGGCGCCGGCGTGATGGTGGCGATCTCGCTGAAGGCGCGCATCCGCGACAACGTGATCTTCGGAAACCTGGCCGGTGACGGGATCGCTTTCGCCCCTGACGCACAGATCTCGGTTGCGCGCAACAACCTCATCGTCGACAACCTGAACGGCATCTACTTCAGCGGCGGGCCCAAGGTCGCATCGAGAGACAATCGCGTCGAACACAACGTGATCACCGGGAACAGTCACTACGACGTGCACGGGTCCTACGCAGCGAACGCTCCGATTGGAACCGGGAACGTCGTTCGTCAGAACTGCATCTGGAGCAACGTCTCGGCCAGCACCGTCGGGGTCGGCTACAAGCTGAATGCGAATCGCAGGGTCAACCCCCGAATCGTGCGAACGAAGGGCACCTATCAGCTCGCGACGTCGAGCGCTTGTCGCACGTATCGTCCCGGCGGCTCGGGAAAGACGGTGCTGGGGAGTTCGACCACTCAGGCGAACACGAGCGCCGCGAAGGCGGCCGCCGACGCAGCCGCAAAGGCCAAGACTGCTGCCACGGCGAAGGCGAAGGCTGCCGCCGAGGCGAAGGCCGAGGCTGCTGCAAAGGCGAGGGCCGACGCGCGGGCGAAGGCTGCCGCGAAGGCGAAAGCTGCGGCAAAGGCCACGGCTGCCGCGAAGGCAAAGGCCGCAAGAGAGGCGAAGGCGAAGGCAACGGCTGCGGCGAAGGCGAAGGCCGCGGCAGCGGCGAAAGCAGCAGCGGCGGCGAAGGCGAAGGCAACGGCTGCGGCGAAGGCGAAGGCAGCCGCGAAGGCAACGGCCGCGGAGAAGGCTGCCGCGGCGGCGAAGGCTAAGGCAACGGCTGCCGGCGAAGGCGAAGGCGAAGGCGTGCGGCAGCTGCCAAGGCGACTGCCGTCACCACCGTGGGCGCCAAGCGCGTGCGCCCGACGTCCGCCACGCTCGGCGGGATCGTCAATCCGAACGGCAAGGCGACGACGTGGTACATCGAGTACGGCACCACGATCCCGTACGCCGCCAAGACCCCGGTTGCCGACGCCGGCTCGGGAACGCTGCCGAAATCCGTCTCCGCAGTCGTTCGCAATCTGCTCGTCGGCAGGACGTATCACTTCCGTCTCGTCGCGACGAATTCCGCCGGGACGAGGCTCGGGGCGGACGCGACGTTCGTCACCGCAGAGCCCCCCAGCGTGCAGACGACCGCCGCGAGCTCGGTCGGGTCGACGAGCGTGCAACTCAACGCCAGTGTCAACCCGAATGGAGGAACGACGAAGCTCGTCTTCGAGTACGGGACAACGATCGAATACGGGTCGAAGACCAAGCCCGCGAACGTCGGCTCGGGCACGTTCGCGACGAATGTCAAGACCATCGTGACCGGACTCAGGCCTCTCACGAAATATCACTACCGCGTCGTCGCGACGAGCTCCTCCGGCACACGCAGAGGAACCGACCGAACCTTCGTCACACCGTCGCTGGCTCCCACCGTGGCAACCTCGGCCGCGACGGGAATCGCGACGCGCGCGGCGACGCTCCGAGGAACGCTGAACCCGAACGGAAGCGCGACGACGTGGTACTACGAGTACGGGCAATCGACCTCGTATGGCCGCAAGACACCACTCCGAAAGGCAGGTGCGGGGAGCGTCTTCATGGGGGTCGCTGCCACGGTCACAAACCTGTCGCCCGGAACCGTCTACCACTTCCGACTCGTTGCGAAGACGGAGAAGACCACGATCCGCGGCTCCGACGCAACGTTCGTCACGCTCGGACCGCCAAGGGTCAAGACCGGCTCCGTGGACACCGGAAGCCTCTCCTTGTTCTCGGCTCAGGTTCGCGGGAGCGTCAACTCTCTCGGACTCTCCGCCACGTGGTGGTTCGAGTACGGTCCGACACGGAGCTACGGGTTCCGCACCTTGAAGACGGCGACGGGCGGTTCGGCCGACGTCCAGGTCACATCCGCTCTCCAGCGCCTCACGCCGGGGAAACGTTGGCATTACCGCCTCGTTTCACAGAGCGCGATCGGCACGACCGTCGGCGCGGACGCTTCGTTCAGGACGTCGCCGCAACCTCGCGACCCGGCCGGGAAGCCCGTCGAGTGCACGATCGTGGGAACCGAGTCGGCGGACGTTCTGCGGGGAACGAGCGGCAATGACGTCATCTGCGGTCTCGGCGGGAACGACAAGATCTATGGCCTCGAAGGATCCGATGTGATCTACGGCGGCAACGGAGACGACATTCTCATCGGCGGACGCAACAGCGACATCCTCCGCGGCGGGGCCGGAAACGACGACCTGAGGGCGCGCGACGGCACCCGAGACCTCGTCGAGGGCGGTCCAGGCGTTGACAAGGCGCTCGTGGACAGAAGCCTCGATCGCGCCGTGTCGGTCGAGAAACGGCGCTTCAAGTAGCGTCGGGCGTCGCCGCGTCCGAACACAATTCTTACGTCTGGGAGACGGCTCGCGTACGAATCGGGCGTAGGCTGGTGTCGTGCTGAGATACATCCGGTACGCCGTGCTCGCCGGAGCGGTGACCGTCGCAGCGACAGTCGTGGTCGGAAGCGCGGCGGCTGCGGCGCCGAGCGCCATCACGGGCTCGGTCAGCGCCGTCACGGCCGACTCGGCGACGCTGAACGGCGTCGTGAACCCGAACGGCGCAGCGACGGACTGGTGGTTCGAGTACGGAACGACGGCGTCGTACGGCTCGAAGACGGCGACCACGAGCCTCGCTTCCGGCTCGGCGAACGCGAGCGTGTCCAAGGTGGTAACGGGTCTCGATCCAGGCAAGACCTACCACTATCGTCTCGTCGCCAGGAATGGATCGGGCACGACGAACGGTAGCGACGGTCTCTTCTCGACAGCGTCTCCCCCGGCGGTCGTCACGTCACCGGCCACGGCGGTCTCATCAGCGCGGGCGACTCTCGGAGGGACGGTCGACCCGAACGGCCAACCGACGACGTGGTACGTCGAGTACGGAACGACGACCGGCTACGGCTCGAAGAGCCCGATCGGCGACGCCGGCGCCGGCACGTCGCCAAAGGCGGTCTCGGTCGTCGTCGGCAGCTTGACGGCGGGAAGGACATACCATTTCCGGCTCGTCGCGACGAGCGCCGGCGGAACGGCGCTCGGTGCGGATGCAACGTTCTCCACGGGGCACGCGCCGAACGTGACGACGCGGACGGCGAGCTCGGTTCGACCGACGACGGCGAGGCTGAGGGGGCGAGTCGATCCTCAGGGGCGCCCGACGACGTACTACTTCGAATACGGGACGACCACCGCGTACGGCAGCAGAACCTCGTCCTCGAGCGCCGGCTCGGGCTCGAGCTCGAGGAACGTGTCGAAGAACGTCTCCCGGCTGAAGCAGGGCACGACCTACCACTATCGCCTCGTCGCGACGAGTGACGTCGGCACGACACGCGGCGCCGACCAGCGCTTCACGACACAAAGCTCGCCGTCCGTCGGCACCGGCTCCGCAACTGCGATCGGCCCGAGGTCGGCGACGTTGGGGGGAACTGTGAACCCGAACGGCCGCTCGACCTCGTGGTTCGTCGAGTACGGGACGAGCACGAGGTACGGGTCGAGGACATCGTCGCGGAACGTCGGCTCGGGCACCGCGTCCGCTGCGGTCTCGGTGGCCGTGTCGAACCTCGTCCCGGGCGCGACGTACCACTTCCGACTCGTCGCGTCGAGCTCGCTCGGTACGACGCGCGGCTCGGACGCGACGTTCGTCACGACGGGAGGCCCGGTCGCCGTCACCGGACCGCTGACCTTCGCGACGCTCTCGCTGGCGTCCGTGCGGGTGAACGGGGTCGTCAATCCCCGCGGCTCGACGACGACGTGGTGGTTCGAGTACGGGCGCACCCGTGCCTACGGGTTCAGAACCGTGCAGCGGACAACTGTTGGGTCGGCCGACGTCCCGGTCAGTTTCCGCCTCCGCGGCCTGAAGCCCGGTGTGCGTTGGCACTACCGACTCGTGGCACGCAGCTCTGCCGGCACGAGTGCCGGCGCGGATCTGTCGTTCGCGACTGTGCCGAGGCCGCGCACGCCGTCGGGACGAGCCGTCCGCTGCACCATCGTGGGGACACAAGGGCCCGACATCCTTCGGGGCACGCGTCGCAACGACGTCATCTGCGGTCTCGGCGGTAACGACCGCATCTTCGGCAACGGCGGTGCCGACGTGATCTACGGGGGACCGGGCGCCGATACGATCTTCGGCGGCGCCGGAAAGGACATCCTCCGTGGCGGCAACGGGAATGACACGCTCGTCGTCAGAGATCGTCGCCGCGACGTCGTCGAGGGCGGCCGAGGCAGCGATCTCGCGATCGCCGATCGCAATGTCGACCGCCTCGTCTCGGTCGAGCGGCGTCGCTTCCCCTAGTCCGGCAGCGCGGACCCGGAGCCGTTCCCGGCGCGGCTTCGTGCAGTAGCATCGCGCCATGGCCGTTGCCGAGACCACTCTGAGCCAGCTTCGAACGGCGGGGCTCGCAGAGATCGACCCCGACATCGCGCAGCTCATCGAGGCGGAGCTCGAGCGGCAGCGAAACCAGATCGAGCTGATCGCCTCGGAGAACTTCACCTGGCCGTCGGTTCTCGAGGCGGTCGGCTCCGTGCCCACGAACAAGTACGCCGAGGGGTACCCGGGCAAGCGCTACTACGGTGGGTGCGAGGTCGTCGATCAGATCGAGCAGATCGCGATCGACCGGGCCAAGACGCTGTTCGACGCACCGCACGTCAACGTCCAGCCGCATGCCGGAGCACAGGCGAACATGGCGGTCTACCTCGGGCTGCTCCAGCCCGGCGACACGGTTCTCTCGCTTCGCCTCGACCACGGTGGCCACCTGACCCATGGCCTGAAGGTGAATTTCTCCGGTCGGCTCTACACCATCGTGCACTACGGCGTCTCGCGCGAAACGAGCCTCGTCGACTACGACGAGGTGCTCGCGCTCGCCAAGGAGCACCGGCCGAAGCTGATCCTGTGTGGCGGCTCCGCGTATCCGCGGACCGTCGAGACGTCGGAGTTCAGAAAGGTCGCGGACGAGGTCGGGGCTCTTCTGTGGTGCGACATGGCGCACTTCTCCGGTCTCGTCGCCGCCGGCCTGCATCCGAACCCGATGGACGACTGCGACGTCGTCACGTCGACGACGCACAAGACACTCGCCGGGCCGCGGGCGGGATTCATCATGTGCCGCGCCGAGCATGCCTCGGCGATCGATCGTGCCGTGTTCCCAGGGCTTCAGGGCGGGCCGCTGGAGCACGCGATCGCGGCGAAGGCGACGTGCTTCAAGATCGCCGCCACGGATGCGTTCCGCTCCTACCAGGTGCAGGTGCGTGCGAATGCAGACGCTCTCGCGGATGCCATCATGGAGGGTGGTGTCGACGTGCTGACCGGCGGCACGGACACACACCTGCTCCAACTCGACCTGCGGCGGACCGCGTGGACCGGGAAGGACGCGGAGGAGCGCCTGCACGCGGCCAAGCTGACGACGAACCGCAACACGGTGCCCTACGACGAGCGGCCGCCGACGATCGCGTCGGGCGTGCGGATCGGCACCCCCGCGGCGACGATGCGCGGATTCGACGAGAGTGACTTCCGCGAGGTCGGCGCGATCATCGTCGACGCGCTCGGCGACGGAGCGGATGTCCCTGCGCTGGCCGCGAGGAGCGAGGCGCTCTGCGCGCGGCGGCCCCTCTATCCCGGTTTCGGCGGGTACACCAGGTACGACGCATGACCGGCGGCGTCATCGAGGTCGACCACCCTCTCGTCCGCCACAAGCTCGGCCTCCTTCGCGACGTCACGACCACCACGCAGATGTTCCGCCAGCTCGTCAACGAGCTGACGCTGCTGCTGACCTACGAAGCCACGAAGACGCTGGCGGACGAGGAGGTGGTGATCGAGACGCCGCTCGAGAAGATGAGCGCACGCAGGATCAGCGGCAAGAAAGTCGCCGTCTGCCCGATCCTCCGAGCCGGCATCGGGATGCTCGACGGCGTGCTCTCGCTCATTCCCGGAGCGCGAGTCGGTTTCATCGGCCTCTACCGGGACGAGGAGACGCTGCAGCCGGTCGAGTACTACGTCAAGCTGCCGAACGACATCGCGGCGCGGGATGTGCTCCTGCTCGATCCGATGCTCGCCACCGGCAACTCGACGGCCGCAGCAGTCGCGACGGTGAAGGGCGCGGGCGCAACGTCCGTCTTCGTCATCGCGCTGATCGCGACACCCGAGGGGATCGAGCGGGTCCGCGCGGATCACCCGGACGTGGCGATCGTCGTCGCTTCCGTCGATCGCGGACTGAACGAGAAGGGCTACATCGTCCCGGGACTCGGGGACGCAGGCGACAGGCTGTACGGCACGAAGTAGGCGGAGATGGAGCAGCTTCGGGACAACCCGGAGGTCATCTGGGGCGCGGCGATCGCGCTGGTGATCGTCATCCTCCTGACGCCCGCCGTCGGGGGCATGGCGCGGCTCCTCGGCGTCGTCGACAACCCCGATGAACGGCGGCTCAACCGGCGGCCGATCCCGCGGCTCGGAGGGCTCGCCATCTTCCTCGGCATCCTCGTCCCGTCGCTCGCGTTCCTCGATCTGTCGGGCGAGATGCGAGGCATCCTCCTCGGCGCCGCCGTCGCCTGCGTCATCGGTGCGATCGACGATTTCCGCGGTCTCGCACCGCTGTCGAAGCTCGCCGGCCAGGTCGTCGCTGCAGCGATCCCTACGGCTTTCGGCGTCTGGATCGACCACTTCACGCTTCCGTTCCTCGGCGCCGCCGACCTTCCCGTCTGGATCGGGGTGCCACTGACGGTCGTCTGGATCGTGGCGGTGATGAACATGGTCAACTTCCTCGACGGCCTGGACGGACTTGCGGCAGGCGTCTGCGCGATCTCGGGTCTCACCTTCGCCGTGATCGCGCTGTCGCTCGGCAAGGTCGACGCCGCGGTCTTGTCCGCCGTCGTTGCCGGCGCCTGCGTGGGGTTCCTGCGCCACAACTTCTTCCCGGCCCGAATCTTCATGGGGGACTCCGGCGCACTCGTGCTCGGCTTCACCCTGGCCGCGGTGTCGGTCGCCGGGCTTCTCAAGACGGCATCGACGGTCGTTCTGTTTCTGCCCCTCCTCGTGCTCGCCGTGCCGATCATCGATACGTCGTTCGTGGTGCTGAAACGGCTGAAGTACCGGCAGCCGATCTCCACCGCCGATCGCTCGCACCTGCACCACAGGTTCATCAACATCGGCTTCAGCCAGCGACGGGCGGCCGTGACGATGTGGGCGTGGACGGCGAGCCTCGGTGGCGCCGCGCTCGCGACGCGATTCATTCCCTTCCGTGAGGGCGGGATCTGGCATCCGTGGGAGACGGTCGCCGTCGTGGCGATTGCGCTCGTCGCGCTGGCCTTCTCGATGCACATCGTCTATCTGCTCGAGATCGTCAAGCTCGGTAACCGGCGCGTGCGCCGCCGCGTCGCGGAGCGGGAGCGCGACATCCGCCGCTCGGCCTGAAGCCCGGGCCGCGTCGGCCGTCAGCCGTCGGCACGAGCGTCTGCGGCGGTGACGAAGGCCGCGAGGTGCTCGTTGAACGCCGGGTGCCGTTGCGCCGCGTGGCCGTAGCCGCGCAGGACGAGGCGCTCGGCGTGGAGGCGCTCGACGAGGACGTCGCAGACTGCGTCGAACGCTGCGTGGTGGCCGCCGGAGACGACGAGCTTTGGAAACGAGGCGAGCGCGAGAGCGTCGAGTGGGATCTCGGCCTCCCAGGGCCCTCGCTCGGCGATCAGCGCGCGGGCACCTTGCTCGAGGTCCGGAGGCAGGGGTGAGGGGGGTCGTGAAGTCCGAGCCGACGAACCGGAGGAATCCACGCAGGAACGCCTCCGGATCGTCGGTCGGTCCTTCTGCCCACCATTCGATTCCCCGACGGGCGAACGCATCGGCTGCGGGGTCGCCGTGGGCGACATGCATCGCCGGCGGCTCGATCACCGTCAGGGACCGAAGCCGGCGCGGCCGAGCGGCTGCGGCGAGGAGTGCGATGACGCCACCGTAGGAGTGGCCGACGAGGTGGTCGCCGTCGCGGAGCATCTCGGCGACGAGTCGGGCGTCGTCGTCGAAGTCGACCCGCGCGACCGGTGGGTTCGGAGGAAATCCGGGCCGCTCCACGATCTCGATCCGGAACCGGTCGCAGAGCTCGCGCTGGCGGCTCCACGTGACGCGCCCACCCGTGACGCTGCCGTGGACGAAGACGATCCTCGGCTGCTCCGAATTCATGTGACGAATGTAGACGTTTTTGGCTCAAAACAACGCAAACCGCTGTTACAAGCAGCCTGATATGCTCCCCCCGCAATGGTCGCCTCCTCGCCTTCGAGACCCCACTCGCTCGCGACCGCATCCGGCCTCCTGCTCGGCACGTTGGCCGCCGCGATGGCCGTCGGCACGCTCGCCGGCTGGGCGCTCGGGTCGGGTGGCGTCGGGCTTCTCGTCGGCGCGGTCGTCGGGATTCCGGCGGCTGTGGCGGTCGTGTACAAGGTCTATTCGTGATCGCGGGCCTCTACACGACCCCGCGTCGCGTGCCGGGCCGGCTCGCGCCGATGCTCGCCGGCAGCGGCCTGATCCTGCTCGCGCTTCCGGTCTTCGCGGTCGCCGGTTGGCCGCTAAAGGGGTGGTCGCTCGCGGCGGTCCTGTGGCTCGCAGCCCAGGCGTTCGCATACCTACTGACGCGGTTGCCGCTCGATGACGGTAACCTCGCCGCGGCAGCTGCGAGGGGCATAGGCATGGGATTTCGCGCGTTCATTGTGGGCGTTCCACTGGTGGCGGTCACCGTCGCAGACGCGCGCGTGGGTGTTGCCGCCGCGCTCCTCTACGCGCTCGCGTACACCGTCGAGCTCGCTGTCTCGATTGCGACCTTCTTCGGCGCGGAGGCGAAGGCATGACCCGGATCTTCGCGATCGCGACCGACGATCTTCCTCGCGCTTCCCGGCCGTTTCGCTCGCGTCCTCGGAGACCGGTGACGAGGAGCACGAGTTCAACCCGGCCTCGGAGTGGACGCTCCACGAGTGGGTGCCGATCCACCTCGGCCCGATCGACATGTCGATCAACAAGGCCGTCGCGTACCTGATGCTCGGAGCACTCGTGTCGTGCGTGATCGGGATCGTGCTGATGCGCGTCAAGGTCGGCTCGGAGCCGACCAAGCGGCAGGCGCTCGGCGAGACGATCTACGAAGTCGCGCAGGTGCAGATCGCGGAGCAGGGACTGCCGACCAAGGCGATCGGCCGCTGGTTCCCGTACGTCGCCTCGCTGATGGTGTTCATCTGGGTCGTCAACATGCTCGGCTTCATCCCGCTGCCGCTCTCCGACGAGAAGTGGAAGATCGGCGGCGTCGAGGTTCCGACGCTCGCCATCTTCGCCGCGACGTCGACTCTCTCGGTCACCCTTGCGCTCGCGCTGATGACGTGGATCTTCACGCACGTCGAAGGGGTCCGGGCGAACGGGCCGGTCAAGTACCTGAAGAGCTGGATCCCGGACGTGCCGAAGCCGCTCTACCCGCTCATCATCCCGCTCGAGATCCTCGGTCAGTTCATGCGCCTGATCAGCCTCTCCGTCCGTCTCTACGCGAACATGCTCGCGGGGCACATGCTGATCCTCACGTTCATCGGGCTGATCTTCCTGGTCACCCCGTGGATCTTCCCGTTCTCGGTTCTGCTCTCGTCCGTCTTCTACCTGTTCGAGGTCGTGATCGTCGTTTCGATCCAGGCCTATATCTTCGCTGCCCTCTCTGCCATCTACATCGGTTCGGCCATCGAGCCGGAGCACTAAGGAGGACGTCACCACATGTCAGCACTCTCACTCGTCGGCGCCGTCGACGGCAACGTCGCAGACGCGGGCAAGGCCATCGCGCTCGCGCTCGGCATCGGGCTCGGCTCGCTCGGCGCCGGCATCGGCATCGGCAACATCTTCGGCTCGATGATCCAGGCCGTCGCCCGGCAGCCCGAACTGCGCGGCGAGCTCCAGGGCATCCAGTGGCTCGGCTTCGCCCTCACCGAGGCGGTCGTGTTCTACGGCCTCATCGGCGGCCTCCTCGCCTACGTCCTGATCTGAGTCGATGCTGAACCTTCTCGCAGCCGAGTCGAGCAACGACCTGATCAAGGTCGTTCCCGGGCTCATGATCTGGACGCTGATCGCATTCGGGATCACGTTCTTCGTCCTCAAGAGGTTCGCGTTCGGCCCGATCCAGAAGACGATCGACGCACGACGCGACCGCATCCGCGAGGCCGTCGAGGAAGCGGACAACGCCCGCAACGAGGCCCGTGACCTGCTCGAGCAGAATCGCGCCATCCTGGCTCGAGGCCAGGTCGGAGTCGGCGGCGAATCCTGGCGGAGGCCCGCAAGGTCGCCGACGACCAGATCCAGAGGGCGAAGGACGAGGCCGAGGTCGAGCGGCAGCGCCGCCTCGAGGACACCCGCAAGCAGATCGACGCCGAGACGGTGCGCGCGATCGACCAGATCCGCGGTGAGGTGGCCGACCTGACGCTCGACGCAACCGAGCGTGTCGTCGGCAAGGTGCTCGACTCGGAGGATCAGCGTCGCCTCATCGACGAGGCGATCGAGGGGCTCGACTTCTCGGTGCTCGAACGGGGCAGAGGCTAGAACGCCGTGGCTGTCGCAGAGCGCCTCTACGCGCGTGCCCTGTTCGAGGCGGCCGAGGATCGGGGCCGGATCGAAGAGGTGCGCAGCGACCTCGCGGAGTTCGCCGACGCCGTGGTCGCCTCGCGGGAGCTGTCGGCATTCCTCGGGAACCCGCAGGTCGAGCTCCGCCGCGAAGGTCGGTGTGCTCGGCGAGTTGTCCGAGGGCGCGGACGAGCTCGTCCACAACTTCCTCCGCCTCATCGCGGAGAAGGGGCGCGCGAGCGCAGATCCTCGGAATTCGCGACGAGTTCCAGGCGCTCGTCGACCGCGCTCAGGGGCGTGTCGCGGTCGAGCTGACGACGGCCTTCGAGCTGTCCGACGACGGAAGCCGCGGCGATCGTCGCGCAGATCGAGAAGGCGTCCGGCCGCACGGTCGAAGCGACCCGCAAAGTCGACCCCGAGCTGGTCGGCGGCATGATCCTGCAGGCCGGTTCGCTGCGCGTCGACGCCAGCGTGCGCGGCCGCCTGGAACGTCTCCGTCACGAGCTCGTCACCCGGTAACCAAGGAGAAAACGTGAAGCTACGGCCCGAAGAGATCACCTCGATCCTCAAGTCCAGGATCGAGCAGTACGACGTCGAGACGGACCTGTCCGAGGTCGGGACGGTGCTGCAGGTCGGCGACGGCATCGCGCGCGTCCACGGACTCGAGAACTGTGTCTCGCTCGAGCGACTCGAGTTCGAGCACGGCGTCGTCGGAATCGCGTTCAACCTCGAGGAGGACAACGTCGGGGTCGCGCTCTTCGGTCGAGTGGCAGCACGTCAAGGAGGGCGAGCCCGTCCGCCGCACGGGTGCGGTCATGAGCGTCCCGGTCGGCGAGGGCATGCTCGGCCGCGTCGTCGACCCGCTCGGCAATCCCCTCGACGGCCAGGGGCCGATCGAGGCCGCCGAGTCGCGACCGCTCGAGTTCAAGGCGCCGGGAGTGATCCAGCGGCAGCCGGTCACCCAGGCGCTGCAGACCGGCCTCAAGTCGATCGACTCGATGATCCCGATCGGCCGCGGCCAGCGCGAGCTGATCATCGGAGACCGCGGCACCGGCAAGACCGCCGTCGGCATCGACACGATCATCAACCAGAAGGGCGGCGACGTCATCTGCATCTACGTCGCCGTCGGCCAGAAGGCCTCGACCGTGGCGCAGGTGTACGAGAAGCTCCGCGACGAAGGGGCGATGGAGTACACGATCATCATCTCGGCCCCGGCGCAGGAGGCGGCGCCGATCAAGTGGATGGCGCCGTTCGCCGGAGCCGCGATGGGCGAGTACTTCCTCTACAACGGCAAGCACGCGCTCGTCATCTACGACGACCTCTCCAAGCACGCCGACTCCTACCGTCAGCTCTCACTGCTGCTGCGCCGCCCGCCGGGCCGCGAAGCGTTCCCGGGCGACGTCTTCTATCCTCCACTCTCGCCTGCTCGAGCGTGCCTGCCGCCTGAACGACGCGCTCGGCGGCGGCTCGCTGACTGCGCTCCCGATCATCGAGACCCAGGCCGGCGACGTGTCGGCGTACATCCCGACCAACGTGATCTCGATCACCGACGGCCAGATCTTCCTCGAGTCGGACCTCTTCTTCTCCGGCGTACGGCCGGCGATCAACGTCGGCATCTCGGTCTCCCGCGTCGGCGGGAACGCCCAGACGAAGGCCATGAGGAAGGTCGCCGGTCGCCTGCGGCTCGACCTGGCCCAGTTCCGCGAGCTGGAGGCGTTCGCACAGTTCGGCTCCGAGCTCGACCCCGCCACGCAGCAGGCGCTCGGCCGCGGCGAGCGGATGGTCGCGACGCTGAACCAGCGCCAGTACAGCCGTGGCCGATGGAGGAGCAGGTCGTGGCGATCTACGCCGGCAACAACGGCTACCTCGACAAGGTGCCGGTCGGACAGGTGCCGCGCTTCCAGGAGGAGCTTCGCGAGACGCTCCGCAGCGGTGACGTCTACCGGACGATCCGCGAGACCGGCGACCTCGGCGAGGAGACCGTCGGCAAGCTCGACGACGCGCTGAAGCGGTTCGCCGAGGGCTTCAACATCCAAGAGGAGAAGGGCCTCGCCGGCTGACGATGGCCTCCGTCCAGGACCTCAAGCGGCGGATCAGGTCCGTCACCAACACCCGCAAGATCACGCGGGCGCTCGAACTCGTCGCGGCCGCGAAGCTGCGGCGTGCCCAGATCGCGGATCGAGGCGATGCGACCGTACGCCGACACGATGAGCGACCTCGTCTCGGGCGTCGGCCGGGCCGCGTCATCGGTGCGCAGCCTGCCGCTCCTGCAGCAACGGGAGACGATCGAGACCGTCCTGCTCGTGCCCCTCACGGGTGATCGTGGCCTCGCCGGAGCCTTCAACGGGCAGGTCATCCGCCGCGCGTTCGCGCTCGAACGCGCACTCGAGGCCGAGGGCAAGAAGGTCCGGTGGGTGGCCGTCGGCAAGAAGGGCCGCTCGACGCTCGACGTTTCGCGGCCGCGACGCGAGCGACGCGTACGTCGGCTTCTCCGACGGACCGTCGTACGCAGACGCGCAGGCGATCGCCCACCGGGTCGCCGAGCTCTACACCGAGCAAGAGGTCGATCGGGTCGTCCTCGTCTACAACACGTTCGTCTCGGCTCTGACCCAGAGCGTCACCGACCGTCGACATCCTTCCGATCTCGGCCGACGTGCTCGAGACGGACGACGACGAGCGCCGCGACGACGCGATGCGGGGGGACTTCATCTTCGAGCCCGAGCCCGAGGAGATCCTCGCCCGGCTGCTGCCGGTCTACCTCGAGACCCAGGTCTACCGAGCCCTGCTCGAGTCGGCCGCCTCGTTCCAGGGCGCGCAGATGACGGCGATGCGGAACGCGTCGAAGAACGCCGAAGAGCTGATCGACCGCGTCACCCTGCAGATGAACCGTGCCCGCCAGGCCGAGATCACACAGGAGATCCTCGAGGTCGTGGCGGGCGCGGAGGCGCTCTCCTAAGGACGGATCGACCAACTTCCCGCCGTCCGGGCACGTCGTAATCTGTCGTCACGATCGTGTATCCTCGAGCGCGGCCCGGACCTCGTAATGGCAACGACGACTCCACCCACAGAAGGCCTCGATCCCCAGGCGCGGACGCTGCCGGGTCGCACCGAGCGGATCGTGGGTTCGGCGAGCTCGACGAGCTCGCGGACGTCAAGGCGCGAGGCTACTGGGAGCGGGTGTGGAAGCGCTTCAAGCGCGACCGCGTCGCGATCGCGAGCATCGTCTTCCTCGTCCTCCTCGTCCTCGTCGTCTACCCGGGTGCGTGGATCGCCGAGCGCCTCATCGGCCACGGCCCGAACGACATCCACCCCGACGGGATCGACGACGGGCTCCTCCCGGTCGGCCCCTGAGTCGTGGGTGTCGAACTTCGAGACGGGAGAGAAGCAGCTCCTCATCCTCGGCGCCGACAGCACGCTCGGGCGCGACGAGTTCCTCCGGCTCCTCTACGGCGGCAGGGTGTCGCTCCAGGTCGCGCTCTTCTCCACGTTCTTCGTGATGATCATCGGCGTCACGCTCGGCATGCTGGCCGGCTACTTCCGGGGCACGGTCGACACGATCGTCGCGCGCCTGACGGAGATCACGATGGCCTTCCCGGCGCTCCTGTTCGTGATCGCGCTCGCGTCCACGGCCGGAAGCCGGCTCAACAACATCACGTTCGGCGGCCTCCTCGGCGAGGGTGTCGTGACGCTGATTCTCGTCTTCACCATCTTCGGCTGGTTCTATCCGGCTCGGATCATCCGCGCCAAGGTGCTCTCGCTCCGCGAGAAGGAATTCGTCGAGGCCGCGCACATGACGGGTGCCGAGCGATCTGCGCATGATCCGTTCGCACCTGCTCCCGCACCTCGTCGCGCCGATCATCGTCTACTCGACCCTCGTCGTCGCCGGGTTCATCCTCGGCGAGGCAGCACTGTCGTTCCTCGGTGTCGGGATCCAGTTGCCCACGGCGAGTTGGGGCAACCTCCTCTCGAGCGCGCCCGAGTTCTATACGACGCGGCCGCTCCTGATGGTCTGGCCGGGCCTCGCCGTCGTCTTCACGACGCTTGCCTTCAACCTGCTCGGCGACGGCCTCCGTGACGCCTTCGACCCGCGCTCGAGGCTCTAGTTGAGCGCCGTTTTGCGGGCGGCGGACCCGCTCCTTCGTCCGCCCGATCGCTAACAATTCAAGCCACGCTCCCGTCTAAGGAGGCGGGGACGACACCCTGCCCAAGCCCATCCCGGCATCGGCCGGGTCAGCACGTCGGAAAGGATAAACATGAAGGGACGTATAGCTGGCTTCGATCGGGATGACCGCGATCGGAGTCTCGCTGCTCGTCGCTGCGATGCTCGCCGGTTCGGCGGCGGCCGGCCCGCAGGCAGCGACGGTGACGAAGGGCGGGACGATCACGATCACGAACCGGAGCGACTTCGACTACGTCGATCCGGGCTCTGTCGTACTTCAGCCACACGTGGAACATGATGGCCGCCACGCAGCTCACGCTGCTGGCTACCCGCACAACGAAGGCGCCGCCGGCGGCCGTCTCTCGCCGCATGGCGGCGCAGGGCATGCCGAAGGTCTCGAAGAACGGCAAGACCTACACCTTCACGATCAAGAAGGGCTTCAAGTTCTGCAACGGTAAGCCGGTCACGTCGGCGAACTACAAGCGTGCCTTCGATCGCGGCTCTGAACAAGACCATGCAGTCGCCGGCGTCGTCGTTCCTCGACGACGTCCAGCGCTATCAGCGCGAACGGCCAAGACGTTCATCGTCACGCTGAAGAAGGTCGCTCCCGACTTCCTCGCGCGTATGTCGATGATGTTCTTCGCCGCCGTGCCGGTGAGCACGCCGTTCACGGCCGAGGGCATCAAGGCTCCGGTCGTGTCCGCCGGCCCGTACTACCTGAAGGAGTGGAACGCGAAGACGTCCGCTCTGATGGTGCGCAACCCGTTCTGGAAGAACAACGTCGAGCCGTTCAAGTCGCTCGGCTACCAGAACAACCTCGACCAGGTCAAGCTGGATCGTCGGCGCCGATCCTGCCACGCAGCGGCTCCAGTGCGAGAAGGGCGAGGCCGACCTCTGCAGCTTCCCGCCCGCGCAGGCGAAGGAGCTCTTCGACAAGTACGGTCTCAACAAGAGCCAGTTCTTCGTCAAGCCCCAGAACACCGCTCTGGTACATCGCGATGAACACGTCGCGGCCGATCTGCATGGGCAACACGAAGCTCCGCCAGGCCGTCGCGAACGCGATCGACCGTCGGTTCATGGTCGCCCAGCACGGCTACCTGGCCGGTAAGCGCACCGACCAGTTCCTGCCGTACTCGATGCCCGGCTTCAAGGAGTTCGACATCTACTCCCTGAAGGGCCCGAACTACACCAAGGCCAAGGCGCTCGCCACCGGCAACACGGGCGACGGCAAGGCCGTGATGTACACGTTCAACACGGCTCAGGGGCCGCCGATCGCCCAGTCGGTGCAGTTCAACCTGAAGCAGATCGGCGTCGACGTCGAGATCAAGCTCCTCGACCGCGTCGTCGAGCACGAGAAGATGGCGACCCGGGCGAGCCGTTCGACCTCGGGCTCGAGGGTTGGGGCATGGACTACCCGGATCCGTCGAACTTCATCAACGTGCTGCTCGACGGCCGCCGGATCCAGGCCGACAACAACGTGAACGTGTCGTACTTCAACAATGCGGCGATGCAACGCGCGGATGGACAAGGCGAACGCGACGGCCGGCCAGGCCCGGCTCGTCGCGTACGGGCTCCTCGACAGGGACATCGTCAAGGATCACGCTCCGGTCGTCCCGTACATCTCGACCAACGCTCGCATCCTGACGAGCACCAAGGTCGGTTGCTACGGCTACACGTCGATCCAGTCGACTCTGCTGACGCAGATCTGCGTCAAGTAGGACGATGGGATCAGCAGCAGAAGAGTAGGATCGCACGACAATCGGTATGGGAGGGGCGTCGAGGCCCCTCCCATACCGAAGCTGGTTCCTCTCGACTCCGGCAGGTGACGACCCGTGTTCCGGTACCTCGTACGTCGACTCCTCTGGGCGATGGTGCTCTTCGTCGCCGTCACGTTCGTCACCTACGTCATCTTCTTCCTCGTCCCCGCCAACCCGGCGCGGCTCGCGGCCGGCCAGTCCGCCACGCCCGACAAGGTGAGGGAGGTCGAGGCCTTCCTCGGGCTCGAACAGCCGGTCTACATCCAGTACGCGAAGTTCCTGAAGCGCATCGTCATCGACGGCTCGCTCGGCCAGTCGTTCCTCACGCGGCAGCCGGTCAACGACGAGATCTTCCGCGCCGCGCCCGTCACCGCGTCGCTCGTCTTCGGGGCGATGATGCTCGTGCTCCTCGTCTCGATCCCCCTCGGGATCCTCTCCGCGCTCAGACCGCGGTCGCTGCTCGACCGTACGGCGATGGTCTACGTCCTCATCGGGATCTCGCTGCCGTCGTTCTGGATCGGGCTCGTGCTCTCGTACGTCGTCGGCTATCGATTGGGGTTGACGCCGATCGCGGGGTACTGCGAGGTGTTTTCGATCAACGAGGCGTCGTCGTGCGGCGGGGTCGTCGACTGGGCCTACCACATGCTCCTGCCCTGGGCGACGCTCGCGCTCGTGATCGCCGGGACGTACGTGCGCTTCGTGCGGGCCGAGGTGATGGACACGATGAACCTCGACTTCGTCCGCACCGCGCGCGCCAAAGGCGCCCCCGAGAACCAGGTCATGCGGTCGCACGTCCTCCGCAACGCCCTGCTTCCCGTCGTGACGATGCTCGGGATGGACATCGGCCTGCTGCTCGGCGGCGCGATCTTCATCGAGACGGTCTTCGGTCTGACCGGGCTCGGGAGCACCGCGATCGAATCGATCGGGCGGTTCGATCTCCCGGTCCTGCAAGGAGTCGTCATCTTCGGCGCGATCGCCATCATCTTCTTCTCACTCGTCGTCGACCTCCTCTATGCCTGGATCGATCCCAGGATCCGGCTCGCCTAGCTAGGATCGACGGTCCCATGGCACCTCTCCTCGAGGTCCGCGATCTGCGGACCGAGTTCCGCACCGACGACGGGATCGTCCGGGCCGTCGACGGCGTCAGCTTCTCGATCGATCCCGGCCAGGTCCTCGGGATCGTCGGCGAGTCCGGCTGCGGCAAGAGCGTCACGTGCCTGACGATCATGGGCCTCAACGACAGGAAGGCCGCGACGTCGATCGGGTGAGGTCCTGTTCCGGGGCGAGAATCTCCTCACGGCCTCGTCGAAGCGTCTTCGCGAGGTGCGCGGCAACGAGATCGGGATGATCTTCCAGGACCCGATGACGTCGCTGAATCCGGTGCACACGATCGGCCGTCAGCTCGCCGAGGCCGTCGCTCCTCCACCAGGACGTGTCACGGAAGGCCGCGAAGGCCAAGGCCGTCGACGCGCTGAAGTCGGTCGGGATCCCACGCCCCGAGCAACGCGTCGACGACTACCCGCATCAGTTCTCCGGCGGCATGCGGCAGCGCGTGATGATCGCCATGGCGCTGATCAATTCGCCCGACCTCCTCATCGCGGACGAGCCGACAACCGCGCTCGACGTCACCACTCAGGCCCAGATCCTGGATCTGATCAAGCGCCTGAAGGAGGAGTTCGGCTCCGCTGTGATCATGATCACGCACGATCTCGGTGTCGTCGCCGAGACGGTGGACGACGTCGTCGTGATGTACTCGGCGAAGGTCGTGGAAAGCGCCGGCGTGGACGAGATCTTCAACGCGCCACGCCACCCCTACACGTGGGGCCTCCTCGGATCACTGCCCCGGCTCAACACCACCGTCGATCGGCTCTACCAGATCCCCGGTCAGCCGCCCTCGCTCCTGCGGCCGCCGGCCGGGTGTCGGTTCAACCCGCGTTGCACCTTCACGATGGACGTCTGCCGCCAGCGCGAGCCGGCTCTCGAGCGGGTCCCGAACGATCCGTCACCACGAGCAGGCGTGTCACCTCGACGATGCGACGAAAGTGCGTGCTGCCGCCGAGCTCCTCGGTCACCTCGGCATCGGCGACGCGATCGTGACGACGTCCGAGCGAACCGGCGATGAGCTGCTCGTCGTCGAGAACCTCGTCAAGCACTTCCCCGTCACGCGGGGAATCATCTTCCAGCGTCAGATAGCCGCGGTCAAGGCGGTCGACGGCGTGTCCTTCAGTCTCCACGAAGGCGAGACGCTCGGGATCGTCGGCGAGTCCGGTTGCGGCAAGTCGACGCTCGTGCGCTGCATTCTCAAGTTGCTCGAGCCGACGCTCGGGCCGGATCATCTTCGAGGGAAACGACATCACCAAGCTGTCGCGTAGTGAGATGCGGCCGTACCGGCGCAACATGATGATGATCTTCCAGGATCCCGTACTCGTCGCTGAATGCCCGCAAGCGCGTCGGCTTCATCGTCAGCGAGGCGCTCGAGGTCCACGGGATCGGTACGCCGGCCGAGCGGAAGCGTCGTGCCCAGGAGCTGCTCGAAGTCGTCGGCCTCAACCCCGAGCACTACAACCGCTTTCCGCACGAGTTCTCGGGCGGCCAGCGCCAGCGGATCGGCGTCGCCCGGGCGCTCGCGGTCAACCCGAAGCTGATCCTCTGCGACGAGCCCGTTTCGGCGCTCGACGTCTCCGTTCAGGCACAGATTCTCAACCTGCTGAAGGATCTGCAGCGCGAGTTCGGCCTCACGTACGTGTTCATCGCCCACGATCTCAACGTCGTGCGCCACATCTCGGACCGTGTGATGGTCATGTACCTCGGCAAGGCGGCCGAGGTCGCCGGGCGAGACGAGCTCTACGAGCACCCCAAGCACCCGTACACGGGGGCTCTGCTCACGGCCGTGCCGATCCCCGATCCGAAGCTCGGTCGCGAGCGCCTCTACGTGCCCCTCGAGGGCGACGTTCCGAATCCGATCAATCCGCCCCCCGCCTGCAATTTCCACACGCGCTGCCCACGGTTCCACGCGGGTCACTGCGACGTCGACACGCCGGAGCTCGTCTCCGTTGCACGCGACCACCTGGTTGCCTGCCACTATCCGCTCGAGCGTTGGCCGATGGACATCGCCTCGATCGCCCGTACGTAGTTCGTGGGCGGGGCGGCGAAGCGCATCGGCGTCGTCATGGGGGTCGTGCTGGGGCTGACGGTTGCCGGCTCGGCTCTGGCCGGTGTCATCTTCGGGACCTCACAGGGACGGGCCGTTTCGACCGGTCTCTACGTGGTCGGGTCGTTTCTCATCGTGCTGGGCGTCTTCTCGGGTATCCGAGGCCCGCTCCGCTCCGATCCGGATTCCGAGCGGGACACCCCCTTCGCCGGCCTGCTCGGGCTCTCGATCTTCGGTTCACGGGTCCGGACGGCGACTGGAGACGAACGAACGGACGCTGTATCGACGGCGGCCCTCTTCATCGTCATAGGCTTCGTGCTCGAAATCATCGGTGTCGCAGTCGACAGCAGGACCGGATTTCTGTGATCGCAACCGGCGCTAACCATCTGCAGCCTCCGTCGTCGTAGCTGTCATGACAGGCGTAGCGACCTCATGTGACCGAGACGCGGGCGCTCGTGTCCGAGCACCTCGACGGGGGCGGGGCCGAGCTGGCGCGCCGCCGCGTCGAGGCCCACATCCGGCGCTGCCCGGCCTGCGCCGCGTTCCGCCAGGACGTACTCGACTTCACGGAGCTGCTCCGGGGCGTGCCCCTCGAAACCCCGTCCCGGCGCTTCGGCGGTTTCGAGACCCCGCGGAAGGTCGTGCGCCGCGCGCGGGCACGGGCGCTCACCTCGAGTGCGGCGGTCATCCTGGGGGTCGCGTTCGTCGGTTCCCTCGCCTATCAGGTTGCGCCGATCCAGGACAGCGCCGGGCTCGTCGTGATCGGCGCATCGCTCGTCGAGCCGGCGGTCGGCATCGAGTCGATTCGCGCCCTCGCCCGCGAAGACCTCGCCAATCGCAAGAACGTACCCGAGCCCCTGCCTGCGTCCAAGCCGGCGCTTCCCGCCGTCAACTGATGCCTCGCCCCCTCCGGCTCGGCGCGGATCGGAAGACTCGCGCATGAGGACCGGGCGGAGCGACAGCGCGTGACGGTAGCGATACGCGGCGGGGGCGTGGAACCACTCGTCTAGACTCGAAACCCGTGGAACTCGAGACATTCCAGACGAGTGACGTCGGTCGTGCGATCGAGATCGCCAATCGCCTGCTCGCGAACATCGAGACAGTCGTCTACGGAAAGACCGACGAGATCCGGTTCGTGCTCACAGCGCTCGCATGCAACGGACACGTTCTCTTCGAGGATGTGCCGGGAACCGCAAAGACCGTCCTCGCGGGCGCAGTCCGGAAGTCGGTCGAGGACGCCGTCGGAAGCCGGATCCAATGCACCCCCGACCTGCAGCCGTCGGACGTCACCGGGCTCTCGGTCTTCGATCAGCGCACGCGCGAGTTCTCGTTCCGGCCCGGACCGGTGTTCGCAAACATCGTGCTCGTCGACGAGATCAACCGGGCAATGCCCAAGACCCAGTCGGCGCTTCTCGAGGTGATGGCAGAGCGCCAGGTCACGATCGACGGTCTGACGCGCGCTGTGCCCCAGCCGTTCTTGCTGCTCGCGACCGAGAACCCGATCGAGTACGAGGGGACGTTCCCTCTTCCCGAGGCGCAGCTCGACCGGTTTTTCCTCCGCACGCGCCTCGGCTATCCGTCGGCGGCGGAGGAGCTCCGGGTCGTCGGCGAACAACGTGTCACGCACCCGCTCTCTACGCTCCAGGCCGTCGTCTCGCTCGACGAGATATCCGAGCTGCAACGTGCGGTCGCCGACATCTATCTCGACCCCCTCCTCGCCCGCTGGATCGTCGACCTGATCCGAGCGACGCGCGAGTCCGAGGCGACCGTCGTGGGCGCGTCCGTCCGCGGGACGCTGTCGCTCGAGCGCGCAGTCCGTGGCTGGGCCATGCTCCACGGCCGAAACTATGTCGTCCCGAGCGACGTCATGCGGCTCTTCACGCCGGTCGTCGGGCATCGCGTCGTCTTCACCTCGTCGAAGCTTGCCGAGGCCCGCCAACGCGGGATGACGGCCGCGCTACAGCTGTTCGAGGAGGAGTGCCTGGCGCTGGCGCCGGCCCCGGCTCTCGAGCTCGCCGATGACGAACCCGCTGCGGTCGGCGTGCCGTGATCGGGGGCGGGTCGACCTTCAGGCTCGTCTCGCGGCGCAGGCTCGTCGGGCTTGCATTCGGCGCGATGCACGGCGCGAGACGTGGGTCGGGCTCGGACGTGGGTGGCTCGCGCGTCTACGTGCCTGGGGACGATCCCGACCGGATCGACTGGGCGACGTCGGCCCGACTCTCCTCCGCACGCGACACCGACGAATTCGTCGTGCGGGAATACTTCGCCGACGAGGCGCCACGAGCCGTCGTCGTCACCGACCGTCGTCGCAGCATGGCGTCGATGCCCCCGTGGGTCACGTGGCTCGACAAGCAGGCGGCGACCCGAGTCGCCGACGTCCTGATCCGTGAGAGCCTTGCCGACGCCCGGGGGCTCCTCGGTTTTCTCGACCTCACGGACGATCCGCATCACGTCCGCTGGTGCCCACCGAGCACCGGGCGGAGGGGACGCACGCTGGTCGATGAGCCCGTCCTTCCGGACGCCGCAGAGGCGGCGATGGAGCACGGGTTGGCGACCGCGTTGTCGTTCCTGGCGCTCCACCGCAGAGCAGTACCCGCGGCGAGCTTCGTGTTCGTTCTCTCGGACTTCCTCGACCCTCCGTCTCTCGAGACGTGGGAGCGGGCGCTCGATCGGGGATGGGACGTGGTCCCCGTCGTGATTCAGGACCCGCTGTGGGAGCAGAGCTTCCCGCCCGTTGGCGGCGTCACCGTTCCTCTCGTAGGCACGAACGGGGAACGACGTCTCGTGCGTCTGAGCGACCGCGAGGTGCAGAGACTCCGTGGTGAGCACGAGGAGCGTCGCCGTCGGTTGCTCGACGGCTTCGCCACGCTCGGGATCGGGCCAGTCTCGATCTCCGCTGCCGACCCGGAACACGTGCTCGCAGCCTTCCTGACCTGGTCGACGGAGCGAGAGGTCGCGTGGAACGCCGCAGCGTGAGCGCGGCGGACGAGAGCTGTCCAGGTCGCCGTCGCCGCGGTCATCGGGCTCGTCGGCGGGCTACTCCTGCTCGCCCGCGACGGGTCGGAGGGCAACAACGTGCGGCCGGCGGAGGCCGTATCCATCCTCGAGACGGTGACTCCCTCGGTGCACGTCTTCGGTGATCCCGTCGAGGCGCGAGGTGGAGGTCGTCGTGGACGCCGCGGCGGTCGACCCGGCCAGCGTGAAAATCGACCCGGAGTTCACGCCGTACGAGCTCGCCGGGCCGACCCGCATCGAGCGCACCCGCGTCGGCGACGTCGGTGTCGCGCGATTCACCTATCCGTTGCTCTGCCACAAGGAAGCGTGCGATCCGTCGGGGGAGCGTGGAGTCGTCGCATTCCCGACCGGTCGGGTGCTCTACCACTTCAGGGAAGGAACGGGGAATGCGGTGGCAACTCTCGAGTGGCCGACGTTCGAGGTCGTCTCTCGCGTATCCGACCTCGACGTCGATCGGATCCGCTGGCAGGCGGCCGAGGTGACGCTCGCACCCGTCAGCCGTCGGTTCGGAGCTACGACTCTGATCGTCGTGCTGCTCCTCCTGGCTGCGCTCGCCGGTGGGGTGGCGCTCAGGCTGTTCCAGCACGTGTGGCGTTCGCCCGCGGCAGCCGTCATCGGCGGCGGCGCCCTGACCACCCGGCCCGCGCGCCTGGAGTTGGCATTTGTGGAGGCGCGGAGCGCATCGACGAACGGTGATGCGAGTCGCACGCGACGCGCGCTCGAACGCGTCGCGCTCGAGCTCACCGCCGCCGGGCGCGGCGAGCTGGCCGAGGAGGCGCGGGCACTCGCATGGTCGCCCCGAGAGGCAACCGACGCCGACGTCGACACGTTGGCCGCCCGCGCGGAGGTGACGTAACGTGACCGTCGCCGGATTCGACGTGCGCTCGCCGAGGTTGCCGACCTCCGCCGCCGGGGAGCTCGCTAAATGCGCACCGCCGGCACTTCCGCGCGCGTGCCGCAATCACCCTCGCCGCACTCGGGCTCCTGCTCGCCGTGGTGTTCGCTTCGCGCACCCTCGAGGCCCTGCCGACGAGCTACTTCGCCGACTCGACGGGCGGCGTGGTCGTCCTCGACCTGTCGACGAGCGTCGATGCGCTCAAGGCGCAGCGGATCAGCCGCGTGCTTCGCACGCTCGCAGAGACCGAGGGGCGCGTCGGGCTCGTCGTGTTCTCCGACAGCGCCTACGAGATGTTCCCTCCCGACACGCGGAGTGAGGAGCTCCGACCGCTGCTTCGCTTCTTCGCGCCGCAGCAGGGACGAATCCAGACAGGCCGCTTCGGACCTCGCCGGGCGTCGGACCGTGCGGCACAGCCACCCCAGCGCCCCGCGATCGAGAGCCCCTGGTCGCTCAGCTTCCGGGGCGGAACGCGGATCTCGACCGGGCTCGCGGAAGCGCGAACGGTGGTCGAGCGCATTCCCGGCCGTCGGCTCTCCGTGCTGCTGCTGAGCGACCTCGACAATTCGGGATTCGACACGTCGGCGCTCGTCGAGGAGGTACAGAACTACCGGCGGACAGGCATCGACCTCCGTGTGATCCCACTCTTTCCCAACGCGGAGGACAGGGCCTTGTTCACGTCCCTCGTCGGCGAGAAGGCGATGGTCTCGCGCGCCGAGCTCGTTCGCAACACCGCTGTGCGCGAGCGGCAGACACTCGTCGGATCGTTCCCGTGGGTGCCCGTCGGCCTCATCGTGGCTCTTCTGCTCGTTCTCGCGATCCTCGAGCGTCGGGCAGGTCGGTTGGCCTGGGTCGTGACCCGATGACCACGCGACGGTCGAAGGCGCTTGCGGCGGTGGTCGGGGTCGTCCTTCTCGGCGTGGCCGCGGCACTGTCGGCTCTCGCGATCGACCTTGCCCGTGTGAACAGCGGCCTTGTCGACGCAGACGTGCGCTTCACGACGCGTGCCCAGCGGGCGACGACATGGACACCCGGGACGATCCTCCCGACCGGGATTGCGACCGGGCTGCTCGGGATCGACGACGATGTTCGTTTTCGCAAGGCTGTTCAGCGTTTCTGGGCCAGTGAGCCACGCGCCGAGTTGCGCCAGTTCGCCGACGTGACGCGGCGCGCCGGCGCCGAGCGCGACCTTGCCGAGCTCGCCGACACGGACGCTGACCCCGGGCGTCGGGCGATCCTCGCGATCATGCGCGGCGCGCTGCTGCTCGAGGAGGCGCGGAACTCGCCCAACCAGCGCGACGTCTTCGTCCGTCGTGCCATCGAGCAGTATCAGAAGGCAGTCGATCTCGACCCGACGAACCCCTCGGCCGCGTACGATCTCGAGCTGTCCTTGAAGCTCCTCCGGCGCTCCGGGTCCGGCGACGCCCCGGGGGGCGACGCGCGATCTCCGCTCCCGAGCCCCGGTGCCGGTGCGGCGACCTCGGGGACCGGTTTCTGAGATGGAGGACGTCGTCGCCGACCGGTGATGTCGCTCTCGTTCCTGACGCCCCTTGCAGCGCTCGCCGGAGCGGCGGTGGTGATCGCCGTCCTCGCGGGTCGGCTCATGCGCCGGCGCTCCTCGGTCGTCGCCTCTGCGCTTGCACTCCCGCCGGCGCGGAGGGTGAGCGGCGCGATCGACACGGGCCTGTTGGTGGCGATAGCGGTTCTGCTCGGCGTCGCGGCGACCCAGCCCGTCGTCTCGAGGACGGCGCAGACGCAAGGCCGCGAGGCGAGCGAGGTGATCGTCGTCGTCGACGTGACCCGTTCGATGCTCGCGCGGCGTGCCCCGAGCGAGCCCACGCGAATCGACCGGGCCAGAGTGCTCGCGCAGGAACTCAGGATCGCGGTTCCCGACGTGCGGTTCGGCATCTCGTCGATCACCGATCGCGTGCTCCCGCATCTGTTTCCATCGCTGTCGGCGAATGCGTTCGCCGCCACGATCGATCGCGCCGTCGGGATCGAACGGCCGCCGCCGGATCGACGCGCGCAGCGGGCTACGGCACTCGCTGCTCTTGGCGGCCTCGGCCGTGCGGCGTTCTTCGGCGAGAGTGCGACCAACAGGATCGCTGTCGTGCTGACGGACGGAGAAACGATCCCGGCAGACCTTGGCGCGTTGCAGGATCGCCTCAGGCGGGGTCGGATCCAGACGATCTTCGTTCGCGTCTGGCGTCCGCGCGAGGCGATCTTCGACGAGCGTGGCGCTCCCGACCCTGACTACCGGCCGGACCCGACGGCAGCCCGTGGCCTCGCTCGGGTCGCAGGTGCGATCGGGGCGCCGACGTACTCGGAACTCGAAGGTCGAGAGCTGGCAGCGACGGTGCAGGCCCGAACGAGGCAGGGGCGCCTGGTCGCGCAGGCGACCGAACTGCAGTCGCGGGAGCTGGCCCCGTATCTGGCCGCCGCAGCCGGGTTCCCGCTTCTCCTTCTCCTCTGGCGGCGGAACGCCTAACCGGTCCCACCCAGCGCTGAACTCTGCCCTAACAGACGGGTCTGAGGCGTCGTCTACGCTTCAGGCATGCGCTCTTTCTTCCGCTCGGCGTGGGTGTCACGCACGCTTCCCTGGGCTGCGGCTCTCGTGCTGCTCGCCGGGATCGTCACATTCGGGACCGTCCGTTGGCTCGGGACGGACAGCACTGCCGCCCCCGGCGCGACGGCGAGCGCGCCCACACTGACGACGGACGGTACGGACTTCACCCCGACCACGACGCCCGCGCCGAACGCGGGGGACGTCCCGAAGGAGGCGCGCGTCACCGCCGCGGAGTTCATCCTCACCGCTGTCGAGCGCGGGGATCTCGCCAGGGCTTGGAAGCTGACCCACCCGGACCTGAAGCGAGCGTGCGCCTGCACGTACGCCGAGTGGCTGACGGGGAACATCCCCGTTCAGTATTACCCCGGCGACGCCGTCGCGAACGCGGCGTTCGAGGTCGTCGAGATCGAGCCCGACCGGATCCTCCTCGGCGTGCTCCTGACCCCGAAGGCGGGCGCGACCGTGGAGCAAACGGCGTTCTTCATCGGCTTGAAGCCCGTCGGCACGGGGTCCGACAGGAGGTGGCTCGTCGACACGTGGGTCCCCGACGCGAGACCACCCGTCCCTCAAGGCCCGTAGTGCACCTCGAGGCGGAGGCGGAGGAGGCGAGACGATGATCGGCGGTACGCCCGATTTCCTCACCTCGCGCGTCTGACGCCTCGACCACGACGTCCGTGTGACGTCCGCGCTGGAGCGCCACCGGCTGTCGGTTGGAGCGGGTCACCGGGAGCCGAGCTTCGGTAGGATGGCGGCACTCGCGCGGCGAATGCTCGCCGCGCTCCTGCCACGCCGACACGCCCCAGGAGCCCCATGCCCACCGAGAGCGGTGCCAACACCGGCAAGATCGTCGAGATCAAAGGCGTCGTAATCGACGCGGTCTTTCCCGACCGCCTGCCGGAGATCCTGAACGCCGTCGAAATCGAGATTTCCCGCCCCGACGGGACGAGTTCGACGCTCGTCGCGGAAGTCCAGCAGCACCTCGGCGACGATCGCGTGCGCGCCGTCGCGATGGACTCCACCGACGGCCTTGCGCGTGGGGCGGACGTCGTCGACACGAACGGGCCGATCTCGGTGCCCGTCGGTGACTCGACCCTCGGTCGCATCTGGAACGTGATCGGGCAGCCTGTCGACGACAAGCCCGCCATCGAAGGCGCCGAGCGGTGGTCGATCCACCGCGAACCGCCCGCCTTCCGCGACCTGAAGCCCTCCGTCGAGGTCTTCGAGACGGGCATCAAGGTCATCGACCTGATCGCCCCGTACATCAAGGGGGGCAAGGTCGGACTCTTCGGCGGGGCGGGCGTGGGGAAGACCGTCACGATCATGGAGCTCATCCACAACGTCGCGAACGCGCACAGTGGCGTCTCGGTGTTCGCCGGCGTCGGTGAACGCACCCGCGAAGGGAACGACCTCTACCTCGAGATGGAGGAGTCGGGCGTGCTCGACAAGGTCGCGCTCGTGTACGGCCAGATGAACGAGCCGCCCGGAGCACGCCTGCGTGTCGCGCTCTCCGGCCTGACGATGGCCGAATACTTCCGCGAGCAGGGACAGGACGTCCTGCTGTTCATCGACAACATCTTCCGCTTCGTCCAGGCGGGCTCGGAGGTCTCGGCGCTGCTCGGACGCATGCCGAGCGCAGTCGGCTACCAGCCGACACTCGCGACCGAGATGGGCCAGCTGCAGGAGCGCATCACGTCGACGCGCACCGGCTCGGTCACGTCTGTGCAGGCGATCTACGTGCCCGCCGACGACCTCACCGACCCGGCCCCCGCCAACACGTTCGCCCACCTCGACGCGACGACCGTGCTATCCCGTGCGATCGTGGAGAAGGGGATCTACCCGGCTGTCGACCCGCTCGACTCGACCTCCCGCGCGCTCGCGCGAGGGATCGTCTCGGACGAGCACTACGACACCGCGACCGCCGTCCAGCAGATCCTCCAGCGCTACAAGGACCTCCAGGACATCATCGCGATCCTCGGCATGGACGAGCTCACCGACGAGGACAAGCTCGTCGTCTCGCGCGCGCGCAAAATCGAGCGCTTCCTCTCGCAGCCGAACTTCGTCGCCGAGCAGTTCACCGGCACCCCCGGCAAGTACGTCAAGCTCGAGGACACCATCAAGGGCTTCCAGGAGATCATCGCCGGGACGCACGACGATCTGCCCGAAGCAGCCTTCTACATGGTCGGCCCGATCGAGGAGGCCGTCGAGAAGGCGCGCCAACTCGAGCAGGTCGCCGCGTAGGATCGCGCGATGGCCGACACGCACCCGCGGTTCGACGTCTCCGTCGTCACGCCCGACGGCCCCGTCTACGAGGGCGAGGCGGAGATGCTGATCGTGCCCGGGCAGGCCGGTGAGATCGGCGTGCTGGCTCGACATGCGCCGCTCGTCGCGACCTTGAAGGCCGGATCGACGCGCGTCCATCTCGGCTCCAACGAGGTGATCGAGTTCGCGACCGGCCCCGGGTTCTTCAAGGTCGAAACGGATCGCGCGCTCGCGCTCGTCGACGACGCGGTCAACGTGAAGGAGATCGACGACGCCAGGGCTTCGGCGCAACTCGAGGCGGCCAGGGCCGAGCTCGCGAAGCTCGAGGCGGGCGAGGGTACCGGCGACCGCTGGCAGCTCGAGCAGCGCATCAAGCACGCCGAGAACCAGCTCGTCGTCTCGGGCCGAACAACCGGCTGAGGCTACCGCCGGTCGGGTCGCGGGGGATCGAAGCGATCGTCCGTCTCCCGCGCGCGATCGACTTCGTCGAGAAGCGCCGAGATGCGCTCGAACGGGTTGGCGGGCGACGCGCCGGCGCCTTCGATGGATGGCGGCTCGGGTGTCCCGGTCGGCGTTCGCAGGCCCCGTGAGCGTCGCACCGCGGAGAGAATCACCGCGTTGAGGAAGCCGACGACGAGCAGGACGGCACTGATACCCCACGTGAGCCGCGGGCCGATGGCGACGGTCACGGGTCCGGCTGCGAGCGTCCCGATCAGGGTGAACGTCTGCACCAGACTCCCGAGGACGGCGAAGATCTGACCGCGCCGCTCGTCCGTCACGACCTGCTGGATGAGGGTGATGTTGCAGACCAGGCCGATCCCGTTTCCCACCCCGAAGATGAACGCACCGACACATCCGATCGCCAGGTTGGGGCTGACGGCACAGATCGCGACGCCGGCAGCGGTGACGAGGAACGACGTGCGATAGCCGCCGTAGACCGAGAGGCGCTGGATGAACCACACCGCGGCGACGTTCCCGGTGAGGATGCCGGCGGCCGAGAACGCGACGAAGATGCCGAACCCGACGTTGCCGGCGCCGTATGCCTCGGTCGTGAGCACGATCTCGGCGACGTTGATGCCGGTGTACGCGAGCGTGGCCCAGCTCCAGATGAGGAAGATCGCGGACAGGTGGGTGTCGTTACGAACGAGCGAGAGGCCGGAGCGGACCTCGCGCCAATACGTGCGACCGATCCGCGCGAGCACCGGCGATTGCAGCCGGTTCCCGATCCGGACGATGAGCACGGCCGAGACGAGGAAGCTGACGGCGTTGAGGCCGTAGACCGTGCTCGAGCCGAGGAGGGCGATTCCGACACCGGCGAGAACCGGTCCCATCAGCGTCGCGAAGTTCTCCGCGCCCTGGATGAGAGCGTTCGCGGCGACGAGCGATTCCTTACGGACGAGGTTCGGAATCGCCGAGTAGCAACTCGGACGGAAGAACGCGGCCGAGAAACCCGCAACGGCCGACAGAGCGCAAATGGCGGCCGGCGAGTGGACGAACGGGAGCAGGCCGAATGTGACCGCGCCGCCGAGATCCGAGAAGATCATCATCCGCTGGCGCGACCAACGGTCGATCATCGGCCCGACCGCGATGCCGAGGATCACGCCCGGCACGAGCTCGGCGAAGAGCAGGATGCTGACCCACCAGGCGGAGTTCGTCTGGTTGTAGAGCGCGATCCGGACCGCGAAGAAGGCTGTCCACGTGCCGAGCGCGGAAATCAGCCGTGCCAGGAGGAGGTTGGCGAACCCGCGGTGTTCCGGCAGTCGAACGATCGCGAATTGCTCGGTGAGCTGCCCCAGCATCCGTGCCGAGCCTACAGCGTCGAACCACCGGCGTCTGCTGTCCGAAACGGACGTGCGCGTCCCGTAGAGTGCGCGCATGGCCCGCCGTGCGTTGACCCACGAGCAGCTCGTCGCCGGTGTGCGAGCCGGCGATCATCGAGCTCTCGCGAGGGCGATCTCGCTCGTCGAGAACCGCGACCCGGGTGCGCTCGCGCTGATCGAGGAGCTCTATCCGGAGACGGGATCGGCCTTTTCGATCGGTGTCACCGGCCCGCCCGGCGTCGGCAAGTCGTCGCTCATCGGAGCGCTCGTGCGCCATGTCCGCGCGCTCGGACTGTCCGTCGGCGTCGTCTCGGTCGATCCGTCGAGCCCCTTCACCAAGGGCGCGCTTCTCGGTGACCGGATCAGGCTCGCCGACCACTTCCTCGATCCGGGTGTCTTCATCCGCTCGATGGGCACGCGAGGGCACCTCGGAGGGCTGGCCGAGGCGACCCTCCAGTCACTGCTCCTGCTCGACGCGGCCGGACAGGACGTCGTCTTCCTCGAAACGGTCGGCACAGGGCAGAGCGAAGTCGAGGTGTTGAGCATCGCGGACGAGGTGCTGCTCGTCCTGATGCCCGGCTCGGGCGATTCGGTCCAGGCTCTGAAGGCCGGGATCATGGAGATCCCCGACGTGATCGCGATCAACAAGATGGACCAACCGGGCGCGAAGGCGATGCTCAACGACGTGCGCTCGGTCACATCGCTCGATCCCGACGTCGATCGACGCCCGGTGATCGTCCTCACGGATGCCGTGCACGAAGAGGGAATCGACAAGCTCTGGAGTGCGTTGAGCGAGCATCGCGACCGGCTCGACGCCACAGGAGAGCTCGAAGAGCGGCGACGCAGGAACCTTGCGGGCGAGGTGGTCGCCGCCGCGACTGCACGCGCACGCGCAGCGATCGAGCAAGCGATCGAGAACGACACGGCACTTTCGGAGCTCGTGGCGTCGGTGCAGGCACGGCGCGTAGACCCCCTCACCGCTGTCGAGCGGATCGTCTCATCCGTCCTTCGCGAGGACGCCGCGTGAATCGTCCAGTACTCGCCGACCTCATCGAGGCGCGCGAGCGACTCGGAGGAATCGCCCGGGTCACCCCCGTCCTCACCTCCAACACGCTCGGCGGAATCGTGGGGCGCCCTGTGTCGCTCAAGGCCGAGAATCTGCAGCTGACGGGCTCGTTCAAGATCCGCGGTGCACTCAACACCGTCGCGCTGCTGAACGACGCCGAACGGGAGCGAGGGGTCGTGACCGCGAGCGCCGGGAATCACGGGCAAGCAGTCGCCTGGGCGGCTCGCCAGGCCGGTATCGGTGCCACGATCTTCGTGCCGGAGAGTGCGCCGATGGCCAAGGTGGACGCCGCCCGCGGGTACGGCGCGACCGTGGTCCTCGGCGGCGCCGGCTTCGATGACGCGGTCACGGCGGCGCGCGCCCACGTCGAGGCGAGCGGTTCGACCTTCGTCCACGCGTTCGACGACCCCCGCGTCGTCGCGGGTCAGGGAACGCTCGGTCTCGAGCTGTCGGAGCAACTGCCTCCTGGCCCCGGCGCCGTCGTCATCCCGATCGGCGGCGGTGGGCTTGCGTCGGGGGTCGCCATCGCGCTGCGGGAGCGGCGTCCCGAGCTGACGCTCATCGGCGTCCAGGCGGCCGCGTGCGCTCCTTTCGCGGGGCGGGCACCGACCGGCGCGACGATCGCGGACGGCATCGCGATCAAGGCCCCGGCCGAGCTCACGACCGCGATCCTTCGCGACCTCCTCGACGGGGTGGTCGTCGTCGACGACGAGGCGATCTCGCAGGCACTCGTGTTGCTCCTCGAGCGGTCCAAGCTCGTCGTCGAGGGCGCCGGAGCGGCGCCCGTCGCCGCGCTGATCGAGGGTCTCGTCCCCGGCGAAGGCCCGGTCTGCGCGGTGCTCGCCGGGGGCAACATCGACGCCACGACACTGATGTCCGTGACACGCTCCGGCCTCACGTCCTCGGGACGCTATCTCGTCGTCGCGATCCTGATACCCGATCGACCAGGACAGCTCGCCCGGATCGTCGCCGCGGTGGCCGGTCTGCAGGCGAACGTCCTGTCCGTCACCCACCATCGTGAGGGCAGGAACATCGGTGTCCTCGAGACCGAGGCCGAGTTGACCCTCGAGACGCGCGGCGAGGAGCACTCCCAGGAACTGATCACAGCCCTCGCGGCCGACGGATTCAGCGTGCGTCGTCTGACGTAAGCCCTACGGCGATCCGCAGCGTCTGAATTCCACCGTATCGCCTCCGCGTGCACGCCAGTCGCCGACCCCTCCGGAGACGACGGGGCGGGCGTCGTAGCCGCGGGTGCGGAGGATGCTCGCGGCAACGACGGCACGAGCACCGCTGTCGCAGATCGTCACGACGGGTCGGTCGGTCGGGAGGTCGGGGCAGCACATGGTCATGAGGCGGTAGGGGACGTTTCGGCTGCCGGGGATGTACCCGGTGTCGCGGTCCTCCTTCTCCCGTACGTCGATCACCTCGGCGCCGGCTGCGATCAGGCCTGCGAGGTCGCCGACCGAGACGGGGCTCGTCTGCTCGTCACCGCCGCCGAGGACATATCCGGGGAGGTCGAAGAAGGCGACCGAATGAAGGCCCCGAATCGCTCGCTGCGCCTCGTCGAAGGTCTCGGCGAGGACGCAGACGGGACGCGCGGCGTCGAGCACGAACCCCGCCTTGGTGGCGAAACTCGTTCCGGAGACGGGCACGCTGATCGCACCGGGGCGATGCCCGGCAAGGTGTGCGGCGATCGTCCTCACGTCCAGGAGTTGCGCTTCGCCCGGAGGCGCCGCCAGCTCCTTCGGTACGGAAGGTGCGCCGAGAAACGGTCCCTGGTTGTAATCCACGATGCGCGACATGTTCGGCGGCTTCGGAGCGGCGATCGCCGCCGAGTCGGCGATGAACGCGTCGACGTTCGTCAGCTGCAGGGTCGGATTGAAGTGCCGCTCGAACCCGATCGTCGTCGAGGGCTTCGAGCTCATCGCCTTGCCGCACAGCGAGCCGGCGACGTGTCCCGGGAAGACCTCGACACCGTCGGACAACTCGAGCAAGCGGTGCAGAGAGTGATAGAGGTCAGCGGCTCCTTCGACCGCACCGACCGCGAGATCCGGCCGGGCGGCATCGCCGACGAACAGCGAGTCGCCGGTGAGCACGAGCCAGGGAACGTCGCCTCGCGAGTTGTCGACGACCGCCAGGCAGCAGTGCTCGGGACGGTGGCCGGGCGTGTGGATCACGCGCAACGTGACGGAACCGACGACGATCTCGTCGCCGTCTCGCATCGGATCATTCGGGTAGTGCACGTCGGCGTCGGGGTGAATGCTGATCGGGACACCGTGCTCCAGCGCGAGCCGGCCATGCCCGGAGACGTGGTCTGCGTGCGTGTGCGTCTCGATCGTGCGCTCGAGGTGGACGCCGCGCCGCTCGGCTTCCTCCACCAGGGGCTCGATTGCATAGGGCGGGTCGACCACCACAGCAGCGCCGGTTTCTTCGTCTCCCACGAGGTAACTCGCGCAGCCCAGGTCGTCGTTGAGGAACTGATGGAAGATCACCGGCCGACCGTAGCACCCGGTCCTGCTATCTCTCTTGAAGTGTCCCTCGCCTGAGGCGGCGGAGGCCGAGGAGGCTCCCGGCGATGACGCCGATCCCGACGAGCGTCGCGACGATTGCCGCCCAGAGATGCTGTTCGGGCGCCACCGGGCCGCTCGCAGGGAGGACGTTCAGGTCGACCTTCCAGGTGACGACGGCCCCGTCGTCGTACCGCTGCCGTGCCTGGAACGTGTACGTGCCCGCCCGCACCTTGGCGAGGATGCGGAGCGGGAATCCCGTCGTCGCGCGATTCTCCACGCGGCCGCCACGCCAGGTTGCCGTGCCGCCTTCGATCGTGGCGCGCCAGGTGGGCGGGCCGCTCGCGGAGACGATCACGACGCCGGGTGGCGCGGTGACGCCGACCTCGATGGTCGCGTGCGGCGGCCGCTCGCCGGGAACCTCGAGCACGACCGGCGTCTCCTCGCCCGCCTCCACGAACGGTGGTGCAAAGACCAGGTGGGCCGAGCCCGTCGTCGGTAGGGCGAGTGCGGCGGCTCCGACGGCGACTGCGACGCCACGTCTCACGGCAGGCCGAGGTGGCGAGCGATGACCATTCGCTGCACCTCGTTCGTACCCTCACCGATCTCCAGGATCTTCTGATCGCGATACAGGCGCGAGATCGCGAACTCGTCCATGAACCCGTAGCCGCCGTGGACCTGGAGCGATGCATTGACGGCGCGGTTCGAGAGCTCGCCGGTGTAGAGCTTCGCCATCGCGGCTTCGAGTGCGAACGGGCGCTCCTGGTCCTTGAGCCAGGCAGCCTTCCAGACGAGTCCGCGGCCGGCCTCGATCTCGGTCGCCATGTCCGCCAGCTTGAACTGGATCGCCTGAAACGACGAAATCGGCTTCCCGAACTGGTGGCGCTCGCGTGCGTATGCGTACGCGAGATCGTACGCGCCCTGGGCGACACCGACGCTCATCGCCGCGACGGAAATCCGGCCCCCGTCGAGAATCTGGAGAAACTGGTTGAAGCCCTGCCCGCGCGTGCCGAGCAGGTTCGCAGCCGGCACGGCGCAGTCGGTGAACGAGAGCGCGCGTGTGTCCGACGCCCGCCAGCCCATCTTGTGGAGCGGCTCGGAGAGCTCGTAGCCGGGGGCTCCGTTCTCGATCACGATGTTCGAGACCTCGTCCTCGCCCGTCAGCGCGGTGACGGTCACGCACTGCGTGATGTCGGTTCCTGCATTCGTGATGAATGCCTTCGAGCCGTTGACGATCCAGCTGCCGTCACGCTCGGTTGCCGTCGTGCGCGTCGCGCCGGCGTCCGATCCGGCTTCCGGCTCGGTCAGCCCGAACGCGGCCAGGCGCTCGCCGCGCGCGAGCGGAGGGATCCATTTCGCCTTCTGCTCATCGGTGCCGAACATGTAGATGGGCATCGTCCCGAGGGATGTGTGGGCTGCCAACGTGATGGCCACCGACGAGTCGACACGAGCAAGCTCCTCGACTGCGATTGCATAGGCGAGCGTGTCTCCGCCCGCGCCGCCGAACTCCTCGGGAAAGGGAATTCCCATGAGGCCGAGCTCGGACATCTCCTCGACGAGGTCGTATGGGAATCGGGACTCGCGATCGAGCTGCTCCGCGACCGGTGCCACGCGGTCGACGGCGAACGCGCGGACGGTGTCGCGAAAGAGCTCGTGCTCGGAGGAGAGATCGAAGTCCACGCGATTCGATCGTACCGACGGGATCGCGGGAGCCGGCCTACCGGTCGATCAGGCGATACCGTCTTCGAGCCGGTGAATGACGTCCACGAGGTGTTGGGCGCCACCTTCGGCCGCGGACGACAGGCACGGAGTCGTTCGTCGGCCGATGCGGATCAATCGGCGCGACGCGGTAGACCGCTTGCCCCGAGTGCTCACGATCGTGGACGGCCTCGCACGCTCGCCTCCGACCGGCCGATGAGCGTGCGTACCTCCTGTGCTTGTCGGGCGACGCTGAACCCCCCGTGGTGCTGCCGGCGTCGGCGTGGGAGAAGCGTGGCGAAGACCGCGTGGCGCTTACACTGGCCGCATGCGCGAGACGATCGACAGAAAGGGGATGGCCGTGCTGTCGGGAGGCCATCTCGCCACCGACTTCGCCTCGGGCAGCGTGCCCGCCCTGCTGCCGTTCTTCACGGTGAAGTTCGGGCTCAGCTACACGCTCACCGCCGTCCTCATGCTCGCAGTCCTCGTCTCCTCGTCCATCATGCAGCCGCTCTTCGGACTCTGGTCGGACCGGCGGGGGGCGCTCTGGCTGATGCCGGTCGGGCTCGTCCTCGCGGGGGTCGGCATCGGGCTGGCCGCGGTCGCACCGTCGTACTGGTCCCTGCTCGTTCTCGTCTTCGTCTCCGGCATCGGCGTCGCCGCCTTCCACCCGGAGGGGGCGAAGTTCGCGGTATTCGTGAGCGGGCGCAAGCGTGCCAGTGGTATGTCGCTCTTCAACATCGGCGGCAACACCGGCTACGCGTTGGGACCGATCGTCGTCACCCCGCTCGTCCTCTGGCTCGGGCTCGGCGCAGGGGGCCTCGTGGCCGCGGTCCCGGTCGTCGTGGCCTCCGGCGCGCTGTTTCTCGCGTTGCCGTACCTTTCCACGCGGGGACCCGAGCGGGGCGCGGCGCGCGCCGCCGACCTCGGTGAGGACGACGTGCGGGCCATGCTCATCCTCAGCAGTGTCATCGGCCTCCGTAGCGTCGCGTGGTTCGGGTTGCTCACCTTCGTCCCGCTCTGGGTCATCTCGCTCGGGAACTCCGAGGCGGACGGGAACCGCCTGCTGGCGCTGATGCTCGTCGCCGGCGCCTTCGGGACGCTGCTCCTCGGACCGGTCGCGGACCGCTTCGGGCTCCGGCGGACGCTGCTCGTGGCGCAGGCCATGCTCGCGCCGATGATCCTCGTCTTCGTGCTCGTGGGAGGCATTCTCGGAGCCCTGGCGCTGATGGTGGTCGGTATCTGCGTCGTCGGCACGTTCGGGGTGACGATGGTGATGAGTCAGCTGTACCTGCCTCGCCACGTCGGCCTCGCCTCAGGGCTCTCGATCGGGCTCGCGATGGGATTGGGCGGTATCGCCGCGGTCGCCCTCGGCGGCCTCGCGGATGCCGTCGATCTGAAGACGGCGCTGATCTGCAGCGCCGCGGCCCCGGCGCTCGGGGTCGTGCTGTGCTTCTTCCTCCCGTCGCCCCATCGTCCGGCTACGGTTGCGGCGGTCCCGTCCCCGGCGTACCCTCTGCTCGACTGACCGTTCGATCGACGAAGGAGACCCATTGACCGTCCAGGAGTTTTTCGAGGCACTTCCTACCAAGGTCGACCCAGCGAAGACGATGGGCATGAACAACAGCTTTGCCTTCGACATCGACGGCGCCGGTACGTGGACCGTGACCGTCGCGGACGGGGCGGTCTCGGTTGCGGAGGGCGAGCACGACGCCGACTGCACGATCGCCGCCAGCGAGGAGACATTGCTCAAGATCGCGAGTGGCGAGGCGAATCCGACGACCGCGTACATGAGCGGAAAGCTCAAGATCAAGGGCGACATGGGCGCCGCCCTCAAACTGCAGAAGCTCTTCTAGCCCGCCCCGACCACTAGGCTGTTGCCCATGGAAGGGATCGTTCGCCTGCTGATCTCCTGGGGCGTGAATGTGCTCGCGTTGATGGTGGCCGATTGGGCGTTCTCCGGTTTCACGATCGACCGGTGGGGGCCGCTGCTGCTGGCGGGCGCCGTCTTCGGGCTCGCGAACGCGTTCCTCAAGCCTCTCCTCACGTTCATCGCGATCCCGTTGATCCTCCTCACGTTCGGGGTCGCGTACTTCTTCGTCAACGTCGCGATCCTCGCCGTCACGGTCTGGGTCGTCTCGGGGTTCACCATCGACGGCTTCTGGACGTACGTCGGGGCCGTGATCGTCATGTCGTTGGTGAACATCTTCCTGCGGCGGTTCCTGCGTGCGATCGAGGGAACCGCCTGACCTAGCCGAGTTCGACCAGACGAGTGCCGGCGGTGACCTGGTCGCCGACGGCGACGTGGACGGCGGTGACGTTCGCGGCAAAGGGTGCCAGCACGGGCATCTCCATCTTCATCGCCTCCAGCACGACGAGCGGCTGGTGCGGGACGACGCTGTCACCGACGGCGACGCGGACGCCGATGACCGTCCCCGGCATCGGAGCCGAGATCTCGCCGTGCCCGTGAGCAGCCGGACCCGGCGTGGCGTCGTCGACGTCGGGCGCCGGCGCGGGAGGCGGCGAGGGAAGGTTGAGACGCCAGCCCCCGGCGAAGGGGCCGGGTCCGGCACGCAACGGCGGCGCGGAGAGCGGGGCGTGCTCGACGAGGAATGCGGTCGACACGGCTCCCGCTCCGAAGACCGGGTGGCGGACGAGCCAGCGGAGGAACGGGAGGTTCGTGACGACGCCGCCGACCTCGGTGTCGTCGAGGGCGTCGCGGAGCCGGCGCAGCGCATCGTCCCGGTCGCTTCCATGCGCGATCAGCTTCGCGATCAGTGGGTCGTAGGAGAGCCCGATCGCGTCGCCTTCCTCCACGCCCGCGTCGACACGCACGCTCGTCGGCAATGTGAGACGGCTGAGCGATCCCGTCTGGGGAAGAAAGGTCCTCGGATCCTCGGCGTAGAGCCGTGCCTCGATCGCGTGACCGCGTTCCACGACGTCGATGTCGACGTCCTCGCCCGACGCCACGAGGAGTTGCAGTTCGACGATGTCCAACCCGGTCAGCGCCTCCGTGACGGGATGCTCGACCTGGATCCGACCGTTCAACTCGAGGAAGTAGACGTCGGTGCCGTCCACCAGGAACTCGGCCGTTCCGGCGCCGAGGTAGCCGATGGCGCCTGCGAACGCCGTCGCTCCCGCGGCGATCTGCGACCACGCGGCCTCCTCGAGTGCGGGCGGGGGAGCCTCCTCGACGAGCTTCTGATGGCGGCGCTGCACCGAGCAGTCGCGCCCGCCGAGCACGACCACGCCCCGGCTGTGGCCGATGATCTGCGCCTCGATGTGCCGCGGGCGCTCGAGGAAGCGCTCGCAGAAGACGGCGTCGTCGCCGAACGCACCTTCGGCCTCGCGCCGGGCCGCCGCGAGCGCCTCGTCGAGCGCGTCGGGGGAGCGGACGATTCGCATGCCTCGTCCGCCCCCGCCCGCCGCGGCCTTGATCACGAGCGGGAACCCGATCTCCTCGGGGGAGCCCTGGGGAAGCGTCGGGACACCGGCCTCGCGCGCGATGCGCTTCGCCTCGATCTTGTTTCCTCCGAGTCGGAGCGCCTCCGGCGGCGGGCCGACCCACGTCAGGCCGCTCTCGATCACCGCCTCGGCGAAGTCGGGGTTCTCGGCCAGGAAGCCGTAGCCCGGGTGGATCGCATCTGCCCCGGCCTCGCGCGCGGCCCGAACGTGCTCGGCCGGATCGAGGTAGGACTCGATCGAGACCGTTCGACCGGCCGACCGCGTGTGGAGCGCGTCGGCGTCGTCCGGCGCGACGACGGCGACGGTCTCGATGCCGAGCCGCGTGCAGGTTCGGAAGACGCGGACGGCGATCTCTCCGCGGTTGGCGACGAGAAGGGTGTTGATCCTCACGCGCCCACTCTATTCGCGTGCTAGCCGGTCGAGACGAGCGCCACCGCGAGGAGAGCGCAGGCGACGCCGACGTACTGCAGGCGGGAGAGCCGCTCCCGCAGGATGAAGCCGGCCAGGATCACCGTCGTCACGGGGTAGAGGGACGCAACCACGCTCGCGATCGCGAGCGGTCCGCGTTGCAGCGCGATCAGCAGTGGAACCGTGGCGGAGACCTCGAGAACCGCGATCACGAGAACCGCCGGGAGCAGACGTCGGATGCTCTCGACGTGGGCCGCGAACGAATGCGAGGGCGATCACGACGAGCACGATCACCGACGCAGACCGCTGGATCGTGATCGGCCAGAGCCCTGCCCGATCGTCGATGCGCGAGAACGCGATGTAGAACAGCCCGAACATGAGGCCGCTGAAGAGCGCGAGCGCGATGACGTATACGGTCGATCGTGAGAGCATCCTCGTGCTGCTCCGACGGTGCCAGCGTGACGACGGCGAGGGCGACGAGCGCGATCGCGAGCCCGATCAAGGCGATCGGGCCGGGCCGTTCGCCGCGGACGAGCGCGTAGGCGACGGGGATCACCGCTCCGGTGACGGCGGCGACGGGCGCGACGATGCTGATCAGGCCGCGTCCCATGCCGAGGTAGAAGGAGCCGAGACCGAGTGCCACCGCGATGCCGGCCAGCGCAGCCCAGAGCACGTCCTCGCCGGTGACGCGTTCCGCCGGGTACGCGACGGAGACGACGAGGGCGACGGGAAGACCGGCGACGGCGACGAACGCCGCCACTCTGATGCCGTTGGCCGTCCGAGACGTGAGGCCGCCGACGAAGTCCGCGCCGCCGATGAAGACGGCGGAGAGCAGTGCCAGGAGTGCGGTCACTTCGACGCGTCGCTGCCCGCGATCGCGATGACCTCGGTCGAGTCGCCCGTCCCGGAAGCCGTAGAACCGGTCGTGCAGGACGACCGTCAGGTCTGCATAGCCCGGCACGATCTCCAACCGCTCGCCGATCGAGAGCGGCGCCGCAGCCGGGCCGACACGCAGCTGTCCGTGCTCGGCCGACAGCTGCTCGAACTCGACGCCCGGCCGTCCGATCACGCGGGGAGTCGCGATCTCGACGTTCAACGTCTTCCGGCCGGCGTCGACGATCGCGCGTTCGGGCGTGGGTCGGCCGACGACGGTCGCCAACAGGGTCAGGGCGTCGTCGAGGCCGACCACGCCGCAGAGATCGCGGTAGAACACGTCCATCAGGATCGCGCCGCCCGCCTGGATCTCGGTCACTCCAGGGTGGTCGAGCGCGATCTGGAAGGAGCCCGTACCGGAGCTCGAGACGATCGGGCAGGGGAGCCCGTCGGCCTCGAGGAGCTGCGCGGTGCCGACAAGGAGGTCGAGCGCGTCGTGGATCTGCCGCGCCTTCTCGTTGCGGTCGGCGATCGTGAGGAGGTGGCCCTCCCAGCCCATCAGCCCGGCGAGTTCGATGCCCTCGAGCGACGCGGCCTGCCGTGCGAGTTGCAGCGCCGACGCACCCGGCTCGACGCCGGCGCGACCCATGCCGATGTCGACCTCGATCACGACGCGCACGCGGGCGCCGGCGTTCGCGAAGGCTACGGAGAGGGGCACGAGCTGATCGCCGTGGTCGACGGCGACGATCGGATCAGCGTGGCGCGCGAGCTCGACGAGGCGCGCCAGCTTCTGCGGCCCCACGACGGCGTTGGCGACGAGCAGGTCGCGGACTCCGGCCGCGGCCATCACCTCGGCCTCGCCGAGCTTGGCACAGGTCAGTCCGATCGCGCCGGCAGCGACCTCCCTGGCCCCGATCGCACCCGCGCGGTGGCCCTTGACGTGCGGCCGCCAGGCGACTCCAGCGGTTGCGCAGGACGCCGCGACGCGCCGGATGTTCTCCTCCATCACGTCGAGGTCGACGCACAGCGCGGGCGTGTCGAGCTCGTCCCTGGAGCAACCGAGACGCGGCTCCGCGTCGGCGCCCGTTGCCATTGCCCGCGTCATCTCGCGCAGTCTCGCATCAGCGGCGCCCCCTGAGACGTGCGTATCCTCCGTGCGTGGAGGAGCTGCTCCCCATCGACTCGCCGGCGACGCTCCCCGCCTGGCACTTCCCCTGGCCCGTCTTCGAGGTGGACTGGCGGCGGACGGCGCTGCTCGTGATCGACATGCAGAACTACGGCTGCAATCCCGAAGCGGGGCTCGGGCCGATGCTGTCGAGCCGATATCCCGAGACGGCCCGGTACTACCTGCCGCGCCTCACCGGCACCGTGATCCCGAACGCCGAGCGGCTCGTCGCGGCGTTCCGGCGGGCGGGACGGGAGATCGTCTTCACGCGTCACGGCCCGTTGCTCGCCGACGGCCGCGACATGATCGCGCGCCGCAGGCGTCGCGATGTCGATGCGCTCGCCGCGACCGAGGTGCCCGCACTCTGGCATCGGGGCACGTTCGAGCACGAGGTGATCGCGCAGCTCGAGCCCGCGGCGGGTGAGCTGGTGCTCGACAAGAACACGTCGAGTGCCTTCAACTCGACCGGCATCGAGTGGCTGCTGCGGAACATGGGGATCCAGGCGCTGGTCGTCGTGGGGATGGCGACCGACATGTGCGTCGAGACGACCGCCCGTGACGCCGCCGACCGGGGCTTCGACGTGATCGTCGTGGAGGATGCGACTGCCACGTTCGTCGAGCGGCATCACCGTGCGGCTCTCTCGGGTTTCGCGCGTGTCTTCGGCCAGGTCTGGAGCACGGACGACGTGCTCGCCTCTCTCTAGCCCTCGTCGGGCTGCGGCGGGCTCCACGACGCGAAGCCCGGGGCGCCCCGGCACGCGTCCGTCGATGAACGCCTGCAGGCCCTCCTGGCCCTCTGCGCTCGCGCGCCGCTCGGCGATCAGGCGGGCCGTCTCGGGGCCGTCCGGGCGGTCGAGCACGAGGCGCTTTGCGTGTCGGGCGGCCCGTGGCCCCGCCGTGCGGAGCTCGGCGACGATGGCGGCGAGCGCGTCCTCGAGATCGGCCGCGACCTCGTGGACGAGCCCGATTCTCAGCGCCGTCGCCGCGTCGAACCGTTCGCCCGTCACGAAGTAGCGTCGGGCGGCGCTCTCACCGATCTTCCGCAGCGCGTACGGCGAGATGACGGCGGGGATGATCCCCAGCTTCACCTCGGAGAACGCGAACACGGTCTTCTCGTGCGCGATGGCGATGTCCGCGGTCGCCACGAGGCCGGCGCCACCGCCGATCGCGTGTCCCTGCACGAGCGCGACCACCGGCGCGGGACACGTGTCGATCGCATCGAGGAGGCGGCGCAGTGCGTTGGCGTCGGCGACGTTTTCCTCGTTGGTCAGCGCGGCCGAGTTCCGCATCCACTCGATGTCGGCGCCGGCGCAGAAGCTCGCTCCCTCACCTGCGAGAACGACCGCACGGGCCCTGCCGACGTCGACGAACGCCTCTCCCAGCTCCGCCACCAGCGCAGCGTCGAACGCATTTCGCGTGGCGGGGCGACAGAGGGTGAGACGTAGGACGTCGTCATCCCACTCGATCCGCAGCGCGCCCATGTGCCCTCAGTCTAGAGTCGCACGATGGTTACCGGCGCCAGGCTCCGCGGCACCCTGGCCGCGTCCGTGACACCGCTTGCGGCGGGTGGGAGCCGGCTGGACGAGGGTGCGTTCGCTCCCCTCCTCGAGCGATATGTGGCTGCGGGACTCGACGGCGTCCTCGCGTTCGGCACGAACGGGGAGGGAGTGCTGTTCTCCGTGGCCGAGCGCAAGCGTGGCCTTCGACTCTTCCTCGAGGCGGCCGGCGGCAGGGTTGCCGTCGCCGCCCATTGCGGAGCGCAGACGACCGCTGACACGATCGTGCTTGCTGCGGACGCCGCCGAGGCCGGAGCGACGGCGGTCGCGGTCATCGGCCCGCCGTACTTCCCTCTCGACGAGGCTGCTCAGCTCGCCCACTTCGCCGCCGCCGCGGCCGCCTGTGCGCCGGCCCCGTTCTACGTCTACGAGTTCGCGCGCACGAGCGGGTACGCAGTCTCGCTCGGCGTCCTGCACGAACTCCGTGACACGGCTTCGAACTTTGCGGGGCTCAAGGTGAGTGACGCCCCGTGGGAGGCGTTCGAGCCGTATCTCACCCTCGACCTCGACGTGCTCGTCGGGCCCGAGGCGCTCATCCACCGCGGCATCGACGGCGGCGCGGTGGGCGCGGTCTCGGCGCTGGCGTCGGCGTTTCCCGAGGAGGTCGTGGCGGTCGTGCGCGAGCCGACGGCGGCCGGAGCAGAGGGGCTCGCCTCTCTCCGGGCGGCTATCGAGCGGTTCCCGCGGCAGGCTGCGATGAAGCGGATCCTGGCCGCGCAGGGTGTGCCGGTCGGATCCGACGTCCGCGCACCGCTCCGCGACCTCTCGGCGGCCGAGGCCAACGAGCTCGGAGCGTGGCTCGCGTCGCTGTAGCTGCTGCTCGTGTTCTACGTGTCGCCGGGGCAGAGTCGCTCGGCGTCGTCGCCGCCGGGAAGTCGGCCGAGGAGACGGCTCAGCTCGTCGAGGTCCTCGGGGGAGAGAAACGCCCCGATCAGCTCCTCGCAGGCGGCGGCGTGGGTGCGCGCGGCGAGTTGCAGCATCTCGCGGCCATCGTCTGTGATCACGGCGTAGACGACCCGGGCGTCCGTGGCGCAGGTGTCACGGGTGGTCAGGCCCGCCTCTTCGAGACCGTCGAGCAGGCGGGTGACGCCCGACGGCGTGAGGCGGAGACGCTCGGCGAGATCGATGCGCCGCAGAGCCCCGTGCTCGGCCTGCGCGAGGTGGAGGAGGGTCTCGAAGTCGTTCGCGCTGAGCCGGTGCGCAGCGAGCAGCCTGGCCTCGACGGCACGCATCAGCGACCCGTTGGCGTGCAGCAGCCGCGCAAAGACGGTCTGTGCGGAAACTTGAGGGATCAATACTTGACGAGACAATGAATTCTCCGCTACGATGGTTGAGTCATCAAATACTAGCGAGAAAGGACCACCTGTGAGCACGATTTCCGATCTTCGCACCGCTTTGCCCGTCGGAACCTGGCGGATCGATCCGACCCACTCGACCATCGGCTTCTCGGTCAAGCACATGGTCGTCGCGAACTTCCGCGGCGGTTTCGAGACGTTCGACGTGGCGCTCGACGGGGACGGCCTTCGTGGCACCGTCGAGGTTGCCTCGATCACCGTCTCGGAGCCGAATCTCAACGGGCACCTGCTCTCGCCGGACTTCTTCGACGCCGAGCGGAACCCCCAGCTTACGTTCCGCTCGACGGCGATCGGCGTCTCGGGCGACGATCTCGACATCGACGGTGAGTTGACGATCAAGGGAGTGACGCGGCCGGTGAAGATCACGGGCACGATCAGCGGCCCGGTCACCCACGCGTTCGACGGCAGCTCGCGCCTCGGACTCGAGCTCGAGACGGTCATCGACCGAACGGCGTTCGGGCTCGACTGGAACGCACCGCTCCCGACCGGCGGATTTGCGGTCGGCAACGACGTCAGGTTGATCGCCGAGCTCGAGCTGGTCGAGAGGCGTAGTGCGATGAAGATTCTCGGCATCGCCGGCAGCCTGCGCGCGGACTCGCTCAACCGGCAGCTGCTCGCGCTCGCTGCCGACACCCTCCCGGAGGGCGTCGAGCTCGCCCTCTGGGACGGCCTTCGTGACCTGCCCGCGTTCGACCAGGACGACGAGGCGACGACGTCGCTGCCCGTCGCGGCGTTCCGGTCGGCCGTGGCCGGCGCCGACGCAGTCCTGATCGCCACCCCGGAATACAACGGCTCGATCCCGGGAGCGCTCAAGAACGCCCTCGACTGGGGCTCGCGGCCACGCGACACGAGCGCATTCCGCAACGTGCCGGTCGCCGTGATCGGCGCGAGCCCCGGCGCCTTCGGCGGCGTCTGGGCCCACGCGGAGACGCGCAAGGTGCTCGGCATCATGGGCGCCCGGGTCGTCGCTGCCGAGCTGTCCGTCGGGAAGGCGCACGAGCACCTCGCTGCGCCCGACGCACAGCTCCGTGGTCAGCTCCGATCGGTCGTCGACGCTCTCGTCGACGAGGCTTCGGCCCGCGCGGCAGCGGCCTGAGTCTCTTTTCGTCTGAATCGTCGGGGGCAATCAGTCCCGGAACTCGATGCCGGGCACGCCGCCGATGCAGATGAACGACATCCCCTCGGCACCGGCGATGCACTGCCGCTTCGACCGCGGCGAGACGAGGATGTAGCGCCCCGGGAGCATCTCGATCTGCTCGCCGTCGACCGTCATGCTCCCGCCGCCGGAGAGGCAGTAGTAGACCTCCTCGTGCCCTGACTCGAGCTCGTCGTGCTCGGGCCCGACCTTGCCGGGCGGGAAGTCGACCTGATTGAGACCGAACGACGTGCCGCCGAGCGCATGCCGGACACGTCGATGCGTACCCCAGGTGAGCTCGATCTCGTCGGCGTCGACCACGATGTGCGCCATGGTCCTCCTCGGTCGAAGAATCTCATTCTGACGATACTCGCGGCGCCGTACGTCGCTACATGCGGAAGACGCCGAACGTCGTCTCGGGCACCGGCCCGTTGGCGGCGGCGGCGAGTCCGAGCGCGAGCACGCGTCGAGTATCGAGGGGATCGATGATGCCGTCGTCCCAGAGGCGCGCCGTGGAGAAGTACGGCGAGCCCTCCGTCTCGTACGTCGCGCGAATCTCGTCGGGGTCGGCATCCCCGACCATCGAGAGGACGGTCGCAGCCTGCTCGCCGCCCATGACCGAGATCCTCGCGTTCGGCCACATCCACAGCTGCCGCGGCCCGTACGCCCGACCGCACATGGCGTAGTTGCCGGCACCGAACGAGCCGCCGGTGACCACCGTGAACTTCGGCACCTCGGCACACGCCACCGCAGTCACGAGTTTTGCCCCGTCGCGCGCGATGCCGCCCTCCTCCGCATCCTTGCCGACCATGAAGCCGGTGATGTTCTGGAGGAAGACGAGGGGGATCCGTCGCTTGCAGGCCAACTCGATGAAGTGCGCCCCCTTCTGGGACGACTCGGCGAAGAGGACGCCACGGTTCGCCAGGATCCCGACGGGGTGGCCCTCGATTCGCGCGAACCCGCACACGAGTGTGTCGCCGTACAGCGTCTTGAACTCGTGGAACCGGCTCCCGTCGACGAGTCGAGCGATGACCTCGAGCGGATCGAGCTCGTGGCGGTAGTGGTCGGGGACGATGCCGTAGAGATCGGCCGGGTCGACGGCCGGCGGCTCCGGTGTTGCGACCTCCCACGGTGGCGGCGCGGGATCGCCGAGGTGGTACACGATCTGCCGGGCGAGCGCCAGGGCGTGTTCATCCGACACCGCGTAGTGGTCGGCCACCCCCGAACGGCGCGTGTGCAGTGTCGCGCCTCCGAGCTCCTCGGCGGTGACGTCCTCTCCCGTCGCGGCCTTCACGAGCGGTGGGCCGCCGATGAAGATCGTGCCGGTTCCCTCGACGATGACCGTCTCGTCGCTCATCGCGGGGACGTAGGCGCCGCCCGCGGTGCACGATCCCATCACGACCGCGATCTGGGGGATATTCCGGGCCGAGAGCCGGGCCTGGTTGTAGAAGATGCGCCCGAAGTGATCCCGGTCGGGGAACACGTCCGCCTGGAGGGGGAGGAACGCACCACCCGAGTCGACGAGATACACGCACGGAAGGTTGTTCTGCTCGGCAACCTCCTGGGCGCGTAGGTGCTTCTTGACCGTGAGTGGGAAGTAGGTGCCGCCCTTGACCGTGGCGTCGTTCGCGACGACGACGCAGCAGCGGCCCTCGATCACGCCGACGCCCGTCACGATTCCGGCCGCGGGAGCCTGGTTGTCGTACATCTCCCACGCTGCGAGGGCGTTCAGCTCGAGGAACGCCGTGCCGGGATCGACGAGTCGGTCGATGCGTTCCCGGGCCGTGAGCTTGCCGCGCGAGCGGTGGCGCTCCGTCGCCTGATCGCCGCCTCCGGTGGCGACGAGCGCGGATCGCTCGCGCAGCTCGGCAACGAGGCGCTCCATCCCGGCCCGCCGCTCTGCGAAGGTCGTCGATGTGCGGTCGACCCGACTCGTCAGGACGGTCATCGGCGACCGGATCGAGGTTCAGGCGAGGGCCGGTGCATGCCCAGCGAGCGTACGCGCCGGCGCAGACGGCTGCCAGACCGAATGCGGCGGCCCATCCCGGCCCAGAGCCTCAGTTCTGCCTCGGGCGAGACTCCGGATAGCGGGGCAGGCCGTCGTCCGGCATCGACTCCCAAGCGGCGGCGTAGTCCGTGAATTGACGATACGACGGCCTCACTCCCGGATCGTCGTCGAACGCTCCGAGTCGCACCGCGGAAACGCTTCCGTCGGTCGGATCGACCGACCACAGCGCCGTCCCGCACGAGGTGCAAAACACCTTTCCGAACCCGTCCTCCGGCTGGAATGCCGAAAGGAGCTCCTCGCCGGATACGAGGCGGAGCGTGCCGGGGACGATGCGTGCCTGCGCCGAGGCGCTGCAACCGGTGCGCCGCTGGCAGCGGGTGCAGTGGCAGTACGACGCGAGCAGTGGGACCTCTGACACCTCGAAGCGCACGCCTCCGCACAGGCAGCCTCCGGTCAGCGGAAGGGTGGGGGTGCGCGGCGGATCGCTCATCGGCAGGGTCAGCTGCCCACGGGTGGGACGAGGAGGAGCGTCGACATGAACGCGGCGACGTCGAGAGCCATCGCCCGATTCTACGCGACCGTCGGGCGTGCCCGCGGGTGTCTATCCTCGGCGGGATGGGGACAGAAGGTTTCCCGCTCGGTGCGGCCGTCACGCTTGCAGAGCTCGAGCGCGACCCGCACCCGGTTCTGGCGCGCCTGCGTGCTCGGGAGCCGGTCTCGTGGCTGCCCGCACTGAACGCGTGGGTGGTCACGCGTCGCGATCTCGTCGTGCAGGCGATGCGGGATGCGGAGACATTCACCGTCGACGATCCGCGCTTCTCGACGGCCCAGGTCGTGGGCCCGAGCATGCTCTCGCTGGACGGCCCCTCGCACCGGCGCCAGCGCGATCCGTTTGCGGCCCCGTTTCGTCTCGACGCGATCCGCGCGCGGTTCACGGCCATCGTCACCGATGAGGTCGATCGCCTGCTCGACCTCATCGTGCACCACGGTGCGGCCGACCTACGCAGAGACGTGGCAGGTCCGCTCGCGGTCCAGACCATGGTTCACGCGCTCGGACTGGAGGAGGTCGATTCGAGGGTGGCGCTCGAGTGGTACTCGGACATCGTCGCCGAGGTCACTGCGATCACGGCGGGCCTCGAGCCGGACGGCACCGGTCGGCTGGCGTTCGCAGCCCTTCGCTCGGCTGTCGATCCCGCGCTCGACCGTGACGCCTCGACGTCGCTCGTCGCAGCTGCCGCCGGCGACGCCGGAGGTCTCTCGCGGGAGGAGGTCGCATCCAACGCTGCGGTGCTGCTGTTCGGCGGCATCGAGACGACGGAGGCGATGATCGCGTCCTCGTTCCTTCATCTGCTTTCGCACGAGGATCAGAAGGATCTCGTCGAAGACGATCCGGGCCTGATCGCCAACGCGGTCGAGGAGTCGCTGCGCCTCGAGCCGGCCGCGGCCGTCGTCGACCGTTATGCCGTCCGCGATGTCGATTTCGGCGCCGCCTCTGTGCGGCGTGGTGATCTCGTCACGCTCTCCATCGCGGGTGCCAATCGCGATCCAGCCGTGTTCGTCGACCCGGACCGCTTCGACGTGCGGCGCGAGAACGCGCGCCTTCAGGTCGCCTTCGCGCACGGCCCGCATGTGTGCCTGGGCATGCACCTCGCGCGGCTCGAGACGTGTACTGCCGTGGCGCGTACGCTCGAGCGCCTACCCGGGTTGCGGCTCGATCGGGAGCGACCGTGTGCCGTGCGGGGACTCGTGTTTCGCAAACCGGATGCCGTCCCGGTGCGCTGGAACCCGGGGTAGGTCCGTCCGGCGGCTAGGGAGAGGGTGTTTCCGCCACCGCGTCGGGAGCCGTGACGGAGTGGGATCGGAGGCACCCCACACCCTGGCGCCCGGCTGAAGCCGGGCACCGGCTCCCGCTCTCAGCGGCCACGGAGATTCGGACCTGGCCGGGCACCGGCCCTCGCTGCAAGAGAGGGTTCCCAAGGGAGCCGCAGGCTCCCTGGCTTCAGGGGTTTTCGCGATCGAATCCCCATTCGGGGATTTCACGGCTGTGGACCAGCAAGGGAGCCGCAGGCTCCCTGGCTTCAGGGGTTTTCGCGACGTGAAATCCCCATTCGGGGTTTCACGGCTGCGGACCAGCAAGGGAGCCGCAGGCTCCCTGGCTTCAGGGGTTTTCGCGATTCGAAATCCCCACTCGGGGATTTCGAATCTGCGGACCAACCGGCTTCTCGCGATTCGAAATCCCCACTCGGGGATTTCGAATCTGCGGACCAACAGGGGCGGCAGGACTCGAACCTGCAACCCCCGGTTTTGGAGACCGGTGCTCTACCAATTGAGCCACGCCCCTGGGTTGCACGCCCCAGTGTAGCCTCGGCATCGTGCAGCGTCGCGCGCTCTCGGTCCTCTTCTCGACGATCGCTGTGGCCCTCGGCGGGCTTGCGGTGTACGCGATCGCCTCCGGTGGACGAGCGATCGTGATCGGCATTGCAGCGGCCGGCCTCGCCCTCTGGATGGCTGATCTCGGCCGGAAAGCGTGGCCCGTAGCCGCTGAAAGAAGGTTTCGCGCGCCCACGGCGTATTCTGTCCTCGTGTCCACGAAGCCTGGAAGCGAGACGCATGCGCTCTGGCAGGAATACCGGCGTACCCGCGACCAGGAGTTGCGCGACCGGCTGATCCTGACGTACGCGCCGCTCGTCAAGTTCGCCGCGGGGCGCATCGGCGCGACGCTCCCGACGCACGTCGACGAGCAGGATCTCGTCTCGTACGGTCTCCTCGGGCTGATCGGCGCGATCGAGCGGTTCGATCCCGACCGGGAGATCAAGTTCGAGACCTATGCGATCAGTCGGATCAAGGGCGCGATCATCGACGAGCTCCGCTCGCTCGACTGGGTGCCGCGCTCGGTGAGGACGCGGGCGAGAGAGATCGAACGCGCGATCGCCGAGCTCGAGCGGCGTCTGCATCGTGCGCCGACCGACGAGGAGATCGCCGAGAAGGTCGGGATCACGACGGCAGAGCTCGAAGGCAGCCTGTCCGAGATCTCGCGATCCTCGATGGCTGCACTCGACGAGCTGTGGTCGCCGTCGGCCGGGGGAGACCAGATAGCGCTCATCGACACGATCGAGGACGAGCGCGCACCCGACCCGGAGTTCTCGCTCGAGCAGACGGAGATGCGTGAGGCACTCGGTGAGGCGATCGCCCGGCTACCGGAGCGGGAGAAACTCGTCGTCACGCTCTATTACTACGAGGAGCTGACGCTCCGGGAGATCGGCGAGGTCATCGGCGTCACCGAGTCGCGCGTCTCGCAGCTCCACACGAAGGCCGTGTTGCGCCTGAAGGCCCGGCTCGTCGGCGGGCGTCCGGGAGCCCGCCGAGACGTAGCAGCGCGCCCGGGCACCTCGCTTGCACCGCTTTGCGGCGTCCCTTTAGACTCGGGAAGAAGGACATTTCCCGAGGAGGATGGACGCCATGGCCGCAGTCGAGCCCGGAAAGATCCGCAACGTTGCCGTCGTCGGCCATCGGGGCACCGGCAAGACGTCGCTCGTCGAAGCGCTGCTCTACCAGACCGACGAGATCAACCGGCTCGGTTCGATCGAATCGGGTTCCACCGTTTGCGACTGGGACGAGGACGAGCAGAGGCGCAGGATGTCGATCTCGCTGACCCTCGCGCACACGAACTGGCAGGGCCGGAAGATCAACCTGATCGACGTGCCGGGTGACCCGAGCTTCCAGGGCGAGGCGCGCTGTTCGCTGCGGGTCGTCGAGGGCGCCCTCGTCGTCGTCAACGGTGTGATGGGGCTCGAGGTGGGCACGGCGAGGGTCAAGCACCTGGCCGACGACCTCGGGCTCGCCCGCGTTCTCTTCGTCAACATGCTCGATCGCGAGCGCGCCGACTTCTACCGGACCCTCGCACAGATCCAGGAACAGTTCTCGTCGCGCTGCGTGGCGGTGCACCTTCCCATTGGCTCGGAGCAAGAGCTCTCGGGCATCGTCGATGTGCTTCACATGTGCGCGTATGCGAATCCGGACGGGGAGAAGGAGGGCGAGCCCGGCCCGATCCCGGCGGAAATGCTCGAGGTCGCGCAGGAGTATCGGGAGAAGCTGCTCGACGAGGTCGTGCAGACGGACGATGCGCTCATGGAGGCGTACCTCGGAGGTGAGGAGCTCGACAGCCATGCGGTCGCATCTGCGCTGAAGCTGGCGATCACCCGCGGTGAGGTGTTCCCGGTCGCGTGTGGTGTGGCGACGAAGAACCTCGGCACGCACGCCCTGCTCGACCTCATCGTCGAGGGAGTTCCGTCCCCCGCGAAGAAGGGCGCGCCGATCGAGATCGAGGACGCAGAGACAGCCGCGTTCGTGTTCAAGACACTCGCCGATCCGTTCGCCGGGCGGATCAACCTCTTCCGCGTGCTCAAGGGTGCGGTGACCGCCGACTCGACGCTGATCGACACGCGCGGGCATGCCAAGGAGCGGATGGGAACACTGCTGCAGCTCCAGGGCAAAGGGAATTCCAACGTGAAGGAGTTCGGCGAGGGGGACATCGGCGCCGTCGCCAAGCTCAAGGACGTGCGGACGGGTGATCTCCTCACCGACCGCGAAATCACCTCCGAGCTGCCCGAGATCGCGTTCCCCGAGCCTGTCATGAGCTTCGCGATCACGCCCAAGATAAAGGGAGAAGAGGAGAAGGTGGCGACTGCGATCCGACGCTTGGCGGAGGAGGACCCGACGCTGCGTCTTCGTCGCGACCAGCAGACCGGCGAGGAGATCCTCTCCGGCATGAGCCAGATGCATGTCGAGGTCGCGCTCGAGCGCGCCAACCGTCGATTCGGGATCGACGTGGAGCTGCACCCGCCGCGCGTGCCGTACCTGGAAACGATCCGCTCGGAAGCCCGCGCGCACGGCCGCTACAAGAAGCAGACCGGGGGCCGAGGCCAGTTCGGCGACTGCCACATCGTCATCGAGCCGATCGACGGCGGCGTGGGGTACGAGTTCGTCGACCAGATCGTCGGCGGCGTCATCCCCCAGAGCTTCCGACCTGCCGTCGACAAGGGGATCCAGGAGGCGATGGCGCACGGCGAGCTCGCCGGCGCACCGGTTCAGGGCGTGCGCGTGCGGCTCGTCGACGGCTCGTACCACAACGTCGACTCGTCGGAGATGGCGTTCAAGGTGGCCGGCTCGCTTGCCTGGAAAGAGGCGTACGCGCGGGCGACACCGACACTGCTCGAGCCGATCATGGAGCTGGAGGTGACCGTGCCGGACGAAGCGGTCGGCTCGGTCAACGGCGATCTCAACTCGAGGCGCGGCAGGCTCCAGGGGATGGAGCCGGCGGCGGGGATGACCACCGTGAAGGCGGAGGTGCCGATGGCGGAGATCCTCACGTATGCCCAGTCGCTCACCTCGATGACCGGTGGACGCGGTGACTACTCGATGCACTTCCTGCGCTACGAGGAAGTGCCGGCGCACGTCGCCCAGAAGGTGATCGAGGAGACGCAGAAGGCCCGCGAGCTCGTCCACGCCTGAAGCGGCGGTAGGAAAGTCCCTGCACCCGGGCTATAGTGAGCGTCCCATGCGTGTGATCAGAGCAACGGCGGTACGAACCTGCACCTTTTGCGAGCGGACGCTCCTCCAGGGCGAGCGCGCACTCAGGTACTCGCCCGACGGAACCAGGTTCGTGGACGTGTGCCCGCTGTGCACGGAAACGGCGAGCGACAACGGCTGGGTCCGGGAGGGTGCTGCGGCCTCCCCGCTGCTGCAGCCCGCCGCCCGGAAGCGCAGGCAGCGCTCTCTCTGGCATTCGCTCCTCGGCGCCCGCGAAGAGGAGTTCGAGCCGGTCCTGAGCGAACCGATCCTTCGCCGTCTCGGGAACGACGAGATCGCGCTCGTGGAGGCCGCGGAGCTCTTCAACGCGACGCAGTTCCGCCGGACGATCGCGGGGGTCTCGAAGGCACTCGGGGAACCTCAGGCGTCGATCATGCCTCTCTCCGGCGTCAACTCGGAGATGGTGCTGACATTCGCCTGGGACATCTCGTGGTACCAGTACCGCGTCTCACCCGAGTCGGCGCAGCCGGTGCGCGTTGCCGAGCGCGGCCAGGACATCACCGATCTCGATCCGAGCTTCCAGGACTGGAACGCCACGGTCACGGACGACGGCCGCTTGATCCCGAGCATCGAACGCTTCTGAGTGTGAGCGAGCAGGACGGAGCGGCGCTGCTCGAGCGCCTGGGCGTCGCCCGCGACACGGTGGAAGGCGGCGATCTCGTCGTCAGGACGCCGATCACGGGTCAGGAGATCGCGCGCGTGCGCCGCACCGGCGCGGAGGCGACCGAGGCCGCTGTCGGAAGGGCGGCTTCAGCATTCGCCGCGTGGCGCGACGTCCCAGGCCCGCATCGCGGCGAGCTCGTCCGGCTCCTCGGCGACGAGTTGCGCCGCGAGAAGGAGACGCTCGGCGCGCTCGTCACGCTGGAAGTCGGGAAGATCGCGCAGGAGGGTCTCGGCGAGGTGCAGGAGATGATCGACATCTGCGACTTCGCGGTCGGCCTCTCGCGCCAGCTGTACGGCCGCTCGATCGCGTCCGAGCGCCCGGGTCATCGCCTCACGGAGACCTGGCATCCACTCGGGCCGGTCGCGGTGATCAGTGCATTCAACTTCCCGGTGGCCGTGTGGAGCTGGAACGCGGCGCTCGCGCTCGTCTGCGGCGACCCGGTGATCTGGAAGCCCTCCGAGCGGACGCCGCTGACGGCCCTTGCGTGCATGTCGCTCCTCGAGCGGGCGGGTGAGCGGCTCGGTGGTGTTCCCGACGGGCTCGCGGAGCTCGTGATCGGCGGCGCCGACCGGGCTGTGCAGCTCGCCGACGATCCCCGGATCCGGCTCGTGTCGGCAACCGGATCGACGGAGATGGGGAAGGCGCTCGCACCGAGGATCGCCGGCCGCCTCGGACGTTCGTTGCTCGAGCTCGGCGGCAACAACGCGGCCATCGTCGCTCCGAGCGCAGACCTCGACCTCGTCGTTCGCGGCGTCCTCTTCTCGGCTGTCGGCACGGCGGGACAGCGCTGCACGAGCCTGCGTCGGCTGATCGTGCACGAGTCGATCGTGGACGAGGTGGTGGAGCGGCTCGCGACTGCCTACCGCGGCGTGCCGATCGGAGATCCGCGCGAGCCGGGGATTCTGGTCGGCCCGCTCGTCACCGGCGACGTCGTTCGAGCGTTACGAAGCGGCCCTCGCCGAGGCCGTCGACGACGGCGGAACCGTCGTCGTGGGCGGGAACCGGGCGCTCGAGGACGAGTATCCCGATGCGTGGTACGCAGCTCCGACGCTCGTCCGCATGCCCGCGCAGACGGCCGTCGTCGAACGGGAGACGTTCGCACCGATCCTCTACGTGCTCACCTACTCGCAGCCCGAAGAGGCGATCGCGCTCCAGAACGGAGTGCCGCAGGGTCTCGCCTCGTCGATCTTCACGACCGACCTGCGCGAAGCGGAGCGCTTTCTCGCGAGCTCCGGCTCGGACTGTGGGATCGCGAACGTCAACATCGGTCCGAGCGGCGCCGAGATCGGCGGCGCCTTCGGCGGCGAAAAGGAGACGGGCGGCGGACGCGAGTCGGGGTCCGACGCCTGGAAGGCGTACATGCGCCGGCAGACCGCGACCGTCAACTTCACGAGCGAGCTACCGCTCGCGCAGGGCATCGTGTTCGACGTCCCCTGATGCGCGTCCGTCTCTACACCGACGGCGGCGCCCGGGGCAACCCTGGCCCGGCGGCAGCCGCGTTCGTGCTGGAGGAGAGGACGGGACCGTGCTCGACGCCCGGGGTGATGCGATCGGCATCCAGACGAACAACGTCGCCGAATACACCGCGCTCGTGAACGGCCTACGACGCGCCGCAGAGCTGGGGCTCACGGAGATCGAGGTCGTCTCCGACTCCGAGCTCGTGGTCAAGCAGATGCGCGGCGAATACAAGGTCAAGAACGCGGCGCTCCGCGAGCTCAGCATCGAGGCGACGCGGCTCGCGCGGGCGGTCGGGGACGTCACGTACACCGCGGTCCGCCGTGAACACAACACGCTCGCAGACCAGCTCGTGAACGACGCGCTCGACGCCGATGTCTGACGCCGTTCCGAGCGTGACGCGTGTGACCCGGTCCGGGCGGCGATTGCCCTGCGGGGCCGCCTCGGCTATCGTGTGGACGCGATGACAGGCTCCTGCGTCTCTCCTTCGGCCGGCCTGCTCCTGCTCGCCCTCCTCCTTCCCCGCTAGGGGAATCGAGTGACGACATATCCGTACCCGTGCACCCGCACCCAGCGGGAGAAGTCCGTCCTCCGGAGGAGCTGACCCGAATGTCGAAGCGCCCGAGTTCGATGCCGTTCCAGAAGTACCGTCCCTACGAGACCGTCACCCTGCCCGACCGCACCTGGCCGGACGCGGTCCTGACGCAGGCGCCGATCTGGTGCTCGACCGATCTTCGCGACGGCAACCAGGCGCTCGTCAATCCCATGGATCTCGGGCGCAAGCGTCGCTTCTTCGACCTGCTCGTCGCCCTCGGGATCAAGGAGATCGAGGTCGGGTTTCCGTCGGCCTCGAAGGCGGACTTCGACTTCGTGCGCACGCTCGTCGAGGAGGAGCTGATCCCGGCCGACGTCACGATCGCCGTTCTCACGCAGGCCCGGCCCGAGCTGATCGAGCGCACGTATCGAGTCGATCGAGGGCGCGAGGCGCGCGATCGTCCACCTCTACAACTCGACCTCCGTGACGCAGCGCCGCGTCGTCTTCCGCCTCGACCGCGACGGGATCACCGCACTCGCCGTGAACGGGACGAAGCTGTGCAAGCGCCTCGCGGCCGAGACTTCGACGGAGATCGTGTTCCAGTACTCGCCGGAGAGCTTCCACCACACCGAGCTCGACTACGCGGTCGAGATCTGCGAGCAGGTCGCGTCTGCGTGGGGGCCGACGCCGACCGAGAAGATGATCGTCAACCTGCCGACGACGGTCGAGCAGTTCCCGCCCAACGTGTACGCCGACCGGATCGAGTGGTTCGGCCGCCACTTCTCCTTCCGTGACGCGTCCATCCTCTCGGTTCACCCCCACAACGACCGAGGCACGGCCGTCGCGACCGCCGAGCTGGGTCTGATGGCCGGCGCCGAGCGCGTGGAAGGGACGCTGTTCGGCAACGGCGAGCGCACCGGCAACGTCGATCTCGTCACGATCGCGCTCAACCTCCTCACTCAGGGCGTCGACCCGGGACTCGACCTGTCGCAGATCGACGAGACACGCACGATCGTGGAGGAATGCAACGAGCTGCCCGTGCACCCGCGACACCCGTATGTCGGCGATCTCGTCTACACCGCATTCTCGGGCTCACACCAGGACGCGATCAAGAAGGGGATGGACGCGCAGGCGCGCTCGGGCTCGGAACTCTGGGACGTCCCGTATCTGTCGATCGACCCGAAGGACGTGGGCCGGAGCTACGAGGCGATCATCCGCGTCAACTCGCAGTCGGGCAAGGGCGGCGTCGCCTACCTGATGGCGACCGATCACAATCTCGAGCTGCCCCGCGGGCTGCAGGTCGACTTCGCGCGCAGGGTGCAGCAGATCACCGACGCGCGTGGGGGAGAGCTGCGACCGGGGAGCTGATGGACGCGTTCACCACGCACTACCTCGACCACGTGACCCCGTACGAGCTCGTCGCGTACACGCACTCGAGCGAGGAGGACTCCGACCAGATCGCCGCCCGGCTGCGCGTCGACGGCGAGGAGCGGGTGATCGAGGGCGAGGGCAACGGGCCGCTCGCTGCGCTCGTCGACGCGTTCTCGAAGGCGTTCGGGGTCTCGATCTCGATCCGTGACTACCACGAGCACGCCATGGCCGCGCGCGCGGACGCACAGGCTGCCGCCTACGTCGAGGCGGACGTCGACGACGAGGCGTTCTGGGGCGTCGGCGTGCACGGGTCGATCCTGACGGCGTCGCTGCGCGCGATCGTCAACGCCGTCAACCGGGCCGAAGCGGCCCGCGTCGCGCTCGAGCCGGCCGCGGAGCCGATCGCGTAGCGCTCCGGGACGTTCTCGGTCGCGGCCCGTGCGGGAGGTCAGCCGCGCGGGCGCGCCGCCGTCCACCGAGGAGCCGATGCCGCCTCGGGCGGAGCGTCGCTATACTCCGCCCCTCACGCGGATGTAGCTCAGTTGGCTAGAGCGTCTGCTTGCCATGCAGAAGGTCGAGGGTTCGAGTCCCTTCATCCGCTTCGGGCGTCGTGTGGGTTGGGTCTGACGTTCCCGTCCGCGAGCCTCCTCGCCCGCTTGGTCTTGCGGCCCCACCCAAAAGGGGGCGACCAGTCACCCACTCGCCGGGTCCTCGCCGGCGGTGTCGTACCGCCTCACCCAAAAGGGGGATGTTCGATCGCCCCCTGCTGCCGACGATGGGTGAACACCAAAGTCAACCCACGCTCGAAGGAGCAGATGTGTCACCCGCACCACCCACGCTGCGCGACCGGACCTCGGAGGAGTCCGGGTTCACCCTGATCGAGCTCCTCATCGTGCTCGTCATCATCGGCATCCTGCTCGCGATTGCCGTCCCCTCGTATCTCGGTTTCAGGGGCCGCGCCAGCCAGACGGCTGCGCAGGCGAACGTCCGGTCGGCCGTCCCCGTCGTCGAGACGTACTACGCCGACCACGACACCTATACCGGGATGACGCTCGCTGGACTCAAGGCGATCGACGCCAGCGTGGCGGTCACCGTCGTCTCCGCGACCGGCTCGAACTACTGCATCAGCAACTCGCAGGGCGGCGTCACCTACTACAAGAGCGGCTCCTCGGGAGGCATCACCACCACCGCCTGTACGTAGGCCGACGCGGGTACTCATCGGGCGCGCCGCGGCAGACGCCGGAGCGACCGGTGGGTTCGCCTACTCTGAGAGCGTGGCGGCCGTCGCGACACCGCGCGTGAGCTTGACGATGGTTCTGCGCGAGTGGGGCAGGATCGGCTGCATCGGCTTCGGGGGCCCACCCACGCACATCGCACTCCTCCGCGATCTCTGCGTTCGCAGACGAGCGTGGCTGACCGAGACGGAGTTCGAGGATGCGATCGCTGCCTGCAATCTCCTGCCCGGCCCGGCCTCGACACAACTCGCTATCTACTGCGCCTTCAGGTTGCGCGGGCGGTTGGGGGCGCTCGTCGGCGGTGTCGCGTTCATCGTTCCAGGTCTCGTCCTCATCGTGGCTCTGTCGGTTCTCTTCTTCGCGTCGGCACCACCTCGCTGGGTGCTCGGTGCCGGGGCAGGGGCGGGCGCCGCTGTTGCCGCGGTCGCCGTTCGCGCAGGGCTGAGCCTCGTGCCCTCGAGCCGGCAGCGCGTTGCGTCGACGAGCGCATCCCGCTGGACCGTGTATCTCGTTGCAGGGGCGGGTTCGGCGGCGACTATCGGCGCGTGGCTCGTCCTCGTCATTCTCGGATGCGGCGCGATCGAGCTCGTCGTCCGGCGTGGTGTCGGCGCCGGGCGGCTGCCCGCCATCGTCCCGCTGCCGGTATTTGCAACCGCCGTGGGTGCGGCTGGTGGGCTGCTCGCGGTCGCGTGGGTCGCGCTCAAGGTCGGAGCGCTCTCCTACGGAGGAGGCTTCGTCATCGTCCCGCTCATGCAGGCAGACGCAGTAGACCACTACCACTGGATGACCGGCGGCCAGTTCCTGAACGCGGTCGCGCTCGGGCAGATCACTCCGGGCCCGGTCGTCCACACCGTGGCGGTCGTGGGGTACGCGGCGGCAGGTCTCGGCGGCGCTGCGCTTGCCGCGACGATTGCGTTCGCGCCGTCGTTCGCGTTCGTCCTGCTCGGCGGGTCGCGGTTCGACCTGATCCGGGCCGACGCCCGCGTGCGCAGCTTCCTCGACGGGGCTGGGCCGGCCGCGATCGGGGCGATTCTCGGCTCGGCGATCCCGCTCGCCCGCGCCCTCGGCGAGCGCTGGCAGGTCGCTGTCCTGGTGGTGGCGTCGATCTCGTTGCTCGTGATCCGGCGAGGTGCGGTTGAGACGCTCCTGCTCGCGGGTGTGGCCGGCGTCGTCGTGGTACTCGCAGGAGGCCCGCTGCCTCGATGAGCCAGGGGCGCGGCCGCTCGGACGTTCTCAGACTTGTTGCTGGCTCCGGGCCAGGCGCTGGCGCAGCGCCATCGCGGGAGTCAGATCGGGCGGGGGCGCGAACGCCTCACGTGGATCGACCCGCGCGTTCCAGAGGTCGACCTGAAGCCGGTCGATCTCCTCGATCAGGACGGTGATCGCCCTGCCGGCGGCGCGGAGCTCTTCGCGGTCGACGAGTGCGAGACCGGCACCCCACCTGCGAAGGATCTCGAGCCGCTCCTCGTCCAGCCGGTCGACCATCAGGCCACCCTATTCCACCTTGGCCGCGTCTTTCCAATCCGTTCGGATGGTTCTCCCCGCTCTTTGGGACACGTTTTCCTGGACTCACGCCTCGGAGACCGTCGCCGGCGGGTTCAACGCCTGCGCCAGAGCCTCCGAACGTAGAGCACGAACACGATCGTGATCGCTATCGCCGTGGCGGCGATCGACCACTCGTGCATCACGAGTGTCCCGACGGAGATCGCAACGAGGGCGGCCGTGTAGACGACGAACCACCGCAACGTGTGACGCCGCCGACCGGGGGTCGTGCTCAGAGAGCGTCTCACACGGCAGAAGCTACCTGTTGCCCTGAGTCGATTCAGCGCTGGTCGATGAGGCCGATGAGAGCTGCCGCGATCGCCGCCGGCGAGGGTGGGCAGCCGGGAATCCGCAAATCGACGGGGAGGACGTCTTCGACGCGCCCGACGAGCTCGGACTCGCTTCCGAGAACGCCGACCCCGAGAGAGCAGTCTCCGAGTGCGGCCACGCGACGGGGCTCGGGCATCGCCTCGAACGCCCTCAGGAGCGCAACCCGCATGCGCGTGGTGACTGGCCCCGTGACGAGCAGCACGTCAGCGTGCCGAGGCGAGGCGACAATGCCGAGCCCGTAGCGAGAGAGATCGACAGTCGGGCCGGACGCGAGATCGAGCTCGTGCTCACACCCGTTGCAGGACCCGCAGTCGACATGCCTGAGGGCGAGTGAGCCTGGTCGTTCTGCCGCAGGCAGCGCAACCGACTGACGCAATCTCCTGAGGTCACGAAGGAGCGTGAGCATCAGCGGTCCACGCACGCGTAGCAGAGCTCGAAGCTCTTGTTGATGAGCGGGAAGTCAGGCAGGAGGTTCATCGCAGCCGCATGGCCGACCGCCGGCCAGTTCGCGTACGAGCCGGTGCGAAGACGGACCCGGCTGATCCGGTCGCCGTCTCTCTCGACGACGCACGACGTCGCGCCTCGCGGGCCCTCCACGCGGCCGACCCCGACTCGATGCTCCGGGCTGGTTGCCGCGATCGCCTGGGCCGGCCCAACCGGCTCCGAGAGCAGCCGGTCGAGCAGGTCGAGGCACGGAAGGAGCTCCAGCGCCCATTGCTCGAGCCGAGCCTGCACGTCACCCGCCTCCCGTCGGAGTCGTGCTGGCTCGAAGTCCGCATAGGCGAGCCTCGGGCTCGTCTGGCGAACGTCCTCGGACACGCCGGCGGCGCGGGCGGCAGGTCCGACCACTCCGAGTGCTTCCACCGTCGGCGCATCGACGACGCCGATATCAGGCATCCGGTCCATGAACGAGCCGTTGAAGAGAAGCGAGTGCCAGGCGCGGGCCGACTGACCGCGGATGCGCTCGAGCGTCGCGCGTGCCTCGTTTGCCAACTGTCGGTCAACGCGAAGTTGGCTCCCGCCGACGTCGACGGTGCCGAACAGGAAGCGATGACCCGTGAGCCGCTCGTTCAGCCGCCTCGCGTCGTCGACGAGTGCGGCGAAACGGCTCGTGCCGGCTGTGAGCCCGACACCGGCACAGACCGCGCCGATGTTGTTGAGCGTGTTCCAGACCCGCTCGAGCTCGAGCAGGATCGTTCGCACCCGCGCGAGCTCCGGGGTAGAGGCGAGGCCGAGTGCCTCCTCACATGCGTGGGCATAGGCCACGGCGTTGGAGACCCAGCAGCCGGCGCAGGCCCTGGCGATGATCGGGAGACCGTCGACGAGTGAGCGCCCTTCGGCTGCTCGCTCGAGACCGCGATGCTTGTAGAACAAGCGCGCGTCGACGCGGAGGATCAGATCGCCCACGACATGGAAGCGAAAGTGGCCCGACTCGATGACGCCCGCGTGGATCGGCCCGACGGCGACCTGGTACGGGTCGGGGCCGCGCACCGGCGTCGCGAACCGGCGAAGCCGGCTGGTCGTGGTCGACCAGGGGACGGTGCGGCTCGTGGCCGTCGAAACGCACGCCGTAGAGGTCGTGAGCCTCTCGCTCGTCCCAGGCTGCAGCAGGTGCGATGTCGACGATCGTAGGGACGACCGAACCACGCGCGTCCGCCGTTTCGAGCCGAAGTTCGCCTGCCCGAGAATAGAGCAGGGTACGCACCGCCGGGATACCGTCGCTCGCGTGTGGCGTGCAGGCCGCCGAAGCGCCAACCATCGGCAAGTGCGCCCGCGACCGCGTCGCGGTACGTCTCACCGGGTGCCGGCAGCCCGTTCATCCGAGTCCTCGGACGAGGCCCTGCACGATCGCCGAGTCCGGCAGCCAGAGCGCGGCGGCGCTGAGACCGAGGAGGAGCGGCACGGCGATCGCGGTCAGGAGCGTTACGGGTCGGAGGCCGAGTGCGAGGCCCCGGTCGCGGCCCCGCGGTCTCCCGGCGACCGTCTCGACGAGGGCGTGTGCGAGACCGAGGAATCCGAGCGCCAGCAAGATCGCCGCCGCGCCGGCAGCCCAGGGCCGGCCGACCTGGAATCCGCCCGCCACGATCAGCACCTCGCTCACGAACAGCGGTGACGGTGGTAGCCCGGAGAGCGCGCCGAGCGAAATGCCGAGTGAGGCACCGAGCGCCGGCTGCGTTCTCCCGACACCGGCGACTGCGTGACCTGCGGCGCGCGCATCGTGCGCAAGCAGAGGCGTAGCCGCGTAGAACCCGAGCGCCTTCGCGACCGCGTGGCCGACGATGTGCACCGCCACTCCGGCGAGGGCGAGCGTTCCGCCGAAGCCGATGCCGATGCCGATCACGCCCATGTGCTCGAGGCTCGAGTAGGCGAGGAGCCGCTTCCACGCCTGCGACCTCCAGAGAAACGGAACGGCGACGGCGAGCGAGACGAGCCCGAACGCTACGAGCACGTCGCCCGCTGCCTCCTGTCCGATCGTCGGTGCGAGTGCCTGCTGGGAGCGCCACGCGACGAGGAGCACTGCAGGCAGCAGCGCCGCCGAGAGAAGAGCTGAGATGGGGGCCGGCGCTTCGGAGTGGGCGTCAGGCAGCCAGTTGTGCACCGGCGCCCAGCCGATCTTTGCGGCGAGACCCGAGAGGAGGAGGACGTAGGCGACGAGCGTCGTCTCACGATCGAGCGACGCGTGGGGGAGCGAGCTCCAGGTGAGCGAGCCGAGTCCTCCACCTCCTGCCTCCGCCTTGAGCGTGAGAATGCCGAGCAGTGCGACGCCGAGTCCGAGCGAGGTCAGGATGAGGTACTTCCAGCCCGCTTCGAGCGCACGAGCGCGGCCGCTGAATCCGACGAGGAGCGCGGAAGCTGCGGTCGTGGCCTCGATCGCGAGCCAGGCAGCGCCCAGGTTTCCCGCGAGAGGAACCGCGAGGAGGACTGCCCAGAAGGCAAAGAATGCAGCCCAGTAGACCCGGTCGGCGCGCTCGACGCGGAAGAGCGATCCGCTGCGCCCGACGAGGAACTGTGGCGAGACGAGAGCGCTCGTCAGGCCGACGATCCCGATCACGCCGATCAGCAGCCCACCCGCCGCGTCGACAACGAGCCAGCGCCCGATCTCGCGGTGCGCCGGCTCTGCGAGGGCGACGGCGCTCAGGATTGTGGCAGCGGCCGCCGTGAGGCAGGCAATCGCCGTCTCCACGGCTGTCAGGGCACGCGCAGGCGCCACGGCGGCTGCTGCGATCCCCACCGCCGGTGCGAGGAGAACTGCACCGGCGAGCCACTCCCTAGTTGTCACGGAGGCTCCCGAGGGCGGCCGAGTCGCCTGCTCCGAACTCGGCGAAGATCCGCTCGTGGAAGACGCCGGCGACAAGCGCGATGAAGATGAGGTCGACCGCGACGCCGATCTCGATCGCCTGCGAGGCCGACGGCCCCGGCAGCGACAGCGCGGCGAGCGCGAGTCCGTTCTCGACGAGCACGATGCCGAGTACCTGGAACAACGTCGCGCGGCGTGTCGCGGCAGTCACGAGGCCGATCGCGACAAGCGTCAGCGTCGCTCGCTCCGCTGCCTGGGACTCGAGACCGATCGGCGGCATGAGCCAGATGAGCGTCAAAGCGAGCGCCACCGCGGCCGACGCGCGGGCGAGCGGTGCCGCGCCGGCGCGTACGGGGCGGGTCTCTCGTGTCCTGCGGACGAGCAAGAGGAGGAGTACCGCGAGCAGCAGGCCGCGGAGTGCAAGGGCAAGCGCGTCGACTGCGCCGCCTTCGCCGAACGCTGCGGCGGCGAGAAGAACCGCTTGTAGGGTGACGAGCGCGACGGCGATCGAGCGGCGGCGAACGACGACGACACCGATGCCCAGAGCGGCGATCGCCCACGCGAGACCGCTCACGGGGCACCGACCAGCCATGTGACGATTCCCAGCAATGCCACCGCGGCGGCTACTCCGATCAATCGCGGCACGAGCAAGATCCGCATTTTCGCGACCAGTGTCTCGGTGACGGCAAGCACGACGCACAGTGCGAGGAGCAGCGCGGGGAGGAGGCCGAGCTGCCACCACACGTCGTGCGAATGCGGCAGAAAAATCGTAGAGCTCAGTACGAGCACGATCCAATGCCGACCGGCGAGCGCCCACTGGAGGAGTGCCTGGTCGCGGCCCGCGAACTCGAGTACCGGCCCCTCGTGGATCATCGTCAGCTCGAGGTGGGTATCGGGGTTGTCGACTGGCTGCCGCCCTGTTTCGGCGACGACCACGAGGGCAAACGCGACGGCGGCGAGCCCGAGTGCAGGAGTGCTCCAGGGCTCACCGCCTGCAGTGCCGCCGATCATGCGCGAGAGATCGGTGGTGCCTGCGACGAGCGCAGCCACGGAGAGCGAGAGGACGAGCGCCACCTCGACGAACACGGAGAGCGTCAGATCGCGGCTCGCCCCTTGAAGTGCGAACCCGTTCGACGTGTCCCACGCTGCGGCGCAGACTGCAAGTCGACCGAGCGCGAGCAGACCGGCCAGCAGCCAGCGCGTCGTGCCCGACGCCGAGGCCGGGTGCGGCGCTGGAGACGGGAACGAGGAGAATCGCAGTCCCCATCGCGGCGGCAACGAGCACGGGGGCGACGCGATACACGAGCGTCGTCCCCTCGACGTCGACACAGCTCTTTCCCCAGAGGCGACGAAGCTCACGGTACGGCTGCAGGGGCCCTGCGCCTCGCCGGCCCTGGAGTCGAGCCTTCACCTGCTGCGTCAGTCCGACGAGGAGCGGCGCGACTGCGCCGCCGCCGACGACCTGCAACGAGCCCCGAGACGGCGGACTGCGCGGTCATCAGAAGGCACCGAGTCGGACGGCGAGCAGCATCGTCACGACGAGCCCGATCAGATAGAGCACGTACGTACCGAGTCGCCCGCTCTGGAGCCGTCGTGACCAGGCCGCAGCCGTGAGCGCACCGTTCGTCACCGGCCGGTAGACGTGTGTGTCGATCAGGTGTGGCACGCGGCCCGCATACGAGACCTCCTGCACGATGCCGCCCACCGTCGTCGTCTCGATCTCCCGTTGGGGTCGAAGAACGGCCTCCATCACGAGCCGGAGCGGCTTGCTGAAGCCGGCGCTCGTCCACAACAGCGCGGACTCGACGGGCTGTCCGCTGACCCACGTCGGGCTGACGGCGGCCCGTCTGCTGCCGCGGGCGGCCCAGAAGAGCAGCGAGAGCACGCAGACGGCGACGAGCACGCCGAGCGTCGGCAGGCTCCCGGTACTCGGGAGGGCAAGCCCGGGGTGCACCGGCAGCCTTTCCGCCGCGGGCCAGGGAGCGAGGCCCGCAAGGTGCGAGAAGACGAGCCCGGGAGCGGCCCCGAGAACGACGCAGGCCACGGCGAGCGCGCCGAGAGCCCAGCGGATGGGCAAGGGCGGATCGACAGCGGCCGCGCACTCCTCTCGGCGGGGAGGGCCGAGGAGGACGAGGCCGATCACCTTGACGAAGCAGAGCACCGCGAGCGCCATCGTCCCTGCGAGCGCCGCCAGGGCCACGGCCGCGAGCGTGCCGTCCCACACGTCGGCGTTCGCGGGGACGTGCAACAGCGACTGCAGGGTGAGCCACTCCGACGCGAATCCGTTGAGCAGCGGCATTCCGGCGATCGCGAGGGCGCCGACGAGAAACGCACCGCCCGCCCACGGCATCCGGCGAAGCAAGCCTCCCATGCGGTCGAGCTCGAGGGAACCGACCTCACGCTCGAACGTGCCTGCCCCGAGAAAGAGAAGCGCTTTGAACGCCGCGTGGTTCACCGTGTGGAGCAGCGCCGCGCCGAGCGCGAACGCCGCCCACTGGTCGTCCCCGTGGCGGCGCAAGAGAAGGCAGGCACCGAGCCCGAGCGCGACGACGCCGAGATGCTCGACGGTGGAGTAGGCGAGCAGACGCTTGAGATCACGCTGGAAGAGCGCGTACGTGATGCCACCGAGGGCCGACAGCGCGCCGAGCCCGAGCATCGTCGCCCCGACCCACGCCGGAGGGGAACCGAGCCACTCGATGAGCACGCGCACGAGTCCGTACGCCGCGACGGCGACCATGACCCCGCTCATCAGGGCGGAGATGTGGGCGGGTGCGATCGGATGGGCGCGCGGAAGCCACGGATGCATCGGCATGAGTCCCGCCTTCGTCCCGAACCCGACGATCGCCGTCACTGCGACGACCGCCTGGAGTCGGGCGTCGTCACCGAGGCCGCCAGGGCTGCCGATCGCTCCCTCGTGGGCGAGCAGGAGCATCGCGATCCACGTGCCGACACCACCGAGGTGGGTGATCGCGACGTAGGTGAAGACCGTGCGCCGCGCGGCCTCGGTGGACGTCCCGACGAGAATGATCGCGGCCGGAAGAATGGTCATCAGTTCCCAGAAGAACAGGAATGACGCCGCGTCTCGGGCGCACAGCGCGCCGATCAGGACGAGTACGAATGCGCCGCCGAGGGCGCCCGTGGTTCGACCGGCGGTCGTCTCTCCGAGGGAGCAGGACGCAAACACGAGCGCCGGGCAGGCAACGAGCGCCAGCGTGGCGAGGAACAGGCCGGAGAGACCGTCTATTCCTGCTCGCGGCACCAGCTCACTCGTGAACGCGGAGCCCCACGCATGGCCGGAGAAGAGCACGATGGCGCCCGCGAGGCCCACCGCCAGCACCCCTCCCGCTTGAAGGGTCAGCGCGGCGCGGAGGCGGCCCGGCAGCGCGCTCAGCACGACTCCGAGCGTGATCGCGGCGAGCGCGGCGAAGACGAGTGCGGTCACTCTGCCTCGAGCTCCTCGAGCAGCACTTGCTGTTCCTCGAGCGAGCGTGCGATCAAGGCGCGTCCGACGTCGAGCAAGCCGAAGACGTGCGGGTCTGCTGCTCGGTAGTAGACGCTCGTGCCCTCCCGGCGCGAATCGACGACGCCGACCCGTCGCAGCGCTGCGAGATGCTGGGACGTGCCGCCGGAATCGAGCCCCAGTGCGTCCTGGAGCGCCCCCACCGAACGCTCGCCGTCCCGGAGAAGCTCGAGGATCCTGACCCGGGCGGGGTGGCCGAGCGTGCGAAACAGGGCCGCCTTGGTGACATAGAGGGGAGTGGCTCTGTACGGCATGTCCTAATCTTAGAAGATTTGAAGGTATTTGGTGTCGAGTGACGCCACAACACCACCGGTCTCAGGTTCGCGCGTGGCCGACCGAGCCGTTGATCGTGAGACCGCCGTCGACGAGCAGCTCGTGCCCTGTCATGTACCGCGAGGCGTCTGACGCGAGAAACACCGCCGCGTCGCCGATCTCCGACGGGTCGGCGATGTGCCCGAGTGAGATGCGCTTCTCGTACGCTGCGCGCACCTGCGCCGTGTAGGCCTTCGCGTTGAGCGGCGTGTCGGTCGCTCCCGGCGCGAGGGCGTTGACGGTGACGCCGTGCGGGGCGAGCTCGACCGCGAGCGATTTCGTCAGTCCGACGATGCCACCCTTGGCAGTGATGTACGCGGACAGATCGGCGATCGGCTGCACGTCGGCGGCCGAGCTCACGTTGATGATCCGTCCACTCCCGGCCGCGACCATCCGGCGCGCCGCGGCACGACAGCCCCACACGTAGCCGAAGAGGTTGACGGAGAGCAGGTCGCGCCATTCGTCCTCGCCGGTTTCGAGGAACGGCTTCACGAGCGGGCCTGCTGCGTTGTTGACCCAGATGTCGAGCCGTCCAAAGGCGTCGATCGCGGCGTCGGCGGCGCGTTCGGAATCGGCGGGGACACTGGTGTCGCCGACGAGATTGACGGATCGCCGGCCCCGGGCCGAGACGGCCGCGGCAGTCTCGGCTCCGTCGTCGAGCGACAACCCGAGGACGTCAGCTCCCGCCTCGGCGAGCGCGACCGCGATCGCCTGTCCGATGCCGCTCGAGGCGCCGGTGACGACGGCGCTGCGGCCGGTGAGGTCGAAGGGTGAGGGTGAAGGCAAGGGCGTCGCGGTCGTCGTGGCCTGGTGCCGACGCTACCAGCGGCCCGACGGCGATTCAACGCCACCGCCGGAGGCGTCGAGCGGGGTGGAGCGAGGACGTACGCTACGCGTGTGAGGCTCGGTGTCGCCGCAGCGGTCGTTGACGGAGCCCTCGTTCGTGGGGACGTGGAGGTCGTCTCCGGCCAAGTTACGGGCGTCGGACGTGCCCCGGGGAGGTCCGGGATCGCGATTCCGGGCCTCGTCGACCTCCAGGTCAACGGGTACCGGGGGATCGACGTCCTCCAGGCGACCTCGGACGAGATCGAGGCGCTCGGCGTCGAGCTCGCCCGGACCGGGGTCCTCTGGTATCAACCGACGCTCGTCACGGCGCCGGCGGAGCTGACGCGCCTCGCCCTTGCGACGATCGGATCGACGGCCGATTCGGGGCCAGGATCCTGGGTGCGCATCTCGAGGGGCCGTTCCTCAGTCGCGAGCGGGCGGGAGCGCACCCCGTCGAGCACCTCCGCGACCCGGATCTCGATCTGCTCGCGTCGTTCCTCGTCGCCGGGTGCTCGGTCACGACGGTCACCGTGGCGCCGGAGCTCTCCCGCGCGGCCGAGCTGATCGACGTCCTCGCGGACCGAGGGATCACCGTCTCGCTCGGTCACACGGACGCGACGTCGGCGATCGCGCACGCCGCCTTCGACGCGGGCGCGACGACCGTCACCCATCTCTTCAACGGCATGCGCCCGTTCGGTCATCGCGATCCCGGCGTCGTCGGTGCGGCCCTCGTCCGCGACGACGTCGTCGTGCAACTGATCGCCGACGGCATCCACCTGGCGCCCGACACGATCCTCGCGGTCTGGCGGGCCGCCCGCGGCCGGCTCGCTCTGGTCTCGGACGTCATTGCCGCAGGCGGCCTGGGGGACGGGCTCTTCCGTCTCGGGACGGCGGACGTCGTCGTCGAGGGAGGCGTCTCGCGGCTCCCGGACGGGACCCTGGCCGGAGCTGTGCGCCCGCTCGCCTGGGGGCTGCGGATGCTCGTCGAGCTCGGCGTGCCGATCGTCGAGGCCGTCGACGCCGTGACACGCATTCCGGCGCGGGTGATCGGCCGCGACGACATCGGCGTTCTGCGTCCCGAGCACCCTGCCGATCTCGTCGTGCTCGACGACGACTTCGCGGTGCGCTCGGTCCTCGTCGGCGGCGTCGAGGTCTAGATCGTTCGATTCCGAATTTGGTGCCCGTCAGGGAGGCGATGAACCGATGCGACGCGTTCAGGCCCCCAGCCGCGAGTGCGGCGATTCGGGATCGATCCTCGCGTCCAGCAGATCCGCCGCAGGTGCGGCGAGAATGAGCTTGAACGCGCTCCTTCCGGCCGACGCCGGCGTCCGTGCGCCGGTAGGGCGGAAGCCCGCCCGCTCGTAGACACGCTGCGCCGGCATGTTTGCCTCCTGCACGAACAGGACGACGCGAGCCGACCCGCGCTCGATCGTCCAGCGTGCGACCGCGCGGATGAGCTCGCTCGCAACGCCGCGACCGCGGGCGAGCGGGTCGACCCACATCGACATCAGCTGCACCTCCTGCGGGTTGACGCGCACGAAGGCGCCGACGACCCCGAGCCACCGGTCCCCGTCCTCGGCCACAAGCAGGGTCTTCCGGGCGCCGTTTGCGTCCGCGACCCAGTCGCGCCACGTTGCGTCTCCCTCACGCACCATGTCGTCGTACCGCGTGGAGAAGAAGTCGGAGTCGTCCCGCAACATGCGGAGGCGAGTCTCGCGCCAGCGCCGCCACTCGTCGGGCCGGACGGGGCGGATGTTCACGCTGTCACGGTGTCGGTCACGCTCGGAGGCTATCGCGCGGCTCGCCCCGTCATGTCGAACGCGCTCCCGCGGCTAGCGGTCAGCCGGCGAGCAGTCTGCCGTCGGCCCTTCGCAGCAGCCGATCTTGAAGCGGCACCGAGGGCACTGGAGCGTCGCGTGGCGCCACTCCATTGCCGCTCCGCAGCGCCAGCAGGGCTCCACGGTCTCGCCTGCGGGCAGGCCCGGGGCCGTCATCGCCGTGGTTGCCTTCGGGTCGGTCACGCGTCCACGATAGAGAGGGCGCGAGACGGAGCGGTCGAGAGCGAGGGCACGGGTAGGGCGTGCAAGGCGACGACCAGATTCGAACTGGTGTACGAGGCTTTGCAGGCCTCTGCCTAACCACTCGGCCACGTCGCCAGACCGCGCATCGTAGCCGCGCGCCGGGAACGTCCCCGGTGGTCGTCGAGCTTGACAAGCGCATGTGCCGAGCAACACAATCGATGGATGCCTGCGATCTCCGAGATCCTCACCGGGAAGAGCGGCTCGGTGATCGAGATCGACGGCGGTGAGAACGTCTTCGAGGCGGTCAAGGCGATGGTGGCGGCGAACGTCGGAGCGCATCCTCGTCACGAGCGGCGACGAGATCGAGGGAATCTTCACGGAGAGGGACTATCTGCGCCGGATCGCCGTCGAGGGGCGCAGGTCTCGCGACACGCTGGTGCGGGAGGTGATGTCGGCCCCGGTGATCTGCATCACGCCGGAGACGGACGTCGACGAGACGATGGCGATGATGACCGATCGCCGGATCCGGCACGTCCCCGTCGTCGACAAGGGTGCCCTCGTCGCCATGATCTCGATCGGCGATCTGGTCAAGTTCACGTCGAAGCTGAAGACGTTCCAGATCCAGTACCTGACGGACTACATCAGCGCGCGCTAGAGCGGATCGCCGCGGCACGCTCGCTTCCGGATCAGGGCAGCGGGACGTTGGGCACCGACACGACCCCGAGGCGCTCGAAGATTCCGTCGCTCTCCGCGCCGCGGGCCGACGCGTCGGCTCCGTCCAAACCGACGGACGCCATCGCTGCAGAGTGAGGGCCACCTCGAACTCGGCCTTTTGGGCTCGCGGCCAACTCCAGGCTCTCCTCGAGGTGTGGCGACGCCTCGTCGCGACTTCGGCCTGAAACAGCGCGAGCCCGATCGTGCGCTCGATCAGCGCCTCGAGTCCGCCGACCGGGGACCTCCGTTGCGGCCTCGCGGCAGGCGAGCGCCAGTGTCGAGCGCCTCTGCCATGGCTGCCCTCGAAGACGAGGCATTCGGCGACGCCGGGCACGCGTCTCGTTCGCGAACCGTTCCGAGCCGAGTTGCTCGAAGATGCGCAGGGCGTCGTCGAAGTAGCCCTGTGGGCGTCGGCGAAGCGACCCCTTCTCGCCGCCACGCGACCGAGGTTGGACTAGTGCGACGCCGACGCCGAACGGCGAACCGGACGCCCGACAGGTACGCAGCCACTCACTCGAAGAGCGTCGCCGCCTCGTCGAAGTGGCCCTTGATCGGAGAGGATCTCGCGCCTCGTTGTTCATCTGTACGGCCGCTCCGATGACGTCGCCCGACTCGCTCCTTGGCCGCTCGGCTCTGCCGATAGAAGTCGAGTGACTCGTGCCAGCGGCCTTCGTAGTACGCGTGCACCCGAGGTTGCTGAGCACGATTCCCTGGCCCCTGAAGTCGCGCAGCTCCTCGTAGATCGGGAGGGCGCGCTCGAGGTAGGGGAGCCCTTCGGCCGTACCGAGGTCGGTGTAGGCCGCATCGAGGATGTACGACGCATGGGCCACCCGGCTGCGGTTCCCGGCCTGCTCTGCGTGCTCGATCGCGGCGAGCGCCGCGGTGATCGACTCCTCGTAGCGTGCCTGCCGGTACCGGATTCCCGCCTGACCGATCGAGATCTGGGCGCGGAGCTCGGCCACGGCGTCGTCCTCGCCCTCGATCCGCTCCAGGTCGGCCAGAGCGTTCTCGTACGATTCGAGGGCCTCGTCATACCGTCCCGAGCGCTCGTAGAGGATTCCCGTCTTCGCGATCATCCTGGTCGCAACGATGTCATCGTCGGGCAGCGCGGCCGCGGCCTTGCCGTACGCGGTCCTGGCGCGGTCGTAGTCGGCGAAGCGCTCGCAGACGTCACCGAGCGCCTCGCAGACCCGCATCCGCTCGGAGGCTGGCACGTCGTCGAGGTGCTCGACTGCGGCGAGCGCTCGCTCGAACAACTCGGCTGCGACGACGTTCGCGAACGCGGCCTCCGCACGCTCGCCTGCGAGCGACGCCGTAGCGCCATGCGCGCGTGTGATCGCCCGCCTCGTAGAAGTGGAGCGAGAGCAGCGCGGCGTGCTCATCGGCTCGAGTCACCTGCCCGCTGCTTCGAGCGCCTCACCGACGCGGCCGTGGATCTGCCGGCGGCGGCGAAACGACAGGCCCTCGTACGCGGTGGCGCGCACGAGATTGTGGCGAAACGCGAGTGTGCCTCCCTCGTCCGGCACGACGAACTCACCGAGCTGCGCCCATCGCTCGGGGTGGCCGGCGTCAGGGATCTCGTCCGCGAGGATCGTGCCCAGCAGGTCGAGCTCGAACGTCGGCGCCGACGACGGACGCGTAGCGAAGCAGCATCCTGTTGGCCGGCTCGAGCGTGTCGATGCGCGTCGTGAGGAGGCTCTCGACCGTCTCGGGCAACTCGTCGAGCGAGGCTCCGGCCTGCGCGGCGAACACGAGCTCGCGCACGAAGAGCGGGTTGCCGCCGGAGCGCTCGGCGAGCGCCTCGACCGCGTCGACCGAAAGCGCGAACTGCGAGGCGACTGCTACAGCGAGCTGCTCGGCTGCAGCGCCGGCGAGCGGCTCGAGCTCGATCCTTGCGCTGTGCGCGTCCGCCGGGGCGAGCGGGTCTGCGCCCGGTCGCGTCGTGACGCAGACGAGCCACGGACGCATCGCGGGCTTCTGCAGGAGATGCGAGAGGAGGAACCGCGATGCGTCGTCGAGCCAATGGCCGTCCTCGATCACGAGCAGTGTCGGCATCATCAGGATCCGCTCGAGGAACGTCTCGACCGCCCAGTGGATCTTGTCGCGGCTCGCGGCAGGCATCGAGTGCCGTGGCTTCCGGAGTGGCATCGACCTCGGCGTCGAACGGGATCGCGAGCAAGCGGTAGCCACGGCGCCAGGTCGGGCATCATCCCGGTCACGAACGGCTGGAGCATCGTTCCCGCCTCGGCCGCCGAGCGGTCGGGTGTGATGCCCGACGAGCTGGCGCAACGCGTGTCCGAACGGCGGCGAACGGCTGCGTCGACGTGTACTGCTCTGCCTGCTCCGTCGAGCTGCTGGAATCCGAGCGCGAGCGTTCGCAGTTCCTGCACGAGCCGCGACTTGCCGATGCCCGGTTCGCCGACGAGCTCGACGACCTGCAGCTGTCGCATCCGTGCCTGGTTCACCGCCTGCTGGAATCGGGCGAACTCTGCCTCTCGGCCCACGATCGGGGTCAGATCAGGCTGCTGCTTCGGACGCCGGCCGATCGCGTCGCCGACCGCGTGCGCCATCACCGCCTGCTCCTTGCCCTTCACGAGCAGCGGCTCGGTCTCGGTCGCGTAGATCGTCTGCGCGCGGTCGAGCACGTCGGCGGTCGCGAGGACGCCGCCAGGCCTGGCGCGGGCGGTGAGTCGAGCGGCCAGGTTGACCGCGTCGCCCATGACGGCATACGTGCGGCGGTGCGGATTGCCGATGTCGCCGGTGAAGACGTGGCCCCGGTTGACGCCCGCCTTGAGTTGCAGGCTCCGGGCAGGCGGCGATCACGTCGCGCAGCGCCCGAACCATTCCCTCCTCGTCGTCGCCCGAGCTCGACGGCGCTCCGCCGGTGAGGTAGAGCTTGACCGCCCCGACGTCGATGTCCGACTCGAGCCACGTGAGCCCGTACGTCTCGCATGCCGTTCCCGACGGCGGCCGAGAGCTCGTCGAGCATCGCGAGCAGGGTGCCGCCGTCGATCGCCTCGTCGGTGCCCGAGAGCTTGAGGAACGCGACGGTCACCTGGCGATGCTCCGCCTCGCCGCTCGCGACGGCGAGGTGGTCGCGCAGCGGGCGTGGCACGTACTGCTCGAGGTCGACCGCCCGGCACGTCGGGCGGCGGCGGGATCGTGCTCGCGCCGGGCGGTAGGCGTGTCATCACGCGTGCGCCGTCGCGTTCCTCGGTGAGCCAGGTCGGGTCGAGCTGCGTCCGCCGTCTCGGCGCTGACGACGATCTCGCCCGCGGTCGCGAGATCCTCGAGCTCGAACACCCGCGTCGCGGCCGGGCCGGCGACGAGAAGCTCGCGGTGCGGTTCGGCCGTGAGGAAGAAATGACACTGTCCCGAGTGAACGCCGACGGACATCCGCAGCTCGACCGGGCCGACCGAGCTCTCGGCGCTGCCGATCTCCTCGATCGTCCACTGCATGTCGGACGCGGCGCCCGCCGCGCGCTCGGCGTTGCGCTCGCCCTCGAAGAACAGCAGCAGTGCGTCCCCGCGAAACTTGAGAACGTCGCCGCCGTGGCGTTCGGCCACGGCGATCAGATCGTCGAACACCGACGAGATGCGCTGCACTAGCTCCTCGGCGCCTGCGCGCCCGTGCACGGCGAGCCGCTCCGCGAGGGCCGTGAAGCCGGAGATGTCGATCGAGACGAGCGTGCCGTCCACGACGCGCGAGCGCGGCCCCTCGGCGATCCTCGCTCCAGCCGCGGACGAGCCGCGGCAGGTACGGCCCGAGCGCAGACGGCGTCGCGGTGATCTCGCTCACGGGATCATCGAGGTTTGAGGTCGGCGACAAGTGGGCATGGACGCATATCGCGGTCGAAGCAGTGCATTTTGACAGGACAGCCCCTTCTCACCTAGATTGGGACGGCGGGAGGGACTCGCGCAGTCGGCGAAGGGGTTGCATGTCGGGGTTGAAAAGGACACTGTGCGTACTCGGTGTGCTCGTCGGGGTTGCCCTAGTCGGGGGACAGCCGGCGTTCGCCGACACCATCGACCTCGCTCCGCTAGCCGATACGTTCGTCAGTTCGGGCGACCCCGGCACCGATAACGGCGCGCTCGGCTACCTCGATGTGTACGGCGGGACATCGTCTTACGGGTGCGGGGTCGGGGCTGCCGAAGGGCTGCTGAAGTTCGATCTGGCGTCGATCCCGGAGAACGCGACGATCACGTCTGTCACTTTGATGCTCACGAGCTATGCAGGGTTTGCATACAACGGCGATCCGAACCACCACGCTGTCTTCCTCGCGGACGACACGTGGACTGGCTCCACGCTGTGGGCGGGGAGGCCGGCCAACGGCTTCAGTCCCGGCATCCCGGAGGGGACCCTGAATGGTGTGCCGATGTCTTCCTCGCCGGACCACCTCGGCTTCACCTCGGCGTACAGCGCGCAAGGCTGTGCCGGAGTGAGTTCCGTTGCGCGGCCCTTTTCGTCGTCTAATCTCGCTGCCAAAGTGGCGTCCGAGCGGATCGGCGACGGGACGCTCTCGGTTGCGATCATCGCCCCCGCGTGCGGAACGCCGGGATCGGTGGATTGTTTCCCCGGCGGAACAGAACTCGCCTACTTCTTGCGCTACTACTCCGTCGACGGTAGTACTCTCCTCGGGCCGAGGCTCTCGGTAGCGTACACGGTCGACCCGCTCCAATCGGGGCCGACGTTCACCGTCAACTCGACCGCGGACCCCGGCGACGGGACGTGCACCGAAGCGAGCTGCACCCTCCGCGAGGCGCTCGAGGCGGCGGGCACAGGCGACGCGATCACGTTCGCGATTCCTGGTTCCGGGCCGCACACGATCGCGCCTACGAGCGAGTTGCCGCCCTTCTACGGCGCCCTGCTCGACGGGTGGTCGCAGGGCGGCTCCGGCTACACCGGGCCCCCGCTGATTGCGATCGACGGGTCTTTGGCCTCGGGGGACGGGCTCACCGTCAACGAGACGGGCGCGGTCGTCCGCGGGCTAGCGATCGGCGGCTTCGACGGGTACGGCATCTCCGTCAACGACAGGAACGTGACGCTGCACGGGAACTACATCGGTACGAACGCCGCAGGGACGGCGGCGAACCCGAACGCGTCGGGTGGTGTCTACGTCAACGACACCGAGGGCGCGGTGATCGGCGGATCGGGTGCGGGCGAGGGCAACGTGATCTCGGGCAACGGCGGCCACGGCATCGAGTTGCCGCCCGCCTACGACTTCACGATCAAGGGCAACCTCGTCGGCGTCGGCGCCGACGCGACGACGCAGCTCGGAAACAGCAACGCGGGCATCCTCGTCGACAGCTGCTGCGGCGCCGACGGCGTGATCGGCGGAGCGGGAGTGGGCGAGGGCAACACGATCGCGTTCAACGGCTCGGCCGGGATCGTGAACACCGCCGACGGGATCGTCGTGATCGCGGGGAACGCGATCTACGACAACACCGGGCTCGGCATCGACCTCGAGGACGACGGCGTCACCGCCAACGACGCCGGCGACGGCGACGTTGAGCGTCCGAACGACCTCCAGAACTTCCCAGTCCTCACCGCGGCCGTGCATGAGAACGGCACGTTGACGGTCGCCGGGTCGCTCGACAGCGTTGCCGGCCCCGAGTACATCCTCGACTTCTTCGCGTCGCCGTCGTGCGACGACAGCGGCAACGGCGAAGGCGTGACGTACATCGGTTCGGCGACAGCCAGCGTCGGGAACTTCGACGAGGTCGAGCTGACGACGGAGGCGGGGGCGGGCGCTGTTCTCACGGCGACCGCGACTGGGCCCGGTGGGACGTCCGAGTTCTCGGTCTGCCTGGCGATCACCGAGCCGGACAACCTCGTCACGAACGGCGGCTTCGAGCTGCCGGTGCTGGGCCCGACCGGGTTCGTCACCTACGGGCCCGGCGCGTCGCTGACGGGGTGGACGATCGACAGCGGCTCGATCGACCACATCAAGACCTTCTGGACGTCGTTCGAGGGCGCACAGTCGATCGACCTCGACGGCAACAGTCCCGGTGCGATCTCGCAGACGCTCGCGACCTCGATCGGGCAGTCGTACGACGTCTCGTTCTGGTCGTCGGCGAACCCCGACCTTTCGGGGGGCTCCGCCTCGATGTCCGTGCGATGGGGCGGCACGGAGGTCCTGTCCGTGACCCGCCCGCCGGCGGCGTCGGGGACGTCCATGGGATGGGTGTTCTCTCGGGTGACGGTGGTCGCGACAGGTACATCGACTCCGCTCCAATTCGTGTCGACGGATTTCGGGCCGTTCGGGATCGCCCTCGACAGCGTGTCCGTGACTCCCACAGCCGTGACCGACGTGACGGTGAGCGCCGATCGTGCAAGCGTCGAGGCGGGGGCGGGGACGGTGCCGCTGGCGGGCATCCCGCCGTTCGCGTTCCTTTCGAACGCCTTCTCGACGAGCCGCTCGACGCCGGTCAACGACGTGCCCGTCAACGACATTCTCGTCACCGACTCGCCCGTCAACGACATCCCCGTCAACGACGTCGGCCTCGACGGGCTCGCGCCGCAACTCGGCGACGTTCTGCTTTCGACGGTTCCCCTCCTGCGCACCGGCGGGTGGGAGGCGGCCCTCGCCGGAACGCCGCTGGCAGACCGCCCGCTCCAGAACGTCTCGCTGCGCGACGTGTTCGAGCTGGTTCCGGGGCCGTTCGTCACCGATCCGCTGACGCTCGGCGACCTCGATCTGACGAACAGTCCGCTCGGGCGGATCCCGGCGTACGTCTGGGGTCTCGGCGACGTGCCGTTGAGCTCGCTCGGCTTGACCGGCACGACCTGGTGCGAGGTCTTCGCGGGGCCGCCCGTCGGATGTACAGCCGCTCCCACGGTCGGATTCGCGGACGCTGCTCTCCCTCGCGATCGAAGGTGCCCCGGTCAACGACGTTCCCGTCAACGACATTCCGGTCAACGACGTGCCCGTCAACGACATTCCGGTCAACGACGTGCCGGTCAACGACATCCGCTTCCAGGGGACGCCCATCAACGACGTGCCCATCAACGACGTCCCCGTCAACGACGTGCCGGTGAACGACATCCCGGTCAACGACATCCCGGTCAACGACGTCGGGGCACGGTCGAACCCCGTCAACGACGTGCCGGTGAACGACATCCCCGTGAACGACATCCCCGTGAACGACGTGCCGGTCAACGAGGTGCCGATCAACGACGTCCCGATCAACGACGTTCCGATCAACGATGTGCCGGTCAACGACATCCCGGTCAACGACGTCCTGCTCAACGACTCGCCCGTGAACGACATCCCGGTCAACGACATCGCTCGCCAAGAGCGCCATCTTCACGTGCTCGCCGTCGTGCCCGTCGAGCGGCACCCTCGGCGATCACCGTTGGGGAGTTGAAGCCGGGCGTCACGCTCGGCGACCTGCGGCTGGCGATGCAGGGTGGCGATCTGCCGCCGAACCTAACACTCGGCGACATCGGCGGCTGGGGTGACACGCGCATCTGGGGACTGATCGCGTCGCTCGCGGGTGTCGACTGGAGCGCGCTCAGCAGCCTCGGGCAGCAGCCGTCGCTCGCGCAGATCGTCGGGCTCGTCAAGAACCGCACGGGCGGCCCCGAGCCCACGGTCGCACATCTCCTCGCTCTGATCGAGCTCGCGGCGCCGTCGACCACGGTCGACCTCGTCTACCTGGCCAAACTCTTCTTCACGAATGACGCGTCGCTCGCGGAGCTCTTCTCGCTCGTCCTGCAGAGTGGCGACCTCGGCTGGGAGCGGCTCGACCTGAACGGTCTCGGTGTCTCGCAGTACGCGGAGAGCTCCGGAGCAGACACCGTCATCTACACAGTCGGTTTCACCGCCGGCGCGCCGGGTACCGCCCTGCCACAAGTGACGTTGCCGGCCGGCTTCACCTACGTGGCCGGTAGTTCCAGGGTGAGCGGACCTGGCTACGACGTGCCGGTGGCGCTGTCCGACCCGGCGATCGCCGGCTCCGAGGTGGCTTGGAGCATCCCTGATACGACGACGGGAACCTGGCAGCTGACATTCCGGGTGCGGGCGGGCATCCGCCTCGGTCCGGCGACGACGACGGCGCGCGTCGGGTTCGGAGCGGTACCCCCGGTCGAGGCTGCGACGCCAATCGCTGTCACCGTGACGGAGACGTTCCCGGGGTCGAGCTACGCGACGCCGACGCCGATCGGATCGGACGCGTTCCACCTCTCGTACCTGACGTCTTCCACGGACGGTGACGTCTATTCGCTGCCGGCGCCGCCGGCGGGCAGCCGTGTGACCGTGCACCTGAGCCATCTGCCCGTGGACTACGACCTCGTCGTCTACGGTCCCGCCGGTCAGGTGCTCGTCCCGCCCTCGCCGGGCTCGGTTCCGCTCGACGGCCGACCGCTCTCCGACGAGGGGACGGCACCGACCCACCGCACCGACGAGTTGCCGCCGGAGACCCTGTCCGACGTTCCCGTGGCCGCCGGCCAGACGGTCGTCGCGATCTCGAGCAACCGGACGAATCAGGACGAGGCCGCGGCGTTCGTGTCCGCCGGGACAGGGACGTACCGGATCCAGGTCTCGGGTTTCAACGGCGCGTCGAGCAACGACGCCTACATGCTTCGCGCCGAGGTCCTGCCGCCCCGTTCACCGGTCACCTGCACCCCCCGGGTGTTCCCGCACACTGGCACCGCGGCGACGTCCCCGACGACCGGTCCGGTTCCGCCCGGCGTCGACACGGTGTTCGTCGTCAACCGCGTGCAGTTCGGCAGGATCTTCGACGGCGCGGACGCCTCGATCGCCGCGATCACCGCAAGGCTCGGGGACCTCGCGAGCGCCGGGCATCCGAGTGTGGTCCTGCAAGTCGATTCGAACGCCGGTGTCCGATCTGCCGTCGATGCGTGGAACGCCTGTCCGGCGGATCCGATCGCTGCGAACATCGCTGCGGCGGCCATCGGAGGCGTGGTACGCGCCTTCAAGGACGCACACTCGACCGTTGAGAACGTCGTCCTCGTCGGGAGCGACGACGTCAACCCGTTCTTCCGGCTCGACGACCACACGACACTCTCGAACGAGACGGCCTACGGCGGCACCTTCCCGGCCGGCTCGCCGCTCGGAGGAGCCTTCACGAGGGCGAAGATGCTCTCCGACGACCCCTACGGGACACTGAGCCCGACGCCGTTCTTCGACCGGCAGCTCTACGTCCCTGAGCTCTCGGTCGGTCGTCTCGTTGAAACGCCTGCCGACATCAACGCCCAGATCGACGCGTTCCTCGGCGGCACGCAGCCTGGCGTGTTGTCGCCGACCACGGCCACCGTGACAGGCTACGACTTTCTCACCGACGGCTCTCAGGCCGTCGCGGCGGGGCTGGCGGCGTTCACGTCCGTCGATTCGTCGCTCATCTCCGAGGTGTGGAGCGCAGGGAATCTGCAGGCTACGTTCTCGACACCGGCCGACGTCATCTCGATCAACGCCCACGCCGATCACACCCGCTTCCAGGCGGCCAACGGAACGCTCCTCGCATCGGACGTCATCGCAGGCGCAGCGACCTTTGCCGGGCGCATCGTCTTCTCGATGGGGTGCCACGGCGGTCTGAACGTGTCCGATTTCTTGCTCCCGCCGTCCGCGCGTAGTGCTGACTGGGCGCAGAAGTTCGCATCGTCCGGCGCGGCGATCTACGTCGCTAACACGGGGTTCGGCTACGGAGATACGGATGTCGTCGCCTACTCTGAGGACTTGAACCGTCGCTTCGCGGAGAACCTCGGTGCGGGTCTCGACGTCGGCGAGGCGCTCACGCTCGCGAAGCAGGAGTTCAAGAGCGAGCTCGGACTCGTCGGCGTCTATGACGAGAAGGCCATGGCCGTGCTGACGCTCTACGGCCTACCGATGTACCGAGCCGGCGCGGCCGCGGCGACGGCATCCAACGCCCCTTCGGGAGGGTTCGCGCCGCTCGCCGCCGGAAACGCGTCCGGGCCGGTCGTCCTCGCCGCGCCTGCCGCCGTGCCGACCTCCCCGGATCCGATCACGGGTCTGGATGCGGCGCCGTTCACGGCCAATCAGAACTTTGCGGGGCGCAAGGTCATCACCGCCTCGGGCCGTGGCAGCTACTACCGCGGCACGAACGGCCTCCTCGTGTCGCACTACCGGCCGATCGAACCCAAAGCGGTGCAGGACACGGCCGCCAATGCCCACGGCGCCCTCATCACCGAGCTGACCTCGACGGATGAGCTCTCGTTCGACCCCGTCTTCGCCCGCCCGACGGTCGACAGCGCGGCGACCGAGCCCGAGCTTCCCTACGACGGGGCCGCCTTCCCTGCTCGCCTGCAGGCCGTCACGTCCTACGAGCGCCGCGAGGGGCGGCACCACAAGCTCGTGCTCGCGCAGGGCCAGTTCTTCACGACTCAGGGCTCGGATGGCTTGCAGACCGGCGTCCAGCGTCTCTTCACGCACGTCGCGGGGCAGGTCTATGCCTCGAGCAGCACGACGTATGCGCCACCCACTTTCCGGCGCATCGAAGCGCTGCAGGGTGGCGGCTTCATCACGTTCACGGCGCAGCTGCTCGAGGCGTCGAGCGAGGTCAAGCGCGTGCTCGTCCTCTTCCTCGACGACCCGAGCTCGGGTGTGTGGCGCAGCGTCGATCTCGCGCCGTCCGCCGGTGATTCTCATGTCTGGACGGGCAGCCGAGCGAGTAGCGCCGAGTCGGCGCAGTACTTCGTCCAGGCCGTCGGCCGCTACGGCGACGTCGCGGTGACGACGAACAAGGGCTTCCTCTTCGAGGGCAAGCCCCAGCTGACGACAGGCTCCGTCCAACCGGTGTACGCGGGTACCGGTGGCCCGACCATCTTCACGAGCAGTGTGACCGTCGGCGTGAACGTTCCCGCCGACGTGACGGCGCGGGTCAGCGTGGACGGCGCCCCGTTCGGGGATCCGCCCGTCGTCGTCACTGGAGAAGGCGTCCACACGGTCGTGATCGAGGCCTCCAACGGCACCCGCGTCGAAAGCTCGTTCGCGATCGACACGCAGGGGCCGAAGGTGTTCTTCACGGATGGCCCACCCGCGAATTCGAGCACGGCAAACGCGTCGTTCGTCTTCAGCGCCAACGAGTCGGCGAGTTTCGAGTGCAAGCTGGACGGTGGTCAGTACGGCCCATGCACCAGCCCGGCATCTCTGAACTCACTCACATCGGGCCCGCATACGTTCTTCGTCCGCGGCACGGACGGGTTCGGAAACGTCGGCGACAGCACTGCCTACGCGTGGGCTGTCGCGCCCTGCGTCGGCCGTGCACCCGCGGGGGCGATCGTCGGAGGCTCTGGCAACACGACGATCAACGGCACGCCCGGCAACGACGTGATCTGGGATCTGAGCGGCAACAACACGATCGACGGCAAGGGTGGTAACGACATCATCTGCACGGGTTCCGGCAACGACAAGGTCACCACGGGCCAGGGCAGCGACATCGTCATCGACACGGGTGGCAACAACGTGATCGTCACCGGGGCGGGCGGGGATGCGGTTTCCAGCGGGAACGGCAACGACTCGATCACGACCGGCGACGGCGCCGACGTCGTCGTGGATTCAGGTGGGCAAAACACGATCGCGGTCGGCAACGGCAACAACAAAGTCACCAGCGCGGCGGGGCACGACAAGATCACGTCCGGTGCGGGCGACGACGTGGTGACCGATTCCGGAGGTAACAACAACGTCGAGACGGGCGGCGGAGTCGACGTCGTGACGACCGGATCGGGGAACGACAAGATCGAATCCGGCTCCCAGAACGACACGATCGACGCCGGGGACGGGAACAACAACGTCGGAGCAGGTGCCGGCGACGATCGGATCTCGGCTGGTTCGGGCAACGACAACATCGACGGCGGCCCCGGCTACGACACCTGTTTACCGGGGTCAGGGAACAACACGGTCAAGAACTGCGAGGCGTGAGACCGGTTCACTCTCGTTCGTCGCTTCGGTGAGACGACCCGATCCGCGATACTTGGGAGCGAATGGGAGATCCGCGGTCAGCTGAGCTCCTCGCCTTTGCGCACGACCTCGATCGGCGCGATGCCGATCTCGCTCGCCAGATCGCTGCCGCAACAGGTGTCCTGGAGCGCGTCGATGCGCTGAGAACGAGAGCTGAGCGCGTGCGGAGTGAACTCGATGCGATTCCGGCCCAGATCGAAGAGGCCGAGCACGCTTCCCGTGATGCGCGCGCGAGAGTGTCGGCTGCGCAGGTCGAGCTCGACGGCGCGCGGACGCGCCTGGAGGAGGTTTCCCGGTCACGGCGGGCGGGCGAAGATGCGCGCGCTACAGCAGAGCGGGCAGCTCGTCGAGCCGAGGTGGCCGCCACGGACGCCGGGGCCTCGCTGTCCAGGCTGGAGGAGCGACTGAAGCAGCTCGGTGGCGCCGAGGCGGCCCTGCAGGCAGAAGCCGAAGGGCTTGCCGTCCAGGCGCCCGAGCTCGCACGGAGCGTCGCGGCGGTGCCCCGTCTCTCCGATTCGGGCCGGCAAGAGCCGGGGAGGTCGCTCGCGGAGATCACCGACTGGACTGCACGCGCACATGCAGCCCTGTTCGTCGTCCGGGGCGGCCTCGAGGGCGAGCGCGAGCGGATCGTGCTCGAGGCCAACGGCCTCGCGGCTGCTGCGCTCGGCGAGCACGGCGGCGGACTGAGTGTCGCGCTCGTACGCCGGCGGCTCGAGGAAGCAGCGGGCTCGCACGAAGCCACCGGATCGACCGGCTAGAACCGGGTCACGCGTTCTGCCGCGTTAAGGGAAGGCCGAGTCGTTCGGACGGAGGTCGAGCGAGCCGCCGTCGCGGCAGCCGGGCGGGAGGCGGTAGTCGAGGCGGGCGATACTCGCGTCGGAGAGATCCCGGTCGCGCTGCAGTCTCATCAGTGACCGTGCCGTCTCGG
>CAVRKG010000003.1:0-7043 GCA_963721955.1 uncultured Thermoleophilia bacterium | reverse complement strand
AGCCGGCGATCCGGAACTGCTTCTCGGCGACGATGCGGCCAGAGAGCGACCAGCGACATGCCCACTTCCCCGCCGCAAGCTTCGGATCCGGGTCGAGTCGAATTCCGGCCGCCGTGATCGGGAGCGGTAACTCGAAGTCGGCGTCGTACGCGAGCTTGCCTTCGCGCAAGAACGCGATCCCCGCGAGCTCCCCCTTGCCACCAACGAAGACCGCGCTGCACGTGATCGAGTCGGTCGCGCTGAAGACCGAGACGCCGTCGTCACGCGAGCAAACCCTCGTCGGCCCAGCTGCGGATGTCGCCGACGTCCGGCAGGCGCGGACGTAGAGGATCGGGGCGACGGGGCCGGCGCTCCTGAACGACGTGCGAGCCACTTCCGTGCCGACGCGCAGCTCGCACGACCAGGCGCCGCCCGGCAACGGGTACGGCCCGGCCGTGACGTAGACGTAGATCCCCTTTCGCGTGTCGCCGAGTCCCGTACCCACGGCGGGAAAGGGCTGGCCGCGGTAGAGCAGGCGGCCGGCAAACCGTTCTCCCGACTCAGCACGAGCCCGAGCCGAGCAGTTGAACGCGGACGAGAGCAGCGCCGAGCGGCTCTGGTCTTTCGTGCACTCACCTCTGCTCCGATCGAGGGCCAACGCGCCGCACACGCGGACTGCCTTCAGCCGATCGCCCTGTTCGGAGGGCGACGCCGAGGCAATCCCGGCCGCGGCTGCAATGAGCAGCGCAACCAACGCCGGAGCGACCATGCCTGCACCGCCCCTCTGCCGCGGAGCCATTGCTAGCCGGCGCTGATGCTGCGGCTGCGGGTGTTTCCCGCCACCACTCGATAGGTTCCTGCTCCGCTGCTCTTGAGGGAGTAGGAGCCGTTGGCGGCGGTGCGGCCGCGTGCGACAGTCGCCCAGGAGCTGCCCGTCTTGCGTTCGAGCCGAACGGACTCAGCGGCGACAGGATGCTTGCTGCAATCGGCCACATTGCCCGCGATCGCAGCTCCGCGGCTGCGGGCGGTCACCGTTGCGAGCGGGCGATTGCCCTCGACCCAGACGCCGCGGATCACCTGCATCGCCTTCGCCGCATTCCAGTCGGTCGGGCGCGTGCCGTTGATGAGGTAGTCGCCGAATCCCAAGCTTCCGCCGGCTGAGTTGCTCGACGGAGCCAGGAGCGAGACTCTGACATAGCCCGTGTTGCCGTCGCAGAGCGGAAACCCGATCGCGGCTTCCATGTGCGCATCGTCCGCGCCGCCGAACGTCGATCGGGTCAGAATCCAGTAGCCGCCGATCGTGCCGACGCCTCGGCGCGCGACGCGGTGAGGAACCTGCAGACGACCCTCGCTCACCACTGGCCAGTCGTGCGCGAGGTTCGCGATCAGAGCCGCACGTGTGGGCCCGGCTCTGACCGCGACACCGACGCTCCAGTCGTACTTGCTGTCCGCCCCGAGACTCGCCCGCCCGGTCGCCTCGTACCGCGGTCCCGCCCACTCGCCGCCGTTTGTGTCGTAGCAGCAGCCGCGCTTGTATTCGGGCGGGGAGGCGACGCCGACCGCAAGTGACGGGGAGTAGTGCGCCAGATCGTTGCCACCGGTCGCTTTGAGAACGATGCGGTCCTGCACCCCCGCGAGCGCGAACGGCGCCGCGGCGAGGGCCGCCAGAACTACGAGCACAGCTGCCGGCTTCGGCCGCATGTCGCTCAACCTAGTGGCATGCGCTGCTGCCCGGTATCGGTCAAATGCCTAGTTTCGTTGCCTCTGGAGGCCTACGATGCGCATGTGCTGGTAGGCAGAAGGAACGAGTGCGACCGACTGGACGATCTGCTCCAACGAGCACGAGGAGGAGCGAGCGGGGCGCTCGTCCTGGCGGGTGAGCCGGGCATCGGCAAGAGTGCGCTGCTCGACTACGCGCGAGACGAGGCGACCGACTTCACCTTGCTCGAGTCGCGCGGGCTCGAAGGGGAGGCCGGACTCGCCTTCGCCGGCCTGGCCGACCTGTTACGCCCGCTGCACGCCTTCCTCGACGCGATCCCGGCGCCGCAGGCCGACGCGCTCGCAGGTGCGCTCGCCCTCCGCCCGCCGGTGGCAGGAGACCCGTTCGCGGTCGCGGCAGGAACGCTGAGCCTCCTCGCGGCAGCGGCAGTCGAACGCCCGATTCTGGCGATCATCGACGACGCACACTGGCTGGATGCGCCGTCGGCCGAGACGATCCGGTTTGCCGCCCATCGTCTGCGTGCGGCGACGTTCCTGTTCGCGGTCCGGACCGGCGAGCCCAGCTCCTTCGATCGAGGCGGCATCCCCGACCTCGCGCTCGCGGGACTCGCGGCTGCCGATGCCGAGACGCTCGTGCGCCGGCACGCCGACGCCTCGACTTCTGTCGTGCGCCTGCTCGTCGAACAGGCGGGCGGCAACCCACTCGCGCTCATCGAGGTGCCGTCGATGCTGACCGGAGGGCAGCTGCGCGGCGTCGAGCGCTTGCCGGACCCGCTGCCCGTCGGTCGCGACCTCGAGTCCGCCTTCCGAACGAGGCTCGCCAAGCTCGATCGGCGCACGCGCGACGCCCTGGTCGTCGCCGCGGCAGGCGGGGAGCGGCTCGATGCCATCGTCGGTGCCCTGTCGTCCCTGGGCCTCGATGAGGCCGATCTCGCGCCGGCCGAGGAGGCCGAGCTGATCCGCGCGACACGGGGCCGGCTCACGTGGCGTCATCCCCTCCTGCGCTCGGTCGCATACGCGAGCGCTGCCCCGGCGGAGCAGCGCAAGGCCCACCGTGCGCTGGCAGCCGTGCCGGCAGCAACGTCGCCGGCCGAACGTGCGTGGCACCTCGCCTCCGCGGCGGTCGGTGCGGACGACGCAGCCGCAGCGCAGCTCGAGGAGGCGGCAGTCGATGCGCGGCTCCGTCGCGGGCACGCGGCAGCGGGTGGAGCATTCGAGCGCGCCGCCGAGCTCACGGCCGACGCCGAGCTTCGCGCCCGGAGACGACTCGAGGCGGGACGCGACTACCAACTCGCGGGCTGGACCGAACGAGCCCGCTCCCTGCTCGACCAGGCAGCATCCGAAGCTGTCGATCCGCTCTTGCGCTCGGACGTGGACGGGCAGCGAGGAATCGTGGAGATGTGGGCTGGGGACGGACGAGAAGCGCGGCAGATCCTCACAGCCGCCGCCGACCGCGTAGAGGGCGCCGACCCGACCCGTGCCGCGACGCTCCTCGTCACAGCTGGGCTCGCCGCGCAGATGGCCGGCGACGTCGCGCCCACGCTCGCGATCGCCCGGAGGGCGAAGAGCATCGGCACCGACCTCGACGCCGGGCTCGAGCTGGCGATCGGGAACCTCCTGTTGAACTCATTGGTTCTTGCCGGGGAGACGGACGAAGCGCACGAGCTGCTCGCCCACGTCCTGCCGGCCGCTCTCGCCGCCGAAGCGAACGGAGACGACCTGCAGGCGGCCGCAACGGTCGGGCACTGCCTCGTCTGGCTGGAAGAGCACGACGCCGCTCGGCAGATCTTCGAGCGCCAGCTCTACGCCGCACGAGCCGCGGGCTCCCTCGGCTTCGTTCCGTTCCTCGCCGCTTGTGTGTCGGAGGTCGACTATCGCGTTGGTGACTGGGATGCCGCCTTCGAGGGGGCGACCGAGTCCGTACGGCTCGCCGAGGAGACGAACCAACTGAATCTTCTGGCCTTCAGCCTCGCCACGCTTGCGCGCGTGCAAGCCGCCCGCGGCGCCGAGGCCGAGTGCCGGGCGAGCTGCGCGCGCGCTCTCGACCTCGCAGCGCGACTCGCGGGGTCGGTCGTCCTCTACGGGGAGGCGGCCCTTGGCCTGCTGGACCTGGGTCTCGGCGATGTCGGCGCCGCGTCGGATCGGCTCGAGCGGCTCTCGACCGTCGTCGCCGGATTCGGACTGCGCGAGCCGGCGGTCGTCCACTGGAGATCCGACTTGATCGAGGCGTCCATCCTCGCGGGTCGTCTGGAACTCGCGCAAGAGGAACTCGGGGAGTTCGAGCGCGAAGCAGCCGCGTCCGGCCGTCTCTGGGCTCAGGCAACCGCAGCACGCTGTCGCGGGATGCTGGCCGAAGACGGAGACCTGCGCGCGTTCGCCGAGGCTCTCGCACTCTGCGAGAGACTGGGTTCGCCCTTCGAGAGCGCCCGCACCGAACTCCGGCTCGGTGAGCGATTGCGCCGGCTCCGGCGTCCCGCCGACGCGCGCGAGCCGCTCCGCAGTGCGCTCTCGACGTTCGAGGCGCTCCGGGCCACGCCGTGGGCGCAGCGTGCGAAAGCGGAGTTGGTCGCCACCGGCGACCGCACCCGCAGGAATCCGCCGCCGACGCCCGCGCGGCTCACACCCCAGGAGGTGCGGATTGCGTTGCTGGTCGCCGAGGGTGCGACCAACCGTCAGATCGCAGCCGCACTCTTCATCAGCCCGAAGACCGTCGGATACCACCTGGCAAAGGTCTTCGAGAAGCTCGGCCTCAACTCGCGTGCTCAACTCGCGGCGCTCGCCTCTCGAGGCGGGCTACCTCTCCCGGAGTCACTCGACGAACTGGCCAAGATCTGACGGCAGCGCGAGCCGAGGGCGGCCGTTTGCAGGACCCCGGCACCCTGCCGAACCCGAACCGTTTCGCTCGTTCGACCGAACCACGCGTATGAACTCGGCCCCATCTGCGCTGCTAGCGTTGCCCGACACCCGGGTCTCCTGGTCTATGCGCAAGCATCACGCTCACCTCTCCGACGAAGCTCTCGTCGCGCTCGTCGCACGGGGCGACGAGGACGCATTCGCCGAGTTGTACGATCGCGTCGGCCGCACCGCGTACGGCCTGGCCTTCAGGATCCTCCGCGACGACCGGCTCGCCGAGGACGCCGTCCAGGACGCGTTCCTCGGCGTCTGGAGGACGGCCGCCACGTTCACCGCGGATCGCGCCAAGGCGAGCACCTGGGTCCTCACGCACGTACACCGACGGGCGGTGGACCTCGTCCGCCGTGAGGAACGGCGACGAAGTGAGCCGCTCGACGAGACCCGCGACGGTGGTGTCACCGAATCCGCCGAGGACTCCGCGTGGCTCGGCTTCGAGCGAGAGCGCGTGCAAGCGGCGCTCGGAAGGCTGCCCGACGGGCAGCGCGAGGCAATCGAGCTCGCCTATTACGGCGGGTACTCACAGTCTGAGTTGGCGGAGAAACTCGGGCTCCCGCTCGGGACGATCAAGAGCAGGATGTTCGCCGGGCTCTCGCACCTGCGCGAACTGCTCACCGAAGGAGCTGAGAAAGAATCATGGAAACGTCAATCCACGAACTGAGCGCGGGCTACGCGCTCGATGCCCTCGACGCCGCCGAACGGCTCGCCTTCGAACGGCATCTGCCCGACTGCGCGGCGTGCCAGGATGAGCTGGCGTCGTTCTGGGAAGTGACGGGAGCGCTCGCCCTCAGCTCGGATGCCGGCGCGCCGAGCCCGTTGCTCCGCGACCGGATCCTCGCGGCCGCTCGGGACGAGAAGCAGACCGTCCTGCCGTTCGAATCGCGGCGCCGGCGGCGCCTCCAGCCCGCCCTCGCGGCGGCGACGGCGGTCGCGGCGGCGGTCGCGATCGGCCTCGGCATCCACGCGCTCTCCCTCCAGAGAGAGCTGAACGACGCGAAGTCGGCGCTCGCAGCAGAGGGTCGGAGCGCGGCGGTGCTGGCAGATCCGACCGCGACGACCGTCGCCCTCGGGTCGAACGACTCGGGCCGACTCGTCGTCAACCGCGACGGCGCGGCCGTCCTCGTGATGGACGCCATGCCCGCGGCGCCCGCCGGGAAGACGTACCAGGCGTGGATCGTCGAGGGTCAGACTCCCGTCTCGGCGGGCACGTTCCGCGCCTCGGGTGGCAGGCTGATCGTTCCGATCGCGGAGCGCGTACCGAAGGGTGCAGTGGTCGCGGTGACGGTCGAGAAGGCTGGCGGGGCGGCATCACCGACGCTGCCCCCGATCGTGGCTTCGAACCCCGTCTGAGGCCGGCTCCGGTCTCCACTCCGCGCCGACAGCGACGCAGGTCGCGCGGCCGATCGCGGGGCAGAGCGACACGGCGTACGATCGGACGATGCTCGAGCTACGACCGAACTGCGAGTGCTGTGACCGCGACCTCCCGCCGGACAGCGAACGTGCCCGGATCTGCACGTATGAATGCACATTCTGCGCCGACTGCGTCGACGGACGGCTCGGTGGTCGCTGTCCGAACTGCGGCGGGAACTTCGAGCCCCGGCCGGTGCGTCCGCCCGCGATGCTCGCGAAACACCCTGCCTCCACGGTGCGCGTGACGAAGCCGCACGCCGACTGCTGAGTCGCTCGTCCACGAGCGGGTCAGGAAGGCCGGCACGAGGCTCGTTCGGGGAAGCGAGTCAGCCCAGGAACGTCGCGATCGCGTCGGCCGTCGCGTCGAAGTCATCCCACAGGACGCCGTGCCCGCCGGGGACGACAACGTGGGCGATCCGCGCGTCGGACGGCACCTCGATCGCGATCCACGACTGTGCCCCCGTGACGACGAGGGTCGGGCAGTCGGGCCAGGGCGGAGGTGGGGCTGCCATCTCGCTCCAGGCCACGATCACCGCACCGGTCGCACACTGCCAGCGGAATCGCCCGTCGTGACTCTCGACGAGGTGCTCGCGGGCCTCCTCCTCGAGCATGGCGCGCGGCGTCGTGAACAGCGAACCGTCGGCCAGGCGCGCGTCGATCGCCTCATCGTGACTCGCGAACGAGAGGTCGGCCCTCGACAGCTCCGCGCGCTCCGCGGCAACCGCAGGCTCGATGTGCATGGCGGGGTCGAGCAGCACCGCGCTTTCCACGCGATCCGGGTGCCGCGCCGCGAGCTCGGCGACGAGCTTGCCGCCGAAGCTGTGGCCGACCCACGACGCTGCAGTGATGCCGAGCGCCTCGGACGTCTCCACGAGGTCGGCGACGTGCTGCGCGACGCTCCACGGCGGCTCCCATCCCGAGCGACCGTGGCCGCGATAGTCGATCCCGACGACACGGTGCTGCGAGAGGCGCTCCTCCGCGAGCCGACGAAAGCGACGACCATGCGCGGCGAGCCCGTGCAAGCA
>CAVRKG010000002.1:0-297859 GCA_963721955.1 uncultured Thermoleophilia bacterium | reverse complement strand
CTCCGCGATGGCCGGTCCGTGGCTGCGGCGCTTCCGCAACCGACGCTGGAGCTGCTGCTCCCTCTGACGATCAGTGACCATCATCGCGGGGGCAGCCGCGACCAGCCCGGCTTGCCTACTTGAGTGCTGCGACGATGCGAGCTTGCTGCTTCTGGGCCAGCCTCGTTGCATCGGCGGCGTCAACGGTTCCGCTGATTCCGGCGACTAGTACCGAGGCTTTGACCGTCCGAAAGCGCCAAACCACGGCGTAGACGATGACGGTGAAACCCCCGTTCTTGATCTCGACTGAGAACATTCTCGCTTCGTGTCCGATTCTGGCTCCCGTGGCAGACGCGCTTGAAAGTGACCGTTTGTCCTCCGAACTTCTGAGGCTTGCCTTGGACGCATCGAGTCGCGGGTCGAGTCCGTTGCTCCTTTTGCGGTCTTGTAGGCGCTGGACGACGAAGCGATCTGCAGGACGCCCGTGATTCCGCTGCGGGAGTAATCCGCTTCGTAGCCTTCTATTCGACCCCATCGTGTGAACTCCGCAAGCGTCTGAGGTACCCCGGACTCCTTCGCGGCGCGACGTTTTCGCGAAGAAGCCCTTCTCAAGACTGAAGCCTGCCGGTAGATCGGAGCAGAACCAAGACCATCCTCTTGGTATCCGGCGGGGCCGCCGCAGTCGCACTCGTGAGAGTCCCCGCTAGCACGAGAAGAATCGATGCGAGGAACCGGGAAACGCACCGATTAATCTTCCCCAACCAGATTCTCCAAGTCAATGCGCCACCGCGTCGTCTTGGGCGCGCGCGCTTTCCGCACTGGCCTCCGAGCAACGGTCAGCACCTGACTACGTCAGCCTTCGGCAATGCGTCGCGTCGGTTCAGGGTCAGCGTTCATTCCGTAAGGCGCGGCTCGTTGACCAGTCGTGCTACCAAACTGAGCGAATCGGGCAGAAATGAGACGAGCGAAAACGGGTTTGAGCAAGCCGTTCCGACCCTCAGGCTGCCCCACCCGGTCGCAATCGCACCCAGGAGGTCAGCGGTTCGAGCCCGCTTGGCTCCATGGCATAAAAGCCCTGCTACTGCTGGGATTTTCTCCATCTGGATAGCGTTGTGGTGGAGGCCGAAATCAGCGTGTGGCACCGTTTGTGGCCACCTCCCGCTGAGCTGAGGCTGTCGCGCAAATCACGGTCTCGCCGTTCGGCTTCATCGCGACAGGATCTCGACGGAGTTGCGGCTGTATCAGCCGCGACCCATGTGACGTTCGGATGGCGTTCTCGAAGGATCGCGAGCCATGCTCGCATTAGGCCCTCGCGGGCCTTGATCTGACCGGCCGGGATAACCACGACAGCGACGCACGTCCGCCACTTCGAACACGACCGGCAAGAGTGCCGCCCGCCGCCGCGCGGACAGCTTCTTAGAATCGTTCAGATCCGCCAGCCGCGCGATCGCGTCCGCATCCAACCGTGCAGTCGAACCGGAGGGCAGCGGCTACCAGCGGCCCGGCCATGCAAGCACGCCCTGCCTCATCCGCGCCGCACACGTGCTGGGCGCCTTGATGACGGTCAAACAAAAACAGGGAATCGCGCATCGCCACACTCCTCAACCGTGGGCCGCCGGCGGCGCATGACCGACTCTCCTCAACGCATTATCGGCACTAGGTGATCGAGGCTTGAGATTCGCGCCGCACGTGCCGATATGCTGGCGAATGAATCCATATCGGCTCGTTGTGCTTGTTCGTGGTTTCCGTGCTTGCATGCGCCGTCGTCGTTATGGAGTACGAAGATCATCGGGTGGTCGTCGAAGATCGCCGACGTGAAGCAGGAGAACGATCGGTTATCTCGGTCAGAATTTGCGAAAGCGGAGCGTGCGCGCCTGGCCACGCAGAGCTCCGAGCTCACTCACGCGCAGGCGGTCGCGGACACCAACACTGAACGCGCTGCGAAGCTCGAGCGGAAAGTGCGTTCACTGTCGACCCAGTTGAGCGCAGTCAAGTCCAGACTTGATCTAACGCAGTCCCAGTTGTCGACCGCTCAGTTGCAGCTCGATACAGCCTCCCCGCCGGTGATCTTGGAGGCTGACCCCTCCGGAGGAACCCTTCCGGTAGCGCCGGGGGGTGACTGCGACCCGAACTACGGCGGGGCATGCGTTCCTGTCGTGCCGTACGACCTCGATTGCGCTGATGTTGACGGCTCGGTCTACGTGCTCGGCACCGATCCACACGGTTTCGATGGCGATGGCGATGGCGTCGGGTGCGAGTGGTGACCGGGCTGCGCGGGCGTCGAGTTCTTCGAAGCGGTTAGCGAGATGACGAACGCCCCCTATCGTCATTGTTGGACGGCGAGCGGCAGGACGAGCTCGAAAAGTTCGTCGAGCGGGCACTGAAGAGCTCGGAAGGGGTGAGTTGGCTGACCTACCTGTACCTCAGCGAGCGTTTCTGTCTCGTTCGCACACTCGGTCTCGGAGCGATGCTCGGTCTCGATCTCGGGCGTGAGCACGAGCTCGTAACGACGGTGCGGAACGACATTGCGCATGGCCGGCCGCCGAAGAACGGCACAGCCGTGATCGAAGCGCTGTCGATCTCCGAACGGCTGCTCGACGCGCTGGCTGCGCGTGGGTGGGCATGACCGCCGGTGCCCCGGGGTCTTTTGTTTCGATGTTCGTGCTACCAGTCGTGCTACCAGCGGAGCGAATCGGGCAGAAAATCAGGACAACGAGAACGGCTTGAAAGCCGTTCCTCACCCCAGGCTGCCCCACCGCCGGGTTACCATTTCCGAGAGTGTCGCCGAGCGTCGAGAAGGCACTGTGGCGCATATTGGCACGATTCCGACAGAAGGGAACCCGGTTCAACCTCGACAGATGCGGCTTGACATCTAACCACCGTCTGGAATCCTCGGCTAAGCGGTGGCGACCGTGATCATGCCGGCCATGAACCCGAGCCCTAGGGTAAGTCTTCGGAACACCTGCTCGGGTGCGCGGAGTGCGAGCGATGTGCCGTAGGCGTTCGCTACTAGGGCAGCAGGAAGCCAGATAGCCAGGGCAGGCAGCGCATCAGCGTCGAAGTTGCCGCTCGCAGCAAGCACAGCCAACCCGAGTACGCTCGTGGCGACGAAGTACACAGACAGATCGGAGATGAAGTTCCCCACGGCGAGACGGCGATGGGCGAGGAGCAACGCCGGCGGCACGCCTATCAGTGAGGTTGTCGTGCCGAGCAGGCCGCCGAGAAACCCGGCCACGAGATTGGGCTCTCGATTGAGGCTTCGTGGCGGTTGCTGATCAGCCCATGCGAGCGCAACTGCTGCAAGAGAAATGATGACACCCACAAAGATCTTCACGTCGTGAACGTCGAGCGCTCCGAGCGTCTTCGAGCCGATCAAGAGTCCGGGCGCTGCGCCGCAAACCAGAAGGAGCACGCGTCGGTGATCGATCTGGCCTCGGAGGCGCCACGCTACAGGGATCCGGGTGGGAATTGCCGCGAGCAGGACGACGGTTATCGCGAACGGTGCCGATCGGCCGGACAGCAGCAGCAAAGGGGTCGCTACGAGTCCGAGGCCAAAACCGGAGGTGGCGGCGAGCAGGACGGCTGCGGTCATGATGATCCCGCCGATGACGAGGGATGTCACGCGGCTCCCGATCCAAGAGATTTGCGGGGGGCTGCGTTGTTCACCATGGTCGGAATGGCGCCGTCTACCTGGAACTCGGCGGGTGAGATGAAGCGGCCTCTCGAAGCATGGCGTGTGGCTCGAACCGGTTCACGCGGTGGTACTACGACGGATTGAGGAGTTCCAGGAGTCCGCGGCAAGGACTTGGTGCTCACGTTGACGCAAGCTCGACGCACCCGCGTGGTACGCGGCGACCCGATGCTTGCGGCGACGACCCTTCCGACCGCTGGGAGGAAGCTCCGTCACCGGCGCGGCTCGCCCGACGGTTCTGGGACACCCTCGCCGAGATCGGAGCCCGGCCGGAGCCCGAGAAGGTCGAGCACGGCTACGAGCGAGGCTAGCCGCGCACGCTCGTACTCGCCCACGTCGCGAGAGTCGTATTCATAGAAGCCCCGACCGGACTTCAACCCGAGCTCGCCCTTCTCCACCTTCTCGCGCACGATTGCGCCGCGTCGGTAGCGAGCGTCGGAGCCGAGCGTGCCGGCCAGGTACTCGCTCGGCCCCGAAGCAGGATGTCCGTCCCGCCGAGTCCGCCGAACTCGAGCATCCGCATCCGGTGGCGAGACCGCACCTCGTCGAGAAGCCGAGCAGGTCGTAAGAGCCGTTCATCGCCTCGGGGCGCGGGAAATCTGCCTCTTCGACGAACCTCGCGGCCTCGTTCATCGCGAGCGCCTGGATGCGCGGCACGATGTAGCCGGCGGCGGCAGCGCACCGCACGGGGACCCGGCCGGCTCGGCGCAGCAGCGCCTCCATCGACGCCACCCGTTCCTCGCTCGTGGCGGCGCCGGGCATCACCTCGACGAGTGGCATCACCCGGGCCGGGTTGAGCCAGTGCGTGTCATACATCGCGTTGGATCGGCACAAGCGCGGCGAGTTCGTCGACCGCGAACGTCGAAGTGGTCGAGCCGATCAGGCAGGTCGACGCGCCGATGCGAGCATACGTGTCCGCCTTCGCCTCGGCCGTCTCCGGCACTGCCTCAAAGATCACGTCCGCGCGGGCGAGCGCCTCGTCCGCGTCGCGAACGTTGCGTAATGAGATGCGGCTCAGCTCCGCCGCGCCGTCCCCTGCGATGAAGCCGATCGAGACGAGCTGTGCAAGTCCCTTCCCGATCCGCTCCCCGGCAGCGTCGAGCGCCGCGTCGCTGTCGGGTGCTTCGCTCCTTGACGTCGATGAGCTCAACGGCGCACCCGGCGATAGCCATCGCCTGCGCTAGTCCGACGCCCATCCGCCCGGGTCCAACGACTCCGACGACAGGGTTAGGCATTGCCGTCGCGCAGTCGACGCCGTAGCCCGGCCACCGTCATGCCGGGGAGTCCAAGCCGCTCCGGCGTCGGCCCCTCCGCCGCGTAGTCGACCCCGTTGACCGTCGATGCGAGCACGAGGATTGCGTCGCTCAGCGGCGTCGGCACTTCGAGCCAGCGCCCGAGCGAGGACCAGAGCGCGAGACCCCAGCCGATGTCCTCCTCTACATAGCGGTGGCGCAAGTCGATCTTCTCGCGCCACACTGACTGCTTCGCCAGGCGCTCCTCGCTCAGCACGCCAAAGAACGTCGTGCCCTGCCGCGAGTAGAGGTCCGCGAGCGGCCAGTCGGGAGGGTCGTAGCCGAGCGCACGCCTGACTGCGATGCGCTCGGCGTCGAGGGCCAGCGAGACGCAAACGACCGACGGCGGGTTCCCTTGCGTGTGCACGTCGAAGTCGGGCAGCTTCTCGATCGACCCTGCATTCATGAGCATCAACGGGGCATGCAGTGCTGGGTCGAAGTTAGCAGCGAGGCGTCAAGGACATCGACGGCGGGGAGGGTGGCGGGATACAGCTCCGTCATAGCCGCGAACGCGCGATCCGCACCTCCCGACGGATACACGCCGGTGGGAAGGTGCTCGGCGACGAGTCCGACCCGCGCCGAGTCCGGGCCGATGAGCCGCGTCCCGTAAGGAAGGATTGCATTCTCGGCGACCGCGGGACGCCCCCCGAGCAAGCGCCGCACCGTCGGGGCCCCGAATGTCCCTTTCGTGAGGTAGCGACCTGGTCGCGGGTCACGGCCGGGGCTATCCGCTCAGCCATCTCGATCTGCGCTGCGACCGGCAGCGGAATCAGAATGACGTCGGCGCCTCGGACCGCCGAACGGTGATCGTCGGTGACAGAGGCGACCTGAGCCTCCCCGTCGATCTCGCCGGTGAGGTGAATTCGCCCATGCTCGAATAGGGCCGCGAACCGCTCGCGGTTCCGCAGCGCGAGCCGAACGTCGAACCCGCGTAGGGCGAGGTCACCTGCTGCCGCGACGGCGCCGTGCCCGCCGCCACAGACGGCGATCGTGCGGACGGTCACGCGTCGCTCGAGATCTCGCTTGCGAAGTTGCGCACTCCGGCCGCGGTGCCGGGGACGCCGTCCCGGAGCCAGCACGCGGCGGCGCGACTTGGCGTCAGCCTTTCGAGCCGCGGCACATCGGTGGCGCAACGGTCGAACGCGTGCGCGCAGCGCGGATGGAAGCGGCAGCCGGACGGCGGGTTGGCCGGGTCAGGCACCTCGCCCGCGAGCGCGTCGGGCATTGCGCCGATGCCGTCCGCGAGCGGAACGGCGCGGATCAGCGCTTCGGTGTACGGGTGCATTGGCGACGACCAGAGCTCGGCGGTCTTGCTCTCCTCAACGATCGTGCCGAGGTACATCACCGCTACCCGGTGGGCGACCCGCCGCACGATCGCGAGATCATGGGAGATGAGAAGCAGCCCGACGCCGAGGTCTCTGGTCAGAGCGACGAGCAGGTTGGCGATCTGGGCCTGCGCCGAAGCGTCGAGCGAAGAGAGGGGCTCGTCGAGCACGATCACCGAAGGGTCGGCCGCAAGGGCCCGCGCAATCGCGATTCGTTGCCGCTGGCCACCGCTGAACTGGTACGGGTAACGGCTCGCGATGTTCGGTGGCAGGCCGACCTGCTCGAGGAGAGCCGGCACCCGAGAGGCCTTCTCGCGGCCGGCAGCCCTGAGGGCATCCGCGATCTGCGCTCCGATTCGTCTCCGCGGGTTGAGCGACGCGTACGGGTTTTGAAACACCATCTGTAGGCGTACGAGTTCGGCCGGCCGTGCCCGACGGCCGATGGCCGTTATGGGCACTCCCTCGAAGCTGATCTGGCCGGCACTTACGGGAACCATCCCGACCGCAGCTCGCGCAAGAGTTGACTTTCCGCACCCGGACTCGCCGACGAGGCCGACCACCTCGCCGCGGTCGACGAAGAGCGTCGCCCCGGCCACGGCTCGGGTCGGCGGCGCTCCCTTACGTTCGTACGACACCTCGACGTCCCGGAGCTCGAGCGCGCTCATGCCACCTCGTCCCGGAACGGGTCGACGTGGCACGCGAGCAGGTGCCCCGGGCCGACCTCAACGAGCGCTGGGACGTCCGTCTTGGAGCGCTCCGAGGCATAGTCGCAACGCGGATGGAAGGCACAGCCCTTCGGGAGGGCGTTGGAGGTCGGCGGCGACCCCTTGATCGCGACGAGCGGGGCGTCGCTGCCGTGCTCAGCATTCGGGAGAGCCGCCAAGAGTCCCCTCGTGTAAGGATGCCTTGGCCGCCGCAGGATCGCGTTCTTCCTTCCGGACTCGACCACCCGCCCGGCGTAGAGGATCGAAACGGTATCGGCGACCGCCGAAAGCACGCCGAGGTCGTGCGTGATCGATATCACCGAGCCCCGTTCTCCCGACGCAGGCGGTCGAGCAGATGCAGGATGCCGGCCTGAACGGTCACGTCGAGAGCTGTCGTGGGCTCGTCGGCGATGATGATCTTCGGATCGCACGTGAGCGCTATCGCGATCGCGATGCGCTGACGCATACCACCCGAGAACTGGTGCGGGTAGCGCTTGAGCGCGCCCGTGGGGTCCGGGATGCGCACTTGCGCGAGAATGTCCGCTGCGCGTTCGTTCGCCTGCCGCCGGGAGAGGCCGAGGTGGCGGCGCGTGTGCTCGGTCAGTTGCGTTCCGATCGTGAGCATCGGGTGGAGCGACGTCATCGGATCCTGGAAGATCATCGCGACCTCACGACCGCTGATCTTCCGCACATCCTGCTTCGACAGCTTCAGCAGGTCGACTCCGCCGAAGAGCGCCTCACCCTCCACGACCGCTCCCGAGGGGAGAAGGCCGAGCAGTGCGAGGACCGACATCGTCTTGCCGCTGCCGCTTTCGCCGGCAACACCGAACACCTGCTGCGACTCGACGCGGTAGTCCACCCCGTCGACGACGGTGACGAGTCCCGCCGCGGTGGGCAGCCGCACAGCAAGGCGTCGTACCTCGAGGAGAGGCTCGGTCATTCCTTCTCGACCTTCCATTGGGTCTTCAGGATCGAAGAAGTCACGGAAGCTGTCGCCGAGGAAGTTGAAGGCGAGCACCGCTGTGAACAGCGCGAGACCGGGGAATGTGCCCATCCACCAGTTCTGGAAGTAGGCAGTGCCGCCTGCGACCATCGAGCCCCACTCGGCCGTCGGCGGCTGGGCGCCTAACCCGAGGAACGAGAGCGACGCGAGTAGGAGAATCGCAGTGCCGAGATCGAGCGTCGCGAGGACGAGCAACGGCCCGATGATATTCGGCAACACGTCGCGGACAAGCGCACGCCGCGACGAGACGCCAAGCAGTCGAGATGCCCACACGTATTCCTCTTGATTGAGGCTCAACACGAGACTGCGCGAGACGCGCGCGAAGTGCGGCCAGGAAACGATCGCGATCGCGATCACCGTGTTGCGGATCCCGCGGCCGAGAACGGCCACCACGACGAGGGCGAGAATGATCGCCGGGAACGCGAACACGAGATCCGCGATGCGCATGATCAGCCCGTCGACCCAGCCCCCGAAATAGCCGGCGACGGCGCCGACCGTGCCGCCTACGACGAGAGCGATCGAGACGAGGAGCAGCGCCAGCGGGATCGATAGGCGGGCGCCGTAGAGCACGCGTGAGAGGACGTCACGCCCCAGCTCGTCGGTCCCGAAAAGGTGCGACGTACTCGGCGGAGCGAACGCCCCAGCGCTCTGGGCGTTAGGTCCGTACGGCGCGAGATACGGCGCGAGGATCGCGACGGCGAACCATGTCAGCGCAATTAGGATCCCGACCAGCGCCAGCGGCTGGCGCCATGCGGGCCGGGTCGTGCCGCGCGCCCGTCGGCGGAACGGCCGCGTCCGCGTCGTCGTGGCCGTGGTCACGTGACGCGTGACCGCGGGTCGATGACGCCGTACAGTACGTCCACGATGAAGTTGATCGTGACGTAAACGACGGCCACGAACATGCTCGCCCCCATGATCGCCGGCAAGTCGAGGGTCGTCGCGCTCTGGTAGGCGTACTGGCCCATCCCGGGCCAGCCGAAGACGTGCTCCACCAGGATGGCACCCGTGAGCACACTCGCGAAGACAAGTCCGATTACGGTCACGACCGACGGTAACGCGGCGCGGAGAACGTGCCTCAGGATTACGACGTGCTCCTGGAGCCCCTTCGCACGGGCCGCGCGGATGTAGTCGTTCCCGACTACCTCGAGTACCGCGGATCGGGTGTAACGGGTCAGGCAGCCCCACACTGAAGGAAGCGAGCACGAGCGCCGGAAGGATCAGGTGATGGAAGCTGCTCCAGAAGAGCGTCAAGTCGCCTGCGAGCAGTGAGTCCAGCGTGTACATGCCCGTCTTATGCGGGGGCGGCGTCGCGCCCGGGTCGAGCCGGCCGCTGCCAGGGAACCAGCCGAGCCGGAAGAAGAAGACGTATAGCGCGATCAACGCGATCCAGAACGTCGGCATCGAGACACCCGCGAGAGACGCGACACGCAACACGTGATCAGCGGGTCGGTCTCGGTAGAGGGCCGCTAGCACTCCGAGCGTGACGCCAACGACCACGCCCACGAAGACGGCAAGAAGGGCGAGCTCGATCGTCGCCGGGATGAAGGCCGCGAGGTCCCGACTGACAGGCCCCTGGGTCGTAATCGACGTGCCGAGATCGCCGTGGAGAAGATTCCATAGGTACGTGAGGTACTGCTCGGGCAGCGGCTTATCGAGGCCGTACCGCTCATGGAAGGCCTGCACCGCCTCAGGGTCGGCCGCCGCTTGGACGCCCGAGGTTCGCCGCCGCTGGATCTCCGGGCACGAGGTTCGTTAGGCAGAAGGCGACGAGCGAGATCCCGAGGAGGAGGAGCGCGAGCGCCACCAACCGCCGGCCCAAAAACGCCAGCATCGGGCGCCGCCGGAACAGGCGACGGCGCCGGTCGGCTGGTGCGGGGGCACCCCCCACGGACGGGGTGTGTTCATCGAGTCCCCCATACCCGGCGCTCACCGCGGACCGGGGGGAGGTCCGGACGAGCCGGCCCTCCCCCGCTCGCGTCGTTCCAGGGCCGCGACATCACGGCTTGGCGGGCTTCACCGTGCGAAAGTCGATCGACCAGGCGGGGTTGTAGACGATGCCAGCGACGTCCTTCGTGTAAACAACGTACTGGGCGGGGTTGACGAGTGGATCCACGGTCCACGTGCATTCTGTTGCCTGAGCACTACCTGCCAGGCGGCGTCTCGTTTCGCCCCCGTAGCGTTCCGTGCCTTGTCGGCCGAAGCCATCGATCGCAGAATCGGCTTTCCAGCCTGCGAGTCCTCCGAGGAACCCGCCCGGCAGGAATCGCAGAATCTCGTTTGCGTCGAGTACCTGTGGACCGTTCGGGACGATGCCCCAGGCGATCTTCCCGGTTAGATAGCGGCTCAGGATTGTTGTCACCGGGGCGCCAGCCAGCTCGACCTCGATCCCTGCCTCCTGCAGGTTGGCCTGCACTTTCTGGGCTACCGACGTGAACTGGAGTCCGTTGATGGCGCGGTCCGTCGGGAACTCGATCGTGATTTTGGGATTGCTCAAGCCCGATGCCGCTAGGGCGCGCTTCGCGGCCGCGAGGTTGCGCACCGGCATGTCCTTTGCGGCAAGGGCACCGGGGAAGAATGCGGGGGATGACGCCCCCAGGCTGCTTCGCACCTTTGCCGGCGAGCGCGATGATCGCCTTGTAATCGATAGCGTCCCGTATCGCCGTCTGCAGCTGACGATTCGGGCTTAGCGGGTTGATCGCCGGATCGTTGTTCGAGAAGAAGAGGAATGTCTGAGGTGAGGTCGCCTCGCTGATCCTAACGGCCGAATTCCCGCGTAGCGGCAGGACGTCCTGCGAGCCGAGGTCGAGCGCGACCTCCTCGGTGCCGCGCTGGACGTTCAAGGCCTGAGTCTGCGTCGGCACGTTCCGGATCACGATCTTGTCGTAGCGCGGCCGCTTGCCCCAGTACTTGACGTTCCTGCCAAGGATAATCTGGCTGTTCACGTCGTACTGAACCATCGTGTACGGCCCGCTGCCGGCACCCTGGGAGGCTGGCGAGGTGAACCACGGACCGGCAGAGTCCTTGCCCGATTCCAGGCTACCGCCGTGTGCCTGAACGACAGCGGAATTCACGATCGAGAGTACCGGCGCCGTGACGATGGCCGGGATTGCGCCGTTCGGCGTCTCCGATGCGAGTACGACCTTGTATTTGCTCGGTGCCGTAGGCGTGATGCCGACGAGCAGGCTCGCCCCATCGCCCTTAAGCGCAAGCGCTCGGCGGTAGCTGTAGACGACGTCTGCAGCCGTCAGCGGCGAGCCGTCGGCGAACTTCGCGTTTTGCCGCAAAGTGAACGTGAAGACCGTGTTGTTCTTCGCCGCAACCCACTTGGTCGCGAGCAACGGCTTGGGTGTCAAGCTGCTGCCCTCATAGGTTGTGAGCGTATCCCAGCGGGCGTGACTGACGAGTTTCGTCAGGGTTTGTCCAAAGGTCGGGTCGAGCGTCTGGAGTCCAAAGCTCGTGTCGACCACCAGTGTTCTGGTGACCTGGGGACGGGCCTGCGCAGCTGAAGCACAGACCACCGTGGCAGCAACGACTCCGAGTAGGACAACTCGCAGCGCCGTGTTCCTCATCAGAGTCCTCCTCTATAGACAGGCTTAACCGACAATTCCTCTAGACGAATGGTCGCCAGAGTTGGTTTGGACTTTTCACCCGACCGCTTGACAATCGCCACGGCCGACATATATCACTCATGCCTGTGGGTTACAAGTCATGAGACCGCCTCTTTCATCCCGCCAGAAAGAAATAGTCGACCTCGCCGGCCGGCTGGCCGACACGTTCGCAGAGCGGGCGGCGACTCATGATCGCGACAACACCTTCCCAACGGAGAATTACTCGGAGGCTCCGCTCCAGCGGGTACCTGACGCTGACCGTGCCGGAAGAACTGGGTGGACGAGGTGCCTCTCTGAGCGACCTTGTCGTGGCGCAGGAGCGTCTCGCGATGGGCGACGCGTCCACGGCGCTCGCCGTGAACATGCACGTCTCGCCGATCGGACAATGGAGCTCAATCTGGCGCGATACGGGCGACGAGCGGCTGGAGCAACTGCTGCGCGGCGTTGCCTCGGGTGACATCGTATGGGCCTCGCTCACGGCCGAAGCCGGCGTCGCGAACACCTTCACTGACTCGGTAACGAGTGCGACCAAGGTCGACGGCGGCTACCGGATCGAGGGTCGCAAGATCTTCTGCACCAACTCGGTCGTGGCAACGAACTTCTCCTTTTCAGCGCGCTTCGAGGACCCGCAGTTCGGCCACCGCCTCGGCCTCTTCCAGGCCACCAAGGAGTCGCCCGGCTTCTCCTTCGTGTCGACCTGGGACACCATGGGTATGCGGGGAACGCAGTCCAACGACCTCGTGATCGACAACGGGTTCGTCCCCGACTCGGCGCTCGTGCACTCGCTGCCGGTTGGGCACCTCGATCCGACGATCTTGAAGTCGGTCTTCTGCTGGGCGATGCCGACCTTCGGCGCGGTCTACCTCGGGATCGCGGCTGGAGCCATGGAATGGGCGAGACAGGCGGTACTCAGGCAAGCCCGCCAGGACGACGAGCTCGTTCAGTCGTCGTTCGCGCAGATGGAAGTCCTTCTCGAGACGGCCCGCGCGGTGCTTTGGCGACATTGTCGAGAGGTAGAGGAGGGAGCATTCCTCTTGCTCGACGTGCAGGAGGGGTTCGCCCGGGCCGGCCTTGCCAAGGTCGTACCAACCAACAACGCGGTAGAGATAATGCGGCACGTGACCGACGTGATCGGCGGCGCGGCATTCGCACGCCGCCTCCCGGTAGAGCGCATGTGGCGAGACGTTCAGGCAGGACCGATCATGCCGTACAACAACCACCAGGCCATGAGGCTTTTCGGAGCAACAGCTTTGGGGGTTGAACTGGCCCCTGTCACCCCACCCGACCAGAGCCACGCAAGCACCGTCAAGGCACGCGTTGGAGTGAGCTAGGTGCCGTCCCTGAACGGCCGCACGGCGATCGTGACCGGAAGCACGCGGGGACTCGGCGAGTCGATGGCCCGCGGGCTCCATGCGCTCGGCGTTCGGGTGTGCGTGACCGGACGCAACGCCGACCGGGCAGCCGAGATCGCCGCTGAGCCGGAGAAGGCGCGTGGTCATCCGCCCTCGACGTCTCGAGCCGTGACAGCTTCGCACAGCTGATCGACGCGGCGATCGAGCGCTGGGGCCACATCGACTTCCTCGTCAACAACGCGGGAATCACGCCCTCAACGCCGTTCTTCGAGATCGGCGACGACGAGTGGGACGAGGTGCTCGCGAGCGAACCTTCGCAGCGTCTTCATCGGCTGCCAGCTTGTGCGCGCCGTTGATGCGGGCCAGGCAGTTCGGCCGGATCGTGAATCACGCGTCGCTCGCGGGCCAGCAGGGTGGTGTCGTGGCCGGGGCGCACTACGCGGCATCGAAGGCGGGCATCGTCGTGTTGACCAAGATCTCGGCCCGTGAACTCGCCGGCGACGGAGTGACAGTCAACGCGATCGCGCCCGCGGCGATCGCGACGCCGATCATGGCGGAGCTGCCACCGGAGGCGATCGAGCGGGCACGGTCGTCGATTCCGGTCGGTCGTTCGGTAGAACCCGAGGAGGTGGCAGCCCTCGTGGCGTACCTCTGCAGCGACGACGCGAGCTACATCACCGGAGCGACGTTCGACATCGATGGCGGGCTGAACATGCGATGTAGAGGTTCCCCGGCGTGCGACCGTACGCTCGGGAGGATACGGCTGGGGCTACGGGCCGATAGCGACCCGGATCGCCCGTTCGTCGATAGATCGGGGCGAGGTGCTCAGCGTAGGCGATCTGCGTCGATAGCGGCGCGACGGCAGCCGGTCTCAAAGAAGCCGGCGTGGTAGCCGGCGACCGCGTTGCGATCATTTCCGGGAACCGCGCGAGCTCGTTGAGCTCTTCTTCGCCTGTGCCTGAGCGGGTCGGTCTTGAGCGCCGATCAACGTCGCAAGCCGGGGGCGGCAGCTCGAATACCTGCTCCGCGAACCTGGAGCCGAAGGTGGTTGCCGGCGAGACGGACGCTGCTCTCTGCTCTCGACGACATTGAGATCCCGGCGACCGTCGAGCACGTCTCGGACTCGAGCGCGCTCCCGGCGGCGGCAACGGGCTCACCCCGTTTCGCGGCCCGTCCGGACAACATGCTGACGATCCCTTACACCTCGGCACGAACTGGACCCGGCGAAGGGCGTGGTTCCGCTGCCCGAACGCACAGTCTGAACTGGTGGGCTCAACCCGGCGGCCGCACTTTGGATCGGCTCTGACGATGCTACTCCACCTCCCTGCACGCTCTTCGACACCAACGTGTTCAACACCCTCGCCCAGGCGCTGGCTGCTCGAGCCCGTTGCGTGCCGTCCGCGCTTCACGCGTCACGCTTGCGGGCCTGACCTCCATAGCTTCGGGTCGACTTGCGACTACATCCTCGGTGCGATGGCGTGCAATCCTCGTCGGACGCGACCCGGCGAGCACGACCGCGGGCACCCGCTACGAGCATGGCTTCTCGCCGCCGGCACGCCAACCGTTACGGCCGTCCTGGAGGAGTTCGAGCAGCGGTTCGGCGTCGAGCTCGTCGAGGCGCACGGCATGACGGAAACGAACTTCGCGATCCGTCCGCGGGGCGGCGTGCGCCGAGCTGGGACGATGGGCCGCGCGATGCCAGGCTTCGAGGCGAGAATCGTGGGAGAGAACGACGACGAGATGCCCGACGGCGTGCCTGGCGAGCTTGTGCTGCGTACCGTCGAGCCGCTCGCGTTCGCCTCGGGGTACCACCACAGTCCGAAGCGGACGTTCAGGCATGGCGTGGTGGGTGGTTACATACCGCGCGATCGTCGGCGCCGCGCGAGACGAAGACGGCTTCTTCCGGTTCGTAACCGGCTCAAGGACGCGATCCGAGAGACAGGCGAGACACCTCGGCCTGGGAGGTGGACAGGTGTCGTCACCACCCAGATGTCGCTGCTGTCGCCGCGATCCCGGGTACCCTCGAGCCTCGGCGAGGACGAGGTGACGAATTCCGTCGTACCCGCGGAAGGCGTGTTCGACCCTGCGCAGATCGCGCCGTGGTGCGAGCCGCGGCTGGCGTACTTCGCGATCCCGCTATATCGAAGGGTGGTCGAGAGCCTGCCTATGACGCTAAACGGCAAGGTCGAGAAGGGCTCCCTACGTGCGCGTGGCGTCACGCGTACGAACTTGGATCGCGAGCAGGAGTCCGACCGAGCGCTCCCAGCTAGCTGCCTCTCGCGTCCACGCGGCGCTCGCTCGCACGCTCTCCTGCAGCATCAGCAGGTCCGGCTTGTCGACCTTGTAGGATCGCCCAGCCGGAGAAGTCGTCGGGCAGGGCCTCGATCGCGCTGCGCAGGTCGAGTTCGCCTCGACCGGGCTCGACCCCGAGGCCTGCGGCGACGATCTCGCGGTAGTTGGCCTCTGTTCCGCGGAAACGCTCGGCGACTGTTAGCCGGCGCGTCCTTCACGTGCAGCGCCTTCACCCGTTCGGCGTGGCGACCGATGAACGCGACAGGGTCGGTGCCGGCCCACGCGTGGTCGCCCGTGTCGGGGTCCGAGCGCGAGGATCGCCGGGTCGATCCGGTCGACGATCCACTCGACCTCGTCCTCGACCTCGATCCAGGTGCCAACGTGTTGGTCGAGGCGGCTCATAACACATTACGCTTCGTCGCTTCTGCGACGGCAGTCAGCGAGTCCACGATGGTCGCCAGCCTCGCCTCGTTCGGGTCGGCGCCGCGGGCGGGCTGGAGCGCGCGTGGTCCCTCGAGGTTCATGTTGGATGCGACGAAGACCTCGGTCACCCCGAGGTCGGCGAGCGCCGACGCGAGCCGCTATTGCCCGCGAGACGGTGTCGGCGCGGGCTTCGACGTCCGCCATCGGACCGCTGAGATACCCGGGGGCCAGTGCGATCCCGGCCGCCTCGAGCGTGGCGGCGTACTTCGCGACGCCGCCCTCGAGCGGCGGTGCGGCGACGATTGCCGTGAAGCCTGCCTCTCGAAGTTCGTCGAGCAGTTGTGGCAATGGTGGGCCGGCGTTGAAGTCGAGCCAACCGTGGTCGGTTGCGCCCGCTGGAACGTTACTGCGAACACGAATTTCGCTCATATATTTTCTCCCTCTGTCACTTCGTGGCTGGCGCCGAACGGGCCGCCTCGGTGCGACGTCGACGGATGCCTTGCGCTCGGCCGACTCGTAGATTGCGCTGACAACGTTGAGCACGTGCCGGGCGTCCTCGAGCCCGACCGGAGCGTCGTGGCCGAGCGACCATGCCTCGAATGTCCGCTCGAACACGACCTGAATCCCGGACCACCAAGGGCCCGCCTGCACGTCAAGCGGCTGCCATGACCCCGGTGGCGCGTTCGAAGATCTCGACAGGCGGCCGCATGCGATCTCCGGGGATGGGCGGCGGAGGAGGACTTCCCCTCCATGATCAGGTTCAGGACGAGTGGGTGCGGAGTTCGGAAATAGCGAGATTGCCGGACGTGCCGTGGAACCTCATGTCGGCGCCGGCGCCGCCGCCAGCGGAGGCGTGCGAGATCGTCGATTGATGTCGCGCCCGCCGCCCTCGTGCTCAAGCGCGGTCGGCGCGGTGTCCTCCACGCCGGCGGCTCGGAGCGGCGGAGAGCGATGCGAAGACACGCACAATCGGTCCGCATTTCCGCCTGGCGACGTAGATCAGATCGTAGAGTTCGTCGATTACGACGCCGCCGCCGGCGCGAGCAGCATCGAGACGCCAGTCGCCGATCAGGTCCTTGCTTTTCCACGGCGCGCCGATAATCGACTCGTTTCGGACGAGGAACGGCGTCCCGATGCGTCCCTGCTCGACGGCCGCGATGACTGCGCGGCATCCAGTTGAACATCCAGTTGTGCATCACGGACGCGCGGACGCCGAGCATTGCCGAGCGCCGCTCGATCCGATCAATCTCATCCAGTGTGTTCGCAAGCGGCTTCTACATCAGCGTCAAGACCCGCGGCCGCCGCGTCCGTGATCGCTGGAGCGTGCAGGTGGATCTGACACAGCAATGACGGCAACATCGAGTTGCTCCTCGCGACATCTCCTGCCGGTCGGAAGATCTGCGGCGGCGTTCGCGGCGGCGCGCGACGCTCTGGCGGCGCACCTCGCTGCATCAGCGATCGCAGCGACAGTCACTGAGTCGCCAGCGCGTGGCGGCGTGCGTGGGCCTCCTCGACGATCCTGCCGCAACCGACGATGCCGACTTGAACGTCATGCGGGGACCATCCTTTTCGGAGTTGGCTCTGCAGATAGCCCTCACGATTGCGAACGATCAGCTCCACGTCTGCGACCGTGAGCAACGGGAGTTCTTCGGCTCTCGGCCGCTCTCGATTGCGTCGTGGAACGCGAGCCATTCTTGGCGACGCGTATCGGTACGACTCTGGAGCTCGGATCTCGAGTGTTCCGTCCTCCTCTGCCGACCGCCGAACGAGGGTGGTGGGGAGGTACCGCACCCAAGGATTGGGGAAGGACAGCGTGACGAGGGAGGTGTCGGTCATGACTTCGAACGATGTGTCCGTCCAGGTCTGGTGGGGCCAGACACCGAGCTCGAGCAGCGCCGGCCCGCTGCTCTCATAGCGAAGTGTCGTCACGAGGTGGCGCTCACCAAGCAGATCGGTCCCCGTTACCTCGGCCGGCTCCCCGAGCACCGCACGGAGGACGGCGAAGTCGTGGACACCGAGCATGAGCATGATCCAGTAGAGGTCGGCACGACGTGGATCGTCGCTCCCCACCGCCTCCGCGAGCCGATCCTGCACAGGACCGCGATCGGAGGCTCTACCCCTCCGCCCCCTCCGGAGGTAGCGCCAACGCGTAGATGCCCGTCGGCACCGAGCGTAGTCCGAGCGTGTCCCTGGCGCGGACGAGACGGATCGGGCCGAGTTCAGGGTAGAAGCTCGAGCAAGCGCCGTACGGCAGGGTCGAACCGACGCATCGTGCCGATCATCAAACGCACGCCGGTTTCGTGCACCGCGTCGGCAATCCGCTGTCCTTCACCAGCGGTGAAGCAAAGCGGCTTCTCAACGAAAACGTGCTTGCCAGCGCGGGCAGCCTGCTCCGCGATGGATGCGTGATCCGGCGTCGTCACGGCGACGGCGTCGATGTCCGATCGCTGGAGGACCTCGGAGTAGTCGGTGTGCGTCGAGGCGCCGGGATAGCACGTGCCCAGCTGCTGGAGCACGTCAACCGAGATATCGCTGAGCGCTACGAGCTCGAACTCTGGCAACTCGCGGAGAAAGGGCAGGTGCATGATCTGGGCGATCCGCCCGCAGCCGATCACCCCGATGCGGATAGGCGTCACCCGAGCATCACGTCCATTGCTGCCGAGGTGGTGGTCAGGAACTCGCGTCCCGACCCGGGCAGCTCGGCGGAGACCCAGCCGGAGTAGCCGATCCCGTTGAGGGCCGCGACGACCGCTGGCCAGTCGCAATCGCCCTCGCCGAGGCCGATCGCTTGACCATGGTCGAGCCCTCCCGTGGCGGCCCGCTCGCTGCTGTAGTCCTTAAAGTCGACTTTGTGGATCCGCGGGCCGAGCGACGCGATCCACATAGCCGGCGACCCTAACGGCTGCGCATTCCCCACGTCGAAGTGCACGACCACGTACGGCGAGCCGAAGGCGTCCACAAAATCGGCGAGCTCCTCGGCCGAAAGCAGGAACCCACCCGGGCAGCTCTCGACGGCAACGCGGACATCCAGCTCCTCCGCCAGCGGCAGCACCCGGAGCAGCTCATCGCGCGTGTTGGCGCGCGACGTTGCCTTGTCCGCATTCGTCGGCAGAAGCGCAGGCAGAAGCACACTGCTGGCTGACAGCGCCGACGCGTCGCGCAGCGACAGCTCGAGACCTTCCCGGCCGTACCGGCGCACCGCGGGATCGGCGTCGGCGAGCATTGAGTGAAGGCTCCGCGCCGCGAGCACGTTCGCGACCTCGATCCTTGCCTCCGCCGCCGCGGCCGCGAGCTCGCCGACATCTATGTCTGACGGAGTGGCCACGTCAAGCCCTTGGAAGCCCGTCTCAAAGAGCACGCGACATCGTTCCGCGAGCGTCTCACCTTCCGACATCCGGAGTCGAGCTGCCTTACGCATCAGCCGCTGCCGGGCTCGGGAACGAGGTTGCGCATGCCGTTGAGGGCGCGGTCGAGGAGGCCCTTCGCCTCGGCCGGCGCCATGCCCATCGAGAAGAGCTCGAGGTCGTACGTCCCAGAATATCCGGTCGCCTCCACCGCGGTGACAAACTCCGCGAGCGGCAGAACCCCCTCCCCTGGGGGGAGGCGTGTCCGGTCGCCATTTGCTCCCGTTCCGTCAGCAAGATGGACGCCGAGAATTCTTCCGGTTGCGCGTACCATCGCGTCCTGTAGGCCCGGGTCGCGCCAGAGGTGGAACACGTCGGGATAGACGCCGAGGAGCGGATGGTCGACGAGCTCCACCAGGTCGAGAGCCTCGTCGAGCGTGTTGGTGAAGTCGACCTCCTGCACCGGCTCGAGAGCAATCGGAACGTCGCCCGACGAATCCAGGATCTCCGCGAGCGAGGCTGCCGCGAGGTCAGTGGCCCGCGCGGCTGTGAGGCCGTTCAACCGGCCGGGGATGACGACGAGGCACCGGGCGCCGAGCCGGCGGGCGACACCGACGGCTGACAGGGCGTGTGCGATCCGTCGCCGGCGCACCTCCTCGTCGGGCTCTGTAAACCGACCGGCCATGATGACGTGCGAGACCCCGAGCCCGGCCGCATCGATCGCCTCGGCAGCGGCATCGACGACCTTTTCGTCGAGGATGAGCTCCGGGAACCAGAATTCGGCCATCGTGCCCCGCTCGAGTTTGTGGAGCCATAGCCCGAGCGCGCTGCACCCCGCGGCTTGGTAGGCGCGCAAGTCCTCGTCGAGCGTCCAGGGCGCAGTCGTCGCCTGGCTGACACCCACACGTGCAAGCGCACCGGAGTCGTCAATACTGTCCGTCACTACCCGAATGTTCCCTTCCATCCTCGATGTTGTTACCTCCACCCGTGAGTGGCAATATTCCGGAATGGCCGGGAGTTGTCAATCTGAGCAGGGAGCCGCCTCACCGTGACGTCCATTCCTTTCCCAGCTACCGACGAATCGGGCGACACCGAACTCGTCGCCGCGCTCGGTGAGCTCGGCCTGACGCCGAACCTCTCGCGCACGTACGTTGCGCTCTTACGGCACGGCTCCGCCACGGCCTCTGAGATCGCGCAAAGGGCAAACGTACCGCGGCCAAAGATCTACGACGTCCTTCAGTCGCTCGACCGCCAGGGACTCTGCACATCGGCAGGCTCCAGGGTCGCGAGCTGGACGGCGGTACCCCCCGACGTCGCTCTGCCCGAGCTCGTGCGGCTCCGCGAGCGCGAGCGCCGGGTCGAGGCAGGTCGCGACGTCGAGCTCGCGCGGATTTTGGTCGACGCTCTGCCCGAGCCTGCCTTCGCCGCACCTACGACGGAGAAGGGCATGATCGAAGCGCTGATCGGCCGAGCCCGAATCGCGGAGGAGTTCGAGGCCCTGATCGGGAGGGCCGAGCGGACGCTCGACATCGTGCAGGCGATGCCGCTCGTCCAATACCCTGAGCGCTGGAACGTGGTCGAGGCCGCTGCGATTGAGCGAGGCGTAGAAGTGCGCGTGCTCTTCACACCCGAGGCAGCGCAGGACCCGAAACGCTACACCTCGCTGCTCGCAGCAGGAGGCGAAGGTCGCCTGTCCAACAACCTCGCCCTCAAGCTCGCGCTTCGCGACAGCGAGGAGGCTCTCGTCGCCCTCCGCGATCCGTCGTTCACGAGCATCGACGACGACGGCATGACATCGATCCGGATCATGCAGCCCGACCTGGTCGCCCCCCTGCAGACGCTCTTCCGGCGCGAGTGGCGGCGCGGCCTGCCCCTCCCCGGCGCGTCCTAGGAGTCCCGTTGAGCAACGATGTGACCGTTCGACCGACAAGGAGGCTCCTGTGAGCTATCGCGAGACCGCCGGAAAGCAGCTACGCGTTCTCTTCTGCATCGGCGTCCAGCAGACGTTTTTCGAGGAGGAGAGCGCGAACATTGGGCCGATCGTCGGCGCGATAACGGAGGCGTTCTCTGATCTGGGAGGTCGGTTCGGGGTGAAGGTGCTCGGGACGATGGACGACGACGAACTGATGGTCGGTCCGTCGGCGGCGTGGCCGTGGACGGCCTACGTCCTCGCCGACGCCCCTGACCTCGAGAGTATCGCTGCGGTCTGCAACGTCGTGCGTGAGTCGAGCGTCGGCGGACATCGCCTCTGGCGCTACATCCGAATCGAGGCGCGCGTGGGTCGTCCGCTGTTCTTCGCGATCGAGTAGGCCCGAGGGTTAGAGCACTATGCTGATCGCCCCGTAGGGCGCAAGCGTCCAGGCGTCGAGTGTGATCCACTTCCCACGTAACCGCAGCGCTCCTTCGTGCTGCTCGAGCTTCAGGTCGTAGCGACCGACGAACGTATCGGCGTCCTTGTTGCGATAGCGCCAGACGGCGAACGCTGCACACGCGTGGACGATCCCCTCGCTGTCCTCGCCGAGCACCCGCACGTTCGTCACAAGATGACGCGTCTTCGACCATGGATACTCGCGGTGCGCACGGACGCTGTTCAACCTCACCACGAGTCCCGCAAGCAGGCGGTAGTCGTGGTTGACGTACATCAGGTCGAGGTCGGGGTCGGCGTCGGGATTATCGTTCGTCGGAATCACATACGCGGCCTCCGGCGACCAGAGCGCAAGCCAATCGTCCAGGCGCCATTCGTCGAGCAGGAAGGCCTCGAGGTAGAGGAGATCCTCGACCTCGGCCCGCGTAACAGACGTCGGGCGCAGCTCCGCGACGACCGCGGCCACGTTCACGCGGTCACCGACGACGCCAGCAGCTGATCGTGCCACCGACGCCAGAACTGGCGCATCTGGAGCTCCCCGGACATCCGCGGCTCCTCGTCAAAGTAGCCACGCGAAAGGATGCTCCACTCCACCGCGGACGCCGCACCCTGCTGACACGACTCAAGCGCCTCCACGTCGTCAGGCGTCGCGAGCCCGCCCGGCCCGGAGAAGGTGACGTAGCTCTCGAGGCGCTGTCGGCGCACGGTTGCGTCCTCGTCGCGGGGCGCGAGCTCGTACTGCGAGACGTCCATGTAACCCGGGGCCGTGGGCTCGATCACGCGGAGGGCCGTCGCGTTGTTGTCCATAACGAACAGGTTGGGATAGATGAAGAGGTTCCGATTCAGCTCTGCCATTCTGTGGCCCGTGTCACCGAGGGTGGCAATCAACTTCTCCCTCATCGCTTCCAATTGCGGCCTTGCGGCGGCCCCAAAAGACTCGTTCCATTTCGCCATCGGCCGCCCCCAGGAGCCGGTGTACTCGATCACAGCATGCCCGTTGCCGAGCAGCTTCATCGTGCCCGTACTCGGCGAGACCTCGACGTTCTGATCCTTGAGGAACTGGAAGTAGGTCTGATGGGTCGGGCCGAGGTGGTAGCCGTCGAAACTGTTCTCGACGAGGAGCTTCCAGTTCGCCTTGATCCCGTACGAGTGCGTCCCTCGCAGCACCTCAAGTGGAACCCACTCTCGCTTCTCGGCCCCGCCGTTCAGCACGCTTGCCGCTACGGCCGAGGCGTCGACGAGATCGTCAAGGTACTGCCTTGCGCCAGCGAGGTAGGTCGAAAGCTCCTCGACGTCGGGATCGAAGCTGACGAAGACGAACCCCCGGTACGACTCGGCGCGGGGCACCTCTACGAGGCCGTGGGCGGAGCGGTCCCAGTGCGGGCCGTACGCCTCCTCGTCAGGCACGCCGACGAGCTCCCCTTCGCAGCTGAACGTCCAAGCGTGGTAGAAGCACTGGAAGGTCTTCGCGTTGCCGCGATCGCGCCGGCAAATCGTTGCCCCACGGTGAGTGCAGCTGTTTGCGAAGATGTGAACCTGCCCGGTCTCGCGGCTGCGCACGCCGAACAGCGGCCGGGTTGCAACCGTCCGACGGACGAAGTCGCCTGGCTCGGGCACCTCGGACTCGTGGCCGAAGTAGAGCCAGCTACGGTGGAAGATCCGCTCGAGTTCGGCACGGTGAATATCGCCGGACGTCAAGGCCGACCTGTGATAAGCGAAGTGGCCCTCCGCCTCGCGTTCGTCGATAAGATCTGCGATGTTCACAACTCGGACGTGAGCCTACTATCGGACGGGCGCGCTTGCTACCCGCTTGACGGGGCTCCTGGTCTGTATCGCGCCGCCGCACGCGGGGCCGCCGTCGGGCAAGGCGAGACGCGGTGACCAGAGCCGGACTCCGATGGTTTCCCACGCGGGTCTTCGCCGCTGAATACCGTGCGCGAGTTCGGTCTCGCCCGCCCTGGATCTGCACCAGTAAGCTCTCCGCTGGTGACGAACGACAGCAGGTACGAGAGAGGAATTGACGCATACGCCGATCAGTTTGGTGTTTCCCGTCATGATGTCGAGCCCTGGTTCCGTGAACGTTACGGCGAGCGGTTCGGCGAGGAGGCGATAAACGCTGCAGGCGGCGCCTGGACGGCCGACGAGCTCAGCCTCCGTGACCGCAGCCTGGTGGTCATTGCGGCGCTGATTGCGCAGAGCGGGGTGGAGTCGCGGTTGCGCCCACACGTGCGCTGGGCGATCGAGCACGGTTCAACTAGGGCAGAGATCGAGGCCCTCGTGACGCTCCTCGCAGTCTATGTCGGCTATCCTCGCGCATCGGTCGCGATGGAGGTCGTCCGAGACGAGCTCGACAGCCTCAGTGAGCCGTGAGAGTGCTTTGGCAGAGCTTCCTCGACCCGGGCCGCACGAACGGTACTTTCTGCAGCTCCGATCGCTCCTCCGCGCGATTGCTCCTGAGACCGACTTCGACGTAATCGGTCTCAGGCCGCCGGATCGCCATCTCCACGCTCTGACCGAGGTTCGTTGCGGGATTGCGGCGCTACGGAATTCGCTCTACGCCGAGAACGAAGGATTCGACGCGATCGTGATCGGCCACTTCAGGAACCTCTGCTCAGAGAGATCCGGCTCGCGGTGACGCTTCCGGTGATCGGACTGGGCGAGTCGACGCTCCTGACGGCGCCGGGACGATTCGGCTGATCGCGATCTCGGAGGCCTTCGTGACCTGGCACGAGGAGCAAGTAAGTCGACTTGGGCTCTATGAACGAATGATCGGTGTACGGTCGATCGAAACTGCTCCGGACGATTTCATGGCCGCGATGGAAGGCGGGAGCGCACGGTTACATCTCCTTGGGCTCGTAGAGTCGGCGGCCTTGGCGCTGACTGCGGCCGGCGCCGACACGGTTGTGCCGGCAGGCGCTTTGATCCCCGTCGTTCTGTGGGATGGGGGCAACACGATCGCGCCTCGCAGCGTCTCGCTTCTGAACTGCGTTGCCGTCGCAGCGCGGGCGGCAGCCGGATACAAGCCGATGCCCGAGCGTGTGGAGAGTCGGCCACGAGCCGCCGTGAACGAGTTTCTCAACGCGACGGGTGGCCCGATTGTGGAGCCTCCGCGGTGACACGAGGGTTTGAAGTGGCTTCCGGCGAGGCCCGGATAGTGGGAGCAGCCGAGTCCGAGTACACGCGGCACCCAGCCGCTGGTGTATCGACCGAGGGTCTGCTTGCCGACGCCTACCTTCGTGTGCTGCGTAACGCGGGTATCGAGCGCTCTGCCGTCGACGGGCTCGGCGTGGCCTCGTTCTCGCTCGTCCCCGACCACGCATCGACCTGGCCTGGCGGCTGGGGCTGCGGGTCCGCTGGCTGATGGACGACGCCAACGGGGGCGCCAGCGCGGTGAACATGCTGCAGCACGCCGTGCGCGCCATCGAGGCCGGCGACGCGGAGACGATCGTCCTCTGCGCGGGGACCACCTCGACCGCGCGGCGTTCCGGCGGCTCGTGGAGGAGTACAACCGCGCGACCGCCGAGCACCTCACGCCGCTGGGCTAGCGGGCCCGAACGCCCTCTTCGCGATGGTGACCGAGCGCTGGCTCGCCGCGCGCGGGCTCGACCGCGCCGCGCTCGGCGCGATCCCCGTCGCCCAGCGCGCGTGGGCAGCCGGGAACCCGGCGGCGCCGTGTACCGCGATCCGCTGACGCTGGAGGACTACCTGGCGTCGCCCTTCGTCGCCGAGCCGCTGACCCGCTACGACTGCGTGCCGGTCGTCACCGGCGCCGACGCGATCGTCGTCACCGCCTCGCCCGCGGGCGGCCGCCCGCACGTGCGCGTACGCGCCGTCGCCGCGCTGCACAACCCCGACCACCAGCAGGGGGACGGCTTCGGGGAGGGCTTCACGGACGTCGCGTCGCGGCTGTGGCCGCTCGCCGGCGTGCGTCCCGAGGACGTCGATGCGGCGTTCCTCTACGACGACTACCCCGTGATGGTCGCCGTGCAGGCCGAGGAGCTCGGCATCGTCCCCGGCGGCGACATCGCCCGGTGGCTGCAGGCCGAGGTGCTGGAGGCCCGCTGGCCCCTGAACACCTCGGGCGGGCAGCTGTCCGCCGGGCAGGCGGGCGCGGCGGGCGGGATGCACGGGCTGGTCGAGGCGGTCCGTCAGCTCCGCGGCGACGCGACCGGCCGCCGGGCCGAACGCTCGCCCTCGTCGGCGGCTACGGGATGGTCCTCATGCGCCACGGCGCGTGCCACAACGCGGCCGTTCTCGAAGCATGCTGAGCCCACGACGATGAGTCTTGCAGTTCCGGTCTGCGCGACCTGCTCACGAGCCGTTTTCCACCGCGCGAGCTCTGCGGTTCGTGCGGGGCGCGCACTTGGGGTAGCGTTGAGGTCGTGGGAGGAACAGTTGTGGGTCTGACCGAGGTGCGGGGTGTCTATGTTGCGTCGGTAGCAACTGACGAAGGGCCCGTGATCATCGCCCGGGCATTGCTCCCAGTTACGATCGGGGAGGCTGTCCGCTTCGTCGAGGCATGGCCACCCACCGTGGCCCTCTGACGAGCATTCCTGAAGCCGAGGGGCGCACAGCGGGTACAGCTCGCGTTTAGCGTGCCAAGAAGATCATCACCCGCAGGTTCGCATCTTCGAGCACAGCGGTCTTGTCCGGTCGAGTGTGCTCGATGGATTGCCCTCCAAACGCGCGATGGCCGACGGGATTACGTCGGGTCGGCGTCCGGCGCGGCGCGTCGTGGGCGGGCCGGGCTCCGGGTCGGGCACTCCCGGTCGGGCACCGGATCGGCCCGGGCTCCGGGTCGGGCCCCGGATCGGGCACCGGTTCCGGTGCGGCGACGACTTCAGGCTCCGGCGCGGGAACGTCCGGAGCCGGATCGGCGGGCGGAGGCACGGGCGCGGGCACGGCGGCGGGGACCGCGGGCGGGACTGCGTCGACGGCGCGGGGGCGGCGGCGGAGCATCGTCAGCTCGAACGTGAGGCCGAAGATGACGCCGAGGCCGAAGGCGACGACGGCGACGTGGTGGCCGAGATTCTGGACGGCGTGACCGATCCCGAGGTCGTCACCCCAGGAGCGGACGTGGTCGCGCACCCAGTTTCCCTGCGGCTGCGAGGCAAGAAGGACCCACCCCGAGGCGATCAGCACGGGCACGAACGAGAGCAGGAAGCCGGCCCGCGGGTTTCCTTCACGCCCGCGGAGCTGCGAGACACCGATCACGACGCCGGCTGCGGCCATCAACGCCATCACGCTCCAGTAGCCCCCGGTCGTCCAGCGGTTGAAGTGGGGGACGTACCAGAGCAATGCTCCGGCAGCCGCGGCGCCGAGAAGCGTGCTGAGTGATCGGATCCAGTGTCTCATTCACATGCCTTCCTGGGTTTGCCTCAGGGACAGCGCCTACCGATCATGCCTACGACCCTCATGCTTACGACCCGCTCGATCGCGTCAGCTCGGTTCGTGAGCGTCTCGACGTGAGCCGATCGGGGTGCTCGCCGTGACGAGCCCTCCCGCTGACGCAGCATCTTCGAGCCGGGCCCTAGCGACCGGTCGCCAGCCGGTAGGAACTCGACGATGACGATCCGCATCGGCGTCCGACGCGTTACTTCTTCTTCCGCTTGCCCTTGCCCTTCTGCTTGTTCTTCCGCGTGCTCTTCGAGCGACCGAGGACGCGGTTGGCCTTTGCCACGATCTTCTCATAGGCGGCCCGCGTGAGTTTTCCTCGCTTCAGCTGCTGCTTGGCGCGTCCCTTTGCGTTCGACGCGTGAGACGCGTCCGGCATCGGATACTTGCGCTTCCCCGGAAGGCCGAACTGCGACTTCTTCAGCTTGCGCTCCTCCTTGGCTTTCATCCCACCTCCCCTCCCGAGGCTGTCTACCGGTACTCGAGGAGAGCGTGCCCGCCGGGCCGCTGCGGCGAAACCTCGTGCCTAGAATGGGGCCAGACCTCACTCGCTCGTGATGCGCAGGATCGACTCACGGAAACCCGGGCACCCGGACTCATCTCCCCGCCGGACGCAACCAAACTCTCCCCGCCGCACGCAACGGGACACCAACATGCATGAGTCGGACGTATTCGGGGCATACCACCACGCATGAGCTGCCGTCCTGACGGAGGAAGGCGCGCGTGCTGACGATCCTCGACGGCTCGACATTCGTCGTCAGCGACGACATCGGCGACATCGGCTCCGGAGCCGAGGGCGTATTCGCCGACGACACGAGGATGTTGTCGCGGTGCCGATTCGTGGTCGACGGCGAGAGCCCGCTCCTGCTGACGTCGAAGGCGGTCGACTACTTCAGCGCCATGCACTACCTGCGCAACGCGCCCTCGCCTCGGATTCCTCAGGACACGTTGTCGGTCTCCCGCGAGCGCTTCGTCGCCGAGGCGATCACCGAGCACGTGGTCCTCAGCAACGAGGGCATGGAGAAGCTCTCCTTCGCCGTCGACCTCGAACTCGGTGCCGATTTCGCTGACATCATCTCGGTGAAAGCGCACGACTTCGCGTTCGGTGATCCCGACGAGGCCTCGCCGCTTCCGACCGAGCGGGTTTGCGCGGCGGACGGGCCGGCGTCGCTGACGGTCTCGGACGACGACGGGTACCGGACGACGATCAGGTTCTCCCAGCCCTTCGAGACCACCGCTCGTGGTGCGCGCTTCACCGTCGCACTCGAGCCGCACGATCGGTGGGAGCTGACCTTCGATGTCAGCTTCGGCCCAACCGCACCGGGCGAACCACTCTCGCGCGGTCGAGCCTTCGGTACCGAGCGTCAGCGCGTGCGCGACACGCTCGCCGCGTGGAAGCTGAGGATTCCGCAACTGAGCGGACCCGCCCTCGAGCTGCGAAGCGTCTACGACCGATCGATCGCCGACCTTGCCTCGCTGCGGCTGCGGGGGATCGAGGGGATCGGTGAGCTCCCTGCGGCAGGCATGCCGTGGTTCATGACCGTGTTCGGTCGCGACACGCTGATCACATCGCTGCAGACGCTCGTCTTCGGGCCCGAGCTCGCCGTCGGTGCGTTACGGTCGCTCGCAGCTCTTCAGGCCGTCGCTGACGACCCCGCAAAGGACGCGGAGCCAGGCAAGATCCTTCACGAGCTGCGGCGCGGCAAGGCCGCGACGACGTGGTTCCCCGTCTATTACGGATCCGTCGACGCGACGCCGTTGTTCCTGATCCTGCTCTCCGAGGTGTGGCGATGGACAGGTGACGCGGCGCTCGTCCGCGAACTCGAGCCCGCCGCTCGTGCCGCGCTCTCGTGGATCGACGACCACGGCGATCGCGACGGCGACGGATTCATCGAGTACCAGCGACGCACCGAGCGTGGCCTCGCAAACCAGTCCTGGAAGGACTCCGGCGATTCTCAGAGATTCCGGGACGGGCGCCTCGCCAAGACACCGATCGCTCCGGCCGAGGTCCAGGGCTACGCGTACGACGCGCGGATCCGCATGGCCGAGCTCGCCGACAACGTCTGGCACGACGCTGCGCTCGCGACCGAGCTCCGAGATCGTGCCGACTCCCTCCGAGCGCGTTTCGACGAGGCCTTCTGGGTCGAGGAGCGGCAGGTCTACGCACTGGCCCTCGACGGCGACAAAGACCAGGTCGATTCGCTCTGCTCGAACCTCGGTCACCTGCTGTGGTCCGGGATCGTGCCGTCGCACAGGCTCGAGGCGATCGCGTCCGCCCTTGCCGGACCCGACCTCTGGACCGGCTGGGGTGTACGGACGATGGGCCGCCGGGAGGCCGCGTACAACCCACTCAGCTACCACAACGGCACCGTCTGGCCCCACGACACCGCACTCGCCGCGTGGGGGCTCGCCCGCAACGGATTCACCGACCTCTCGCACACATTCGGCCACAGCCTGATCGAGGCCGCCGCGACCCTCGACTACTCCCTGCCCGAAGTCTTCGCAGGCTACGCCCGCTCGGAGACGGCGTTCCCGGTCGCATATCCCACCGCGGCACGACCACAAGCCTGGGCGGCGGGCGCACCTGTCCTCTGCCTCACCCTCCTCCTCGGGCTCCAGCCCGACCCGCTCACCGGAGTGCTCGCGAGCTCGACGCCCGCCGACGCCCCCGACTGGCTCGAGGGCACACGCCTCGAGGGCGTCCGAGCGCTCGACCGCATCTGGACGATTGAGGTTAAGAATGGCGCGATCGAGGTAAACGAGCGCTGATGCGCGTCGCGCTCTTCAGCCCCGTGTGGTTCCCCGTCCCTCCCGAGCGCTACGGAGGGATCGAAGCGGTCGTCCAACTGCTCGCGGACGGGCTCGTCGAGGCAGGTGTCGACGTGACGCTGTTCGCGTCGGGTGATTCGACCAGCAAGGCACCAATCGTCTCTGCCTTCGACGTCGCTCCGAGCGAACGGATCGGCCAGAGCTTCTGGGAGCTGCAGCATCTCCTCCCTTTTCTCGAACAACGAGACGAGTTCGACGTCGTGCACGATCACTCGGGCCTCGTCGGGTTGACGGTCTTCGGGCTCGCCGGCTGCCCCACCATCCATACCGTTCACGGGCCGCTCACCGGTGTCCCCGGGGATGTCTACCGGAAGGCCTGCAGCATCGTTCCCGGCGTCGGGCTCGTGTCATTGACCCGCAATCAACGTCGGCCACTGCCCAACCTGCCCTGGGTCGCGAACGTCCCGAACGCCATCGACGTCTCGCGCTACGAGGTCAGGAGAAAGCCGGGTGACGCGCTCCTCTTCCTCGGACGGATGAGCCCCGACAAGGGCGCGCACCGCGCAATCCGAATCGCGAAGCGTCTCGGCCGCCCGCTCGACATCGCCGCCAAATGCCGCGAACCGGCAGAGATCGCCTACTTCGACGAGCACGTCGCACCTCACCTCGACGACGACATCAGATACGTCGGCGAGGTCGACCACGCGGAGAAATGTGCCCTTCTCGCACGAGCGCACTGCCTCGTCGTACCCATCGAGTGGGAAGAGCCGTTCGGACTCGTGATGATCGAAGCCCTGGCCAGTGGCACGCCGGTCGTCGCAATGCGTCGCGGCTCCGTCCCGGAGATCCTCCGGCACGGCGACACCGCGTTCATCGCCAACGACCTCGCGGAGATGATCGCCTTGGTCGATCGAGCCCCGGAACTCGACCCGGCCCGACTACGGCAGGAGGCCGAGACGCGCTTCGCGACTGCGCAGATGATCGACGGCTACCTCCAGGCATACGAGGCAACGATCGTTCGCGAGCCTGAACCCGTCCTCTCCGCCGTGGCGTAGGCAGCGCGGCGTCGACCCCGGAGGAAAACCATGTCTCGGCCACTGGAATCTCACACCGGATACGCAGCAGGGGAGACCGTCCGGTCAGAACCCGATGAACGCGCGTGGACGCCTCGTGAGCTCCTGGATCCTGTTCCCTGCCGCCGTGATCGCGGTGCTCGTGATCGTGTTCGGGCTCAAGGCGATCGTCGGCTAGGTCGCTCTCGCGCCCGATCCGATCGCCGCTCGGTCACTGGTCAGCGACGCTCACTGGTCACCGACGCTCACTGGTTGCCGACGCTCCGTGGTTAACGACCCGTTGTGGCGGTGTCGTTCAGATCCGAGCCGAACATGCCGACGGTCGCGATCCGCGTGAGACGCCGGTCGGCCGCCTTCTCTTCGTCGAGGGTTGTTCCGAGGAGGGTGCTGATGTCGTCGAGCCCGAGCTCCTCCGCGATCGCCTTGGCGGCGCCGTAGCCGGCGATTTCCAGGTGCTCGACCCGTCGGGCGGCGGCGATGATGGCCGCATCGCGTGCCGCCGCCTCGACGTCGGGAGGTGCGGTGGCGGTGTCGTCGTCGACGCTTCCTCCTGCCAGACCCAACTGCTCCTCGCGTCGCGCATGCGCGGCGAGCCTCTCGAACGCCTCCTCGAGTCGGCTCACGTGGCGGCGCGTCCGCTGCAGGTGGTCGTCTAGCACCTGCTTCAGCTCGGGCGCGTGAGCGGCCGCACGTGTCTTCGGAAGCGTTGCCACCAGCTGCCGCTCCGCGTCGTACAACTCATCGAGTTGGCCGACCAGAACGTCGTTGAGCGTGCCGAATCTCATGGAACCTCTCGTCCGTGTGTCCTTCTCTCCGGTACCCGGTGAGCACACGGGGTAAACGGCAAAGGATCGGTCAAGAGATACGTGCGGTGTCGTCGCTTACAGCGCGCCGAAAGCGGGCGGATCGTCATCGATCCGCCCGCTTGTCACCGCTGTCACAGCCGAGCCGGTGTGATCACGCACGACGTGATCACACAACGGCGTCAGACGAAGTCGCGGTGACCCTCGCCGCCTTCGCCGTAGTAGCTGCCGAGCGAACTGCGGTAGCCGGAGTCGCCGTGCATCGTCTCGTCGTACTCGGGGGCGGACTTGATCTGGTCCTTCGTCCGGTTCACGAAGACCCTCTCGTCTGCCTCGTCGACCCGCTGGATGACCCCGGCGGGGAGCATGACCTTCTTGCCGAAGATCCAGGGGCCGGTGTCGACGATCACGTAGTTCTGCGAGGCGTCGTAGGTGGCTTCGTCGATCTTCCCGATCGACCCGTCGAGCGCCTCGACGTGGTAACCGGTCAGGTCGCTGCCGCCCGTCGGGTCGAATCCGATCTCCGACGTCTCTCGATACATCCAGACATCAGCCGTCTGCATGGCTCGTTCTCCTTTCGTTGTGATCTTCCCGATATACCCACCGCGCTCTGCCGCAAACCCGACCTGTGGGCGACCTCGGTCAGGCAGAATCAGACCATGGACTGGGACGAACTCGACGCCTCGGCGCTGTTCGATGCGATCCGCGCCGAGGCGCCGCCCGCCGACGCCGAGCGCATGATCTGGGCGCTCGAGCACATTCTCGCGGCGGGGCGGATCGACCCGGTGCTCCTCGACCACTTCGCCGCTGCGGCGATCTGCGGGCTCGCCTACCGCGATTCGGAGACTCCCAAGGCGGTGCTCGAACACCTCCGCCGCCGCGCCGTCAGCGACGCGCGGTGGGAGAACGACTACGCGCCGCTCCTCCCGGCGCCTGGCTAGGCGGCGCGCCCGCCGTGGGTTGCCCGCACCGAGCGTCGTCGCGTCGCGATCCTCAAGGAGCGAGTGATGCGCGACGCAGCGGCGAGGACCGCGTGCGACGCCCCTTGCCCTCCTCGAGCAGCGGTGCGATCAATGCTGCCGCGCGGGCCGCACCGTCGGTCTCGACGGGCTGGTAGTCGACCTCGCGGCCGATCGTCTCGGCGATCGCGGTGGCGATCTCCGCCGGGCCGTCGGTCTCGAAGTCCATGGCGCGGCCGGCGCCGTAGCGCTCGAGCCGGTGGCGAACGTGGAAGTTCTGCTCGAAGTGGTGGCGCAGTGGGAAGTAGAGGAACGGTCGCCGGTTCGCGGTCAGTTCCATCGCCGTCGTCAGACCTCCCTGGACCACCGCGAGGTCGCAGGCGGCGAGGTGCCGATAGAGCTCGTGGACGTAGGCTCGCACCTCGAGCCCGTCGTGCGCGGGCAGCGTCGGCCGGGTCGATCCGCGGGCCGGCGACGACGATCATGCGCAGTGCCGGCACCAGCTTCTTCGCCTCCGGAAACGCTGCGATCACGCGCCGGAGCAGGTCGCCGCCGACGCCGGAGCCGCCGACCGTGACGATGCAGACTGCTTCCCGTTTGCCGTAGCCGAGCTCGGCCCGCAGCGCTTCCCGGTCGGCGAACGCCGCCGGGTCGAAACCGGTGACGTAGCCGGCGAACGAGTAGTGCTCCTCGGTCCAGTCGCGAATCCACGGTAGGTGGGGCGCGAACCGGGCGGGAACGATGTCGTCGGGGTTGCCGACGAAGACCGCCTGGTCGCGCACGCGCGGGAAGCGCGCGATGTGCTCGATCATCTCCTCGTTGTAGTCGCCGGTCAGGAACGCCTCGTGGTCGCCACCGTCGGGCATCGGCAGCCAGCCGACGAAGTCGGTCAGCCACACGTACGGGGCGTGCTTCTGCTCGGGGTTCTCGTGGAGGTAGTAGTCGAGCTCCCAGGCCTCGTCGCCGATCCAGAGGTCGTACTGCTCGTCGCGGGCGAGGTCGTGGAAGACCATGAAGTTCGCGAGCAGGATCTCGTCCATCCGCCGGATCGCCTGGAAGCAGTGCAGGTCGTGCTCGGCCGATTCGCTCTCGATGTGGCCCGACTCGTTCGCCAGGTACGCGCTCGCCGCGTGAACGCGCTCCCCGCGCGCCTCCAGCACCGCCGTCACGGGGTGCTGCGCGAGCCAGTCGATCTCGAGATCGGGATGCAGCTTGCGCAGCTCGTCGGCGATCGCGACGTCGCGCTGGGCGTGGCCGAGCCCGATCGGGGAGGAGACGAACAGCGCGCGCTTGCGGCGCGAGCGGCCGCGCACCCAGCGCGCGGGGCGGGGAGGGGGCACCGCGAACTCGCGCAGGAGCAGGTTGACCTTGACCGGGTCGCGCGCGTGGGGGCCGTGGCCCGAGCCCTCGAGCAGGACGAGCTCGCCGCCGGTCGCCTCGGCGAGCGCGATTCCGCGGCCGACGCCGGTGATCGCGTCGTCCGTCCCCTGGATGACGAGCACCGGACAGCGGACGCGACGCGCCAGGTCGAGCGTCGTCTCTGCCCCGAGGGCTTCCGCGAGGTTGGTCGCCACCAGCGTCTCCGGCGTCGTCTCGAGGCCCCAGCCGACGCAGTCCTCGATCGGCTTCGTCGAGTGCGGCTCCGTGAACATCTGCGAGAAGAAGAACTCGAGGAAGCCGCGGTAGTCGCGGAGCCAGTACCAGCGGTTGTACTTCGCCCACCCCTCGTCGGTGTCGAGCTGCTCGTCCCAGGGATACGTGCGGCCCTGGGGCGGCTCGCCGAGCGGGACCGCGGGGCAGATGAAGACGGCGCCGTCCGACCCGTTCGGGCTGCTCGGCCGCCAGGAGCAACGCCCGCTGAGCGCCGAGCGAGAGCGAGACGAGCACCGCGCGGTCGGTGCCGGTCGCATCCATCACCGCCAGCGCGTCGGCGGCGAACTCGCGCTCGTCGTAGCCTGCCTGCCGGGCGGTCCGAGCGGCCGTTGCCGCGCCCGTCGAACGTGAGCACGCGGCAGTGCCGCGCGAGGTAGGGGATCTGCATCTTCCAGTGGCGCGAGTGGATGATCGACCAGGTCGGCAGGAGGAAGACCGTCGGCTCGCCCGAGCCGTACACCTCGTAGTAGAGGCGCACGCCATCGCGCTCGACGTAGCCGGCCTCGTCCGGGTACCGCGCCCGCGTCTGCTCACCGGCTGGGGCAGGGGTCAGCTCGACAGCCATCCGTCGATCCATTCGAGCAGCGTTGCGTGTCCGCTCTCGATCCCGCCGAGTCGCTCGACGATGACGCCGAGGTTGAAGGTCATCACGAGCGAGACCAGCGCCTCCAGTGGCATCTCGATCCCCAGCTCGCGGTGCGGCTCCGCGAACGCGTCGGTCAGCACCGATCGCCATTCGGCGTTCACGCGCACGAGATGGGACTGGAGCTCGGCGTTGTTCCAGGCCAGGGCCTGCAGCTCGAGCCAGACCTTCTCGTACGTGACGTCCTCGCTGACGAGGTAACGCATCGCCGTCCGCCACTTCTCGACGAAGGGCATCTCCGCCGCGTAGAGCTCCTGCTGGCGGGCGATCAAGCGCTCGGTGAAACGCTCGAGCGTGCGCACGAGCAGGTTCTCGTTCGAGCCGAAGTAGTAGTGGACGAGGCCGTGGTTCAGGCCCGCCTCTTCCGCGAGTCGCCGGGTCGTGATGCCGGCGTAGCCGACCTCGACGAGCAACCGCTCGGCGGCGTCGAGGAGGGACTCCTCGGCCGCCGAGCGGGCGCTCTTCTTCGTCACCTCAGGCGCCATAGGCCTGAGTCACGGCCGCGCCTCGAAGACGAGGTTGAACGGCGTCTCGGCGACGCGGCGGAAGCGGCTGAAGCCGGCGGCCTCGACGACCTCCCGGATTCGGGCCTCGCCGGCTTGCGCGCCGAGCGCGAGCCCGACCTCCTGCGAGAGCGACGCGGGGGTGCAGAGCAGCGTCGAGAAGCCGTAGTAGGCACGTCCCACCGGATTGAAGTTGTCCTCCACGCGGTCGCCGGCCGCCGGCTCGACGATCATCCACGTCCCGTCCTCGGCGAGCGCCTCGCGAACGTGCCGCCCGGCGCCGACCGGATCGCCCATGTCGTGCAGGCAGTCGAACATCGTCACGAGATCGTAGTCCCGTCCCGAGAAGCCGCTCGCCGGCGCGTTCTCGAAGCGGACTCGCTCCCCGACGCCGGCCTCCGCGGCGCGCGTACGAGCGGTTGCGACCGAGCTCTCGTCGTAGTCGGAGCCGACGAAGCTCGACTGCGGGAACGCCTGCGCCATCAGGATCGTCGACGCGCCGTGGCCGCAGCCGACGTCGGCGACGGTCGCGCCGCGCTCGAGCTTGGCGACGACTCCGTCGAGCGCGGGCAGCCAGGACTCGACGAGGTTCGCGTTGTAGCCGGGGCGGAAGAAGCGCTCGCAGCCTTCGAGCACGTCGTGACCGTGCTCGTGCCAGCCGAAGCCCTCGCCGTCTCGGGCCGCCTCGGTGATCCGCGGCGAGTCGAGCACCGATCCGAGCGCGATCTGGAAGAACCCGGGCAGGTAGGCGGGGCTGGACTCGTCGGTGAGCGCGACCGCCTGCTCGGGCGGCAGCGCGTACGTCTCGGTGCTCGGGTCGTAGTCGACGTAGCCGCCTGCGGCCTGCGCGTTCAGCCACTCGCGGACGTATCGCTCGGCCGTACCGGTGCGGGTTGCCAGATCGCCCGACGTGAGGGGGCCGCCTTCGACGAGCGCGCGGTAGAGCCCGAGCTTGTCCCCCATCACGACGAGCGCGGCGTTGAGTGTTGCGCCGACCTCGTCGACGGCCCGGAAGACGAACTCCTCGAGCTTCTTCGGGTCGAGGACCGGCATGTCTGCGACGGTTGCCATCACTGTTCCTCCTTCTTAGACAAATGACTTAGTCATTTGACCAAAGAGAGAGTTCTTTGTCAAGGGTCTGGGAGATCGCTGACGGCCGAGCACGGCCCGGCCTCACGCGTACGGCAGCTCCCCGCGCAGGTGGTGGAGGGCGCCGCCGAGAGCGAGCGCGGCACCGACGAGGGCAAGGTGCGTGAACGCCTGCGGGAAGTTCCCGAGCTGGCGCCCGTCCACGGGGTCGTACTCCTCGGCCAGCAGGCCGACGTCGTTGCGGATGTCGAGCAGGCGCTCGAACAGCTCGCGCGCCTCGTCGTGGTTGCCCTGCAGGGCGAGCACCTCGACCAGCCAGAACGAGCACGGCAGGAACACACCCTCGCCGGCGGGGAGCCCGTCCACCGCGCCGGCGGGATCGGGGCGGTAGCGGAGGACGAGCCCGTCGACGGTGAGCTCGCGGCGGATCGCCTCCACGGTCGAGACGAACCGCTCGTCGGTCGGCGGCAGGAAATCGACGAGCGCCATCAGCAGGACGCTCGCGTCGAGCTCGTCCGAACCGTAGAACTGCGAGTAGGAGCGCTTCTCCGCGTTCCAGGCGCGCTCGAGCACCTCGGCCCGGATCTCGTCGCGAAGGGCGCGCCAGCGCTCGACGGGGCCGACGCGCCCGAACTCCTCGACCGTGCGAATCGCCCGGTCGAACGCGACCCACGACATCACCTTCGAGTGGGTGAAGTGGCGGTTCGGGCCGCGCACCTCCCAGATGCCCGCGTCCTCGCTCCGCCACCCTTCCTCCAGCCACTCGAGCAGCTGCAGGCTGAGCTCCCAGGCGTCGTCGCTCGCCTCGGCGCCCACCGCCGCGGGTCTTGTAGAGGGCGTCGATCACCTCGCCGTAGACGTCGAGCTGGAGCTGCGTCGACGCGGCGTTGCCGACGCGCACCGGCCGGGAGTCCGCGAACCCGGGGAGCCAGTCGAGCTCCCGCTCGTCGAGCCGTCGCTCGCCCGCGATCCCGTACATGATCTGGACATCGGCCGGGTCGCCGGCCACCGCCCGCAGCAGCCACTCGCGCCACGCGGTCGCCTCGTCGCCGTACCCCGCGCTCAGCATCGCGAGCAGCGTCAGCGTCGCGTCGCGGAGCCAGCAGAAGCGGTAGTCCCAGTTGCGCACGCCGCCGAGCCACTCGGGCAGCGACGTCGTCGGCGCGGCGACGATCCCACCGGTCGGTGCGTACGTGAGTGCCTTCAACAGGAGCAACGACTGGTGGATCTCCTCGTGGTAGACGCCGGCGTGACCGCACCGCCGCGCCCAGTCATGCCAGTAGTCCACCGTTTCGGAAAGGGCCACCTCCGCGTCGATCGCCCGGGGCAGCTCCGTGTGCGACGGATACCAGGTGAGCACGAACGGGACGCGCTGACCCGGCTCGAGCACGAACTCGGACACGGTCGTCAGGTTCTCGCCGTGCATCTCGACCGGCGTGCGCAGGCACAGGCCGTCGGGCCCGGCGATCGCGACGCGCGCGTGGTCGATCTTGCGCACCCAGGGGACGATCGCGCCGAAGTCGAACCGGATCACGAGCTCCGAGCGCATCGGCACGCTGCCGTCCAGTCCCTCCACGATCCGCACGATGTCGGGCGCCTCGCCACGCGGCGGCATGAAGTCGATCGTGCGGATGCGGCCCTCGCCGGTCTCGTGCACGGTCTCGAGGATCAGCGTGTCGTGGCGGTAGCGTCGCGTCGAGCTGACGACATCGCTCGCGGGCGCGAGGAGCCAGCGGCCGTGCTCCGGCCCCCCGAGCAGCGACGCGAAGCAGGCGCCAGAGTCGAACCGGGGGAAGCAGCACCAGTCGATCGACCCGGCTCGACTGACGAGCGCGGCGGTTTGCAGGTCGCCGAGTAGCGCGTAGTCCTCGATCCGCCGCATCGACCCATCGTACGGCCGGTCATCACATCGACGCTGTGCTCATTGCCTTGCGACCGCCGAACTTCACCTCTCGCGCTACGGATGGGCTCTCGGAACCGCGTCAGGCAGCGAGGACGTTGTTCTGCATCGCCCAGAGAGCGGCGGCGGCTCGCGTCGAGACGTCGATCTTCGTGTAGATGTGCTGGATGTGGTGGTCGGCGGTCTTGGGCGAGATGACGAGCTTCTCGGCGATCTCGCGGGTGGTGAGTCCGCGCGCGGCGAGTCGGAGCACGTCGACCTCCCGGCGCGAAAGGCCGCCCGGATTCTTCGGTCGCTTCTGCCGGGCCTCGGGCTCGCCGTGGCCCGCGGCGACGAGCACGGCGCGCGTTGCACTCGGCTCGAGCACGCCGTCCGCTTCGAGGCGACGCAGCTCCGCGGCCGCCTCGTCGTCGGTGAATTGCTGCCGATCTGCGCGCTCGCTGGTCATGCCGACGTAGATCTCCGTCGCCGCCAGCACGCACGCTCCGCGATCACCGGTACCCGATTCGAGCCGTCGGTGGTAGCCGGAGCCGTCGCACTTCTCGTGATGCCCTGAAGCAGCCGAGGTCAGGGCGCCGAACGCCGGCGAGCGCCGGAGCATCTGCTCGGTCAGCATCGGATGAAGCTCGACCCGGTCGAACTCCGTGCGCGTGAGCCGGCCGGCCTTGTCCCAGATCGAGTTCGGTACCGCACTCGTGCCGAAGTCGTGCACGAGTGCCGCTCGGCGAAGCGCGGCCGTGTCTTCGTCGGAGAACCCGAGCACACGGGCGGCGTCGGCTGCCAGCCGTGCGCACCGGCGGCTGTGCCCGCCCCAGTACGTCGACTTGAGATCGATGAAGTCGGCCGCGACCTCGAGTGCGTGGTCGAGCTCATCGCCCACGAGCGCGCGTCGGGGCTCGGGCTCGAGGGCGATGACGGCGTCCCACGGCTCCGTCGCTTTGAGCCGCTCGAACCAGGCGCGAGCCGTGCTCGAGGAAGAGGTCGGCGAGCGTCGGGTCGTACGTTTCGCCCCGGCGGTCACGGGCCGCTGCGATGGCCCGCTCGGGCGAGAAGAGACGTCCGATCGCCTCCATGTCATGACTCAGGTGGACGATTCGCATCGGCAGCGGAATCGCGTCGCCGCTGACATGCCGTGGAAACCCCTTGCCGTTCCAGCGCTCGAACGTGCAGGCAAGAGCGTCGCGGACGCTCTGCCCGAAGTTGAGCCTCATCACCAGCATGTCGGCTACCTCGCAGCCCGAGGCGAAGTTGTGCACCGCCCACTCGTGCGCACCCTCCTGAATCATCGTGACGACAGCCTCACGTTCCTCTTCGGGCCGCCATGCAGTCGCGTACTCGACGACGTCGCGCATCACCTCGGCGGGGTTCCCGGCGTCGTGGACGAGCGTCTGCGCCCGGATCGCGATCTCGTCGCCGAACAGCGTCGCGACCTCGTGCGCGTGACCGGTGCATCCGATGTACCGCAGCAGCGAGACCCAGTAGACATCCGTTCGCACCTCGTTGTCGAACTCCGCCTCCTCGCACAGCCAGCTCGCAAGCAGGCAGGACCGCAGCTGCGACTCGAGCGGCTGGCCGAAGGCGTTGTCCTGAGCGAGCGCGAGCGTGGCGACGAGCTCGGCAAGGCGGAGTTCCGGAGAAAAGATAGGGCGTACTCCCGATGTATCGGCGTGTGCGGTGACGAGAGCATTCTCTCACACCAGTCGCGCCCCGTTCGAGCGAGTGCTCGACCCGGGAACGCGTCAGAGACGGAGGAAACATGTCGAGTGCACGCACCATCAAGGTGGGAGTGATCGCGGACCAGACCGGCCCGCTCTCGTTCGTCGGCATCGCGAACGCGAACGTCGCGCGCATGGTGATCGGTGACATCAACGCCAAGGGTGGCCTCATCGGACGCCAGCTCGAGCTCTGCCTCGAGGACAGCGCCACCGACGACGCCGTCGCCGCCGAGAAGGCCGAGAAGCTCGTGCAGCAGGACAACGTCGACGTCATCTTCGGCGGCATCTACAGCTCCACGCGCCAGGCGATCAAGGGACCGGCGGTCGTGGAAGGGAAGACGCTCTACATCTACCCCGAGCAGTACGAGGGCCAGGAGTCGGATCCGCTCATCTTCTGCACCGGCCCCGTGCCGGCGCAGCAGGTCGACCCGCTGATCCCGTGGCTGATGGAGAGGACCGGCGCTAGGCGGTTCTACCTTCCCTCGGCCGACTACATCTGGCCGCACGTCCTGAACGAGCGCGTCCGAGAAGCGGTCACTGCGAACGGCGGCGAGATCGTGGGCGAGGAGTACCACCCGCTCGACCACATGGACTACGCCGCGACCGTCGAGCGCATCACGGAGAGCGGCGCCGACGTCGTCTTCAACACCATCGTTCCGCCCGGGGTGTCGCCGTTCTTCGAGCAGTTGTACGACTCCGGCTTCGCCGGCCGCGGCGGGCAGCTCGTCTGCACGTACATGGACGAGAACTTCCTCAACCTGATGCCGGCCTCCCACTGCGAGGGTCTCTACAGCTGCCTCGACTACTACCAGGCCGTCGAGGATCCGTTCAGCCAGAAGCTCCTCGCGCAGTACAACGCGCTCTACCCGGGCGACGCGATGTTCACGGGTGGCAGCGCCTGCTCCGGACTCTATCGCGGGCTGCGGCTCTGGGCCGCCGCCGTGCGCGAGGTCGGGTCGCTCGACCAGGTCGACGTGATCGCCGCGCTCGACCGGGCGGAGATCGCCGAAGGCCCCGGTGGCCCCGCGGCGATGATCCCCGGGCAGCACCACCTGCGACTCCACATGTACATCGCGCAGGCCCGCGGCGGCCGGTTCGAGATCGTCGAGAACCTCGGCGCGATCGATCCGCAGGAGCAACAGGTCGGAGCACCGGCTCTCGCCGGCTGACCACCACGTCCATCCCAACAACGCAGCACGAAAGGAGAACGACATGCTCCTCGCGACAACACAGGTCGAGGATCTCGACCAGTTCATGAACATCTTCTCGACCCTGGGGGCCGAGAAGCGCAAGCAGCACGGTTCGAAAGGCGCGACGGTCTTCCGCGATCCCTCCGAGCCGGATCGCCTGTGGGCGATCTTCGACTGGGACGCGGAGGGCTGGCAGAGCTTCGTCTCGGATCCGGACGTGCCGCCGATCATGCAGCAGGCCGGACACAAGTCGAAGCCGGTGGCGGCGGAGCTCGTCGGCCACTGCGACGCCTGATCCGAGCGACGCGGGGCGGGGCGGCGACCAGGTAAGCCGTGGTCGCCGCCCTGGATGCGGTAGGTGGTGGGCGCGTCGAGTCGGGTAACCCCGGTGTCCGGCTGACGCCGGACACCGTCGTCCACGAGCTCGGCGGCGGGCCGAGTGCGCTGAGGCGGTGACCCGGGCGTCCGGCTGAAGCCGGACACCGTTCGGGCACATCGGCCCCGCGTCCCGGGCTGGGATAGGCTCGCCGCCGGATGCGCGAGCTGCTCGCTTCGGTCGTGGACGCAGGACGGGGCGCGCTCGCCACCGGTGCTCTGCGACGCCTCCAGGGCGGCTGGGGTGCGATGGCACTCGGCCAGAACGCGGACATCCTGATCGTGTCGCTGTACGCCTACGATCGGGGCGGGGTCAGTGCCGTCGGGCTCGTCAGCTTTGCCCGATTCGTGCCCGCGGCCGTGTTCACGCCGCTCGTCGCACTCGCCGGCGATCGGCTCTCGAGGCGCGATGTGATGATCGTGATCGCGCTGCTGCGACTGGTGCTGTGCATCGCCACCGCCGCGGCGATGTGGATCGACTCCTCCCTCGTGCTCGTCGCCGTTCTCTCGGCCGTCGCGAGCGTGCTTGCGACCGGGTATCGACCCGCGCAGACGGGGCTGCTGCCGCTGCTCGTGACCTCGCCGCGCCAGCTCGCGTCCGCGAACGCGCTCTGGTCGACGGCAGACAGCGTCGGCGTGTTGGTCGGCGGCCTCGTCGGTGGCTTGCTCGTCGCCGGCGTCGGACCCGGAGCCGCCATGCTCGTCGTCGGTGGGCTGTTCCTCGGCGCGGGCGTCCTGGACGTCGGGATCCCGCGCGACCCACCACCGTCGCACCGCGAGCGCGTCGAAGGCAGCTCGCTCGCCCGAGAAGTGGTCGAGGGGTTCACGACCGCGTATCGCGACCGTGAGTTGAGGACGTTGATGGGTCTCTTCACGATGGCGAGCATCGTCGAAGGCGCCCTCGACACGCTCGTCATCGCCGCGGCGCTCGGCGTGCTCGGAATCGGCGAGGCGGGTACGGGCCACCTCTATGCCGCGTGGGGGCTCGGCGGGATCGCCGGAGGCATTCTCTCGCTCGGGCTCCTGAGCCGTGGGCGTCTCGCGAGCGGGTTGGTCGCCGGTTGCCTGCTGATGGGTATTCCCATCGTGCTGGTCGGTCTCTGGACGGTCGTTCCGGTGACCTTTGCCGCTCTCGTCGTGTACGGCATCGGGTTCGGGTTGCAGGAGACGTCTGTGATGACCCTGCTGCAACGGCTCGCCTCCGACGACGTGCTCGCTCGGGTCTTCGGCGCCACCGAGACGGCGTACATGGTCGCGATCGGGCTCGGTGCGCCGCTTGCGGCATTCCTCATCGCGACGGTCGGCCTCGACGCGTCGTTCATCATCGTCGGTCTCGCGCTACCCGTCGTGGCGCTCGCCCGCTGGCGAGCGTTCTCGCGCTACGAGGACGCCCATCCGGTGCCGGAGCGGCCGTTCGAGTTGCTGCGCGCCCTGCCGGCATTCGCCCCGCTTCCGGTCGCCACCCTCGAGACGCTCGCGCTGCGCCTCGTGCCGGTGGAGTTCGGGGCCGGGCACACGATCATCAGCCAGGGTGAGCCCGGTGACGCCTTCTTCATCGTCTCGCGAGGCGAGCTCGAGGTGCTGATCGACGGCCGGCCGGTCGCGACCCTCGGTGAGGGGGACGGCTTCGGCGAGATCGCCCTCATCCGGCGTGTGCCGCGGACGGCCACGGTGCGAGCACTCGGAGCGGGTGAGCTCTACGAGCTCGACGGCGACGCCTTCGTCACCGCCGTGACGGGCCATCCGCGCAGCACGCGCGGCGTGACAGGCGTGATCGAGGGCCGTCTCGCGAACGACCTTCCCGCCCGGACCTGAACGAGGAGCCGCCGGGCAGCCGGTTCGGCGCCCTGTTCCCGGGCGTGGTCTCATCCACCCGGCCTGTTGAATCCACGCACCGACGGGTACCCTCGGCGCATGCACGCCTGCCCGAGCTGCGGACGCGAGGCGCCGGAGGGGGCACGGTTCTGCGCGTTTTGCGGCACCGCGTTCGGGCCCGAGCAGACGGAGCGAGAGGAACGCAAGGTCGTCAGCGTCGTCTTCGTCGATCTCGTCGGGCACACGTCGCGATCGGACACGGCCGATCCCGAGGACGTCAGAGCGTTGCTGGCGCCGTACCATGCGCGAGCGCGCACGGAGCTCGAGCGGTTCGGCGGCAAGGTCGAGAAGTTCATCGGCGATGCGGTGATGGCCGTCTACGGCGCACCGGCAGCGCACGAGGACGATGCCGAGCGCGCCGTGCGCGGCGCTCTCGCCGTGCGCGATGCGTTCGTCGAGGAGGGGCTCGACGTGCGGATCGCCGTCAACACCGGCGAGGCCCTCGTGCTGCTCTCGGCGCGGCCGGAGGCGGGGGAGGCGATGGTGGCGGGCGACGTCGTCAACACCGCTGCGCGGCTCCAGTCGGCGGCCCCGGTGAACGGCGTGCTCGTCGGCGACGCGACCCGCCGTGCCACGGAGCGCGTGATCGAGTACCGGGACGCGCCACCGATCGAGGCGAAGGGGAAGGCGGCTCTCGTCGGCTGCGCGGAGGCGCTCCGTCCGCGCGCGCGACAAGGTGTCGACGTCGCCGCGCACGGCGGTGCCGCCCTCGTCGGTCGCGATACGGAGCGACGGCTCCTCAGCGATGCCCTCGACCGCGCCGGGCGCGAACGATCGCTGCAACTCGTGACCCTCGTCGGTGCGCCCGGGATGGGCAAGAGCAGGCTCGTCTGGGAGCTCTACCGCGAACTCGACGCGCGTGTCGGCATCGTCGCGACCTGGCGTCAGGGCCGAGCGCTCGCCTACGGCGGCGGCGCCTTCGACGTCCTTGCCGACGTGGTGCGGGCAGAAGTGGGCGCGCTCGAGACGGACGAACCCGACGCCGCGCGCAGTCTGCTCGTCGACGCACTCGCCGCGCGCACCGACGACGAGGGAGAGCAGCGTTGGCTGCTTCGAGCGCTCGAGCCGCTGGTCGGTAGCGGTCAGGGTCTCACGCGCGACGAGGCCTTCGGCGCCTGGCAGCACTTCTTCGAGCTGCTCGCCGAGGATCGTCCACTCGTTCTCGTACTCGAGGACATCCACTGGGCTGACGACGGCACGCTGGACTTCATCGAGCACCTTGCCGACTGGTCGACGGACTCGCCGCTCCTCGTCCTCAGCACCGCGCGGCCCGAGCTGCTCGACCGGCGGCCGGCCTGGGGTGGCGGTCGCCTCAACTCGCAGACGATCTCGCTCGCACCGCTCGACGACACGGCAACTGCAGCGTTGCTCGCAGACGTACTCGGCAGTCCGGTCGTCGACGCGGACGTGCAGCAGACGCTGCTCGCACAGGCGGGCGGCAACCCGCTCTACGCCGAGGAGTTCGCCCGCATGATCGCCGAAAAAGGCGACACGGATGACGTGCCGCAGACGGTGCAGGGCGTCATCGCCGCGCGGCTCGACGTCCTACCGCCGAGTGAGAAGGCGCTGCTCCAGGACGCCTCCGTGCTCGGGAAGGTGTTCTGGCGCGGAGGTCTCGAGGCTCTCGGCACGGCCATGTCCGACGACGTCCTTGCCTCGCTCACGCGACGCGAGCTGCTCCGGCGAGCTCGCATGTCGACTGTCGCGGGCGAGACGGAGTTCGCGTTCCGCCACGCGCTCGTCCGCGACGTCGCCTACGGGCAGATCCCCCGGGCCGCGCGCGCCGACAAGCACCTGCGTGCGGCCGAATGGATCTCTGCCACGGCGCCCACCCGCACCGACCTCGTCGCCCACCACTACCTCGAGGCGTTGGAGCTCACTGAGGCAGCCGGCGGCGATTCGGTCCCGCTGTGGAAACCGACGTGCGCCGCCCTGACTGCCGCAGGTGACCGGGCCCGTTCCCTCGGCGCGTTGAGCGACGCCTACAGCCTCCATAGCCGGGCACTGGCGTTGGCGCCGGACGACCCCGACCTCACGCTTCGGGCGGCATTCGCCGCTGCCGATGCCGAAGGCTCCGGTATTGCCGAGGCTCAGCGGGCGCGGACGCTGTACGCCGACGCGGGTGACCAGCTGGGCGTTGCGCGCGCGGCGGTTGCGGTCGCCCGGTCGTTCTGGATCGCAGGCAACCTGGTCGACGCGCAGGAGGCGATCACCGACGCCGTAGCCCAGGCGCGACTCGCTGGAGCCGGCGCCGTTCTCGGGGAGGCACTCGAGGAACAGGCACGCGGCCTGATGACGGCCGATCGCTACGACGAGGCGCTTGCCGCAGCGGAGGAGGCGATTATCCACAACACCCAGCACCAACAAATCGGTCCCATGCTGAACGCACGGGTGACGCTCGCAACGACAATCGGGGGACTCGGCGATGACGACCGCGCGATCTCGATGCTCGAGGAAGCGGCCGACGAGGCGGATCGGCTGAACGAGTCGCGGGCGCTTCAACGCGCTCTCAACAACATCTCGCACCTGTACTGGATGCAGGGCAGGGTGGAGCTCAGCCGACAGGCGCTGCACCGAGCGCGGGAGCGCATGGCCCGATTCTCGCTGCCGGTGGCAATGACGTGGAATTCGTCGAACGCAGCGACGATCGCGTTGCAGCTCGGTAGGTGGGACGAAGCGCCCGGGCATCTGGCCGAGTACGAGCGCGCCGCGGGCGTCCAGCATCAGTACATCGGCGCGCAAAGCGCGATGGTGCGAGCCGTCATTGCGTACGCACGTGCCGAACCAGGTGCCCTCGACGAGCTCGAGCAGTTGGCCTCCGACACTCGCTCCGGTGACCTCGAGATGGCACGGTCTCCGCTCGAGTTCCTGGGTCTCGCCTACGCGCTCGACGGACGCGCGTCCGACGCTGCGGCGATCTCGACGAGATTCGCCGCCGGCGATGCCGCCTTCCAGACCCCGTCGGCGTTCTCAGGGTTGCTCAGCGTGCTGACGGGGATCGACTCGACTGCCGGCTTGACGCGCGCGTCTCCCTGGCACGAGGCCAACCGGTTGCTCGTGGCGAAACGTTCCGCGCAGGCTTTGACGATCCTCGACGACATGGGTGCGCGGACGGACGCCGCGATCGCTCGGCTCGTTCTTGCCGAACGTGAAGATTCTGAGCAGTGGGCCGCGGAGGCCGAAGCGTTCTTCGTCGAGGTGGGCGCAACACGCTTCCTCGAACAGCTCGACGCGTTACGCGCACGCCGGCGCAGTGCGTGAGCCTCAGAGGTTCGCCGGTCTTGCGGTCGGGCGCGCGCTAGCTGCGGGGTCGTTCGTGGTTCGGGTCGTAGATGCCGTGCGCGTGCCGGGTCGCGGGGCACGGTGTCCCGAACACGTCGACCGTGAACCCTTCCGTCGCGGTTGCGAACCCGCCCTCGACGTAGCCGAGACAGACCCGCGTCCCGGTCCGGAAGCCGGGGCTCGCGGAGGTGATGTACCCCGCCGCAGCTCCGCCGACCCGGATCGTCGCCGACGGGGCAGGATCGCCCGGGTCGCCGGGAAGACCGCTGATGTCGACGGTCCAGATCCCGTACGACCACGCTGCCGGCCGCTCGCGCATCGTCAGAACGGCCTCGCGCCCGACGAAATCCGGCTTGTCGAACGCGATGAATCGCTCGAGACCCGCGTCGAACGGCGTGTACTCGACGCCGAACTCGCTCTGCCAGCCGTGGTAGCCCTTCTCGATGCGCATTGCATTGAGGGCATAGGAGCCGAAGTCGCGCAGGCCGAGGTCGGCACCCTCGCGGTGCAGCGCCGTGTAGACGTGCACGAGGTCGTCGTCGTCGAGATGGAGCTCCCAGCCGAGCTCGCCCACGAAGCTGACCCGGAGCGCCGTCACCGTTGCTCCGGCGACCGTGATCTCGCGGACCGAGAACCACGGTGCCGCTTCACGCGAGAGGTCGTCGTCGCTCAGGCGTGTGAGGAGCTCGCGGCTTCGCGGCCCCATCACCATCAGGGTCGATGTGCGGTCGGTTCCGAGGTGCAGCTCGACCGACTCGTCCTGGAGGTGCTGCCTCAGCCAATCGAAGTCACGCTCGCGGGCGGCCGTCGCACCGAGCAGGAGGAAGCGATCCTCCGCGAAGCGGGCGATCGTCGCCTCGCTCCACACCATGCCGTTGTGGCGCAGCATGTAGGAGAGCCGCACCTGCCCGACCGCGGGGAGCGCACCGCAGAACACCCGGTCGACGAACGACAGCCGCGTCCGGTCCCGAGACGTCGTAGCGCGTGAAGCCGCCGTGATCCATCACGCCGACGTGATCGCGAACCGCGACGCACTCGGCCTCGACCGCGTCGTACCAGTCCTCGTCGCGATAGCGGGTCGTCTCGTGGGAGTAGCGATGATCGGTCGAGAACCAGAACGCGCGCTCCCAACCTGCGATCTGCCCGAAGTTCGCACCTCTGCGCCGCGAGCGTCTCGTAGAGCGGCGTTCGTCGCACCGGGCGGGCCGACTCCCAGATGCGGTGTGGCACCGGCTCCGCGTACTGGAACTCGTAGAGCTCGCGCACGCGTGCGTTCGCGTACGACGCGCGGCCCGCTCCGGCGAGTGACCAGTCACCGAAACGGCGGGGATCCCACGGCCACAGGTCCCATTCCGTCTCGCCGCCGGTGATCAGCTCGGTGAGAACCTTGCCGGCCGCAGCGGCATGCGTGATCCCGATCTGCACGCAGGCCGCCTGGTAGAAGTTGTCCACTTCGGCAACGGGGCCGATGAGCGGGTTGGCGTCGGGTGAGTACGCGATCGGGCCGTTGACGAAGTGGGCCACGCCGACCTCGCCGAGCAGGGGAACGTGGGCCATCGCACGCTCGGCAACCTCGGCGATGTCGTCCGTCGAGTCGGCAAAGAGGCTCGCATCGAAGACATCGGGAAGGCCGTCCTCCCACACGGTACGGCCCTCGTGGCCGTAGTTGCCGAACAGGAACGCCTCCTGCTCCTGACGGAGGTAGAACATGATCTCGGGGTCGCGAACGAGCGGGAAGAGCTCGGTGCGGTTTGCGAGCTCCGGCACGGGGCCGGTGAGCAGGTACTGGTGCTCGAGCACGGCGACCGGCGTCTCGACGCCGACCATCCGGCTGATCTCGGCCGCGAAGAAGCCGGCGGCGTTGATCACGACCTCACAGTCGATCGTTCCGGGCCCGTCGCGCGAGACGACGTGCACGCGCCAGTTCGCGTCGCTGCCGTTCGCGAGCTGGTCGATACCGACGACCCGCGTGTGGCGCCGAACGCCGGCGCCGAGCGCGCGGGCCCTGCGTGCGAACCCCTGCGTCAGACCGCTCGGGTCGATATCGCCCTCGTAGGGGTCGAGGAGACCGGCGATGACGGTGCCGTCGTCGTGCCAGAACGGGTGCATCTCCTCCATCTCCGCGGGGGAGACGAGCTGGAGGTCGAAGCCGAGCCCGGTCGAGATGCCGATCAGGTGGTGGAAGTGGTCGATCCGCCGGGGTGTATGCCCCGGCCAGAACGCCTGCGTGTGGCGATACGTGATCGGGTCGTCGGGGTCGGCCGCGAGTTCCGAGTACAGGCGCCAGGCGTAGTTGCCGGCACGCTGACCGAGCCAGCTGTTCGAGAACGTCGGCACGTTGCCGGCGGCGTGCCACGTCGAGCCGGAGGTCAGCTCGTGCTTCTCGAGCAGGACTGCATCCGTCTCGCCTGCGACGGCGAGGTGCCAGAGGATCGACGACCCGACCGCCCCTCCGCCAACGATCACGATGCGAGCGCGCTCGCCCGCCTCGACGGAGCCCGTCATCGCTCGGGTAGGACGATGTCGAAGCTCGCGCGAATCGCTGCCTCGGCATCGCGTGGGAGATGCTCGGGCCGCCCCTCGTCGAGAATCGCGGCGACGCGTGTCATGGCCCGGCTCCAGACGGTCGGTCGACCGGCCTCGATCCACTCGGCCACCGACGAGCGGTCACCGAGTGACGGGTACACGTACTCCGTCCGCATCAGCTCGAGCGTCTGCTGATGCCCGAGGTAGTGGCCGTCGCCCGTGACGACCGCCTCGATCGCCTCGAGGTCGAGGTACTCGGGCTTCACCTCCACACCGCGCACGGAGCGGAGGATCGCACCACACATCTCGTCGTCGACGACGAGCGTTTCCGGCGACGCCACCATGATCGAGCCCAGCATCCCCACCGAGAGCTGCACCATGTCGGCCCCCGCATGCGCCGAGAGCGCGACCGTGTAGCCCTTCTCGTAGCCGGCCTGGTTGTCGGCGAGCTTCGAGTCCGTCATCCCGGCCGAGACCGCGTGAGGGAGCTCGAGCGCGTTCAGCAGCTGTGCCGCAGCGGCCGCGGCGATCGCAGCCTCGCCGCCGCCGCCCGTCATCGCGCCGGTGCGGAGGTCGGAGACGAACGGCATCAGGGCGTGGATGCAGGGATGGCCAGGTGCGATCGCATCGACGAGGACGACAGCGGCGAGGATCTCTGCCAGGCCCTGCGCCAGTGCGCCCGCGAGCGAAGCGGGGCTCGTCGCGCCGGCCTGCCCGGCCGAGCAGGTCTGGATGATCATGCCCCGCGCGATCGCAGCCGCGATGATCTCGCAGCCCTCGGGGCTGAATCGGAGCGGCGGCACTGCGTGCACGACGACCGCCATCGAGAACGGCCGTGTGGCGAAGGCGCCTTCGTGTCCGAGCGCAAGGTCGAACAGGTCGACGACGGGGTCGACGGTGGCGCCACTCGTGAAGCTCAATCCGGTCGGCTTGCTCGTCGCGAGCGTGCACGCGAACGCGGTATTGAGATCGAGCGCGAGGTCGTTGGCCGTGTCCCGCGCCACGAGCGGGCGCAGGCCGTAGTGGATGTTCGGGCACGCGTCGAGGACGCGCATCATCGTCCAGAGATCCGCGACAGTCGAATCCCGGTAGACGCCGGTCTCCGCCTCGAGCGTCTGCACTGCGGCGCCACCCGTGCCGATGTGCACGGTTCCGCCGCCGACGGTGATCCCGCGATCCTCGACGAAACCCGGAAGGTCGACCCTGGACGGAGCTCGTCCCAGAGCTGCCTCGACGATCCCACGGGGAAAGAGGAGGCGCCCGTCGCCCTTCTCCTTCGCGCCCGCTTCGACGAGACGGCTCCGGACGACGTCAGGGGCGTCGGCCATGCCGACGTGCTCGAGGATCGCGAACGCGTGGTCCGTGATCGTGCGTTCGTCGACCAAGGTGAGCGGTCGAAAGGCACCGCCGGCCGGAGGCGGCGTGACCGACGGGCGATCCTGCACCGCCGTCGCGGACTGCCGACTTCGCCTCACGCCGGAACCTGCCGGTCGAGCTTGCGACCGCGCGCCGCGAGCCGGCCGACCGTGGCGAGCAGCCGCTCGACCTCCGCGAGCGAGTTGTAGTGACACACGGAGGCACGGACGCAGGACTCGATCCCGAGAGGCGCCAGGACGCCCGCCGAGTAGTAGTCCTGCTTGCGCGCGTGGGTTCGGATGCCTTCCGCGTTCAGCTCATCCACGGCGTCTGCCGCGGGCAGGCCGACGATCTCGAACGAGACGAGGCCCGAACGGTGTTCGCTCGCGACGGGGCCGACCACCGACACACCCTCGACCTGGGCCAGCCCCGGCAGATCGGCGGTGCCCCACAACATCGCCTCGACGAGGGCGTGCTCGTGGCTCCGAATCGCGGCGGCGGCAGATTCGATCAGCTGCCGCGACGTCATCGCATCGGCGCCATCCGTGGACACCTCGCCTCCCAACCACTCCAGGTAGCGGACGACCTCCGAGAACGTGGCGTAGGCGGACACGTCGCGCGTGCCGAGCTCCCACACCCCGGGTGGGGCGCCGTCCAGTTGGTCGTGCGGAGCGGTGGCGAGCCGATCCGAGACCCAGGCGACGCCGTAGTTGTGTCGCGAGAACAGCTTGTAACCGCTCACGACATAGGCGTCGACATCGTACGAGTCGATCTCGATCAGTCCGTGGGCCGCATGCTGGATGCCGTCGACGATGATGAAGCAGGAAGGCGCGACGGCGCGGATCGCGCAGGCAATGGCGGCGACGTCGACGTGCATCCCCGTGACGGGGCTCGCCTGGATGATCGTGGCGACACGCGTGTTGGGAGTGAGCGCGGGAATGTACTCATCGACCCCGACGACCGACGTCGCCGTGTCGAAGGGGACTTGCCGATACCACAGACCGGCGAGCTCGGCCCAACGCCGACACGCGCTGTAGGTCGCAGGATGCTCGAGGTGGCTGCCGACGACGCCGACGCCGAGACCCTCGCTCGCCCACACCGCATTGCGTATCAGCCGGCCGAGCAGCTCGGTCCCGGTCTCACCGACGAACACGGAGCCTGACCCGGCGCCGAACATGGTCATCATGTCCTCCCGGCCCGCGGTGATCAGCTTGCCGAGCTCGACCGAGGCGACGTTCGTGCGACCCTGGTTGTCCGGGATCGCGGCCAGCTCGGCCGTACGACTGACGACCGACTTGAGCGTGAGTGACCCACCGGCGTTCTCGAAGAACACGCGCGGTCCCTGGTAGGGGCACGAGTCCACGTGGTGGAAGTGGTCGCGGACCAAGGTGAGGAGCGCGGCGTCGAGCATCAGCGGCCGAGCGACGCCCACGCGTCGTCGAGCGCGCCCGCAAGGCGGCTCGTCGCCTCGTCGATCTCGTCCTCATCGATGATGAGCGGCGGCATGAAGCTGATCCGGTCGGGAGCGATGCTGCGGAGGTAGAGGCCACGGTCGTGCGCGAAGTCCTGCACCCGCTGGCCGACCTTGAGAGCCGGGTCGAAGAGTTCGCGCTTCCCCTTGTCCGCAACGAGCTGGATGCCACAGAAGAGGCCGACGCCGCGCACGTCGCCGACGAGCGGGTGGTCGAGCAGGGCCTCGCAGCCGGCGAGAAAGCGGGGGGATACAGCTCTCACGTGCCCGACGAGATCGATCTCCTCGTAGATGTCGAGCGTCTCCATCGCGATCGCGGCGCCGACGGGATGTCCGGAGTAGGTGAACCCGTGACCGAGCGCGCCGACATCGTCGGAGTTGAGCATCATGTCCTGGTAGAAGTCCTCGCCGATCAGCAGTGCGGAGAGCGGGAAGTAGCCGGCCGTCAGTGCCTTGGCGCAGCTGATCGAGTCGGGCTCGAGTCCCCACGTCTGGGAGCCCCAGACGTTGCCCGTCCGCCCGAAGCCACACACAACCTCATCGACGTGGAAGTGGATTCCGTACTTCCGCAGCACCGCTTGCATCGCGGGCCAGTAGCCCTCCGGCGGTCGGATCGCACCGCCGCCCGACTGCATCGGCTCGGCGAAGAACGCCGCGATCGTGTCCGGGTCGCTCTCGAGGATCACGCGCTCGAGGTCATCGGCCATGCGCTGGGAGAACTCGAGCTCGGTCTCGCCGTCGTGATGGCCGAGGTAGTAGTTCGGCGTCTCGGTCTTGACGAATCCCTCGAGCTGCAGTCCGAAGTGCGTGTGCATGTGCGGCTGGCCGGAGAGGCTCACCGAGGCCACCGTGTTGCCGTAGTAGCCGCGCCAGCGCGAGACGAACGTGCGCCGTCGCGGCTCGCCTCGGGCGGCATTGCGATACCAGAGGAATTTGATCAGCGTGTCGGTCGCCTCCGAGCCGGAGCACTGGAACGTGACGCGGCTCATCTCGCCCGGCGCCATCTCGACGAGCCGCGCCGCGAGATCGGCGACCATGGGATGAGAGCGTCCGTAGAAGGTCGGGGCGTAGGGGAGCGTGCTCAGTTGCCGGTGCGCGGCGTCCGCCAGGCGCTCGTTGTGGTACCCGAGCGAGACGCAGCCGAGGCCCGAGAACCCGTCGATGATCTCCCGGCCGTCGTCCGTCGTGATCGTCACCCCGCGGCCCGACACGGCCACGGCCGACGGCCCGGCGGCGTCGTGCTGACGAAGGTTCGTATGACCGTGGAGGTGGTGGCGCGCATCTCGTGCGCGGACGGCGTCCGTCTCGGTCGTCACGACCCGAGTATCCCTACGATTGTCTTGAGTGTAAATATCGCATATCGTCGTTATCGATGAATTACTGCTCAACAATCCCAGCCTGCCCTCGACCTCGCCCACCTCGCCGTGATCAGCGCCCTGGCGCGCCACGGGCGACTCGTGGACGCGGCGCGCGAGCTCAACGTGACCCCGTCGGCGCTCTCCCACCGGATCCGGGAGGCCGAGAAGCGGCTCGGGGTGCCCCTGTACACGCGGGCCAACAAGCGGCTCGAGCCGACCGCGGCGGCGGAACATCTGGCCGCGGTGGCGACACGGGTCGTCGAGGAACTCGCGCGGGCCGAGAACGACGCCCGGCTGATGAACCGCTCGGTCAGGCACGTGGTCCGGCTCGCCGTCGAGGCCTACAGCTCCTACCACTGGCTGCCGGGCTTTCTCCGGTTCGTGCGCGCGCGCCTCGACGACGTCGAGTTGCAGGTGGTGGGTATCGCGACCCGCGATCCGCGGGCGGCGGTGCTCGCGGGGACGATCGACGTCGCGATCGCATCGGGCGACCGGCCCGCGCTGGGCTTGCTCGAGACGAGGTTGTTCGACGACGAGCTCGTCTTCATCACCCCTCCCGACCACCGACTCGCGAGCAGGGAATACATCGACGGGCCAGACATCGCCGGCGAGGACTTCATCACGTATACGCGCACGCCGGAGCCCGACCGTGAGTTCGCGCTCCTGTTTCGGCCGACGGGCAGCTATCCGAGCTGGATCGAGACCGTCGAGCTACCGGAGGCGATCGTCGAGATGGTGGCCGCCGGTCTCGGGACGTCGGTGCTCGCTCGCTGGGCGGTCGAGCACGCCATCAAGAGCGGGCGCGTCGCCGAGAGCCGTGTCGGGCGCGACGGGATCGTCATCCCGTGGTACGCCGTCGTCCGCGCCGCCGACGGTGCCGACTCGCCGAGCGCCGCGATCGCCGCATTGTTGCTCGAGTGGTGCACCGCCAACGGCGGCTCCCTCGTCAGCTGACCGCGTTGGCCACGATGGCCCGGCACAGCTCGGTGACAGCAAGATGTGTAGCCGGCGCGATGCCGTCGACGTGATCGTCGACGAGCCCGTGCGTGGAGTTGATCAGCCCGGCTTCGGTCATCGCCTCGAGGAGCCGCTCCTCGCGTTGCGGCGTGTGCAGGATCCGGGGATCGCCGACACGCGCCGCGATCGCGGCCGCGATCGCAGTGCAGCCCCAGTTGGAGACCCCGGCGGTGACGAGGACGTCGGCTCCCGTGACCGCGCCGATGCCGCCACCGCACGCGCAGCTTCCGTCGGCGCCGTGCGGGACGTGCTCGCGAACTGCGTCCGCGACCTTGCCCATCCCGATCTCGTTGCCGCCGTCGCCGACCGCAACCACGGGGATGCGCCGCCGCAGCCCTTCGTCGAAGAGATGGTCGACGCGGGCGCGACCCATGCCGTAGTCGCGACCGCCCATGTTGTAGTAGACGCCGTTGACGTTCCTGCCCACCCTCTCGGTCGAGAAGAGAAGATCCGGTCGGAGCTCGTCGAGCAGCGCGACGGCCGCCGCGGGAGCCTCGTCGTCGGTCAGCGGGAACGCCCTCGGCACAGCCGTTGCGAGGCTGCCGTCTGCATTCGCCCGCCGTGACGCCTCGAGATCCACGAGTGTCGTGCCGGCGGCCCGGACGACGGCTCCGATCGGTTCGAGGAGCGCCTCCTCCGCGACGAGGATGCACGTCGCGCGCCGGGCGAGGACGAGTGCCCGGATGATCGCCGCCGCACCGGAGGGACCGTCGTTCTCCCCGATCGCGGGCGAGATCCAGGCACGCGAGACGGATCCCGTCGTGACGATCACGGTTCCGCCTTCGGGAACCGCCAGCAGTGCATCGGCGGCCGCCCCGACGAGTGGCGTTCCGTGTTGGCCGCGCGCTGCCTCGTAGAGCGCCTCCACGCCACGGTTGCCGATGTCGAGGTTGACGACCCTGTCGAGTCGCTCGTCGAGTTGCGCCAGGGTGTGAGCGTCGGGTGTCATCTCACGCGTCACCGAGGACGAGGCGCGCGGTCCAGTCCCGGTCGTCGATGTGCGAAGCGACCACGTCGAGCGCTCCCCCGAGAGCCGCCGCGACCGCCTGCGCCCCGCCGACGCGAGCGACCGCGCCGGCGGTCGGCTTCAGCCGAAGCGAGACTCGCCCTCCCGGTTGTCCGTGCGTGTTGACCGTGAGAATGCCGTGGTCGCGGAGCAACAGCATCCCGACTGCCGCCGTCGCTTCGCAGGGGACGAGGCTCGACGCCGCGCCGTCGGCGCGATCCAGGAGCAGGGCGAGGACATCTTCTTCTCCGATCGAAGGGCCGAGGTCGGTGCGCACGACGACATCCTCGCCGACGTGCTCGACGAGCGCGTCGGCGAGCTCCCTGCCGTCGGCGGCTTCTGCCACGAGCAGCGCCGGGTCGAATGCCTCGAGCGAGCGCAGCGCACCCGCGGCGATCGGTGCGCGGGCCTCCATTCCGAGCTCCGCTGCCTGCGCGAGGACCGCGACCAGTGGTTCGGCACGGCCGGCGAGGATGCCCGCACGCGGTCCGCTCAGCCCGGCCTTGTCGGAGTTCGTGATCGCGAGATCGGGACCGAAGGCAAGGCTTTTCGTACCACCGTGGAGCACCGGTCGCAGCCGCGCGCCGTAGGCCTCGTCCATGAGCACCGTCGCTCCGACGGCCCGCGCTGCGGCGACGGCTGCCTGTGTGTCGGGGTCGCTCATCCGCGCGAGCGAGCTGGTCACCGTCGTGACCACCGCGAGCGCGGGCCGGTGCGTCGCGAAGACGGACGGTGCGTCGGAGACGTCCTCCACCTCGATCAGCTCGACACCGGCGAGAGCACAGCCGCGCGTGACGGACGCGTGAGAGCGGTCGCCGGCCGGGACGACGGAGACGACGGGACGGTTCGCCGCGAGAGCGAGGACGGCGGCGACGATCCCCGCCGTCGTCCGGTTGACGACCGCCACCGACTCGCTGCCGTCGCCGCCGAGGTGCTCGATCGCGACGCGCGCGAGCCGCTCCGCGAAGATGCCGGGGCCGATCCACTCCTCGCACCAGACGTCCAGATCGTCGGCGTGGAGAGGGAAGAAGCGCGGGTTGCCCGTGAAGATCCCGATCGCGTCCGACCCTCGCGCGGCGATCACCGCGGCTGCGACCCGCTGTGCCTCACGCAGCCGCCGCACCTCGTCCGCGCTCGAGCGCAGGATCGTCCCCCGCGCGAACCCGACGTCCGGGTCGAGCGCATTGCCGAAGCGATCGTTTCGCACCATCAAGCGTCGAGCTTCAGCGTGATCGACTTCCGAGACGTGTACGCCTCGAGGGCCCCTTCGATCGAGTACTCACGTCCCATCCCGCTCTGCTTCACCCCGCCGTACGACATCCCTGGGATCTGGCCACCGCCGTCGTTGACCCAGATCCAGCCCGCCTCCAACTGCTTGGTGATCCGATGAACCGCACTCAGGTCGTGGCAGAACACGAACGCAGCGAGCCCGTAGTGGGTGTCGTTCGCCATCGCGATCACGTCGGCTTCGTCGGTCCACGGGATCGCGACCATCACGGGCCCGAACACCTCCTCACGGGCGATGCGCCACGTGTTGTCGAGGCCGGTGAGAATCGAGGGGACGGGGTGGAGGCCGCGGTCGCCGGCGGCCGGAGCCGGCGTCGAGCCGGTGAGGAACGTCGCCCCCGCCGCTTCCGCCTCCGCCACGTAGGCACGGATCTCGTCGTAGCGCTCGACGTTGATGACGGCCCCGATCTCGACGTCGGGATCGAGCGCGTCGCCCACCACCATCGCCTCGACGAGCTCGACCACGCGAGGCATGACCGCATCCCAGGCGTCGGCGTGGACGAAGAGCCGCGAACCGGCGGTGCAGGATTGGCCCTGGCGCCCGAAACGCATCGCGTTGACGATCCCCCGTGCGGTCTGCTCGAGGTGTGCCGGGTCGGCTGCGTCGGGGAGGACGATGCATGGGCTCTTGCCGCCGAGCTCGAGCGTCGCATGCGCGAGCCGGTCGGCTGCGCTCCGCGCGATGAGGCGGCCGACCTCGGATGAGCCGGTGAACGAGATCTTGTCGACGCCGGGGTGCGCGGCGAGCGCGGCCCCTGCCTCGTCACCTCGGCCGGTGACGACGTTGAGCACGCCGGGCGGGAAGATGTCGGCCGCAAGCTCGGCCAGGCGCAGCACGGCGAGCGGTGCGTCCTCTGCCGGCTTGAGGACGAGCGTGTTGCCGGTCGCGAGCGCCATCGACGTCTTGCCGGCGCTGAGCTGGAGCGGCGAGTTCCACGGGACGATCGCGCCGACGACACCGAGCGGCTCCCTCGTCGAGTAGGAGAACAGCCCGTCGCCGAAGCGGAAGCGTCTCGCCCTTCTGCTCGACGGCGACACCGCCGAAGTAGCGAAGGACGCCGACGGCGCCGTTCACCTCCGCGCGCGATTGGGTCCGGATCGCGTTGCCGGTCTCGGCTGCCAGGAGTCGGGCGACATCCTCGGCGTTCGCTTCGAGGCGGTCGGCCAGCAGGCCGAGCATCCTGCCGCGCTCGCTCGCGGGGAGATCGCGCCAGGCCGGAAGGGCGCGCCGGGCCGCTGCGACGGCGAGCTCGACCTCGGCCGACGTGCCGCTGCCGACGTCCGCGAGCGGTTCTCTGCGTGAGGGGTTCTCGACGGTCAACGTGCGCCCGTCGGCCGGCCGCTGCCAGGCGCCGTCGATGAACGACCCCGCCAGCCCGGCGGTGGGGAGGATCGGCGCAGTCACGGTCGCCCGAGTCGTCACGCAGCGGCCGGTGGTGTTCGGAGCAGCCGCGGCTGAGCGTCCACGGGGATCGTTATACCGTTTCTCTCGCGACGCGTTCGACGCCCCTGCCGACACCCGCACGTCCGCGTGAGGGGGCGCGTTGCACATCTGTTGTCGGCCGGGCGGCCGCGCTGCGGTGGTTCCTGAGCCTCGTCAATCGTGCCTGCCTTGCCGGTCTCGACGATGCTCGATCGATTAGTACCCGATGTAACGAGCAAGAGGTACCCAAAATGCTTACAAATTCCTCCGAGTGCGCTCACCCGGGTCGTGTTTGCTCTTAGGAGTCAGGGGTACGATCAATGCAGCTCGGAAAGAGCGGTGGTGGACGGTTTGACGGGTCCGGTGAAAGACGAACACTGACCGGCGGCCTCTCGCGTTACGCGCCACTACACCAATCGAAGGAGAACTCATCATGAGAACACCAATCGTGTCACGATTTCGATCGATGCGAACGCCGCGGCGCGTCGCAGCCATGCTTGCCATCGCAGCTCTCGGCGTGGCCGTCTTCGCGACGATGGGCGTTGCCTCGTCGGTCAACGCCTCGCAGGCGCAGTACGCGCCGGTGAACACCGTCGCTCCGACGATCACGGGGAGCGCGATCGAGAACGGGTTGCTGACGGCCAACGAGGGCAGCTGGAACGTGCCGCCGACGTCGTACGCGTACCGGTGGCTCCGGTGTGACGCTGCCGGAAACGCGTGCGTCGACCTCACCGTCAACGCGACCGGAAAGACGTACCGCGTGCAGACGGCAGACATCGGCAGGACGATCCGGGTTCGCATCACGGCTGCGAACGCAGACGGTGCCACCGCGGTCACGAGTGGCCAGACCGGCGTGATCGTGTCGTCGGGCCCCGTCGGAGCGATCAAGCTCGCGAGCGGCGAGACCTCGGTCCCCGTCACGAGCGTGAGCCTCGCCAACGGGCAGAGGCTCGTCATCGCCGACGTGAAGTTCAACCCGACCCAGGTGCGTGTGTTCTCGAAGGAGCCGTTCACGATTCGGGTCAAGGTCAAGGACAACCGTGGCTACGTCGTGCGCGGAGCGCTCGTCTTCGTCCGCTCGACGCCCGAGGTGTCGAGCACGCCTCCCGAGCAGCTGACGCAACAGGACGGCTGGGTGACGCTGACGACCGTGCCCCAGGTGGACTTCCCGAAGAACCCCGCCTACAACGTGCAGTTCTTCGTTCGCGCGCGGAAGAACGGTGAAGACCCGCTGGGCGGCGTCTCGGCCCGCTCGCTCGTCCAGGTCGGTCTCACCCGGTAGCTCTCGAGCTCTCGAGTCCAAGGGGGTCGAGCTGCGTCACGCGCTGAAGCGCGAGGCGCCGCTCGGCCCCTGACGAGACTGCTGCGAGCAACCGCCACAGCGTGGCATCGGTGTCGTCGAGCTCGAGGCCCCGTCGGAAGCTGACGAGCGCCTGCTCGGGGCGACCGAGTGCACGCTGCGCCTCACCGCGAAGGCGCCACGGCTCCGGCGACCACGGTTCGACCCGCCGCGCTCGGTTCGCGTCGGTCAGTGCGGCTTCCCAGTTCGCCGATCGCAGGTTGTCTTCGGCGCGTGACGTGAAATAGCCGCCGGTCCAGACGACGCCGCCGAGCACGATCACTACGACCAGTGCGGATGCGGCAAACCGCGCGTCCACGCGGCGCGATCCACCGGGCTTCCCGACGCTCCGCGCCGATCCGAGCAGGGCGGCACCGAGAACGAGCGCCGAGACGCGGACGACGCTGAGCTGCCAGCTCCAGTCGACAGCCGCGTGCAGGAGGATCGCGGCGTACGCCGCCGTGATCGTGCCGACATGCGGCTGCCGCCGCGCGCGGACCGCGGCCGCGAGTGGAACGAGGAGGCCGACCAGCAGGAGTGCGAGTGCGACCGGCCCCAGTTCGGAGAGGACCTCGAGGTAGAGGCTGTGCGCGTTCTGCGCCGTGAAGTCGACGTGGCGGTGTTCGAGCCAGACACGGCTCCAGGTGCCGGCCCCCGAGCCGAGAATCGGCTCGCGGACGATCTCGCGCAGCGTCACCTCCCAGTAGGCGGAGCGCTGCGCGCTCTCGCTCACCGCGAGGAGCGCGATCGCGACTCCGCCGACTCCGAGCGCACCGAACGTCGTGATCGCAGGGCGGCTGCTTCGGAGTCCCGGCCGCAACGGCAGCGGCTGCGACCAGTGTCACCCAGGCACCACGGCTCTCACTCTGGACGATGACGACCGCAAACACGCAGAGCGCTGGAACCGCGGCAAGTGCATATGCATCCCTGCGCTCGAGCGCCCAGCCCGCCGCGAGCAGCATCCCGACGACCGACACGAGGGCGAGTGCGTTCGCGTAGCCGAGCGGGGCGTCGACCCCGGCGATCAGCGCATGGAACCCGAGTGCGAGACTGAGGACGAAAACGACGGCAGCGAGAGCACGGGCCGACTCGGACCGCACACCGACGATTGCGGCGGCCACGGCGGCGACCGGCAGCAGCGCGTGTTCCGACGCGAGGATCGACAGCGGTGTGCTCGACGTCCACGACAGTGAGAACGCCGCCCAGGCGGCGAAGAGAACGAACGCCGAGGCTGCCACGACGTCGAGCGCTCCGATCCGAACCTCTCGGGTGAGCACGATCCAGAGGGCGAAGGCCGAGAGGACGACCGTGGTCGAGCCGAAGGACAGGGCGGTGAACCCGCCGCCCGCACGCGCCGGGCCGACGAGGACGACGAACAGCAGCAGAGCCGCTGCAGGCACCACGGGGTCACGGCGCATCCCCTCATCTAACAGGTCGGACTCGCGAACCTCGCACCGAAGCTGCTTTCGCGGGCTGAGAGGGGTCGACCGCTCCCCGCGACCGCTACGCCTCTGCGGCTGGAAGGCAGAGTGTGACGCGGGTGCCAGGGTCGGCCGATTCGATCGCGAGCAGCCCGCCGAGACGCAGCATCCGGCCGTGGAGGCTCGAAAGCCCGCGTGCTCCCGGACGGGCCGCCTGCGGGTCGAAGCCCCGACCGTAGTCGCGCACCTCGACTTCGATCGTCTTCGCGGCCGCGCCGGGCGAGCGCACCGCGAAGTCGATCCTGTGCGTCGCCGAATGCCGGAGCGCGTTCGAGAACACCTCCTGGAGGGCACGGAGCACCTGCAGGGCCTGCTCCGGGTCGATCGGGATCGGGGTGTCGCGTTCGTCGGTGGTCCACCTCAACTCGATGCCGGCTGCAGCGCAGCGGGGCTCGACGCGACCACGCAGCTCTGCAAGCGACACTTCGAACGGCCGCTCGACGGGATCGAGCGAGTCGACGATGAGTCGCAGGTCGTCGACGCAACTGCCGAGCCCCTGCAGGAGCCGCTCGGCGTCGATGCTGCCTGCGCGCACCTGGATCATGAGTCCGAGCAGCTGGCTGCCCACACCGTCGTGCATGTCGCCGAGGATGCGCTGCCGCTCGATCAACCGGTCTGCTTCCTGCCGCGACTCTTCCGCGGCCCGGCGGATCACCTCGTTTCCCCCGATCACGAGCACGTTGGCGAGGATCACGATCAGGTACCCGCCGAGCTGAACGGATTGCGAGGCTCGCGTCGAGAGGTCGCTTGCGAAATTCACGCCGGCGTGTTCGGCCGCGAAGATGATCACGATCTGGAGGGCGGAGAGCCCCGACCAGATGATCGCGGTGCGCCTGCCGCAGGCGATGTACATCGTGATCGGGTGGAAGAACGCCCACACGACCGCAGGTGACGACAGACCGCCGGTGCGCCAGACGACGACGAACGTGACCGCCCAGGTGATGCCCGTGGCGACGTTCGCGACCGTCCCGACCGACACACCCCTGCGGATGGCCGGGGCGGCTGCGATCAGCCCGACGAGGATCACCGCGATGGCGCCGGCCGAGATCGGCGAGCCGTAGGCGGCGTAGAGGACGACCGACAGCGCGCAGAACACGATCCCCATCCACGCGACGGTTATGCCGGTGCGGATGCGGCGCAACCGTTCTGCGTCCTCCTCGCTGGGCGGGACGAAACGATCGGCCAGCTCGAATACCGCCTCGGTCGGCCACAGCTTCTCGCGCAGTGCGGCATCGCGCGTCACGCGAGCATCCAGCCGTCAGTCCTCGAGCCGGATGATCCCGGCGCTGACGGCCTTGTGGACGGCCTGCCCGCGCGAGTTGACCGACAGCTTGCGGTAGATCGCCTTCACGTGGTCGCCCACCGTGTGGCGCGAGATTCCGTGGCGGTGCGCCACCTCCTTGACGGAATATCCGCTCGCGAGTTCCTGGAGGATCTCGGTCTCCCGGGCGGTCAGGCCGAGCTGCGTCGTCGCCGTCTTCCTCGCAGGGCCCGTCGGCCGGCGGACGCGGGCCAGGATGTGGCTCGCGACGGCGGGGCTGATCGGAGCTCCGCCGTCGATCACCGTGCGGATCGCATCGGCCACTTGATCGACGTCGGATTCCTTGAGCAGGTAGCCGTCGGCACCGGCCTCGATCGCCCTGACGACCGTGCGCACATCGGCGAACACGGTGAGCACGAGAACTCGGCACTCGGACGCGGTGCGACTCGCCTCGGCGATCAGGTCGAGACCGGTCCCGTCAGGAAGCCCCAGATCGAGCAACAGGACGTCCGGTGAGCGGCGGAGCAACTCGAGCCCCTCTGCCAGCGATCCGCCCGACCCGTCGAGGTCGAAGCCGTCGACGAGCTCGACCATCCGCCCCAGGGCGTCGCGCAGGAGTGGATCGTCCTCGACGATCGCCACTCGCACACGAACCTGACCTCGGTTGGGCCGTGTCGGATCCCATCAACGTGCCCATCCTCGCCGCTCCGGCGGACGAGCGCGCCCCCGTATTCACGGGATTGTGCCCCTCCCGGTCGCCCGCCTACGTTGACCACATGAAAACCACCAAGCTCCTCCAACTGTGCTTCATCACGCTCGTTGTCACGTTCGCGACTGCCGCGTTCGCCCCCGCTGCGCTCGCCGGCGGCAGCAGTCCCGATCTCGTCACCACGATCGCCGCGCCCTCGGGCGTCTCGGTCTACCAGTCCGGGCGCTGGGTCGTCACCGTCGCGAACCGGGGCAACAAGGATTCCTCGAGCGTCACGCTGACGATCGGGCTTCCGCGGACGGCGAACTCGCCGACGCCGTATCTGATGGGAACGCTGGGCGCGGTCAACGGCTGCACCCGGTCGGGGTTCAACCTCGTGTGTCAGCTCGGGTCGATCAGGAAGTCGCGGTCGACCTCCGTCGACTTCGACATCACGCTGCCCTACAGCACGAATCCGATCGTCGTCACGGCGGCGGCCCCGCTCGGCAACGACCGGAACCCGAACGACAACTCGACCTCGGCCACCGCCTCGCTCGCTCCGGTGGCCGCAGCCGCCAACGTCGGCGCCCTCTATCGGTTCCAGCACTGCACAGGCACCGTGGCGCTCTCGTCGTTCATCGAGTGCACGCCCGGCTCGATCTCGTCGTTCGACGCGACGCTCGTCGCAGGGAGCGGGCCGAGCGCCGGCACGCTCAGCGTGGTCGGCTACCCGGGTGCGGCCGGAACATGGGCCGTGAGCGGGACCCGGTTCGACCTGACCGTCGGATCTGGAACCTCGACAGGCACGCTCGCCGCGCAGGGCGTCAGCACGACCTGCTGGGAGGGCAGGATGACCTTCGCCAGTACGTCCCAGTACGTGGCGCTCTACCGGATCTGCCCGCTGTAGGGCGAAGGGGGGTTCGGCTCGCGGTTCGGGGGTCCCCGCTCGGGGATCCCCAAGCCGCTGCCGAGGATCACGCTGGAGCGTTCGGAGGCAGTGGCTCCCTCCGGTTATGGTTGACAAGACCATAACCAGGCGCTAGCGTAATGGTCTGAATGACCAATACACGAGATCCGGGCCCGTCGGTGGGTTACGACCCGGCGCAGTTCCCAGCGTTCGCCGTCACCGTCGACGTCGTCGTCCTCACGCTCTGCGACCGGCTCTCCGTGCTGCTCGTGCGGCGCGGCGTGGCCCCGTTCGAGGGCATGTGGGCGATCCCGGGAGGCTTCAAGCGCCCCGACGAGACGCTGGACGGGGCCGCGAGGCGCGAGCTCGCCGAGGAGACCGGGGTGGACGGCAAGGCACTCCTCACGCAGTTCGGTGCCTACGGCGACCCGGGCCGCGATCCGCGGATGAACGTCGTCACCGTTGCCTACCTCGCGGTGTTGCGCGAGGTGGCAGGCGTCGTCGCCGGCACCGACGCGGCCGACGCCGCTCTCGTTCCGGTGGCGGACGCGCTCGAGGGAAAGATCGAGCTCGCATTCGACCACGCGCGCATCCTGCGTGACGCGGTCGATCGTGTTCGCGTCGACCTCGAGCTTCGCGGTGTCGCCGTCGCGTTCGTGGGGACGACCTTCACGCTGGCCGAGTTGCGCGCGGTGTACGAGGCCGTCTGGGGCGTCGACCTCGACGGCGCAAACTTCCGCCGCAACCTGTTGGCAGAGCGCGGCTGGGTGCTTCCGACCGGGCGGCGCGCGAAACCCGGTCCGGCCGGCGGCAAGCCGGCCGAGCTCTATCGAGCAGGGCCGCGGTGGAGACACGGCGGGCCGATCCGGCATCCGCACCAGACCGAGAGAGGGAAGGGGAGGCAATGAGAGCCGTCGTCTACGACCGATATGGGGGTCCGGATGTCCTGAGGCTGGAGGAGGTCGAGCGGCCGGTCCCCAAGGACGACGAGATCCTCATCCGCACCCATGCCACGACGGTCAACCGGACCGATTGTGGCTGGCGCCAGGGCAAGCCGTTCTTCTCTCGCTACTTCACCGGCATCCGCCGGCCGAGGAAGAGAATCCTCGGCAGCGAGCTCGCCGGCGTGGTCGAAGCCGTAGGTACCGCGGTCACGGAGTTCGCGGTCGGCGACCGGGTGTTCGGCGCCTGTGGCTTCGACGCCCATGCGGAGTTCACCGCCGAACGTGAGAGCTCCCCGATCGTGCACATGCCGGTCGCGATGAGCTTCGAGGAGGCCGCCGCGGTCTGCGACGGAGGGATCATCGGAATGGCCTGCCTGAGCAAGGCCGATCTCCGGAAGGGGCGGAGCATCCTCATCTTCGGCGCTTCGGGATCGATCGGGACTGCGGCCGTGCAGCTCGCCAGACACCTCGATGCCGATGTGACGGCCGTGTGCAACACGAAGAACCTCGAGCTCGTTCGCTCGCTCGGTGCCGACCGCGTGATCGACTACACGCAAGAGGACTTCACGAAGAGCGGCGACACCTACGACGTCGTGTTCGACGCAGTCGGCATGCACTCGTTGAGACGATGCAGGCATTCGCTGAAGCCGGGCGGGACATTCATCACGACCGACCTCGGCTTCATGTGGCACGTCCCGCCCCTCGCCCTGCTGAGCCGATGGATCGGCGACAAGCGAGTGCGGCTCCCGATCCCGCACTACACGAAGAAGAACGTGCTCCGCCTCAAGGAGCTCCTCGAGGCGGGGCGCTACCGCGCCGTGATCGATCGCACCTACCCGCTCGAGCAGGTCGTCGAGGCGACGCGATACGTCGAGACGAAGCAGAAGACCGGCAACGTCGTCCTGCTCGTCGGCAGCACCGGCGTGCCGGGCTAACCGGCGCCGCCGCCGGGGGCCGCGTCGGCGAGCGCCGATCGCAGGATCGCTCGCGCCGAGGATCGCATCAGATCGATCGCCTCCTCACCGGAGAGCCCGCCGACGTCCTTGAGCCAGACGAGCGCCTCGATACCGGTCGTGGCGCGAATCGCGAGCGCGAGCCGGTGGAGCTGCGATCCGGGGATCCTCCCAGCGAGCGGCGAGAGTGCCTCCTCGATCCACCGGATCGCCCGCCCCTGGCGGAAGGGGAGAGCCTCCGGCTCCGGCGCGGGCGTTTCGAGCGAGAGGCGAAGCATGGCACGCAGTTCGGGCTCGAATTCGAGAACCTGGCGGGTCATCGCCTCGACGACCAGCTCGACCCGGTCGGCCGGGTCGTCGGGGACGTCGTCCCCGAGGAGCGACGGCGCGTCGAACCCCGGATAGATCGCGAGCATCAGCGAGCGCTGGTTCGGGAAGTAGCGGTACGCCGTCGTGCGCGAGATCGCCGCGCGCTCGGCGACCTGCTCCACGGTGGGCGTCACTCCGTCGGCGAGAAACGCGCGCACTGCGGCGACCATCGCCTCCCGCGTGCGGGCCTTCTGGTTGGTGCGGCCGGTGGCCTCATATGGGATTGACATGTCCATGAAGAGAGTATAGTGTCCACGTTCGACACCGTAGTCCCATTATACGACTGCAGCGGGGACGCTGCAAGTGAGGAGAGACATGAGCACCTCAGTTCCACTCGTTCTGCAGGACGGGGAAGGGGAACACCGGGGGTTCGCGGGGGGCGGAGTGTTCACTTTCAAGGCAATGGCCGCAGAGACCGGCGGCGCCTTCCTCCTGTGGGAGCACCGCAGCGTGGGCGGGAAGGCAACCCCGCTGCACACGCATCCCGAGGATGAGGCGATCTACGTGCTCCAGGGCGATCTGCTCGTCCACCTGGACGGCGAGGAGCATCGCCTCGGCCAGGGAGGATTCTTCCTCGCCCCGGCCGGGGTGCCTCATGCCATGCTGGTCGTCTCGGAAACGGCACGCCTGCTCGGCCTGCAGACGCCGGGCAGCGGGGAGCAGTTCTACCGTGACGCGAGCGATCCCGCCGACGCGGATACCGACGCGTCGTGGCCGCCCGACTTCGACCGACTGCGCGATATCGCGATGGGCTCCGACACCATCGAGATCCTCGGTCCGCCGCCCTTTGTCGCCAAGGGGAAAGAGACGGTGGCAGCGCCCTGAACGGACGTGGTGAGCGCGTTCCCGCAGACCAGGAACCCGTCCTCGGGGTCCTGGTCTGCGGATGATTCTCCGCCTCGCGCTAGGCGCCCGGCTTCCCCCACACGTGCGCTCCGCCCCAGTCGACAGCGACAGCGGGCACGTCGCCGACGACCCAGGCGTCGTGACCGGCATGCAAGACGTTGACATCCCCGGCGCCGACCTCGAGCTCCTCGCCGTCCGCCATGCGAACACCGAGCTTTCCGGAAAGCACGTACTGGAAGTGAGGTGCTTCGCACAGCTCCGTGCCTGCGGCCGGCTTGACGTGCTCGGACCAACGCCAGCCGGGTTCCAGCGTCATCCGTGACACCTGGCCGCCGCCGATCTCGACGACATCGGCACGGCCGAACGGGAATTCACGCACCTCGTCCGGGTTCTCGAAGTTCTTCCGTTCCGCACCAGCCATGGGAACACCCTCCTTGACGATTGTTCGCGCGAGTCGGAGGGTACTCCGTCGTCTCACCGACGACAACTGTTGTTGCGGTCCGGTTCCGCTGCCGGCTGGCAAGCGGAGCGCGCGACCTCGGCCGGGGGAGCCCCCGCAGGTGCGGAGACTCCCCCGTCAGCTCCTACTGTTCCGCCTTGAACGCTCCCGGCTGGCAGCCGACGCCCACCCACGCGAGACCCTTGTCGCCGGCGATCATCTGCCTGCGCGTCCCCGGGGGCAGGGCGACGTAGTAGCCCGGCTTGAGGTCGGATTCCTTGCCTTCGACCTTGATCTTGCCGTCGCCACGGACGATCACGTAGACCTCTTCCTGGCCGTCCTTCGCATGATCGTGCTCGGGCCCCTCCGCACCGGGCGGGAGCTCGATCTCGTTGATCCCGAACGCGGTGACACCGAGTTCCTGGCGCAGGGGCTTGAACACACCGTTCCTCGCCTCGACGGTCTTCGCGTCGACGATGGTATGCGACATCTCACTACCTCCTGGACTGGAGAACAGCGGGACCGGCAGACGGCGGCCTGGGGCCGCGAACCGCCCGCGTGAGCTCTCCAGTCTACTACCCGGTGGGTCTCCAACCCTACCCGGCCGGTTCCGAAAGCCACTCCGGTGCGCCGTGGTTGCCGCCGCCCGGCAGATGTACGCTTCGGCACGAACGGGCCAGGGCGGCTCGGCCGTTTCGACGGTCGCGGCGTTCCGGTGGTGGTGCCGTTTCGGGGGGATCACAGGTACTCAGGGGGCACGTTGCTCGGACGACGATCGTTGCTGTTCGCTCTTTCACTCGCCGCGGCGCTGATCGTGGCTGCGCCGGCCCTGGCCGGTGGCGGCGGCAGCGGCGGCAGCGGATCGGGCAGGTCCTTCGACTCCTTCAGAGAAGCCGAACCGCCGACCGATCAGATCGTGCTCCGCCTCGCACCGGGCGCCAGCTTCGACGTTGCCAGTCTCGAGGCGACCGCGGGCATGAAGCTCCGCCGGGTCAGGATGCGCGCCGACGGCTCGTACGTCATCAAGCTGCCGAACCGCCGGTCGCTCGGCCTCGTTCAGGCGATCACGGACAAGCTCTCGGCGCGAGGTGACGTCGCCGCGGTCGAGCCGGATGCCATGGCGCACCCGCTCGCGGTCGCGCCGCCGAACGACCCTCTCTGGCCGCAACAGTGGGACATGCTTGCTGCGTCGTCCGGCTTCTACGGCATCGACGTGCTCCCCGCCTGGGCGATCACCGCGGGTTCGACGGGGATCACCGTGGGCGTGATCGATACGGGCTACCTGCCGCATGCGGACCTGAGTGGCCGGTTCGTTTCGGGGTACGACTTCATCGCCGACGCGCTCGTCGCAAACGACGGGGACGGTCGGGATGCCGACGCGAGCGACCAGGGGGACTCGGTGTCGTCCGCGGAAAGCGCGTCGGGGTACTTCAGAGGCTGCTACCCCGCCAACAGCACGTGGCACGGCACGCACGTGTCCGGCACGATCGGCGCGCTCGCGGACAACGGCATGGGTGTCGCCGGGATCAACCGGATCTCGAGAATCCAGCCGCTTCGCGTTCTCGGCAAGTGTGGCGGCTACGTGAGCGATATCGCAGACGCGATCCGCTGGGCCGCCGGGTTGCCGGTCACCGGCGTGCCGCCGAACCCGACGCCGAACCGGGTCGTCAACATCAGCCTCGGCGGCAGCGGAGCGTGCTCGAGCACGTATCAGAGCGCGATCGACGCCGCCGTCGCCCGTGGCACGGTCGTGGTCGTCGCCGCGGGGAACAGCAACGCGAACAGTGCGAACATCACCCCCGCAAACTGCAACAACGTGATCACGGTCGCCGCCACCGGGCACTCCGGTAAGCGCGCGTTCTACTCGAACTACGGTCCGTTGGTCGAGATCGCAGCGCCTGGCGGCGACAGTCAGCTCGGAAAGACGATTCTCTCGACACTGAACTCCGGCGCGCGCACACCCGCCGCGGACTCGTATTCGAACTACCAGGGGACGAGCATGGCGACCCCGCACGTCGTCGGTGTCGTGTCGCTGATGTTGTCCGCGAACCCGACATTGACCCCCGCTCGAGTTCTCTCGTTGCTGCAGTCGACGGTGACGAAGTTCCCGTCCAGCAGCGGCTGCACCGGTTCGACCTCCTGCGGCTCCGGAATCGTCAACGCGGGGACCGCGGTCGCAGCGGCGAACGCGGCCAGCGGCGGCGGCGCCGGTGGTGGTGGTGTTGGCGGTGGCGTGGCCCTGCCGGCGCCCGGGGGGTTCGCGAAGACCACTCCCGCGACCCTGGCCCAGGTCACGGCAACGTCGCTGGGGCTGCAGTGGGAAGCGAGTGCTGACGCAGCGACCTACGAGTATTGCGTCGATACGACGAACGATTCGCAATGCACGAGTCCGGCGAGTTGGGTGAGCACCGGAACGGCGACCTCGGCGACGGTGTCCGGCCTCACGGCAGATGCGACGTACTACTGGGAGGTTCGCGCTACGAACGCGACGGGAACGACGCTCGCTGACAGCGGCGCGTGGTGGATGTTTGCGACCCAGACACCGGCCGCGCCTCCTCCTACGCCTCCCGCGCCTCCTCCTACGCCTCCCACACCTCCTCCGTCACCACCAGCACCCGCACCCTCGACTCCCCCGGGTGTGTTCGTCAAGCTCTCGCCGACGAGCGGCAGGACGGGCCTGTCGGCGCCGTTGACGATTACATGGTCGGCCAGCTCGGGTGCGAGCTCGTACGAGGTGTGTATCTCGAGGACGAGCGGCCTGTGCGGGACATGGACGTCGGTGACGTCCACCGCCGCGACCGTCAGTGGTCTCACGTCGGGGACGCGGTACTTCTGGCAGATCAGGGCGCGGAACGCCAACGGCACGACGGACGCGAACGGCGGCACCTGGTGGAGCTTCAGGATGGCCTGGTAGCTCGAGGCGCGCGAGATCTCCGTCGTCCTCAGTGGCCGTTGTGGGAGAAGTGCATGTAGTCCTTCGTGTTCCCGCTCCAGCTTCCGCCCCAACCCCAGCCCATCGAGCGGAACGCCGCGACGACCGCGGGCGTGACCATGCCCTTGCGCAACCGCGAGCGGTCGAGGTAGGGGAGGCTTGCCTTGTTGCGGCTGCGACTGCAGCCGACGTAGGGGTTCTCCGTCGGGTTCAGATCGATCGCGAGGCCGTAGGCGTGGTTCGACCAACTCCGGGTGCCGGTCGCGGTTCCCTTCGTGCACGGGGACGGCGATGCCTGCCGGCACTCGAACGAGCCGCTGACATCGCCGCTTGTCGGCTGCGACCCGCCGGTCCCGTAGGAATCGGCGAGAGAGAGGTGCCGGATCGGGAAGCGAAGCTTGTACAGCTTCACGAATACGCGCGCGAGCGGCGCGGCCACGTCCTTGTTGACGACGAGTTGTCCCTTGTGGGCCTTGCCGTCGAAGCCCCAGTGCCTGACGGTGAGCAGGCGCAGCCCGCTCAGCGGCACCGGACAACCCGCACGCCAGTAGCGGCCGTCGAGGTCGGCCCGAAGCGGCGCCGGAAGCGGCTTGATCGAGGCGGTCAGGGAAAGAGCGGCCAACGGGATCGCGAGGACGGCAAGCACGGTTGAACCCTAACGACGGCCGAGGGGGAGTGGCGCGTCGCGAGCCGCCTGCCGTGTGCTCGAGTCAGCGGCGTCTCTCGTGAGCTCGGTGCGGGTGGCCATTTTCACAGCCGGCCCACAGAGGCGAACTGCTTCAATCATGAGCCGATGCGCATGTCCGGAATTCCCCATCGCAGCCCAACTCGGCACCCTGGTAGGAGTGTCCGTGTGTCCAGCGGGCGACGGTTTGCGGCCATCGCCGTGCTCGCCGCGATCGCCGCGGCGTTCGGGATTGCAGGGGCTGCATCGGGTGCCACGCAGACGACGGCGGGAGTCGTCGTGATCAATACCGATCTGAGCTATCAGGACGCGTCCTCCGCAGGAACCGGGATCGTGATCTCGAGCGCCGGCGAGGTGCTGACGAACAACCACGTGATTCGTGGCGCGACGACGATCAACGTCGTCGATCCGGGCACCGGGCGCCGCTATGCGGCCACCGTCCTCGGGTACTCGATCGGAGCCGATGTTGCGCTCCTGAAGCTGGCGAAGGCGTCCGGCCTCACCACCGTGGCGCTCGGCAACTCTGCGGGCCTGCGTCGCGGTCAAACGGTTTCGGCGGTCGGCAACGCGGGCGGAACCGGGAAGCTCGTGACGACGTCGGGAACGATCACGCGCCTCGGCGCCTCGATCACTGTCGAGGACGAGCAGGGCACCGCTCGGCTGACGGGATTGATCCAGACGAATGCAAACCTCGAACCCGGCGACTCGGGCGGCCCGCTGCTCGATTCCGACCTCAGCGTGATCGGCATGCATGCCGCCGCTTCGGCCGGGTATGCCTTCCGGTCGGGCGGGAACCGGGCCTACGCGGTCCCGATCAACAAGGCGCTCGCGATCGCGAAACAGATCCGCACAGGACGTTCGACGGCGGCGATTCACGTCGGCCCGACCGCATTCCTCGGTGTCGCCGCGGGAGCGTCCCCGACAACCAACGTCCGCGGCGCACTCGTCGCCGGCGTCGTTTCCGGTGGGCCGGCGGCGAAGGCGGGAATCAGCCCCGGAGACGTGATCACCCGGATCGGCGGACGCATCGTCACGACGACTGCCTCCATCGTCAAGATTCTTCTGGGCAAGAAGCCCGGACAGACGATCAAGGTGACGTGGATCGATACGGTCGGCAACCGCAACACCGCAACGGCGAAGCTCGCCAAAGGTCCGCCTCAGTAACACGCGGTCAGTGAACCGATTGCGCTCTCGGCCGGCTTCAGGCACCGTGGGCAGGTGAGCGAGGACTACGGAGCAACCGGCCGCTTTCGGGCCGAGGCGGTCACGCACATGCTCGTCGTCTCTGACCCGGCTGCCAGCCGGGACTGGTACGTCGACGTGCTGGATGCAACCGTCTACGGTGAGTACGGAGGCACCTCCGTGGTGCTCGAGTTGCTCGGCGACTGGCTTCTTCTCGTTTCGGGTGGCGGTCCCGATCCGGGCAAGCCCACCGTGTCGCTTGCGGCCCCGTCCGACCCGGACGCGGTGAGCCGCCAGATGATCTTCCGCGTCGACGACTGTCGAGCCAGCTACGAGCTGTTGCGATCGCGTGGCGCGGAGTTCCTCGCGCCTCCGGTCGATCGCGGGAGCGAGATCCGGGCCTTCTTCCGCGATCCGGACGGGCACCTGTTCGAGATCTCCGAGTTGACCGACCGGAGAGACGCGGCGTAGTTCCAGATCGTCATCTACTTCGACGGGATCGAGAGACTGCGCTGACGCCTCTCGCGGCAAGCGCGACGAGGACGCCGCACAGAAACCCGACCGAGCCGGCCATCGCCGGCATCGCGAGGAGCGCCATGAAGGCCAGCGCTGTCCCCCAGTTCAAGCCGGTCGTGAAGGGCGTCGTAGACGAGGCCGCCGAACGAGTAGAGCACGCCGCAGACCAGGCCGATCATCGCTCCCCACCTGGCCAGAACTCTCGCCGTGAGCAGGATCTTCAGGCGGTCTCGCTCCCGACGCCGGATACAATCTCGCCGGGATCACCCGGTGCAGCGCTCAGCTAGCGTGACTGCAAGGCATGAAACCTACAAGCACACCCGGGTATTCCGGCGCTCCCTTGGCGAAGAAGCTCGGCCTGAAGGACGGAACCCACGTCATGTTGGTGAACGAGCCGACGGAGTTTGCTCGCTTGCTCGAGCCGCTTCCGGCCGGTGTCGTGTTCGAGCGACGCGCGGGCGCGCAGGTCGACATCGCGCACGTCTTCGTCACCCGCCGTGACGAGCTCGCGAAGCACCTCGACTCGCTGAGGAAGAAACTGCGACCAGATGCGGCGCTCTGGATCTCCTGGCCGAAGAAAGCAGCCAGAGTGCCGACGACAGTCAGCGAAGACGTCGTTCGCGAGCTGGCGCTGCCCCTCGGGTTCGTGGACGTGAAGGTCTGCGCGGTGACCGACGTCTGGTCCGGCCTCAAACTCGTCGTGCGCAAGGAGCAGCGCGGCCGGTAATCAGCGCTAACGCTGCTGCCGCACGACCCAGCGTCGTACGCGTTGTGTATAAGTGGTGATGCGCATGCCGTCGCGCGTGTTGGTCCACTTCCCCGAACCGGATCCCCCGAGGGTGGTCGAATGTCCGCTGCCACGACGTCCGGCTCGCGGCGAGGAGTTCCCCGCGGGTTACACCGTTGCCGACTTCAACCTCGCCGTCGGTGACTTTCAGGGGGAACGGTACGCGTACGAGTTATGGGTCGTACCAGACATCGATCGCATCGACGCCGCCGAAGCTACGGGTTAGATCAGCCGGTGCTCGGTCGCCCACCGCGCCAGTTCGTGTCTCGTCGAGAGCTGAAGCTTGCGAAGAACGTTCGAGACGTGGCTCTCGACGGTCTTCACCGACAGGTGGAGGCGGGCGGCGATCTCCTTGTACATGTAGCCGCGAGCGATCAGCTGGAGTACCTCACGCTCGCGTGGCGTGAGCTCGTCGAGATCGGTGTCGCCGGCGATGCGGTCACCCGGCCGGAACGCGTCGAGAACGAAGCCCGCGAGTCGTGGCGAGAAGACTGCGTCCCCCTGGGCCACTTGCTCGATCGCGGCCGCGAGTTCCGCGCCGGAGATCGTCTTCGTCACGTATCCACGTGCGCCGGCCCGGATTACTGCGATCACGTCCTCCGCGGCGTCGGACACCGACAGCGCTAGGAACTTCACGCCGGGACGATCCTGCGCTATGGCGTTGATGATTGCATCACCGCTCCCGTCGGGGAGGTGCACGTCGAGAAGGACGACGTCCGGATCGAGCTCCTTGATCAACGGCACCGCAGCAGCGACGCTTCCCGCCTGACCGACGACGTCCACGGCGTCACCCAGCTCGGCGCGCACGCCCGCGAGGAAGAGATCGTGGTCGTCGACGAGTACGACGCGGCGTCGCTTCACGACGCGCTCCGTGCGAGCCGTAGTTCCACTTCGGTACCGGCTCCCTGTGTCGTGACGATCGCCGCTGTGCCGCCGACGCGCTCGAGTCGTCCCTCGATCGAGTCCACGAGACCGCGCCGGCCCAACGGCACGCTCGCCCGATCGAACCCTTTGCCTCGGTCGCGCACGAAAACGGAGACCGACTCGTCCGTGACCTCGGCATAGACATCGATCTCGTCGACGGCTGCGAACTTGGCGGCGTTCGTCATCGCTTCGCGTGCTGCCAGCACGACGGCTCCGACGGCGCCGTCGATCGGACAGTCGCCCGCGCTTGCGAGCTCGACGCGGACGCCGTGGAGTTCCTCGATGTCGCCCGCTGCGGCAGAGAGCGCCGCGACGAGCGACGCGTTCTCGTCACCGAACGGCTGGTCGTTGTAGAGCCAACCCCGCAACTCGCGCTCCTCACGTCGCGCGAGCGATGCGACTCGCCGGGGTTCGCCTGCATGCCGTTGGATCAACGCGAGCGTCTGGAGGACGGAGTCGTGCACTCGCGCCGCGACATCCGAGCGCTCCTCCGTGCGAATTCGCGCGGTGCGCTCGGCGTCCCGGTCGAGCGCGAGGCGCCACACCCACGGCCCGGCGATCAGGAGGAGCCCACCGGCGACCGCGCCGGGCGCGAGCAACGCCGTGCTGGAGGGGCTTCCCGACAGCAACGCGACAGCCCCTATCGCCGCCAGCAGGATTCCCGCGTAGGAGAGGGGCGCGTCCGGCCGAATGCCGCCGCCGCGTCGCCACGCGACCGCGAGTCCGCCGGAGATCAGCGCAATCCCGACGACGGAGCGGTCGGAGAGACCGATCGCGCTGAGCAAGGCGGCCAACGCGGCGAGCGCGAGAAGGACGGCGAGCCATGGGCGTCGCCGTCGTCCGGCGAACGCCCACAACGCCAAGTAGAGCAGGATCCCGGCGCCTCCGGCCAGTGCCAGCAGCGCAAAGATGAGCCGGACGAGTGTGGCATCGACCGCGAGGGTCTGCGCGATGCCCGCGCAGACCCCTGCGATGACGCGCTCGTCAGAGCTCGGCGCGAAGCTGCGAAGAGGCATCTCGGCTCATGGTATGGCGCGCTCGACTTTGACGGAGCCCAGGCCGACATGGGCGTCGACGACGAGCACGCGGTCACCGGTGAGGATGAAGTCGTTCTCGACGTTCCGCCCATCGCCGCCGACGCCGTTGGGAAGATCGACCTCTCCGATCTCCGCCGTCGCGTGAACCCGCAGCCCGACGTCGGATGGGACGATCACCCGGAGTTCCCCGACGTCCACGCTTGCAACGATCCGTGTTTCCCCCACCGGCAGTTGCAGTGCGGCGACATCGAGCTCGAGTGATCCGATCCCGAGCCGGTACTCGTCCTTCAGGTTCTGCACGCTCGTAACGGCGTAACTGCGATCGCCGGTCCCCCGCCCGACGTGGACGTCGAACGCCGCGACGAAGACTGCCACCGCGGCCAGCACGAGCGCGACGAGCACTGCCAATGCGATCACGAATCGTCGCACGGCGCGCCGGACGCGCCGCGAATCCTCCGCGGCAAGCTCGCGCGTGTCGAGCGCAGGATCGGCCGGCTGGGTGCCGTGTGATCCAGAGGATCACCGCGCCGGCGATGAGGAAGAGGAACCAGGCGTCACCGTGTGGCCAGAGCGTGGCCCGTGAGAGGAGTATCGCACCGGCCACGGCGAGGAAGGCGAGCCCGATCAGCGGCCACGGGCGGTCGCGTCGGTTGCGCAGTGCGGCAGTCGCGATCGAGTCCTCCTTGCCCTCGTCCGGCATGACGAGCGCGGCGGCGGCGTAGATGAGGATGCCGGCGCCGCCGAGCAGCGTGAGGACGACGAAGCCGACACGGAAGACCGCGGGGTGGATCTCGAAGTAGCGAGCGAGGCCCCCGCTGACCCCCGCCAGCATGCGATTCGAGCGACTGCGCTGCAGGCGCCGGATCTCGGGGATATCGGATGTGTGTGGTGTTGTTGTCATGCCTGCAGGATCGCCGTTGTCGCGGGCGGCGGCCATCCGGAATGACCCTGAGTCGACCCCGAGAAGCATGGTCGCAGGTTCGTGACATGTGACACGCTTCAGGCGAACCGCCGGTGGTGTCGGAGGCAGAGCCTGGATCGTGGAACGCCGGCTTCACGGAAGGAGCGCCGCCCGCCGGCGCGACCGCCTGACCGCCCTCTGCGCGTTCGGCGCCCGGTCCGCCCGGGCACCGCACGCCGCGACTCACCCGGCGAGGCGCTCGTGGAACCCGATACCCGGGGCGTGGAGATTGAGCATGCGCGCCCCTGACGCCCCCACCCGGAAGGTGTGTGCGACGCCCCGCGGCGCTGCCACGAACGCGCCGGCTCCGACCGTGAGCGAGCGATCGGCGAGCTCGACGTCGATCGTCCCATCGAGGACGTAGAACGCGTCGGTGTGATCGTCGTGGGTGTGGAGCTCGGGCCCGACGAAGCTCGGGCGCAGCTCGAACTCGATCAGCTCGAACTCCTTACGGCCGACCTTGATCGTCGCCACACGTTCGGCGGTCTCTCGGCGCTCGCCGTCGCCGGCGTGCAAGACGACGGCATTCGATCCCGCGAGGCCGCTGCCAGGTTCGGCGTCGAAGCTGTCGAAGCCGCCGCCGTCGCCGCCGTCGAGCGAGCGGAGGTTGGGGGCGAACCCGCCGTCGGGCGTGTGGAAGTTGAGAAACCGAGCGGGGGAGAGGCTTCTGAAGCCGTGCACGAGACCCGGCGGGGCGCAGACACAGGCGCCAGGTCCGATGACGTGCTCGATGTCGTCGACGAGAAACGCGAGCTCGCCCTCGAGGAGGTAGAACGAATCGACGTGGCCGCGATGGAGGTGCGGATCCGCCCCCGGCCTGGCGCGGTCGAACCAGGACTCGGTGATGCTGAGCTCATCCAGAGCTGCCTTGAGCACGATTCTCCCGCCGAAGAGTTGCTCGCCCTCGCCGGGGAGATGCACGACTGCCGACATGGCTGCACAGTATCGCTACGGGCTTCGACGGCCAGATCACCTTGACCGTCGACTTCCGCTTGTACGGGTCGACGGCCACGATCCGCAGCGTGAGCGGGCCCTTGAAACGCATCTGCGCCTTCGGGATCTGGAGCCGGAGCGGCAACGCTCCCGGGACGAGTTGCAGTGCCTGCAGCGTCTTTGCGGGCTTGCCCTTCAACCACCAGCCGATCCGACTCTTCGCCGGCAGGAGCACGAGCTTTCTGCCATTCGCAGCGGTGAGGCTGACGTACAGGTGTGCCTGCGTGTCGAGTGTGATCCGCGTCAGCAGTGTCCCGCTTCCGTCCGAGCCTTCCTTCACGGCCACGGCGCGCGCGAAGGCGACGCGCGGGCGCAGGGCGGTCGCGTACCGGGGGTCGCCCCACTTGCCCCGAGCGAAGAGGGCGATACGGCCGCCCGTGCGCGTGAGGACATGCAGTGCTCCGGCCGCGTCGCGGTAGGCGCCTGCCTGCTGCTCCTTCGGCAACGTGGGCGTCGGGAGTGAGGCGAGGGGCTGCCAGACGCCTGCGAGGGGCAGGATCCCCGGCACCGCGTCGGGTGGTGCCGCCGCAAACTGAACGTCGATCGGCCAGGGCAGCGGTGTGGGTGCGTCGAAGCTGAGCCTGACGGAGCTCCCCGCGAGCGCGAGGCGGCTGGCCGCATCGGCGAAGTTGACGGCGACCTGATCGGGCAGGGCGCCGGGCTGCCACGTGGCAACGGCGACATTGCTCGCCGTTGTCACCGCGCCGGCGTCGCCCGCGAGTGCGACGGCCGTGCCGACGGACGGCACCGGCACCGGGGCGGGTGTGACGATCGCGGTCGGAGCAGAGGTCGCTGAGCCGGCTCCTCCCTTGCCGACCGCGGTCACGGTCAGGGAGAGCACGGCACCGATGTCGCCCGGCGAGATCGTGTAGGTGAGCCCGCCGGCACCTTCGATCCCGGTGCAGGACGTTCCGTTCGAGGCGCAGCGCTGCCACTGGTACGTGAACGACGTCGGCGAGCCGGTCCAGGTTCCAACCGTCCCCGTGATCGGCTCGCCGACCTGGGTGATGCCCGTAACCGCCGGCAGCGTACGAGCCTTCGGTGCCGTTCCGCCCGTGGAGCCGGAGCTCGCGACAGCAAGGGTCGGAGTGGATGAAGCAGTGACCGTTCCCGCAGGCCCGGCCGCGCTGACTCGGACGAGAAGCGCGTGACCGACGTCGGCGGCCCTAGGCGTGTAGCTCGGCGACGTCGCCGAGCCGATCGGCGCACACGAGCGACCGGCAGCATCGCAGCGGTGCCATGCGTACGAGAACCCGACCGGTTTGCCGCCGCCCCACCTCCCGGAGACGGCGGCGAGCAGCGTCCCCGCGCGCGGCGTGCCGACGATCGTCGGCACGGTCACCGATTTCGGCGGCCCGGTCGGATAGGCGGGAACGGTGACGCTGCCCAGCGACGAGCCGTTGAACCGGTTGCCGTCCACGCAGCCGTTGATGCCGGCGATCTTCTGGCAATTGCTCCATTGCCAGAACGACCAGCCCAGCCCACCCCAGCTGGCGCCCGGCAAGATCGGGAGCGCGTCCTTCGTCCAGTGGGCGATCCAGAGCCGGTGACCTGCTGCCGCCACGACAGGCGAGTCGCCGAGCTTCGTCTTCCAGAAGTAGGGCGAGACGTACACGATCGGCTTGAGGCCGGTTCGGGCGACGACCTGGCTGAGCCACGTTTGCGTCCACAGCGAAAGCCGGGCGACCGAAAGTCCGCCGGTGTTCTCGAGGTCGAGCACGGGCAGGAGCTCGCCACGTATCGGCAGCGCCAGCGAGAGGAAGAAGTCAGCCTCCGCAATCGCGTCTGCCACCGCGGCGGCGTCGGTCGCGCCGGAGGGGCGGGCAAAATGGTAGGCGCCGAACCGCATCCCGAGGCCCGAGACGCCGGACCGATTGAGTGCGAAGGTCAGGTCCGTGAACGTCGCGCCTTCGGTCGCCTTCGCGAAGACGAAGGAGGTGCCCGTTCCCGAGACGGCCAGCCAGTCGATCTGCCGCTGCCAGTTGGAGACGTCGATACCCCTGAGCTCGTTCTGCGCTCCGGCGCCTTCTGCGCTGCCCGCCGCTCACCACGGCGCACGCGACGACGGCGCAGAGCACGACGAAGGTGCGCCGCGGCGAGCGTTTCGCGAGGCTTGGGACGGCGACGGTCATTGCCGCTCAGCAAGCTAGCGACCCCGTGTTTGGAGCCTGTTAGCAGGTTCTTTCCAAATTGAGTCGGGCAGGCGGACACGACGTCCGGCTCGGCGGATCGCGAATGTCCGACCCGTTCCGGGCACTTGGTGGATCGACCGGAGCGCTACACAATAGGCTCAACGGATGAACCGCTGGCTCCACGATCTCATCGCAGGTGTGTCGATTCTCGGATCGATGATGGTCTCGGGTGCCGCCGTCGCGGTGGTGGCCGCGTACGTCGTCGCCGCAGGATCATGGGAGTGGTATCTCTGGGTCGTCTTCGCGCCGCTGCTCTACCTCGGCTGGCTCGTCGTCTACCTCTCGATCGCCGCCTTTACGTGCCGACAGATCGGCAGCCGGCATCCAAAGCCTCGCCACGCGGTTGTCCATCCGGGTTTGACGCGCGGCTCCAAGGAGCTGCTGCGGAATGGCGACCGCGGCGATGTGTTATCGGCGGCTCGCGATCCAGCAGTCGATTCCGCTCGTGTCGCTCCTGTCGCAGTTCCGGCGCCTCGACACGCTCGTGCTGCGCGCGTACTCGCCTTCGGTGAACATCGGCAAGAACGTGATCAACTGGGGTGGCCTCTACGATCCAGATCTGACGGAGATCGGAGACGATGTCGTCCTCGGAGGGCAGTCCACCGTCGCGGCCCACAGCATGGTGATGCGGGACGACGGTGCCATGATCTACGTCTCTGCGCCCGGTGAGCATCGGAGATCGGGCGACGATCGGCGGCGAGGCGCGCATCGCACTCGGGTGCGTGATCGGCCGCGACGCGATCGTCGAGGCCGGCGCAGTCGTCGAGCCGTTCACGCGGATCCCTCCCGGCGAGGTGTGGGGAGGCAACCCGGCGCGGTTCCGCAGACGGCGTGACGGAGTCCACGCCGAGCCTGACGAATCCGCTGCCGTCGGTGACTCCAGCGCGGTCGGCTCGGAGATAGGTGAGCAGGTGCGCGACGTCGTTCTCCATGCGCTGGGCCTCGACCCGGATGACGCGCCGGACGAACTGTCCACGCAGACCTGCGCGCTCTGGGACTCGCTCGGGCAGGTTGCCGTCGCGGCCGCACTCTTCGATCGCTTCGGCGTCACGGTCGACGGGCCTGACGTGTTCCGCCTCAGGTCGGTCGACGACATCGTTCGGGTCGTCGCGTGGCGGGACGACGCGAGCTCACCTCCTGCGCTCTCGCCGGAAGCCGACGCGACGTTGCTGCCCGACGATGTCGAGATGCTGCCGTTGCTCGACGCGCAGACGGCGACGCGGGCACTCGCGGTCTCACGATGTCGCGACGACCGGCGACGGACTTCCGATTCGCGTGCACATTGCCGCGAGCTTCACCGCCGAGCCGCTCGCGACGCCGCTCGAGCTGTGGGGCCGAGCGTTCGGGTTCGATCTCGACTGCCGCTTCGCGGGCTACGACCAGATCGTCCAGACCCTGCTCGGTCGTGAGCCTGCCCTCGAAGGAGGCGGAGACGAGGTCACCGTCGTCCTGACGCGCCTGGAGGATCTCCCGCCCGAGCCGTCAGCCGCGACGGCGGCGCTCGACGAGATGCTTCAGGCGATCGAGCACGCGGCATCCGGCCACTCTCCGGGAAGCAGGCTCCTCGTCGGCACGCTTCCCCCCGTGGTTTCGTCGTTCTCGGCGATCGACGGTGACCACGCCGAAACGCTGCGGCAGCGGTGGGCCCGGCGCGTCGCCGACATGCCCGAGGTGGAGTCGTTCGACTTCGCGCAGCTCGTGCAGCGGATCGGCATCGACGTTGCACGCAGCAGCACGTCGGAGGTGCTCACCCGCGGCGGCTACTCTCAGCGGCTCCATCAGGAATTGGCGATCGCGCTGATACGACGCATCCGCTCGGGCCGCGTGTCACCCGCGAAGGTCGTCGTGCTCGACTGCGACAACACGCTCTGGGGCGGCGTCGTCGGCGAGGTCGGCCGCGACGGTCTGGAGCTCGGCCCGGACGGCCCGGGCCGGGGGTTCCAGCTCTTCCAGAAGTACGTGAAACGTCTCAAGGATCGCGGGCTACTGCTCGTCGTCGTCAGCAAGAACGAAGAGGCCGACGTACTCGACGTGTTCGCACATCACCCCGAGATGATTCTCGGAGCAGACGACATCGCCGCCTGGCGCGTGAACTGGCAGCACAAGTCCGACAACCTTCGTGACCTCGCGGACGAGCTCGGCCTCGGCCTGGACTCGTTCGTCTTCCTGGATGACGACCCTGCGGTGCGGATGGAGGTCAAGACGCGTGTTCCCGCAGTCCATGTCGTGCCCCTTCCGGACGATCCGGCGACGTGGTGCGAGACGCTCGATCGGCTCTGGCTCTTCGACGGGTCCGCCGCCACCGAGGTGGACGCGACGAGGACCCAGAAGGCACACGACGAGCAGCGCCGACGTCAGGAGCTGGGTGCTGCGACGAGTCTCGACGAGTATCTGGGCCGTCTCGAGCTCGAGGTCTCACTGAGGCGCGCCGGTGATCAGGACTGGCCGCGCGTGGCGCAGCTCACACAGCGAACGAACCAGTTCAATCTCTCCCTCAAGCGGCGCACGCTCGAGGAGGTCAAGCTGCTCGCCGAGCAGGCAACCGTTCTCGTCCTCGGCGCCCGGGACCGGTTCGGTGACTATGGGCAGATCGGCGTCTGTGTTCTCCAGCCCGGCGCGGAGCCGGACTGCTCGGAGATCGACACCCTGTTGATGAGTTGCAGAGCGCTCGGCCGTGGCGTCGAGGACGCCTTCCTCCACGGCATCGCCGCGGCGGCCGCCGAGCACGGCGCCACGACCCTCGTTGCTCCCTTTGTTCCCGGTCCCCGCAACGGACAGGTCACGGAGTTCCTCGCCCGATCGGGGTTCGATCAGGTCGAGCCCGATCGGTGGACGCTCTCGCTCCGCCCGCTCCCGCCGCTGCCCAGGCACGTGCAGTTCGACGATGCCAGAGCGGCCATCCTCGCGCCCAGTAGCTGACGATCACCGGCGGGCGTAGACCAGCCGCATGCCCATGAGTTCGAGGAGGCGCCGATCGTCCTCCTCGACGGCCACGTCGAAACCCTTGCCCTCGAGAAATGACCGGACGCGATGCTCGTCGCCATCGACGTGAACCTCGAGAGCGACCTGGCGAATGCGCGGCCAGTCCGCGTCCTCGATGCCTTCGAGGACCTCGTACTCGGCACCCTCGACGTCGACTTTGAGCAAATCGATGCGATCGATGTCGTACGTGCGCATTGCAGCCGAGACCGTGGTGACCTCGCAGGCGACGCGTTGCCGGTTCCTGCGCGCCTTCCACCCCGCGAGGGCGAAGAACAACCAGATGCCCGCAAACGTGAACGGACGGAGCAGCGGGTTGCCGAGCGCGGTGTCGAGCCGGCGTGCAGCGGCCGCCGAGATCATCCCGGCGCGCTCGGCTTCGGCTAGCGCGGCCCGATTCCACGCGAGGAGCCCGGCCCTGCGGCGCGCCGAACGGTGACCGGCCTCCATCGCGCGGCGCGCCGGCGCCGCTCCGGCGGCGAGTGTCCACGTCGGATCGAACTCGAATGACGTCGTGCCGGGTGCCGATGCGACCGCAGCATTGACGAGTGTCACACGGGCATCGCCGAGCAGCCTCTCGGCGTTGCGCCCGAGCATGGCGAACGTCTCTGGCATTGGTTCGAACAGCACGAGCCGCAGGTTCCGATAGCGCTCAGCGAGCGACGCCGAGAACAGTCCGACGTTTGCGCCAACGTCGAAGACGCAGGCGCCGTCACCGATCTCGAGGCCGTGCTTGAGATAGGCCAGCTGGTCGAAGATCTCGTGGTAGAGGAACGCCGCCTCCGCGTCGCTCTGCGTTTCTACAACCATGCCGTTGGGCAGAGTCGACAGGGGCATCGGAGAACTCTACCCGCCTGCGACGCCAACCTCCCCGGCCTACCCCAATTTCTCGCCGAGCCGATGTTGACTCGTGCTCGTGCGCGTTATAGGGTCGATTTTTCCGCCGAGTTCATCATTAGACAACGCCATCCAGGGGAGAGTGGATGCGGGATCCAGGGGAGCGGTACATGGCCATGGCCGACAAACGGACATCCCGTTTCGGGCTGCTCGCGTTCCTTGCGGCGCTCTTCGTCCTGACGACCGGCCCGGGCGCGCAAGCAGCGCCGGCGCCGTGCGCCGATCTGGTCGTCACCGGCATCACCGCGCCCATCGCGGTCCAGGGATTCCCGACCAATGTCCTCGTCGCCGTACGCAACGCCGGCTCGTGCGCTACCGGCAGTTTCGCCGTGCAGTGGCGGTCGACGTTGTTCGGAGCGGCTCAGCCGGCCGTAGCGGTACCGGGCGGCCTTGCTGCGGGCGGCACCGCGTCGGTACCCGTGCCCTACACGTTCGCGGGCGCAGCCGGATATCTGACCTCCGCCACGGTCGACTCGGGACGGATTGTCGCCGAAACGAACGAATGGAACAATACGGGAACAGGGTTGATCCTGGTCGTACAGGCGAAGCCGGAACTGGTGATCACGAACGTCGCCGATCAACCCGAGCCAGCCATATCCCAAGACCTCGGTGACGGCGACGATCACGGTGAGGAACGTCGGTGCTGCTCCGGCCGGCGTGTTCCAGGTGCAGTGGCGGCCCTGGCTTCTCGCGACTCCGCTCGCGGGACAGGTCAACGGTCTCGCTCCGGGTGCATCGGCAAGCGTGAATCTCTCGTATGCCTTCCCCTCGGTCGGTCACTTCGACGGAACCGCCATCGTGGACTACACGGGCGTCGTGAGCGAACTCAACGAGCTCAACAACTTCAGCGCGACGGCCGTCGACACCGTGCAGCCGACGCTCAACGCCCAGAAAATCGCGCAAGGCGGATTCGGGGACTCGCGCAACAGCTACTCCTGGTCGATGGCGTGGTTCAACGGAAAGCTGTACGTGGGAACGGCGCGAAGCGCTCACTGCGTCGAGGCCGCCACGCTCGACTTCTTCTATCCAGGACGTGGTCACTACGGCGGCCCGCTGGACGGACTTCCGGAAGCAAATTGTGCGGCGGACAAGTACGACAACGACCTTCGGGCCGAGATCTGGCAGTACACCCCGGGCCGGCGCGTGGGTGAAGGTGTATCAGTCGCCACAGATCGCGAACCCGCGAGCGGTGGGTAAGTCGTCGCGCGCGACATCGGCTATCGCGGCATGGTCGTCCACGACGGAGCGCTCTACGTCGGGGCCGTCACGGCGAACGAGTACATCCCAGAACTGGCGGCAAACAATCCGCCGGTTATTCTGCGGTCCACCGAGGATGGAGCGAGCTTCACCCCACTCCCGAACGGCCCTGGCATCCTCAACACGGCGTTCGGCCCGTCAACCCGGCGATGGGATTCCGGGCGATGGAGGTGTACAACAATCGGCTCTTCGTCACGGCGAGCGGCGGGTTGACGGGAGACGGCGTCATCCTGGAAATCCTGAATCCTTCGGGTAACAACTCGTTCGTGCAGCAGAGCCCCGCGCAGGCCGACGTGTACGAGATGGAGACTTTCAACGGTTCCCTGTATGTCGGAACCGGCGATTCGACTACTGGGTACGGCGTCTGGAGGGCGACATCGACGGCGACGCCCGGGTGCCCGTTCTAGTTCGCCCCGGTCGTCACGGGCGGAGCCGGACGGGGGTCGGCAGTCACCTCGGTGGTGTCGATGCACGTCTTCCAGAACCGGCTCTACGTCGGCTCGAACGGCTGGGGAGCGGGATCGTCTGCAGCGTCCGAGGAGATCCGGATCAATCCGGACGACAGCTGGGACGTCGTCGTCGGGAACACCCGCACGGTTGCCGGCTCTCCGAAGGCGGCGATCAGCGGGCTGCGGAGACGGCTTCGGGAACTTCTTCACCGCGCACATGTGGCGCGCAGAGACCCACAACGGTGCGATGTACATCGGTACAAACGATGCGAGTTCCGGCTTCGCGAACGTCCCTGGCGCTCGGACCCAGCTCCAACCCGAGTTCGGCCTCGACCTTTGGGGCACGTGCGACGGGCAGTACTGGTGGCAGGTGACGCGGAACGCGTTCGGGGACGGCCGGTGGAACTTCGGGGCCCGGACGATCGTGTCGTCGCCGTCGGGGTTGTTCATCGGCAGCACGAACCACGTCGAGGGCACGTCGGTGTGGCTCGGCGACGCCTCGCCTTGCGGGGCGCCGGTGCCCTTCGGGCGCGGTGGCGGAGTCGGTGCGTCGAGCGCGGATGCGACGTCTCCCGCCGTTTCGCCGCCGCCGCGGCGGCTCCTCGCGGACACGCAGAAGTGCGGAACCGTGCTGTCCTGGGATGCGACAAGCGGCGCGACTCGCTACCGGATCCTGCGATCGGAGTATCGGGCCGTCGATGTCAACTTGGGCGTTCAGCCGAGGATCAACGGACAAGTCCTCTCCGGTGCGAGTGCCGACGCCGGCACGTGCGGGAAGCCCCTCGAACCGACAGCGGGTGTGGCTCGCCGGTCCGTACCGGACGATCGGCATCACGAAGAAGAGCTCTTTCGTCGACGGGGAGCGAAGCCTGGTGTCCGCTACACCTACCAGGTCGTTGCCTTGGGAGCGCCCGGAACGGCGTCTCAGCCGTCGAACACCGCGACAGTGCCGTCGCAAACGGCGTCGAACACATTCGGCCAGCTGAACGTGGCTGTCCAGCGGCTGATCGACTCCTCGAACAGGAGCGGAGGTGCAGTCAAGGGCTCAACACTTCTTCGGCTCGCCACCGTCGCCCAGGCGAGCTGGCAGAAGGTGGGCCCCAATGCCTCCCTCAAGGCTCTCGATCGGCTCCGCACCGCAGCGGGGCTTTCGACCGGAGCGCCCAGCCGTGTCGCGACGACCGTCGCGATGACCGACGTGCAAGATGCAATCCTCCGGCTGGAGCGGCGGGCGAGCCTGCACGCTAGCATGTAGCGCGAAGCCATAGCCCATAGGACGGGCGTGCACGTCACGATCATCGCGACCGAATTGCGTGACGCCTCGGCGGCATGCGCGATTCGGTCAGGTCACTAGAGTCACTCGATGCCCCTGGTCACGTTGCCCAACGGCATGGTCGTGGAGACGCCGAACGAGACGGAGGCGCTGTTTCTCTACAAGGAGATCTTCGAGACCGGCGTGTACCTCAGGCACGGCCTCGACATCGGCGACGGGGACTGCGTCTTCGACGTCGGCGCGAACGTGGGCCTGTTCTTTCCTCTCTGGTTCAGCGCCATCGAGATCTTCAGGCTCGTGCTCTTCGAGCCCATCCCAGCCACGTACGCCATGCTCGAGCGCAACACCGAGCGACTCCTCGGCGACGCGCGAGTGACCCTGGTGCGAGCAGGCGTCGCGTCGAAGTCGGGCCACGCCACTTCGAGTTCGACCCCGAGTGGTCGATGGCCGCCGGCGCCAGCCCGTACCTTCGCGAGATCGAAGCAAGCTTTCACTTGGCGCGGCGCAAAGCAGGCCGCCTCGTCTGGAACGTCGCAGCGGTTGCGGCGGGCGAGCGACTGGTGCGATCCCGCCCCGTACCGCGCGTCGCCTGAACTACGCGCTCGACAACCCAGCTGCTACGTCCGCTTGCGTACTTCGCTATGTGGGCTGTCCGTGTCATCATCGCGAGGAGGCGGCGGCAGAACTGCCGCTCCGTCGACTGCAAGCTGACGACCATCTCGGCCGCGATGCTCGAGCACGACGTCGATCGGATCGACCTCTTGAAGATCGACGCAGAGGGTGCGGAGATGCCTCGTTCTGGAAGGCATCCATGTGTCCGACTGGCCGCGCATCCGGCAGATTCGGCAGTCGAGGCTCATGGCGAGGATTGCGCCGAACGCGTCCGCGTCTTTCTCGAGGGAAAGGGCTACCGGTTGAGCGTCGATCCCCCAGATCTGATCGGCTTCCAAATGCTCTACGCCCGCCGCTGAGCGGGAGGCGGCACCCCGCGGGTCTGTCCCCCTGGCGAGGAACGGATAGCCGACGTCAGGCGGCGGCCTGCTCCGCGCCTTCCGATCCAATCCGGAGCACCATCCTGAGATCGGACACCTCGTGTGCTTCGAGCGCGCGGTGGATCAGACTCCCCTCAACGCCGAAGAACTCGAGCAATTGCGAGGCGAACTTCTGTGCACTCCGCTCGATCATCGCTCGCACCCTCGGGGAGTTCAGCTCGAGCGCGTGTACGACGTTCGCGGTGATGTCCTCCTCGTCCACCACGACGAGGCCCGCCGAAGTCAGTTGGTCGCGGAGACCTGGGACGTCCGTGCCGCCTCCTTGTCTCCCGCCCCTTCGAGGCTGGTCACGCTTTGACCACGATGGGATAAGACGCCGTCAGGCGGTGAGCGGCGCGGAGAGATCACGTACTGGTCGGAGGACCATCCGTAGATAGGTCACATCACGCGACGACAGCGCTCGGTGGATCGCGCTCCCCTCGACGCCGACGAACTCCAGCAGACGGGAACTGAACGGCCCGGCCTGGCGCTCGATCTCCGCGCGCCGCCGCGGGCGAGTCGAGATCGAGCGCTCGCACGACGTTTCGCCGTGACATCCTCCGTCTCGACCGCCGTGAGGCCCGCCGCCGAGACCTGGTCGAGGAAGCCGGCGATGTCCATGAATGCCTGGTCGTCAGCGTAGTCGAGTCGAGTCGACCGAATGTCTGCGAAGAGGAGCACACCTCCCGGACGCAACACCCGCGTCACCTCGGTCAGAAAGCGGGTCATGTTCGGTAGCAATGGGACGATTCGACATTGACGACCGCGTCAAACGAGGCGTCGGGAAACGGGAGCCGCTCGGCGTCGCCGGCCACGAAGCGCACGCCGGAACGCCCGTACCTCGTCCGGCAGTGGGCGATAGCGACCTCAGAGAGGTCAAGGCCGGTCAGGCTCGCCGGTGCCTGGCGCTCGAAGAGGAACGCTGCGCCTCCACCCCGACCGCAACCGACCTCGAGCACGTCCCGTCCACGCAGCTCTACTGCTCCTGCGACCCTGTCGTAGAGCTGCATGGAGTAGCGGTCACGCTCGCTCTCGGGCGGCAGTTCGAGCGTTGCGCGAGATCCGTCGACCGGCGCGTAGCCGTCGTTCAAGAATCCGGCGTCCGGATCGCGCATCGCCCGGCTCAGCGTGTCGTACTGCAGCTTGAGTAGCGCCTTCAGTGCATGCGATCTCGCCCGCGGCGGCAGCCGGTCGGCGAGCGACAGCAGCAGGACGAACGGCCGGATCGACGGTAACCGCCGTGCGATGGGCGATAGGAATAGCGCGAACGCGGTCATCCTGATCACGCGTCGCGGCGCCATGCGGTCAGCTCGCCGACGGTGTGAGGCCGGGAGACGGATCCCAGCGTGCCAGGAACCTCGCAACGGACATGCGTCTCTTACTACACGTCCGTGCCGGTCCGGTCAAGGACGAACGCTCCCCGGGAGCGGTTGACCCAACTCGCGTGGAGTGCCGGGCGTACCGGGCGTGAAGCTGTGAGATACTCGTGGGAGCGGCGGCGCACAGCACGAAGAGGAATCGACGCCGGGAGGGGGTCACGTTGGGGGGAATCGTGGTGGGTGGAGACGTCGTCGGAGCGGCGGAATGCAGGTTGGCGGAGCCGAATGAGTCGCTTTCTGTTCACGTGTTGGCCGTTTGTCGGGCATGTGTTTCCGCAGATGGCGGTCGCGACGGCGCTCCGCCGGCATGGGCATGAGGTTGCGTTCTACACGGGCCCGGAGGCGGCCCGGTTCATAGAGCCTGAGGGGATTCCCATCTTCCCCTTCGAGGCGGTTGAAGCGTCTCACTACGCACACGTGGAGGCGTCCGAGCGCTTCACGAAGGGCGGCCGTCAGTCCGCGCGCGTTCGACACCAGGTGTTCCGGCATTGGCTCGTGGATCGATTCCGGGTCAGGCTTGCGGACTTGCGGCCCATCATCGAGCGGTGGAAGCCGGATGCTCTGCTCACCGATCTTGCGATGTGGGGTCCGATCACTGTCCTCTGGGAGTCCGTCCCGATTCCGGTCGTGCTCTCGTCGACGTTCATGGGGCCGTTGATCCCCGGTCCGGACGCGCCTGCGTGGGGCTTCGGCCTTCCCGCACCGCGCAACGCTTTCGCGCGCGCTGTAACAACCGTGCTCACTAAGGCCACCGAGCTCGGAGGACTGGGCTTGCGTCGCCAGGTCAACGCGATCCGGGCCGACAATGGGCTCGAGCCGCTCGGCATGTCGATGAACGCGTTTACGGGGCGTCTGCCGCTCTACCTCGTCGGCAACATCCCGGGCCTCGACTACGGCCGCCGCGACCTTCCGCGCTCGGTGCACTACCTCGGCGCGTGTCTCTGGCACCCACCCGAAGAGCCAGGAACAACGGCATGGCTCGACGAAATTCCGGCGTCGAGGCCGTGGGTCCACGTCACAGAGAGCACGCTCCAGTTCGGCGATCCGTTTATCCTCCGGGCGCTGCTGCGCGTGGGCTCGGCACAGTTGCCGGTGGAAGCGATCCTTACGACCGGCGCCAGCGCGATCCAGAACAGCTCGGCTCTAGGGTCGATGGCACCGAACGTTCATGTCACGCGGTGGCTGAGCCACGCCGAGTTGCTGCCGCGCTGCTCCGTCGTGGTGACGGCCGGCGGCCCGGCAACGATCACCGCGGCCCTCGCCGCCGGGTGCCGCTCGTCGTCGTCCCGACAACGTGGGACAAGCCTGACAACGCGAAGCGAGTGGTCGAGGCCGGTGTCGGTGTTCGGCTGAAACCAAAGAAGTGCACGCCGGAGCGCCTACGCGACGCCGTGCTGGAAGTTCTGCACAATCCGTCCTCGCCGCGCAGGCCCAGCAGGCAGCCCGTGACCTCGTCGCGGCCCCGGGTAAAGACGGCGCGGTCCAGCTATTGGAAGCCATGGTCAGGAATCAAGGAAAGAAGCCGTCACAATGAAGAGTATCCTCGAGAGGGTAGAGATATTCAGGAAGGTAATGCCGGCTCCCGCCTCACTCATGGCGCACCCTCAATGAGCCGTTTCCTGTTCACGTGTTGGCCTTTCGAAGGCCATGTGTTTCCGCAGATGGCGGTCGCGACCGCGCTCCGCCGGCATGGGCATGAGGTTGCGTTCTACACGGGCCCGGAGGCGGCCCGGTTCATCGAGCCTGAGGGGATTCCCATCTTCCCCTTCGAGGCGGTTGAAGCGTCCCACTATCTGCGCGTTCACGAGTCGGAGCGTCGAACGAACAGCCGCGGCCAATCAGTTCGCGTGCAGCACGAGGCTCTTCGGCATTGGCTCGTGGAGTCGATTCCGGGTCAGCTTGCGGACTTGCGGCCCATCATCGAGCGGTGGAAGCCGGATGCTCTGCTCACCGATCTTGCGATGTGGGGTCCGATCACTGTCCTCTGGGAGTCCGTCCCGATTCCGGTCGTGCTCTCGTCGACGTTCATGGGGCCGTTGATCCCCGGTCCGGACGCGCCTGCGTGGGGCTTCGGCCTTCCCGCACCGCGCAACGCTTTCGCGCGCGCTGTAACAACCGTGCTCACTAAGGCCACCGAGCTCGGAGGACTGGGCTTGCGTCGCCAGGTCAACGCGATCCGGGCCGACAATGGGCTCGAGCCGCTCGGCATGTCGATGAACGCGTTTACGGGGCGTCTGCCGCTCTACCTCGTCGGCAACATCCCGGGCCTCGACTACGGCCGCCGCGACCTTCCGCGCTCGGTGCACTACCTCGGCGCGTGTCTCTGGCACCCACCCGAAGAGCCAGGAACAACGGCATGGCTCGACGAAATTCCGGCGTCGAGGCCGTGGGTCCACGTCACAGAGGGCACGTCGCACTACCAAGACCCGTTCTTGCTCACCGCCGGTGCCGTCGGGCTCGCCGGTCAGCCGCTTGAAGCGATCCTTACGACGGGAGGCAAACGCGATCCGGCGCTCGTCGCGCCTAACCCGTCTCCGAACGTTCATGTCACGCGGTGGCTGAGCCACGCCGAGTTGCTGCCGCGCTGCTCCGTCGTGGTGACGTCCGGCGGCCCGGCAACGATCACCGCGGCCCTCGCCGCCGGGGTGCCGCTCGTCGTCGTCCCGACAACGTGGGACAAGCCTGACAACGCGAAGCGAGTGGTCGAGGCCGGTGTCGGTGTTCGGCTGAAACCAAAGAAGTGCACGCCGGAGCGCCTACGCGACGCCGTGCTGGAAGTTCTGCACAATCCGTCCTACGCCACGCAGGCCCAGCAGGCAGCCCGTGACCTCGTCGCGGCCCCGGGTACAGACGGCGCGGTCCAGCTATTGGAAGCCATGGTCAGGAATCAACAACAGCACCGAAGCAATGGTTTGTGAATGGGGCGTGTACGGCATGACGCCGAGACGAACGCTTCGCCTCCACTGGATTACTCGGACGCTGGGCAGTTAAGTGCTGACGCCAGCGCGGTTTGCCGGGCCGCTTTCACTCGCCTCTTGCCGTTCTGATACTTGTCGACGATTCGGCGCGTGCTTCCTTCTCGATCCGACGCATGAAGGAGCCGAAGTACACGCGCTCGAAGAAGCGCTGCGGGAGATACCGTCGCAGCCCGATCACCACGGAGGCGGGTCGCCCGACGACGTAGCGCAGCTTCGGGTTCTCGACCGTCAGGGCGCGATGCACCGCCTCGGCCACATCGGCCGGGCGCGTCCTCGAGCGTTCGACGAGGCGATCCGCGGCGGCCTCGCTGGCCCGGAACAGCTTGAAGTAGGGGCTCTTCGGGTCGAGCGCGCCGGCAGCCGTGCCTCGGTGCTGCCCCCAGCGCTCGGTCTTGATGATGCCGGGCTCGACGAGCACCGCTTTCAGACCGAAAGGGGCGACTTCGAGAGCGAGCGCCTCGGTCATCCCCTCCTGCGCGAACTTGCTCGCGCAGTAGAGACCGACCCCGAAGGCCGAGATCCGGCCGCCCACCGACGAGATCGTGACGATGCGCCCGCGGCCTGCGGCGCGCATGGACGGCAGCACCGCTCTCGTCACCGCGGCAGTGCCGATCACGTTCGTCTCGAACAGCCGTCGGATCTCGTCGTCCGTGACGTCTTCGAGGCATCCCCGCAGGCCGACGCCGCCGTTGTTGACGAGCCCGAAGATCGCGCCGTTGTCGGCGACGATGGTGCTCACTGCCGACTCGATGCTCGTGGAGTCGGTGAGATCGAGTTGAACGACGTCGAGCTCGACACCACGGGCCGTGGCGGCCTCGAGCACCGTCGGACCGTGACCGAGATCGCGGACGGTCGCATAGACCCTGAAGCCGCGACCGGCGAGATGGAGCGCGGTTTCGAGGCCGAGGCCCGTCGAGCTGCCCGTCACGAGAACCGCGTCGCGCGAGTACACGCCCTCGTTCGTCACCGTCGCCTCAGTCACGAACCGTCTCCGCGGCGAGCGCTTGGCCCGAAAGGGACTCGACGATATGGTCGGCGACGACGTCGGGTTGCTCCAGTGGCCCGAAGTGACCGAGCTCGGTGCGCGGGAGGATGATCGAGCGCGCGTTCGGCAGGTTCGCCAACAGATAGTCGTGCGTGCCGAGAAACGCGGACCCGGCCGCATACATCAGCGCGACCGGTGTCGTGATGTTCGGGATCTCGGCCAGCGTCAGCGAGCCGACCTGCTCGTACTCGGTGGCGATCGCGGTCTCGTCGATGAGGCGGAGGAACGGCTTCGGGTTGCGCGGAAGTCCGTTCAGCGGCCCCCACTGCTTGGGCACCTCGAGGCTCGCACGGAAGAGCCAGTCGACGTCGGTGCGCCGCTCGGGCGGCACCGGGGTGCCGGAGCGCTCGAGGATCTCGACCCAGTAGTCCCAGCCCTCCCACTCGTCGCGACTCCTCATGGAGATCATCGCCGGGAGGGCCGGCTCGATCGCGATGACATCGCTCACCCGGTCGGGGTGGTTGTGCGCGAAGTAGAGCGCGATGTCGGCGCCGTAGCTGTGGCCCACGATCGGTGCGCGCTCGATCTCGAGCGCGTCGAGGAGCTCCAGCAGGTCGGCCGCCATCTGATCGCAGGAGTAGCCGCTCGGCGTGATCTCGCTGTACCCGTGCCCGCGCAAGTCGTAGGTGAGCGTCCGGTAGCGGTTGGAGATCAGCGGGATGATGTGGAGATGCCAGACGGCGAGATTGCCGGTGAGGCCGTGGATCATGACCAGGTCGGGGCCATCGCCGATCTGCTGGTAGTGCAGCCGTGCGCCGCTCTCCAGGGTCACCTTCGGCACTGTCGCCCCCTGGTCATTCGACGTACCCGAGAGCGCGGAGCCGGCTCATGACCATCGCCTGATCTTCGTCGTCGTAGTCGAGCTCTCCGTCGAGCGGTTGTGCCACCTGCTGGGTGCCGCCCGCGACGTAGCGCGGCGGCCGGCGCTGCAGCTCGCACGGCTCGAACGCCGCGGTCGGGAGGGCGCCCGACATGTCGTCCGGCAGGGCGACGTCGAGGCTGTAGAGAAGCGTCGGTGCGACGTCGACGATCGAAAGTTCACCGAGGCTCACTCCCTTCTTGATCATCGGGCCGCACGCGATGAAGACGCCTTCCGGGTGGTGGTTTCCGTTCGGCTCCTGCCGTGTTCGGACGATCGCCTCCGAGCGCAGGATCGACACCGCGGCGCCGTCCTCGAGCACGAGCGTGAGGTCCGGGCCGAGCTCGTCGTACGGACCGGCGAACACGTCCTGTCGCATGTGCACCTCCGTCACGATCGGCCGCCCACTCGCGGGGTGACGGATGCCCAGGAGGCCGGCCGCGATCTCCCAGGTGATTCGCTCGTACTCCTCGGCCGGCATCGGTGGGCCGCCGTCAGCAGCCTTGCGGGCGATGTTGATACCGAGGCTGCTCGGGGTCGCCGCGTACGCCACCGTTTGCGCCCAGTCGAGCTGGAAGATATGTCGGGTCATCTCGCTGAAGCCGACCTGGGGCGTGTCGACGGGATCGTTGACGCTGTCCTCGGCCCAGACCAGATATCCCTCCTGCTCCAGCCACGCGTTCACGTAGAAGACGTCTCGGCTCGGGCCGAAGCCGTGGTCGGAGGCGAGGACGACGGTCGCGTCGGGGCCGGCGAGCTCGACGATGTCGCCGATGATCGAGTCGAGACTCGGAAGTAGTCCTCGCAGAGCGCGATGATCTCGGCCTCCCACGGCGAGGGCTCCGCGGGCTTCGAGGCCGGATCGATGAAGCGCCAGCAGAGATGCTGCAGCTTGTCGACGCCGTCGAACATCACCGCGATCAGGTCGGTCTGCTCGTCGTCCTCGAGCAGATGGCGGAGAATCTCGAACCAGCGCTGCTCACGGCGCAGGTGGAGCTGGATCCACTCGACGTACTCCTCGTCGGCGCATCCCTCGATCGCCTTCGCCTCGAGCTTCATGTCGAGGGAGAGCTCGCGTGGCTCGAAGCTCGGGAGTGTCTTGAGGCGGTCGAACAGTCCGGGCGGATGGCAGCCGAGCCGCAACTGGCGCCACGGCATCCAGCCACCGGGCACCACGTAGCCGTTGACGGCGGGGGGCGGGAACATCAACGGGAAGTTGAGCGAAATCACGCGCTTGCCTTCGTCGCTTGCGAGCGACCAGATGGTGGCGCTGCGGATGTCCTGCGAGCTCGCGAACCGGAAGTACTCGCTGTCGGGTGTCTCCTTCTGGAAGAAGTCGAAGACGCCGTGCTCGCCCGGCCGCTTGCCGGTCATCAGCGAGGTCCACGCCGGGGGGGTCAGCGGCGGCGTGATCGTGCGGAGAGGTGCCCGGACGCCGCGCGCCACGAGATCGCCGAGGAAGGGCATCACGCCGCGTTCCAGCAACGGGTCGAGCACCGTGAAGGTGGCTCCGTCGACGCCGATCAGAAGCGTCTTGCCCACCTAGGCCGGCTCCGGTGAGAGTCGGTTCGCGCAGACGAAGGCGACGAGGTCCGAGACCGAGACGTCGCGCTCCTCGACCGGGCGCTGACCGATCTCGGCGTAGTACTCCGCAAAGGGAAGCTGTCCGAAGCGGTGCTGGATCATCGTGCCGAGAACCACGAGGTCCAACGACTCGAGACCGAGGTCACCAAGAAAAAGCGTCTCCGAGGTAATCGTCCCGTCGAACTCCCAGTCGCCGGATACCTCGTCGATCAGCTCCAACACCTCGGCAAGCACCTGCTGGTCAAGCTCGGTCATCGTCGTCTCCCTCGAGCTCGCACAGCGTTGTCGCAACGACAAGGTCGTCCTGCCGGTACGAGTGGACGACGAACGCCGTCGCCTCCGGGTGCTGGTGGTCGTTCGCCATCGCATCGCCGAGCCGCACGTGGATCCGCTGCTTCTCGACGTCGATGGAGATCACGCTCAACCCTTGCGGGCCGCGCGCCATGCCGGAGCCGAGCGCTTTCGCGACAGCCTCCTTGGCACACCAGCACCGCAGGATCCACTCATCCAGCATGTCAGGTGGAAGGCGGTGAAGCAGCTCGCGCTCCGCGTTCGCAAATGCGATGTCTGCGAAGCCGTCCTGTCGCGGTCGCACCAGTTCGATGTCGATACCGATCCGCCCGCCGAGCGCGGCGAGTGCCACCGCGCAGCCCCGTGTGTGGGCGAGCGAGACGACCGGGACGACGGGGATGTCGGCCGCCCACGTCCCACCGACGAGGGGTCGCCCCTCGTCGTCCTTGTAGATCTCGATGTCCGCCGGAAGCAGTTCGACGCCGTAGCGGTGCCTCACGAGTCGCTGGACGGCCTCCTTCGCAGCGGTGCGGGCTCCGAGCCACTCGAGGGCACGGGCCTCCGGCAGATCCAAGGCGCGGAACTCACCGCGCTCCCATCGGCTCAGGATGCGATGCGACCACACGTCCTTCCAGAACGCGCGATCGCGGAGCGCCGCGTCCAGACGTCGGCACTCGAGCAGCCCGTCACCCGGGTAGCCCGCAATCGGGAGCGTCCACTCCTCCGAGATCGGTGCGCTCTTCGATACTCGCGTCAGCGCGTGAAACTGCGTGGGAACGTCGAACCGCTTGTCCTCCCAACCCGTCAAGCGCATCCACAGCCGACCCGCGGGATCGATGACATCGATGTCCGAGCGGACGAGCTGGTCGCCGATGAGCTCGATTGCCGTCGTGCACGTGAGCTCGTCGCCCTGGGGTCGGAGCGGGCCATAGACGTCGAGCGCCTCGAGCCGGAAGGGGAAGACGACCCGGCCGTTATCGAGGTGCTCCGCCGTCCAGAAACCGATCACCTGGCCCGCTGCGTCGAGGACGATCGGGTCGAGTGCGAAGTTCGGCTCGTGCGTGCTTCGGAACAGGCGTGAGAACGGCAGCACCTCGAGCCGGGCCAGCGATCCCTGCGGTCCGGTCTTCTCGACCGCGCGCACGCCCTGCCAGCACGGACCGTGGAACATCTCGTCGCCATACAGGCTGCCGCTGGTCCACCGCGACTGCGTTTCACCCTGTGCGGCGCGGGCCGGCGGAGGCTCGGGATACCGCTCTGCCAGTAGGACGGTTGCTTCGACGACCGGTGCCCGTGGAACATCCGCGTTCCCGACGGTGGCCGGCTCGTCGTAGAGCGTCACGTGGACGCGATCACCGTCTTCCGACGACGACACGCGCTCGGCCACGATCTCGAGCGTCTTCGGGGCGTCGTCGCAGGTGATCCACCGATGCGCGCGCACCTCTCGGAGTCCCGTCACCCGCCGACCGGGCACGAGAGACGAGGCCGCCTCGGCCAGGATCTCGAGGCTCATCGTCAAGGGCATCACCATCAGCGCCGACAACGTCGGGTCGGTCGTCGAGACGGCGCGGCCGAGCGCGTGGTCGCGGAGGTAGAGGTCCTCCGCGGGATCGAAGACTCGGCGCGCGACGAGCGATTCTCCGGCGACCCGGTCGACGACGTCGCCGAGCAGCGGGCTCGCTGTCTGCACGGCTTCCACGACGACGGCCGACTGCGGTGCGCTTTCGGGCTCGGCGAGGTAGACCTGCATGATCTCCTCGTGCATGGTCAGGAACCGCTCCATCGTGGCGACGTGCGCATCCATCACGAACGAGAGCTCGTCGGCGGCCTGGAGCGCCGTACCGTTGCCGGCGGGACTCCGCGCGAAGGACAACGGCACGAGCAATTCCTCCGCCTCGTCCGGCGTGTCCGCCTGCTCGGGTTCGGGCGGAATGTTCTCGAACCGGGTCGGTGCGCCGCCGCCGAGTCGGTCGAGCGCGTCATCCGACAGGCGCAGCTGCGGCCAGGAAAGGGCGAGCGGGACATCCGCGTGTCGACGCGGCGGGGCGCTGTCCGACAGGTCGTCCCACACCACCTGCTTCGCCTTGCGGTGCTCGTACAGATACGTGAGGTCGAGCGGAACGTCGTGAGCCGTGAGCATGCCGACGAGATGATTCAGCTGTGTCGTGCCCGACCGCCGCTGGAGATCGGCCGGCACCGCGCAGTATGGTCGGCCGCGAAAGATGTCGTCGATGAAGCCCGTCATGTTTCCGCGCGGACCGGCTTCGATGAACACCCGCGCTCCCTCGTCGTACAGCTTTTCGATCGTGCGTCGGAACTCGACGGGGCGCGTCCAGTGGTCGACGAAGAGGTCACGGACGGCCGCTGGGTCTTCCGGATAGCGCGACTCCGTCGTGCACGAGTAGAGGGCGGTGGTCGCCGGCCCGATCACGGTGTCGGCGAAAACCTCTCGGAGCTCATCGGCGTAGGTGCCGAACAGCGGCGTGTGGACCGCGCGGTCGTAGGGGAGCTCGCCGTAGATCAAGCCGTCGCGATTCGCGATCTCGCGCGCCCGGTCGATCACGGTACGTTCCCCGACCAGCACCGCCTGATGCGGGCAGTTGTCCATCGCGACGAACAGCTCGCCCTCCGTCTCACGGGCGATTGCCTCGACGCGATCGCGGTCGGCGGCGACGGCGAGCAACACGGCCTTGGGAAGATCGTCCCGCGACTCGGCCGCCGAGTAGCAGCGGCGCATCCCACGGCGTATGGCCATGAACTGTTCCTCGTTCTCGACCACGAGCACCCCGGCCGCATGGGCGGCGGAATATTCACCGGTGCTGTGCCCCATGCAGGCGTCCGGTCGCAGGCCGATCCGTTGGAGGAGCTCGTGGATCGCCCGGTTCGCAGTCAGTACCGCCTCGACCGCGATGTCCATCTGCATGAGATGTTCGTCCGCGGCGCGACGCTCGTCCTCGGAGAACGCCGGGCGCGGGAAGACCCAGTCGCTCGTGACATAGCCGCGCACTTCGTCGTCGTCGCTCCGATCGGCGCGATCGAACGCCTCGCGAACCTCGGGGAAGTGCAGGCAGAGATCCGCGAGCATGTTGGGGTACTGGGCGCCTTCGCCCGGGAAGACGAGCACGATCTTCCCGTCGCGCCCAAGCGGCTCTGCTTCGTAGTAGATGCCGGAGATGTCCTTGATCCGGCGGCAGTCGGGTTGCTGCAACTTGTCCACCGCGCGGTGCAGCTTCGTCCGCAGATCGTCGAGGGAAGTCGCGACGATCGCGAGCCGGGCGACGTTGGCTTTCCGCTCGGAACCGCAGTTCAAGGTGTACGCGAGATCCGCGAGGCTGAACGTCGCCGCCGGAGGCTCGAGGCGCTCCACCAGGCGCAACGCCTGCTCCACGACCGCGGCGGGAGACTCGCCCTCGAGGATGCAGACCTCGGTCTCCCACGGTGGGAGATGATCGAGCGGAAGCTTTGCCGGCATCTCCTCGAGGACGGCGTGTGCGTTGATGCCTCCGAAACCGAACGCGTTGACGCCGGCGCGGCGCGGTTCGGAGCCGCCCTGAATCCAGGGCCGCGTCTCGGTGTTCAGGTAGAACGGCGTCGTCTCGAGCTCGAGCTTCGGGTTGGGCTCGCTGACGTTCAGTGTCGGGGGCAGGACGCGATGGTAGAGCGCGAGCGCCAGCTTGATCACGCCCGCGACGCCCGAGGCCGGGATCGTGTGGCTGATCATCGACTTCACCGTTCCCAGGGCGCAGTGCGGCAGTTCGCCATTCGTGCGTGAACCGAAGACCCGGGTCAGGGACTGGATCTCGATGACGTCGCCGACCGCGGTTGCCGTCCCGTGCGCCTCGATCAGCCCGACGGTGCTCGGGGAGACGCCCGCCTCCTCGTACGCGCGGTCGCAGCGCGAGCTCCTCGCCCTCGATCCGGGGTGCCATCACGCTCACGCCGCGGCCGTCGCTCGCGACGCCGACCCCTTTGATCACGGCGTAGATCCGATCGCCGTCGCGGAGGGCGTCCGCGGTCCGCTTGAGCACGACCATGCCGATGCCCTCGCCGAGGAGCGTGCCGTCGGCGCCTGCGTCGAACGGCCGGATCTGCGCCCGTTGCGGGACAGCGCCTCGAGATGGCAGAAGACGTTCAGCGTCGGCACGGGGAGCCACACCTGCGACCCGCCGGCGAGCGCCAGGTCGCACGACCCGTCGAGCAGGTCGCGCATCGCGAGCTGGATCGCGACGAGAGACGACGCGCAGGCGGCGTCGACCGTGTAGCTCGGTCCCATCAGGTCGAGCCGGTTGGCGATCCGTCCGACGATGACGTTCGGGATCAGACCCGGCGACGGTCTCCGCGTTGATCGGCGGGAGAACCTGCTTCATCTCTCCGCGGAGCAACTCCAGATCGTCGTCGGAGTAGTCGGGGCGAAGCGGCTTGAGCAGCGCCAGCGTCTGCCCGACCACGAGTCCGCGCTGCACGGCGATCGCGTTGCCGCCGTTCAGGTAGGTCCCCTTGCCGAGCACGATCCCGGTGCGGGCGCGAACCTCGGCCGGAAGATCCGTGCAGCCTGCGTCCGCGAGCGCGTCGTGCGCGAGCTTGAGGGCGAGCCACTGGTCGGGCTCGCCGCCGACCGTCACCGGCGGGACACCGTAGCGCGAGCGGGTCGAACGAGGTCAGCGATCCGAGATAGCCGCCTCGCTTGCAGTAGACCCTGTCCTTGTCCGAGAAGTCCGCGTCGTAGTAGACGTCTGTGTCCCACGCCTCCGGTGGCGCGTCGGTGACCGCGTCGACCTTGTCGAGGATGTTCCGCCAGTACGCGTCCACATCCGGCGAGCCGGGAAAGAGGCAGGACATGCCGGTGATCGCGACTCCCTCGCTCCGGTGGTCCGTCACGCCCTGACGCCCCCGAGGCGGTTGAGGGCTTTGCTGCCGATGCCCTGCACGTTGGTCATTGCGCCGAGCAGCCGGCCGTCCAGCGCGTAGAAGTAGTGGTCGCAATGGCACAGGGGCGAAGCGCTCTCCGGGCGAACGCGGAGCTCGTGCCGGATGCCTTCGCTCGCGAAGCCGCCGGAGGCCATCCGCACGATCTCACCGACGGCGCCGGGAAGCAACGTCACGTCCCAGTGCAGCCGAGCCCAGAGAACCTGCATCTGGAACGCGCAGTCGACGAGGACCGGGTCGAACAGCCAGTCGGATGCAGGGGCGCCGCTGAGGCAACTCGCCGGTGTCGAGGGAAGCAGGAAGGCTCGGGCGCCGCGTTCGTCCATTCCCTCGACCGACGTGATTCGTTGGAACGCCGGTCCGTGGAAGAGGAGGTCGCGATAGGCCTCCGGCACCGTCATCGGGAACGGGCCGAGGTCGCCGAGTGCGGATGGCTGCTCGATGGCGTCTGCCGCTTGCCCGGGTTCACGCAGGTCGGCAGTCGCGCGGTAGTGGGGGCGGCCAGTTTCGAGGCTCGTGATGGTGACGTCGAGCGCGATCGGACGGCCGTCGTGGTGGCCGGCTCCGTTGCCGCCAGCAGCGGGCACGGCGGCCACCCGGACGGCGTAGCCCGTGTCGTCGACCGTGACCCCGCGCAGGAGCCGTATCTGCCGCAGGCTCGCCACTTCCAGTGTCGGGTGGCCGGCGGCGGCGGTCTCGGCAACCAACTCCATCGCCACGGCGAACGGCAGCACCGGCCGCCCGTCGACGCGGTGGTCGTCCAGGTACAGATCGTTCTCGAGGTCGAAGGTGCGGGTGACCTCGACCGCCCCCGCATCCGTGCGCGTGGCGGAGGAATTGAGCGTCAGGAGCGGCAACGAGCTCGTGCCGAGCGGGTCGACCGCTGCCGTCGCGCCATCGTGCCCGGACCCGGCGAGTGGGGTGGCGCCGCCGATCACCACTTCGACTTCGCCTTTCTTCCCGTAGAGCAGTTCGTCGAGGAAGTGCCGGCACCCGACGTCGATCGGGATCACCTCCACTCCGCGCCGCGCGAACTCGCGCTGGAGCTCGGGCGACACCATTCCCGCCGTGAGCCACGGACCCCAGTTGATCGAGACGACACGCGCCGGCCAGCGCCGATCGAGATCCTGTGCCAGCTTGTTGAGGACTTCGCTGGCCGCCGCGTAGTCACCCTGTCCGCGGTTGCCGAACCGTCCCGCGACAGAGCCGAAGAAGACGAGGAACTCGAGCGTCTCGGGCCGAAGCTTGCTCGCCAGTACCTGCGCAGACCCCGCCTTGGTCGCGACGACGCGGGCGAAGGAGGCGGGCTCCTTGTCGCGCACGAGCTTGTCCTCGATCACGCCTGCACCGTGGATGACGCCGTCGATGCGACCGTAGGTCTCATAGACATCGTCGATCAGCTCTCCGAGGGCGCCACCGTCACTCACGTCGCACGTGAGGTAGTCGACCCGTGCGCCGGTGCTGCGCAGTCTCGCGATGTTCGTGCGCAACTCGCGACCGCCGAGCAGCGCCCGGTACTCCGCTTCGACAACCACCGGAGTGACGTCGGGGCGTTCGCTGCGAAGTCGTTCGATGAGCGCCTGCCTGAGTTCACGCGGATCCGTGAGATCGGCCGTGCGTGAATCCTCGTCGTCACCCGGAAGCGGCGTTCGCCCGACGAGAACGAGCGTGGGTGTGTAGGCCTCTGCGAGCCTCAGGGCCGCCTCGGCGGTGATGCCCCGGCCGCCGCCGGTGACGAGCACGACCGAGTCCCTCGTGACGGTCGGGCCGGCCGGCCGACCGTCCAGCGGTCGCGGCTCGAGCTCGGCGATCGTCCTCGTACCGTCGCGGTATCCGACCTCGACGATTCGGTCGGGGGCAAGGAGCTCGGACATGAGGTTGTCCGTCATCGCAGCCGGATCGGTCCGACCGAGGTCGACTGCCTTGACACGTACCGACGGCCACTCCTGCGCGAGCGACTTGAGGAATCCCGCGATCGCCCCGTGCTCGGGACGGGACACGTCGCCGTCCGTGTGATCGAGTGCGAACGATCCCCCGAATCCGGTCGCGCCGAGAACGACGGCGCCTCCGTCCTCCGCGGCTCGCTCGAGTGCGGGTTGGAGCGCGCGGGCCAGGAGAAAGAGCCCGGTCAATTCGCCGCCGGGTTCTGCGTCGGCAGCTGCAGCCGGCGAGCGAAGGGCCTGCAGATAGACGAGCCCTTTGACCGACCCGTGGCGTTCGGAGAGCTCCTCGGTCAGGCGTGCCACCGCGTCGGGCTCGGACAGGCCACCCGAGGCGACGACGATGCGTTGGACACGATCACCACGCCTGCGAAGCCGGTCGGCGAGCTCCTCGCCGACGCCGGTGTCGTCGTCCACGATCACGACGACGCCGTCTCCGCTCAGACCCGACGTCGCCTCCGGGAGCGGTGGTGCGCCGGTTGGCCGGACGACGAACCGGCCGATACGCGCGCCCGCCGACTCCGGCTCAGCGACGGGCGCTTGCTCAAAAGGGCGCGACCTCTCCTCGACAGGACCGGAGCCCACCGCCGCGGGCGTCCCTCCGGCATCGTTCAGCGCTTCCAGCGCCGCGATCGCCTGTCGGAGCGTCCTGCTCGACGTGATCTCCTCGACGTCAGGCGCGCCGTCGGCGAGCGAGAGGGATTGGATCATCGTCCCGACGATCTCGACGCGCTTGATCGAGTCGATTCCCAGGTCTGCCTCGAGGTCGGCGTCGAGCTCGAGCATGTCCCGGGGATAGCCGGTCCTCTCGCTGACGATCTCGAGCAAACGGTCACCGAGATCAGCGGTGATGGTGCGGTGGCCGTTGCTCGCCGACTCGGTTGCCGGCGGGGAGGATGCCGCGGGGCTCGGCATGGCGACCGGGGCCGGCTCGACGGCCTCGGAGCTGCGGGGCAGGGGGAAGGATCTCGTGCTGCGCGGGCGCCGAGGGCATGACGGGCGCCGCGGGCACCGGCATCAGTCCGTTCCCGCTCGGTTGGGGGAGCATGCGAGCCGGCGGGGTTGGGGCGTCGGCCGGCCGAGGCTGTCCGAGATAGGCGAGCACGACCGCCTGCTGCGCCTCGAGGAACTGCTGCATCAGCTCCAGATGCCTTGTCATCACGTCGCCGACCCGCTCCCCGATCTGGGCCGGCGGGATGTTCGAGGGTGTTCGGGCGCCAGGCTGAGCGGGCGGGACCTCCTGACTCGGGGGAACAGCCGGCTGTTCGCCGTCGTAATTCGTGGTCATGGCGATTCCATCCAGTCGTGGGTAGGGGGGTGGGGCGGAGTCGGCTGCGAATCGGGCAGCGGGTCGGGCTCGTCCACCGTCGACGAGCCAGAGGGCGGAGGACGGCTGCGCGCCGCGTTCGTACGGCGTCAGTCCGTTGAGGTGGAGCCGCTCGACCGAACGGCCGCGGAAGAGCTGTTCGGGCTGGAGCTGCACGCCCTCGGCTGCGAGCGCCGCGAGGCAGTGAACGACCTGCACGAGCCCGGGACGGCCAGGCTGGTCGATCGGCACCGCGACGTGTGGTCGGTCGCCGAGGATCCTGCCAACGAGCCCGCTGAGGACGCTGCGGGGACCGACCTCGACGAAGACGCGGGCTCCAGCCGTGTACATGGCGTCGATCTCCCGGACGAATTCGACCGGCTCGACGAGATGCTGTGCCAGGATCTCTGCGATCGCCGCCGGGTCGTCGGGGTACGCCTCGCCGGTCGTGTTCGAGAAGACGGGAATGCGTGGCGAGGCGATCGCCACCTGATGGAGGACGTCGGCCAGCCGCCGCTGGGCAGGCGCGACGTACGGCGAGTGAAAGGCGCAGGCGACCGGCAGCGCCCGGGCTCGCAGGCCTTGCTCCGCGCACCATGCGAGTGCTCTCTCGATTGCGCCCTTCGAACCCGAGACAACAGTTTGTTCGGGCGCGTTGACGTTCGCGATCACGAGCTCAGCGTCGGCCAGCAGCGGCGCAAGCGCATCGCGCGCTGCATCGACGGCGGCCATCGCCCCGCGTTCCTCTCCCGCGTCCTCGCTGATGAAGCGCCCGCGCGCCTCCGACAGCACGAGGAGATCCTCCTCGCTGAGGCTTCCCGCCGCGGCGAGCGCGACGAACTCGCCGTAGCTGTGACCCGCCGCCATCTCCGGCTCGACCCCGAACGTGCGCGAGGACCTGAAGATAGGCGAGGCTCGGTCGCACCGAGGGCCGGCTGGGCGACGTGTGTCTCGGTCAGAGCGCGCTCCTGGCTCCGCCTTCGCCTCTCGGGTGAAGACCGGCGGTGGGAAGACGTAGCGGCTCAGCGGCCGGTCCAGTCGGTCGGCGAGTACGCGGTCACGCGTTCGAAGCACTCGCGTGCCTCGGGAAACGCGACCGCAAGCTCGCGGGCCATGTTGACGAACTGCGAGCCCTGGCCGGGGAAGAGGAACGCGATCTTGCCGTCGGCTGGACAGCGGCCGCTCCGCGAAGTGGATGCCCGTCCGGAGAGTGCTTGCGCTCGTCGCCGGATCCGATCAGCTCTCTCGCAGCTGGCGAGCTTACGCTCGAGGTCCGTCAGGGATTCGGCGACGATCGCGAGTGACGTCGCGCCAGGTGCGGCCGCGCTCGCCTCGAGCGCGAGCGAGTACGCCAGGTCCGCGCAGGCGAGGGCTGCGTCCCGCGGCCGAGCTCGACCGCGCAGAGTCGTCGATCGCTTCGACGAGGTCCGTAGCTCGAGTCCGCCGCGCCAGAGAAAGAGCTCTGCCGGCCACTGCTCGAGCGCCGGTTCGTTGGGTGGCAGGAAGGCACCCGTGTACTCCTCGAGCACGATGTGGAAGTTCGTTCCGCCGAACCCGAAAGCGCTGACGCCCGCTCGGCGCGGGTGTGGCTCGATCCCCTGGATCCACGGTCGCGTCTCGGTGTTGACGTAGAAGGGTGAGGTGCCGAAGTCCGCCTTGGGATTCGGGTTGCCGACGCCGAGGGTGGCGGGGAGCACCCGGTGGTGAAGTGCGAGCGAGACCTTGATGAGCCCCGCGACGCCGGCCGTTGCCTTGGTGTGCCCGATCATCGACTTGACCGAGCCGAGGGCGCACTCCTGCCGGCCCGGCGCCCGCTTCGCCGAAGACCGCCGAGAGCGCCTGGGCTTCGGCGTGGTCCCCGGCCACCGTGCCGGTCCCGTGAGCCTCGACCAGTCCGACCGTGGCGGGGGAGAAGCCGGCCTGCGCGTACGCGCGACGCAGGGCGCGCATCTGACCCTCGGGTCGGGGCGCGGTCAGGCTGCGGTCACGGCCGTCGCTCGCCGAGCCGACGCCCTTGATGACCGCGTAGATCCGGTCGCCGTCGCGCTCGGCGTCGGCCAGACGCGCTTCAGCACGACGGCGGCGAAGCCTTCGCTGATCGCGATCCCGTCGGCCTCGGCGTCGAACGGTCGGCAGCGACCGGTCGGCGAGAGCGCCTGGGTCTTGCTGAAGCAGAGAAAGGCGAACGGGTTCTGGATCGCGTCGACGCCGCCCACGATCACCACGTCGCTGGTCCCGGCCTGGAGGTCGCTGACCGCCAGGTACACCGCCGCCAGCGACGACGCGCAGGCGGCGTCCACGGTGTAGTTCGTCCCGCCCAAGTCGAACCGGTTGGCGACCCGTCCGGCCGCCACGTTCATCAGGAGCCCGGGGAACGAGTCCTCGGTCCACTCGGGGAGCCTGTCGCCCAGTCTCTGCGGTCAGCTGCGCGCCGAGATCTCGCCCAGGAGCATGCGGCAAGGCTGGAGCGAACCATGTAGCCGACGGTGAGATCGGCGCCGCCCCCGCCGGCTCCGAAGATCACCGACGTGCGATCGCGCGCGAACGGTCGGTCCGCGTAGCCGGCGTCGTCGAAGCGCGGCGCTCGGCACGAGCAGGCCGAGCAGCTGGAACGGCTCGATCGACGCAGAGTGAGCTCGGGCGGCATCCCGAACGGCGACGGGATCGAATGGCACCGTCGTCGATGAATCCGCCCCACCGGGAATACACCTTGTCGCGGGGCGCTCGCTCCGGGTCGAAGTACTGACGCCAGTCCCACCGGCTCGACGGGCACCTCGGTGACCGCGTCGACCTTGTTGAGGATGTTGGCCCAGAACGTCGGTCAGGTCGGCGGCACCGGGAAAGATCGCAGCCATTCCGACGATCGCGACGTCCGCGGGAGGCAGGAGCGGTCGGCCCGCGCCCTCACACCGTCGTCCGCGAGTGCGGAGATGGGCATGCTTGCAAGCCGTTCGTCGCCCCGGCGGCGATCTCCCGATGCAGCTCCGCGAGTGTGCACACGTTCGTCGCGCAGCTCCGGCGACCTGCCCGATCATGTACATCCCTCGCGCCCACTGCTCTTCGCGGTCGAGCGACACGAGCTTCGGCGCCGTCGGGTCCTCGCCGAACCGCGGATGACGATCCGTGCCCTTGGACGCGATCCGCAATCGGCCGATGTTGAGGACTCTCCAGCGTGTTTCGGATCTCCTCGGGCTCGGTGTCGCCGCGGACGTAGTGCGGCGCTTCGTGGCCCGAAACTCGTCGACGAACGGCGAGGGCAGGCAGCGCGTCGCGTGGCCGGGCCCGCTTTCGAGAAGGACGGTCGCGCCGCACGGCAACGGCCGCGGCCTGGAAGCTCGGCGTGATCGCCCCGACGTCACCGCCTCTTCGGTGAAGAGGTATGCGGTGCCGAGCAGGACGCCCACGCGGACGCCGCGGTCGGCGAGCGGGGCCGCCACGGCGGCGACCATCGCGGCGGAGAGGCCGTCGTGGATCCCGCCGGCGAACAACACGTGGTACTCGGAACCGTCCGCGCCCGCGGGCAGTTCGTGGAGGATCGAGCGCACCATCGTGTCCCAGAGCACGAAGCTCGTGCGCGGCCCGACGTGACCGCCGCACTCCCGTCCTTCGAACACGAACCGACGGGCGCCGTCCTTGACGTACAGGGCAAGTAGGCCGGGCGAGGGGACATGCAGGTACGTCCTGATCCCGTCCTCCTCGAGCCCTCGCGCCTGGTCGGGCCGGCCCCCGGCGATGAGGGCGAACGGCGGCTTGTTGGCGCGGATGGCGGCCAACTGCTCCTCCCGGAGCTCCTGCGGCACGAAGCCGAGGATGCCGACGCCCCAAGGCCGATCGCCGAGTAGCTGTTTGGTCTCGGCCAGCAGCGTCTCGACCTCCGGGCCGCGCATCAGCGCGAGCGCCAGGAAGGGAAGTCCGCCCCCGTCTGCCACCGCTGCCGCGAACTCGGCGCGGTCGCTGACGCGCGTCATCGGCCCCTGGACGATCGGATACCGCGTGCCGTGCGACTCGGCGAGTGCCGAGCCCTCGGCGAGTGGATTGTTCTGCCTTGCACTTCGACACTGAGCAGCGATCGCGGTGTCGAGCCCGCTGACGATCCCACCGACGGTCGAGAACCGACGGGCCAAATCGGCGGCGAACGCGGCGTCTTGACCGACCGCGAGGACGGACGCGCCGAGATCCTGCCACCCGACGCGCGGGCGCACCTCAGTGCGCCAGGCGAGCTCCAGGTCCGAAGGTGCCGGGATGTCGCCGCGCTCGAGCACCGACTCCACCCGCTGCAAATCGGTCACGGAGTGGAGCATCGGCTTGGAGAAGATCCTGAACCGCGCACCGAGTTCCGAACCCAGGCACACGGTTTCGCTGCCGTCCATACCGCGAATCTCGGACTTGACCGCATCCGGGAGCGGTGACTCACGCGCCAGGAGCAGTTGACTGTCGAGAACGGCTCCGGCGGCGCCGGCGACGTAACACGCGGCCGCGGTATGGAGACCGATCCCGCCCTGAGCGAACACGGGGATCTTCAGACGCCGGATGCAGTGCTGAAGGAGCACGAACGTGCTGTCGCTGCCGACCCAGCCTCCCGACTCGTCCCCCTTGACGATGACCGCGTCCGCCCCCGCTGCCTCCGAGGTCTCCGCCACCTCGACGCTGGTCGCCACCACGAAGGCGCGAAGCCGCGCGTCGTGGAGACGGGCGACCAGGCCGGGTAGTCGCTCGCGGTCGGGATTCGCGACCACGATCAGCTCCAGTCCGTCGATCGGTTCGGCCAAGATCGCAGGGAGGAGATCCGAGCGCCCGTCCACAAGGGCACCGCAACGCCCACGGCCGAGCGCAACGAGTCGGGACAATGCGTCGCGACTGGCTGCTTCGTCGCGTGAGTATTCGAGGTTGACAACCCCGATCGCGCCTGCGCGGCTTCCCGCGATCGCCAGGGAAGGGTCCGGCGCGCCGGCAGGCGACGAGACGATCCAGTCGAATGTGAACTCGGCGGCCACCTCGCCCCCTACTCGCCCGAACCGAGCGCCGCGGTTGGATCCGGGCACAAACGAATGGTGCTCAACTCACCCCGAGGTGGCGCGGAGTATGGGATCGATCTCTCCCCCTTGGAGTTCCCCAGTGGTTTTGGAACAGGGGTTCGTCTCCCCCGTCGAGTGAACATATAGGGCACCAGGATTGAATTCAAGTGCGCTGTTTTTCGCGTTTCGGTGAGGTACGAGCGGCGACATTGTGACGTCGGCAGGCTCGACTCCTCGGGTGCGGCACTCGTCGTTTCGACTCCGGCGTGAGAGAGCCGAGACGCCTACCCGGTCCGGCGACAAACCCACCCGGACGATGGTGGGCGACGACGGCCGCGCCGCTCCGACCTCGACCGACGAGCGTTCGGCGTCAGCCGTTGAGCGCGTCGTCGAGCGCCGGACGGAAGCCGTCCGGTGTCAGGCTCGGCGGCGAGATTTCGTAGGGGGTGTCGGCGCCGATGCCGATGAAGAAGGTCGGTGTGCCGGGGACCTGGCGCGCCGCCGCTTCGTCCTGCACGGACGCGATCTCCTTGGTGATCTCGGCGCTCTCTGCGTCCGCCTTCACCTTGGCTGCGTCCAAGCCCGGGACCTGCTCGAGGATCGAGTCGATCTTGGCGTCGGTGACCCAGCCGCTGTTCTCCTGCCCCTGTTCCTTGTAGAAGAGCTCGACGACGTCCCACAGGTGATTCTGCTTCCCTGCCGCGAGAGCGATTCGCAGTGCCCTGTCCGAGTCCTCGCCGAGGAACGCCAAGCCCCGGAAGTCGACCTTGACCTTTCCCGGTTTCACGTACTCGGCCACGATCGTGCCGAACGCGTCGTCTGTGTAGTTCTTGCAGATCGGGCATTGGATGTCCTCGTACTGGATCAACGTGACCGTCGCATCCGGATTCCCGAGCACGCTGCCGTCCTGCGGGATGCCTTCGAGGAAGGCGGGGCCCGAACCGGCGGTGTCCGGCGACGAGCTGTCGGAGCCACCCGTCAGAACGAGGCTGCCGACGATCAGCACACCCGCGACAACGACCGCGCCGACGATCGCGATGATCAGGTTCCGCCGCGACTGTGACGGTGCGCTCTCGCCTTTGGTCTTCGCTCGTTTGGGTCGTGGGACCGGTGGCATGACGACCTAGTGTGCCTACCGTGCTCTGCCTCTGGGGTCGGGAACCGGACGGCGGGCTAGCCTAGACGGATGACTTCCGGCGCGCGTCTCTTCCTCTGGCTGGTCGTCCTCTGCGCGCTGATCGTCCCGACGGCGTCGGCCGATGTTGCGGCAGCGCCGCGTCCACGGATCGTGTGGAAGCCCATTCCCTTCCCGGCAAAGCGCAAGCTCGAGATGCGTGCCTACGCGAAGCGCCACTACGCGATCAGCGCCTGGCGGCTCCGCAAGCCGAAGGTGATCGTGGAGCACTACACGGCATCGACGACGTTCGGTTCGGCATTCGCGACGTTCAGCGCCGACGTTCCCGATTCCGAGCTACACGAGCTCCCCGGGATCTGCACCCATTTCATCGTCGACATCGAGGGGACGATCTACCAACTCGTGCCGCTCGAGGTGATGTGTCGTCACACCGTCGGTCTCAACTGGACGGCGATCGGGATCGAGCACGTCGGCACGTCCGGCCGGCAGGTTCTCGGCAACGCCCGGCAGATGGCCTCGTCACTGGCGCTGACTGCGTGGCTGATGAGCCGGTATCACGTCAAGCTCGGCGACGTGATCGGTCACAACGAGAGCCGGACGAGCCGCTTCCACCGCGAGCGCTACCCCGCCTGGCGCTGTCAGACGCACGGGGACTTCGTGAAAGCGGACATGGACGTCTACCGCTCGCGTCTGCGGGCGATCGCCAAGCGGTCACGCGTGCCGGTGGGCGCGCCGGTCCGGCACGCAACGCCTCGCTGCTAGTCGACCGTCTCTGCGGTTCGCGGGCCGACGCCGACCGTCGCGGGCGGGTCGAGCGCCTCCACGACGTCGATCAGCTCGGAAGGCGGGACGCGGTCGGCAGCGTCGGAGGCGAGGTGGAGGAACGAGATGCGGCCCTCGCGGTTGACGACCACGTCGGCACCGAGTTGCAGCGCGTCGTCACCACGCGTCCAGGTCGAGCGCCGGCCGGCCGCGAGCGCACGGAGCCAGGCGCTCCAGACGCGAGGACGCAGCACCCACAGAGGTGCGCGCCGCCGCGCCCGCAGGGCGCGGTAGAGCGAACGCTCCGGGTCGGCGAGGACGAGGATGCCCCCGAGGGAGAGGTCGTCGCGCCAGGAGGCTGCGCGCTCGGCGGACTGGGGGGTGACGACGACCAGCCGCGCGCCTGCCTGCTCGATCGCGGGGAGAGCCTCCACGACACGGTGGAGGTACGAGCGGCAGACGCTTCAGCCGGGGTGGCGGCCGAGGTAGACGACCGCCGGGTGGCCCAGCAGGTCTGCGTTCGAGACGCTGTTGCCGTCGGCGTCCTCGAGCGTGAAGGCGGGGAACATCTGCATGGGACGATGATACACTAAGTTAGACAAAATATAGACAACCTCGTCCAAAGGAGCCCTCCCATGTACGACCAGACTCGGATGCGCGCCGCGGCCGCAATCCTCCTGGCCGCAGTCGCCTCGTTCGTCCTCTCCGTCTCGTTGTGGTTCACGGGCAACCGGGAGGAAGGAATCTTCGTCGGCCTCTGGGTCCCCTCGATCCTCTCCTTCGGGGTCATCGCACTGCAGTTGGGGGGTCGGCGAAATGGGTGATCTCGGTCTCTTCATCGCCGGCTTCATCATCACGATCCCCGCCGCCGGAGGCATCGTCGGCCTGATCCTTGCCGCTGTCGCAGACGGCCGCGAGCACGAGCGGATCAACGCGCAGGCCGAACTGAAGCACGCGTCACGGACGGAGACGTAGCTCGTGGGATCGGCTTCCTTTGGAGAGGGCTGCCCCCTATGATCGACGCCGACGCGACAAGGGAGCCGGGTATGGCGACGTGGGTGGTGACCGGAGCGAATCGCGGGATCGGCCTCGAGCTGTGTCGGCAGCTGCACGCGCGGGGCGAGTCGGTGGTCGCCGGGTGCCGTACCACCTCATCGGAGCTCGCTGCGATCGGCTGCACGGTGGCCGAGCGTGTCGACGTTGCGCGCGACGACGTCGGCACGCGCCTCGAGCGCGCGCTCGGCGACCGATCGGTCGACGTGCTCGTGTGCAACGCGGGTGTGCTGCTGCGCGAGAGCGTCGATACTCTCGACTTCCACGGAGTACGGCTGCAGTTCGAGGTCAACGCGCTCGGGCCTCTGCGCGTCGTCTCGGCTCTGCTGCCGCGACTCGGCAATGGCGCGAAGATCGCGCTGATCTCGAGCAAGGCAGGCTCGATCGGGGACGCGCCGAGCGGCGGGCTGTACGGCTACCGGATGTCGAAGGCTGCTCTCAACATGGCTGCGGCCAACCTCGCGCACGAGCTCGCGCCTCGCGGCATCTCGGTCCTGGCGCTGCACCCCGGCTTCGTTCGCACGGAGATGACGCACGGTGCGGGCTCGATCGATCCGCCGGAGTCCGCAGCGGGGCTGATCGCCCGGATCGACGAGCTCGACGCCTCACGTAGCGGCCGCTTCGTGCACCAGGACGGCAGCGACATCCCCTGGTAGTCGAGGCGGGCTGTCAGGAAGGGGGTTGCGGCCCGTCGAGGCGAAAACCGCCCGCCTGCTCCAGCGCCCGGATGCGGTCGCCGAGCGGCGGGTGGGTCTGAAAGAGGCCGCCCAGAAACGCCCCGGCGCCGCGAACGGCGCGCGTGGGACTCTCGATGAAGAGATGCGCGGTGGCGCGGTCGGCGTAGGCAACCTCGCTCGTGTCGAGCTCGAGCCGTCGCAGCGCGAGGGCCATCGCCTCCGGATCGTTGAGGATCGCGGCAGCGCTCGCGTCGGCGAGGAACTCGCGACGCCGGCTCAGCGCCATCTGCAACATGACCGCGGCGATCGGTGCCAGGATCAGCGCCACGATCGCGGCGATGAGCTGGATCGGGTTGCGATCGCGACCGCCGCGTCCGCCGAAGAACGCCATCCGGAACGTGAAGTCGCTGATCATCGCGATCACGCCGACGAGCACCGCGGCCAGCGTCATCAGGCGTACGTCCCGGTTGCGGATGTGCGCGATCTCGTGCGCGAGGACAGCCTCGAGCTCGCGGGTCGGCATCAGCCGCCGCAGCCCGCTCGTGACACCGACGTACGTCGTCGAGGGGCGCGAGCCCGCGGCGAACGCGTTCGGGGCCGGGTCGTCGATGAGGTACACCGGCGGGGTTGCGGTGAGTCCTGCCGCGATGGAGACGTTCTCGACCAGCCGGTACAGCTCGGGGTCATCCTTCTTCTCGAGCGGCGTTGCATGTGTGAGGCCACCGATCATGCGGCCCGCGTTCCACCAGGCGAACAGCCCGTAGGCGAGCCCGAAGGCGAGCACACCGATCGCTCCGGACCGGCCGATGAATGCCATCGACGCTACGGCGAAAACGGCGATCAGGACCGCGAACGCGAGCACGACGAGAACCGTGCGCAGCCGGTTGGCACGGATCTGCTGCTGGAGGGTCACGTCGTGACTCCGGTCGCTACGAGGGGAAGCTGACCGGCACGGGTGCCCGCTCGTCGTCCGCGGCGGCGAAGAACTCCCGCGCCTCGAATCCGAACGCACCGGCGAAGAGCAGCGCCGGGAACGTCTGGATCGCCGTGTTGTACGCCTGCACGGTCGCGTTGTAGTAGCGCCGCGCCGCCGAGATCTTGTCCTCGGTGTCCGTCAGGTCGGACTGCAGCTGCAGGAAGTTCTGAGAGGCCTTCAGGTCTGGATATGCCTCCGCGACCGCGAAGAGCCGGCCGAGCGCCTGTCCGAGCAGCGAATCCGCCTCACCGGCCTGCCCGGGCGTCGACGCCTGCGCCATCGCCGCGCGCGCTTTCGTCACCTCTTCGAACACTCCGCGCTCATGGGCGGCGTAGCCTTTCACGGCCTCGACCAGGTTCGGGATCAGATCGTTCCGGCGCTTCAGCTGGACGTCGATGTTCGACCAGCCGGTATCGACCTCGTTCCGCAGCCGGACGATTCGGTTGAAGAGATAGATGCCGAGGCCGAGCAGGACGACGACCACGGCGACCACGATGAGAATCCACATTGCAGGCCTAGTGTCGCACGAACGATGGACGCTGCGCGTCGCCGGTTGCGCTGCTCAACGCGGGATGATCGTCCCCGCGTTCATGACCCCGTTGGGGTCGAACGCGTGCTTGAGCGTTTCGAGCATCGCGTAGGACGAGCCGTACTCCTCCTTCGCCCACGGGGCACGCGCCTTGCCGATCCCGTGGTGGTGCACGATCGAGCCGCCGAACCGCAGCGTCTCCTCGCAGATGATCGAGATGATGGGGAGGTAGTACTTCGTCACCTCTTCCTCCGGCTCGCAGTCGACGAGGTCGTAGAAGTAGTTGAAGTACATGTTGGTGCCGTTGATGTAGCTGTGCGACGAGTGGCCACCGAGAATCGTGAGGTCGGGGATCTCGTTCCGGATCCGCTCGATCGCCGCCTCGTAGATGTCGTTGATCGAGCTCCAGCCGGCGGAGATCTCCGTCGTGCGGTTGACGTTCCGGGTGCTTCGGATGCGCTCATCCTCGGCGGCGATCTTCTCAGGACCCCAGACGAGATCGTTGAACCACGTCTCGATCAGCGCGCTGTCGACCTTCGTGCATTCGGGATGACGGGCGACGATCTCGTCGATGCCCTCGGCGGTCGCCTTCGCGATTCCGGCTGCGCCCTCGGCCATGAAGAGCAGCACGCAGTCGTCCGCGCCGGCGAAGTGGGAGAAATGCAGGCCACCGTCCCCCGGGTCGTAGAGGCGGGCGACCGAAGGCTTGTAGCCGGCCACCATCACTTCGCGCAACACCGCGAAGCCGGTCTGCATGCTCTTGAGCGTCCAGCCGAGGAACGCGTTGTTCTCGGGGAGGTAGGGAAACAGCTTCACGGTGACCTCGGTGATGAAGCACAGCGCGCCCTCGTTGCCGATCACGACGTGGCGGATGTCCGGCCCCGCGGCTCGCCGAGGAACGTTCTTGATCCGCGCCACCTCGCCGCCGGGGAAAACGGCCTCGAGGCCGACGACCATGTCCTCGATGCCGCCGTAGAGCGTCGAGAACTGGCCGATGCTGCGGGTCGCGACGAGGCCGCCCATGTGGGCGACCGGCTTCGACTGCGGGGAATGGCCGGTCGTCAGACCTTGTTCGCGCGCACGATCCTCGAGCGCCTGCAGCGGGACCCCACATTGCGCCGTCGCCTGCATGTTGACCGCATCGATCTCGACGATCCGGTTCATCTCCGAGCCGTCGAGGACGATCGAGTTCGGGACGTGGGTTTCCAGGCCGCCCTCGGTTGCCGTGCCGCCCGTGCGCGGGACGACGTTGATTCGGTGCTCGTCGGCGAAGGTGAGCACGGCAGCGACTTCCTCCGTGCTTCGCACCAGCGCGACCGCCGCGGGCGGAGGCAATGTGTAGGCGCCGAAGATGTTCTCCAGCTTGCGGAAGTTGTCGATGCTTCGCTGCTGGAGGATGCGTTCGTCGGTGACGACGTGCTCGGCTCCGAGGATGCCCTGGAGCCCTTCGACGATCGCTTCTCTGCTCAGCTCCATGGTCGGCTTCCTTTGTCTCGGCGTCTCGGCTCAGTGAAAGATCGGGAAGGCGCGTTCGAGGAGAACGTCGGTCGCGTCCCGGATGGACTGGTAGATAGTCTCGTTCATTCTCGCGTAGACGACAGTGTTGTCCGCATTCGGAGCGAACGACTCGCGTTCCCGTCCCATCTTCTCCGCGGCGGTCTCGATGTCCGCGTACACGCCTGCGCCGGCGGCGGCGCAGATCGCGGCACCGAGACCGGCCCCGCCGCCGCCCACCGTCCGCGACGCCGGGATCCCGAAGACGTCGGCGACGACGTGCATGAAAAGGCGACTCGCAGACCCCCCTCCCGAGACGACGATCTCCTCGAGAGGGGTGCCGAGCTCACGCCCCATCTCGTCGACATTGTGTTTCATCGTCAGCGCGATTGCCTCGAGGATCGATCGGTAGACGTGGCCTCTCGTGTGGCGTGCGTCGAAGCCGATCATGATGCCCTTGCGGAAGGGCTTGTCCGCCGGCGCGAGCCAGTCGAGCACCGTCATCAGCCCGTCGCTCCCGGCCGCCACGGTTTCGGCTTCACGCTCGACGTACTGCTCGCGGGAGAGTCCGAGCTCCGCTGCCCGCGCAGCCGTCTCGTCGCCGAGAAGGTCGAGGAACCAGCTCAGCGTCGCCATGCCGCGACGCACGCCGTGGCTTTCGTAGACGTATCGGTGGGGGATGCACCCGAAGTTCGTCCAGAAGTGCGTCGGCGACTTGTGGTTCGCGTGGCCGTGCACCATTGCCGCGATGTAGGTGCCGAGCGAAAGGAGGCCTGTTCTCTCGCCGAGCGTTCCGGAACCGAGCATCTCGACCGCCTTGTCGTTGGCGGTTGCGACGACCGGGAGGCCGACCGGGATGCCGGTCGCGGCCGCAGCCTCGGCCGTCACTCGGCCTGCGACCTCCCCCGGCGCCTGCAGCTCGAAGAGCATCGCGCGATCGACCGCAAAGGCCGCGAACAGCGCGGGATCGTCGCTCCACTGCCAGGTGTCGGTGTCGATCGGCCACTGGAGGAGGATGTTGTTGGCGGCACTGTCCCGGCGCGCCCCTGTCAGACGCTGCGTCAGATAGCCGGAGGAGGTTGTCGCATACCTGACGTCGGGATCATCCGGCCGGTACGGCGCGTAGGCGCGCTCGTCCATCCAGCTGATCACGGGCTCGGAGAGTGAGCCGTCCGCGGCGAGGAACGCCTTGCAGCACCTGATCGTGCACAGGCCGAGGGCGACGATCTCGCCCGGATCACCGGCGAAGCCGTCGATGGCCTCGCGGCTGGCGGCGACGAGCGAATCCCAGAGGTCGTCCCCCGGGTGGACGGCGACCCCGTGGCGCGGACGGTCCATCGGGCGCAGAGCCTGCCGTCCCTCGGAGACGGTGTTCCCGGCGGCATCGACGATGACGACCTTGGTGCTCTGGGTGCCGCCGTCCACGCCGATCAAGTAGGGGCCGGGCATCGGTTCGTCCTGCGCCTTCCCGTCCTAGCGGACGAGGTAGCCGCCGTCCACGACGAGAAGCTGGCCGTTGACGTAATCGGATGCGCGGCTCGCGAGGAAGACGACGGCGCCCATCAGGTCACCGGGGTCACCCCAGCGAGCGGCGGGAATGTGCTCGAGGATGCGTCGCGACGCTTCGGGATCGCTCCGGGTCTTCGCGGTGAGTTCCGTCGCGTAGTAGCCGGGCGCAATGCCGTTGACCTGAATGTTGTGCTCTGCCAGATCGTCGCAGTAGGCCTTGGTGAGTCCGGCGATGCCGTGCTTGGTCGCCGCATACGCCGGTGCGGTGCGACCGCCGAGGAACGAGAAGAGCGAGCACACGTTGATGATCTTGCCGCTGCGCTGAGCCACCATCCGCTTTGCAGTTTCGTGGCTCATCTCGAATGCGGCCGTGAGGTTGACGGCGACCGTGGCGTCCCAGAGTGTGCGGTCGTAGTCGAGCACGTCGGCTGCGGGGCAGACTCCGGCGCTGTTGACGAGGATGTCGATCGACCCGAGTCGTTCGACGCAGGCGGCCACGACCGCGGCGGGAGCACCCGCGGCGGTGATGTCTGCCTCCATGAACTCGAACCGGACCCCCGCGGCCTCGACCAGCGCGCGGGTTGGCCCGTCGTCGGCGACGATGCTGGGGACGAAGACGTTGGCGCCGGCCTTGGCGAGGGCGAGCGTGAAGGCCTGACCGAGGCCCGTGTTGCCCCCGGTCACGACGGCGTTCCTTCCGGTCAGGCGGAAGTAGTCCAGCGAGAAGTCGTTGAGTTCCATGGGTTGTTCTCCTTCGCCCGCACGTCCGCGCCGCGCGGCGTCGGTCCGGTCGACGCTCGGATCGCCGCTGATGGCCTGCTCGCGGGGACATTGTGCAGCATCGGGCCCGGCGCCGTGTTCTTCCGCTCGCACGGCGCTCGCAGGGCACGTTTCGTCGATTCGGATGACGCCGACAGGTGCGCCGAGTATCCTTGTCCACCGTGGGTGATTATTTTTCGGGCGGCCCTTCCAAACCCGTCGTCGAGGACGAGGACGACTGGTTCAGCACCCCGTACCAGGAACCCGGCGAGACGCGCGAGGTGATGTGGGAGGACGAGGTCGAGGAGCCCTACGAGGCTGCAGCCCCCGGGCTCGGCCAGCGCCAGGCACTGGTCGTACTCGCTGTGTTGGCGATCGTCGTCGTGGTCGCGGTCGCGATCCTCGTGGTCAAGGCAGTCGGCGGCTCGGATGGGACGACCGTGACGCCGCCGGCGTCCACTGTGCCGACGACGGCTCCCGTTGCCACCACACCGACGACGTCGACGCCGGCGGTCACGACCCCGACGTCGACACGTGTACCCACCGACGCAAAGCTCCTCGCCGGCTCGAAGGGGCCCGCGGTGACAGCACTCCAGCAAGCCCTCAACGAGCTCGGGTACGACGCGGGCGCGGCAGACGGCAGCTTCGGGCCGACGACGACGGCGGCGGTGACGGCGTTCCAGAAAGCCGAGGGCCTGGTCGAAGACGGCATCGCCGGTGCCAACACGCTGGCCGCGATCAACGCGGCCGTCGCGGGCTGACGACCCGGCCGCTGGACGCACGGCGCCGCTCGGCTCCTGCGCTCGAGAACCTCTTCGTCTTCCCCTGAGCCGGTTACCAGTCGGTCGGTTTGTAGTCCTTGAGGAACTTGCCCCAGACGTGGTCGCCCGTGTTCGTCCCGGCGATGATCGGGTCGATGATGCGGGCGGCGCCGTCGACGATGTCGAGCGGCGGGCGGAACCGGTGCTCAGCCGTCTTCTGCTCCGCGATGTGGAGCGGATCCTCGTCCGTGACCCAACCGGTGTCGACGCTGTTCATGTGGATGCCGTCACCGTGGTAGTCGGTCGCCGAGGTACGGGTCATCATGTTCAGGGCCGCCTTCGCCATGTTCGTATGAGGGTGGCGGGTCGTCTTGAAGCGGCGGTAGAACTGCCCTTCGACGGCCGACACGTTGACGATGTGCTTGTCGCGTTCGGCGGTGCGCAGCATCAGCGGTTTCAGCCGCGCGTTGAGCACGAACGGGGCGACCGCGTTGACGAGCTGGGTCTCCAGGAGCTCGACGGTCGAGACCTCGGCCAGCAGGAAGCGCCACGAATTCCGGTCACGCAGGTCGACCTGCTGCAGATCCTGGTCGAGCCGTCCCTCGGGAAAGAGATGGCCCTGATCCGCCGTCTCCTCGGGTAGGAGCCGCATCTGCGAGAGCTCGGCGGAGGTGGCGGGTCCCGTGCCGAGGACCGAGAGCGCGGTGGTCTCGAGACCGGAGCCGCTCTCGAGCATGTCGTAGCGGCGAACGCCGGTGAAGTCGCCGAGCAGGCGCTTCACCTCAGGTGCGAGCGTGTGCTCCGAGGCGAGCTCGGCCTCCAGCATGTGCCGGTAGAAGTCGGGCGGCCGCCGCACGGTCTGGCAGGCGTTGTTGACGATGTAATCGAGCCGGTCGTGGGTCGACAGGAGGTGGTGGCAGAGCTCCTCGACGCTGGGAGTGTGGCGCAGATCGAGCCCGTAGATCTCGAGCCGCTCGCACCAGTCGGCGAAGTCGGGCTCCTCGGCGTAGCGGGAAGCCGAGTCGCGCGGGAAGCGCGTCGTCACGATAACGCGGGCGCCTGCGCGGAGCAGCTTGATCCCGGCCTGGTAGCCGATCTTCACCCGCCCACCCGTGAGGATCGCCACTCGGCCGTGGAGGTCGGCCGTCTCGGAGCGCTTCGCGAAGTTGAACGCCGCACACGGCGGGCAGAGCTGGTCGTAGAAGGAGTGCAGTTCCCGGTACGGCTGTTTGCAGACGTAACAGTGCTGCTCCTCGTTCGTCTCGAGACGCTTCCTCGTCTGGTCGTCGGGCTCGAACCCCTTCGGCGGGTAGACGTTCGGGGTCGTGAACACCGGCCGCTCGCGCAGGACGCGGATGCCGGTGCCCGCGAGCATCGACTCGTCCTTCCGGAGGCTCTCGTCTCGCTCTTGCTTGCGCTTCGCCTTCGTGAAGCGCCGACGTTGGACGACGTCGGGATTGAAGACGTCGGCCGCCGCTGTCAGCAGGCGCGCGCGCTCCTCGACCGAGAGCGAGCCGAGCAGACCGCGATTCTGCGCCACGTCCTCGAGCAGCTCGGTCGCCGCGCGTAGCCTCGCAGCGGCGTCGTCGGCCGGTTCGGGGGTGGGGGTGTTCTCTGCCGCCGACATCGTCTCGCAGGGTAACTGCCGTGCGCGATCCGATCGGCCCGGACGACCTCCTGAAACCCATCGCGCGGACGGTAGGCTTGAAGGTGTGACAACCTCCGATCTTCACGACGACGACCCTGTCGAGACGAAGGAGTGGCTCGATTCGGTCGAGGCGGTCGTCGAGGTCGACGGGCGCGAGCGGATGAGCTTCCTGCTCGACCAGGCGATCGACCACGCGCAGGAATACGGCGTCGTGGTCTCCGCCGGGCTCAGTACCCCGTACGTGAACACGATCCCGGTCGAGGAGGAGGAGCCGCTGCCGGGCGACCCCGAGCTCGAGCGGCTCGCGACGGCCCTCGTTCGCTGGAACGCGATCGCGATCGTGTTGCAGGCGAACGCCGAGTCGACGGAGCTCGGCGGGCACATCGCGAGCTATCAGTCGGCCGAGACGCTGTACGAGGTCGGCTTCAACCACTTCTGGCGCGCCCGCTCCGATGAGCACGGCGGCGACCTCGTCTACATGCAGGGCCATTCGTCCCCGGGCATCTATGCCCGCGCCTTCCTCGAAGGGCGGCTGACCGAGGAGCAGCTCCGCCGCTTCCGGCAGGAGGTCGGAGGCGGCGGCCTGTCGTCATATCCGCATCCATGGCTGATGCCGGACTTCTGGCAGTTCCCGACCGTGTCGATGGGGCTCGGGCCGCTGATGGCGATCTACCAGGCGCGGTTCATGAAGTACCTCGCCGCGCGTGGCGTCGTGGATTCAGGCGACCGCAAGGTGTGGGCGTTCATGGGCGACGGCGAGATGGACGAGCCCGAGTCGATGGGCGCGATCTCGCTCGCGGGGCGCGAGCGTCTCGACAACCTCGTGTTCGTGATCAACTGCAACTTGCAGCGCCTCGACGGGCCGGTGCGGGGCAACGGGAAGATCATCCAGGAGCTCGAGACGAACTTCCGCGGTGCCGGCTGGAACGTGATCAAGGTGATCTGGGGCTCCGGGTGGGATCCGCTGCTCGAGGCCGACACCGAAGGCTGGCTGCACTTCCGCATGGAGGAGGCCGTGGACGGCGAGTACCAGACCTTCAAGTCGAAGGACGGCGCCTACGTCCGCGAGCACTTCTTCGGCAAGTACCCCGAGACGCGCGCGATGGTGGAGGACTGGACGGACGAGCAGATCTGGGAACTCCGCCGCGGGGGACATGATCCGCAGAAGGTGTACGCGGCCTACGCCGCCGCGGTGCGCGAAACGGGCCGCCCGACGGTCATCCTTGCGAAGACGATCAAGGGTTTCGGGATGGGCGTGGCCGGCGAGGGTCGAAACATCACGCATCAGCAGAAGGCGATGAACGAGGAGGCCCGGCTCGCGATCCGCGACCGGCTCGGCCTGCAGCTGAGCGACGAGGAGGCGACCGGCGCGTTCTTCCACCGCCCAGCGGAGGACAGCCCGGAGCTTCGGTATCTGCTCGAGCGCCGCGCGAAACTGGGCGGCAGCCTGCCTGCGCGCATCACCGCTGCCGACCCGCTGCCGACGCCGCCGCCCTTCGACACAGTGCTCGAGGGGAGTGGAGAGCGCGAGAACTCGACGACGATGGCGTTCGTCCGCATCCTCAACACGCTCGTGCGCGACCCCGCCATGGGAGAGCGCGTGGTGCCGATCGTGCCGGACGAGTCACGCACGTTCGGGATGGAAGGCATGTTTCGCCAGCTCGGTATCTACTCGCAGGTCGGCCAGCTCTATCAGCCCGAGGACTCCGAGGACTTCATGTTCTACCGGGAGGACGAGCACGGCCAGATTCTGCAAGAAGGCATCAACGAGGCCGGCGCGTTCTCGTCGTGGATCGCAGCAGCGACGTCGTACGCGAATCACGGCGTCACGATGGTGCCGTTCTACATCTTCTACTCCATGTTCGGCTTCCAGCGTGTCGGTGACCTCGCGTGGGCGGCGGGAGACAGCCGCGCCCGCGGGTTCCTGATCGGCGCCACTGCCGGACGCACGACGCTCAACGGCGAGGGACTACAGCACGAAGACGGACATTCCCATCTCCTCGCTTCTGTCGTCCCGAACTGCCGCGCGTACGACCCGACCTACGCGTACGAGCTCGCGGTGATCGTCCGGGAGGGCCTCCGGCGCATGTACGTGGAGCAGGAGGACATCTTCTACTACCTCACCGTGATGAACGAGAACTACGTACAGCCCGCTCTGCCCGAGGGCACCGAAGAAGGAATTCTTCGCGGGATGTATCTCCTCCGGGAAGGCACGGGAGACGGGACGCGCGTGCAGCTGCTCGGCTCCGGAACGATTCTCCGTGAGGTGCTCGCCGGCGCCGAGCTCCTGGAGCGCGACTTCGGCGTCGCATGCGACGTCTGGAGCGTGACGAGTTTCACGGAGCTGCGGCGCGACGGGCTCGAGGTCGAGCGCTGGAACAGGCTGCATCCGACCGAGGAGGCCCGCCTCTCGTTCGTCGAGACGTCGCTCGCGGGTCGCGCCGGCCCGTTCGTCGCTGCGACCGACTACATGCGGACGTTCGCCGACCAGATCCGACAGTTCGTGCCGGGCCGCTACACCGTCCTCGGCACCGACGGTTTCGGCCGCAGCGACTATCGCGTCAAACTCCGGGAGTTCTTCGAGGTCGACCGGCACCACGTCGCCGTGACGGCACTCAAGGCGCTCGCAGACGACGGCGTGGTGGAGCCCGCCGTCGTGCAGGAGGCGATTGCGCGGTACGGCATCGACGCCGACGTCGATCCACCCTGGAAGCGCTGAGCACGGCGACCATCCGTGTCGTAACCGTGACGATGTGCTCACACGCAGGCTTGAAACGGCGTCTCGCCGGCCGCGTGTCCTGACAAGACACTAGGCGACGCCGCGTCGTCGCGATACCTCTTTCGGCCTCTCATCAACCGAAGGAGGAACGACGTGAATCGACGATCGATCGCATTCGCAGCGGTGCCGACAGCCATGCTGGTGCTGGCCGGCGCCGCGGCGATGGCAACCGCGGCAGGCGAGTCGCAGAACACCCTCGAAGCCTGTCGCAACGTGCGCCACGGTCTCGTCCGCATCGTCTTCAAGGCGAATGCGTGCAAGAAGAACGAGACGTACCTCACGTGGGCCGCGCAGGGACCTGCAGGTCCCCCGGGTGAGGTCGGGCCGGCAGGGCCGCGGGGCGATGTCGGAGCCGTCGGCCCCGAAGGCCCGCCCGGGCCGGCTGGGCCGAAGGGAGAACCAGGAGCGGGGCTCACTTCGGTCGCCCAGCTCGCCGGGACACCGTGCACGACCTTCGACGGCGACGCGGGGCACGTGGACGTGGGGTCGACGGCCACCGACCTGATCACGCTCACCTGCGAGACGGGTGGGCCGCCGCCGCCACCCCCGCCGACGGAAGTGGCACATCTCGTCATCAACGAGGTCGACTACGACCAGGTCGGCGCCGACATCGGTGGCTTCGTCGAGATCGCGAACTCCGGCACGGCGACGGCCACGCTCGAGGGGATTGCGCTCGTGCTCGTGAACGGCGGCGACGGGGCCGAGTACGCGCGGAAGGCGCTCACCGGCAGTCTCGAACCCGGCGCGAAACTCGTGATCGACGTCGATCCGCAGAACGGCGCCCCGGACGGGCTCGCGCTCGTCGATACGACCACGGGGACGCTCCTCGACGCGCTGAGCTACGAGGGTGGGATCAATGCGGCGACGATCGGCGGCGCCGTGTTCGATCTCGTCGAAGGAACGATGCTCCCGGTCGACGTTGCCGATTCGAACACCGTCACCGGGACGCTCGCGCGCATCCCGGACGGGGCGGACGCGAACGACGCTGCGTCCGACTGGTCGTTCACGACGACGCCGACCCCCGGGGCGGCAAACGTCGAGACGCCGTAGCGAAGTGGGTGGGATGAGGCGCTCGCCTCATCCCACCCGCTACCGCTTCCCCTTCAGTCGCGCCTGTTCGCGTGCCGCCTGCCCGATCGCCCGCCATTGTTTCCGGGCTTCCGATGCGGCCCGCTTGTCGAGCTTTCGCTCGAGGTGCGCGAGCTCGGCCTGGAGCTTCAAGTAGCTGTCCCAGCGATCCGCGGCGAGGGTGCCTTCTTCGAGGGCGGCGTGCACGGCGCAACCGGGCTCCCGGTCGTGGGCGCAGTCGGAGAACTTGCAGTGCGCGAACAGCTCGGTGATGTCCTCGAACGCCTCGTCGATGCCGTCGTCGGCGACCCAGAGCTGGACCTCGCGAATCCCGGGCGAGTCGATCACGAGCCCACCGCCCGGCAGCTGGATCAGCTCCCGCCGCGTCGTCGTATGGCGGCCGGTGCCGTCCTCGCGGATCTCCTGCGTCGCGAGAAGCTCTTCGCCGGCGAGCGCGTTGACGAGCGTCGACTTGCCGACGCCGGAGGAGCCGAGCAGCACTGCCGTCTGGCCTTGACCGATCAGAGCACTCACGTCCTCGAGTCCTCGTCCCGTCACGCTCGAGATCGCAAGCACCGGGACTCCCCCGGCGATCGTCTCGACCTCGGCGACGACCAGTTCCGGCGTCGCATGGAGATCGGCTTTCGTCAGCACGATCACGGGACGGGCGCCGCTCTCCCAGGCCAGGATCAGATAGCGCTCCAAACGGCGCAGACTGAGATCCTCGTTCATCGAGGCGACGAGGAGGGCGATGTCGATGTTCGCGGCCAAGACCTGCTCCTCCGCCGCATGCCACGCCGTCTTGCGCGAGAACTTCGTCAACCGAGGGAGGACGGCCGTGATCGTTCCCGAGCCGTCCTCCGGCCCGGGTGCGACCACGACCCAGTCGCCGACCACGGGGAGGTCGGCGGTGGTCGCGGCTTCGTGGACGAGGCGGCGCGGCACGGCACAGCGAAGCTCGCCCAGATCGGTGAGCACGTCATACGCACCACGATGTTGGATCGCGACCCTGCCTGCGACGACGTCGTCGCCCGCGAACGGTTCGTACAGACCTGTCAGCCGGTGGTTCCAGCCAAGCGATTCGAGTTCAGACAAGTGAAAACTCCCTTTCGTCCTCGAGTACATGAAAGCGGCGCGCGGGTGTGCGCGCCAGTCGGCGAGGTCCGTGCGGGAGTCGGATCGTGATCCGGTTAGCCGACGGACCGCGCGACGCGCGGAAAGGAGGAAGCAATGATGGTCATCGAGTCACCCTCCTTCGTCGGGAACCGTGAACCAGGGAAGTATGCCGCAAGATCACGCGACGCGTCGGCCCGCGTCGGCGAGCACGGCCTCTGCCGCCCGGCGGCCGGAGGCGAGGGCGCCGTTGAGCGAGGGGTGCTCTCGGTGGTCGCCGCAGGCATACAGGCCGGCCGCCAGCCGAACCGGCTGCTCGGGAAACCCACCGACGGGAAAGGCGGGAAGCGCCCGGGGGATCCGGTAGGTACGAAGGTGGCGCCACTGGGAGACGACCGGGCCGAACCATCTGCGCAGCTGGCGTTCCACTTCATCGCGGTCGGGATCTCGTCCACCCAGAATCGTCAGTGAGACGAGCGCGCGGCCGGGTGGCGCGTAGTCCGGCACGACTTCGCTCGGCACGCAGAGATTGTTGATCGGGCCGCCTTCTCCGTTGAGCGTGAGCCATCGGCCCGGGATCGGCGGAGCCGGCGCGTCGTAGTACACGCACGTGACGCCGTTCCAGCCGTCGGCGGGCTCGTCGACGAGTCCGGCCGTCGCCACGACGACCCCGCCGGCGCGCACGTGGTGTCCCGACTCGAGCGAGACGACGTGGGGGCCGACGGTGGCGACGGCCGTGCCCATGCGGATCTCGAGGCCCTCCGCGAGTTGCTCGGCGATCGCGCCCATCCCTTTTCGTGGTAGCCCGGCCGGACCGCGCGCGAAGGACCGCAGCACGAAGTCGAGGAACCTGCTCGACGTGTCGAGTCGCTCGTCGAGGAAGATTCCGCGGAGGAAGGGAGCGAAGAAGTGCTCTGCCATCGATCGCGAGATACCGGCCCGGCGAAGCGCCTCGGCGGCGGTCGTCTCACCCTTCGTTCCCCGCAGGAGGCGAAGGGCGGCCGCTCCGTCGCGGACACCGACGACCCCGCCCGCGAGCGAACGGAGGCCGCGAATGGGAGCGCGGCGCGGGTCTGCCAGACGGCGGAAGCGGCCCTCGAGCCGGATGATCGCCCCGCTCTCGAACGCCGCCAACTCGAGTCGGTCGTAGTCGAGCGCTGCTCGCGCTTCGGGGTAGGCAAAAGGGAGGACCTGGAAGCCGTGGTCGAGTTGGAACCCGTCGACGACGTCGGTCCGCACCCGGCCCCCGATTGCGTGCGAGCGCTCGAAGACCACGGTCCGCTTCCCAGCCTTCACCAGCCTTCTGGCGCAGGCGAGCCCCGCGATTCCCGCTCCGACGACGATGACGTCGTGTTCCGTTGTCATCGGCGCGAGGGTATCGCGCGGGTTCTCACCCGTCGAGTGCGCGTGCCATGCCCGCGTCGATTCCGGTCTGCCCGAACGTAAAGCCGGATGCTTCGAGTTTCGCCGGCACGACGCGCTGCCCGCTGAGGAGCATCTCCTCGCCCATCTGGCCGAACGCAGCCTTCACTGCGAAAGACGGCAAGGGAAATACCGTCGGGCGATGGACGGCCCGGCCGAGCGCCTTGACGAACTCGCGGTTCGTCACCGGCTGTGGAGCAGTCACGTTGACGGGGCCTTCGAGAGGCTGCTCGAGCGCGAAGAGGTACGCGGCCACCGTGTCGTCGAGCGAGACCCAGCTCCACCACTGGCGGCCGTTCCCGACTCGTCCGCCGACGCCGAACTTGAACGGCAACAACAGGCGCTGCAGCGCTCCACCCCGCCTGGAGAGAACGAGCCCGTGACGCATGTGCACCGTTCGCAGGCCGGCCGCACGAGCGGGCTCGGCTGCAGCCTCCCACGCTCCGACGACATCCGCGAGAAACCCCGTCCCGCGGGTCGAGCTCTCGTCGAGCTCCTCGTCACCGCGTGGGCCGTAGAACCCGATCGCAGAGGCGCACAGCACGACAGGTTTTCCCGGCAGCCGGGCCGCCGTTTCGGCAACGAGGCGCGTCCCGTCGACGCGCGAATCCAAGACGCGCTGTTTCACCTGCGGACTCCAGCGCTGCCCGATCGTCTCGCCGGCCAGGTGGACGATTGCGCCAACATCCTGGAGCGCGCCCTCGTCGATCGCGCCCGTTTCGACGTTCCACAGCGCCTCGCCCGGGCCGGCGGGACCCCGGCGAATGAGGCGCACGACGTCATGCCCTGCTGCTGCCAGCCCTCGGGTGAGGGCGGTGCCGATCAGTCCGGACGATCCTGTGACGGCGATCTGCATCCCGGCATTATACAAAATATGGACAACGACGTGGCCGGGATCGATCCGCCCGGATCGGCACGCTGCCTGACGCGAGACCGCCCGGGGCGCCGCCGACGCTCAAGCGCGGCGCCCGTCCAGCCGATATCGACGCTATGCGGATTCCTCGTTGGCTCAAGGTCATCGCCCTCGTGAGCATCGTCGCGGAGGCAACTGCTGCTGCCGCCGTGTTCTGGCACACGCGCTGAAGCGGCGTTCGCCGCTTTCCCGTCAGGTCAGCCGCTCCGGCGGACGAAGGGCGGCGAAGGGGTCCGTGATCTCGAGCGCTTGCTCGGAGAAGGCGAACTCCTCGGCAGGGCGCCCGCCGACCCGGCCCGGATCTCGTCTGCTGCCGGTGGCGGCGATCGCACCTCGACGGATGAGGACTCGTTTCAGGTTCGTCGCCGTGACGTCGTACCCGAGCGCAGCCGCGTAGATATCGCGTAGTTCATTCAGTGTGAACGTGGCGGGCGCGAGCGCGAAACCGATGTTGGAGTAGGAGAGCTTGCCGCGCAGACGCTCGCGCGCGGCGTGGATGATCGTGCCGTGGTCGAACGCGGTGGGAGGGAGGGCGTCGACCGGATGCCACGTCGTGTCGGCCGGTACCGACGGATCGACGCCGAGTCGGACGAGACCGAGGTAGGCAGTCGCGATCTCCTGCTCCACCGGGTTGCGCCCGGGATCGCCGTAGGTCGCGACCTGTTCGAGGTGCGCCACGTCGGAGAGATCGACCTTCGTCGCCAGGTGGCGCCGGATCGACCCCTCGAGTGTCTCGTCGGCGCCGAGCACGCCGCCGGGAAGGGCCCACGAGCCGGCGAACGGCGCCCGCGCTCTCCGCCAGAGGAGTGCCTGCAGGATTCCGTCCCGAACCTGGAGCACAGCGGCGAAGGTGACGTGAGCCGGTCGCGTCGACGCCACAGGTTTGCGACTCATAGGCAAAAACTAGCGAATGGCCGGGACGGCGACACGGCGACGCCCGACAGCGGTCGATCACGGCGGGCTCGCGGTCGTGTGCGCCCGCGGATCAGAGCGCGTGCGGGGCATCGGCGTCGGCGCCGACCGAGCAGTGCGGCGCTATGCCGTCCGGACGGAATGGACGGGGGGGAGGTGTTCCGCAACCGCGCACCAGGTGGCGCCCGCGTCGGCCGAGCCGAACACGTCGCCGGAGGTCGCACCGAAGTAGAGCTCGAGGCTGTCGGCCTCTCCCTTCGAATCGAACGCCTCGCGGAGCACCGTCAGGTATGCGTCCTGCTCCGGCAGGCCGTTTCCCCTCGGGACCCACGTCGCGCCGGCGTCCCGGGTCTCCCACACCCGCACCGAACCGCCCGGCGTCGTCCGGTCCTCCGCGCCGATCATCGGGATCACGTAGGCACTGTCTGGATCGGCCGGATCGACGACGATAGGGAAGCCGAAGTCGGACGGCAGGTCGGTCCCGTCGCCGATGTCGATCCACGTCGCGCCCGCGTCATCGGAGCGGTAGACCCCGCCGTGGAACTGCATGAAGAGTCGTTCGGGACGGGCCGCCGACCGGCGCACGTTGTGGACGCAGTGCTGTGCCGGGACGTCGCGCGCCTCCTCGGGGAGGTACTCGGGCACGATCCCGTGGTTCGAATACCGCCACGTCGCACCCCGGTCGTCCGACAGGCAGACACCGACGGCAGAGATCGCCACCATCAGCTTGTCGGGGTCGCCCGGCCAAGGCGCGATCGTGTGCAGGCAGAGTCCACCCCCGCCGGGAGTCCAGTCGGGTCGCTCCGGATGATCCCAGAGCCCGCGGTTGAGCGCCCACGTGAGCCCACCGTCGTGACTCTCGAACAGACAGCCGGGGTCGCCGCCGGCGTACAGGAGCCCGTCCGCTTCGCCCGGTGCGATGACCCAGATCCTGGCGAGGGACGCATCCCCGTCTTCGGGCAGGGCGGTTCCCTCCGCCTCCCGCCACTCGCCCGCCGGATCGTCGGTCATCCAGATCCGCCCACCGTAGAACCACGACGTCACAGACGCGAGGTAACGACCCGATCGAGGGTCGCGCATCGCGTACTCGACCGACTGGCCCGGCGAAGGCCCGGGCGGATACCTCGAACCCACGGTCGACGTCGCCGTCGAGTACGAACAGTCCCTTCTTCGTCCCGACCAAGAGCTCTGTCATCTCAACCTCCTGTAATCGCCGGCAGTACGTGGACCCGGTCGGCCGTTCCGACGGGCGTCTCCTCGGCTGCAATCTCGCCGTTCACATAGACGTTGACGTGCTGCCGAATCGATCGCCGCTCGTCGAGCACCCACCCCGACACGGGGGGGCTCGTCACCTCGAGTGCGACGAGAACCTCTCGCACCGTCCCGCCCTCGAGCGAGAACTCTCGCCCGCCGGCGAGCTCCGACAGCGGTGCGCGCAAGAGGACGAGCGCCATCACGGGATCCTACGCATCCCGGGCTGGTGCGCGTCGCGCGGGATCCGCCCTCATCACACCATCTCGAGCACGCCGTGGGGTGAGCCGAGCTCGGCGAGCTTGTCGAGGAACGGCTGAGCCGGGAACGACTCCGGTCCGAGCACCCCGGATCCCGACCACGTTCCCTCCGCGAGCAACTCGAGTGCGACGACGGGGTTGATCGCCGTCTGCCACACGACGGCCTGCGAGCCGTACTCGCGCATCGACCACTCGTTGTCGACGACGTGGTAGAGGTAGGTCTTCCGGGGCCGCCCGTCTTTGCCGAGGCCGGTGACGAGCGTGCCGGCACAGGTCTTGCCCACCATCCTGTCGCCCAGCGTCATCGGATCGGGCAGCGCAGCCGCCACCACGTCCCGCGGGGACGACCTCGACTCCGCCGACCTTCACCTTCTTCGTCGAGTCGAGGCCCAACTTCTGCAGCGTCTTCAGGACGCCGATGAACTCGTCGCCGAGCCCGTACTTGAACGTGACCCGATTGCATTCGATCACACGCGGGACGAGCAGGACCTCTTCGTGTTCGACGTTGACGCACTCGACCGGCCCGATCCCCTCGGGGAAGTCGAAGATCTCCGGTTCCGAGAACGGTTCGGTGGTGAACCACCCTCGCCCCTTTTCCCAGATCACCGGCGGGTTGAGGCACTCCTCGATCGTCGTCCAGATCGAGAACGTCGGCGCGAAGTCGTATCCCTCGACGATCAGGTTCGCGCCGTCGCGCACGCCGATCTCGTCGATCTCCGAAAACAGCTCGTCCGCCGCATGTCGCGCGAAGACGTCGGCTGCGCCCGGTTCGACGCCGATCCCGACGAGCGCGAGCTGGCCGGCCTGGAGCCAGTTCTCGTGCTGCGCGAACTGGTAGTCGCCGAGCTTGACATGCGTCTCGGAGTACGGGTGCTCGGGATGCGGCTGTGACAGCGTTGCGGCCATGTCGAGATACGTGACGCCGTGCCTGCAGGCACGCGTCGAAGATCTGCGGGTTGAAGCGAGGGTCCGTGGCATTGAGGACGGCATCGGCCTTCACGTCCCGGATCAGCGAAATGATCGAGTCCTCGCTCGACGCGTCGACCCGAGCGGCGTTGAAGCGGTCGTGGTCACCGAGCCGATCGACGACCGCCTGCGGCCGCGAAGGATCGACGTCGGCCAGCGTGATGCGGTCGAAGAACGAGCGGCGTTGCGCGATCGCGGCAAATGCCGAGCCGACGCCGCCCGTGCCGATCACGAGGATCTTCATTGTGGTTGGTTCTACCTGAACGACGGGGCGCCGCACCCGACCTGGTGTCACGAGGGACAGTGGTACGCTCGCGTCACGACGATTTCGCGTTCGACGGAAGGACACGACATGAGCGTTGCCGTAACCCAGCACAAGATGTTCATCGGTGGGGAATTCACCGACTCGTCGTCAGGCGAGACGATGGACGTGCTCAACCCCGCGACCGGCGACGTCATGGCCGAGGTCCCGCGCGGCACGGCCGACGACGTCGAGCGCGCGGTGGCGAGCGCGAAGAAGGCGTGGGACGAATGGCGGTTCAAGACTCCGAAAGACCGGATGGAGTTGCTCCTCAAGCTGGCCGATGTGATCGACGACAACGCCGAGGAGCTCGCCCGCCTCGAATCGCGCAACGTGGGCAAGCCCTGGTGGGTGGCGGTCGACGAGCCCGGGATCATGGCCGACAACCTGCGGTTCTTCGCCGGAGCGGCGCGGAATCTCGAGGGCAAGGCGGCAGCCGAGTATGTCGAGGGTTACACGTCGATGATCCGCCGGGAGCCGCTCGGGATCGTCGCAGGTATCTGCCCCTGGAACTACCCGCTCTTCATGGCTGTCTGGAAGATGGGACCCGCGCTCGCCGCCGGCAACGTCCAGATCATCAAGCCGGCCGAGCAGACGCCCCTGACGATGCTGCGGTTCGTCGAACTGGCGCAGGACATCCTCCCGCCCGGGGTGCTCCAGGTCGTCACGGGTGACGGCGTCCCCGTCGGTGACGCGCTCGTCCGCCATCCTGCGATCGCGCTCGTCTCGCTGACCGGGGATACGGCCACCGGAAAGCTGATCGCGAAGAACGCGGCGGACACCGTGAAGCACGTCCATCTCGAACTCGGCGGCAAGGCACCGATGATCGTGCTCGACGACGCCGATCCGGCGACCGTCGCTGCAGCGGTCAAGATCGGCGGCTACTTCAACTCGGGACAGGACTGCACGGCTTCGTCACGCTTGCTGGTCAGCGAGCGCATCTACGACGACGTCGTCTCCCAGACGATCGATGCGGTCAGTGGGCTGACGGTCGGCGACCCCGCGACCGACGACGAGATCGGCATGGGCCCCGTGATCTCGGAGGAGCAGCAGCAGCGCGTGCTCGGCTTCCTGGAGCGCGCCGTGGACGCGAAAGCGACGGTGCTGACGGGTGGAGAGGTAACCGGCGATCGCGGCTACTTCGTCAAGCCGACCCTCGTGGCGGATGTGAAACAGGACGCCGAGATCGTGCAGAGCGAGGTCTTCGGTCCCGTCGTCACGGTGCAGCGCTTCTCGTCGGATGAAGAAGCCGTCGCGATGGCGAACGACGTCCGCTACGGACTCGCCTCGTCGGTGTTCTCCGAAAACGTCGGGCGCGCCTTGAAGGTCGCCGGGCAGCTCGACTTCGGTTGCGTCTGGGTCAACGAGCACCTGTTCCCACTGACGCCGGAGATGCCGCACGGCGGCTTCAAGGAATCCGGCTACGGCAAGGATATGTCGGCGTACTCGATGGAGGAGTACACACGCGTCAAGCACGTCTGCGTGAAGCTCGGGTAATCCGAGCAATAACCGGGCGCGCGGAATCACAGAGCGAGTGCCCATCACCCTGAGGAGTACGTGTGAACGACGACAGCGCTCGCTCGGTAGAAGTCGTCGAAGGCGAGCTCGACCACGACGCCCTCGGTTTCACCGATGCGCTCGTCATCGGCCTCGCGTCGACGGCGCCGGCGTATTCACTTGCCGCCGTCATCGGGACCGTTGTCGTCACCGTGGCTGTGCAAGCGCCAGCGGCGATGCTCGTCTCGTTCGTCCCCATGTTCCTGATCGCGACCGCCTTCTTCTACATGAACCGTGCGGATCCGGATGCCGGCACGACGTTCTCGTGGGTGACACGCGCCATGGGACCCTGGGCGGGATGGATGGGCGGATGGGCGATCACGACGACCGGGATTCTCGTCGTTGGCTCCCTCGCCGACGTGGGAGCGCGGTACCTGTACCTGCTCGTAGGTTGGGACTCGGCAGCGGGATCGAAGATCGCCGTCGTCGCCCTCGCGGTGGCCATCATCGCGGTCATGACCACCGTGTGCATCATGGGCACCGAGCTCTCGGCGCACGTGCAGAACTGGATGATCATCGGCCAGGTTTTGGCGCTGCTCGTATTTGCCGGCGTGGCTCTCTACAAGGTCTACGATGGCGGCGCGCCCCAGGGATCGCTACGGCCAGAGCTGTCCTGGCTCTCGCCGTTCGCCGTCGGCGATCTCTCTTCACTCGTCTCGGCGCTCCTGATCGGGGTCTTCATCTACTGGGGCTGGGAGAGCGCTGTGAACCTGACCGAGGAGACTCGGGATTCACGGCAAGCGCCGGGACTTGCCGCGATCGTCTCCACGCTCGTGCTTCTCGTCACGTACGTGGTGGTCACGACATCCGTCGTCGCGTACGCGGGGCTCGACACGCTGGCCGGATTCGACGACGACGACGGGATCTTCAGCTTCCTGGCCGCTGATGTTCTGGGGTCGCCACTGGACAAGCTCGTCGTGCTCGCGATTGTCACCTCGGCCGTCGCGTCAACGCAAACCACCATCATCCCCGCATCGCGGACGACGATGTCGATGGGACGTCAGGGAGCGTTTCCGTCCGCATTCGGGAAGATCCATCCGCGGTTCCAGACACCTGCGTTCTCCACTGCAGTGATCGCTGTCGCAGCCACCCTCTGGTACGTCCCGAGTGCGCTCATCTCGGAGAACTTTCTGTTCGACACGCTCTCGGCTCTCTCGCTGATGATCGCGTTCTACTATGCCCTGAGCGGATTCGCGTGTGCGATCTATCACCGTAGGGAACTGCTGAAGTCGGTCAAGAATCTCCTCTTCATGGGGGTTGCACCGGTTGTTGGAGCGCTCATCCTGACGTTCCTGTTCTTTCGCTCGGCGTGGGACCTCGCCGATTCCGGCGCCTCATATTCGGGCAGCTCACTCCTTGGCATGGGGGTGCCCCTCGTGATCGCGCTGGGGTTCTTTCTCCTCGGACTCGTGCTCCTTGTGCTGTGGCGCATCGGTGGGCATGAGCGGTACTTCGGACGGAAGGCGTTCGAGGCCATCGATCCGGAGATCGCCGCAGGGGGCATGCTGGCGGCAGAGGAGGTGCGCTGATGTCCAGCATCGTGCTTGGGTATGACGGCTCGGAGTGTGGGCAAGCTGCCCTCGAGCAGGCGATTGCGCTTGCGGCGGCGCTTGGCGATCGGCTCGTCGTGGTGTACGCGGCCGAGCCACCCGGTCGCTCGGTCGGGGAGGAGTGGCAGGAGCATCGGGCCGCGTTGGAGGAGATCGGGAGGAGGGTCGTAGTCGAAGCAGCCGCCCGGGCGGAGCGCGCGGGCGTCTCCGTCGAGTCCGTTGTCGTGATCGAGCGCCCCGTTGCCGCCCTGCTCGACGTTGCCGAGTCGAAGGATGCCCGACTGATCGTCGTTGGCACGATGAGTGAGCGGCCGTTGAAGGGTGTGATTCTCGGCGCCGTCCCCCACAAGCTCGTTCATCGGTCGACCCGGCCTGTGCTGATCGTCCCGATCGAGGACGGAAGGTCTGCGGTGTAGGTGGCTGAGGCATCAGCGTTGCGCGCGACGGTGGCCACAGCTCGTGAGGATTCCCGGCGATGTGCTTGGCGGCGCGGGCCAGCATGCGATATGACTCCGGTTTACACGCGGTGAATTCGGGTCACCCTCACCGCTGAGTCGTCAGCAGAAGAGCAAATTCGATTGTCGCGAGTCCGCCCAGGAGGTACGAATGAGCAATGAGAACGGTGCGGTCGTCGTCGCGCGGGACGTTACGCGGCGGTACGGCGAGGGAGAAACCGTCGTCGACGCGCTGCGTGGCGTCACGGTCGAGATCGCTCCCGGTCGGGCTACCGCTGTCATGGGCCCGTCAGGATCCGGCAAGTCGACGCTGATGCACATCCTTGCCGGTCTCGACAAGCCGACGTCCGGGTCAGTCGGCATCGCGGGAGTCGAGATCACGACGCTCGGCGACAACGCCCTGACGAAGCTCCGGCGGGAGCACATCGGTTTCGTGTTCCAGTTCTTCAATCTTCTCCCGATGCTCAGCGCGAAGGAGAACATCCTCCTGCCGTTGACGATCGCGGGCACGAAGCCCGACGACGGGTGGTTCGAGCGGGTCGTTGCGGATGTCGGGTTGGAGGACAGGCTCGCGCACAGGCCGTCCGAGCTCTCGGGTGGGCAGCAGCAGCGGGTGGCGATCGCCCGCGCGCTCATCTCGCGGCCGACGGTTCTCTTTGCCGATGAGCCAACCGGAAACCTCGACTCGTCCACGAGCGCCGAGATCCTCGAACTCCTACGCCGCTCGGTGGATGAGTATGGCCAGACGATCGTGATGGTGACGCACGACGCGCGGGCCGCCGCGGTCGCGCATAGCGTGCTCTTCCTCGCCGACGGCCAGATCGTGCGAGAGCTCGGTCAATCGACCCAGCACGACATCCTCGCCGCCATGGAAGAGGTCGCGGCAGCGTGATCAAGGTCGCCCTCCGCGGTCTTGCCGGGCGCAAGCTCCGGGCGGTCCTGACCGCCATCGCGATCGTCCTCGGCGTCTCGATGATCAGCGGCACCTACATCCTCACGGACACCATCGACAGTGCCTTCAAGACGCTGTTCACGGAGTCGTACGCGGGCACCGACGCTGTCGTCACGGGCAAAGGGCTCGACATCTCGATCGATGGCGAGAAGCCGCCAAAGCCGCCCGTGGATGCGTCGCTTCTCGAGACCGTTCGTGGCGTCGATGGAGTCGCTCTCGCCACCGGGACCGTCATCGACGAGCGCTACACGAAGATCCTCAACCGCGACGGCGAGGCCGTCAGCTCCGAGGGCGCGCCGTCCTTTGGATTCGGCATCGACACGACGCCCGCTCTCGCGCAGTTCAACCCGCTGAACATTCTCGAGGGGCGATGGCCCGCCGCGCCGAACGAGGTCGTCATCGACGCCGGGACCGCGGACGATCGCGGGTATGACGTCGGCGACACCGTCGAGATCACGACGCTCAAGCCGAAACGTCCCTTCGAGCTCGTGGGGGTCGCACGCTACGGCAGTGTCGACAGCATCGGGAACGCGAGCTTCGCGGTATTCACGGTGCCGGCTGCGCAGGAGTTGCTGGGTCGTGATGGGCAGTACGACGCCATCTCCGCCGCCGCCAAAGAGGGTGTGACGGAGGACGAACTCGTTGCGGCGATCGCACCGGCCCTTCCGGTCGGCGCAACCGTCGTGAGCGCAACGGCGGAGGCTGCGGACGCGGTGAAGGAGGTCGACGAGTTCACATCCATCTTCCGTTATTTCCTCCTCGTGTTCGCCGGCATCGCGCTCTTCGTCGGTGCATTCGTGATCTTCAACACCCTGTCCATCACCGTTGCCCAACGCACGCGCGAGTTTGCGACGCTGCGGACGATCGGAGCGTCTCGGCGGCAGGTTCTCGGCTCGGTCGTTCTCGAATCACTCGTCATCGGACTCCTCGCCTCGCTCATCGGCCTCGGTCTCGGCGTGTTCCTTGCCGAAGGGATCGAGGGTCTCTTCCGCGCGCTCGGAATCGAGCTACCGACAGCGGACCGTGTGTTCGCCGTACGTACCGTGGTCGTTGCGCTCGCCGTGGGTGTGGGTATCACCCTGCTGGCGGGACTGTTTCCAGCGATCAGGGCGACTCGCGTGCCGCCGATCGCCGCGGTCCGAGAGGGCGCGACGCTGCCGAAGTCCCGGCTGGCGCCGTTCGTGCCCTGGATCGGGAGCCTTGTGATCGCCGCCGCCCTCGCGATCCTGGCCCGCGCGATGTTCACGGATCAGCTCGGCACGAGCGATCGTCTCCTCTCGATTGCGGCGGGCGTCGTCCTCCTCTTCCTCGGCGTCGCGATGCTCTCGTCGCATATCGTGCGGCCGCTCGCCGTGGTCAGCAGCCCGATTGCCCGTTGGGCCGCGTTCGTCTTCACCGTCCTGTTCTGGCCGCTCGTGCTCCTCCCATACTGGCTCCTTCGCTTCGGAGCCTGGGGTCCCGGAAATGCAGCGCGTCGCATTCCCGCGTTCGTCGCCGGGGCGATCCTCAACCCGTTGCTCCTGCCGATCGTCCTCGTCATGTGGCTGCGACGAGCCGCGACCTCCTGGGTGCCCGAGTGGCCGACCGAGTTCCCCGGGGTCGTTCCGGATCGCGTTGTCGCTCGGACCGGGGGAGAAAATGCCCGACGGAACCCGAGCCGGACGGCTGCGACCGCAGCGGCGCTGATGATCGGGATCGCGCTCGTCGCCTTCATCGCGACCCTGACGAACGGGATGAAGGCGTCCAACCGCCAGGCGATCGAGGAGCAGATCGCGGCCGACTATGTCGTCACTTCCCTCGACGGGTACACGCCGTTTGTTGCCGCCGCGGGTGACGCGCTTGCGGCCTCGAGTGCGCTCGAAGTGGTCACGAGCGTGCGGTCGGACGGCGGTCTGGTCAATGACGTATCGACGGAGGTCGGCGGGATCGAGCCGGACTCGATCGCCAAGGCATACGTCTTCGACTGGACCGAGGGCGACGACACGGTACTCGCGACACTCGGCACGACGGGTGCCGTCGTCAGCTCGAACTATGCCGAGGATCACGGCATCTCGGTGGGCGACGTGCTCACGATCCGCTCGACAGCAGACCGATCCGCGGAGGTCACCGTCGCCGGACTCTTCCGCCCGCCGCCGTTCTACCCGCTCATCGAGAGCGTCAACGTCTCGACCGAGTTGTTCGACACGCTCTATGACCGTCCTCGCAACCGCTGGACGTGGGCAAATGTTCCTGGCGAACCGAACGAGGAGACTCGCGTGCAGGTGGAGGCGGCGATTGCCGGCTTCCCCGACACCCAGATCGAGACGCGTGAGGAGTGGATCAACCGCGAGGACGCCGATTTCAACGAGTTCATCTCATTCCTCTACGTCATGCTCACCCTGGCCGTGTTCGTCAGCGTTTTCGGGATGATCAACACGCTCGTGTTGTCGGTCTACGAACGCACGCGGGAGATCGGGATGCTGCGCGCGATCGGGATGACACGCCGGCAAGTGCGACGGATGATTCGGCAAGAAAGCATCATCACAGCACTGATCGGTGCGGCTATCGGCCTGCCGCTCGGGATCTTCCTCGCGGCGCTCGTCAATCGTGCGCTCTCCGAGTACGAAGTGCGCTTTGCGGTTCCGTGGGTTCAGCTCGCCGTGCTCACGATCGTCGCGATCGTCGTCGGAATGCTGGCGGCGATCATGCCGGCACGTCGCGCCGCGAAGCTGAACCCGCTCGAGGCACTGCATTACGAGTAGCTCGGGGTCGTGTCCCCAGCCGGTACGCCCAGCTAGGGGCGCGTGCGTCGCGCGACCCCGTCGAGCTCGGCCGCCTCGGCGACCGCCGAGGCCACGGCCTGAGCGACGTCGCGGTTGAACACGCTCGGAATCACGTACTCAGCGCCGAGTTCCTCGGCGGTGATCACCGAGGCGATCGCGTGGCCGGCCGCTACCTTCATGCCCTCGGTGATCGTGCTCGCCCGCACATCGAGGGCCCCGCGGAACACGCCGGGAAACGCGAGGACGTTGTTGATCTGATTCGGATAGTCCGAGCGGCCCGTCGCGACGACTGCGACCTTCCCGGCAGGTAAATCCTCCGGGGCAATTTCCGGGGTCGGGTTGGCCATGGCGAACACGATTGCATCGTCCGCCATCCGCTCGATTCCCGCCACCGTCACCGCGCCCGGGACGGAGAGGCCGATGAACACGTCGGCGCCGGCGAGCACGTCGTCCGCTTCGCCTCTGACTCCCTCCGCGTTCGTGCGCTCGGCGTACGCCTGCTTGACGGGGTTGAGATCCTCACGGCCGAGATAGATCGCCCCGCCGTGGTCGACCCCGATGACGTGGCGGACCCCCGCGTTGAGGAGAATGTCGGTGACAGCGACGCCGGCCGCGCCGACACCCGTCATGACGACCTTGATGTCCTCGATCCGCTTCTCGACGATGCGCAGGGCATTCAACAGAGCCGCGAGCACGACGATCGCCGTGCCGTGCTGGTCGTCGTGGAAGACCGGAATGTCGAGATCCGCCCGGAGGCGCCTCTCGATCTCGAAGCAACGCGGAGACGAGATGTCTTCGAGGTTGATGCCGCCGAAACCGGGCGCGATCGCCTTGACGATCGCAACGATCTCGTCGGTGTCCTTCGTGTCGAGACAGAGCGGCCACGCGTCGACGCCGCCGAACTCCTTGAACAGGAGCGCCTTGCCCTCCATCACCGGCATCGCGGCCTCGGGACCGATGTCGCCGAGCCCGAGCACCGCCGTTCCGTCGGAGACGACCGCCACCGTGTTCTGCTTGATCGTGAGATTCCAGGCCAGGCTGACATCGCCTGCGATCGCCTGACAGATCCGGGCGACCCCCGGCGTGTAGGCCATCGAGAGGTCGTCTCGCGTCTTGACGGAGAGCTTCGGGACCATCTCGATCTTGCCGCCGAGGTGCATCAGGAACGTGCGGTCGGAGACGTGCTCGACCTCGACGCCCTCGGTCTTCCGGACGCTCTCGACGATTCGCTCGAGATGCTCCGAGTCGGCAGCGTCGACCGTGACGTCGCGAACCTTCGTTCCCTTCTCGACTCGGACGAGGTCGATCGCACCGAGCGATCCGCCCGCGTCGCCGATTGCCTCGGCAAGACGCGCGAACGATCCCGGCGCGTCGCTGAGTCTGCACTCTGATGGTGGCGCTGAACGATGCGGAGACGTGACTCACGTGCGGATCACTCCCTCTGCGGCAAGAGCCGCGATCTCGTCGTCGTCGTATCCCGCTTCGCGGAGCACAGCAGAGGTGTGCTGGCCGATCGCGGGCGGCGGGGACGGATGGACAGCTCGTTCACCGTCGATCGACAATGGAAGCGCGGTGAGCTTGAAATCGTCGATCGTCGGGTGGTCGAGCGGTTGCAGGATTCCGAGCGCCTCGGTTTGCGGCGAGCGCGCGACGTCTTCCACGTTTGCCACCGGAGCGGCCGGCACGCCGGCTACCGTCAGCTTCTCCTGCCAATGGGCACTGTCGTGCTGGGAGAGCACCTCTTCCAGGATCGCTCGCAGCTCGTCCCGGTGGCGTACGCGGTCCGGATTGGCGCGGAAGCGGGGGTCGTCCGCGAGGTCCGGCCGGCCCACGGCACCGCAGATCGCGGCGAAGAGCCGGTCGTTTCCACCCGCGATCATGAGTTCGCCGTCGCGGGTCTCGAACACCTGGTACGGAGCCACCATCGGGAACTGCGTGCCCTGCCCGTGTGGCACCGTGCCGTCGGCGAGATACCCGACGAGGTGGTAGCCGATGTACCCGATCGCCGTCTCGTACAGCGACACGTCGACATCGGCTCCGCGTCCGGTCTGCGTTCGCTCGAGGAGTGCGGCGAGCACGCCGAGGGCGGCCCAGGTGCCGGTTCCCTGGTCGATCAACGACGATCCGACCCTGACTCCGGGACGGCCAGGTTCGCCGGTGATCGAGATCAGCCCGCCCGCCGCCTGCATGAGCGCGTCGTAGCCGGGCTCGTGCCTGAGCGGGCCGACGTGACCGTATGCGCCGAGCGAGCAGTAGACGAGACCGGGATTGCGGTCGCGTAACGCACCCGCGCCGAGGCCGAGCTCCTCCGCAAGTCCCGGGCGGAGGCTCTGAAGGAACACGTCCGAGCCGTCGACGAGACGCAGCAGAGCCTCGAGTCCGCGCGGGTCGCGGAGCGACAACGCCAGCGACCGCTTGCCGGCGTTCGCCGAGAGGAACATCGCTCCCTCGCCGTTCCAGAACGGCGGCCCCCAGGCGCGCCCGTCGTCCCCGGTGTCAGGACGCTCGACCTTGATCACGTCGGCACCCAGGGCGGCGAGGATCTGGGCGCAATACGGACCCGCGATCGACGTCGTGACATCGAGGACCCGGATCCCCGTGAGCGGCGTGTGCGCCATTGCCCCATCATCGCCGTTCGGGTCTCTGCGAGGATGCAGTCGTGTTCGCGCAGATGATCGACTGGGTCTCGGGCTCCAACTGGAGCTACCTGGCGATCTTCGGCGTCGCTGTCCTGGACGCGTTCTTCCCGGTCGTCCCGAGCGAGTCGTTGGTCATCCTGGCCGGCGCACTCGCGGGCGCGGGTGACCTCAACCTCTTCTTCGTGATCGGTTGCGCGTGGGCGGGGGCGGTGATCGGTGACAACATCTCGTACGGGATCGGGACGTTTGCCGGAGAGCACACGGTGAGACGACTGTTCCGGCACGAGAAGGCGCATCGGGGGTTCGACTGGGCAGAGAAGCAACTCGAAGAACGTGGCAGCTACATCATCCTCGTCGCGCGCTTCATCCCGTTCGGCCGAACCGCGGTGACGTTCACGTCGGGGTACACGAAGGGCCTTTCCTGGCATCGCTTCCTTCGCTACGACATCATCGCGGGCGTGCTCTGGGCGACGTACGCGGCGATGCTCGGCTACATCGGCGGCAAGCAGTTCGAGGAGCAGCCGTGGAAGGGCGTTCTCCTCGGACTCGGCGTCGCCTTTACGCTCGCGTTCGTCATCGAGGTGATTCGGAAGCGCCGCGAGAGTGGTGCCGCCGCGCAGCCGGCTCCGCGCGACACGGAGCCTTGAGGATTCACGTCACCGGTGCCACGGGATTTCTCGGCGCCGAGCTCCTCACGTTGTTCCCCGAAGCCACGAGCGAGCGGGTCGACGTGCGCGACGGTGATGCGGTGCAGGCGCTCTTCGACCGGCTCCACCCCGAGGTCGTGATCCATACGGCGTACCGGCAGGACGGGCAGGGGGCGAGGGAGGTCGTCGTCGAGGGCTCCGAGAACGTCGCCCGCGCGGCAAGGGCGATCCGCGCCCGCCTGCTTCACCTCTCGACCGACGTCGTCTTCGACGGGCGCAAGGGCCGGCCGTATCTCGAAGCCGACCTCCCGTCCCCGTGCACCGAATACGGACGGGCCAAGGCGGAAGCCGAAGAGCGCGTGGCGCAGGCAGCACCGGGCGCACTGATCGTCCGCACCTCGCTCATCATCGGCGGCCCCGGTCACACCCCGTCGAAACACGAGCTCGTCGCCCTCGATCCCTCGGCGACGTTCTACGAGGACGAGATCCGCTCGCCGATCCAGGTCGGTGATCTCGCGGCGGCGCTGCTCGAGCTGGCCGCCCTCGACCTCTCCGGGCCACTCCACGTTGCCGGTACAGACGACGTCTCCCGTGCCGAGCTGGCCGAACTCGTCGTCGGACATCCGGTACGGCAGGCTCCCGCTCCTCCCGGCCGACCGCTCGACTGCTCGCTCGACTCATCTCGCGCCCGGGGGCTGTTGCGGACGCGGCTCCGAGGCGCGCGCACCGTGCTCGGAGGGGTCAGAAGACGAGTCTGACGAGAAGGACGATCCCCACCACGAGAAGGGCGAGCAGGACGAGCCCCACCGCGGCGATCGACAGCCCGCCGAGGGCGAGACCGACGAGGCTCTTGCCGGTCCCCTCCGACATCAGCGCCGCTTCGAGTCGGCGCTCGATGTGCTCCTCGATGCGCTGTTCGAAGCGCTCCTCCATGGTGCCGCCGCTGCTCTGGACGGCCTCGATCTTGAGGGGCGGGAACGAGAGACCGTCGTCGTGCGACAGTTGGTAGAGGCGCTCGTGCTGGATGTCCTTGAGCTTCGCCTCACCGAGATCGACGATGCTCGTTCCCTCCGGAAGGTCGTTCCCGATGAGCGCCCTGGTCGTCTCCGAGAGCAGGATCTGACCACCGTGACCGGCAGCGCAGATCCGTGATGCCCGGACGACGTCGAGGCCGAGGTATCCCTGCTCGCTGAGGGCCGGCTCGCCGGTGTGGAGCCCCATCCGCACGAGGACGCTCGCGTTGTCGGGCCATGAGTGCGCAGCCAGCGCGCGCTGCGCCTCGACCGCGGCGAGAATCGCGTCTCGCGCTCGGGCGAACGAGTAGAAGAACGCGTCGCCCTGCGTGTCGATCTCGCTGCCTCCGCGCGCGTCGAACGCCTCCCTGACGATCCGGCGGTGGTCGCGCGTCACGTCGGCATAGGCATCTCCGAGTTGCTGGAGCAGCCTCGTCGATCCCTCGATGTCGGTGAAGACGAATGTGACGGTCCCGGTCGGCAGCGTCGACATGGAGAAATCGTATCCCCGCCGTGCGCACAGTACGACCTCCGATCGCGGCCCAGACGTAGGCTGGAGGCATGAACCGCCTCGGCTCCGAGACGAGCCCCTACCTGTTGCAGCATGCGGACAACCCGGTCGACTGGTATCCGTGGGGTACCGAGGCGCTCGAGCGCGCGCGTGAGGAGAGCAGGCCGATCTTGCTCTCGATCGGCTACAGCGCCTGCCACTGGTGCCACGTGATGGCGCATGAGTCGTTCGAGAACGCCGGTACGGCGGCGCTCATGAACGAGCACTTCGTCAACGTCAAGGTCGATCGCGAGGAGAGGCCAGACGTGGACGCGCTCTACATGGATGCGACCGTGTCGATGACCGGCCAGGGAGGGTGGCCGATGACGGTCTTCCTCACGCCGGAAGGTGCGCCGTTCTACGCCGGAACGTACTTTCCGCCCGAGCCCCGACACGGGATGCCGTCGTTTTCCCAACTGCTTCTCGCCGTCGCGGAGGCATGGCGCACGCAGCATTCCGACATCGTCGCGCAGGCTCAGAGGCTCGTCGAAACGATTGGTCATTCAGCGAGGATCGAGCCGTCGAGCGAACCACTCACCGCCGCTCTCCTCGCAGATGCCGAGCGCGGGATCGCGCGGACGTTCGATCCGACCCACGGCGGCTTCGGGCGAGCACCGAAATTCCCGCCTGCGTCCACGCTGGAGTTCCTCCTTCGGCGCGACTCGCCGGAGGCGCTCGCGATCGTGACCAAGACGCTTGATGGGATGGCGGCTGGTGGCATGTTCGACCTCGTCGGAGGTGGCTTTCATCGCTACTCGGTCGACGAACGTTGGCTCGTCCCTCACTTCGAGAAGATGCTCTACGACAATGCCCTGCTCGCCTCCGTCTATCTGCACGCGTGGGTCGTGACGGGTGAGGGTCGCTATCGCGCGGTCGTCGAGGACACGCTCGACTACGTCGTTCGCGAGCTTCTCCTCCAGGAGGGTGGACTCGCCTCCGCCCAGGACGCGGACACGAACGGCGTCGAGGGACTGACGTTCACCTGGACCGAGGAAGAGGGAGTGCCGTCGGAGCTGCTGCAGCCCTTCGAGGACGGACGCTCGATCATCCGCGGCGAGCTGCCTGAAGACCTTCGTGCGCGGCTCTTCGCCGAGAGGTCGAAGCGACCTCAGCCGGGCCTCGACGACAAGGCGCTCGCCTCATGGAACGGTCTCGCGCTCGCCGCGCTCGCTGAAGCCGCGCGCCGCCTCGACCGGGCCGACTGGCTCGAAGCTGCACGCGGCGCTGGGAACGTTCCTGCTCGGCCCGCTTTCGCGCGAGGATGGACGGCTCTCGCGCTCGTGGCGGGTCGGGAAGGCCGGCGGTGAGGGCTTTCTGGACGACTACGCGAACGTTGCCCACGGTCTGATCGAGCTCCACATCGCGACCGGCGAGGAGCGCTGGCTGCTCGAGGCGCACCGGCTGGCTCTTCTCGCCGTCGACCTGTTTCACGATCCGGTGAACGGCGGCTTCTTTCTCGCGCCGTCGGCCGGCGACGAGCTCGTCGCGCGCACCAAGGGGCTCGACGACAATCCGCTCCCGTCGGGCAACTCGATGCTCGCCCATGTTCTGCTCCGGCTCGGTCGGACCTGGGGCGACGACGAGCTCGAGCGTCTCGGGGTGTCCGTCCTCAGACTCGTGGCGCCGATGGTGGGCCGGGCGCCCGGGGCGTTCGGGTGGGCGCTTTGCGCGCTCGACCTCTGGCTCGCTCCTCCCCGTGAGATCGCCGTCGTCGGCCCCGTCACGAGCCCCGTCGCGCGCGCCGCGCTCGCGCCGTTCGCGCCGAACACCGTGGTCGCCATCGGCCCGGCAGAGGGCGTGCCGCTCCTCGAAGGCAAGGCCCTCGTCGACGGGCGAGCAGCTGTGTACGTCTGCGAGCGCTTCGCCTGCCGGGCGCCGGTCACCGACCCGGTTCGGCTCTGACGGGCTTCGGCGATTCGACTAGTCTCCTGTTCCATGACAACCATTGAGCAGACCGGTGCAGAGGACGTCGCCTGGGATCTTTCCGACCTGTACGCCGCAATCGACGACCCGCGGATCGAGGCCGATATGGCCGACGCCGAGGCAGCCGCCGCCGCATTCCGCGAGCGCTACTACGAGAAGGTCGCGGCCCTCTCGGCCCCCGAGCTCGCCGAGGCGATCGCCGAAGTCGAGCGGATCGAAGCGACCGCCACGCGCGCTCTCTACTACGCCCACCTGCAGTTCTCGACCGACATGGTCGACAACGCCCGCGGTGCGCTCGTCGCGAAGCTCGGCGAGAAGGCGGCCGCTCTCGAGACACAGCTCCTCTTCTTCGGCCTCGAGTGGGCCGCGATCGAGGAGGAGCCCGCTGCCAAGCTGCTCGAGGATCCGGCGCTCGACCACTGGCGCCACTGGCTGACGACCCAGCGTGTCTTCCGCCCCTACCTCCTCAGCGAGCCGGAGGAGAAGATCATCACCGAGAAGGCCGTTTCGGGTGTGTCGGCCTGGTCGCGCCTCTACGAGGAAGTGCTGGGCGCCATGCGCGTCGACCTTCCCGGCGAGACGGAGCCAGTCGCGCTCGAAACCGCGATGGCCAAGCTCTACTCGTCGGAGCGGGAAGTCCGCCGAGGCGCTGCCGAGGCCGTGACCGTGGCACTCGAGCCGACGTTGCGGATCCGAACCTCGATCTTCAACACGCTTCTCGTCGACAAGTCGATCGACGACCGGCTCCGCGGCTATCCAACCTGGCTCACGGCGCGAAACCTCTCGAACGAGACGTCCGACGACGCCGTTCAGGCACTGATCGATGCGGCAACGTCGCGGTACGACGTGCCTCAGCGCTACTACCGCCTCAAGGCGAAACTGCTCGACCTCGACCGGCTCGAGCACTACGACCGTTTTGCTCCCGTCGCCGAGGATGCGTCCAAGACCCCGTGGGACGAGGCGCGCCGGATCGTGGTCGAGGCCTACACGAGCTTCTCCGGCGAGGCGGGCGCGGCCGTCGAGCGGTTCTTCGACGCGGGATGGATCGATGCTCCGGTCCGGCCGGACAAGCGTCACGGCGCCTACTGCGCAACGAACGTTCCGGGTGTACACCCGTACGTCTTCATGAACTACACGGGCGATCGTCGATCGATCCTCACGCTCGCGCACGAGCTCGGGCACGCCCTGCATGGTTCGCTGGCTCAGCCGCTCGGGATGTTCAACGCATCGACACCACTGACGACGGCAGAGACCGCATCGGTGTTCGGCGAAGCGCTCACGTTCAAGGGACTTCTCGCCGCCGAGGACGATCCACGGCGGCGCCTCGACCTTCTCACGGGGCAGCTCGAGGACGCTATCGCGACGACGTTCCGCCAGATCGCGATGAACCGTTTCGAAAACCTCGTGCACACGGAGCGCCGCGAGCAGGGTGAGTTGGCGACGGAGCGTCTGAACGAGCTCTGGATCGAGTGCCAGTCCGCGCTCTTCCAGGATTCGGTCGGTCTCGGGGGGTACGACACGTGGTGGAGCTACATCCCGCATTTCACGAACAGCCCCGGCTATGTGTACGCATACTCCTACGGGTACCTCTTTGCCCTGGCAGTCTTCCGCTCGTACCTGCGCGAGGGGGACGCGATCGTCGGGCCGTACCTCGACCTGTTGCGGGCCGGTGGGTCGAAGTCGCCGGAGGAGCTGGCCCGAATGGTGGGCCTCGACCTCACGGATGCATCGATCTGGGCGAGCGGGATCGAGGCGATGTCCGACGACCTCGACGAGGCGGAGGCGCTGGCGACCGAGATCGGCCTCGGCTAGCCAACATTTGGGCCGGGCTAGCGTCTGGACCTTTGGGCGGTTAGTGTCGCCTCGTCACGTCTTGCCCCCGGCAAGCACATCATTCTCAAGGAGAAGCAATGCGAAGAACGATCATGGCGACGGTTGCGCTTGCCGTCGTCCTCGGAATTACGGCGTCGACTGCGACGACCGCGACCTCTGAGACAGGAATCACCGCTCGGACGATCAAGATCGGCGGCACGTTCCCGCTTTCCGGTCCGGCCTCGCTGTACGCGACGATTCCGACCGCGATGAAGGCGTACTTCTCGTACATCAACTCCCGCCGTGGGCCTGACAAGAAGCGCGGCGTTTACGGCCGTCAGATCGTCTGGACGTTCAAGGACGACGGGTACTCGCCTCCGCAGGCCGTGCAGCTCACGCGCGGTCTCGTCGAGCAGGACAACGTCTTCGCGATCCTCGGTTCGCTCGGCACCGAGGTGAACCTCGCGATCAGGCCGTATCTCAACTCGAAGAAGGTGCCGCAGATGCTCGTCGCCACAGGTGCGACGACGTGGGGTGCGGACTCGAAGCAGTACCCGTGGACGACAGGCTGGCAGCCGGCGTATCAGCTCGAGGGCAGGGTGTACGGCGAGGCGATCGCGCGGAACAGCCCGAACGCCAAGATCGGCGTCCTCTACCAGAACGACGACTACGGCAAGGACTACATCACCGGGCTCGAGGCGGGCCTCGGCGCCAAGACCTCCAACATCGTCGCCAAGGAGCCGTTCGAGGTCGCAGCTCCCGGTGTCGCATCGCAGATCGCGAAGCTGAAGGCGAGCGGTGCCACCGTGTTCGTGATCCTCGCGACCCCGACGAAGACGATCCAGGCGTATGCGACGGCAGGGGCACTCAAGTGGTCGCCTGCGGTCGTGTACACGAACTCGGTGTCCGCAACGGATACGTTCCTCACGCTCGCCAAGTCGAGCGGCGGCGGCGAACTGGTCAACCGGACGTTCACGACCCAGTACGCCAAGGATCCGGCGAGCCCGAAATATGACAACGACCCCGCCATGCAGCGCTACAAGAGCGTCATGGCGAAGTACTACCCCAAGGGTCGCGTCACCGACGCACTGAACCTGTACGGGTTCGCGGTGGCCGAAGCCTTCGTCGAGCTGATGTACAGCGCCGGCAAGAATCCGACGCGGGACTCGTTGATGAAGGCCTACAGGAACTGGAACCAGGGCAACCCGTTCCTGCTTCCCGGCGTCAAGCAGCGAACCGGCGCCACGCAGTTCCCCATCAAGTGCGAGCAACTCGTGAAGTTCACGGACGGGACGTTCGCGCCCGTCTCCAGCACGAAGTGCTCGTCGAGCGGGACCTAGCTCGAAGACACTCAGATCGATGTGGCGGGGCCGGCATCGCCGGCCCCGCCGCCGTTTTCCGGGGCGATCCCGGTGCGGTAGCTCTCCCAGTAGCCTTCCATCGTCGTCATCCGGGTCGCCGTGTGCGCCGGATCCGACGGATTGACGTTCACGGCACGAACGATCCACTCGTTGCCGACGTCGAGCACGTTCACGCAGCCGGGAGCCTGCTCGAAATGGCCGAGGAACATCCGCTTGCCGGTCAGCGCGTGGGAGAGGATCGCTCGGTTCACGGCGCCGTGGAGAACGAGCAGTGCCGTGTCCCACGTCTCGTCGGAGAGGAGCCGGTCGAGCGCCGGGACGACCCGGCCGAAGAGCTCCCCGATCGTCTCCCCGCCGAGAAACCGCTTGTCGTTCGGGACGATGCCGCGGAACGCGTGGACGAATGCCTCCTCCAGTTCCGCAGCCGGAATGGAGGAGAGCCGGTCGCCCCGGAGCTCAGCCAGCTCCGGCCATTCCTCGACGGGATGACCGGGTGCGACGAGTGTCGCGGTCTCCATCGTCCGCGGTAGCCCGCTCGCGATCACCCGGTCGAGTGTGACCTCCGCGAGGAGCGCCCGAGTCGCCTCGGCCTGAGCCCGCCCCTCCGGAGTCAGTGGAACGGTGTCGGGCGGGACGGGGCGGCCGGCCTCGTCGAAGTACGCGACGGCGCCGTGTCGCATCAGGTAGATCCGGCGGCGCGCGGGGCTCGTGCTCACGCGAACCTGTCGAGGAACTTCGGGCTCGAGACGGCGAGCTTCCCGGCGACCTCGCGTTTGAGCTCAGCGAGGTCGGATTCGCGGATGTCGCCGGCGCGGATGCGCCGAGCGGTCTCCCAGTTCGGGGCGGACGTGCCAGGAGCCTCCCGCTCGACAATCGAGAGCGCGTTCATCGCGACGAGCGTGCGAAAACGAAGACGATGGTCGTCGAGCGTCGGCAGAATCTCGACCTCGAGGAACTCGCGCACCGCCGTCGCCAGCTCTGCCGCTGACGGTCGGTCGCTGACGGTCGCAGCGTCGGGGTCGGGTCGATTGCCGGATTCCCGGTCGCCGGTCACGCCGCCCTCTCGATCAGGTCGAGGAGCTCGTACTCCATCTCGGCCGCGAGGCGGCCCAGGATTGCGAGCTCGACGCTGCGCTCCTCGTGACGGAGATGCCGTCGCGCCTGGGTCAAGGCGCCGACGGCCCACTTACAGTTGCCGAGGACCTCCCAGGCGAGGAGCTCGTCGAGCGGTACCACGAGTCCCGTCAGTTCCGCGTACCGGTCGAGATACGGTTCCACCTCGGCGATGCCGCCGAGCCGGCGCTCGTCGTTGCCGAACCGCCATGCGCGCACGAGGGGCCAGGCAAGATCCTCTGCCGGATCCGAGACGTGGGCGAACTCCCAATCGAGCACGGCGACGAGCCCGCGTTCGTCCACCACCAGGTTGCCGATCCGAAAGTCGCCGTGCGTGACCACGCGGTTGCGCTCGAGCGGCAGGCGCTCCCGACACCAGCGGATGCCGAGCTCGATCGCCGGGTGCGGCTCGTCGACCGTGTCGAGCTCGGTGTAGAGCCGCTCCCAGATGTCCGGGCTCGGGAGGAAATCCGCGGCTGCGGCGGGAATCGCATGGATCCTCGCAAGCTCTTCCGCCATCTCGACGTCGAGGCCCGGTGGTGCCGCCTTCACGATCCGGCGGCCGATCGTCTCACCGGGCACGAGTTCCATCGCGAAAGCCTCACTGCCGTCGATCTCGCCGAGATAGGCGATCGGCTCCGGAACGCGGACGCCTGCTGCACGGGCGGCGACGAGCATCTGGAACTCGTGCTCGAGCGACAGCGTGTCGAGGTGGATCACCCCGCCGCTCGCCCGCCGCACGAGCAGGTCGCGTCCATCCTTGGTCGAGACCGACCACGCCTCCTTGGAGGCGCCGCCCGCGAGTTGGGTGACCCGCGTGACCGTGGTACCGAGCGCCTCCGCGAGTTCGCCGGCGAGCGCGTCGTTCAATCGACGAGCTCCGCCAGTGCCTGCAGCGCCTCGGGCTGGCGCGCCTGCAGGACGAGGGTCGTCGCACCGCATGCGCGCCAGGCGTCGAGCCTGTCGCCGATGCGGGCGCGGTCGCCCACGAGAGCGATCTCGTCGACGAGCGCGTCGGGCACTGCTGCAGCCGCCTCCGCCTTCCTGCCCTCGAGGAAATGATCCTGGATCACGCTCGCCTCGGCCTCGAAGCCGTAGCGTTGGGTGAGGCGGTTGTAGAAGTTCTGGCCCCGCGCGCCCATGCCGCCGACGTAGAGCGCGAGCATCGGCTTGAGGAAGTCGCGGCAGGTTTGGACGTCGTCCGCCATCACCACCGGCACGAGGGGCGCGAGGTCCCATTCGTCGGGCCGGCCGCCACGGAGGGCGAAGCCCTCCTCGAGTGCAGGCCCGTGGACCTGCGGCGCCCGTTCGGGTGAGAAGAAGATCGGCAGCCAACCGTCCGCGATCTCGGCGGCGAGCGCAACGTTCTTCGGGCCGATCGCGGCTAGGTAGATCGGCACGCGTGGCCGGGCGGGGTGCACGATGATCTTCAGCGGCTTGCCGAGCCCCGTCGCATCCGGGCCGCTATAGGGAATGTCGTAGTGCTCGCCGTGATGCTCGAGCGGCACCTCTCGCTCGAGGATCGTTCGCACGATCTCGACGTACTCGCGTGTACGCGTCAGCGGCTTCCCCCATGCCTGGCCGTGCCAGCCCTCGGCGACCTGGGGGCCGGATGTGCCGAGCCCGAGCAGCACCCGTCCTCCCGAGAGGATGTCGAGCGTCGCCACGGTCGTCGCGGTGGCGGCAGGCGAGCGGGCCGGCATCTGCATGATCGCGCTGCCGACCTCGATGCGCTTCGTCGTCGCTGCGATCCACGCCATCGGCGTCACGGCGTCGGTTCCGTAGGCCTCGGACGTCCAGACGGAGTGGAAGCCGAGCCGGTCCGCCTCCTGCGCGAGTGCGATGCCGCCGATCGGATCGTCGTACCCGAGTTGCAACGCGAGTCGCATGCAGCGATCCTACTGTGCGTGAGCTCCAGCCTCTTTCCACCCGAGTACCTGGAGCGTCGCTCCCATTATCGGGATTTCATGGAGCAGCACGTATTCCCGAGCGAGAACGCGCTCGGCCGGGAGGACGACGCCGCGGCCGAGTTGGTTGCGGCGCTGCAGGAACGGGCGCGAGCGTCTGGACTCTGGGCACCGCACATGCCGGCGGAAGCAGGAGGCACCGGAGACGGCTTTCTCTACTACGCCTGCATGAACGAGGAGATCGGGCGTTCGCACTGGGCACAGCTCGTGTTCGGCTGCCAGGCTCCCGACGCCGGCAATGCCGAGATTCTTCATCACTTCGGCACGACAGAACAGCGGCAACGCTTTCTGGAGCCGCTCGTCGCGGGGCGGGCGCGGTCGTTCTTCTCGATGACCGAGCCCGACGTCTCGGGTTCGGACCCGACGCTGCTCCGCACGCGTGCCGTTCGCGACGGCGACGACTGGGTGATCGACGGAGCGAAGTGGTTCTCGAGTGGGGCCGAAGGGGCGAGCTTCGGGATCGTCTTCGCGATCACCGATCCGGACGCGGAGCCTCACAAACGGGGAACGATGATCCTCGTCCCGACCGACACGCCGGGCCTTCAGATCGCGGCTCCCACCTCCGTGATGGGACACACCGGTCGCGCCTGGAACACGCATTGTGAGGTGCGCTATGCAGGCGTCCGCGTCCCGGTCGCGAACACGCTCGGCGAGCCAGGGGAGGCGTTTCGACTCGCGCAGAAGCGCCTCGGCCCAGGGCGCATACATCATGTGATGCGCTGGCTCGGCCAGATGCAGCGCGCGTTCGACCTGATGTGCGCCTACGCACTCGAGCGCGAGGCATTCGGCGGCCCGCTGGCAGAGAAGCAGACGGTGCAGAACTGGATCGCGGATTCCGCCGCGGGGATTCAGGCATGCAGGCTGTTGACGATGGACAGCGCCCGCAAGATCGACGAAGGCTCCGAGGCGCGTGTCGAGGTCTCACTGCTGAAGTTCTACGCAGCCGGTGTCCTCAACGACGTCATCGACAGGGCGATCCAGGTTCACGGCGCGCGTGGTCTCACGGACGCCACACCACTCGCCCAGATGGCCATGCACGCGCGCGCCGGCCGGATCTACGACGGCCCGGACGAGGTTCATCGGATGGTCGTCGCCCGACGCATCCTCAAGAGCTATGCCGCCGGCGGCGCGTGGGAGTTCGGCTGAGCCGAGAGCGACCCAGCGGCGGTCACCCTGCGAGTGGGGGAGGAGCAACGACGACGCCGTCGTCGGTGCGGGCGCCGGGGACGTTCGGGAACCGGAAGTCGACGGTCGGTCTGCCCGGCTGTACCACCCACGCATGACCGCTGGCCTCTGCGCCGAGCGCGAGCCAGACCGCCTCGGCCACCTCGGCCGCGGCAAGGACGGGGAACCCGGCCGCGTCGATCGCCGCGCGTGCACGCGCGGTGAGCATCGGCGTGTCCGCGATGCCGGGACAGATTGCGTTGATCGAGATTCCCCGCTCGGTGAGAGCCGGTGCGACGCTGCGGACGAACCCGACGACGGCGTGTTTGCTGAGCGCGTACACCGGATCGTCGGGCATCGCAGTCAGACCCGCGAGTGAGGCGATGACGACGATTCTGCCGCCCGCCGGCATGACGTTCGTGAGGTGCCGGACGCCGAGGAAGACGCCGTCGACGTTGACTGCGATCGTTCTCCTGTAGGCCGCGAGAGTGAACTCGGCGGGGTCGTGCTCGCCGCAGAGAACGCCTGCGTTGAGGCACGCGACGTCGACACCGTTGACGGTATCCCACGCCACGGGGTCGGCGACGTCGAAGCCCGTCTCCAGATCGAGAGCTTCGACGTCGAGCCCTTCCGCCGCGAGGCGAGCGACGATCGCGGCCCCGAGACCGGAGGCTCCACCCGTGACGATCGCCTTCGTCACTCGCCGGTGAAACGGGGCTCGCGCTTCTCGACGAACGCCGCTACGCCTTCACGGCCGTCGTCGCTCATGAGACAGCGGCGGAATGATTCAGCCTCACGGCGTAACCCTTCCTCGAGCGGGAGATCGCGCGTCGTCCGGGCGAGCTCGCGGATCACTGCGACGGCGTGCGGCGAGCGCGCCGCGAACGAGGCCGCAACCGCCATCGCGGCCGTCATCAGTTCGTCCGGAGCGACGACCTGCTCCACGAGTCCCCACGCGTACGCCGTCTGTGCGTCGATGAACTCGCCGCCGAGATTGAGGAGGTTCGCGCGACCCGGGCCGACGAGCCGCGGGAGACGCTGCGTCCCGCCGCCGCCGGGGATCAAGCCGAGCTTGATCTCCGGTTGGCCGAGTTTTGCGTCGTCCGCGCAGACGCGGACGTCGCAGCACATTGCGAGCTCGAGGCCGCCGCCGAGGCAGTAGCCGCCGATGGCCGCAACGAACGGTGTATGGGCGGCGTCCATCCGGTGGCCGAGTGCGTGCAGGCCCCGGGCTGCGCCTCCCTCGCCACCGCCTGCCTCGCGGAGCGCCGGGAACTCCTTGATGTCGGCCCCCGCGACGAAGGCACGTTCGCCGGCACCGCGGATGAGGATCGCCCTCGTTCCCTCGTCGCCGTCGAGCCGGTCGACCTCCGCCTCGAGTTCCTCCAGCAGAGCGGCGGACAGCGCGTTCATGGGCGGGTTGTCGATCGTGACGACCGCGACTGCGTTCGTCCTGCTCGGTGTTGACGTATGTTCCCAACGATCCTCCTTGGCCGACGAGCTGCTGTTGTGCCCTACGTGAAGCGCTCCCTCAGCGCAGTCTTGCGAAACTTCCCAACGGCGGTCTTCGGGATCTCGTCGACCGCCTCGAACCGATCCGGCAGCCACCACTTGGCAAAGTTCGGCTCCAGGAAGGCACGGAGTTCGTCGGCGTCGGCAGACTGGCCCTCCCGGAAGACGAGGACGGCGAGTGGTCGCTCCGACCACCTGTCGTCCGGCACCGCGATCACGGCGGCCTCGAGCACGGCAGGGTGGCCCATCAAGGCGTTTTCCAGCGCGACGGACGAGATCCACTCGCCTCCCGACTTGACGAGGTCCTTCGAACGGTCCTGAATCTCGACGTAGCCGTTCGGCTCGATCGTGACGATGTCGCCCGTCTTGAACCAATCGTCGTCGGTCCAGCGATCACCCGATTCAGGAGCGTCGTAGTACGAGGACGAGATCCACGGACCGCGCACCTCGAGCTCGCCCATCGTGGCGCCGTCCCACGGAATGAGTCCGTCGCTGCCGCGCCCGCGGATCTCGACGAACGGCGCGGGTAGGCCCTGCTTGGCGCGATACGTGAACTGCTCGTCCTCGGACAGCGCGAGCTCGCGGCTCGAGAGAGCAGAGATCGTCCCGAGCGGCGCCATCTCCGTCATGCCCCAGGCGTGCGTGATGTGAATGCCGTGCCGCCGCTGGAAGCCCTCGATCATCGCCTGTGGGGCCGCGGAGCCGCCGACGATCATCGTGCGCAGCCGTGACAGGTCCCACCCGTCCGGCTGTGCGTCGAGCGCCTGCAGGATCCCCATCCAGATCGTGGGCACGCCTGCCGTGAGCGTCACTTCTTGCTCGACGAAGGCGTCGAGGAGCGAGACCGGATCGAGGTGAGGGCCCGGGAAGACCTGCGTCGAGCCGACGAGCGTGCAGGTGAACGGGAAACCCCACGCGTTGGCGTGAAACATCGGCACCACGGGCAGCACGGAATCCGCTTCGCAGATTCCGAGCGAACTCGCCTGGGTCGAGGCGAGAGAATGGAGCACGATCGCACGATGCGAGTAGACGACACCCTTGGGCTGTCCCGTCGTGCCGCTCGTGTAACACATCGCCGCCGCGGAGCGCTCGTCGAGGTCGCGATAGGAGAAGGAGTCCGCGCTCGCAGTCGCGAGCAGTTCTTCGAAGTCGATCGCTCCGGGCGGGGTCTCGCCCGCTCCGATCGCGATCACGTGCTCGAAGCCGACACGCTCGCGGAATGCCTCGACGAGCGGCCAGAGCGTCTTGTCGGCGATCAGGACGCGATCGCCGGCGTGCGTCGCGATGTAGGTGAGATCGTCGGGGTGGAGTCTCAAGTTCAGGGTATGGGTCACGAACCCACCGACCGGGGCGCCGATATACGCCTCCAGATGTTCGTGGTGATTCCAGGCGAACGTCGCGACCCGATCGCCGTCGACGAGCCCGAGCTCGTCCCGCAGCGCGACCGCGAGCTGCTTGGCGCGCCGGACGAAGTCCGCGTACGAGTACGAGTGCCACGTCTTGTCGGGTAGCCGGCTCACGATCGTCTTGTGGCCGAAGAGCTCCTCGCCCCTGCGCAGGATCGCCGGAACGTTGAGCTCGTAGTCCATCGTCAACCCCTCCATGTCACCTCCTGTCTCCGTCGAGCAGATGCGCAGCTATCTCCGAGCGCAGCTGCGCGCTGGACGCCTCCCAGGCCTGGATCCAGAGGGCCCGCTTGTAGAGGCGGTGTAACACGTGCTCCCAGGTGAAGCCGATCCCGCCGTGAACCTGGATCGAGCGCTCGCAGGCGATCACGGCAGCCTCGGCGCAATGCGCCTTTGCGGCGGCCGCGGCGATCCCAGCCCGGGGGTCGTCCTCGGCGATGCACCAGGCGGCAAACAATGCGAGCGAGCGCCCGAGCTCCAGCTCCATGAGCGTCGTCGCGAGCGGATGCGAGATCGCCTGATAGGTCCCGATCCGCTTGCCGAACTGCGTGCGCTCGTTCGCATACTCGACCGCGAGCTCGAGCGCTCTCCCGGCCACACCACACGCCTCGAGCGAGAGGGCTGTGAGCGAGCGCGCGCGGAGCAGCGGCAGCAGCTCGGAGCTTCCCAATTCCCGGCCGGACGTCCCGCCGGATACGACGCCGAGCGGTCGTGTCTCGTCGTTCGTCTGCAGAACCTCCCGCTCGGCGCCGTCGAGCTCCCAGATCGTGTCGCCTCCGACGTAGGCGATGCGCGTCGCCGAGTCGAGGTCGGCGACGAGCGGGCCCATTGCGAACGTCCAGCTCGCGCCTCCCACTGCCACTTCGGCCTGGAGCTCGGCAGGAAGCGCGGGCAGCGTCACAGCGACGGTCGACCAGAACGGCGCGTGTGTCAACGCGCGCCCCATCTCCTCGAACAGGATCGCCTCCTCGATGAACCCGAGGCCTGCGCCACCGTGCTCTTCCGGGACGGAGACGCCCGTCCAGCCGAGCCCCGCGAGCTCCAGCCAGGACGGCTCGGGATGTGTGGACAGGAACGCTCGCGCGCTGGCGCGGAGCTCCTCCTGCTCGGCTGAGAAGGCGAAGTTCACCGGCTAACGAGACCTCGGGAGACCGAGAACGCGCTCGGCGATGATGTTGCGGAGGATCTCGGAGGTACCCGCCTCGATCGTGTTGCCGCGGCTGCGGAGCTGCGCATGCTGCCAGTAGCCGCCGTACGGCGCGTTGCCGGCGAGCAGCTGGGCATCGGGACCGAGAAGCTCGATCGCGAGCTTCGTCACGCGCTGCGCCGCCTCCGACCACTGCAGCTTCAGGATCGATCCCTCGGGACCGGGAATACCGGTCTCGACGAGCGCGGACAGCGACCGGTATGCGGTGTATCGAAGCGCTTGCAGCTCGATCCATTCGCGGGCGATCGCGTCCCGCTGCACCGCGGTCGCGCCACGGTCTCGCGCCAGTTCGATCAGCTTGCCCACCATCACTTCGAGTCCCGCGGTCAGCGCGAAGCCGAGTGTCCCGCGCTCGTGCAGCAGCGTCGTCATGGCAACGTCCCAGCCACCGCCGACCTCGCCGACGACGTTCTCGACCGGAACCTCGACGCCGGAGAAGAAGATCTCGTTGAACTCCGACTCGCCGGTGATCTGACGCAGTGGTCTCACCTCGACCCCGGGCGCCGCCATGTCGACGATCAGGTACGTCAACCCGGCGTGGCGCACCGATTCGGGATCGCTTCGGGTCAGAAGGATGCACCAGTCGGCGATGTGCGCGAATGACGACCAGACCTTCTGGCCGTCGACGACGAATCGCCCACCGTCCAGTCTCGCCGTCGTTCCCACCGCCGACAGGTCGGACCCGGCGCCGGGCTCGGAGAAGCCCTGGCACCAGATCTCGTCCGCCGACAGAATGCGCTGCAGGTAGCGGTCCTTCTGTGCATCCGTGCCGGACGCGATGATCGTCGGCCCGGCCATCCCGAGCCCGATCACACCGAGATGCTGCGGTGCCTCCGCTCGGGCGAGTTCCTCGAGAAAGATCGCCTGATAGCTGTAGGGCCTGCCGCCCCCGCCGTAGTCCTTCGACCACGTCAACCCGACATACCCTGCGTCGTACAGCGTCCGACTCCACGACCGGACAGCGTCGTCGGAGTAGCGGGCAGCGCCACCGGGATGCCCGCGGAGTTCCGCCGGCAGATTCGACGCGAGCCATGCGCCCAGTTCGGCTCGGAACTGCGCCTCGTCGGCCGTATCACGGAGATCCACGTGGTGATCCTAGAGTGTTGCGGCCCGATCGACGTCCATGAGCGCCTCGCAGGGCGCTTCACCCGGCACGCGGCTCGTCCCCGGCGGCCGGCGACATCCTTCGCACGACGTAGTAGCCTCACGAAGTCAATGGCGCCGCTGCTCTCCGTTTCCGGGATCACGTTGCGTTTCGGGGGCATCGTCGCCCTCGACGACGTGTCATTCGACGTCGAGACGGGTCAGATCTCCGGACTGATCGGGCCGAACGGCGCGGGCAAGACGACCGCGTTCAACGTCATCACCCGGCTCTACACGCCGGACGACGGCGAGCTCGACCTCGACGGCAAGTCGCTCCTCGAGACACCGGCTCACCGCATCGTCCGGAGGGGGATCGCGCGAACGTTCCAGAACATCAACCTGTTCAAGTCGATGTCCGTGCTCGAGAACGTTCTCGTCGGTTCGCACGCGCTCGGCCGCGGGAACGGCGAGCAGGATGCGCTCGACACCATCGCCTACGTCGGACTCGCCAGCCGTGCGCACGATCCTGCCGCGGCCCTGCCATACGGAGTCCAGAAGCGAGTCGAGATCGCTCGGGCACTTGCCGCGAGGCCCCGGCTCCTGCTGCTCGACGAACCGGCCGGAGGCCTCAACCACGAGGAGGTGGAGGAGCTCGGCGACTTCATTCTTCGTCTTCGTGACGACCATGGGCTGACGATTCTGCTCGTCGAGCACCACATGAGTCTCGTGATGCGGATCTCCGATCATGTCAACGTTCTGAGCTTCGGTCGCAGGATCGCGGGGGGGACGCCAGACGAAGTGCGCGCGAATCCCGACGTTGTCGAGGCGTACCTGGGGGTCGACGACAGCGAGTGAGTGGGCTCCTCGAAATCCACGATCTCGAGGCCCGTTACGGCCCCGTTCAGGCTCTCCGAGGCATCTCGCTGTCGGTGCCGGAGGGCTCGGTGGTGGCCGTCCTCGGCGCGAACGGCGCCGGCAAGACGACCACGCTGCGTGCGGTCTCGGGTCTCGTGCAACGGCGCGGTGAGATCCTGCTCGGAGGCAAGCCACTCCGCGGGGGCCCGGAGGCGGCCGCGAAGGCAGGTGTCGCCCACGTTCCCGAGGGGCGGGGAACGTTCACGGAGCTCTCCGTCACCGAAAATCTCCTGCTCGGCGCGTATACCCGTGGCGGTGGGCTGACGGGCCGATCGCAGTCGGTGAACGCGGACGTCGCGCGAATGGCGGAGTACTTCCCCTGGATCCGGGAGCGTGGCGAGCAGCGTGCGGGCACGCTGTCCGGCGGAGAGCAACAGATGCTCGCGCTCGCTCGCGCACTGATGAGCCGGCCGCGATTGCTGATGCTCGACGAGCCATCGCTCGGACTCGCACCCCTGATCGTCCGCGAGATCTTCCGCATCATCGGCGAGCTCAACGACAAGGAGGGGCTCACCGTGCTGGTCGTGGAACAGGATGCCGGGATTGCGCTCAAGGTGTCGTCCACGGCGTATGTGCTGGAGGTCGGAAAGGTGGCGGTCGCGGGAGCAAGCGCGGAGCTCCGTCACGACGACGCGATCCGGCGGAGCTACCTCGGCGTCTGATGGCGGCCTTCCTGCAACAGATCGTCTCGGGGCTCGCATCGGGCGGGATCTTCGGCTCGCTCGCACTCGCACTCGTATTGATCCACCGTGCGACAGGCGTGATCAACTTCGCCCAGGGCGAGATGGCGATGTTCTCGACGTACATCGCCTGGACGCTCACGACGAATCACGGCGTCTCGTACTGGCCCGCCTTCGTGATCACGCTGTTCCTGTCGTTCGCCGGCGGAGTGGGTATTCACCAGTTGGTGATCCGACCGGTCGAGCGCGGATCGCAGATTCGTGTCGTCATCGTCACGATCGGGCTCCTGCTCCTCCTCAACGGGTTGGCGTCCTGGATCTGGACCGGGGAGATCCGCGCCGTCCAGAGCCCCTTCCCGAGCCGCACGATCGACATCGGCGGCGTCGCATTCTCGATCCGCGACATCGGCACGATCTGTGTCTGCCTCGCCACGGTGGCGATCATGGCGGCGTTCTTCAGGTTCACAAAGGTCGGGCTCGCCCTCCGGGCGGCCGCCGTCAATCCCGATGAGGCTCGCCTCGTGGGCGTCCGCGTGCCGCTGATGCTCGGCCTCGGTTGGGGGCTCGCCGCCGTGCTCGGCGCGATCGCAGGGATGTTGACGGCGCCGAGCGCGTTTCTCGATCCCAACATGATGCAGTCGGTGCTGATCTACGCCTTCGCCGCTGCGGTGCTCGGAGGGATCGATTCGCCGGTGGGCGCCGTGGTCGGCGGCCTCATTCTCGGCGTGGGTCTCAACCTGCTCGGCGCCTACGTCGACTTCATCGGATCCAGCCTTCAGCTGCCGGTGGCGCTTCTGATCATCCTGCTCGTGCTGCTGCTTCGGCCGGCCGGCCTGTTCGGGAAGACGCCGGTGAAGCGCGTATGAACAGGGCAGCACTCCGTCCCTTGCTCGCCTTCGCTGTCCTCGCGGCCGTCGTCCTGACACTGCCCGCATTCGTGAGCGACTTCCGGGCGCAGCAGTTCGCCTACGTCGGCATCTATCTGATCGCGCTCGTCGGGCTCAACGTGCTCACGGGCTACACGGGCCAGATCTCGCTCGGCCATGGGGCGTTCATGGCGATCGGCGGCTATACGACTGCGATCCTGATGATCGACCACGGCGTGAAGGATCTGGTGACGATCCCGATCGCGATCGTCGTCGCCGGTGTGGCGGGCATCCTCTTCGGGCTTCCGGCGGCCCGGCTCTCCGGGCTCTACCTGGCTCTCGCGACCTTTGCCATCGCCGTCGCGATGCCGTCCGTGATCAAGAGGTTCGACGGCTTCACCGGCGGCGGCTCGGGGATCAACCTGTTCGGCACGCCCGAGTTGACCGCGTCGCTCACGCCGGTGCAGTTCGCCGGGGTCGAGTTGAACTTCAACAACTGGCTCTACTACCTCGCCTGGACCATGGCTCTGGCCGGATACGTGATCGGCTGGCTCCTCCTTCGCGGGCGAATGGGTCGGGCGTTCCGCGCCGTTCGCGACAGCGAGACGGCGGCCGTCTCGTCGGGCGTCGAGCTGACGCGGACGAAGGCGCTCGCGTTCGGAATCAGCGCCGCATATGCCGGAGCCGCCGGTGCGCTGTTCGCAATCGCGACGACCTTCGTCAACCCGGACACCTACCCCGTCTCGTTGTCGATCTTCCTGCTCGTCGGTGTCGTCATCGCGGGGCTCGGGTCGTTGACCGGGCTCATCGTCGGAGCGGTTTTCATCCAGTTCATGCCGCTGTGGACACCGGAGATCGACCAGGTGATTCCGAACTGGATACCGCTTCTCGGCGGGTTGGACTCGAAGTCCCCCGGTGCGCCGAGCGTCGTGTTCGGCGTCATCCTGATCCTCGTCGTTCTGGCGCTTCCGCGCGGTGCATCGGGGCTCCTGGCACGGGTAGGCGGGATTCTGCGCCGTCCGAAGGACTTTCAGAAGCCCTAACACTCGAGGGCTACCATCCTCGGACGGCCCCCCGTGGTCGGCTCAACGATCACGCTAGGAGAACCAAGACCCGATGCACCGGAAGCTCATCTTTGCCTGCGTGTGGCTGATCGTCTCGCTCACCGCCGTAGCGACGGCGGTGGCCGGCACGGTGCGCGCCGCCGCCGATCCCGGCGTGACGCCGACGACGATCCTGCTCGGCGGCACCGCACCTCTGTCGGGGCCCTCCTCGTCTTCCGCAGCGGTCGCACGTGGGGCGGCGGCGTACTTCGATCACGTCAACGCAAAGGGCGGCGTCAACGGACGCAAGATCATCTACCGCGTCGTCGACGACGGCAACATCCCCGCGAACACAATCGTCGCAACCCGGAGACTCGTGCAGGAGGACAAAGTCTTCGCGCTCTTCAATTCGTACGGCACGGCCACGAACCTCGCCGTCCGAGCGGAGCTCAACAGTCTCAAGGTGCCTCAGCTGTTCGCCGGCTCGGGAGCATCGACCTTCGGGAACGATTACACGGAGTACCCGTACACGTCTGGTTTCGGCCCGACGTACCGAGCCGAGGGATGGGTGTACGGCACGTATCTCGCGCGCACGGCGCGTGGCGCGACGATCGCCATGTTGTTCAAGGAGGACGCCGACGGCGTGGACTTCCTCGGTGGGCTCAAGGCGGGACTCCTTCGATCGAAGACCAGACTCATCGCGGCGCAGCCGTACTCGGCGACGACGGCGGACATCGGCGCCCAGATGGCGAAACTGAAATCGTCCGGGGCGGACACGCTCGTCATCTTCGCGGCTCCGGCCGTTGCAGCTCAGGCGTACGCGTATGTCGCAGCATCGGGTTGGAAGCCGAAGCGCGTGGTCAACAGCTCCCTTGCCTCGTCCGCGATTTCGATGGAGAGGGCGTCAGCGCAAAGCAATCCGAAGCTCACGGCCGGGACGATCTCGATCACGTACTTCAAGGATCCGTCTGATCCGCGGTGGGCGCGCGATCCCGGTCTGAAGCTCTATCGGACGATCCTGGCGAAGTATGCGCCGTTGGCGGATGCAGCCGACCCGCTCCACGTGTACGGGATGGCCGTGGCGTGGAACGCCGTCGACGCTCTACGAAAGGCAGGTCGAAGCCTCACGCGCGACTCGCTCATCGCGGTGGTCGACAAGCTGACCGTGGCAGGAAATCCGTTCCTGCTGCCCGGGATCATCGTCCGGACCGGAGGAGACGATCACTCCCCGCTCGAACAGTTGATGCTGAAGCGCTGGCAGAACGGCGCCTGGAAGTCGTTCGGCGGCCTCTGGACGTATCGCGCACCCTAGGCGCGCGATATGCTGTTCGTCTCCGGCGCGAGGAGACCGCCCGAGACAACCGACAAGCGCCGATGGCCGACACCACCGTCTCCGACATCCTCACGAGCCCCCTCGCCGACCTCATGACGGAGGCCCGCTCGCTGCGTCGCGGCGCACTCGTGACGTACTCGCCGAAGGTGTTCATCCCCTTGACGACGCTCTGCCGCGATGTCTGCGGGTACTGCACCTTTGCCCGGCCCCCTCGCCGCGGCGAGCGGGCGTACCTTTCCGTCGACGACGTGCTGGCCATCGCCACCGCCGGGGCAGCCGCAGGCTGTACCGAGGCGCTGTTCACGCTCGGTGACAAGCCCGAGCTCCGATACGCCGTAGCCCGCGACGAGCTCGCGCAGCTCGGATTCGCGAGCACGATCGAGTACCTCGCGTATTGCGCCGGTCGGGTTCTCGACGAAACCGGCTTGCTTCCGCACCTGAACCCGGGCGTGATGAGTCGTGAGGAACTCGAGGTGCTTCGCCCCGTGTCGGCATCGATGGGGATCATGCTCGAATCGGTCTCGGATCGTCTCTGCCGCAAAGGTGGTCCGCACTGGGCATCGCCCGACAAGGTGCCGGCGGTGCGACTGGAGACGATCCGCCTTGCGGGGGAGCTGTCCATCCCGTTCACGAGCGGCATCCTGATCGGCATCGGTGAGACGCGTGAGGAGCGGATCGATGCACTGCTGGCGCTCAAGGCTCTCGGTGCCGAGTACGGCCACATCGGCGAGGTGATCATCCAGAACTTCCGCGCGAAGCCCGGGACGAGGATGGCCGGTCATCCCGACGCGACGGTGGACGATCAGCTCTGGACCGTCGCCGCGGCGCGCATCGTCCTCGGATCCGACTGGCACGTCCAGGCACCCCCGAACCTCGCGTACACCGACTTTCCGCGCCTGCTCGATGCGGGCATCGACGACTGGGGTGGGGTCTCCCCCGTCACGATCGACCACGTCAATCCCGAGGCACCTTGGCCGGAGATCGAACGGCTGCGCGAGGCGACTGCAGCGAGGGGGCTCACCCTCGCCGCCCGGCTGCCCCTGTATCCCGAGCACGTCGCGGATCTCGAGCGTTGGGTCGACGTCGCCGTGGCGCCACACGTCCGACGCGCGACGGATTCGTTGGGCCTCGCGAGAGAGGATCACTGGGCTCCGGGCGCGCCGGTCGAAGTGCCGTTCATCGTCTCCCGTGACGCACTCCCGCTCGAGCTCTCCGGTGACGATCTCGGAGAGGAGGAGATCGTCCGGCTGCTTTCGGCGCGCGGCGCCGTGCGAGAGCGGGTCTTCGCGGCCGCCGATCGGTTGCGGCGCGAGGTGTGCGGCGACGAGGTCACGTACGTCGTCAATCGCAACATCCAGTACACGAACGTCTGCTACTTCCGTTGCGGGTTCTGCGCGTTCTCGAAGGGCAAACTCGCGGCGAATCTCCGTGGGCGAGCATTCCTCGTTCCGACTGACGAGATCGTGCGCCGGTCGATCGAAGCGTGGGAGCGTGGCGCGACCGAAGTCTGCCTCCAGGGCGGCATTCATCCGTCGTTCACCGGTGACTATTACGCCGCGGTCGTAGCAGCGATTCGCGAGGCGGTCCCCGACCTCCACGTGCACGCGTTCTCGGCACTCGAGGTATGGCAGGGGGCTGCGACGCTGGGGGTATCACTCGACGACTACCTCGCGCGGCTCCGCGATCTCGGGCTCGGGTCCCTGCCTGGGACGGCCGCGGAGATCCTCGACGACGAGGTGCGCGCGATCATCTGTCCCGACAAGGTCACGACGGATCAATGGCTCGAGGTGCACGACGCGGCGCACCGGGCGGGCCTTCGCTCGAACGTGACGATGATGATGGGTCACGTCGAAGGCCCGGTGCACTGGGCTCGCCATCTCCTTCGCGCGCGCGATCAGCAGGCGCGGACCGGTGGATTCACGGAGTTCGTGCCGCTGCCGTTCGTGCCGATGGAGGCGCCGATGTACGTCAAAGGGCTCGCGCGGCGGGGACCGACCTTCGGCGAGACTCTGCTCGCGCACGCGGTAGCACGGCTGGTGCTGCATCCGCTCATCACGAACATCCAGGTGTCCTGGGTGAAGATCGGACCGAGCGGCGTGCGTCAGGCGCTGATGGCGGGAGTCAACGACCTCGGTGGGACGCTGATGAACGAGTCGATCTCGCGTGCTGCGGGGTCGGAATGGGGGCAGGAGTTGGCACCCGAGCAGATGGAGGAGGTGATTCGCTCCGCCGGCAGGCAGCCGCGACAGCGGACGACGACCTACGGGGTGCCGCCGGCCGATCAGGTCAGACGTTCGTTCGGCGCCAGGGCGCTCGAGGCGCCGTCCAACCCACCGGCACGAGAGGCGGGTCTCGTCCGCCCGTCCGCGCTCGTTCGACCGGGTCTCGCGGGAACTCCCGCGTAGTGCTGGGGCGCCTTGGCGAGGCGCGACTCGGGCTGAACCGATGACTTCGTCCGCAGAACCCGTCATGCTGTGCCCATGCGCGTGCTTTTCCGGATCGTCATCTTCGTGCTGGTCCCTGTCTTCCTGGCGATCCAGCTCGTGCCTTACGGGCGAGATCACGACAACCCGAAGACCGTGCAGGAGGTCAAGTGGAACGAGCCGGCCACGAGAGCACTCGCGGTCGACGCGTGCTTCGCGTGTCATTCGAACCTGACCGACTGGCCGTGGTACACGAACGTCGCGCCCGTCTCGTGGCTCACGACGCGCGACGTGGAGGACGGCCGCAAGAAGCTCAATTTCTCCGAGTGGCAGCGACCTCAGGATGTCAACCTGCAAGAGATCATCGACTCGATTCGCAGCGAGGGGATGCCGCCATTGCAGTACCGCGTCATCCACTCCGAGTCGCGCCTGAGCGCATCGGAGCGCCAGCAGCTCGAGCGAGGGTTCATCGCGACGTGGGGGAAGGATCCGCCGGGCAGGTAGGTGTCACGTGAGTCGGGATGGAGACCCGGGTCGGCCCGGGGCGTGGCCTGCAGATCTAGCGCACAGATCTATCGCACAGATCTATCGCACAGATCTCATCGCACAGCCTCCGGCGCCCAGGTGGGGACGGAGGCTCGTGGGTGGCCCCGACTCAGTGTGACTCGTCGAGCGTCGTGCGGGCGTCCGCCAGCGTGAACCGCCCGGCGAGCAGCGCGCTTCCCGCGACCGCTGCCTCGCAGCCGAGATCGCGGACCGACACGAGGTCGTCGACGGATGAGATGCCGCCGGCGGCGATGACGGGCAGGCCCGCACCGAGGACGGCGGCGAGTAGTTCGACGTCGGGGCCTGCGAGCGAGCCGTCACGGGCGGTGCTCGTGACGAGGAGCCGCCTCACCTCGGCCTCCGCGCAGTGGGCTGCGAGCGCAGCCGGTGTCGTTCCCGACGTCCTCGTCCAACCGTCGATCGCGACCTCCCCGTCGCGCACATCGATCGCTACGACCAGCTGCTCGCCGAATTCCGCGACCGCTTCGGCCAGAAACGTAGGGGAAAGCGCGGCGGTGCCGACCATGACGCGGTCGGCACCCGCAGCAACGGCTGCGTGGATCGCCTCGATCGTCCGGTAGCCGCCGCCGACCTGGAGGGGAAGACCGCCCGCGGTCGCGACGCGCTCGACGAGGCCGAGGGTCGGAGCGCCGGCGAACGCGCCGTCGAGATCGACGAGGTGGAGGCGGGTGGCCCCCTCGTCGCGGAAGCGGCGCGCCAGCTCGATCGGATCGCCACCCTCGATCGTCACGGCCTCCCGTCGCCCCTGAGAGAGCCGCACGACGCGTCCCTCGAGAACGTCGATCGCCGGAATGACATCGAACCCTTGTGTTATCACGTTAACATGCTATCATGAATACATGGCACGTTCAGCCCCTCTGACTACGACCACATCTGCGCTCGATGGGGCGGACGGTATCGACGGCATAGACGACCTCGCGGCCGCCTTGCGCACGCTGCGCACGACCGACGAGGTGACGCGCTTCCTCCGCGATCTCTGCACTCGAGCGGAGCTCGAGGCGCTCGCACACAGGTGGCGGACGGCCAAGCTGCTCGACGAGGGCGTTCCGTATGTCGAGATCGCCGAGCGCGTCCCGACCTCGACCGCCACGGTCACCCGCGTGGCCCAGTGGGTGCGGCACGGAACAGGCGGATACCGGATCGCGCTCGAGAGGGCGAAGCGGCGATGAGCGCCTTCACCCGCGCGGGCGCGAACGGCCGACTCACGCTGGCGGTGCCCGCCAAAGGACGGATGGCCGAGACGACGCTACGGCTCTGCGCCGATGCCGGGCTCTCGTTCGAGACGACGGAGCGCTCACTCGTCGTGCCCTGCGCCAATGCACCGGTCGACCTCCTTCTCGTCCGTCCGAGCGACATCCCGGAGTACGTCCAGGACGGGGTCGTACACATGGGTGTCACCGGCGCGAACCTGGTCGTCGAGGCGCAGGCCGACGTCGTCACGCTCGCCGAACTCGGGTTTGCGCGCTGCACGTTGCAGGCGGCGGTGCCGAACGATGCGCCGCAGGCGGCGATCGACGACCTCGGCGGGCTTCGAGTCGCCACCGCGTACCCCGTCTCGACGAAGCTGCTGCTCGCCGAACGGGGCATCGTGGCCGAGCTCGTGCCGGTGTCAGGGTCGGTCGAGGCGACTCCGCGACTCGGGCTCGCCGATGCGATCGTCGATCTCGTCTCGACCGGGTCGACCGCGAGTGCGAACGGCTTGCGGCTGATCGGCACACTGCTCTCGTCCGAGGCGGTCCTCATCGGCGGACGCGTCGCCGTCGAGGAGCAGCACGATCTGGTCGATCGGCTCGAACTGATGCTGTCTGGCGTCGTCGCGGCACGAAGGCGGCGCTACGTGATGATGAACGCGACGAACGAAAACACTCCCTGCGATTCGAGACGTGCTTCCGAGCATGGGCGCACCAACCGTGCTCGAGCTCGCAGAGGAGGGCGCCATCGCGGTGCACGCCGCGGTCGCAGCAGACGATGTCTGGGCCTTGCTGCCGGCGCTACGCGATGCCGGCGCGACGTCCATTCTCGTCCTGCCGATCGAACGGCTCGTCACGTGAGAGCGGCAGGGCTCGACGACGCCATCGGTGTCGCAGCTCCGATCGTCGCGGACGTTCGCGACCGGGGCGACGCGGCGCTGCTCGAGTGGACGGAGCGTTTCGACGGGCCGAGGCCGGACGGGTTCCGCGTTCCCGCCGCACAGATAGCGAGCGCCACGGTCGACGACGACGTCCTCGAGGCGCTGCGCTCGATGATCCGCGCCGTCCGCACGTTCAACGAGGCCCAGCGTCCCGTCGACACGTCGGTGGAGGCAGCGCCGGGAATCGTCTCCGAGCGTCGCTGGCTCCCACTCGACTCGATCGGGATCTGTGTGCCGAGCGGGCGCTTTCCGCTGCCGTCGTCGCTCGTGATGACAGCAGTTCCCGCCCTTGTCGCCGGCGTGAGGCGGATCGCTGTCGTCACGCCGCGACCCATCGCCGCCACGCTCGTCGTCGCCCGCGAGCTCGGGCTGGACGAGATCTACGCCATCGGTGGTGCCCAGGCGGTGGCAGCGCTTGCGTACGGGACGAACTCGATCTCCGCCGTCGACCGCATCGTCGGGCCGGGGAACGCCTACGTCACGGCCGCCAAGATCCTCGTCTCGACCCGTGTGGGGATCGACCTTCCCGCCGGACCGAGCGAGGTCGTCGTGATCGCCGACGAGACGGCCGATGCGGAGGCGTGTGCAGCCGACCTTCTCGCGCAGGCAGAGCACGGCGCCGACAGCGAGGCGCGCCTCCTGAGCACCGACCCCGTGCTGTCCGGCGCGGTCGCTACGCTTGTTGCTCAATATGACAACATCTTGGTGGAGACGGTTGCCTCGCTCGACGAGGCGCTCGAGCGCTCGGAGGCCTTTGCGCCGGAGCATCTCGAGCTGCACGTCCGTGACCCCGACGCACTGCTTGCCCGTGTGCGGAACGCCGGCTCCGTCTTCATCGGAGGCTCCGCCGTCGTCGGTGATTACGCGGCGGGCGCGACGCACGTCCTCCCGACGGGCGGCCTCGCGCGCTCCTCCGGCGGCCTCGGCCTCGAGATGTTCATGAAGCCGCTCCAGGTCGTGCGGTCGACCGAGGCGGGTGCTGCTCGTGCGGCCGGGGTGGTCGGGCCGATCGCGCGAGCCGAGGGGCTGCCGCTCCATGCTGCTGCCGCCGAGCGCGTCCTGGAGCTGTCGTGAGCCGCACCCGCGACGCACAGGATGCGCGCCTGGCCGCGCGGCGCAGGGACGGACGCCGGCGATGACCCGTCCGGGGATGGAGCCGATGCCCGGCACCGGCGGTCGGTCGGGACCGGATCCGATCCCGCTGCCGGGCGAGTTCGTGCCGTACACGTGGGCCGCGACCGCGGCCGAGGTCGCCGCGCGCCACGGCCTCCAACCGGCGCAGGTGCTCAAGTTCGACCAGAACACACCTGCGCTCCCGGGCGTTCCGCAGGTGCCGCTGGCCGAGAGCTTCGCGACGCTGAACCACTATCCGGCGGCGGAGTATCGCGAGCTGCGGGAGGCAGCCGCCGCGTACGTCTCGCGCGACGGGGCCGCCGTGGGCTGGGAGCAGGTCGTCGTCGGCGCCGGAGCAGACGACCTGATCCTGCTGTGCGCGCGGACGTATCTCGCGCCCGGGAGGACCGCCTCGGTCCTCGCACCCACGTATTCGCTCTATCGCATCGCCACGCTGCTGAACGGCGCCGAGGTCGTTTCCGACCCCGACCGCGCGAGCGTCATCTGGCGGTGCAATCCGAACAACCCCACCGGTGAGGTGATGGCGGTCGACGACGTCGTCGAGTTGGCACGCCGACATCCTGACGCAGCGATCGTGGTCGACGAGGCATACGTCGAGTACGGAGGCGAGTCGGTCGTCGGGTGGCTGGAGGAGTGCCCCAACCTGATCGTCCTGCGGACGCTGTCGAAGGCGTTCGGGTATGCAGCGCTTCGCGTGGGCTTCGCCGTCGCGGCGCCCGCGACGGCGGCCGTGCTCGAGGCGCGCAGAGCGCCCGCACCGGTGACGAGCCCGTCGGCGCGGATCGCGGCCGCGGCCCTGCGCGACCCCAGGTATGACCTCTCGGAGGAGATCTCGGAACGCGAGCGGGTCCGAACTGCGCTGGCGGCCGCGGGCTTCGACGCCCCCGTCGTGGCCGGCAACTTCGTCTGGGTGCGCAGCAACGACGACCTGGGGGAGGGACTCGAATCCCAGGGCATCATCGTGCGGCGATTTCCGCAGGGGATCAGGGTGACGCTGCGGCGCCCGAGTGAGAACGACGTGTTCCTTCGTGCTCTCGGTGTCGATGCGCCCGCTGCTCCCGGCCGTGAGACGACGCTGATTCGCACGAGCACGGAGACCGCGTTGAGGATCACCCTCGGGCTCGACGGCAGCGGCAGGTCGCACGTCGCAACCGGGATCGGCTTTCTCGACCATCTCCTCACATTGTTCGCGTTTCACGCCGGCTTCGATCTGGACTGCGTCGCGGGAGGCGATCTCGACGTCGACGAGCACCACACGGTCGAGGACGTGCTCGCAGCGCTCGGAAGTGCCGTCCAGCAAGCGCTCGGCACACGCGAGAGCATCGCGAGGTACGGCTCTGCCGTCGTCCCGATGGACGAGGCGCGTGCCACGGCTGCCGTCGACCTCGTCCGGCGTGCCCATGCCGAGATCTCGCTCTCGTTCGGCGGCGACCGCGTCGGCGGACTCGCGCTGTCCCTCCTCCCACACGCGCTCGAGAGGTTCACGATGGAGGCGGGCTGCACGGTGCACGTCGAATCGGCCGGGACGGATGATCACCATGTCGCCGAAGCCGCCTTCAAGGCACTGGGGCAGGCGCTGCGTCAGGCCGTTGCGTCCGGCGACAGCGGCATCCGCTCGACGAAGGGCATCGCATGAAGGTCGTGCTCGCCGATTACGGCGCCGGCAACCTCCGCTCTGTCATCTCGGCTCTGCAGCGTGCTGGAGCCGATCCCGTGATCAGCACCGATGCAGACGCGGTGCGGGATGCCCCGCTCGCGGTGATCGCCGGCGTCGGCCACGTCGAGAGCGCAGCCCGCGGCCTTGCCGCGAACGGACTGGACGACGCGATCCGTCAGCGTGCGGGTGCAGGCCGCCCCGTGTTCGGGATCTGCGTCGGAATGCAACTCCTCTTCGGCGCGAGCGAGGAGGGCGGCACCGGACTCGAGTTGCTCGAGGGGCCTGTCAGGCGACTGGTGGCAGACACGGTGCCGCACATGGGGTGGAACGCGCTCACGCTGACGCGGCCGTCCTCTCTCGTCGACGGGTTGGAGGGGGAGGACGTCTACTTCGCGCACAGCTATGCCGTCGAGCCCGCAGATGACGCCGTCGCAGTCGCTGTCGCCGACCACGAGGGCCGCGTCGTCGCCGTCGTCGAGAGCGGCCCTGTCGCCGGCGTCCAGTTTCACCCAGAGCGCAGTGCTCGAGCCGGCGCCCGGCTCCTCGAGAACGCGATGGCATGGTCAAGAAGCGTGTGATCCCGTGTCTCGACGTCGCGGGCGGCCGCGTCGTCAAGGGCGTCAACTTCGTCAACCTGCGGGAGATGGGTGAGCCCATTGCGCTCGCCACGCGCTATTCGGAGCTCGGCGCGGACGAGCTCGTCTTCCTCGACATCACGGCGACGCTCGAGGGACGCGGCCCGATCCTGGAGCTGATCGAGCGTGCCGCCGCGGAATTGACGATCCCGTTCACGGTCGGCGGAGGCGTCAGCGGCCTCGAGGATGCGCGAGCCCTGCTCCGTGCCGGCGCGGACAAGGTCGCCGTCAACCGCGCCGCCTTCGACGACCCGTCGATCCTCACGGGGCTCGCCGACGAGTTCGGCTCGCAGGCCGTCGTGTGCGCGATCGACGCGAGAGCCGGAGAGGTCGTCACGCATGCCGGCAAGACGCCGCGGGGGCGGGACGCTGTCGACTGGGCGCGGGAAGCCGCCGAGCGTGGCGCGGGCGAGCTCCTCGTGACCTCGATCGACGCCGACGGGACCCGCGCCGGCTACGACCTGCCTCTGACGCGGGCGATCGCCGACGCCGTCGAGGTGCCCGTCATCGCCTCCGGCGGGGCGGGGGACGCCTCGCATCTCGCCGATGCCTTTGCTGTCGGCGCCGACGCGGCGCTGATCGCGTCGATCGTGCACGAGCGGCCCGAGCGGCTGCCGGAGCTGAAAGCCGAGTTGAAGGAGGCGGGATGGAACGTGAGGATGTGACCCCCGGAGAGCTGCTCCCCACCATCGTCCAGGACGCGGCGAGCGGCCGCGTGCTGATGCTCGCCTGGATGGACGACGAGGCGCTGCGCCGCACACGCGAGAGCGGGGAGGCGTGGTTCTGGAGCAGGTCGCGGCGAGGAGTACTGGCACAAGGGAGCGACGTCCGGCAACACGCTCGCGATCGTGGAGATTCGCGACGACTGCGACGGTGACGCGATCCTCCTGCGTGTCGATCCTGCCGGGCCGGCGTGTCACACGGGTGCCGAGTCGTGCTTCGCGCCGTGGCTCTGGCGCGTCGTCGCCGAGCGGGCGGCCGAGCGCCCCGACGGCTCCTACGTCGTCGGCCTGCTGGACAAGGGCGTGCCGGCGGTCGCGCAGAAGGTCGGAGAGGAGGGGGTCGAGGCGGCGCTCGCCGCCGTCGGCGACTCCGACGAGCGGCTCGTCGAGGAGCTCGCCGATCTCTGGTTCCACAGCTACGTCCTCCTCGCCGCCCGGGGCCTCGACCCGGAGCGCGTCGAAGAGGAGCTCCGCCGCCGCCACGCGGGGTAGGCCCGGCATTCCACCGGGCAGGCAGAGCCGGACGTCACGTCCCTGGAACGCGTCGGGACCGCCACGCGCCAGGTCGTCCGTCGCGAGCTTGACACGTCCGCGGTGGTTGGGGTACAACCCCGTCGGTTCCGTGACTCTGATGGGTCACGGTGACCCCATGTCTGACGCTCCGCCCCGGGATCGCTCTGACCGGGCTTTCCCTGGCGGACGTCGTAATCAGTTCATCGTGATTACGACAAGGAGCTTCGGATGCCCCGCCTGTCTGACGTTCAGGTGTTCTCAACCTCGACCCGGCGTGGCCGTTGTCGAGTGCACGGGCGAACATGACTGCACGACCCAGGAAGCGATCGATCGCCTGTTCGCCGGGCTCGTGATGGAGAACGAGTTGGTCGTGATCGATGTGAGCGAGGCGGTGTTCATCGACTCGTCGTTTCTCCAGAGCCTGGTCAAGGCGGACAGGTTGGCTCGCGAGCGGGGAGCTCGGCTTCGACTTCAACACAGCACGACGTTCATCGTCCTCAGGGCGCTCGAGATCAGCGGCATCCTCACCTTCCTCGACAGCGTCGCGACCCGCGAGGACGCGCTCGCTCCATAGCCCGCTCGTCATCCACGCTCCGTGCCAGGCCCGGCGCCAGTGAATCGGCTCAGGTCAACCGCTCGACCATTCCCACGCTTGCCGCGCACGCTTCCTCGTTTCGCGAGAGGGACTCGAGACGGCCGCTTGCCCTTCCGGGTTTGCGAATCGCCTCGCTCCCCAGCGGGTACTTCGAGGTGCAGCTACTGTGGGCAGGTTGGGCACGACCCGGGAATACGCCTCTTCCGCTCCGCCGTCCTTCTCGGTCAACACTGTTGGAGTGGAGGAGAGCAGGGCCGGTCATGCAGACCACACTTGAGGACCGCAGCCGCCAGGCTGTCGAGATCTCGAATCAGCTCACGCGCAGCCATCGGGAGCACTTCGGTCGTGGCGCCGGCAATGTCAAGACCGTGATCCAGAAGGGCTTCGTCGTCACGTTTCTGGAGGACATCTACACCCCGTTCGAGAAGACGCTGATCTCAGGTGGCCATGAGAAGCTCGTGATCGACGGTCGCTTCGCCTTCCAGCAGATGATGCGCGAAAACTACACGGGCATCGTCGAGGGCGTCACCGGCCGCAAGGTCCGCGCCTTTCTCTCCCAGAACAACATCGACCCACCGATCGCAACCGAGATCTTCGTCCTCGACGCTGAAAGCGGCGACGAAATCTCGGACGTCCAGGGCAAGTAGGCGGTCAGCAGACGACGCCGAGCCCCGCGCGTCGTTCACGGATCGAGCGGCTGATCCTCGGCGGAGGGCGCCGCTACTTGCACTTGTCGTTCTCGACGTACGAGTCGGGGCCGATGCCGGGCCCTTCGGCGCTCCAGCTGACGCTGCCGCGGGTGTAGACGACGCAGTAGCTGTCCGTCTTCGGCTTGCCCTTGAAGCTCAGATCGGGGGCGAGGTTCCGGTCGTAGTTGGCGCGCAGCAGGTCGATCGTCATGCCCTTGTAGCCGACGGTGCCCTTCTTACCGTCGACATCGTTGTTGTTGCCGACATTGTCGATCGAGAAAGCCTCTGCGACGAGCGCAACGGCTCGGATGCTCGACTTCGCGGCAGCGTTCTCGGCGCGGGTCCTGGATGCCGAGGTAGGCGGACACCGACAGCGTCGCGAGGATGCCGAGGATCACCATCACGATCAGCAGCTCGATGAGCGTGAACCCGTCTGCGCGCAACAGCCTACGGATCCTGTTCCTCCCCATACCTCTTCACTCGGCCCCGGCGACGGCTGCGCCCTCCCCCGAACGGGGGCCAACCGCCCGAACGACGAGCGTGTGACGAGCACTGGCTGCGTGAGCGCCGAGAGGCCGGATTCGTCGAGGCACGATTTCGAACGCAGGCGGAGCACGGCCTGCACATTCGCGTTCGTAGAATGGCCGGGATGGCCGAGCGTGAGGCGGACGATCGGATGCGCGCGCATTTCGACCAGCGCGCGACCGAGTACGACGACTGGTGGCTCGGCACGGGATCGTTCGCGGAGCACGAGCGGCCTGGATGGTCTGCGGAGGTCGAGCAGCTCATCGCCGTCGTGCGCGGCCTGCCCCCGGCACGGGTGCTCGACGTCGCCTGCGGTACGGGCTTCCTCACCCAGCATCTGCGTGGCGAGGTGGTGGCGCTCGACCAGAGCGCGCGGATGGTCGAGATTGCTGCCGCCCGCTTGCCGCGCGGGCAGGTGCTCCAAGGTGATGTCGAACCGCTGCCGTTCGACGACGGCGAGTTCGACCGGGTGTTCACCAGCCACTTCTTCCACCACCTGTCGTCCGACCGACGCGCCTCGTTCATCGCCGAGGCCCGTCGCGTCGGACGCGAGCTCGTGCTCGTCGAGGATCTGCCTCGCCCGGACGCGCTCGCGGAGGAGTCCCGTGAGCCGGTCGCGAGCGATGGTTCACGCCATCGCATCCACAGGCATTCCTTCACGGCTCCCGAGCTCATCGCGGAGCTCGGAGATGGCCACGTGCTCCACGAAGGGCGCTGGTTCGTGGTGGTCGTCGCGACCTGACGCTCGTACGTGACGGACGACGGGCGTCGTGGTCCGTCTCGCTCGCCGACTCGACCACGACATCGCCGACCGAGCCGAGTCGCCCTGTCGAGGGCGGGGCGACCCGAGTCGAGGGACGACGGAGCCACCTCCCTCCGTTCGGCCGCCGGGGCCGTCCGCGCGTCGAGGGATCGTGCTGGGATCCGCCGTCGGAGTACGATCTGGGTGTGCCGGTCGACGTGCAGACCGAGATCGTGATCGATCGCCCGCGGGCCGAGGTGGCGGGCTTCGCCTCCGATCCCGACAACGCGGTGTCCTGGTACGAGAACATCGAGTCCGTGGAGTGGGCGACCGCGAAGCCCTTGGCGGTCGGTTCGAGGCTTCGGTTCGTCGCACGGTTTCTCGGTCGCCGTCTCGCCTACACCTACGAAGTCGTCGTTCTGGAGCCCGACGAGCGGTTCGTGATGAGGACTGCTGAGGGCCCCTTTCCGATGGAGACGACGTACACGTGGTCCGAGACGCCGACGGGCGGAACGTCGATGACCCTGCGCAATCGCGGCGAACCATCGGGCTTCGGCAAGCTCGCGGCACCGATGATGGCGAGCGCGATGCGCCGTGCGAACCGCAAAGACCTGGCCCGGCTCAAACTGACGATCGAGGAACGCTCCGCGCCGTAGAGACAGAGCGATCGTCCGGTCACACCGAGACGGTCACGCGCAGGTAGGTCGCGGTGATCGACGTTGCTGCCTCGTCCTCGCTCGTGTTCTGACTGTTGAAGAGCTCGTCGAGTTCGGCGTGGAGATCCGCTTCCCGGCCGTCGGCAGCCGCCGCCTCGTAAGCGTTCATCGTCGGTCCGTAGTAGTCCCGGAAGATCGGCGAGAAGTGCCGATGGTGCAGCGGGCAAGTTCCACGTCCACGTGTCCCTCTCGAACGTGATCTCATCCTGGGGGATACCTGCTGCCGTGAAGCGCTCGATCACGTGTTCCTCTACACCCCAAGTCATCGGGCTGACGAAACCGTCCGGGGGAGGCGGCGTATAGGCCGAGCTGATCCTCAAGATCTGGGAGACGAGCGTCGGATCGTTCGGGATCCAGTTCCCCATCACGATCCTCCCGCCCGGCCGTGTCACCCGAACGAGTTCCCGCGCCACGTCGAACGGCCGCGGAGCGAACATGGCACCGAAGATACTGACGGTAAGGTCGAAGCCATCGTCCCCGAGCTCCTTCAGGTCGGACGCGTCACCTTCCTGGAATCTGACGTTGGCGAGGCCGAGGTTCTGTGCTCGGAGATTGCCGGCCTCGACGAGGTTGCTCGCGATGTCGACGCCGAGAACGTTCGCCCCGAGCTGCGCTGCCGGGACAGCGGTCGTCCCGTCGCCGCAACCCACGTCGAGCACGTCGAGCCCCTCCCTGATTCCCAGCGTCGCGACGAGCGCCTCGCCGCTCTCTCGCATGGTGCTTGCGATCCGCGTGAAATCGCCCTTCTCCCAGAGCGCCTTGTTCGGACTGACGGACATACCTGTCTCCTCTCGGAACGAGTGACCGGGCGCGCCGAACAGCTGTCTCGCCGGACCGCCGCCCCGGAAGTACCCTCGCACATCGAGCAGGGCACGGCTGCCGTACAGACGGCGACGGCCAACTCGCTCGCACGTACCCTGGAGCCGATGCGCCCGCCCGCAAAGCACCAGCCCTCGACAGCCTGGCGCTGCGAGTGGAGATCCGGCTGCTCGCCGGGGCGGGCCGACAGTAAGCCGCCAACCCACGCGGCGAAACGACGGGGAGCGCCGGCACACTTCGTCGCGCCTCGACACGGTGAACGCACGCGGTCGGGGCCAGGGCAGTGACGTCCCTCGAAGCTTCCGACCCGCTCACCACGGCTCGCGCGGTGCCGCGCTTTCGCGGGTGGTGGATGCTCGTCTGGTGCACATTGGCGCTGGGGCTGACCGCACCGGGACAGACCGTCGGCGTCTCGGTGTTCATCGACCATTTCATCGACGGCCTCGGAGTCTCGCGTTCGGCCGTGTCGGGCGCCTATCTCGTGGGAACCATCACGGGAGCTCTCGCGATGCCGTTCATCGGCCGCTGGATCGACCGCAACGGCATCCGTCACGCGATGCTCGTGATCGGCCTCACGTTCGGTCTCGCCCTGGTCGTGACAGGCGCGGTGCAGGGGGTCGTCACGCTCGCCCTCGCGTTCGTCGGCATTCGCATGCTCGGTCAGGGGGCGCTCAGCCTTACCGCGCAGGCAGGGATCGCGTTGTGGTTCAACCGACGGCGAGGACTCGCGATCGGTCTGTCGATGACCGTGTCGGCCGGGATGATGGCGCTTGCGCCGATTCTGCTCACGGGCGTCATCGACGCCGTGGGGTGGAGAGCCGCGTGGGTCGTGTCAGGCATTGCGATCTGGGCCACCATCATCCCGATCGCCCTCTTCGCGCTCGTGAATCGACCATCCGACATCGGTCAAGAGCCCGACGGGGCGCCTCGACCGGCGGCGAACGTCGCCCACAGCATTCCCGCCTCGCTGACAGCCCACGATGCGATCCGCACACCCAGCTTCTGGGCGGTCGCAGCCATCTCGGCGCTCAGCGCGAGCCTCGGAACCGGTCTCATCTTCCACCAGTTCTCGATCCTGGCGGAGCAGGGGCTCAGTCGGATCGAGGCCGCTTCGGTCTTTCTCCCCCAGATGCTCGGGACCGTCGCTGCCGGCTTCGCGTTCGGTTGGCTCAGCGACCGGCTTGGCGCGCGGGTGCTCCTGCCGATCGCCGCCGGCACGCTCGCCGCCGCGCTCGTGCTCGCGACGGTCGTCGACCCCGGCCCCGTTGCGCTGCTCTACGGGCTCGTCTTCGGGATGGGCATGGGCCAGATCCGTGCGATCAGCTCTGCCACCTACCCACGCTGGTTCGGAACCGCGAATATCGCCGCGATCATGGGGATCGCGACGAGCGTCATGATCGGGGCCTCGGCGACCGGCCCTCTTTTGCTCTCGGTCGGAAACGACACCTTCGGCTCCTATACGCCCGTCCTGCTCACCGGTGCCGCGGTCACGATCGCCGTCGGAGCGGTGACCGCATTCGTCAAACCACCGCGTTTGGCCCCCTGACGATTCGGGCTACCGGCCCGATGACCGGTTCAGGTCTACGGCCGCGCGCACGAGCTTCTTGAAGGCGACCCCGTCCAGCACGTCGCCTTCGTGGATGTCGATCGCGCGGCGGACGTTGCCGTCGAGGCTCGCGTTGAACAGACCCGCGGGGTCCTCGAGCGACGCGCCCTTGGCGAAGGTCACCTTCACAACGGCCTTGTAGGTCTCGCCCGTGCAGATCATCCCGTCGTGGTACCAGACCGGTACGCCTCGCCACTTCCACTCCTCGACCACGCCGGGATCGGCCTGCTTGACGAGAGCGCGGACACGGGAGAGCGTCGTGCCCCTCCAGTCGCCCAGCTCCTCGATCCTCTTGTCGATCAGGCGGGAAGGGGACTCTCCCGTGGCCGTTGCAGTCTTTCTCATCCGTAGCACCTCGCTCGATGGGTCAGGGTCTCTCGTGCGAAGGTACCAATCGCCGGATCGGTCTTGACGCGACACGGCCAACGACGCGCTCTCGTGCCCGGCAGACGACATCCCCGGCATTCGCGGAGCATGTTCAGTGGCGCGGGACGATCAGGATCTTCCCGGACCGTCCACCGCTCGCTGCCGCCGCGACCGCCTCCTTGATCTCGCTCACGTCATAGGTGGCATGCACGGGCGCGGATAGCGCGCCCGCTGCGATGAGGCCCACGATCTCGGCGACGACGGCGATGCGCTGCTGCTCCGGCGTGTCGCGGAACCAGCGTGCGAGCCAGAACCCGCGCATGGTCAGGTCACGGAAGATGAAGGCATCGGGCTGCAACGTGCAGGGCTCACCGCTCATGCGGCCGTAGTTGACGAGGGTCGCGCCGTGGCACAGGCAGTTCGCGAGGCGGCCGGTCGCGGTCCCGCCGACGGCGTCGATCCCGAGGCGGATCTTAGCCCCTCCGGTCGCTTCGGCGACGCGCCCTCGCAGGTCGTCGCCGTCGACGAGGACGATGTCACCGCCCGTCTCGCGCACGACGGCGACCGCGTCTTCCCGCCGCACCACGTTCACGGTCCTGTGACCGCGTTGCCGGGCCAATTGGACGAGGTACAGGCCCACGGCCGAGTTGGCCGCATTCTGGATCACCCACTCGTCCGGCCCGAGCTTCACGAATTCGCTCAGCAGCAGCGCCGCCGTCGGTGGATTGATCGTCATCATCGCGAGCTGCAGCGGGTCTGCCTCGTTCGGGAGCGCCACGAGCTGCGCGGCGTCGGCGACGACGTGCGTCGACCAGCTGCCGCAGCCGACCGGCAGCAAGACGAGCTGGCCGACCGCAGGCCCTTCGGTGTCCGCGCCGAGCTCGGACACGCGCCCGACGCCCTCGTTGCCCCCGAATGCCGGCAGCGGTGGCAACCGGCCGTATTCGCCGGTCAGCGTCAGCAGGTCCGACGGATTGATCGGCGCGGCTACCACCTCGACCAGTGCCTGACCGGCCTCGAGCGGCGGTCGTTTCGAGCTTCGACCGCGTCGATCACGTCCTGAGGGACGGGGCCGCGTCGTTCGTAGCGAGCCCTCAGCATGGGAGGTCGGCGAGCGGTCTGACCGTGGGCACCTACACGACCATCCCGGCCATCGTGCCTCCTTCCTCAGAGCAACATCCGCGGACATCTCTGCCTCCACGTCGCCTGCGAGTACCGCCTCGGCCCGGTGATCATCCCAGAGTCCACGATCGGCGACCAGAACACTGCGCTTTGGGTCCAGCGGGCGGGTCAGTCAGCTGGTCGCCGGCGTGATCGCCCGCGGCGACGTTCACGGTCGAGGCTCTCGACGAGCCGGTAAGCGATTCCGATCGCCGCGTTTGGTCTGAGCCATCATCGGTGCGCTTCGGAGGCCTACTATTCTGGGTCTGTAAACGATTCAGTTGGAGAGTAACGAATGGCGGACGATGTCAAGCCGAAGCGTCGCTACGACTCGCGGCACCGGCCGAAGCAAGCAGAGGCGACGCGGTCGGCGATCCTCACCGCCGGGCAGCACCGGTTCGAGGAAGCGGGCTACGTCGCGACGACGATCGCCGAGATCGCAGAGGACGCAGGCGTGTCCGCCAAGACCGTCTATCTCGCGTTCGAGACCAAGAGCGGCCTGCTTCGCGCGCTGTGGAACCGCCTTCTCCGAGGCGAGCACGACGACCGGCCGGTCGGCGAGCAGCCCTGGTATGTCGCCGATGCTCGAGGAACCGGACGCGGAGCGACAGCTGCGGCTGAATGCGCACAACTCGGTCGCGGGCAAGCAGCGCATCTCGCGGCTGCTCGAGGTGATCAGGAGCGCCGCGCCGCTCGACGAGGAGATCGACGCACTCTGGCAGCGGATCCAGTCCGAATACCGCTCCAACCAGGGTGCGATCGTCCAACGACTCGCGGAACGCGGCGCGCTTCGCCCCGGCCTCGACGTCGAGCGGGCGACGGATGTCCTCTGGACGATCAACCACCCGAATACGTGGCAGCTGCTCGTGGTGCAGCGCGGGTGGACGCCGGCGGAATACGAGCAGTGGACGGCCGATCTCGCGTGCCGCGAGCTGCTCGCCCGCTGATCGGAGCCTGCTCGCCGCAGTGGCGGTCGGAATGACGTCGGCGCTGCGGAGTCGCCCGTCCGAGCGGGATCGTCGGCGTCCTCAGCCTCTACGGCTCGTCGGGCAGCCACCCGTGGCGGTAGCGGGACGAAGGTCGACCGCGGCAGCTCGGCGCGTATCGTCGCGTATGCCTCGACCGGGCTCGTCGTCTCGCGTTCGACGCCGGCGCCGTGACGTGCTGCGGTCTCCGAGACCGGGTAGACGACGCCGCCGCCGATCCCGCGCCCGCGTGCGCCGACACCGACCACGATCGCGGCACGATCGCCTGCGCCGACGATGATGTGTCTGCGTGCCACCGGGGCAGTGGAAGTAGTCCCAGGCGCGGAGTCGGCGCTCCTCTTCCTCGACGATCAGCAGGCACTCGCCCGCGAGCACGAGAAAGCCTTCCTGCGCGTTCTCGGAGTGGTACATGCCCATCGACTCGCCGGGCTCGAGCACGCTGATGTTGATCCCGAGTTGGGGGAACCGCCGCTTGCCCTCGAAGGTGCAGTAGGAGCCGAGCGGCCCTTCGTCCTTCCACCGTGACTCGGGGGCAGCGATCACGAACCAGCCATCGCCGTCGACCACGAGACCGTTCTTCGTCTTCCGGAGCGGAGCCTCGGGAATCACGCGTCGGCGTACCGTCGACAACGTCCCGTCGAGCCAGCCCTCCCGGTACCGCGTCAACGCGCTGCTCGGGAATCGCGCGTAGGCCTCTGCCGGCGCGGTCGTCTCCCGCTCGACGCCGGCACCTGGCGCTGCGCGGCTTCGTCGACCGTGTAGGCGCCCCAGTCGGGCCCCATCGACCGATCGCGAGCGCCGACGGCGAGCACCAGGCACGGTCGTTCGCCGGCGCCGATGATCACGTGTGCTGTCCCCGCCGGGCAATGCAGAAAATCCCACTGGCGCAGGCGACGCTCCTCGCCCTCGACGATCGCGAGTGCCTCGCCCGCGAGGACGAGGAAGTCCTCCTGGTCGCTCTCCCAGTGGTACATCGCCATCGGCTCGCCGGGGCCGAGGATCGTGAGGTTGATCCCGAGCTGGAGGAAATCCGTGGCGCCCTCGAAGCCGGCGCCCTCGAATTCGCAGAGAACGCCGCGGCCGTTGCGCTCCCACCATTGCGTCTCGCGCGCGTTGAGGACGAACCAGCCTTCCCCCTTTGGGACGAGCCCGTAGTCGGTCGACACCAGCTGTGCTTCGGGAACCATGACCTGAGACTGCCACAAAGGAGCCCCTGCCAAATGCTCGCCGACCTCACGGAAGCGAGACGCCCGTGGTCTTGCCAGCGATCACGAGCGTCACGAACGTGAGGCTCGCGATCCCGACCCGCCCGTGACCTCCCAGCAGCCGGCGCTCGGAAACCGGATCCCGGTCGCCTGAAAGCCGCTCGGGCCGTACCCGTCGGGAACGTGAGCCGTCAGGGTGAGTGCCGGCGCGTCAAGCTTGCGGCCGTCGATGTGAAGTTTGTGGCGCCGCGCCACCAGCCGAACTTGGCGTCGATCGAGCCGTCCGACTCGGGCCTCCAGACGACCACGTTCCCATCCCAGAGGCCGACCCAGAGCTGGCGCCGTGAACACGGCGCCGAACGTGTCTCCGGGCGGCTGACTGTTGTTGCGAACCGTGATCTGGCAGCTGTACGTGTTCGCCACGACGCGTCGTGCACGTGCGCGCTGCGCAGCGAGCATTCGCCGACGGGGTCTCGGTACGCGACTGCTCCGAGCGACCTTCGCCCGGAGCGCGGCTACCTCTTCGTCCTCTGAGTTGCACCAGCTCCCTGTTCGGTGAGCGGCATCAGCGGCAGTGCCAACGACGCTGCAACGACGATGCTTCCGAGCACCACCAACAGAGCCTTCATGAAGAGCTCTCCGTTCGCATCATCGTCAACACGCCAACGGCAAGCTTCAATCTCGAGGGACGACCTGACGAGACGAGGGCTGGACTGGCCGACGACGAGAGCCGGCGTCCGAGAACCGAAAACCACATTTGCTCGCCGGCGCGATCAAAGCCAGTGCAAGAGCGGGTACGACGAGCCAGGAATACTCAGCCGTTAGATCACTGAGAGCTACCATCAGGAAAGCCGACAACGCCGCCAATTGCGCGAGCCTGACCGTGCTCATCGTTGCTCCGGACGAAGTACACGCTTCCGGTGGTTGCCGTGTCTCACTGTCGGTCCCTGAGACTGGCGCCTCAACGGGTCACATCACCACGGTCGTCGCGGAGAGCCTGGTCGTACTTCGTAACGCAGAACTTGTTGTCACGCACTCGTTGAGCATCGGCTCACACGATGCCGAGCTTGACCTCCTTCTCCCTGCGCCAGTGTTCGTGAACGTTGCGTGAGTTACTCCGCTGCATGCGGGAGTACCCGGAATTCGACTACGAGCGGGTGATCGACGTCTCCTCGCCGCTACTGCTGTTCGGTCAGAGCGACAAGGGCCTTGCGGAGCCGCTCGACCTGCGCTGTTTCGCTCTCAGCATCCGACGGATACACAGCACACGCGATGTTCAGCACGCTCGCGTTCGTCTCCTGTTCGTCTGGGTACTTTACGACCCGCGGCGAGCGCTCCCAACTGCGGGGAAGGACGTGGCACAGCACGTGACCTTCCCTGCGATCGACCTCCTCCGTCGAGCTGAGGCCGTCGTGACCGGCGTTGGTCGCTGCGATCTCAAGCGCACTCGCGCGCTTCTTCAAGGGCATCCTGCACGTCGATTCCTTCATGTCGAGCGTGATCCCGTTCGCCCTGAAGACACGTACGAGACGCGTCAGGCTGACCGGCTTTCCGCGCTCCCCACACTTCGCGAGCTGCGCCGCGCTCAAGCGCGGCGGCACGGGCGGATCGGCTTCAAGTTCTTTCGTGCACTCGGCTAGCCCTAGTTCCTTCGTGAGTCGATCCCATTCCTTCGGATCGGGCGAAGGTACAGACGCCCACAAGCGCATCATCTCTTCGTATGGCTCGCGTATTGAAGGCGCTTGCATCAGCTGCGCCATGATCCCGCCAGCAACGGTCTGCCCTTGCGGTGCAGGAGGCAGCGAGGCAGGATCAAGCGTCTCCATCGCCTTGCGCAAACGTCGGGATGCCGCCTGGATCTTCGGCAACGCTTCTTTAGACCATTCAACCCCTTCCGCAAGGATTTCGAGGAGGCGCTCCGCGTCCTTCGAGTGTTCGGTCGGCAAGGGGATCGCCTGCAGGCCAGCCACCATCTTCTCGCTTGCTTCGTTATCGGCGGCCCAGTCTTGATCTGTGAAGCTGTCGGAATCGTCCGGCTTCGACGCGAGAGAACTGCTGGACACAATGACGGCACAGGATCGCTCTGACCAGGAAGCCAGCGAGATGCGCGAGCCGCTCTCCGACGTTCCACACGCCGCAAGCAGGAGTAGCGCCCCGACGCCAGAGAACGCACACAAGATCAGGCGCAACGCACCCACCCGCCGCCACCGATCGTAACCGGACACATCACGGGCTGGATATCGGCGCCCCCGACCATCAGCATGAGCCGACCGGACATTCGCTGATGGTGGATCCTCGGGACGAAGACCCCCTGACGACAGCAACGACCCTCGCCTCACCGAGAGTGTTCATCCCGTGCGGCTTGCGATCAGACGTCCCATCCCCCGCCAGCAGGCGCGGCACGAGACCGTCGAGCAGCCGGAGGGTCATCCCCCACAACACGTGGCCCTCGACGTCGATGCCCTCGACCTCGAGCGGTTCCGGGAAGTAGGCCGACGTGAACGGAAGCAGTCTGCGTGCAACCGGATCGCCGAGGGACTCGACGGTCGGCGTCAGCACGCGCACGACCTCGTCGGGCTGGAGGCGCCACGTGACGTCGGCAGGGATCCGTCCGAGGAACGGATGGACGCGCCATCCGGTCGCGCGCGTGTCGAGCGGATCGAGCGCGGCGAGCACGTCGACCTGGTGCGGCGGGAGGCCCACCTCCTCCTCCGCCTCCCGCAACGCCGTCGCGAGGAAATCGCGGTCGCCCGGTTCGGGCCGACCTCCCGGTAGTCCCAGCTGTGCGCCGTGGATGCCCCGGTCGGTGCGCAGGAGGAGCAGGATCCGCAGAATGCCTTCCGCGTCGCGGAAGACCGGTGCGAGCACCGCGGCGTCCTGGAGGGGCGCGGCCGTCGTCTCAGACCTCGGCGCGCAGCAGATCGTCGAGCGCCTCACGACGCGCGGATCAGGCGCGCCGATCCGTCACCGACCAGCACGGCGGCGGGCCGGCGGACGCCGTTGTAGTTCGATGCCATCGCGAGGGTGTACGCGCCGGTCGCGGGAACCGCGAGCAGGTCGCCGCGACGGGGCCTGGGGAGGGGGACGTCGTCGATCAACACGTCGCCGGACTCGCAGTGCATGCCGGCGATACTCACCTGATCCGCAGGCACCTCGTCCGCCCGGGCCGCGGAGAGAGCGGTGTAGACGGCCTCGTAGAGTTGCGGGCGCGGGTTGTCCGACATGCCGCCGTCAACCGCCACCCAGGTGCGACTCTCGAGGCGCTTGACCGCGCCCACCTCGTACAGGGTGACACCGGATCTGCCGACGAGCGACCGGCCCGGCTCGAGCCAGACCTCGGGCGACGGAAGCCCCGCCTCCGCGAATGCCGTGCGTGCCGTTTCCACCGCGCTCGCCGCGAGCACCGCGGCGTCGGGAGCATGCTCGTCGAGATTGTGCCGGATCCCGAACCCACCGCCGAGATCGGCCACGCGTGCCGTCCAGCCGAGCGTGTCCCGGCACGAGGCGGCGAACGACGCCAGCCGCACGATCGTCTCGGCCTGCGCGTCGAAATCCGCGAGTTGTGAGCCGACGTGGACGTGCAGGCCGAGTACGTCGAGGCTGCGGGCACGCGCATCCGCGATCAGCTCACGCGCCTGGGCCGGGGGGAGGCCGAACTTCGAGCCGTGATGCCCGGTGCGGATCGCCTCGTGCGTGTCGGCGTCGACACCCAGCGTCACGCGGACGAGGACGCGCGTGACGCCGGCCGCGGCCGCCTGCGCCGCTTCGTCTGGTGCGTCGAGCACCACGACGGCGCCCTCCGCGCGCTGCCTCGCCGAGAAAGGCGTCGTCCTTGTTGTTGCCGTGGACGACGATCTCGTCGCCGCTGAACCCGGCGGCCCGCGCGAAGGCCAGCTCCCCCTCGGAGGCGACGTCCGCTCCGATCCCCTCCTCGCGCAGCACACGCATCACCGCGACGTTCGCGAACGCCTTCGTCCCGAACGCGACCTTGCCGCCCGCGGCAGCCTGCTTCAACGACCGCGCCTGCGCACGGAGTGTCGCCTCGCAGTAGACGACGAGCGGGGTCCCGAACTCTGCCGCCAGCGAGGCAGCAGGGATTCCGGCGAGCGTCAGGGCGGCGCCGTCGATACGGGCGCTGTCCGGGAAGAGGCCGAGGATGTCCTCGTTGCCGGCGCCCTTGCCCATCACACGGGCGCGGTCGCCGTCGCGTAGCCCTCTCGCATTTGCTCGAGCGAGAGCGGCGTGTAGTCGCTCGCATGCCCCGCCTGGCCGAAGTCGCGCATGCGGGTCGCAATCAACTCCTGCATCGCCGCGCGCGCGGGCTTGAGGTAGTCGCGTGGGTCGAACTTCTCGGGCGACTCCGCGAAGACCTTGCGGATCGCGCCCGTGACGGCGAGCCGGGAATCGGTGTCGACGTTGATCTTGCGGACGCCGTGTCGGATGCCCAGCTGGATCTCCACGACCGGGACGCCCCAGGCAGGCTTGAGTGCTCCGCCGTAGCGATTGATCTGGTCGACCAGTTCCGGCGGCACGCTCGACGATCCGTGCATGACGAGATGAGTCTCCGGCAGGCGCCGGTGGATCTCCTGGATCAGATCCATCTTCAGAACCTCGCCGTCGGGCGCCGACGCGAACTTGTAGGCGCCGTGCGAGGTGCCGATCGCGACGGCGAGCGCGTCGATCCCGGTCGAGGCGACGAATTCCACCGCCTCGTCGGGATCGGTGAGATGCACCTGACCGGAGCCGTGGCCGTCCTCGATTCCACCGAGTGTCCCGAGCTCGCCCTCGACGGTGACCCCTCTCGCATGGGCGTACGCCACGACCTCTTTCGTCACCGCCACGTTGTAGTCGAAGGACGCCGGCGTCTTGCCGTCGGCCTCGAGCGACCCGTCCATCATCACGCTCGTGAAGCCGAGGTCGATCGCCGAGATGCACGTCGCCGGCTCGTTTCCGTGGTCGAGATGGAGGGCCACCGGGATCTCCGGGTAGAGCTCGACGGCGGCCTGCATCAGGTGCCAGAGGAAGCGGTCGTTCGTGTACGAGCGGGCCCCGCGCGACGCCTGGATGATCACGGGTGAGGCCGTCTCGCGCGCCGCCTCCATGATCGCCTGGATCTGCTCCATGTTGTTGACGTTGAAAGCCCCGACGCCGTAGCCGCCGCGGGCGGCTTCATCGAGGAGCTGGCGCATCGAGACGAGCGGCATCGTGTCGGATCTCCCTGGTCGCAGTGGTCGTTCCGCCAGCGTACTCACCGCCGGCGAGACGGTGGTGGAGAGCGGACGCCGGTGATACGCTTCGGTGGATGTTCCTGCTTCTTACGTGATCGAGGGAGAGTGCGGCGACGGCCGCGGCGACCTCCCCTGAGCCTCTCCCGCGAGAGGCTTTTTTGTACCCCGAGACGAACGAGACGAGCAATGGAGACGACGGACAGGTACGACCCGCAGGCAATCGAGGTGAAGTGGCAGAAGGTCTGGGCCGACCGGAAGGCGTCCAACGTCTCGAACCCGGACGCGTCCGAGATCGCGTCGGGTGCGGTGCGCAAGTCGTACGTGCTCGAGCAGCTCCCCTACCCGTCGGGAAACCTGCACCTGGGCCACATGCTGGTCTACACGATCGGCGATGTCGTCACCCACTTCCGGCGCCGCAACGGCTTCCGCGTGCTTCATCCGATGGGCTTCGACGCACTTGGCCTGCCGGCCGAAAACGCGGCGATCCGGGAGGGCGGACACCCGCGGGAGATCACGGAGCGGAACATCAAGAACATCAGGGCGTCGATGCAACGGATCGGCTGGTGGATCGACTGGACGCGCGAGCTCTCGACGCACGACCCCGGCTATTACCGCTGGCAGCAGTGGCAGTTCCTCCGCTTCCTGGAGAACGGCCTCGCCTATCGCAAGGGCGCCCCGGTGAAGTGGTGCCCGAACGATCAGACCGTCGTCGCGAACGAGCAGGTCCTCGCCGACGGCTCGTGCGAGCGCTGCGGCGCCCTCGTCGAGTCGCGCGTCATGGAGCAGTGGTTCTTCCGCATCACGGACTACGCCCAGGCGCTCCTCGACGACCTCGACGTGGTCGACTGGCCGGAATCGATCAAGGCGCGGCAACGCAACTGGATCGGCCGCTCTGAGGGGGCGGAAGTCGTCTTCCGCATCGACGAATGGGGCGAGGACATCGACGTCTTCACCACGCGCCCCGACACCCTCCACGGGGCGACGTTCTTCGTGCTCGCTCCCGAGCACGAGCTGGTTGCGAGGATCGACTCCGACGAGGTGCGCGACTACGTCCGCCGCGCGGCTGCGAAGAAGACCGAGGAGCGTGCCGCGGCGACCGAGAAGACGGGCATCTTCACGGGTCTCCACGCCGTCAACCCCGTCAACGACGAGCGGCTTCCGATCTACGTCGCGGATTACGTGCTCGCCGACTACGGGACGGGCGCGATCATGGCCGTCCCCGCGCACGACACGCGCGACTTCGAATTCGCCCGCGCCTTCGGCCTGCCGGTGCGCCAGGTCGTGCGTCCGGTGGACGGCGAGGTGGACGAGGACGTCGTCCACACGTCTCACACCGAGGGCGAGGTACTGGTCAACTCGGGTGAGGTCGACGGCCTGCCGGCGGTCGAGGGTGGACGTCGGATCGTCGAGCGGCTGGAGGCCGCCGGCAAGGGGCGATTCACCGTCAACTACAGGCTGCGCGACTGGGGGTTCTCACGTCAGCGTTACTGGGGCTGCCCGATCCCCGTCGTCTACTGCGATGCATGCGGCATCGTCCCTGTCCCGGACGAGGAGCTTCCCGTCGTCCTCCCGGAGGTCGATGACTACAAGCCTCAGGGACGCCCGCCGCTCGCGCAGGCCGAGGACTGGGTGAACGTCCCGTGCCCGCGCTGCGGCGAGCCCGGTCACCGGCGAGACGGAGACGATGGACACGTTCGTCGACTCCTCCTGGTACTTCCTGCGCTACTGCGACGTCGACAACGACACGGCTCCGTTCTCGCGGGAAGTCGTCGACTTCTGGAACCCGGTCGACCTGTACATCGGTGGCGTCGACCACGCGACGATGCACATGATCTACGCCCGCTTCTGGACGAAGGTGCTCAATGATCTCGGCTACGTCGGCTTCCGGGAGCCGTTTGCGAGCTTCTTCTCGAACGGCTGGGTCACGCTCGGCAAGAGCAAGATCTCGAAGCGCTCGGGCGCGGCCGTCGGCCCCGACGTCTTCGTCGAACGACACGGCGCCGATGCCGTGCGGCTCTGCATCCTCTTCCTCGGTCCGGCCGACGAGGACATGGAGTGGACGGAGGAGGCGGCCGAGGGCATGGGGCGGTTCCTCCGGCGCCTCTGGCGGGTCGTCAACGAAGTCGCGGAACAGGCTCCTCCACGGCGAGCCCGGGAACGGGCCGCTCGCCCGGAAGGCGCATGCGGTGATCGCCAAGGTGACCGACGACGTCGGTCGCCGGTTCGCGTTCAACACCGGGATCTCGGCCGTGATGGAACTCGTGAACGAGCTCTCGCGGGACACGTCCGGCCCAGACGCGCGTTTCGCCGCCGAGACGGCCGTGTCCCTCATCCAGCCGTACGCCCCGCACATCGCCGAGGAGCTCTGGTCACGCCTCGGTCACGAGCAGCTGTGGGAGCAGCCGTGGCCCGAGGCGGATCCTGACCTGCTCGTCGACGACGAGGTCGAGATCGTCGTGCAGGTGAACGGGAAGGTGCGCGATCGGCTCCGCGTTGCGGCGACGATCGGCGACGACGATCTGCTCGCGCTGGCGCTTGCCTCCGAACGCGTGCAGTCGCACATCGACGGCAAGGAGCTGCGCAAGACCGTGGTCGTCAGCGGGAAGCTCGTCTCGCTGGTCGTCTAGCCGCCGCGAATCCGTTCGAGGCGGCTCCGCGGGCCGTGTGAAAACCCGTCACACACCCGGTACGGTCTCGTGACAGATCTGTTGTCAAGATTGACGACATGATCTTCGAGAGACTGCCGCGTCGGCACACGGCGATCCTGCTCGTCGCCTGTCTCGTCGTGCTCGTGCTCGCCGGCAAGCGCCTTGCCGCCGTCGGCACCACGCGGGCGCCCGCCGCGCAGGCGGTTTCGCTGACGAAGGGCGGCGCGGGAGGAGCGTCCTCCTCCGGCGCTCCGCGGATCGTCGTGTACGTGGTCGGGGCCGTCCGCCGGGCGGGGCTCGTGCGCTTGCCGGAAGGCGCCCGTGTCGCCGATGCGATCGACCGTGCCGGCGGGCCGGGCCGCCGGGCCGACCTGTCGCTCGTCAACCTCGCAGCCCCCGTCGCGGACGGCCAGCAGATCTCGGTGCCGATCCGCAATCCCGCCGGTGGAGCGGCGGCTGGAGCCGTCCCCGCCAAGGTGAGCCTGGCGAGCGCGACGCTCGACCAACTCGACGAGCTGCCGGGGATCGGGCCGGTCACCGCGCAGAAGATCCTCGACTGGCGCCAGTCCCATGGCCCTCTGAGGTCGGTCGAAGATCTCGACGCGATTCCCGGCATCGGTCCCGCTCGGGTCGAGCAGCTCCGCGACCTGGTGACGCCGTGAGCGCCGTGCCCCCGGGCGGCCGCGGCGAGATGAGCAGCGTGCGGCGGGCGCTCGATCAGGGCTGGCCGGCCGCAGCCCTGGCTGCCCTCGGCGTCGGCCTGGCGGCGGCGAACTGGTTCTCTGCCCCCCGGGCAGCCGGTGTCGTGGCATGCGTTGCGGGTGTCGCCGCGACCGTCCGCCTGCCCGCGGGGATTCGGCTCGCACTCGCGGCGGCCGCGCTCGGCGCCGCCGGGCTGTGGTGGGGCGGCCTGCGGCTCGGCGAGCTCGATCGAAGCTACCTCGCGTCGCGCCTCGGCCAACCAGCGAGTGTGCAGGCGGTCGTCACCGGCGCGGCGAGCAGGTCGCCGTTTGCAGTCCGCGTCGCCGGGGAGGTACGCCGGTTCGACGGCGTCGAGCTGCGAGAGCGTGTTCTGCTCGAGCTTCCGGCCGGTCGAGCGCCTCCGCAGGGCGCCGTGCTGGAGCTCCGGGCGCGCCCGGTCGCCCCGCGAGGGCCCGAGACCGGTTTCGACGAGCGTGGGTGGCTGGAGCGGAGGGGGATTCACGTTGTCCTCCACGCGAGCGGCCCCTGGCGCGTCGTCGGCCGGCGGGGCGGGATCGGAGGCGTCGGCGACCGGCTGCGCACGGCGATCGCCGACGGGCTCGCACGTGGGACGTCGGGCGAGCGCCGGTCGCTCGTGGTCGGGGTGGTGCTCGGCGCGGACGAGGGTATCGACCCCGAGCTTCGCGAGGCGTTCAAGGCATCGGGGCTCTATCACCTGCTTGCCGTCTCCGGGCAGAACATCGTCTTCATCGGCTTCGGAGTCCTCGGGCTTGCCTACGTCGCTGGTCTCGGTCGGCCGGTCGGGCATTCCCTCGCCATCGCCGCGATCCTCGCCTACGCGCTCGCCGTCGGCTGGCAGCCGTCCGTCGTTCGCGCGGCCGTGGCGGGGTGTCTGGCGTCCCTCGCCTGGCTGCTCTCGCGCCCCTCCGATCGGTGGCACACGATGGCCATGGGCGCGGTCGTGCTCCTCGCCTGGACGCCGCGATCGCTGCTCGAACCCGGCTTCCAGCTGTCGTTCGCGGCCGTGGCGGCGATCTTTCTCACGCTGCCGCGATTACGCCGGTTGAACGACGGCTACCCGGTGCCTCGAGCGCTGGTCGACGTCGTCGGGATCTCGGCTGCCTGTGGCATCGTCACGGCGCCGATCCTGTGGCTGCAGTTCGGCACGATCCCACTCTGGACCGTGCCGGCGAACGCGCTCGCCGAACCGGCCATGCCGGTGCTGCTCGGCTGCGGCCTCGCCGCTGCGCTCCTCGCACCGGTTCTCCCCGCCGCCGCCGTCGCGCTCTCGTGGCTCGCGGGAGTCGCGGCGGCCTGGATCGCATTCTCGGCCCGCCTCATCGCCTCGCTTCCCTACGCCCAGACCTCCTCGAGGACGATCGTGCTCGGACTCGGTGCAGCGATCGGCGTCGCAGTCTGCCTCGCTCTCCTCCCGCCGTACCGTCGTCGCGCTGCGGTGACGCTGGCCGCTGCGCTCGTCCCCGTTGCGATCGTCGGGTGGTGGGCGGTTCATCCGCCGCCGCAGTGGTCGCCGCCGGCCGGGCTCCGTGTCTCGTTTCTCGACGTCGGGCAGGGCGACGGGGTCCTGCTCGAGACACCGGAGGGCGCCCTGCTCGTCGATGCTGGCCCACCCGAGGCGCGCGTCGATCGGCAGCTTCGCCGGATGGGGCTCCACTCGCTCGCCGCGCTCGTCGTTTCTCACGCCCACCGCGACCATGTCGGTGGAGCGGTAGCGATCCTCGAGGAGTTGGCCGTCGGGGCGGTGATCGATCCGATGCAACCGGGACCCGGTGCCGACGAGCGGGGACTGCGCCGGGCCGCACGGCGGCTCGGCGTCCCGCTCGCTCCCGCTCGTTCGGGGGCCGTCTACCACCTCGGGGCGCTCAGGCTCCGGGTGCTCTGGCCCGACCGCCCAGGCTCTCGCGACGAGGATCCACACATTCACGGGGCCGTCCTGCTTGCGAGTTACGGCGCGCTCGACCTTCTTCTGACAGGCGATTCCGAGTCGGACGTCACGCGCTCGCTGCCGTTGCGGCCCGTCGAAGTGCTCAAGGTCGCGCACCACGGCTCATCGGATACCGGCCTCGCCGACGAACTCGCCGTCCTCAGACCTCGCGTGGCCGTCATCTCGGTCGGCGCGCACAACGACTACGGCCATCCACGGCCGGACACACTTGCGGCACTCGAGGCGAGGCGCGCGCTCACCGTCTACCGGACCGACAGGAACGGACGCATCGTGCTCGAATCGGACGGGCGAGCGCTGACGATCCGCACGGAGCATCCAGTACGGTAGTCGGCGATGAGCGAGCGTCCCTCCCTGAAGCCGGTCTACCTGATCTCGGGAAGCGACCGGCCGAAGGTGGAGACCGCCCTCTCGCGACTCCGCGGCCGTTTCGAGCGCGAATCGGTCGAGATCGTCTCCGCCCTCGAGGCGACCGGTTCCGACGCCGTCACGCTCTGCAACTCGAGCAGCCTGTTCGGCGATCAGCGACTCGTCGTCGTGACGGACGTCGACGGCCAGAAGAAGGAGTCCAATCGTCCGCCGACCGGTGGGTGGAAGGCGGCCGACGTCGAAGCCGTCGCGACGTACCTCGCCGCGCCGGCACCCGACACCGTGCTCGCTCTGATCGGCCTCGAGGTGAAGAAGGACGCCGCCGCTCGCGAAGCTGTGCGCGAAGGCGGGGGACTTGCTCCTCTACGACGTCCCGAAGCGCCGCCACGTCGCCTGGGTCGCCGAGCGGTTCCGGCAAGCTGGTGTCAAGGCCGAGGCGGACGCGTGTGCGCTCCTCGTCGAGTACGTCGGCGAGGAGGATCTCCACGGGCTCGCGAGTGAGATCGACAAGATCGCCACGTGGGCTCAGGGTGAGCCTGTCGGCATCGCCGAGATCGAGCAGCTCGTGACTCCCGTGGCGGATATCCCGCCGTTCGCGCTGACGGATGCCTGGGCCGACCGCCATCCCGGCCGGTTGCTCGATCTGTCCGAGACGTTCTTCGATCGATCCGACAAGCCCCGCCGCGACACTGCAGCGCGGCTGGCGGCGACGTTGAACGGTCATCTCACGCGAATGCGGCAGCTGAAGCGGCTCGCCGCAGACGGGGTTCCTGCCCGCGAGGCGGCGACCGCGTTGAAGATGCATCCGTTCTACGGGGAGAAGGTCTATCGCCAGGCCGACGGCTTCTCGGACGATGAGCTCGCTGGTGCCACCGTGCGATTCGCAGAGCTGGATCTCGCGCTCAAGGGCGGCAGTAAGCTCGCCCCCGACGTCGAGCTCCTTCGAGCGCTCATCGACGTCAGCGCCGAAGACCGCCAGTCACGCGGAGCCTCGTAAGCCAGACCGCCGACGGGAGCAGCGCGCTATTCGGCGGGTGTAGCGACGAGGCGCGCCGCCTGAGCCTTCTTGCGCCCGGCGGTGTTCTTGTGCATCGCACCGTTCGACACGGCCTTGTCGATCAGTCGTACGAGTGCGAGGTGCTCGGCTGTAATCACGGAATCGTCCCCTGAAGCAACTGCGCTGTCGAGACGCTTCGTCAGCGTCTTGATCGTCGAGCGATAGTGGAGGTTTTCCTCCCGCTGACGCAGGGCGATCAGGACACGCTTTTTCTGTTGCTGGATGTTCGGCATTTGGCCCTCGAGCGTAGGAATGCCCGCAACCTGCGGGCGCCAGCGATCGTAGCAGAGCTTCCTATCGGCTCGGCCGGTGACGCCCGGATCGCGTTCGTGCAAAGGTGCGGGCCGTGTCCGCGCGAACTCGACCGGCATGAGCAGTTCTCCCGACCCCCCGGCTCCGCCGACGCCAGCGGTCGGTTCACAGCGGAAGCTCGCCCGCTCGACGCTTTTCTTCTCGCTGGCCACGGGTATCTCCCGGGTGCTCGGTCTCGTCCGCGAGATGGTCGCCGCGTACTACTTCGGGATCAACGGGAAGATCAACGCCTTCACCGTCGCCTTCCAGATCCCGAACCTCGTACGGGCGCTCCTCGCCGACGCTGCTCTCTCCGGAGCGTTCGTTCCCGTCTTCAGCGACCTGCTCGAGAAGGGCGAGCGGAAGCGAGCTTGGCGCGTCGCCTCGACGATCTTCTGGCTCGTGCTCCTCGCGCTCGGCGGGCTCACGGCTCTGTTCATCCTCATTGCCCCGGTTCTGATGAGGCCGTTCGGCGATCCGGGCGGCGACGTCGATCTGGCCGTCGGCCTCTCGCGTGTCCTCTTCCCGATCGTCGTACTGCTCGGGCTCAGTGGCGTCGTCGTCGGGATCCTCAACACGTACGACCACTTCAGTGTCCCCGCCCTGACACCGGTGTTCTGGAACCTCGCCATCGTCGTCGGCCTCTGGCTGGGCGTCCCGCGTGTCACCGGCGAGAACGCACAGTTGTACGTGTATGCGGGAGCCGTACTCGTCGGCACCGTGATCCAACTCCTTCTACCTCTGCCGTGGCTCCGCGGACTCGACGGACGGCTGCAACTCGTGGTCGACTGTGCGCGACCCCGCGGTACGCCGTTTTTTCGCCCTCATGCTCCCGGTCACGCTGACCCTCGGGTTGATCAACGTCAACGCAGTCGTCGACACGTTGATCGCCTCGCGTGTCGTCGACCCCGACCTCGCGCCCGCTGCGATCAACTCCGCCTTCCGTCTCTACATGCTTCCGCAGGGCATGTTCTCGGTCGCTGTCGCAACGGTGCTGTTCCCGGCGCTGGCCCGGCTCGCGGCCCGGAACGACCTGGACGGATTTCGCGCCACGGTCAGCACCGGACTGCGGCAGATCGGCTTTCTCCTGATTCCGGCGTCGGTCGTGTCCGCCGTCCTCGCGGAGCCGATCGTGCGCATCGTCTACGAGAGGGGTGCGTTCTCGGGCGCCGACGTCACGGTCGTCGCCGGCTGCCTCGCAGCATTCTCACTCGGGCTCGTCTTCAACGGCTGGATGCTGATGCTGACGCGCGGCTTCTACGGGTTGCAGTCGAACTGGATCCCGACCCTGGTGGCCGTCGGTGCGCTCCTTCTGAACGCGTTCCTCGACCTCGTCCTCTACCGGCTCGGCATCTGGGGGATCCCGCTCGCGACGTCTCTCGTGAACATCGTCGCCGTCGTCTTGCTCGTCTTCTACCTCGGGCGTCGTGTTGGTGGCGTCGACATGCGGCGCGTCACCGACGCGATCGTTCGCATCACTCTCGCATCGGCTGTGCTGGGCGCGATCGCGTTCGGCGTCTGGTACGCGCTCGACGGTGCGCTCGGTCGCTCTACCGGGGCCCAGATCGCGTCGCTGGGCGTCGCTCTCGCGGCCGGCGCGGCCGCGTACTTCGCTGCGTCGAAAGCGCTCGGGGTCCGTGAAGTCCGGGTGCTCCGCGAGACGCTGTCGCGAGGAGGCGACTGACGAGCGTTGGCGGGGCGCGGGCGCGTCGCCGCCGTCTAGGGTTTCGGGATGATCTCTCCCGCCTCGATCGACGATGCCGACCGGGTCGCCCCGCTCCTGCGCGATTCGTTCCCAGAGCGGCTCGCCACCCCAGCAGGGGTTCGCCATTCCTTCTCGAGCGCTCGGCCAGAAGATGCGATGGGTTTCTGGCGGGCCGAGGTCGGCAGCGAACTCGTCGGCTGGGCCTTCGGTGGTCTCGACGCGTTTGCGGCGGCTCGGACGGAAGGGTTCGCGGGCCTCGTCGTCCGTCGCGAGCAGCGACGAAACGGCATCGGTGCGGCTCTCTGGTCTGCCGTCTCGTCGCATCTCGAGGTGGTCGGCGCCCGGCGCATCGTGGCATACAGCCAGACCGACCCCGATAGTCGGGCATTCGCCGCCGGCCGTGGCTTCAACCTCGAGGCAACGGTCACGACATCGGCTCTCGACCCACGAGCTCTCGGCGCCGCCCCGCTGCCGCCGCACGGCATCGAGCTGCGTCCGCTGAGCGCATTCGTCGACGATCCCGAGCCCGTATACGCCTCCGACCGCGAGAGCGCGCTCGATGAGCCTGGTCCGTCGGACTTCTCCGGTACCACCTTCGACAGCTGGCGGCGCATCATCTGGGATCACCCGGATAACGACTACGACCTCGGTATCGCCGCACTCGAAGGGGACGTCGTCATCGGCACCGCGTTTCTCTTCGCCGATCGTGCCACGGGTCGCGCAGTGAACGCCGGGACGGGCGTCCTCCGCGCGTATCGCGGCCGCGGCCTCGGCCTTTTGATGAAACGGCATTCGCTCGCGCGTGCCGCGGCTGCAGGGATCACGAGAGTGATGACCCAGAACGACGACACCAATGCCCCGATGCTCGCCATCAACGCGTCACTCGGTTACGCGCAGTTCTCTGCCGAACACGCCTGGGTGCTCGAGCGCGGAGCCGGCGCATAGGCGGGCGCAGAGGAGATCGCAACTGATCCCTAGGCCCTCGGAGAAATACGCCCCGATGCATCCGTGTCATTTTCCCGGCGCGATGCGTGCCTGACAGGTCGGTCTTCCCCGAAACGGAGCGATACCCCGCGTGCTGCGACCACTCACTCGAGCCGGAGAAACAGATGCAGCGTCGACTTCCTTCTCCATGTCGTAGTCGGAAAGCGTGCATCTGTCCTAGTGTCTTGCCCGCGAAACAGGCCCTGCTCCTCACAGAGGCTTCCTCACGATGAGCGTGGTTTGCCATGGTGCTCCACGTCGTCGAGTCGGAGGCAACGCATCCCGTACTTCGGGCGTAAGATGAGTTGACTGCGTCAAACTCGGTGAGAGGTGGTTCGTGATGCGGGAACGGATGATCTGGGTGCGAGCGTGTATGTCGACTGTGGCGCTCGTCGTGCTCGTCGTGCTCGTGTGGGCGTCCGCGGCGTCCGCGGCGACGGCGCCAACGGTGAATGCGGCGTCCAGCGACGCGCTCGGGGCGCGAATCATCGTTGACGGCGCGGGTCGCACGTTGTACCGGTTCACGCTCGACTCGCGGAAGTCCATTCGGTGCTCGGGCGCCTGCGCGAGGACGTGGCCTCCGGTGATCGTCCGCCGTGCGGCGAAGTTGGTCGCAGGTAACGGCCTCGTGCAAGCCAGGCTCGGAACGCTCAAGCGCCCTGACGGACGGCTTCAGCTCACCTGGGCGGGTTTCCCCGTTTACCGATTCGCGCTTGACCGGAGGGCCGGAGACGTGAAGGGGCATGGCCTCGGCGGGACGTGGTTTGCAGTGGCCGCCTCCGGTCGCCTCGTAAAGGCGTTGCCGGCAGCTGATTCTGGCGGTGCCACCACGCCCTCTCCCACGACACCTGATCCCACGGCGCCGCCCTACGGTTACTAGCTCTACGTCTCATCCCTTGCGGGACTGACCGCGCCGACCACTCTGACGATGTTTTCGCTCGACCCAGGGCGTCGGCGGGATTCGCTCAGCATCGTGCATCGTCTGCAGCTCCAGCAGCACGCCGAGCGCCATCTGACGGGCCTCCCTTGCGAACGCAGGCCGTCGTCTGGCAGCCGCCGGGCGCGAGACTTCACCTCGATGCGAATTCGCGGCTCCTACGGCAGCAACAGCAGATTCGGCGTCGCGGCAGAATTGCTCGAATCCAGGCTAAACCGCATGACAGCTAGCATCCGGGCCTGATTCCCATGGACCAGAGCCGGATCCGCAACTTCTCGATCATCGCGCACATCGACCACGGGAAATCGACCCTGGCCGACCGCATCCTGCAGCTGACGGACACGGTCGCCGACCGTGACATGCGCGAGCAGTTGCTCGACTCGATGGACCTCGAGCGCGAGCGGGGGATCACGATCAAGGCTCAGGCCGTGCGCGTGGCCTGGAAGGGGCATCAGCTCAACCTGATCGACACACCGGGCCACGTCGACTTCACGTACGAGGTCTCGCGCTCCCTCCAGGCGTGCGAGGGGGCGGTGCTCGTGGTCGACGCCGCGCAGGGAATCGAGGCGCAGACGCTCGCGAACGCGTACCTCGCGATCGAGAACGAGCTCGAGATCATCCCGGTCGTCAACAAGATCGATCTGCCGTCGGCGGACCCGGAGGCGGCGGCGCTCGAGGTGACACAACTGCTCGGTGGCAACCCCGCCGACGTGGTCCGCATCTCGGCCAAGACCGGGATCAATGTCGACAAGGTGCTCGACGCGATCGTCGAGCGGATCCCGGCGCCCGACGGTGACCTGGCAGCCCCGGCCCGCGCTCTCATCTTCGACTCGTCGTACGATCAGTACCGCGGCGTGATCGCCTTCGTCCGCGTCGTCGACGGCTGTTTCGAAACGGGGTCGGCGCTGCGCGCGATGGCGCTCGGCACGCAGTTCGACGCCGAGGAGCTGGGTTTCATGTCGCCCGCGCGCGTGCCCGTGAAGGAGCTCGTGGCGGGCGAGGTGGGCTACGTCATCACGGGCCTGAAGGACGTCTCGGCGCTGCGGGTCGGCGACACGCTGACCACGCGGAAGGGAACGCCCGCTTCGGAGCCGTTGCCCGGTTACAAGGAGGTCAAGCCGATGGTGTTCGCGGGCCTCTTCCCGAGCGACTCGGACGACTATCCGGAGCTTCGCGATGCGCTCGAGCGACTCAAGCTCAACGACGCCGCGCTGTTCTACGAACCCGAGACATCGCAGGCGCTCGGCTTCGGGTTCCGCTGCGGCTTTCTCGGCCTGCTGCACATGGAGATCGTCCGCGAGCGACTCGAGCGCGAGTTCGACCTCGATCTCATCGTCACGGCGCCGAATGTCGCCTACCGCGTGCTCGAGCGGAACGGCGAGTGGCGCGAAGTCCACAACCCGTCTGAGATGCCCGTGGAGTTGGAGGAGGTCGAAGAGCCGTACATCAGGGCATCGATCATCGTTCCCAAGGAGTTCGTCGGCACGGTGATGGAGCTCAACAACGAGCGCCGCGGCGCGTTCGACCAGCTCGAGTACCTCTCACCCGAGCGCGTCCACCTCACCTACGATTTGCCGCTCGCCGAGGTCGTCCTCGACTACTACGACCAGCTCAAGTCACGCACCCGCGGGTACGCAAGCTTCGACTACGACCTCTCCGGGTTCAAGAGCGGCAAGCTCGTACGGGTCGACGTCCTCGTCGGGGGTGATCCCGTCGATGCACTCTCGCTGATCATCCACCGCGAGTTCGCCTATGACCGAGGCCGACTCCTCGTCGAGAGGTTGCGTGAGGAGATCCCGCGGCAGATGTTCGACGTGCCGATCCAGGCTGCAATCGGCTCGCGGGTGATCGCGCGCGAGACCGTCAAGGCACGCCGCAAGGATGTGCTCGCGAAATGCTACGGCGGCGACATCTCTCGCAAGCGCAAACTCCTCGAGAAGCAGAAGAAGGGCAAGAAGCGGATGAAGCAGGTCGGTGGGGTAGAGGTACCGCAGGAGGCCTTCCTCGCCGTGCTCAACCTCAACGGGGACAAGAAGAAGTAGCGCATGGCGGCCGCCATCGAGCCGCTCGAGACGACCACGGACGGGACGGACGTTCGTCATCTGTACGTCCATCTGCCGTTTTGCGCGCATCGGTGCGGCTACTGCGATTTCGTCACGGTCGTGGGCCGGAGTGACCAGCACGCCGCCTACGTCGATGCGTTGCTCCGTGAACTCGACACCGAAGCCGGCGTGCTGGCCGACGACGTCACGACCGTCTTCATCGGTGGCGGAACTCCGACGTTCACCGAGCCTCACGCCCTGCGGCGCCTGCTCGCAGCTCTGCCTCGCGCGGCCGAGGTAACCGTGGAGGCGAACCCCGAGAGCGTGACGCCCGAGCTCGCCGCGCTGCTGCGCGACGGCGGCGTGACGCGCGTGTCGATCGGCGCGCAGACCTTCGCTCCGCGACTGCTCGACGTGCTCGAGCGTGCTGCCGGACCGGATGATGTCCGACGCGCGGTGCAGACTCTTCGTGATGCCTGTTTCGACAACATCTCGCTGGACCTCATCTACGGGATCCCGGGCCAGGAGCCCTCCGACCTGGAGCGTGATCTCGCGGAGGCCCTGGCGCTCGCGCCGGAGCACCTCTCCCTCTACGAGCTCGAGGCGAAGCCGGGCACACGCTTCACGCACGCCTGGGGGGATGAGCTCGCGCACCAGGCGGAGGTGATGGAGGGGTATTTCGAGCGCGTCGTCGAGACGCTCACGGCTGCCGGCTATCGCTGGTACGAAACGGCGAACTTCTGTCTCACCGGCGAACGGGCGGCCGGGCGCGACCTCCGCGCCCACCACAATCTGGGCTACTGGCAGGGGCACGACTACCTCGGCGTCGGCATCGGGGCGGTCTCGACCCTGGGCGACGTCCGCCGGCGGAACGCCGCCTCCCTCGGCCGCTACGTGGCCTCCCTCTCGGCGGGTGCCGAGCCGCCGCGCGAGATCGAGTAGCTCGACGACCTGACGAAGGCGCGTGAACGCGTCATGCTCGGTCTTCGTCTCGACGAGCCGCTCGGCCTTGCCGGCCTGCGCTCGGCGATCGATCCCGAATCGCTCGCGCGGATGGTCGCGGGCGGCATGGCACTGACGCTCCCGGCCGCCGACGGCGGCGAGATGCTGACCCTCAGTGCCCGCGGACGGTTCCTCGGCGGTGGGGTCACGGCCGAGCTCCTCGCCTGACCTCCGGTGCGCCGGGGGCGCGCGCGGCCGCGCGCGGCGCTGCGGCGATACGACGCGGTATCGTCGTGCTCGTGAGGGGAGAAGAGACGTTCGTCCCGGCCGGCTTCGAACCCCCGCTCGGGCTCGCGACGATCGACTTCGTGCTCGAGCCGCTCGGGGCGCAGCACAACGAGGCCGACTTCGCCGCCTGGTCGTCCTCGATCGCCCATATCCGGGCGACGCCGGGGTTCGAGGGGAGTGACTGGCCGCACGAGATGACGCTCGAGGAGAATCTCGCCGACCTCGAGGCCCATGTCCTCGACTTCGAGCAGCGTTCCGGGTTTACGTACACGGTGCTCGACCCGGGCGACCGGGACGTCATCGGTTGCGTCTACATCTACCCCGTTCGAGGCGCCGACCGGGGCGCCGGGGCGGACGCGACGGCGAGCGACGTCTCCGTGCGCTCGTGGGTTCGCGCCGATCGGGCGGCGCTGGACGAGCGGCTGCGCCGCGCCGTGCGCGACTGGCTCGGCCGCGAGTGGCCGTTCCCGAGCGTCCGCTACGCCCCGGGCTCCTGAGGCGCACGCTCCGCGGCCCCTGCCCGCGCGCCGCTCCCGGGTACCATCGATAGACGATGGAAGAGCTGTCCTCCCGCAGGAGCGAGATCCTGCGACGGGTGGTCGAGGAGCACGTAGCCACCGGCCAGCCCGTCGGGTCGAAATCGCTCGTCGAACGAGCGGGCATGGACGTGTCCTCGTCGACGGTGCGCAGCGAACTGGCCGAGCTCGAGGCGCTCGGCCTCCTCACGCATCCCCACACGTCCGCGGGCAGGATCCCGACCGAGAACGGCTACCGCGTCTACGCCGAGCAACTCGTCGAGGCGATCGACGGACGCCCCGAGCCGGTGGCGCTCGCCGTTGCGACGGTCCGGAGCGAGCTCGAAGGTGCGCTGCGGTCGACGACCGAGACGTTGTCCCAGGCCACGCGTCTGCTCGCTCTCGTCTCGGCCCCGGCGCTCGACTCGGCCACCGTGCGTCACGTCGACGTCCTGCAGCTACAGCCGCGGGCGGTGATCGTCGTCGTGATCACGTCGACCGGAGGCGTGACGAAGCGTGTTCTGGAGCTCGACCATCCCGTCGATCCCGGTCTGGTCGACTGGGCCCGCACGTACCTCGAAGAACAGGTCATCGGTTTGCGTCTCGGCTCGGCCACCCTCCGACGACGGCTCGAGGACCCCGAGCTGTCGCCGGGGGAGCGGGCGTTTCTCGGACGACTCAGGACGGCGTTCGTCGACGCGGTCGCGGACGACGGCCCGCAGCTCTTCGTCGGCGGGGCGGCGGGGCTGCTCGGCGACGCACGGGGCGCGGAACTGGAGGCCTGTCAGCGCCTTCTCGACGTGCTCGAGCGGCGCGCGGCCGTGCTCGAGCTCCTCTCGGACGCGCTCGATCCGCGGCGTACCGTCGTCAGAGTCGGACCCGCGGTGGACGGTGGGCAGCTCCACGACGTTTCGTATGTGGGCGCGACCTACGGCGTCGCTCGACGTTCGCTCGGGTCGGTCGCACTGCTCGGCCCACTCAGGATGGACTACGACAAGGCGATCCGGGCCGTCCGTGCCGCCGCATTCGAGCTCTCGCGCCTCGTCGAGGACGTCTACGAGGACGAGTAGGCATCGACGTGATCGTCGCGACGGTCGCGTGCAAAATGCGATGGTGAGGCCGCTCGGCATGCGGCTGTCACGTCTGTCGATGCCGCTACGCTCGGAGACCTGATGGCAACGGCCGAACGCGACTATTACGAGATCCTCGGCGTGCAACGGGATGCCCCAGATGCCGACATCAAGCGAGCATTCCGCAAGCTCGCTCGAGAACTCCACCCCGACGTCTCCGAAGCTGCGGACGCCGAGGAGCGATTCCGCGAAGCGGCCGAGGCGTACGAGGTGCTCTCGGATCCCGAACGGCGCGCGACGTACGACAGATACGGAAGGGAAGGGCTGCGAGGACGCGGGTTTGCTCCCGCGGATTTCGACCTCGGGCATCTCTCCGACATCTTCGGCGCCTTCTTCGGCGAGTCGTTCGGGCAGTCGTCTCGCCCCGGCGGTCCCGCGCGTGGGGGTGACGTACCGGCGACCGTGGAGATCTCGCTGGCGGAGGCATTCACCGGAATCACCGTTCCGGTGGCGACGCGAGTCGCGACAACCTGCGAGACCTGCAGCGGCAGCGGGGCCGCCCCGGGAACCGTCGCGACGACATGCAGCATGTGTGACGGCGCCGGGCGGGTACAGCAGGTCTCGCAGAGCGTGTTCGGCCAGTTCATCCGCACCGGAACATGCCCTCGTTGCGAAGGCTCCGGCCGTATCGTCGAGACGCCCTGTTCCGTCTGCGACGGCGTCGGGCGGAAGTTGGAGGACCGATCGCTGGATGTCGACGTCCCGGCGGGCATCTCCGATGCGCAGCGGATCCGTCTCCGTGGAGAAGGTCATGCGGGCGAATTCGGAGGGCCGGCGGGCGATCTGTTCGTGCAAGTGCGGGTTCGGCCGGAACCGGGCCTCGAGCGGGACGGCGACGACCTCCACACGATCGCGGAGCTGACGATGACGCAGGCGGCGCTCGGGGCGACCGTGTCGGTTCCGGGCCCGGTCGGCGAGGTCGAGCTCGAGATTCCCGCCGGGACGCAGCCGGGCACGGTGGTCGTCCTTCGGGGTCGAGGCATGCCGTCCGTCAGCGGGGGACGGCCGGGCGACGTCCATGTTCACGCACGGGTCCACATCCCGAGCGTCCTCGACGACGTACAGCGTGGCCTCGTCGAACAGCTCGGTGAGGCGCTCGGAGAGTCGGCGTACCGTCCCGACGACGATGACGACGGCTTCTTCCGCCGTCTCAGGAACGCGTTCCACTGAGCCGTAGCGGCCGTGAAGCGCCAGACAGCGGTCTTCGTGACGGTTCCCGCGGAAACGCTCGTCGCGGACTTCCGGTCGCGCTACCAGGTGCGCGCGGTGGCGAGGCTCCTGCCGCCTCACATCACGGTCCTGCCGCCGTTCCCGTTCGGACGTCGATGGCCGCGATGCCCTCACCGACGACCTCGAAGCACATTTCGCCACAGTGTCCGGCCTTCGAGGCCGAGCTGACCGCATCGGGGCGCTTCACGAGGCATGTCTGGCTCGCGCCCGAGCCTCACGGTGCGTTCGTGACGATGATCGCTGCCGCCCGTGGACGGTTTTCCCACCTCGTCCGGGATGAACCCGGCGAGCCCGTACCGCACCTGACGATCGCCGAGGTCGGCACGGGCGAGTCGATCGCTCGCATCGCGGAGCTGGCGGAGGAGGAGCTCGAGCCGCGTCTGCCGTTCTCGTTCGAGGTTCGTACGGCGGCACTCTGGGAGTCCAGGCAGGACGGCTGGCACGAGCTGCGGAGGTTCGAGCTCGGATGAGTGAGCTGATCAAGGTATCCACCCAGGTGCCGCTTGCCCGAGCGGAGGAAGCGCGGGCGCTCGCGGTCGAGCTGGCGCCGGGTGGGTTCGAGGAGACCGAGACGGGCGCGACCCTGACCGTGTCGTTCTACGTCGATCTCGGCGAGCTCGAACGGATCCGCGCGGCGTTCCCCGTCGTCTCGGAGAGTCCGGTGCAGGTCGGCTGGGAGGACGGGTGGCGAGCGTTCCATCGACCGGTGCGAGCGGGAGGCATCTGGATCGGCCCCCCGTGGGAGTCGCCTGATCCCGGTGAGCCCGCGGTCGTGATCGATCCAGGACGCGCCTTCGGCACGGGCGCCCATCCGACCACGCGATTGTGTATCGATCTGCTCGCGCGAGCCGAGCGCGGGTCGCTGCTCGACGTCGGCTGCGGCTCAGGAGTGCTCTCGATCGCCGCGGCCCGTCTCGGGTTCGATCCGATCACGGCCGTCGACAACGACCCGGTCGCGGTCGAGACGACGAACGCAAACGCCGCTGCAAACGGGGTTGTGGTCGACGCGAGCGTCCTCGACGGTGAGTCGGACGAGCTCCCACGCACGGACGTGGCGGTTGCCAACGTGTTGCTCGCCCCGGTGGAGAAGATCCTCACCCGCCTCGAGGCTCCGACGGCGATCACCTCGGGGTACCTGACGACCGACCACCCCGGAGCACACGGCTGGATCTCGGTCGCCCGGCTCGAACTCGAAGGCTGGGCCGCAGATCGGTTCGAGCGCCGCACGTAGGCCGTGTCACGCCTCGCGGGTGGGCGCGACGGGGGTCATCGAGACGATTCATCCCTCTGCCGCGAACGTCCGCGCGAGGCCCTCCGCGATGCACAGCACGCCCCGGAGGAGTGAGCCGCCGTTCCGCCGTCTCGCCGAGCCCTGCGCCCACCTGGTGCTCCCTCAGCGGTTGACGGGCAAAGCGCATTTCGTGTAGACCTTCGGTCCCGAGGTATCAACACCGGTTGGGGAGGATTGCCGATTCAGGCACCACAAGGGGGGCGCATGATCAGACTCGTGCGTCGGTCGACGGATCTCGTGCAACGCTCACCCAGCGTGCACGTGACCTTGGTCGGCGGCCTCGCGCTCCTGACGGCCGTCGCGTTCCTACCGCTCGGCTCGGGCGACAGCTCGGCTGCAGCCGGCGCCGCCCAGGCGTCGGGCTATGCCGCGGAGGTTTTGGCTGATTCGCCGCGTGCGTATTGGCGTTTGGGTGAGGTTTCGGGAGGCGTGGCGGTCGATGAGACGGTGAACGCGAATACGGGTTCGTATGTGAATGGTGCGGTGCTCGGGCAGGCGGGCGCTCTCGTGGGTGACGCGAACACGGCGGTCCGTTTCGACGGGGTCAACGACTATCTGTCGGTTCCCGATAGCGCTTCGCTCGACGTGAACAGCGCGGTCACGGTCGAGGCGTGGGTCAAGCGCGCGAAGACCGGCTGGCAGGTCGTGATCGGCAAGCCCGGCAACGGCCAGAGCAAGTTCGAGAATTACGCGCTCTGGTTCGATCCCGCCAACCTGCTCATCGCCTATTTCGGCAACGGGTCGACGTACGCGAGGGTGCAAAGCGCCGGGCCGGTCGACACCGCCTGGCATCACGTTGCTGCGACCTATGCCGGCGGTACAGCTCGCCTCTACATCGACGGCGTCGAAAGCGCCAACAGGATTTCCACGATTACGCTCACGCCCAACGCAGCGGCCCTCAATGTCGCCCGCGACAGCCGCAGCGCCTACATCTTCGGCGGTAGCCTCGACGAGATCGCCGTCTACGGCACCGCCCTCAGCCGAGCCCGCATCAGCGCCCATTACACCGCCGGCCGCAACCAACCCGCCGCTGCGCCGTTGGTGTCGTTGGTGTCGCCGGTGAATGGTTCGGTTTCGAATGTGGCGTCGCCGACGTTTTCGGGGACTGCCGGTAGCGCCGTCGGGGACAGTGCCACGGTGACGGTGAGGGTGTATGCGGGTGCTGTTGTGACCGCGACTGCGGCGCGGACGCTGACTGCGACTCGAAGTGGCTCCAGCTGGTCGGTTGCTGCCGGTCCGCCGTTCGCTGATGGTGTTTGGACGGCGCAGGCCGCACAGACGAACGCGGCGGGCTCGACCGGGCTCAGCAGTGCGAGCACGTTCACGGTCGATACGACGGCGCCGGCGGTGACGATCACGGCTCCTGCCAACGCGACGACGACGACGAGTCCGACACCGACGCTGGCCGGTGGCGCCGGCGCCGGCGCTGCGGATGGCGCGACGATCGAGGTGCGGATCTATCAGGGCAGCGATCTCTCCGGCACGCTCACGCAGACGCTGACGACGACCCGCAGCGGTTCCAGCTGGACGACCACGCCGAGCGCGCTCGCCAACGGCACCTACACCGCGCAGGCCCGACAGACCGACAGCGCCGGCAACACCGGGACCAGCGGCACGACCACCTTCACCGTCGCCACCGCTGCGCCGTTGGTGTCGTTGGTGTCGCCGGTGAATGGTTCGGTTTCGAATCTGGCGTCGCCGACGTTTTCGGGGACTGCCGGTAGCGCCGTCGGGGACAGTGCCACGGTGACGGTGAGGGTGTATGCGGGGGCTGTTGTGACCGCGACTGCGGCGCGGACGCTGACTGCGACTCGAAGTGGCTCCAGCTGGTCGGTTGCTGCCGGTCCGCCGTTCGCTGATGGTGTTTGGACGGCGCAGGCCGCACAGACGAACGCGGCGGGCTCGACCGGGCTCAGCAGTGCGAGCACGTTCACGGTCGATACGACGGCGCCGGCGGTGACGATCACCGCTCCTGCCAACGCGACGACGACGACGAGTCCGACACCGACGCTGGCCGGTGGCGCCGGCGCCGGCGCTGCGGATGGCGCGACGATCGAGGTGCGGATCTATCAGGGCAGCGATCTCTCCGGCACGCTCAGGCAGACGCTGACGACGACCCGCAGCGGTTCCAGCTGGACGACCACGCCGAGCGCGCTCGCCAACGGCACCTACACCGCCCAGGCACGACAGACCGACAGCGCCGGCAACACCGGGACCAGCGGCACGACCACCTTCACCGTCGCCACCGCCGCGCCGCAGTCGAGCTACCGCGCGGAGGTTTTGGCTGATTCGCCGCGTGCGTATTGGCGTTTGGGTGAGGTTTCGGGAGGCGTGGCGGTCGATGAGACGGTGAACGCGAATACGGGTTCGTATGTGAATGGTGCGGTGCTCGGGCAGGCGGGCGCTCTCGTGGGTGACGCGAACACGGCGGTCCGTTTCGACGGGGTCAACGACTATCTGTCGGTTCCCGATAGCGCCTCGCTCGACGTGAACAGCGCGGTCACGGTCGAAGCGTGGGTCAAGCGCGCGAAGACCGGCTGGCAGGTCGTGATCGGCAAGCCCGGCAACGGCCAGAGCAAGTTCGAGAATTACGCGCTCTGGTTCGATCCCGCCAACCTGCTTATTGCCTATTTCGGCAACGGGTCGACGTACGCGAGGGTGCAAAGCGCCGGGCCGGTCGACACCGCCTGGCATCACGTTGCTGCGACCTATGCCGGCGGTACAGCTCGCCTCTATATCGACGGCGTCGAGAGCGCCAGCAGCATTTCCACGATTACGCTCACGCCCAACGCAGCGGCCCTCAATGTCGCCCGCGACAGCGGCAACGCCTACATCTTCGGCGGTAGCCTCGACGAGATCGCCGTCTACGGCACCGCCCTCAGCCGAGCCCGCATCAGCGCCCATTACACCGCCGGCCTCAACCAAGCCGCCGCGGCGACGGCGGTGACGCTGACGACACCCGCCAGCAACTCGACCACCGTCGACACCACGCCGGTCTACGCCGGGATGGGGGCCGGCACCGGCACCGACTCGACCACGATCACGGTCAAGGTGTACGAGGGCGTCGGCGTCACGGGGGCGCCTGTTCAGACGCTGACGACCACCCGCGCCCCGAGCGGTGCCTGGGACGTCAGCGCCTCGACCCCGCTGACACTGGGGACCTACACTGCCCGGGCGGAGCAGATCGACAACGGCTCGACGACGCTCAGCGCGCCACGCACCTTCCAGATCGTGACGCGTCCTGCGGCCGCGGGCGACCCCGAGTTGGTCGGGGCCGGCGATATTGCCTACTGCCAAGACACAGGCGACGACCGCACTGCGCTCCTGCTGGACGGGTTCCCCAACGCGACGGTCTTCACGCTGGGTGACAACGCCTACGAGTCCGGCACACTTGCCGAGTTCGCCAACTGCTACGACCCGACCTGGGGCCGCGCGAAGGCACGCACGCGCCCGGCGCTCGGCGACCACGACTACGCCGACGGCGCCGACCAGAATGCCACGGGTCACATGGGCTACTTCTCGGGGCAGCTGAGCCCGTTCGGCGCAAGCGCAACCGACCCAAACCGCGGCTACTACTCCTACGACATCGGCACGTGGCACGTGGTCGTTCTCAACTCCGCGTGCGGCGGCGCCTCCCTCCCTGCCTGCAGCGCCTCGACGCAGCTCTCCTGGTTGCAGTCCGACCTCGCCGCGCACCCCGTGTTGTGCACGCTTGCGATTCTCCACGCCCCCCGCTGGAGCTCGGGGACAATCCACGGCTCCAACCCGGACATGCAGTCCTATTGGAACGCGCTCGCGAATGGCGGCGTGGAGGCCGTCATGGGAGGCGACGACCATCACTACGAGCGCTTCGCACCGATGGAGGCGAGCGGGCGGGCGAACGAGAACGGCCTGCGTCAGTTCGTCATCGGCACGGGCGGGCGCTCGCACTATCCCGTCGCGGGGCCGAGCGGGATCGTCGTCAACAGCGAGACACGCAACGACACCACCTACGGGATCCTGCGACTCGTGCTGCGTCCGGGTCTCTATCAGTGGGAGTTCGTACCCGAGGCCGGCGGCGGCTACGTCGACTCCGGCTCCACAGCCTGCCACTGAGCTCTGCGGCGGCCCCGACGGCCGCGATCACGGAGTGCGGCTCCTCGGGACTGCTGTCGATCGCCGCAGCGCGTCTCGGGCTCGATCCGATCGTGGCCGCGCGCGCAGGACTCGGGATATGCCCCCGACCGCTTCGTGCAGGCTCCGTGAGCCCGCACCGTCTACGCTCCCAGTACCGATGGCCACGTTCACGACCGAGGTTCCTCGGGTGCAAGGTCTCGTTCGCCGACGAGCAGGCGATCCGTGAGCGGCTGCTCGGCGACGGGCACAGTGAGGCGGACGGTTCGGCCGACGTCGCGGTGATCAACACGTGCTGCGTCACCGGTGAGGCCGTCGCGAAATCGCGCCAGGTCGCCTCGCGGGCAGCGAGGCGCCACGGGCGCGTCTATGTGACGGGATGCGCGGCAAATCTCTCGGCGACTGCGTTCGCGGGGCTCCCGGCCAACGTGCACGTCGTCGCCCGGCGGAGCGAGGACGTCGCCGATGCGGTGGCGGGTGATGTCGGTGCGATCGGTTGCGTTCAGGCGGATCATCGCCTCGATCGCGTTCGTGCCTTCGTGAAGATCCAGGACGGCTGCTCGTTTTCGTGCAGCTTCTGCGTCATCCCGCTCGTGCGCGGCGCTACGCGCAGCCGCTCGGCGGACGCGGTCCTCACCGAGATCCGGCGGCGCGTCGGACAGGGCCACCGCGAAGTGGTGCTGACGGGAGTCAACCTCGGCTGCTTCCGTGACCGCTCCGCCGGCCTCGCACTTCCCGGCCTCCTGCGGGCGGCCGGTGCGATCGAGGGTCTCGGGCGCCTACGCTTGTCCTCGATCGAGGTCAACCACGTCACGCCCGACCTCATCGCCGCGATGCGCGAGACCCCCGTGGTGTCGCGCCATCTCCACGTCCCGCTGCAGTCGGGCGACGACGAGGTCCTCCGGGCGATGGGGCGGCGTTACACGATCGGCCAATACCGCTCGCGCCTGGAACCGCTCGCGGACTTCAATCTCACCAGCGACGTGATCGTCGGCTTCCCGTCCGAGGACGACCGGGCCTTCGAGAACACGATGATGGCGGTGCGACAGACCGGCATCACGAAGGTCCACGTCTTCCCGTACTCACCGCGCCCCGGCACGCGAACGGCGGGCGATGATCGGGTTCCGCCGTCGGTCAAGAAGGAGCGGAGCGCGCGACTGCGTGCGGCTTCCGCCGCAGCGTGTCGCGCGCGTTGGCGGAACCGGATCGGGAGCGAGGATGTCGTGCTGGTCGACCGGCCCGGCCTCGGCTATGCCGACGACTACACGCCGTGGCTCGTCGACGCTCCGGTCGGCGAGATGGTGCGCGCCCGCGCTGTCGGAGTGTCGGACCAGGGGGTCACCGCTGTTGTCGCGGCCTGACTGCCTCTTCTGCCGCTTGGTCGCGACGGGCGAGCACGTTCGCGCCACCGAAGGCTTCGTCGCAATCCGTGACATCGCGCCTGCCGCCGAGACACATCTGCTCGTGCTGCCGGAGCGGCACATCGAGACCTTTCGCGATGTGAGCGACTTCTCGGACGCCGAAGCGGGCCGGATGCTGCGCTTCGTGGCCGAGGTCGCGGCGGCCGAGGGCCTGGAGGACTACCGGGTCATCGTCAACGTCGGGCCCGGTGGGGGTCAGTCGGTCTTCCATCTCCACTGGCATGTTCTTGGCGGCAAAGCGCTCCCAGGGTTCCACTGAGCGCCGATTGCGGGCAGACTATGGCTGTGGAGCTGATCGCAACCATCGAAAACGAGCTCAAGCAGGCGCGACTCGCACGCGAGGACGACCGTCGGGATGCGCTCACCCTGATTCTCTCGAGTCTGCGCTCGGCCGAGAAGGAACTGCAGCGCCCACTCTCCGAGGACGAGGAGCTGCAGGTCTTGCAGCGTGAGCGGAAGAAGCGCGTCGAGGCGTTCGAGGCCTTCGAGGCGGCCGGTCGCGAGGAGCAGGCGGACAAGGAGGACTTCGAGCTCGAGATTCTCGAGGAGTTCATGCCCGAACCGCTCTCCGAGGAGGAGCTCGACGACATCGTCGACGACGTGATCGCCGAGGTCGGCGCGACCTCGTTGCGCGACCTCGGACGCGTCATGGCCGACGTGATGCCCCGCGTCTCGGGCAAGGCTGACGGCTCCGCCGTGAGCCAGATCGTCCGCGAGAAGCTCGCGTAAGTCCGCCCCGCCGTGACGGACTGGTCCGACCCGATCTGGCGGCTCGACGCGGACGCCTGGATCGATGCAGAGCTGGCGCGTCTCCGCCTCGTTCGCGCCGGCGAGATCGACCAGTCGCACATGCGTCCGTGGTCGACGGTGATGCGCATCCCCACCGATGCCGGCGACATCTTCTTCAAGGCGAATGCCGCGCCGGAGCGCTACGAGGCGCCGCTCATCGCCCAGCTCGTGCGGCGGCGCCCCGACTGTGCTCCGGAGTTGCTCGCGACCCACCCAGACCGGGGCTGGATGCTGCTTGCCGACGCGGGGACGATGCTGCGTGAACTCATCGAGCGCGAACGCGATCTGACGCGATGGCGCGAGGTACTCCCGCTCTACGCCGGCGTCCAGCTCGACCTCATGAGCGATGTCGACGAACTACTCGCACTCGGCGTCCCCGACATGCGACTCGAGGTGCTCCCGACGCTCGTGGAGGAGATGCTCGGTGAGCTCGACGCCGACGTTGTTTCCGAGCATGACCGGCTCGCGGCCATGCAGCCGACCATCGCCGAGATGTGCGACGAGCTCGCATCGGTCGGCGTGCCGGAGACGCTCCAGCACGACGACTTCCACGACGGGCAGGTCTTCGTCCGCGAGGGCCGGTATCGGCTCCTCGACTGGGGTGACGCGTGTATCTCACACCCGTTCTTCACGCTGGCGGTGACGCTCGACGGTGTGATCGCATGGGGAGTCGACGACGTCGAGGGGTCGGCCGAGACCACGGAATACCGCGATGCCTATCTCGGCCCCTTCGAGGCGTTCGGAACGCGTTCCGATCTCGTCGCCGCGTCCGCCCTCGCGCGGCGACTCGGCTGGCTGTGCCGTGCTGTCAACGCCCGCCGGGCGGGAACAGAGCCTCCCGAGCGGATGGGGACGCGCCTTCGCATGTTCCTCGACGGGCGCCCGTAGGCGCAGGCTACCGTGGCGCTGGCCGCGCACGATCGCCCAGTCCATGCGCTCATCGATCCCAACCGACGGAGGCTCGCACGTGTCACTCGAACGCCCACAGATCGACAAGCCGGAGGGCGATATTCCGTTCGACCTCCAGACCGAGGACATCGTCGTCGGGGACGGCGAGGAGGCGACGAGCGGTCGCAAGGTGTCGGTGCACTACGTCGGCGTCGCGTTCTCGACCGGTGAGGAGTTCGACGCGTCCTGGAACCGCGGCCAGCCGTTCGAGTTCAAGCTCGGCAAGGGCCAGGTGATCGCCGGACTGGGACGCCGGCGTGCAGGGGATGAGGGTCGGTGGTCGACGCAAGCTGACGATCCCGTCGGCGATGGCGTACGGCGCCCGTGGCGCCGGCGGCGTGATCGCGCCCCACGAGCCGCTCGTCTTCGTCGTCGACCTGCTCTCGGTCGACTGAACTCGACGACGCCTCCCGGCGACGTGGGCACCGACTACGACGAGATGGCGCGCGTCTTCGCTGCCCACGCGAGCGACGGTGCCTATAACGCTCACTACGACCGCCCGGCGGTGCTGGACCTCGTCGGCGAGTGTGCAGGACGGCGTGTTCTCGACGCCGGCTGCGGTCCCGGTCTCTACAGCGAGGAACTCGTGGCCCGTGGTGCCGAAGTCGTTGCGGTAGATGGTGCGACGGCGATGGTCGAATTGGCACGCGAGCGTCTCGGTGCACGGGCCGAGGTCGTCCACGCCGACCTGGCCGACCCGCTCCCGTTTGCCGGATCGGGGTTCGACCTGGTCGTCTGCGCGCTCGTGATCCATCATCTCGACGACCGCGGGGCCGTGCTCCGCGAGTTCTTCCGGGTCCTGCGGCCAGGTGGGCGTGTCGTGCTCTCGACGCAACATCCGACGACGGACTGGCTGCGAAAGGGCGGCTCCTACTTCGACGTGCGCGAGGAACAGGACATCTGGCACAGGGACAACGGCTCGTACCCGGTGCGTTTCTGGCGCGAGCCGCTGTCGTCATTGTGTGCGGCTGTCGCAGACGCGGGATTCCTGATCGAGCGCCTGGTCGAGCCGCTCCCCGCGCCTAGCATGCGCGAGCGTTGGCCCGAGACCTGGGAGAAGCTTCGACGCGAGCCCGGGTTCCTCGTCCTCGGGCTCCTGAAGCCGTAGGCGCGTCGCGTCACCGGCCGCTCCGTGCGAGGCGGAGGAGCCTCGAGAGATGACCGCGGTGCGAAGCGACGAGCCGGTACCCACGCTCGGTCGAGCGCGGGAGCGCCGCGGCCAACGAGGCGGCCGGCCCGCCGCCCGGCAACCGGCGCAACAGGGGCGGGAGTGCGGCGCCGCGCGACCATCTCCGTCCTGTCGCGTCGACGACGTGAACCGATGCATAGCGCTCCTCCTGGGAGAGATCGCGCAGCAGGTGCGAACCGGCCGCCGAGCCGATGGGCGCGGCCTCGATCTCGGGCGCTCGCGCGAGCCACTGAGCGAGCCAGGTGCAGAACAGGCAGTCCTCGTCGAACAACACCGTCACCTCGGCCACCCGGTCACCGTAGCCCCCGACCCCTACACTGGGCGGCATGCAGGACGTGATCATCGTCCCGAACGACGTCGCCGCGGAACTCGCCGGGGTCAGCGACGGCGTGCTCGACTCGCTGCGCGACCGTCTCGGCTGTTCGATCTCCCTGCGCGGGAACAAACTCACGCTCGACGGAGAGGGCGAGCGCGTGGCCGAGGCGCGGGCGGTGGTCGACGAGCTCGTCGAGCTCGTGGAGGGGGGACACGCGATCGGCCCCGACACGGTCGGTGCCGTCGCCGCGGCACTCGACCAGGCGGCGGACATCCGCGACATCTTCGAAGACGTCGTCTGGAGGCATCGCGGCAAGAAGATCTCGCCGAAGACCATCGTTCAGAAGAGGTACGTCGACGCAATCAGGCAGAGCACGGTCACGTTCGGCGTCGGGCCGGCCGGGACCGGCAAGACCTACCTCGCGATTGCGTTGGCCGTTGCTGCCTTGAGCGAGAAGCAGGTCGGCAGGCTCATCCTGACGCGTCCCGCAGTGGAGGCAGGGGAGCGCCTCGGCTTTCTCCCGGGCGACATGCTCGCAAAGGTGGACCCGTACATGCGACCGCTCTTCGACGCGCTGTACGACACGATGGATCCTGACCGGTTGACGGCCTACATGGAACGCGGAACGATCGAGGTGGCGCCGCTCGCGTTCATGCGCGGACGCACGCTGAACGATTCCTTCGTCATTCTCGACGAGGCGCAGAACACGACGCCCGAGCAGATGCAGATGTTCCTCACGCGGCTCGGGTTCGGCTCGAAGATGGTCGTTACGGGCGACATCACGCAGATCGACCTTCCACGGGAGCAGGCATCCGGCTTGATCCAGGTGCGCGACATCCTGCGCGAGGTCGACGGCATCGGAGTCGTCGAATTCGGTCACGAGGACGTCGTCCGGCACAAGCTGGTGCAGCGGATCGTCGAGGCGTACAAGCGGCACGCCGAAGAGACCGGCACTGCGCGCAAGAAGTGATCGAGGTCGAGATCGAGAACCGAAGCGGGGTCGAGGTCGACGCCTCGGGGGCGGTTGCGCTTGCCCGGCACGCCCTCGCCCTGGAGGGGGTCGAGGATGCCGAGCTCGGTATCGCGTTCGTGTCGTCCGACGAGATCCGTGCACTGAAGGCGACGCACCTCGGGATCGACGAGGCAACGGACGTGCTCTCGTTCCCGATCGACGGACGCGACGCTCTCCCCGAAGGAGTGCCGCGTGCGCTTGGGGACGTCGTGATCTGCGCCCAGGTCGTCGAGGACGAGTGGGCGTGGCCGCTCGTGCACGGCATCCTCCACCTGCTCGGGCACGACCACGGGGACACGATGGAGCGCCGTGAGCGGGAGATCCTGGAGGAGGCACGATGAGCCCGATTCCCGGTCGTCGGCCGCCGTCGATCCTCGAGAGCTTCAACGTTGCGTTCGAGGGGATCATCCACGTGCTGCGCACGCAGAGGAACATGCGCATCCATTTCCTGATCGCGATCGGTGTCCTCGTCGCCGCGCTCTCCGTCGACGTGACGAAGATCGAGCTGATCGTGCTGCTGCTTTCGATCGCCTTCGTGCTGATCACGGAGATGATCAACACCGCAGTCGAGGCGGCGGTCGACATCGCCTCGACGTCGTTCGACCCGATGGCGAAACTCGCGAAGGACATCGCCGCCGGGGCCGTGTTGATCGCATCGGTCAACGCGCTCGCCGTCGGCTACCTCGTGTTTTCGGATCAGGTTGCAGACCGGTCGAACCGGTTCCTCGACCGGCTGTCGAAGGAGCCCGCCGAGCTGACGCTCGTCGCGTTGGTGATCGTCGTGGCGCTCGTGATCGCGATGAAGGCGATGTCGGGACGCGGAACGCCCCTTCGAGGCGGCTGGCCCTCGGGCCATGCGGCTGTTGCGTTCGCCGGCTGGATGGCCGTCACGCTCTCACTCGACGGCTCCGATCACCGCTTTCTGGTCTCGTCGATGTCCTTCATCATGGCGTTACTCGTGGCCCAGACGAGGGTCGAATCCGGCGTCCACTCCACCCTCGAGGTGATCACCGGCGCTACTCTCGGCGCCATCGTGTCACTCGTCATCTTCCAGGTCTTCTCGGTATGACCGACGCAGAGTTGCTCGCGCGGGCTGACGCCGTCGCGGCTCGTGCCTACGCGCCGTACTCCGGCTTCCACGTCGGCTGTGCGGTGCTCGCGAGAGACGGCGCCGTGATCGAGGGCGTCAACGTCGAGAACGCCGCGTACCCGCTCGGTGTCTGCGCCGAGCGAGCCGACGTTCTCACGGGCGATCGCCGAGGGCTATCGGCCGGGCGACTTCGTGGTCGCCGCGATCACCGCCTCTCCCTGTGGCGGGTGTCGGCAGTGGCTCGCGGAGATGAAGGTCGAGCGGGTCGTCTTCCGCAACGGCGGCAGGCTGGTGGAGATGACGGTCGCGGAGCTGTTGCCGGAGCAGTTCGACGCCGGCGACCTCGCATGAGCGGACCCGTTTGAAGTCTGGGTTCGTCACCGTCGCAGGCCGTCCGAACGTCGGCAAGTCGACGCTCGTCAACGCGCTGTGCGGCGACAAGGTCGCGATCACCTCCAACGTCCCGAACACGACTCGGCGGAGAATCTTCGGCGTCGCGAACGGGCCGGACTGGCAGCTCGTCCTCGCCGACCTGCCAGGCTTCCAGCGCCCGATGGACGCGCTCACGGAGCGCATGCAGCACACCGTCGACTCGTCGTTCGAGGACATCGACGTCGTTCTCCTGGTCGTCTCCGCCCGCGACCGGATCGGCGCGGGCGACCGCTATGTCGCGCGGCGCGTCTTCGCACTGGGCGTCCCCGTCATCATCGCCGTCAACAAGATCGATCGCCTCAAGCACGGGCACGTCGCGACGCAGATGAAGACCGCCGCGACCCTCGGCGATTTCCACGCGCTTCATCCCGTTAGCGCCGTGACGAAGGACGGCGTGCGGGAGTTGCGTGACGACCTGGTCCAGTTGCTCCCCGAAGGGCCGTTCTACTTCCCGATCGATCAGTCCACCGACATGACGATCGAGGATCGTGTGGCAGAGGTGATCCGCGAGAAGGCTCTGCATCTCACCCGCGACGAGGTTCCCCACGCCATCGTCGTCGTCGTGGAGGAGATCGGCGACAAGGTCCTGCGCGCCGTGCTCCTGGTCGAGACCGAGTCGCAGAAGGGCATCCTCGTCGGCAAGAAGGGGGCGATGGTGCGTGAGATCGGATCCCGCGCCCGCCCGGAGGTCGAGCGGCTCGTCGGACACCCGGTCTTTCTGGAGCTCGTCGTCAAGGTGCGCTCGAAGTGGCGGCGCGACCCGAAGATGATCGAGCGCCTCGGGATGTAGCGGCTCAGCCGGCCGCGGCGTCCGACTGCCAGAGGTGGAAGGCGTTTCCTTCGCTGTCCGAGCAGGCGGCAAACCAGCCGTGTGTCGGAACGGGCATCTTCTCGCCCGCCGTGCCGCCGAGCTCGCGAACCTTCGCGAGGGACGCTTCGATGTCGTCCGTCGAGAGGTAGTAGCTCGGGTGGCCAGGCTCGCCTGGCATCAGTCCTGCGCCGGACTGTTCGCCGGTCTGTGCCATCCGGTAATCCATGTCGGGCATCCCCGCGTCGCCGAATTCCCAGCCGAAGAGCCCACCCCAGAACCGTTGCGCGCGATCGACGTCTTCCGCAGGAAACTCGATATGCACCACTTCGCCCGCCATCTCTGACCTCCTGATTCGCGGATCGGGACGGCAGCTCTAGTGCGAGGTCCCGGACTCCAGATTCGTCAGCCGCTCCGCCATCGCCCGCGCGATCTTGTGCCACAGATCCGGCATCTTTTCGAGCAGGTTGAGAAAGGCACGATCGGTGATGACGAGCACGTCGACCGGCGTCGTCGCCGTCACCGTCGCGTTTCGCGGCGCCTTCGAGAGCAGCGCCATCTCGCCGGCGAAGTCGCCCGGCCCGATCGTCGCGACCTTTCGCCCCTTCCGCGTCACCACGCACTCGCCCTTGATGAGCACGAAGAACTCGCGACCGCGCTCACCCTCCCGGATGAGAACCGTGTCGGCCCTGAGGTCGACCTCGTCGGCGATCTGCGCGATGTGCTGGAGATCCTTCTTCGAGCAATGCTCGAAGAGCGGCGTGCCCTTGATCAGGGTGATCTTCGCGTTCGCGCCGAGCCGCATCCCGTCATCAATAGCGGGCCGGAGGCCGGAACGCAAACCGGTGCGAACCGCGGGGATAGACTTGTGGCGTGCCTCAGGCCGAACTCCTGCCGCGTGACCTCGACCTCCCGCTGGATCTGCGCCTGCCGCGGCTCGGCGCGGTCGACGCGGTTGCACTCGAGGCGCGCGCCGGCGAGCTCGCAAAACGGTCGATCAAGAAGGAATCGAAGCTCGCGGCGCTCGATCTCGCCATCCGGATGATGGATCTGACCACGCTGGAGGGCGCCGATACGCCGGGCAAGGTGTCGGCCCTCTGCGCCAAGGCGATGCGGCCCGACCCGGCCGACGCCTCGATTCCGTCGGTCGCCGCGATCTGTGTGTACCCGAACCTCGTCGGGGTCGCGAAGACCAGGCTGGCGGGATCGACGGTGAAAGTCGCCTCGGTTGCGACGGCCTTTCCCTCCGGGCAGTCCCCGTTGGACGTCAAGCTGGCGGACGTGCGTGAGGCGGTCGAGTTCGGAGCCGACGAGATCGACATGGTGATCGACCGCGGAGCCTTCCTCTCCGGCCGCTACGCGCGGGTCGTGGAGGAGATCGTCAGGGTCAAGGAAGCGTGCGGGCCGGCGCACCTCAAGGTGATTCTCGAGACGGGTGAGCTCGGGACCTACGACAACGTCCGCCGGGCGTCGCTACTCGCCGTTGCCGCCGGCGCGGACTTCATCAAGACCTCGACCGGCAAGGTGAGTCCCGCCGCCACATTGCCCGTGACGCTCTGCATGCTCGAGGTGATCCGCGACGTCCACGACGAGACCGGACGACTCATCGGAATGAAGCCCGCGGGTGGGATCCGCACCGCGAAGCAGGCGATCCAGTATCTGTGTGTCCTGCACGAGACCCTCGGCCCGGCGTGGATGACGCCTGACCTGTTCCGCTTCGGCGCTTCGTCGCTTCTCAACGACGTGCTGATGCAGATTCGCAAGCAGAGAACGGGCGCGTATCAGTCCGGCGACTACTTCACACTCGACTGATGGCGGCCAAGGCGCCAGCGACGCGCGCGGTCCCCTCGCCGTTCGAGTGGGAATACGCCCCCGCCCCGGAAGCACGCGACATCGTCTCGCTCGAGGAGCGGTATGGCCTCTACATCGGCGGTGAGTACGTCGCTCCCCGTTCTCGCAAGTGGTTCCCCACGACATCGCCGTCGACCGAGGAGCACCTTGCGGATGTCGCGCTTGCCGGCGCGCGCGATGTCGACCTCGCGGTCCAGGCCGCGCGAGGGGCGTTCGAGGACGACTGGTCGACACTTCGTCCCGCGGAGCGCGCGAAGTACCTCTTCAGGATCGCGCGTCTGATCCAGGAGCGGTCGCGCGAGCTCGCGGTCGCCGAGTCGCTGGACGGCGGCAAACCGATCAAGGAGTCGCGCGACGTCGATATCCCGCTCGCCGCGGCGCACTTCTTCTATTACGCCGGCTGGGCCGACAAGCTCGAGTACGCGTTTCCGAACCGGAAGCCGCGCCCGCTCGGGGTTGCGGGGCAGATCATCCCCTGGAACTTCCCGTTGCTCATGCTCGCCTGGAAGATCGCGCCGGCGCTCGCGTGTGGCAACACGGTCGTGCTGAAGCCCGCAGAGACGACGCCGCTGACCGCGCTCATCTTCACCGACATCTGCCGTCAGGCCGACCTGCCGCCGGGGGTGGTCAACATCGTCACCGGCGACGGGTCGACGGGCGCGCATCTCGTCAAGCACCCCGATCTCGACAAGGTCGCCTTCACGGGCTCGACGGAGGTGGGTAAGGCGATCCGCCGTGAACTGGCCGGAACCGGTGTGAAGCTCACGCTCGAGCTGGGCGGGAAGGCCGCGAACATCGTCTTCGACGACTGCGCGCTCGATCAGGCGGTCGAAGGGATCGTGAACGGGATCTACTTCAACCAGGGCCATGTCTGCTGCGCCGGCTCACGCCTCCTCGTCCAGGAGTCGATCTACGCCCCGCTGGTGGCGAAGTTGAAGCGGCGCCTGCGCACCATTCGGGTCGGGGATCCGCTCGACAAGAACACCGACCTCGGTGCGATCAACTCCCGGATGCAGCTCGACCGCATCCGCGAGCTGGTCTCGAGCGGAACCGACGATGGGGCGGAGATGTACCAGCCGCCGTGTCGTCTGCCGGAGAAGGGCTACTGGTTCGCACCGACCGTCTTCACGAACGTCGCGCAGAGCTCGCGGATCGCGCAGGAGGAGATCTTCGGGCCTGTGCTCGCCGTGCTCACGTTCCGCACCCCGGAGGAGGCGGTCGAGAAGGCGAACAACACGCCGTACGGCCTCTCTGCCGGCGTCTGGACGGAGAAGGGCTCCCGCATCCTCTGGATGGCCGAGCGTCTCCGGGCGGGAGTCGTGTGGGCGAACACGTTCAACCGTTTCGACCCGACCTCTCCGTTTGGCGGCTACAAGGAGTCGGGTTTCGGCCGCGAAGGTGGCCTGCACGGGCTCGAGCCCTACCTGAGGTTCGACCGGTGAGCTCGGCGACGACGCAGACGGTGACGATCCGGTGGGCGGAAGCCGCGGACGAGGCACGCCTCGTGGAGATCGACTCGGCCACCTGGTCGGCCGACGCCTCGCCCGCGCCGCGAGCTTCCGACCCTGTCTTCTTCCGTCCACACGTCGAGCCGTCCGACACGCTCGTCGCCGTCGTGGGTGAGCGGATCGCGGGCTATGCGTTGATCGGCACCGCGACGCCTCTCCCCGCCAGCGCGCGAGTGCAGATGATCCGCGGGCTGGCCGTCGACCCCGACTTCCAGGGCAGCGGGGTCGGTCGCGCGCTCGTCGACGCAGCGATAGAAGAGGCGAAGCGCCGTGGCGCCGTGAAGTTGTCGCTGCGGGTTCTCTCGACGAACGAGGTGGCACGTCGCCTCTACGCTGCGGCGGGGTTCCAGACGGAAGGGGTGCTCGTCGACGAGTTCCTGCTCGACGGCCGTACCGTCGACGATCACCTCCTCGCCCGGAGGTTCGAACCATGAGTCGAATCGTGGTCCGGAAGACGTACAAGCTCTACATCGGCGGTGCGTTCCCGCGCTCCGAGTCGGGCCGAACGTACGAGGCCGAGGGGCAGAACGTCGCCCGCGCGTCCCGCAAGGACGCGCGTGACGCCGTCAAGGCAGCTCGCGGCGCCTTCGCGTCCTGGGCCGGAGCGACCCCGTACAACCGCGGCCAGGTGCTCTACCGGCTCGCCGAGATGATGGAGACACGAGCGGCCGATCTCGCGCGCGCCTGCTCGGGTCGACGCGAGGTCGAGCGGGCGATCGATCGGGTCGTCTGGTACGCAGGCTGGGCGGACAAGCTGCCGCAGGTGCTCGGTGGCTCGAACCCGGTCGCAGGGCCGTACTTCAACTTCACCGTGCCGGAGCCGACCGGCGTCGTCGCGATCCTGGCGCCCGAGGCGCCGGCGCTCGACGGGCTGGTGTCGCGGATCGCGCCCGCGATCGTCAGTGGGAACACCGCTGTCGTGGTCGTGTCGGAAACGACGCCACTCGCTGCGCTCGAGCTCGCGGAGGCGGTCGCCACGTCTGACCTTCCGGGCGGTGTTCTCAACTTCCTGACGGGCTTCCGCTCCGAGCTCGCGCCGGTCCTCGCCTCGCACATGGACGTCAACGCGATCGATCTCACCGGTGCAGGTGACGAGGCGACCGAGCTCGAACGGCTCTCCGCCGACAACGTCAAGCGCGTCGTGCGCGGGGGCAACGAGCAGAGCCCCTGGGAGATCTCGGCCCTCCTCGAACTGAAGACGGTCTGGCACCCGGTCGGGACGTAGTCCGCTCCAGGGCCGTCGGGGCGGGGCGGTGGCGCGTGGTGCCCGGCTTCAGCCGGGCGCCGGGGTTCCCGTGGCGGCGGCAAGTGGCGGCGGGCGGTCAGATCGGCGCTTCCGAGAGGAGCAGGTCGTCGACTGCGAGTCGGGTCGCTCTCAGGCGCTCGTCCTGCGATCCCTCGGCCAGCAGCCACGGCGAGCCACTCGCCCGCGCGTGCTCCAGATAGCGCTCGTGCATCCACAGCCGCTGCGCCTCGAACTCCCTGGCCCCGTCGTGGCGCCACGGCACGTCGAGTCCGCAGACGACGTGGAGGTCGTATGGTCGTTCGATCAACTCGTCGAACGCGTGCGTGCTGGTTCCGAGGTACACCTCGTGGAAGAGGGAGGTCGTGAAGGCGTCGGTGTCGCAGAAGATGACACCGCGAGCGGAGCCCGCGAGGCAATCCTCGTACCAGCACTGGATGCGCGCGATGTGCGTGAACTCGACGCTCGACCACGGCGTTCCCGGCTCGCGGCCGAGCTCGGTGTACGGGCGTCCGTACTCCGGGTTCCAGACGGTGTCGTAGGCACGCGCGAGGGAGCGGGCGAGCGTGGTCTTCCCGGTGGACTCCGCGCCGAGCAGGCAGACGCGCTTGACGGTGGCGGCCACCGTGCCAGCCTACGGAATCTGCGGGTCGGTTCCGCACCCGGCGAGCCGATCCGAGTACCATCCCCCACCGTGACGGGTGCACGGCGTCTGAGCCAGGCCATCGCGGAGGGCGGCGGGATCTCCGTGCTCGTCGAAGTCACCGACGACCTAGGAGCGCGAACCGCCCAGGAACAGGGGGCGGAGGGACTGGTCGTCCACCGTGGGACGAACGAGCTCAGAGGGAGGACACAGTTGCCGCTGCTCTCGTTCGGGCGGCAGGGCGACGCCGGTGACGTCGACGCGCTCGTGTTCGACATTGCCGAGCACGGCTCGGCGTTGCAGGACGCCGTCGACGCTGCCCACGCCTCGGGTTTCGAGTGCGTCCTCCGCGTGCGGGACGAGGAGCAGCTCGAGGAAGTGCTCCAGCTCGTCGATCCCGAGATCCTCCTGCTCTCCGCCGACGATGCCGACGAAGGCGAGGGTCATCTCGAACACGTGCTCCGGTTGCTCCCCGACATTCCTGCCGGGAAGCTCGCGATCGCCGAGCTCTCGGCGGCCAGCCGCTACGACGTCGACGAGCTCGAGCGGGCCGGCGTGGACGCAGTCATCGTCTCCGGCAGCGACGTGGGGTCGCTCGTGGGTGACACGCCTCCGGAGGTTTGACCCGAGGGTCGCGCTGGCGCTGATCCTCGTGCTGGCGGGCGGGCTCCGGCTCGTCGGAATTCGCTACGGGCTCCCGTTGCCCGTCCTCAACCCGGACGAGTCGAACATCGTTCCCCGCGCCTGGCACATGGGGCAGGGCCACCCCGATCCGGGGTGGTACGACTATCCGTCGCTCCTCCTCGGGTTGCTGGCGCCCGTGCAGGCGTTCTTCGGCTCGCCGTCGTTCCTCGCTGCTCGGTTCGTCGTCGTGGCGATCGGCCTCGCCGGGGTCGTCGCCACCTGGTGGCTCGGCCGGCGTGCCTACGGTGCCGGCGCGGCGATCGTCGGGGCCGCGGCCGTCGCAGTCGCCACGACGCACGTCGCGTACTCGCGCATGGCGGTCACCGACGTCCTCCTGACACTGGCGATCACCTGTGTGCTCGCGCTCGCCGTCTCCGGCCGGATCGAGTGGGCGGGTCTCGCCGTCGGCCTCGCCGCGTCGGCCAAGTATCCGGGACTCATCGCAGCCGTCCCCGTCGCGGTTGCGGGATGGGGGAGATGGCGCGCGCTCGGCCGCGCGGCTGCTCTCGCAGTTGCCGGGTTCGCGTTGACGAGCCCGTTCGTCGTGATCCATGCCGGTGCGGCCTGGGAGGACATCACCCGCGTGCAGCGGCTCGCCCGCGCCGGCTGGCTGGGGTTCGAAGACGACCCGCTGACGCCGCTCGCCTACGCCGATCGCCTCTGGGAGGTGCTCGGCCCGGCCCTCCTCGTGGCGTTGCTCGGGCTCGCCGTGGCGCTCGCGCGGCGCAGCCGGACCGACCTCGTCCTACTCTCATTCGCCGCGGCGTACTGGCTCACGCTGATGCCGCAGGAGGCGCATTTCGAGCGCTACGTCCTTCCGCTCGTGCCCGTGCTCGCCGTGCTCGCGGGCAGCGTGCGGATCGCAGTGCCGGTCGCCCTGGTGGCGCTGGCGGTGCCGCTCGCCTGGAGCATCTCGGACGCGCGCGAGCTCACGCGCACCGATACGCGTATCCGAGCGGAGGCGTGGGTCGCCACGCATGTGCCGTCGGCGGACCTGATCGCAGCCGACCCATCGACACTGCCGCTCGATCGGGCGTCGTGTCGTTCGGCTCGAGCTCCCCGGCCCCGGGCGGCCGTCCGATCCCGAGCGGGATCTCGCGAGACTCCGTGAGCAGGGGGTGAAATGGGTGATCATCTCCGGGGCCGTCACCGATCGGGTCCTCGCCGTGCCCGACCGCTATCCGCGTGAAACCCTGTTCTACGAGCGGCTCGGCCACGGCACGAGGCCGGCGTTCTCGGTCTTCCCGAGCGAGTCCGGGCTCGCGGGGCCGTGGGTCAGCGTCTACCGTCTCTGAATGAGCTCCGAGCGCCGAACTGAAACCGCCATCGGAATCGCCGTCTTTCTCTCGGGCGCGGTCCTGCTCGGCGTCGAGATCACTGCGAGCCGCGTTCTCGCCCCGACATTCGGGAGCTCGCTGTACGTCTGGGGGTCGCTGATCGGAATCGTGCTCACGGGTCTCGCGATCGGCTACTGGATCGGGGGTGTCGCCGCCGACCGGATGCCGAGCCCGTATCTCCTCGTCTCCGTCCTCGCGGTCGGGGCGGGGCTCGTGTCGCTCGTTCCCGTCCTCGACCAGACCATCTTGGGGTGGATCGTCGCCTGGGATCCCGGGCCGCGCCTCGATCCCCTCCTGGCAGCTGCCGCCCTCTTCGGGCCGCTGAGCATCGTCCTCGCGTCTGCAACGCCCGTCGCCGTCCGACTCGCAGCGACGTCGCTCGAGCACCTCGGGCGGACTGCGGGACGCCTCTTCTCCATCTCGACGGCGGGCAGCATCTTCGGAACATTCGTTACTGCATTCTGGCTCGTTCCCGAGCTCGGCACGGAACAGGTTCTCGGCGTGGGGGCCGTGGCTCTCCTCGTCGCCGCATTCGTCGTCACGCTTTCGCTTCGCCTCCGGTCTGTCTCTCTCGTCGTTGCGGGAGCACTCGCAGGGGCGCTGGTGCTGACGCTCTCGCTCGGAGGAGACCGGCTCGGTGAGCTCCGCGGCGTCTCTGCACAGAATTGGTCGCCGCTGTACCGGCAGCGTGAGGCACGAACACCCGGGCCGTTGGACGCGGCGTCGCTCGATGCCCTCGGCGCATCGTTCACGGTGCGTGAGGCGCGGGACACGCAGTACCACCGGCTCGTCGTCGCCGAAGACACCGACTCGCGTTACCTCCGCTTCGACAGCTCGTTCCAGAGCGGGATGTGGCTGGCCGATCCGTATCGCACGCGCTTCCTCTACACGGACTACCTCGAACTCGGATTGGCGCATCGACCCTCCGCCACGGACATCCTCTTCATCGGCCTCGGTGGCGGTTCGGCTCCGAAGCGAATGTGGCGTGATTTTCCGCAGCTGCAGCTTCAGGCCGTCGAACTCGACCCGAAAGTCGTCGATGCCGCATACCGGTGGTTCGAACTGCCCCGCGATCCCCGCCTCGACGTCGCGACCGATGACGGACGACGCTGGCTGACCCGCAACGACAAGCGCTGGGACATCATCGTCATCGACGCCTTCTACTCCGACGCAATCCCGTTTCACCTCACGACGAACGAGTTCCTCCAGCTCGCGCGTGAGCGCCTCGTGCCCGGCGGGGTCATCGTCGTCAACATCATCGGATCGGTGACCGGTGACGGCTCGAAGCTCCTGCGCTCGCTGACGAAGACCTATCGATCGGTGTTTCCCACCGTTCTGCTGTACCCGGTGTTCGACTCCGCCTACGACACGGACGCCGAGGCTCCACGGAACGTGATCCTGGTCGCAACAGACGCGGCAGCGCCATCGAAGGCGTTTCTCAGGGAGCGCTGGGCGGCGATCAGGAAGAGCTCTCCGCAGGCTCCGGATCTCGACAAGGCGATCGCCGACCGCTGGAGCCGTCGGGTGCCGTTCGACGACGTTCCCGTCCTCACGGACGACTACGCGCCGACCGACGCCTTGCTGACCGAGTGAAGGATTCGTTCGAGCACGACCGCGACGCCGTCCTCGTCGTTCGACGCGCAGACCTCGTCCGCGATCGCGAGCACCGCCGGGTGCGCGTTCGCCACTGCCACACCATGGCCGGCCCACTCGATCATGGCCCGGTCGGTGAGCTGATCTCCGAATGCGACCACCTCCTCCGCGACCACGCCGCGGCTCGCGGCGAGTTGCTCGAGCGCTGACTCCTTGCCGACGCCGGGGGCGGCTACCTCCACGAACGCGTCGCCGGCGAGTGTCGTCGACGCTTCCGGGCCGGCGATCTCGGCCGCCACCGCGAGCAGCTGTTCGAGATCGGCAGACGGCAGCCGGGCCAGCAGCTTCGTCATCGGCAATCTCCACTCGAGCGGGTCGCACGGTTCGTACGACCCTTCCGGACGCGGCCACCACTTCGCATTCCGCTGCGCCTCGTAGGCGGGCTCGCTGCCGAAGCGGAGCTCGTGCTCCCAGCCGAAGACGATCCCTGGGAGCCGTTCGCGAAGCTCGCGGACGAGCCGATGCACGGTCTCGTGCGGCAGCGGATGGTGCGTGACGATTCGTTCGCCGTCGAGGTCGTACACCGTGGCGCCGTTGGCGCAGATTGCGTGCCCGCCGATGCCCGCGGCAGTGGCGAGAGCCACCGTCGTCCGCGGTGAGCGCGCAGTGGCGATGACGACATCGACACCGACGGCGCGAACCGCAGTGATGGCGTTGCGCGAGCGGAGAGAGACGGTCTGATCCGACCGGAGCAGCGTTCCGTCGAGATCGATCGCGACGAGTCTCGGATACCGCATGCTCTCCTCCTACCCGAAGAACGTCTGTGCGGCGTCGAGAAGAGCAGGGTCGACGCTGCGAACCTGCGCGCACGCCTCGTCGAGCGGGACGCCGATCACGGCGGGGCCGCGGAGGGCGACCATCTCACCGAACCTGCCGGCGGCGGCGAGGTCGACAGCGGCCACTCCGAAGCGCGTTGCGAGCACACGGTCGAACGCGGTCGGGGTGCCGCCCCGTTGGAGATAGCCGAGTACCGTCACGCGCGTTTCGAACCCGGTCAGCCGCTCCAGTTCCGCTCCGAACGCGTAGCCGACGCCTCCGAGCCGCTCGAAGCCGAATGCATCGATGTCATGACTGACCGCCCGTCCCTCGGGAGGCTTGCAGCCTTCCGCGACGACGACGATCGAGTACGTGCGTCCGTGGCGGTGCCGCGTGCGAATCGTCTCGGCCACCGCTTCGAGATCGTTTTCGAGCTCCGGCACGAGGATTGCATCGGCGCCGGCCGCGATGCCCGCGTACGTGGCGATCCAGCCCTGCGATCGTCCCATCACCTCGACGACCATGATTCGGTTGTGCGACTCGGCCGTCGTCGAGATGCGGTCGAGAGCCTCGGTCGCGATGGAGACGGCGGTGTCGAACCCGAAGGTCAGGTCGGTACCGCTGATGTCGTTGTCGATCGTCTTCGGTACGCCCACGACTGCGAGGCCTTCCTTCTGCAACGCGAGGGCCGTCCGCAACGTACCGTCGCCGCCGACGACGATGACGGCGTCGATACCGTTCGATTCCAACGTTCCTCGCACCGAGGCGTAGCCGTCTCCGTGGACGTACGGGTCGCGCCGGGAGGTACCGAGGATGGTTCCGCCGCGCTGCAGGATGCCGCGGACGTCGTCGCGCGCAAGAGGGCGTACCCGGCCGTCCATCAGCCCGTCCCAGCCGTTGAGGATGCCGACGACCTCGATGTCGTGGGTGACGACGGCGCGACTCACGACAGCCCGTATGACCGCGTTGAGCCCCGGGCAGTCGCCCCCGGCGGTGAGGACGCCTATGACCATGCAGCGATACTCAATACAGGAACATCGGCTTTCCGGCCACGTGTCGCACCTTCGGCCGGTATTCCTCGGCGTCGTAGAGCTCGTCGGTATCGACTCGGCGGACACCCTCGCGGGTCGCGTTGATGGGCACCGACGTGTACGTGCCGTTGCGAAGCGCGACCATGCGGCCCGTGGACCCCTCGAGGGCGAGGTCGGCCGCCATCACCGCGTAGTTCGTCGCGACCATCAGGTCGAGCGAGTCCGGGCTGCCGGAGCGCATCAGGTAGCCGAGTTGCTGGTAGATGACGTCCTGGCCGGTGCGCTCCTTGATCAGCGCGCTCGTCAGCTCGCCGATACCGCCGAGCTTCCGGTGCCCGTACGCGTCTTCCTCTCCCGACAGCACCATCTCGCCGCCCGAGAGTGTCGCGCCCTCCGAGACGGTCACCATCGCGTAGTTCGACGGATTGGAGAGCTTGTCTTCGAGCAGAAGCCGTCCGAGCTTGTCGATGTCGAACGGGATCTCGGAGATCACGGCGCGATCCACACCGGCGAGGTAGGCAGTGATCAGCGACGTCTCGCCGCTGTAGCGCCCGAACAACTCGATCACGGCGATTCGTTCGTGCGACCCGGTCGACGTGCGGAGGTTGTGGATGAACTGCACCCCACGGGTGACGGCGGTCGAGAAGCCGATGCAATAGTCGGTTCCGTGGACGTCGTTGTCCATCGTCTTCGGGATCGCGATCACCGGCACGCCTTCCTCGTGCATCCGGAGCGCGTACGACAACGTGTCGTCGCCGCCGATCGGGATCAGCACGTCGATCCCCATCGACTCGATCACGCGGAGAGCGTGATCAGTGAAGTCGAACGGGCCGTCCCCGTCGATGCGGTGGGCGAGATGCTGCGGAACATCCCTCGCCCGCACCCGACTCGGGTTCGTGCGAGACGTGTGGAGGACGGTGCCCCCCGTGCGATCGATCGTTCGCACCGCGTTGGCATCGAGATCGAGGAAGAAATGCACCCGGGAGGCGGGGTCGTCCGGGTCGTGCTCGAGCAGCGCGGCCCAGCCACGCCGGAAGCCGATCACCTCGTGACCCTCGTGCGCGACGCGGTTGACGACCGCCTTGATGCACGGGTTGAGGCCCGGCACGTCTCCGCCCCCCGTCAGGATCCCGATCCGCACTCCGCCTCCTCGTTCCACCGCCGCGTTTGTTCGTCGCCGATACTAATTGCTGAGCTCGAGCGGTAGGCGCGGTCCGAGCCGCCGGTCGCGCCGCGGTACGATCCGGCCCAGGCCGAAGTGGCGGAACTGGTAGACGCACCGGACTCAAAATCCGGCGCCTGAAAGGGCGTGGGGGTTCGATTCCCCCCTTCGGCATCGCTACCCTGGTCGGCTGGGGCAGGCAGGAGCGGCTTGAAGTCGCGGCGAATTGCCCTAGACTGGCGCCACTCACAGATGCCTGGGTGTCCCGTCGGGATGCCTGGCCTTTCTTGGTCCGACGAACGGAGGGAAGGACGTTGAAGCTCAAGACAAAAGGATTGTTCCTCGCTGGGCTGCTGATCGCCGTCTTCGCGGTCATCGCAGCAGGCTGCGGCGGAGATGGGGGCGGGGGCGCTCCCGAAGCGCTGCCATCCTCGTCCTGCACGGCAATCGAGTACGAGGGTGACGGCGACCCCGACTACCTGATCGCTTCCGATATGCCGCTGCAGGGTTCGTCGCGCGTGCAGTCGGAGCAGGTCGTCGCCGCGATCCGCCAGGTGCTGACGGACAACAACTGGAAGGCCGGCGACTACAACATCGGCTACCAGTCGTGCGACGACGCAACCGCCCAGGCCGGCAAGTGGGACTCGGGCAAGTGCAGCCAGAACGCGAACGCCTATGCCGCCAACGACAAGGTCATCGGCGTCATCGGGACGTTCAACTCGGGCTGTGCGGCGATCATCATCCCGGTGCTGAACCAGGCCCCGGACGGAGGGATCGCCATGATCTCGCCGGCGAACACGTACACCTGCCTCACGGTCAACATTCCGGGTGGCTGTGACGCGACCGAGCCCGACAAGTACTACCCGTCGGGGTCGCGCAACTACGCACGCGTCGCTCCGTCGGACGACTACCAGGGCGCATTCGTCGCCGAGTTCGCGCAGAAGCAGGGCACGAAGAAGGTCTACGTGCTCAACGACAAGGAGGCGTATGGCCTCGGCGTGGCGACGACGTTCCGCAAGGCGGCCGAGTCGCTCGGTATCGAGATCGCCGGCTTCGACGCTTGGGATCCGAAGGCTTCGAGCTACGAGGCGCTGATGAAGAAGATCCAGGGCACCGGTGCCGACGCAGTCTTCCTCGGCGGGCTCACCGACGAGAACGGCGGCCAGCTGATCAAGGACAAGGTGGCCGTGCTGGGTCCGAACAACGGCGATGTCAAGCTGTACACGCCGGACGGCTTCACGCAGCAGTCGACGGTCGACGAGGCAGGCCCGGCGGCAGAGGGCATGTACATGTCGATCGCCGGTGTGCCAATCGACGAGTTCCAGGGCGCCGCACTGACGTTCATCGAGGAGCTCAAGGCAGGCGCGTTGAGCGGGCTCTCGATCGACCCGTACGCGATCTACGGCGGCCAGGCCGCCCAGATCCTGGTCAAGGCGATCGGTGAATCCGACGGAACGCGGACGAGCGTGATCGAGCAGATGTTCGCCGCGGACGTGGTGGACGGGCTGATCGGCACGTTCACCTTCAACGAGAACGGCGATCCGCAGGATGCTGCGGGAGCCGTGGTCGGCTTCACGATGTATCAGGCGAGCGCCACCAAGTACGACGGCTCGTCCGAATCGTTCGCACCGAGCCCCGAGACGGTCACAGCGGCCGGCTCCTAGCTCCGTCTCTGACCGGAATCGGCGGGGGGCCATTGCTCTCCCGCCGATTCCGGTCTAGAGTCGCTCCCCATGACCTCGGCCGCAGCGACGTACAACCGGGTTCGGCGCGTCAGTCTCATCGACGGGATCGGGCTGACGCTGCTCGCTCTGGTTCTGGTCTTCCTCGCGACCAAGTTCGTCGACGATCCGACCCGCTTCGTCAACGTCGGCATCATCGGCTTCACGAACGGAGCCATCTACGGCGTCGTGGCACTCGGCTACACGCTCGTCTACGGCATCCTGCAGCTGATCAACTTTGCCCACGGTGACGTTTTCGCTCTATCCGGGCTCGTCGCCAGCACTGTCATCCTCTCCGTCCTCGGGCTGGATGCGAACACCGGCACGCTCCTCGTCATCGGGGGGCTCCTGCTCACGCTCCTGATCACGGTGCCGCTGTTCGCCATCTCGAATGCCACGATCGAACGCATCGCGTACAAACCGCTGCGGCGTGCCCCTCGGCTCGCTCCCCTGATCACCGCCGTCGGGATGTCGTTCGTCGTGCAGAACATCGGTCTCGCTCTCTACGGCGTCACGTTCAGGTCGGTGCCGAACTTCATCCCGCGCTCGAATGCGCTCGAGATCGGGGACGTCGTCATCCAGTGGAACAAGGTCACCGTCTTCATCATCATCGTCCCCGTCCTCGTCGCACTCACCTGGTTCGTTCGGGTCACGAGCCAGGGCAAAGCGATGCGCGCGGTCTCGCAGGACACCGAGGCCTCGGCGATGCTCGGGATCGACGTCAACCGGACGATCTCGGTGACGTTCATGCTGGCCGGCAGCCTCGCCGCGGTCGCGGGGCTCGTCTACCTCCTCCAGTTCAACATGCGCTACGACACCGGCTTCGAACTCGGCCTGATCGCGTTCACCGCGGCGGTGCTCGGCGGAATCGGCAACCTCCCCGGCGCCGTCCTCGGAGCGATCGTGATCGGCCTCGTGCAGGCGTTCAACGAGGGGCTCGACGGCACCCCCGGCAGTGACTGGACGCGTTCGATGGTGTTCGGGATCCTGATCGCGATCCTCGTCTTCAGACCGCAGGGAATCCTGGGCGAGCGGACGCCGGAGGGGGCGTGAGCACGGCGATCGCCGATCGCTTCCGGCTGCCCGAAACGAGGCGAAACATGGTAGTCGTCGGCGGCTTGTTGGTGTTCGCCGCCGTCTATCCGTTCCTCGACCAGTCGCTCCGAACGCTGCCGGTGATCGGAGACTTCATTCCGCGGACGGGCTCGGTCGTGGTGATGCTCGTCGTCACGATGATGGCACTCGGGCTCAACATCGTCGTCGGCTACGCGGGCCTGCTCGATCTCGGCTACGTGGCCTTCTACGCCGCAGGTGCGTACGTGGCCGGCTGGTTCGCATCGCTCCAGTTCGGCCAGACGAAGTTCCACTTCGGATCGACCGTGTCGAATACGTTGCCTGGGATACACGTCTCCGTATGGCTCGTGATGATCCTCGCCGGTGTCTTTACCACCGTCGTCGGTATTGCGATCGGTCTGCCGACGCTGAGGCTTCGTGGCGACTACCTCGCGATCGTCACGCTCGGTTTCGGCGAGATCGTGCCTCAGTTCGTCCGCAATGCGGACTCGCTCGGCGGCTTCGACCTCACCCACGGAACGTTCGGGATCAGTCCGATCGACTCGCTCGGCTTCGGTGGCTTCGTGTTCCGCCAGGAGCCGAACGCCGCCGATCTCTACTACTGGACGGCGGTCGTCCTGCTGCTGATCACCGTCTTTTGCAGCGTCCGCCTGCGCGATTCGAGGCTCGGCAGAGCGTGGGTTGCCATCCGCGAGGACGAGACCGCCGCGGGGGCGATGGGAATCCCGCTCATGCGGACGAAGACCTGGGCGTACGCCATCGGCGCGTTCTTCGGAGGTGTGGCCGGTGCGTTCTACGCCAGTTTCAAGTCGGGCGCGTTCCCCGCGGACTTCTTCTTCAACTTCTCGATCTTCCTTCTCTGCATGGTGATCCTGGGCGGGATGGGGAGCATCTGGGGCGTCATCCTCGGCGGCCTGATTCTCGGCTACCTCAACATCGAGGGCCTGGCGACGATCGGTTCCAAGATGCAGGAGGGCGGGCTCGACTTCGATCCCACGAAATACCAGTTCGGCATCTACGGGGTGATCATCGTGGCGATGATGCTCTTCCGGCCGACGGGACTCATCCCCGAGCGGAGACACAAGATCGAGATGCAGGAAGGCGTCCACGACACGCCGTTCTACGACGTGCAGCGCGAGGGGACGCTCACGGACCGCGACCGGGAGGACGACTGATGGCCGCGGCCGACAATCTGCTCGTCGCCATGCGCGTGCGGAAGGAGTTCGGTGGCCTCGTGGCGACGGACGACGTCGACTTCACGATCCCGCGTGGATCGATCGTGTCGCTGATCGGGCCGAACGGTGCCGGGAAGACGACGTTCTTCAACCAGATCACCGGTGTCTACGTCCCGACGTCCGGGTCGATCGTGTTCGACGGGACGGAGGTCGTCGGGAAGCCTCCGCATGCGATCGTCGAGCTCGGCATCGGGCGCACGTTCCAGAACATTCGGCTCTTCAGCCAGATGACGGCGATCGAGAACGTGATGGTCGGCATGCACTGCCGCCTCAAGGGAGGAATCCTCGGCTCGATCCTTCGTACGCCCCGGGTCAAGCGTGAAGAGGCGGGCGCCCGCGATCGGGCGCGGGAGTTGCTCGTCTACTGCGGTCTGCCTCGACGCCACGAGGAGCAGGCGAGTTCTCTGCCCTACGGCGACCAGCGACGCCTCGAGGTCGCGCGCGCTCTCGCCACCGACCCGAAGCTCCTGCTGCTCGACGAGCCGACGGCGGGCATGAACCCACAGGAAACCGGGGAATTCACGGCATTCGTCGCGCGTGTGCGCGACGAGAAGGGGCTGACGGTGCTCCTGATCGAGCACGATATGAAGATCGTGATGGGCGTTTCCGAGCGCGTGACCGTGCTCGAGTACGGCGCCAAGATCGCGGAGGGAACGCCGGCCGAAGTGCAGGGCGACCCGCGGGTGATCGAGGCATATCTCGGAAAGGGGGCGACTGCCGCGTGAGCGACACCGCCGCCGCTGACGGGAACATCCTCGAGGTCGACGACATCCATGTCTATTACGGGGCCATTCACGCGCTCAAGGGCGTCTCGCTGCGCGTGGGCAAGTCGGAGATCGTGACGCTGATCGGCGCCAACGGCGCCGGGAAGTCGACCACGCTCCGGGCGATCAACGGGTTGAATCATCCTCGGCAGGGGTCGATCCGGTTCCAGGGACGGGATGTCACGACGGACACTCCCCACAACATCGTCAAGAACGGAATCGCTCAGAGTCCGGAAGGCCGGCGCCTGTTCCCGCGCATGACGGTGATGGAGAATCTCGAGATGGGCGCCTTCCAGCGCTCCGATCACGAGAACTTCAAGGCCGACATGGAGCACGTCTTCGAGCTGTTCCCGCGACTCTACGAGCGCCGTCTGCAGAAGGCGGGGACGATGTCGGGCGGCGAGCAGCAGATGTGTGCAATCGGCCGTGCGTTGATGGCGAGGCCCAAGCTGCTCCTCCTGGACGAGCCGTCCATGGGTCTCGCGCCGATCTTCGTCGACAAGATTTTCGAAATCGTCCGTGAGATCAACGCGGAGGGGACGCCGGTCCTGCTCGTCGAGCAGAACGCGCTGATGGCGCTCGACGTTGCGAGCCGCGGCTACGTGCTCGCGACGGGGAAGGTGGCGCTCGAAGGACCAGCGGCCGAGCTGAAGGTCAACGAGGAAGTGCGCAAGGCGTATCTCGGCGAGGGGTAGGACGTCGGCCCGGTTCCGGCCGGGGCGCGGGTAGCTCTACTGCGAGACGACGACCGGCACGTACGGGGGCGCGAGCAGCACGCCGACGCGGTGACTGCCGCCGGCGACGCCTCGTGCCATCTCGAGTGCTGCCGAGATGCTGTGTGCAGGAACGAGGCCGAGGGCACGTGCTGCATTCGCGTCACGGCACCCGGCGACGAGCACGCGACCTGCACGGGCGAGGGCTGGTCGGCACGAGGCCCAGTCGGTGTGGGGGAGGAGCGGGTGAGCCGCGCGACCGTCGTGATAGGAGGCGAGCGCGCGCGTGTCACTTGCCGCGGCGTCCGCGGCTGTCGCCAGGTCCTCGTCGGAGGCCCCGTCGCGGAGCATCTGAAACAGCTCGCGATACGGTGCGTCGAACCGGTGCCCGGAGGGCCGGCGGAGATCGTGGAGCAGCACGATCGTGCCCCCTTGTCGCAGCGGCGAGTCGTCCCGCCAGAGTCGGAGCGCGTGCCCCAGCCCGATCGCTGCTGCCGTGATCGGGTTGAGCGGCTCGCGTGGGACGTGGAGAGACTTCCACGGTATCGGCACGACGATCGTGTCGAGCTGTTCCGTGAGGTCCGCACCCCGAAGCGAGATCCCACGGAGGAGGGCCTCGGCGTGCGACACCGCCGGCGGCCCTGCGAGAACGGCAACGGTGGAGAGCTCGCGCGGCAACCGCTGCAGCGTCGCCCGCCGCAGTGAGGCGGGCAGTGCATTGACGAGAACGCGTGCGGGCGAGGCCCGAAGCGCGGCGAGGGTCCGCGTGGAGGGATAGCCACGGTAGCGCCCCGTCATGCGTGGGTGATCCAACACGAGCGACACACCCGTCACCGCCGCTCGACTCGCGAGCGCCGCCGCGATCCTTCCGGCAAGACGGCCGGCCGGTGAGAGAGACGGCGCGAGGAGCGACGGTGCCGGCGGTACCGCGGCGATCGTCCGCGCGTCGCAACAGCTGAGGAGCGCGCACGCCCCGCCACGCTCGGACGTCTCGGCGGCGGTGACGCAGACGACGAGGTCGGCGTCGAGGACGGCCGGGTCGAGCCGCACCTGGCCTCCGCCTGCGATGTCGACGGGTCGGAGGTCGGTCCCGGCGGCGTCGTGCACGGCGACGGCACCCCTGAAGTCGCGCGCCCCGAGCGGGCGGAGAACCGCCTCGAGATCGCGACGACCTGCCCTGCGCCCGAGCCCGCCTGCGACCACGATCGTGTGACGCGCGGCGGGCATCCCCAGCGCTTCGAGCTCTCCGATCACCGCGGCGACGGCGTTCTGGCGCGGGTCTCTGGGAGCGCTCGGCAGCGGCAGCGAACGGGGCTCGACCACGATTGCGGCGCGGCCGCCACGGGTGACGAGGTCGGCGAGCGGAGGACCCGACAGCGGATAGCGCAACGCTTCGCCAACGGCTGCCTCGACGTCACGAAGCGGGTCGAGCGGCTGGGGCGGCGCGAGGATGACGGCGTCATCGGGAAGGGCTACGACGGGAATGCGCGTGCCCGAGAGCAGCGGAATGCGGGTCATCGCGTCACCACGTCTCGATCACCGTACCGCCCCCTCGATCCGAGGACGCGATCCTGCATACACTCGGGCCGATGGCCCCGAAGACGATCACGGGAGCGGAGCTCGAGCTCGACGATGGGCCTGCACGGGGTGCCGAGCTGTTCCTCGTCGACGGCAACAACCTTGCCTACCGTGCGTTTTTCGCCCTGCCGGAAGAGCTCGCGACGAGTGACGGACTGCCTACGAATGCACTCCTCGGATTCGGGAACATGTTGTTCAAGCTGCTCGCCGACTACAAGCCGAGGGGTGTCGCCGTGGCGTGGGACACACGCCCCGTTCATCGCGCCGCGGCCGCCGAGGCGGTGGATGTCGTCTACAAGCAGGGCCGCAAGGCGATGCCGGACCTCCTACGGGAGCAATTCCCGCATTTTCGCCCCATCGTCGAGGCGTTCGGCTACCAGAACCTGGAGTTCGAGGGATGGGAGGCGGACGACGTCATCGCGACGATTGCGACCAGAGCGGACGAGGCGGGTGTGAAGACGTGCGTCGTCTCGACCGACCGCGACGCATTCCAGCTCTGTTCCGAGAACGTGACGCTGATGATGACGCCCCGCGGCGTCTCGGACGTCAACGTCTACACGCCCGAGCGCGTCGAGCTTCGGTACGGCGTCAGGCCCGATCAGGTGCCGGACTTCATCGGCCTCAAGGGGGACACGTCGGACAACATTCCGGGGATTCCCGGAATCGGCGACAAGACCGCAGGCCAGTTGATCGCGCAATACGGCTCGCTCGAAGAGGTGATCGCCCACGCGGACGAGCTCTCGCCCGCCCGGAGCCGAGCCGTGCACGAGCACGCCGACCAGGCGCGTGCGTCGAAGGAGCTGGCGACGATGAGACGTGATCTCCCGCTCGAGATCGATCCGACCACGCTCGTCTCGGGCGCTCCCGATCGCTCCCAGCTCAAGGAGATGTTCCGGCGCTTCGAGTTTCGCGCCCTCCTCAATCGCGTCGACGAACTCGACGCGGCGGTGCCCGCGCAGGAGCGGCCGAAGCTCGAGGGCCAGGCGGTCGCCTGGCGCGAAGCGGAACTGCCCGCGATGCGAGGGCGCGTGGGCATCGCGATGGACGACGGCCGGATCGCGGTCGCAGACGACGACGGCGTCGTCGTCGCCGGTTGGGATCCGCCTGAGCCGACGCGGCTGCGCGATACGGATGTCGTCGCGCACGACGCGAAGTCGTTGCATCTCCCGTTCGTCCCCGCCGACGACACGATGATCGCGGCGTACCTGATCGAGCCCGGTCGCTCTGCGTACCTGATCGACGACCTGGCGGCCGAGTACGGCGTCGAGGTCGAGCCCGCGCCACCCGCGGAGGAGTCGACCGCGCTGCTCGTGCGCCGCGCCGAGGCGCCGCGTCGCCTTGCGCCGATCATGCGCGAACGGCTCGCCGAACGCGGGTCGCTCGACCTCTACGAGCGCATCGAGCTCCCGCTGACGGCCGTGCTCGCGGCAATGGAGGAAGCCGGCGTCAAGATCGACACCTACCGCATGGGCGAGATCACGGCGCGGCTCCACGACCGCGTCGAGGAGCTCGAGGCGCTCGCCACCGAGCTCGCGGGAGAGGAGTTCATGCTCGGCTCCACGCAGCAGGTCGCCCGGATCCTCTTCGACAAGCTCGGGCTCTCACCGGGGCGCAAGGGAAAGACCGGTTACTCGACAGACAGCCGTGTTCTGCGAGGCCTGCGCGACGCACACGCGATCGTTCCCGTGATCGAAGAATGGCGCGAGTACTCGAAGCTGCTCAACACGTACCTCCAACCGCTGCCCGCGTTGATCTCGGAGCGCGATGGACGCCTGCACACGACGTTCAACCAGGCCGTCGCGGCGACCGGTCGGCTGTCGACGTCGAACCCGAACCTGCAGTCGATTCCGGTTCGCACGGGGCTCGGTCGTCAGATCCGCTCCGCTTTCATCGCCGAAGATGGCCACCGGTTGCTCTCGGCGGACTACAGCCAGGTCGAACTGCGCATCCTCGCCCACGTCTCGGGTGAGCCCGTGCTGCGTGACGCCTTCGAGAGTGGGGAGGACATCCATACGCGCACGGCGGCCGAGGTGCTCGGCAAGAACCCGGCCGAGCTCACCCGCTCGGAGCGTGACGTCGCGAAGATGGTCAACTTCGGGATCATCTACGGCATCTCGTCCTTCGGCCTGGCCGAGAACCTCGAGATCCCGCGCGACGAGGCGCAGGAGTACATCGACACGTACCTTGCGCGGTTCCCACGTGTGCAGGAGTTCATCGCCCGCACGATCGCCCAGGCTGCCGCCGACGGCTTCGTGACGACACTCCTCGGCCGGCGGCGACCGATCCCGGAGCTGCGCGCCTCGAATCGGCAGACGCGGATGCTCGGTGAGCGCCTCGCGGTGAACAGCGTCATGCAGGGCACGGCGGCGGATGTGATCAAGGTTGCGATGATCAGGGTGCACGAGCGGCTGCGGAGCGAAGGCCGCGCCGCACGGCTCGTCCTCCAGGTGCACGACGAGCTGCTGCTCGAGGTCCCGGACACCGAGGTGACTGGGGTGCGGGAGCTCGTGCGCTCGGAGATGGTCGATGCGTATCCGCTCGATCCGCCCCTGGCGGTCGACGTGGCGGTCGGCGACAACTGGGCGGACGCGAAGGACTGAGCAGCGCGCGGCGCCCGGTGCGACTCCCCGAGGGCGTCACGCCAGGGGGCTTCAGGCGGCCCGACCGACTGCGCCGGGGCCTGAAGAGAGGCCTCCACAGGATCGTTCTCCGGGGCGATTGGCCGCTATACTGCCCGCTCGCCCATGGCCCACCACCCGACCGAGAGTACCCCCATGTCAACTATGGAAGTTCCCGTCCTCGAGGACGGCGTCTGGATCATCGGCCCTGACGGGCAGCTGGTCCCGGACTACGACGCGACTTTTCCCACGATCAACGAGGGCGAGGTGGTGCACGGCACCGTCGTGCGCGTCGACAAGGACGAGGTACTCGTCGATATCGGTTACAAGTCCGAGGGCGTAATCCCCGTTTCCGAGCTCTCGATCCGACGCTCGGTGAACCCCGCGGACGAGGTCTCCGTCGGTGAGGAGATCGACGCGCTCGTGATGCAGAAGGAGGACGCCGACGGGCGCCTCGTCCTGTCGAAGAAGCGCGCCCGATTCGAGCTCGCCTGGAAGGCGATCGAGGCTGCGGCGGAGAGCGGCGAGGCCGTCAACGGCCGCGTCATCGAAGTCGTCAAGGGAGGGCTCATCCTCGACCTCGGTGTCCGCGGCTTCCTGCCGGCATCGCTCGTCGACATCCGTCGCGTCCAGGATCTCGAGGAGTTCACGGGCAAGGAGCTGCGCTGCAAGGTCATCGAGCTCAATCGATCCCGCAACAACGTCGTCCTCTCGCGCCGCGCGGTGCTCGAGGACGAACGCAAAGAGATGCGCCAGGCGATCCTCGACCGGCTCAACCCGGGCGACGTCGTCGAGGGCCAGATCTCCAACATCGTCGATTTCGGCGCGTTCGTGGATCTCGACGGCATGGACGGGCTGATCCACATCTCGGAGCTCTCCTGGAGTCACGTCAACCATCCTTCCGAGGTGCTGGAGATCGGCCAGACGGTCAACGTCAAGGTCCTCGACATCGATCGCGAGCGCCAGCGGATCTCCCTCGGGCTGAAGCAGACGCAGTCGGATCCGTGGCAGCAGGTGCTCGAGCACTATCACGAGGAGGACGTCGTCGAGGGTCGCGTGACGAAGGTCGTGACGTTCGGTGCGTTCGTCGAGATCCTGCCGGGTGTCGAAGGACTCGTGCACATCTCCGAGCTCGCGCAGCATCACGTCGAGAATCCGCGCGAAGTCGTCTCGCAGGGTGATCCGGTGAACGTGCTCGTGCTCGAGATCGACGGCGACCGGCGGCGTCTCTCGCTGTCGTTGAAGCGTGTCGAAGAAGGCGCAGAGCCGCTGCCCCGCGCAGACGGCGGCGAGTCCGTCCATCTGACGCCGAACCTCCGGTTGTCCGAGGAGGCGTTCCCCGCCTCGGGCGAGGGTCGGCCGAGTGATGCGGCTGATCTCGACCCGCCGGCCACCCTGGCGGAGGACGCGGGCGAGGGCTCGGAACCGCAGGCCGACGCGGTCGTCGCTGCCGCTGCTCTGCCCGTCGACGACGCAGCCCCTGTCGAGGCGCCTCCGGAGGAGACGACTGCGACTTCCGACCTCGCGGACGAGACGGTCGCGCAGCACGACGCTGGCGACGAGCCGGCTGACGAAGAGCAGCTCGAGGAGTCCGTCGCGGCCTCCGACGAAGCTCGCACGTCGTAGGGACTTGTCGCGCACGATCGCCGTCGCGATCACGGGGGGGATCGGCGCCGGCAAGAGCGCCGCGCTCGCCGCGTTCCGGGCGCAAGGGGCGGCGACGGTTTCGAGTGACGAGATCGTCCACCATCTTCTCCGCACCGATCAGGACGTTCGCACCGCACTCGTCGAGCGCTTCGGGGAACGGATTCTGGGCGAGGACGGCGCCCCCGATCGGGAGAAGATCGCCGCGATCGTGTTCGCCGACCAGGAGTCCTTGGCGTTCCTCGAGGCACTGTTGCACCCGCTCGTCTCGCGCGAATACCTGAGCTGGCGCGAACAGCTCGGTCGCCTCGACGACCCCCCGGCCGTCTGTGTCACCGAAGTGCCGCTGCTGTTCGAGTCGGGAGCCGAATCACGTTTCGATCGAATCGTGGTGATCACGGCGCCGCGCCAGCTTCGCGAGCAGCGTCGCCACGCCCCGCTCGACAACCGGGACGACCGACTTCTCGACGACAGGACGAAGGTCGCGCGGGCCGATTTTCACTATGTCAATACCGGTACGTTCGAGGATCTCGAAGCATGGGTTGCGGGAGTCATGTCCGAGTTGGCGAACACCGAGTCGTGAAGCGCCTGATCGCTGTGCTCGCCGGCATCGCCGTGATTGCCGTAGCGGCAGTCGCGGTCGTGCTCACGAAGCCGGATCATCGTCGATCGGATCCGCTATCCGCTGCGGTACGACGCGATCGTGCGCGGCCATGCGAAGAACTACGATCTCGAGCCCGCGCTGGTGGCTGCGGTGATCTTCACCGAGAGCAAGTTCAACGCGCGGGCCAAGTCGAGTGCGGGAGCGATCGGGCTGATGCAGCTCCTTCCAGACACGGCTCGAGGGATTGCGATCCGCACGGGTGGCACAGCGTTCGTCGTGGACGACCTCTACGTTCCCGAGCTGAACGTCCGCTACGGCTCGTGGTACCTGCGCCATCTCCTCGATCGTTACGGCGACGAGCGCACTGCTCTCGCCGCGTATCACGCGGGGCAGGGCAATGTGGATAGCTGGCGGAGAGACGGGGTGGGGATCCAGTTCCCAGAGACGCGCAGCTACGTCGACAAGGTCGAGCGGCTCAAGGGCGTCTACGCGAGCGCCTACGCGGATCGGCTCGCACTTCGCTAGCGTGGCCGTCGTGCCGGACCCGAGGGACCGCGAGTACGCCGAGCTCATCGTCGATGGGTGCCTCGGTGTCCAGCCGGGGTGGCAGGTTCTCGTGGGCGGAAATCCCCTCGCCGAGCCGTTGCTCGAAGAGCTGTGCGGTGCGGTCGCTCGGCGGGGCGCCTACGCCCTCCTGCGCGTCTCGTTCGCGAACGCGTACATCCTCCCGTCACTCACATGGCTCCGCGAGGCACCGGACGACCTACTCACGACGCAGGCTCCGCTCGTGGCCCACGAGATCGCCACATGCGACGCGTTGGTGTTCGTCGGAGCCGCGCGGAACACCCGCGAGGCGACCTCCGTCGAGGCGCGGCGGCTCCAGGCGGTGCGCTCCGCGTACCGCCCGTCGACGAGACGGATTGCCGCACACGAGGTTCCGTGGGTTCTGTGCCAGTATCCGACGGCCGCGCTGGCGCAGGAGGCAGGCATCGGCACCGACGAGTTCGCCGAGCTGCTCTATTCCTCCGTTCTCCGGGACTGGGCTGCAGAGGGCGCGAGGATGCGGAAGATCGCGGATCATTTCGACGCTGCCGGCGACGTGCGGATCGTCGGTCCCGGTACCGATCTGCACCTGTCGATCGAGGGTCGTCGGATGAAGGTCGACGCTCTCGGGGCGAATCTTCCCGGCGGCGAGTTCTTCGGCTGCCCGATCGAGGATTCCGCACAAGGAGAGATCTCCTTCGGCGATTTCCCTGCCGTCTACACGGGCCGAGAGATCTCAGGCATCCGGCTTCGCTTCGAGGGCGGACGTGTCGTCGACGCGAAGGCAGACACGAACGAGGCGTATCTGATCGAGACGCTCGACACAGACGAGGGCGCCCGCCGCCTCGGCGAGTTCGGCATCGGCTGCAATCCCGGCATCACGCGCTACATGAAGAACACCCTCTTCGACGAGAAGATGGACGGGACCGTCCACCTCGCGCTCGGCAACAGCTACACCGATCTCGGTGGTGTCAACACCTCTGCGATCCACTGGGACATCGTCAAGGACCTGCGGGTCGCCGGATCCCGGATCGAGCTCGACGGCACCGTCGTCCAGGCGGACGGCGCCTGGGTCGTGTAACCCCGGAATCGGCCTCAGGCTGCCGGTGGGGGAGCCGGCTCGAGCACTGGGAGGTCCTGCAGCATGTGGTTCCAGAGGTTCTCCAGCATCCGGTTGACGGGCCAGAACGTTGCCGAGCCACCGAAATCGAGGACACCTGCCGAGAAGACGCGCGCGCCGGTCTCCGTCTCGTAGTACGTCATCTCCCCGCTCACGCCGGGCCCGAACAGGTCGACGATCCGGGCGAGCACGACCGTTCCGGGCGGAGAGTCCGGGGTGGTGGCGTCGATTTCGATTCCGTAACCGCCGACCGACTCGCCGAGGAGCGAGCCGGTGACGAGACCGGTCTTGTCGAACAACCACGGGGCCGCCTCCGCGGCGACGATCGTGAACGGCCCTTGTCGCCTGCCGTCGTCGTTCGCGCGGTACTGCACACCGAGGAGCCGGGCTTCCGGCCTGCCGTCGCTGCGCCAGAGTCCGGACGCGCCTGATCTTCTCGTCCGGACTTGTCGATCCGCCAGAAGAAGTTGTTCGCCGAGAGGAACACGATCCGACCACCGAGGTCGCGGAACCGCTCCACGACGTTGTACGCGCTCTCGGTCATGTATTCGCTGTGACCGGGAAAGACGACGAGGTCGTAGAGTGCTCGGAGTTCGTCGCCGCTCGCGAACGCCTCGAGATCGTCGTCGGCCGCGAAGTCGGGTGACTTCCCCGTCCGGGCGAGCCATCTCAGGAAGGCCCGGTCGTAGGCCTTGAAACGGGGCGGTACGCCGCGGTCGCGATAGGGCCGGTCGAGCTCGACCGCAGGGTCCCCGCCCGCGTACCACGTGTCGCCCCAACCGTCACCGTCCCGGTCGTACATGTTGTAGGCCTGCCACGTATTGGTCGGGAGCACGACGAGTTGCCGCCGAGTGCCCGGCGTGGCGGCGCGAAGGACGAACGGCGCGAAACCGACGCGACCGTCATCGGTCGTCAGTCTGGCGGCGTAGAAACCGCTGGGCCAGGCGCCCGTCTGCACCGTGATCGTGACCGCTTTCGACCGCTTGCCGGTCCAGTCGATCGGGACCGGGTCGCCTTTCGGGGCTCCGAGGAGCTCGTCGTTCCGGACGCTGAGGTCGGTCTCGTAGCCGCAGCGGAGGAACTGCAGCGTCAGCGCCGGGGCGTCGGCGAAGATGCTCAACTCCATCGGCTCGCCCGGATCGTACGAGCGGCGGAGGAACGTCGCCTCGACCCCGAGTACGCGGACGACCGGTGCCCGCTGGCGCGTGATCGTGGCGGGCCGACGCCCGCCGAGGACGGTCTTGCTGCCCTTGCCCGGGTCGATCGTGAGACGCATGACGTAGGAGCCGACCGGGATCTCGGGCGCCGGCGTCCAACGCAGCTCGTGCTTGCCGGGTCGCAGCGGCAGGTGGGTTTTCCACGCGACGTTCGCCAGACGGCGTCTTGTGCGGACAGCCTCCAGCGTCACGGTCGCCCGGCGGCTGAGGACGAAGCTGACGGCAGCGGCGTCGCGCTCTGGTACTCCCGGGGAGACCGTCGCGAAGAGGGTGCGATCGCCCGCGTAGCGCCGTCCCACGTTACGAGCGGTGAGAGCGATTCCCGCCGCGGACCTGCGAAGACCGGCGAGTGCCGTGGACGGGCCGAGTGCGACGGCGAGCAGCGTGCCACCGGCCGCGCGGAGAAATCGCGAGCGTGTGCTTCCGGCGACCATTGCCAATACCGTAGACGTGAGAGATGACGAAATCGTGAGGTTCGAGGCGCGGACGGGCAGCCTCCGCGGCTCGGGTGGCCTAGGGAACGGAGAGCCGTGCCCAGAGGTTCGACAGCATGCGCGACACCGCAGGTAGGAGCGCCGTGCCACCGAAGTCGACCGCTCCGGCCGCGAACACCTTGGCGCCGGTGGGCGTCTCGTAATACGTCATCTGGGCCGTGAAGCCGGGGCCGAAGAGATCGGGGATCTCTGCAATCACCCTCGTGCCCGGGGGGCTCATCGCCGTTGTCCCGTCGATCTCGATCCCGTAGCCGCCGAGTTCCTGACCGAGGGTGGCGCCGTTCGAGAGGTCGGTTCCGGCGAAGAGCCACGGCTCGGTGTCTGCCGCGCGGACGATGAACGGGCGCTGCATCCGCCCGTCGTCGTTCCCACGGTATTGAACGCCGATCAGAGCCGATTCCGGCCGACCCAGGTCTCGCCACTTACGCGTCCTCGTGAGCGTCTGTCCCTGGCGCTGCACCTGCCAGAAGAAGTTGTCGGCGGAGAGGAACATCAGGTTGCCGCCAAGATCGCGGAACCGCTCGACAGCGTCGTACTCACGTCGTGTCACGTACTCCGTATGCCCGGGGAACACGATCAGGTCGTAGCGGCCCGCCAGCGCGTCTCCGTTGAGAAGTTCGAGATCGGTCTCGGAGAGATAGTCGGGTTGCTTCCCGCTCTGGGCGAGCCAGCGGATGAAGCCGAGGTCGTACTTGCGGTACTGGGGAGGAACACCACGACGGAGAAACGGTCGCCCGAGCGTGACTGTGCTTCCGGCACCTTTCGCGTACCACGTATCGCCCCAGCCGTTGCCGTCCTCGTCACGGAAGTTGTACGCCTGCCACGTGTTCGTCGGGATGATCACGGCGACGCGGGTCGAGCCGAGTTGGGCCGGGCGCACAACGAACGGTGCGAACCCGATCCGCCCGTCGTCGGCCGTGAGCTTCGCGAAGTAGAGGCCGGACGGCCAGGTCTCGCTGATCGGCACCGGCAGCTCGCCGGGGCGATCGCGGCTCGTCCAGGCGACCGTCACCGGGTCGGATGCGGGCACACCGTTCATGAGGGTGTCGTTGTAGGTCGGTACGTCCTCCGGCCCCGCGCGGAACACCTGCAACGACAGTGTGGGAGCGTCGGTCTCGAGGCGTAGCGTCGCCGACTCCCCCGGGACGTAGCTCTCTCGGGTGAAGCCGGCATCCACGCCGAGCACACGGATGACCGGGGACGTCTGCCTTCTTCCGGTCTCGGCGTTGCCGGCGCCGTACGTCCGCCGGTTGTTCGCCGCATCGGTGACACCGAGCAGCGTCAGATACGTCCGTGCCGCCGTCGTGGGCTTGGGGAACCAGGTGAAGGCGTGTCGGCCCGGGCCGAGTGTCGCCACGCGTTCGTAGACGGCCACGGGTTTGCTCACCGTCGTCACGATCTGTAGGTGGACGGTGGCCCGCTCCGTCAGCCTGAAGGCGATCCGTGCTACGTCGCGCACCTTGTCACCGTTCGGCGAAATCGTGACGAGCAGTTTGCGGTCGCCTTCGTACTTCTGCGGTGACGGGGTGTACGTACGGAGGTCGAAGAGCCGCGGTGCCTCCCGGTCGACGATGCTCGAATCGACGCTCGTTCCACCCGACACCGGAGCGAGAAGGAGCGATCCGCAAAGCGCTACGAACCCCACGCAGAGCATCACGGTCCGCGGGCGCATACAGCAACCATGGTAACGACGCACCGGACGGATCACGTCTGGGAGCCTCATTCGATTCCCGCGCGGGGCGAACTGGTGTTCCTTGCTTCGCTAGGCTGTCGAAATGCCCGATCTCCGCGTCACCGCCGCCTACACGCCGACGGGTGACCAGCCAAGGGCATTGGCGGAGCTCACCACGTCGCTCGAGGCGGGCAACCGGTTTCAGACGCTGCTCGGTGCGACCGGCACCGGCAAGACGGCGACGATGGCGTGGCTCATGGAGAAGCTGCAACGGCCCGCGCTCGTGATCGCCCACAACAAGACCCTGGCCGCGCAGCTCTGCAACGAATTCCGCGAGTTCTTCCCGGCGAACGCGGTCGAGTACTTCGTCTCGTACTACGACTACTACCAGCCCGAGGCCTACGTCCCACAGGCGGATCTGTACATCGAGAAGGACTCGTCCCGGAACGACGACATCGACCGTCTCCGTCACGCAGCGACCGCCTCGCTCCTCACACGGCGCGACACGGTCATCGTCGCCTCCGTCTCGTGCATCTACGGTCTCGGCTCTCCCGAGGAGTACGAGAACCGGCTCGTGAACCTGGCCGTCGGGGAAGAGCACGACCGCGACGAGCTCTTGCGCAAGTTGATCGACACCCAGTACGTCCGCAACGACACGCTCCTCGGTCGCGGCCGCTTCCGGGTGAAGGGCGACGTGATCGAAGTGCAGCCGGCCTCGGCCGAGACCGCGTACCGGATCTCGCTGTTCGGTGACGAGGTCGAGCAGATAACCCATTTCGACCCGCTCACCGGTGAGGTGTATGCGAAGCTCGACAACCTGACGGTGTTTCCCGCCACCCAGTACGTCACGTCGAAACCGACGATCGATGGGGCCATGGGAGGCCTCAGGGCGGAGCTCGACGCGCAGGTGCGGCAGTTCGAGGACGAGGGAAAGCTGCTCGAGGCGCACCGGATCCGGCAACGCACCGAGTACGACATGGAGATGATGAAGGAGCTCGGTTTCTGCAACGGGATCGAGAACTACTCGCGCGTGCTCGAGGGCAGACCTGCCGGCTCACCGCCGCATACGCTGCTCGACTACTTCCCCTCGGACTTTCTCTGCTTCATCGACGAGTCGCATCAGACGGTGCCGCAGATCGGCGGCATGTACGAGGGCGATCGCTCCCGCAAGCAGACGCTCGTCGACTTCGGCTTCAGGCTGCCGTCGGCGCTGGACAACCGTCCTCTTCGCTTCGACGAGTTCCTGCAGCGGGTGGGACAGACCATCTTCGTCTCGGCAACGCCCGGATCGTACGAGCTACGCAACTCGGCCGTCGTCGCCGAGCAGCTCATTCGCCCCACCGGGATCGTGGATCCCGTCGTGGAGATGCGTGCGACGAAGAACCAGATCGACGATCTGCTCGGCGAGATTCGACGCCGTTCCGACGTGGGGGAGCGGGTGCTGGTGACGACGCTGACCAAGAAGATGTCCGAAGACCTGACCGACTACTTGCTCGAGGCCGGTGTCAAGGCGCGATATCTCCATTCGGAGATCGATACGCTCGAACGGATCCAGATCATTCGTGAGCTTCGACTCGGCGAGTACGACGTGCTCGTGGGCGTTAATCTGTTGCGGGAGGGGCTCGACCTGCCGGAGGTCTCGCTCGTCGCGGTGCTCGACGCCGACAAGGAGGGATTCCTGCGCGGCAAGACCGCGCTCGTGCAGACGATCGGGCGCGCGGCGCGGAACGTCAACGGCCGCGTGTTGCTGTATGCCGACAAGGTGACCGAGGCGATCCAGTTCGCCGTCGACGAGACCGATCGCCGCCGCGCGACCCAGCTCGCGTACAACGAGACACACGGGATCACCCCGGAGAACATCACCAAGGGCGTTTCGGACATCGCCGAGTTCCTGTCGCTCGAGTCGCCGACCGTCCCGGGCCGCCGTCGCCGCGGAAAGGCGAAGGTGGAGGGGCTCGACCAGGCAGAGATGGAGAGACTCGCGATCACCTTGGAGGAAGAGATGTTCACCGCCGCCGAGGAGCTGCGGTTCGAGTACGCCGCGAAACTTCGCGACGAGATCAAGGAGCTACGGCGGGAACTGGCGGCGCTCGCCGGAGCCTGACCAATGACGGCCGTCCATCTGGAGGAGACACATGTGCAGGAACATCAAGCAGCTTCATAACTTCGATCCACCCGCGACCGACGACGAGGTGCATGCAGCGGCGCTGCAGTACGTGCGCAAGATCAGCGGCGCGACCAGGCCGTCGAAGGCGAACGAGGCGGTCTTCGAGGCTGCCGTGAGGGAGATCGCTCACATCTCACGGCACCTCCTCGATGACCTCGTCACATCGGCGCAGCCGCGCGACCGGGACGTCGAGGCGGCCCGTGCGAGGGCTCGCGCCGCCAAACGGTTCGGCACAGCCGCCGCCTGATCCCGATCCAGCCGAGCTCGACTAGCTCGCAGGTCGCAGTACGGCGAGCTTCGCGACCCTGTCGAGCGCGTGTTGGAGCTCGCTCCGGTCGTCGTCGGTGCGGGCATCCTCGATCATCGGGCCGGCGATCCTGCCGCGAGATTGCGATGACCGCGTCGACGCGGTCGTCGGCATTGGCGGAGCGCGCTGCCTCACCGACGCCGCGCAGCATCTCGAGCAAGGCTTTGCCGATGCGGGCGTCGGATGTCGCATAGCGCCCGACCTCCGCGACGTGGAGGGAGAGCAGCTCGGCGAACGTTCGGCGGCGTGTGATCACCGTCACGTCCTCCGTCTCGTATTCCCTCACGGGAGCCGGGAATTCACGGGCAGCGAGGTGCTCGAGGAGCGAGCCGAGATAGCCGATCGCCGTGTCCGCCGTGGTCGGGTCGTTGACCCCCGGTGAGAGAGCGCGCAGGGCGATGTCGGAGAGTTGCTGGAGCCCGAAGTCCATGTCCTGCCCGATGTCGCGCTCATTGTCGATCACGAGTGCAGCCGCGGCGAGCTCTCGTGCCCTCTCGTCATCCGCTGCGCCCCAGATCTCGATCGCAGGTGTGGTGAGGGTGACGAGATCCCCGGGCTGGGAGGAGACGAGGATGCGAGCACCGGAGCCCTCAAGCCCCGAGACGAGGTCGCCGATCGCGATCGTGCGGACATACCCTGCGCGCCGTGGCCTCACGACGGTCGCCTCGCCGGACGCTCGCCATCGCGCGAGCGTCGGCCCCGGGATTTCCTCCGTTCGCCTCCCGAAGGGCTCCGGGTACAGGCGAGCCGTCGCGGCAAGGGTTTGTTCGTGGAGCCGAGCGAGGATCGATGAGACCTGGATCATGCTGCCGATGTGGTGCACGAAATAGAGCAGCAGCCCGAGAGCGGCCAGAGCGAAGATGATCGCGGCGAGCGTCGAGAGCGAGGGAACGAATCCAGCAGTGTCACTCGTGGCGTCGCGAACGCTACGGAGGACGATCAACGAGTAGGCGACAATACCCACGAACGTCCCTGCGAGAACCTGGGTGACGCGATCGGAGAGAAGCCCGCGGAGGGCTCGTGGGGTGAATTGCCCGGAGACGAGCTGGAGTGTGACGATCGTGAGGGAGAAGGTGAGGCCGGTGACCGTGATCAGCGAGCCGGCGACGACCGTGAGGACGCTCCGAGCTGCGGGCGCGCCGCCGCCGAACCCGATTCCGATTCCTCCACCGCGATCGACGCGGAGGAGCACGAATCCGAGCAGCCCGAAGGCCAACCCGATCAGCGACGGGAGCAGCCAGAAACTGGCGAGAACGTTTCGGATGTAGGAGACGAGTCGCTGCAAAAGCTGCTCAGGTTGCGATGCCGGCCTCGTACTTCGTGTGGAGATAGCGGAGGTACGGCTCAGGGTCGATCGGCCCGCCCGCGACCCGCTCGAGGGTCTCCTTCGGCGTGAGTTTTCGCCCGAGCGCGTAGAGGTTCTCGCGCAACCACGTTCCGAGTGCAGAGAAGTCGCCTCGCTCGAACGACTCGTCGAGACCGGGGAGGGCGCTCCGGGCCGCGTCCCAGATCTGCACGCTCATCACGTTCCCTAGCTGGTAGGTCGGGAAGTAGCCGAACAGCCCCGCCGACCAATGAACGTCCTGCAACACCCCGAGCCTGTCCTCCGGCACCGCGAGGCCGAGATACTCCTCGAACCGCGTGTTCCAGGCATCGGGCAGATCGGCGGTCGAAAGCCGACCGGCGATCAGCTCCTGCTCGAGCTCGAACCGCAGGATGATGTGCATCCCGTACGTCACCTCGTCGGCGTCGACGCGGATGAACGACGGCGTGACGCGATTGACCGCCGCGTGAAACCGCTCCGCCGTGACTCCCGCCAGAGCCTCCGGGAAGGCCGCGACGAGCTGCGGATGGAGCCAGTGGCAGAACGGGAGCGAGCGCCCGACGACGTTCTCCCACAGGCGGCTCTGGCTCTCGTGGAGACCCATCGAGCAGCCGCCGGCGAGGGGCGTCCGTTCGAGTGCCGGGTCGACGCCGCGCTCGTAGAGGCCGTGGCCGATCTCGTGCATGCAGCTGAACAGCGACTCGAGGTCGGTTTCGTTGTAGCGCGTGGTGACGCGGACATCACTCGTCGCAAACGCGCTGCAGAACGGGTGGACGGCGGTGTCGACACGAAACGAGCCGGGCTCGAAGCCGAAGGCGGTCATGGCCGCGATGCCGATGCGACGCTGGCTCTCCTCCGGGTACGGCCCCGGTGGGAGTGCGCCCGCGTCGCCGGCGACCGCAGTCGCCCCAATCAGCGGAATGAGCTCCTCCTTGAGGCGCGCGAATACGCTCCGCACCTCGGCGGTCTCCGCACCGGGCTCGAAATCGTCGAGCAGGATGTCGTACGGCTCGTCGGTGGCGGGAAAGCATGCGATGTACTCGCGCTTCAGCTCGAGGTGCCGATCGATCCAGGGCCGGAACGCGCCGTAGTCGTTCGCGGCGCGGGCGGCGACCCACGCCTCCATGCCCTGCGATGCCGTTCTCGCGATCCCGGCAGCGAGCTCGGACGGGACGTTCCGCGCCTTCTCCCAGTCGCGTCGCGTGACGCGGATCAGGCACGCATCGTCGGAGTCGGCCGGAAGCGACGACTCGAGTCCGGCGAGCTCGTGAAGGAGCTCGCCGATCCGGTCGTCGACGAACTCCTGGTGTGCGAGCCGCTCCAGTGTCGCCAGACGGTCGGCGCGGACAGCGGCGCCGCCCGGGGGCATCATGACCTGTTGATCCCACTCGAGCAGCGCCGCGGCCGAGCGAAGGTCGGAGACCTCGCCCAGCCGGCGCTTCAACTCGGTCAGCAATTCGTCCACCCAGCTCCCCTCGAACGTGACGCCTGGAGCCTAGTACACGCCTCAGGGTCGCCAGGCGGGGGAGTCGTCCGTCCAGACGCCGGTGACGAGGGCGCGCACGCCGCTGCCGTCGGCGCGCATCGTGAGGATGTCCGTATCCCCATCGCGATCGCTCGTGAACGCAATCAGCGACGAGTCGGGCGACCAGGTCGGTGCGCCGTCCGCGATCCCGGCGTTGCTCGTGAGCTGGGTCACCTTCGTTCCGTCGGCGCCGACGGAGAAGATCTCGTCGTCGCCGTCCTGGTCGCTGACGAAGGCGATCGTCTTCCCGTCGGGCGACCAGGCCGGAGCCCAGCCCCGGATCTTGGTGAGCTTACGGCGGTTGCTTCCGTCGGCGTTCATCGTCCAGATGCGTGGCGACCCGCCCAGGCGGCTCATGAACGCGATCTTGGAACCGGTCGGCGACCACGCTGGGTCGGTGTCCTCGCAGGTGCTCGCGGTCAGCCGCCGCAGGCCGGTGCCGTTCGGGCGAACCGCGTAGATGTCGAAGTTTCCGGTCCGGTCGCTCCCGAAGGCGATCCACTGGCCGTTGGGCGACCAGGCCGGCTCCTCGTCCCACGACGGTCCGCTCGTGACGCGCATGCGACCCGATCCGTTGGCGGCGACGACGGCGATGTCGAAGTCCTGACCCGTCGAGTCGGAGCTCGCGATCGCGAGCCGGCTTCCGTCCGGAGACCAGCTCGGCTCGACGTCCATCCCTGCGTTGCGCGACTGCAGCACACGCTGCGTTCCCGCCTTGACGCCGAGCACGTGGATCCGGAACGGTCCGCCGCGCTCACTTCCGAACGCGATGACCGGGCGCTGCGAGCCCGCACCGGCGATGCCGCCGAAGACGAGCGCAGCGAGAAGCGTCGATACGGCGACAGCCGTCATCGCTCCGCGAAACGGGCGCATTCCCCCACATCCCCCCTACTGAACGAGCACTGACGGCCCGGGTATCGTGCCAGGCTTGCAGGGAAATTACAACCCTGCCGTGCGCGGAACCGTGACGGACGCCGTCGCCTCGAAGGCGTCGTGATCCCAGATCCGCGTCTCGATTTCGATCTCGGTCGCAGACCAGCGGATGACGTGCAGCCCCTGAGCCTCACCGATGCGGTGCGGGCGCGGTCGGCCGAAGCCTGGTGCTGTCGAGAGGAGGAGTGCGGCACGGTTGTCATCGAGCGCCTCGAACGCGTGTCGCTCGACGGTGCTGCTCTGATGAGTATGACCGCCGGCGATAAGGTCTGCGCCGGATGACGCAAGGGCCCGGAGCGCGTGATCGCGGTGCTTGAGGGGGAACTTCCGTGAAACCCGCCACGGAGCCCCGGCGAGGTGGTGGTGGCAGACGACGACACGCAGCACTGCGGCGGGGGCGTCACGGAACACCTCGGCCGCCCTCGCGAGCCGGTTGGGGGCCAGCCGGCCGCCCTGGTGGCGCCAGGGGCGCGCCGAGTTGAGGCCGCAGACGACGGCGCTCGCGGTGCGGAGGACGGGCTCCGTCGTCCCGAACACCGATTCGAAGCGCTCCCACGGGCGCACGAAGCGCGCCGGGAACGAGTACGGCAGGTCATGGTTGCCGGGCACGGCAAGCGTCGGCGCGGGCAAGCGGGCGAGTAGGGCTCGCGCGCGCTCGAGTTCCTCGACCCGGCCGCGGTTCGCGAGGTCGCCGCTTGCGATCACGAATTCCGGCGACACCGACTCGCACAAGGCGACGAGCGCGTCGTCGACGAGGGGCGCCTCTCGCTTGCCGCGATGGAGATCGGAGAGGTGGATCGCGGTCGCGGTCACAGCCGGTTGAGGCTATACACTCGGAGCATGTCCGAACAGTCTCCGGAGATCTTCGACGACCTCTATCTCGGGCTCCAGGCCGGCGGCGCACTGCGCAAGCAGCGGCGCGGGGAGGAGTTGACGGAACAGGAGGCGGCGGCGCTCAGCCGCTGGCAGAGGCTGTCGGTCTGGCGCAAGGGCATCGCGATCGGCGCCTTCGCGTTCGGTACGTTCGGCCTCGGCTTCACGCTCGGCGGGATCGTCTTCGGACGGCGGCGCGCGAAGGCCTGAAATCACCTCGAACGAACACTTGTTCGATCGAGATCCGCGCTGTAAGCTAGCCCGCATGCCCGTCGAAGAGCTCGTCGTCCATGGTGCGAGGGAGCACAACCTCAAGGACGTCACCGTCCGGCTGCCGCGCAATGCGCTGATCTGTATCACCGGATTGTCGGGCTCCGGCAAGTCGTCGCTCGCCTTCGACACGATCTACGCCGAGGGGCAGCGCCGCTACGTCGAGTCGCTGTCGGCCTACGCTCGGCAGTTCCTGCAGATGATGGAGAAGCCCGATGTCGACTCGATCGACGGGCTCTCGCCGGCCATTTCGATCGACCAGAAGACGACCTCGCGGAACCCGCGCTCGACGGTCGGCACCGTGACGGAGATCTACGACTACCTGCGCCTCCTGTACGCGCGGGTGGGACGGCCGCATTGTCCTGTCTGCGGGCGGCCGATCGCGGGCCAGAGCCTCGACCAGATCGTGGAGCAGATCCTCGCCCTCCCGGAGGGCACGCGCTTCACCGTGAACGCGCCGATCGTTCGCGATCGCAAGGGAGAGTTCCGTGACGTCATCGAGGACCTCCGGCGCGACGGTTTCACCCGCATCAAGGTCGACGGCGAGCAGCGGCTGCTCGAAGAGGAGATCGTTCTCGACAAGAAGTTCAAGCACACGATCGAGGTCGTCGTCGACAGGCTCGTGCTCAAGAGCGATCTCCGACAACGCTTGACGCAGTCGGTCGAAACGGCCACATCGCTCGCCGAGGGCCTGGTCGGGGTCGACGTGGTCGACGGTGAAAGCCTTCTCTTCTCCGAGAACTTCGCGTGCCCGGAGCACGGCGTCTCGCTCCCCGAGCTCGAGCCGAGGATCTTCTCGTTCAACGCACCTCACGGTGCCTGTCCGCGCTGTACGGGCCTCGGGGCGCAGCTCGAGATCGACCCGGACATGCTCGTCCCCGACACGTCGGTCTCGATCGCCGATGGTGCGCTCGTGCCCTGGTCGGTGGGCAGCTCGAGCTTCTACGAGGGAGTCATCCAGGCGATCGCCGACCGCTACGAAGTCGACACCGACCTGCCGTGGCGCGACCTGACGGAGGAGCAGCAAGGTTGGTTCCTCCGCGGCACGAACGGTGACCGGATCCTCGTGCAGTACAAGAACCGGATGGGCCGCAAGCGCCAGTACGCGATGGCGTTCGAGGGCATCCTCAAGAACCTGGAGCGGCGCTACCGCGAGACGGACTCGGGCCAGCAGCGCGAGCGGATCGAGGAGTACATGAGCTTCCGCCCATGCCCCGAGTGCAACGGCGCCCGGCTCAAGCCCGCCGTGCTCGCCGTCACCGTCGGCGGCCGCTCGATCCACGAGTTCACCGGGCTCTCGGTCACCGGAGCCCTTCGCTTCCTCGACGAGCTCGAGCTCACGGCGACCGAGGAGCTGATCGGCCATCGGATCGTCAAGGAGATTCGCGAGCGGCTCACGTTCCTCTTCGACGTCGGCGTCGGCTATCTCCAGCTCGACCGCGCGGCCAAGACGCTCTCGGGTGGCGAGGCGCAGCGGCTCCGGCTCGCGACGCAGATCGGCTCTCAGCTGGTCGGCGTCCTCTACATCCTCGACGAGCCCTCGATCGGACTGCACCAACGCGACAACGACCGTCTGATCGGGACGCTGCAGCGGCTGAAGTCGCTGGGCAACACGGTGCTCGTGGTCGAGCACGACGAGCAGATGATGCGCGTCGCCGACTGGATCGTGGACATGGGGCCGGGCGCCGGTGAGCACGGTGGCCGCGTCGTCGCCGAGGGCACGGCAAAACAGGTGATGAGGGCGAAGGGGTCGGTCACGGGTGACTTCCTCGCCGGCCGGCGGGCGATCGCCATACCACCGAGGCGCGACGACGACCGGGGCGTCTTCACCGTTCGTGGAGCCTCCCAGCACAACCTCCGTGGCATCGATGTCGAGTTCCCGGTCGGCAAGTTCGTCTGCGTCACCGGCGTCTCCGGTTCGGGCAAGTCGACGCTGGTGAACGAGATCGTCTACAAGGCGCTCGCCAACCGGCTCAACAAGGTGCGCGTGAAGCCGGGCGAGCACGTGGACGTGGAGGGGATCGACGTCTTCGACAAGGTCATCGACATCGACCAGACGCCGATCGGCCGTACGCCACGCTCGAACCCCGCTACGTACACCGACCTGTTCACGCACGTGCGCGAGCTCTACTCGCTCACCCCCGAGGCGAAGGTGCGTGGCTACAAGCCCGGGCGCTTCTCGTTCAACGTCCGCGGGGGTCGCTGCGAGACGTGCAAGGGCGACGGCCAGATCAAGATCGAGATGCACTTCCTCCCAGATGTCTACGTGCCGTGCGAGACGTGCCACGGCAAGCGCTACAACAAAGAGACGCTCGAGGTGCGCTTCAAGGGCAAGTCGATCTCGGACGTGCTCGAGATGTCGGTCGAGGAGGCGCTCGACTTCTTCGCCCGGATCCCGAAGATCCACCGGCGGCTGCAGACGTTGCACGACGTCGGGCTCGACTACATCCGCCTCGGCCAGCCCGCGACGACGCTCTCCGGCGGCGAAGCTCAACGCGTCAAACTCGCATCCGAGCTCTCGAAGGTTGCGACCGGCCGCACGCTCTACATCCTCGACGAGCCCACCACCGGGCTCCACTTCGCCGATATCGAGAAGCTGCTCGAGGTACTGCAGAGACTCGTCGACACGGGCAACACGGTGCTCGTGATCGAGCACAACCTCGACGTGATCAAGCAGGCCGACTGGGTCGTCGACCTCGGCCCCGAGGGCGGGGAGGAGGGCGGCGCCCTGATCGCGGCCGGCACACCCGAGGAGGTCGCAGCCGTCGACGGCTCGTACACGGGGCAGTTCCTGCGGGGCGTGCTCACCGGCCGCGAAGCAGCCGTCGCTGCCGCCTGACGGAGAGCCTGGCGACAACCAGACGCGCCGCCGACGGAACCCCGTTCGGGCGAGAGGTGTATGAAGCACGAGTGGTGAGCCGACCACCAACAGAAGCAGAGCTCGTCGAGCGTGCCCGCGGCGGCGATTCCACCGCCTTCGCCTCGCTCGTCCGCGACCACGAGGAGATCGCCTTCCGAACCGCGTACCTGATCACCCGCAACGCCGCCGATGCCGAAGAGGCAGCCCAGGTCGGACTGACGAAGGCGTGGCGGGCGCTGCCGCGCTTCCGCAGCGGGGCGCCGCTGCGGCCTTGGCTGCTCGCCATCGTCGCGAACGAGGCGCGCAACCGCCGACGCGCCGAGGGGCGCCGCGAGGGGCTCTTCCTCCGCGCTGCGCACGAGCTTCCCTCGGGGGACGCGGCTCCGTCCCCCGAGGGAAGCGTCCTTGCCGCGGAGGAGCGCGCCGAGCTGCTGGCAGCGGTCGAGCGCCTGAGCGAAGACGACCGGCTCGTCATCTCCTGCCGTTATCTGCTCGACCTGGGCGAAGAGGAGACGGCGACAGTGCTGGCGATCCGCCGCGGCACCGTCAAGTCGCGCACGTCGCGGGCGCTCGAACGACTGCGGGCGCAGATGGAACCGAAAGGGGCGAGCAGTGTCTGAGCTCGAGCTCCGCCTCGACGCGCTTCGCGACGAGATCGCCTGGCCCGAGACGCCTGCGCTCGAGCTCACTCTCGACCGGCGGTCGCACCGCAGCGCACATTCGCGCGTCCGCGTGCTCGCCTTCGCCGTCCTGCTGATGGCCATCGCAGGCGTGCTCGCCTTCTCCTCGGGCGCGCGCAGCGCGTTCCTCGAGATCTTCAGGATCCGCGGCGCAACCGTCGAGCGCGTGGACGAGCTCCCACCCGTGGACGCGCAGAGGCTCGATTACGGGGAACGAGTGAGCCGTTCAGAGGCAGAGCAGCGCGTCGGCTTCGAGCTCGTCGACCTCGGCGAGCCGGACGGGATCTACGTCCGTGACCGTGTGGTGTCGATGGTCTACGGGCCGGTGCAGAAGCCCCGGCTCGTACTGACCGAGCTCCGAGGCGGCATCTGGGAGGGCCTGATCAAGAAGGTCGGCTCGAGCGGCACGCGAGTCGACCAGGTGACGGTGAACGGCGAACGCGGGCTCTTCGTCTCGGGCGACCAGCATTTCGTCATGTTCATCGATGAGAACGGCGCAGTCACCGACGAGCGGACCTACCTCGCGGGCACGGTCCTCCTCTGGAACCGAGGGCTGTTGCTGCTCCGGCTCGAAGGCGACCTGACCAAAGCCGAGGCCAGCGAGCTCGCGGCCTCCGTCGAGTAGGGAACCTTCGGTCGCCGGCGGGTGTAACAGGATCGTCACCCTACTCTGGAGGTCGGCATGAAGAAGCTCACAGTTCTCGTCACCGCCGCCGTCGCCACGCTTGCGGTCGCGGGAGTCGCCCAGGCAGGCTGCATGGCGACGGTTGGTCTCAGCTCGATGCCCAAGGGCGGCGTGGCTGCCGGCAAACCCTGGGTCGTCACCATCCGTGTGCTCCAGCACGGTCGCACGCCGATGGCAGACGCGAAGCCGGAGGTCCGGATCCGCAACCGCGCCGGCAACCTGCTCGTCTTCAAGAGCGTGCGGACGGCGCGGGTCGGGTCCTACCGGGCGCGCGTCGTCTTCCCTGCTGCCGGTCGCTATTCGCTCGGTGTCTATGACGGTTTCCCCTACAAGGAGTGTGCGAGGGTCCACACCTTCGGGCCTGTCGTCGTCGGCCTCTGACCGCAGCAGCCGGCTCGCACCACGGGTCGATCCGCCGCTACGCTCGCGGCGGTGGAGGAGAAGCGCATCAAGCCCGTCGAGCTCGCGGATCGCGCAGCCCAGGTGGGCGCCGAGGAGGCGCGCGTCGCGGAGCGCGCGTGGTGGCGGCGCGTCCCGCTGGTGCTTGTCCGGCCAGCGGTCGTCTTCGTCGCCCTGCGCGACGACGACGAGGCCGACGTGAATGCTCGCTCGGAACCGATCCTCGCAATCGTCATCGTGGCGGGCATGGCTGGAATCCTGCTCACGTCCGCGTGGGGAACACTTCTCGACGGCGAGTCACTCGACTGGATCACACTCGCCGTCGTCACGTTCATCGGTGGTCTCTTCTACGGAGCTGCCGGGTACTTCCTGCTCGGGCTCGCGGTCTGGCTCGGCGCACATGCCGTCGGGGTGACCGCGCGCGGGCGGACGGCTCGCCAGCTCGTAGGCTTCGCGGCACTGCCGCTCGCCGTCTCTAGCCTCGTGACCGTCCCCGCGATCGTGCTCGGCTTCGGCTACGACTGGTTCCGAACGGGCGGTTCCGATGCCGGGAGCGGTCGTGCCGTCGTCGTCACCGTCGGCCTGGGGTTCGCCCTCTGGTCCCTGGCGCTGCTGGCCCTCGGCCTGCGAACGACGTTCGAGCTGCCCTGGCGTGGGGTCGCGGGCGCGCTCGCGCTCGCCTCGGTGCTCGTTGCCGTGTTCGCCGTCCTTCCTTCGGCGCTCTGACCCCGACTACGTGATCAGCTCGCTGCCGAGCCCTGCCTCGAATGCCGCGAGCTCGTCCGCCGGCATGCCGTAGGTGTGCACGTCTTCCGGGAACCGGCGCTCGCGGACGTCGGCGACGTAGGACTCCACCGCATCCCGAATTGCGTTCGCAAGCTGGGCGTATTGCTTGACGAATCGCGGTGCGTGCCCGTTGTAGAGACCGAGGAGGTCGTGCCAGACGAGTACCTGGCCGTCGACGTCCGGGCCGGCGCCGATTCCGATCGTCGGGACTGTGAGGAGCTCGGTGATCTTGGCGGCGACGGGAGACGGTACCGCCTCGAGCACGACCGAGAAGCAGCCGGCTGCCTCGAGTGCGAGCGCGTCGCGGACGAGCTGCGTCGCCTTGGCCGCCGTTCGCCCCTGCGCCTTGAACCCCCCGAGTGCGGTCGCGGACTGCGGCGTCAGGCCGATGTGCCCCATCACGGGAACGCCGGCCCCGACGATCGCGTGGACGCGCGAGAGCATCGTCCCCGCGCCTTCGATCTTCACCGCGTCGGCTCCGGTCTCCTTGACGAAGCGGATCGCGTTCGCGACCGCCAGCTCGTCCGAGACCTGGAAGGAGCCGAACGGCATGTCCGCCACGACGAGCGGCCTGTGGGATCCCCTCGTGACCGCGCGCGTGAGCACGAGCATCTCTTCCATCGTGGCGGGAACGGTGGAGTCGTGACCGAGCACGGTCATCGCGGCCGAATCACCCACGAGGATCATGTCCGCCCCGGCCTCGTCCGCGAGCCGTCCGGAGGGGGCGTCATAGGCCGTGATCATCGCGATCGGAGAGTGGCTCTCCTTCATCGCGAGGAGCTCGGTGATCGGCAGCTTGCCGGGTGCCGGGGCGCCGTGGCCCGGCTTGCGGGGACGGGTGCTCATGAGACCTCCTGGAGGGGGACGTTGTCGATCAGTCGGATGGAGCCGACGCGGATCGCGGCGGCGAGAACGGGCGGGTCGAAGGGCGCGATCTCGACGTAGTCGACGTCGAGACCGTCGAGCAATGCACTCGCTCGCTCGGGGTCGCCGGTCGCGAGAGCCCGGGGGAGCGCCAGCGCGCGCTCGCGCTCCTCGGCCGAGAGGTTGCGGTTGCGTGAGGAGAGCGCGAGACCATCCTCGTCGCGCACGGTCGGAAGCGCCCGCACCTCGAGCTCGAGGGCGAGATCCGAGACGAGCCGCCGGACCACCGCCACCTGCTGGGCGTCCTTCTGCCCGAAGTAGGCGATGTCCGGACGCACGATCGTGAACAGCTTGAGGCACACGGTGGCGACGCCGCGGAAGTGCCCCGGCCGGTGGACACCCTCGAGAACGGCACCGAGCTCCGTGACCTCGACCCAGGTCTGGAAGCCGGCCGGGTACATCTCCTCGGTCGACGGCGCGAAGACGACGTCCACGCCTGCGTCGGCGGCCACTGCGAGGTCACGCTCGACATCGCGCGGATACGCCTCGAGGTCGTCGGCGTCACCGAACTGGGCTGGGTTGACGAAGAGGCTCATCACCACGGTCGAGCACTCCTCGCGCGCAGCCGCGAGGAGCGAGAGATGTCCGTCGTGGAGCGACCCCATCGTCGGCACCAGGCCGATCGTGCCGTCGCGGAGGGGCGCGAGGGCGTCCCGGATCTCCCGGATCGTGCCGCACGCCCTCATACCGTGGCCGCCGTCGCGTCGGCGAGGATGCGATACATGGCCTCGAGCTCCGGGGTGACGGCGCGGATCGCGTCGAGGTGGCGATCGACCGTCTCCCAGTCTCCTCGCTGAATCGGGCCGGTGAGCTCGAAGTCGTTCTCGATCGTCCTTCTCATCAGGGGGTCGAGTGCCTCGGGCGGTGCTCCCGCCGCCTCGAGCAACGAACCGGCGGCACGCCGGAGCGTGACGAGGTAGTTCGACGCGATAGCACCGCCAGCGTGGTAGGCGGCGCGATGCTCGTCGAGCAACGGAAACGGGTGAAGCCCGAGCGTCTCGGCGAGCCAGGTCGCGACGACACGCGCCTCTTCGCTCTCGGCCGTCACGGCTCCCCACGCGCCGTCGAGCTGCTCCGGACCTCGCCGGAGCGTGAACGTCTGCAGTGGGTGGACGCTGAAGCGCCTGGCGTGAGGAGCGAGTGCCGCGAGCGGTGTCGCTCCGCTGACGTGCGCAAGCCACGGTCCGGGCGGCACGCTTGCGGCCACTTCACCGATCACCCGGTCCGGGACACAGAGAATGACGAGCGCGACGCTCGGGCCGTCGAGTGTCAGACCGCGCTCCTCGAGGCGGGCGGCTATGGCGGAACCGACGCGGCCCCTGCCGATCACTCTGGCGGTCTCGATCATGTGCGTGTGCTCCAGTTCCTCGCGGGATACCGGGCCTCGCTCGAGTGTAACGACTGACGCGCCTCGATTCATCCCGACGCACGGCGGCGCCGTCGGTGGGGCCGGGGTCAGTCGGCGTGGAGGCGGTCTTCGAGCGCAGCGCGGACCGCCGGCCACTCGTCGTCCAGGATGCTGTACCAGGCCGAATCGCGTGTCTCGCCGGCACGGACGAGCATGTGTTTGCGGTGGATCCCCTCGAACGACGAAGGAAGACCCGCCAGCGCCGCGCGCGCTCGCTCGTTGAGCGCGTCGGTCTTGAACTCCACCCGGCGGCAGCCGAGCGTCTCGAAAGCGTATTCGAGCTGGAGCAGCTTCGCCTCCGTGTTCGCCCCGGTACCCCAGGCACCCGGCTCGAGCCACGTCCACCCGATTTCGAGGCTCCGGTGCTCGGGGCGGAGGCTCAGGAATCGGGTCGAGCCGACGGCGCGTCCCGTCCCCGTCAGCACGGTCGCGAACGACCAGATCGAGCCCGGCGTCGACCCGTCCGAGCGCGTCGTCCATCCAGGCCGCCCACCCGTCGACGGTCGTCGGCTGCACGACGGGCAGCCAGCGCCAGATCTTCGCGTCGCGGGACGCCTCCCAGAGGTCGTCGGTGTGCCGTCGCTCGAGCGGCTCGAGCCGGACGATGCGGCCCGTGAGCGTCGTTGTCGTCCATCGCTCCACGCCTGCGAGACAGTACACTCGGGAGATGCCGATCTACGAATACGCGTGCATGGAGTGCGAGAGCCACTTCGACGAGCTCGTCCGCAGCGACGAGCAGGTGATCGCCTGCCCGTCCTGCAGCGCGACCGATGTGCTGAAGCAGATCTCGGCGTTCGCCGTCCACGGCGCTTCCGTGACGCCGTCGTTCGGCGGCGGCTCGGGTGGCTGCTGCGGCGGCTCCTGCGGCTGTAGCTGAAGCCGCCCTCCCAGCGGTTCCGCGATCCGCGAGGGCGGATCCGCAGCGCCAGGCACGTTCGCCGAAGTCGGCTGCGTCGGATCGGGGACGAGCCCGTGAAGCCGGCGCTGCATCCGGGTCCCGACCTAGACTGGCTCGCGATGGCTGCTTCCGTCCGTGCCGAGGCGCTCGCGGCGTACGCCTCCGCGACGAGGGGCTGCGTTCGCTGTCCGCTGGCGGAGACGCGGACGCAGGTCGTCTTCGGGTCGGGGAATCCGGATGCAGGTCTGATGCTCGTCGGTGAGGCTCCCGGTTTCCACGAAGATCAGACGGGGAGCCCGTTCGCCGGCAAGTCCGGCGAGCTCGTCGAGCGGCTGCTCGCAACCATCGGACTCGGACGCGACGACGTCTATCTCGCAAATGTTCTCAAGTGCCGGCCGCCGCAGAACCGCGATCCGGACGAAGCGGAAATCGCCGCCTGCGAGCCGCATCTGTTCCGCCAGGTCGAGCTCGTCGCTCCCCGGGTCGTCGCCACGCTCGGGAACTTCGCCACCCAGCTGCTGACCGGCCGTCCGCTCGGGATCACGCGGGTGCACGGCCAGGAGCAGGAGGTGTCGCTCGGGACGACGAGTGTCCTTCTCTATCCCCTCTACCACCCGGCCGCTGCCCTCTACACCCCCTCGATGCTGAGCGTGCTCGAGGCCGACTTCGCGCGGCTGCCGCAGCTTCTCGGCGGTGTGGTGACGTCGCCGTCCGCGGAGGGTCCGTTCGCCGACGACGACGAGGAAGAGGCGGCGGTCGCGGAGGCCGTCGACGCCGAAGCGATCCAGCTCGGCCTCTTCTGAGCTCGTGATCGAGCTCGTGACGTCGGCGGCGGCGGAGACCGAGGCGTTCGGCGGTCTACTCGCCGGTCTACTTCGGCGCGGCGACGTCGTTCTCGTCCGGGGCGAGCTCGGCGCCGGGAAGACGACGCTCGTGCGGGGCGCCTGCCGCTCGCTCGGCATCGATGGCCCCGTGACGAGTCCGACCTTCACGATCGGACACCTGTACGAGGGCGCGGTGCCGGTCGCCCACCTCGACCTCTACCGGTTCGTCGGGCTCGCGGCGGCTGAATGGGGTGATCTGGAGCCCTATTTCGACGATACGATCGCGTTCGTGGAGTGGCCGGAGGCAGGGTCGTCCATGCTTCCCTCTCCGCGCGCCTCGTTGTTTCTCGAGCACGTCTCGCCCGAGCAACGTCGGATCACGGCCGACAGCGCCGATGGAACGCTGCTAGAAGACCTTGCTCGTGCTGATCCTCGCGTTCGACACAGCAACTGACATCGCGGCGAGTGCCCTCGTCGCCGACGGCGTGACGCTGGGAGAGCGCCGCACGAGGCCGCAGGGGCTCCTGGCGGACGTCGACGTCCTACTCGCCGCCGCCGGTGCCGTCCCGTCGGATCTCACCGCGATCGTGGTGGGAACCGGGCCGGGCAGCTTCACGGGCACGCGCATCGGGCTTTCCGTCGCGCGAGGGTTGGCGCTCGCACTCGGCATCCCCGTGGCCGGTGTGTCGACCCTCTCGGCGCTCGCTGCTGGTGACGAGCGAGCGTTTCCGGTGATCGACGCGAAGCGCGGCGAGGTCTTCGTGGCCGGCCCGGTCGCGCTGCGCCCACAGGACGTCGTCGTCCCCTCCGGGTGCATCTGCGTCGGCAACGGGGCGTTGCGATACCGGAGTACCTTCTCCGACTCTGGGGCATTCGTGGCTCCGGACGATTCGGATCTGCACGTTGCCCGTGCGTCGCTCCACGCATCGATCGCGACCGACTTCGGTCCGGCCGACGCGGTCACGCCGGTGTACGTGCGCAGTCCGGACGCGAACGAGTGGGTGGCGTGAACGTCGAGCTACGTCGACTCGAGCTCGGCGACCTCGACGCGATCGAGCGCATCGAGCGAGCGTCCTATCCGACGCCGTGGTCGCGTTCCATGTTTGCGAGCGAGCTCGCGAAGCAGAGCTCGGTGTCGATCGCAGCGGTGACGGACGAGGGACACCTCGTCGGCTACCTCGTCCTCTCGCGGTACGTCGACGCCTGGCACGTGATGAACGTTGCGGTCGATCCAGAACGCCGCCGCCTCGGCATCGCATCGGCCATGCTGCGCCGGCTCTTCGAGATCACGCGGGAAGACGCCGACCGCGGCTATACCCTTGAGGTACGGGTCTCGAATCAGGCGGCGATTCGACTCTACGAGGGCTTCGGGTTCGTGTCCCGTGGCATCCGCCGCGGGTACTACACCGACAACCGAGAAGACGCAGTGATCATGTGGAAAGACCCCGAACCCCGGCAATCGGAGACCCAAGAGGAGCGCGACGTGGAAGTGAGCTCGGAATGATTCTCGGCATCGAAACGTCCTGCGACGAGACCGCGGCCGCGGTCGTGACGGCAGGCGGCGACGTGCTCTCGTCGATCGTCGCATCGCAGGCGGAGCTGCATGCGCGCTACGGCGGGGTCGTCCCGGAGGTCGCGTCGCGCCGCCACCTCGAGCTCATCGGACCTGTCATCCGTGAGGCGATCTCAGAAGCGGGAATCGATCTGGCGGACGTCGAGCGTGTGGGCGTCACCTGCGGGCCCGGCCTCATCGGTGCCCTGCTCGTCGGCGTGTCGGCCGCCAAGGCGATCGCCTGGTCGCGCGGGATCTCTCTCGTCCCGGTCGACCACCTGCAGGGGCACGTAGCGTCGCTCTACCTCGGTCCTTCGCCTCTCGAGCCACCATTCGTCTGCCTCCTCGCGAGCGGTGGTCACACGCTTCTCCTGGCGGTTCGCGACCACGGATCGTTCGAGCGCCTGGGCACGACGCTCGACGATGCTGCGGGCGAGGCCTTCGACAAGGGCGCGCGCGTGCTCGGGCTTCCCTATCCGGGCGGGGCCGCGATCGATGCTCTCGCGCGTCAAGGTGACCCGTCCGCGTTCGCGTTTCCCGTCGCGCGCGTATCGGGTCTCGACTTCTCCTTCTCCGGTGTCAAGACCGCGCTCCTGTACGCGGTGCGTGACCTCGGTGAGGTCGGACTCGAGGAGCGGCGAGCCGATCTCGCGGCGTCGTATCAACGCGCGATCGTTCGCGCGCTGACCCAGCGGCTGACCGAGGCTGCGGGGCAGGTCGGCATTGCGAGGATCGCCGTCGTCGGTGGCGTAGCGGCGAATTCGGAGCTCCGCGCGGCGTTGCCGGACGCCACCCTCGCCCCGCTCGCGTATTGCACCGACAACGCTGCGATGATCGCGTCCGCCGCCCGCTACGCCGAGCCTCTCGCTCCACCCGGCTCCCTGACCCTGGATGCGTATGCGTCGGCTGCCTAGCCCGGCCCCACGGCGTTCGTTGCGCGCGGTCGGCCTGGGAGTTCTCTGCGCCGCCGTGCTTCTTGCGGCTCAGGGCGCGAGCGGTGCCGACGCGCCCCGGTCGGGTTCCGCCGGTTGGGAGAGCCTGCTCGGCGGCAGGCCGTCGGCGCAGCTCGGTGGACGTTGGATCGTCGTTCTCGCGAAGCCGTCGCTCGCATCTCGTGTCGCCGCGAAAGGCGGCGTCGCGACAGAGCGGCAGGAACGCGGGTGGACCGCAGCCGCACGCATCGCCCAGCGCGAGGTGATTGCCCGCCTTGCATTCCGGGGCGCACCGATCGAGCCCGAGCACTCCTATGTCAGGATCTTCAACGGCTTCGCCGCCCCGTTGGACGCACGTGCTCTGGCGATCGTCGAGCGCGATCCCGATGTCAGAGGCGTGTTCCCCGTGCGGGCCACGATCCCGGCCGCCGTCGACCCGACCACGGTTGACGTCGTCGGCGGGCGTCGGGCCGAGGTGGGGATTCCGGGCTTCACGGGCGCCGGGGTTCGCATCGCCCTGCTCGACACGGGCATCGACCTCGTGCACCCGTACGTTCGCGACGCCCTCGTGCGCGGGATCGACGTCATCGATCCGGGTGGTGATGCGAGCGCGCGCCAGAACCCGACCGTTCCCGGTCGGCCCGAACGGCACGGCACGGAGATGGCAGGGCTCGTGGTGGGGTCGGGCGGACCTGCAGGGCTGCACGGTGTGGCGCCGGACGCGACACTGCTCCCGATTCGGGTGGCAGGCTGGCAGCCGGACGCGGCCGGCGGCGTCTCGATCTACGGCCGCACCGACCAGCTCCTGGCCGGGATCGAGCTCGCCGTGGACCCGAACGAGGACGGCGACGCGCACGACGCCGCGCGCATCACGCTCGCCGGGGTCGTGGAGCCGTTCGCTGCGTTCGCCGACGGCCCCCTCGCCCTCGCGGCCGCTGGAGCGTCGGCGCTCGACTCGCTGCTCGTGGCTGCGGCCGGGAACGACGGGCCTGCCGGGCCGTCCTACGGCAGCATCAGTGGGCCGGGCGGCGCGCCCGCGGCTCTCACGGCCGGTGCGAACGACACGCGCGTCCAGAGCCCGACGGCTCACGTCCTTCTGCTCGCAGGGCTGCGGACGCTCCTTTCCGGTGACCAGCCGCTCGGGTCCGGCGTCGACCCGCGGCTGTCGCTGACGGCGCCGGTCGTCGCGCTGGCGGGAGCCGCCGCGCCGGTGGTCGGCGCCACCGGAAGCCTCGAGCGGCTGTTCGACAACGCGGGCTACAGCCGCGTCGCGGGCGCCGGCGTGCTCCTTCCTCGCGGCACGTCGTCGCCCGAGGCCGTGCGCGAGGTCATCGCCTCCGGCGCGCGCGCCGTGCTCGTCGACGGGCCGCTGCCCGCCGGCTCGCTCGGCACCGACGGTCCACTCGACGTACCCATTCTCGGGCTGGATCCGGTCGGGGCCGATCGCGTCCGCTCTGCCCTCAAGAACGGCGTTCCCGTCAGCCTCTCGGTCGGAGCTGCTTCGTTCGAGGCCAACGAGGGGCGCGGCGGTCCGGCGCCGTTCTCGTCCGAAGGGCTGGCATTCGATGCGGGCCCGAAGCCTGACGTGAGCACGGCGGGGATCGGGCTGGCAACGGCCGATCCCGGCCGTGACGAGGGCGGTACAGCACGCTACGGCACGTTGAGCGGCTCGAGCGCGGCCGCCGCGGTCGTGGCCGGCGCCGCGGCGCTGCTCGCCCAGGCACGGCCGGATCTGGACGCCGCCGGCCTCAAGGCGGCCCTCATCGCGGCCTCGCGGCGCGGCAGCGCCTTCACCGCCGGCTCGCTCGACCCCTCGGGCGCAGCCGCGATCGAGCTGGTCGCCGACCCGCCCGCGTTCGGCCTCGGAATCGCTCGTGGTTCGGACACGAAGCTCGAACGGGAAGTGACGCTGCGAAACGTCAGTCGTCGCCCGCTCGAGCTGACGATCGAGCCCGGCGGCGCCGATGGGGCCGACATCGTCGTCAGCGTGAAACCGACGAAGGCGAAGCTGGCACCCGGCAAGTCCCTGAAGGTCGCGGTCTCGGTGTCAGCTCCCTTGTTGCCGGAAGCACCGTCGGCGCTCTCCGGCGCGATCAGGGTCAAGGTCCGCAGCGGCTCCACGTTGCGGGTGCAGTGGGCGATCGCGGTACCCCTCGAGTCTCGCGACCTCATCACGACCGCTCAGCTCTCGAGCCGGACGTTCGCGCCGTCGGACCTCGAGCCGGCCGTCCTCACGATCGTCGCGGGTCGCGTCGAAGGAACGGCGGCGCGCCCGCAGCTCGTGCCGCTCGAGTCGTTGAGCATCGATCTCTTCCATGACGACAAGAACCTCGGTCGGCTCGCGCTCGTCCGTGACGTGCTCCCGGGCAGGTACTCCTTCGGGATCACGGGTCGCGGAGCAGGCGGTCGCCGGCTACCGCGCGGCGACTACGAGCTGCGTGTCGTCGCGACGCCGGTCGGCGGCGGCGAGGCCGACGTCGAGGCGATCCCGTTCACGATCTCGTGACGACACAGCCCACCCGTGGCTTCCCGCACGCGGGGTATAGTCGGGGCGTCGTGTGCGACGGTGCCACCGCATGAGCGCGCCTCCTCTTCTCCCGACGCACCTCCGCGAGAATCCCTTCGAGATTGCACAGGCGCAACTCCGGCGCGTCGGAGAAACGTTCGCGGTGGATCCGAACCTGATCCAGATCCTCTCCTACTGCAAGAAGGGCGTCGAGGTCTCCGTGCCCGTCCTGATGGACGACGGCTCGGTTCAGGCCTTCGAGGGGTACCGCGTCATCCACAACATGACGCGCGGTCCGGCCAAGGGGGGCATCCGGTATCACCCGGCGGTGACGCAGGACGAGGTGAAAGCACTCGCGATGTGGATGACGTGGAAATGCGCTCTCATGGGGCTTCCCTTCGGAGGCGCCAAGGGCGGCGTCGTCTGTGATCCCAAACTGCTCTCGATCGGTGAGAAGGAGCGACTGACACGCCGGTACACGAGCGAGATCATCAACGAGATCGGGCCCGAAAAGGACATTCCAGCGCCGGATGTCGGCACGGACTCTCAGGTGATGGCCTGGATCTTCGACACGTACTCCATGAACGTCGGGCATTCGGTTCTCGGTGTCGTGACGGGCAAGCCACTCGCCCTCGGGGGCTCCGTCGGTCGCGACCGTGCCACAGCGCGAGGGTCGCTGTACTGCATCCGGACCGCGCTCCAGAAGCAGGGCTCGCGGCTTCACGACACCCGCGTGGCGATTCAGGGTTTTGGCAACGTCGGCTCCAACCTCGCGAGTCTCCTGTCGGAGGAGGGCGTGCGGGTGATCGCCGTCTCCGACTCTCGGGGAGGCATCCACCATCCGTACGGCCTCGACGTGCCGGCGGCGCTCGCGTACAAGGCCGAGCACGGCGTGTTGGAGGGATTCCCCGGCGGGGAGGCGATCACGAACGAGGAGTTGATCGAGATCGACTGCGACGTCCTCACGCCGTGCGCGCTCGAGCAGGTCATCACAGCCGACAACGCCTCTCGCGTGCAGGCGAAGATGGTCTGCGAGGGGGCCAACGGTCCGACGACTCCCGCAGCGGACGAGATCCTCGAGGATCGCGGCATCCTCGTGCTCCCGGACGTTCTGGCCAACGCCGGCGGCGTCGTCGTCTCCTACTTCGAATGGGTGCAGGGGCTCCAGGAGTATTTCTGGAAGGAGTACGAGGTCAACGCGAAGCTGAACGACATCGTCGTTCGCGCCTTCGAGGAGACCTGGTCGACGCGCGATCGGTACGGGTCGAGCATGCGAATGGCTGCGTACGGGCTTGCGGTACAGCGCGTGGCCGAGGCAACGACGATTCGCGGTCTCTATCCATAGGAGCACGACCGTCCTTCCCTCGCGACTCGTATCCGTGTACCACGCGGGAGACTGTCACCTCTGCGAGCGGGCGATCGAGGTGGTACGGGAGGCGCAGGAGCGGGTCGACGCGGAGTTCACCCTCGACCTGATCGACATCGGCGGGATCGAGTCGCTCGAGGCGGAGTACCGCGAGTTCCTCCCCGTGATCGAGATCGACGGAGTCCGCGCATTCACGTACTTCGTCACGCTCGAAGGCCTGCTCGAACGGCTTCGCTCCGACGGTTCTCCGGACGCTGCGATACCCCCGTAGGCAGAATGTGACAACTTGTCACAAGCGACCAGATTCCCAGGGGGACATTCGTGGCAGACCGACTGACGGTAGGCGTGGCAGCGCGGCTGAGCCGCTATCTCCAGGTGCTGACCCAGGCGAAGAAGATGGGCCGGGAGAGAATCTCGTCTCAGGGCATCGCGGAGTACACGAACATCAACGCGACGCAGATCCGCCGTGACCTGTCGGGGTTCGGTCGCTTTGGCAAGCGCGGTGTCGGCTACAACATCGACTCGCTGCTCGCCGAGCTTCGGAAGATCCTGCGGGCGCACGGCCAGCACAACATCGCACTCGTCGGAGCGGGACGACTCGGGAGTGCGATTGCGGGCTCTCCGATCTTCGCCGAGCACGGCATCACGATCGCGGCCGTCTTCGACAGCGATCCGAGCAAGGCAGGGCGCACCGTCAGCGGAGTCACGGTGACGCCGCTCGACACGCTGCCCAAGGTCGTGCGCGACCGCAACATCATCGTGGGCGTTCTCGCCGTCCCCGCAGACGCCGCCCAGAGCTCCGCAGACGCGCTCGTCGACGCCGGCGTCAAGATCATCTTCAACTATTCGCAGGCCCTTCTGACGACGCCGGCTGACGTCCAGGTTCACACCTCGAACCCCGCCGTCGAACTGCTCTACGCGCTCTACTTCCACCTGACCTGACCCTCACCGCGGCCCGGGTCGTTTCCGGCGGCGGGATCGGCTCTCGCGTGCGGTCGGAGGGTGCTGCCCGAGCTGCCCAGGCAGGATGCACCCATGCGGATTCTGCTCTGGCACGGCTATCTCCTCGGCGGGACCGGCTCGAACGTGTACACCCGGATGCTGGCGCGGGAGTGGAGCACAGCCGGGCACGACGTCACGGTCCTGTCGCAGGAACCGCACCCGGAGCAGTACGACCTCGGGAGTGCGGCGGCGGTACGGCCGGACGTCGGCGGCTTCCTTCCCGTCTTCGTCCTCGATCGGTACGAGGGGTATGACGTGCGCCTCGTCCAGGACTGCTCTCGCGCCGACCTCGACGACTGGGTCGAGGCGAACGCAGCGACGATTCGCTCGCTGTTGCCCGCCGACGTCGTGTTCGCGAACCACGTGCTTCTCGGTGGCCCGGTGGGAGCCGCGACCGCTGCGCCGTTCGCGGTCAAAGCGCATGGCTCGGAGCTCGAGTACTCGATGCGCGGCAACGCGGAGCTCTCCGCCTGGGGTGCCGACGCGCTCGCCGAGGCACGTGCGACATTTGTGGGCTCGGCGCACATCCGCACGGTTCTCGCCGAGGTGTGCGGCCACACGCAGCACGTGATCGAGGTCCCGCCCGGAGTGGACATCGACGAGTGGAAGCCCGAACCGCGCGACCTGGCGCGGGCAAGCCTGATCGAGGCGGCAAGACACGATGAGCCGAATCCCGGAAATGCGGAGGAACGGATGCCCGACGCCGGGAACGCCGGACGTCTCGAGGCCTTCTTGTCGGTTGAGCAGCCTGTCGTCGTGTACTTCGGGAAGCTCATCGAGCAGAAGGGCGTGCACGTGCTCATCGACGCGCTCGCCGGACACGACGCGCGTCTCGTCGTCGTCGGCTTCGGCCCCGAGCGTGCGTCGCTGGAGCGGCAGGCTCGCGCCGCCGGAGTCGAGGCGCTGTTCACGGGGCCACTCGAGCATCGGCACCTGCGGCACCTGCTCGCACTCGCAGACGCATGCGTCGTCCCGTCGATCTTCCCCGAGGCGTTCGGCATGGTCGCCGTCGAGGCCGCGGCAGGCGGCTGTCCGCCGCTCGTCGCCCGTCACTCGGGTCTCGCCGAAGTCGCGGCCGGCTTGGAGGCGGCGTATCCGGCGCACCTTCGTCACCTGGTCTCCTTCGAGACGGGTGATGCCTCCGACCTCGCACGACGGCTCGGCGAGCTGTTGACCCTCCCAGCCGCGGAACGCGCTGCCGTCCGCTCGGCCGCCCGCGATGCGGTGGTCGAGCGCTGGAGCTGGGCCGGAGTCTCGCGGCGACTCCTCGAGCCCTTCGCCTGAACGTCCCGACCGCCCGCTCCGGCCGGCAGGAGGATCGCGGAGCGCCGACGCCTCGGCGCCGCTATCGAAAGTGCAGTATCGACTACCCTTTCTCGCTCGATGGGCGACATGCAGCGCATTCCGATCGACCAACTCCTCCGGGAGGCGCGCGAGCGCTTCGATTCGGCGATCGATTTCACGGTTGCCGTCGAGGAGGAGTTCGGCCTGCTCGATCCGGCGTCGCTCGACCTCGTCAACCGTTTCGAGGAGGTCCAGGCCGCGGCTGTCGGGACGCCGTTGGAGAGCCACCTCGCCGGCGAGCTCATTGCCTCCGAGGTCGAGGTCAAGACGGGGCGCGTCGAGAGCTTCGCGGCGATACCGCAGACGTTGGCCGACCGGCGCGCGGAACTGCTCGCCCTCGTCGAGCCGCTGGGGCTCGCGCTCGGCGCAACGGGCACCCATCCCTGGGCGAACTGGAAGGACCAGCGGATCATCGACACGCCGCACTACCGCCTCAACGATCAGATCCTTCGCTACGTCGTCTGGAAGAACACCTCGTTCGGCATCCATGTCCACGTCGGGATCAACGGTGCCGATCGTGCGCTCAGAGTGACCTCCGCACTGCGGAACTGGCTCCCGGAGCTTCTCGCGGTCTCGGCGAGCTCGCCGTTTGCCGAAGGTGTCGAAACCGGTTTGCACTCGACTCGAACGCAGGTCTTCACCCGGTTCTTTCCTCGTTGCGGCGTCCCGGATTCGTTCGACTCATGGGACGACTACGAGCGCTACGTACGGTTCCTCTACGACACGGGCTCGGTCACCGAGCACACGCAACTCTGGTGGAGCGTGCGTCCGCACCTCGCGTTCCCGACCGTCGAGATACGCATCTGCGACGGGCAGCCGGATCTGGCGGAGTCCCAATCGCTCTCGGCGCTCTGCGTTGCCCTGACGGCGCGGGTCGCACGGGCGATCGACGAAGGAGAGCCGATCGTGCAGCAGCCGCATCGGTTGATCGAGGAGAACATGTGGCGCGCGATTCGGTACGGGCTCTCGGGCGACCTCATCGACCTCGAGCGTGGCGACGTGCTCCCGGCGCGGGCCAGGGTCGAGAGACTGATCGAATGGGTGCTCCCCGTCGCTGCGGAGATCGGGGCCGCCGAGTGGCTTCGCCTGCCCGAGCAGAACGCCGCAGAGCGCCAGATCGCGCGGTTCGGGGAGGCCGGCGACTTGGCGGAGGTCTACGGAGAGCTCATCCTGAGACCCACTCCCGTCGGCTGAGTTTCGCGTCCCCGACAGTCGGTTCGGCGGGCAGCACCGGAGCTTGTGCTACATAATCGGGCGCGCCGATCCCGTTTTCGGGCTTTCTTTGTGACGTGCCTCCGGAGGTTTGATGGACTTTTTCAATGACCATGCTGTGGCTTTCGCACTCGTCTGTGCGGCGGCAGCGGTGCTGTACGGCCTGTATCTGACCTATTGGCTCCTGAGCCAGCCTGCGGGCAACGAGCGCATGCGAGAGATCTCGGGCGCCGTCCAGGAGGGCGCAGCCGCGTACCTCCGCAAGCAGTACACCACGATTGCGGTCGTGGCGATCGCCCCGATCCTGCTGATCGGCTTCTACAACGAACTGGGCTGGGGAACGGCATTCGGCTTCGTGATCGGTGCCGTGCTCTCCGCCGCCGCGGGCTTCATCGGCATGAACGTTGCCGTCCGGTCGAACGCCCGCACCGCCGAGGCAGCCCGCGAGGGTGTCGCCCCGGCCTTCAAGGTTGCATTCCGCGCCGGCTCGGTGACCGGACTCCTCGTCGTCGGACTCGGTCTGTTCGGCGTTGCCGGGTACTACTGGTTCCTGACCGGTGGGCTCGGGAACAGCGCCGACTCTGCGGTCGACGATCTGCTCGGTCTCGCATTCGGAGGCTCGCTGATCTCCGTCTTCGCGCGACTCGGCGGCGGCATCTTCACGAAGGCAGCCGACGTCGGTGCCGACCTCGTCGGCAAGATCGAAGCGGGTATCCCGGAGGACGATCCGCGCAACCCCGCCGTGATCGCGGACAACGTGGGCGACAACGTCGGCGACTGTGCAGGAATGGCCGCGGACCTGTTCGAGACGTATGCGGTGACCGCGGTCGTTGTGATGCTGCTCGGCACCGCGTACCCGAACAGCCAGCTCTGGCTCTATCCCTTGGCGCTCGGAGGGATCTCGATCCTCGCCTCCATCGTCGGGACGTTCTTCTCGCGGGTTGGCTCAGGTCCGAATGCGATCATCAACGCGCTCTACATGAGTGTCATCGTTGCGACCATCCTCTCGGCGATCGGCTTCATCCCGGTCACGCTGGCATTCGACAGCCCCCAGTTCTCGTTCTGGCAGCTCTACGGTTCGGCGCTCGTCGGACTTGCGATTACGTTCCTCCTCGTCGCGATCACCGAGTACTACACCGGTAGTCGCTGGCACCCTGTGAAGTCGATCGCAGAAGCATCGACGACAGGTCACGCGACGAACATCATCGCGGGGCTCGCGAAGGGGATGGAGGCCACCGCGCTACCGGTGATCGTCATCGCAGCGGGCGTCGTCGCCGCGTACGAGATCGCGGGCGGCAACATCTACGGGATCGGCGTTGCCGTGATGGCGCAGCTCTCGATGTGCGGGCTGATCGTGGCGCTCGACGCCTTCGGCCCGGTCACCGACAATGCCGGCGGTATCGCCGAGATGGCGGACATGCCCGAGTCCGTGCGCGGTGTCACCGATCCGCTCGACGCCGTCGGCAACACCACGAAGGCGGTCACGAAGGGCTACGCGATTGGGTCTGCGGGCCTCGCAGCTCTGATCCTCTTCGACGAGTACACGCGGAGCCTCGTCGAGGCTGGCATCGACACCGTGTTCTCGCTCGACGACCCGTACGTGATCGCGGGCCTCTTCATCGGGGGCATGATGCCGTTCCTCTTCGCCGCGTTTGCCATGACGGCCGTGGGTCGTGTCGGCGGCGAGGTCGTGGAGGAAGTGCGACGACAGTTCCGCGACGACCCCGGCATCATGGAAGGGACGTCGCGCCCGGATTACTCACGGGCCGTCGGAATCGTCACCACGTCGGCGATCAAGGGGATGATGCTCCCGGCAGCGATCCCGATCGTGTTCCCGATCGTGGTCGGGATCATCAGTCCCAAGATGCTCGGCGGCCTCCTGATCGGGACGATCGTCACCGGCCTCTTCATCGCGATCTCGATGACGTCGGGCGGTGGCGCCTGGGACAACGCGAAGAAGCTGATCGAGGACGGTGCGTTCGGCGGCAAGGGCTCGGAGGCCCACGCGGCCGGTATCACGGGCGACACGGTGGGCGACCCGTACAAGGACACCGCGGGGCCAGCCATCAACCCGATGATCAAGATCGCGAACATCGTCGCGATCCTGATCATCCCGCTGCTCGCCTCGATCCACGGTTAGGTCGAGCTTCGGCTCGACGGCATCGGGCGCACGTGAGGGGCCGGCGCGAGCCGGCCCCGAGCGCCGCCTCGGACACGCTCCCGCCGCGTCCCGGCCGCAAGATCGGTCACGCCCGGGTCAGACCCTAGACTTCGCCGGTGCCCAGTCGCCGTAGACGCGAGGTTCAGCTCGAGCGGGTACTCGGCACTCCCGCTCTCTTCGCCACCGCATACGGCAACGTCGGTTCGTCGATCTACTACGCGCTGGGTCTCACCGCGGTCTATGCGCTCGGGCTGACGCCCCTCGTCTTCCTCGTGGCCGGGATCGTCTTCGCGATGACGGCCGCCACGTACGCCGAGGGAACCGTCCTCTACCCCGAGGCGGGCGGTTCCTCGAGCTTTGCGAGACATGCGTTCAACGAAATCGTGAGCTTTGGCGCCGCGTGGTCGCAGATGTTGGTCTATGTCGTGACCGTCGCGACGTCGGCGTTCTTCGTCCCGCACTACCTGTCGATCTTCTGGGAGCCGCTGAAGACGAACCCGTGGGACATCGTCGGTGGTGCCGTCGTGATCGTCGTCCTCGTCACGCTCAACGTGGTCGGGGTTCAGGAAGCGGCGAGGCTCTCCGTCGTGCTCGCGGTGCTCGACTTCGCGACGCAGGTGCTGCTCGTCCTGCTCGGGCTCTTCCTCGTCTTCAGTCCCTCGATCCTCGTCGACAACATCTACTGGGGCGTCGCACCGAGCTGGTCGAATCTCGCGCTCGCGGTGCCCGTGGCGATGCTCGCGTACACAGGAGTCGAAACCGTCTCCAACCTCGCGGAGGAGGCGCGCGAGCCGGCTCGGAGCGTTCCGGACGCCTACAAGCTCGTCGCGGGCGCCGTCTTCGCGATCTACCTGACGCTGCCGCTCGTCGCCCTCTCGGCCCTGCCCGTGAAGCGGGTCGACGGCCAACTCACGACACTTCTGGCGCTGCCGCCGGAGGACGGGGGCTATGCCAACGATCCCATTCTCGGACTCGTCAGGAACCTCGAGGTCTCCGGGGGAATCCTGCGCGTGCTGGAGATCTACGTCGGCATCCTCGCGGCCACGATCCTCGTGATCGCGACGAACGCGGGCGTGATCGGTGCGTCGCGTGTGACGTACGCGATGGCGAGCTATCGGCAGATCCCGGAGGTGTTCCGCAGATTGCATCCGGTACTCAAGACCCCGGTGCTGTCGCTCGTGATCTTCGCGGGGATCGCGCCGATCCTCGTCATCCTGCCGGGCGACGTGCGGTTCGTCGGCACGCTGTATTCGTTCGGGGCGACGCTGTCGTTCACGGTGGCGCATGTCTCGCTCGTCCGGTTGCGCATGAAGCAGAAGGGTTCTCCCGATGCGTTCTACCGCGCGCGACCGAACGCGACGTTCCGGGGGGTCGACTGGCCCGTCTTCGCCATCGTCGGCGGTCTGGCGACAGGGGCGTCGTTTCTCGTCATCGTCAGCCAGAACGCCGTCACTCGCTACGTCGGGTTCGCCTGGATCGTCTCCGGACTCGCTCTCTACGTCGTCTATCGGCGAAGCTTCGCGAAGGAGTCGCTCGTGGCCACGGTCCGCGCGCCGCCGGCGTTCGGCCCCGCTCTCGCACTCGAATACCGTCGCCTGCTCGTTCCCGTCGTGGTGGGTCAGCCGTCGGACGACGCGCTGGACGTCGCGTGTAGCCTCGCGGCCGAGCGTGGGGCAAAGATCGTCGCGCTCAGTGTGCTCGAGGTACCGCTGGGCCGGCCACTGGACGAGGATCTGCCCGAGCTCGAGCGGGCCGCCAACTACGAGCTCGACGAAGCGATCGCTGTCGGTGACTCGTACGGGGTCAGGGTGCTCGATCGCCTCGTGCGAGCCCGCAGCGCCGGCGCCGCGATCGTGGAGGAAGCGCGACAGCGCGGCACCGAGATCATCGTGATCGGGTCACCGCGCAAGACACTGACCGCAGGCAGTCGCGCCGTCTTCGGGCGCACCGTCGACCACGTCCTCAAGCACGCGCCGTGCCGCGTCATGGTCGCGGCGTCGCGCGACGAGGGGCAGAGATGATCTGGTATCGCCGTGCCATCTACGTGTTCTCGGGGTGTTTCATCCTGATTGGTTTGGCTCTTCTCGTCGTCACCGCCGTCAACGGAGGCGGTCTCGTGGGATACGTCCTCGGTGGGTTGTTCATCGCACTCGGCACCGGTCGCATCCAGTTGGAGCGCAAGCGTGGCACGTAAGGTCCGCGGGTTCGAGCGAGTCCTCGATGCTCCCTCGCTGTTCGCGGTCGCCTACGACGAGATCGGCTCGTCGATCTACTTCGCCCTCGGAATCGTGGCTGCACAGGCGCTCGGCCTGACTCCCGTCGTGCTTCTCTTGACGGGGCTTCTCTTCCTGATCGTCTCGCTGTCGTATGCCGAAGGGACCGCGGCGATCCCGGAAACCGGCGGAGCGGCGACCTTCACGCGCCGCGCCTTCAACGACCTCGTCGGCTTCGCCACCGGATGGGTCCTCTTCCTCGACTTCCTGATCGTGATCGCTCTCTCGACCCTGTTCCTCCCGCATTACCTCGCCGCCGCGTTCGCTGTCCCCGCGCTGAGCGAGAGTCCATGGGACGAGACCATCGCGGTTGTTGCGATCGCAGCGATCGTCGGCGTCCGTGTGATCCGTCACACCAAGATCCACACCGCGGCACTCGTGCTCGCGCTGTTGGATATTGCGGTTCAGCTGCTCGTCGTCGTCCTCGGGTTCGCGCTCCTGTTCTCACCGGGCGTGTTGGTGGACGGATTCAATTTCGCAACCGACCAGGGCTGGCGCGATCTCTTCTTCGCCCTTCCCTTGGCGATGCTCGCGTATACGGGCCTCGAAACCGTTGCCAACCTCGCCGAGGAGACGCGCGAGCCGGGCCGGGTGCTTCCGCGCTCGCTGTTCACCTCGATCGGGCTCGTCGTCGTCGTCACCGTGCTCATCGCCGTTGTCGGGATATCCGCATTCCCGTCGGAGGACGGTTCGACGGGACTTGCCGACGAGTGGCTGAAGGCACCCATCGTCGGGATCGTCTCCGCGTTCGAGGGTCACCTGCCGATGGCGCTCGTCGACGTGCTGCGTGTCGTCGTCGGGCTGTCCGGCGCACTCATCCTCTTCGCTGCAGCGACCACGGCGATCACGGGGTGCACACGCCTGGCGCGTTCGATGTCCGAGCACGGCATGCTTCCTCGCGAGCTCGGTCGGTTGGAGCGGCGCTCGCTGATCTCGCGGGAGGCGCTTCTCGCAACGGGAGGCATCGCAGCGGCGATCGTTCTCACCACCGGCATCGTCGGTCGGGACGATCCGGCATTTCTCGCCAGCGCGTACTCGTTCGGCGTGTTGTTCGCCTTCACGGCCGCTCAGCTGGCCGTGATCCGCCTCAGGTTCACGGAGCCGGAGCTCGAACGCCCGTTCCGCGCGGGGCCGCAGGTACGGATCCGTGGGGTACCGCTGCCGCTGCCCGCGCTGGTCGGAGCTCCGCTCACGTTCGGCGTGTGGGTCCTCGCGCTCGTCACCCATCCAGGCGCCAGGTACGCGGGGCCGGCGTGGCTCGTCGTAGGACTCTGCGTCTACGTACTCGTCAGACGTCGGCGCGAGACAGGAGTGTTCGCGGGCATCGAGCCTGTCTCGTCACTGCCGCCAGGCGCGGCCTTCAGGCGGATCCTCGTCCCGATGAAGCTCGGCGACATCGGCGAGGAGATGGTCGCGACCGCCGTTGCGTTGGCGAAAGAGCGCGAGGCGAGCATCGAGGCCGTGTTCGTCGTCCGTGTGCCACGACGGTTCCCGCTCGAAGGCTCGCTGCCCGAGGCGGTCCGCGATTCACGCAGAGCGGTCTCTGGAGGAAGCGCGTGCCCTCGGGGAGGAGAACGGCGTCGAGGTTGCGACGCGCACGCTCGTCGCGCGCTCGATCGGTCACGCGATCATCGACGAGGCACGGGAGCGGCCGGTCGACCTGATCGTGATGGGGTCGTCGCCGCGTTGGCGCCGGCAGTCGCGATTCTTCTCGCCCACGGTCGATCATGTGCTCCGCCACGCGCCGTGCGAGGTGCTCGTGGTCGCTTTCCCGGAAGGAACCTTCGAATAGTGGTCCATCATCTAGGCTTGGCATCGTGAAGCTCGTCGTCATCGGGTGCGGACGCGTGGGCTCGGCCGTTGCGAAGCAACTGGCAGGCGAGGGCTGGGACGTGACCTGCGTCGACGAAGACGAACGCGCGCTCGAGCGTCTCGGCAGTTGGAGGGGCGGTTTCGTCGTCGGGCACGGGATGGACAAGGACATCCTCGAAGCGGCGGGTGTCCCCGACGCCCAGGCGGCCGTTGTCGCCACGGATGGCGACAACTCGAACGTCGTGATCGGTCAGATCCTCCAGCGGCGGTACGGGATCGACTGCGTCGTCGTGAGAGTCCTCGACCCGGCGCGGGCCGACTTCTACGAGAAGCTCGGTCTGCGGACCGTCTGCCCGACGCAGACCGCGATAGCAACGCTTTCCGATGCGGTACGCGCCTGCGACGTCGACCTGAGCCGGGCGGTGACGGGCTGATGTACATGGTCATCGCCGGGGGAGGGAAGGTCGGTTCGAATGTCGCGCGATCGTTGATCGCCGCGCAGCGCGAGGTGACGATCATCGAGCAACGGCACGACCGCTACGCACTCCTCGAAGCCGAGTTCGGCCACGTTGCGATGCTCGGAGACGCAACCGAGATCGCCGTGCTCGAACGCGCGGGAATCGATCGTCCCCCGGATATCGTCCTCGCTCTGACCGGTGACGACGAGGACAACCTCGTGATCGCACAGATCGCCAAGGAGGGCTACGGCGTGGCGAAGGCGATCGCTCGCGTCAACGACCCGCGGAACCAGCAGCATTTCGACCTCCTCGGGATCGAGCTCACGGTGTCGGCGACGTCGGGCATTCTCGCCCTTGTCGAGCACGAGGTCCCGGAGCACGGCCTCGTCAGGCTGCTCGAGCTCAAGCAGGAGGGCCTCGAGGTCGTCGAGATGCAGATCACAGGCAAGTCCCCGGCGGCCGGCAAGCGCGTCGCGGGCTTGGCGCTCCCCGAAGGTGCGCGGCTCGTCTCGGTCACCCGCCACGGCGTCGGTGAGATCGCCGGTGACGAGACGGTGATCAGGCCCGGCGACCAGGTGATCGCGATTCTGAAGCCCGGCCTCGAGAACAACCTGCGTCGGGCGCTCGTCGGCTGAGGTCCTAGACGCGCCAGTAGCTTCGCGTCACGAGGACCACGATCGGGATGACCTCGATCCGCCCGATCCACATCAGCGCGGTGAGAACCACCGTGGAAACATCGCTGAACGGGGCGTAGGAGCCGAACGGTCCGGCGAAGCCGACGGCCGGGCCGACGTTCCCGAGCGTCGCCGCCGCGGCGCCGATCGCCTCCAAGGGAGTCACGCCCGGCCCGTTGTAGGCGGCATCGATCGTGATCACGAGAGCTCCTAGGACGAAAATCCCGATGTAGAGGAGGACGAAGCTCATGACTGCGCGCAGCGTCCTCTCGTCGACGACGACGCGGTTCAGGCTGATCGGCGCGACGAGCTCCGGATGCACCGTCTGCCGCAACTCCCGCCCCAGGATCTTCGCCATCAGGACGTGCCGGAGCACCTTCACCGATCCGCTCGTCGATCCGGCCGAGGCGCCGATGAACATGAGGCCGACGAGCGTGACGACCGCCAGTGTCGGCCAGAGCGACGTGTCGACGGTCGCATAGCCGGTCGTCGTGATGATCGAGGCGGCCTGGAAGACGCCGTGCCGGATCGCCTCCTCGCCGATCTCGGGCCGCTTCGTCCAGATCTCCGAGCTGAGGATCAGGGCACCGGCCGCAAGGGCGAAGAAATACGCGCGGAGCTCCTCATCACGTAGGGCCACGCGAGGACGTCGCCGGACGAGTGCCTGGAAGAGGAGCGCGAAGTTGACGCCGCCCGCGACCATGAAGACCACGATGACCCACTGCGTGAGCGCGGCGAACGGCTCGATCGAGCGGTTCTGTGGCGAGAAGCCGCCGGTCGGAATGGTCGTCAGCGCATGTGAGACCGCGTTGAAGAAGTTCATCGCTGGGTCGATCCCGGTCCAGCCGAGTACGGCGAGAACCGTGGCTTCGAGTGCGGTGAGCGCGACGTAGAGCGCCGAGAACCGGAGTGTCGCTTCACGGATCCGCGTCGCCAACTGGTCGACCTCGGGCCCGGGGAGCTCCGATTCGAGCAGCTGCCGCCCACCGATCCGGAGGCGGGGGAGGACGGCGAGCGCGAGCACGATGATGCCGATCCCTCCGAGCCACTGCGTCAACTGACGCCACATCAGGAGCGAGTAGGGAAGGGCCTCGATGTTCGTCAACATCGTTGCTCCGGTCGTCGTGAACCCGGACATGCCCTCGAACAGCGCGTCGGTGGGTCGGGACAGTTCGGGCTCGCCCGAGAGAAGGTACGGAGTCGCCGCGAACGCCGCGGCGACGAGCCACGTCAGCGAGACGACGAGAAAGCCCTCACGAGCCCCCACGCGCGACGTATCGCCGCCCCACAGTCGCAGCGCGGAGCCGAACACCGCGAGTCCGAGGCCTGCCGCCACGAACGGCCAGAAGGACTCGCCGTGGTAGAGCGCGACGGCGATCGGCACGATCACCGCCAGTGCGAGGTACCGCGAGAGGACACCCACGAGACCGAGTGCGCCGCGCACGTCGACTCCGAGCCTCCGTCGCCCGGCAGATCTCCGCCGTTCGTCCCCCGGTGTCGGACTCAACGCGCGATCTCTGGGGAGGGGGACGACATCGGCTGGGCTACACCCGCCAGTATCCGCGGGTCAGGAGCACGACGACAGGGATCACCTCGAGCCGACCGAGCCACATGAGCATCGTCATCACGACCTTCGCGACGTCGCTGAATTGCGCGAACGACCCCATCGGGCCCGCCGGGCCGAGGCCTGGGCCGACGTTTCCGAGAGTCGTCGCCGAGAGGGCGATCGCTTCGAGTGCCGAGATCCTGGGTCCCTGGAACGCGGCGTCCAGGGCGATCACCGCGGCACCCACGGCGAAGATGCCGACGTAGAGAAGGACGAAGGTGATGACTGCGCGGATCGTGCGCTCGTCGACGACTGCCCCGTTGAGGCGGAGTGGCATGACGACCTCAGGATGGACGGTTTGCCGCAACTCGCGTCGAATCACCTTCGCCAGCAAGAGGTGGCGCACAACCTTGATCGACCCGCCCGTCGAGCCGGCTGATCCGCCGACGAACATCACGGCGACGAGAATCATCAACGCGAGCGCCGGCCAGCCGATGAAATCGACGCTTGCGTACCCCGTCGTTGTGGTCATCGAGACGACCTGGAAGACCGCTGCCCGAATCGCTGCCTCGCCCCGCAGGATGTCCTCTCGCCAGAGAACCACCGCCAACAGGGCCGACACGGTCACGAGGATGCCGACGAAGTACCGAAGCTCCTCGTCGTCGAGCAGCGCCCGCGGCCTGCGTCGGACGAAGACGCGGTAGGTGAGGGCGAAGCTCATCCCGGCCAGGATCATGAACGCGACGATCACCCATTGGCTCGCGGCGGTGAATGTCTCCATCGATCGGTTCTCGGGCGAGAAGCCGCCGGTCGGCATCGTCGTGAATGCATGAGCGACCGCGTTGAACGGATCCATTTCGTCGTCGATTCCGGTCCAGCCGAAGATCGCGAGAATCAGAGCCTGCGCCGCGGTGAGCAGCACGTAGAGGAGCCAGAGTCGCTGCGCGGTGGAGCGGATCCGCTCGGCGAACTCGTGGATCTCGGGGCCCGGCATCTCGGACTCGAGCAGCTGGCGTCCCCCGACCCGCAGCCGAGGCAGAACGGCGAGTGCGAGCACGATGATCCCCATTCCGCCGAGCCACTGCGTGAACTGACGCCACATGAGGAGCGATTGATTCAACGCTCCGATGTCCGTGAGCACGGACGCGCCGGTCGTGGTGAAGCCGGACATGCCCTCGAACAGGGCGTCCACCGGCCGGTTGAGCTGCGGCTCCCCCGAGAGGAGGTACGGGAGGGCGCCGAGCGCTGCGGCGGCGAGCCACGTCACGGCGACGACGAAGAACCCCTCGCGGAACCCGATCTGCGCTGCCCCGCGCCCGTGGCGCTCGAGCGCGAACCCGACCACGCCCACGATCGCCGCTGCGGCGAGAAACGGCCAGAACGGCTCCCCGTAGCCGATCGCGAGCACCGCCGGGAAGAGGGGCGCGATCGAGAGGTACTTCATCAGCGTGCCGATCAGGCCCAGCGCGCCGCGAAGGTCGACCGCAAGGCGCGGCGGCCGGTACGAGTGCCGCGTCGCCGCTCCGGCTGTCACAGCACGCGCTCGACGTCCGCGACGCGGGAGGACTCGGTGAAGACGATCACGCGGTCACCCGCCTCGAGGACGTCGTCGCTGCGAGGAAACACCGCTCTGCCGTCGCGGACGATCGCGCCGATGACGGCGCCTCTGATCGGCATGTCCTTGAAGCGCAGCCCGACGTACTCGCTCGAGGGGCTCGTCGTGATGTCGAGCACCTCGAAGCGGTCACCCTCGATCATCGCAACCTGTTGCGTACGTGGATCGTGGGCAAAGCGCACGATCTCCTCGGCGGTCACCTGGCGGGGGTTCACCGTGACGTCCACCCCGGAGTGCTCGTACACGCCTTGCGCGATCGCGTCGTGGACGATTGCGACGGTGAAGCCGACGCCGTGGACACGGGCAAGCGTGGCCGCATAGTGGTTCTTCGAGTCCTCGCGCATCGCGAAGACCGCAGCCTGGGCCTGCCCGATCCGCTCCCGTTCGAGGAAGTCGGGATCGAGGCCCGTCGCCTGGTAGACGCGCGCCCCCGGAAGATGCTCGGCGATCTGGCGCGCCCGCTCACGATTCGGCTCGATGAGGCGAACGCCGATCCGCTGCTCGAGCAGCTGACGGGCGATCGCCACACCGACCTGGCCCCCTCCGAACACCACCACGTCCTCGACGGCGCCTTCGCCGGGCGAGAGGAGCTGACCCCAGGCCTGGGCCGCCGCGGGGGAACCGATCACGACGAGCCGATCACCGGCTTCGATCACGGAGCCCCCGCGCGGGATGGTCATCGAGTCGTCGCGGATGATCCCCACGAGTCTCGACTCGGGTGGAAGTGCGCAGCTCCGCAAGGGCTTGCCGAGCACGGCAGGGTTCGAAGCATCCGTGACGTCGTACTCGACCATCTGGATCTGCCCCGCAGCGAACACGTCCGTCTGAACGGCGGCCGGGACTCCGATCACCCGGGTGATCGCGTGAGCCGTTTCGATCTCCGAGGAAACCACGAAGTCGACGTCGAGCCGCCCTTCGCGCCAGAGCTCGATGTACTCGACATTCGAGGTCCGGATCACGGTGGTCGCCCGCGGGGCCTCGATCCGGGCGAAGGTCGCGGCAACCAGGTTCGCCTCGTCTCGCGAGGTGCAGGCGATCACGAGGTCGGCATCCCGCACCCCGGCGTCGGCGAGCGACCGGCGGCTGGCGCCGTTCGCCTCCACCGTCGCGACGTCGTAGCGGTAGGCCAGAGGCGTCAGGCGGGCAGGATCGAGGTCGAGCACAGTGATGTTGTGCTCGCCGTGGAGAGCGTCCACGACGGTGGTTCCTACCTGGCCGGCCCCGATGACGAAGATCTTCACGGCGCGCGCAGGGTAACAGGGCGCGCCGCTGTCAGACAGGCTCGGTTCGCTACGGTCGTTGTGTGCACCGTCCCCTCGTCACCCTCGCAGCTCTCGCCGTCGTGACGGTTGCAACAGCCGTTACCGCCGGTGCAACCGGCGAACGAGCAGCTGCCATGAGGCTCGTCCCGGTCGCGAAGGGCCTCCAGGCTCCGATCTTCGTGACGGCCCCCCAGGGCTCGCGCGGGATCCTGTACGTCGTCGAGCAGGGCGGGCTCGTTCGCGTCGTCGTCGGTGGAAAGCTTCGAGCGAAGCCGTTTCTCGACCTGCGCTCTCGCGTGCAGGCAGGTGGCGAGCAGGGCCTGCTCGGGCTCGCGTTCGCACCCGACTATGCGAAGAGCCGGCAGTTCGTCGTCAACTACACGGACCGGAGCGGGAATACGCGCGTCGTGCGCTACCGGTCGAACGGCGCCAGAGCGCTGCCCGGGAGCGCAAGGCAGCTGTTGGTCGTGCCGCAGCCGTATGGGAACCACAACGGCGGCATGGTGGCCTACGGCAAGGACGGGCTCGTCTACGTCGGGACGGGAGACGGCGGTTCGGGGGGAGACCCCGAGGATCGGGCCCAGGACTCGGGCTCACTCCTCGGCAAGATCCTCCGGCTGGATGCGTCCCGCCCCGGCTCGAAACCGGAGATCGTGGCGCTGGGCGTGAGGAATCCGTGGCGGTTCTCGTTCGACCGTGTCAAGGGTGACCTGTGGATCGGGGACGTCGGCCAGAACGCGATCGAGGAGGTCGACCATGCGGCGTGGCCGCTGAATGAGCTCTTGAACTTCGGCTGGAACGTCTACGAGGGCCGTTCCCCCTACGAGCAGAAGGCGCTCGGCGAGGGGCGGCTCGTGATGCCCGTGGCCCAGTACAGCCACGCCCTCGGCTGTTCGGTGACGGGCGGCTACGTCTATCGCGGGGTCGCGGTGGCCGCTGCGAAGGGTCGGTACTTCTACGGTGACTACTGCAGTGGCACGATCTGGTCGTTGAAGCTCGTCGGCACGAGCGCCCGCCAGATCCGCAAGGAGCGGTTCACCGTCTCGAACCTCACGTCGTTCGGCGAGGACGGAAGCGGTGAGCTGTACGCGGTCTCCGGGAACGGTGTGATCTACCGCCTCGCTCGATGAACTGACCGGCGACCCCTCGAGAACCGTCTGCCGCCCCGCGCCTCAGAGCGCGGCGGCGACGAGCTCTGCGCGGGTGCGCACGACCTCGGAGTCGGCGCCGAACACCGCTACGAGGCGCTCGAGCGCACCGCTGCCCGTCTCGAGTGCGGTCAGGCGGCGGGTGACGCCGAGCTGACCCAGTGCGACCCGCGCAAGCTCTTCGGGTGCGTCCGTAAAGACGCCGATGGAGCGTTCGGTCGCAGCGAGCAGTCTCAAGGAGGCGCTCACCTCGGCGTTCGGCCGCAGGTACACCGGGGCGCGTTCGGACGCGTACCGCTCGAGCAGCGTGCGCCAGTTACCGGCCCCTGCCGCATCGAGCGCCTCGGCTGCGGCACCACGGTCGGGCGGAAGCGCCTCGGCTACGACCCCGAGAACGCGAGCACTTCCGGCCAGCCAGTCGTTCCACAGCGACCGCGTATCTCCTAGGGCGCCGTCGAGGTCGATCAGGATCGCAGGCATCTATCGCGCCCGCCGCCACAGCACGACCCCGGCGGTCACGCCGACCGCGTCGATGACGACGTCGTACCAGACCCCGTGTCGGCCGCTGACGAAATGCTGGTGGATCTCGTCGGTTCCTGCATACGCGACGCCGGCGAGGATGGCCGCCCACGGCATCGAGAGCGCCCGCATGAGGAGCGCTCCGAGGACGGCGTACTCGGCCGTGTGCGCGCACTTGCGAAGGATGAGGTCCCAGGTGCCGAGTCCGGTCGCGAGGCTCGGGATCGACGACAGCGCGAAGATGAGCCCGGCCCAGAGGACGACCGGCCCCCATGCTCGAAGTCCGGTCGCCGACACCGTCCGATGATAAGCTGCGCCGTCACAAGGGAGCTCGGTGAGGGAACCCGGTGCGAATCCGGGACGGTCCCGCCGCTGTGAGGGGAGTTGCTCACCCGCCGAAATGCCACTGGCGCGACCGGGGAACCGGCGGCCGGGAAGGCGGCGGGAGAGGGAGCCCCGAGTCAGAAGACCTGCCGCCTCCTCCATACCGAACCCCTCGCGGAAGGGAGGAACCGGGTGCTCAGGCACAACCTCATTCTCGTATGCGACCCTCGTGGCTGCAGCTTTGCTCGCGGCCGTCGGTGGTGCCGAAACGACGTCGACGACTCGAGCTGTCGCTTTTCCCGTCACGATCACGACCCCGAACGGCCCAGTGACCGTGGCGAAACAGCCACGCCGCATCATCTCGCTCTCGCCGACGGCGACGGAGACGCTCTTCGCCATCGGAGCCGGGCCGCAGGTCATCGCGGTCGACGACCAGTCCGACTACCCGAAAGGCGCTCCTCGCACGAAACTGTCGGGCTTCACGCCGAACGTCGAGTCCATCGTCGGCTACCGACCCGATCTGGTCGTCATCGCCTACGACCCGAAGGGCCTCGCCGAATCGCTTCGGAGGCTCGGGATCCCGGTCGTCATCCACGACGCGCCGCTCGGCTTCAGAGGCGTGTACCAGCAGATCCGACAACTCGGGTTGGTGACGGGCAAGACAGCCGAAGCGGCGAAGGTCGTCGCGCGGATGAAGAAGCAGATCGGGACACTCGTCAAACGGTCGCGCGACAGAGCCTCGGGCCTGACCGTCTTCCACGAGCTCTCGCCCGATCTCTACTCGGCATCATCGGCCTCGTTCGCGGGGCAGATCTACACGTTGTTGGGACTGACCAACATCGCCGACAAGGCGGACCCCTCGCGGTCCGGCTACCCGCAGCTCTCGGCCGAGTACCTCGTCTCGGCGAGCCCCGATCTGATCGTGCTCGCCGATGGCGTGTGCTGCGGTCAGAAGCCGTCGACAGTCGCCAACAGGCCGGGGTGGGACCGCGTCAGTGCGGTCAGGACCGGCTCCATCGTCCGGATCGACGACTCGCTCGCCTCACGGTGGGGCCCCCGGCTCGTCGATTTCTTCCGAGGGCTGGCGACAGCGATCGCGCGGCTCAAGAGCTAGCCCGTGCCCTTGCAGACAGTGCTCGAGGCGACCGCCGCTCCCGCCGGGATCGGGCGTCCACGCGGGCTGAGCCCGCTGTGGGCGGGTGCGGTGGTCGCCTTCCTGTTCGCCTCGGTCGCGGTGGGCGTCGTCGTCGGCCCGGTCGACGTCGGGCTCGGCCCGATCCTCCAGTCCGTGGCAGAGCGGCTGCATGTACCAGGCGTCAGCTCGTCGTTGACCGCGACCGAAGAAGCCATCGTGTGGGACATCCGCGTGCCGCGGGTGGCGCTCGCCGCTCTCGTCGGTGGGATGCTCTCGCTGAGTGGCGCGACCTATCAAGGGGTGTTCCGAAACCCGCTCGTCGATCCCTACTTGCTCGGCGTCGCGGCCGGAGCAGGACTCGGAGCGACGCTCGCGATCGCGTACCTGCCGCGAACGCTCGACTCGCATCAGGTGGTTCCCCCCGCCGCGTTCGTCGGGGCCTCGCTCGCCGTCGCGGCCGCATATGCGCTCGCCCGTTCCGCCGGCCCGGAGCGCGGCCCCGTCGTCCTCGTGCTCGCGGGGGTGACCGTCGTCGCGTTCCTGACGTCGGCGCAAGCGTTCATCCAGCAGCAGAACGCCGATACGTTGCAGGAGGTGTACTCCTGGATCCTCGGCAGCCTGCCGAGCTCGGGATGGACCGACGTGACGCTGATTGCTCCGTACGTCCTCGGGTCGGCCGCAGTGATCCTTCTCTACCGGCGGTCGGTCGACGTCCTGTCGCTCGGAGACGAGGAGGCGTCGAGCCTCGGTGTCGACGTCGGCCGTCTACGGCTGATCCTCATCGTCGCGGCAACGGTTGGCACGGCGGCCGCGGTCTCCGTGAGCGGCCTGATCGCGTTCGTCGGCCTGATCGTCCCGCACGCCCTGCGGATGCTCACCGGAGCGAGTTACCGAACGTTGTTACCACTGACGTTCGTCGCGGGCGCCGGGTTCCTCGTACTCGTCGACGTCGTGGCCCGCACCGTCCTCGCGCCAGGCGAGGTGCCGATCGGAGTCGTCACTGCATTCCTCGGCGCCCCGTTCTTCGCCGTGATTCTGCGCACGAGCCGGAAGATGCTCTGATGACCGCGGTCGAGTTGCGGGACGTATCGGTGACGCTCGGTGGCGCGAGAGTCGTGGACGGCGTCGACGCCATACTCGAGGAAGGCCGCTGGACGGTCGTGATCGGGCCGAACGGAGCGGGGAAGACGACCTTGCTCCGCGCGATCTCGGGACTCGTCCGCTGGGACGGCTCGATCCGACTGTTCGGCGAGGATCTTCGCTCACTCCGTCGGCGAGAGGTGGCACAGAAGATCGCGATCGTCGCCCAGTCTCCGGTCACGCCACCGTGGCTGACCGTCTCGGAGTACGTGCTTCTCGGCCGCACGCCCTACCTCGGAGCGCTCGCGAAGGAGAGCGTCTCCGATGTCGCTGCGGCGAGCCGCGCGCTCGATCGACTCGATCTCGCCGACTTCGCCTTCCGTCCGCTCGGCACGCTCAGCGGCGGCGAGAAGCAGCGCGTCGTCGTCGCGCGCGCTCTCGCCCAGGATGCTCCGCTGATCCTGCTCGACGAGCCCACGTCCGCGCTCGACATCGGACACCAGCAGCAGGCGCTCGAGCTCCTCGACGGGCTTCGGCACGACGCCGGCCTCACGCTCGTGGCCGCCATGCACGACCTGACGCTCGCGGCGCAGTTCGCGGACCGGATCATCCTCCTGCAGAGAGGTCGGGTCGTGGCCGATGGGTCTCCGGCGGAGGTGCTGACGGAAGAACTCGTCGCCCTGCACTACGACGCGTCCGTGCGTGTTCTCGAGGTCGACGGTCGGATCGCCGTACTCCCCCGCCGGTCGCTCGAAAACGTCGGTGGCGGTGGCCGGATGTCCGGCTAGCATCGGAGCGTGGCACCCGCGACGTCCTCCGCGAGCGACCGACTCCTCGACGGGCTCAACCCGGCCCAGCGAGAGGCCGTACTCCATGTCGACGGGCCGCTCCTCGTCGTCGCGGGAGCCGGCTCCGGCAAGACGCGGGTGCTGACCCACCGCGTCGCCCACCTGATCCGGGCACACGGCGTCAGGCCCAACGAGATCCTCGCGATCACGTTCACGAACAAGGCAGCCGGCGAGATGCGAGAGCGGCTCGAGCGGATGCTTGGAGCACAGGCGCGCGCGGCCTGGATTCTCACGTTTCACGCGGCGTGCGGCCGTATGCTGCGCCGTGAGGCGGAGCGGCTCGGGTACACGCCCAGCTTCACGATCTACGACCAGGCGGATCAGGTGCGGGTCGTACGCGCGTGCCTCGAGGACCTAGGCGTCGACCCGAAGCGGTTCACGCCTCGTGGCATCCACAGCCAGATCTCGAATGCCAAGAATCAGCTGATCGGGCCCGGGGAGTACATGCAGCGGGTCGCGTCGTTCTACGACAAGACCGTCGCGGAGGTGTACGAGCGCTACCAGCAACGTCTGATCGGCTCGAACGCTGTCGACTTCGACGACATCCTCATGCTCACGGTGGAGGCTCTCGAACGCTTCGAGGACGCTCTCGCACACTGGCAGCACACGTTCCGCTACGTGCTCGTCGACGAGTACCAGGACACGAACCACGCGCAGTATCGGTTCCTGCAGCTGATCGCCGCGGGCCATGACAACGTGTTCGCCGTCGGGGACCCGGACCAGTCGGTGTACGGCTTCCGTGGTGCGGACATCAACAACATCCTCGACTTCGAGCGAGACTTCCCGGGAGCACGTTCGATCGCGCTCGAGCAGAACTACCGCTCGACGAACGCGATCCTCGGAGCGGCGAACGCGGTGATCGAGAACAACCGAGATCGCAAGCCGAAGCGCCTCTTCTCGGACCTCGGTGACGGCGAGCCCGTGCAGGTGGTCGAGGTCGAGGACGAGCACACCGAAGCCCGGTTCGTCGCGGCGGAGATCGCTCGCCTCGTCGAGGACGGCTGGTCGGCTGCGGAGATCGCCGTCTTCTACCGCACGAATGCGCAGAGCCGTGTGCTCGAGGACGTGCTCGTGCGACAGCAGATCCCGTACCAGGTGATCGGCGGCCCTCGCTTCTACGAGCGGGCCGAGATCAAGGACGCCGTCGCGTACCTGTCGGTCCTGCACAACCCCTCGGATGCGGTCTCGCTGATGCGCATCGCGAACCGGCCGCGCCGCGCGATCGGCGACACGTCGCTGCAGCGGCTCGTCACCCACGCGGACGCCCTCGGCATCTCGCTCTTCGAGGCGATGGCCGACCCGGAGGCAGCTGGTCTCGGCACCGCTGCGGTGAAGGCGGTGCGAGGCTTCCACACGCTGATGCAGTCGCTGCAGTCGGCGGCACAGGAGCTCGAGGTCGACGAACTGCTCGAAGCAGTACTCCTGCGGAGCGGAACCCTCGAGGCGCTCGAGGCGGAGAGGACGATCGAGGCGCGCGGCCGGATCGAGAACCTGGAGGAGCTCGTCGGAGTCGCAGGCGAGTTCAGGGCCGAGCGAGAAGAGCCGACGTTGTCCGCCTTCCTCCAGGAGATATCGCTCGTCTCCGACCAGGACGGGCTCGACGGCGAGGAGTCGCTCGTGACGCTGATGACGATCCACAACGCCAAGGGACTCGAGTACCGCGGGGTCTTTCTCATCGGCATGGAGGAGGGCATCTTCCCGCATTCCCGTTCGATCGAGGACAACGAGATCGAGGAGGAGCGACGGCTCGCGTACGTCGGCATGACGCGAGCGAAGGAACGACTGACGTTGACCCATGCGATGGCGCGCTCCCTCTACGGCCGCCGCGAGTACAACCTGCCGTCTCGCTTCCTCGATGAGCTCCCCGCCGACGTCGAGCGCGAGCGGCTGCAGCCCTCCTCGTGGTCCGGCTACGGCTCCGACCGCCAGGTTCAGTCGCAATCGGCACCGACGCGCGGCGCCTCCGAGATCCCGTCACTGGAGACCGGCGACTCCGTGCGCCACGGTTCGCTCGGGGAAGGGGTCGTGACGCGGATCGAGCCCGGGGGGCTCGTCACCGTCCGCTTCGCCAACGACCAGAGCGAGCGAAAGCTGATGCTCGAATACGCTCCCCTCGAGAAGGTCGTCTGATGGCGCTCCGGATCCGAACGACCCGAAGCGCCGCCGAGTTCCACGAAGCTCTCGGGGGCATCGGCCACTACTTCGGGGGCCCGTGGCCCAGTGAAGACGCCGAGCGGTTCGGCCGGTTGCTTCCGATGGAGCGGATGCACGCTGCGTTCGATGGGGCGGCGATCGTCGGTGGCGCCGGCGCGTTTCCCTTCGAACTGAGCGTCCCCGGCGGCCCGCTCGCCTGCGCGGGCGTGACCGTGGTGGGTGTCCTACCGACGCATCGTCGTCGTGGAATCCTCGACCGGATGATGCGCAAGCAGCTCGCCGACATCCGTGAGCGTGAGGAACCGATCGCCGCGTTGTGGGCGTCGGACGAGATGATCTACGGCCGGTTCGGCTACGGGATGGCGGCGCAGGACGCGATGATTCAGGCGTCCAGGGTGCACGCGGCCCTGCGTCCGGACCTTCCCGGCCGGACGGGGACGGTTCGTCTCGTCGACCACGACGAGGCACTGAAGGTCTTCCCGCGCATCTACGAGCGCGTTCGTCGACAGACGCCGGGATTTCTCTCGCGCACGCGGGAGTGGTGGGAGCTTCGGCAGCTCAGCGACAGGCCTGAGCGCCGGCGCGGAGCGGGCGAGCTGAGTCGCGTCCTCCTCGAGCTCGACGGCAAGCCGGCCGGGTATGCGCTCTATCGCATCAAGTTCCAGTTCGAGGACGCGACGAGCATCAGCGAGGTGCACGTGCTCGAGGCCGTTGCAGAATCGCCGGCAGCGACCCGAGAGCTCTGGCGCTATCTCCTGGGAATCGACTGGATGCACCGGATCCATTGTGAGCTCCTCGCAGTCGACCACCCGCTGTTCCTCCTCGTGGAACGTCCGAATCGGCTCAACTGGAAGGTCTTCGACGGGATCTGGCTGCGTCTGATCGACGTCGGAAGCGCCCTCTCGGCCCGGTCGACGGCTGTCGACGGGCGGGTGTCGTTCGACGTCGCTTCCGATCCGATCTTTTCGGAGAACGTCGGCGTCTGGACGGTGGCGGACGGCGTCGCGCGCCGTTCGCGTCGTCGCCCGGATGTCCGGCTGGACGTTCAGGCGCTCGCTTCTGCCTACCTCGGCGGTTTCACCTTCGCAGAGCTCGTGCGCGCGGGACGTGCGGAGGAGGTCGCCCGCGGGGGCATCGCGCGGGCGGACGCGCTCTTCGGAGTCGCCGCCAAGCCATGGTGCCCCGAGATCTTCTAGGTACGATCGCCCCATGGTCGTTACAGAAGTCATCGACGTACCACGCTCCGTGGAGGAGTCGTTCGCCTACGTCGCCGACTTCACGACGGTCGCGGAGTGGGATCCCGGGATCCATTCCTCGCGCAGGGTCGCGGGCGAAGGCGGCATCGACAGTGTGTACGTCGTGCAGGCCGACTTCCGCGGCAGGACGATCCCGTTCACCTACACCGTCACCGAGTACGAGCCGAACCGCCGCATCGTGCTCGACGGCGTGGGGGACAAAGCGACGTCGGTCGACACGATCTCGTTCGAGCCGGCCGGCGACGGCACCCGCATCACGTACTCGGCCGAGTTCAAACTGAAGCGCTATCTGCGGATCGTGGAGCCTTTTCTCGGCGGCACGTTCAAGGCACTCGCGCGCAACGCTCTCGCCGGTCTCGCGACGAAGCTCGGCGCGCCCACCTAGTTCGCCAAAAGGGGTACGGCGGGCTCCGGAGTGGAGCGACGCGGTCCCGCCCGGCGAATTCCTGAGAACGCGCACTCAACCCCGCGGCTCCATCGGCCGATAGGGGTACCCATGCGAGGAATCTCCCTCTACCTGGGCGGCGGCGCCCTTGCGCTCCTTCCGTTGCTGTACGTCAGTGGGGACGCCACGCATGTCGCCGTCTGGTCGCTCGTCGTCGTCGCTGTCGCCCTCGGCGCGGGCGTCGCCGGCCTTCGTATCAACCGGCCACCCGACCGGCGCGCCTGGTACGGCGTCGCGGTCCCCGGGGTAGCCGTCGCCATCGGTTGTGTCGCCGTCATCGTCACGGCAAGAATCGGTTGGCGACCGGACGTCCCGTCGATCGCCTACGTCCTTCCATGCGTCGCATCGGCTGCGATCGCCGTCTCCCTGTTCTTGTTCGTGCGCCGGTGTACGGCCGCGCGCGACTGGGCAGCTGTCACCGATGCCGGCATCGTCACGCTCGGGATCACTTCCATCTTGTGGATGACGGTCGTCGAGCCTGCTCTGCGCGATGCATCGCTCGACCTTCCGTCGAAGCTCGGCCTGCTCGCGACGCTCGTGTCGCTCATGGCGATGCTCGGTCTCACCATCCGTCTGCTGCTCGGCCCCGCCGTGAGTTGGACCGAGCGATGGTTCATCGGCGGCGCCGGGGCCGCTCTGGTTCTGGCCGCCTGCGCCGCTCCGTTGGGAGCCACGCGCGGCTGGGAGATGGCAGCTGCACTGTCACTGGCCGGACTCGCCGTCGCGCAGCTCCTGTGGGGAGCGGCGGCCCTCGACCCGACCATGTGGTGGCTCACCCAGCCGGGCGACGCAACCGAGCCGTGGCCGACGAGACGGCGCATCGGTCTGCTCGCCGGTTCGACGCTCGCCGTTCTGGCTCTTCTCGCCTACGAGGTCCTCCTGGCCGAAGCGTCCATCCGTGGGGTGCTGCTCCTCGCTTGTATCGTCCTCGTTGCGCTCCTGGCGGCCCGTCTCGTCGGTCTCGCCGTAGGGCACGAGCGACTCGCCGCGCGCGAGCTGGCCCTCGAGTCGTGTTCGGCGGCGCTGGCCGTCACGAAGACACGGGACGAGATCCGCCGCGTCGGAGTTCAGACCGCGGCCGAGCTCGCCGGTGGAGCAGGCAAGGCCTATATCGACGTCTACTTCGGCACCCGGCCGAAGCTGGACATCCCCGAGGCTGCCGTGCTCGGAACGGGGGTCATCGCCGACGGACTCCGCGGCGAGATCAGACTCCACGGATCGTTGGCTCGGATCGGTATCGCACGGACGATCGTGGCTCCGATCGTGATGCGCAAGCAGCTCGCCGGGATCGTTCGCGTCACCGGGACGCGACCGCTCTCCTGGGACATGCAGCAGAGCCTCGACGCGCTTGCCGGGAAGATCGTGCTCGCCCTCGAGGCTCTCGAGGTGTCCAACGACCTCGCCGAGCGTCGCAGCGAAGCGCGGTTCCGCTCACTCGTTCAGAAATCGCACGACCTCATCGTCGTGCTCGAGCCGGATCAGACGATCCGATTCGTGACGCCGTCCGTGCGCACGCTCCTCGGCTGCGAGCCGGAAGAACTCGTCGGCACGAAATTGGACGAGCGTCTCCACTCCGATGAACGCGATCAGGTCGTCACGCTCCTGCGGGAGTCGATGGCGGCGGAGAGCCTCGGGACACACGACTTCCGTCTGCGTCGTGCCGACGGGGTCTGGCGGACGTTCGAAGGCGCGATGAGCGACCTACTCGACGATCCAGCGGTTCGCGGCCTCGTGCTCACGGCGCGCGACGTCTCCGACCGGCGCGCGCTCGAAGACGAGCTCACACGGCAGGCATTCCACGACTCCCTGACAGGTCTGGCGAACCGCGTGCTGCTGTCGGAGCGAGTCACCCACGCGCTCGATCGTGCACAGCGGTCGGGATCCGACGTTGCCGTCCTGTTCCTCGACCTCGACGACTTCAAGACGATCAACGACAGCCTCGGTCACGAGGCCGGCGACGAGCTGCTGGTCGAACTCGCGGCGCGCCTGGCGCAGTGCATGAGGAGCGGCGACACGGCTGCGCGTCTCGGCGGGGACGAGTTCGGCATCGTGCTCGAGGACACAGAGGGACTCGAGGGTGCTGTCGCGTTCGCACAGCGCGTGCTGGACGCCATCGCGAAGCCGGTGATGATCTCCGGCACCAAGGTTCATCCGCGGGCGAGCATCGGCATCACGTTCGGCCACCACGGACAGACGTCGGTCGAGCTTCTTCGCAACGCCGATGTCGCGATGTACCAGGCCAAGCGCACCGGCGGCAGCCGCTCCGAGGTCTACGACCCCGGCATGCACGAGGCGGCACTCGTCAGGCTCGCGCTGAAGGCGGACCTGGAGCGCGCGCTCAGCGACGACGAACTCCACATCGTCTACCAGCCGATCGTGGACCTCGGCACGGGCATGACGAAGGGCCTCGAGGCCCTCCTGCGCTGGACGCATCCCGTCCGCGGGCCGATCGCTCCGAGTGAGTTCATCCCACTGGCGGAGGAGAGCGGGATGATCAGCGAGCTCGGTCAGTGGATTCTCGCGCACGCCTGCAGGCAGACGCGCGAGTGGCAGCGCTCGATCGCCGGGTACGACGACCTCCATGTGAACGTCAACCTCTCGGCCCGGCAGATCCTCGAGCCGGGACTGAAGTCGCGGATCGTCTCGGCTCTGGAGCTGAGCGGGCTTCGCCCCGAGGCGCTCACGCTGGAGATCACGGAGAGCACCATGATGGAGGACGTTGTCGCCGTCTCCGAGCGGCTCGGCGAACTGCGAGGCATGGGCATCCGGATCGCGATCGACGATTTCGGGACGGGCTTCGCTTCACTCGGATATCTCCGGCGCTTCCCGGTCGACGACCTGAAGATCGCCAAGGAGTTCATCGACGACATGGTCTTCGACGCGCGCAACGACCGGCTGATCGAGGGTATCGTCGGTCTCGGAGCGGTTCTCGGGCTCCGGACACTCGCCGAAGGCATCGAGAGCGAGGAGCAGCAGCAGCGTCTGCGGGCGATGGGATGCGTGCTCGGGCAGGGATACCTCTTTGCGCACCCCGTCATGTCGGATCAGGTGCCGGGGCTGCTCAAGCGTGGCTCCACCCTCGCTGCGTAGCAGCGAGACAGCGACGCCGATCTCCGACGGGTCAGAGGGGCTCGGTCGCGACGACCCAGATCGGCCCGTCGCCGCACTCGATTCTTCTGGCGCCTCCGCCCGGGTCCGTGAGCCGGGTCTGCAGGACGACGACCTCGGCGTCGTCGAGGATCGCAACCGGTGCGCGAAGCCCGGACATGCCGAAGGTCAGGTGCCACGCTCTCACCTGGTTGTGGATGAAGCGGGCAGTCTGCGACCAGTCGATCCGCGCGTAGTCGTCGTCCTCGAAATGCCCCGCCCAGCGCTCGCCCTCGACCGGTTGAGGATCGCCGGGATCGCCGTTCACGACCCGCTCGAGCGCCCGCGGCAGCAATGCCAGCGCGCCTTCCTGGAGCTTGGCGGCGAACCCCTCGATGTCGACGTCGTCATCGTCGATGGGAACCGTGCCCTGGGCGAGGAGGTTGCCCGTGTCGAGCTCCGCGTCCATCCGGTGCCAGGTCATGCCCCACACGCTGTCTCCATCGCGCAACGCCCAGGCGAGGGGAATGGGGCCGCGGTGACGTGGGAGTAACGCGGGATGCAGGTTGACGGAGCCGAGCTTCGCCACATCGAGCGCTGCCTGCGGGATCTTCCACGGGAATCCCCAACACATCATCAGGTCGGGCTCGTAGGCGCGCAGGAGCGGTTCGAGTGAATGCTTGTCGCGCGCGAGGATCAGGTCGAGCCCGACGGGTGCGCTCACATCCGTCAGCTCGAGGTGAGGTGGCGGTCGCCGTCCTTCGGGTGGGCGCCGCGGGCCGATCAGAGCCACCGGGTCGTGCCCGAGCTCGCGCAAGCGGGCGACGAACACGTCGGCGATCGGCTTGATCGAAGAGACAGCGACGATGCGCAGGGCCGGCGAGCCTGTCACGACGGCACTCTAGCGGCCTCGATCCAGCCGAACGGCTCGGGGCGGACGCTTCGTCCGGCGACGGGGTGTGCTGCGCTAGACTCCGTGCGTCGAACGTCCGGGCGCTTAGCTCAGTTGGGAGAGCACCAGCTCGACAAGCTGGGGGTCACTGGTTCGAGCCCAGTAGCGCCCATCACTAAAGAGAGCCAAAAGTCCTGCTAATCGAGGACTTTTGGCTCTCTTTCGTTGATGCCAGTTGTCCGCCCAAGACCGCCGAAATAGGCCCGTTTCGGTGTAAGACTTCCCCACAGACTTCCCCACACGGGTCCGTCGATGAGAGCACCTCGAGACGGTCTGCCGCGCTCGATCGGAGGCAGCTCTCTCTCAAGACTCGGAGTGCAATTGAACCCACCGGGTGAGAGGGCGCTG
>CAVRKG010000001.1:0-214042 GCA_963721955.1 uncultured Thermoleophilia bacterium | reverse complement strand
CGACCGTCGGCAACGCGCTCGCTGCAGCCAAGCAGGAGTACTTCGGCGGACTCGGCGTCTTCGGTGTCTACGACGAGAAGGCGATGTCCGAGTTCACGCTCTACGGAATGCCCATGTGGTCGGTGACGCTGCCGGGCGGCGCTCCCGCACCGCTCGAGGCGGGCTCCTCGTCGAGTTCCTCCGGTGGTTACCAGACCCTCGCCGTGGGGGCGACGGCCGTCACCCCGACCTCGACGAGTGTCGTCACCGACTCGGCGACCGGGCTCCAGGCTGAGACCTTCACGCTCGACGCAATCGCCAACGCCGAGCATCCATCGGCGCTCGGACGCTACTGGGAGTGGCCCGGACGGTGTCCAGGTGACGCATTTCCGCCCCTTGCAGCCGAAGGCGTACGTGGAGGTGACCGGAACGTCGGGTCACGGCGCACTCATCACAGAACTCCGCCAGCAGGTCGACACACCGAACGTCGACCCGGTGTTCGCGCGCCCGATCATCGACACGGCCAGCACATAGATGCAGCTCGCCTTCGGAGACGTCGCCTTCCCGGAAACCATCCGGCAGGCGCTCCTCGAACCTTCAGGCAGAACGGCGCGCTGAAGCAGCGCGTCGTCTTCATGACCGGCCAGTTCTTCACCGAAGCGAATCCCGGAACGATCGGCCGGGGAATCCAGCGCCTCTACACGAAGATCGGCGCGCGCGTCCTCCGCTCGACGAGTAACGACTTCGTGCCGCCGGCGTTCACCCGCATCGACGCAACCGGAGTGGGCACCACGGCCGCCTTCTCGGTCGACGTCACCGACCTCACGCACACGGGAGCCACCGGCAGCATCAAGCGGGTGGTCATTGCCGTGCGGAGTGGCGCTGCGACGACGTGGGCATTCTCCGACCTCGCGCAGGTCGGCACAGGCGCTCGCTGGTCTGGCGGGGTTCCCCTCCCGAGCGCAGGTGTCAACTTCGAGTACTTCGTGCAGGCCGTCGATGCGGCGGGCAACGTCGGCGTGAGCACCAACAAGGGGTTCTACTTCGCCGCCGCCGAGCCACAGGCGCCATCCGCAGGCGTGACCGTCGCGCCCGTGCCGACCGTTCCGGTGGGCGGCTGGTTCAGCTCCGCGACGCCGGTCCGGGTCGACGGCCCGGCAGGCGTCGGCCTCGAAGTCAGCGTGGACGGGGAACAATCACGCCTGTCAGCGCGGGCGGCGGGCCGACGGTGAGCGGCGACGGACTCCACGTCGTCGAGGCACGGGGCTCCAACGGCGGGACCGCGACAACGCTCGTTCCGATCGACGGCTCCGATCCAGCGATTGCGATCGGCGCGCCCGTCGCAAACGCCTCGTACCTGATCGGAAGCACCAACGCGTCGGACTACACGTGCTCCGACAAGGGCTCTGGCGTAAACACCTGCACCGGGACGGTCGCCTCGGGCAGTCCGTTCACCACGGCGACTGCCGGCCAGAAGACCTTCACCGTCACTGCCGTCGACAACGTTGGGCACACCTTCGCGAAGCAGGTCGCGTACAACGTCGTGTGGCCGTTCACCGGCTTCTTCTCGCCGGTGGACAATCCGCCGACTCGCGAACGTCGTCAATGCGGGAAGCGCGGTGCCGATCAAGTTCTCGCTCAGTGGCAACCGCGGGCCCTCGATTCTGGCAGCGAACTCTCCGATCGTGACCGCCATCGCATGTACGCCACAGTCTCCCGCCGATCCGGTGCCGCCGACGAGCGCCGTTTCGAACGGCGGCCTTCAGTACGACGCCGCGTCGGACAGGTACACCTACGTGTGGAAGACGGTCAAGGGCTCGAAGGGCTGTCGCCAGGTCGACGTGAAGCTCGCGGATGGCTCGAGCCATGTCTTCCTGGTGAAGTTCAAGTAGGAACCAGCGGTTCACCCACCACCTCGCGAGAGCCCGGTCTGGAGTGCCCCGCCGGTGCGGCGCGGCCACCGCCGACTATCTCCTCGCCACGCGCGAGACTTCACACCGTGCGCGATACTGGCCGCATGGGCGCCGGCGCGGATCCCCTCTCCTACGCGCGCGAGCTAGAGCGCAAGGACGAAGATGTTGCCGCGCGGCTCGATCACGCGCTGAACGTACTGCGGCGGGTCGACGACGTGAGAGCCGAGACGGTGCGGATCAAGGACGCCCTCGCGGCACTGCCGCTCGAGATCGAGCACGCGGAGCAGGCCGAGCGCGAGGCACTCGAGCGCGACGTCGAGGCGCGACTCGAGTTCGCCGACGCGGCGAGACGCCTCGACGAGGCTTCACGCTCGCGACGGGGCGGCGGCGACGCAAAGGCACTAGCGGTACGTCTCCACGCTCGCGCCCAGGTCGCTGCCACCGACGCGGCGGAGGCTCTCGCGCGGCTGAGACAGCGGCTCGCGGAGCTCGCGCGCAGAGAGCATGCGCTCCGCGCGGAGGCAGGCGCAGTCGCTGTCGACGCGGAGCGAGTCGCTCTCGCGGTCGCCGACGTGCCCCGTCTCTCCGATTCGGGCCGGCAAGAGCCGGGGAGGTCGCTCGCAGAGATCACCGACTGGACTGCACGCGCACATGCAGCCCTGTTCGTCGTCCGGGGCGGCCTCGAGGGCGAGCGCGAGCGGATCGTGCTCGAGGCCAACGGCCTCGCGGCTGCTGCGCTCGGCGAGTACGGCGGCGGACTGAGTGTCGCGCTCGTACGCCGGCGGCTCGAGGAAGCAGCGGGCTCGCACGAAGCCACCGGATCGACCGGCTAGAACCGGGTCACGCGTTCTGCCGCGTTAAGGGAAGGCCGAGTCGTTGGGACGGAGGTCGAGCGAGCCGCCGTCGCGGCAGCCGGGCGGGAGGCGGTAGTCGAGGCGGGCGATGCTCGCGTCGGAGAGATCCCGGTCGCGCTGCAGTCTCATCAGTGACCGTGCCGTCTCGGTGTCGAGTCCGAGGCGCTCGCCGAGGGCGACGCCCTCTTGGAGCGCATAGCACTCCGTTTCGGCTTCGTTTCGGATTCCCCGGAGGTGCGTCGCCTCGTGTGCGAGCACCGTGATCGCGAACGCCGCGTCATCCCGCGAGCCGACGCGCCGCTCGAACGCGATGCGGTAGAGCGATCGGCAGATCGACGGAGTGAGGTACGTGAGCGACTGGGAGATGAAGGCAACTCCGGCCGCATCCGACCCGACGCCCGTGAACGTGTAGTCCTCGTCACAGCGCACGCGGACGGGATGGCCGACGATCCGACCGGCCTCGGCGCTGAAACGGGCCTCGGCACGCGCTCGGTCGGCTGCCGACACCGATGACCATCCGGCCTCGCGGTCGACCTGGTACGCGTAGGCAAGCAGACCCACGCCGACCGCGAGAACGACGACAGGGATGACGCGTGAACGGCGTCGCTCGCGCGGTGCGGCTGCGACGTAGACCGCGGCGCCCTCCTCGTCGACGGTCTCGACCCAGCCGAGGTCGGCGTCGTCGGCTCCGGGCAGCCTGCTCTCAGGCGACCGCGGCGCAGTTCCGTGCCGACGCTCGCGAAGTCCTCGAACGACAAACTCGATCTCGGTGGCTGCCAGGATCGCAAACGGCAGCCAGAACGGGATCGCTGCCTGCAACTCGGTCGACAGCAGCCAGAGCACCGAGAAGGCGAGCGCGCCGGCGCGGGCCCAGGCTTGAACGCTGTCCCGCGAGAATCTCTGCACCTCGGCCAGACTAGAGGGAGAATAGGATCGTCGTCGTGATCGATCCACTCGACCGCTGGAAGGCCGACGGCTTCCCGGACAAGCCGGACTACGCAGGGCTGCTGACGTTCGCGGGGCTTCCGTACACCGAGGATCCGGCGGAGCTCGCAGGCGTCGACGTGGCGATCGTGGGGGCACCCATGGACGACCTGACGTCCGACCGTCCCGGGACCCGGTTCGCGCCGCGCGCGATCCGAGCCGCCGGCTGTCCGCCCGGACCGCACCTGGAAGCGAAGGTCGACGCAGTCGGCGAGCTGCGCGTCGTCGACTTCGGGGATGCGCCGGTCGTCCCGGCCGACCCGGAGCGGAGCCATGCCGCGATCGAGCGCACGGTCGGCGAGGTGGTGGCGGCCGGTGTCATCCCGATCGTGCTCGGGGGCGACCACTCGATCACCGAGCCGAACCTCAAGGCGGTCGCCGCTCGCCACGGCCCGGTCGCCCTCGTGCACTTCGACACGCATGCGGATACGGGTGAGGAAGTCTTCGGCGTCGAGGTCTCACACGGCACGCCGATGTACCGGCTCGTTCGGGACGGACACATCGATGCGGCCCGGTATGTCCAGATCGGGCTCCGGGGCTACTGGCCGGGGCCGGACGAGTTCGCATGGCAGGCCGAACACGGGATCACGAGCTTCTTCATGCACGACATTCGTGGCCGCGGCATCGAGGCGATCGTGGCGGCCGCGGTCGCGATCGTCGGTGAGGCGCCGACGTTCCTGACTGTCGACGTCGACGTTCTCGACCCGGCGTTCGCTCCGGGAACCGGTACGCCGGAACCCGGCGGGATGACGAGCGTCGACCTCCTCTGGGCCTGCCGCGAACTGGCGACGCGACTCGATCTCGTCGGCATGGACGTCGTCGAGGTGATCCCGACGGCGGTTGGATCGGCGGACGTGACAGCGCTCGTGGCCGACCGGATCGTCCGTGAGGCGCTGACCGGTATTGCCGTCAGGCGCTCAATACGCGGGCAGTGACGCAACCGGCCCGGAGCAGGACCAGATCTGCCGTTTCCCGACCATCCCGGCGAGCGAGCACGAATCGGACTCCAGGTTGGGGAAGCCCATCAGCAGCCCCTCCGTACATGCGTACCACGCGCCGGTCGGCTGGTAGGCGGGCGCCTGAATCGCCGTGCACTGACCGATGACACCGCTTCTCTGAGCCCATTTCTGGTGGTGGGCAGCACCCATAAAGGCGACGATTGCGAAGCCGTAGGCGAAGATCTTGAGGGGCGACATACGCGGTCGATTCCTGGGTCGAGGGGCGCTCCGACAAACCGGGCTGCATCGGGAGCTATCGACAGCAGGGGCCGGAATGTTTAGGTCCCCGGTACCCGAACGTGTGAGCCTTCCCGTGCCCTCCGTCGTCTAGAGTCGAACCATGACCGCTGTCAGGATGGACGGAAAGGAACTCGCGGCCACGGTGCGGGAACGCGTCGCGCTGGAGGTCGCCGAACTCGGGCACGTCGGGCTCGCGACTGTTCTCGTCGGCGACGACGAAGCATCCCACGTCTACATCGCCGCGAAACACAAGGCCGCAACCGCGGCCGGCATCGACGCGCGTGACGTGCGCCTGCCGCACGACACGAGCGAGGAGGAGGTGCTCACGCTCGTCGATCGCCTCAACCACGACGACGAGGTCGACGGCATCCTCGTCCAGTTGCCGCTCCCGTCGCAGATGAACGAGACGAAGGTCACCTATGCCGTGTCGCCTGCGAAGGACGTCGACGGATTCCATCCGCTCAACGCGGGCAACCTCTACCTCGGCACACCGATCCACGTCCCTGCGACGCCTTCGGGATGCATGGAGCTGTTGCGCGCCTACGGGGTCGATCCCGCCGGCAAGGAGGCCGTGGTGATCGGCCGCAGTGAGATCGTCGGGCGACCGATGGCGATGCTGCTGATGCACGCGAACGCGACCGTCACCGTCTGTCACTCGCGCACCGCGGACCTGGCCGCGCATGTGCGACGCGCCGATATCGTGGTCGCAGCGGTCGGCCGCCCCGGCATCGTCACTCCGGACATGGTGAAGCCCGGAGCCGCCTGTCTCGATGTCGGCCTGACCCGGACGGACGAGGGCATTCGGGGTGATATCGATTCCGCCGTGGAGGAGGTCGCGGGATTCCTGACCCCGATGCCGGGCGGTACCGGCCCGATGACGATCGCGATGCTCCTCCAGAGCACCGTCACGGCGGCCCGCTATCGGCAGGGTCTGCTTGCATTCCCCGGCTCCTGACGGTAGCGTTCTGGCCGCTTCTACAGTCGTATGGCTTCACCGTTTGGGGCTGTACATGGTCCAGGAGGACGTTCGTTGTCAGAGATTGGCACCGTCAAGTGGTTTTCGAACGAGAAGGGCTTCGGGTTCATCGAGCGCGAGGGCGGGGAGGACGTTTTCGTCCACTTCTCGGCTATCACTATGGACGGATACAAGTCCCTCACCGAGGGACAAAAGGTGGAGTTCGAGGTCGTCCAGGGCCCGAAGGGTGCTCAGGCGGCGAACGTCACGGCAGCTGCTTAGGCTTTCGGATTCGAGCTTCGTGCGGACGGGCCCCGAAAGGGGCCCGTCGGCTTTGGCGCGGTAGAGCTTCTGAGAGGATGGGGACGGGATGGGGATCGACCGAGACACGGTGTTGCACGTTGCGCGCCTCGCGCGCCTCGACCTGCGTCCGGCCGAGATCGAACGTCTCACGACCGAGCTCGACGCGATCCTCACCGCCGTCTCGAAGGTCGCCGAGCTCGATCTGACGGGCGTGCCGCCCACTTCGCATCCGCTCGATCTCGTCAACGTGTGGGCGGACGACGAGCCCGCACCGTCGCTTTCGCTCGAACAGGCGCTCGCAAACGCGCCCGCCCGCGAGGCCGACCTCTTCCGCGTGCCGCCCTCGCACTCGGCCGACGGAACCGGATCCGAGGGTTCGTCGTGATCGACACGCTCCGCCTCACCGCAGAGGCTGCGATCGGCCTGATCGAGCGCCGCGAGGTCTCGTCGTCGGAGCTCCATGCGGCATACGTCGCGGCGGCGGGCGAGCGCGACGGCGAGCTCCGCGCCTATCTGCGCCTGGTCGACGACGTCGGGGCGACGGGTGGTGTTCCGATCGCCCTCAAGGATGTGATCTCGACCAAGGGAATCGAGACGACCGCCGGCTCGAAGATCCTTGCCGGTTACGTTCCCGTCTTCGACGCGACCGTGGCTGCGCGCTGCAAGGCGGCTGGGATGCCGGTGATCGGCAAGACGAACACCGACGAGTTCGCGATGGGCTCGTCGACCGAGAACTCGGCCTACGGCCCCTCGCACAACCCGTGGGATCCCACGCGCGTGCCGGGCGGCTCGGGCGGGGGCACCGCCGCGGCGGTCTCGGGCGGTCTCGCGCCTTGGGGACTCGGCTCAGACACCGGCGGCTCGATCAAGCAGCCTTCGGCGCTGTGCGGGAACGTCGGGCTTCGCCCGACGTACGGCACCGTCTCCCGTTACGGGATCGTCGCGTTCGCTTCGAGCCTCGACCAGGTCGGCCCTGTCGGCAAGACGGTTCGCGACGTCGCGCTGCTGTACTCGATCATCGCCGGACGCGACGAGAACGACTCGACCACCGTCGAGCTTCCCGAGGCCGTGGAGCTACCGACCGGAGACACGCTCGCCGGTCTTCGAATCGGGATCCCCAAACAGGTCTGGGACCTGCAAGGAGTCGAGCCGGGCGTGCGCGCGTCCTTCGAGGCCGCGATCGAGACGGCCCGTGCGCTCGGTGCGGAGGTCGGCGAGTGCGACCTGCCGCTCTCATTCGACTACGGCATGGCGTGCTACTACCTCATCGCCCCGGCGGAGGCATCCTCGAACCTCGCGCGGTACGACGGCGTGAGATACGGCCGTCGAGTCGACGCGCCGACCTACCGTGAGATGGTCGAGCAGACACGCGATGACGGGTTCGGCGACGAGCCGAAGCGCCGCATCATGCTCGGGACGTTCGCGCTCTCCGCCGGCTACTACGACGCCTACTACGGGCAGGCGCAGCGGGTCAGGACGCTGTTGATCCGCGAGCACCGGGACGCGCTCGACCGGTTCGATCTGATCGCAACGCCGACATCGCCGACGGTCGCGTTCCCGCTCGGAGACAAGGCAGCCGATCCGCTCGCGATGTATGCGTGTGACGTGATGACGATCCCCTCCTGCCTCGCCGGCCTGCCCGGCCTCAACGTCCCCTCCGGGCTGTCGGACGGGCTCCCGGTCGGCCTCCAGTTGATCGGCCGCCAGTTCGGCGAGAACACGCTGTTTCGCGCCGGCCATGCGCTCGAGCAAGCAGTCGGCTTCGACGTCGTCCCTGCGAGGCTCCGGTGACCGAGGCCGGCGTTGCGTGGGAGACCGTCGTCGGCCTCGAGATCCACGTGCAGCTGAAGACGCGGACGAAGATGTTCTGCCGCTGCGCGGCCGGCTACGGGGCAGGGGAGAACACCCAGACCTGCCCCGTCTGCCTCGGGTTCCCCGGGGCGCTGCCGGTGATCAACCGGACGGCGATCGAGTGGACGGTGAAGCTCGGGCTGGCGCTCGGCTGCGAGATCCCGTCGCGTGCGGTCTTTGCCCGCAAGAACTACTTCTACCCCGATCTGCCGAAGGGATATCAGATCTCCCAGTACGATATGCCTTCTTGCATAAACGGCAACATGATAGTGCCTCTGACCGGGGGTTCACTCGAGGTCGGGATCGTCCGCGCCCACCTCGAGGAAGACGCCGCCAAGACCGTGCACATGGGCGGTCACTCGGGACGCATCGGCGGCGCCGAGTACTCGCTCGTCGACTACAACCGAGGCGGAACACCCCTCGTCGAAATCGTCACCGCGCCCGACATCCGTTCCGCCGAAGACGCGAAGCGGTTCCTGCAGCTCCTGCGACAGACGGTCGTCGAGCTCGGTATCTCGGATGCAGAGATGGAGAAGGGCACGCTGCGCGTCGATGCCAACGTCTCGGTGCGCCCCGCCGGAACGGATGAGCTGCGGACGCGCACCGAGATCAAGAACCTCAACTCGTTCAACTACATCGCCCGCGGGATCGACGCCGAGGTCGCTCGGCAGATCGCGATCTGGGAGTCGGGTGGGGTGGTGCGGCAGGAGACGTTCGATTTCGATGCCGGCTCAGGGACGCTCACTCCGCGCCGATCGAAGGAAGAGGCCGACGACTACCGCTATTTCCCTGAGCCCGACCTCGTTCCGGTCGACCCGTCGGACGAGATGGTCGAGCGACTTCGCTCGGAGCTGCCCGAGCCGCCGGCCGAGCGGATCGGGCGTCTCGCGGAGGAGCTCGACCTCGAGCGTGCGCTCGTCCTCGTCACGGGCGGTCTCGACGGCCTCTTCGAGGCGACGGTCGCGGCGGGAGCCGACCGGGTCGCCGCTGCGAATGTCATCGCCAACAACCTCGTCGGCGCGGGTGTCGACCCCGCCGCCGTCGCGGCGACCGAGCTCGCGCGGATCGTCGACGCTCGCGATCGGATCCCTCGTCAGGTGTTCGACGAGGCGATCTCCAGGGTGGGGGAGCCAGGATTCTCGGCGACGCCGTACGTCGCGCAGGAGGCCGTCTCCGATGCGTCCGCGCTCGACCCCGTCATCGATGCGATCATCGCCGCCAATCCCGGGCAGGTCGAGGCATTCCGTGGCGGGAAGGAAGGCCTGCTCGGCTTCTTCGTCGGGCAGGTGCTGAAGGAGACCGGTGGCAACGCCAACCCACGGGTCGTCAGCGAGCTCGTCCGCGCCAAGCTGACGGGCTGAAGCCCGCTCAGGCATCATTGTTCGTGTGCGCCGCGCCCTGATCTGGCTCGTCACGCTGCCGTTCGCTGCTGCGAGCGTTCTCCTCGGCCACGCTGTCGCGTACCGCGTCGTGGGCTCGCCGGCGGACACGTTTCACGGGTATCTGGCCCATGCGCCGCAGGTCGTTCTCGTGCTCGCGACGATCGCCGTTGTCGGGCTGGCCGTCGACACCCGTGCCCGTAGCGCTTCTCCCAAGCTCGCCGTGGGAGCCGGTGTCGTTGCGTTCGCGGTGCAGGAGCACCTCGAGCGGTTCCTCCACACGGGGCACATCCCCTTCCTGCTCACGAGCCCGGTCCTGTGGCTGGGCGTGGCGTTGCAGCTTCCGCTCGCGATCGCAGTCTGGGTGGCGGCACGGCGTCTCGCCGGCGCGATGGTCGTTCCCGTTCGGCGATCCGTGCCGCGGCTCGGCAGCCTCTCGCTCGCCCTTCCAGACGTGATCGGGCGACCGCTCGGACAGACACGCACGGTGGCCCGCGCGGGCCGCGGGCCGCCCATCCTTCTCTGAGCATCGTCCAACCGCGGCGTAGGCACGCGGAAACAGAGATCTCAGGAGGGCTCATGCGCAAGTCACCCGTCGTCGCGATCGCGTTGGTCGCCGTCGCGATCCCGATCCAGACGACCCAGGCAGCTTCGGGACCGGCAACGCGAATCACCGTGTCGGCCACCGAGTTCAGGTTCAAGCTCACGAAGTCGAAGGCACCTGTCGGCAAGGTCGTGTTCACCGTGGTCAACAAGGGCAAGTTCGCCCACGACTTCAAGATCGCAGGCAAGTCCACACCCGAACTCGCGCCGGGCAAGAAGGCGAAAGTGACCGTCACGTTCACCAAGTCGGGCAAGTATCGATACGTCTGCACGCTGCCGGGGCATGCGGCCGCGGGGATGAAGGGCGCCTTCGCGGTCGCGCGACCAGCGGTGAAGCCGGTGATCGTTTCGATCAAGGCGGTCAACGGCCGGCCGGTCGGCGGCATCGCGCGGCCGACCGTCAAGAAGGGACAGATCGTCCGGATCGTCCTGCAGACCGACGTCGGCAGCCAGGTGCACCTGCACGGCTACAACTTCGAGAAGGCCGTCGTGAAGGGCAAGCCGACCGTGATCCAGTTCGTGGCCAACGTGCCGGGTCGCTTCGAGCTCGAGCTGCACCCGGTGCACGCGCTGCTCGCGCAGATCACGGTCAAGCCCTGAGCGCGCTGCTCCCGAACATCGTCGCCCACGGGATCGGGGGAGTCCAGGACCTCCCCGTTCCCCGCTGGCTGTTCTACTGGGGTGCGGCCCTCGTGCTCGTCGTGTCGTTCATCGCGCTCGGAGCGTTGTGGAAGTCGCCGCAGCTCGAGCGGCGCGCGATTGGCCGCGACCTCGGCGCCCGGATGTCCGCGATCGTCACCGGACCGTTGCGGATCGCGGTTCAGATCGTCGCCGTCGTGATGTTCCTGACCGTGTTCGCGGCCGCCCTCTTCGGCACCTCTGACCCCCTCGCGAATCTCGCTCCGACCTGGGTGTACGTCGTCTTCTGGATCGGACTGCCGTTGTTGTCGCTCTTCCTCGGCGACGTCTGGCGGGCGCTGAGCCCGTGGCGCGCGCTCGCGGACGCCTTCGTCTGGGTCTGGGAGAGGCTCGGCCGCGAGGCGCGTCCGCTCGCCGTCTACCCGGAGCGGTTCGGCCGCTATCCCGGGGCGATCGCCCTGTTCGCCTTCGTCGCCCTCGAGCTCTGCTACGCGGACCCTTCGAACCCGCGGGTGCTCGCGTTCGCGATTGCCCTCTATTCCTACGTCACGCTCTTCGGCATGGTGGCGTTCGGACGCGAGACCTGGACCTCGCGGGGAGAGGGCTTCGCAATCCTGTTCTCGTACATCGCGCGGATCGCGCCGATCCAGTACCGCGACGGAAGACTTCACGCGCGAGCTCCTTTCACCGGGCTCGCCGGCCCAGAGTCCATGCCCGGCTCGGCGGTCTTTCTCGCCGTCGCGCTCGGCTCCGTCGGGTTCGACGGGTACAGCAGGACGACGGCATGGCAGGACCTCGTCGCCCGAGTAGAAGGCCCGTACATCCTCGACCGGCCCGGCACCGGGGAGCTCATCGTGACCGGACTGAGCGTCCTCGGACTCCTCGCCGCGATCGTCGTCGTCCTCCTCGCCTTCGTCGGCGCGTGTGCGCTCGCGCGGTCTCTGGTGCGCGCCCCACGGACGCTCGTGCCGGACTTCGTCCTCTCGCTCGTCCCGATCGCGCTCGTGTACACGATCGCCCACTACTTCTCGCTGTTCGTGATCCAGGGGCAATACGCCGTACCGCTGCTCTCCGATCCCTTCGGCAAGGGCTGGAACCTGTTCGGGACAGCGGACGTCGTGCCGGACATCGCGGTCCTGTCCCCGAACAGCGTCTGGTACGTCCAGGTCGCGGCCCTCGTGATCGGCCATGTCGCCGGTCTCGCCGTCGCCCACGATCGCGCCGTCGCCATCTTCAGGGATCGCCACGACGCGCTTCGCAGCCAATACGCCATGCTGGCGCTGATGGTCATCTACACGGTAGGCGGCCTGTGGTTGCTCTCGCGGGGGTGAGCGTGCTCGCGCACGGCGGCACGCCGGGGCTGCTCGCCGAGGTGGCGCTCGGGCTCCTCGCAGGAGGTGCGTTGGCGGCCGTGTGGCTCAGGGAACGGCGCCGGCGGATTCGGCGCGAACGCCGGTCGCAGGCTCCGATGCGCGACTAGGCACGACGAAGCCCGCATACAGCAGCACCGCGGCGGCGATCGAGAAGACGGACGTCTCGGCCTGGCCGAGCCCGGCGAGGGCGCTCCCGACCGCAGCCACGAGAAGCCCGGCCAGGATGAGGCTGTTCCCGAACGGCCTCCGGCGGAGTCCGATGCAGGACACGGCGACGGCTGCGAGCGTGCCGAGCGAGTTCGCCGCGATCGCGAGCGCTCGGGCGGGAAAGAACTCGAGGTGAGCCTGTGCCTCGGGAATCGAGGCGCCGCCGACCGGTGTCGTCAGCGGGACCGCGATCGCGATCCCGATCGCGAGTCCGACGTAGGCGATCGACACCGGCGCAGCCCAACGGACCCCGACCCGCAGCAGCGACCCCGCGCCGAGGAGTGCGGCCGCGAGGAGTCCGCCGAAGAGGTAGTAGACGCGGAACGCGGCATCGCTCCAGCCGGCCGCCGCACCCCAGGCGAGGGCTCCGGAGCCCGCGGCGAAAGCGAACAGCGCTGCGGCCCAGCCGAGCAGGCCGGGCGCAGGTCGCACGCGGTACCGGCGCACGAGGTCGGCGCTGAGGCGAAGCGAGACGAGCGTCGCTGCGAAGGCGAGAAGTGCATCCATGGACGAAGAGCGTAATGGCCCGACCCGTCCGCCAGCGTCCACGCCGACGCGAGAGCGGCAGCCGGTTGGACGATGCAGGCGGGATAGCTACGCTCGCAGCGATGCCGCAGAAGCGCTATCTCCTCACGCCGGGCCCGACACCCGTGCCCCCGGGTGTTCTCGCCGCCTTGGCGGAGCCGGTCATTCACCACCGTTCGCCCGACTTCAAGAGTGTCTTCAGCGCGACGTTGACGCGTCTCAAGACCGTGTTCCGAACGCAGAACGAGGTGCTCGTCTTCACGGCCTCCGGTACGGGAGCGTACGAATCGGCGTTCGTCAACCTCCTGTCGCCCGGCGAAAAGGTACTCGTCGTGTCGCACGGCGAATTCGGGACGCGGTGGCAGAAGATGGGGGCGGCCTTCGGCTTCGACGTCGTCGCGTTGAGCTACGACTGGGGACAGACGCCGGTAGCCGCCGACGTATCCCGTGAGTTGGCCGAGAGCGGCGCGAAGGCGGCGTTCCTGGTGCATTCGGAGACCTCCACCGGCGTCGTCTCCGACCTCCGCTCCCTCGTCGCCGCGTGCAACGACCACGGCGTCATCTCGGTCGTCGATGCGATCTCGAGTCTCGGGGCAGTGCCGCTCGAAACGGATCAGTGGGGCGTGGACGTCGTCGTGACGGGGTCCCAGAAGGCGCTCATGACTCCGCCGGGGCTTGCGTTCGCCGCTGTCTCGGAGCGCGCCTGGGACAAGGCCGCACAGGCCGCCTCGCCACGGTTCTACTGGGACTGGGCCCGCGCCCGAGCCGCGCAGGAGAAGGGCAGTACGCCCTTCACACCGGCCACCTCGACCGTCGTCGCACTCGACGCGGCTCTCGAGCTCATCCTCGCCGAGGGACTCGAGAACGTCTTCGCACGTCACGTCGCGCTCGGCCGCGCCTGCCGGGCCGGCGCCAAGGCAATGGGGCTCGAGCTGTACTCGCCCGACGACGACGGCGCGGCCGTGCTGACGGGAATCCTGACGCCTCCCGGGATCGATGCAGTCGCGCTGAGGCTCGCCCTGCGCGACCGTTACGGGATCACGATCGCCGGAGGGCACGGAGACCTCGTCGATCGTCTCTTTCGCATCGGCCACATCGGGTACGTCGACGTCTTCGACATCACGACGGCGCTCGGCGCGATCGAGCTGCAACTCGTCGAGATGGGAGCGACGATCGCGGTCGGGGCAGCGGGAGCAGCGGCACTCGCCGCATACGAGTCGGGAGGTTGACGATGCGCGTACTCGTGCGCGAGAAGATCGCGACCGCGGGGATCGAGCTCCTGCGGTCGAAGTTCGAGGTCGACGAGGACCAGACGACGCCCCTCGAGGAAATCATCGACCGGTACGACGCGATCGTCATTCGCTCCGCGACGAAGATGACCGCGGAGCTCATCGACGCCGCGACGAATTTGACCATGATCGGCCGTGCCGGCGTCGGTGTCGACAACGTCGACGTCGAGGCCGCGACGCGACGGGGCATTCTCGTCGCCAACGCGCCGGAATCCACCATCGTCTCGGCGGCTGAGCAGACCGTTGGGCTGATCGTCGCACTCGCACGCAACATCCCACAGGCGCATGGAGCGCTCAAGCAGGGCCGCTGGGAGCGTTCGAAGTGGGGCGGGGTCGAGCTCGAGGGCAAGACCCTCGGCATCCTCGGTTTCGGTCGGATCGGCCAGCAGGTGGCGCGCCGGGCGGTTGGAATCGGAATGAACGTCGTCGCCTTCGATCCGTTCGTCTCGGAGGATCGATTTCGTGAGCTCGGAGTCGAGCAGGCACCCACGGTGGACGATGTTCTCGCGCTGGCCGACTTCCTCACGCTCCATTCCCCCCTCACAGACGAGACGCGGCAGATCATCAATCGCGAAACGATCGCCAAGATGAAGGATGGCGCCCGGATCGTGAACGCCGCTCGGGGAGCACTGGTCGACGAGGAGGCGCTCTTCGACGCCCTTACCTCCGGCAAGCTCGCAGGCGCCGCTCTCGACGTCTTCTCGAGGGAGCCCTACGACGGGCCGCTGCTCGAACTCGATTCCGTCGTCGTCACGCCGCACCTCGCCGCCTCGACCGACGAGGCGCAGGATCGCGCCGGCGTGATCATCGCCGAGCAGGTCGTGGCCGCTCTCGAGGGCGGGCTGGTGTCCAACGCGGTCAACATCCCCGTGGTCGACAAGGCATCGCTCGAGGTACTGGCGCCGTTCGTTCCGCTGGCGGCGAAGCTCGGCAGGCTAGCCGTCGAGCTCGCCGGCGGGCGGCCGCGGCATGTCGCCGTCTCTGCGCACGGGCTGCTCTCCGACTACGACACGCGCTTGCTCACCATCGCGGCGCTCGACGGCATCTTCCGGGGGCGGGTCGACCAGACGGTGAACTACGTCAATGCTTCGTTGCTCGCTGCGGAGCGAGGGATCACGGTCTCCGAGGAGCGGGTGAGGGAATCACGCGACTACACGAACGTCGTCGAGGTGCGCGTGACGGGGGAGGGTGGCGTCGAGGTAGAGGTCTCCGGCACGACGGTCGGGCCGGAGCCACGCCTGTTCCTCGCGAGCGCCTACGGGTTCGGCATCGACATCGAGCTCGCGCGCGACATGGTGTTCTTCCGCTACGACGACGTTCCCGGCGTGATCGGGAGGGTCGGAACGCTGTTCGGCGAGAACGGCGCGAACATCGCCAACATGGCGGTCTCACGTCGACACGACGGGCGGCGCGTGCTGATGGCGCTGTCGGTCGACGAGCCTCCCTCGGACGCGCTGATCGACGAGATGCACAACGTCGGTTTCGGAGACGCGATCTTCGTCGAGCTCGGGGGCTGAGATCGCGCAGACGCAGCGTGCAGAGAGCGGTCGGGGAGGCGGCTGGGTCGTCGGTCAGTTCGCGCTCATCGCCGTGGTCGTGGCGGCAGGGTTCCTCCCGCCCGCGTGGCCCGCGGGTGCGCATCGTGCTCTCTCGATCGTGGGCACGGCGCTGGCGATCGCCGGAGCCGGCTTCGCCGTGTGGGCTGCGCGGACGCTCGGCCGCGCTCTGACACCGTTCCCGAAACCGATACCGGTGGGACTCGTCACGACCGGTCCGTTCGCGATCGTCCGGCACCCGATCTACGCGGGTGGGCTCGGGCTCTCTCTCGGATACGCGCTCTGGACGAGCATCCCTGCGTTCGCGCTCTCGGTCGCCCTCGCCGTCCTCTGGGGGGCGAAGCTGCGGTACGAGGAGCACCTCCTCGAGGCCGCCTACGACGACTACCCCGCCTATCGGGATCGGGTCCGGCGACGGTTGATCCCGTTCGTCTACTAGCGCCTTCCGGTCGTCCTACAATCGGCCGATGACCTGGCCCGAGCCCGTCGAGCGCGTCGCCGTCTTCCTCCGTACTGCGGGCGCAGAGTCACGGCTCGAGGAGTTCGAGAGCACCACGCCCACGGCCCAGGCTGCCGCTGACGCGGTCGGCTGCGACCTCGAGCAGATCGTCAAGTCGCTCGTCTTCGTGTGCGGCACGCGCCGTGTGCTCGCGCTCGTCCCCGGCGACCGGCGTGCCGACCCCACAAAGGTCGCTGCGGGGGTCGGCGAGCAGGATGCACGCGTCGCGCGGCCGGACGAGGTTCTCGCCACGACGGGCTTCGCGCCCGGGGGCGTGGCCCCGTTTCCCCCTCCCGAAGGCGTACCGGTCCTCGTCGAGCAATCGATCCTCTCGAACGACGTCGTCTGGGTCGGCGCCGGCTCCGACCGCCACATGGCAATGGTCTCGCCGCCCGAGCTCGTCCGGCTGACGCGCGGTGTGACGGTCGATATCGTCAAGGAGTGACGCGTGCGGGCGGGCTAGACTGGACCCTGTTGCCGACGCATTCACCGAGACCACGAACCCCCGGAGGACCGTGATGGAGCAGACCGACAAGATCTGGATGAACGGCGAGCTCATCGACTGGGCCGACGCGAAGGTGCATGTCGGCGTTCACGGGCTCCACTACGGATCCGGCGTATTCGAGGGCATCCGTTGCTACGAGACGCCCAAGGGGCCGGCGGTGTTCCGCCTCGCAGATCACCTGCAGCGCCTGCACGACTCGGCGCGCCTGCTCTACATGGAGATTCCGTACTCGGTCGAGGAGTTGCGTTCGGCCACGCACGATCTCGTGCGCGCGAATGGACTGCCGGCCAGCTACATCAGGCCCATCTCCTTCTACGGCTACGGCCAGCTGGGAGTCTCGACTCAGGGCAATCCGGTCGAGACCGTGATCATGAGCTGGCCCTGGGGTGCGTATCTCGGGGAGAACGCACTCGAGAACGGGATCACGGCCTGTATCTCGTCGTGGAAACGGGTCGGACCGAACACGATCCCGCATGCGTCGAAGGCGAGCGGTGTCTATCTCAACTCGATGCTGGCGACGACGGAGGCTCGTCGCGCAGGGTACGACGAGGGAATCCTGCTCACCGATGACGGCTTCGTCGCCGACGGCCCCGGCGAGAACATCTTCGTCGTCAAGAACGGCGTCATCAGAACGCCGCCGCTCTCGACCTCGATTCTCCCCGGTCTCACCCGTGATGCGGTGATCACGATCGCGCAGGATCTCGGCTACGTCGTCGAGGAGGCTCCGCTGATCCGATCGGATCTCTACCTCGCGGACGAGTTCTTCATGACCGGGACAGCGGCCGAGGTGACGCCCGTGCGGGCAGTCGACGACCAGGAGCTCGGGGTCGGACCGGTCACGCGGGAGATCCAGACGAACTACCTCGACACGGTCAACGGGCGCAACGAACGCTGGTCGCACTGGCTCGACGTCGTCGACGTCGTGCCCGCCAAAGCGTGAGCGTGGCACCGCGGCAGATCGGGCTGTCCGCGCCCTGGCTCGACGAGAGGGAGGAGGAGCTCGCGGTCGAGGTGCTGCGCTCGGGACGCCTGTCGCTCGGCCCCTGGATCGACCGGTTCGAGGAGGGTCTCGCGGCGGCCGTCGGCGCTCCGTATGCGGCAGCGGTGTCGAGCGGAACCGCCGGCCTGCATCTCCTGTGCGTCGCGGCCGGGATCGGGCCCGGCGACGAGGTGATCACGTCGCCGTACTCGTTCGTGGCGTCTGCGAACTGTGCGATCTACGAGGGCGGGGTGCCGGTTTTCGCCGACATCGACCCGACCACGCTCAACCTCGATCCCGCGGCGGTCGAGGCGGCGGTCACCTCTCGGACGAAGGCGATCGTCGCCGTCGACATCTTCGGATATCCGAGCGAATTGGACGACTTGCAAGCGATCGCGAGACGCCACGACCTCACGCTGATCGACGACTCCTGTGAGGCGCTCGGGGCGCGCTACAAGCAGGCGCCGCTCGGTGCGCAGGGCCAGGATGCCGTGTGGGCCTTCTACCCCAACAAGCAGATCACGACGGGGGAAGGCGGGGTCGTGACGACGTGGTCGGAGGACACCTGGAGGCTCCTCAAGAGCCTGCGGAACCAGGGCCGGGCCGACGGTGGCGGGTGGCTCGACCACGCGCGGCTCGGGTTCAACTACCGCATCGACGACATCCGGGCCGCGATCGGAATCGGCCAGCTCGAGAAGCTCGAGCGAATCCTCGCGGGACGGTCCGAGGTCGCGGCGCGTTATACGGCGCTGCTCGGCGGCATCGACGGCCTCGGGCTTCCCTGTCCCGACGACGCCGACCACGAGCGCTCGTGGTTCGTCTACGTCGTCGAGTTGCCCGCAGCCGCGGATCGCGAGAACGTGATCGCGACGCTCGAAGCACACGGCATCGGCACGGCGCGCTATCTCCCGTGCATCCATCTGCAGAGCTACATGCGCGAGCGCTACGGCTTCGACGAGGGCCTCTGCCCGATCGCGGAGGAGAAGAGCAAGCGGACGCTCGCTCTGCCGTTCCACGCGCGTCTCTCCTGGGAGGATCAGGCCTTCGTCGCCGACATCCTGCGACGCGCGCTGGGCCAGGGCTAGCCGGCCCTACCAGCCCGTTGTCCCTGGCTCACCCTTGAACGGCCCCGAGAGGTCGCTCGTGATCCAGCCGCCGTAGAAGCCGCCCGCCTGCGGGGTCACCCTCTCGCCCCCGACCGTGCATTCGTCCATCGGACCGGGGTAGAAGGCGACGGCGTCACGGATCGCCTCGAAGCCACTGGACGGGGTGGGGAACGTCCACGCTCCACGCTCGACGCGTCTCCCTTCGCCGCCGATGACGTCGTAGTACGCGGTCGCACCCTTCCATTCGCAGAACGTCTGGCCTCCGCGCGACGCAACGAGTGCGCCCGCGAGAACATCGCTGCGGGGGAAGTAGTACCCCGGCGGATGGCTCGTCTCGAGGACGCGATGACCGCGCGTCGTGTCCGCGACGACGGTGCCCCCGAGCACGACGCGGAGCCGCTTGTCCACCACCTCGAGCCGAGGAGGTCGCGGATAGTCCCAGACCGATTCCATTGGCCATACTGTGCCCATCATGGGCGGAGTAGCGCGAATGGTGTTCCTCGGCTTCGGAAAGTACGTCCGGGCCGACCGCATCTATGCGCTCGAGCCGATCGTCGGCGAAGAGCGCGGGAACGGGCGGCGGACGCTCGTCTGGGTCGAGGGCATGGGCGAAGCGATGGTCGCCTCGCGCACACAGGAGTCGATCCTCGAGGAGATGGGGGCCGAGCAACCTGCACCTCACCCGAAACGCCCGCGCCGTCGCAGGCCGCCGCAGGCACCCCTCTTTCCCGACTCCGGTTGACTCTCGAGAGGCTCCTCGCCGGCAGCGTGCACGACGTTGCACGCGGTCTCCTCGGCTGGACGTTTCTCCACGCCGGCGTCGGCGGCACGATCGTCGAGGTCGAGGCGTACGCGCCGGATGATCCGGCGAGCCACGCGTTCCGCGGTCGGACGCTGCGAAACGGCTCCATGTTCGACCGACCGGGGACGCTGTACGTGTATCGCTCCTACGGCATCCACTGGTGCGTGAACATCGCGTGCGAGCGCGTGGGGACCGGAGCCGCGGTGCTGCTGCGCGCCCTCGCGCCGACACAGGGCCTCGCCGAGATGCGAGCCCGCCGCGGGAACGTCGACGAGCGGTCGCTCTGCTCCGGTCCCGGAAAGCTCACGCAGGCGCTCGGGATCACGGGCGAGGCCGACGGCGCTTTCGTCGGCTTGCCACCGTTTCTGCTCGAGCCCCCGGAGCACCCGCCGGACGTCCTCGCGACTCCCCGGGTGGGTTTGTCGAAGGCGGTCGAACTGCCGTGGCGCTACGTCGTCAAGGGGTCGGAATGGCTCTCGCCTGGCCCACGAGCAGCGCGACCTTGAGTCCGGGCCCGGCGGCGACCCCCGGCTCGGGCGACTGCTCGAGCACCGATCCCGCCGGGCCGACGTCGTAGCTGATGGTCGTCTGGGCCTTGATCGCGCGGAGGCGCGCACGAGCGGCGCTGAGGCTCGATCCGACGAGGTTCGGCAGCAAGCCGAAGCGTGGATCGGGGCGCGTGACGTACAGCCGGACGGTGCCGTTGGCGGAGAGAAAGCCGCTCCGGGGCTCCTGGTTGACGACGAGACCGGGTCGTTTCCCGATCTTCGCAGGGATCCCGATCAGCTCACTTCCAAGGGGCACCTGCGAGAGGATCTCGTTCGCTCCGTCGACCGTCCGGCCGACGACGACCGGCACCGATACCTCGTCGGCGTAGCACGTCGCCTCGACCGAGGGACCGCGGCCCTCGAAGTAGGAGACGAGCTGCGTTCCGGGGCAGTAGCCGTTGTCGAGCTTGTAGGACCCACCGCGCCAGACGATCCGCCGCTGCTGCGACGGGAGGTACGGGGTGTCGGGGAACGACTCGGGTGGGATCGCGAGCTGCGCGTCGGCCGCGGTCATGAAGGCGTTCCAGATCATGGCGGGCAGGGTCCCACCCGTGACCGGCCCGCCGCTGAACTCGGTCAGCATCGGCTTGAGCTCGTCGGGATAGCCGACCCAGACCGCGACGGCGAGCTGTGGCGTGTACCCGACGAACCACGCATCTCCGTACTGGTCCGTCGTTCCGGTCTTGCCGGCGACGGGGCGGTCGCGGAGGGCGGCGCGTGTCCCCGTGCCCGACGTGACCACGCGTTGGAGGATCGACGTCAGGAGGTCGGCTTCACTCGTCGTCAGCGCCTCCTTGCCGACCGGGCGGTTGTCGGCCGCGCGGCCGGTGCGGGCGAACTCCACGCGCTCGATCACCCGCGGCCGATTGCCGGTCAGCGAACCGTCGACGCGGACGCCCTGGTTGGCGATGGTCGCGTACGCGCGCGTCATGTCGAGCGGGTTGACCGCCACCGCCCCGAGTCCGATCGAGAAGTACGGATCGAGCTTGCTGCCGATCCCGAGCGCGTGGGCCGTGCCGACGATCGCCTTGGGGCTGACGAGCTTGGTCAGCTGTGCATAGACGGAGTTGTCCGATGCGACCATGGCCTTCGAGAGGTCGACCCTGCCGAGGTAGTCACCTTCGTAGTTCGTCACCTTCCAGATGCGGCCGCCCGCGTCGATGTCGACGGGCTTCGATTCGAACGTCGTCGTCGGCGAGATGCCCTGCCGGAGAGCCGTCGCCAGCACGATGGGCTTGAATGACGACCCCGGCTGGCGCTCGGCCTGCGTGGCCAGGTTGAACTGGCTCTTGCGGAAATCGGAGCCGCCGACCATCGCGCGGACCGCACCCGTGTGAGGGTCGATCGCGACGAGCGCAGCGGCCGGCCCTCCCGGTGTCTTGAGGACGCTTTCGATCGCCTTGTGTGCCGTCTCCTGCAGCGCGAGATCGATCGTGCTCGTCACCTTGAGACCGCCGCCGAACACGCGGCCCGCACCGTACTTCGCGATCAGCTGATCCTTGACGTAGTTGACGAAGTACTGGCCCGGTCCCTGTGTGCCCGGAAGCCTGATCTCACCGGCGGCCGGAAGCGGAGCGCGCGACGCGGTCCGGAGCTGACGGCTCGTGATCTTGCCCTGGTCGAACATCGATTGGAGCACGAACAGCCGCCGCTGCGTTGCGGCGCGCGGGTGGCGGGCGGGGTCGTACAGCGACGGGTCGGCTGGAAGGCCGGCGAGGAGGGCGGACTCGGTGAGCGTCAGATCACCTGCGCCCTTGCGGAAATAGGTTCGCGCCGCCTGCTGCACACCGTAGGCGCCGTTCCCGAAGTAGATCGTGTTCAGGTACGCGAGCAGAATCCGGTCCTTTGTCCAGCGTTGCTCGAGCTGCCACGCAAGCGCAGCCTCGCGCACCTTCCGTCCGATGGTCCTCTGGTTCCGGATGTAGGCGTTCTTGACGAACTGTTGTGTGATCGTGGATCCGCCCTCGACGACCTTCTGGGAGCGGATGTCCTGCCAGAGGGCGCGGGCGATGCCGCGAATGTCGACACCGTTGTGATCGTAGAAGCGGCGATCCTCGACCGAGACGATCGCCTGGCGCATGATCGCGGACACGTCTTCGATGTCCTTCAAGAGGACGCGGCTCTCGTCGCCGCGCAGCACGGTGAGGACCGAGCGGCCGTTGGCCGCGTAGATGACCCCGTCGACTTCGCCACGCTGTGCCGCCGGGTCGAGCTGTGGGATCTCACTCGCGACGGCGCGAACGAGGCCGAACGTGAACGCCATTCCCGACAGCAGCACCAGAACGGTGAGCACTGCAAACAGGCGCAGTCTCCGAATCCGGCCCCGCCTGCGGGGCGCGTGCGTGCGTCGTCGAAGCCGCAAGCAGGTCATTCTAGCTCTCGCCGCCCGGGATCCCGTTCACCACCGGTTACGAGTGGGATCGCCGGACGTTCTAGCGTGCCCCGGTACGGACAGGAACGAGAAGGGCGAGGATGTCGTCGCCGTAGCGCTCGATCTTCGTCGGGCCGAGTCCTTTCACAGCCGCCAGTTCGTGCACGCTCCGCGGCTGCGCAGCGGCCAGGTCACGGAGCGTCGCGTCGTGCAGGACGACGTAGGCCGGCACACCGTCCTGGCGCGAACGATCGCGCCGCCAGGCTCGGAGGCGCTCGAGCACGGAGTCGTCGACCGGCCCGCCGGTTTGCGACCGGAATGACGGCAGGCTCGTCCCGGCGACAGCGCCGAGGACGCGAAAGCCGTCATCCGTCTCGGCTTCGACGAGTGCGCCGGCGGTCTCGAGCGACTTGATCCATCGCTTGACCTCGGCCTCCGAGGCGGCCGCCAGGATGCCGAAGGCCGCGGAGGCTCGCGCCGATGGTGGTGCGGAGACCGAGCCACGAAGCATCGCGGCGAGCGAACGGCGTCCGAGCGGCCACCTCAGGCCCTCGACCGCGCGAACGATCGCGCCGGCGACGTCGTCGGGCAGCGGACTCGCGGTTCTTGTCGCAGTGCGATCGCGCGGAGGGTTGCACACATCGCACGCGCCGCACGGAGCGTCGAGCGTCTCGCCGAAGTGCTCTGCGACCTGGCGGTGGCGGCACACGTCGCTCTCGGCGAAGCGGACGATGCGTTCCACCCGTGCCTGCGCCTCGGTCGCGTAGCGCTCGAGGAGATCGTCGACGACAGCCCCGGCGTTGCCGTCCAGTTCAGGAAGCTCGATGCGCATCGAACGCCCGGCGTCGTATCCGCGCCGAACGACGCCGGCTTGCTCGAGCATCCCGACGAGAACTCGCGGGTCGTGGTCGCCGGACGGGATCTGCGCAGGATCGACCGTGCCGCCCTGGTCGCGAATCGCGCGGTAGACGAGGCGGAGATCGTCCGCCGCGGGAATGTCGCCGACCGCGAATCTCCGCACCGAAGTTGCGTCGGATGGACTCGCGAGGAGCAGCGTCTCGCTGGGTGCACCGTCGCGCCCTGCGCGGCCGACCATCTGCACGTAGCTCTCGAGCGAATCCGGATAGTTGAAGAGACAGACGAAGCGAACGTCGGCCTTGTCGATCCCCATCCCGAAAGCGGTAGTGGCGACGACGCCACGGATCCGTCCGGCGACGAAGTCGTCCTGGACGCGCGAGCGCTCGTCCGCCTCGAGCCCGGCGTGATAGTGCTCCATCCGGATCCCGTGGCCTCGGAGCGTTCGCGCGACGCGCTCGCACGAATCGCGTGACCGCGCGTAGACGATCGCGCTTCCCTCGGGAATCGCACCGAGGCGTTCGACGAGGATGCGCAGGCGATCCTCGTTACTGCCTACCTGCGCGACGTCGTAGCGGAGATTCGGCCGCACGACGCTCGTTCGGACGACGGCGAGGTCGCGTCCGAGTGCGGCCGCTATCTGCGTTGCGGCGGCAGGCGTGGCGGTTGCCGTCATCCCGAGCACGGTCGGCTCGCCGAGTGCCTCGAGGGCCCGTCGGATGAAGAGGTAGTCCGGCCGGAAGTCGTGCCCCCACATGCTGACGCAGTGCACCTCGTCGATCACGACGAGGCCGACGCCGATCGATCGCAGGGTCTCGACGAACGAGGCGTTTCGGAGCCGCTCCGGCGCCGCGTAGAGGATCTGCGTGCGACCGGCAGCCACGTCGCGCAGGCGGCTCGCCGTCTCGTCCGCCTCGAGCGATGAGTTCACGAACGTCGCCGTCGCGGCGATCTCGGCGGGCAGCTTGTCGACCTGGTCCTTCATGAGGGCGATGAGCGGCGAGAGGACGAGCGTCGGCTCGGGTCGCAGCATCGCCGCGAGCTGGTAGGTGAGCGATTTCCCCGACCCGGTCGGCATCAGTGCGAGCGTGTCGCGGCCGTCGACGGCGGCGCGGACGACCTCCTCCTGTCCGGGGCGGAAGTCGGCGAAGCCGAAGAGCTCGCGCAGGCGGGCCTCGGAGGTCGATCACCGAACAAGTGTACGGCCGGAATCGGCGCGACTTCGTGCCGGGTACGGCCCGGGGAGACGATCGGCGCGTCGCTGCCATTTGGACAGAATTAGGACATAAAATTGACAAAACATGGACACAATGTGGTAGCTTCCTGGCCACTCAGCGGGGCTGTCGAAGACGACAGGTCCATCGAGCGTGACGGGGCGAGGCAGCTGAGCCTCCCACACGAACCGTTCTCGTGCCCCGGACGAACAAGCCGCAACTCAACGCAAGGGAAAGGACTCCAATGAAAAAGGCTCACTGCTTGGGCTCGTCGTGGCTCTCGCGGCCGCAGCCCTGGCAGCCGCCTTCGTCGGCCAGGGCCGTCGACGGCGGGAGCGTCGAGCCACCGGGAAGCGCCGCTGATAGGCGACGACCCGTCGGCCGACAACACCGACCTGTACGCGTTCGTCAGTCGCCGACGCACCGGACACGGTCACGATCATCGCCAACTACATCCCGTTCGAGGATCCGGCGGGCGGGCCGAACTACTACCGCTTCGATCCCTCGGCGCTGTACGAGATCAAGGTCGACAACAACGGCGACGCACGCCCGGATGTCACCTACGAGTTCCGGTTCAAGACCACCGTCGCGAACGGGAACACGTTCCTCTACAACACGGGCCCGATCGGCTCGGACGGTACCGACCCCGACCCAACGTGAAGCAGACGTACACCGTCACGCGCGTCGTCTCCGGCGGCGGCGCGAGTACGTACAGCACGAAGGGAAGGGAACAGGGGAAAGACCGCGACGAGCGGGATGACGACGAGAAGCGCTCGGACAGAAGCGCGGCGCCGACAACAACGGGCAGACGAGAGGGCAAGGACGATGAGGACAAGGAGGACAAGGGCACGGACGACAAGGGTAAGGACGACAAGGGCAAGAACGACGATGACAGGGACGACGACGATCGGGGCGCCAAGGAGACGCGCACCGTGATCGCCTCGACGTACCGGTCCCGCCGGCCAACATCGGCCCACGCTCCAACCCGACCTATGACCCCTACTCCGGTGTCAAGGTGATCGACGGCGGCGCAAGGTCTTCGCCGGGCCGCGCGACGATCCGTTCTTCGCCGACCTCGGCTGCATCTTCGACCTCGGTGGCTTGCGTCCGTTCAACGCCGCGCACCGATCCCGCTCGGCACTGCAGCCGGGGTGGACGGACTCGAGAACTACAACGTTCACTCGATCGCACTACAGGTGCCGAAGACGGATCTCGTCAAGGCACCGAACGCTGACGGCACGATCGGCATCTACGCAAGCGCCAGCCGGCCGCAAGTGCGCATCCTTCGTGGCGACGGCACGTTCGACACGAACGGCCCGATGGTGCAGGTCTCGCGCCTCGGCAACCCGCTCGTGAACGAGGTCATCATTCCCGTCGGGAAGAAGGATCTCTGGAACGCGTCCGCACCGAAGGACGACAGCCAGTTCGTCCAGTACTACACCACTCCGGAGCTGACGGGGCTCGTCAATTTGCTCTACCCGCCGCTCCCGGACGCTCCGGCGACGGGCCGCGACGATCTCGTCGCCGTCCTGCTCACCGGTGTCCCGACGCTCAACTACACCGGGACGACCCAGGCGGATCTCCTTCGCCGAACACGGCAATCCCGCCCACGGCATCGCCGAACAGGCTCGGCGTGCTCGCGGGTGACTTCCAGGGCTTCCCGAACGGGCGCCGCCTCGCCGACGACGTGACGGACATCGAGATCCGTGCCGTCGCCTGTGGCTACGGCAGCATCCTCGAGGGTGCTCTGGGCCTCTGCAACCTCTCGCCGAACAACGTTGTCGGCGATGGGGTCGATGTCAACGAGCAGGCATTCCTGCCGCAGTTCCCGTACGCCGCCGCGCCCAATCAGGGCTACGCGCACACGGGACACAACTAAACCGGAAAGGAGGGAGACTTCGATGAAGAATCGCACGAGAATTCCGGCCGGCGGCGTGGTTGCCGTTGCGCTTCTCGCCGGAGGACTGTTCGGCGGTGTCTTCGCGGAGTCTCCCGCCGCGGGCCCGTCGGCCACCGTCTCGCCACCGGTGGTCTCGGAGAGTGCGCTCTCCGGGATCACCACGGCGGGTACCGAGTCGACGATCGCCCACCTGGAAGCGCAGCTCGCGTCGGTGCCGGGGGATCCCGACACACTGGCGACCCTCGGGCTCGCATACCAGGTGCGCTGGCGCGAGACGGGTGACGCGTCGTACCTTCCCCGGTCGGATGCCGCGCTGGGCGCCGCTCTCGCGGCCCGGCGTGACGATCCCGCTGCGACGCTCGGCCTCGGCAACCTGGCGCTGATCCAGCACGAGTTCGCGAAGGCCCTCGTGGTCGGCCGCAAGGCGCAGAAGCTCGCGCCGTACTCGGCACGGCCGTACGGAGTGATCGGTGATGCACAGATCGAGCTGGGTTTGTACGAGGAGGGCTTCAAGAGCTTCGAGCGGATGGTGTCGGTGAAGCCGAATCTCGCGTCGTACGCACGGATCTCGTACGCACGGGAACTGAGTGGCGACACGGTGGGCGCCATCGCAGCGATGCAGCTGGCGCTCGATGCCTCGGGCGGCCAGGCCGAGTCGACCGCGTGGGTCGAGGTCGAGCTCGGCAAGCTCGAGTTCGGCCGTGGCCGCGTCGACGCCGCAGACAGGCATTTTCGCGCTGCGCTCGCGATCGTCCCCGGCTACGTCTACGCGCTCGACCAGCGCGCGCGCGTCGAAGCCGCGCGCGGGCGGGTCGAGCGCGCCGTAGCGCTCGCCCGCGAGGCGTCGGAGACGATCCCACTGCCGCAGTTCGTCGGCCTCCTCGGCGACCTCCTCCAACGCCAGGACGCCGCGGGGAGGCGCTCCGTCAGCAGGCGACGGTTGCGGCCGTCGACCGTCTGCTCTCCGCTGGCGGCGTTCGTGTCGATCTCGAGTCCGCCGTCTATCGCGCCGATCATCTCGTCGAGGTCGTCGAGAACGTGGAGCTCGCGCGGCGGGCGCGAGCGGATCGCCCATCCATCTACGGCGACGACGCCCTCGGCTGGGCCCTCGCCCGCGCCGGCCGGTGCGACGAGGCGGTCGCGTGGTCGGAGCGATCGCTCAGGCTCGGCACGCGCGACGCGCTCCTCTGGTTCCACCGCGGGTACGCGGCAGGCTGCGCCGGGGACGAGGCCGGCATGACGGCCTGGTATGCGAAGGCGCTGGCGCTGAACCCCAACTTCTCGGTGCTGTTCGCACCACTCGCACGAAAGGCACTCTCGTGAAGCGATTCGTCGTTCTTCTCGTCGTCCTCGCGGCGACTGCACTCGGCCTGTTCGCGCCGGCTGCCGCCCGCGCATCCGCTCGGCAACTTCACCGTCAACCACTTCGCGGCGATCGATCCCGCCGGCGACGGCTCTTCGTCCGTTACGCCCTCGACCTCGCCGAGATCCCGACCTTCCAGGAAGGCGATCGGGTCGACGCCCGGAACGCTGCCTCACTTGCACCAAGCCTCGAGCTAAGGTCGACGGGCGCGCGTCCCGCTTCGGTCGTGTCCCCCGCACGCGGAGCGACCTGGTTCCGGTGGCCTGAGACGATCCGCCTCGACGCCGTGATCGCGCTACGCGCCCGGCGGACAAGCCTCACGTTCAGCGACGACGCACTTCGAGCCGGACGGCTGGCGGGAAATCATCGTCACAGCACGGGACGGTGCCACCGTACGCACGCTCCGTCCCGGCGACGAGCGACTCGAACGAGTCGCGCCTACCCGATGTCCCTGCCGCTCGCCGCTCGACAGCCGCATCGCGACGCTCCGTACACGTCCGAGACAGCCGCCTTACTCGCCCCGGTGATCGAGGTCAGCGCCGCTCCCGTGCATGAGAGCGAGGCGTTCGAGTCGCTCATCGAGCGAGGAGATCTCTCGCTCGGCGTGATCCTGATCTCGCTGCTGATCGCGGCGTTCTGGGGAGCCGTCCACGCGCTGACCCCTGGGCACGGGAAGGCGCTCGTCGCCGGCTACCTCGTGGGGACGAAGGGGCAGCCGCGGCACGCGTTCCTCCTCGGAGCGACGGTGACGGTCACGCACACGGCCGGCGTCTTCGGGCTCGGACTCGTCACGCTCTTGCTCTCCCGGTTCATCGTGCCCGACCAGCTGTACCCGTGGCTGACCCTGGTCTCCGGTCTGCTCGTCGTTGCAGTCGGCGCCGCCGTGTTGCGCCAGCGGCTGCGGAGCGGCAACTGGGCCGACCACCATCACGACGACCACGGTCACGACTCACGGCCACTCGCATTCGGGCCACGGCGGGCACGGTCACGATCATCACGCCGCGCACTCACACGGGCACGACCACTCCCATCACCACGATCACGCCGACGGGTCGCTCACGTCCCGGGGGATTCTCGGTGTCGGCGTCGCTGCCGGACTGCTGCCGTGCCCCTCCGCCCTCGTCGTGCTCCTCTCCGCGATCGCGATCCACCGGATCGGCTTCGGCTTCGCGCTGATCGCCGCATTCAGCCTCGGGCTCGCCGTCACGATCACGAGCATCGGCCTCGTCGCCGTCTTTGCCCGTCGCGCGTTCAGCCGCGTTTCGTTCGACGGCAGATTCGTCCGCGCGCTCGTTGGTTCCGCAAGGCACTCGAGACCGACCCTGCCTTCTCGGCGCTGGGCACCCGTCGCAGCCCGGCTCGCTGCCTAGGCGCGCGAAGGGACGATCGAAAGACGGCCTCCCGCGGCACGCCGCGTTCCGCGCTTCACCCTGCGCGACGGCCACCGGGCGAATACGGTACGCGGGTGCGGTCTCCGCTCGGGGCTTTCGGAATCGGCCTCGTGCACGGCATCGGGGGTAGCGCGGGGGTCGGCCTCATCATCCTCGCCGCGATCCCGTCGACGGCGATCGCATGCCTTGCGCTCGTCGTACTCGCAGTCTTCACCGCTGTGTCGATGACGACGCACACCGCGTCGATCACGCTCCTGGCGCCTGTCGCGTCCGTGTTCAACGGCGTGGCGCCGGTGCTCGGTGTGACGAGCCTCGCGTTCGGCCTCTGGTATGCGGTGGCGGTCTGGGGCGTCGTCGCCTACCCCCTGTAGTGGGTTAGGCTCGCGCGGTGGAGACGCCGCTGACCCTGACCGACGTCGAGCAGCTTGCGGCCGAGCTCCTCGACCCTCACTGGTACGAGTACTTCGTTGGCGGTGCCGGCGACGAGCGCACTCTGGCCGAGAACGTCCTGGGCTTCGCCCGCATCAGGCTGCGCCAGCGCGTCCTGGCCGGTATCGAGAGCGTCTCGACGGAGGCGACCGTGCTGGGCCAGACGCTCGCCTCACCCCTGATCGTCGCCCCGGTGGCCTACCAGCAGATGGCACACGCGGACGGCGAGGAGGGGATGGCCAGGGCCGCCGCCGCGGCGGGCGCGGCGCTCTGCCTGTCGACCTTTTCGACCGCCGGCGCCGCAGAGGTCGCCGCCGCCGCTCCCGACTGCACCCGTTTTCTCCAGGTCTACGTCTTCCGTGACCACGCCGTCACCGACGCGCTCATCGCGGAAGCGCTCGCGGCCGGCTTCTCGGCCGTCTTCCTCACCGTCGACCTGCCCGTCCTCGGCGCTCGCGACAGGGAGCGGAGGATCCACTGGACGTTCCCGGAGGACTCGCTGCCAGCTGTGCGACGCGCGATCGACGCGGGTGTCGGCGGGGAGGGGCTCGAGATGCTCGATCCCGCGCTCGACTGGAAGTACCTCGAACGGCTCGCGACCACCCTGCCCGTGCCCGTGGTCGTCAAGGGGATCCTGGAGGCGGACGACGCGGTCCGCGCGGCGGAGCACGGTGCGGCCGGCATCGTCGTCTCGAACCACGGCGGCCGGCAACTCGACGGGGTGGCCCCGACGGTCGAGGTTCTCCCCGACATCGTCGACGCCGTGGGCGACCGGCTCGAGGTGTTCCTCGACAGCGGCGTCCGCCGTGGCACCGATGTCGCGATCGCGCTCGCACTCGGAGCGCGCGCCGTGCTCGTGGGACGGATGCCGGTGTGGGGGCTGGCCGCGCGCGGCGAGGAGGGAGCGCGCACCGTCCTCGACCTGCTCCGCGAGGAGCTCGCCACGGCGCTTCACCTGACGGGCTGCCGTTCGGTCGCCGACCTCTCGAGGGATCACGTGGCTCGCAGCCCCGCGCCGTAGAATCACCCGATGCCCGACGAACTCCTGCGTGAGCACGCCGTCGACCTGCTGCCTGCGGGGGGACTCGAGGAGAAGCTGAAGCTCGGTCGGCCGCTGCGGGTCAAGCTCGGCATCGACCCGACGGCGCCGGACATCCACCTCGGTTTCGGGTTCGTGCTCGACCGTCTGGCGGCATTCCAACGGGCCGGGCACACGGTCGTTCTGATCATCGGTGACTACACGGCCCGCATCGGCGATCCGTCCGGTCGATCGCAGGAGCGGCCGGTCCTCGCCGACGAGGTCCTCGACGAGAACGCGCACCAGTTCGCGGCGCAGGCGTTCCGGGTCCTGCACGAGGGTCACACGGAGGTGCGCTACAACAGCGAGTGGCTCGGGAAGCTGACGTACGCCGAGGTCGTGCGCCTCACGCGAACGATGACGGTGGCGCGGCTGCTCGAACGGGACGACTTCGCCAAGCGCTTCGTGAGCCACGAGCCCATCTCCCTCTCGGAGCTTCTCTACCCGCTGATGCAGGCCTACGACTCGGTCGCGGTCGAGGCGGACATCGAGATCGGCGGGACGGATCAGCTGTACAACCTGCTCGCCGGTCGTGACGTGATGGGGCACTACGGGCTCGAGCCCCAGATCGTGATGACGTATCCGCTTCTGGTCGGCACCGACGGCACGGAGAAGATGTCGAAGTCGCGCGGCAACACGATCGGGATCTCGGACGCCCCGAACGACATGTTCGGGAAGACGATGTCGATCCCCGACGGTGCGCTGCCGCAGTGGTGGAGTCTCGTCGTCGGCCGGGAAGCGCCCGCGGCCGAGGCGATGGCGTCGAAGCTCGAGCTCGCGCGAGCGATCGTGACGCGCTGGCACGGGCCCGACGAGGCGGCCGCCGCGGAGGCGCACTTCACCCGGGTCGTCCGCGAGGGTGGGGCGCCGGAGGAGGTGGCCCTCGCCCCCTTGCCCGACGGAGACCCGATCCATCTGCCGGCACTCCTCGCCACCGCGTTCGGCTTCTCGACGAGCGACGCCCGGCGGATGATCGGCCAGGGCGGGGTGAAGGTCGACGGCGCCGTGGTGCGTGAGCTCGACCTCCCACGGGACGTGCTGGCGGGCGCCGTCGTCCAGGCGGGCAAGCGCCGATTCGTGCGGTACCCGAACGGGGGTTGACACAAACGGGCACGATGTTGCTACACTTCGCAAGCCGCCCGTGAGGGAGGCAGCAAGAGCACCCTGTCATTCGACTCCGGAGCGGCCCTCGAACGATCGGATACGACCTCGTACCGAATCATCCGTGGGCCTCTGGCGCGAGTTGTCAGAGGTCTTTTTGTTGCCCGACTCGACCGGCATCGATCTTTGAAAACTCAACAGCGTACGTAAAACGACGAGGCCTCTCGTCCGCGTTTCGGCGTGGCCGAGAGGTTCCACCGCCCGTCCGTTCTCTGGACGTGGCGGTATTTCCCGTCGATGCCGTACCGAATCGTGGCCGCGCCTTCGGGTGTGACCGCGACGACGTGCGGATAGACATTTGAGCTCAAGCTCTAGGGAAGACAACCGTTTGTCGGCTGTTCGGTGTCATTTTGACTCGATGTCATTTTGACCCGTAGGCCGGCGACAAGTTCTTCACGGAGAGTTTGATCCTGGCTCAGGACGAACGCTGGCGGCGCGCTTAACACATGCAAGTCGAGCGAGAACCGGGACTTCGGTCCCGGGGACAGCGGCGAACGGGTGAGTAACACGTGGGTAATCTGCCCTCGATTCTGGGATAGCCCGGGGAAACCCGGATTAATACCGGATAGCCTTTCGAGCCTTCGGGCGCGGAAGAAAAGGTAGCTTCGGCCTCCGATCGAGGATGAGCCCGCGGTGGATTAGCTTGTTGGCGGGGTAATGGCCCACCAAGGCGACGATCCATAGCTGGTCTGAGAGGACGATCAGCCACACTGGGACTGAGACACGGCCCAGACTCCTACGGGAGGCAGCAGTGGGGAATCTTGCGCAATGGGCGAAAGCCTGACGCAGCGACGCCGCGTGGGGGAAGAAGGCCTTAGGGTTGTAAACCTCTTTCAGGTGGGACGAAGCCACTCGGGTGAATAGCCCAGAGGGTGACGGTACCGCCAGAAGAAGCCCCGGCTAACTACGTGCCAGCAGCCGCGGTAATACGTAGGGGGCAAGCGTTGTCCGGATTTATTGGGCGTAAAGAGCGTGTAGGCGGCCAGGTAGGTGGGTTGTGAAAACTGGAGGCTCAACCTTCAGACGTCGACCCAAACCCCCTGGCTAGAGTCCGGAAGAGGAGAGTGGAATTCCTGGTGTAGCGGTGAAATGCGCAGATATCAGGAAGAACACCCGTGGCGAAGGCGGCTCTCTGGGACGGTACTGACGCTGAGACGCGAAAGCGTGGGGAGCGAACAGGATTAGATACCCTGGTAGTCCACGCTGTAAACGATGGGTGCTAGGTGTGGGGGGTGTCGACTCCCCCCGTGCCGAAGCTAACGCATTAAGCACCCCGCCTGGGGAGTACGGCCGCAAGGCTAAAACTCAAAGGAATTGACGGGGGCCCGCACAAGCAGCGGAGCATGTGGTTTAATTCGACGCAACGCGAAGAACCTTACCAAGGCTTGACATGCACTTGAAAAACGTGGAAACACGTTCCCTCTTCGGAGTAAGTGCACAGGTGGTGCATGGCTGTCGTCAGCTCGTGTCGTGAGATGTTGGGTTAAGTCCCGCAACGAGCGCAACCCCTGTCCTATGTTGCCAGCGAGTAATGTCGGGGACTCATAGGAGACTGCCGGTGACAAATCGGAGGAAGGTGGGGATGACGTCAAGTCATCATGCCCCTTATGTCTTGGGCTACACACGTGCTACATTGGCCGGTACAAAGGGCTGCAAACTCGCGAGAGTGAGCGAATCCCAAAAAGCCGGTCCCGGTTCGGATTGGAGGCTGAAACTCGCCTCCATGAAGGCGGAGTTGCTAGTAATCGCGAATCAGCAACGTCGCGGTGAATACGTTCCCGGGCCTTGTACACACCGCCCGTCACACCACGAAAGTTGGCAATACCCGAAGCCGGTGGGCTAACCCCTCGGGGAGGCAGCCGTCGAAGGTAGGGTTGATGATTGGGGTGAAGTCGTAACAAGGTAGCCGTAGCGGAAGCTGCGGCTGGATCACCTCCTTTCTAGGGAGTCGGAGCTTGCTCCGATAGGCGCTGTGCTCGTTCGATGACCCGCTCGCGGGCCGTCCGATGTCACAGCTCGCCTAGAACAATGTCGACCTCGTCGCCCACGCAGACCTCTCGCTTCGGCGGGCCGGCCTGTCAGTGCGCTGTTGAGTTTTGAGAGATCGGTGCGGCCGGCACTCGTCGGTCACAGCGGTGATCTCTGCAGGTGGGCGTCCTGTCGTCGAGACAGACCGGGCCCGCGCGCACCTTGAAAACTCCATAGCGACATCAACACATGTTCTTTTCGATCAAGAGAATAAGAGCACACGGTGGATGCCTTGGCGCCAAGAGCCGATGAAGGACGTGGGCGGCTGCGATAAGCCTCGGGGAGGTGCTGACCAACCTTTGATCCGGGGATTTCCGAATGAGGAAACTCACGCGTGGTAATGCGCGCGTACCCGTGCCTGAATACATAGGGCACGTGGAGGCAAGCTGGGGAACTGAAACATCTAAGTACCCAGAGGAAAGGAAAGAAACCTCGACTCCCTGAGTAGTGGCGAGCGAAAAGGGAAGAGCCCAAACCCGGGCGATGTGATAGACGGCAGTCGTTGTCGTTCGGGGGTTGTAGGGCCTGTCTTGATCCGTCTGCCGGCGGGTCGGGGAGTTACAAAGTTGCGTGATAGCGGAACCGGATGGAAAGCCGGGCCACAGCGGGTAACAGCCCCGTACGCGAAATTGCGCAGCCTTCCTTGACAGGTACCTGAGTACGGCCGGGCACGGGAAACCCGGTCGGAACCCGCGGGGACCACCCCGCAAGGCTAAGTACTCCTTGGCGACCGATAGTGAACTAGTACCGTGAGGGAAAGGTGAAAAGTACCCCGAAAGGGGAGTGAAATAGCACCTGAAACCGTGTGCTTACAAGCGGTCGGAGCAGGCAGTGCTGGTCAAACAGCACACCCAGTCCTGTGACGGCGTGCCTTTTGCATAATGAGCCAGCGAGTTACTCTTCAACGGCAAGGTTAAGGAAACGGAGCCGTAGCGAAAGCGAGTCTTAATAGGGCGCTTTAGTCGTTGGAGGTAGACCCGAAACTGAGTGATCTACCCATGGGCAGGTTGAAGCGGGGGTAAGACCCCGTGAAGGACCGAACACACGTCGGTTGAAAACGGCGGTGATGACCTGTGGGTCGGAGTGAAAGGCTAATCAAACTCAGAGATATCTGGTTCTCCCCGAAATATATTTAGGTATAGCGTCACATGTTCATTTCCGGTTGTAGAGCACTGTTTGGTCTAGGGGGCCTACCAGCTTACTGAAATCAGGCAAACTCCGAATGCCGGGAATCCAAAGTGTGGCAGTCAGAGTGCGGGGGATAAGCTTCGTGCTCGAAAGGGAAACAGCCCAGACCGTCGGCTAAGGCCCCTAATTCCATGCTAAGTGGGAAACGATGTTCGATTGCAGAGACAACCAGGATGTTGGCTTAGAAGCAGCCACCATTAAAAGAGTGCGTAACAGCTCACTGGTCAAGTGGTCGGGCGCGGACAATGTAACGGGGCTCAAGCATGGAGCCGAAGCCACGGACTTCGTGTTTACACGGAGTGGTAGGGGAGCGTTCCCATTGCAGTGAAGCGGAGGCGGAAGCCTCCGTGGAGCGGTGGGAAGTGAGAATGCTGGCATGAGTAACGAAAGAGGAGTGAGAAACTCCTCCGCCGAATGCCTAAGGGTTCCTGAGTAAAGCTAATCTGCTCAGGGTTAGTCGGGACCTAAGCCGAGGCCGCAAGGCGTAGGCGATGGACAACAGGTTGATATTCCTGTACCACGTAGCGACCGTTACCACCAATGGCGGGACGGGGTAGGTTAAGGGAACCCAGGCGATGGTCGTCCTGGGGTAACCGCGTAGGGCGGGTGATAGGGAAATCCGTCACCCATCAAGCCTGAGACGGGATGCCGAGTCCGCATGGACGAAGTCCTCGAAACCATGCCTCCAAGAAAAGCGTCTAGGGAGGTTGCGCGTGCCCGTACCAAAACCGACACAGGTAGGCAGGTAGAGAATACCAAGGCGATCGGAAGAACCCTCGTTAAGGAACTCGGCAAAATGGCCCCGTAACTTCGGGAGAAGGGGCGCCCCAGTAGAGTGAAATTCCTTCGCGGAATCGAGCTCGAGGGGGCCGCAGTGAAACGGCCCAAGCGACTGTTTACCAAAAACACAGGTCTCTGCGAAGTCGTAAGACGACGTATAGGGGCTGACGCCTGCCCGGTGCTGGAAGGTCACGAGGAGAGGTTAGCCTTCGGGCGAAGCTTTGAATCCAAGCCCCAGTAAACGGCGGCGGTAACTATAACCGTCCTAAGGTAGCGAAATTCCTTGTCGGGTAAGTTCCGACCTGCACGAATGGCGTAACGACTTGGGCGCTGTCTCAACGAGGGATCCGGTGAAATTGTAGTCTCGGTGAAGATGCCGAGTACCCGTGGCTGGACGGAAAGACCCCGTGCACCTTTACTACAGCTTTGCGTTGAAGTTTGGTGTTTGTTGTCCAGGATAGGTGGGAGACTTTGAAGCGGGGGCGTCAGCCCTCGTGGAGTCAACCTTGGGATACCACCCTATGGATTCTGGGCTTCTAACCCGATGCCGTAATCCGGGTCGGGAACAGCGTGAGGTGGGTAGTTTGACTGGGGCGGTCGCCTCCTAAAATGTAACGGAGGCGCGCAAAGGTTCCCTCAGCACGGTTGGAAATCGTGCGTAGAGCGTAATGGCATAAGGGAGCTTGACTGCGAGACTGACAAGTCGAGCAGGGACGAAAGTCGGCCATAGTGATCCGGCGGTGGAGAGTGGAATCGCCGTCGCTCAACGGATAAAAGGTACGCCGGGGATAACAGGCTTATCCTCCCCAAGAGTCCACATCGACGGGAGGGTTTGGCACCTCGATGTCGGCTCGTCGCATCCTGGGGCTGAAGCAGGTCCCAAGGGTTGGGCTGTTCGCCCATTAAAGCGGTACGCGAGCTGGGTTCAGAACGTCGTGAGACAGTTCGGTCCCTATCCGCCATGGGCGCTGGGAGCTTGAGAGGAGTCGTCTCTAGTACGAGAGGACCGAGATGAACAGACCTCTGGTGTATCAGTTGTCGTGCCAACGGCACTGCTGACTAGCTACGTCTGGATGGGATAACCGCTGAAAGCATCTAAGCGGGAAGCCCACCTCAAGATGAGGCTCCCCATCACTTCGAGTGAGTAAGGGCCGTGGAAGACCACCACGTTGATAGGCGGGCGGTGTAAGCACAGCAATGTGTTCAGCTGACCCGTACTAATTGCCCGAGGTCTTGATTTTGAACATGTCTGAGTCGCTATGGAGTTTTGAAGGTACGAGCGGCGCTCGGCCCGCCTCGGCGGGGTGGCGCCCCACCTTTGACACTTTCGGCGGTCATAGCAGCGGGGGTACACCTCTTCCCATTCCGAACAGAGAAGTTAAGCCCGCCGGCGCCGATGGTACTTGGGGCGCGAGCCCCTGGGAGAGTAGGACGCCGCCGAATTAGCCTGACGAAGGGGACACGCCGAGCGTGTCCCCTTCGTCGTTTCAGCAGGCGGGGACGCGTGCCGGCCCGCCCGTTCCTGTCCGCCACGTGGGGGGACGCTCACGCCGGCGGGTGTGGGCGGGGCCGGGGGGAACCCTGGCGCCCGGCTGAAGCCGGGCACCGTGCGGCGTCGGGCCGGGGGGAACCCTGGCGCGCGGCTGCAGCCGGGCACCGTGCGCCGTCGGGTCGGGGGGAACCCTGGCGCCCGGCTGAAGCGGGACACCGTGCGCCGTCGGGCCGGGAGGAACCCTGGCGCCCGGCTGAAGCCGGGCGCCGTGCGGCGTAGCCGGGGTGGCGCGACTGGACGCCCGTGGTGGAGCGGGGGGTGTCCGGCTTCAGCCGGACGCCGGGGTCTCCGGAGACGCCGGGGTCTCCGGGCCGGGCGCCGGCGCGTCCAGGGCGCGCAGGCGGCGGACCCGCTCGGCGAGCGGGGGATGGGTCCGGAACATCCGCGAGAGCCGGTCCGGCGCGAAGGGATCGACCGGATAGAGCGGCGAGGTCGCGGCGGGGGCGACGAACGAGACGAGCTCTGCAGCGGCGTCGAGGCGCACGAGCGCGTCGGCGAGGTCGTGGGGGTCGCAGACGCTCGCGGCATCGCGGTCGGCGGCGAACTCGCGTCTCGGCGACAGCAGCGCGTGGGTGAACGCCGCCGCGATCGGGCCGAGGACGAACAGCACCGCTCTCGACAGAAACCCGCCGAGCCGGCTCGTCTCGACGATCGTCGTCGCGAGGAGCACCGCGAACGTCTGGGTCAGCACGTCGAGGCTGCGGACATGGGCGAGCTCGTGGGCGATGACGGCGTCGAGCTCGTTTCTCCGAGTGGCGCGAAGCAGACCTGTCGAGACGACGAGTGTCGCGCCGCCCGGCCCGCGGCCGACGACGAACGCCCTCGGGAACCCGTCGTCGATCAGGCACAGCTTCGGTGGGGGAACGCCGAGTTGCGCTGCGACCCGGTCCGCCGCGGAGCGAAGCAGCGGGTCCTCGGCGAGCGCGAAAGGTCGCGCCCCGAGCATGCCGAGTAGTGCCCGGTCGCCGAGCCAGTAGACGGCGATCGCCGCCCCGAGCGCGCAGAACGCGAACAGGGCGGCACTGCGTTCGCGGCCGATCAGCCATCCCACGCCACCCGCGAACGCTGCGAGGAAGCCGACCAGCGCGAAGGCCTTGAGGAGGTTCGCCGTGATCCGGCGGCGCACTACCCGTCGTCGTCGCGGTCGTCGCCCTCGGTTTCGAGGCCCCGCGGCGGCCAGTCGGGCTCGGGCGCGTCGCACCTGCTCGAGCAATGCAGCGAGGCGACGTTCTGGAGCGGGACGAGGATATGGCCGTTGAGCTCGATGTGTGGCACGTCCTCGATCGAGCAGTACGCGGTGAGCACGCCCTCCTGGTATTCGCCTCCGAAGAGCGCGAGGTCGACCTGCTCGCCCTTGTACTTGTTCGTGTAGTCCTCCACGCGGGGAGGCTAGCGGTTTCGGCCATCCACGCGTGGCCGGACGCGGGGAACGACCAATGGCGATGTCCCGCCGGGTGGGCTTGCACCCTCGTTGCAGGCCGCGTATCGTCGCTCGTGTAGCTCCACGCAAGGTGTCACGAGCCTGTGTGGTCGTTTTCTGCGGCATCTCGGCCCGAGGCCTTCTGCTATCGGGCGAGCCAACGTCCAAAGGAGCAAGAATGGCTGCGTACATGATCTTCCACAATCGCGTCGACGACGCGGGCAAGCTGAACAACGACTACTTGCCGAAGGCCCTCGCGAGCTTCGCCGGCCACGACCCCGAGGTTCTCGTCGTCGACGAGGGATCCGAGATCTTCGAAGGCGAGAGCGACATGCGCCGCACGGTGGTGCTCAAGTTCGAGTCGAAGGACGCGGCCAAGGCGTGGTACAACTCGGCCGAGTATCAGGCCGCGCTGCCGCTCCGGCTGGAGTCATCGGCCAACCTCTCGTTCATCGTCGACGGCTTCGAGGGGTAGCCGCCGGGCCACGTGGGCGCAGGATGCGTCTCTGGCATCGCTGCGCCCGACGGCCCGACGAGCAGGCGACGCGCCTCCGCCAAGCGGGGCGGGCGGCAGTTCAGTAGACGAGCCTGAAGACCGCGCAGTTGCCGATCGGGCCGTGGTCGACGGCGAAGTGCCGGAGGATGGCGCGGATCGGGCCGCCGTGGGAGACCACCAGGACCGGGCCGTCGCGATGCAGGTCGCCGATCCTCGTGATCGCCGCGAGCGCTCGCTCCGTCACCTGGTCGCTCGTCTCACCGTCTCCCCAGGTGCCCTGGACGGCCTCGGGGAAGCGGCTGCCCACCTCGGTGTCCGTCAGTCCTTCCCAGCTGCCGAAATGCTTCTCCCGCAGCCCTCGCTCGAGCATCACTTCGAGCCGGTGGGTCTGTGCGACCGCGAAGGCTGTGTCGCGCGCGCGGGCGAGGTCGCTCGAGTAGATCGCGACGAGGGCCTTGTCGAGCATGTGCTGCGCGAGGGCGCGCGCCTGCTCGAGCCCGGCTGCGTTGAGCGGGACGTCCGTGTGACCCTGGACGCGGCGGTCGCGGTTCCAGTCGGTCTCACCGTGGCGCACGAGCAGGATCTCGGCCATCGCGCAACGGTAGCGGGCAGCCCGGGCGCGCACTCGCGGTGACTCTCGATCGTCTACCGTTGCGAGGTGCCGATCGTGCAGGTGACAGCGCTCCGGCAGCGGGTCGGAGCCGACCTCGATGCTGTCTCGCGCGCGATCGTCCTCGCTGTCAGCCGGGAGATCGAGGAGGACCCCCAGGGCACATGGGTCACGTGGCAGACCCTGCCCGCCGGCGCCTACCGCGAGGGTGAGAACGATGCTCCCGAGGAGCAGCCTGCAGCCACGCACCCACCTCTCGTCCGGATCAACGCGTTCGAGGGCCGGTCGCCCGAGACTATCGCCAGGGTCCTGTCGGCGGTCGCGGGCGCAGTCGTGCGCGAGCTCGAGCTCGATCCGGGCAACGTCTTCGTCGTCTGGGACGAGCTCTACGCGGGTCGCCTGCACACGGGCGGCGGCATACCGGGAACCTGACGCGCGGGCGCGGGTCGCAGCCGCGAGACCGCCCGGTCGCGAGTCTCTAGGATCGTGGCATGGATCTCGGGCTCGCAGGCAAGGTCGCGATCGTGACGGGCTCGAGCCGGGGAATTGGCCGTGGCATCGCAACACACCTCGTCGCAGAGGGGGCAGCGGTCGTCTTCTGCGCGCGAGGTGCCGACGACCTGGAAGCAGCCGTCGCGGCCGCGGAAGGGCTGGCGGGCAGCGCCACAGGGGTCGTTGTCGACCTGACCGCACCCGAGGGGGCAGGAACGGTGGTCGCAGCGGCAGTCGAGCGGTTCGGTGCGGTCGACATCGTCGTCAACAGCGTCGGCGGCTCCGGGGCGAGGACGTTCGACGACACCGACCCGGCCGATCTCCAGAACGTCCTCGACCGGAACCTGTTCCCGGCGCTGACCGTGTCACGGGCTGCTGTCCCGGAGATGCGCGCCCGCGGTGGTGGCGTGATCGCGATGATCGGCTCGATCTGGGGGCGCGAGGGAGGCGGGAGCCCGGGCTACAACGTCGCGAAAGCGGCCGAGATCAGCCTCGCGAAGGCGATGGCGCACGATCTCGCCGCCGACGGGATCCGCGTCTTCAGCGTCGCCCCGGGGTCGACCTTGTTCCCGGGCGGGAGCTGGGAGCGTCGCCTGCGTGACGATCCAGAGGGGATGGCCACCTTGATCGAGCGGGAGCTGCCGTGGGGACGGTTCGGCACCGTCGACGAGGTTGCGGACGTCGTCACCTTCCTCGTCTCGCCGCGCGCGTCGTGGGTTGTTGGTACGTGCGTGACGGTCGACGGAGGTCAGTCGCGTTCGTTCTAGCGCGCGGCGGGAGCGAGGCCGGAATCCGGCGTCACGACTACCCTCCATCTCATGGGATTGACCGGGAATGCGGTGCAGACGTTCGAGCAGCGTGTCCGCGCCCAGGAGGAGGCGTGGCTCTCGCCGCTGGCCGTACGGTCGTTCGAGTCAAGGGGCAGATTGCGGCCGGAGGAGCCGTGCGCTGTCCGGACACCCTTCCAGCGCGACCGTGACCGCCTGGTCCATTCGAAGCCGTTCCGACGGCTCAAGGGGAAGACCCAGGTCTTCATCGATCCGGAGGGCGATCACTACCGCACGCGCATGACGCACACGCTCGAGACGACGGCGATCTCACGCGTCGTCGCACGAGCGCTTCACCTGAACGAGGACCTCGTCGAGGCGATCGGTCTCGGGCACGACACGGGACACACGCCGTTCGGCCACGCGGGCGAGCAATCGCTCGACGATGCCCTCAACGCCGCCTTTGGGCTGCGTTTCCGTCACAACGAGCAGTCCTGGCGGATCGCCTGTCGGCTCAACCTCACGCATGAGGTGTGCAACGGAATTCTCACCCATACCGGGGCGCAGGAGCCCGAGACGCTGGAGGGGAAAATCGTTCGCATCGTCGACAGGGTTGCCTACATCAACCACGACATCGACGACGCGATCCGCTACGGCATCCTCTCGGACGCCGATCTCCCGAAGGCGGAGATCGAATTGCTCGGCGCGACGGGCACCGAGCGCATCGACATGCTCGTGCACGATCTCGTCGAGACGTCCGAGCAGGCAGGGGACATCCAGCAGAGCGACGCGGTCGGCGAAGCGATGCTGTCGCTGCGCGCGTTCATGTTCGACCGCGTCTATCTCGGCCCGAACGTCGAGCCGGAGCACCGGCGCGCGCACGACGTCGTGCACGAGATCTTCCAACGGCTCGTCGCCGACCCGGAGCTCCTCCCCGACGGTGACGGTGAGCTCCCGGAGCGGATCACGGACTACGTTTCGGGCATGACGGATCGCTTTGCCCTCGCGTACGTTGGCGCGCACTGATGGCCCGCATCAAGGATCAGAGCGTTCGCGAGGTCGTCGCCGCAGCCAACATCGTCGATGTCGTCAGCCTGCGCACGTCGCTCCGCAAGAGTTCCGGGACTCGCTTCATGGGACGCTGCCCGTTCCACGAGGAGCGCTCACCCAGCTTCTCGGTCAACGCCGACCTGAACCTCTACCACTGTTTCGGCTGCGGTAAGGGAGGCGACGTCGTCACGTTCGTGCGAGAGACGGAGGGGCTCGACTTCGTCGGCGCGGTCGAATGGCTCGCCGAGCGTTTTCACGTGCCACTCGAGTACGAGCAGAGCTCGCCGCAGGCCGACGAGGCGCGTCGCCGGCGAGAGCGGCTCTACGCGGTGCTCGATCAGGCCGCCGCATTCTTCGAGCGGCACCTGTGGGAGGGCGCGGACGGGGAGCCGGTGCGCGCCTACCTGACGGGGCGCGGCCTCGGTGAGGCGGTCGCAAAGGAATTCCGCCTCGGCCTTTCGCCGGGACAGGGCCTGGCGGCGAAGGCACGCGACAAAGGTTTTACGACCGACGAGCTCCGCGCGGCCGGGCTGACGAACCAGCGGGGGAACGACTACTTCCCGCCACGGCTGATGTTCCCGCTCGCAGATGCGCGAGGGCGCGTAATCGGTTTCCAGGCACGCAAGCTCCACGACGACGACCCCCTCAAGGGCAAGTACGTGAACTCCCCCGAGAGTGAGCTGTTCAAGAAGAGCAACGTGCTGTACGGGCTGCACCTCGCACGACCTTCGGTCGCGAAGCAGGACCGCGCCGTGGTCGTCGAGGGAAACACGGATGTGATCGCGCTCCGCCAGGCGGGCTTCGAGCCGGTGGTGGCGTCGATGGGTACGGCACTCACCGAGGCTCATCTGCGGGAGCTCGCACGGCTGACCAAGCGCCTCTATCTCTGCTTCGACGCCGATGCTGCCGGTGAGGACGCAACGCTGCGCGGAATGGAACGCGCGGTCGAGCAGGGGTTCGAGATCCGGGTCGTGACACTCCCGCCCGGGCAGGACCCGGCCGATGCACCGGACGGGTTCGAGCAACGGCTCGGCCAGGCCGAGAGCTACCTGCACTATCGCGTGCGGCTCGAGCTCGAACGTACGGATGACCGGCAGGAGGCATTCGTCCGGGCTCGCGAGGTCCTCGCCAGGGCCGAGGACTCACCCGAGCGCCAGGAGGCGGTGCGACTCGTCGCCGACCGCCTCGATCTGCCGCGTGAGACGCTGTCCGGGATCGCCCCCGCGCGGGGCTCGGGCGCCGACCCCGGCGGAGGACAACCGCGGAAGCTGCTCGACGCCGGCATCCGTCTCGAGCGCGAGGCGCTCGCGGCCGTGGTGGCGCATGGTGAGCTGACCGAGGCGCTGGCCGGCCTGGGCGAGGACCATTTCGACCTCGATGAGCACCGGCGGATGCGGGCCTCGCTCGTCTCGAACGTCGAGCCCGACCCCGACCTCGTCCCGCTGCTCGCCGAACTCGACGCAACGGCGTCGAGCGAGGCGATCAGCAAGCGTGCCGGAACCGAGATGTTGCTGCGCCTCCGCGAGCGCCGACTACGCCGAGACCTTCAGGGCGAGACGGACCTCGCACGCGCCACCGAACTCCAGGCACACCTGGCGAAGGTCCGCCAGGCTCTGACCGAGCTCGCGTAGCCGCGCCGGCGTCCGGCTCGTCAGACATCGGTCGGGACGCGGCGCCGTTCGGGGCGCGGCGGCGGCGGATCCTGGTGCACGAACAGCCCGAGCACGACGCGCCTGATCCGGGTCGGCAGCGCCTCGCCCCGATCTTCGAGGGGGTGAGACCACGCGACCGCGACCTCCGCGCCGAGGAGGAACGCCGACGCGTACAGGTAGACGGAGTAGAGGAAGACGAGCGCGGTGGTCAGTGAGCTGTAGATGACGCTGATGCTGAGGTGCTGGACGAAGTCGTAGATGAGGCTCGAGACGAGCGAGATCGCGAGCAGGAGCAGTGCAGTCACGATTGCGCCCGCGAGGGCATCCCCGAGCTTCAGCGTCCGAGCGGGCACGAATCGATAGAGGAGCAACACCACGCCCGTCGTGATGAGGAGCGGGAGCAGGTAGCGGACGCTCTGCTCGAGCAGGCCGCCGTCGAGCCCGAAGCGGTCGAGGGGCCGCTGCATCGAGTTGAACACGACCTCCTTGGCGAGGTTGAGGAAGACGACGCCGAGGACGAGTGCGGCTGCTCCGGCGATGAGGGTCACGTCGACGAGCTTGCCGCGGGCGGGCGGGCGGCCGCGCTCGACGCCCATCGCGACCTCGAGGCCGGCGCGTACCGCCGCCATCATCCCGGTCGCCGACCAGGCGAAGACGACAAGGCTCGCAAGGCCGAGGGCTGTCGCGGGGGAGGCGAGCTTCTCGATCGCTTTCGTGACGTCCTCGCCGCCACTCGTGGACAGGGGAAGCGCGTCGACGATCTCTCGGATCACGTCCGCGCGAAGGCCGTCGTTGCGAAGCACGATGCCGAAGATCGCCGCGGTGACGATCGACAGGGGCACGAGCGAGAAGAGCACGCGGTAGGCGATTCCGGCCGCGTGCTGCCCGCAGCGGTCCGTGAAGTAGCGGTCGATCGCCTGCGGGATCACACGGGCCAGCGTCCGCAGCAGCTTGAGGGGCCAGCGGACGAGCCGCACGGGCCACGGCAGGCGGCGAGCGGCATGAGCACGGGCCATCGTTCGAGTCTAGAGGGCGGTGCTGAGGGCACCCCGGCCCGGCACCAGCCGTCGTGTTGGCCGGGTACACTTCCCGGCCGCTTTCCCCGGTAGCTCAATTGGCAGAGCATTCGGCTGTTAACCGAAGGGTTGTTGGTTCGAGTCCAACCCGGGGAGTTTCGAGACGAGCTGCCGTAGGCCACTAAAGCGATCGAGAGCCGTGCCGACGTATGAGGCATGTCACGTCTGCTTGCCGTCGCAGCCGTCATCGGAGTCTTCCTCGCGCTCGCCGGGCCGGTCGCCGCTGCCGGAAGCTCGAGTGTCGCGGCCCTCCAGATCGCGCTTCGCGTGCACGGGCACTATCCCGCCGCCGTCGACGGTCTCGAATGGCCCGCTCACGCGCACAGGGCTCGTACGGCTTCCAGCGCGCCCTCGGGCTCTCGCCGACCGGTCACGTCGGGCCGGCCACGCGTTCGCGCGTTCGGCTCGCTCGGGCGGCCGCTCCTCGGACAGCGCGAGCTCGTCATCGGTGCGGTCGGCTGGGACGTCTCCGCGCTCGAGTTCCGTCTGATGTCCTTCGGCCTCCGCCACGAAGCGGTCGACGGTCGCTTCACGGCGGAGACGGCGAAGGCGCTTACACGCTTCCAGGTCAAGCGGTGGTCTGGTCGCCGACGGCATCGCCGGAAAGCAGACGTACCGCGCCCTCATGGGCCAGGCGCGTGCCGCCGCCGCGTTCACGCCTCCGGTCGTTGCGACGCACGTCGTCGTCGCCGGTGAGAACCTCACCACGATCGCCTCTCGATATCACACGAGTCCGCTCCGTCTCGCGCAGGCGAACGGGCTGGACTTCGGCGCGACGATCTTCCCGGGCCGGCGACTCACGCTTCCGGCCGGCGCGCTGAGCGGCGGAGCGGCAGGCGCAGCCCCGTCCCCGGACGATGTACGTGCGTCGATCGACCACTGGTCGTCGGTTTACGGCGTCGATGCCCGTCTGGTGCGCGCCACCGCCTGGACGGAGTCCAGCTTCCGGCAGGACGTCGTTTCGAGCGTCGGTGCGATCGGCGTCATGCAGCTGCTCCCGGCGAACGTGGGCGTGGGTCGACCAGGATCTCCTCGGGACGGCCACGCCGCGCACCTACGACGGCAACATCCGTGCCGGTGTGCGCTATCTCCGTTGGCTGCTCGATCAGTTCCAGGGCGACCGGCGCCTCGCGCTCGCTGCCTACTACCAGGGCGCGCAGGCGGTCAGGGATAGGGGACTTTTCGACGATACGAAGCGATATGTGGCGGTCATCCTGAAATTGCACGGCTCCGTCTAGCGGCGAGATCCGCCCCCGGCTGCGCCGCTGTTCACGGTCGCCAACGCCGCCGAGGGGCTACAATGGAGGAGTGAGCTGGCCATGGATCGTGCTGCTCGCGATCGGCATCGGCATCGTCGTCGCCGCGGAGTGGCCCAGGTTCGAGCGTCTCGCCGGAGCGGACGCACGGCGCCGCCGCGGACGGGAGAAGCGCAAGGCGAGCCTCACGGTGATCTCGACCGACGACGACGACTTCGTCCGCAGTGTCCAGTCCGATCTCGAGTCGTTGCCGACGATCGAGGAGCGCGAAACGCCTCGTTGAGCGATCGCCGCGGTGGCCGGGCCGTCGCTACCGGATGACGATGGTCGTGTCGAGGACCCTCGTGTTCGGCAAGATCGGAGGCACGTTCTCCATGTTCCGCGACTCCTGGTAGTCCGAGACCTGCACCCGGAGGCGGTGCTTCCCGCGGCGAAGGCCCTCGGTCGGGATTCGTAGCTTGCCCCGGACGATGCTCTCGAACCGTTCCGCGCCGTTCAGTGCGACCTTCAGCGTCGTCGGATCGATCCCGGAGCCCGCGTCGCTGACCGTCACGACCAGCGGTGTACCGCGCGGTACCTTGGCCTGCGACAGCTTCACCTTCGGTCTCCCGTTGTCGTTGACCCAGAATCGGAACGTGAAGCGGCCCGCACCCTGCCGTGTCGGACTGTCGAAGACGACGTCGTAACTACCTGCGAGTGGTCGGATCGCGCCTGCCGCGAGCACGGTGTTGCCGTACTGGGCGAGGTACGGGTTGATGTTGACGGGAAGAGCAGCAACGCCGGCGAGTCGGTTCTCGTTTCCTGCGGCGACGATGCGGGGCACGACGCGCACTCCTGCATCGCGCCGCGTGATCACGACTCCGAAGTTGGCGACCGGGCGATCGAGAGTGACCCGGAAGACCTGTTCGGGGCCGTTGAGCTGCACGGCGATGCCGGTGCCTTTCGGAACGTCGGGGTAGCGGTAGCGTGAGACGAGGGACGGCTTACCGCGCGTGTTGCCGGCGTGGAGCCCGGGGGTGCGCAGCGCGGCGGTCGTCGCCGCGGCGAGCGCGTTCCGGTCGACGCTGAGCCAGAAGGGGATCCGTCGCACGTCGTTTCCCCGCGTCAGAACGACGAATCCGCTGAGGTCACCTGCCTGTGCGTTCGGGGCGACGTCGGCGGAGACGTCGAGGACGCCGGGAACCGTGACGGTGGGCGGGACCGCGACGCCGGTGCCGGCCGTGGCCGTGATCGTCGCAACCGCTACATCCCAGGCCCCTGCTCCGCCTCCTGCGTCCGTGAGCTCGATGCGCGCGTTGGTGGTCGTCTGGGGCGGCATGAGACCGAAGGAGACCGACGCCGGTTGTGCGAAGACGAGCGGGACGTCCGCCTTGGGCGGGTCTGCCAGCCCGCCGCCGCCGCGGGTCGGAGCTGCCGCACGGCCCCGGTCCAGGACACGGATGCCGGTTCCGATCAGAGCGGCCTTGAGCTGTGCGACCGACCAATCGGGGTGGCGCTCCCGGAGCAGCGCTGCGGTGCCGGCGATGTGCGGGCTCGCCATCGACGTTCCGGAGAAGGATTGCCACCGACCCCCGGGGGTCGACGACAGGATCGAGACACCGGGTGCGCTGACGTCGGGCTTCAGCCGCAGCGAGAGCGGCGTCGGCCCTGCAGAGCTGAAGCCGGCGAGGCTCGCGGGCGCGGCGCCGTTCGGGATCGTGACGGCGGCGACCGTGATCGCCTTGGCGGACGACCCCGGCGAGAACAGCGAACCGGCGCCGTACCCTTCGAACTCGTTCCCGGCCGCGACGACCGGCACGACGCCCGCAGCAGCGGCTGCGTCGAGCGCGATGGCGACGAGGTCGCGCGTCGGCGTGATCTCGGGCTCGCCGATCGAGAGGTTGATCACGTCCATGCCGTCGGCGACCGCTGCCTCGATCGCGGCCACGATCTCGGGTGCATTCCCGTCGATCCCCACGTCCGCGTCGGTGGGGATGGTGAGTGCCTTGTAGTTCCCGATATATGCGCGAGGGGCGACGCCGGAGGCCGTGACGCCCTGTCCCGTGGGGGTGCCGGCGTTGCCCGCGGCGATCCCGGCCACGTGCGTGCCGTGCCACGAGCCGACCGGATCGAACGGGAGTCGGGCGTTCTTGTAGGTCGCATCCGCCGGCGCGAACGCGCGCGCCACGATCACCTTCGCACTCGTATAGCCGATCTGACCCTTGGGGAACCCCGCCGGCATCGTGTATCCGACCGGTGCGAAGAAGGGGTGGCGCTGATCGACACCATCGTCGATGATGCCGATCTTGATCCCGTCGGCCGTGTTGGGCAGGCCCGCCTGCCACGACGCGGTTGCCGAGGCGAGGTCGGCCGCCGCGGTCGACGCGATCTCGTAGCGAGCGCCGCCGTCGACCGCCTGCACGCCCGGAAGCGATCGCAGTCGGCGGAGCGCAGCGTCGGGGACGACGACGGCGACGCCGTTCAGCACGAGCCGGTAGCGCCACCTGACCTTGGCTCCCGGGATGCTCGCCCTCAGCGCGCCGAGAAACCGATCCTGCTCACGCTCGACCGTCGCACCGGCAGCGCGCCTCACGGCACCTGTCGTGCCGGCGAGCGGGGGAGAGGAGAACGTGACCACCACTTCGCTCGTCGGGCCACCGAGGACGGTCGGGGCATCCCGCCCCGCTGCGAGGGGCAGGCAACAGAGTGCTGTGGCGCAGAGAAGTCCGAAAAGCCGAATCATGAAGAGTGTGACGCCGTTCGTAGAAGCCGGTTCGCTGCAGCATGCCAGTCGGCGCGACGGCGGCTAGAATCCCCGGCGCGCGGATGTGGCGGAATTGGTAGACGCGCACGGTTCAGGTCCGTGTGCCTTTCGGGGCGTGGAGGTTCAAGTCCTCTCATCCGCATGGAGACGGTGAGGCCCTGCTGGGCCTCACCGCACTGCTCGACGGTGCTCACGAACTCGCTCGCTTTCGCCTGTCGGTAGGGCCGCGAGCACGTCGTCTGCGTGTGTCTCGGGCTTGACCCGGCGGAGGATCTTCGCGATGTCGCCGTCACCGTCGACCACGAAGGTCGACCGCTCGACACCCATGTACCGCTTGCCGGCGAAGGACTTCTCGACCCAGACGCCATACGCTTCTGCGGTCGCATGATCGGGGTCGGCGAGGAGGGTGAAGGGAAGGTCGAGCTTCTGCTTGAACTTCGCGTGGGAGGCCACACCGTCTGGACTGACCCCGAGCACGACGGCACCGCGGCGCTCGAAGTCGCGCCACGCATCGCGGATCCCACAGGCCTGCTTCGTGCACCCCGGCGTACTGTTCTTGGGATAGAAGTAGAGGACGACGTGCCTTCCACGTAGTGACGCCAGCGAGACCGTCTCGCCCGCGTCGGAGACGAGTGAGAAGTCGGGGGCGGGTGCGCCTTCGTCGATCGCCACGCGGTCGTCCTTCAGTCGTCGTTGGGGGGATCGGCGCCCTGAGGGCGACCGTTCCACGGGCAGGCCGAGCGTATCGTTTCGCTCGCTGCGCTCGCAGCGCTCGCAGCGTCGAACAGCCCCATCGCCGCCAAGGGACGTCGGAGGGCCCGGCACCCGCCGGGCCCCTCAGCCTGCTCGGGCCGTCGACCGGCCCCGCAGGCGAGCTAGGAGGCGGCTGCCGCGAGCGGCATGGCGCCGATCTGCTGGAGGAGATCGACTTCGTCCAGCCGGACCCACCGCTCGACGCAGCGTCCGTCGTCGTCGAGCCTGAAGATCGTGATCTGGTCGACGTCGATCTCGTTCTGCGTCGGAGCGGTGCCCATCAGCTCGCCGCGGTGCGTGCCCCTGACGCGCAGATGCACGGCGACCCTGTCCTCCGCGCCGAACATGTCGAGGGGCTCGATCGACGCATCCGGAAACGCCGCCCAGAATCCGCGATAGAACTCGACTACTCCCTGCTTGTCGAGGGCCGCCTTCGTGCCCGGTAGCCCGTGGACGAGGGCGTCAGTCGTATAGAGGTCGAAGTACGCCTCATCGCCACGGTTGAAGGCTTCGACTGCCTGCTCGAGCCGTGTCGTATCTGCCATGGGATCCTCCTAGGTCGGTCCAGGCCAAACGATGACGGGCCTTTCTACCCGGTCACGGGACGCTCCAAACCCTCGGCCGCCGAGATCGCGACGGTGCGAGCGAGCCGCAGGGCGGGGCCTGGTGAGCGCGTCCACCGAGGTAGGCTCACGCCGTGGTCGAAGCGCACCGCTATCTCGCCTACGCCGTCGTTGCCGGCTGCGTCCTCGCCGGCGCCGCGGGCCTCGTCGCCTACCGGCGCGGGAAAGAGGTGAGCGGAGCGACAGTGCACCTCATGGCGCTGCCACAGACGCTGCTCGTAGCCCAGGCAGCGCTTGGGCTGCTGCTGCTGTCCGGCAATTACCGCGCCGCGGATCAGCTGCACTACGTTTACGGTGCCGTGGCGCTCGGCATCGTGCTGTCACCCTGGTTCTACGCTCCCGCCGACCCCCGTCGGCGCCTGCTCTGGTTCGCCGTCTCCGCGCTCGTTGCCGCCGCACTCGGGGTTCGTGGCACCATGACGGGATCGTGAGGCGCTTCCTCGAACACCGAACCGTCCGCGGCCTCGCGATCGTCGCGGCGATCGCGCTCGTGGTGGTCGTGCTCTCGCTCGAGCCCGTGCTCGCGGTCACGGGCGGGCTGTTGCGGATCGCGTTCTTTTTCGCGATCGCGTTTTTCCTCTTTCTCGTCTGGCGTGAGAAACGTGGTGACCTCGAAGCTTGGTCGGAGCGGTCGCGTCGCGTCTTCTACGGCGCCGTCGCGCTCGCGGCGGTCGACGTGGGCGCGGTGATCGGCCTCCAGCCGACCGGGGGCGACGTGATCGCCTTCTTCGCGGTGCTCGCCTTCTCCGTTTATGCAGCCATTCGCATCTGGCGGGACGAGCACCTCTACACCCACTAGGGACGACAACCACACGCCGGACGGCACGGCGGCGGAGGTCCGGCTCCGCGGCAATCGATGGCGCCTGGTCTTACAGCGAACGGGGCAGCGACGCTGCCCCCGTTCTCCGAGTGCTCCTGGGCGAGAAGGAGAGCGCCCGATGCTAGGAGGTCGAAACCTGAACCGACGCGCCGTCGAGCGCTGCGAGAACCGCGCGGACGGGCGCGAGCGCACCCACGAAGATCGGCGTGTCCCGCTCCGTCCAGCGTGACGCCTCCGTCTCACGCAACGTCATCATCAGGTGCATGAAGTCCGCCGGCTCCTCACATTCGAACGCCGGCATGAACTCCTGGTCGTCGATCCCGAACGAATACGTGGTGTGGTTCGTGACGGTGACGAACTTGCCGCCGACCTCGGCGTGCTGTCGCATCGCATCGGCACGTTCCTCGAAGCTGAGGAAGTACCACGGGCGCTTCTTCACGAACGGGTAGACGACGAGGTAAGGAGCGTCGCGCGGAATCACCTTGCCCTGCCGGACACGTTTCTTGTCGGTGTACACCGAGGGCTTCGTCGTCGCGAGGTACGAGTACGGCGTGGTCAGCCAGCTCGCGAGCGGAGTCCCGTTGAGTGCCGCACCGAGCTCGAGGAGGTCGTCGTAGCGCTCGGTGATCTGCCAGAGGAAGAAGTCCGCCTCCGGACGGATCCCCGAGACGTTGTACGCGCGGAGCCCCTCCATCCGGCCGGACCACTCCTCGACGACCTCGGCGAAGGCATCCTTGCCCGCATCCCGCTCGTCGGCGGCGAGGCGCCGCCAGGCCGGATCGATCTTGAAGAAGCGGTATGAGACGTACTGCCCGACCTCGACGCCTTCGATGCGCTCGTAGCTCATGGGCGTATCGTACGTGGCGTCGGGTCAGCCGAGGCTGAGTATCGGGCTCTCGCGGACCTGCGGTTCGCCGGGGTTGACGGGCTGCCGCAGTGTGATCGAGAAGCGGATCTGCCCGCCGCCGAGTCTGCGGCCCTTGAACGAGGCCGTCACGCGCTCGCCTGCCCGGCTGTATCCGGTCAACCGGGCCCTCATGGCCCTCGTCGTGGCGCTGGAAACCCTGACTTCCCACGCACAGTCGAGGCGGCAGGTGAACTGGATGGCTCGCGCGCCCCGGCGGGTCTCCGCCTGGCTCGGAAACCGCACCTTTGTCGCCGACACGTCGAGCGCCATGTCGTCGCAGCGGGCGATCGATCCGCCGCGGGCCCGTGCCAATGCGTCGCGCACGGCGAACAGGCTCGACTTCGGCGTCCCGTCCGCGTAGTAGACGCCCGACTGCCAGGCCGGGAGGGCCGGCTCGTCCTGCGAGTGGAAGAGGAGAATGCCGGTCACGTTCGGCTGGCAGAACGCCAGCTGGAGCGCGCGCACGTAGTACGCACCCTGTGTGATCTCGCTGACGGGTTTCGTCGTCGGAGGCTCAGCGCCCGTGTACGCGTGAGCCTTCCCGGCCGGCACCTTCGATTCGACCCCGAACTCGTCGTAGAGGATCGGCAGCGTCGTTCCGGCCTGGGCGGTGCCGTCGAATGCGATCCCGAGAATCTTGACCAGCCGGTCGTAATCTGCGAGGCCGATCGTGGTCGAGTTCGGGTGAGGCGTATCCGGAGCCTGACCGGACGATGCTGCATACGGGTGGAAGGCAAGGCCGTCCATCACGGGCAGCGTCCGTCCGCTCGCCCGGTATGCCACCCCCATGTCCCTGAGGAACTTGACGGGCGAGTGCGTGTCGCGGCCGGTCCCGGGCCGGTCGATGCCGCGGGGAGCGAGCGCACCGCCCCAAACACGCACCTTCCGGTCGACTGCTTTCAGCGCGTCGTAGGACCGGGTGAGAAGAGCGAGATAGGCGGGAGCGGCGGCGTTGGTTCCATCAGGGTTGAACTGCGGAAGCCAGAATCGGTTGAGGTTGGGCTCGTTGCCGACGACGAAGTCGCGGATCGACGGCAGCTGCTGCGCGAGCACCGTGAGGTAGGCGGCGAACGCCTCGCGTGCCTCCGGCGTCAGCGGCGTCGTGCGCGATCCCGGCTGATAGACGGACAGATAGACGTCCACACCCGACAGCTGGGCTGCGCCGGCAACGTTCCGCAGGATCTCGAGCTCGTCCTCGGGAGGGGCCGACTGGCCGGGGAGCCATTGCGACGTGATTCGGATGGCCGAGAAGCCTGCCAGCCGGAACAACGTCATGCGGGCCTGGGCGGTGACGAGGTCGGGTGACCGCACGACGTCCTCCGCGGCGCCGAATGCCATCGCCGGGCCACCCGCAGTTGCGGGCGGGGAGACGAGCAGCGCAAGCGCGGCGAGGATCGGGGTGAGGGTGCGAATCACGCGATGGATACGCTAGACGACGTGGTCGAATCGATACGCGAGCGGCTGGCCGAGCTCCCGCAGGATCCGGGCGTCTACCTGTTTCGTGACGAAGGCGACGACGTCCTCTACGTGGGCAAGGCCAAGTCGCTGCGCGCCAGGGTCCGTAGCTACTTCAACCGAGGTGACGGGCGCGTCGGCATCGATCGCATGGTCGACCGGATCGCGCGGATCGAGGTGATCGTCACCTCCACCGAGGCCGAGGCGTTGCACCTCGAGCAGAATCTCGTCAAGCGTCACCGGCCCCCGTTCAACGTGCGACTCAGGGACGACAAGTCGTTTCCGTACATCGCCGTGACGGTGAGCGACGAATACCCGCGGGTGATGTTCACGCGTGAGCGGCATCGCCGCGGAACGCTGTACTTCGGCCCGTACGCGAATGCGAAGAAGGTGCGCGAGACGCTCGATGTGCTCAACCGCGTGTTTCAGTTCCGACCGTGCGAAGGACCCAAGCCGGGCCGTCACTCGGGCATCCCGTGTCTCGACTTCCACATCGAGCGCTGCACGGCACCGTGTATCGGGGCGATCTCGAAGGAGGACTACCGCGGGCAGATCGACGCCGTCGTCGAGTTCCTCTCGGGTGACACGCGCTCGATCGTCCGTTCGTTGGAGGAGCGGATGCGCGAAGCGGCTGCCGAAGAGCGATTCGAGGACGCCACCCGGTACCGCAACCGCCTCTTCGCGATCGAGAGCCTGGCGGCGCGGCAGGGCGCGGACCGGCGGGCGGTGGGAACTGTTGACGTGATCGGCCTCGCCGTGGATGGCGACCGTGCCGCCGTGCAGCTCTTCCCGCTCCGCGACGGCAGGCTGATCGACAGGTACGCATTCCACCTCGAGAACGTCGCCGGCCAGGATCGGGTCACGATTCTCGAAGGGTTCTGCCTCGAGTACTACACGGCAGCTCCGAGCGTGCCGCCACAGGTGATCGTCCCTTCCGATCTCGCCGACACCGAAGCACTCGCGGGGTTCCTGTCGGAGCTTCGCGGAACCGCCGTCGAGGTTCGCGCGCCGGCGCGAGGGGAGAAGCGGCGGCTCGCCGGGCTCGCCGACGAGAACGCCCGGCTCGCGCTCGCCCACGAGGCGACCGCGACCGAGCAGAAGCGGCTGCGCCGGATCGAAGCGCTCGAGAGCCTGCGTGAGAACCTGAACCTCGAGAGCCTTCCGGTTCGGGTCGAGTGCTACGACATCTCGAACCTGCAGGGGCGGGACATCGTCGCGTCGATGACCGTGTTCGTCGATGCCCAACCGAAGAAAGCGCACTATCGGTCGTTCACGATCCGCGGGCTCGACGGGCAGGACGACTTCGCGTCGATGGCCCAGGTAATCGGCCGGAGGTTCAACCGCCTGCGTGACGCCAACGACCCTGGCCGCTACGACGAGAGCTTTGCGTCGGTCCCGAACCTGGTCGTGATCGACGGCGGCAAAGGGCAACTGGCGGCGGCACTCGAGGCGATCCAGGCCACGGCAGGGCTTCCTCGGGTGGCGGTGATAGCACTGGCAAAGAGAGAGGAGGAGGTATTCGTCCCAGATCGCCCGCATCCCGTCCACCTCGACCGGCACGATCCGGGTCTACAGCTCTTGCAGCGGATTCGCGACGAGGCTCATCGATTCGCGGTCACGTTCCACCGGCAGACCCGCGATACGCGCGCGTTCGCCTCGATATTCGACACGCTCGAGGGAATCGGGCCTGCTCGGCGGCGGGCGATTCTGCAGCACTTCGGTTCCGCCGACCGGTTCCTCGCCGCGTCGCAAGAGGAACTCGAGGCGGTACCAGGCCTGCCGGCGAAGACCGCGCGCTCGGTGTTCGGTCAGCTGCATCGCACGGGCGGGCCGGCGACGTCGTGAGGCGATTCCGCTAGCCGGGTTCGCGTTCGGTGCTCGAGGAGGGAGAAGGGAGACCCCGGATGCGGAACGTCCGTAGGGTCAGCAGAATCGCGGTGAACCCGATGATCACGTTGACGACGGTGAGCGTGATCTTCATCCCGACGCTGAACGCGAGCAGAGCCGAGCGGGCGGCCTGTCCGCCCAACGTGTAGACGAGGAATGCCTGCTCGGTTCCGACGCCACCGGGACTCACCGGCACGAGCGTGGCGAGGCTCTGCGTCGTCTGCACCAGCAGGACGTTGCGCACCGACTGGTCGATCCCGAAGGCGCCGAGCATGAACCAGATCGTTGCGAGTCGGAGAGCCCAATCGGCGAGTTGCCAGACGAGGACGGTGCGCGCCCAGCGAGTGGGGCTCTGGACGACGGTGAACGCCTGCCCGACTCGTCGACGGAATTCGCCCACATGCGTGCGTACCCAGACGGCGACGGCGATCGTGATGAGCACGAGCGCGACCACCAGGATCTCGATCACCCGGTCGTACTTGAACAGCCAGGCGAAGTCGAAGCTCGGCAGGTTCGGGAGGACGTCGAGACCAGGAAGGACTCCCTGCGTCAGCGCCCATCCGAAGAGCGTGAGGGCGCACCCGGCGTCGACGATTGCGAGGACGGCACTGGAACTGACCAGCGTCGTGTAGGACGAGCCTTTGATCGCCCGATGGGCCATCGTCAGCCGGACGACGTCGCCGCCACGTGCGGGAAGGATCGCGTTGACGCCGACCCCCGCGACGTAGGCGCCGTAGATCTGCCGCCAGCGCACCTTCGTGTCGGGATACGCGGCCGCCAGGACGTTGCGCCACGCGCGGCTCGTGCACATCGTCTTTGCCACGTGGCAGCCGATCGCGATCGCGATCGGAAGCGGCCGCACGGCCGCGAGGTAGTCCCAGAACGCCTCTACGGCATCGAGGACGGCGCGCACGACGTTACGGTACCCGGCCGATGAAGAGGCCTCGTCCGATCAACCCGTCGGGGTCGTGCTCGACCTCGAGCCCCGCCCGTTCGAACGCGGCCAACATCTGCTCCGCGGTGAAGAGGCCGTGCTCGAGCTGCTCGGCGTATGTCGCGACTCCCGCGGGGGAGGCGACGAGGAAGTGGAAGGCGAGGATCGAGACCGCGCCACGGCGCGCGGGAATCGTGACGCGCGCGATCTTGAGGTCGGGCTCGTCGACCGTCAGCAGATGGAGCCTTCCCGGGATCCAGGCATCCGGCTCGAGCCACGGCTCGACGATGAGAACGCCGCCCGGCCGGAGGTGCGCAGCCATGGCTGCGACCGCGGCGTCGAGCTCTGTCGCGTCCAGCGCGTGACCGATCGCGCTGAACAGACACGTCACGGCGTCGAAGCGGCGCCCCAGATCGAACGAGCGCATGTCGCCGGCGTGGAGAGGCACGGTACCGAGTCGGTCGCGCGCGATTGCGAGCAGATCCTCGTCGAGATCGACACCCTCGACCTCGAACTCCGCCTGCAGGCACTCGAGGTGCTTGCCCGTGCCGCACGCTACGTCGAGGAGCGTCCGCGCGCCCGGGCATCGCTCCCGGATCAGGGCGGCGATCTTCGCCGACTCGCCGTCGTAGTCCTTGTACGCGTAGATCGCGTCGTAGAGGTGTGGCTGCGGGTAGCCCATCACGCCCACGCCAGCCGTACGCCGGCGTACGAGGCGGCGGCGATCAGGAGCCAGGAAGCGAGCCCGAGCGCGAGCGGACGGACGCCGATCAGCCTCATTCGGGAGATGTTGACGCGCGTCCCGAGCGCGACGAGCGCCATACCGAGCAGAACGAGACGCAGGTCGTCGAACCAGGCGAGCGCACGAGCAGGAATCACCTCGAGGCTTGCGATGCCGACCATGACGATGAACGCGGCGATGAACGGCGGCACGATCGGCGGTCTGGTTCCCGGTGCGGCGCCGGCGCCGCGACGGCGGAGCGCGATCCCCGCGATGAGAGGTGCGAGCAACATGACGCGCGTCAGTTTCACGACGATGGCGGTCGCGAGAGCGACGCTGCCGGCGGTGGACGAGGTCGCCACCACCTGAGCAACATCGTGGACGCTCGCTCCGACCCAGGCTCCGAACTGCTCTTCGCCCAGGCCGAGCGGGCCGCGAAGAGGGGGCAACGTCACGATCGCGAGCGTGCCGCAGAGTGTCACGAGCGCGACCGAGAACGCGACCTCGTCTTCGTCCGCATCGATCACCCCATTTGCCGCAGCGATGGCCGACACGCCGCAGATCGAGAATCCGGTCGCAACGAGGAGCGACAGGTCGTCCGAGATGCCGAGCTTGCGTCCGGCCCAGAGGGTGCCGACGAACGTGACAACCACCACCGCGGCAACGATGAGCAGGGCACGGGTGCCGAGAGCGAGGATGTCGGGAAACACGAGGTCGAGACCGAGGAGGACGACGCCCAGCTTCAGCACGGGCCCCGCAGCAACGCGGAGGCCCGGGGCGGCCGCCGCGGGAACCCGGCCGAGGTTCGCGAGTACGACGCCGAGGCCGACGCAGAGGACGAGCGGAGGTAGACCGGGGAGGGCGCGGTGTGCGGCGAGCGAGATTGCGACCCCGGCTCCCGCGAGAACGAGCCCGGGACCCAGCCGCATCATTCGTCCGGCTGGAGGAACGGGTAGCGGTAATCGACGGGCGGGACGAGCGTCTCCTTGATCGTCCGTGGGCTGACCCACCGGATCAGGTTCCACATCGAACCCGCCTTGTCGTTGGTACCGGAGGCCCTGCCGCCGCCGAACGGTTGCTGGCCGACCACCGCGCCCGTCGGCTTGTCATTGACGTAGAAGTTCCCGGCCGCGTACCTGAGCGCCTCGTGGGCCTCGTCGATCGCGTAACGGTCGTTCGAGAAGACGGCGCCGGTCAGCGCATAGGCACTCGTCGAGTCGACGAGCTCGAGTGTGTCCTGCCACTTGGACTCGTCGTAGACGTAGGTCGTCGCGACCGGCCCGAACAACTCGTCACGGAGAAGCCGGAATCCCGGATCCTCGGTCTTGATGATCGTTGGCTCGACGAACCAGCCCTCGCTGTCGTCGCTCCCTCCGCCCGCAACGATCTCGGCTCCCGCCTCCTTCGCCTCTGCGATCGCCTCGCGCTGCGTCGTGAACGACGACTCGTCGATGACGGCACCCATGAAGTTGGTGAAGTCGCTCACGTCTCCGACCGAGATCGTGCCGACCTCACGCGCCAGCGTCTCACGGACATCGCCCCAGAGGTTCGAGGGGATGTACAGGCGCGACGACGCCGAGCACTTCTGGCCCTGATACTCGAACGAGCCGCGGACGATTGCGGCGGCCACCGCCGCGGGATCCGCCGAAGGGTGGGCGAGGATGAAGTCCTTGCCGCCCGTCTCTCCGACGATGCGCGGGTAGTTGCGATAGCGCTGGATGTCGTTGCCGATCGTGCGCCAGATCGAGTGGAAGACGCCCGTCGATCCGGTGAAGTGGACGCCCGCAAGCTCGGGGCTCGCGAGCGCGGCAGCGCCGATTTCGGCACCGGGGCCGAAGACGAGGTTGATCACACCGGGCGGGAGCCCGGCCTCCTCGAGGATCCGCATGGTGATCCAGGCCGAGAGCGCTTGCGTCGAGGCCGGCTTCCACACGACCGTGTTACCCATCAGGGCCGGTGAGGTAGTCAGATTGGCGCCGATCGCCGTGAAGTTGAACGGGCTGATCGCGAAGACGAAGCCCTCGAGCGGGCGGTACTCCATCCTGTTCCAAACGCCGGCCGACGAGACGGGCTGCTCCTCGTAGATGCGGACGAGGTACTGGGCGTTGTAGCGGAGAAAATCGATCGTCTCGCAGGCCGCGTCGATCTCGGCCTGATATGCCGTCTTCGACTGGTTCAGCATCGTCGCCGCGTTGATCGTCGACCGCCATGGCCCCGCAACGAGCTCGGCAGCGCGGAGGAAGACTGCAACACGTTCGTGCCACGGGGTGGTCGACCAGGCGGGGTGGGCCGCACGAGCGGCCGCGATGGCACGCTCGACCTCGGGGGCGCCGCCCTTCTCGACGTCGGCGAGGACGTGTGCGCGCCGATGAGGCATGACCGCCTGGAACGTCGTACCCGTTTCGACCCGGTCGCCACCGATGACCATGGGGATGTGGATGCGCTCCGCCGACATCGCGGCGAGGCGGGCCTGCAGTTCGGTCCTTTCGGGCGAGCCTGGCTCGTAGCTCTTGATCGGCTCGTTGACAGCCTCGGGCGGATGGAAGATGCCGGCAGCGCTCACAGACGGCGATTGTATTCTCGACGGTGTGCGCGTGACGCGACACCCCTACGACGTGCCCGGCTGGGGTGTGGGGGAGGTGTGGGTCCGCGACGGAATCGTCGTGCAGCACGAGCTCGCGTTCGACGCCGTCGGCGCCGGCCCCCGGTCTGCCGGCACCGCGGAACCCGGGGCCGACGACACCGCGAAGGGGGAACGCGGACCGCGGGGCTCTCGCGCCACGATGTCCTTCCCCCCCAATGGGGGAGCGAGGCGCCCAGCGGGAACGCTACCGCTCGAGCCGACATCGGACCGTGCCGACTTCGTGCCGGATCTGTGTCGACGCGTGGCCGCGCACCTTGCGGGGACGCGCACCACCTACGAGGACGTCCCGATCGATCTCGACTGGGCCACCGAGCTCCAGCACTGCCTGGCGGACGCAGCCCGGGCAGTCCCCTGGGGCGAGGTCGTCTCGTACGGTGAGCTCGCGGCCCTTGCGGGCCGCCCACGCGCCGCCAGGGCCGCGGGCTCGTTCTGCGCAGAAAACCGCTTCGCGCTCATCATCCCGTGCCACCGCGTGGTCGCGTCCGACGGGATCGGTGGCTACGGCGAAGCAGGCCCGGCGCTCAAGCGGCGCCTGCTGGCGCTCGAAGGCGTGCACCTATGAGCTCGGGCTCGCTCGCCGAGGACGTCAGAGCCGAACTCGCCGCCATCGCACCCAGCCGGCGCTGTGACCGCCTTGCCGAGATCTCAGCCCTCTTCCACACCGCCGGCGCGGTGCACCTGCGCGGTCGTGGGGCGGTCGCCTTCCACCTCGACGTCGCCTCGTCTGCGGTCGTACGACGCGCATTCGCGGTGCTCGCTGCGTTGCGGGTGCCTGCGGAGATCCGGACGTATACGCGGAGGTCGTTCGACCGCTCCACGCGCTACCAGCTCCACCTGGACGGCACCGAGCACGTTCTGGCAACACTGTCCGAGGCCGGAGTCCTCGATGACGACGGCCGGCCGCTCGACCGCCCGCCGGGCCGCGTCGTCGCACGATCGTGCTGCCGCGGCGCCTATCTGCGGGGCGCGTTCCTCGGGGCCGGCTCGCTCAGCGGGCCTCGCTCGCCACACCTCGAAGTACGAACGCCGTCGTTCGCCGGAGCATCGTTCCTTCGTAGCGTCGGCTCGGCAGAGGACGTGCGGCTGCGCGTGGGGGAGCGCGAAACCCACGCGCGCGCCTACGCCAAGGGCTGGGAGGAGATCGAGGGCTACCTGCTCGCAGCCGGCGTCGTCGACGCGGTTCTCGTGCTCGAGGAGAGGAGCGTCGTGGCGGAGATGCGGGGTGAGGCGAACCGCCTCGCGAACGCCGATCACGCGAACCTCGTGCGGACCGCTCGCGCCGCCCAGCACCAGCTCGATGCAGCGCGGCGACTCCGCTCCTCCGGGACGCTCGAGAAGCTCCCCGATCCGCTGCGCGATGCCGCGCTCCTCCGCCTTCGCCACCCAGCGATGTCCCTGCGCGAGCTCGCCGAGCATGCGAGCCCGCCGACCACGAAGGCGAGCATGCAGCGTCGCCTGGCGCGGATCATCGAGCTGGGGGAGGGGTAGGCGCCGCCCTCCGTGGGTCGCGAAGGTCGGACCCACCCGACGACGGGTTCTCGGGACCCGCGGGCCACCGGCATCAGCGAGTGCCACGGCGCGAGCTCCGGCCCGGAGAGCCCACAGCGGGGGTAAAACGGCGGGCTGGGGGAGGAGCTCCGAGGACGATCTCCTCCCCCCGCGCGCGCTCCGTAACCAGGCGGTGAACGGGGTCTGGATTCACCAGCCCGGGAGCGCGAGCCCGCCTCGGCCGAGTATGAGGCCCACGGCACCATTACTCAACCGGGCAGAGCGGTAGCGGCGTAGGGCGCCGAAGCGCGGGGCTAGACTCGAGGCGCAGCACACCATTCCACGAGAGCGAGGGCACATGGCAGTTCGAGTTGGCATCAACGGTTTCGGGCGCATCGGTCGGAACTTCTTCCGCGCTCAGCAGACGCTGTCGGCCGACGTCGAGATCGTTGCCGTCAACGATCTCGGTGACGCGGCCACGATGGCGCACCTCCTCAAGTACGACTCGGTGCTAGGGCCGTTCCCGGGAGACGTCTCGCTCGGAGACGGAGTCATCGAGGCCGGAGGAGAGTCGATGAAGATGCTTTCCGAGCGCGATCCGGCGGCGTTGCCCTGGGGAGAGCTGGGCGTCGACATCGTCCTCGAGTCGACCGGGTTCTTCACGACGCGGGACGGTGCCCAGAAGCACCTCGACGCAGGCGCGAAGAAAGTCGTGATCTCGGCACCCGCGACCGACCCCGACTTCACGGTCGTGCTCGGAGTCAACGACGGCGCCTACGACCGCGCGGCGCACCACATCGTTTCGAACGCGTCCTGCACCACGAACTGTATCGGGCCGCTCGCAAAGGTCGTCGACGACCTCGCACAGATCGAGTCTGGCTTCATGACCACCATCCACGCGTACACGAACGACCAGGTCATCCTCGACATCCCACACAAGGACATGCGTCGGGGCCGCGCGGCTGCGATCAACCTGATTCCGACGTCGACGGGTGCAGCGAAGGCGATCGGTCTCGTCCTCCCGCACCTTCAGGGAAAGCTCGACGGTGTCGCGGTCCGCGCTCCGGTGCCGACGGGCTCGTTGACGGACCTCGTTGTGACGCTCGGGCGCGAGGTCACGCTGGACGAGGTCGACGCGGCGTACCGCACCGCGGCGGACGGGCCTCTCGCGGGGATCCTGCAGTACCAGCCCGACCCGATCGTCTCCACCGACATCCAGGGATCCTCGTACTCGTGCATCTACGACGCGAAGCTGACCATGGTGCACGGACGCAACGTGAAGGTGTTCGGCTGGTACGACAACGAATGGGGTTACAGCTGTCGTCTCGTCGACCTGATGGGGAAGCTTCTTTGATCCGCGAGTCACGTTGGGAGGAGAGCGCTCGTGAGGCAATCGTCAGGGGCTTCGATCATGCCGCCCGCGTCCACAGCACCTGAGGTGGCGCTCCCGCGCTCCGTCGAGACTGCCGACGTCGAGGGAAAGAACGTCCTCGTCCGCGCCGACCTGAACGTGCCGCTCGACGGCGGCCGGGTCGCGGACGACACGCGGATCCGCGCCGCGGTCCCGACGCTCCGGCTGCTCCTCGACAGGGGTGCCGCCGCCGTAACGGTCTGCTCGCACCTCGGTCGTCCCAAGACCGAGGAGGACCGAACCGCCTACGCGATCGCTCCGGTCGAGCACCGCTTGCGTGAGCTCGTGCCCGACGACCGCCTCCGGGTGCTCGAGAACACGCGATTCAACGCTGGTGAGACGAAGAACGATCCCGGGTTCGCGAGCGAGCTCGCGGACGGAAACGATCTCTACGTCAACGATGCCTTCGGCTCCGCGCACCGCGCACACAGTTCGACCGAGGGGGTGGCTCACCTGCTGCCGGCGTACGCGGGCCTGCTGCTGCTCTCGGAACTCGAGCACCTCGGTCGCCTGCTGGGCGACGTGGAGCATCCTTTCGTGCTCATCGCCGGCGGTGCCAAGGTCGAGGACAAGCTCGCCGTCCTCGAACACCTCGGTGGACGGGCAGACCACGTCCTCATCGGAGGCAAGATGGCGGAACAGGTGCGCGACGAGAATCCCCTCTCTTTTCCCGTCGAGCTCCCCGTCGACGTCGTGGCAGCGAGCGCGTTCGCCGCCGACGCCGAGACCGAGGTCGTCACCGTCGACGCGATACCTCCCGGTTGGCTCGGTCTCGACATCGGGCCTGTAACCGCGGAGACCTTCGGTGGCATCGTCCGCGCCGCGCGGACGATCTTCTGGAACGGGCCGATGGGTGTCTTCGAATGGAGTCGTTTCGGCGCGGGCACGCGCGCCGTAGCCGAGGCGGTGGCCGCGGCCGAGGCGTACTCGGTCGTCGGCGGTGGCGACTCGGTGCGGGCGATCCAGGAGCTCGGCCTCGCCGATCGCATCTCCTGGGTGTCCACCGGCGGCGGCGCCTCGCTCGAGCTGCTCGAGGGCCGGCAGCTTCCCGGCGTCGCGGCGATCCCGGAGGCGTGACGATGACGAAGCTGATCGCCGGCAACTGGAAGATGTTCAACGGCCCGACCGCGACGCTGGCCTTCTTCGACGCATTCAGCGCTCCCGATGGCGTCGAGGTGATCATCTGCCCTCCGTTCGTCTCGCTCGAGGCCGCGATCGGAGAGGAGTGGCCGGTCTATGCCCAGAATGTCCACTGGGCCGAGGAGGGGGCGTTCACCGGCGAGATCTCGGCCGGCATGCTCGTCGAAATCGGTGTCCAGGGGTCGCTCGTCGGCCACTCGGAGCGCCGGCTCTACTTCGGCGAGACCGACGAGACCGTCCGACTGCGAGCCGAGGCGGCGCTCGCAGCGGGTCTCGGCGTCATCGCCTGTGTGGGCGAGACAGGAGACGAGCGCGCGGCGGGGGAGACCGAGGCCGTGTTGCAGCGCCAGGTCTCCGCGCTGCCGAGGCACGACGCACTCGTGATCGCCTACGAGCCTGTCTGGGCGATCGGGACGGGAAAGACGGCGACGCCGGAGCTCGCGCAAGAGGCGCATGCGTTCATCAAGTCCTTGCACGACACACGGGTGCTGTACGGAGGGTCGGTCAAGCCGGAGAACGCCGAGGAGCTTCTCGGGCAGCCGGCGATCGACGGCGCCCTCGTCGGCGGCGCCTCACTCGACCCCGTTTCCTTCGCGAGCCTGTGCCAGATCGCGGCTTCCCTCTCGTAACGCTCGTCATCCTCGACGGCTGGGGTCTCGCCCCGGCCGGGCCGGGTAACGCGGTGGAGCTGGCGTCGACCCCCGTCTTCGACCGCCTGTGGAACACCTACCCGCACAGCGAGCTCGCAGCCTCGGGCCCGGCTGTCGGCCTGCCCGTCGGGCAGATGGGCAACTCGGAGGTCGGCCACCTCACGATCGGGTCGGGCCGCGTGCTCTACCAGGACCTCATGAGGGTCGACGTCGCTGTCGGCGACGGCTCGATCTTCGCCAACGACGCGCTCAGGGCCGCCTTCGCCCGCGCAAAAGAGCGGGGCGGAGACGTCCACCTCATGGGTCTCGTCTCGCACGGTGGCGTCCATTCCCACATACACCACCTGCTGGCACTGCTCGAGCTGGCGGAACGCGAGGGAATGGCAGGCAGGGTCTGGATCCACGCGTTCACGGACGGGCGTGACGTCTCGCCGCATGCGGCGGTGCGCGATCTCGCCGAACTCCCCGCAGATCGGATCGCCACGATCGTCGGCCGGTACTACGCCATGGACCGAGACAGCCGAGCGGAGCGGACCGAAAGCGCAGTCGCAGCAATTCTCGACGGTGAGGGGACGCGTGCCGACGACCCCGTTGCAGCCGTGCGCGCAGGGTACGAGCTCGGCGTCACGGACGAGTTCATCGAGCCGATCATTTTTCCGAGCCGTCCGCGCCTCGACCCGTCGCGCGACACGGCAATCTTTTTCAACTTCCGCCCCGACCGCGGGCGTCAGCTCTCCCGCCGTCTCCTCGCTCGCGGTGTGATGCTGACCACCTTCACCCGCTACGCCGACGACATCGCGACCCCCGTCGCCTTTTCGGAGCAGCGGGTCGTCGACACACTCGCCGAGGTGCTCAGCCGAGCTCACATTCGCCAGCTCCATGCGGCCGAAACCGAAAAGTACGCCCATGTGACGTACTTCTTCAACGGCGGCGAGGAGGCCGAATGGAGCGGAGAGACGCGCGTGCTCGTCCCGTCGCCCCGTGATGTTCCGAGCTACGACCGGCGGCCGGAGATGTCCGCGGCGGGAGTTGCGTCGGCGGTGGCCGACGGCCTTGCCGACGGTGGGTACGGCTTCTGTGTCGTCAACTTCGCGAACCCCGACATGGTCGGGCATACAGGGGTGATCCCTGCCGTCGTTCGCGCCGTCGAGGCCGCAGACACGGCGCTCGGAACAGTCGTGGAGGCGACCGCCGCCCTCGGGGGCGTGTCTCTCGTGACGGCCGACCACGGCAACGCCGAACAGATGCTCGAGGCGGATGGTGTCAGCCCCCACACGGCGCATACGACGAACCGCGTTCCGCTCGTTTTGACCGTCCCGAACGGGGGCCTCCTCGAGGGCGGCGGTCTCGCGGATCTCGCGCCGACGATCCTCGATCTGTTGCGAGTGGAGGCTCCCGCCGCGATGACGGGCAGGAGTCTTGTCACCGGTCGCAGTGGCAAGGATCGGTAACATTTCAGTAAGTCGTAAGAAGTTGGTGTGGAAGTCGAGAACGGCTGTATGCTCGCGACGCATTGGCGCTCGAACAGCCTGATCTCGGGGTTCTACGGAAAGCCCAGCGCGGCGACCAACGGGCGTTTTCGATCATCATGCACGCCTACGAACGGCCGATCTACAACTACGTCCTCCGCCTCGTCGGCGACAGGGCACTGGCCGAGGATCTGACGCAGGAGGTCTTCCTGCGCATCTATCAGGGACTGCCCGGTTTCTCTCTGCGCTCGCGGTTCACGACCTGGATGTTCCAGGTGACGAAGAACCGCGTGCTCGACGAGCTGCGCGCGCTCGAGCGGCGCCCGCGCGGCGTCGTCAACCTCGACGACATCGCTCCACTCGAATCGCTCGACGCGCCGTTCGAGCGCGCCGAGACGATCACCGCACTCTGGCGCGCCGTCGAGGACCTCAATGCGGATCTCAAGATGGCGTTGCTTCTCCGCGACGTCGTCGGCCTCTCGTACACCGAGATCGCCGACTCCCTCGAGATCACGCTCGCCACCGTGAAGTGGCGGATCTACAAGGCGCGCGAAGAGGTTCAGGCAGCTCTCGTGCGCGACGGCGTCGGTGTCGCGACGTCTGCGGTCGGCGCCGTCTCGACGATCACCGAGTAGACGCGTACCATCGGCGCCCTTTGAGGCGCAGCGAGGATGCTCGCCAGGCACGGTGGTAGCGTCTTCGCGAGGTGCCCGAGCTGACCCGCAGACGAACGGTCCAGTCGGCTCCGTGGCGAGCGTGGGGCCGAGCGGTCGTCGATGGCGCCCGTGACCTCGCGCCCCTCGTGGCGGTCGTCGCCGTCTTTCAGCTGCTCGTCATCCGCGAGCCGTTCCCCAACCTCGGCGTCACGCTCCTCGGCGCAGGCGCGGTCCTGATCGGGCTCATCCTCTTCGTCCAAGGCCTTCGGCTTGCACTCTTCCCGATCGGCGAGGATCTGGCGGCCGCGTTCGCGCGGCGCGGGAGCGTTCCGCTCCTGCTTGCGTTCGCCTTCGCACTCGGGTTCGGCACGACGATTGCCGAGCCCGCCCTGCTCGTCGTCGCCGACGAGGCAGCGCGCGTCCGGGCCGAGTCGCGAGGTATCGCAGTGGATGCCGACTACGCGTTCGCCATGCGATACACGGTTGCATTCTCTGTGGGCATCGCGATCACGCTCGGAGTCGTGCGAATCGTCCGCGGCTGGCCGATCAGCCGTTTCATCATCGGCGGGTACCTGCTCATCGTCGCATTGACCCCCTTCGCGCCGAAGGAGATCGTCGGCATCGCCTATGACTCGGGCGGCGTCACCACGTCCACCGTCACCGTTCCGCTCGTCACGGCTCTCGGCATCGGCCTGTCGATGTCCGTCAAGGGTCGCAATCCGATGATCGACGGCTTTGGCCTCATCGCGCTTGCGAGCTTGATGCCGATCGTGTTCGTCCTCGTCTTCGGAATGGTGACCGGATGAGCGCGCCGGTCGCGGCCTCGGTCGTCTCCGCACTCGCCGACACGCTTCGAGACGTCCTTCCGATCCTGATCATCCTCGGCGTCTTCCAGTTCGCGATCCTGCGCCGTCCGGTCGCGCGGCCGCTTCGAGTCGCGACCGGGCTCGTGCTCGCTCTGGTCGGATTGACGCTCTTCGTCGTCGGGCTGGAGGAGGCCTTGTTCCCGCTCGGGCGCAGCATGGCCGAGCAGCTCACCGATCCTTCGTTCGTCGCCGGATCCGCGAGCCCCGACTCGATCGTCTGGTGGCAGTACTACTGGGTCTATGCATTCGGCGCATTCATCGGATTCGCGACGACGATCGCCGAACCGGCTCTCATCGCAGTGGCGCTCAAGGCCGAGGACGTCTCGGGCGGTGCGGTGCGCGCGTGGCCGCTCCGGATTGCAGTCGCCACGGGGGTGTCACTGAGCATCGCAGTCAGCACGCTCAGGATCGTCACGGGCGCGCCGCTCTACGTCTTCATGATCGTCGGGTATCTGATCGTCATCGTCCAGACCGCGTTCGCACCGAGGGCCATCGTTCCACTCGCGTACGATTCCGGCGGCGTGACCACATCCACTGTGACAGTCCCCGTCGTAACGGCTCTCGGGCTCGGCCTCGCTGCGACCGTTCCCGGGCGAAGCGAGATCGTCGACGGGTTCGGGATGATCGCGCTCGCCGCTCTGTCGCCGATGATCGCCGTGATGGGGTATGCGCAGATCTCGGAGATTCTTGCGCGCCGCAGCCGTTCGGGGCGGCGACCAGCGACCGTAGGCGGAGCTGACCGGTGAAGTTCAAGGTCATCCTCGCACTCGTCACCGAAGAGCGCACCGACGCCATCATCGACGTCGCGCGCGCCGAGGGCGCAACAGGGTGTACCGTGATCACGAGCGCGCGCGGCGAAGGCCTCGTGCCGCCCAAGACGTTCTTCGGTCTGGGCCTCGAAACCCAGCGCGATGTCATTCTCTTCGTCGTCGAGCAGCACCTGAGCCGGCACATCCTCGAGGCGATCGCCACGGCCGGGCGGTTCGACCAGGAGCTCGGAACGGGCATCGCAATCCAACTCGACGTCGAAGATGCTGTCGGATTTACCACGCAACTGCCCATGATCAAGAGCGAAATCGAGGATCAGATATGAACTCCGCCCCGTTTGTGAGCGTGCGCGAGGTGATGACGCCGGCTCCGGAGATCGTCGACGGTCTGGCGACCGTGAGAGAGGCGATCGACCGCATGCGGGACAAGGGCGTCAGTTCGGTCGTCGTCGATCGCCGAGAGCGGGGCGACGAGTACGGCCTCGTCGTGATCCATGACGTCGCGGAGCACATCGTCGATCGCAACCGCTCACCCGACCGGACGAACGTCTACGAGATCATGTCCAAGCCCGTCGTCTCCGTCGATGCGGACATGAACATCAAGTACGCCGCCCGTCTGCTCTACCGTTTCGGGCTCTCACGTGCGATCGTGATCGAGGACGGCGACCTCGTCGGCCTCGTCACGCTGCGCGACCTCGTCATGCGATTCATCGCCGAATCGGAGCAATGAGGCACCACACCGGCGCGCCCGGGTCCGGCACGTGACCGATCCCGTCAGCGCCCTCGCGGCGGCGGTCGCCGAGATGGCGGGCGTACCGGTCGAGATCGAGCGCCCCTCCGACCCGTCCCACGGCGACTACGCCACGAACGTCGCAATGCGCCTCGGCGGCCAGCTGCGGCGCCCGCCGCGCGAGGTCGCCGACGAGCTCGCCGGGCAGCTCGTCGCGCTTCCCGGCGTGGCGCGGGCAGAGGTGGCGGGACCAGGGTTCGTGAACCTGTTCCTCTCCGACGGCTGGTTCGTCGATGCATTGGCCGCGATGCTGGCGGCCGGCTCGGCGTATGGTGGCGGCTCCGCGACGGAGCCGGAGCGCGTCCAGGTCGAGATGGTCTCCGCGAACCCGACAGGCCCGATGACGGTCGCATCGGCGCGAAACGGTGCCTACGGAGACTGTGTCGCCCGCGTTCTCGAGTTCGCCGGGCACGCGGTGGAGCGGGAGTACTACTACAACGACGCCGGCGGCCAGATGGATCGCTTCCGCGAGTCGGTCGAAGCGGCCCGCCGTGGCGAGGAGCCTCCCGAGGACGGCTACCACGGCGATTACATCGCCGCGCTTGCACAGCAGGCAGGCGATCCGGTGCCGCGGATGCTCGGCGTGATCGAAGCGGCGCTCGAGCGATTCCGGATCCACTTCGACACGTTCGAGCGCCAGAGTGCGGTCGAGCTCGAGATCCCGGAGGCGATCGCGCTGCTCGATACCTTCGACGAGGACGGAGCCGTATGGGCCCGCACGTCCGCGTACGGAGACGAGAAAGACCGCGTGCTCGTCCGCTCGGATGGAACTCCGACGTATTTCGCCGCCGACGCGGCCTACGTGCGCCGCAAATTCGCGAAGGGGTTCGACAGGCTGATCTACGTGCTCGGCGCCGACCACCACGGCTACGTCGGTCGTTTGCAGGCGCTCGCAGAGATGCTCGGCCACGAGCGCGAGTCGCTCGAGGTGCTGATCTACCAACTCGTCCACCTCACGCGAAGCGGCGAGGCCACGAAGATGTCCAAGCGCCGTGGGGACGTGGTGTTCCTCGATGACTTCATCGACGAGATCGGCGTCGACGCAGCACGTTGGTACCTGATCTCACGCGGCCACGACCAGACGATCGACATCGACATCGATCTCGCCGCGGAGAAGACGGCGAAGAATCCCGTCTACTACGTGCAGTATGCGCATGCTCGGATCGCCGGGATCCTCCGGAATGCTCCCGCAGACAACGAGGCCACAAACGGTGGCGCCGCCCCCGCCGAACCGCTCGCGGCGGAGGAACGCGACCTCGTGAAGCGCATCGCGGAGTTCCCAGGGGTTGCCGCCGAAGCGGCAGCCCGGCGGGCACCTCATGCGATCCCGACGTACGCGATTCGTCTGGCGGACGATTTCCACCGCTTCTACCACCACCACAAGGTGCTGGGATCGCCGCAGGAGGAGCTGAGGCTCGGCCTGTGCGCCGCGACGAAGACGGTGGTGGCGCGTTGTCTCGACCTCGTGGGCGTCGAGGCGCCGGACAGCATGTGACGAGCGGTGGCGCCTGATGCGCTGGAACCTCGGGCTGGCAGGGCTCGCCGCCTCGTGGGGCCTGATCGCGGTTCTGGCCGGGGCCGTCTCGGTGGCTGCCGCGCCGCTCGCGTTCCTCCGGCTCGGCCTTGCCGCAGTCACGCTCGCCGTGGTGGCGGTCGTGGCGCGGCGACTCCGCGCTGTGCGGCCGGGGCCGCACCTGCGGGCGCTGATCGCGCTCGGCATCGTCCAGGCTGCACACTGGTGGTTGTTCTTCGAGGCCGTCAAGCGGGGCTCGGTCGCCCTCGCCGTGCTCACGTTCTACCTCGCACCGCTGTTCCTCGCGGCGCTCGCCCCGGTCGTCCTTCCGGAGCGGCTCTCCCGGGTGGCGCTCGGGGCGCTCGTGCCGGGTGGTGCCGGGATCGTCCTCGTCGCGCTGGCGGGGCAGGACGGCGGCTCCTTCGGCTGGGTCGCGGTGGCGTGCGGGATCGGATCCGCGTTGACCTTCGCGTTGCTCGTGATCCTCTCCAAACGACTGCTCCAGGCGAGTGTCCCACCGCTCACCGTTGCGTTCTGGGATTGCCTCGTGGGCAGCATCGTTCTGGCCCCGACGCTGGTCCTGTCCGCAGCAGCGATTCCCGAGGACGCGCGAGAGTGGGGCGCAGCTCTGCTGCTCGGAGTCGTCTTCACGGGATTCGCCACGCTCGCCTACACCGCGCTCCTCCGTCGGGTGACCGCACAGGCGGCGGGGATGCTGACCTTCCTCGAGCCGGTATCGGCCGTCCTGCTCGCGTGGCTGCTCCTGGACGAGACGTTGTCGGCGCAGGCGCTCGTCGGGGGCGCTCTCGTCTTGGCTGCCGGTGCCGCCGTCGTTCTCCTCGAGCCCACCGAGCCACACGTCAGCGAGGCGGTGGCGGCAGTAGGATCGACTGAGGCATGAGCGCATCCCACGACCCGAACGTGCCCGACCGCAACCTCGCGCTGGAACTCGTACGCGTCACTGAGTCTGCTGCGATGGGTGCCGCCCGATGGATCGGGCGCGGAGACAAGATCGCCGCGGACGGCGCGGCCGTCGACCTCATGCGCCGGATGATCAACTCGGTGTCGATGCGGGGTGTCGTGGTGATCGGGGAAGGGGAGAAGGACGAGGCGCCGATGCTCTACAACCGCGAGCGCGTCGGTGCCGGCTTCGGCCCCGAGGTCGACGTCGCCGTCGATCCGCTGGAGGGCACGCGACTGACTGCTCTCGGGATCCCGGGAGCGATCACGGTCATCGCCGTCGCCGAGCGTGGGTCGATGTTCTTCCCCGGCGCCGCGATGTACATGGAGAAGATCGCCGTCGGGTCGGAAGCGGCCGATGCGATCGACCTTCGCCTCTCACCGACCGAGAACGTCGAGTCGGTCGCAGCGGCGAAGGGGATGCGCGTGAGTGATCTCACCGTGGTCGTGCTCGAACGCGACCGCCACGAGGAGCTGATCGCCGAACTGCGTGCGACGGGAGCGCGTGTGAACCTCATCCGCGACGGAGATGTAGCGCCGTCCATCGCTGCGTGCCAACCCTGGACCGGCGTCGACATGGTGATGGGTGTCGGCGGCACACCCGAGGGTGTCATTTCGGCCGCAGCGATCAAGTGCCTCGGAGGGGCGATCCAGGGGCGACTGTGGCCGCGGAACGATGAGGAACGGACAGCGTTGATCGAAGGAGGCTTCGATCTCGATCGCGTCCTCCTGGCCGACGATCTCGTGGCCGGCGACGATATCTTCGTGGCTGCGACCGGCGTGACGGGCGGTCCACTCCTACGCGGCGTCCGCACGAGCGCGACCGGCGTCGAGACCGAATCCATCGTGATGCGGTCTCGTTCCGGGACCGTTCGCCGCATCTCGGCGTTCCACCCCAACAACAAGCTGGCAAGCCTGCGAATGGAGAGGTGATGGACTGGGACTCGCTCTACACGACAGCTGCGGCGATCGTTGCCGACAACAAGGGGATCCTTGCAGCCGACGAATCGACCGGGACGATCAAGAAGCGCTTCGACGCGATCGGCGTCGAGTCGACCGAGGAGACCCGGCGCGCCTATAGGGACTTGCTCTTCACGACTGCCGGGATGGAGGAGTACGTCGGCGGCGTCATCCTCTATGACGAGACGATCCGACAGCAGTCCGCCGACGGGACCCCGTTCGCCGATCTCCTGGCTGCGAAGGGCGTCGTGCCGGGCATCAAGGTCGACACTGGTGCGAAACCGCTTGCGCTGCATCCGGGCGAGACGGTCACCGAGGGCCTCGACGGGCTGCGGGAACGGCTCGAGGAGTACTACGAACTCGGTGCGCGGTTCGCGAAGTGGCGTGCCGTGATCACGATCGGCGACGCCATTCCCACCGACGCGTGCATCGACGCGAACGCTCACGCTCTCGCGCGTTATGCAGCGCTCTGCCAGGAGGCGGGGCTCGTGCCGATCGTCGAGCCCGAGGTGTTGATGGACGCCGACAACACGATCGAAACGTGCGACGACGTTACGGGCCGCACTCTGCGTGCGGTGTACGCCGCTCTCTACGCGTTCGAGGTCCACCTGCGCGGCACGCTCCTGAAGCCGAACATGGTCATCGCCGGCAAGGGCTGTCCGCAACAGGGCACGGCCGAACGAATCGCCACGATGACGGTCCACAACCTGCTCCGTCACGTGCCCGCCCTCGTCCCCGGGATCGTCTTCCTCTCCGGCGGCCAGAGCGAGGTCCAGGCGACCGAGAACCTGAATGCGATCAACCGCATCGGTGGCCCGTGGCCGCTCTCGTTCTCGTACGGCCGCGCGCTCCAGGCGTCCGCGCTGCAGGCGTGGGGCGGGCAGGAGGAGAACGTGGAGGCGGCCAAGGCGGTGTTCCTCCACCGAGCGAGGTGCAACGCGGCGGCGGCCGGCGGCCGCTACGACGTCTCGGTCGAAGCGCTGACCCCCGTGTAGGCAGGGCGTCTGAACGGTGCGGCCCGCCGCCGGTGGAGGCGGCGGCACTCAAGCTGGAGGCCGCGCGTGCCGATGGCAGCGCGGTGAGCTCCGCTTCGACGTCGCCTCCCCTGCTGCTCCGGCTCGAGAGCACGCTCCCGGACGTCGTCGTCGAGTGGCGGTTCGACCAGCTCGAGCAGGCCGGTGTGGACGTCCTCGAGGCGCTGCGACTCGCGTTGGACACGGGCTTCGACGTCGGCGCGTTCAGGGACCTCGTGCGTCGGGGTTGCCGGGCAGCACTCGCCCTTCGCATCGTCTGCTGACCTGGCACGATTGCGGCGCGGGACACCATCGAGCCTCGATAGCGCAGCTCGCATCCGACAAGGGGGATACATGCTTCTCTCCGACTTCCAGCAGGAGCTTTGCACCACCAGCCCGTGGGACTTCACCGGACTCCGCGCCCTCTTCGTCAACTGCACGTTGAAACGATCTCCCTGAGATCTCGAACACGCAGGGCTTGATGGATATCTCCGTCGCGATCATGGAGGCGAACGGCGTCGCGGTCGACCAGATGCGAGCCGTCGACCACGACCTGGCACCCGGTGTCTACCCCGACATGAGGGAGCATGGTGTCGCAAGCGACGAATGGCCGTCGCTCTACGCGCGCGTCCAGGCGGCGGACATTCTCGTCCTCGGCACGCCGATCTGGCTCGGAGAGAAGTCGTCCGTCTGCACGAGAGTGATCGAGCGCCTCTACGGCAACTCGAGCCAGTTGAACGCGAAGGGCCAGTACGCGTACTACGGAAAGGTCGGCGGTTGCCTCGTCACGGGCAACGAGGACGGCGTCAAGCACTGCGCGATGAACATCCTCTATTCCCTCCAGCACCTCGGCTACATCGTGCCGCCGCAGGCAGACGCGGGTTGGATCGGTGAGGCAGGTCCTGGCCCTTCGTATCTCGACGAGGGGTCCGGCGGCCCCGAGAACGACTTCACGAATCGCAACACGACGTTCATGACCTGGAACCTCCTTCACGCAGCGCGTCTGCTCAGGGATGCCGGCGGCTTCCCCGCCCACGGGAACCAACGCTCACTGTGGGACGCAGGCTGCCGCTTCGACTTCCCGAACCCGGAACATCGATGACCGAGCTACTCGTCGCTGCGACCGAGTAAGACGAGCACGACGACGAACGCGAGCGATGTTGCGACCGCGATGTAGGTGCGCTCGAAGCGGATGCCGACGACGACGAGCACGGAGACGACGACGGTCAGCCGGATCACGAGCGTCCACGTGACGCCGTGACGTTGCAGGAACTCTCGCGCGCGATCGTTGAGCATCCGGATCGACCTTTCTTCGCCCAGTCGGAGATGGACAGAACGGCAAGCACGCACGGCCCGCGTCTGTCAGTGAGATCCTAGAGCGTCGTTCGGAGGGAACCCGCTGCTACTCGACTGCGCGCAGCTGCGACCGCGAGATGCGACGTGCGCGTTCGATCCGGAGCTCGATGATGCGCCGATGGAGCTGCAGACGTCGATCCGAGGCCAGTCGCTCCTGATGCCGCAGATCTGCGAAAGCGCCGGCGTTCATGCGGGGGCCGGCACCGTCGATGCGCTCGTGCAGTCGGCGGCGCTGCATCGAGACGAGATGCTCCTCACGGTCGAGCCGCCCGAGCAGCGCCATGAGATCGTCGTCCGACAGGGATTCGATGTCCTCGATCTCGGCTGGTTGGCCCATGGATCCTGTATCGGCAGGGGCCTCCGGGCGGCCGTCCCCCATTTCTGTCGCCCTCTCACCCTGTCGAGGGAGGCAGCCGGCCCGGCCCGGGACACGCCCGCGGGCGGATGCCGTCAGGAGCCCCCAATACCATTTCCTCTGGATCATGGTGTCGTCGCCACATAGCGGGAGGATCGAGGTCGGTGCTCCGGTGTCTGCTGCGCAGCGAGCGCGGCTCGGGCATCGTCGAATACTCGATCCTCATCGGCGTCGTCGCGATCGGCGCGATCGCGAGTCTCACCTACCTCGGCGACCAGATCAACGGTGTCTACCTCAAGGCCAGTGAGAACGTCGCCACAACCGCGGCCGGCGGTGGCGCATTCAAACCCCCGGATGGTGCCGCGAGTGCCGAGGGACCTGCCGCGCCGACGGTGTCGGGCGGGCCGGCCGACGGCTCGGAAGGCGACGGACTCGACTACACGAACCCGACGTTCACGATCACCGGCGACGACTCGACGACCGAATTCCAGTGCAGCCGGGACGGGTCCGTCTTCATCTCGTGTGCAGGCGAGGAATCGATGGGCCCGGGACTCGCGCCGGGGCTCCACACCTTCGAGGTACGAGCGTCGAGCACGAACGGCACGAGTACGACGACCGTGAGGACGTGGACCGTCTCCGGACCCGCCTGAGCGTGCGCACGCAGATCGCGCCACGAGACACGAGACGAAGCGGGCGAAGGGACTCGAACCCTCGACCTACGGCTTGGGAAGCCGACGCTCTACCAACTGAGCTACGCCCGCAGGCCGCATAGGCTAGCCGGTCCCGGGTTCCCCCTCCGCCTGCTTGGAATCGCGGCGGCCATGGGCTATTGTCGCCCGCATGCGAGCCGTGCGACTCGGTGCGCCGCTGCTGATCGCACTGGCGGCGCTGTTCGTCTTCCCGATGGGATCGTCGGGCGGGGCAGTGGCCGAGAACACGTGGGCCGGCACCTGGAACACCGATTTCGGGAAGTTGACCCTGAGTGCAGGCGGCAGCGGCAGCTACGAAGGCTTCAGCTCCGGCAGCGTCAGCGGCACCATCACCAAGAACGTCTTCAAGGGGATCTGGACGCAGCCCGGGAATCCGCCGCAAACAGGCACGTTCTCGTTCACGATGAGTTCGGACGGCCGCTCGTTCAGCGGCGTTTGGGCGTACGAGAGCGGCGGCTGCGGGAGTGCGTGCGGCTGGAGCGGCACCTGCGTCGCAGGCGCCTGCCTCAAGAACGGGACCACCCCCACGCAGCCCCCGAAGCCGAAGGGGTGCCCGGTTCCCCCGCGACTGCCCGCCGGGGTGAGTGAAAAGGAATGCGGGTACAAGGTGATACTCCAGTTCGAGCAGCACCGCCCGGCTGTCCGCGGCGACCTGAGCGAGATCACCACGATCGGATCCGGATTCTTCTACCTCCGCCTGCCCGCCCAACGACCGGTGCACGGCTGCAGCGGACTTGGAGACTCGAAGATCCGGGTTCGACATGTGCACGAGCAGATTGCCGTCAACGACCTCGTGCTCGACTTCAGCGAGAAGGAGCTCGACGAGACGTGCCTCACGGTCAAGCGGCAGGGTAAGAAGGTGGTCGCGCTCGTCGTCACCGTGGGGGTGGAGGTACTCCGATCGACCGACAGCGATTGCCCGGTCGGCAAGCGCGGCGAGCTGGTGCTCCGAGCCGGCGAGCCCTTCCCCTATGTCATCATCAAGCTCTGCGACCACCTTGAGGTCTACTCGCCGCCGAAGTCGAAGGATCCCGAGCGCACCGTCCGAGTGGCTATCAAGGTCAGGCCGCTCTAGAGCGTGTCGCGAGCGCGCGGTGGGCGCGTCCGCTTCATCGATTCGTCACATCTCGTTCCTACACTCGAGGTCGTGCGCATCCTTGCACCTGCCGCGGTCATCGTGGTCGCTGTCGTCGTCGCCGTGCTTGCTCCCGGCTGGTCGCGCTGCCCCTCGGGCCGACACAAGCGTGTTCGCCGGTCTCGGCACCTGGTCCGACATCTACGACGCACCCGCCTATCGAAGCCCACGGGCGACCGCTGCGCGCATCGCCGCGCGGGGCGTCCGCACCGTCTACGTCGAGACGGCCAACGATCGCAGCGCCGTCGACGTCGTCGATCCGAAAGCGCTCGGTTCGTTCGTCGACGCTCTGCACGCGCGCGGGATGAGCGTCGTCGCCTGGTACCTGCCAGGGTTCGTCAACCCGGCGCTCGACCTGCGCCGCACCCGCGCGATGTTGTCGTTTCGGACCGCGAGCGGCGGTGCGTTCGACGGAGTCGCGCTCGATATCGAGTCACTGCGGCTGAAGAACGTCCCGTTGCGCACGAAACGCCTCCTCGCGCTGAGCCGCATCCTGAGAGCCGAAGCGGGGGAGACGCCGATCGCCGCGATCACGTACCCGTCGCGGGGGTTCGAGCGACATCCCGGCTGGTGGCCCGGCTTCCCCTGGCAGCAGCTGACAAGGCTCGTCGACGCCTGGATCCCGATGACCTACACCGGTGGCGGCTTCGACGGCTACGACGCCACCTACGGCTACGTCGCCCGATCGCTCCGGCTCCTCCGGAAGGCCGTGGGTGCCGAGATACCGGTCCACGCGGCCGGGGGTGTGGCAGACAGGATGAACTCGGAGGAGTTGAAGGCCTTCGTCGATGCGGTCACGGACGAGGGCACGGTGACGGGCTGGAGCCTGTACGACTTCCAGACGACTGGACCGAAGGGGTGGGCGGCGCTGGCGCGACTCCGGTCCGGTTAAGGGCGGGCCGTGTCCATGCCGGCCGCGCCGGCGATCGAAAACAGGCGTCCATCGGCACGCGCCCGTGAGAAGTCAGGCCCGTCGGCTTGCAGGACGAGGCTCTCCCAGACGTCCTGCTCGGCCTCCCATTGTCCGATCGGCCCGGACGCCGCTTCGCTCTCGACCGCGCCCCACAGGAGCCCTGCGCGCGCGGCGTCTCCCTGCAATGCGGCGACGCCGGCGAGGATCGCGCCCGCGTACACGATCCCCTGGCGGTCACCGACCTGGACAGCCAGCTCGAGCGATCGAAACGCGACGTCATCCGCTGCCTCGAGATTCCCACGCTCACGCTCTGCGTCCGCCGCATTTGCGAGCGATCCGAGCTCCCACCACTTCCAGCCCGCCTCGTGGGCGATCGAGGCGCTTTCTCGATAGAGGTCGCAGGCAATGGCGTGGTCGCCCGCTGCGACCGCCCGTTGGGCGTGGAAATAGAGCACCTGGCATTCCCCGAGCGTCAGTCCGAGCTGCCGGAAGTCTCGCAGCGCCTCGTCCAGCAGCGGCTGGGCCGCATCCGCCTCGCCGCGCACCACCATGTTCGCTGCGACGCGAAAGCGAAGATTTGCGGCGTGCGTCTCGGCACCACATGCAGTGAAGAGGCGAAGGCTCTCGCGGTAGCACGGCGCAGCTTCTTCGGCCCGACCGACGATGTCGAGCGAACCCGCGAGTGCGAGGAGGCCGCCCGCGCGCAGTTCGGGGTCGGCCTCCGTGGCTCGTGCCAGAAGCCGTTCGAGCCACGAAGCTCCCTCGAAGGGGTCACGCACGACCCAATAGGACTCGAGCGACACCGCGAGTTCGAGGCCACGTTCGGGGTCGCGTTCCAGCGCCCACTCGAGCACGGCCCGCACGTTGTCGACCTCGGGTGCGACCAGGTCGAAGTTCCAGGGGCCGAAGTCGACGATCCCCCGGGTGCCTGCCCTTTCGGCGAGGCGGAGCAACTCGTCAGCTTGAGCTCGTCGCAGCAGATCCTCGTCGTCCGACGCGTCGAGGCGCTCGTGGGCGAACTCGCGGATCGTCTCGAGCATCCAGAATCGCTCGACGCCGTCCGCGTCCGTGCGGCGGCGCAGGAGGCTCTTGTCCAGAAGAGCGGCCAGCGTGTCCAGGTCAGCCCCACACACGCGCTCGGCAGCCTCGAGCGTGCAGCCGCCGCGGAAGACGGCGAGCCGGGAGAAGAGCTCCTGCTCCGCCCCATCGAGGAGGTCGTAGCTCCACGCGATGGTGGCGCGGAGCGTCGCGTGCCGTTCGTCCGCGTCGCGTGTTCCCTTGAGCAGGTCGAGGCGCTGCGAGAGCCGTCCGAGCAACTGCTCGGGGCCGAGGAGCTTGACCCTTGCTGCCGCGAGTTCGATTGCGAGCGGGAGACCGTCGAGGCGCCGGGTCAGCTCGTGCACTGCGGGTGAGTCACGCACGTCACTCCGCACGGCCCGGGCACGCTCGAGAAACAACACCACCGCGTCCACCTCACCGAGTGGTGGCACGTCGAACTCGACCTCGCCCGCGATCCGGAGCGGCTCGCGACTCGTCGCCAGCAGGCGAAGCGCGGGGGCGGAACCGAGCAGTTCCGCGAGTGGCCGGGCCACTTCGGGGAGAAGCTGCTCGAGGTTGTCACAGACGACGTGAGTCCGTTTGTCGCCGATACGTGCTGCGATCGCGGTGGCGGTCTCGGCTGATGCACCGAGCCGAGCCGCGATCATGGGGATGACGAGAGCGGCATCGCGAACCGGCGCGAGCGGCACGAAGACGGTGCCGCCCTCCGCCTCCTCGGAGAGGAATCGCGCCAGCTCGAGCGCGAGCCGTGTCTTCCCGGCGCCGCCTGGTCCGATCATCGTGAGCACGCGCGGATCCCGGTCGAGCCACGTCGTCGCGGCCTCGAAGAGCTCTGGCTCGCGACCCAAGAACTGCGTCGCGGGGGTGGGGAGGTCGACGGCACCCGGAGTCCGCAGCGGAGGGAATTGCTCGTCTCCGAGCTGGAACAGGTGGGCGGGGGCGTCGAAGTCCTTGATCCGGTGGCGGCCGAGGTCGCAGACGGTGCGGTCGGTGAGCGCCGCGGTGGCGGCGGAGAGGATGACCTGGCCGCCGTGCGCGAGAGCCGCGATCCGTGCACCGCGGTGGACGTCGATCCCAACGTAGCCTTCGCTGGTGACGGTCGGGGCTCCCGTGTGCACGCCCATACGGACGGAGATCGGACCAGGGAGGAGCGACGCCTGCCCGCTTTCCGCCGCGGCGACAGCTCCCTCAGCCGTCGGAAAGGCGATGAAGAAGGCGTCGCCCTGGGTATCGACCTCGACGCCGCCGTGCGCGGAGAATTCGTCCCGGAGGACGCGCCGGTGCTCCGCGAGCGCCTCCGCGTACGCTTCGGGGCCGAGGTGGGCCAGCAGGCGCGTGGAGCCCTCGATGTCGGTGAACAGGAACGTGACCGTCCCCGAGGGAAGGAGCTTCTCCATGGTCGGGAGTATGGACGCTCGAACCCCGCCGGCTCACGTCGGAACGACGTCGAGCAGGCGGTCGATCCGCGCCACGGCTCTGAACCCGAGCCGCTCCAGGATCGGGCGCGACATCCGACCGGCGTGCGTGACGAGGACGGGGTCCCGCGAGCGGCAGCCTCGCGCGCGCGAGCCGCGACCAGCGCTCGGTAGGCGCCGCGCCCACGAGCTTCGGTGAGCGTCGCACCGCCGAAGAGGATGAGACCGTATTGCGTATACGAGGCGTACCCTGCCGCGACGGGCTCGGCGTCGACGAAGGCAAGGAACGTCGAGCCGTCCATCCCTTCCCTTGCGAAATCGACCGTCGCTTGGTCGAAGCCGACCGAGTCGGCCTCGCCGCCGAAGGCCTCGTGTTGGATGCGACGGGCGAGGACGAGCTCGTCCACCGAGACGATCGGGCGGGCAGCCACCCCGGGCGGGTGTTGCAGCTCGGCTGTGACGCGCAGCACCATTCCGGTCGAGACCGGCTCGTGGGGGTCCGGCAGAATCCCGAGCCCGGCGAGCTGTTCCAGGAGGTTCGCCGGCGTGCACGACTCGCCCAGTTCCCACTCGGCGCCACCACGACCTCGCTCGCGCAGAAGCGCGCGGATCTCGCCGACAGCGTCCTGGACGCCGGCCGGCTCGAGCCGCACGCGTTGCACCGTGACACTGTGAGGGCCGGACCCCGGGCCGAGGTAGACGGCAAAGCGACCGGCGGGATCGGTGAGGAGCTCGCGGCCCGGGGCACGTGGCTGGTGGACGTTCGGGTTCTCCGCGAGCTCGCGGATCACTCCCAGGCCGCCGCCAGGTTGCCGCGCGTCTTCTCGAGATGCTCGGGGAGCACCTTGACGTCCGCGAGAACGGGCATGAAATTCGTGTCGCCAGTCCAGCGGGGAACGACGTGCTGGTGCAGGTGTGCCGCGATCGACCCGCCCGCGATCGCTCCGAGATTCAGCCCGACGTTGAATCCGTCGGGTGCGTAGGCGCGTGTCAACGCGGCGATTGCCTGCACCGTGAGCTCGTGCAGCTCCACCGCCTCGTCGTGCTCGAGATCTCCGAGCGTGGGGACGTGCCGCACGGGAGCCACCATCAGATGTCCGGACGCATAGGGGAACTTGTTCAGGAGCACGACGACGCGTTCGCCGCGACGGACGACGAGACTCCGTTCCCCGAGCTCTCCGGTCGCCTCCTGACAGAAGACGCACCCCTCGGCTCCTCCCGCTTCCTGCACGTATTCGAGGCGCCAGGGCGCCCACAGCTGCCTCATCGCTCAGGCTGCGGCAACGTCGTCGAGCGCACCGGCCAGCCCGGCGGCGATCTCGTCCAGCTCTTCCCTGTCGACCACGAGCGGCGGCGAGAGCTGAAGCGCACCGCCGATGAGCGTGCGGGTCAGGACGCCGTGGTGCCTGGCTCTCATCGTCACCCGATCAGTCAGCGCGGGATCGTCGGCAAGCCGCGCCGGGTCGATCTGCACCGCGGCAACAGCTCCGAAGCCGGCGCGGATCTCGCTGACGAGCTCGTGGTCGAGCAACGGCGCCAGCGCGGCCGGGATCTCGGTCTCGAGCTCGTGGCCCCGCGCAACCAGGTTCTCTCGCTCGATGATGTCGAGGTTCGCGTGCGCTGCGGCTGCTGCCGTAGCGTGCCCGGAGTAGGTGTACCCGTGTCGCCACACCCCTGCCTCGGGTGAGTCCCAGAACGGCGCCTTGATCTTGCTCCCGACGATGACGCCGCCGAGTGGCACATAGCCGGACGTGATGCCCTTCGCAAACGTGACGGCGTCGGGATCGAGCGCGAGGCGGCTGCACGCGAACCAGTCGCCGACGCGGCCGTAGCCGCAGATCACCTCGTCGGCCACGAACAACACGTCGTGCGCGCGGCATATCTCTCTCGCGGCGCGCAGGTATCCGTCGGGCGGAAGCAGGACGCCCCCGGAACCGATGATCGGTTCGCAGAAAAACGCGGCCACCCGCTCCGCCCCGATCTCACGGATCGTCGTCTCGAGCGCGTCCACCGAATCCCATGCCACCCGAGCTGTATCGCCCGGGAGCGGCCCGACGCCGACCTTGAAGGCGTCGGTGCCGACGATGCTCGTACCGAATCCCGCGAGACCGTGGTAGGCGCGCTCCCGCGAAATGATCACGGTGCGCTCGGGCTGATCGAGCAGGCTCCAGTAGCGGCGCACGAGCTTGACGATCGTCTCGATCGACTCGCCGCCGCCGCTCGTGAAGAAGACGACCGCATCGTCCATGGGCGCGATCGACGCGATGCGTTCGGCCAGCGCTGTCGTCGGGCGGCTGGACACGTCGCCGTAGTGGGAGTACGCGTGCAGCGTTCGCAACTGCTTCGCGACCGCGTCTGCGATCTCGGCGCGGCCGAAGCCGACGTTCGCATACCAGAGCCCGCCCGTCGCGTCGAGATAGCGGTTGCCCTGGTCGTCCCAGAGACGGCACCCTTCGCCGCGCTCGAGCACGAGTTCGCCGGTGGCCTGCACGGCGTGCATGTCCGAGACCGGGTGCCAGAAGCGGGTCACGGAGGGATCCTAGGCGAGGTCAGCCCGGCCCGGTGATCGAGCCGATCCCGGTGTTCAGCTCCGCCGCCGGACATGCGCCCCAGTAGCCACGATCGGCCGCGCGCGCAGCCTCGACCGCCGCCAGGAGATCGCCGGCGTAGCGGCCGCGTTCCTTCCGGAAGAAGTACGGCGAGGCGGCACCCTCGCGGACGAGGGCGACGTTGACGTTCGTGGCGCCGACGAAGACGTAACGGAGCAGACGGCCATACCTGTCTTTCGCGTCGAGAGCCGGGTCGCGAACGAGGGTGATCGACGAGCCCTTGGGTGTGAGGCGAAGGAGCGCCGCGAGCGCGCCCTTGCCGTAACAGTCACTGTTCAGCTCGGGGGAGTCGATCTGGACGAGCCGTACGCGCTCGCCTGATGTCGTTCGCAGTGTGTCGCCGTCCGTCACGGAGGCAACGGTCGCGCGCTCGCCTTGTGGTGCGCCCGGCTGCGCGGGCGGAGGCGTCGAGATCGACTCGCCGCAGCCCGCGCTCAGGAGCACGAGAGCGCAGAGCACCCCGTGCCAACGGCTGCAGCCGATCACCGGACGGCGGCGTGGCCTAGTCGACGGGAACCCACGCGAGCCTCACGTCGGTCACGCGTACGTCCGTCGCCTCGAGTCGGATCGAGACCGGCTCGATCTGCTCGGCGACCGATTTCCACTTGTCGTCGATCGAAGCGACCTCGTCGAGGATCTCCTGCTCGAGCGAGGCGAGATCGTCGGTCTTCTGCTCGACTTTCGTGCGAGCGGTGTCGCGCCGCGCGGACGCGGCCGCACTCTGTCCGCGCTTCGATGCCACCGAGCCGACTGCGTTCGTGATCGAACGCGTGCTGCGCTTGCCGCCGAAAAGGGCACCCAGCACGGCACCCGCACCCGTGATCAGCTCGTTCGTCTGTTGCGACTTCGTCTGCGTGTCGAGTTCCTCGACGCGCTGCCGGGCAACCTCGAGAGCGTCTGCGAGCCGCTCCTTCTTTGCCTCGAGGCGCTTCGTCAGCTTGACCGTCTCCTCGTCGGCAAGCTCCTGCGCCGCTTCGTCACAGCGCTGCAGAAACACGTCCTCCGACTCGCCGGGCCGCGAGCTCAGCTTCAGTTTCTTGTTGCGGAAGATCTCGAGCGCCCTGTTCGCGACGATGCGGTTCTCGATGTCCTTCCCCGCCTGGGTGAAGAACTTCGCCTCGGCGATGGGCGCCTTGGGGAGCACGTACGCCGCACCTGCTGGTGCTTCGAGGCGGAAGTCGCGGTCGTCGAAATCGACGACCGTCTCGGCGTCGAGGTCGAGCCCGGCGTCGAGTGGGCCGTACAGCGCCTCGAACTCCTGCTGCTCGTCGATTCCCGCCGCGGTGTCGTCGTAGCGGAGTGCGACTCGGGTGGCGAGGAAGGCGCGCAGCCTCGTCACGCCGGTCGTGGCGCCTATCCGCGACGCCCACGGCGCAGCCGGGTCGAGGTAGGAGACCGTCACTCCGGCGCGCGGCTGCCGGTGCCACCGACGTCTCGTCGGACGCGAGGTCGACGTCCGACGCGTCGCCCGTGGCAGCGGTGGCCGCGGGCGGCTGCGCTTCCGGTCGTGGCGCCTCGGCCATCAGGACCTCGACCTGCTCCTTCGTCAGCGGACCGCGCAGATACGACATAGCCCAACGCGTGCCGAACACGCTCGGGTGCGAACCCTTTGACGAGACGCGCATGAACTGCCGCTTCTGGAGCGCTCCGATCGTCTTGTCGAGCTCGGCGATGTCGGAATCACCGGCGGCCGAGCGCAAGCCTTCGAGCACACGTGCCTTGTCGTTCTCGGTCTGCAGTCGGCCGACGAGCCAGGTGCCGGCATTCGACATCGCCTTGTAGTCGAGATCGACGGGGTTCTGGGTCGAGAGCACGAGACCGAGGCCGAATGCTCGCCCTTGCTTGAGGATCGTCAGGATCGGTTTTTTCGCCGGGGGCGCCGCGGTCGGCGGGACGTAACCCACTACCTCGTCCATGTACGCGAGTGCGCGGAGGTCGGTGGTGCCGGACTGAGCGCGCATCCACGTGACGAGCTTGGCGAACACGAGCGTCGTGACGAACATCCGCTCCTCTTCGGAGAGGTGTGCGAGATACACGATCGCAGCGCGCGGTTTCCCCTCCGGAGTGAACAGCAGTGACTGCGGATCGAGCGGCGCGCCCTCGCCCCAAGCAGCGAACGCAGGAGAGGCGATGAGCGCGTTCAGCTTGAGCGCGAGCTCGGTGCGGTCCTTCGGCGGGAAGAACGCATCGATCTCGAACACACCCAGCTTCCGGATCGGCGGTGACTGGATCTGCCCGATCAGGACTCCGAGGTCGAGGTCCTGGCCTGCGCGCCAGCTGTTCTCGACCAGGTTGGAGAGGAGAACGTGCTCGCGGCTCGAGATCGGGTCCGCAGTGATCCCGACGAGGCCGAGCAGGCTCGTGACCGTGCCCTCGATCTCGTCGCGCAGCGTCTCTGCCTCGGTGTCCCACGAGAGCGGCGGGGAGCTGAGCGATCCCATCACGTTCAGCGGCACCCCGGCGGACGACCCGGGCGTGTAGATCGTCACCTGGGCGGCATCCTTGAGTCGTTGGATCTGCTCCGAGCCGAGACCCTGGGCGGCGAGCCCGTCGCGCCACGTCGTTGCCGTCTGCTCCGCGAGCGCCTCCACTGTGATGCCTTCGGATTGCGCCTCGGCCGGGTCGACCCACGGTTGGAAATTCGCGGGAGCGAGATCGGGGAAGGTCAGCGCGAGGTTGCCCATGTCGCCTTTGGGATCGATGATCAACGCTGGAATCCCCGCCAGCAGCGCCTCTTCGAGGAGCACGATCGCGAGGCCGGTCTTGCCCGAGCCGGTCATGCCGACGACGACACCGTGGGTCGTCAGATCGCTCGAACCGACGGTCAGGTGCATCGTCACCCGGCTTGCCCGACTCCGGATCGAGGATCGTGCCGAGGTGGAAACTGCCACGGTCGGCCATCTCGGCGAGTCTATTGCACGAGCCGTCTACACTCGCGCGATGATCGAGAAGCTCCGGATCGAGCCGGGGAAGAAACCCCGGCTCGCGAAGCGCGACACGGCAGACGAGCTCGGACTCGACGGCAAGGAGCATGGGCGCGCGCGCCTCGACGAGTTGCGCGGGACGATCGAGAAGCTCCAGCGCCGGCTGTATGCCGAGTCACGGCACAGTGTCCTTTTGATCCTCCAGGGGCTCGACGCAGCGGGCAAGGACGGCGTCATCCGAAGCGTGTTCGCGGGGGTGAATCCGCAGGGGTGCAGCGTGACGTCGTTCAGGGCGCCGACCTCGACCGAGCTCGCGCACGACTACTTTTGGCGCGTGCACGCTGCGCTGCCTGCGCGTGGCCAGATCGGCATCTTCAACCGTTCGCACTACGAGGACGTCGTGGCCGTGCGCATGCTCGAGCTCGTGCCCGAGAGGGTGTGGAGGCGGCGTCCGGGTCACATCGTCGACTGGGAGCGGATGCTCGTCGACGAGGGCACGACGATCGTCAAGGTCTTCCTGAACGTCTCCAAGGACGAGCAGAGGACGCGATTGCAGGAGCGTGTCGACGACCCCGAGAAGCGGTGGAAGTTCCGCAAGGATGATCTCGACGTCCGTGCGCAGTTCGACGCGTACGTTGCGGCTTACGAGGACGTGATCGCGCAGACCTCGACCGAGCACGCGCCCTGGTTCGTCGTCCCGGCCGATCGCAACTGGGTCAAGGCGACTGCAGTGGCTGAGCTTCTCGTCGCCGCGCTCGAGCGTATCGACCCGAAGCTTCCCGAGCCCGAAGAGGGGATCGAAGGACTCGTGATCGAGTGAGAAGGCCGAGCCGTTCGCGCCGACGCTAGGCGAGGATCGGGAGGACGAGCTCGGGAGGGCAGCCGTGTCGCAGGAGGCCGACGACCTCGACGATGTCGATCGTGACGTCACGCGCGATCGCACATGCCTCGGCCCGGGGAAGACCCATCTCCGCCAGTGCGTCCAGCCGGGCGGTGACGAGGCGCGAGCGAAGGAGCTCGCAGTTGGACGCCGGCGCGATCGTCTGGAGGGAGGCGGTCGTCATCTGCGTCTCAGCCCAGGATGGGGACGACGAGGCGGGGCGGGCAACCGTTCCGCAGGAGCTCGACGGCGGCGTCGAGGTCGACGGTCGGGTGGCTCGCGATGATGAGCGCGCTGCCCGGCGGAAAGCCGTGCCGGGTGAGAGTGACGAATCGGGTGCGGAGAAAGTCCTCCGCTTCGGATGCCTCGAGGAGTTCGAACTGGGCTGTCGTCATCGTTGACCTCTCTCGTCGCCGCGCTGGTGCCGAGCTCGTAGTGTTCCCGCATGCCGGGGAGGGAGCCATCACCCGTCGTGGGGGAGGGTGATCGCTCGATGGAGGGATTCGGCGCTAGAGAAGGATGGTCATCGCCGTTTCCTGCGGGCACCCCAGAGCGAGAAGTCGAGTGGCGTCGTGGAGGTCGGCCTCCAGATGACCTGCGATCACGAGCGCGTTGTCGGCCTCGTAACCGGCCCGAACGAGCACGTCGAACCGCCAGCGCAGGACCGTCTCCGTCTCGGACGTCTCTATCGCCGCTTGCGCCGTTGACACCGCTTCCCCCTTGAGCCGATGACATCCCGAACGAAAGCACGTCGGCGCGGCCGGCGCCCCGGCCAAACGGGTGGGCTTTCCTGGCCATCGAGAGGGGACGTGTTTGGACGTGGTTGGTCGACAGATCAGAGGGCGGCGCCCTCGGGCCGGATAGGTGGGTTCGTTTGGTCATTGGCGTTGCGGGGTACCTGTTCGGTACGCCAAACAACCGAGGAGTTCGAATGTCGACCGATCAGAATGTCGCGCGAGATGTAGTCAAGACGCTCGAGGACGGTAGGAAAGGCTTCCTGACGGCTGCCGATCATCTGTCGAGTTCCGATACCCCGGAGCTCGCCACCACGTTCCGTGAGTACTCAGCCCAGCGCGGGGAGTTCGCCGCGGAGTTGATCGAGCTGGCCGGGCACTACGGAGACGACGTGGATGAAGGTGGCTCTGTCGCCGGCACGGTACATCGGGGCTGGATGGCGGTGAAGGACGCTGTGACAGGCACGGATTCGAGCGCAGTGCTCGACAGCGCTGAGCAGGGCGAAGACCACGCGGTCGCCGAGTACGAGAAGGCGTTGTCGGATCCAGACGTTTCGGCCGGGCTGCGGGAGGTGCTTCTGCGTCAGTACGAGGGAGTGAAGGCCGCGCACGACCACGTCCGAGAGCTTCGCAACGTCCACGCCTGACCGATTCCGACGCTCGCTGCTCGACCGGGTGACACGCAACTCTTGCGAAGCCCGGTCGAGCAGCGACGATCGAGTCGAGGCAGGTGACGCGTTGACCGACCTTGTCCTGCCCGTGAGCCAGTGCTGGTGCCGTCGCCGCACCGTGAGCGAGGTTCGAAGCTCGCAGAGCGCTGAGCACGGCGGCTTCTAGTACCAGCGTCCCTTCGCGAAGCCTCCGAAGGCGATGAGTCCGATGAGGGCGATGACGATCCCAATCCACGCGCTCCAGACGAAGGCAAGAACGACGCCGACGATCACGAGGATGCCGCCGAGGCCGATCCCACCCATCGATCCACCACCCGATCCGTCCGCCATGATCCACTCCTTCGTTCGAGGTACGCGAGGCGCACTATTCTAGCCGGGCCGCGACCACATTTCAGCCGGGCGCTTCAGAACCGCGCGATGGCGGCGCCAACCACCACGAAGCCTGCCACGAACAGCGCTACGAGCCACAGCCAGTGGTTCAGTGAGCGCCTTCGCCTCCGTTTTCGCCCTCCGCTGATCGTCCCCATCCCGAGGATGGGTATACCCGGGACAACCTCCGATCTACTCCTGCAATCCGCGGCGCACGTTCACGGAGCAGCAGGAAGTACCACAGGCAGAACTCGGCGCTCTCCGCGGAGCGTCGGCTCGGGCGCAGGCCCGCGATCTGGTTCCGCTAGAGCCAGCGCTTGTGGCGGAAGAACGCGACCATCGCGATGATCACGGCGACCATCAGCGCGACGATGACGAAGAACGCGGCATGACCCCCGTAGCCCGGGAAGTCGACGTTCATGCCGAAGATCCCCGAGATCAGTGTGAGCGGCAGCACGACGACGCTGAAGATCGTGAGCACGCGGAGGACGTCGTTCTGCCGGTGTGAGATGACGGACTCGTTCGTCGACTCGAGACCGTCGACGACCTCCTTGTAGTTGTCGAGCTGGTCCCAGATCCGCTCCGCCGAGTCGACGATGTCGTCGAAGTAGAGGTCGAGTTCCTCGGGCAAGAACTTGTCGACCCGGCGCTCGAGGATGCGCAGCGTCGAGCGGCCGGGCTTGACGACCTTGCGGTACGAGATGATCTCCTGCTTGACGTTGGAGATGTCGCGCACGACATCCTCGGCGTAGCCCTCGAACATGTCGTCCTCGATCGAGTCGAGCTTGTGGCCGATCTTGTCGAGGATCGGGAAGCAGTAGTCGAGGAGATCGTCGAGCACCTCGTAGAGCAGGCGACCGGTGCCCTTGGCGAAGAGCTGCTCCCGCAAGCCCGCGTCGTCCTCGCAACGGGCGAAGAGGCGCGTAACGGGAAGCAGCTCGCGGTTCGGGATCGTGACCAGGTAGTCCGGGCCGATGAAGACGTCGATCTCGGCCGCATTCAGACGCTGGATCGCCTTGTCGTAGACCGGGAAGTGGAGGACGATGAAGAGATACCCGTCGTCCTCGTAGTCGTCGACCTTGGGGCGCTGCCGCTTCGAGATGATGTCCTCGACGTCGAGCGGGTGCCAGCCGAAGCGGTCGGACAGCATGTTCGCCGTGTCGAGATCGGGCCCGACGACGTTGACCCAGGTGAGACCGCTAGCGGAGAGCTCGCGAACAGGGTTCGGACGTGGAGCGACCTCCGCTGTTCCGCGGCCGCGGGTCCTTCGCGCAAGGCGGGGCAGGCTCGGCATCGGTACTGAGGGGGTCGTCGATCGCGAACACCATTGTTCGCGATTGTAGCCGCCTTGCCTGCCTGGAGTGGCTATTCCGGGCCGGCGTGGGAATCGGATCGGCACGGTCAGTACACTGGCCACCCGAGCGCCCGTAGCTCAGGGGATAGAGCGCGCGCCTCCGGAGCGCGAGGTCGAAGGTTCGAATCCTTCCGGGCGCATGCCGAGCCGAGCGACCGGCCGAAAGGTCGGCCGGTTCTAGCCCGGGTTGCCCGATTCGAGCCGCTGGAGCCGCCAGTCGAGCGCGGATGCCATCCGCTCCAGCCTCGTCATCAGCTTCTCGCGATCGCGCTCGTAGGATTGCTCGACGTCCTCGATTCGGTTCATGAGCGCCTGCATGCCGACGCTCACCTCTCCCGTGGCCGCACCACTCTCGCCCTGGTTCCGCCTCGGCGCAGGCGCCGCGGCTGCGAGATCGTCGAGGCGCGCAGCGAGCTCGTCGAGCCGCTGTGTGACGACGCGTGTCCGCATCAGCTCGGCGAGCGCTCGATCGTGCTCTCCGAGCTGGAGTCCGATGCGTTCGAGCGCCATCCGCGTTCGTTCGAGTGTCTGCTCCAGGTCGTCCGGCTGATCCGCTGGGGCCGCTGTGCTCGCGTCGTACGTCGGACGGCGCACGACCAGGGTTCGTCCGAGCTCGGCCACGTGTGCCGCGATCTCGTCGTGCAACTCGGCGGTCGTCGGGACGGAGTCGGCCGGAGCCGCACCTTTGACGGCAGCAGCGAGAGTCTCGACCCTGAGGGCGAGGCTCTCGAGCCGACCGAGGCGGCTCACGACTTCATCCACCGACTGCCGCAGTTCCTCGGTTTCGGGCGTCGGCACGGTGGGGTCGTGGGTGAGCTCGGCGCGGAGGTGGGTGAGCGCCTTGACGAACCAGTCGTTGCCGACGACGTCGTGCGTCACGCGGTTCTCGAGTGCTTCTAGCCTGCGCGCGATCTGATCGAGCTGCGGCATCGTCGGCTGCTCCGGATGCGGCGCGCGGAGTGACCGCGCGATCTCGGCGAGGTCCCCACGGAGCGTCACGAGGTCGCGAGCCAGCTCGTCGATGCGCTCGTCGGGCTCCGCCGCCTGCGGCTCGTGTCGGGCAAGCGCTTGTGCGAGCGCATCGGAGGTGACGAGTTCGGAGCGGAGGCGAGCCTCGAGGTCGCCGACAGCCGCCGCCACGTCGTCGTCCGCCTGCAAGACCGCGATTTCGTCGACACGGGTCGCGAGCTGATCGAGGCGGTCAGCGAGCGCCGCTGCCGGCAAAGCCCCCATCTCCTCACGCACCGCCGCGAACATGCGCTCCATCTCGACGAGACGGTCCGCGAGAGACTCCGTCCGCGACGCCGACGTGGCAGCGTCGGCCTGTCGGACCGCGAGTTCCTCCACACGGGACGCAAGCCCGTCGATCGCCGTGGCGAATCCGTCGTGTCCGACCGTGGTCACCTCGAGCCGCTCCGAGAGGGCTTCGACGCGACTGTCGTGGTCGTCGAACGAGGCGGCCAGCGAGTGCTGTGCGGTCGCGCTCGCCTCGACTCGCGCAGCGAGGGAGTCGACCGATGCGGCGATGTCGTCCTGCGTCGCCGCCGTCGTTCTGAGGTGCTCGGCGAGGGCATCGATTCGCGCGTTGTGACGGTCTATCGCCGTGGTCAGCCTGCCCTGCGTGATCGCCGTCGCCTGGAGACGGTCTGCGAGCGCCTCGACGCGAGCACTGTGGTCGTCGATCGACGTCGCGAGTTCGCCCTGGGTCGCCGCGGTCTCGTCGAGCCGTTCCGCGAGCGCCTCGACGCGAGCACTGTGCTGGTCGATCGAGCTCGTCGTCCCCGCGTGCGCGGCCGCGCTCGCCTCGCTTCGACGCGACAGCTCTTCGACGCGGGCGTCGAGCAGGTCTACCGACGTCGCGAGCACCTCCTGCGCGCCTGAGGTCGCTTCCAGCCGTTCCGTCAAAGCTCCAACGATCGCCGACTCGGCGGGTGCGTCGGCTCGGTGGGCGAGTTCGGCTTCGAGTCGGGCGAGCCGGACGTCGAGCTCGGGGTGGAGGTCTGGGCGCTCCACGAGTTCTGTCAGTGCGGTATGCAGCTCTGTGATCAGCCTGGACTGCGCTTCGAGTTCGGCCGCGGGTGCCGCCGTGCCGGCAAGCAGCTCGATGCGTGCCTCGAGCCGCTCCACGTGCTCGTGGAGGACGGGTGCGTCGGCTCGGTGGGCGAGTTCGGCTTCGAGTCGGGCGAGCCGGGCGTCGAGCTCGGGGTGGAGGTCTGGGCGCTCCACGAGTTCTGTCAGTGCGGTATGCAGCTCTGTGATCAGCCTGGACTGCGCTTCGAGTTCGGCCGCGGGTGCCGCCGTGCCGGCAAGCAGCTCGATGCGTGCCTCGAGCCGCTCCGCCGCTCCGTGGAGATCGTCGCCCGGCGTCGCGCGGGCCAGCTCTTCGACACGCCTCGTGATCTGGTCGAAGCGCTCGCGCGTCGCGTCGTCGGCGTCGGGGCCGATCTTCGCGATGGCTGCGTCGATCGTCGCGAGGTCGGTCGCGAGGGCGCCCATCGTCTCCTGCAGCGCGGCGAACGTCTCCTCGACGCCACCCCTGACACCGTCGAGGCTCTCGGCGAGCGTCGCCACGGTCGCTTCGATTCTTTGCGTTCGCGCGACGGTTGCCTCGAGCCGTGACGCCATCTCCGTGAATCTCGGGTCCTGCTCGTTGTGGACCTCGGATCTGCTGACGCGCCGCGTCAGCTCGCCGACCGCCGCCTCCAGGCGCGCCGCGTATCGCGCGTCCTCGTCGCCGTGCCCGGGATCGAGTTCGCGCACCGGCGGGGGAGCAGCGCTGACCATTGCGGCACTCTGGTCTGCCCATTGCTCTGCAAGAGCGCTCGCGAGCTCGAGACGCGTGATGACACCGTTCTGGACGAGGATCTGGCCGAGCGGCTGGCCCGTGCGCTCCTGCTCCGCCGAGGCGTCCTCGAGCGCCTGCTCCGACGCGAACCCGTGGGAGCGAAGGATCTCTCCGATCCTCCGTGACGTGCCGTGCACCGAGGCCTCGGACGCTTCCGCGCGTCCGCTCCTATCCGCGCTGCGTCCGCCCGCATCCGCGCCGTGGGGGGCAGGTGGCGAGCTGCTCGTGACGGGGTGGGAGGCAGTGCCCACATCCCTCGTATCGGTCTGTTTCCCTCGCGGCTCGCTCACTCAACCCAGGGAGCGAAACGCCCGAGTAAGCTGCTCGGCGTGCGGATCAGCGCGTCTACCACCCGGCTCCGTCTCGCTGAGACCTTCGTGATCGCACGAGAAACGAGCGATTGGGAGGATGTCGTGCAGGTCGAGCTCGGCCACGGTGATCTCGTCGGCAGGGGAGAGGCGGCGCCGATCGCCCGGTACGACGAGTCGCCCGAGTCGGCGCTCTCGTTCATCGACCAGCACGGGGAGCTGCTGGGAGAGGACCCCTTCGCACTGGAGGAGATCGGCAGCAGGCTCGCAGAGATCCCGGGCGAGCAAGCGGCCAAGGCAGCGCTCGACGCCGCGCTTCACGACCTCCAGGGCAAGCTGCTCGGCGTCCCGGTCTGGCGCATGCTCGGACTCCCTCGCGTCGGGCCGCCGACGTCGTTTACGATCTGGCTCGGCGATCCCGACGACATGGCGCGGCGCACCGAGCGGGTGGCGGGACGGTTCAAACGGCTGAAGCTCAAACTCGGCGGCGGCGACGGGCTCGACGTCGAACGTGTCCGCGCTGTTCGCTCACGCACCGACCTGCCGCTCCAAGTCGACGTCAACGAATGGTGGTCGTTCGAGGAGGCGCTCGATGCGATCCCTCAGCTCGCCGAGCTCGGCGTCGCATACGTCGAACAACCCTTGCCCGCAGCGGACGCGTCCGGTGAGAAGCTGAAGGCCCGATCTCCGATCCCGATCTACGTCGACGAGGACTGCCATACGCTCGCGGACGTCGCGCGCTGCGCCGAGATCTCGCACGGGATCAACATCAAGCTCGCGAAGTCGGGAGGGATTCGTGAGGCGATCCGGATGTCGCATGCCGCTCGCGCCCTAGGCCTCGGCGTGATGCTCGGCTGCATGGTGGAGTCGGGCCTGGGGATCGCGGCGGGGTGCGTGGTCGCGCCACTCTGCGACCACGTCGACCTCGACGGAAACCTCCTGCTCGCCGAGGATCCGTGCCCCGGCATCACGTTTTCCGACGGAGTCCAGCTTCCCGGCGAGGAGCCCGGCCTCGGTGTCGGCTAGACGACTCCTGATCCTGGCGGAAGGGTACTCCGCAGATCCGCACTACGGGAAGACGATGCGCGGCGTGCTGCGGTATCGAGCCGAGGACGTCGTCGCGATCCTCGATTCCACGCGCGCGGGCGACGACGAAGAGGGACTCCCGGTCGTCGGCGACGTCGAGTCGTCGCTCCCACTGCAGCCGTCCGTTGCGCTCGTCGGCGTCGCGACGCAGGGTGGCCGCTTCCCGGCGGAGTGGCGGGAGATCCTGCGCGACTGCATCCGGCATGGCCTGGCGATCGAGAACGGATTACACGAGTTCATCTCCGACGATCCGGAACTGGTGGCGCTCGCGACCGCCGCCGGTGTCACGCTGACGGACCTGCGGCGTCCGCCCGAAGGGCTGGATGTCCCGAGCGGCGCCAATGTCCAGCTCCCCGGGAAGACCGTCCTGACGGTCGGCTCGGATTGCGCGATCGGGAAGATGACGGTCGCGCTCGAGCTCGACCGTGAGGCTCGTGCCCGAGGGATTGCGTCGTGTTTCGTACCGACGGGGCAGACGGGCATCGCGATAGCGGGGTGGGGTATCTCCGTCGACGCCGTCGTCGCGGACTTCATCGCGGGCGCGGCAGAGCGGCTGGTCGTCGAGGCCTCCGAGCGCGGAGGAGAGTTGCTGCTCGTCGAAGGGCAGGGTTCGATCTCCCACCCTGCGTACTCGGGAGTCACGCTCGGGCTCATCCACGGCTCCGCACCGCACGCGTTCGTGCTCTGTCATAGGGCCGGGACGACCGAGATCGAGGGCTACGAGGGCTATCCGCTGCTCTCACTCGCGGAGCTCGTGGGGCTGCACGAGCGCATTTCGCTCACCCGGCGTCGGGCGAGCGTGGCGTGCATCGCCCTCAACACCCGCCATCTCGGGGACGATGAGGCGAGGGCAGCCGTCGCGCAGGCAGAAACCGAGACCGGCCTCGTGGCCGACGATCCGGTACGGTTCGGCGCGGGCCGTCTCCTCGACTCGCTCGTGACGCACCTCGAGCAGCTCGGCGGCTGATCCGATCGGCGGCATGCTCCGAGGAGCGCAGCACGCCACGGCGAACCCGAGGAGTTCATGCAGACCCGCATTGCATCAGCACTCTGTGCGCTCTCGCTCGTGGCTGTCGGCGGCGCCGCGGCTGCGGACATCGGTGCCAACGACGACACCGGCAAGCACCTCGCCGACTCGGGGGCGGCGTTCTTCTCCGAGATGGCCGCGCTCGGGCTGAAGCAGTCCGTGATGACGACGCGCTATCTCGCCAGCGATCCGACCGCGATCCAGGACGGGGAGGCGCTCGATCGAGCCATCCCCATCGCCGAGTCCGCAGGGCTTCGCGTCTCGCTCGCGGTGTACCCGTTCCCGCCGCGCGAGATCGAGGCGGGAGCCGCGACACCGGCCGGGTTCGCCGCCTGGCTCACGACGGTCGCGCGGCGCTACCCGACGGTGACGCAGTTCGTCGTCATGAACGAGCCCAACCAACCCGCATTCCTGCGTCCGCAGTTCGGCCCGACGGGCAAGAACGTCGCCGCGGCGCGGGCAGGTGCCTTCCTCGCCGCTGCATACGATGCGCTCAAGGCCGTCGATCCGTCCATCCGCGTGATCGGCCTCGGCCTCTCGCCGCGCGGGAACGACCGGCCGACTGCGCCGAACAACGTCTCATCGTCGCCGGTGCGGTTCCTCGCCGCGCTCGGGGCGTGGTATCGAGCGAGCGGGAGAACGCGTCCTCTCATGGACGGTCTGAGCTTCCACCCGTATCCGAACCGCGCGACCGACCCGGTCGATCGCGGTTACAGCTGGCCGAAGGCCGGCTTCGTCAATCTCGACCGGATCAAGCAGGCCCTGTGGGACGCGTTCCGCGGCACGTCTCAGCCGACGACGGTAAACGGCCTGAAGTTGTATCTCGACGAGGTCGGCTGGCAGGTCGACACGTCGATGCTGGCGGGATACACGGGAGAGGAAAATGTTCCCGTGACGAGCGAAGCACGCCAGGCGGGGGTGTACGCGACGATCGTGCGCACCGCGGCCTGCGACCCGCAGATCGCGGAGGTGAACCTCTTCGGCTTCTACGACGACGCGCCGAGGGACTCGGGTTTCCAGTCGGCGTTGAACCGCATCGACGGAACGTCTCGCCCGGCCGCGGGGGCCGTCCAGGCCGCGATCGCCGAGTCGGCCGCGCTCGGCTGCCGGGGAATCGTCGGGCCGTGGTACCCGGCCAAGCGGGTCATCGGTGCGGTGCGGCCGGTATGGAAGGTCAAGGACCGCGCGGTGATCAGCTTTGCGGTCGCCGCCGACGAGGGGGCGAGTGCCGTCACGTGCCTTCTCGAGGGCACGCTCTCCGGCATCGCGGCGGGAGGGGTGATGGCACACAAGACGGGTACGTCCCGCGGCTGCACGCGTGGGGCGGTGCTCCCGGGTCGGCCCGCCCGATTCGTGGTGCGCCGGGGTCTCCCGCTGCGACCCGTCACGATCGCGGTACGGCTCGTCGCCGAGTCGAGTCCCCTGCGCTCGCGGACGTTCTCGAGGACGATCCGCTGAGCAGCGGGAGCGCCGGGAGGACTTGACACCGAACGTGTGTTCGTGCATGATGACGAACATATGTTCTCTCGAATCCTTCTCGTCTCGCTCGTCGCGATCGCCGGTTGGGCGCTCCTCGTGCGCGATTCGGGCGCCGGCGGACCCGAGCGGGCCTATCGGGTCAAGTCGGGTGACACGCTGTGGTCGATCGCCGTTGCGTCGTACGGTGGCGACCCGCGGGCGGGCGTCTGGAAGCTCCGCGAGCGCAACCACCTCGCGGGGACGACGATCGCGCCCGGCCAGGTCCTTCGTCTCCCGTAGGTCGGTCGCGGCGCCGTAGGATGGTGAGGTGACCGGCACGGCCGGCGCGCCGACCAGGAGGAACAGTCATGGCGTCCGATCGCATCCTCGATCTGCTCCGTCGTCCCGTCGATCCCGATGAAGTGGCGGAGATCCGCGAGCTCTGGAAGGTGCACTCGATCGCCGAGGACAACCGCGACCTCCCGGGGCTGATCTCGACGCTCACCGAAGACTGCGTGTACTCGGTCGCAGGGACCGGCGCGCGCTGGGAAGGGCACGAGGGCGCGACGCGGTTCTACACCGAGCTCCTGACCGCGTTTCCCGACATCCACTTCGACCTCGACTACATCGTGATCGGCCCGCAGGGTGTCTGCGAGGAGGCAATCGTGACGGCAACGCACGAGGGGCGCTGGCTCGACCACGAGGCGTCCGGCGAGCGGCTCGAGTGGCGCAACGCGATCTTCTTCCCGTGGGATCCAATCGCGCGGAAATTCAAAGGGGAGATGGTGTACACCGACCTCAGCCTTCCGCGCGCCTAGCGCGCGAACGCGGGGCGATACCTGGCCGTGACACGACCCCGGTAGACTCGCCCCGTGGATCTGGACGTCGTGTTCCTCGGGACGTCGGGTTCGGCTCCCACAGCCCAGCGGGCCACCTCGGCGACGCTCGTCCGCCGCGGTGGTGATCGGCTCCTGTTCGACTGCGGCGAGGGAACGCAGCGACAGCTGCTCCGCTCTGACGTCGGTCTGATCGAGTTGGAGGACGTGTTCATCACGCACTTCCACGCAGACCATTACCTCGGACTGCCGGGCATGTTGAAGACGTTCTCGTTGCGCGGCCGGGAGGTGCCCCTGAACCTCTATGGCCCGCGCGGTCTCGCCGATACGTTCGCGGGGCTGCGCAGGGTCTTCGGGAACCTGACGTTTCCGGTCGAGACCCACGAGCTGGCGCCCGGCGACGTGGTCGACCGTGGAGACTACGAGGTGAGGGCGTTCGCCGTCGACCATGGGCCGCAGGCGGTCGGCTACGCGCTCGTCGAGTCGTCACGGCCGGGCCGGTTCGACGTTGCAGCGGCCGACGGCTTCGGCGTCCCGGCGACGCAGCGAGGCGTGCTTCAGCGCGGGGAGGCGGTCGTCCTCCCGAGCGGCGACAGCATTCGGCCGGAGCAGGTGCTCGGACCGGCACGACCCGGTCGCTCACTCGCCCTCACGGGGGACACCGGACCGGCGGCCTCCGTGGTCGACGCAGCGACCGGCGTCGATCTGCTCGTGCACGAGGCGACCTTCTGTGCCGACGAGCGGGAGCGGGCGCGCGAGACGCGGCACTCGACGGCAGCGGAGGCGGCGCTCGCCGCCCAGGCGGCGGGCGCCCTGCTCCTGGCGCTCAACCACATCTCGACCCGTTACTTCGGCGGGGAGGTTGCGGACGAGGCGCGGGCGATCTTCCCCGACACCGTCGTCCCCCGTGACTTCGACGTCATCGAGATCCCGTACCCGGAGCGGGGGGTGCCGGTGCTGGTGCCTCGGGGCGCGCGGCGCCACCGTGGACCCGCCGTTGTCACATGAGCGGGACGGTGCCCGACTTCGGGGCGCGGGCACGTATCTACGACAGGCTGCGGCCGGCCGACGAAGCCTGGTGGGACGCGTTTGCAGTCCTCGTCGAGCTCGGTGACCTTCGCGGCCGCCGGGTCCTCGACGTCGGCTGCGGGACGGGACGGCTCGCGACGGCACTCGTCGACGAGGCAAGCGCGAAGGTGTGGGGTATCGACGCGAGCGACGAGATGGTGGCCGTGGCACGCGAGAGTGTTCCGGCCGGGGTCGGGATTCGTCGAGGAGACGCTGAGCAGCTCCCATTTCGTGACGGCTGGTTCGACCGGGTGACGATGTCGCTCGTGATCCACCTGGTGGATCGGGAGCGAGCCCTGGCAGAGGCTCGGCGGGTCGTCCCGGCGGACGGTCGCGTCGCGGTCAGCACCTTCCATCACGATCACTTCGCCGGCTACTGGCTGAACCCGTTCTTTCCCTCGATCCGGCCGATCGACGAGGCACGCTTCCCGACCGAGGACGACCTGCGCGACGGCTTCGCGGCCGCAGGGTTCCCACGGATGGAGGCGCGGCGGGTGACGACGGTCGTGACGATCGAGCGGGAGGACGCCCTCGCGCGGATCCGCGGCCGGCACATCTCCACGTTCGACCTGCTTGCGGCCGACGAGATCGCGGAGGGGACGGAACGCGCCGAGCGCGACCTGCCGAGCCGGGTCGTCAGCAGGCTGGAACGCCTCATCGTGGTGGGCCACGCCGGCTGAGCGGCGGCCGCCGTCGGACGCGTGGTCTAGAATCGTCCGCGACCCTTTAAACCGGCACAGCGAGGCCGGAAAGGAGCAACGTGCGAACCGACGTACCGGGCCGTGAGGCGGCCAAGATCCTGCTCGACGCGTCCGCGGTCGGGCGGACGCTTTCCCGGATCGCGCACGAGCTGATCGAGCGCAACGCCGATCTCGCCGCCCTCGCACTCGTCGGCATCCACACGCGCGGCGTCCCCATCGCGCACCGGCTGCGCGCGCTCGTCGCGGAACGATCGGGGGTGACCGTCGCGATCGGCGCGGTCGACATCACTTTCCATCGAGACGACGTGCTCGTACGCGGCGGCGGGCCGCCGCTCCACGCGCAGCCCGTGGTGCGTGGAACGGATCTCGGCTTCGCGCTCCAGGGAAAGACGGTCGTGCTCGTCGACGACGTCCTCTTCACCGGCCGTACGATCCGCGCGGCGATCGACGCGCTCCTCGAATACGGACGCCCGGCCCGGGTGCAACTGGCCGTCCTCGTCGATCGCGGACACCGCGAACTTCCGATCCGGCCAGACTACGTGGGCAAGAACGTGCCGACCTCGCTCGCCGAGCGCGTCCGCGTGGAGCTGAGCGAGACGGACGCGGCCGATCGCGTCGTGCTGATCGGGGGTGCCGCCAATGGCTGAGACAGCGCGTCTTCACCTCGCCGGGGAGTACGACGGCCAAGCGCCGCCGCCGCTGCCGCCGCGTCGCCACCTGCTCGGGATCTCCGACCTCGATCGGGACGGTGTCGAGCGACTGCTCGGGACCGCGGGGACGATCGCACGGTCGCTCGACCGGGAAGTGAAGAAGCTCCCTGCACTCCGCGGCCGGCTCGTCCTCAATCTCTTCTACGAGTCGTCCACGCGCACCCTGTCGAGTTTTGATCTCGCTGCCAAGCGGCTTTCGGCCGACACCATGGCTCTTCGGTCATCCGGCTCGTCCGTGGACAAGGGCGAGTCGCTGAGGGATACGGCGCTCACGCTCGCCGAGTACGACCCCGACGTGATCGTGATCCGGCACCCGCACATCGGCGCGCCGCAGATCGTCGCCGACGCGACGCGCGCTCACGTGGTCAACGCCGGGGACGGAAAGCACCAGCACCCGACGCAGGCGCTCCTCGATCTCTACGCGATCCGCGAGGCCCTCGGGAGGCTGGACGGCGTTCAGGTCGCGATCGTCGGTGACGTACTCCACTCGCGGGTCGCCCGCTCCTTGATCGAGGCGCTCGCCCTGGTCGGTGCGAGGACGATGCTGGTCGGTCCACCGACCCTCATCCCCCGCGGGATCGAGCAGATGGGCTGCGAGGTTTCGTCGCGGATCGAGGACATCGGATCTGCGGACGTCGTCTATGTCCTCCGGATGCAGCGCGAGCGCATGCTCCCCGGAGCCGCCTACGTGCCGTCTCTGCGTGAGTACGCCGCGGAGTGGGGCGTCACGCCGGCACGGCTGCGCCCGGGGCAGATCGTGATGCACCCCGGACCGATGAATCGCGGCGTCGAGATCGACCCCGGGGTTGCGGACTCCGACGTTTCGCTGATCACCGACCAGGTTCGTGCCGGACTCGTCGTCCGTATGGCCGTCCTCTACGACTTGCTGGCGGGTGGGCCCGTCGATCTCGGCCAGACCCTGGAGGTTGCGTGACCCTGTTCTGGCCCGGAGGGGCGGGCGACACTCTCGCGATTCGCGGGGCGCGCGTGATCGATCCGGTCGGCGGCGTCGACGGCGCATTCGACGTCACGGTCGAGGACGGCGTCATTGCCGCCGTCGAACCGGCCGTCGACGCCGTCCGGGGCCTCGTGCTCGCCCCGGCCTTCATCGACCCGCACGTCCATCTTCGGGTGCCGGGCCGCGAGGACGAGGAGACGATCGCGTCCGGGACCGCGGCCGCCGCAGCCGGCGGCTATTGCGCCATCCTCGCGATGCCGAATACCGAACCCGTCGTCGACTCGGCCGCCGTGCTGGGTGCGCTGATCGAGCAGGCTCGCGCCGAGGCAGCGATTCCGACCGGGTTCATGGCGTCGATCACGAAAGGCCTCCGCGGCGAGGAGCTGACGGAGATGGCCGAGCTCGCCCGCCTCGGTGCGGCGGCGTTCACCGACGACGGACACCCCGTCGTCTCCGCAGGGTTGATGCGGCGCGCGCTCCAGTACAGCGGTGTCACGGGCAGGATGCTGGCGCTCCATGAGGAGGAGCCGACGCTGTCGCGCGACGGCCAGATGCACGAGGGACCCGTCTCGGCCGAGCTCGGGCTCGCGGGCTGGCCGGCTGTGGCCGAGTCGCTGATGATTGCGCGCGATTGCACCCTTGCCGCATATGAGCAGCGTTCATTGCATATAATGCATGTCTCGGTGCGGGAATCCGTGGCTTCGTTGCGGGCTGCCCAGGCGGGCGGGGTCGCCGTGACGGCCGAGGTCTCCCCGCACCACCTCTGCCTCACCGACGACTCAGTGCGCACCCTGGACACCAACCGAAAGATGAATCCGCCGCTCGGGTCGGAGGACGACCGGCGCGCACTGGTCGACGGCCTTCGTGACGGCACGATCACCTGCGTCGCCACCGATCACGCGCCTCACGCACGCCACGAGAAGGAGGTGCCGTTCGAGGAGGCACCCTTCGGGGTCATCGGGCTGGAGACGGCATTCGCTGCGATCAACACCTTTTTGGTCGAAGAGGGCGAGCTCGAGCTCGGTCTCGTGCTCGAGCGCATGTCCGCCGGGCCGGCGCGCGTCTTCGGCCTCCCCAGTACCGAGGATCGCCGAGGGAGAGCGCGCAAACCTCGTCCTCATAGATCTCGACGCCGAGTGGCGCGTGACGGCGGCTGGATCGAGGTCGAAGTCCGCGAACTCCTGGCTGCTCGGCGAGACGTTGCGCGGCGCGATCGTGAAGACGGTGGCCGACGGACGGGTGGTGTACGCAGCATGAGCGCGGGATACCTCGTTCTCGAGGACGGAACGGTGTTCCCCGGGCGTTCGGTCGCCGCGCCCGGCGTCGCCTTCGGCGAGGCGGTCTTCACGACTGCAATGACGGGGTATCAGGAGACGGTGACCGACCCGAGCTACGCCGGACAGCTCGTCGCGTTCACTGCGCCGATGGTCGGAAACTACGGCGTCGACGACGTGCGTCTCGAGTCGTCGAGGCCCTGGGCGAATGCCGCGGTGATGCGCCGCTGTGGAGGCGACGCCTGGGCGCGATGGCTTGCCACGCACGGCATCGTGGCGCTCGACGACATCGACACGCGCAAGCTCGTCCTCCGAATCCGCGACGGCGGGGCGATGCGGGCCGCTGCCGTCGGCGACGAGCGAGAGCTCGATCCCGCCTCGGCGCTCGAGCTGATCGAGAAGCAGCCTGCGATGGAGGGCCAGGCGCTCGTCTCGGCCGTCTCGTCGGTCGCGCCCGCGGTCTACAACGACGACGGCCGTGTCCGTGTGGCTGTGGTCGACTACGGGGCGAAGGTTTCGATCATGCGCCGGTTGCAGAAAGCCGGGGCGTCGGTGACGGTGTTTCCACACACGGCCACCCCCGAGGAACTCGAGGTGTTCGACGGCGTCCTCCTTTCGAACGGGCCCGGTGACCCCGAACCACTCGTCTCCGAGGTGGAGGCGATCCGTGCGTTGCTCGGCCGCACGAGTGTCCTCGGCATCTGCCTCGGCCACCAGCTCCTCGGACTTGCGACCGGGCACTCGACCTACAAGCTGCCGTTCGGCCACCGAGGCGCCAACCATCCCGTGCTCGAGCGCGCCACCGGTCGCGTCCTCGTCACGAGCCAGAACCACGGCTTCGCCGTCGCGCCGAGCGACGACCGCGCGGCAACCTACGTCTCGTTGTACGACGGCACGGTCGAGGGCTTCGACTACCCGGAGCTCGATGCCCGCTCGGTGCAGTTCCATCCCGAAGCGGGACCGGGTACCCACGACGCATGGCCGATCCTCGAGCGCTGGGTCGAGAGCTTGGCGGCCGCCTGATGCCTCGTCGCACCGACATCTCGTCCATCTGTCTGATCGGTTCGGGCCCGATCGTGATCGGCCAGGCCTGCGAGTTCGACTACTCCGGCTGTCAGGCGCTCAAGGTGCTCCGCGAGGACGGCTTCCGGACGATCGTCGTCAACTCGAACCCCGCGACGATCATGACCGACCCGGGGTTCGCGGACCGGACGTACATCGAGCCGCTCGACATCGAAGGCGTCACCGACGTGCTCCGGCGCGAGCGCCCGGATGCGTTGCTCCCGACACTCGGCGGCCAGACCGCCCTCAATCTCGCGATCGAGCTGTCCGAGGCCGGCGTTCTCGCGGAGCTCGGAGTCGAGCTGATCGGCGCGCGCGTCGACGTGATCCGTCGGGCCGAGGATCGATCGCTCTTCCGGGATGCAGTCGAGAGCTGCGGGCTCAGGACGCCGCGCTCGCAGATCGTCACGTCGATCTCACAGCTGGGGAAGATCCCCGCGCCCGCCGTCGTCAGGCCGGCCTTCACGCTCGGCGGGCACGGCGGCGGTTTCGCCGAGACCGAAGCCGACCTGCGCGCGATCGTCGAGCGGGGGCTGCGCGAGAGCCCGATCACACAGGTGCTCGTCGAGGAGTCCGTGCGCGGCTGGGACGAGTTCGAGCTCGAGGTGATCCGCGATCTGAACGACAACGTGGTCATCGTCTGCTCGATCGAGAACCTCGACCCGATGGGCGTCCACACCGGCGATTCCGTCACCGTCGCTCCGCAGATGACGCTCTCGGACGAGGCGTACCAGGAGCTCCGCGATGCATCGGTTGCGATCATCCGCGCGGTCGGAGTCGAGACGGGAGGCTCGAACATCCAGTTCGCCCGGAGCCGTGACACCGGGGAAGTACGCGTTATCGAGATGAACCCGCGCGTCTCACGCTCGTCCGCGCTCGCCTCCAAGGCGACGGGGTACCCGATCGCGAAGGTCGCTGCGAAGCTTGCCGTGGGCTACACGCTCGACGAGATCCCGAACGATCTGACGAAGACGACGCCGGCGAGCTTCGAGCCGACTCTCGACTACGTCGTCGTCAAGTTTCCTCGCTTTGCGTTCGAAAAGTTCTCCGGCGCGGACGCGACACTCGGCACGCAGATGAAATCGGTCGGTGAGGCGATGGGGATCGGCCGGACGTTCACCGAGGCATTCCTCAAGGCCTTCGGATCGCGAGAGCTCGACCCGGGCTCCGCGACACCCTGGGCGACGATCGACGACGTCCCCGAAGGCGTGCACCCGTGGTTCACCGACCAGCTTGCCCACGCGCGCCGTGAACTCGCGTCGCTCGACATCCTGCGCGCCAAGCGCGCGGGGTGGGGGGACGATTCGATCGGGGCCGCGTGGGGGACGAGCGGCGACGACGTTCGCCGGGTGCGCTATGCGAAAGGCATCAAACCGTCCTACCGCCGCGTCGACTCGTGCGCCGGCGAGGTGGACGCTGGCTCGAACTACTACTACTCGACGTGGGGCGAGGAGGACGAGGCACTTCCCGCGGCGACGAAGCCGCGAGTCGTCATCATCGGATCCGGTCCCAACCGGATCGGGCAAGGCATCGAGTTCGACTACTGCTGTGTGCACGCCGTCCAGACGTTCCGTTCGCTCGGGTACGAGGCCGTGATGGTCAACTGCAACCCCGAGACGGTCTCGACCGACTACGACACCTCCGACAGGCTGTACTTCGAGCCCCTGTCCCCCGAGGAGGTGCTCGCCGTCCTCGACCGCGAGCGGCCCGAGGGCGTCGTGACGCAATTCGGCGGCCAGACGCCGCTCCGGCTCGCGCGACACATCGAGGCTGCCGGCTACACGATCATGGGAACACCTCTCACGGCGATCGATCTCGCCGAGGATCGGGAACTCTTCGGGGCGCTGGCCGACGAGCTCGGCATCCGCTGCCCACCGTGGGCGACCGTCGAGGGGGCCGAGCAGGCCGTCGCCGCGGCCGCGGAGATCGGGTACCCGGTGCTCGTTCGCCCCTCGTACGTCCTCGGTGGCCGCGCGATGCGCGTCTGTTACGACGACGCCCAACTCAGCCAAGCGATGACTGCGGTCTCCGGGTCGGTCCTGGTCGACCGATTCGTGGAAAACGCCGTCGAGATCGACGTCGATGCCCTCTGCGACGGTGAGGACGTCTTCATCGCGGCCGTGATGCAGCACGTCGAGGAAGCCGGCGTCCATTCGGGCGACTCCTCCTGCGTGCTTCCTGCCCAGTCCCTGACGCTCGCCAATGCCCTCGAGGTCGAGCACATCGTCAAGCGACTGGCACCCGCGCTCGGCGTCGTAGGGCTCGTCAACATCCAGCTGGCGATCGCCGACTCCGTCGTCTTCGTCCTCGAGGCGAACCCCCGGGCCTCGCGGACGGTCCCATTCGCTTCCAAGGCGATCGGCATCAACCTCGTCGAAGCTGCCTGCAAGCTCGCAGCGGGACAGAAGCTGCGCGACCTCGGCCTGCCGACACCGCGGCCGTCCCAGGTCAGCGTCAAAGCCGCGGTGCTGCCGTTCGCCCGCTTCCCAGGGGCCGATCCGGTCCTCGGGCCGGAGATGCGCTCGACAGGGGAGGTGATGGCGAGCGCCTCGGACCTGCCGACGGCCTTCGCCAAGGCAGAGCGTGCCGCCGGGCGGCCACTGCCGGCGTCAGGGAACGTCTTCATCTCCGTCAACGACGCCGACAAACCGAGTGTCGTTCCGATCGCGGCTGCCCTCGCGGGACTCGGGTTCTCGCTCGTCGCAACCGAGGGAACGGCCAGGACGTTGCGCGCGGCAGGTCTCGAACTCGAAGAAGTCGCGAAGGTCGCCGACGCCGAGGCCGCCGAGTTGACGGTCGTCGACCTCGTTCGCGAAGGGCGGTGCGACCTCATCGTGAACACGCCTCAGGGATCGGGCGCACGCGCAGACGGCTACCGGATCAGGGAAGCCGCGCTCTCCGCCCGCGTCCCGTGCATCACCACGATCGCGGGAGCCGCGGCAGCGGTTCATGCAATCGCGAACGCTCGAACCGAGACCGCGCTCAGTCTTCAGGAGCGAATCGGGCTCGGAGGATGACCACCTCGACGTTGCGCGTCGAGGGGGCGGTGCTTCGCGTCACCGGGAAGGAGTCTGTCGGCCCATACACGCTGCTCAGAGTCGCAGCCGGTCCGGTCGATCCCGGCATCCCCGGTCAGTTCTTCATGCTGCAGCCGCCGGAGCGGGTTCTGCCGCGGCCCATGTCGCTCTGCCTCGCGCGCGCGGGTGAACTCTGCTTTCTGATCGACCCGATCGGCCCAGGTACACGCGCGCTGTGCGGACTCGACGCAGGCGATAGCCTGCACGTCCTCGGACCACTCGGAAACGGTTTCGACTTGAGCGTGGCTCGGCCGCTGCTCGTCGGCGGCGGCATCGGCGTCGCTCCGTTTCCGTTCGTCGCGGAAGCTCTCGGCTCGGCGCGCGCGATCATGGGTTTCCGCACGCAGCATCACGCGGAGGCGGCGGCTCTCGTGCCCGGCGCAGAGGTCGTCATCGAGCCGACGTACGTCACCGAGCTGATCCCCGACGATCCCGGCGACGTCCTCGCCTGCGGGCCGGAGCCGATGCTCGAGGCCGTGCGCCGCCTCGCGCCCGATGCCCAACTCGCGTGCGAGGCACCCATGGCATGCGGGTACGGCGCCTGTTACGGCTGCGTCGTCGAACTGGAGGGTCGCCTTCAACGTCTGTGCGTGTCCGGCCCCGTTCTCCGCGCGGCGTGACCGTCGGGATTCTCAACGCGAGCGGGTGCCTCGACGCACTGACGGCGCCGAGGGTCGCAGCCGCGTTGGACGCGTTCGTGACGAAGACCATCACCCCCTCGGCCAGGCAGGGCAACCCCCCTGTGAGGATCGCCGAGACCGCGTCAGGGATGCTGAACTCGATCGGCCTCCAGGGCCCTGGGGTGGATGGTCTGCTCGAGAGCACGTTGCCCGCGCTGACGTCCCACGGGCTCGAGGTCTGGGTCTCGGTGGGAGGCTTCTCCGTCGCCGACTACGCCGGGATCTGTGAGCGACTCGACGAACGGGCGGACGTCCAGGCGATCGAACTGAATCTCTCCTGCCCCAATGTTGAGGAGGCGCCCGAGTCGTCGGCCGAGATCGTGGCGGGATGCCGCTCCCGCACGTCAAAACCGCTCTACGCCAAGCTGTCTCCGGCCACCTGGGACATTGCAGAGTCGGCCCGGGCGGTGGTGGGAGCCGGAGCGGACGGGCTCTCGCTCGTCAACACCATCCGTGGCATGGCGCTCGACCCGTCGACGTTGCGTCCGAAGCTTGCCCTCGGCGTCGGCGGTTACTCGGGTCCGGCGTTGAAGCCGATCGCGCTTGCGTGCGTCTCCGCGGCGGCCCGCGCAGTCGACGTTCCGATCGTCGGGATGGGTGGTGTCGTCACCGGTCTGGATGCACTGGAGCTCGTCGCCGCGGGTGCAAGTTTCGTCGCCCTCGGCACCGTCCTCTTCTCCGATCCTGACGCGCCGGCGCGCATCCGCCGCGAGATGTTTCTCGAAGCCTCGTCACGCGGCTACGGCGATCCGTTCGAAGTTCGCGGCATTGCCAATAGTTCATAGCGCGGAAGTGCCTGCAAAAACGTCGCGTCCGGTCCTGCTTGACCGCGACTGGTGGATTGCTAGACTCGTGCCTCCACATGGTCGCGTCCAAGACACAAGCACAAGCGCCGGTCCGGTCGCTCGACCAGAGGATGGAGGCACTGAAGCGCGCGAACGACATTCGCGTGCGTCGGGCGCAGCTGAAGAAGGACCTCAAGGACGGCGTCGTTCAGATCGAAGGCATCTTGCTCGACCCGCCCGAGTACGTGTCCACGGCGAAGGTGTTCGACATGCTGATGGCCGTTCCGAAGTTCGGCCGCGTCAAGGCGGCTCGGCTGCTGAACCAGTGTCGGATCAGCCAGTCCAAGACGGTTGGCGGCCTCTCCGAGCGGCAGCGCGCGGAGCTCGTGTCGCTGTTCAACCGGTAGGGCAGGCGCCCGGCCGGCGTGCGTAGCGCTCCCGTCTTCGTCATCACCGGTCCGTCCGGTGCCGGGAAAGGGACGCTGATCACAGCGCTCGTCGAGCGTGTTCCGATCCTCGAGGTCGCGGTTTCGGCGACGACGCGTCCGCGCAGGCCCGGTGAGACCGACGGGGTCGAGTACCACTTCCTGGACGAGGCGGAGTTCGTCCGCCAGATCGATGCGGGCGCCTTTCTCGAGCACGTCAAGTACGTCTCCGGGAAACGCTACGGGACGCTCCGAACGGAGATCCAGCGTGTCTCGGACGACGGTCGCGTCTGTGTCCTCGAGTTGGAGCTCGACGGGGCTCTGGCTGTGCAGAAAGACGTGCCACAGAGCGTTACCGTCTTCATCGCCGCCCCGGTCGAGGAGCTCGAGCGACGCTTGCGCGAGCGAGCGACCGAGTCGACGGGTGAGATCGGCGACCGGATCGAGCTCGCTCGAAATCAGCTCGAGCAGGCCCACAAGTTCCGCTACATGGTCCGGAACGACGACCTGGCGCGGGCGACAGGGTCCCTCTGCGCAATCGTGGAGCAGGAGCTGGAGTTCGCAGCTACCATGACTCCCTCATGATCGAACCCCGCATCGATGACCTCCTGGACCACGTCGACTCGCGCTACGCGCTCGTCATCGTGGCCGCCAAGCGGGCGCGTCAGATCAACAGCTACCACCATCAGCTCGGCGAGGGCATGGGCTTCGACGTTGCTCCGCCACCGCTGATCGAGTCGCGATCGAAGAACTACTTGACGATGGCGATGGAAGAAGTAGCGCAGGCGAAGATCGCCTACAAGTACCCCGCCGCCTAGTCCGGGGGCGCCTCACCCCTCAGCGGGTCCGCAACGGGCAGACTATGACGGTGGCGCGCATCGTTCTGGGGATCACGGGAGGCATCGCTGCCTACAAGGCATGCGAGATCATTCGACTGCTCGTCGGCGCGGGCCACGAGGTCCTGCCGCTTCCGACGCGCGGGGCCGAGCGATTCGTCGCAGCTGAAACCTTTTACGCGCTCGCGCGAACCACCGCCCCGACCGATCCCTACCCGCACCTCGCCCGCGCCGACCTGCTCGTCGTCGCCCCGCTCACGGCGCACACGATGGCAAGGCTCGCCCACGGCCTCGCGGACGATGTCCTCACCGAGGCAGCGCTCGCCCACGACGGCCCCATCCTCGTCGCGCCCGCCATGAACACGCGCATGTGGGAGCACCCGGCGACGCGGGCGAACCACGAGCTCCTGCTCGCGCGGGGCGTCCGGGTCGTCGGGCCGGCGAGCGGCGACCTCGCAGAAGGCGAGGTGGGTGTCGGGCGCATGGCGGAGCCGGGAGAGATCGTCGATCGGGTCGAATCGATGCTGCGGTCGTCGAACACTCTCGGAGGCCGTCGCGTCGTCGTCACGGCGGGCGGCACGCGGGAACCGATCGACTCGGTGCGGTTCATCGGCAATCGGTCCTCGGGCCGGATGGGTCTCGAGATCGCCCGCGAGGCACGGCGGCGCGGCGCCGAGGTCACCGTGCTGGCTGCGAACATCGGGGTGCCGTCACCGTCGGGCGTCGAGATCGTGTCGACGCCGACGGCCGAGGACCTCGAGCGCGAATCGCTGGCCAGGGCTGACGCGGACGTGATCGTCATGGTCGCGGCGGTGGCCGACTACCGCGCCGGCTCACCGATCGAGGGCAAGCGGGCAAAGGACGGTGCCACGTGGAAGCTCGAGCTGACGCCGACGCGCGACATCGCGAGCGCGCTCGGCAAGCGGCGGCGACCGGAACAGGTGCTCGTCGCGTTCGGGGCCGCGCATGGGGCCGAAGGTCTCGATCGAAAGCGGGCGATGCTCCACGACAAGAACGTCGACCTCGTCGTCTACAACGATGTGGGACGCACCGACATCGGATTCGACAGCCTCGAGAACGAGGTCACGCTGATCAGCGCCGACGGCGACCGCCACGTCCCCCGTGCCGCGAAGCAGATCGTCGCAGGTGCCGTGCTCGATGAGGTCGAGCGGCTCCTCGGAGAGCGGTGATGGAAGGCTCTGCGGCATCCGAGACGGTGCCGAGCACGGCCGCGGCCGATCTCGCCGACCGCGTCGTCGCAGGTCTCGCGACGGTGATGCACGCCCCGGCGGAGACGCTGCGGCTCCCGCTCCTCTGCCTTCTCGCCGAGGGGCACGTGCTGGTCGAGGACGTTCCCGGCGTCGGGAAGACGGTCCTCGCGAAGGCGCTCGCGCGGACGCTCGACCTGCGCTTCCTGCGGCTCCAGTTCACGCCCGATCTGCTTCCGTCCGACGTCACGGGCGTCAGCGTCTACGACCAGCACGAGGCGAGCTTCCGCTTCCGGCCCGGGCCGGTGTTCGCGAACGTGCTCCTCGTCGACGAGATCAACCGTGCGTCTCCGAAGACGCAGTCGGCGCTGCTCGAGGCGATGCAGGAGGCTCAGGTGACGGTCGATGGCGAGACGTATCCGCTCGAACGGCCATTTCTCGTGATCGCGACGCAGAACCCGCTCGAATACGAGGGAACCTACCCACTTCCCGAGGCCCAACTCGACCGGTTCGCCGTCCGCATGTCGATCGGGTATCCACCGCTCGCCGAAGAGGCGCGGATGCTGGCCGAGCAGACGAGCGACGCGCCGCTCGAGCGCGTGGCGCGCGTCGCCGGGCGCGCGGAGCTCCTTGAGGCCATCACCGCAGCGCGCGAGGTCTTCGTCGAGGAGAGCGTCAACCGTTACGTCGTCGCACTCCTGCAGCACACGCGCGCGAACCGACATCTCGCCCTCGGGGGGAGTCCCCGCTCGGGCATCGCGCTCCTGCGGCTTGCGAAGGCGCGCGCGCTCGTGGAACGACGTGACTACGTGACGCCCGACGACATCCGGGAGATGGCTGCTCCGGTTCTCTCACACCGGCTGTTGCTTGCGCCCGAAGCGCGTTCGGCCGGACTGCGGGCGGAAGACGTCATCCTCGAAGCACTCGACGGAACCGCCGTACCGGGGTGATGCGAGGGAGCTCTGCGGCCGTCGCGTTGGGGCTCGTGTCCCTGACAGCTTCGTGGGCGTTCGGGTCGATCCCCGTCGGTGTCGTAGGACTCGGCTTCACGGCCGCAGGACTCCTCTCGCGCGCCTGGGCGCGCTCCGTCCGCCGCTCGGTGGAGATCGAGCGCCGGATCGAGCCCGGAGAGCGAATCGAAGGCGACGGGCTCGTCGTCGAGGCGTCCGTTCGACGTCGAAGGCGACTCCTGGGTGGATCGGTCGTGCTCCGCCAGCCGTTGAACGGCGTCCAGCGGGAGGTCGCGCTCAAGGGCTCCCGAGTGCACGTTCGCGTTCACGGATCTTCCCCGTGGTCGCCACGTTCTCGGCCCACTCCAGGTCGAGATCGTCGATCCGCTCGGACTGGAGCGGGTCGGTCACTCGAGTGACGAGACGAGGACGGTTCTCGTCCGGCCGCGGGTGCCGATCCTGTTGTCCGTCTTTTCGCAACGGGGCAACCGTGACCCCGGGGGCGCCCGGTCGAGATTCCGCCGGCCAACGGGTTTCGAGATTCATGCCGTCCGTGACTACGCCCCCGGGGAGCCGCTCCAGGCCGTTCACTGGCCGAGCACAGCCCGGCGCGGGAGACTGATGGTGAAGGAGCTCGACGACGCCCCGCACGACGAGCTTGCGATCGTCCTCGATCAGGATGAGGACGGCGTCGCCGGCCCGCCCGGCCAGTCGAGCTTCGACGAGGCCGTCCGCGCCGGCGGCGCTCTCGCTCGTGCGGCAGCAGCCTCGCACCGGCGAGTCGTGCTGGTGGGCACGGATCAGAGACATGCTGCGATTCGCCTTCGCACGCTCGGCTCGGACTGGGAGGCGATGCTGGATGTACTCGCCGCGGTGCGCCCGAGCGCCGACGCCCGGGTCGACCGAGCCCTGCGCGCGACCGACACCGTCCTTTCTCGCGCCCGGGAGATCGTGGTCGTGACGAGCAGGCCGGACCGGGCCGTCGAACCGCTCCTCGCCATGCGGCACGGCGGGCGCACCGTTTCACTCGTCGCCGTTGCCTCCGAGACGTACGCAGGTCGACCGCGCAGAGATCCCGATCCGGCAGTGCTTCGTGCCGCCGCGCACGGGCTTCCCGTCGCGGTGCTGTCGGCCGGTACGTCGATCGCCGACGCACTGTCGGGACGGCTCCTAGAGGTCGACAGTGCCTGAGCTGACGGGGATCACGCGGAGGCTCGTCGCGGCGGGAGTTCCGGTCGCGGCGCTGACGTTCGCGTGGGCGTCACTCGAGACCGACGCGCGAGCGCTCGCGTTCGTCGCAGCCGCCACGGCTTCGTTGCTCGTCGCGCTGCCCGAACGTTGGCTCATGCGTCTCGGGGCCGCGGCGATCGTCTCGGGTAGCGCGGTGCTCCTGGTCGCAGGGAGGAGCGCCACCGCCATACGCGGGACAACGGGACGAGGTCTCGAGGAGATCTATGCGGTGGCTCCACCGTTTGCTCCGGCCGAGCATCCCGAGCTGCATGCGCTCGTGCTCCTCGTCGTCGTCGGTTTCGCGATCGTGGTCTCTGCAACCGCCACGACGCAGCCGTTCCTTGCGGCCGCCGTCGTCACAGCGGGAGTCGGATGGCCGGCGACGGTACTCCTCTCGGATCACTCGCTGGCGCTCGGGGCGCTCGCGCTCGCCGCCGCGTTGTGGCCGATCGCCGTCGCCGCCGGCCAGGGGCGGCGGCGCCTCGCACCAGGTCTCGTTGTGATGGCGGGCGTGGTTGCGATCGCCGTGGCGACCGCGAACGCAGGTGCGCGACCGTCCGCGGCGGCGTTCGATTGGAGGAGCTGGGATCTGTTCGCGGGCTCACGGGCAGCGCGCACCGTGTCGCTCGTCTGGACGTCCAACTACGACGGGATCGAGTTCCCGGCGGCGAAGACGACTGTCCTCGAGATCACTGCTCCCCGACGGGCCCTCTTCTGGCGGGCGACGACACTCGACACGTTCGCCGGAGACCGCTGGCTCGAATCGCTGTACGCGACCGGGCTCTCCGGGGGCCCGACGGTTCTGCCTCGAGACCCCCTGCTGCCGGCGGCGTCGACCATTCGCGAGGACTGGGTGAAGCAGGAGGTGGACGTGCGGGCACTCCTCGACCGCCACGTGATTGCGGCGGGACAACCGATGGAGATCGACGGGGGAGCCGACCAGAGCATCCGGTACCTGAGCGGGGGCGTCATGGAGGTCCCGGATGGCCCTGATCGCCTGCGCCGCTACACCGTGTGGAGCTACGCACCGACGCCGACACCGGCCGAGCTCGTCCGCTCGAAACCCGCTTATCCCGCCGGGCTCGCGCGCTACCTCGACGTCGGGCGTCCCATCGTGCCTCCGTTCGGAACGCCGGGGCGGAAGCGGGTGATCGAAGGCATTCTGTCCGACCAGCGCTATCAGGCGATCTGGCCGTACGCCGCGTTCTGGCGCCGGGCGGAGCAGTTGACCGCCCGCGCGAGTTCGCCGTACCAGGCGACGGTCACGATCGAACGGTGGCTGAGGTCGACGGGTGGCTTCATCTACGACGAGCGTCCCGCGCCGGCGGCAGGTGTGCCGCCGCTCGTCGGGTTCCTCGAGCGAACGAAGAGTGGGTACTGCCAGCAGTTCGCCGGTTCGATGGCGCTCATGCTCCGCTACCTCGGCATTCCCTCTCGCGTCGCCGTCGGATTCACGAGCGGGACCTGGAAGGACGGACGCTGGACCGTGACCGACCACGATGCGCACGCATGGGTCGAGGTGTGGTTCGCCGGCCACGGCTGGCTCGCGTTCGACCCGACGCCCGGGCGCGGCACGCTCACGGCCACCTACACGAACGCGTCGGACTCGGCCGACGCCGTGCTTGCCCTCGGGACGGAGGGGTTTCTCGACCCGAGCGCGATCGGAAGCGCCGCGCCGACCCGGGAGGCCGCCGATGTGACCGTGGAGACCACCCGCGGCTTCCCGTGGAGGGGAGTCGTCCCGATCGCGGCGCTGGTCGGCGCACTGCTCGCACTCGCAGCGGCGAAGACAGGGCGACGGTATCGGCGTTCGCTGGTCCGCGATCCCCGCGGCCAGGCCTCGGCCGCACGGTCCGAACTCGCCGCGTTTCTCCGCGACCAGGGCGCTCCGGTGCCCGCGACCGTCTCCGTCTCCGATCTCGTCCGCGAACTCCAGCGCTTCGACGTCAGCGGCGACGCCTTCGCGACCGCCTTCTCCCGCGCGCGCTACGGTCCCCCCGCCGGTGCCGAGGCGGCACTTCGGAGCACCCGCCGGGAACTCCGGCAGATCATCTCGATCCTTCGGACGCAACTGGGCCCGGGGAGGAGGATTCGAGGCTTCCTCACCGTTCGGTCGCTCCGCGAGAGCTGAGGCCGCAGGCACCATGGACCGGTGAGCGACGCCTACGATCTGTACCAACTGGGCCGCGCGCGGCTGCGCGACGGTATGGCCGCACAGGCCACCGTCCCGCTCGAGAAAGCGCGTCGACTCGAGCCCGAGAAGGCGTCGATCAGAGAAGCCCTCGGCATCGCATACTTCCGGATCAACGACTGGAGCGCGGCGGAGCGGGAGTTCAGAAAAGTGTTGGAGCTGTCACCGGTTGACGACTACGCCCATTACGCCCTTGGGCGCTCGCTGCTGAAGCAGGGACGGGAGCAGGAGGCCTCGACGCATCTGAAGCTCGCAGAGTTCCTCAAGCCTCGAGAGCCAGACCAGTTGTCGCTGGACGGCGAGGGCTGAAGCCTGCTTCAGTCGTCCGGCCCTCCCAGGTCGGCGAGCAAGGTGGCATAACGCCGGTAGCGCCGAGTCGCAGCCCTGGTGAACTCGGCCGCGTACTCCTCCGCTGCATCGTCGTCGAGGGTGCGCAGGTAGGACTCGCGGATATCGAGGAGCCGGTCCGCGATCGCGTCGACCACGAGGTGGTAGTCGCCGTACGCCTCCTCGGCATCCTCCGCCGGCGCTGCATTCCAGGCCGCCTCTGCCTCCTCGGCCTCGGCCAGAAGGTCGGCGTCGTCGTGGGCGAACAGGTCGAGCTGTCGCTCGACGAGCTCACGAAACCGGCTGCGGCGACCGAATCTCATATGAGCTCCTCGTACAACGATCGGTGGCGGGCCGCCGCCTCCTCCCAGGTGAGCGCGGCGCGCGCGCGATGCGCCCCCTCCCGGGCAGCCGCCAGTGCGTCCGGGTCGTCGAGCAACTCACGCAGCGCCTCGCGCAGCGCCTGGACGTCGCCCGGCGCCACCACGCGGCCCGCCCCGTACGCCTCGACGAGCTCGCCGAGGCCGCCGATGTCGTAGACGACGGCAGGGACGCCCGCTCCGATCGCCTGCAGGAGCGCGCCCGACTGGTCGAGTTCGGCGCGGTAGGGGAAGACAGCCACCGTCGCTGCCCCGAGAGCACGGTCGATCGCCTCGTCGTCGAGATAGCCGAGCCACCACTCGGCCCGGTCCCCCGCCGCGGCGCGGAGCGGTTCCACCGGCATGCGAGGGTCGCCTGCGACGAGCAGGCGCGCGCCCGACACGCCGAGGACGGCCTCGATCGCGTCGGGAAGGCCCTTGTACGGCCGAATCACGCCGAGCGCGAGCACCGTGCGTCCATCGCCCGTCTGCACGGGGTCGGTCGGGGTGGCCGCGTGGGGGATGACGCGAAGCTTCGCGGGCGTGACGCCGAACTCCACGAGTGTGCGCCGGCCACGCTCACTGTGGGTCACGACGCGGTCGAACCGCCGGAAGAGGCGCGCCCACGTCCTTGCGTGATGTGCTGTGCGGCGCGGCAGCAGATCGTGGGCGGTGAAGACGAGAGGCGGCCGCGCCCGCAGGAGCCAGGCGTCCACCTCGGGCACGGCGACCCACTGGAGGTGGAGGACGTCGCACGACGCCGTCGCAAGTCGCACGAGCACGCGTGGGTGACCGACCGCCTTTGCAGCAAGACGCGCCCGGGCCCATCCGAGTCTCGACGAGAGCCCGTAGAGGCTCTCGTCGAGCACGAACCCCTCCGCGTCAGGCACGGTGCCGAAGCGAAAGTGGGAGGTCAGCAACTCGACGTCGACGCCCTGGCGCGCCAGGGCAGCTGCGAGCGAGTGGTCGTAGCTCGGGGTGTAGGACGGGGGATCGGCGATCACGACGCGCATCTGGCCTAGCCTACGGCCCGACGATCCGGCTTCGCAGACCAAACGTCTCCCGTGGGCTCGGAGCGCATCTCGCACCCTTCGTACCTGCGAATGCGTGCCGCGTGTGCAGAATGGCGACGTGCATCAGGATTCTCCCCCTCGCGAACGTCCGGTCGAATGACGTTCGAGGAAGCGAGGGCGCAGTTCCCCGTCCTCGAGAACATCGCGTATCTCAACGCAGGCACGTTCGGGCCGCTGGCGACGGCCACGATCGACGCGATGCGAGGTGAGCTCGACCGTGACTTCGCGGAGGGCCGCAGCGGGATGCCGTACTTCCAGTCCCGCCTCGATCTGCGTGAGTCCGTGCGCGGTGCCTTGGCTGCACTCGTCTCCGCAGATCCGCTGCACGTCGCGCTGACGTCCAGCACGACCGACGGCTGCAACATCGTGCTCGGCGGACTCGACCTCGAGCCGGGCGATGAAGTCGTCACGACCACCGATGAGCACTTCGGCCTTCTCGGTGCGCTCGCCATCTCGAACGCTCAGGTCGTCGTCACGGCGCCGGAGCCCGACGCGATCCTTGCCGCGGTCACTCCGCGGACTCGACTCATCGCACTGTCCCACGTCCTCTGGACGACCGGTCGCGTCCTGCCAGTGCGGGAGCTCCGCGAGTCGACCGGGATCCCGGTCCTCGTCGACGGCGCGCAGTCCGTCGGTGCGATTCCGGTCGATGCCGCCGGGCTCGACTTCCTCACGATCTCGGGACAGAAATGGCTCTGCGGGCCGGACTCGACGGGAGCACTCGTCGTCGCCGATCCCGAGCGGCTGCGAATCTCGGCGCCGAGCTACTTCTCCAAGGTCGACCACGAACCCGACGGCAGCTTCGAACCTCGTCCCGGTGCGGTCCGCTTCGATCTCAACTGGCTGCCCGGCGCGGCTCTCGCGGGCATGCTCGCTGCACTCGGCACACGGCCGGACTGGTGGTGCGAACGCGCATCCGAGATCGCCGGGCACTGCCGGGACCTGCTCGGGTCGCGATTCGAGGTCGTCAGCCCGCCCGAACGCGAGCGCTCGACGCTCGTCGCCTTCCGAGCGGATGACCCGACCGGGCTGGTCGAGGCGCTGCACGCTCGAGGTGTCCACGTGCGCGAGATCCCGCAGACCGGGTTGGTCCGCGTTTCGTGTGGTTGGTGGACATCCGAGGACGACATCGCGCGGCTCATCGCCGCGCTGCCAGGGTGAAGGCACGCGGCGCCTGTTCCTGCGGTGCAGTCGTCTTTGTGATCGACGGCCCCGTGCGCGACGTGCTCGTCTGTCATTGCGCAGCGTGTCGTGAGGCAACCGGGCGGCCCTGGAGTGCCTCGGCGGCTCACAGGTCGAATCTCGTCATCGAGGACGAGCGAGCGCGTCGAGTGGGTCGCAGCCACCGACTCCGAGCACGGGGCGAGCCGTGGTAGGTGTCGTCGGTGCTCCGACGTCGTGTTCTGGGACGCGCCAGGTCGCGACACGATTTCGTTCGCCGCGGAGTCGCTCGGCGTGAGTCCGACGCTCGAGATAGCGGCTCACATCTGGGTTCGCGAGTCGGAGCGCGGCGCGTTGCTCGATGCGGGCTATCGCGTCGAACCCGCGGGGTTGCCGGCCCCGGCGACCGTTACCTGGCGGAGCTAGGCGCGACGCGTCAGGCGGTCGGGAGCCCGAGCTCGGCTGAGATCGGCTGCAGCGCCGCGACGACGTTCGCGATGTGCGCGTCGAGGTCCACCTCGAGGAGTTCCGCGCCGGCGTAGACCTCGTCGCGGTGCACACCGGCGGCGAACGACGGCTGCTTGAGCTTCTTGCGCACCGACTTCGGTTCGAGCCCGTGAAGCCCCGTCGGCCGCACGAGCCCACAGGCGTGGACGAACCCGGACAGCTCGTCGCACGCAAACAGCGTCCGCATCAGCAGCGTTTCGCGCGGGATCGCGAGGTGCTCGGCATGCGAGAGCACGGCTTGGATGACGACCTCGGGGTAGCCTTCCTCGCGGAGGATGGGAGCCCCGTCCTGCGGATGCTTGTCGAGGGTCGGGTGGATCTCGTAGTCGAAGTCGTGGAGGAGAGCCGTACAGCCCCAGAGTTCCTCGTCCTCGTCGAAGTGCCGCGCATACCAGCGGGTGGACGCCTCGACCGCGAGAGCATGCCGGAGCAACGACTCGCTCTTCGTGTACCGGGTCAGGGTTGCCCACGCGTTGTCGCGAGTCACGTCCACTGCGCGGGTACGATAGCGCCCGCCTCATGCAGTCGTTCGTCATCCAGGGCGGTCGCCCGCTTTCCGGCACGATCCGTGCGTCCGGGAACAAGAACGGCGCGCTGCCGATCCTGGCCGCAACCGTGCTTGCATCCGAGGAGGTGCGCCTCTCGAACCTGCCGCGCATCCGCGACGTCGAGCTGATGGTCGAATTGCTCGTCGACCTCGGAGCCGACGCGACGTGGACGGGTACGAACGAGGTGCGTGTCGACAGCTCCGGGATCACGAAGACCGAGCTCGATCCCGACTTGTGCCGCGAGATCCGAGCGTCGTTCCTGCTCGCAGGTCCGCTGCTCGCGCGTTTCGGCCGCGCCGTCGTCCCCCCGCCCGGCGGCGATGTGATCGGCCGTCGGCGCCTGGATACCCATATCCACGCGTTTGCGGCGCTCGGCGTGACGATGGAGAGCAACGGCGTGTACGACCTGCGGGCCGAGCGACTCGTCGGCACGCGCCTGTATCTCGACGAGGCGTCCGTGACGGCGACCGAGAACGTGATCATGGCGGCGGTCCTCGCCGAGGGCGAGACCACCGTCGGTCATGCGGCGTGCGAGCCCCACATCCAGGATCTTTGTCGCTTCCTCGTCGCGCTCGGCGCGGAGATCGACGGAATCGGGTCGAACGTCCTCCGGATCCAGGGTGTCGATCGGCTCGGCGGCGCCACATTCCGCATCGGCCCGGAGCACGTCGAGGCCGCGAGCTTCGCGGCGCTTGCTGCCGTCACGGGCGGTGACCTCACGATCGAGGACGTCGAGCCGGACGACCTGATCTCGATCGTGCCCGCTTTCAGAAAGCTCGGGATCGACTTCGAGGTGGGGGAGTCGACCCTCCGTGTACCTCCGAACCAGAAGCTGACGGTCCTCGACGATCTGGGCGGCCAGATCCCGAAGATCGAGTCCGGCATCTGGCCCGCCTTCCCTGCCGACTTGACGTCCATCGCCGTTGTGGCGGCGACACAGACGGCGGGGACGGTGCTCGTGTTCGAGAAGATGTTCGAGAGCCGACTGTTCTTCGTCGACAAGCTCGTGTCGATGGGGGCCAGGATCATCCTCTGCGACCCCCATCGCGCGGTCGTGACGGGCCCGGCTCAGCTCGTCGGCCAGCGCCTCGAGAGCCCGGACATCCGCGCAGGCATGGCGATGGTGATCGCCGCTCTTTGTGCGGAAGGCCGCTCCACGATCGGCAACATCCGGCAGATCGATCGCGGCTACGAGCGCATCGATGAGCGCCTCCGCGCGCTCGGTGCCGACATCGAACGCGGCGAGCTGTGAGCGGAGCGAGGCTCGCAGTCGGGAGTGGCGAAGCGAACGTCGCCACCGGCGTGCCGCTGCTCGACCACCTGCTCGTCGAGTTCGCCCGCGCGGGCCGCTTCGATCTCTCGCTCGAGATCGAGCCCGATGCTCCGGACGCCGAGGTGGATGCCGCCGGAGCAGCGATCGGCGGGGCTGTCCGACAACACCTCCAGAAGGGTGCACACGGCAGCGGGGTGATGCTCGCCGCCGAGGCCCTGGCCATGGTCGTGATCGAGGCAGCTGACACCGAACTCGTAGCCTCCAACGCCGACCTCACGGGCGCCGGAGGGTTGGGCACCGATCTCGCAGCACGCTTCCTCGCCTCGCTCGCGGAGGCTTCCAGCCTCGTGATTCACGTCCGGCTGATCGAGGGCGAGGACACCGACCACGTTCTCGAAGCCATCTTCAAGGCACTCGGCGTCGCGCTGCACGCCGCCATCGTCAACGCGTCCCCCAGATAGGAGAAGAACAGCGTGGAGAAGATCGTCATCCGTACCGAGAACGCGCCGGCCCCCTTCCAGGGCGCGCCGTACAACCAGGCGATCCGCGTGGGCGACCTCGTGTTCGTCGCCGGGCAGCTCGGCCTGCAGCCGGGCCAGACGGCGGTCGAGGGCGATATTTCCGCGCAGACCGAGCAGGCGCTCCTGAATCTGTCGGCCATCCTCCAGGAAGCGGGGACGTCGCTCGAGCATCTCGTCAAGACGAGCGTCTTCCTCCAGGATCTGAACGACTTCGCCGCGATGAACGAGGTGTACGCGCGCCACGTCGGCGACCGTCCTCCGGCCAGGTCGACGTTCGAGGTCGCGAAGCTCCCGTCCGGTGCGCTCGTGGAGATCGAGGCCGTCGCGCACCTGTAGCGGACCGCAAGCCGATGCCGACCAAGATCCGATCCTACGTTCGTTCGCTCGGGATCGACGCCTATGTGGTCGGTGGGGCCGTTCGAGACGAGCTCATGGGCCTCCCGCACGCGGACGAGGATTTTCTCGTTCCCGGCGTCGACCAGGCAGGGCTGAGGGCGCTCCTCGAGCCTCACGGGCGGGTCGAGGATATGGAGGTGCACGGCCAACTCGTCGGCGTCCGGCTGCACCCGGCAGATCGCGCCGTGCGCGAGCTGGTCCCGTCCGGCATCGAGTTGACGCCGCCCCGGGCGGAACGGTCGATCGGACCCGGGCACCGCGACTTCGAGATCGTGAGCGACCCGGCCATCGGCCTCCAGGAAGACATGGCCCGCCGCGATTTCACGATCAACGCCATGGCGATCAGGCTCGACAGCGGGGAGCTCGTGGATCCGTTCGGCGGGCGCAAGGACATCACCGACCGCCGGCTTCGCACGGTAGCCCCGAGGAGTTTCGAGGACGACCCGCTGCGGCTCCTCCGAGCGCTGCGCTTCGTCTCGCAGCTCGGCTTCGACCTCGCGCCAGAGACCCTCGCCCAGATGAACGCCCAGGCGCCTGGCCTCGCGCACGTTTCTGCCGAGCGGATCGGAGGCGGTATCAAGGCGGACGGCCTCGGCGAGTTCTCGAAGCTGTTGCTCGGCCCGGAGCCCGCACGAGCCCTTCGCCTGGCGCGCGATACCGGCGTGCTCGCGGCGATGATTCCCGAGTTTGCTCCCGCGATCGGATACCAGCTCGTCTCCGAGCGGCAGCCGATGCCCCTGGACGAGCACCTCATCACGGTCGTCCAGTACGCCGCCGACGCCGGGGCGTCGCTCGAAGTGCGGCTCGCCTCGATCCTTCACGATCTCGGCAAGCCGGCGACAGACGGCGCTCCGGCAGAAGGTGGGCCCGTGAGCCATGCCGCCGCCGGTGCCGAGCTGGCGGATCGCATCCTCGAACGCCTTCGGTATCCGACGCGGGTGCGGCACCACGTCGTCACGGATCGTCGCGGGCCACTCCTTCAGGCTGGACGGGGTGATCGACGAGCGGCACGCCCGCCGGTTCCTCGCACAACACGGGGAGCGGCTCGCGCGCGACCTGATCGCGCACAAGCGCGCGGATCTCGCAGCGAAGAACGTCACCGCGGCGGAGCGGGAAGCGATCGCGCAGCTCGGAGAGCTCGTTGTCGCGCAGCGCACGCAACCCCATCGAGTCTCCGATCTCGCAGTCAGCGGCACCGACCTGCTCGCGCTCGGATTCGCCGAAGGGCCGATGCTCGGAAAGGTTCTGACATTGCTGCTCGACGAAGTCGTCGAAGACCCTTCCCACAACGAGCGCGACTGGCTGCTCGAGCGGGCCGCCCGGGAGCTCACGTGAACGTCGCAGCGGTTCGTGAGGCGTACCAGGCGATCCGCGCCGAAGTGGGGGAGGGCGTCACCGTGGTGGCGGCGACCAAGTACGTCGCCGCCGAAGACATGCACATCCTCGTCGACGCCGGTATCGACGTCGTCGGAGAAAACCGCGCCCAGGACCTGCAGCGCAAGCACGACCTCCACGCCGGCGACTTCAGGTGGCACTTCATCGGCGCGCTCCAGTCGAACAAGGCGCGGATCGCGAACGAGATATGCGAGCTCGTCCACGCCGTCGACACCGATTCGACCGCTCGGCGACTGACGATTCCCTGGCTCCTCGAAGTGAACCTCGCAGGCGAGGCGTCCAAGCGGGGTGTGGACGAGCGCGCGATCGCCGTATATGTCGAGCGCTATCCGCTGCTCCAGGGGCTGATGGTGATGCCGCCGTTCTCGGACGACCCGGAGGCCAGCCGGCCGTATTTTCGCCGTCTGGCCGAACTCGCCCGGGATCACGGGCTGTCGCGGCTCTCGATGGGGACATCCCAGGACTGGCGCATTGCCGCCGAAGAGGGCGCGACGTTGATCCGCGTGGGCGGAACGCTGTTCCGTCAGTGAGGTCCGACGGCTGGGCTACCATCGGCCGGTCATGGGCTTTTCCGACGTCTGGAACCGAACGCTCGTCTATTTCGGCATCGCCGAGGACGAGGAGTGGGATGAAGACGGCCTCGAGACGCAGGAAGAACTGGAACGCGAGTATCGCTCCCGCTCGACCCGGCAGAACGTCCGCCGGCTCCCGAGGCGGCGTGAGGCCGATCCCGGGTGGACGGACGAGAGCAGCAGCCTCGAGTCGCCTCGTGCCGCCGTCGCGGATGCCCCCCGAGCCGGGCGCCCGACTCGGCTCCGCTCGGCCCCGAGCGGCCGTGCCAGCGTCCATCTCGTCCTGCCCCGGAGTTTCAACGACGCCCAGCAGATCGCGGACAAGTTCAAGGACTCCGTGCCGGTGATCCTGAACCTCCAGAGTGCCGACAACGAGCTCTCCAAACGGCTGATCGACTTTGCGAGCGGCCTCACCTATGCCCTGAACGGGAGCATGCAGCGCGTCGCCGACAAGGTATTCCTGCTCACGCCGCGTAACGTCGAGGTGTCGGCCGAGGAGCGCGCACGGATGCTCGACAAGGGAGGATTCTTCAATCAGGCCTGACCGGTGCCCGCCCTTGGTGCGGCTCACCTCTGACGGCGGGCCGCTGGGGCCAGTTCCGCAGGGATCCCCGGCTGCACGCCGAAACTCGGCCTGTGGGCTCCGCCGACGCGTTACTCGTGCTCGCCGACACAGCGTCGTCTGTGCAGCGGTTCGTGTCGGTGTTCTTCAACGTCTACATCCTCTTGATCCTTGCGTACGTGATCACGTCGTGGATCCGACTGCCGTATTCCCTGAACCGGGTGCAGCGGTTTCTCGATGACACATGCGAGCCCTACATCAGGATCTTCCGCCGCTTCCTGCCCATGCTTGGGCCGATCGACCTGTCGCCGATGGTTGCGGTGTTCTCGCTCGTCATTCTCCAACGCGTCGTCAACGCCGTGATCGGGCGCGTTCTCTAACAGCGAAAAGGAGTCGACATGGCACTCACACCCGTAGAAGTCCGCCACATCCAGCTCAAACGAGGGTTGGTCGGATACCGAAAGGCCGGTGTCCATCGGATGATGGACGAGATCGCCGACAGCTTCGAGACGGTCTGGCGCGAGCGGTCGCAACTCGTCGAACGGGTCGAGGAGCTCGAAACCGAAGTGACACGCCATGTCGAGCTCGAGGGATTGCTTCGTTCGACGCTTGTCTCGGCCGAGCGCACCTCCCGTGATCTCATAGAGGCCGCGCATCGCGAGGCAGATCTGATCGTGACGGAGGCGAACGCCGAGGCGCGGAAAGTGATGAGAGATGCGATCACCGAGAGGGAACAGGTGATGGGGCACGTGCGTCGCGTCCAGGCACTGCTTCGCTCGGCTCTCGAGGTCGTCGAGCAGTCACATGAGGACAGCGCCACAACGGTGGAGCAGGCCGCTACACCGCCGGACGTCGCGCAGGAACAGCCTGCTCAGGAGGAGACGCAAGTGTGGCAAACGGGTCCGGTTGTCCTGCCGAGCGCAGCGGAGGCGCCTGACACGCTCCGCGAGCTCGCTGGCTAGCGGGGCATCTATCCTACGGGGACATGGATCCCCGCAGCATCCGTCTCAACCTCCGCGTCTCGCCCGGCGCCGGCCGCTCAGCCGTCGTCGGGCGTCATGGTGACGCCTGGAAGCTCCGCGTCGCCGCCCCACCTGAACGCGGCAGGGCAAACGACTCGGTTGTCGATCTGATCGCGTCGTCCCTCCGTCTCCGCCGACCCGACGTGCGCATCGTCGGAGGCGCGGTCTCTCGGGACAAGGTCGTCGAGATCGTGGGGCTCACACGCGAGGAGGCGGAGCGCCGCCTCGAATCAGCCCAGAAAGGAACCGAATGACCATCGATCTCGTGCGTCGGCGCGCAGAGCTGCTCGAGCTTCGCGAGCGCATCCTCCATGCGGCCGAAGACCTTGTGGCCGACGATCAGGGCGCCGGTGAGATCAACACCGCCGCAGGCGATGCGCACATCGCCGATCATGCCTCTGACCTCGTGGACTACGAACTCGACCAGTCGCTCGGCGAGAACGCAGAGACGGTCGTTGGCGAGATCGACGCTGCGCTCGCGCGCATCGACGGCGGAGCCTACGGGACGTGTGCCGTCTGTGGCGAGCCGATCCCGGAGGAACGCCTGGAAGCCGTGCCCTACGCGACGCTGTGCGTCGAGGACCGTCGCCGGCAGGAAGCCGGGTGAGCGAGCCCGCCCGCAGCACGGCACCCCAGGCCGACGTTCGCGTCGGATCGTCGACGAATGCTCTGCGGCCGATCTCGAGCGCCGAGCGTCGACTCGGAGCGGGCGCCAGTCAGTGGGCCGCGCTGACGGTGATCGCGTCGGCTGCGGTCATCGCCGACCAGCTCACGAAGGCGATCGTCTCTGCCCGCCTCCCGCTCGGTGAGGCGGTTGCAAACATCGGGCCGTTCAGCATTCATCACGTGCAGAACTCGGGTATCGCCTTCGGGTTGTTCGCAGAGTCGACGACGGCCGTGATCGTGCTGACGGCGGCGGCTGTGACGGCGATGGTGGTCTTCTTCGGTCGCACCGCGCAGCAGCATCCGTTGCTGCCGGTTTCGCTCGGACTCGTCATCGGCGGCAGCGTGTCGAATCTCATCGATCGGGTTCGCCTGGGGCACGTGACCGACTTTCTCGACTTCGCCTACTGGCCGGCATTCAACCTCGCGGACACCTTCATCGTCGTTGGCGTCGGGTTGCTCTTCCTGTCCTTCGTGGCGTCCGATCGGATGAGCCCCCACCTTGGCACAGCTCCGCTTTCGCGTCCCTGAGAGCGACGCCGGCACGCGACTCGATCGCGTCCTCGCGGAGCGCTCGGAGCTCGAATCGCGCGCACTCGCGGAGAAGCTGATCGCGAACGGAGCCGTCCTCGTCGACGGCGAGCGCCGACCGAAGAGCTTCCGCCTCGAAGGGGGCGAGGATGTCACTGCCGATCTCCCGGATGTCGCGGCGCTCGAGGCGGAGTCGATGGATATTGCGATTGTCTGGGAGGACGAACACCTGCTCGTGGTGGACAAGCCCGCGGGGCTCGTCGTCCACCCGGCCGGCTCGACACGGACCGGGACGCTCGTCCACGGGTTGCTCGAGCACGGGGTGGAGGGTGGAGACGACGACGATCGGCCGGGGATCGTCCACCGCCTCGACCGCGATACGTCGGGACTCCTCGTCATCGCGCGTTCGGCGGAGGCCTACGAGCCGCTGCGGGAGATGATTCGCCTGCGGCGTGTCGATCGCACCTACCAGGCACTCGTCGTCGGCAGCCCTCGATCGGAATCCGGCCGCATCGACGCCCCGATCGGCCGCGACCGGCGTGATCGCACCCGCCATTCCCTCGACACGTCGACTCCGCGCGAGTCGGCCACCTGGTTCGAGGTGGTGGAGACGATGGGACGACACGCCCTGCTCCTGGTACGGCTCGAGACGGGCCGAACGCACCAGATCCGCGTCCATCTCGAGGCGATCGGGCTGCCCGTGAGTGGCGATCCCGTCTACGGGGTGGCCGGCGACCTAGGGCTCGAGCGTCAGTTCCTGCACGCCCACCGACTCCGTTTCACCCACCCGCTGACCGGCGCGGAGGTCGACGTTTCGTCGGAGCTTCCATCCGACCTTGCGGCCGCGCTCGAGCTCGCCCGCGCCCTGGGCTGAGCGCCCGCTGGCGTCCGGTACCATTCGGCCCTCACGTTCCGTCTACCCGGCGATCAGCGCCCGGTCGGTGGTGCCGCGGCTTCGCGAACGGAGCCCGGTTCCGTCCTGGCCCGCCGGAGCACCACCTTCAACAACCACATCGAAAGGGGCTGGTCCCGTTGGCAGTCGTCTCCATGAAGGAGCTTCTGGAGGCTGGAGTTCATTTCGGCCACCAGACCCGCCGCTGGAATCCGAAGATGAAGCGATTCATCTTCACGGAGCGCGGCGGTATCTACATCATCGACCTGCAGCAGACGCAGCAGCTCGTCCAAGAGGCATACGACTTCGCCCGGAACATCGCCGAGCGCGGGGGAACGATCCTGTTCGTCGGGACGAAGAAGCAGGCCCAGGACGCTGTGCGCAACGAGGCGACCCGCGTGGGAATGCCTTTCGTCGCCAACCGCTGGCTCGGCGGCCTTCTGACGAACTGGCGCACCATCTCCGATCGGATCGGATATCTCCACGACCTCAGACGCCTGAAGAACGACGGACAGCTCGCGCTGTTGCCGGCCAAGGAGCGAATCACGATGGAGGCCGAGCTCGAGAAGCTCGAGGCCAACCTCGGGGGAGTCGCGGACATGAAGCGGCAGCCGGACGCGATCTTCATCGTCGACCTGAAGAAGGAGGCGCTCGCCGTCCGCGAGGCACAGCGCCTTCGCATGCCGGTGATCGCGCTCGTCGACACGAACTGCGACCCCGACGAGGCACAGTTCGTGATCCCCGGGAACGACGATGCGATCCGCTCGTGCTCGCTCGTCGTCAGGGCCTTGGCAGACGGCATCGCCGCAGGTCAGAGCAAGGTGTCGGCTCAGGAGTTCGCCGCGAAGGCGGCGGCTGCGGAGGCCGCCGCGGCTGCTGCTGCAGCCGCAGAGGCCGAGGCGAAGGAAGCAGAGGCCGAGAAGCCGGCCGCCGAGGCGGAGTCGGCTCCCTCGAGCGGGGGGATCGAGGAGATCGAGGGAATCGGGCCGGCGTACGCGGAGAAGCTGCGAGCTGCCTCTGTCGCATCGACAGAGGCGCTGCTCGAGCGCGGGGCGACCGCCGAGGGACGGGCCGCGCTCGTCGAGGAGACCGGGATCGACGCCGCGCGCATCCTGCGCTGGGTCAACCACGCGGACCTGCTCAGGCTCGTCGGCGTCGGGCCCGAGGTCGCCGAGCTGCTCGAGGCAGCCGGAGTCGACTCCGTGCCCGAACTCGCACAGCGGAACGTCGAGAGTCTCGTCACCGCTCTCACGGAGACGAACGCCGCGAGGAACCTCGTCCGACAGATGCCGAGCCCGGCCGACATCACTGACTGGATCGAGCAGGCGAAGGCGCTTCCGCGCCTCGTCGCTCACTGAGAGGAGACGAGCGTGGCAGAGATTGGTACAGAGATCAGTGCGGTCCTCGTGAAGGAGCTCCGCGAGCTCACCGGCGCGGGCATGATGGATTGCAAACGAGCCCTGCAGGAGACGAACGGGGATCTCGAGGCGGCCCGAACCCTGCTGAGGGAGAAGGGCATGGCGCAGGCGGGCAAGCGAGCTGATCGGGCAACGACGGAGGGGCTCGTCGGCGCGATCGTCCAGGACGGGAAGGGCGCAATCGTCGGTATCGGTTGTGAAACGGAGCCCGTTTCGAAGAACGAGGAGTTCCAGGCGTTCGCCGAGCGCGTGCTCCGCGCCGTCCATGCAGACGGAGTCGATGCTGTCGCCCGGTTCGACGAGGAGCGGATGGAGTTGATGGGCAAGCTCGGCGAGAACATCGTCGTCGTCGGCGCGGAGCGCTACGACGGCGACACGATCGCCGCATACGTTCACCCACCTGCGAACAAGATCGGCGTGCTCGTCGATCTCGACGGGGGCGACGTCGATCTCGCCCGGCAGGTGGCGATGCACATCTCGTTCGCTGCGCCGGAGTGGTCGACGCGGGACGAAGTGCCGACCGAGACGGTCGAGGCCGAGCGGCATGTCTATCTCAACTCCGACGAGGTGCAGTCGAAGCCGGAGGCGGCGCGCGACAAGATCGTCGAGGGCATGCTCGGCAAGCGGTTCTTCGCAGCGTCGCCGGGCGGTGTACTCGTCGACCAGGCGTGGATCCATGACCAGTCGACAACGGTGGGGGCAGCTCTGACCGGAGCCGGCGCCAAGCTCAAGGGGTTCAAGCGCGTCTCGGTCGCGGGGTCGTGAGCGCGAAGACCGATGCGGTGATCGACTCAGGCGCCCAAGCGGGCGCGCCGCTCGGTCGTGTGCTGCTCAAGCTCTCGGGTGAGAGCTTGATGGGCGATCGTGAGTACGGTGTCGATCCGAGAACGGTGACCGCGGTCGCACGTGAGGTGGTCGAGGTGCGTCGCGGCGGCACCGAGCTCGCGATCGTCGTCGGCGGGGGCAACTTCTACCGCGGCATGGCCGCGGCTGCGGAGGGGATGGACAGGGCGACCGCCGACTACGCGGGCATGCTCGCAACGCTGCTGAATGCGCTGGCGCTCCAGGATGCGCTCGAGAAGCTCGCCGTGCAGACGCGGGTGCAATCGGCCATCGCCGTGTCGGAAATCGCGGAGCCGTACATCCGCCGTCGCGCCATGCGTCACCTCGAGAAAGGCAGGGTCGTCCTCTTCGCGGCCGGCACGGGGAATCCGTTCTTCACGACGGACACGGCGGCGGCACTGAGGGCGCTCGAAATCGGAGCAGAGGCGATCCTGATGGCCAAGAACGGGGTCGAGGGCGTCTACGACGGTGACCCTCGCACCGACGCGAAGGCACGCTTGTTACCCGAGATCACGCACCTCGAAGCGATCGAGCGCGGGCTTCGGGTGATGGACACGACGGCCCTTTCCCTGTGCATGGACAACCATGTGCCGATTCACGTCTTCCAGCTCGCGGAGGGCAACATCGTCCGCGCTGCCTCGGGCGAGCGAATCGGCACGATCGTGGCGACGCCGAAGGAGGCATGAGTTGACGGCAATCGAGGATTTCCTCAGTGATTGTGAGGTGCGAATGCACAAGTCGATCGAAGCGACGCGCACGGAGTTCAACAGCGTGCGCACCGGTCGCGCCTCCGCGGCGTTGCTCGACCGAATCACGATCGACTACTACGGAACCCCGTCTCCGCTGAGCAATATCGCCACGATCTCCGCTCCCGAGGCACGCCTGCTTTCAGTGCAGCCATACGACGCGACGCAGATCAAAGCGATCGAGAAGGCAATCCAGGAGTCAGACCTCGGGCTGACACCGTCGAACGACGGCAAGTTGATCCGTCTCCCGATCCCACCGCTCACCGAGGAGCGTCGCAAGGAGCTCGTCAAGGTCGTTCGGCGCTATGCAGAGGAGGGCAAGGTTGCGATCCGCAACGTGCGACGCGATGTGATGAAGCATCTCGAGGAGCTCGTCACGAATGGATCGGTGGGAACCGACGAGGAGCGCCGTGCCGAAGCGCAGGTCCAAAAGCTCACAGACGACAACGTGAAGATGCTGGACGACATGCTCAAGCACAAGGAAGCCGAGATCATGGAGGTGTAGGAGGGCGCTCCGACACCTCCGTCACAACACCGTGAGCACGGCAGCCAAGACCGATCTCCCGGACACGCCGTCAGCCGGGCAGAGAGCCCACACCGTCGCGATCATCATGGACGGCAACGGACGTTGGGCATCCGCCCGCGGGCTTCCGGTCGAGGCCGGACATCGCGAGGGGACGCGGGCGCTTCGGCGCACCGTCGAGGCAGCGATCGACCTCGGGGTCACGACACTCGTCGTCTATGCGTTCTCGACCGAGAATTGGTCGCGCCCGCCCGATGAAGTCGCTGCGCTGATGGAGATCCTCGGCGAGACGATCGAGCGGGAGCTACCCGACCTCGCCCTGCAGGGAGTTCGCACGCGATTCCTCGGGCGGCGCGACCGGGTGCCGCCCGATCTGCAGGATCGGATGCGGGAGCTCGAGCTGTCGACCGCCGAACTGGACACGCTGTCGCTCTGGATCGCGTTCGACTACGGTGGTCGCGCGGAGCTCGTGGAGGCGGCGCGGCGCTGTGTCGACGACGGGCTCGCCCCCGACGAGGTCGACGAAGCGGCGGTCGCCGAGCGTCTCTACGCGCCCGAGTTGCCCGAGATCGACCTGATGATTCGAACCTCTGGGGAGTTCCGGATCTCGAATTTCATGCTTTGGGAAAGCGCGTACGCGGAGTTCGTGTTCAGCGAGACCCTCTGGCCCGATTTCGGAGCCGACGACTTGCGCGCCGCGCTCGACGCATTCGCCTCGCGTGACAGAAGGTTCGGCGGCCGGTGACGTCATTCTGGTCGCGCATCGTCGTCTCGATAGGTCTCCTGCCGTTCGTCCTCGGGATCGTCTGGCTGGGCTCCTGGTGGCTCTTCGCTCTTGCGCTCGTCGGTGGCCTGCTCGCGTTGCACGAGCTCTATCAGATGGGTCGGAACCTCAGACCACTCCTGCTCGGTGGGTATCTGGGGCTGGTCATGACACTCCTCGGAGCCGAGCTCGGCGGGGTCGCCTGGATGGTCGGCGGCATCTTCGCGACGCTGTTGGCGGCATTCGTCGTGTTCGGCTTCTCGGATGCGCGTCCGTCCGCCACCGCTGCCATCTCGCTGACGCTTCTCGGCGTTGCTTGGGTCGGAGGCGGGTTGGGATCGTTGATCGTGCTCAGAGACGTCCCCGAGCACGGCCGGCTGCTCATCTTTGCGGTACTGCTCGCCGTGTTCGCCGACGACACGATGGCGTACTTCGTCGGCCGGGCGATCGGGCGACACAAGATGGCACCGCGAATCTCGCCTGCAAAATCGTGGGAGGGCTTCGCCGCCGGAACCCTCGCCGCAATCGCCGTGGTGTTCTTCTCGATGTACGACGAGCGATACCTCAGCATCGCGGAGGCGGTGGTGCTCGGCGCCGTGATTGCGATCTCCTCGGCTCTCGGTGACCTGTTCGAGTCGTCGATCAAGCGAGATCTCGGGGTCAAGGACTCGGGCCGTATCCTCGCCGGCCACGGGGGGATGCTCGACCGCATCGATTCGATCCTCTGGGCAGGCCCTGCCTCCTATTTCGCCATCCTCGCCCTTACGTGACCCCGGACACTTCAGGCACCCTGCATTGGTGAGACGCGTAGCCCTCCTCGGTGCGACAGGCTCGATCGGCCGCCAGGCCCTCGAGATCATCAAGCAGAACCCCGATCTCGAGGTGTGCGCTTTCATGTCCGGGACGAAGTCACTCGCGTCGCTCGCCTCGGAATACGGGGTTCAGCACGTGCAGGTGGGCGAGTCGGCCGTGCCGCTCCTCGAGGCGAGCGCGCCTGACATCGTGCTCAACGCCATCGTCGGCTTTGCCGGCGTCGAAGCGACCCTCTGGGCTCTCGAGCACGGAGTCACGCTCGCGCTCGCCAACAAGGAAAGCCTCGTCGCAGCGGGTGAACTGGCGATCGACGCACACCGCCGCGGCCGCGGCCTCCTCATCCCGATCGACAGTGAGCACTCCGCGATCTTCCAGTGCCTCGAAGGTCGCTCATCCGAGACGGTCGAGGCGCTCGTCCTGACGGCGTCCGGAGGCCCGTTCCGAGGTCGGAGTCGTGAGCAACTCGAGCAGGTCACTGTCGCGCAGGCGCTCGCCCACCCGACCTGGTCGATGGGAAAGAAGATCACCGTCGACTCGGCGACGCTCGCCAACAAGGGACTCGAGGTGATCGAGGCGCATTGGTTGTTCGGCATTCCATGCGACCAGATCGAGGTGGTCGTCCATCCCGACCTCGATCGTCCACTCACTCGTGCGGTTCCGCGACGGCGCACTTCTCGCGCATCTCGGGCACCCCGACATGCGGGTCCCGATCTCCTTTGCGCTGACGTACCCGAATCGTGCAGCGACGCCGGTGGCGCCTCTCGATCTCGGCGCCGGACTCGATCTGCACTTCGAGGCGCCCGACAACGAGGTATTTCCACTCCTCGTGCTCGCACGTCTGGCTGCCGAGCGGGGAGGAACCTACCCGTGCGCGTTCAGTGCCGCAAACGAGGTCGCTGTCGCCGCGTTCCTTGACGGGAAGATCGGTTTCGGGAGAATCCCGAATGTGGTGGCTGACGCTCTCGATCAGGTCGACGGCGGGTCAGCGCGCGATCTCGACGAGCTCGTCGCCGCCGACGGCGAGGCGCGTGTGGCCGCCGGCGAGAACGTCCGTCGGCTTCGCACCACCGGCGACTTCGTGACCGGGTTCCGGCGGCGATGACCGCTCACTCCCACGCACAGACGTTCAGACGCGCTCCAGACCGGGAGCGCGTCGGATGACGATCCTCGTTGCGATCGTCGGGCTCGGCCTGCTCGTCTTCGTCCACGAGCTCGGGCACTTTCTCGCTTCGGTAGCGCTCCGGATGCGTCCGCGCAAGTTCTATGTCGGGTTCCCTCCGGCCGTGATCAAGCGCACCCGGAATGGGATCGAGTACGGAATCGGGGCGATTCCGCTCGGAGGGTTCGTGAAGATCCCCGGCATGCATCGACCGGCGCCGGCCGACGTGGATGCTGCGTTCGCGCGGGCGATCGAGGAGGATCAGGAGCTCGCCGGCGAAGCCGACAGACTCCGCCGTTGCCTTCTCTCCGGCGACCACGACGCGGCTCGTGCGTCGCTCGATGTCGTTGCCGGGCTGGCCGCACAGGGCGGTCTCTCGGATCACGCAGCGCAGGCGGCGGAACGAGGCATCGTGGACATCGGTGATGCTCTCGGGCCGGATGCCTACTGGCGTGCTCGCACGTGGAAGCGCGTCGTCGTCATTGCTGCCGGGCCGGTGGCGAACATCCTGCTCGCCCTCGTTCTCTTCACCGCCCTGTACATGACGTCGGGCGGGAAAGTCACTACGACCGTGGAGAGCGTCCTGCCCGGGTCGGCTGCCGCCGCTCTCGGACTCAGCGCGGGCGACCGGATTCTGGCGATCGACGGGGTCTCGATGACGGCCGAGACCATCTCACCGACCATCACCGCATCGGAAGGGCGGCCGCTGTCCGTGGTCGTTCGTCGCGCGGACTCGACGCTGACCCTGGGGCCGAGGTCGGCAGAAAAGGACGCGGGCGTCTATCGCCTCGGGTTTCTCCTCAGGGGCTCCGGCCTCTCTGCACCGGCGGCGGCCGGCGAATCGGTCCGCTTCACGGGCCGCGTCTCCAAGGACATCGTCGTCTCGCTCGGACGACTCGTCACCGGCGAGGGCCGGAAGGACATCGCGAGCCCGGTCGGGATCGTCCAGGGCTCGTCGGATGCGGCCAAGCGGGGAACCGACAGCTTTCTCTGGGTGTTGGGGTTGATCTCGCTGTCGATCGCGTTGCTCAACCTCTTGCCGTTCCTTCCACTGGACGGCGGGCACATCGCCTTTGCGCTCGTCGAAGGCGTTCGTGGCCGTGCCGTGACGCGCGAGGTCTACGAGCGGGTCTCGATCCTCGGGATCGGCCTCGTGCTGCTCCTCTTCGCGATCGGGCTCACGAACGACATCGGGCGGCTGTCGTGAGGCCCTGCCGTTCGACGATTCGTTAGCGCGAATCCCCGATCGCAACGCACAACCCCTGAAGCCGGATGGGTCGTGCCGGAGGATGTGGGGCCGGCCCGATGAGCCCTCTCAGTGCCGAAAGGCGTCCGGGAGCGGCAAGGCGGTGTCGAGGCGGCGGTGGTACTCGGCCCGGCCGATCTCGACGGCCCCGAGCGAGAGGAGGTGCGGTGTCGCCCACTGGACGTCGAGAACGCGCGGGCCGCCGGCGTCTGCCAGCAACCTCACGAGGGCGAGGAGCGCCGCCTTCGAGGCGTCGGTGCGGACGTGAAACATCGATTCCGCGGCGAAGAGGCCGCCGACGGCGACGCCGTACAGCCCTCCCGCAAGACCGTCGCCGTCCCAGGCCTCGATCGAGTGGGCCCATCCCAGCTCATACAGATGCGTGTACGCCGCGCTGAACGCCGGGTCGATCCAGCCATGCGGGCGGCGACGATCGGCGCAGCCTGCAATCACCTGCGAGAAGGACGAGTCGACGCGGATCTCGTATCCTCGCGCGGCTCGCCGCAGTGACCTGGTCGCGGAGAACCCCTCGAGCTGGATCACCGCACGGAGCTCGGGCGACCACCAGCAGAGATCGCCCTCGACCCGCATCGGAAAGATGCCGGCCCGGTAGGCAGCCAGCAGCGTTCCCGGCTCGAGGTCGGCTCCGATGGCCCACAGGTCGTGCGGGTGGGCATCCGCCGGCCGTTCGATCGTCCAGTTCGTTGGCGGGGGTGCGATGGGCATGTCTTTACACTTGCTGGAGATGGCAAGTCTTGCGCAGATCCGCGTCGGCAACGTGACCATCGGAGGTGGCGCACCTGTCGTCGTCCAGTCGATGACCTTGACGAAGACGCATGATGTCGCTGCCACGACCGCGCAGATCGCCGCCCTCGCATCAGCCGGATGCGAGCTCGTCCGTTGTGCAGTGCCCAAGATCGAGGATGCGGATGCGCTCGAGAGGATCGTTCGCCTATCGCCGATTCCCGTCATCGCCGACATCCACTTCAATGCGTCTCTTGCCCTGAGAGCGATCGACGCCGGAGTCGCCGCCGTACGGATCAATCCGGGAAACATCGGTGGCGCGGACAAGGTCGCACTCGTCGTCAGGGCCGCGAAGAAGGCAGGAGTGGCGATGCGGATAGGCGCGAACTCGGGCTCGCTACCGGCCCACCTCCAGGAGGTCGCGCAGCAGGACCAGGCGGAGGCGCTCGTCGCTGCGGCCCTCGAGGAAGTCGAACTGCTGGAGTCGCTCGACTATCGCGATTTCAAGATTTCGGTCAAAGCGACGCACGTTCCGACGATGATCCGCGCGTACCGCATGCTCGCGGAGAAGGTCCCGTACCCTCTCCACTTGGGCGTGACGGAAGCCGGCACCCCGTTCACGGGAGCGATCAAGAGCTCTGTCGGCATCGGCTCCCTCCTCGCCGACGGCATCGGGGACACGTTCCGCGTCTCGCTGACCGCCGATCCCGTCAAGGAGGTCGAGGTCGCGTGGGAGATCCTGAAGGCGCTGGGCCTGCGCGAGCGCGGTCCGGTGATGATCGCCTGCCCTTCGTGCGGGCGGGACAACGTCGGGGTCGAAAACATTGCCGTCCTCGTGGAGGAACGCCTGAAGGCGTACCCCGAGGCGTTCGAGGTCGCCGTGATGGGGTGTGCCGTCAACGGGCCGGGGGAGGCGGGAGACGCCGACTTCGGCATCGCCGGAGGGCGTGACGTCGGCTTCCTGTACGCGCACGGCAGGGTGCTCAAGAAGGTGTCGTCGGAGATCCTGATCGACGAGCTCTTTCACGAGATCGACCGCTGGATCGAGGGTGGCATGCAGCGACCGAAGCGCCTGAAGATGGCGAAACCGGCGGCGCTCGCGATGGCCGAAGCGTCCCTCGTGCCGCTCGACTGAAGCTCGGCACGATGCTGTCCGGGCCGACGAGCCGGGATCGACGCCGCGGTTGGCTGGATTGTCGACGCGCATCACGGGGTAGGCGTTCGTAGCGCGACTCAACCGACGAGAGGAGCACCGATGACTGGCACCACCATGGACGGAGATCCCGACGGTCGGGAAGATCGCCGGGCGAACCGCCCGCGGGCACTCACGCGCGTCATGTTGGGGCTGGCCGTCGCGGCGGCGATCGGCGCGCTTGCGGCTGTCACACTCATCGATCAGCAGGCGTCGGCCGCCGAGGGGAAGGTGACACTCAGGCTCGTGGTCGAGTTCGACCGCTCCGCGGGCGCGCGCGACGACCTGCCGCCGCGGGGTGATTCCCCAGGGGATCAGGTGACCTACACCGAACAGGTATTCGCCTCGGACAACCGGACGCAGGTGGGCCGCGCGATGTTCCTCAACACGTTCCAGCCGGAGCAGGGCGTCCTCGTGAACGGCGCGCTGCGGCTGCGCGACGGGACCCTGACGCTGGCCGGCGCGCTCGTCAACGGTGCCGGGACGCTCGCGGTGACCGGCGGTACCGGGTCCTACACCGGCGCGCGAGGTACCTACAGGCGGGGCGAGCAGATTCAGGTCAAGGGCGAAGATGGACCGGTGCGGTATCGGGTCACGGTCACGTTCACCGTGTGAGACGTGGCGGACGTCCTCGAGGTCTCCTCGGACGACAGATCGACGAAATGACGGCGATGAACCGCGTCGTCCGCACGAACGCTCGACTAGCCTGTCCAGAGATGGTCGTCCGCCGCCAGTCCGAGCTCTTCCTGCCAACCCTCCGCGACGATCCGGCCGATGCGGAGGCCGTCTCGCACACGCTCCTCCTCCGCGCGGGGTTGATCCGGCAGGTCGGCGCGGGGTTGTGGAGCTTCCTTCCCGCAGGCTGGCGCGTGCACGAGAAGATCGTGCAGATCGTCCGCGAGGAGATGGACGCGATCGGCGGTCAGGAGATGTCGATGCCGGTGCTGACGCCTGCGGAACTCTGGCAAAAGACGGGACGCGACCGAATCCCTGAGCTGTTCCGGCTCGCCGACAGGGCAGGGCGGCCCTTCATCCTCGCGATGACGCACGAAGAGACGGTCACGTTCCACTTCTCCGAACTGGGGTCGTATCGCGATCTGCCGAAGATCCTCTACCACTTCCAGACCAAGGGCCGCGATGAACCGCGGCCTCGCGGCGGCTTGCTTCGCGTGCGCGAGTTCGTCATGAAGGATGCGTACTCGTTCGACCGCGACGAGAGCGGGCTCGACGCCTCTTTCCAGAAGCACGCACACGCGTACGAACGGATCTTCGACCGGTGCGGGTTGGAGACATATGCGGTGCAGGCCGAGTCGGGGATGATGGGCGGCAGTGAGTCGATCGACTATCTCGCGCCCTCGGGTTCGGGGGAGAACACGCTGGTCACCTGTGCGAACGGCGACTATGCGGCCGACCTCGAGATCGCTCGCGGCGTGCCGCGGGCCCCGACGTTCCCGGAGCCGCTCGAAAAGCCACAGGAGGTCGCGACGCCGGGCATCGCGACGATCGACGAGCTCGCTTCCTTTCTCGGCATCGACGCAGCGGCGACGTCGAAGGCGATGCCCGTGACGAAAGAGGATGGCACCGTAGTCCTCGGCCTCATCCGCGGCGACGATCGCCTGGAGGAGGCGAAGCTCGCTTCCGTGCTCGGAAGCGCGTTCACTCCCGCGACGGAGGAGGAAATCCGGGCGGCTTTCGGCGCCGATCCCGGGTCGCTCGGCCCCGTGGGTTTCAAGGGTGAGATCGTTGCGGACGAGACGCTTCGCGAGGGCCAGTTCGTGGCCGGCGCAAATCGCACCGGCTGGCACCTGCGCGGCGTCGAGCACGGCCGCGATTTCAAGGCTCGCTTTGCCGACATCAGGCAGTCGGTCGAGGGTGACGCCTGCCCGACGTGCGGCGGTAGCCTCGGATTCCGCACCGCGATCGAAGTCGGTCATATCTTCAAGCTCGGCGCGACGTACTCGTCGCCACTCGGCGCGACCTTCCTGGACGAGAGCGGCGAGGAACACCCGGTTCTGATGGGGTGCTACGGAATCGGTCCCGGACGAATCATGGCTGCGTCGGTGGAGCAGCGCCACGACGAGAATGGAATCATCTGGCCGCGGCCGATCGCGCCCTACGACGTTCACGTTCTCGCGCTTCACGGCGGCGCAGCCGAGGTGCTGGAGCCTGCCGTCGCGCTCGCAGAGTCGATCGCAGGTGAAGGGCTCGATGTCCTGCTGGACGACCGTGCGCAGCGTCCGGGTGAGAAATTTGCCGACGCAGATCTGCTCGGCCTACCGATCAGGATCACGGTCGGCAAGAAGACACTGGACGACGGTGCAGTCGACGTGCGCTCACGGACAGCCGGCGCCGACGAACGCATCCCTCGTGAAACCGTGCTTACATGGATAGAGGAGCTCTAGTGGCGAAGCGGCGCGCATACTCAGAGGATGCACTTGGCCCGACGGTCGAACGGCTGATGACCGAGACGGGCCTGACCTACAGGGCTCTTGCAGACAAGACCGATTTGTCCGCGGGCTACCTCAACCACATCGTGCACGGAAATCGTCCTGTGCCGTCGAACGACGTGCTCGCGAGGCTCGCTGCCGCGCTTGGTGTCAAGCCCGAGCATTTCCGCGAGTACCGGATACGTGTGATCACGGACAAGCTCGAGCGGATGCCAGAACTCGTCGATCGGCTCTACAGGAAGCTTGGATAGTAGACAGTCACCCAGGTAGGATGACGAGATGGTGTTGGGCTGGAAGGGCATCGTCGCTGCCGTGCTCGTCGCGACGAGCGTTGGGGTCGTGTCGTTGGCCGACCAGAGCGCCGCCGGCATCACGTCGGCAAAGGAGGCGACCGCAGCGCAAGGCAGTGCGCTCCTCTCCGCGGGTGGACTGACGAAGGGCGAGGAGACGGCAATCCTCGCGGCGCACAATGCGTGGCGCTCGAGGTATGGCAGCCGCCCCCTCAGGTGGGATGCAACGCTCGCAAAATATGCACAGCAATACGCCAATCTTCAGGCCAAGACCGGCCGCCGCGCCCACCGGGCCGGCCAGTACGGTGAGAACCTCGCCTGGACCGGAGGAAGTCCTCGCACGCCCAAGTGGATCGTCAACCAGTGGGGAAACGAGGTCAAGAGCTACAACCTCAAGACGAACACGTGCGCGCCGACGAAGTCGTGCGGACACTTCACCCAGGTGGTCTGGAAGAAGACGACCGCTGTCGGCTGCGCGCGCGCGACGGGCAACGTACCGCCGCAGGGCATCTCCTGGAAGGGCAAGAACTTCTACTACGTCTGCAACTACAAACCCCGTGGCAATCGTGCGGGGCTCACGTTCCGCACCGGCTGACGAATCTCGGCCGGTTCGACGGTGGCGAGCCCGGCTAGCACTCGCACCTCTCAGGGGAGGGGAAGTGCGAGGCTACTGTCGCCGGGCCCGCCAAGTGCGAGCGGCCCGACGAAGTCCCCTGACGAACCCATTGCCCCATCGGGCCAACCCGCATCGCGAGCCTATCCCACCGAGTCACTGGATGGCGAGGTCCCCGTGGGATGCCCGCTAGGATGCCGCAGTCGCGGGGCGTGGCGCAGCCTGGTTAGCGCGCTAGTCTGGGGGACTAGAGGTCCCGAGTTCGAATCTCGGCGCCCCGATCACCGAAAGCCTCGCTCCCGGCGGGGCTTTCGTCTTTTCGCGGCCGGCGCTCGCTAGGTCGGGATCGCCTGCGTGATTGCGGCGAACATCGTCGCGAGGACGCCGACGAGAGCGGCGAGCGCGATCAGGAACACGCCGAGGAAGGCAACGGGTGATGTCGGCTGCATCGAGTGGACCTCCGGGGAACGGCGGGCGACGGCTGAGCTACTTTCCCGCTCCGCCGCGGATTCCCTGCGACGCCCGATCGAGTGCGGCGAATTCGCCGCGATGGTCGATCGTGCCCGGCGGACGGCGACGGTCACCCGCTCGGCGGCTCAGCGCACGCAATGTGCGCTGTATCCTCGGGCGCATGCAACGTGGTCTTGCCCCGGACGAGCAGCCAACCACACCTTGAGCTGGCAGCTCGCCCTCGCCGGCTTGCTCATCGGCGTTCTCGTTGGCCTCACCGGGATGGGCGGGGGCTCGTTGATGACGCCCCTGCTCGTGCTCGTGTTCAACTTCAACCCCGCGGTCGCGATCGGGACGGACATCGCGCACGGGGCGGTCTTCAAGTCGGCCGGGGCGATTCAGCACCGTCGGATGGGCAACGTCGCGGCGCGACTATCCGGTTGGATGTTCATCGGCTCCGCACCGATGTCGCTCCTCGGCGTCTGGCTCGCCTCGTGGCTCGCCGGCAGGTATGGCGATGGCATCGAATCGACGATGGGACGTGTCCTCGGAGCGGCGCTGCTCTTCGGCAGCGTCGGGCTGATCGCGAAGAACTTCGTGGGGCGGAAGGACGCGAGCGACGCTCCCTTCATCCTCGACCGCCGTGACCGCATCGCGGCTTTGGTGATCGGCGCCTTCGGAGGCTTCATCGTGGGACTCACCTCGGTCGGTAGCGGAGTGTTCTTCGGCCTGACCCTGCTCGTCATCTTCCCGCTCCGCGCCCACAAGGTCGTCGGCACCGACATCTTCCATGCCGCGGCCCTTCTCTACGTCGCCGGTTTCGGCCACGCGATCGCAGGCAACATCGACTTCGGCGCGGTGGCCTGGCTCCTCGTCGGATCGATTCCGGGCGTGCTCATCGGAGGCAGACTCACCCTCGCGTTCCCGGAGCGGCCGCTGCGACTGGCGATGGCCACGGTGCTCGGACTCGCGGGCCTCAAGCTCGTCAACGTCCCGGGTGGCAGCACCGTGATCGTCATCCTTCTCTGCGCCGCGACCGTCGTTCTCCTCACGTATCTCGGCCGACATGCGTGGAGGAGATCCCGGAACGGCTCGGCCACGCCCCATACCTGACGACCCTGCGCCTACACTTCGTCCGTGCGCCGCTACTACCTGACGACCTTCGGCTGCCAGATGAACAGCCACGACTCGGAGCGGATCAAGGGGATGCTCGAGTCCCTCGGTCTCGGCGAGGCGACCTCCCGGGAGGACGCAGACCTGGTCGTCTTCAACACGTGCACGATCAGGGAGAAACCGGACACGAAGCTCTCCGCCTATCTCGGAGACGCGGGGGCGCAGAAACGCGCCAACCCCGATCTCGTGATCGCGGTCGGCGGGTGCTTCGCCGAGGCGCAGCAGGAGCGCATCTTCGACCTCTACCCACAGGTCGACGTCGCCTTCGGGCCCGGGTCGATCCCACACCTCGGAGACTGGGTCGGGGTGGGGGGCGTGGGGGTGGAGCGAGGTCGCTTCGGCACCCACGAACACTTCGCCGGCCACCTGCCGCACCATCGCGAGCGGGCGGCCCACGCCTGGGTCCAGGTTTCGATGGGCTGCAACTCGACCTGCTCCTACTGCATCGTGCCGGCCGTCCGCGGACGGGAGCAGAGCCGTCGCCCCGGTGACATCGTCGCCGAGGTGACACAGCTGGCGGCAGACGGCGTGCGCGAGGTCACCCTGCTCGGTCAGAACGTGAACTCCTGGGGACGTGATCTGGCGCCCGACATCCTCACCGAGTTCGGCGAGCTCCTGCGAGCCTGCGACGCAGTGGATGGGATCGAGCGAATCCGTTTCACGAGCCCGCACCCGAAGGATTTTCGCGAGCCGGTGATCGCCGCCATGGCGGAGTGCGACGCTGTCTGTGAGCACATCCATCTGCCGCTTCAGTCGGGCTCGACCCGGATTCTGAAGGCGATGCGGCGGACCTACTCCCGCGAGCGGTACGTGGCGCTCGCGACGCGGCTCCGCGACGCGATTCCCGACCTCGCTCTCGGGACGGATGTCATCGTCGGTTTCCCGGGCGAGACGGATGCCGATTTCGAGGAGACACTCGAAGTCGTCGAAGAGGTGCGATATGACAGCGCCTTTACGTTCATCTATTCGCCGCGACGCGGCACGGATGCGGCTGCGATGGCGGATCAGGTGCCGGAGCCCGTCAAGCACGAGCGACTCGAGCGGCTGGTCGACGTCGTCCAGCGGATCGCCGCCGAGCGCAACCTCGAGCGCGTGGGACGTGTGGAGCAGGTACTCGTCGAAGGCTCGAGCAGAACGGACGCGGCATTGCTCCGCGGCAGGACGCGTAGGAATACGATGGTGAACTTCGCGGGCGCCGCCGATCCCGGCGAGCTCGTCGACGTGCTCATCGATGGCGCAACGTCCACGACCCTTCGCGGCCGGATCGCGTCGGTCGTTCCAGCCTGACGGCCGCCATCGTGGTGGCCGTCATCGCCCTGTTCGGCCCGACTGCGTCCGGGAAGACTGCGGTTGCGGAAACGGTCGCGAGCAGGCTCCAGACCGACGTCGTCTCGTGCGATGCACTCCAGGTCTACCGAGGGCTGCCCATCCTGACGAACCAGCCGGGTCGTCCTACCGCTCTGGTGGGAATCTGTGACCTCGACGACGAGATGTCGGTCGGCGCCTATGCAGATCTCGCGCACGGGGTGATCGACGATCTCGTCGCGCGTCGTGGCACCGCCGTCGTCAGCGGCGGAACCGGGCTCTACCTCCGCGCAGCCCTCGCCGACCTCGCCCTGCCGCCACCCCCGGGGGCCGGCGTCAGGGAGCGCATCACGGCGGAGGTCGAGCGCTCCCCCAGCGCCGCGCACGATCGGCTCGCCGCGATCGACGGGCGCGCGGCCGGCGCGGTTCACGTGAACGACACGCGCCGCCTCGTGCGTGCGCTCGAGCTCGCCGAGGCGGGCGAGTCCCTCGTACCCGTCGAGGACAGGCTCTGGGCGGGAGAGACCCGCCATCCCACTGTCATCATCGGTCTCGATGTTCCCCCCGACGAACTGGAGGAGCGGATCGTCCGCCGCACCGACGCGATGTTCGAGGAGGGAGTCGTCGACGAGGTGAGGGCGGCGCTCGCCGCCGGCGTGTCGCCCACCGCAGCGAAGGCGCTCGGTCTCGTCGAGATCGCGACGCTGACCGAAGCGGAGGCGCGCAACCGAATCATCGTCCGCACCCGCCGCTATGCCGCCTACCAGCGCAAGTGGATGCGTCGCATCCCCGGTCTCGTTAGCGTTGACGGAACACGAGGCGCTGAGGAGGTGGCGGATGAAGTTCTCGAAGTGGCACGCGCTCGGCAATAGCTACCTCGTCGTGGAGCAACCGGATGCAGGCGCACTCTCACCCGAACGAGTCCGAACGCTCTGTTCCACTTCGACCGGCATCGGTGCTGACGGAGTGCTCGAGGTCACAAACCGCGACGGTGACCACGCTGAGATCACGATCTGGAATCCCGACGGCTCGACGGCCGAGATGTCCGGCAACGGCGTCCGCATCGCCGCGCGCTGGCTCGCCGCAGAGAGCGGAGCAACAGAGGTCACGATCGAGACGGCAGGCCGCCGCGTGTTGGCACGGATGCTCGACGGCAACGACGCCGACACCGACGTCGGCCAGTTCACCGTCGGCGCGACAGAGGACATCGACGGCATCGAGTTGACACCGGTGTCGGTCGGTAACCCTCACGCCGTGATCCGACTCGATGAGCCGAGCCGTGACGACCTGCTGCGGCTGGGTCCACTCATCGAGACGCACCCTCGATTCCCCGAGCGGACGAACGTTCAGCTCGTTCGCGTCGACGGGTGCCACGACCTGACCGTCCTCGTCTGGGAGCGCGGGGCAGGCGAGACGAGCGCGTCCGGATCGTCGGCGGTTGCGGCGGCGGCCGTTGCCGTCGAGCGCGGCTGGTGCGACAGCCCCGTCACCGTGCACCTGCCGGGCGGCGATCTGGTGGTGCGGATCGAGGCTGGGCGCGCGTCGCTCAGGGGACCGGCGGAACGTGTCACGTCGGGCACGACCACGCTCTAGGAGGGGCAGAGGCCGGCTTCATCCGGACGTCGGAGTTGCCTCCCGGGACCCTGGCATCCGGCTGAAGCCGGGCACCCCGGCTTCACACCGCGATCGCGAACTCCCGCAGCACGTCGTTGAGCGATGTCTTCAGGTCGGTCGACGCGTTGCGCTCACCGACGATCAGCGCACACTGCAACCCGTACGTGCCTGCCGCGAACTCCTTCTGGCGCACGCCGGGAAGCACGACCTTGCGTGCGGGGACCTCGCCGCGGTACTCGACCGGCTCGGAGCCGGTGACGTCGATGATCGGGATCGACGCCGACAGCACGACGTTGGGTGCGATCACGGCTCCCGCCCCGATGCGGACGCCTTCCACGATCACTGCACGCGAACCGATGAAGGCCCCGTCCTCGATGATCACGGGTGCTGCCTGCGGCGGCTCCAGCACGCCACCGATGCCGACACCGCCCGCGAGGTGGACGTCGGCGCCGATCTGGGCACACGACCCGACCGTCGCCCACGTGTCGACCATCGTCCTGGGCCCGACCCAGGCGCCGATGTTGACGTACCCGGGCATCAAGACGCATCCTTCGGAAAGGAACGATCCGTATCGGGCGACGCCGGGGGGGACGACGCGCACACCACGGTCGGCGTAGTCCGACTTGACGGGAATCTTGTCGAGGAAATGGAGGCCCCCGATATCCATCGGCTCGACCTTGCGGATGCGGAAGTAGAGCAGGATCGCCTTCTTGACCCACTCGTTCACGATCCAGCCTTCGGTGGTCGGTTCGGCAACGCGGATCGACCCCGCGTCGAGCAATGCGATCGCCTCTTCGATGGGTCCCTCATCGAGCGCGCCCGAGTCCCACAACTCCTCGATCTGCTGTGCGAGCGCCATCAGGAGTGATTGTCGCGGACCGGTAGGGCGTGCGCTGCGGGAGGCATCAGATCGCCGCCTCGAGGATCTCGACCGCACGGCTGCACTCGTCCAAGGTCGGCACGAGGGCGAACCTCACGTACCCCTCACCCGAACGGCCGAGAAACGACCCCGGAGCGACGACGACGCCGTGGTCCAGAAGCCGCGTCGCGAAGCTTTCCGATGTCTCGGCCGTCGGAATCTCGATCCACATGTACATCGTCGCCGGTCCGCCGGCGTCACGCAGGCCCGTCCGCGAGAAGAGATCGAGGAACAGCGCCCGCTTCGCACCGTAGGCCGCGCGGGCACGCTCGACGTGCTGCTCGTCCCCCCAAGCGACGACTGAGGCGCGCTGGACGAACTCCTGCGGCGCGGTGCCGGTGTTCGGCCGAAACTGCTTGAGCGCGGCGATGAGCGTCGCGTCGCCCGCCACGAAGCCGGAGCGATATCCGGTCATCGACGAACGCTTCGAAAGGGTGTTGAAGACGACAAGGTTCGTCCAGTCGGGTAGCTGCAGCGCGGATACGGGGGGTTGGTCGAACCACAGCTCCGTATACGCCTCGTCGGAAGCGAGGACAAAGTCGTGTTCGCGCGCGAGCGCCGCCAGCTTCTCGTAGAACGCAATCGACGCCGTCGCTCCCGTCGGGTTGTTCGGATAGTTGACCCAGAACAGCGCGGTGCGCGCCCACGTCGACGCGGGTACCGCGTCGAGGTCGGGTAGGAACCCGTTCTGCTCGAGCAACGGCAGCTCCTCGATTCGCGCCCCAGCGAACTGCGCACCCCGTACCCCCACGGGATAGCCGGGCTCCGTGACGACCACTGTGTCCCGCCCGCCGGCGACGTCGATGACGACCTGCGAGAACGAGAAGATCGCCTCCTTCGAGCCGAGCGTCGGGATCACGTCGAGGTCGGGGTCGAGCGCGGCGCCAAAACGGCGCGCCACCCAGCCTGCGACCGCCTCGCGCAGCTCGGGGAGGCCGATCGCCGCGGGATAGCCCATCCGCTCCCGGACACCGTCGCGCAGTGCCTGGATGATCCTCGGATCGGTCGGCTCACGCGGGTCTCCCATGCCGAAGTCGATCACCTCGAGGCCCTGAACCCGACGTGCAGCGGCCGCCTGGTTCAGCCGCACGAACGGGTACGTCGCCTGCGCGGTAAGAATGGGGGAGACGGGCATACGCGTCAGCCGGCGAGAAACCGGTGCAAGGTCTCATATGCCGTCACGAGCGCATCGATCTCGACCTGCTCGTCGCGACGATGCGCGTAGCGCGTCGCGCCCGGCCCGAAGTTCACGGCGTCGACACCCCGCGCGGTGAAATCGGCGACGTTCGTCCATGCCTGCTTCGGTTCGATGGCAAGGTCGCCCGCGTCGCGGAGCGCGCGCACGAGCGGTGCGTCTGTGACGACGGCGGCAGGTGGAGAGTCCCCCGTGATCTCGAGCTCGGCGCCGGCAGGGACGAGCGAGCGGAGGTACGCGGCCGCGTCCTCCGGCGTCCGATCCGGGGCATAGCGAAAGTTGATCGTGGCGACGGCGCGGTCGGGAATCACGTTCGACGCGATCCCTGCCTCGAGCTCGGTGATCGAGACCACCTCGTAGAACGGCAACCCACCCACGATCGCCTCGCGCCGCTCGAGGGCGGCGATCGGCGCCAACCCGGCGATGGCCTTGTCGATGGCATTCTCGGCTGTCCAGGGACGCGCAGAGTGGCCGCTGACGCCCGAGAACGTGAGCCGGGCGTTGAGATTTCCGAGGCAGCCGGCCTGGATTGTCAGATCCGTGGGCTCGAGCAGGATCGCGAGGTCGGCCGACGAGGCGAGCCGCGAGCGGGCAAACAGGTCGGGAAGTGGGCTGAACTGCGCTGGGAGCTCCTCCCGACCGAAGAGAAGCAGCGCAACATCGACCCAGCTCGGGTCGTGACGCGCCAGTTCGCGGACGATCTCGACCGCGACGGCGACGCCGCCCTTCATGTCGCTCGCACCGCACCCGTGAACTGCCTCTCCTTCGATACGCCCGGGCACGTTGTCCTGCGCCGGCACGGTGTCGTAGTGGCCGACCAGCAGGACGAGTGGTACGCCCTCTCGCCTGGGGCGCGCAAACACGAACGCATCGTCACCTGCGTACTCGGCCTCGAACGCGTCGGGCACGAGCGAGAGAAGATGATCGCGCACCACCTCCTCGTGCAGGCTCTCGGACGGGATGTCGACGAGCTCGAGCGTCCGCTGAGCGAGCTGCTGCGCCAGACCTACCATGACGCGAGCGTACCGGCATACTCTGCTGATCACCCGCCGATCCGAACCGCCGGCAGGGCTCGAGCCCGAAAAGGGGCTCCTTCTCGCCGTGCTCCCGAAAGGGGCGGACAGCGAGGACGAGCTGAGCGAGCTACGAGAGCTCGTTCGCACGGCTCTCGTCGAGCCGGTGGCAGAACTCGTCCAGCAACGGAATCGCCCGGATCAGAGGACGTACGTCGGCAAGGGGAAGCTCGAGGAGCTGAAGGAGCTGTACGCCGACAGCGGCTGCGACGTGCTGATCGTCGACGACGAGCTCGACCCGACCCAGCAGCGGGTTCTCGAGGACGCTCTGTCGGCCCGCGTCGTCGATCGCACACAGCTGATCCTCGACATCTTTGCCCAGCATGCCGTCAGCGCCGAGGGGAAACTCCAGGTCGAGCTCGCTCAGCTCGAGTACAACCTGCCGCGGATGCGCGGGATGTGGAAGCACCTCGAACGGCTCGGCGGCGGTGTCGGTACCCGTGGTCCCGGTGAATCGCAGCTCGAAAGCGACCGGCGGATGGCACGTCGACGGATCAGCCAGCTGCGGGCACGATTGAAGACTCTCGGATCCCAGCGTGGCGTTCGGCGCAAGGAACGCAAGCGCGCCGAGGTACCGACAGTGGCGCTCGCGGGGTACACGAATGTCGGAAAGTCGACCCTGCTCAATGCACTGACAGGCGCGGATGTCTCTGTCGAGAATCGGCTTTTCGAGACACTCGATCCGACGACCCGGAGCTTCGAGCACGACGGCAAGCGGTACCTCGTGACCGACACCGTCGGATTCATCAGACGACTGCCGACGCAACTCGTGCAGGGCTTCGCATCGACGCTCGAGGAGACACTCGTCGCCGACCTGATACTCCATGTCGCAGATGCGTCGCTGCCGGAGGATCGCCTGCGCGAGCAGATCGCCGCGGTGGAGGAGGTGCTCACCGACATCGGCGGCGACGACCTTCCCATCCTGCTCGTGTTCAACAAGGTCGATCGGCTGGACGCTCTCGGCCGGCGGCGTCTGGCGAATCGCTTTCCCGAGGCCGAGCTGGTGTCGGCCGCGACCGGTGAGGGACTCGAAGGATTGTGCGAACGCGTCGCCGGCATCTTCGCGGACCGGTTCGAGGACGTCCGCCTCCTCGTCCCCTACGAGGAGGGCCAAGCGCTGTCGGCCCTCTATGCGATCGGGGCGCCCATCGACGAACGGCGGGACACGGACGTGGGTGTCCTCATCCGCGCGAAGCTTTCGCATCGCGACGCTCGCCGTTTCGCGCGCTACCTGGTTGCGGGAGATGCGTTCGAGTCGGCAGCGCGCCGATGAACGAGCCGACCTTGCGCGTACGAAAGTTGCGGGCCGACGCCGCGCTTCCGACCAGGGCCAACGAGGGAGACGCCGGCCTCGACCTCGCATCCTGTGAGACGGTACGAATCGAAGCCGGGACACGAGCGACCGTCGCGACCGGTCTCGCGGTGGAGATCCCCGACGGCTACGCGGGGCTCGTCGTTCCTCGCTCTGGCCTCGCGATGCGTCACGGCCTCACCCTCGTCAACACACCGGGCGTCATCGACGCGGGGTATCGAGGCGAAGTGCGCGTCATCGTGCTCAACACCGACCGAGAGCACCCGTTCACGGTCGAGCCGGGGATGCGGATCGCCCAGCTGCTGCTCGTGCCGGCATTGTCGGTGGAGGTCGTCGAGGTCGAGGAGCTCGCGCGGACTGCGCGCGGCGAGGACGGCTTCGGGTCCTCGGGGGTTCGTTGAGGCCGGAGCCCCGTGTGAGGGTGTCGGCGATCCTCCGGTGGCACGGGCGGATTCTCCTCTGCCGTCATGAGAAGCGTGGGGCGGAACACTGGCTCCTTCCCGGAGGCGGAGTGCGAAGCGGCGAAAGCCTGACCCAGGCGCTCCAGCGTGAACTCGCGGAGGAGACGGGCCTGATCGGAGAACGCGACGAGCTGCCGATCGAGGGTCCGGTCGTGATCGTCGACTCCATTTCGCCCGAGCGGAGTCTCTGGTCGAAGCACGTCGTCCACATCGTCTTTGCCGGCGATCTCGACGGGTCGCTGGCCGAGGTGGTCTCATCGGACGAGGCCGTGCGCGGGCACCGGCTGTTCGACCTCGACGAGCTCGAAGGCCTGGCCCTGCACCCGCCGATCGGCCGCTTCCTGCGGCGGTTCCAGCCCGGCGATCCGTGCGTGTACCTCGGCGCCCTGTGGGCGCCCTGAAGGGACCTGCGCGGCTAGCGGCCGCCGCGAGACCGCGCCCGACGGGCGGAGACGTCACGCGCGAGCAACTCGAGCTCGTCGTCCAGGGGCTCCAGGTCGCCGCTCGACCCCGCGTGCTCGAGGGCGCGGGCGAGCAGCCAGTCGGCCAACGCAGGGTTGCGGGGAAGAAGGGGGCCGTGCAGGTAGGTGCCGATCGCGCTCGCGATGCGGCAGCCTTCGAATCCCGATGTTCCGTCGTTCCCGTGCCCTGCAAGCACGCGGCCCAATGGGGTAGCGCCTTCGTCCAGGATCGTACGGCCGGCATGATTCTCGAAGCCTGCCACCTGCGTGGTCACACCCCCACCGAGGTCGACCTCGAGCAGGACGTCGCCGATCAGCCGCTGCTCGCCCGCGATGGTTTCGAGCCCGAACACACCGGCACCCGCGAGCCAGGCGCCGTTTCGCCCGCGGTAGCCGCGCCCGAGGAGTTGGTAGCCGCCGCACACGGCGAGCACGGCGACGCCGGTCTCGACAGCCCCGCGTAGGTCGTCGCCTCGCCGAGCGAGGTCGGGTGCGACGAGAGCCTGCTCGCGGTCCTGGCCGCCGCCGACGTAGACGAGATCGAACCCCGTGAGCTCGAGCTGCTCTCCCGGTTCGACGCCGCGCACGACGAGCTCGTGCCCACGCAAGCGCGCCCGCCGGTCGAGGACGGCGATGTTGCCGCGGTCGGCGTAGATGTTCAAATAGTCCGGGTAGAGATGAGCGACCGTGATCTTCACTGCTTCTCTTCCCAGAAGGGGCGGACGAAACCGCGTGCGCCAACGATCGCGCGCAACTCGAGCATCGCGGTGTAGGTCGGAAGGACACCCAGCTCCCCGCCCGTCGGAACGAGCTCGAGCCCGCGATCGAGCGCCTCACGCAGATCGGTGCGCACCTCGAGTTTCGATGCGGGGAATCCCGCGTACGTGAAGCGCAACGCCATCTCCGCGGCGCGCTCGCCTGCGACGACGATCCGCTCGACCTGCTCGAACAGAGGCTCGAAATCGACGTCCCAGATCCACGAGACGTCACGACCGTCGGCGATCCCGTCATTGAGCGCGATCACGAGCGTGGCGGGAACTCCTCCTTCCTCGAGCGTCCGCACGGCCTCGTTCGCTCCGGCCGGGTTCTTGATCAGGAGGAGCAGGATGCGCTTGTCTCCGGCGTCGATGCGCTCGAAGCGACCGAAGGCAGCCGAGAACCCGCTGAGACCGCCGACGATGTCGTCGAGGGACGCATCGAGTGCGAGCGCGACAGCCGCAGCCGCCAGAGCGTTGTAGACGTTGTAGAGGCCGGGGAGTGGTAGCCGGACACGCGCCAGGCCTGCCGGGGTCACGAGGTCGAAGACGGACGCGTCGAGTCCCTGCAGATCGATCGAGCGCGCCGCGACGTCGAGCGCGGGCCTCGAGTGGCCACAGGCGGGACAGCGGTAGTCGCCGAGATGACCGACATAGGCGGCTTCGTACACGTACGGAGCGCCGCAGCGGACGCAGTACTTGGAGTCGGCTGCGTGTTGCAGCGCAGGGCGGGCAAGGCGAGGATCGTCGACTCCGAAGCGCAGCGCCTGGGCCCGGCCCTCGGCGAGGTCGGCGACCAGCGGATCGTCGGCGTTGACGACCAAGGCCGACGTGGGTGGGAGTGCTGCGACAGCCGCCCGCCAGCGGTCGGCGATGTGCTCCAGTTCACCGTACCGGTCGAGCTGGTCGCGGAAGAGGTTCCCCAGGGAGACGACCCGGGGCCGGACCCGTCGCATGATCTCGGGCAGCGCGAACTCGTCGACCTCGAGGAGGCCGAGATCGGCGTCCGACGCAGTCAGGAGCGTCGAGGCGATACCCGAGGCGAGATTTGCCCCGGAGTTGTTCCAGGCGAGCCGGTAGCGGGAGCCGAGAATGCGTGCGAGCATCGCGCTCGTCGTCGTCTTGCCGTTCGTCGCCGAGACGACGGCCACACCGGCCGCCAGGTCGGCAGCGAGGAGGTCGACCGCACCCGGGTCGACTTTCCAGAGCATCTTTCCCGGGAGCGTCGTGCCGCCGCCGCGGCCGACGGCGCGGGAGAGGCGGCCGACGAGGCGGGCAGCAGACTTCTCGGTCGAGAGGCGGACTCCCATTCTTCGAGCCTACCGCCGCCGCTCGAGGGGCTCGGAGCAGCCGGGAGCGCCGGGAGTGAGAGCCTCGCTCTGCTCTACTTGCACATTTCCCATAATGATCTAAAGTAGTTGCATATGGCCAGGCCCCGGCGTCGCCACCCAGCCCTCGCCGGGATCGACGAGGAAGCTCTCGCTGCGTTCCGGGCCGGGATCCGGCGCCGTTACTCGGACGAGCAGATCCTGGCGCAGCTGCGGGAGAGCGCCCGCCGACTCGGCCGTTCGCCGACGATGAGGGAGTTTGCGGCGGATCCGAAGGCGGGGATGCATCCACAAACAGTGATCGAGCACTTCGGGACCTGGAACGCCGCTAAGCGAGCCGCAGGGCTGACACCGCGGAGGTTCATCAGCAGGGACGAGCTCCTCGGCCAGCTCCGGGAGCTCGGGGAGGAGCTCGGCCGGCCGCCGACCGCCCGAGACCTCGACGCGAACCGCAAGCGGATCGCCTCGAAGTCGTTGATCTGGCACACCTTCGGTTCACTGAGCGCGGCGCTTCGCGAGGCCGGCTTCGACGTGCCGGTCGGCGACGAGAAGCTCGAACGTGCCGTCGGCCAGGGCGCCGTCCTCGCACGCTCGCTCCACCGGCTGCCGCGGATGGCCGACTGGAAGGAGGCGCGGAAGCGCGATCCGTCGCTGATGTCCGAATGGCAGGTCTACCGACTGGTCGACATCGATTCGGGGCCCTGGGCGGCGTTCCAGTTCCTCGTGCGCGAGCGCCTTCGCGAAGAAGGTGTCGACGTCGGGCCCGACGGTTCGCTCTAGGCGATCAGGGTGGCGAGCTTGGCGAGGCAGGCGGTGCCCTCGTGGGCAGCCCGCACCGGCGGCAGCACACCGTCGTCCCGATAGGCGCGGTCGGGTCGAAAGCGGAACTCGCGCGCGACCCGTCCCCCGTCGAGATGGAGCAGCCGGCCCTCGGGCACCTCACGCTTGCGAAGGGTGAGCCGCAGCGCTCCTTCGACGACCTCGAGCGCCGACTTCGTCGATGCGAAGAACACCTCGCGCCGCGCCCGGCCGATCCAGAGCGGCCGGGCGACCCCGCGGGCGAGGAAGAGCCGCCCGGAGACCCGTTCGTCGATCCACGCCGTCGCCATCGAGCCGCGGAGCTCTTCGAGCGGTCGCCGGCCCGAGCCCATCGCATGCATGAGCGCGAAGATCACCTCGGAATCGACCGTCATCTCCGGCTCCGCGCGCGCGATCTTGTAGTGATCGAAGAGCTCCTCGTCGTTGACGACGATGCCGTTGTGAATACCGACGATCGACCCGTGGCGGATCGGGTGATTGTTCGCGAGAACTGTGGGGTGGCCCTTCGTGTAGTCGCGCACGTGGACGAGCGCCTGGGTCGTCTCCGCGCGGTAGCCGAACGGAGTCGAGGAGGGCGGCCGCGCCCGAGCGCTGCTTGTGGATCGTCACGCCGGGCCCGGCGTCGCGGTGGGCGTACCCGGCCGCGTCTGCGCCGCGCTCGGCAATGCCCGCGAGAAGAGCTTGGGCGGCGAGCGTTCTGTCGACGCTCGAGCCGCTGTCGAGGCTGTATCCGGCTATCCCGCACATCAGCGGACGCGTTCCCCGTGTGGATCCATCGAGCAGTGAATGTATCGCGCGAAGATGAGGAATCTGTACACATTTCGGACCTTAAGTCCTCCTTCCGGTCCGCCAATACCTAAAGGGGGTGAGGGGGACCGCCGATAGCTCCGTCGTGGAGGGAAATCTCGCGGAGCCGCTGTTCGACCCGGTCGATGAGTCCGCCCTGGACCGGGCCGGCGGCCCGACGCAGGATCCGCTCAAGCTCTACGTCCGGCAGATCGGGAGTGGGCGACTGCTCACGCATGCCGAGGAACGGGAGCTCGCCCGGCGGAAGGACGAGGGCGACGAGGAGGCCAAGAAGCGGCTGATCGAGTCGAACCTCCGGCTCGTGATGTCGATCACGCGGCATTACACCCGCGCCGGCGTACCGCTCCTCGACCTCATCCAGGAGGGCAACCTCGGCCTCATCCGCGCGGTCGAGAAGTTCGACTACAAGCTCGGCTACAAGCTCTCGACCTATGCGACCTGGTGGATCAGGCAGGCGATCTCGCGTGCGCTTGCGGAACAGGGGCGCACCATCCGCCTCCCGGTCCACGTCGCAGACCAGGTGCGCCAAGTGACGCGTACGCGACGCGCTCTCGGTCAGAAGCTGAATCGTGACCCGACGATCGACGAGATCGCCCAGGAGTCGGGCTTGAAGCGGGAGAAGATCAGCTCTCTCCTCGAACTCGTGCAGGATCACATGTCGCTCGACACGCCGATCGGTGACGGCGAGAGCATCATGAGCGATGTCATCGAGGACCACAACGCGGTTGCACCGGAGGCCGAGACCTCCGACAAGCTCCGGTCCTCGGAGCTCGCCGAGGCGCTCCTGCGCCTGAATCCCCGCCAGCAGCGTGTCTTGACGGAGCGCTTCGGTCTGGAAGACGGGAAGCCGAAGACGCTCGAGGAGGTCGGCAACATCCTCGGGATCACGCGCGAACGCGTCCGGCAGCTCGAGACGCGGGCGCTTCGCGACCTCCGCGCCGTTGCCCCGGCACTCGAGCTCTACCTCAGAAGCTAGTCGGGCCGAACCGCTAGAGGTGTTGCATCTCGCGCTGGACGGCGAGTCGCTTCAGCGAGTCGAGTTCGATCTGACGAACCCGTTCGCGCGTCAGCCCGAGCCGACGGCCGATCTCCTCCAACGTCTTCGGTTCGGTCCCTCCGAGCCCGTAACGCAGTGTCACGACCTCGCGCTCCCGCTCGGGCAAAGCGTCGAGGGCGGCCGCCAGAGCCTGGCTTCGAAGCGTGAGCTCGACCGTCTCCTCCGGCAGCGGGTCATCGCCGGCGACGAAGTCCCCGAGCACGGCGTCGTCGGTGTCGCCGACGGGGGCGTCGAGGCTCGTCGACGCACGGGCTGCCGCCCTGACCTCCTGGACCTGCTGCGGCGTCAGGTTCGCCTCGTCGGCGATCTCCTCGATGTTCGGCTCACGGCCGAGGACTGCCCAAAGCGTCCTCTCGGCTCGGTTCATCTTCTGCAGCCGCTCGACGATGTGGACGGGCATTCGGATCGTCCGAGCCTTGTCGGCCAGCGCGCGCGCAACCGCCTGCCGGATCCACCAGGTCGCATAGGTCGAGAACTTGAATCCGCGACGCCAGTCGAACTTCTCGACCGCGCGGATCAGCCCGAGCGTTCCCTCCTGGATCAGATCGAGGAACGGGAGTCCCTGATTACGGTAGTTCTTCGCGATCGAGATCACGAGCCGTAGGTTCGACTGGATCATCGCCTGCTTCGCAACGAGGTCGCCGCGCTCGATCTTCTTTGCGAGAGAGACCTCCTCGGCGGCGCTGAGAAGGGAATGCCGTCCCGCCTCACGGAGAAACAGCTGCAGCGCGTCGGTCGTCAATTCCGCCGTTGCGGCGGGAAGGGGGAGAGGCTCCGGCGTGACCGGCGGATCGATCACCTCGATCCCACGCTTGTCGAGCTCGCGCAGCAGGGCATCCTGCTCCAGCGGCTCGAGTTCGTGCGCGTCGACGAGCTCCGCCACCTCTCGCAGCCGGATCGTCCCGGCGTGCTCACTCGTCTCCAGCAGAGCCCGCACATCGGCGTGCTGCAGCAGCGCCTCGATGTCGACCGTCGTCATCCCTGCTCAACTCTCCCACCGATGCCGGGTGCTTGTCCAGCCCTGGCGCAGCCCAAAACCCCGTCGACCCGGGCACGGCGGCAGGCCGCAAGGCTCCGATTCTCGCTCCGAGTCGGACGCACGATAATCAACGTTATGTCAAGTTGGAGGGAAACCAGAGCGCCACGGCCCCTCCCCCTCGGGTCAGTGACGTTGTAGGAAGCCGGCGAGGGCGGCGATGAAGGCGGCTGGCTCTTCGTAGGGGAGCATGTGCGCGCTCTCGGCAAGAACGATCTCCTCGCACCGCGGCAAGATCGCGGTGAGCTCGTGGGCCGATGCGGCGGGCGTCGTGCGATCGTGCGCCCCACTGAGGATGAGCGTCGGGCACGTCACCGATCGCAGCTCCTCGCGCAGGTCGAGCATCCCGTAATCGCCCTCGGTCGCGAAATGCCGCAGGACGTCCGGTCGATAGACGACGCGGTCGGCGGCCACGAGAGCCGCCACGAGCGGGCCTACGGGATCGGCGACGTGGAACGGCATCTGGTCCGCCAGCAACTGTTTCGCCGCCTCGGGCGTAGCCACCGTCGCCTCGCGCGCCCACGAGTCGGCGACCTGTCGGCGTAGCGCCTCCGGTTCGAAGGCGGCGAGTCGTTCCTCGACGCGAGCGATGACAGCCGGGTCCACGACGGTCCCCATCAGGACGTACGCCGAGGCACCGCCGTGGCGGACCATATGGCTCTGGGCGACGAACGACCCAAACGACCAGCCGATCACGACCGTCTCCGCAAGGTCGAGCGTGTCGATCAGCGCCTGCACGTCATCCGCCATCTGCGGGATCGTCCACCGCGCCGGATCGCCGGCATCCGAACGGCCGTTCGCGCGCTGATCCGGTGCGAGCACCCGATAGCCCATCTCGACGAGAGGGTCGAGCCCCGGGAACCAGACCGAGCCGTCGAGCCCCGGTCCGCCGTGGAGGGCGACGATCGGCCTCCCCTCCCCCCGCTCCTCGACGTGGAGCTCCACGTCGCCTACCGAGACCCGCATCAGAACGAACCGGTGCGAATTCCCGTGGCGATGAGACCGAGGATCAGCACGGCGACCGCCACGCGGTAGACGACGAAGGCCGTGTAGTCATGGCGCCGCACGTAGCCGAGGAGCCAGTTGATCGCGAGCAGGCCACTGCCGGCCGATGCGACCGTCCCGACGACGAACGGGCCGACCCAGCCCGAAGGCAGGTCACCCTTGATCACGTCCGTGTACCCCTTCAGGATCACGGCGCCGAAGACGATCGGCACGAGCAGGATGAATGACAGCCGTGCCGCGGCGTCGCGCGAGAGGCCGAGGAGCCGACCCGCGCTGATCGTGATCCCGGATCGCGAGACTCCCGGCGCCAGCGCGAGGCTCTGCGCGAGACCGACGAGCAAGCCCTGACGGACGCTGAGCTCCCCCATCTCCTTCCGCTCGGGCCGCCTGTCGGCCCAATAGAGCACGAGGCCGAAGACGGCGAGCAGGATCGCCAACTGCCACGGCTTTCCCAGCCGCTCCTCGATCACGCTCTGGAACGCGACGCCGACGAGCGCCGCGGGGATCGTCGCCACGACGACGATCCACCCGATCCGCTCGTCGTCGGTCTCGATCGAGCGTCGTCGCAGGCTCCGCAGCCACGCCACGAGGTAGCCGACGAGGTCGTGCCAGAAGTACGCGATGACCGCAACGAGTGTCCCGAGGTGGAGCGCGACGTCGAACGTCTTGTGGAACGACTCGTGCTCGTTGAGGTACGTCCAGTCGCCGAGCCAGGGAACGATGATGAGATGGCCCGATGAGGAGATCGGGAGCAGCTCGGTGAAACCCTGGACGAGACCGAGGACGAGCGCCTGCCAGTCCGGGAGTTTCGCCGGGTCGTCGCCCCAGCCGACGAGCGTCAGGATGGCTGCTGCCGCGAGCAGCACCGCGGCAAAGGCGTAGGCGAGGCTCCGGCGCACCGGCGCATCCTAGACGCGGAGACCCCCACTCCCGCCCCCGTGGCGAAAATCTGCGGAATTTGCAGCAATGGCGTCGACGACCCCCTTGACCGTTGGATGCCGACTCCCTAGGTTCTCTCTTGCACCGAGCACGGGGCGCGAGTAGGTCGAAGCTCAGCACGGAGGCCGTACGCGGAAGCGGAAGGTCAACGGGCCGGGTGGACGAAAGCGCAACCGGCTCGGTGAATTTTTTTGGTCCCGCGGCGCCGAACGGCTACCTGTCCGGCCACACGTCCCGGTATTCTCCGCACCGTGCACCTGCGAATGCCGAGCATCGACCGCGGAGTCCAGTCGTTCCTGTGGTCCGTCGTCTTCTTCCTCGTCCTCTACTTCGGCATGGTCGCGGTCGACGTGAGCAAAGGAACGGCGCTGCTCGTCTCGATCGTCAGCGCCTTCCTCATCTTCCTCTTCGTCAGGATCCGGGGCACCTAGACAGCTCGGGCGCTACGGCCGTTCGCGGTCGGTGAGGGTTGCAACCAAGCGGCGGGCCAGTTCGGGGCCGACGGCTTGTTCCAGGCGGATGCGGGCAGGAACGCGCCGCTCCGCCGTGCCGAGCGAAAGGCAGTGGCGCAACAGGAGGGCCGTTCGCGCGTGACGTGCTTGGAGACCAAAGGTCGCGTTCATGTCTCCCATCATCGGCGCGTGCACACCGAAGCGATGATCCCTGCATCAAGGGAACGGCTCGCGCGACAGCCCGCTCGATCCCCACGGTGTCACGCGACTCAGTGGTAGTCGAGGAGCGCGTGTACGTCCGTACCGGCAAGGCGTTCGCGCCCGTTCAGGAAGGACAACTCGATGACGAACAAGGCCCCGACGACGACGCCACCGAGCCGCTCCACCAGTTCCACCTTGGCGCGTGCCGTGCCGCCGGTCGCAAGCACGTCGTCGAGCACGATCACTCTGGCGCCCTGTACGAAAGCATCGACGTGGACTTCGAGCGCATCCGTTCCGTACTCGAGGTCGTAGCGGGCCTCGATCGTCTCCCACGGAAGTTTCCCCGGTTTCCGCGCAGTGACGAAGCCGCAGCCGAGCGCGTACGCGAGTGCACCGCCGAAGATGAACCCCCGTGCCTCCGCCCCGAGGATGACGTCCGGCGTACGAGGCCCGGCCCATGCCGCGAGGCGCTCGATCGTCTCGCGAAAGGCGCCCGGGTCCGCGATCAACGGCATCACGTCCTTGAACATGATCCCTTCGGTGGGAAAGTCTGGAACGTCGCGCACGAAGGATGCGAGATCGAGCTCCGTCATCGCTCGGCCACCTCTCGTAGGTCGCGCAGCAGGAGGAGTTGGGCGAGTTCCTGGGCGACCACAGCCAGGGTCTCGAGGTCATCGAGGGCCGCAGCCCGTCGCTCGAGGTTCCGTGAGCGCAGCGCGGGCGCGACGAGTTGCTCGAGGAGAGCCGACTGACGTCCGGCAGCCGTCCGGAATGCCCGGAGGTGCCGGGCGTCGATCCCGTGCCGCGCGATGCTCGCGCAGGCCGCAGCGATATCGGCATCGCTGTCCGGGTAGTAGCGCTCTCCCCCTTCGATGCGCGGTGCCAGGAGGTTGTACTCCTCGAGCTGCCGGGCGAACTCCGTCGAGATTCCGGCCCGCTCGCAGAGCTCCGACATCTCGATCTCCTCCTCCGGTCCCCGGAGTCCTGCGGCGCGTCGCTTGACCCGGTCGGCGGTTGGAGCTCGGAGTTCGTCGCGGATCACGCGCAGCGGCAGGAACTCGTCACGCTGAAGGCGCAGGATCGTCGTCAGCCGGTCGATGTCGGCCTCGGAGAACAGCCTGTAGCCGCCGCGCGTCCTGCTCGGCTGCAGGAGCCCCTGATCCTCGAGGTACCGGATCTTCGAGATCGAGATGTCGGCGAACTCGTCGCGGAGGCGCTCGCAGACCGCCCCGATGGTGTGCAGGCCCGACGCTGGACTCGTATCGGGAACCGTCGTCATCGGCGAAGGAACGTCATCCGGTATTTGCCGATTTGAACCTCATCGTCGTCCTCGAGAACGCTGCTCTCGATCCGGCGCCGGTTGACGAACGTGCCGTTGAGGCTCCCGAGGTCGCGAATCGTGAAGACGGCCCCATCCCGCGAGAGTTCAGCGTGCCGGCGCGAGACCGTGACGTCGTCGAGGAAGACGTCGCAGTCCGGGGAGCGGCCGATCAGGGCCTGGTCGCCGATCGCCTCGAAGCTCTCCCCCGCTCTGCCGCCTCCCGACCGCACCACGAGCGCAGGGCCGTCGATGTTGCCCGGGCCTCCGTCGAGCTCATCCGGCCCGAGGCTCATCGTCGTCTCACCCACGCTGTCGCGCACGAGGAGCGCCCCGCAGCGCGAGCAATACGTTGCCGCCTCGGGACTCTGAAAGCCGCACTCGGGGCAATAGATGTGGCTCATTGGCCCCCGCCGAGGATCTTGTCGAGATCGTCGAACTCGACATGCCCCTCGCTTCGCGCCCGCTTCGTCCGCTCGGCACGGATGATGTCGATCTGCGCGTGCTTCACGCGGCGACCGAGCGAGATGTCGTCCTCCTCTTTCTCGAGCAGCCTGATCGCGGTCCACAGTGCGGTGTCGTCGAGAGCCGAGAGGTCGGGGACCGGCTCGGGCTCGGCCTCCGCCGGAAGGTCGCCCGTGCCTTCGAAGAGCGGTCGCTCGAGTGTTGTCGGCGTCGTCGCCTCGAAAGATCCCGAGTCGACCTTCTCCTTGAGGCGGCGGGTCCGCTCAGCCCGGAGACGGTCGATCCGCTTGTGCAACGCATGGCGCCGCTCCGAGATCGCGGTCTCTCCGTCCTCGATCTCCTTGAGGAGCGCCGACAGCTCGGTATCGGACAGCGACGTCAGATCGGGAAGCGTGTCCACGTTGGCCTTTCGGGTCGGGAGAAGGAGCGATCGAGAATAGAAGCGTAGCGAAGGGGTCAACCTCAGCTTGAGGCTTTGGCGCTACGGTGAGGTTTTCGCCCCGCAAACGCCCGTCCCTGCAACGGCCGCCCTCGAGAGGAGCTAGCGACGCACCTCGCGCCGCGCCTTGAGGACGTACTGACCGGCCGCTATCACTGCCAACGCGAGATTGACCCAGAAGCACGCCAGAGCCCACCAGGTGTTCTTCTCGGTGACCAGCACGAGCCCGATCGATGCGTAAAGTCCCCACGTCGCGACCTTCCCGAGACGCGAAACCTCCAACTCGTACCCGCGCGGCGCGACGAGCTTGTAGCCGCCGACGAGGACGAGATCGCGCAGAAGGATGACGAGCGCGACCCACGGCAGCCGCCCGAGCGCGACGAGCAGCACGACAGCGGTATCGATCATGACGCGGTCGGCGAGCGGGTCGGCAACCTTGCCGAACTCCGACTCCACACGCCAGCGGCGTGCGAGGTATCCGTCCAGCTGATCGGTGGCGGCCGCCAGGCCGAAGAGGATCCCCGCCGGCCAGCTCGGACCGACACGGTCATCGAGCAGGAGCCAGACGAAGGCCGGGATCGCCGCGAAGCGAAGAAGCGTCAAAGCATTCGGGATCTGCCGCAGCGGCGCCGAGACGGTGGAGCGCTCCATGCGCAGCAAGCCTAGACGAGTCGTTCGCCGCCCCGGAGCGACACGAGGCGATCCAGCACCGCTGCCCGCTGGTAGCGTCGAGCCCGTGAGTGCCACGCACCGACTCCCGGGGTTCGTCAACAGTCACAGTCACGCGTTCCAGCGTGCTCTCCGAGGGAGGGCTGCGGGCACAGACTTCTGGACGTGGCGGGACGGGATGCTCGAGGAGGCGGAGCGGGCGTCTGCCGCGTCGGTCCGGGAGGGCTACGCCTCCGTGTACCGTGAGATGCTCGCGGCAGGGTACACCGCCGTCGGCGAGTTCCACTATCTCGGGGCGGCGGAGGCATTCGCCGCTTCGGAGGCGGCAGCCGATGCCGGCATCGCCATCGTCGTACTCCACGTTGCCTACGAGCGCGGCGGTCTCGAGCGCATGCGCCAGTCCTCGGTGGCGGCATACCTCGCGGAGGTGGAGGAACTTCGCGCCGCCGGGATCGACGTCGGAGTGGCGCCCCACTCCGTGCGTGCGTGCTCGCGGTCGTGGCTGACCGAGATCGGCCGTTACGCGGCGGCCGAGCAGCTGCCCCTTCACATCCACGCGGACGAGCAGCCACGCGAGATCGACGAGTGCCTCGAGGAGCACGGCTGCCGGCCGATCGAGCTTCTCGAGCAGACCGGGTGTCTGACGACGCGCACGACGATCATCCACGCGACCCACGCGAACGACGACGAGCTCGACCTGCTCGCCGCCGCCGGCGCTCGCATCTGCGCCTGCCCGACGACCGAGGCCGACCTCGGGGACGGGTTCCTTCGCGTCGCGGCCGTCAAGGAGCGATCGATCCCGTTGTGCATCGGCTCGGACTCGAACATGCGCATCGATCCGCTCGAGGAGCTGCGAGAGCTGGAGGGCATCGCCCGACGCCAGACCGGACGGCGAGGTGTCTTCTCGACCGACGAGCTGCTCGGAATCGGATCGGCTGAAGGAGCCGTCGCGCTGCAGCTCGAGAGCATCGCGCCGGTAGAAGTCGACCTGGCGCACCGGTCGCTCGCCGGCGTCGCAGGGGAGCACGTCGAGGCCGCGCTGATCGCGGGCTGCTCGGCGGACGTGATCGTCTCGGAGCCGCGGTGAGCGCGCCGAGCGTCTCCGAGGCGACCTTCGACCGTGAGGTCGTCGCCCGCTCGCAGGAGACGACGGTGCTCGTCGACTTCTGGGCCGAATGGTGTGGCCCATGCCATGCACTCGCGCCGGTGCTCGAGGCGGCGGTGGAAGCACGCGAGGGAGCGGTCGCCCTCGTCAAGGTCGACGTCGACGCCAACCAGGATCTCTCGCGGCGTTTCGCGGTCAGCGGGATTCCTGCGGTCAAGGCGTTCCGGGACGGGCGCGTGGTGGCGGAGTTCACCGGTGCCCGGTCACGCGCTGCCGTCGACACGTTTCTCGACGAGGTACTCGCACCGCCGCGCGCCGAAGGACTGATCGAGGAGCTGCGGGCAACGGGTGAACTCGCCGAGGTCGTCGCGGCGCTCGACGCCGGGGATCGCGAAACGGCTCTGGACCTCATCGTCACCGCGGTGCCGGAGGCGACGGCCGAGGAACGAGACCGCTTGCGTGACGTCGCCGTTGCGTTGTTCGAGTTCTTCGGGCCGGACGAGCCGCTCGTCGGTGTGTACCGTCGGCGACTCGCCGCGGCGCTCTATTGAGGGCTCAGTAGCCCACCCTGGCTCGCCACCGGCCCACCCAGTAGGTCGTCCGGTCCAGGTAGGCGCGAATCGCTGCCTTCCCGGTGAGGCCGTACGCACCGTCGTAGCTCAGATAGCTTCGGCCCATCGGTGCGGCAGCCTCGATCTGCGTTCCCTCGTGCCACTCGTTGAAGCTCGTGATCGTCACGATGTCGGCCGTGGCGCGAATCGCTCCGCGCCACATCCGGTCGTACGTTGCACCGTTCGCCCGTGGCTTTACCGAGGGCTGCCCCGTCGCGCGGCGGGCGTCGAATCCCGGTCCCACCGACGGCGCGCAAATCAGACCCATCCGCTTCGCGGACGCGCACATGCGCGGGAACGACGATCCGTCGTAGATCCGCACGTCGTAGGTGTACAGGCCCGCGAACCCACCTGCCTGTGCCTTGCGGGGGAGATTCGTGTTCGCGAAGAGGCGGGTGTCCGGAAGGCTGGCGGCAAGTGCTCGCCACTCGCCGTCGGGGGTTGCCGTCGAGTCGTACACATACGCGTCGGTGATTCCTTGCGCCGCGAGCACGCGCAGCTCGGGCTCGAGCGTCGCCGCGCTTCGCCCTGCGAAAGGCTCGACGTGGACTGCGACGCGCAACTCGGACGCCCCGGCAGCCCGGATGAGGGCGGGAAGCAGCGCGGCCTCGGGCGAACCTGGCCCCCACCACGACACGATCACGACCTCGACGCCCATCGAGGCGATCTCTCGCATCTGCGCCTGGACGACGGTCATGTCCGCCGACGAGTACGGGCCACGCTCCGGATACCAGTTGGACGCGATCTCTAGCGGCGGTGTGCTTCCGTTCTGCTGCCAGTGGCGCCACGCTCCGTCGCTGCTCGGTGTCCCCCACCACGGGTAGTAAAAGATCGCGACGTTGTTAGGGGCCCCTCTGGGCACCGCGTGAGCGGGCAAATGCGAGGCGGCGGCCGGCACGAGGGCGGCCGCCGTCACGATCGCAATGAACGGGATGATGATCAGCGTTCGCAAAGTCGGAGGACTCTATCGTGGTGTGGTCCGGGACGAAAGGTGCTCGCGACGTCAGCCGCCTGGTCGGATGAACCGCGCCCGGCCGACGGCAACACGTCGATCCGGGTCGTCCCACTCGGTGATTTCGACGTCAGCCGTGCCGAGCCTTCGTCCCGCGCTCAGGCAGCGTCCGACCACGCGGTGCGGGATCGGAGCCGCGAACCGCAGGAAGTCACAGCGAAGGTCGACCGCGATCCACGAGCCGGGGCTCGCGTGCTCGAGCGCATACCAGCCGGCCGTGTCCACACAGGTCGCGAGGGTGCCTCCGTGCAGGAACGGCCGCGGCTCGTCGCCCCCGAGCGCAGCGTCGGGTGGATCGAGTCGAAGGACGACGGCGTCGGGGAGCAACTCGACGGCGACGAGCCCGATCGCTGCATCCAGTGGTGACGGTGGATCCGCCAGGAGGTCGGCCATCGGTCGATCCTACGTCGGCGGGATGACGACCCCCTTGGGCGGCCGGCGCCGTCTAGTGCGCGATCTCGACCGCTCGGCTCTCGCGGATGACGATGACCTTGACCTGACCCGGATACTCCAGCTGGTCCTCGATCTCACGCGCGATCTCGTGCGAGAGCAGTGCCGCTGCATCGTCGTCGACCTCCGTCGGCTCGACGATGACCCGAATCTCGCGGCCCGCCTGGAGCGCGTACGCCTTCGCCACGCCGGGCTTGGAGGCCGCCAGCTCCTCGAGCGAGGTGAGCCGCTTGATGTAGTGCTCCAGGCTCTCGCCCCTCGCACCCGGACGCGAGGCCGAGATTGCGTCGGCCGAGATGAGCAGAACGGCCTCCACTGTCTGCGGCTGCACCTCGTAGTGGTGGGATTCGACCGCGTGGATGACTCCCTCGGCCTCGCCGTACCGCCGAGCAAGCTGCGCCGACACCGCCGCGTGGGTGCCCTCGACCTCATGGGTCATCGCCTTGCCGAGATCGTGGAGGAGTGCCGCACGCCGCGCCGTCGTGACCGAGGCGCCGAGCTCGGCTGCCATGATGCCCGCGAGGTGGACCACCTCGAGTGTGTGCTTGAGAACGTTCTGACCGTAACTCGTGCGGTAGCGCAGACGCCCGAGGATGGCGACCAGCTCCTCGTGGAACGGCCCGCAGTTCGCCTCGAAGACGGCCTGCTCGCCGGCGAGCCGGACGTGGTCCTCGAGCTCGGCCTTCGAGAGGTAGTACATCTCCTCGATGCGAGCCGGATGGATGCGGCCGTCCTCGATCAGCTTCTCGAGCGTTAGGCGTGCGGTCTCACGGCGGAGCCCGTCGAAGGATGAGAGGACGACCGCGTGAGGTGTGTCGTCGATGATGAAATCGACGCCGGTCAGATGCTCGAGTGCCCGGATGTTACGACCCTCGCGCCCGATGATCCTCCCCTTCATGTCGTCCGAGGCGAGTTCGACGACACTCACCGTCGTCTCGGCCGTGTGGCTGGCGGCGACACGCTGCAGGGCGTCTGCCACGAGAGCCCGAGCGCGCCGCTTCGCGTCCGCGCGCGCCTCCTCCTCGAGCTGTCGGACCGTCCGGGACAGCTCGTGGCGGATGAGTGATTCGGAGCGCTCGAGGAGCTGCCTTCTGGCGTCCTCGAGCGTGAGGCCGGAGAGCCGCTCGAGCTCGGCCAGGATCTCGTCATGACCGCCCTTCAGCTGCTCCTGTAGCTGCTTCGTGTGAACCTCGCGGTCGGCGATGCCCTGCTCACGGCGCACGAGCTCCTCGCGTTTGGCGTCGAGCTCGGACTCCCGCTGGTGCACCCGCTCCTCGGTCTTTGCGATCTGCAGCCGGCTCGTGTTGATCTCGCTCTCGACCTCTGCCCGTAGCGCCACCGCCTGCTCACGGCTTGCGATCTGCGACTCGCGTCTGGTCGTCTCGGCCTCACGCTCCGCGTCGGCGAGGATCGACCGGCGTTGATCCTCGGCGAGGCGCAGTCGCGAAGCGCTCGCAGTCCGAAGCCACGCCCACAGGCCGGCGGCGCCGACCGCGATTCCGATCACTGCTGCAACGACCGTGAGCATGGACGCTCCCTTTTCGGGTTGTCCCGCGGCAGTGGCCGCGGTCGCTCACATCCGGACTCCGCCTGCACGGCGGCGTCCCGGTCAGACCGGTCGTGCGGCGCCCTCTACCTCAGCCGGCGTCCCTCCGGGGGGCGACGGTCATTCGGAAGGTGGGCTGTGGTATCGGGTTGGAGGTTGTCATTCGGAACAGCCGGTTCTCGGGAAAGCGCTCTGTGCAGATGAAATGTCGGATGAAGCCTCCTTATCCTACCGCGTCGGCCGCCAGTCCCGCAACGAGCGATTCCAGCGTGGCGTCGGCGAAGCCCTTCGACGCGAGGTAGCGGGCCGTCTGTGGGCTTCTCCCACGCCGCTCGATGATCGCGGCCGCCCGCTCCGACTCGTCCACGAGATCGGCAATCGCACGAGCGATCGCGGCGCCGGGGACGCCGTGCCGCTCGAGATCGTCCGCGATCAGGAGGTCCCCCGCGCCGCGATCGGCGAGTTGCGCAGCCCGCTGCGCTGCGAACCGATCGTCATCGACGAGTCCAGCCCTCTCGGCCGCTGCCACGGTCTCCCGCCGAACCTCGGCGGTGGTACCGCGGGCCGCGAGGCGCGCATCCAACGAGGCAGTCGTGTGATCGCGAGCGCGAAGCGCCCGCAACGCCGCGCGACGCGCGTCGGCTCGGCGCAGCGCCCGCCCGACCGCCCGCGCTGCCACACGATCGAGGGTACCCCCCACCGTGAGGCGGGCCGCGTACACCGCCTCCACGGGCACGACGCGCCACGGCGCGCTGTCGAGCTCGATCGCGACTCGCTCCGGCCCGTGGGCGCGGAGCGCGGTGACGACTGGATCAGCCATCACCGCCCGCCCGGCGCCAGCCGTGTGCGGCACACGCGCCTAGGCCTCGACCGCAACCGCCACGGTTTCGGCCGGGGCGTCGTCCTCGATCGGGGTGACATCGATTGCGGAAACGCCGTCCGCCTGTGGGAGCAACCGGGCCGAGACGACCTGCTCGGGGGGTGCCTCCGCCTGGATGCGGGCCAGGATCTGCTGGACGACGTCGGGGTGCTCCCCGAGGAACGCGGTCGCATTCACCCGCCCCTGTCCGAGCCGCTCGTCGCCGAAGCTGAAGTACGAGCCGGCCTTCTGGACGACTTTCCGTTCGATGCCCACGTCGAGCACCGTGCCCTCCCAGGAGATCCCGCTGCCGTAGATGATGTCGAACTCCGCCTGCTTGAACGGCGGCGCCACCTTGTTCTTGACCACCTTGACGCGGACGCGGTTCCCGTACGCCTCGGCGCCGTCCTTGAGCGTCTCGATCCGGCGGATGTCCAGCCGTACCGACGAGTAGAACTTCAGGGCGCGGCCGCCCGGCGTCGTCTCGGGCGAGCCGAACATGACCCCGATCTTCTCCCGCAGCTGGTTCGTGAACAGGCAGATCGTGTCGGTGCGGTTGAGCGTGCCGGCGAGCTTGCGGAGCGCCTGGCTCATCAGGCGCGCCTGCAGCCCGACGTGCGAATCGCCCATCTCGCCCTCGATCTCGGCCTTCGGCGTGAGCGCGGCGACCGAGTCGATCGCGACGATGTCGACGGCGCCCGAGCGCACGAGCAGCTCACAGATCTCGAGTGCCTGCTCGCCCGTGTCGGGCTGGGAGACGAGAAGGTCGTCGATGTTGACGCCGATCCGTTGGGCGTATTGGGGATCCATGGAGTGCTCGGCGTCGATGAAGGCACAGATGCCTCCCCGCCGCTGAGCCTCGGCGATCACGTGGTAGACGAGCGTCGTCTTTCCCGACGACTCCGGCCCGAAGACCTCCACCACGCGGCCCCGCGGCAGCCCGCCGATCCCGAGGGCCATATCGAGCGAGAGCGACCCGGTCGACACCGACCCGATCGCCACCTGGGCCTGGTCGCTCATCCGCATGACCGAGCCCTTGCCGAATTGCCGCTCGATCTGGCCGAGCGCGACGTCGAGCGCTTCTTCTCGATTCATCTCGTCACTCCTTCTCCGTCTGTCTCATGGTCGTCATCCCTGTAGATAACCAGGTCCGTCGGACGTAATGCAAACATATGTTCGTGCCGCGCGTCGCCTCTCCTTCCCCACTGACGCTACCGCTGCAGCCGTGCCGAATCAGGGTCGGATCCGTGCCGGAACCGCATCCAGAGCGCTTCTACGGCCTCAGGGCTGGAGCAGCAGGCGCCGGACGAGATGGAGCGCCGACGCGGCCGACCGGGCCCGAATCCACTCGCGATCCCCGGGCAACTCGAAGCGGAGCGACTCCTCCCGGTCCGGTCCTGCGACGTGGCAAAAGACGAGGCCGACGGGCTTCTCCTCCGTGCCTCCGTCCGGTCCGGCGACCCCGGTCACGGAGACGGCGACGTCGACACCGAGACGATCCCTGGCTCCGTGCGCCATCGCCTGGGCGACCTCCGCCGATACCGCGCCGTGTCGGCGGAGGAGCTCCCCGGGGACGTCGAGGAGCGATTCCTTGACCCCGTTCTCGTACGCGACGATGCTCCCTCGGAAGACGTCGCTGCTCCCCGGAATCGAGGTCAGGCGACCGGCGACGAGCCCTCCGGTGCAGGACTCGGCCGTCCCCAGCGTGAGGCCCCGACCCCGACAGAGCTCGAGGACGAGCTCCTGCACCGACCGCTCGTCGCGGCCGAACAGGTACTGGGCGAGCGGTGCGGTCAGGCCGTCCTCGAGCGCGTCGGCCCGCTCCTCGGCACCGGGCTCGACGATCAGATCGATATGGATCTCGAACTCGCGGGCACAGATCGTCGCTTCGACGCCGTCCCCGTCTCCTCCGGCCTCGGCGAGTGCCTTCGCCACCGCCGATTCGCTCGCCCCGAAGAAGCGGAGGATCCGATGGCCCGGCATTGCAGTTCGTGCGAGCACCCTCTGGAAGGGTTCCGAGGCGACCGCGCGCGGCCAGAGGCGCTGTAGCTCGCTGGGCGGGCCAGGGAGCACCACGATGACGCAGGTTCCGAGATCGAGCACGACGCCCGGCGCCGTCCCCGCGATCCCGAGCGACAGGCCACCTTCGGGGAGCGTCGCCTGCTTGCGAACGCCGTCGGCGAAATCGGCGTACGGGCGCCGCATGCGGTCTGCGAACCGGCGCGAGATCTGCTCGATCTCGCCTTCCAGCGCGTCGTCGACGACGAGGGCCCGTTCTGCGACGCGCGCGACGATCTCGATCGTCCTGTCGTCATGGGTCGGCCCGAGGCCGCCTGAGACGAGGCAGACATCGGCAGCCACGCTCGACCGGAGGGCGTCCTCGAGATCGGTGGGATCGTCGCCGACGATCACGATCCGAGAGGGCTGCAGACCGAGCCCGAGCGCCTCGCGCGCGAAGAACGGCCCATTGAGATCGGTCCGATCCCCACGCACGAGCTCGCTGCCCGTGACCACGATCGCGGCCGTCGGCCGGGTCAAGAGCTCGGCGAGATGGTGAGGCGCCCGCTCTGTGGCACCTCGACGCGAACACCGGCGACACGCACGACGACGTTGCGCGGCTTGCCGAGCAGCAGCGCGAGCTTCCTCGTCGCAAACCGCTTCGTCTGCCCGCGTTCGAGCGTTCCCCGGTACAGCGCCTTCCCCGAGGTGGAATTGCTCCGCACCTCCATGAACGACGGCCCTGTCGTCGCCGTGATGGAGACCCCGCGTGCGACCGCCGCCTGGCTTGCCCCAGCCGGCAGATTCACGCCGGGCACTTTCGGTTCGGCCGGACCCCCGAACTTCCAGGCCGCGATGACGAGCGCTGTCACGAGCACGATGGCCGTGAGCGCTATCGCGACGAGGCGGGACTCGCGATTTCGGCGCTGGTGGCGCCCGCGCGCCGGCACCCGCCGCGTCCTGAGCGGCTGCTCGTCCTCACCCGCCACGAAACGGGAGTTGTACTCGTCGACGTAGAGCTGTCCGTCCATCCCGAGTGAATCCGCATACGTCCGCAGGAAGCCTTTGATGTACGTATGGCCTGGAAGCTGCTCGAACTGTTCTGCTTCGAGCGCACGGAGATATTTCGCCCGCACCTTTGTGCGGAACTCCATCTCGTCGAAATCGAGTCCCTGGCGTGTGCGAGCCTCGCGGAGGCTTGAGCCGATGTCGAACACGACGAAAGGGTACAGACGGCGCGACCCTCCCGCACCGCTCCGTCACGGCCGCGGCGGCACGCGGGAGGCGGCGCCTACGGGGTGCGCGACGGCACGCCCTCGCGGAGGGCCGCCCGCACGCCGTCCTCGCAGAATGCACGCTCGATCGCCGTCGACTCGATGCGCGCCAGCGTCTCGGACGTGAGGCCGGCAACGGTCAACTCGCCGACCTCTCGGCTCAGCGTGGTGTCGATCGTGATCGGGTTGTCGTCGCCGAGCACGACATCGCACCCTGCGGCCAGGAACCGGTGGATCGGATGCGCGGCGACCGACGGCGCCGCACCGGTGAAGACGTTGGAGGTCACGCAGACCTCCAGGCACATCCCGTGCTCCACGCTCCAGGTGAGCGCCTCAGGGTCTCCCCCTAGTCGTGACCCGTGACCGATGCGGCGCACCCCGAGCGTGTCGTGCGCATCGCGCACATTCCCCGCGGGGCCCGCCTCCGCAACGTGCGCCGTCAGACCGAGCCCCGCCGCCGCCGCGCACTTGAACGGGCGCACGTACGGCGCGAGATCGGGAAAGAGCAGCTCGTCACCCGCTACGTCGAACCCGACGACGCCCTTGCCGGCGTAGCGAGCCGCCGCGCGCGCGAGCTCGACGTTCGCCTGTTCGTCGTGGTGACGGAGTGCGCAGACGATGACGCCGCCCGCGATCCCCGTGGACGACGTGCCGCTCGCCACACCGTCGCAGACGGCGGCGATGACTGCGTCGACGTCGAACCCCGGTCGAACATGCGTCAGCGGACCGAAGCGAAGCTCGACGAAACGACAACCGCCGGCCGCCGCGTCGGTGACCGCCTCGTGGGCGACGCGGGCGAGTGCCGCGTGCGATCCGAGCAACGGATAGGCAGCCGCGACGTGCGCGAGAAACACCGTGAGGTCGCTCGGCGTGCGCATCACGAGCGCCTCCTCCCAGCTGGGGGCCGGCGGCGGGATGCCGAGGGACGCCGCGAGCTCCGCGGCGGTATCGATCCGTACGCAGCCTTCGAGGTGCGTGTGGAGATTGATCGTGACCACGATCAGAGGCCGAGCCGGTGGACAGCCTCGAGCGCGACGTCGATGCTCTGCTCCCAGCCGGTGTGGAGGCGGGTGTTCGGTGCCCCGTAGACGACGTCGCCGGTCGCGAGGTTCGCCGACACGGCGCAGATCATCCCGGCTCGCAGCCCACGCTGCCGTGCGACGACGAACAGCGCCGAGCTCTCCATCTCGACGTTCAGCATCCCGACGCGCGAGAGGTTCGCGATCCACTCCGGCGTCTCGGCGTAGAACGCGTCGTCCGTCGCGTTCAGACCGGCGTGGACCTTGAACCCGTGACTCGCGCCGAGTTCGTCCGCCACCGTCTTGAGCATCAGCGTCAGTTCGAAGTCGGGTACGGCTGGATACCCCGGAGGGACGTACGCGGCGGTTGTGCCGTCGTTGCGCAACGACCCCTCGCTGACGATGAGGTCGCCGACCGCGATGTGGTCCTGGAGCGCGGCCGTGCTGCCGACGCGGATGAAGACACGCCCGCCGACGCGCGCGAGCTCCTCGACGCCGATCGCGGTCGAGGGGCAGCCCATGCCGCTCGAGCAGACGGTGATGAGCCGGCCCTTGTAGGTGCCGTTCATCGTCCGGTACTCGCGCTTGTGGGCTACCTCGACCGCATCGTCGAGCCGGTCCGCGATGAGTTGCACACGAAACGGATCTCCGGGCATGAGAACGATGTCGCTGATTTCTCCCTCGGAGACTCCAACGTGATACTGCGGCCCCGTCAGGCCGATCGTGTCCTTGTCGACGAACTCCGTCATTGCTCGAACCTCCGTTTGTGGACGTGCCGGCGCGACTACTCGAGAAGCTTGAGAACGCCGTAGACGGCGAGGGAGATCGCTCCCGAGCTCGCCATGCACAGCCCGACGATGCCGAGCGCGCGGGCGACGCCTGCGCCGCGGCGGCCGGGCGCGTCTCCGAGCGTCGCATCGAGACGCCCTCGCACCATGCGCGCCCGCAGGATCGCCCACCAGCCGAAGCACGCCGCGAGCGGGACGGCGAAACCGGCCTGCAAGAGGTCGAAGGAACCGGAGAACCTGGTCGCGGCAATCGCGACCGGCAGGGTCGCCACGGCAAGGATGCCGAGGACTATTGCCCACCCGGGCTTTATGCGTTTGTCCGCCATGACGCAGCTACTGCTTCTGGTATGGCCGACCGACGGCGGCCGGCGGCCGTGACCGACCGATCACACCGGCGACGGCGATCAACGTGAGGACGTAGGGAAGCGCTTGGAAGAGTACCGACGCGGATTGCGAGTACTCCGGCAGGCGCTGCGCGAGGGCACTCGAGAAGCCGAACAGCAGGCATGCCGCCATCGCACCGTACGGCCGCCAGTTGCCGAAGATCAACGCTGCGAGGGCGATGAAGCCGCGTCCGGCAGTCATGTTCTCGCCGAACGAGTTGACGAAACCGATCGAGAGGTAGGCCCCGCCCGCGGCGGCCAGCACCCCCGACGTGACGACCGCCGCGTACCTGACGGCGACCACGTTGATCCCGACCGTGTCGGCGGCGCGCGGATGCTCGCCGACCGACCGGATGCGAAGCCCGATCGGTGTGCGAAACATCACGATCGACGAGACGACAACGAGCAGGAACGCCATCCAGATCATCAGGTTCAGCTGCGAGAAGATCGGGCCGACGAACGGCACGTCCGCGAGGAACGAGAGATGCACGTCGGGGATGCTCGGGATGTTGTTCGACGACGTCCCCTCGAGGCCGTAGATGTCGATATAGAGATAACCGGTCAACCCGAGTGCGAGGAAGTTGATCGCCGTGCCCCCGAGGATCTGATCGGCTCTGAGCGTGATGGCAAAGAATGCGTAGACGAACGCAGCAACACCGCCCGAGAGCATTCCGATCAGGAGCCCAAGGATCCATGAATCCGTCTTGTCGGCGGCGAGGATGGCGAAGAACGCGCCCATCAGCATCATCCCCTCGAGGCCGATGTTCACGACACCCGAGCGTTCTGAGAACATGCCGCCGATCGCCGCGAACACGAGCGGGGTTGCATAGCGCAACGTGGCGGCGAGGAGCGCAGACCAGACGACGACCGATTCGAGCTTGCCGATGCCCGAGAGCGTGGCGAGGTACCCGACCACGAACCCGAGTACGCCCGACGCGATTGCGAAGCCGCCGAAGCGCCGCTCGCCGCGCAACGCCACGCCGATCCCGATCACGACTGCGATCAGGCACAGCCCGAGGCTCCAGACGAACGACCGCGCAGCCACGGGAGGCAGCGCAATCCACGCGCCCGCCAACCCGAGCGCGATCCCGGCCCAGGCGACCGCCCGCGCTCCGTGCGGCAGGCGGCGGCTGAGCCCCCGAGACGAAGTCGGGGCGGCGTTCGGCTCGGTCACGCCGCTCATCCGGGTGCCGCCTTACGACGGCGCGCCCGGCGCAGGATCGTGAGGACGATGACGTCGGCCCCCACGAACAGCACGACGAGGCCCTGGATCAGCAGGGTGAGGTTCGAGGCCAGCTCGGGTTGGAAGATGCTGGGGTCGAGGTTGCGCGTGGACGTGCCGTTGACGAGGGCCGAGAACAGGAGGGCCGCGAGCCCGACGCCGATGGCGGTGTTCCGTCCGAGGAGCGCGACGGCGATGCCCACGAAACCGATCGTCGAAGCCCCGATGTCGTTGGTCGCGATCTGGAACTGCCAGCCGAGCACGTCGAGCGCTCCGGCGAGACCGGCGAACGCCCCGGAGATCGCCATCGCCAGAAAGTAGTTCCGTGAGACGCTGATACCGCCGTAGCGGGATGCCTCGGGGTTGAAGCCGACGGCCTTGACGCCGTACCCGAGCGTCGTCCGGTTGAGGATGACCCAGTAGACGAGAAGAGCGGCGATGGCGATGAAGATGCCGATCGAGAGTCCCTGGAAATCAGGGTCGCCCCAGAAGACGGGCAGCTTGGCGTTGTCGTTGACCGTCTCGGAGATCGGAATGGCGGGCTGTTCGGCGTTCTGAAGCGGGCCGCCGAGGCCGAACAGGAACTTGCCCACCCAGATCGCGACCCAGTTCAGCATGATCGTCGAGATCACCTCGTGCGCTCCCACCGTCGCCTTGAGGAAGCCGGCGATTCCCGCCCACACCGCACCTGCCACCATCGCGACGCCGATCGCGAGGACGATGTGCAGGAACGGGTTGAGTCCCGAGATGGACGACCCGATCCAGATCCCGAAGAACGACCCGACGAGGTACTGCCCCTGACCGCCGATGTTGAACATGCCGCAGCGGAAGGCGAACGCGACGGCGAGGCCGGTGAGGATCAGCGGTGTCGTGATCAGCAGGGTCTGCTGGAAGTTGAACGCCGCCGTGATCCGGTCGTCGCCGGCCACCCACGGGAGGAGCCAGTTGAGCCCGGAGCCGTCGAAGATCGCCTTGTAGGTCGTCAGCGGGTTCTTGCCCGTCGTGACGAGGACGACGAGGCCCCCGACGAAAAAGGCGAGGAGTGCCGTCAGGACCGGCGCGAGGATCCCCTCGGCCCTCTGGGCGAGCGCGTACCGCTCGATGATCGAGGTGCTCTCCGGCGAGCCGAGGCCGCTTGGATCCTCCGGCGGCTTCCCTCCGGCCGCCGGGCCCTGCGTTCCCTCGCTCACGCCGCCGTCTCCGCCCGCCGGCCGCCGCCCGTCATCAGGATGCCCAACTCGTCCTCGGTGGCCGTCGGAGGCAACTCGCCCACGATCTCACCCTCGTAGAGGACGAGGATCCGGTCCGAGAGCGAGAGGATCTCCTCGAGCTCGAGCGAGACGAGGAGGACGCCGCGCCCTTCGTCACGCTCCTCGATCAGTCGGCGATGGACGAATTCGATCGCACCGACGTCGAGGCCCCGGGTCGGCTGGGCTGCGATCAGCACGCGTGGGTTGCGGTCGATCTCGCGTGCGAGGACGACCTTCTGCTGGTTGCCGCCGGAGAGGCCGCCCGCTCGTGCCTGGGCCCCACCCCCGCGGACGTCGAACTCCGTCACGAGCCGGACCGCTCGCTCGACGAGACGGCGTGGGAACAGCCAGCCGAACCTCGAGTCGGGCGGGCTACGGTAGTCGTGCAGGGCGAGGTTCTCCGCGATCGAGAACTCGAGCACGAGCCCGCGTCGCTGGCGATCCTGGGGGACGTGGCCGAGGCCGGCGTGGTAATGGCCGAGTGCCGAATCGTGCGTAACGTCGACTCCGTCCAGCCGCACGGTGCCGGCTGCGACGGGGAGAAGCCCGCACACGGCGTCGATCAGCTCTGTCTGGCCGTTGCCGTCGATCCCGGCGATACCGACGATCTCCCCCGCCCGAACCTCGAACGAGACGTCGCGCACCTTCTCGATCCCGCGGTCGTCGAACGCGTGGAGCCCCTCGATCTCGAGCAGCGCGTCACCCGGCTGCGCCGGCTCCTTCTCGACGCGGAGCAGGACCTCACGCCCAACCATGAGGCGCGCCAGGCTTTCCTCCGTCGCGCCTTCCTTGTCCAGCGTCTCGATCATCTTCCCACGCCGGAGCACGGTGATCCGATCGGCGATCTCCAGCACCTCGTTGAGCTTGTGCGTGATGAAGATGACCGACTTTCCCTGCTCGGTGAGGCTGCGGATGATCGCGAACAGCTCGCTCGCCTCCTGCGGCGTCAGGACGGCGGTCGGCTCGTCCAGGACGAGGATCTCGGCTCCGCGGTACAGCGCCTTGAGGATCTCGACCCGTTGCTGCTGGCCGACGGTGATGTCCTCGATCAGCGCGTGCGGATCGACCACGAGACCGTACCGCTCGGAGATCTCGCGCACACGCTGCACGGCCGCGTTCTCGTCGAGCAGGACCCCGCCCCGCGTCGGCTCGACGGCGAGGACGATGTTCTCCGCCACGGTCATGACCGGGATGAGCATGAAGTGCTGATGCACCATGCCGACTCCCCGGTCGATCGATACACGTGGCGAGCCGAGCTCGACCGGGCTGCCGTTGATGAGGATCTCGCCCTCGTCCGGCCGATAGAGCCCGTAGAGAACGTTCATCAACGTCGACTTGCCGGCTCCGTTCTCACCGAGCAGCGCGTGAACCTCACCGGCGCGGAGATCGAAGTCGACCGCGTCGTTTGCGACGAACCCCGAAAAGCGCTTCGTGATCCGGCGCATCTCGAGAACGGTGGGCGCGTCGCTCATCGCGGGACGATACTACGCACTCTCGCAGGCTGTCAGGCCCTGAACGGCGAGAGGGCGGGCTCATGGAGCCCGCCCTCTGCCTCGATCGGTCGGTGCGCCCTACCTACTTCTTAGGCGCCTTGATCTTTCCCGCCGCAATGAGCTTCGACGTTGCCTTCAGCTTGGCGATGATCTTCGCGCGGTTCGGCGCCGCCTTGCTGACCGTGCCGAAGCCGACGCCGCCGTTCTTGACGGTGAAGAGCGAGTCCGCCCCACCGACGAACTTGTCGCTCTTGACGTCCTGGATCATCCGGAACACGCCGAGGTCGACCTTCTTCAGCGCGCTCGTGAGGATGTGCTTGCCCAGGAAGCCCTGATCCGTGTCGACACCGATGCCCCAGACGCCCTTTTCCTTGGCGGCGGCGAGTGCACCGAGGCCGCAGTTGCCTGCTGCCTGGAACACGGCGCCGGAACCGGCGGCGATCTGGTTGAGCGCGATCTCCTTGCACTTCGCCTGGTCGACGAAGTCCTCGGAGTAGGCGGTCAGCACCTTGATGCCCTTCTTCGTCTTCTTCGCGCCCGCCTTGAAGCCGGCGAGATACGCGACGACGGCCGGAACGGCCTGGCCGCCGACGGCGCTGACGGTGTTCGTCTTCGAGGCCATGGCGGCCGCGACGCCCATCAGGTAGCCGGACTCGTTCTCCGAGAACAGCGCGCCACGGAGGTTCTGCGGGTCACTCTTCATCCAGGTCTGGCTGTAGTCGATGATCCCGAACGACGTGTTCGGGAACTTCTTGGCGGCCTTCTCGATATCCGTACCCATGAGGAAGCCGCACACGACGACCGGGTTGTAGCCACCGCGGGCCGCAGCCGAGAGGTTCGGGATGTAGTCGGCTGCCGACTTCGAGATGAAGATGCGCGAGCCGATCTTGAGATTCTTGGCGCCCGTCTTGACGCCCTTGGCGCAAAGGTCGTTGAACCCCTTGTCGCCGAGGCCACCGATGTCGGTGATCACGGCGGCTTTCGTCGTGTCGGACTTCTGCCCAGCTGCGGCAAAGCCTCCCGCGACGACGGCGAGTGCGACGAGTACGACCGTCGCCCCGGCCAATGATTTCCTTGCTGACACTTGTCCTCCTTGGGGACGCTGATGTTCCGTACGTGCTTGAGACGCATCGTTCCAGCAATTGATTGCTGCGTCCGGCGCGAGGACTCTACGCGGACCCGTCGCCCGGTGTCGCGACCATGGCGAACGCGGCCGACCAGACGACGTCATGCCAGCTCGAGGTCGATCCCCTCGAGACCCCAGATGACGAAAGCGGGCTTCCGGACCGGCTCGGAGGCGAGCTCGAGACGAGGGCAGCGGGAGACGAGCGCTTGCAGGCCCACCGCGAGCTCGATCCGGGCGAGCGGCGCGCCGATGCAGACGTGGATGCCGCCCCCGAAGCCGACATGCCGGTCGGCGTTCTCACGGCCGACGTCGAAGCCGTCGGGGTCGGCGAATACCCGTGGGTCGCGATTCGCTGCGCCGAAGAGCAGCGCCAGTTGCTCGCCCCGCGGAACCTGAACGCCTCCGAGCTCGAAGCCGTCCTGGAGCACCCACCGCTCGAAGAGCTGAAGCGGCGGGTCGAAGCGGATCAGCTCCTCCACCGCTGCACCCACGGGCACGTCGCCCGCGACGAGGCGACCCCACTGCTCGGGAGCATGCATGAGCGCCCGGATCCCGTTGCCCAGGGTGTTCACGGTCGCCTCGTGCCCGGCGTTCAGGAGCAGGATCACGGTCGACACGATCTCCGCGGGACTCAACCGGCCTCCGTCGACGCGGGCTTGGACGAGGCTCGTGACGATGTCGTCTCGTGGCACGCGGCTGCGCTCGTCGATCAGCTCCAGCACGTAGTCGCGGAACGCGGCCGACGCCTCGTTCGCGGCGACCGCCTGCTCCTTGGTGGTGTCGAACTCGTACATCTTCACGATCGCGTGCGACCAATCGAGCAGGTCACGCTGACGATCGACCGGGACCCCGAGCAGCCTGCAGATCAGCCCGATCGAGAACGGCTGGGCGAAGTCGGACAGCAGCTCCATCTTCCCCCGCTCGAGGCACGGCTCGAGCAGCTCCTGCGCCAACTGCTCCGCCGGCTCGCGCATGGCCGCGATGCTCCGCGGGGTGAACGCGGCCGCGAGTAGCGAGCGGATCCGTGTGTGATCGGGCGGCTCGAGCCAGAGCAGGCTGAAGCGCTCGACGTCCCAGAAGGCGTCCCAGCGCGGGTCAGGGGGCTCTGCCTTGAACTCCTCGTACGTCCCGACGTGGGAGAAGTTCCGACCGAGCCTTTTGTCACGTAAGCAGGCACGTACGTCTCCGTGCCGGCTGACGAACCAGCGGTCGAGGCGCTCGTGGTGCAGAACAGGGGTCGCCTCGCGCAGCGCGCGCAGGGTCGGGTACGGGTCGGCGAGGAAGGCAGCGTCTGTGGGATCGAAGCTGCTCGGGTCCACCATGTCGTCCATCGTGGGGCTCTCGGTCAGCTCTCGCCCTTGCGGTAGCGCTGACCGCTGGCGGAGGGACTCCGGAGGCGCTGGGAGAAGAACGCGAGGACGATGAGGACGACGACGAACGGGAGGATGTTGACCCACCAGTTCGGCACCGTATCGGAGGTGAAGTACCAGACCGCCGTGAGGACGCACAGCACGCTCGCGAGCCACGCATTCTGGTGTTTGCCGCGCGAGTACGACCAGAGCGCGATCGCGAGCAAGGCGATCGTGTTGACGAGGAGGAGCGAGTGCGAGGCGGCGCCGCCGAAGTCGCGCAGGCCGAGGCCGAACACGTACCCGAAGAGCAGCGCCCCTCGAAGCACGCCGATGGGTCTCCAGTTTCCGAAGATCAGCGCGGCGAGTCCGATGAACCCGCGTCCGTTCGTCTGCCCCTCGAGGTAGATGCCCGACAACTCAGGGCTCGCGATGAACGCTCCTGCAAGGCCGGCAAGCGCTCCACTGATGGTCACGCCGATGTACTTGTACAGGTAGATGTTGATCCCCTGCGCCTCACCTGCCTCCGGCCGCTCGCCGCAGATCCGCAGCCGCAGGCCGAACCGCGTCCGCCACAGGACCCACGTGGAGATCGGAACGAGCGCGAGCGCGATCATGGTGACGTACGACACGTCGGTGAGAAGACCGCGCGAGACATTCGCGACGTCCGCAACGAAGAACCAGTCCTTGCGGCCGAACCAGCCGAACAGGTCTGGCGAGCTCCAACTGCCCACGTCCCCGCCCGCGAGCACCGGGAACGTGAAGCGGCCGACGCCAGGGACTCGCGGAGACTGCGTGATCGAGCCTCCCGCGTAGCCGGTGAAAACCTCGGAGGAGAGGAACCGCGTGACGCCCGGCGCGAGGATGTTCACGGCGACGCCGGAGATGATGTGGTCGACGCCGAACTGGACGGTCGCGATGGCGTGCAGGAGCCCTCCCATGGCGCCGCCGAGCAGGCCCGCGAGCAGACCCCACCAGGCACCGTAGTTGATCGCCCCCCAGGCTCCGAACCAGGTTCCGAGGATCATCATGCCCTCGAGCCCGATGTTGACGACGCCCACGCGCTCGGAAAAGAGCCCACCCAGCCCAGCCAGCAGGATCGGTACGCCCCAGCGCAGCATCGCCTGGGACGTACTGACGTCGGTGAGGCGGGTGGTGTCGTCGAATCCCTGCACGAGCGTGAGGACGAACACGCCGATGGCGGCGTAGGCGGCCCAGCGCGCCCAGGCGGGGAGTTCTTGGATCCGGCTCAGGCTGACACTCATGCTCGCGCCCCCGGAAGCGCCGCGGACGCGAACCGCGCCTCTTCACGCTCGCGCACCCGCCGCACCAGCTCGTAGGCGATCACCGCGGCGAGAATGATCACTCCCTGCATGATCACGACGATCTCGCGCGGCGCGGCCCCGGTGAACTGGAGGACACCCGACGAGACGTCGAGGAAGGCGAAGATGAGAGCGGCGAAGACGATGCCGAGCGGGTTGTTCCGACCGAGGAGAGCGGCGGCGATCCCCGCGAACCCGAGACCCTGGATCGGATTCGAAGGGAAGAAGCCCTTCTGCATCAGCTCGGTCATGCCGACGAGACCGGCAACCGCACCCGAGAGAACCATCGCCAGCACGACCATCCGCTTCGGGGGCACGCCCCCCACCCGCGCAGCGAACGGATTGATCCCTGTTGCCCTCAGATCGAAGCCGATCACGGTCCGGTTGATGAGCAGGTGGTAACAGATGCCGACGACAATCGCGACGACGAGTACGCCCGTCAGCTCCTTGCCCCGACCGATGTCGCGGGTGAACAGTTCGACGACGCTGTTGAGCGGCGGCAGGAGGCCCGAGTCGTCGATCTGCGTCGTCCGTATGGTGGTGGTTCCCGACCTGACTCCGTCCTCGGCCTGCCATCTCCTGATAAGCCATGCAACCAGGCCGGAGATCGCGATCGCGTTCAGCATGATCGTGGAGATCACCTCGTTCACGCCGCGCGTCACCTTCAAGACCCCCGCGACGCCTGCGTAGGCGCCGCCGACGCTCATGGCGACGACGAGGATGACGGCGATGTGAAGCACCGCCGGAAGGTGGACGACGCCGCCGACGTGTGCTGCCACCAGGAACGCCAGGAGGAACTGCCCTTCGACGCCGATGTTGAACAGGTTCATGCGGAAGCCGATGGCGACGGCAACGCCGGCGATGTACAAGGGCGTCGCCCGATTCAGGATGTCGACAATCGTCTCGAGCTTCGCGGCGTGCGCGAACATGTCGCCGTACGCTTCCAGCGGGTTGCTGCCCGAGATCAGAAGGACGATCGACGACATCACCACGGCGAACGCCAGTGCCGCGACAGGAGCGGCCATGGCGAGCACGATGCGGCGACCGGTCGTCACGCTACTCGGACGTCCCCTGATCCGCGGCCCCGGTCATGTACGACCCGAGGTCGCGAGGCGTGAGCGTTGCGGGGTCGAGAGTCGCGACCAGGCGACCACGCATGATGACGACGATCGTGTCCGAGAGACCGATCAACTCGTCGAGGTCGGCGGAGATCAACAGGGTCGCGAGCCCCGCCGCCCGCGCCGCCTTGATGTCGTCCCAGATCGCCGCCTGCGCGCCGACGTCGATGCCACGCGTCGGGTGGGCTGCGAGAAGGACGGCCGGCTCGGCGGACATCTCGCGGCCCACGATCAGCTTCTGCTGATTCCCGCCCGACAGCGCGTGGGTCGGGACGTCCACCCCGGGGGTGCGCACATCGAACTCGTCCTTGATCAGCTCGGTACGCGCCCTGGCCCCGGCCCGGTCGACCCAAGGGCCCTTCGCGAAGGGCTTCGACGTCTGGTGCCCGAGCGCGGCGGTCTCCCACAGCGGTGCCGACAGCAACAGCCCTTCACGATGCCGGTCCATCGGGATATAGCCCATGCCGTGCTCCCGTCGGTGGCGGACCGAGCGCTGTGTGATGTCGTCGCCGAGGAGCGAGATCGTGCCGGCCGCCACCGTCCGCGTGCCGATCAGCGCGTCGACGAGCTCGGCTTGCCCGTTGCCCTCGACGCCGGCGACCCCAACCACTTCGCCTTTGTGAACCCGCAAGGAGACGTCGCTGACGAGGGGGCGCTCGTCCTCGTCCAGAACGGTGACGCCGTCGATCTCGAGCACGACCTCGTCGGTCACCGTCGATCCGGACGTGGCCGGAGTCGGCAGCTCGGAACCGACCATCAGCTCGGCGAGGTCACGGTCCGTGACGTCGGCCGGCTTCACCGTCGCGACCGAGCGCCCCTGCCGAAGAACCGTGATCGTGTCGGCGATTTCGAGCACCTCGTCGAGTTTGTGGTCGATGAAGACGATCGTGGTGCCGTCGGCCTTGAGGTCACGCATGTTGCGGAAGAGCTCCTCGACCTCCTGCGGCACGAGCACGGCCGTCGGCTCGTCGAGAATCAGGATCTTCGCCCCCCTGAAGAGGGCCTTGATGATCTCGACCCGCTGGCGTTCGCCGACCTCGAGGGTCTCGACGAGATCGTCCGGCGAGACGGTCAATCCGTAGGCATCCCCAACCTCTCTGAGGTGCTCCTCCGCCGCCGCGAAGTCGATGCGCCCGCCCCGCGCAACGGGCTCTGCTCCGAGAATCACGTTCTCGAGCACCGTCAGCTGGTCGGCCAGCATGAAGTGCTGGTGCACCATGCCGATGCCCGCAGCGAGCGCGTCGGTGGGCGAGTTGAAGTGGACCTCCTTCCCCATCACGCGGATGCTCCCCTCGTCGGCCGGCTGCATCCCGTACAGGATCTTCATCAGCGTGGACTTGCCCGCTCCGTTCTCGCCGCAGATGGCATGGATCTCGCCCTGCTCGACCGCCAGGTTGACGTCGTCGTTGGCGATCACGCCGGGAAACCGCTTGGTGATTCCCGTCAGCTCGATGGCAAGGTCCACTGCGCGTCCTCTCGGGAGAGCCAGAGCGGGACCGGGGTCTTCCCGGTCCCGCTCTCGCTCGATCAGCTGGGCTCGGTGCCCGCGCCGGTCATGCCTGCGTCGGGTCCGTCGGAACCACGATGTCCCCGTCGATGATCTGCTGCTTGAACTCCTCGAGCTGATCGACGATGTCGTCGACGAAGCCGCCGGAGGTCGAGTAGCCGACGCCGTCGGCAGCCAGGTCGTAGCGCGTCTCACCTGTAACCAGGGCACCGTCGATATGCGCCTTGACAGCCTCGAACACGGCCACGTCGACCCGCTTCAGCATCGAGGTGAGCACGAACTCCTGCACCGCCGGATCAACGGTGTTGTACTGGTCGGAGTCGACGCCGATGCCCCACACCTTCGTCCCGCTCGACGCGCTCTCGTCCTTCGCGGCCTCGAAGAGCCCGCCACCGGAGCCGCCGGCGGCGTGGTAGATGATGTCGGCGCCGTCTCCGTACATCCCGAGCGCGATGTCCTTGGCCCGATCCGGTGCGTTGAAGCCGTCGAAGTTCGGCGCTTCGGTGATGTATTCGGACACGATCTCGATGTCGGGATTGACCGCCTTCGCGCCTGCGATGTACCCGGCTTCGAACTTCTCGATCAGTCCGCCAACGCCCCTGACGCCCCCGATGAACCCGATCTTCCCCGTGGTCGACTTCAAGGCAGCAGCCGCACCGACGAGGAACGAACCTTGCTCCTCAGAGAAGACGAGCCCACTGATGTTGTCCGCGTACGGCTCCGGCGGCGTCTTGCTGAAATCGATCATCGAGGAATCGATGACCGCGAAGTTGACCTCGGGGTTCTCGACCCCGACCTTGGCCGCGTCCCCTTCGAACAGGAAGCCGACCGCGAAAACGAGCTCATTCGCGTCCGCGGCGAGCTGAAGCAGCTCGGCCCTGTTGGAGCCGTCATCGTTGGGGGATGCCTCGGTGAACGCGATCCCGAACTCCTCTACTGCACGGTCGACCCCGGCGGCCGCCGAATCGTTGAACGACTGGTCGCCACGCCCGCCGACGTCGAAGACGAGCCCGACGCTCAAGTCGCTCGAACCGCCCCCGTCGCTGCCTCCGCATCCCGCAGCAAGAAGCATGAGCACGGCTACCAAGCCCACCAGCAGCCTCAGATGTTTCCGCATATTCCCTCCCGATCTCAGGGTGCCACCCGCCTGTTCGTGAGGTGACGTGAGAGGGATACTAAACACCACCCGGCTCCGTGTACATCTATGCCCGACCGCCGAGGACGTTCCTTTTACCGCTATGGGCCCGGGGTCAGCTGATGCTCCTCGACGAGGACACGTCGGGGCTTGGAGCCCTCGTAGCCGGAGATGATTCCCCGCCGCTCGAGCATGTCGATCAGCCGCCCCGCCCGCGTATATCCGACCCGCAGGCGCCTCTGGATCAGCGACACGGACGCGGTCTGTGTCTGCACCACGATTTCGATCGCCTTGTCGAGCAGCGGATCCTCGTCCGGGTCGAAGTCGCCGTCGGCGCCGTCGGCCATGTCGTCCGCGTAGGTCTGGGGCGCCTCGAGGAGGCTCTCGTCGAGGATCTGTCCGCGCTGCCGGCGGCACTGCTCGACGATCATCGCGATCTCCTCCTCCGTCACGTACGCACCCTGGACGCGCTGCATGCGGGAGGTGCCGAGGGGCTTGAAGAGCATGTCGCCCTGGCCGAGGAGGCTCTCGGCGCCGGACGTGTCGAGAATCACGCGCGAGTCCGTCTGGCTCGAGACCGCGAACGCGATTCGTGACGGCACGTTCGCCTTGATCATTCCGGTGATGACGTCCACCGACGGGCGTTGCGTCGCGAGAACGAGGTGGATCCCGACGGCTCGCGACTTCTGTGCGAGCCGGATGACGGCGTCCTCGACGGCCTGGGGCGACACCATCATCAGATCGGCGAGCTCGTCGATGACGACGAGGAGATATGGGAGCGTGTCCTCCCCACGCGCCTTGAAGGCGCGGTTCGCCTCCGGCAGGTTCCTCGCCCTGATGATCGAGAGACGCTCGTAGCGGCGCTCCATCTCGGCGACGACGTTCTGGAGTACCGCCGACGCCTCCTTCGGGTTCGAGACGACGGGCGTGAGGAGGTGCGGGATCGACTCGTAGAAGTTGAGCTCGATCCGCTTCGGGTCGATCAGGATCATCCGCACCTCGTCCGGTGTCGAACGCAGCAGGATCGACGTGAGGAGCGTGTTGATGCAGCCGGACTTGCCGGAGCCGGTGGTTCCTGCGATCAGGAGGTGCGGCATCCTGGCGAGGTCGGTCCAGACCGCGTTCCCGGAGATGTCCTTTCCGAGCCACACCGAGAGCGGGCTCGCCTGGCCGGGCATGTCGCCGAAGATGTCGCCAAGGGTGACGAGCTTCGGCGAGAGGTTCGGCACTTCGACCCCGACCGCCTGCTTCCCGGGGATCGGGGCGAGGATGCGGATCTCGGTCGTCGCCAACGCGTACGACAGGTCGTCCTTCAAGCCCGCAACCTTGGAGACCTTGGTTCCGGGGGCGAGCTGGAGCTCGTAGCGGACCACGCGAGGTCCGGCGATCTGTCCCACGATCGTGGCGTCGACACCGAAATGCGAAAGCGTGTGCACGAGCTGCTCCGCGATCCGGGCGCTCGCCACGCCGTTGTCGCCGACGACAGGCGTCGACGCTTTGAGCAGCGTTCGTTCGGGCAGGACGTACTCACCGGCGGGGGCAGCGTCGAAGTCGATTCCCTCCGCGTCGTCGGCCGTCACCTCGTCGGGGAGTCGCTCGGCGGACTGCAACACGAGCGGCGGCAGTTCGGCGGGGGCAACCGGCGCGGAGACGACGTCGGGGTAGCTCGCCACGGCGTCGACGAGCGAAGGCGGCGTCGCGGGGAAGCGCTCGTCCGGCAGAGCTCGAGGCTGTTCGTCGGCCTCGGCGAGGCTCCAGCTGTCGAGCGACCGCCTGGCCGCGCCCCCTGCCGTCCGCATCGCCGTCCCGGAGCGGCGTAGGAACGCTCCCGCAGACGCACCCGTGAACAGCAATGTGCCGGCGACGAAGAGCGCGACACCGACGATCAGCGTGCCCGTCACCCCGATGACGTGCGCGAGTCCCCCGCCCAGCGCCCCGCCGATGGCCCCGCCCTCGTCGCGCCCGAGCGCGGTCATGAGGCCGAAGGCGCCCACGGCGAGACCCGTTCGAAACGGCTTCAGGTCGACGATCCGGCTCCTCACGAGCATCAGACCGCCGATTGCGATGAGCGCGAGCGGGGCGACGTAGACGGCGACGCCGAGGGCGTCACGGAGACCGTCCGCGATCGGCGCTCCCACGCTTCCGCCGTCCCACCCGAACCACAGCAAGGTGGCAAGGAAGAGTCCGACCGTGACCATGCCGAGACCCCACAACTCGGGGTGATGGTGCGACCGGGTCTTCCTCTTCTTCGTGCGTTTCTTGATCCGGGACGGCGTGCGCGGCCTGAGCGGACGCTTGACGGGCTTCTTTCTCGTTCCGGCCATAGGGGTTGCTGCTTCTGCAGCGGCGTCCCGTATCCTCCGCGAATGCCGGTGGTGGTCGGGATTGCGGTCGCAGGCGCCCTCGGGGCGCTTGCGCGCTACGGACTGGACGAACTGATCGGACGCCGTGCGGGGGCGTTTCCGTGGGGGATCTTCGCCGTCAACATCACCGGGGCATTCCTCATCGGAGTCATGGTCGAGGCGCTCGAGCCCCGATTCGAGGATTCGACGGTGCGGCTCGTCGTCGTGACCGGTTTTCTCGGTGCCTACACCACGTTCTCGACGTTCTCGCTCGACACGTACCGGCTCCTCGAGGAGGGCCACGGCGGCCAGGCAGCCTTCAACGCATTCGGCACGCTCGGCGCCGGGCTCGTGGCCGTCTGGCTGGGGCTGAGGCTCGGGCGCGTACTCTAGGACGACCCGGCCGCGCGCTAGCCGAGCGTCCCGATCCGCTCCACGAGGAGATCGAAGAACCCGTCGGCGTCGAGATCGAGACCGACGTGGGCGTTGACGGGCCGCTCCGTTCGCCCCCACCGATCGACGACCGTGCGCCCCCGGCAGAGATCCGAATCGAGCTCCACCTCGACGTTGCAGTCGACCGTTTCCACGAGGCCCGGTCGCAGGACGTGCGAGAGCGCGATGGCGTCATGGATGGGCGCCCCGTCCCAGCCGTACGTCTCGCGGTGGTAGACCGAGAAGAAGTCGACGAGGTCTGCGACGAAGGTGCCGACGACTCCGCCGGCGCGAAGCCGATCCTGGAGCTCGGGTGTGGTGAGCGCGCGATGGGTGACATCGAGTCCGATCATCGTCGTGTCGATCCCCGCGTGGAAGACCGCCTGCGCGGCTTCGGGATCGGCCCAGATGTTGAACTCGGCCGCCGGGGTCATGTTTCCCTCGGCGACCGCTCCTCCCATCAGCACGATCCGCGCCACGTTCGCGCCGCCCGTGCGCTCGAGGAGCTGCGCGATGTTGGTCAGCGGCCCCGTCGGGACGAGCGTGACCGGAGTCTGACTGGCCGCGATCGTGCGCTCCATGAAATCGACGGCCGGCTCCCCGAGCGCCGCACGCGCGGCCGGCGGGAGCGTAGGGCCGTCGAGCCCGCTCTCGCCGTGGACGTGCGACGCGACGGTGAGGTCGCGCGTCAACGGCCGGTCGGCGCCCGCGGCGACCGGGATGTCCGAGCGGCCGACGAGGTCGAGCACGCGAATGGCGTTCGCGGTCGTCTTCTCGAGTGTCTGGTTGCCGTGCACCGTCGTGACCCCGAGCAGGTGGAGCTCCGGGCTCGCGATGGCGAGAAGTAGCGCAATCGCATCGTCGTGGCCAGGATCGCAGTCGAGGATGACGGGGATGCTCATGGAACTCGAGTATCGCGATTTCGCTGCGCCTAGCGGCCGAGGACGGCGTCGATCTCGGCAGCGGTGGGAAGGGACGGCTGCGCCCCCGCCCGTGAGGCGGCCAGCGCACCCGCGGCGCACGCGCGCGTGAGCGCGTCCTCGTACGCTCGTCCTTCGAGGAGAGAGACGAGCAGGCAGGCCGTGAACGCGTCGCCGGCGGCGGTGCCGTCGACGACGTCCACGTGCGGCGGCGTCGCGCGGGCGACCTCCTCCCCGTCCTCGAGCAGGACTGCGCCGTCGGCGCCGAGCGTGAGCGCCACGAGACCGTCCTTGCGTGCGAGGGACTCGAATTCGAACCGGTTGACGACGGCGAGATCCGGGTCGACTGCAATACGCCGGGCCGGGGCCGCATTGAGGCAGAACAGGCCCGTCGTCTGCTCCCAGGCCGAGATCACCGCGGCGTCGGGGATCTCCTGCTGGCAGAGGACGGCGTCCGCCGGCCCCAGCTCGAAGCCAGCCACGAGCTCGTTCGCGCCCGAGGAGACGACGATCGTCGTCTCACCCTCCGCATCGACGGTGATCAGGGCCAGACCGGTCGGCCGGTCGCACTCCTTCAGATCGAGCTCGACACCGGCTTCGCGGAGACCGGCCAGGGCCCCGTCGGCAAAACCGTCGCGACCGACGGCACCGACCATTCGCACCTCGGCACCGAGGCGCGCGCAGGCGACGGCCTGATTCGCGCCCTTCCCCCCGGGGAACCGGTCAAGCGCCTCCGCGGTGACGGTCTCACCGGGCCGAGGCAGTTCCGGGCAGCGGAGGACGAGGTCGAGGTTGACCGAGCCGACGACGGTGATCCGCGGAGCGGGCAGTTCGCCGCGCCTCAGCCGTCGACTTACGCCGCCAGGGCCCGAACGTCGTCGACGGTCGAACCGAGCAAGGTGTCACGAAGGTCGAAGAGCCCGGCCCAGAGCGACGAGCGATCCGGTGCGCTGTTCAGCCTGGCCGCCGCGGCGAGACCCTCGAGGGCCCGCACGAGCACCGCGAGCTCGAGATAGACGGCTGCGACGCGGTCGGGCGACGCTTGCACCCCGGCTCGGTCGAGTATCGGGCGCCATTCCACGAGCTCGCCGGCTCCCGGCCCCCCGTACCACGATCGGCCCTCCGCGCGCTCGGGCTCGAGTTCGATGAGGTAACGCGACAGTGGTGGCTCGAGGCCGGCCAGCGCCGTCTCGACGCGATCGGCCGCATGACGCAGTGCCGCCTCGCGGGCACCGGGAGTCGCTGGAACCGCTTCGCCCCGGTTCCACCGCTCGAGCAGGCGGCAGAAGGCGAGCGAGGCGGCCTCACAGGCGCGGAGCTGCTCGGTCAGCCGCCGGGCCGTCCGATCGGTCGCCGCGTACTCACGAATGACGTCGCCCCAGCCGGGCTCCTCCACGTCGTCCGCCACGGTCTCAGACCTCGATCACGACGGGCAGGATCATCGGCCGACGACGCGTCCGCGCGTAGACGAGCTTGGCAATCGCGTCGTGCATGTGCTCCTGCACGAGCTTGATCTCCGTCATGCCGCTTTCGGCCAGGCCGGCGGCGATCTGATGGGCTTCGTTGCGCAGGTCGTCGAGCAGCCCGTCGTCTTCTCCTCCGATGCCGCGCGCGATCAGCTCGGGAGGAGCGATCTCGCCGCCGTTGGAGAGGGCTATGGTCGTGACCACGATGAGCACCCCGTCCTCGGAGAGTCGGCGCCGGTCGCGCAGAGCGACGTCCTGAACGTCGCCGACACCGAGGCCGTCGACGAACGTCACTCCTGCCGCGATCTTGTCGACGATGCCCACGCCCCGCGGCGTGAGCTCGACGACGGAGCCGTTCTCGGCAATCACGATCGCGTCCGCCGGGATCCCGGCGTCGGCGCCGAGTCTCGCGTGTGCTGCCAGCATCCGGTACTCACCATGGATCGGCATGAGAGCCTTCGGCCGCACGAGCGAGAGCAGTGTCCGGAGCTCCTCGGAGCACGCATGCCCCGAGACGTGTACGGCCGCGATCTCCTCGTGTAACACCTCTGCGCCGAGCCGCGCCAGCCGGTTGATCGAGTCGTGGACGTGCAGTTCGTTGCCGGGAACCGGTTTCGCGGAGATGATCACGGTGTCGCCGCGCTCGATCTCGATGTTCTGATGATCGTTGAAGGCGATGCGCGTGAGTGCCGACATCGGCTCACCCTGGCTGCCGGTGCAAAGGATCATGACGCGCCCCGGCGGGTACTCCATGGCCTCCTTCGGCGAGATCATCGCGTCTTCGGGCAGCACGACGTAGCCGAGCATGCGAGCGATGTTCATGTTCTTGCGCAGCGACCGACCGACGAGCGCGATCTTGCGGTCGTTCTCGATCGCCACTTCCGCGGCCTGCTGCATGCGGTGGATGTTCGAGGCGAAGCTCGCGATCAAGACGCGACCCGTTCGAACGGGAATCAACTGCCGGAATGCCTCGCCGACGAGGCGCTCCGAGCCGGTCATCCCAGGGCGCTCCGCGTTCGTCGAGTCGCCGAGCATCAGGTCGATGCCGCGGTTGCCCAGCGCCGCGAGCTTTCCGACATCCGTCTTCAGCCCGTCGACCGGCGTGTGATCGAGTTTCCAATCTCCCGTGTGGAGCACGCGCCCGGCGGGCGTTTCGACGACGATCGCCATGCAATCGGGAATCGAGTGCGCCATGCGGACGAACTCGAGCTTGAACGGGCCGATCTGCATGCCGTCTCCGGACGGGTCGGCCTCGCGCAGCGTCGTCGACGCCCCGAGCTTGTGTTCGTCGAGCTTCGACTTGACCATCGCCAGTGTGAGCCTCGTGCCGATCACCTCGCGGACCTCGACCTCGCGCAACACGTATGGCAGCGCACCGACGTGGTCCTCGTGGCCGTGCGTCAGGACGATCGCGAGCAAAGGCCGGTCTTCGAGGAGCGAGAAGTCCGGCAGGACGAGATCGACACCGAGGTGCTCGTCGCGCGGGAAGGCGAGCCCCGCGTCGATCAGCATGCGCTGGCCGTCGAACTCGTAGAGGGTCATGTTCTTCCCGACCTCGCCGAGGCCGCCGAGTGGGATGATTCGGAGCGCGTCGCTCATGCGTCGAGCCTATGGGCAGGGTCGGTCATCGGCTCGCAGTGTACGGACGTGGCTTGCCGGCGCGCAGTCAGGCGGTGGAGCGCTGCAGCAGCCCCAGGCGCTCGAGGCAGCCGCGTACGGCGTCCTCTTCCTCGGAGGTCGCCTTGACGAGCGGCAGCCGGTGGCCTCCCACGTCGTGACCGAGAAGGTTGAGTGCCGTCTTGATCGCTATCGGATTCGTCTGCACGCGGAGCAGGTCGATCGCCGGGCGAATGTTTTCGTCGATCTCCCGCGCGCGCTCCACGTCACCCGCGCGGTAGTGCGTGATCATCTCTCGCACCTGCGGACCGACGACGTGCGTGTGAACGCAGATCCCGCCGACTCCCCCGACTTCGAGGAATGGGAGGATGAGGTCGTCGTCGCCGGCGTAGAGATCGAGCCCCGCAGCGACGACGTGGCGAGCGGCGTCGAGCGAAGGCTTCGCCTGCTTGACGGCGCGAACGTTCGAGATCTCGGCCAGCGCCGTGATCGTCGCCGGCTCGGCGTCGACGACCACGCGGCTCGGAATGTCGTAGAACACGACCGGGCGATCGGTCGCGGCTGCGACTGCGTCGATGTGCGCGACGATCCCGCGCTGAGGCGGTTTGTTGTAGTAGGGCGTGACGACGAGGAAGCCGTCGACGCCGATTTCGTGAGCGCGCTTTGTGAGGTGCACGGAGTGTGCAGTGTCATAGGTGCCGGTTCCCGCGACGACTGTGAACTCGCCCCCGAGCTCGTCGACCGCCGTCTCGTACAAGGCGAATCGCTCGTCGTCCGAGAGCGTAGGCGCCTCGCCTGTCGTGCCGGTGACGACGACGCCGTCCGAGCCGTTCTCCACGAGAAACCGCGCCAGTGCGCGGAATGCCTCCAGGTCGAGCGACCCTTCCGACTTGAAGGGGGTGACGATCGCGGTCAGGATGGACCCAAGCACGTTCACGGAAGTCTACGCACAGAGTGTGGAAGAGGAGGGCCAATGGGAAACGTCATCAAGGAGTTCAAGGCGTTCTTGATGCAAGGAAGCCTGATTACGCTGGCTGTCGCGTTCGTGATCGGCGGTGCCTTCGCAGCGTTGCTGAATTCGTTCGTCGCTGACATCATCACTCCGCTCATCGGAGCGATCTTCGGGAAGAGCGACTTCAGCGCGCTGACATTCACGATCCACAAGTCGGTATTCACCTACGGCTCGTTCATCACCGCAGTGATCACGTTCGTCTCGATCGCTGCCGCCGTGTTCTTCTTCATCGTCAAGCCCTACGAGGCAGTCTTGGCGCGTGGGAAGAAGCCGGAAGAAGAAGCTCCACCGAGCGACGAGGAGCGGCGCCATCAGGAGCTGCTCGCTGCACTGCAGACCCGCAGCTAAGACGTCTCGCATTCATCGAGTTCGTCGTCGGCACCACACGTGCACGCGGGGTGCCGGCGACGGAATCGGCTTGCCCCTAGAACGACAGCGCGTCAGAGCAGCGCTTCGAGCCCGACCGTGAGCCCTGGCGGAAGGCCTCTGACGCGGTCGAGGGCGAGGAGCACGCCCGGCACGAACGCTTCGCGCGAGGTCGTGTCGTGACGGATCGTGAGCGTCTCGCCGGGACCGCCGAAGATCACTTCCTGGTGGGCGACGAGACCCGGCAGGCGGACGGAGTGGATCGGGATGCCCTCGCCCATGCGCGCTGCGGTCGCCTTTGCGGTGCCGGACGGTGCATCGAGCTTCGTCTCCGCGTGCAGCTCGATGATTTCCGCGCTCGGAAACGACCGGGCGGCCTCGGCCGCGAACCGCATCATCAAGACGGCGCCAAGGGCAAAGTTGGGAGCAACGAAGCACGCCACTCGGTGTTGCCGCGCGGTCTTGTCGAGCTGCGCGAGGTCGTCCTCGCCGAGCCCGGTGGTGCCGATCACGCACGGCACACCCTCAGCAAGCGTCGCCGTCGCGTTCCCGAGCACGGCGGTGGGGACGGTGAAGTCGACCGCCGCGTCGCAACCGTCGACGTTGGCATCCTCCCCCACCTCGATCCCGTGCACGCCGTGGCCTGCGGCGGCGAGCGCGATCATCAGCACGCCACCGACCTTGCCCTCTCGGCCGAAGACGGCGACCCTCATGCCGCACGTCCGGCGGTATCGGCATTGATGCGATCGGCCGCGGCCCTGAAGCGCTTCTCGCTCGGGCCGATGCCTGCAATCGAGAGGTGCTCGGGCGCGTAGACGTCGCGGGCGAGCGAGGCAATCTCGTCAGCGGTGACACCGGCGATTCGCCGCTCGGTCTCGTCGATCGAGATGATCTCGGTGCCCGTGACGAGCGCCTTGCCGAGGCGCGTCATGCGCGCCGAGGTCGACTCGAGAGACAGCAGGAGTCTGCCTTTCATGTTCTCCTTGGCCCGCTCGAGTTCACCGTCGCGAATATTGCCCGCGCCGAGATCCCGCAGCTCCGCGGCGATGACGTCGATGCAGTCCCGGAGATTCTCCGCCCGGGTACCGACGTAGATGCCGATCTGCCCGGCGTCCACGTACTGCGACCCATACGAGTAGACGGAGTAGGCCATCCCTCGCTTCTCGCGGATCTCCTGGAAGAGCCTCGACGAGGCAGAGCCGCCGAGGATTGCGTCGAGCAGGGCCGCCGCGTACCGGCGCGGGTCGTCGCGACGCAACCCGGGGCCGGCGAGCACGACGTGGTACTGCTCGGTGCTCTTGCGCTGGAACCGGAGAGCGGGGGGAGCGGTGGGCCCGGCCGCCTTTCGCGACCGAGCGAGCGCAGCACGCGGGCCGTCGGCGCGGCGATCCGCGAGCGCCTTGGCGATACGGTCGTGATCGACGTTGCCCGCGGCTGCGAGCACGATGTTGCCGCCGACGTAGGCGCCGCGGTGGTAGCCGACGAGCGATCGACGCGAGACCGAGCGGATCACCTCTGCCCGCCCGATCACCGGCCTCCCGAGCGGGTGACTGCCGAACACCGCCTCGGCGGCCAGGTCGTGGACGATGTCCTGGGGGTTGTCCTCGACCATTGCGATCTCCTCGAGCACGACCTCGCGCTCGGAGTCGATGTCCACGAGGGCGGGCGCGAAGACCATGTCGGACATCACGTCGAGAGCGACGTCGATGTGGTCGTCCGGGACACGGGTGTACACGACGGTCGTCTCGCGGGACGTGGCGGCGTTGAGCTCTCCGCCCATGGCGTCGAAGAGCTCGGCGATCTTGACTGCGTCATAGCGCTCCGAGCCCTTGAAGAGCAGGTGCTCGATGAAGTGCGAGACACCGGCCTTGGCCGGCGTCTCGTCCCGGGAGCCGGCACCGATCCAGATCCCGATCGCCGCCGAGCGGACGCCGTCGATGTGCTCGGTGATGACGCGCTCCCCGCCGGGAAGCGTCGTCAGGCGGTGGGGATCCATGCGCCGATGGTAGTCGGGGCGTCCGCTGCCGCGCGGCCGGAGTGCGGTGGAGTACGAGCGCCTGACGAGGGTGGTGAACGGTCTGTGGCAGCAGGGGCTCCCCCCGAACGCGACGTCGGTCGGCCTGGCGCTGTCCTCCGGTCGGCAGTCTCGGGGAAAGCGCCTCGCGGAGAACCAGTGCGGTGTGTAACGCTGTGGGGTGGCCCTGATGAAGGGGTGATCCGTTCGTCGTCAATCGCAAGGAGGCGGAACATGGCGTTTGCTCGCGCAGTCACGTTCGAAGGCGTCGACAGCCAGCACATGGCCAAGCTGTCGAAAGAGATCGAGAGCGACCCGCGACCAGAGGAGATCCCCGCCAAGGAGATCTTGATGCTCCACGACGAGGCCGCGAACACGTCGCTCGTGATCCTGTTCTTCGAGAGCGAGGACGACTACACCAAAGGCGATGCCGCCCTGAACGCAATGACGCCCGGCGACACCCCCGGCCGGAGGACGTCGGTCACCAAGTACACGGTGACCGCCCGCATGAACGCCTGAGAGATCGCGGCGGCAGGCCCCACCGTTGGCGTGCCGCCGCTCCCGACTTCGATCATTTCGACCGCGTGAATCCTGAGAGGCCCCAGATGGACAAGTACACCGGCGGTTGTCTCTGCGGCAACGTCCGAATCGTGGCGTCAGGACTCCCGTACCGCGTCGGCCTTTGTCACTGTCTCGACTGCCGCAAACACCACGGGGCTCTCTTCCACGCTTCCGCGGTGTTCCCTCAGGATGCCGTGACGATCGACGGCGAAACACGCGACTACCTCGGGCGGTGCTTCTGCCCCCGCTGCGGCTCGTCCGTCTTCTCACGCAGCACAGACGAAATCGAAGTGCACCTGGGATCGCTGGATGACCCTGACCAACTGATCCCGACCTACGAAAGCTGGACCGTCCGTCGCGAGTCCTGGTTGCCGCCGTTCCCACTCACGCGACGATACGACCGCGATCGTGACGCCACCGGTCGCGTGGAGGAGTAGATCGCCACCCGGGCCCACCCATCCAGGGCGGGTGCGCCACACGACCCGGCGAACCGTCGTTCAGGACGCTGGTCCGTTCGGGGCTACCTGATCCGCAGCGGCAGACTGAGACGCCGCTGGTCTGGCGACCTCACCCGGAGAAGCGCACCGCGCCTGAGGTGGATCGTCCGGGTGAAGACACCGTCGGCGTCCGTCATCCGGCCCGGTCCGATCGGTGCCCACACGTTCTTCTTGAGCATCTCCAGCCGGTAGGACTTCGGCCCGAGGCGGCCGCCGCGGAGCTGCCCCCAGACAATCGCCTTGCTCCCCCGCCGCCCCATCTGCGCGAACGGCAGCTTGAACGCCTGCTGCGACGGCTTCCAGCGGTCGTCCGCGAACACGAGGCCGGTCTGGAAGCGGCCGAGCTCGGGCTCATCCCGATAGAGGTACTGGAAGAGCATCGTCACACGCGGCAGCCTCCACGCACGCATCGCCGCGAGGCTCAGCATCGTTGCCTGCTTCTTGGGCGGCACGCCGAGGAAGGTGTCCGGCGGGTTCGTCTGGTAGCCGTACTCGGTGAGCCAGATCGGCTTCGGCCCGAAGTCGCGCTTGACGAGGATGAGGAGCTTCCTGATCGTCGCCATCGTGATCCACGGGCAGTTCTTGCAGCCGCCGCTGGACGGCGTCTCGGACGGCGCCGTGGGATACGGGTGGTGGGCGTACGCGTCGAACTTCGCGCGTGCGCGCGCCATCCCGCGAACCCAGTCGCCGGGGGAAACACCGCCGTTCGCGCCGCGTGGCCCGGACACACCACCGCCCACGCGGGCGTTCGGAAGGACGGCATGGATCGCCTCGTACCCGGGGTTGAGCAGGTGCCGGACGTAGATCCTCGGTTTCGTCGGCCTGAGCCAGAGGCGCTTGTTCGGCTCGTTCCAGATCAGCCAGTAGCGAACCCACGGGTAGCGACGGGCGGCGGCCGTCGCGAAGCGACGGAAGTCTCGAGCGCGCGGAGGGGCGAAGTTCGGCGTCCGCCCACCGTTCGCCCAGGTCGGCGTGCCGACGAGCGTGAGCACGGGCGCCAGCCCGTGGCGACGAAGACCGCGTAGAACCTTGTCCGGCCGACGCCAGTCGTAGGCGCGATCGGCCGGTGATGTCGGCTGCTTCGGCCGCCGGAGGGCGATCTCGTTCCAACGCAATGTGAAGCGTACGAGCGACACGCCGAGCTGCTTGAACGTCGCCAGACGCTGGTCGAGGCTGCCGGGGCCGAACTCCAGCCAGGCGTCGTCCTGGATCCCGTATTGGATCCCCGGCGACGCGTGAGAGGAGGAGCTCGAGGTCGCGGCCGCCACCAGCGCGAACAGCAACCCGAGGAGCCATATCCGGCGGACGATCGTCTGCATCGGCGGGTCGAACCTACACCAAGACCCGTCGCTCGACTCGGGGATCAGCATCCGTCGGCAGCGCGCGGCCGTGAGCACCAGCCTGATCCTGGGCGCAGTCGAGCTGGCCGACGAGCGGTGACATAGAGGCGCGCCGTTACGATGCGCGGATGAGGAGCCCGATGCCACCCGGCGGAGTGGTGCATGAACTGCCGGCGGACCTCCGTGAGGCACTGCTGTCGAACGCGACGGCGCTCGACGCGTGGAACGACATCACACCGTTGGCGCGGAACGAGTTCATCTGTTGGGTCGAGGATGCCAAGCAGGAGACCACCCGGGCGCGCCGGATTCGGCGAACGCAGGAGGAGTTGGAGGAAGGAAAGCGCCGGCCCTGCTGCTGGCCCGGGTGCAAGCACCGCGACCGCACGGGCAACTAACCCGCACGATGTCTCCGCACGCCACCGGCTGCGCGGGGTTTGGAAGGTCGCATGACGGGCTACGCTCTCGACGATGGTGGTCAAGCGGATCAAGCCGAACATCTTGTCCGATCGCTTCGAGGAGAGCACGGCGTTCTACAACGATGTGATCGGACTCGACGGCGGCGGCGGACTCGATTGGATCCTGTTCTTTGGAACGGACAAGCGTGAAGTACAGCTGAGTGTCATGAAACTCGACGTCAAGGCACACGTCCACCCCGACGTGTCGATCGAGGTTGATGACGTTGACGGTGTGTATGAACGAGCCCGCAGCGCAGGTGCCGAGATCGTCTATCCACTCACCGACGAGGAGTGGGGACTTCGACGCTTCTTCGTCCGCGATCCGAACGGCGCGGTCATCAACGTGACCGAGCATCGCGAATGATGAGTGTTCGCGGTCTCCGCCCGACGGACACTCGGTAGCGGACTACGAGGGCCGACGCGTACCGTCCGCCCGACGGGCGGAGGCCCTCGGGAGGGAGTCCCTCAGGGAGCTAACTCAGGATCCGGGTGAAGGTGAGATGAGTGACGCCGCTCGGCGTCGAGACCGACTCGACGTCGTACTGCTGCTCCAACGCCTCCAACCCGTCCCACAGCCGGACCCCGCGACCGAGGACGATCGGCACCTGCACGACGTGCAGGTGGTCGACGAGCCCCGCGGCGAGGAACTCACGCAGCATCGTCGGGCCACCCCCGATGCGCACGTCCTTGCCCGCGGCTGCCGCTCGAGCAACCTCGAGCGCGTCCGCCGGCGCGGCCTCCAGGAAGTGGAACGTCGTACCACCCTCCATCTCCAGCGGCGGCCGCGGACGATGGGTCAGGACGTACGTCGGCGTGTGGAACGGTGGGTCGTCTCCCCACCACCCGCGCCACTCCGGATCGTCCTGCCACCCCGGAGGGCCGAACTTCCCGGCGCCCATGATCTCCGCGCCGATGCCGTGCTCGTGACGCTCGGCGAATGCGTTGTCGACGCCGGCACTGCCGGCACGGCGAGCACCATCGCCCCCAACACCCATCGCCTCCCAGAAGCGGGTGGCGAGCATCCACTCGTGGAGCCGGTGGCCGGCGTGACCGAACGGCGTGTCGGCGGCCTGCCCCTCGCCGGTGGCAAACCCGTCGAGCGAGATCGAGAAGTTGTGGACGCGGACACGGGACATGGCTGCTCCTTGGATTGTCGTCGGCCGTCAGAGTACGGCGAAGCCGAGGCGAGGGCGGCACGACGATCCTCGGCGACGGCTCAGCGAGGTCATCGCCGTGCTGCGGGGAGCGGGTCGCGCCGGGGAGAGCTAGCCGACGATGGCCCTTGCGTGGGCCGGCGTCGACGAAGACGCCCGAAGCGCTGAGGTCGACCACGCGGCGACTCAGTCCTCGATCTGCGCCGCTCCGGCCCGCCGCAATGCATCGAGTGAGGCGCGCATGGCCTCCAGCTTCTCGAGCGAATGGCCGACCCAGTCGACAAGCTCGCCAACAACGCGCAGCGGTTCGCGGCTACGGAAGGACTGCGTTGGATTCCCTGGGAACTTCTTGTCGGTCAAGTTCGGGTCGTCCTCGAACTCCCCGGTCGGCTCGACGATGTAGATCCGCCCGCGGCCCTCACCACTGGCGAGCTCGGCGCCCCAGACCGCGGCGTCGAGCGTTGCAGTGAAGTAGACATGGTTCATCACTCGGCCGGTCTCGAAGTTCGAGTCGCGCCCCGAGACCAGCAGCTCGCCTACCGCGAGGTCTGCCTTCGTACCGTGCAGGTACACGCCCTCCTCGTACACCTCGAAAGGCACCGGCTCACGCAAGGCGCTCATATCCCGATGCACCCAAAGCGGCCGATGCGAGTCTGTTACCGAGTAGTCGGCTCGCCCGCGACCAGCTCCTTGAACGCGGCCTCGTCGCGGATCGGGTCGAAGTCGCTGTCCTCGGCAGCAAGCGAACGGAACGATTCCTTGCGGTCGATCGCGAGCCGGAGATGCCTGATCGCGTCGTCTGTCCGCCCGGCGAGGCTCTCGCAGCACGCGAGGTTGTAGAGCGGCCCGGGGTACTCGGGATGGGCTTCGATCACCTCGCGTCCCTGATCGGCGGCCTCGGCGTACTGGCCCGACTCGTAGAGATGATGAAGCGGCATCCAGATCTCGCCGCCCTGGGCCTCGTACGCCTTCCCCGGAGTTCCGCCGAGCGCAACGATCGTCGTCCCCGGCTCCTCGGCGAACGCTGTCCGCTTGACGGCGGGGCGAGCGAAGACGAGCGTGCCCGCGGGTGCGTCCACCCGCTCACCGTCGAGCTCGAACGTCGCGCGCCCGCGCTGGACGAGGTACAGCTCCTCCTGCAGGTCATGCTCCTGTGACTCGTCGTGCTCGTTGATGAGCCGGTCGCCGGCTGCACGAGCTGTAAACGCATTGACGCCGAACGAGGTGATGCCGAAGTGGAACCGGACGGGGCGCGAGAGGACGCGGCCGTCATCGATCTCGTCGATCTCGTCAATCTGCGCCACCGCGTAACCGCTCATTCGGCCGTCCTCCCGCAGGTCGTGTGGGGACACTTCGCGACCCAGTCTAACGAGCGCCCGACACGGGTCGACCAGCTCGCCGCCGCCACACCGCAAGATGTTCGCCTGCGGCTGTGTTCGGGAATGTCACCCGAGGTGAGCCGACGGGACCGTGTGTCTGGCTCTGCATCTCGTAGGATGGCGGGAGAGGATGCCACGTGACGTCTGATCCGACGGCCGACATCATCGGCGACTACCGAGCGTTCGCGGCAATGCAGCGCGACCGCCTTCTTGCCCGCGGCATCGACATCACGCCCTACCCGCTCAGCCACCTCGCCGTCCGCGTCGCCGACTGGGATCTGTACGTCCACCAGCGCACGCTTCTCGAGCGCCACGCGAGGGCGAACCGCGAGAACGTCTGGAACGGACGTCCGATCTCCTTGATCGTGCTCTCCGAACCGCTCCATGTCCTCGACGGGACCCCGGTCTCGAACATCGAGCTGATCCCGCCCGTTCACCAGCGCGTCTACCGGATGGGCCTCGAGCACCTCGGCGTCGTCGTGGGTGACGGGTTCGACGAGTTCTCACGAGTGCATCGGACCGCGCTGACAGGGCAACAGTTCCAGAGCCCCGCCGTCGACCCGGTCTACGTGCTCTTCGAGGACTTCACCCACGTGAAGTTCTACCGGCGCTCCTTCTTCGACGTCGTCGAGGACGCAGAAGGGCGCTTCGAGGGCTTCGTCCACGTCGACAACTGGGTACCGCAGACGCTGGTAACTGCCACCGGCCCGAACCCGCTCCCGCGGTAACCAAGGCGGGTCGACGAGCCGAACGCCGGACTGCCGCAGTCACCGCCGGCGACTCTAGGTTGTCAAGCACTTCCCTTAGGCTGGCGCAAGCGTTCGGGAATGTCCCTTGAGCACCGCGCAGGCGCGCGCGGGGTTCATTCGGATTGGGGCCGCCAGAGCCAGCGGAGGGCGTCCGGCAAGATCACTCCGCCGTGGTTACCGTCGTGACCGCCGTCGCCCAGCACCAAACGGAAGTCGTAGCCAGTTTCAGCAAGCGCGGCAGCAACTTGCAAGTTCGCGCTGAGCCAGTTGAACTGCGGCTTGTTCCAGTTGAGGTCGCGCGTCGCCGCGTGCAACCAGATCCTCAGCGGCTTCGGCGGCGTTTCGCGGATCAGGTTTGGGTAAGGGTTACCGCCGGGCATCTGGACGAAGCTGCCGGACGAGCAGTACACGCGACGAAAACTGTCTGAGCGGAACCACGCCACAGTGAGTGCGCAGTTCCCGCCGCTGCTACCACCGGCGACGGCCCAGTGGTCGTGATCATCAGTGATCGTGTAATCGGCGCGGACGGCGGGGACGATCTCCTCAAGCAGAAACGTCGCGTACGCGTCGCTGAAGGCGTCGTACTCGGCATTGCGATTTTCGCTCGCCTCGACGAAAACGGCGACCGTGACGGGTATCTCGCCACGGTAGATCAGGTTGTCGAGAACGATGGGCGTGCGAACCTCAAAGTCGAGGTTCATGTACCAGTCGGCATCCTGGAAGACCATGAGCGACGCCGGTCTTGATGGCGTGTACTGCACGGGCACGTAGACCCAATAGCGGCGCTGTGTCCGCGGGAAGACACGACTCTCACTCCACTCGTGTTCGTACAGCATGCCGCGTGGGACGCCTGGATGAACGAATGAGTCCGGGCCATGTTCGTAACGAGAGGGGAACTCGATCGGCTGGCGGACGTATGGGATCTCCGTCACTTCTAGCTCCGGGGACGAAGGGGATGCGGCCGCAAGACTCACCTCGCGGCGCGAAAACGTCAAGGATCAGGAAGTGGCTTACATCGGTACATGACTCTAACAGCGGCGTTCAGAGCTTTGCCGTCGCCTGAGCCAGTGTTCGAGAATGTCATCCGACAGACCGGAAGACGGACTGAACGGGCCAGAGTTCAGGGGCCGGATCGAACCGACAGTCGAACACGAGCGTCGCATCCTCACCATCCCCGGAGACGGCGTGCTCCCAAGCCCGGGGCAACCCATCTGGCGCCGGTGCGCGAAAGAAGTAACTGAGCGCGGGCTGACCTAGCCCATCGAGATGTTCATGGGTGCCTAGGAGCACTGGCGTCTCGTCGAGCTGAACGCCCGTTTCCTCACGAACCTCGCGGATCGCTGCTGCGCCGACACTCTCGCCTACTTCGACTCCACCAGCCGGAACCTGAGTGCCTGCTTCGGGATGATCTCGATGGTCGAAGACGAGCAGGCCGTCTTCTCGTTCAACGTAGATGACGACGCGATCTCTCACTGCCAGCGGCCGATCGTAGGCGTGAGGCGTCGCGAGCGTCGCACTGCACCGCTCTGCGGGAGCGACCCCTTGACGTACTCTGCGTGGCAGAGTGTGATGGCTTGCCAGAAGGGGGTGTCCGTGCCTGCACGCGGTATCCATCACGTCGATTTCGCTGTCGGTGATGTCGATCGATCCGTTTCGTTCTATATGGCAATCCTTGGCCCTGTCGGGATGCGCGAGGAGGGCCGATACCAGAGCTACCGGGGCACGGAGGAGATCGTGTACCTCCAGTTTGGCGGGCAATTGATCGGCTTCCGACCCGCTGACGGTGGCGAATACCGCTACTCCGCGGTCGGGATCGAGCACGTGGCGTTTTACGTGGACACGCGAGACGAGGTGGATGCCGCCTACCGGCGCTGCCTCGACATCGGCGCGACTATCCACTTCCCGCCTGAAGAAGACAGAGACCTCGACGGCTACTACGAGATGTTCGTCTTCGACCCTGACGGCATCAGAGTCGAGATAGCCTGCGGGCCTGCAGACGCGTTCGGCTAGCAACCTCGTCTGCGCCGGGGTGCGGGAATGTTGCCCGAACCAGATGCGAGCCAGGTAGGGCTACGGGGCACGATAGAGGATCATCGCGTCCGGTTGCCCGTCCGGACTCCGGCCAGACAACGCCTGGCAGCCACACCTCGATGTCGTCCCCGGCCGCAACCCCGCGTCCGCCGGCGAGTTACCGGAATCGTGTTAGCCGTCCGCAATTATGAACGCGACGAATACGAGGACGGCCAATACACCGATTGCGAGTGCAATGAAGGCTCGCATGTTCGTTTTCGGGGAAGCGCCGCCTGCCCGCCATGCGGTCAGCGCCGCTGCGAGTCCCAGGACAGGAAAGAGGAACCAACCAGCGCCCTGATGATCCAGCGCCACCAGAACGATCCAGGCAATAATCGTCGCCGCCGCGAGGCCGAGCGCTGCCCGGGTGAGGGACTGATCGTCCCGTGTTGCCGTACCTGTCAATGACACTGAGCGCGCCTCCTATTAGATGAGCCACGACAGTACACCGTCCACGCTCGGTTGCGCCAGCGTTCGGGAATGTCACATGAGCGCGGCAACGGTCGTTGCCGGCGGTCGGCTCTATCTCTTCATCCTTCTAAGCGACCGCAGTGACTACAGAGCTGTCTTCGACGCCTTCGCCGCCACGATAGACCTGCGTCCCGAGGACGCAGCGGTGGGCTAGATGTAACCGGCGTCAGGTTGTTGAATGTGTTGAGCGCAGGCTTCACTGGGGCGCAGGCTTGAGTACGGCGTGATGCGCGAGTGCGCGGGAATGTTCCCAGAGATCTCCTCGTCCTGCTGCGAGCGTAACCCTGGTCAGAGACTGAAGTCTCTTACCGCCGCCCACGGCTCGGGGAGAGACTTCGATCTCTCCCCTATCCCGTCGGTTCGCCGCCGTAGGGACTGACGCTGAGGTACTTGAAGCCGGTGTCGACTGCGAGCGTCACGATCACGGCGTCAGGCCCGAGGCGCTCCGCGAGGCGGTGCGCACCGACGACGTTCGCGCCGGTCGAGATCCCGGCGAAGATTCCCTCCTCGCGTGCAAGCCGGGTCGTCATCTCGATCGCCTCTTGGTCATCGATCGGCTCCATGTGGTCGACCTTGTCGGCGTCCCAGTGCGGCATCACGAAGCCCGTCCAGCCCTGGATCAGGAACGAGCCCTGGTCGCCGCCGCTGATCGCGGCCGATCCCGCTGGCTCGTGTGCCTGGATGAACACGCCGTGTGGCCTGAGGGCATCCGAGACGCCCATCAGGGAGCTGGCGGTCCCCATGCCGTGGCAAAACGCCGTCACCCGCCCCTCGGTCTGCTCCCAGATCTCGCGCCCCAGCCTGTCGCGATGATCGGGGATGATGTACGGGTTGTTGAACTGGTCGGTGGCGTAGTGCCCCGGATTCTCGGCGAGCTCGGCGGCGCGGGTGACCATGTTCCGAATGTCCTGAGATGTGACCTTCGGGCGCCCCTCGAGCGACGGAACGACGTCGATCTCGGCCCCGAGCGCCCGCATCAGCTGAAAGCGCTCCTCGGTGAAGCAGTCAGCCATCACGATCAGCGCCCGATAGCCCTTCGCCCGGCAAACGAGCGCAAGCGCAGGACCTGTACTCCCGCCCGTGTACTCGACCACGGTGTCGCCGCAAGATAGGAAGCCGTCCCGTTCGGCACCCTCGATCATCGCGAGCGCCATCCGGTCCTTCATCGACCCGGTCGGGTTCCGGTACTCGAGCTTCAACCAGAGCTCAGCACCATTCGCCGGCAGACAACGGCGCAAACGAACAAGAGGGGTGTTCCCGATCGCTTCGAGAATCCACTCCACCCAAGAATTGTTTCATACGTAGCGAAGTGAGCAGCGAGCACACGCCGGCATCCGCCAGTAACTCACGATGCTGACGTCTTGCTAGCCAACGGAGCCGAGGGGCTCCGAGCCGTGGTACTGTCACCACCGCCAGCCGTCCTCAGCGCAGACCAGGACGCCGGTCACCCGGTACGGGCGCTCACTCACGGCGCACCAGCCATCGTCCGGATCGACGGTGTCATGTGTTCAGCTTCGCCGGATCGCCTCTTCGAATTGCGCAAGGGTGTACACGACCCGACAATACTGCGCCGTCGCCCAAGTCGTGAAGAGGACAATGTTCGCGGGAGTGTCATCAGGGCCGTCGCCTGCGCCAGCGTTCGGGAATGTCACATGAGCGTCAGATCATCGCGGCGATGATGTCATCGACGACGGACCCGAGTGGCTGGTTGGCGTCGATCACGACTGCACCGCGAGATTGCCATTCGTCGGCGATCACACGGTTGTGCGCGATCACGCCCTCGGCCTCGCGTGGATCCTTGGCGAAAGCGGGTTCGGGACGCTCGCGTAGCCGCTGCCTGAGCACTTCAGTACCGACCTGAAGGACGAAGACCCGGTCGAATAGGTGTCGCGACTCGACGGTGTTCGACGTGATCGCGCAGATGAACACGTCGTCCGCGGTTGCAAGTAGATCGTTGAGCGCGTCTAGGCGCAGGTTCCAAGCGAACCGCTGGAAATCGATGGGGTGGCTTGGTTCACCGACCCCAGCCGGCAGGCCGGTGTCCGTGTAGTCGAAGCCGGTCGCGCCCGGAATCGCGTCGGTGTCATATGCCTTGTGCCCCCGCAAGCGAAGCTCCTGTGCGATGCTCGATTTGCCGGAACCGGCCTGCCCCGTGACGAGGTACTTCACGGGGGAGATCGTGCCAGGCATCACCAGCCTGCGCCAGTGTTCGGGAATGCCACTTGAGCCTCGTGCACGCAGAGCTGCGGATGAGCGCCTCGAGCGGATCACCCCTGACGGATGACGTCAGCGGAACGTGTCGGCGGAGAACTTGATACAACGAGCACATGGATGCATTCCTCGTCCCGCCAGGCGACGGCGAACGCATTGAGAATCCGCTCGGTGGCGAGATCGTCTTCAAGGCTCGCGGCGCGCAGACACGCGAGGCATTGACGGTGTTCGAGGCGGCGAACGCGCCGGGCCAGGGACCGCCGCTGCACGTCCACACACTGCTCGACGAGCTGATCTACGTGATCGACGGGACGATCCGCGTCAGGCTGGAAGATCGCATCGAGCAAGCAGCGACTGGCGCGTGCGTCTTCATCCCACGTGGCACCCCGCACACGTGGGCGGTAGCCAGCGGCCGCACCGCTCGTTTGCTCGTGGTCGTAGCCCCAGCGGGACTGGAGCAGTTCTTCGACAGCACCGCGAGCGCTGGTGCCGGGCAATCCGACGATGCGTTCAGCCGATTCGGCGGCGACGACTTGACGGTGGTCGGTGCACCGTTGGCCGTGACCCATCCCGAGTAGGTCAGGCCAGCGCAGTTCGCTACTACGGCTCCCTCGGCTCGCGCCTCGCGCGTCTGTACTGCAGGAGGAAGAACACCCATAGGAATGGTGACGCGGCCAGAAAGATCGCGCTCACGCCCTCTAACGAGCCGGAACCGAGAAGGATGACCGCGTCGAGCAACGGAATGCCCACCAGGCAGACGCGCGACACCCACAAGCGCGTCCCGAGCGGCGCCGAGTCCCACGCCTTCTGCCGGGATGGCCCTGGCGGCGCTTCCCCGGGCGGGTTTGCCTGAGCGGCACGCCACCACCCAGCCGCGCTCGTACCGCAGTATCACCGCCTGGGTGAGTGTTCAGCAATGTCACCCGACGGACTCGCCGTATCCGATCAACTCTGAAGACGGGACATGAGAATCTGGAGGGCTGCACGTCGATGTCGCAGCGCATCGTCCTCCACGGGCCATTCCAATAGGACTTCGGCTTCCTCGAACGCGAACCAATTGAACCCGTCGTGCTCCGCGCCGTCCAGCGTCGGCTCCAGGCCGACTGGTGCTTCAGCCGCGAAGGGCACCACCTCGATTTCACTGATGCTCGGGCCATAAACCTGATCCCAGCGATCGCGCAGATCATCCTGCAATGCATACGAGTAGCTGAGGTCGAGCAGTTGAAGGCTCGCCGAAACGTCCCACCCTGTTTCCTCCCGCACCTCGCGCAGCGCGGCGGCCTCATCCGTCTCGCCGTGCATAGGCGCGCCTGTGACCCCTTGCCAGAATCCGCCTCGCGCACGCGTCCTCCTCAGCATCAGGAACAAGACACCATCCGCCCCACGTCGGAAGAGCTGCACGGAGACATCGCGAGCGATCCGTTTCATCGCGCACGTCATACCACGGAGCGACACGCTGCTCGCCTGCGCCAGCGTCCTCGATGTTCCGACGCCCATGTTGCTGCTAGTCGGTCGACGCCCTCCGCGTCTACAGGTGCCCGGCCACGAGCATCGCCCCGAGCCCGAGGCTTGGCGCCGCGGGTCACCGGTTCCGATGAGCGGATGTCCGTCGTGGGGGTCTCAGTGCCCGGCGTCACCCACGGCGTCGGCGCGAGCAGAACGGTCGAGGACCTCGACGTCAGGTCGTCAACGTCGTCGGCGCAAACCAGCAGATCCTCACCGCCGACGTCGATGGTGACCAGGCGGTCTGACAGGTCGTCGAGCCAGCCGCGGAGCGCCTTGCGACCGGCGCTCAGTCCCTCGCCCAGGTGGTACTGCACCGCGTCGGCGCGCGTCGGCCCGTAGGTGCGGACGTAGGCCTCGACTGCCCTGTGGCCCGCCTCCTCGACGCCCGGCATCCCTGCCCACCGTGCGATCCGCTCCAGGCCTTGGACGGTCGCCTCACCGTCGCGGGCCGGCCCGAAGCACAGGTCGCCCTGCCACATCAGCGATTTCAGCAGGGTGTCAGAGTTGCCAGTCAGCCCCGCTGCGGCTTCGCGGAACCGGCGCCGGCGACCGACCGCGACGCTCAACTCGTCGCGTGTCAACGGCTCCTCGGCCACGGCCTCCCGCACGGTTTCGCGGAACGCCGGCCAGTCGGCCGGCGCCAGTCCATAGGTCTCCTGCCAGCTGGGCAGCTCCCACTGGCGGCCGGACGCACGGAGGGTCAGGTAGACGCCGCCATCCTCAGGGGTGAGCAGGTGCGTCGCGCCGCGGAACGCGTACGTCTTAAAGACCTCGCCATCGTCCAGCGCGCGGGAGACATCGCCGATTCGTGAGCCCCTCCGGCGAAGGCCCACCGTGAGCTCGGGCGTCGTGTCGGGATAGGCGGGGACAGCGCCGAGGCGCCCAACCACGTCGCCGACCGAGCCGGTGCCGGGAGGATTCAACAGATGCCGACCAAGCCGCCACGACAAAGCCTGATCCCACCTCAACGACACCAGCACAGGCTAATCGCTCTCCGGTGTTGCCGAGACGCACGGCAGCGCCTTGCCCGTAGACGTCGCCTGCGCCAGCGTTCGGGAATGACGCCCGGATCGGGTACCCACGGCCATCAGGATCAGGCCGATACCGAGCAGTGGCGCTCGTCGTTCGGGAAATCCGAACGAGACGGGTGCAGCGCTGGGTTAACGCCAATAGGGCTCAGGAGCGGTCCAGCGCGCGGATCACAAACGGCGTAATCTGTACCAGGCCGACTCGTCTCGGCAGTCGCCTCCAACGCGAGGGATGGTGGTCGATGGTCAATGCGCTCGTCGGTGTCCTCGTACTTCTGCTCGCTGTCGGATTCATCGCGGGTCTTTGGTGGCTCTTGAACCGTGCGCTGAACGGAGACCATCCGCCCGAGACGGGCGGATCCTATGGCGATCAGCTACTCGGCGAGTGGAACACCCGTAAGAAACGCGCGAGGCGACGAGGCTCCAGGACCAGATAGCGTCGTGTGCAACAGGGATTTCGTCGTCTGCGCCAGCGTTCGGGAAGGTCACATGAGGCGACGGTGAACCGAGTACCCTTCAGACATGGTTCCCGACCGCATCCGACACACTGTTGTCTTCACGCTGATCCATCCGGTCGGATCGAACAGCGAGAGTGAGTTCCTCGACGCCGCAGGTCGACTTGTGGCCATTCCAGGCGTCGAGGCGTTCGAACTCCTGGCCGAGGTCAGCCCCAAGAACAACTACCGCTTCGGGATCTCGATGGAGTTTTTGGATCGAGCGGCATACGAGCGATACAACGCGCACCCCGATCACATCCGCTTCGTACAGGAGCGCTGGCTGCCCGAGGTCACGGACTTCCTGGAGATCGACTACTCAGCGCGCTAGCGTCGAACGAACGGCCGCTCACCTGCGCCAGCGTTCGGGAATGTCACCCGAGTGGACTAGTCTGCGGTTGTGCCTCCGGGTTGTCGCAAGAAGGCGCATTCGTGTTCTCGCCTCATTCCGCGGGTCAAGTTCCTCGTGCTCGTTGCTGCCGTATTCGTTGTTACTCCAGGTTGCGGGACGGCCGATACACCCAGCACCGCTCGGCCGTACGAGCTCACGATCGAAAAGACTGCAGCGGACGCTGCCCAGCGAGCGGGTTTCGATCTCGAGCTGCTGTTGACGCGGGCTGCGAACAGGGTGTTCGAGTTGCTGCCTCACCGGGAGCAGATCAAAATCAACGTGCGGCTTGACCCGAAGAACACGGTGCCCGAGATCGGTGTTGGCTCGATCCCTGACCCCGGAACCGGCGAGGTGTACGTCACGCTGGACGAGCGCCCAAAAATCGGGTTCCGGAAGAGCCTCACCACCTGGCTCCCGGCAAGCCTCGCCCGTGTGCTCTTCCTCAGCAGCAGAATCAGGACTGGGCCGGGCTACGGCATTACACTCGGCGAGGCGCTCGTCAGCGAGGGCCTGTCCGACCACTTCGTCGCCGAGGCCTTCCCGAAGACGCCTCCCCAACCGTGGGATCACAGACCGATGACGGCCCGGCAGGAGTCCGGCCTCTGGAAGCGCGCCAGGCGCGACCTCGATATCCCGGGCGCGTACGACCACCCGCTCTGGTTCTTTGGCGCGGGTGGAAAGAACGCCCTCCCCCGTTGGTCGGGATACACGCTCGCCTACAGGATCGTCGGTCCCTACCTCTCAAAGAATCGGTCTCCGTCGAGAGCCGTGAGGACGGACGCAGGAACCGTCTACAAATCGTACGCAACGGCCCACAAGACAACCGTCGCGTCCGTCGCGTCCACCGGAAGCGGTCACATCGGATCCGTGACAGTCGGCGGGCGAGTCGCCCAGCTCTCTTCGGCATCAATTGCAAGGCTTGCGGGCGCTTCATCGACTGGGTGAGCTATCCCGTGACCGCGCCTAAGAAGGACCGCCGGAGGAGTCGCAAGAGACTGCAACACCTCGGTGAACACTGTGAGGTTGCCTTCGCCACCGCGACGATCTCCCTCCCGGCCAGGACCTACAGGTACATCATGTCCAGAGGTCGTCGCGGACAACGCGGGCGACGAGGACTCGAACCTTCGCGTCTACTGCTCGGCGTGCCATGCTCTGGTGAACTGGGCAAGGACATACTTCGGCCATTACCACACAGTTGCTGCCGTCGCGGGCACTGACTGGCCCGACGATGCCCACCCAAACCCGGAGCCGACCGAGTAGAAGCCGAGCCGCTTGCGCGCCAGCGTTCGGGAATGTCGCCGAAGAACGGAGCACGCAGCGCTTCATGGGCGCCCGACCCAGCGTCCGAAATCCAGCTAGCTGGGTGGTTCTCAAGTCGGCCAGCTCCTTGATCAGCTCGACAGTCGTACGGATTCGAAGGTCTGGAAGGACAGACTCAAGCGCATCACGGCGGCCGTTGCGAATGAAGTCGTCGATGTTCTCGGTGACGAAGTAGTCATTCCTGTTGAGCCAACTCGCATAGACGTGCTCAATGTCAATTTGGTTCTCCTTCCCAACAATGCGCTCGACGTCCTGACGGTTGTCGCCGACGAGCATGTCCGGCCCGTCGAGCGTCGAAGCGTCGAGACGAAACGACCTCCCCTGATCGCGCACGTGGCGAAAGCTCTGTTCGAGCGTGTGAGCCTGGACGAGCACAATCCGGCCCGAGCGCTGAAGCTCTCGCAGATCCTTGAGGTTCACACCTTGGTCGACAGCGACCACGAGCTTGCCGGACGTTGGCATGGCAGAGATTCTCCCCGACGTTGGCAGACGAATGCACCAGAGCGTGGCAACGTCACCGCGTCCGTGCGCATCAATAACCTCGGGCAATGGAAGACAAACGGACGACATACTGGCGGGTAAAGTCCGCGGAGAACGACGGCGACAAACCTCAATGGGAGCAGCTGGTCGCAGCCCCGCAGTCGACGGAGGGCCTGCACGGCGAGTTGAAGATCGAGAACGACGATCAGATAATGTGGATCTACTTCGTGGATGCGGCCGCTCAGGAGCGTGTATCGGGGGCCGCACGCGACGCCGCTGCTCTCGCGCAGGAGTGGGAGATCCCGCACCGGCCCTGGAACGCTGGAGCCGACTAGCCCTGCCCCGATAGGCACGGCCGGCAGGATCAGGCGAGTTGGGGCAGGGCGCTCGCGTGATCCGCAGTCGCTTGCGCGAGTGTTTGGGAATGTTGCATGAGGGATCTGCCGAAGTAGATTTACGCCGTGGAGCCTGCGAACCTATCCGCCGCTGAGCTGTGGGCGTTCGTTGTCGGTAGCGAACGTGAGGCTCACACGGCGGCAGCTGCCGAAATCGGTGACGATGAAGCGCGGCTGGCGGAGTTCATGGACGGTGTGCTGGCGCTTCGCGGCGAGAGCGTTGTCGATGCTTCGCCGCCCGTGGTGGCCTTGGCCACCGGACAGCTTGTCTTCGCAGCCTCTGCTTTCGCGTCCGGCGTTGGGAAACCGAATCTGGAGTTCGGATCATTCTGGGCGCGCGCCTATCGCGGCCAGGCTGACCTGATGGCGTCTATCCGACGCCATCTTGGGGATGACGAACAGCGTTACGTGGCCCTCTCCAAGGTCGCAGATGCCGCACTGGAAGCCCGTCGGCGAAGCGATCCTGAGCGCAAGGACCACCGCGAATTCCATGCTCACGCCACGGCGTACATGCTGACTGCGGGCGCGTACCCGTACGACGCGCAGTAGCTCCTGGAGGAGAATCTCGCCTGGGCCAGCGTCCTGCAATGTCACCCGAGCCAGCGATCTACGACCGGGGGTCAGGGTGTGCATCTAGGACGTGACCCGGCTGTCTCTTGTTCAGGTGGGGTCGGTGCACTCGTGGCGGCGGTCTCATCGTGGGTGGGGCTGCGGATCATTCCCAAGGCACTCGAAGCCGCCAGCCACTTGACGAATCACACACGACACGGCGATAAAGGCTGACGTCGCCGTCGCAGCCACTCATCGAGCACAAAGATGTCAGTTTCAGACGATGGCGACCGCGGCGGTTGCCTTTCTGGGCCGCGTCGTTGACGATGACGGCATGCGCTACGAATACCCCGACGAGATCGTGATTGTCGCGCGAGTGCCTAACGCACCGATCGCCGAAATGCTGATCGGCGCCCTCAAGAACAACGGCATCGAAGCGTTCTACAAGCCCCTTGAGGGTGGCGGCGCATACGCCAACGCTTCGGCCACCAATCCGGCGGGCGAATGCGCCATCTATGTCGCGAGACGCGACGCCGATAGGGCACTGGTTCTCCTCCCGCCCGAGTAAAGCCGAAGTGCCTGGGCCATCGTTCCGGCAGGACGTCACCTGACGCCCACAGTTTCCCAGTTTCGGAGGGTCGGCACGACCGGCAACGTCCGAGCCGGTCTGCGGGCACTCGCTGAGTGTTTCCTCCGACACCGACGACTGCATCACCCGCCTGCGCGAGTGTTCGGCAATGTCACCCGGGCGGATGTGCGGTTGATATCGCCGAACGTTCGCAATACTTGGCTGCGATGATCGACCTGCCCGAGAGCGTTGCTTGGCTTGTGCGGCAACTCGAGAGCAACGGATTCATGCGCACCGATGAGGAGGTCGGGACAATGGACTCGGCGCAGATCACGTTTCGCCGAGAGCCGATCGAGATCTACCTTGTCAAGGATCGCTCGCAATGGTCTGTCGATCTGAGTGTGGACGGCTGGCCGAAGCGTGATCGGGTGGTGTTTCCGTTGTTCCACGGATTCGCACTCCCGGATCTCGCCGATCCCTCGTAGTCGCCCTGCCCTGATAAGTGCCGTCTGCCCGGCGGGCGGAGGCCCGTCAAGGCGCGTAGCGCCGACCCCGCTTGCGGGGTTGACGGGGTGAGCACGGCGGGCAGGCTGGGCGCGTTCAGGGCAGGGGTGGTCGGTTGCCACGCTCCTGGGTTTGGCGCGCGCGGAGCGCGCGCCTCTTTTCTTGTATTAGCAACGAAACTCGTAATCGGGCTTCGTGCCGCCGCCGGCGCCGGCCTCCCCCCGGTTTGCGCCCGGCTTGGGGACCCGGCGCGGCGCCGCAGGCGCGCGACGGGGCCGGGCGCGAACCGTGAGGCGGCGGCGGCCCTGTGTCGCCATCCGGCACGGCCGGTAGCCTCGTAGTTGCGGTCGGAGCATTCCGGACGCCATTCGCTTGTGTCGTGGTGGTTCAAGCAGCGAGGTGGCGTCGTGGTGCTCTCAGGAGGCAATGGAGGTTCGGCAGCTGTTCGACGGCCGGAGCTGCGGTCGTTTTGGCGGCTGTGTTTGTATCCGGCTGCGGGCGAGGCGGGAGGCTGTCTCTACTCACCGCGACGGTCGGACGGCGGCGCCTATCGGGAGCCTGATCCTGAGCGGCCTGGTCTTGAGGCGGCGCGGCGTGCGCAAGGAAGGATCCGTCGCTACTGCGCGGCGAACCGCCTGAATCGGCTTGGCACGCTGACGTATGCGGGCGATGGTTGCCACGACCCGGTGCAGCTGCGCGAGCATGTGGCCGGCTTCTTCCGCGAGTTGCGACGGGACGTGGGCGGCAAGGCGTTCCCGTACCTGTGGGTGCCGGAGTGGCATCCCGGCGGTCACGGGTTGCATGTTCACTTCGCGGTCGGTCGGTATATCGGGCAGCCGCTGATCCGCCGCACCTGGGGACGCGGCCACGTTCATATCAAGCTGCTTGGGGATCTCCCGGTCGGCTCGGGGGCGCTCGAGGAGGCACGCCTCGCGGCCCGCTACCTCGCGAAGTACGCCAGCAAGGCGCTCGACGAGCGCCGACCTGCCGGGTTGCACCGCTACGAGGTCGGGCAGGGCTTCCAACCGGAGTCGGTCTACATCAGCGGCGCCTCGACCGAGCACGTGATCGGACAGGCGTCTGCCCGGATGGGCCGACAACCGTCCTACCTGTGGCACTCGACCGGGCAGGAAGGCTGGCGCGGGCCACCGGCCTGCTGGGTGTCCTGGAATGACTGACCACTCCGTCGTTGCCGCCTGGGTCGAGGCGTCGTGCGCTTCGCAGGGGCTGCCGCTTCGGGTCGCCGATCCTGGCGTCCTGAACGACGTGGCTGGCCTGCTGGGCGCGTCGCCCGGCGGAGGCCGGGTGGCGCCCCGCAGGTCGGCCCGGGTGTCAGGCGCGCCAGACGGGCGTGAACCGGCTCGGGTCGAAGCGGTTGTAGCCGCGCCTGGCGGGAGCGACGACCAGGTGGTCGAGGACGGCGGCGACGATCGCGTGCTGCCGAGTTAGCGGCAAGCTCGACCAGCGCTCGCGTAGCTCTGTCGCATGGCCGACCTGGCCGTCCAATGCGGTGGTGCGGGTTAGCCGGCCAAGCTGCTTCTTCGCATCGGTGACTCTGCGATCGATCGGGGTGCGGGCTGCCTGCCATTCGGTCAGGCCGATCTCGCGTCGCCCGTACATCGCTGCCAGCTCGTCGAGCTGTTGGCGGGATTGCTCGATCTCGGTTTGCCAGCGCTCCTGGTCGGGGTCGCCGGGTTGGCCGCTCATCGCTGCTGCGAGCTCGGGCGAGTCCAGCCGGTAGAGGACGGCCTCGACGACGAACTCCTCCACCGGGTCGGCTTTGACCGACATTCGCCCGCAGCCCGAGAGACCAGGGCCTTTGGCGCACTGGTAGGCACGGACACCGCCCTGCTTGGGTCGCGCCACGAGCGTCTCACCACACAATCCGCAGCGCAGCAGTCGGACGAGGAGGTAGCGGCGGGCGACCTTGTTCGTGCGCCGATCCGGATCGGACAACAGCGCGCGAATGCGGCTTGTTTCGGCGGGTGTGATGATCGCTGGCCACTCCGCAACGGCGACGACCTCGCCGTTGTGCTCCCGCTGACCCGAGATCCGAGCCGAGAGAAGCATCCGACGCAGCGTCTGCGCCTGCCACTGGCCACCGGTCGAGGTCACAACGCCACGGTCGTTCAAGCCAGCACAGATCGACCGCAGCGCCTCCCCAGCAAGGAGCCTCGCGACGCACTCGCGAATCACGAGTGCTTCCGACTCGCGGATCGTGAGCTTGTCGTCCTCGTAGCCGTAGGCGCGTGAGCCTCCCCCGGCGATCTTCCCGGCCTGGGCGTCCGCTTCCTTCTTCCGCCTGATCCGGCGGCTCTTGTCGTCGCTCTCCTTGGCAGCCACAGCACCGAGGATACGAGCAAGGAACTGCCCATCGTGCGTCGACAGGTCAACATCGCCACTCACCGAGGCCAGCTTCGAGACACCAGCGGCCTTACAGAGATCGAAGAACTCCTCCAACTCCCGCGGCTGCCGATGCAAACGGTCGAGATCCCAGACCACCACCGCGTCCAGGTAGCCGCCGCGCAGATCGTCGAGCATCCGCCGATAGGCCGGGCGCGGCTTGCCGCCATAGGCGCTCACATCGTCATCGACGTAGCGCTCCTCGACCTGCCAGCCTTGCCGCTCGATCAGCCGTTCGCAGTCCTCGACCTGGCGGCCGACACCGAGCTGTGTCCCGTCCCTGTCAGACGAGATCCGAGCGTAGATAGCAGCACGCACCACTCATGCAACATACACGAACACTT